>CAWAGP010000001.1:0-1045029 GCA_963781705.1 uncultured Chloroflexia bacterium
GTGAGCCGGCGCCCGGCACAGCCGCGTATTGTGACACAGTCACACACGGCCAGTCAAGGCTTTAGGCTCGGATCTGGGGGGCTCCGGACGGAGCCGTCACGGTCGCCGAGGCGGCCGCGGGACCGGAACTATAGCACGCGCGGGGCGGGAGCACGCGCGAGGCGAGCGGGCCCACCGACCCACCAACTTGGGCGATTGACTGGCCCACGGTCTGGGGCCATGCTGCGCGGAGTGGCCCACGCACAGCCCCTCCGCGCCCTGGTGTCCTTCGTGGTGACGGCATTGATCGCCCTCGGCTGCGTCAGTGTCTACACCGGCGGGTCGAACTCGCCCGAGGCCTCGGCGCGGACCACGGCCGAGAGCTCGGCGCAGGCAGGGGCATCACTACCCACCGGCGCTCCTGTTATCACGCCCCAGGCACCCGAGCGAACGAAGAAGCCCAAGCACACACCGGCTCCTGCGCCGACCGGCACCGGCCCTTCGACGGCCACCGCGACGCCGACCGCCACCGCGACCACCAATCCGACGCCGACCAGCACGGCTCAGCGCAGCTTCCACATACCGATCGGCAGCCTGCGCATCCCGATCTCGAGTTCCATCCTCCTGCCGCCTCCGCCGAGGCTCGACTACACGGCAGCGGCGAACTACGGCGAGGCGAACCTGTCGGTTGGTTTCGCCCCCGACCCGTACGGCGTCGGCATGACCACCGGTGGGCCGGTTGACGTCTCCTACCTGGGCGGCGCCTGCACGGGCTTCGCAACGTCGGCACCAGACCTGCGGATCAACTTCGGCGGCGGCTCGGCCCTGCTGCGGCTCTACTTCCTCGGTATCACCGGCGACGCTGCGATGGTCGTCAACGATCCATACGGCAACTTCTACTGCGTCGATGACTCGTTCGGCACGGTTAATCCCACGATCGACTTCAATGACCCGGCTGGCGGCACGTACGACGTCTGGATCTGCACTTACGTGGGCAACACGACCGTCGGCGGGACGTTCTACACCACCGAGAACTCCGGCAATCACCCATAGCGAGTGCCGGCTTCAGTCGGTCCCTAGAGCGGGCTCTCCTGGACGAGCAGGATGAAGGCAGCCGCGCTGAGCCAGGCCAGCAACGCCAGCGCGACCGAGCCGGGCTCGCCCAGCCACGTCGCGACGAGGTAGATGAGGACTCCCAACAGGGCGGCGGCCAGCGGCTTGACCAGCCGCAGCAGGATCTCGAAGACGAGGTTGCTCATCGCTCGGCGGCCTCGAAGGCGCGCCGGCCCTGCATCGCGCGCACCAGCGTCACCTCGTCGGCGTACTCCAGATCGCCGCCGACCGGGATGCCGCGCGCAATGCGGGTAATCAGGCCAACGTCCGGCTCGAGCCGTTCGGCGAGGTACATCGCGGTCGCCTCGCCTTCGAGCGTCGGATTGGTTGCCAGCACGACCTCTTCGTAGGGCTCACCGGCCGCGCACCGCGCGGCCGCACGGTCGAGCAGCTCGCGAATGCGCAACCGGTCGGGACCAACACCGTCCATCGGCGAGATGGCCCCATGGAGGACGTGATAGCGGCCACGGAATGCGCCCGTGCGCTCGATCGCGATCACGTCGAGCGGCTCCTCGACCACGCATACGCGCCGCGTGTCGCGCGATTCGTCGGCGCAGATGGGGCACATCAACTCGGTGCTGATGTTGAAGCACGACTCGCAGTAGACGACCTCCTCGCGCACGGCAACGAGCGCGGTGGCCAGTGCGCGTGCCTCCGATTCGGGCGCGCGGAGCAGGTGGTAAGTCAGCCGTTGGGCCGTCTTGGGACCAACTCCGGGGAGACGCGAAAGCGCGTCGATCAGACGGGCGACGGGCTCGATCAGCAGCGGCGGCAAACTGCGCTCCGACTACAGCACGCCCGGCAGGCGGAGGCCACCGGTGACGCGCGCCATCTTCTCCTCAGCGGTCTGCTTGACCCGGTGCAGCGCATCGTTGACCGCGGCGGTAACCAGGTCCTGCAGCATCTCGACATCAGCCGGATCGACGACGTCCGGATTGATGGCTACCGACAGCAGCTCGCCGTGACCGTTGACGACCGCCGTGACCGCGCCGCCGCCTGCCGTTCCGTCGAGCGTGAGTGCGTCCAGTTCGGACTGGACGCGTGCCATCTCGGCCTGCATCTGCTGGGCCATCTTGGCCATGTTCGCGTAGCTCACTGTCGCTCCTCCTATTCGACTTCGGCCACGTCGACAAGATCATCGCCGAAGACACGCCGCGCCTGCGCGACGAGATCGTCACCTGCGGCGTCCGCCAGCGCCGTGACCGGTCGCGCGATTTCCACGTTGGTGGCCACGCAGCGGACGGCGACCGGACGGCCAAGCACCTCCGCGATGCCCTCCTCGAGCAGCGGACGTTTGCGTTCGGCGATGTCACGCAGGAAGGCCTGGTTTTCGGGGAAGCCGAGCACGACCTGCGCGCCGTGCACCTCGACCGGGCGGCAAGCGGCGATAAGCGGCCGATTGGCGGGGTTGCGCCCGATACGCTCAACCACCTGGGGCCACGCGGCGAGCACCGCCTCGAGCTCGGCGTCCGGCCGACCTGAAGGCGCTGGTGCAGGCTGTTCGGCCTCGACCGATGACGGCTGCGACGGGGAAGCGAGCCGTTTCGGAGCACGCGCGGCCGCGGGTGGCTGCTCGGCAGCGCGCGGCGTCGACGCGGCTGGAGCGGGCGCGGCTGGAGCCGGCCCGGCGGCTGGGCGTTCGGGGGCCCGCGGCGGTTGGGCGACGCGGATGGGCTCGGCGGCGGCCGGCGAGGCGGATGGCCGGGCGGGTTCAGCGTGGTAGTCGACGGCCTCGAACAAAGCGAGTTCAAGTTGCAGCCGATAGCCGCCTGCCGCTCCCCGGTTGATGTCCAGCCCCGCGAGGCGGCGTGCGGCCGCGGCAAGTTGGGCGGTCCGTGCCTCTTCGCGCGGCGCTTCGGCGAGCGCCGCCAGCAGCCGCTCGCGCAGCCGGCCGACGACCTGGTCGGCGAAAGCGACGAGATCCCGTCCGTCGCGCTCGATCTCGTCGATCAGGCGGATGCCGTCGAGCGCATCGCCGCCGGCGAGGGCGCCGATGAAACGATCGACGCTCTCCAGCTCGGCCAGCCCGAGCAGGTCGCGTACTGCGTCGGCGTCGATCTGCTCGAGGCCGCTCGAGATCACCTGGTCGAGCATCGATTCGGCGTCGCGCATCCCGCCTGCGGCGCGCTGGGCGATCAGCTCGAGCGCCTCATCGGTCACCTTCCGCCCTTCTGCCTGCGCGACACGTCGCAACTTGCCGCTGATCTGGTCCGCGGGGAGTGGCCGGAAGGTGAAGCGCTGCAGCCGCGAGATCACCGCCGGCCGGATGCCCGATGGGTCGGTCGTGCAGAAGATGAAGAGCACGTCGGGCGGCGGCTCCTCGAGCGTCTTGAGCAGCACATCCCAGCCTTCCTTGATGCGCTGGACCTCGTCGATGATGAAGACCTTCTTGCGCAGATCGGCCGCTGTCGTGTAGACGCGCGGCAGCAGTTCGCGCATGTCGTCGACACGATTGTTCGAGGCGGCATCGAGCTCGACCACGTCGAGGGCGCGGCCCTCGCGGATGGCGACGCACGGTTCACAGGTGTCGTCCGGTTCGCCGTCGCGCGGGTTGAGGCAGTTGACGGCCTTGGCGACGATGCGCGCCGTCGAGGTCTTGCCAGTGCCGCGCGGCCCGACGAACAGCAGGCCGTGGCTCAGCCGATCGAGGCGGACCGCGTTGCGCAACGTCTCGACGATCGCGTCCTGCGCGATGACCTCGCCGAACGTCTGCGAGCGCCAACGCCGATAGAGCGCCTGGTGCGGCGCCGCGGCGGGGCTGCTGGGGGACGGAGCTTGGGCCACTGAAGCCAGTTTAGAGCCGGCCGACGTCAGCGCCGGCCGACGAGGAACCACGTCGGCATCGGCCCTTTGCCCTTCAACTCGACCATGCCGCGCTCCTCGAGTACGAAACGATCGGCGAGTGCGACGGCGACGGGCTCGGATACATGGATCCGACCGGGCAGCGAGGTCGTTTCGAGGCGGCTCGCGACGTTGACCGTGTCGCCCCACACGTCGTAGGCGAACTTGTGCGTGCCGATCACGCCGGCGACGACCGGACCAACATGGATTCCGACACGCATCTCCCAGCGCGACCCGGCTGTCTGCAGGGCATCGAACATGTCGAGCGCCAGGTTTGCCGCTGCCGCGGCCGACTCGCGGTTGTTGCCCTGGTCCACGCCGTCCAGCCCCGCGACGGCCATGTAGGCGTCGCCGATCGTCTTGATCTTCTCTACGCCGCGCGCCGCGCATGATTCGTCGAATCTGCTGAAGAGGTCGTTGAGCTCGCTCACCAGCTCGGCGGCCGTGAGCTCTGCCGCACTCGGGGTGAATGAGACCAGGTCGGTCATCAGCACCGCAACCGACTCGTGGCGGTCGGCGATGTGCGTCTCGCCGGCATCGAGCCGGGCCACGATCGGCTCGGGCAGCACGTTGAGCAACAGCTCGCGCGAGCGAAGACGCTCGGCGTCGAGGTCGTCCATGAGCCGGCTCAGCAGTCGCGCGTTGACGTCGCGGATCAGCTCGACCTGTTCGAGCGTCTCCTCCAATCGCTTAACGCGGCGCGCCAAACGCAGGTTCTCTCGGGCGGCGTCGTCCATGGCGTTCCGGCGTCAGCTGCCGAGCAGCAGGGTCACGAATGTCTCGTTCAGGAAGTGGCTGCCCGGCGCTTGCCCGGTAGGGGCGATCTCGCCGATGCAGTACATGCCGGCGATCGGAATCGACTCGGGCAGCAACGAGCGCGCGGAATCAACCTCGCGCCCGGCGCGGCTGCCCAAGAGGAACTTGCGCACCGCACAAGAAAAGACCAGGGCCGCCGTCGGTGGACGTGCGCCGGGGAATGCGTCGCGTGCGCGCTGGATCGCGTCAGCCGTGGCGGCGAGCATCTCTTCTGGGTTCGTGGTCGTGAGCTGGACCGTTGCGCCCAGCGGGATGGCGCCCGGAATCGCTACGGAACCCTCCTCAGTGCCGCGCAAAACGACGCGCAGGTACCACTCGTCAGTGCCCGGATCCTGGACGGCGAGCGGGTTGCCGAACGTGCCCTGCGCGGTCAGGTCGAGATAGGCGCTCGCCCAGTCCGCGGCCGGGCGGCCGTCGATCTCGTGCACCATGCCGTACTCGGCCCGGGTGACGGTGCCCGTGGGTCCCAGAGTTCGCCAACCAGTTCCGACGGCCGTCGAGTAAACGACCGGACCGGCAAGGAGAAGGATCGCGACGCCGTTGGTGGCCAGCTGGTCGTTCCACAGCTGGTAGGTGGGCGTCAGGCCGCCGAGCTGCTGCCGCCCGGCGGCGCCGCCGATGATCAGCACGTCGGCCGGGAGCTCTGCGCGCAGTGCCTCGGCCACGTTCTGCGCGGCGAGCGGCTCGGTCATCACGATGCACACCCTGGCCTCCTGTTGGGTGCGTGCCAGAGCCTGCTCGACCGCGGTCTTCGCGGCAGCCGTCGGATCCATATCCACGCCGGTGGCCCAGCCCACCACAAGGTCGATGTCATCGGAGGCGAAGACGGCCAGCGCCATCGAGTCCTCGAGGTAGCCGACCACCGACGACATCTCGCCGGCCGACGACGAGCCGATTAACTCGATACCGGGGAATGCTTTCCTGATGCGCCGCGGCAGCAGCGGATCGAGGCTGTCCAGAGCGCAGAACAGGATCCCGGCGGAGGGAGACCGGCCGTCCAGCTGTGCGCGGCATTGCTCGATTACCTGGCCGACGGCCACGCGCGGGTCGACATCGTCACTTTGGCCAACGGCCATCGTCAGCATTGCCTGTCCCTCACCATGAGCGTGGGTATTGGTTTGCCGTGCACCCTCCTTTGACCGGAGACGTCCGCGTGCCCTGTAAGGCGATCGACTCGGATCAGGCCGATCCGCGGCACCCGGCGAACAGCGTTTATCGCTGCTTCCTTCCGGACCTGACGAGGTTCACGCGTCGCCGCTGCGCGGGACCCGATCCTCAACGTCGATCTGCCCACCGGCATCCGCGAGCGCGGGCCTGGGGAGGGAATTCAGCCCTGCTGGAGCGGATTGCAGGTACAGGGCACCGCTAGTTCCCCGCCTAGCACGGCGGCCAAATCATACGCGCCGGACACCACATCGCCCCGCGCGGCATGCGGGTCGGGGGTGGCGGAGAGGGTGGGATTCGAACCCACGATGGGTTGCCCCATACGGCATTTCCAGTGCCGCGCCCTAGGCCTCTAGGCGACCTCTCCGTGATGGAGCGGGGGTGGAAGTGGCGGAGAGGGTGGGATTCGAACCCACGGTGCTTGCGCACACCGCTTTTCGAGAGCGGCACCTTCAACCACTCGGACACCTCTCCGCGCAAGAGGATAACCGGGCCGCCTGCCGCGGACCCGGCGTACAGATCGTGAGCGTGGCTCAGCGGACCGCGGCGCGACCTGCGACGAGCGGCGTCCTAGCCAGTTCGGCAGCCTCGGCCTGCATGATCCCCGACACGACCCGCAGCCGGCGGCGCAGCGCCTCGGCATCCACCTGGGTGGTCGAGCCGGCGGCACCGTTGGCCGGGTCATCGAGCGCATATACAAGGCCGTCCACGTCACTCGCGAGCAGCGCACCGACGCACATCGCGCACGGCTCGTTGGTGGCGAACACGATCAGCCCGTTGAGATTCGCGCGGCCGAGTCGCTGGGCAGCCTCGCGCAGCGCGACGACGACAGCGTGGGCGGTCGGGTCACCCGTGCCGGCAACCTGTTCGTGGCCGCTGGCGACCATCGCCTCGTCCAGTACCGCCACCGCGCCATGGGGCGTCTCGCCGGCCACTGCGGCGCTGCGCGCCTCGGCCAGGGCTGCGCCCATGAACATCTCGTAATTCACGCCGTCGATCGTAGCATCGGGCCGGCGCGAATCCGCGGCGATCGCCGGGCGGGCCATTGGTAACTGGTGCTCGTTGGAACCCTCGGGCATGATTCACGAGCCGTGTCCGAGGACAGAAGGCAACTAATCCGCTCGGTCCTGATGGCGGTCGGCGCAGTTGCCGGCGGCTTGATCGTGGCCGCGATCATCGCCGCCCAGCGACTTGACCTGGGCAACATGACACCGGGACTCGATGCCCAGGCCTATTGGCTGGCCGGCCGAACGGCCGCGCCGTACGGCGGCGGCGGCGAGGGAGTCTTCGGTGCGTACCTGTACTCGCCGGCGTTCAGCCAGATCCTCACGCCCTTGCTGAACCTGCCGTGGGCGCAGTTCATGGCGATATGGACCTTGCTGCTGATGTTCGCCCTGCTCGCGCTGGTCGGCCCGGTGCTGTTCGCGCTGGCACTCCCGCTCGCGTTCTTCGAGCTGTGGGGGGGAAACATCCACCTGCTGCTGGCACTGGCGATCGTGGTCGGCTTCCGCTATCCGGCAACGTGGTCGCTGGTGCTTCTGACCAAGGTGACCCCCGGGGTCGGCCTACTGTGGTTCGCGGTGCGGCGCGAGTGGCGCCACCTGGCTGTCGCCGTCGGTACGACCACCGCGATCGCCGGGGCGTCGTGGCTGATCGACCCCGGCAACTGGTCGGCATGGATCGCGCTGCTGGTGCGCGAGGCAGGCAGGCCCGCATCGCCGGGCTCGATCGAGCTGCCCCTGGTGCTCAGGCTGGCGGCCGCGGCGCTGCTCGTCAGTTATGGCGCGCTGGCCGATCGCCGCTCACTCGTGCCACTGGCAGCCTGGATCGCCCTGCCCAACGTCTGGCTGGGCAGCGTCAGCCTGCTGATCGCCGTCGTGGCGCTCGAGCGCGCACGTCTCGAGGAGATCGTCCTCGGAGCGCTCGACCGGCTCATCGAGATGGCGTTTCGGCGGCGGGGCCAGCTAACCAGACTGGTCCGCCACCCGCAGGGCTGACGCAGCCGCATTGGCGGGGGCTCGGACGCCCGGCCAGCGCCCCGCGCCGCGGCAGGAGAAGAGGCCGCTCGCGGCTCGGGCCCCTGCGCTCGGCTAGGCGGCTTCCCTCATATCAGCGGGACTTCAGAGCGCATGCGTCAAGTTGGACGGCTGAACGCACAGGCTACTTAGCCAGCAACTTGCTCATTGCCGCCAATTCCTGCCGGCGTTTCACGGTTGGTTTGGGATACGCCATCTTGAGCCCGTCGAGCGCATCAAGCACAATCTGGGACACGATCAGCCGCGCATTGTCCTTGTCATCGGCGGGAACGACGTACCAGGGAGCGTCCTGAGTGCTCGTCGCGCTCAGGCAGTTCTCGTACGCCCCCATGTACTGCTTCCAGTATTGCCGTTCGTGCATATCCGACATGCTGAACTTCCAGTTCTTGTCCGGCTCTTCGGGGCGCTCCTCGAACCGCCGCCGTTGTTCGTCCGCTGAAATGTGGAGGAAAATCTTGACGATCTTGGTGCCGTTGCGATGGAGATGCTCCTCCAAATCGACGATGGAACGGTACCGCTCCGCCCAGATGGTCTCCTCGTCGATCAACTCATCCGGAATCCCCTGGCTGCGGAGAATCCCTGGATGCACGCGGACGATCAGCACCTCCTCGTAATAGGAACGATTGAAAATGCCGATCCGGCCGCGTTCAGGAAGCCGACATGTTGTGCGCCATAGGAAATCGTGTTTCAGCTCCTCAGCGCTGGGCTGTTTGAAACTGAAGACCTCACAGCCTTCCGGATTGACGCCGGACATGACGTGCCTGATGGCGCCGTCCTTGCCTGCAGCGTCCATCCCCTGAAAGATCAGCAACAATGCGTACCGTTCGGAAGCGTAGTGCAGGCGCTGTAGCGAACTCAGCTCCTCAACGTGTTCGTCGAGCAGCCTGTGGTACCTCTTCTTCGACTTGCATATCGGCTTCACGCTTGTCGGCCATTTCTCGAGTTCGACTTCATCTCCGGCTGAAATGGCAAAGTTCGTGGAATTGATTCTCATGTCGATCCCTTCGTCCATGTCAACGACGGTGTTCGCGCCGGTCGTGCATCGGGCCCACCTTTACGACTCTCCTGATCGGCCTTCTCCAAGTCCTCAACTGCCTGAACTTCCTCGCGCCCCAGTTCCTCGTACATCTCATGCACGCCCTTGACGAGCTGCGGCGTCAAATCGGACGGCTTCTTGGCCGTGGCGTCGGCCTTTGGCTTGGGCTTGGCGTCGGCCTTGGGCTCGGCGTCGGGCTTGGCCGCGGGCTTGGACTTGGGCTTGGGCTTGGACTTGGACGTGGTGCGATCGAGCATCCGGTACGCGAGCACTTTCACCTGGTCGGTAAAGAGGAACCACGCCAGCGCGTAACCCCACACGAATAGTGCCAAGCCCCAACCGAGGGGCGTCATGAAGACACCGAAGACGGCGATCAAGGTCGCCACGGCTTGTGTGCCGAACACCGCGATCAGCAGCACCCGTGCGGGGCGAATCGACCAGAACCGACCGCGCGTGCGCGTCAGGAAGATCGTCAGGTGGCCTGCCACCGACAGTTTCAGGTACATCAATGTTTGGATGTGCGCCTGGTCCAGATTGAAGACTCGCTCGCCGAGATAGAACAGGCCGAAAGCGGCCACGACCCCGGTGATCCCCAGCACGGTGGCGATTCCGAGGACGAGGCGCATGTTCCAGGCTTCGGGCCTGTTCCTGTAATGCACGTTGTCGTAGGCGATGGAAAGGATGGCGCCGTCGTTGAGCAGGGCCAGCATCACGATCATGACCGCAGTCACGGGAAAGAAGTTGAACACCAGGATCGCGAGGGTCATGAACAGCAGGACCCGGATCGTCTCGGCGATGCGGTAGATGGCATAGCTGTTCATGCGCTGGAAGATCCGCCGGCTCTCCTTGATCGCCTCGATGATCACCGACAGCCCGGAGCTCAAGAGCACGATCGACGCCGCCGCCCGCGCCGCGTCCGTGGCACCCGAGACGGCGATGCCGCAGTCGGCCTTCTTGAGCGCGGGAGCGTCGTTCACCCCGTCGCCCGTCATGCCCACGATGTGACCGTGCTTCTGCAGGATCTCGACGATGCGGAACTTGTGCTCGGGAAAAACCTGCGCGAAGCCGTCCGCACTCTCGACCGATCTGACGAGCTTTGCCGACGCCTGATGCTTGGTGTCCCCGAAGCCACTCGCGTCGAGGATGTTGGTGCCCATCCCCAGCTTCCGGGCGGTCTCTACGGCGATGGCCAGCGCGTCGCCCGTGACCATCTTGATCGTCACGCCCATCTGGCGGGCGGTCGAGATCGTGGCTTTCGCCTCAGTCCGCGGCGGATCGAAGAGCGGCAGGACGCCCAGGAACTGCCACTTGCCCTTGCCCTCGGCCCGGGCTACGCCGAGCGACCGAAAGCCGCGCGCCGCGAACTCGTTGACGGCCTTGTCGACGGCGGCCTTAACCCTTCCTGAATTCGCGGACATCTCGAGGATCACCTGCGGCGCACCCTTGGCCACCTGGAACGTCGCGCCGTCGGAGTCCTTTACGGTGGCCTCGGTGCGCTTGTGCACTGGGTCGAAGGGCTGGAAGTCGACAACCTTGTATGACTTCAGCGCCTTGGCGTCCTTGACACCTTCCAGCACGGCCGTGTCGATGGTGTCCTTGTCCTCCGCACGCGACGCCAGCGCGCCGCACACGATGACGTCATCTGCCTCGACGCCGCTGACGCTGAACGGATCGCCCAGGGTCAGCTTGTTCTGGGTCAGGGTGCCGGTCTTGTCGGTGCATAGGACGTCCACGCCGGCCAGCTCCTCGATGGCCGCCAGCCGCGTGACGATCGCCTTTCGCTTGGCCAGCAGACGCGCACCCACCGCCATCGTCACCGACAGCACCGTCGGCATCGCCACCGGGATGGCCGCCACGGTCAGCACCAGGGCGAACTGCAAGGTATCAAGGAGCGGGTTGCCGCGGATGATCGAGACTGTCACGATCAGCGCCACCAGGGCCACCGCAAGGACGATCAGGTAATCGCCGATCTTGAGCACCGCGCGCTGGAAGTGGCTGACCGTGTGGGCTTCCTGGACAAGCTGAGCCGTCTTGCCGAAATAGGTATTGGTGCCCGTGCCATAGACGAGTGCCCCGATCTCGCCCTGACGAACGATCGAGCCCGAGAACACCGCCTCACCGGGCTTTCGCGTCGCGGGCAGGGACTCGCCCGTCAGAGCCGACTGATCGACCTCAATGGAGTCGCCCTCGAGCAGGCGGGCGTCTGCGGGCACGATGTCGCCCAGGCGCAGGCGTATGACGTCACCCGGCACCAGCTCGCGCGCCGGCGGCGTGACCCATTTGCCGTCCCGCCGGACACGGGCCTTGACTGCCAGCGTCGCCTTCAGTGCCGCAATGGCGTTGCCCGCCTGGTGTTCTTCCCAGAATCCAACGACGGCATTGGACATGAGCAGTAGGAGGATGATCAAGAAGTCGGGCCAGTGCTGGGCCAGTGCCGAGAGAACGACGGCCGCCTCGATCATCCACGGAATGGGGCCCCAGAAGTAGGTGAGGAACTTGAGGTACGGGTTGTCCTTCTTCTCCTCGATCTCGTTTGGCCCGTACTGGGTCAAGCGTTTCTTCGCCTCGGCTCCAGTGAGGCCGTCGGGCGACGATCCCAGCTTCGCCTCCAGCTCCGGCATGGGCATGGACTTCAGGTCGTCCTTCGCGTTGGCCGCGGCCGGCGTCCCCACGTGAGTTGTCGGCTGGTCAGCATCGGGCGTCATGGCCCGTACTCCTTTCCGGCTGATCGCGCCGTGCAACGGGTGCCCACCGCCGTGGCAGCGTTCGCAGGCCGATCTCTCGCACCAACCCGCCGCCCCGGGTCACAGCCAGCCACCGGTGAAACCCGCTCGCCGCAACCCGGTGACGACGTAGGGGCAGTCCCGCATCAGGCGCCACAGCAGGCCCGTTCGATAGTTCTCGACCATCGGGATGATCGGCCCCTGGTTGATCCCGTAATGAAACGGCGAGACCCAGCCGTGGGGGTTGCGTCGCCTGTCCGGGTAGGTCGGATTGAACGTCGCCTTGAAGCCGTACGGGTTGCCGAGCTTGAGGTCGAGCTGATGCACCAGATAGTCAATTGCCGGCAACACAATGTCCGGCGCGAACGGGAGCGACGCGACCACGGCCCATGGCGCGATGGTGCCGTCGTCCGGTCCGTACGGCGCCCCGCGCCCGAGGTAGCCGTAGAACGTCCGCTCGATGCCACTCACCTTGACGGTGCGTGGGCCGGGGCCGTCGCTCGCGGTGATCCCCCAGCAGTGCTTGCCATAGCCCGCGAATTTGATTGGATTGTCGATCGCGTAGCGCTGCTGCACATGGGTCGCGCGACTGGTGTTTTCGAAATAGTCCATGCCCTTGTCGCGCATGGCCGCATCCTGAATGCCGCGGCAGTCGATCCAGACATGCGGAATCTGATGCGTGAACAACGGCCCCGCGTACAGGTATTCGTACCCGTAACTCCGCTTCCACTCGTAGGTCGAAGCCCACGCCGCGTAGCTTTCTTCTGGCAACGGATGCGTGGGCGAGCCGAGTCCCAGGACATACAGCACGAGGGCCTCGTCGTACCCTTCCCAGCGCCATGGCAGAAATCCGTTCTCGGGCTTCCAGCCGTGCGTGACGGTTGCTCCACCGTTCTGTGCCCATCGCCAATCAGCACGGCGGTAGAGCGCGTCGGCCAAGCCGCGGATTTCCTTCTCGCTCGTCGTGTCCGCGCCGAAATACGCACCGACAGTCAACACACCGGCGAGCAGGATGGTGGTATCCACGGTCGACAGTTCGCATTGCCAGGCGCGGTGCCCAGTCTGCATGTCCAGAAAGTGGTAGTAGAAGCCCTTGTAGCCGGTCGCGTCTGGCTCGGGGCCTTGCCGACTACTCCAGAAGAACCGCAGAGTCGTGAGGACGATCTCGATCGCCGCGGCGCGCGTGATGAAGCCGCGCTCGATCGCCACCGGATACGACGTCAGGGCGAGACCCGTGGCGGCAATGCTGGCCGGCCAATCGGCCGCGGTCTTGTCGAGCACCAGGCCGTTTTTCAGGTTGGCCTCCTGGAGGAAGTAGCTGAACGTGTCGCGCTGGAGCGATTCCAGCTCGGCATCGAGTGCGAGCTGGTCGCCGGTCATGATTTCGGTGGGTTTGCGCGTTCGGCGGGGCTGCGCTTCGCCCCGAGAGCGCTGTCGACCATCGCCTGTGCCTCTTCCACGATGCGTTCCAGATGACGCTCGCCGCGGAAGCTCTCCGCATAGATCTTGTAGATGTCCTCGGTGCCTGACGGGCGCGCGGCGAACCATCCCGTCTTGGTGATCACCTTGAGACCGCCAATCGGCGCGTCATTGCCCGGCGCGCGGTCGAGGACGCGCTCGATCGTCTCGCCGGCAAGCGACGTATGCCGAAACTGTCGGGCCGATAGCCGCGCCAGCAAGTTCTTCTGTTTCCGGGTGGTCGCGGCCTCCACACGCCGCTCGACTGGCTCGCCCAGCTCCTGGGTCATCGTTCGGTAGATCTCGCCGGGGTCCCGGCCGATGCGCGCCGTGATCTCCGCCGCCAACAGCGCCGGGACGATGCCGTCCTTGTCTGTGGTCCAGACCTTGCCGTTGAGCCGAAGGAGGCAGGCGCCTGCGCTCTCTTCACCCGCGAAACCGAGCGAGCCGTGCAGCAACCCGTCGACAAACCATTTGAACCCGACGGGGACTTCGTACAGCCTGCGCTCGAGCCTCGCGGTGACGCGATCGATCAGCCCGCTGCTGACGATGGTCTTGCCCACAGCAGTCTGTCCGGACCAGCGCGGACGGTTCCGGAAGAGGTAGTCGATGCACACCGCGAGATAGTGGTTCGGCGGGAGCAGCCCTGTGCTCGGGGTGACGATTCCGTGCCGATCGTGGTCCGTGTCGCAGGCAAAGGCCACATCGAAGCGATCCTTCATCCCGATCAGCGACTGCATCGCATACGGCGAGGACGGATCCATCCGGATCCGACCGTCCCAATCCACGGTCATGAAGCGGAACGTCGGGTCGACCTCGTCGTTGACGACGGTGAGGTTCAGGCCGTAACGCTCGGCGATCGGTGCCCAGTAGCGGACGCCGGCCCCGCCCAGCGGATCGACACCGAGGCGGATGTCGGCGCCACGGATCACGTCCATGTCGACGACATTGCCGAGATCCCTGACGTAGGCGCCCAGGAAGTCATAGCGGTGCGTCGTTGCCGCGTGCAGCGCACGTGCCAGCGGCACTCGCTCAACACCGCTGAGCTTGCCTTCGAGGTATCCGTTCGCCGTCGCCTCGATCCAGGTGGTGACCGTCTCATCCGCCGGACCACCGTTGGGCGGGTTGTACTTGAAACCGCCGTCCTCCGGTGGGTTGTGCGAAGGCGTCACGACGATGCCGTCGGCCAGTCCCGCAGTGCGACGACGATTGTGGGCGAGGATGGCGTGCGACACGGCGGGAGTCGGCGTGTATTCGTCGTTTCGCGCGATCATGACCTCGACGCCGTTGGCGGCCAGCACCTCGAGCGCGCTCGCATAGGCCGGTTCCGAAAGCGCATGCGTGTCGATGCCAAGGAACAGCGGGCCGGTGATGCCGCGTTCTGCTCGATACCGGCAAATGGCCTGCGTGATGGCCAGCACATGCCATTCATTGAAGCTGCGGTCGAAGGCGCAACCCCGATGCCCCGAGGTGCCGAACAAGACCCGTTGCGCTGGGATCGCAGGGTCCGGCACATCGGTGTAGTAGGCCGTGATAAGCCGGGGCACGTTGACGAGCGTGGTGGCCGGCGCCGGCTTGCCTGCCAGGGGACTGATTTCCATACCGCTACCTTCGCTTCATCCAAGCGCGACCCGGACTCGGTGCGTGGCACCGTCGTCCACGAGCGGGATCGCGGCGCCGCCGCCCGGCAGAGCCTCTCCATCGAGCTCGGCCGAAGCAACCCCGCGACTCACCTCGTGCGGGTTCTCCACCGCGATCTCGTATCGGGTGGAGTGATACCGGAAGGTGATCTCATAGCCCGGCCATGAGCGGGGGACACAGGGATCGATCAGCAGCGTCGTTCCACGCAGGCGGAATCCCAGGATCGCCTCCATTCCCGCCTGGTACATCCAGCCGGCCGACCCCGTGTACCAGGTCCAACCGCCGCGGCCCACGTGCGGCGGCTCCGTGTAGACGTCCGCCGTCATAACGTACGGCTCCACTTTGTAGCGCTGGACATCGGCCCGCGAGCTGGTGTCGATGATGGGGTTCAGCAGGGAGAACAGTTCGCCGGCCTTGTCGCCGTCGCCCAGCATCGCGAATGCGAGGACGGACCAGACGGCGCCGTGCGTGTACTGGCCCCCGTTCTCCCTGATCCCGGGCAGGTACCCCTTGATGTAGCCCGGGTCGACGTCGGAATGGTCGAACGGCGGGGTGAGCAGCCGCACCAGGCTGTCGTCGCGACGGATGAGGTGCTGGTCCAGCGCGGCCATCGCCTGCGCGGCGTGGGCAGGATCGGCTGCGCCCGAGAGGACGCTCCACGATTGGGCGATCGAGTCGATCCGGCACTCCTCGTTCGCAGCGGAGCCGAGCGGGGTGCCGTCGTCAAAGTAGGCGCGCCGGTACCAGTCGCCGTCCCAGCCGTCGCGCTCGATGGCCCCCTTCAGCCCCTTCATGTGTGCTCGCCAGCGCCGCGCGCGGGCCGCCTCACCGCGGCCCTCCGCGATCGGCGCGAACCTCGCCAGAACGGTGTACAGGAACCAGGCCAACCAGACGCTCTCGCCGCGGCCCTCGTGACCCACGCGGTTCATGCCGTCGTTCCAGTCGCCCGAGCCCATCAGCGGCAGTCCGTGCGCGCCGACCGCCATGCTCACCTCGAGAGCCGCCACGCAGTGGTCGAACAGCGACCCCGATTGGGGTGAGCGTCTTGGCTGGAAATAGGCGTCGGTCTGGTCCGGCCGCAGAGCAGCGCCCTCGAGATACGGGACGACCTCATCGAGGACCGCCGTGTCGCCCGTGACGGCGAGATAGCGATCCACCGCGTACGGCAGCCAGAGGCGATCGTCCGAGATTCGGGTTCGGACGCCCCGACCGGACGGGGGGTGCCACCAGTGCTGGACGTCACCCTCGGCGAACTGATGTGCCGCAGCCCGCAGGAGATGTTCCCGCGCGAGCTCGCGCCTCGAAGCCAGTAGGGCGATGATGTCCTGCAGCTGGTCGCGGAACCCGTACGCGCCACTTGCCTGGTAGAAAGCCGTCCTCGCCCACAGCCGACACGCGAGCGTCTGGTAGATGAGCCAGCGGTTGAGCATGATGTCCATCGAGCGGTCGGGAGTCCGTACCTGCACCGCGCCGCATGTATCGTCCCAATAGCGCGCAACGCCGCGCAGCGTTGCCTCGTGGTCGGCCGCTCGCCAGCGCCGGATGAGGTCGGCCGCCGCCGTGACCCCGGTCGTCTCGCCCAACAGGACGCGGACTTGCGTCCGCTCTCCGTCGGCCAGCTCGAAACTGGCCTGCAGTACGGTGCACGGATCCATCCCGGCGCCCGCGGCCGCCTGCAGTCGGTGTCCACGCTCCAGACCGGCAGGCCGATCTGGAGCGCCGTTGCGGCCGAGGAACTCGGTCCGATCGGCGGTCCACGCCGTCTGCCGACCGCCGAGGTCGAGGAAGGCGATCCGGCCGCCGAAGTCGGTATTCCAGGGGTTGCGGACGAGAAGCGCCTGGGTCTCCGGCTCGAGTTGGGTGACGATCCCGGGGGCGCTGGCTCCGCGCGACGTGCCCAGCGCCCACTCGGCGTACGCGGTCACGGACAGCCGCCTGGGGCGCCCGCATCGGTTCTCGATGGTCAGCACCGAGACCTTCACGGAGGCGTCCAGCGGAACGAACTGGACGAGGTCGAGCTCGATGCCGTCGTACACGTGCTCAAACCGGCTGTAACCGGCACCGTGATGGGCGATGTACGTCGATTCCTCGTGCCGGATCGGCAGCGCCGTGGGACCCCACAGCTCGCCGCTCTCGTCATCCCGGATGTAGATCGCCTCGCTCACGGGGTCGCTCACGGGGTCGTTCGACCACGGCGTGAGCTGGTTCTCGTGGCTGTTCTCCGACCAGGTGTAGCCGGATCCAGACTCGGATACCTGGAACCCGAACGACGAGTTGGCGATCACGTTCAACCACGGTGCCGGGGTGGCTTTGCCCGGGCCGAGGATAGTGACGTACTCGCGCCCGTCGTCGGCAAAGCCGCCGAGCCCATTGAAGAACTCCAGTTCCGGGCGTGGCGCGGCCGCCTCGCTCATGGTCGATTTCGCAGCTGGCGGCACCGCCGGCCGAGCGATTCGCGCCGGCCGCTCCACGCGGATGACCTGATCGGCAAGACTGCCGCGGCGGCTCAGCAGCACGGCGCGGGCGGCCGCCTGGAGCACCGTGCGGTCCTCGGCGGTGAGCTGCTCGCCCCGTAGAATGAACACTCCGCCGCGGCCCGGATGGCTGTCGGGGACCTGGACGGACTGGCTTGTCCGCACGAGCGTTTCGAGCGCGTCCTGAAGGTCCGCGGCATAGCTGACGCCATGCTCGTTGAGGATCACGAGATCGACGTCGAGAAGCTTCAGCCGCCAGTACTCGTGCGCGCGCAGCAGCTGCCGGACGATGTCGAGATCCCCCAAGTCGTCGATCCGCACCATGACGATCGGCAGGTCCCCGGAGATGCCGTGGGCCCACAGGCTGGGTGCTCCCCGCTCGTTGCTGGCCAGCAGGCCTGCCGACGGCCGCAGCGACGGGTCCGAATAGATGATCCGGTTCGCCAGGCGCTGGAAGAGATGGCCCTCGTCGGCCTCGATCCCCAAGTGACGTAGCTGCACCTGTGCCTGCGTCCAGGCGAGGGTCGCTGCCCGTTCCGCGGCGGCCGGCTCACGGAAGTTGTCGGCGAGGTCGAGGACGTCCTCGCGTGACCCCGCGACGACCGTCGAGAAGATCGCGTGGGCCGTCGCGCCGGGGGCGAGGGTGACACGGCAGCGGAGGCTGAAGATCGGGTCCAGTACCGGGCCGACGGTGTTCGAGAGCGGGCGGCCGTCGATTACCGAGATCGGTGAGCGGATCGACCGGCCTCGGCCGAGGAACCGGGCACGATCCGTTTCGTACTGGATGACCCCGCGGGTCGCGCCCTCGACCGACGCGACGTGCGCCGCCCAGATCGACTGCTCGTCCGCGGATCGTGGTCGTCGGGTCGCCAGGAGCGCACCGATTGCCGGCGCGAACTCGGTCTCCACGAACAGGTTCTGGAACGCCGGGTGCGCGACGTCCGCCGCCTGCGGCGCGAGTGCGATCTCCGCATACGAGGTCAGCTCGATCTCCCGCGGCTGGGATCCGAGATTGGTCAGCGACACGCGGCGGGTCTCCGCGTCGTGCTCGGCCGAGACGACTATGTGCAGTTGGGTCGTGATCGAGCCATCGCGACGGAAGAATTCCACGTGGTCCTCCGCGTAGCGGACCTCGTAGCGGTCAGCTTCCGCGCCGCTGGGCTGGTGACCGGCCGACCACACCGCGCCGCTCTGCGTGTCGCGCAGGAAGAGATAGCTGCCCCACGGGTCACGCGTCACGTCCTCGCGCCAGCGCGTGACGGCAATGTCGCGCCAGCGGCTGTAGCCGGATCCCGCGGCCGTGACCATAACCGCGTAGCGGCCGTTCGACAGCAGGTGCGTCCGGGGGATGGGATCGTGCGGCGAGGTGAATGTGCGGAGGACCGGCGGCACGAGATCGCGGACGCCGGCGACGCTCTTGACCTCTTCGGCACGTGGCCGGGCCACGAGCACGTCGCGCGGCATCCGCTCCTGAAGCAGCAGCTCCGCCGCCTCGACGATGGGGTCGGCGTGGAACCGCTCCACCATCGCCTGGGCGTTGAGGACGTTGCCCAGGGCCACCAGGGCCATCCCCTGGTGATGGGCCATGTAGCTCTTCACAACCGCGACCGTGGCCCCTTCGGGCAGGCGGCGCGCCGTGTAGTCGAGCGCCTCCCGAAAGCCATACGGGCCGCTCGCTCCAGCCGCACTCAGACGCGCGAAATTCCGGACAGCGGCCGCTGGCTGGATCATCGCCCCGAGGGCGGTCGCATAGGGCGCCACCACGACGTCCTCGCTGAGACCACGCTTCAGGCCGAGACCGGGCACGCCGAAGCTCGAGTACTGGTAGGTCTGCTCGAGGTCGCGCGCGTTGTACCCCGACTCGGAGATGCCCCACGGCACACCGCGTTCGGCGGCGTAGCTCATCTGGCGCGCGACGACCAGGCGGTACGTGTGGTCGAGCAGGCTGCGCGCCGGAGCGCGCATCACGAGCGCCGGCATCAGGTATTCGAACATCGACCCGGACCACGAGATCAAGGCCGAGCCGCGACCGACCGGCGTCAGGGCGCGGCCCAGGCGGAACCAGTGCTCCGCGGCGACATCTCCTTTGGCGATGGCAAGAAAGCTGGCCAGGCGGGCTTCCGAGGCGAGCAGGTCGTAGGAGCTCGGATCGAGCGTGCCCTCCTGGATCCGGAACCCGATCGAGAAGAGCTTGCGTGTGGGATCGAAGAGGCAGCTGAAGTCCATGCCCGTGAAGAGTTGCTGGGCCTGGTCGGCGATCGTCCGAAGCCGCCGCACGAGCGTCGCGGCCGTTGTCCCGTCGCCGGGCAGGCTCGCCGGTGCATCGGACAGTTCGGCGAGCGTCGGGAAGACCGCGGCGGTCGGAACCGACTGGAGCAGCGCCGCATCACGAAGGTGGCTACGGACGGTCATCGCGGCCGCGGCAGCCCAGGTCAACAACTCGCCGTCCGGGGCGTCGCCACGCTCTGCCGTAAGGGCCGCCGACACGTCTGAGAGAGTCAGGGTACGCGCGGAGAGCTCGCCCAGCCGGGCCACCCACGCTTGGGGGGTCGCGGAGGCGACGGCGGCGGCCACTGCAGGCAGATTGAGGGCGTGGTCGAGGTCCCGGCGGGTCAGCGTCTGGCTTCTACGCTCGTCGCCGATCGCGCTGGCAGCATCGCGGGCCAGCTCGATCGCGTCACCGATGCCGGCCAACGCTGCCGCGAACGGAAGTGGCTGGTCGATCATCTGGCGACAGGCATTGGAGAGCGCGAGCAGGTGGCCGGCGAGATTGCCACTGTCGACGGACGACACGTACGCCGGCTCGAGCCGGTGAAGGTCGCGCGTGTCGTACCAGTTGTACAGGTGCCCGTGGTATCGCTCGAGCCCGTCGATGGTCGCGAGCGTCGCCTCGAGACGCTCCACCATGTCGAGCGTCCCGATCCATCCGAAATCGCGAGCAGTTACCGTCGCCAGCAGATACATCCCGATGTCCGTGGGCGAGGTGCGATGCGCGACGACCGGGATGGGATCGTCCTGGAAGTTGTCGGGCGGCAACGCATGGTCCGCCGGGCCGACGAAGGTCTCGAAGAACCGCCAAGTCCGGCGGGCGGTCAGGCGGATTGCCCGGACGTCGGTGGCCGAGAGCTGCTCGGCAGCCGATTCGCGGGGCGGCAGGCTGACCCATCGGGCGACCGCGGGCGAGAGCAGCCATAGAAATACGAAGGGTGCGGTGATCCAGACCGCACTCGGCTTCGCCACCAGAACAAGGAGTCCCGCTGCAGTCGCGATCGCGACGCCGCCCGCCATCTGCCGGTAGAACCACACAAGACTTAGGTGGCGGCCCGCCGTGGCTTGCGCGGCCGTCGTCCATTCGAGGAGCTTGCGCCGCGTGACGTACAACCGCGTCAGCGTTCGCAGGATCCCGTCCACCATCAGCCACGCCTGGTGCGCGAGGAACGTGATGCCCAGGCCCACTTGGGTCACCGCGAGCGCAGTGTCTTCGGCGATCGCTCGGATATGGCTGCGCCTGGAGATGTCCTGCCGTCGCGGCCGCAGTCCCGCGAGGACGGGCAGCGCCGCGGGGACGATCATTGCGGCTAGGACGAACGTGGTCCACCAGCCGGCTGAGACCGAAGGAAGCGTCCAGGCTGCGATGAGCGTGGCGAGGTTGAGCGGGGCGAACATCGTCCGGCGCAGGTTGTCGACCATCTTCCAGCGGCCGATGGCGGGAATGGACGAGGGGCTGCGCCGGCCGGCGGCGTCCCGGCCGCGGCCGAGGATCCAGGGCAGGAGCTGCCAGTCGCCACGGGCCCAGCGATGCTGCCGGGCCGCCGAGACCAGGTAGTTCGACGGGGATTCATCGAACAGCTCGATATCGGTCACCAGCCCGGCCCGGGCAAAGATGCCCTCGAAGAGGTCATGGCTCAGCATTGCGTTCTCGGGCACCCGTTCAGCCATCGCGGCGGCGAACGCGTCGACGTCGTAGATGCCCTTGCCCGTGAAACTGCCCTCGCGGAACAGGTCCTGGTAGATGTCGGAAACCGCGGATGCGTAGGGGTCGATCCCGGCCGGTCCAGAGTTCGCCAGCTGGAAGATCGAGGCGTCCTGTCCCGTGGGGAGCGTTGGGGTGATGCGGGGCTGAAGCACGCCGTAGCCCTCGGTCACCCTGCCGGTCCGTAGATCTAACGTCGCCTGGTTCAGCGGATGGGCAAGCGTGCCCACGAGGCGCGCCACCGCAGCGGGGGGCAGCCGCGTGTCGGCATCGAGCGTGACCACGTAACGCACGTCCGTCGGCGGGATCGAGGAGGTCCGCCCGGTGGTCAGGATGCCGGTCGTCGTGGAGCCGCGCAGGAGGGCGTTCAGCTCGTGAAGCTTGCCGCGCTTGCGCTCCCAGCCCATCCAGCAGCCCTCGACCTCGTTCCAGGTCCGCCTCCGATGGAAGAGCAGGAACCGGGCGCCGCCCCCGGGGGCCTCGCCGTAGTGCTCGTTGAGCTTTTCGATGGCCGCCGCAGCGGCGGCGACGATCTCGTCATCGCCGGGAAGGTGCTCGGTGGCGGCGTCCAACCAGTCGGACAGCAGGGCAAACCGGAGGTCGCCCTCACGGTTCGCGAGGTAGTGCACCTCCAGGCCGCCGACCTGGGCCTCGGCATCTACCTCGCTCTGGAGGAACGTCGGCACGACGACGAGCGTCCGGAGCCGCGTCGGCACACCATGGACGAGGTCCAGCCGAGGCAGCCGTCTGGGGCCGAGAGCGTCGGCGACCCCTCTGTTGACGAGCGCGATTGCGAGGTCGGAGGCCGGGCCCAGTGCGAGGATTACGACGACGATGGTGCCGACACCCGCCGCGCCCACATCCCCGGACAGCAGGAGTGGCATGGTGAGGAGAAACGCCGTAACCAGGGCGATCGTCCCGAGGTAGCCAACCGTGGGAGCCCTCAGGAATGCGCGTCGGAGCCGGCCCGACAACGGCACCTTGACGTGCAGGGCGCGCTCCAATGCGGCGTGCCCATCGGAGATCAGGTAATACCCGGGATCCCGGTGACGAGCTGCCACGGACGGGATGTCGTCGGCCGATGGCGCGGCCTCCGCCATCACCGCAGCCTTCCGGGCGACCTCGACCTCGGTCAGGCCCGAACTCCGTGCCAGCTCCTCGATGCGGTTGCGGTAGCGATCTCGAGTCGCAAAGTCCATGTCCGCGAACGAACTTCGTGCCCGAAGGACATCGTCGACCAGGCTCACGCTCTCGACGAACCGGGCCCAGTCGAACCACGAGATGACCCGCATGCTGGTGATGACGTTGCGGACGGTCACGTTGCCCGTTGCCTGGCGTTGCAGCTCGAGGTTGACCATCTCCTCTACGGTGGTCCCGCTGGCCGCGAGCGGCTCCACAAGCGAGCGGAGGGCGGGGGTGACGGCAGGGTCCTGGTCGCGCAGCCGCTGGAAGAGCTGAACGCGGGCGGCCATCGTGAGCGCCGAACCCGCGAGCCGCTGCAGGGAGGCCGCCGCGACTCCACCGCCGTCGTTGCCGAGGCCCAGCAGGCCGTCGGCAAGCTCGTCTGCCATCTGCCGCGCGGCGCGCCCGCTCACGATCTGCTCTGCAAGACGTCGGAGGTTCTCGACGAGCAGGATGCGGAGGCTGATCGCGATCGCCCAGAGCTCGCCGATGGTCAACGGCGCCACGGTCTGGTAGGCGTGCACCATGCGCCGCAGGCTCTCCGGGTCGAACCGACTGTCCGTGTGCGCGATGTAAGCCCAGGCCAGACCAAGCACCCGTGGGTAGCCTGCGAGGTGGCCGTCCGCCAGCTTGGGCAGCTCGTGATAGTAGTCGGGCGGCAGGTCGTCGCGAATCTCGCGGAGCTGTTCGTCGACGATGTGGAAGTTGTCGACGAGCCATTCGGCCGCGGGCGTGATCGCGCGTTCGTCCTTGATGGCTCGGACCAGGACGCGATATGACTCCAGCAGGACGCGACCGTTATCGCCGACGCGGCGCTGCACGTCGCGTCCCCGGTGAGGACTGTCGGTGACCGTCTGCGCCGCGGCTAGCGTCTGCGCGTGCTGCTCCAGCCGCTCCACGCTGAAGAGCTCCGCGAGGATTAGTCCTTCGGGTTCGGCGCGCGGTCCAAGCCCCCCATGATCCCAGCCGAACGGATCCCTGAGGCGCCGTTTTGAGCTCACAGCCCGCTCTCAGGGCACGGTCTCACGCAGCCCACCGTTGTCGCCACCTTGGAAACTCTCACGGATTGATACCCGCCGGTCGGCTGCTCGAGGACGCTAGGCCTTCGCCTCCTCGTGACCGCCGAAACCAAGACGCATGGCCGAAAGGACCCGGTCGGCGAAATCCGCCTCGCCGCGAGATGTGAACCGTTCGTACAGCGCCGTCGTCAGCACCGGCGCCGGCGCGCCGACGTCGATGGCGGCGATGCTCGTCCAACGCCCTTCACCCGAGTCGGAGACACGGCCCGCGAAGTCCGCGAGGTCACCGTTGGTCTGGAACGCCGCCGCGGCAAGGTCCAGCAACCAGGAAGCAACTACGCTGCCCCGCCGCCAGACCTCGGTCACGGCCGGGATGTCGAGCTGGTACTGGTACAGCTCCGGGTCGCGCAGGGGCGTGATCTCGGCGCTCACCTCGCGCCGATGCATGCCCGCGTCGGCGTGCCTGAGGATGTTCAGGCCCTCCGCATACGCGGCCATCAGCCCGTATTCGATACCGTTGTGAACCATCTTCACGAAGTGCCCGGCACCGCTCGGTCCGCAATGCAGGTAGCCGTTCTCGGCGGCGGTCGGGTCGCCCGTGCGGCCGGGCGTACGGGGCGCAGCGTCCACGCCCGGTGCCAGGACCCGGAAGACCGGATCGAGGCGACGCACAGCCTCGGCGGGGCCGCCGATCATCAGGCAGTAGCCGCGCTCGAGGCCGACCACGCCGCCACTGGTCCCGCAGTCGAGGTAGTGGATGCCTTCCTGCGCGAGCGTCTTTGCGCGGCGGATGTCGTCGACGTAGTAGGAGTTGCCGCCGTCCACGACCACGTCGTCTCGCGCCAGCAGCGGCACGAGCTCGGCGAGCGTGGCATCGACCGCGGCCGCCGGCACCATCAGCCACACAACCCGCGGCGCCGCGAGCTTGTCGACGAGGTCTGCGACGGAGGTGGCGCCCGCCGAAATCGCCTTGTCGGCCAGCAATCCATTCACAGTTTCTGGGTGACGAGCGTACCCGACCACCGAGTGTCCCGCGCGAAGCCAGCGGCGCGACATGTTGGCGCCCATCCTGCCGAGGCCCACCAATCCGATCTGCATGCTGGTCCTCTCTGCCGCGCCGCTGCCCTGCGCACGGCTGTCCTGTCTCGCCCTGTTGTCGAGGGCAGATCTCTGGCACCAGTATGGGCGGCGACCGCAGAAACAGCTGGCGTCCACCGTGACCAGGGCCGAGAGTTGGCGCGCCCGGCGGGACTCGAACCCACGACCTTCAGGTCCGCAACCTGACGCTCTATCCACTGAGCTACGGGCGCGCGCTGGCGGAGAGGGAGGGATTCGAACCCTCGGAGCAGGTTACCCCACTCAGCGGTTTAGCAAACCGCCGCACTAGGCCTCTATGCGACCTCTCCCAAACCGGCGACCAATGGTAGCATCGGTGGCCTTCCGCCCGTCCTAGTCCAGGCGGGCACCCAGCCCGTCGCATTCGGGCCCTCGAAAGGTAGTTGTGCATGCCCAAGCGAGTCGTGCTGATCGGTCATCCGGTGGCGCATTCGCTGTCGGGCGCGCTTCAGCAGGCTGCCTTCGACGAGCTCGGCATCGATGCCGTCTACGACCCGCTCGACGTGTCGCTGATGGAACTTGGCGAGACGATCGGACGGCTGCGCGGCGACGACTACCTGGGCGCCAACATCACCGTGCCCTACAAGGAACGCGTCGTGCCCATGGTCGACCGGCTGACCGAGGAAGCCCAGGCGACCGGCGCGGCCGACACGCTGACGCGCGAAGGATCGCGGTTGGTGGGCCACAACACCGACGTCACCGGTTTCCGCGCGGCGCTCGACCAGTTGGTGGGCCGCCAGAAAATGCCCAAGATGGCCGTCATCGTGGGCGCCGGCGGCGGGGCACGCGCGGCGGTCTATGCGCTGATCACCGGCGGCTTCCAGCGGGTGATCGTCTTCAACCGTCACCTGCATCGTGCCGAGGCACTGGTGCGCCACTTCGGGCGATCCGCATCGCACATGGAACTGCGCGCGATGCCATGGCACGAATCGGTGATCGAAGCCGAACTGCTCAAGACCAAGATCCTGATCAACGCTACCGCGGTCGCCGACGCGGCGTCAGAGTCGCCGATCGCGGCCGAGTTGCTGCCGCCCGACCTGCTCGTCCTTGACCTGATCTACCAGCCAGCTGAGACACAGCTGATTCGCGACGCCAAGGCGGCGGGCGCCACGGAGGCGATCAACGGAGACACGATGCTCGTCCACCAGACCGCCGCGGCGTTCAACCTGTGGACCGGGCGCGACATCCCGCTCGACTTCATCCAGCAGCGGCTCGATGCGGTGCGCAAGGCGCAACCGGCAACCGCCGGGACCGCCACCACCGACTAACCGTTCGGGGCGCCGAAACGGCCGGGATCCAGCTCCGGGGCAATGTCCGGCTCGCGCCCCAGGATCAGGTCCACGACCAATCTTGCTGACCCGGGGCCGGTCGAGATTCCCCACGGCCCGTGGCCGGCACAGACAAACAGGCCGCGGCGTCCCGGGACGGATCCGATGAGCGGCAGGCCGTCGACGGTCTGAGGCCTTGGGCAGGCGCGCGTGCCCCTGATCGGCGCATCCGCGACCGCGGGAACGAATTGAGCGGCGTGCTCGAGGATGGGCTCCATCCAATCGCGCGGATCGGGCTCGCGTGCCAGGAACGTGGAACCTACGACGCTCACCCCGGGCAGTGAGGCGAGGCTGAATTCGAGTTCCTGCCCACCCACGGCGGCTCCACCGATCGTCTCGTCGATGCCGGCCTCCTCGAACAGGTAGTGCGGCGGGCTGGCCAGCTCGACCTCGACAACTGCACCCCACAAAGGGCGGATGGGTGCCCAGCGACCGGTCGGGTCGAGCACGCCGGGCGTCCACGGACCCGCGGCGACAAGAACCGCCCCGGCCGGCACGACCCGGTTGTCGACGCGCACGCCGACCACGCTGTCGCCGTCGGTCTCGAGCGCGGCTTCGTGGCCCAGGCGGATCTCGGCGCCGCGCTGTTCGGCGAGCGTCGCGTACGCGTACGTCGTGGCACCGGGCATGACCGGGTAACCAATGCCCACCCGGCAGGCCCACAGGTTAGGTCCGGCTGCTGGCTCGATTGCCTGAAGCTCACTCCCGCCCAGGACGTCGGTCCGGAGGTCGGGAAATGCCGCCATGGTCGCGTCCGCCTGGCGCCGTGCGGCCGCCTCCGAGTGCGTCACGAAGAGCATCCCAGCCGGTTGCGACGGCAGCCGAAAGCCCGTCGATACCTCCGAGAGCTCGCGGTAGAGCGCCATCGTCCTGCGGTACAGCCCGGCGAGCACCTGGTCAAAGGGATGCTGGAAGATGCCCGAGTTGGCGCCGGAGGCCGCCGAGGCAAGGCCCTCGCGCTCGACAAGGACGACCCGGGCGCCCTCGCCCGCCAGGAACGCTGCCGCCGAAGTCCCGACTATGCCGCCGCCGACCACGACGACATCCGCGTCCGCGGACCGACGAAGCGCGCCCATCAGCGGCCGATCCGGCACTTCATGACGTGCCCCATCCTATGGGTGAGGCTCGGATCGAGTGACTCGCCTCGACGCAGCCCCTCCCCACCCCGCGGCGGGGCTCATCGTCCGACACGTTTTCAAACTACTTGAACGTCCGCTCGCGCTCACGCACGCAGTCGGATCATCCGGACCGGACACACGCTCAAGTCTTCAAGTCACATAGAAAGTCGTCGTGATGGAACCCGCGTTGGCCCTGGATGCCGCCGCAAGGCCGCCCCGGAGAGGCCAACCGTTCAAATGACTTGAAAACGCGTCGGCAGCGTCCCGGAGAGTGCGGATTAGAACCCCCGGAGCATTCGCTTAACGCCCTTCGGCCAGCGTCGACTGCGACAGCTCCTGCCAGCTCGAAGATTGCCACGTCCTGCTGAAACACATCAAGGTCCCGCTCGCTTCAGCCAACGCCGAGTAGTTCACGATCTTCGTACATCGCCGGCCATTACGGCCCGATGGGCCAAGCCCTTCTTCGCCGTGACTCTTTTCGCCGACGACCTGCCGAGGTGGCGCGAGTCGTGGTCGACGAGAGCCCCGACGACTCGCCTTCTGCTTCCGCAGCCAGATGCGGTTGGCTAGTATTCGCAACTTGGGCCATTGACGATCTGGCCGTAACACCCATCGGCGTATTGATGCCCCCTGGAGGCTGCGACCAGTAGTCATGACGCTTTTGCACCCAGCCGCCGCCGAACGCGTTGCGCGCTCGCATACGACATCCAGCCTCGTGATTGTTGGCCTGGCGTTCGTGCTGGCCGCGTGTGCGAGCCCAGCCCCGACGCCGTCAATACCTCCTGGCCCCACGGCCTCGCCCACTCCCTCGGTGTCACCCAGCCCCACGGCTATGCCGAGCCCAACGCCAGCTCCGAGTGCGGCGGCCAAGGTCGTCGGCCCACTTGACCTGGAGGCCTGCGACCTCTCCGGATACGTGCCGTGCGAACAGCAGACTGCAGCCCTGGCGGTCCCCGTCGCGGGCACTGGCATGGCGCTCACCTACTCCTCCGAGTGGGCGCCGGGCCGGCTGGATCGGCCGGTTTGGGATGCCGCCAGCCTCGGGCTTGGGGGCTGGTCGATCGACGTCGTCCAGCGCTACGACGCTGCCAATGGCGTCCTACTCGGCGGCGATGGCTCGTGGCGGCTCGTGGCGCCGGTCGATGTGGGCTCGGGAGAGACGGCCATCGCGTCCTACGACGGCCAGCTCGTGTACATCTTCGATGCTTCAGGCAGGCACGTCCGGACCGTCGACGGCACCACCGGGATCACGCTGCTGACCATTGCCTACGACGACGCCGGCCTGCTGCTGAGCATCGATGGGACACGCGACGGAGAGCCGGCAAGCCTGCGCGTCCGGCGCGACGAGAACGGGCTGCCGCAGGCGCTGGCCGCTGCGGATGGCGCTGCCACGACTGTGGGCGTTGACAACGCGGGCGACCTGAACGCCGTGATCGACCCAACAGGAGCCGTCGTCAGGACGACGTGGGCATCGGGTGGGCTGGTCACGTCGGTGACCTGGCCGACCGGGGGACTGTCGCAGTACGAGTACGACAGTGCCGGCCGGCTCAGCGCCACCAAGGATCCCGACGGCGTGCGCGTGCAGTGGCAGCGCACGGCGGCGGACGGCAGCGTCGAGATATCTGTGGCGTCGGCAGGTGGCATTTCGTCCACGTACCGCAGCGAGCAGGTCGCCGGCTCACTCCGACGCACTTACATAGCGCCCGACGGAACGACGACCGTTGAGGACGAGGACGCTGGCGGACACCGCGCGGTCGTTCTCCCAGACGGGACCAAGATCAACCTGGGCGCACAGCCCGACCCACGCTGGGGGATGCAGGCACCGATCCTCACCCCGTTCGTTCAGACGCGGCCGGATGGTGTCGAATATCGAGCGGAGACCACCCGCACCGCTGATGTTCCGTCTGGTGGATCGCTCTTCGAGGCCCAGACTTCTGCGTCCTACACCGCCGACGGCAGCACCTGGCTCGAGACGTATGACCCGACCACACGGACGCTGACGGCAACAGACCCTGAGCAGCGTGTCAGCAGCGCGACGTTTGACGACGCGGATCGCGTCGTCGCGGCTGTCGCGCCCGGTCAGCCGGACGTTGCCTATGCCTACGACGACAGCGGCCGGCTCGCGAGCGAGACGGTGGGCAGCGGCGCGGACGCGGCGACATCGACCTACACATATGACGGGTCAACAGGAACGGCGACGATCACCCTTCCCGACGGAAGCGTCCAGGCAACCGCGGTAGATGGAGATGGCCGTCCCGTTCAACTGACGGGCGCTGACGGCGCGACCACGGCGGTGCTGTATGACGCGGCTGGTCGCGCGGTCCAGGCCAGGCCACCGGGCCACCCTTCCTTCACCGTGGGCACCAGCCCAGGCGGCCGGCCAACCGCGTGGCTCCCCCCGACCGTGTCCGACGACGGCTCGTACGAGCTCGACAGTTACACGGCGGATGGTCAACTTGCCAGCGTGACCGGCCCGGGCAGCCGGTCGTTGGCCTTCGAGTACGACACGGCGGCGCGCCTGGTCGGGATGCGGTCGGGTCGCGGGCAGGTCGTGGACAGCTATGACCCTTCGACGGGACTGCTGGCCACCTCGACAGCTCCAGGCAACGTGGCCACCAGCTACGGCTACAGCGCGGGCGTGCTGACCACCATTTCCTGGTCGGGTCCTGTGCAGGGTCGGGTTGACGCACCCATCGATGCTGCCGGGCGGGTGACGTCGATCTCGGTCAACGGAGCAGACCCATGGGCGCTCGCCTACGACACGGCTGGCGGGCTCACCGCGTTGGGCGATCTGACGATCAGCCGCGACCCGTCCAGCGGACTGCCCATGGACACTACGGTCGGCGTCGTTACGACCCACGATGAGTACGACGATCAGGGCCGCCTGGTGCGCGCCGTGACGACCGTTGCAGGCGAGCAGGTCCTCGAGCAGGACTACACGTATGACTCACTGAGCCGCATCGCGGGCGTGACGGTCACCAATGGGACGTCATCCGCTGCCAATACGACCGCGATCACGTACGCCGACGGCCGTCTGGCTGGAGTCAGTCTCGATGGCGTCGTCCAGGAGCAGGACAGCTATGACCCGGCCGGCAATCGAGTGACGGTCGTGAGCCCTGCAGCGACCGTGGCTGCCACGTACGACGACCGCGACCGCCTGCTCACGTGGGGCGATGTCACCTACCAGTACGCCCCCGACGGCACGCTCCTGCAGCAGACCGGCCCCGCGGGAGTCACCGCGTTCCAATACGACGACACCGGCTCCCTTCTGAGCTCGACGGTTCCGGATGGACGCCAGGTCCAGTACACCGTTGACGCAGAAGGTCGGCGCGTCGGCCGCTCGGTCGACGGCGTCCTGACCTCCGGCTACGTCTATGGGCCCGACGGGCAACTCGCAGCCCAACTCGATGGCTCAGGCGCTGTCGTGGCCCGCTTCGCGTGGGACGACGCTGGCCGGTTGGCTTACGTCATTCGCGATGGCCACACCTATCGCGCGATCACTGATCAGGTCGGGAGTCCAATCCTCGTCGTGGATGCCGCAAGCGGGCAGGTCGTCGAAAAGATGCAGTACGACGCCTGGGGTCGGTTGCTCAGCGACTCAGGCACCGCTCCATTCACGATCGGATTCGCCGGCGGGCTGCAGGATCCTGACACGGGATTGGTCCTGTTCGGGGCCCGCGATTACGACCCGGTCGTGGGGCGGTGGACGTCGTCCGACCCAATTCGCTTCCAGGGCGGAGACGCCAACCTCTATCGCTATGCCGGGGGAGATCCGGTGAACCAGACGGACCCCAGCGGACTCATGCTGCCCACGCTTCCGAACTTTCACTTGCCATCACTGCCAAAGCTCCATCTGCCGTCGTTCCCGCACATACCGAGTCCGAGCTTCAAGCCGCCACCGACCACGCCTGGCGTGCCCAAGGCACCGCCACCACCAGCTCCGGCACCCCCAAAGACGCCGCCCGCTGGCGGTCCTCGGACTTTCGGATGCCATTACGCGGTCCTTTGCAACTCTGACCCTGACGCGCACGACTATTACTGCCTTGGTTACAAGTGCGAATTCGGCCGCGGAATTGTTTGTCAGGGCCTCTGCTCCCGAGTACCGGGCCACTTCTTCTGCCTCGGCAGTTGCTACAACCCAACAAGTCCTCTTGTGTGCCACCTGTGCGAGTATGGCGACCCGCACTTTCAAACAGCCGACGGGGTTCCTTTCGACTTCCAGGCCGCTGGCGAATTCCTGATCGCCGCGTCGGCCGATGGCAGCGTCGTCTTACAGGCTCGGCAGGAGCCACTTCCGGTCGGATCTGATGTTTCGATTACCTCGGCTATGGCCGTGGGCGTGGCAGGTGACCGGGTCATGGTCTCGATCATCGCCGGGACCGCGGTCGAGGCCGGCTCTTCGTCGTCCGCTTCGGACGTTCTCACCGTGAGTGCCAACGGCAACCCGGTGACTGGCGCGGACGTTTCGATGCGGCTCCCCAACGGCGGCATCCTCGAGCGCCACGGGGCATTGGTCACAATCGACTGGCCATCGGGCACCCACCTGTTTATCGAGCGTCACGCCTACAACCTCAACTACGGCCTTACGCCTGATGCGGCGATCGCCCCGACGCTGCGCGGTCTGGGTGGGAGCGAGGACGGCGATCCCTCGAACGACCTGACCGGACGCGACGGAGTCGTCCTGGATCCCTCGGACCCGGACTTCTTCAACAAGCTCTACCACCAGTTCGGCGACAGCTGGCGGATCACCCAGGCCGAATCGCTCTTTGACTACGCCCCTGGACAGGACACTTCAACGTTCACATTGCCCGACTTCCCGATCGCCCCGGCGACCATTGACATGCTGGATCCCGATACGCGCGCGCAGGCAGAGGCGCTATGCAAGGCGGTCGGCGTCACGACCGAGCCTGGCCTGACAAACTGCATCCTCGACGTGGGGGTTACGGGCGACTCGTCCTACGCCGCTGGAGCAGCCGCTTTTGCCGCTTCCAACGGTCCTGCGGCGAATGCCGTCCAGAACGGCGTTCTCCAGGGTTTCGTGTTCGGCCAGATCGTAACCGGCGAGATCAGCGACCCTGCTGTCCGCGATCGCTACACCTTCGCCGGCACCGCCGGCGAGGTCATCTACCTCGCCGCTACCAACACGACATGCGTCGACGGCCTGTATTGGCGGCTCCTGCTGCCCGATGGAAATACCAAGACCGAGGCCGTCGCGTGCCATGACCTGGGCAGAGTTGTGCTGTCGACGGCGGGCACGTACACCGTCGAGGTCTACTCGGACGGCACAGCCACCGGCGCCTATGGCTTCCGGGCAGACGAAGCCCCGACGCCCAAGGTGGATACGCTCACCATCGGCGACACGATTACCGGGACCCTCGCTCAAATCGGCGAGTGGCACGACTACACCTTCTCCGGCACTGCCGGCGAGGTCATCTACCTCGCCGCTACCAACACGACATGCGTCGACGACCTGTATTGGCGGCTGCTGCAACCCGACGGATCGACGCAGACCGTGGCCGCCACGTGCCGCGATATGGGCCGAGTTGTGCTATCGACGGCGGGCACGTACACCGTCGAGGTCTACTCGGACCGCATGGCCACTGGCCCATACAGCTTCGAGACGGTGGCGGCTCCACCGCCTACCGTGGCCAGCTTGACCATCGGCAACACCATTACCGGGACCCTCGCTCAAATCGGCGAGTGGCACGACCACACCTTCTCCGGCACTGCCGGTCAGGTCGTCAACTTGGTCACCACCGAAACGACGTGCGTAGATGGACTCTATTGGCGGCTGCTGCAACCCGACGGATCGACGCAGACCGTGGCCGCCACCTGCCGCGACCTGGGCGTCGTCACGTTGCCGGTTGATGGCACGTACACCATCGAGGTCTACTCGGACAGCACAGCCACCGGCGGATACTCGTTCACGACATCCGCCGGCTCGCCATAGGGTGGCGGAGAGGGAGGGATTCGAACCCCCGGAGCTTTCGCTCAACGGTTTTCAAGACCGCCGCCATAAACCGCTCGGCCACCTCTCCGCGTACTAGGGAGCATACGGGTACGGGCCGATCGGCCGCCACCTAGGCGACGAACGGCCCGTCCGTCACTGGAGGGCCGTCGGCGACGCTGCCGGATATGGATCGGATCGAGATATACCGCTGCGACCTCTGTCGACGACCGGTCGACTCATACATTCGCGAGCGCGCCCGCCACGCCTGGCAGCCGATGCTCATTTGCGACGCGTGTGTCCGCGAAGCAGGAGTACGCGTCGGCCACGCCAAGCAGGCTGCTGTCGCCGCCTGACGGCCACGCCGGCCTTTCGTGCCGGCAACCCAAGACACACCGTGACGCCCGATGGTGCCCCGGGCAGGTCCGTGGCTAGTTCGGCTGCAGATTACAGACGACCGTGAGCACCTTCGAGTACACGACGCTTGAGCCATCCATCGCTCGGAGCTGGAAGACCAGGCGGTGGCGCTGCCCGGCGAATGGGCTCTGCTTGGTGTTGTACTGGTAGTCACGCACCAGCTTCAGGGCATGGCGCGTGCCGTCCGGCGCGAAGACCTTGCTCGCGTTGGGCCACCTCGCCAGGTTCACCCACCGGCCGTTCGGCTTCTGGCGCTGCACCTTGCTCGTGATCACGAGCTGGTCGGTGGGGACTGAGACAGATGCAACGACCTGCTGAATGCCTTGCGCGCATTTCTACGTCCTCCCCTGTCCCAATCTCGCCCATCGCCCGGCGTCACGAACCTGCACCGACGGTCAAACTGGACCTGAGACGAGCCGCACCAGGCGAAGGCAGCAGAACGGTTCAGGCAGCGGTGAGCGGACCGACCCCCGACGCGAGCGGCTCGGGCAGCACGACCGAGCCATCCGGCTGCTGATAGTTCTCGAGCAGCGCGGCAACCGTGCGTGGCAAGGCGAGACCCGAACCATTGAGGGTGTGCAGGATCTCCGGCTTTGCGCCCGGCTCGGGCCGCCAGCGGATGTTCATGCGCCGTGCCTGGAAGTCGCGGAAGTTCGACACCGACGAGACCTCGAGCCACTCCCCCACTCCTGGCGCCCAGACCTCCAGGTCATACGTCTTCGCCTGGGTGAAGCCCATGTCGCCGGTCGACAGCAGCCGCACCCGATAAGCCAGCCCCAGCCGCTGCAGCACCGTCTCCGCGCACCGGGTCAGCCACTCCTGCGTTTCGGCCGACTTGGCCGGCTCGACGAAGGCGACCATCTCCACCTTGTCGAACTGGTGGACACGCAGGATGCCACGCGTCGCGCGGCCCGCCGCGCCGGCCTCGCGCCGAAAGCTGGCTGAGTACGCGACATAGTTGATCGGCAGCCGGGCCGCTTCGATGATCTCGTCACGGTGCAGGTTTGTGACCGCGACCTCCGCCGTGGGGTTGAGGTACAGCTCGTCGCGCGTCACGACGTACATCTGGTCTTCCTTGTCCGGGATCTGCCCGGTGCCGCGCGCCGAGTCGGCGTTGATCACCGCCGGCGGCCAGATCTCGGTCATGCCGTGCTCGGATGAGTGGATGTCCATGAACAGGTTGATGAGGGTGCGCTGGAGGCGGGCGCCGGCGCCGCGATAGACGGGGAACCCGCTGCCGGTCACCTTGGCGCCGGCAGGCAGGTCCAGGACGCCCAGCCGCTCGCCGAGCTCCCAGTGCGGCCTGCGCTCCCAGCCGCCCGCATCGTGGGCGATCGGCTCGCCCCATGAGCGCACCGTCTGGGTCGCCTCCGGCGGCCCGACCGGAACGTCCAGGTCGGGCGGGTTGGGGATGCGCAGCAGCAACTCCTCGAGCTCAGCGTCAACGCCCTGGAGCCGCTGCTCACCGGCATCGATCCGGGCGCCGATCTCGACCGAGCGCGCCTTCAATTCTGTCGGGTCGCCACCGGATTTTATGGCCGCGCCCACCTGGGCACTGACCTGCTTGCGTTCGGCGCGCAGGCCGTCGACCTCGCCGAGCAGTTCGCGACGCAGCCCATCGAGCTCGAGCGCTGCGTCGACCAGCGAGGCATTCTCGCCCTTGTCCCGGGCACCCTTGTGGACCGTCGCGGCATCGTCGCGCAGGCGCTGTATTCCGACACTCACGATGCCGCCTCCTTCAGCCGATTGACGACGAACGACGAGTCGAGCGACGCCAGCAGCCAGCCTGCACGCGGACCGTTGGGGCGATCGAGGAAGGCCCGGTAGATGGCGCCGAACGCCTGGCCCGACGGCAGTTCGCCTTGCTTGGCAGTTTCGAACAGGAGCGCCTGCCACGCCTCGCCGCCGGCCGGCGGCGAGGCCTCGACCGCCTCCGCCAAGGCACGCAGGTAATCGCGTTGTGCGGCCTCAAGCTCGTGCGCGGCCTGGGGCAGCGCGTCGTAGCGGATCTCCAGCTTGGCCCCGTCGGGCGCGAAGTCCTCCAGCCACGCGCGGGCGGCAGCGATGCGTGAGAGCGCAATCTGCCGCTCGGCGTCGTCGAGCGGCGCGCCCTTCTCGACGGCCAGGCGGTCCATGATGTCCGGCCCCGGGATCTGGATGAGCACCGCCAGGTGCGCGAACGGCGGCCGGAAGCGGCGTGCCTCGGTCAGCGGGTCGGCCGCTGCGTCGGACAGCGACAGGGCAAAGATCCGTTCCGGGTCCGCGGGCAATTCGCCACGCGTTGCCTTGCCGGCGATCGCATCGGCTATCCGGTCGAACTCGTCGAACAGGCGCGGGATGGTGTCGCCCGATGGCTCGAAGTCGAAGGCCCGGCTGGGGCGGTGGCGCAGGAACAGAAAACGCAGCAGCGTCGGCGGCAGGACGTCGGCGATCTCGTGGGCGGCCGATCCCTCGCCGGTCGAGGTCTTCATCTTGCGGCCGGCGATGTTCAGGAACTCGTACGGCACGTTGAGCGGCGGCTCGCGCTCGAAGACGCGCCGGCTGATGGCATCGGCGCGATCGCGCGAGCCGCCGGCCGTGGCGAGGTCCTTGCCGCAGCCCTCGATCGTTGCCCCGGTCAGGCCCCAGCGCGCCGCCCAGTCGACGTTCCAGACCAGCTTGGCCCGGCCGCCGAACGGCGACACCCGCCCGTGAAAGCCACACCCCGTGGCCCATTCGACCAGGTCGGCGCGGCAGTCGTAGGCGACCGTCTGGCCGTCCCAGTCGTGCGCGGCGGTGGTGCCGATCTTGCCGCAGTGCTCGCAGATAACGCTGATCGGTAGCCAGTCGGACGGATGAACGACCGTCGACACGGTGCGGTAGACGTCGAGGATCACGTCGGCGTGGTTGAGCGCCTGCTCGATGTATTGATCCATCGCGCCCGACTCGTACTGCTCGCTCATCCAGTACAGCCGCGGGGTGATGCCCAGGTCGGCGAATGTCTGCACGAACAGCGTTGCGAAATGGCGCGCGTAGTTCGGATACGGGCTGCCGTGAGGAGCCGGCACGTGGGCCAGTGGCACGCCCATGTAGCGCTGGATCGCGTCGGGTGTCAGCAGCGCCTGCGCGTCCATCGGGTCGAGGTCCTCGACGCCGTACCGAAACTCGACCTCCATGCCGTGGTCGGCGACGGCGCGGCGGATGGCGTCGTGCAGCACGACTCCGCGCAGGCTCCCGACGTGGACCGTGCCGGACGGCGTCTTGGAGTCGTTGATGATCTGCCGGCCGCTGACCTGGCCGGCGATCTCGTCGGCCCAGTAGGCCTGCGCCGGCCGGGTGGTCGCCGGCGTCAACGCAGGGCCCTCAGCTGATGCTGATGATCTTGTAGGTGTTGTCGCCGGCGGGAACGCTGACCACGATCGTGTCGCCCTTCTTGTGCCCGAGCAGGGCGCGCCCGACCGGCGACTCGTTCGAGATGCGGCCGTTGGCGGGCGCGGCCTCGGCCGAACCCACGATGGTGAAGCTCTCCTTGCCATCCTGCGACTGCAGGGTGACGGTCGAGCCGATCTGCACGTGCGTGGTCGAGTGGTTTTCGTCGATCACGACGGCGTTCTTGATCAGCGCGGACAGCGACTGGATGCGCCCTTCGACGAACGCCTGCTCGTTCTTGGCGTCCTCGTACTCGGCGTTCTCGGTGATGTCGCCGTGCTCCTTGGCCTCATGGATGCGCGCGGCCACCTCTGCACGGCGCACATTGACCATCTCCGCCAGCTCTTCGCGGAGCTTCTCGAGGCCATCTCGGGATAGGTATGCAGGCTTGTTATTCATGGCGATTCAGTGTCCGTTACAGGATGGGGTCCCGGCCGCGCGCCACAGGTCGGCCAGCGCCTGGCGTCCGGGGTTCGCGGATTGTAGGCGCGGTCCTTAGGACCGTCAATTCAGGCGACGTCCTCGACCGACCGCCCCGCCGCCATGGATTGCGTGCGCAGCGGGCGGCGGATCAGGCCGCCCACGAGGTCGGCGCTCATCGGGTGACCGATGTGATAACCCTGTACGAGATCGCAGCCGAGACGAGCCAGGCGCCGCTGCACCACAGCCGACTCGACGCCTTCGGCGACCACCCGCAGTCCCAGGTTGTGGCCAAGCTGGATGGTTGAACGGACAATTTGCTGCTGGTGCCGGTCGTGCTCCATGCGCATCACGAAGGAGCGGTCGATCTTGATCTCGTCCACGGGCAGCCGCTGGAGGTACGAGAACGCCGAGTAGCCGGTGCCGAAATCGTCAATCGCGATGGCCACCCCCATGTCGTGCAGGCGCCCTAGCAGCACATCCGAATCAGCCGGGTCAGACTCCAAGCTCGTCTCCGTTATCTCCAGCTCCAGTTGGACAGGCGCAACGCCGTGCTGGCTCAGCAGCCCCGCGATGTCGTCAGCGAGCGTGGCGTCGTGCAGGTTGCGCGCCGACAGGTTGACCGACACGCGCACCGTGACGCCGGCGCGCTGCCACGCGGCGACCTGCGCAATCGCGCAGCCGAGCACGAAACGCGTCAGCGGATGGATGAGGTCCGAATGCTCCGCGAGCGGGATGAATTCGTCGGGCAGGAGTTCGCCGCGCTGCGGATGATGCCAGCGGACGAGCGCCTCGACGCTCGCCACCGCGCCGGTTCGCGCGTCCGCCTGAGGTTGGTACAGAACCGTCAGCTCGCTCGTCTCGATGGCACGTCGCAGCTCGCCCAAGAGCGCGAGCCGCGCCTCGCTGTAAGGATCATGCTGCTGCTCATAAATGACGTAGCGCGAGTGGCTCGCCTTCGCCTGGTACATCGCGACATCCGCGCGTCGAAGGATCGTGTCTGCGTCACGCCCATGCGCGGGAAAGAGGGCCAAACCGACACTCGTCTCGACGGGCACGCTGACGCCCTGCACAACGAACGGCTTTGCGAAGGCGGCCAGCAGAGCGTCCGCCGCGCCGACCGCGTCGACCAGCTCGGCAGTCGGCAGCAGCAGGCTGAACTCGTCGCCGCCCAGTCGGGCGACGCCACCTGAACCCGTGTCGGTTTCCGCGAGCCTGGATGCAACCTGTTGCAGCAGCCGGTCGCCGTTCTGGTGACCGAGTGTGTCGTTGACTTCCTTGAAACGGTCCAGGTCCATCAATAACACGGCGCCGGATGCGCCGCGCTCGATCGCGGCGTTAAGCAGCTGGTGAAACAGCACGCGGTTGGGCAGCCCGGTCAGGCTGTCGTGGGTGGACTGGCGCTCGAGCTCGTCGCGCTGGTGAGACAGCTCGTCGGCCTGACGGCTGTTCTGGAGAGCTACGCCCGCGTGATTGGCGAGTGTCTCGAAGAGCGTCAGGTCGGCGTTTGACCACTCCGATCGTGATCCATGCCGATTGGCGACCTGAAGCGTGCCGACGACGATGTCGTCAACTCGCAGCGGGGCAACCATTGCTCCACGGATGCCACGCCCGCGGAAGTAAGCCAGGACGCGGGCCGCCGTTTCGTCCGTCCGGGACGCGATCAGGCCGACCGCTTCGGCCAGGCGACTGCGCGCATCACGAGCAGTGGACGAATCGCGGATGAGCACGCCACGACCCTCGGCGGCGACGCGCGCCCACACGCCCTCGCGTGGGTCCAGGTGCTCGTCGTGCCATTCCAGCGTGACTCCGGGGTTGCGCGCCGTTTGATCGGACATGCGCAGTCGCTGGCCGTCCGAGCCCGCGCTCGAGAAGAGCAGCAACTCGGCTTCGTCAGCCTCGAACATGTCGCGCGCGTTGGCCAGCAGGGCGCGGGCGACGTCATCGTGCTTGAACGACCGCTGGATGCGTTGCGTCGATTCATGCAGGCGCGTGACGCTGCGGTGACGGGCCACCTCACGGCCGTGGAACCGCAGCAGCAGGTAGACCATCAGGCCGAGCACGATCAGCATCCACGACGCAGCCGGGGAATACCAGAGCACCGTCGCTGCCAGCAGCCCGATGCTCGGCGCGACCAGGGTGTACACCGTTTCAAAGCCGAAGAGTGAGCCGAGATTGGGGCGCTCCCGTTGCGACAGCCAGATGACCACGGCCACGCCAGCGGCTGCGATCAAGCCCGAGATAAACGCCGCGGCAAAGGCCCCCAGCCAGCCGGGCACCGACAGCGCCTGGCCGCTGCCCACGAACCAGCGGAAGACAACCAGCGCGACTGCTGCCGACAGCGCGAAGTTGGCCAAGTTGAACAGGAGCTTGATCGGCCGCTGGCCGGATCGGAGCGACAAGGCGATGCCGGCGCCGACGGCCTGACCAATGAGTAAGTCGACCGGCGAGGCAAAGATAAGCGCCAGCAACAAGGCGATCTCGCTGAGCGAGAAGCTATGCGTCTGCTCCCGCACCTCCAGATCGACGATAAAGCGCTCGGCAGCGAAGAACAGCACCGCCAAGATCGGCCAAGGCAGGTGAATTGGCGCTGCAAGTGACCCGAAGTTGGGCAGGATCGCGGCCCACAGTACGATCGCCGCCAGCCACAGCACCCCGACGAAGGAGACCACCTCCAGCGAGGTCCTTAACCCAGAGATACGGCGAAGGAGCGGCTCTGTTCGCCGCCCCTCCGGATGGTGCGTGAGGCCCGTTTCGCTCACGGTCCGATGGGCCCGGTCACGGGCCCCAGCCGTATCCGGACCAGGAGTTATTGGTCCACGAGGAACCGGTCCACGAGGAACCGGTCCACGACGATCCCGTCCAGCTTGAGCCGGTCCACGACGATCCCGTCCACGAGGAACCGGTCCACGACGATCCCGTCCAGCTTGAGCCGGTCCACGAGATCCCGTCCACGAGGAACCGGTCCACGACGATCCCGTCCAGCTTGAGCCGGTCCACGACGATCCCATCCAGTCGCCGCCCGTCCAGGACGAGCCGAGGGCGCTCAGACGGGCCCAGTCACTGACCGTGAAGGCGTGACCGAAGATGTCCTGCTCACCGCTCAGGGTGTCGCCGCTATCGCTGATCCGCTGCGTGCCGCGTGCCCCGTCGAGCGAGCCGAGACCGGTCGCCGGATCCCAGGTCTGGACGTAGGCGGTGCCAGTTGGTGTGGGGAACTGGAGGGCGCGGCTGACGCTCAGCAGGCCTTGACCCTTGGCGACGCTCGTCTCCTTGGGCAGCGGCGCAACCGACTGGCGCAGGATGTACTTGACCTGATCTGGCGTCAGGTCGGGCCGCTGCTGGAGCAGGAGCGCGACAGCACCACTGGCCACTGCGGCAGCCTGCGATGTCCCCGAGCCCCGGAAGTAGCGCTCGCCGACGCGACCTTCCGGGTGTGTCTGGTCGAGGTATGACCCGGGTACGCGCAGGCTGATGACCGAGCGGCCGGGAGCCACGAAGTCGACCCCGCGAGAGTCGCCGCGGGCGGAGAAGTCGGGTACCACATCGTTACCTGAGCCGGAGGTCCCGCGTGTGTCGTCGGCCCCGACGGCGATGACGAACGGATCGTATGCCGGGTCGTTCAGGCGGGCATTGCCAAAGCCCTCGTTGCCGCCCGCGACGACGACGACGATGCCGGCCCGCCAGGCCACCTCGGCTGCGTAGGTCAAGGGGTCAAGTCGGTAGTCCTGGGTCGAGTCCGTGCCGAACGAGAGGTTCAGCACGCGGATGTTGAGATCGCCACTGTTGCGGTGCTGCACAACCCAGTCCATCGCGGCCAGGACCTGGGACACGTCGGTCGCCCCGTTGTAGTTGGCGACCTTGACACTGACGATCCGCGCGCCGGGTGCCACGCCCGTGTAGTTGTCGCTTGACGGTATCTGGCCGGGCGCCAACCCTGGATCACGGCCGGCAATGAGGCCGGCCATATTCGTGCCATGGCCGTAGCTGTCGAGGTAGCGCAGGGCATCGACCTGTGACTCGGGCGACAGGTCCGGCCCGTTGACCAACCGGCCCGCGAGTTCGGGCAACGGGGCGACTCCTGTATCGATCACGGCCACGTCGATCCCGGTGCCGGTGTAACCGGCCGTCCAGGCGTCCGTCGCACCGATAGCCTTGGCGACCAGGTATGGCGAGCCGTCATCGCCAGTGTCGTAGCCCAGAGTCGTGTCGACCGAGTTCATGTGAACGGGCGCGTCAGGCGTGATGGCCCAGATGGCCGGCGACAGCGCCAGGCGGCCGACGGCGCCAGCTGGGACGATGGCTCGGAAGCCGTTGATGATTGCCAGCGGGAGGTCGATCCGGCCACCCGCTTCGACGACAGTACGCTCGGCTTGGGCGACGGCAGCCGACGTGCTGCGCACGATGACGGCAATCGAGGGCGAGCCGGCGGCGTGTAGCGTCGCGCCGAGGCTGGCGAACACTAGCGCGAGAGTGAACGCAAGGGCAGCGAAGCGCCGGAACGGCCGCCGGTCGGTCCACGTTACGGCACAGGCTGGACTCATTGCGCGCTCTCCCTGTTTCGGGCGGGGCACTCCGCCAGTGAGCGCATCGTCGGCCGCACGCTGTTACGCCGAAATGGACCTTCTGGGTCCGGGCGGGTAGCCCTGAAGTACTACCGGCACGTCCCTGCACAGCAGCACGGCTCCTCACACTGGCCCGGACCACCCCGGTTACCGACGTACCCCCAGCCGTGGTACTTCGGTACCTTCGAGCCGAATGATCGGCCGATCAGCTATCCATCAGGCGGGCCAGTTGCGCCAACCGCTTGTGTACCCGTACGAGCGACGGTCGGTCGGTGCAGGCCACGAACACCGTGTCATCCCCCGCGATCGAGCCCGCGACCTCGGGCCAGCCGGTTCGGTCGAGCGCGGCCGCGATGGCGTGCGCCGACCCCGGGACGGCACGGATCACGAGCAGCTGGCCGGCCTTACGGATGTCGACGGGCAGGTCGCGCAGGACCATCGCCAGACGTTCGTCGGCGGTCGTTTCTGGCTGCGCCGCCTGGGCCGGCAGCGTGTAAACGCGCTGGCCATCGCGCGGCAGTTTGAACAGGCCAAGCTCGGCCACGTCACGGCTGATGGTCGCCTGGGTGGCCCGGTAGCCGCGCTCGCGCAGCGCAGCCGCGAGCTCCTGCTGGGTGTGGATAGGGCGCATGGCCAGGATGTCCCGGATCTGCTGCTGGCGCAGCCGCTTGATGACCTCCATCGGCCAACTGACCCTAGCGCACGAACACGAACACCGCGAGAACGAGCGCCAGGGCGACCCGGTAGCCGATGAAGAGTGCAGTGCTCTGCCGGCGCAGATAGCTGAGCAAGAAGGCGATCGCCGCCAGGCCGGCAACGGCGGCGGCCACAAAGCCGGCGATCAAGGGCAGCACGTCCGTGCCGGCCAGCCCGCCGGTCACAAGCTCGCGCGCCTTCCAGATGCCGGCGCCGGCAATGATCGGGGTGGCCATCAGAAAGCTGAAGCGCGCCGCCGACTCGCGCTCCAGGCCCAGATACAGGCCGGCCGCGATGGTGATGCCCGAGCGGCTGATGCCCGGGAACAGTGCCAGCGCCTGGGCGACTCCGATGGTGATCGAGTCGCGCACCCGGAGGTCGGGGATGCGCCTGTTGCGCATGCCAACCAGCTCACCAAACCCCAGTAGCAGCGCGCCGATGACGAGCAGCGCGGCGATGAACAGGAGCCGCCCCGGCTCGCGAAAGAAGGTATCGAAGAAACTCTCGCCCAGCGCGCCCAGGATCCCGCCGGGCACGGCGCTGATGAACAGCAGCCAGGCCAGCCGGCGCTGCGGGTCGTCGCCGACGCTGCGATCCCGGATCGACGCCAGCCAGGCGACGACCAGCGTCACCAGGTCGCGCCAGAAGTAGGCCACCAACGCCAGCAACGTGCCCATGTGGAGCATCACGTCGAAGGCATTGGAGTTGATGAACGGGTCGTTCCAGCCGAGCAGCTGGGGGACGACGATCAGGTGCGCCGACGACGAAATCGGCAGGAACTCGGTCAGCCCCTGCACCAGACCGAGGATGGCCGCCTGGATGATCAGGCTCACGATCAGCTCCCCCGCTCGAGGCGGGCTATCGGATGAAGAGCGGCGCGAGGACCAGCGTCAGCGTCGCGAGCAGCTTGACCAGGACGTGTAGCGACGGGCCGGCGGTGTCCTTGAATGGGTCGCCGACCGTGTCACCAACCACCGCCGCTTCGTGGGCCGGCGTTCGCTTGCCGATCACCGCGCCGGCCGCATCGAGCAAGTGGCCCGCTTCGATGTACTTCTTGGCGTTGTCCCAGGCGCCACCACCGTTGTTGAGCACGGTCGCGAGCAGCACGCCGCCGATGGTGCCGACGATGAGCAGGCCGGCGGCGGCCTCGTAGCCCAGCAGCACGCCGACGATGATCGGCGTGGCGACGGCCACGACGCCCGGCAGGATCATCTCGTGCAGGGCGGATCGGGTAGTGATATCGACGACGCGCGCGTAGTCGGGACGCTGCGTGTAGTCCATGATCCCGGGCATCTCGCGGAACTGGCGGCGGACCTCGATGATGATCGCGCCCGCCGAGCGGCCGACCGCGCGGATGGCGAGCGAGCTGAAGAAGTAGGCCAGCATTGCTCCGATCAAGGCAGCGACGAAGACGCTGACCGCGTCGATGTTGACCGAGGTCATCAGGTGGGCCGTCGTGCTGCCGGCGGCGATCTGGCGACCGAGGATGAGATTGACCTTGTCGATGTAGGCGTTGAACAGCAGGAATGCGGCCAGTGAGGCAGATGCGATGGCGTAGCCCTTGGTCAGCGCCTTGGTCGTGTTGCCCACCGCGTCGAGCCGGTCGGTGATCTCGCGCGCGGAACCCTCGGCGTGGCTGAACTCGGCGATACCTCCGGCGTTGTCGGTGATCGGTCCGAAGGTGTCCATGGCCAGGATGAAGGCTGTGGTCATGAGCATGCCCATGGTCGCCACGGCCGTTCCGAAAATGCCGCCGACGTCATTGCCGTTCGTGTCGACCAGGCCCGCCTGGGTACCGAAGAAGTGGCTCAGCAGCAGGGCGGCGCCAATGGTGAGGGCCGTCACGGCCGTCGTTTCGAAGCCAACGGCGGTACCGGCGATGATGTTCGTCGCCGGGCCAGTCTTGCTTGCCTCGGCAATGTCCTTGACCGGTCGGAATGTGCCCGCCGTGTAGTACTGCGTGATGTATACGAACGCGACGCTGGTCGCCAGGCCGACGACGCCGGACAGGAAGAACCAGATCCAGGCCGGGACGCCGCTGGTGCCGGTGGTGCCGATCGTCTGCATCATCACGTTGGTCACGAAGGCCAGCGCCACGGCCGACAGGATGGTCGTCACCCAATAGCCGCGGTTGAGCATGTTCATCGGGTTCTCGTCCTCGCGCCCGCGGACAAAGAAGATGGCGACCATGGTGGCGACGAGGCCGAAGGCGCGCACGACGAGCGGGAAGAAGATCCAGTTCTGCGGGCTGGGCCAGCCGGCGGCCTGGGCGATCAGGTAGACGCCAACACCCAGGATCATCGCGCCGATGTTCTCGGCGGCGGTTGATTCGAACAGGTCCGCGCCGCGGCCGGCGCAGTCACCGACGTTGTCGCCGACGAGGTCGGCGATGACCGCCGCGTTGCGCGGGTCGTCCTCGGGGATGCCCACCTCGATCTTGCCGACGAGGTCCGAACCGACGTCCGCGGCCTTCGTGTAGATACCGCCGCCGAGCTGCGCGAAGAGAGCCACGAACGACGCGCCGAAGCCGTAGCCAACGATCAGGAAAGGTGCCTGCTCGGGATGATCGAGCCCACCGTAGATGGCGAAGATCGACCAGACGCCGAGCAGCGACAGGGCGACAACGAGGAAGCCCGAGACAGCGCCGCCGCGCATGGCGACCTGCACCGCGCCGACGAGCGATGTGCGCGCAGCGGCAGCCGTGCGCACGTTCGACTTGACGCTGATGTACATGCCGATGATGCCGGCGGCCATCGAACAGGCCGCGCCCACCAGGAACGCGATGCCTGTACGGATGCCGAGCTCCAGTCCGAAGACCGACGTGTCGGCGACGTTCTGGCCCACGACGACGGCGATGACGCCGCCGATGACCACCGAGGCGACCAGCGCCAGCACCGCGATGGTCGTGTACTGCCGGCGAATGAATGCGACGGCGCCCTCGAAGATCGTCGCGCCGACGTCCTGCATCGCTTCCGTGCCCTGATCGCGACTTAGGACGTCACGGGCCAGGTAGAGGGCAAAAAGAATGGCGGCGATGCCGCCTATGGGAATGGTCCACTGGATCGCGGCAGCGAAGTCCACGCTCGGCGTTGCCTCCCTCAGATTCGGCGCGGACACGAGGTCACGCGGTAACGGAATTTGGTCCGCATTCTCCGGACACGGAAGCGGCCGCCGGCCTGCGCCGACGGGCTGTCAAAGCGGCGGGAGTGTAGCAGAGCAGAGCGTCAGCGGCGCCTATACACTCGGCAGCCTGTGAGCATTGAGCGGTCAACCGCCACCCGCCCCCTTGGCTGCCTGATCGAAATCGTTGAGACGCTCGTCCTGACGATCGTCATCTTCTGGGTTATCCAGACGTTCGTCGCGCAGCCGTACCGAGTCGAGCAGCAGAGCATGCATGGCACGCTCGAGCCCGACCAGTACGTGCTGGTCGACAAGGTGACGCCGCACTTCGACAGCTACTCGCGCGGTGACATCGTGGTGTTCAACCCGATCATCCGCCCCGGCTCATGCTCCGACCCGGGCACCAATCTGCAGACCGAGGGCGACACGCCCTATATCAAGCGCGTCATCGGCGAGCCGGGCGATCAGGTTTCGGTGCAGGACGGTTTCGTATACGTCAACGGGGCGAAGCTCGATGAGCCCTACACCGAGAGCCGACCGACCGACCAGACCGGCAGCCAGGTGACCTGGACGGTGCCCGCGGACAGGCTCTTCGTGATGGGCGACAACCGGCCCAACTCGTCGGACTCGCGCCAGTTCGGGCCGATCTGCATCTCCGACGTGATCGGTCGCGCATGGCTGCGCTATTGGCCGCTCAACACGCTCGGCATCCTGCCGACGCCGACCTACGACGTGCCGTCCGCGAGCCCAACCCCGTCGCCCGCGGCGGCCGGCCTGGTGCTCAGCCCGGCCAACTGACTCATCCGGCTTAGCCCGTCGGGCCGAGCACCCAGCGGTCGACATCGCGGCGATAGTCGAACAGCTCTGCCGGCTTGAACCACAGCGCCAACTCGCGCTGCGCCGACTCGACCGAGTCGGAGGCATGGACGATGTTCTGGCTGGTCTCGATGGCAAAGTCGCCGCGGATGCTGCCCGGCGTCGCCTCGTGCGGTCGCGTCGCCCCGTTGATGTCGCGACAGATCTTGACCGCGTTCGGGCCTTCGACTGCCATGGCGACCAGCGGCGCCGAGGTGATGAAGTCGACCAGCCCGGCGAAGAACGGCTTCTCGCGATGCTCGGCGTAATGCTGCTCCGCCATCGCCCGGTCGACGCGCATCAACTTCAGCCCGGCCAGCCGTAGCCCGCGCTGCTCGTAACGCTCGATGATGCGGCCGACCAACATGCGTTGGACGCCGTCGGGCTTGATCAGGATCAGCGTTCTCTCTGACACGGCAACTCCAGTCTGACGGTTGGCTTCAGTCGAGTTTGAGGATGCGCTCGAGGCGCGCGGTGACCCGGCCCGGGGTGATCACCGCCAGGCACAGCCGATCATCGCGGATCAGCCGCTGAGCAAGGGCCAGGATGTCGGCCGGCGTGACGGCGTTCAGCTCGGTGAGGACATCGTCGAGCGTCAGGACCCGATCGTGCAGGGCCTCTTGTCCGCCGATCCACGAAGCGATGTGGCGGCCTTCCTCGAGGCGCAGCTCGAGCCGCCCGGATAGGTACATTCGCGCGCGCTCGAGTTCGTCGGTCGGCACCGGCTCGTCACGCAGCCGGCGCAGCTCATCGAGGATCGCCTCAAGCGCCCGCTGCAGGTCGGCCGGATCGACGCCGGCGTACACCTGCAGCGTGCCGCAATCTGCGTAATCGGTCTGGAAGCTGTGCACGTCGTAGGCCAGCGCCGCCTCTTCGCGGATCTTCTGGAACAGACGGCTACTGGAGCCTTCGCCGAGCACCGCGTTGAGCAGCTCGAGCGCCCACTGGTCGGCGTGGTCGCGCGGCAGCGCGGGCAGGCCCAGGCAGATGTGCGCCTGCGAGGTGTCGCGGTCCTCGACGCTTAACCGCTCGACCGGGAGCGGCGGGGCGGCAACGTAGCCCGGCACCATGCCGCTGCCTGTGCCGAAGGTCGCCGCTACGAGGTCGGTCGCAGTGCGGTGATCGATATCGCCGGCAACCGAGACGACCAGGTTGCCTGGCTGGTAGGCGGACGACCAGAAGGCGCGAATTCGCCGCTCGGTAAGCGCCCGGACCGTTTCCTCGTCGCCGGCGATCTCCCAGCCCAGCGGCGTGTTGCCGAAGAACGCGCGGTCGAAAAGGTTGAACACGTACTGGCCGGGGTCGTCGCGGTACGAGCGGATCTCATCGACGATGATCTCGCGCTCGCGGGCGATATCGGCATCGCGCAGCAGCGGCCGAACGACCAGTTCGGACAGCACCGCGAAGGCGCGTTCCGTCTCGCGCAATGGCAGTCGTGCCCAATAGACCGTCGACTCGCGGTCGGTTGCCGCGTTGCAGGAACCGCCACGACCCTCGATCGCCTCCGACACGGCGCGCGTCGTGGGGTAGGCCTGCGTTCCCTTGAAGGTCACGTGTTCCATGAAGTGCGCGACGCCCGCGTGCTCCGCCGTTTCGACGCGCGAGCCGGCCAGCACGTAGACGGCGACCGACAGTGAACGGCTGCCCGGCACGCGGGCGCTGATCACGCGCGGGCCGTCGGGCAGCACGGTGCGCTCGAACATGTTCGACATTGGGCCGGAATGCTACACGCCGGGTCCGGTCAGACCTGCCGGGCGCTTGCCCTGCGAGCCGGAACCGGACCCGGCGTGGAGTGTGGCGGCCACCGCGGTGGCCGCTGGCGCTGGGGCCTTGGTTGGGTTGCCTACTTGGGCAGGATCGAGTTGATTGCCGCCTGGCCGAAGTAGATGGCAAATCCGGCAGCCACCAGCCACATGAGCGGGTGGACCTGCTGCCACTTGCCGACGATGACCTTGATCAGCACCCAGGCCACGAAGCCTGCCCCGATGCCGACCGTGATGCTGTAGGTCAGCGGCATGAGGATCACTGCCAGCAGTGCCGGGAAGCCATCCTCGAGGCTGGTGAAGTCGATGTCCTTGATCAGGCTGCACATCAGGAAGCCGACCATGATCAGGATCGGCGCAGTGGCCGAGCTCGGTACGAGCGCGACGAGCGGCGAGACGAAGATCATGACCAGGAACAGGAGGCCGACGACGACCGCCGTGAAGCCGGTCCGGCCGCCCTCGGCGACACCGGCGGCGCTCTCGATATACGTGGTGTTGGAGCTGATCCCGGCAGCGCCGCCGGCGACCGCGGCGAGGCTGTCGACGATCAGCACCCGGCCGATACCGGGCATCTGGCCATCGGGAGTGGTCAGGCCCGCTTGCTCGGTGATGGCCGTCGCCGTGCCCATCGTGTCGAAGAAGTCGGCCAGCATGATGGCGAAGATCGTCAGCACCGCCGGCAACAGGCCGAGCACGGTGAACGCGTTACCCAGGTCGAACTGACCGAGCGTGTTGAAGGCGATGCTTGCCGAGAACGAGGACGGCACGCTGGTCACGCCGGTGACCAGCGCCAGGATCGACGTGATCACGATGCTGATCACGAACGCCGCCGGCACTTTGCGGGTGTACAGGATGACGGTGATGACCAGGCCGATGATCGTCAGCCAGGCCGCCCAGTCGTTCGGGAAGATGAACTCGACCGGCACCGGACCGTCGCCCACCGGCTGGCGGATCAGGCCGCCGTCGACGAAGCCGATGAACAGGATGAACAGGCCGATGCCAACGCCGATGGCGCGCTTGAGCACCAGTGGCACGGCGTTCATGATCGCTTCGCGCAGGCCGACAACCACCAGCACGCTGACGGCCACGCCCTCGAGCACGATCACGCCCATGGCGCCCTGCAGCGACAGGCCCGAACCAAGGACCAGGCTGAATGCGACGATGCCGTTGATGCCCAGCCCGGCGGCGATCGCCAGCGGGTAGTTGGCCACCACGCCCATGGCGATGGTCATGACCGCGGCGACCAGGGCCGTGGCGGCCGCCGCCGAGGGCACGTCGATCCCGGCCGCCGCCAGGATGCTGGGGTTCACGGCCACGATGTAGACCATGACCATGAAGGTGGTGATGCCCGCCTTGACTTCCGTCCAGAAGTCCGTGCCGCGCTCGGCAAACTTGAAGTAGGAAGCTATCGCTTCCATGCCCTCTCCTCCCTATAGAAGCTCGCGTGAGTGCGAGCTGCCTGCCCTCTCCCGCAGCCGATTTGACGGCCGCTCAGGTCCCTTCGCCAGCCTCCCCGCCAGGTTCAGCACCTTCGTTGACGTCCAGGGTGCTGAGCTCCATCTGCACGTACTCAGTCGCAGCTGGAAAAGCAAAACGCTGCTGCTCCGGCTCATCAGCCAGCGGCCGGCCGACCGGCGCGAACTCCACCACGATGCGCTCGTCGCCCTGCACCAGCGTGTACTCGATCAGCTGATCAGGACGCGTCTCGAATTCGAGATGCTCGAATGAGTCGATGTTGAGACAGATCGACAACGGGGTGAAGAAGGTCGACACCTCCGGCCGGTCGACGACGATGCGCTCGACCCAGCCGGTCCCGCTGGAGACGACGCTCGTGCCGCGGTAATAGCGATACGAGACGGTCTGCTTGAGCAGCGGGCGCAGCAGGTTGTAGATATCCGTGGGGCTCGAAACAAGGCCGCTGTTGACGAAGAACTTCGCCGGCGGCTCGAGCGACACGCTCCTCCTCACGCTGCTCGTCGTGCAAGGGCTGCGCGACGCGGGCGATGTTAGCGCAGCGGACTACCTGCGCGTAACCCGATTCGGCGCCGAATCGGCCTGTTGGCCGACATTTGCCGAAATTGGGCGCGGCTATGATCGGCCCATGCTCGTGGCCATCGACGTGGGCAACACCAACATTTCACTGGCGGTCGTACGGCGCGGGAGACGTCACCGACGCCCGCCGGGCTGCGACGCGGCCGGCGGCCACGCCTGACGAGATCGAGCTGCTGATCGACGGCCTGCTGCAGCTGGACGGCGCGGCGCTCGACGACGTGGACGCGCTGGTCCTGGCCAGCGTCGTGCCACCGCTGACCGCGTCCCTGCGCGGTCTCGCCGAGCGGCGCGGCCTGAAGCTGACCGTCGCCGACAACACCACCGTGCCCGTTCAGATCCGGGTCGAGCAACCGGCTGAAGTGGGTGCCGACCGGTTGGTGAATGCACTGGCCGCTGTGCGCCTCTATGGCGCGCCGGCCATCGTCGTCGACTTCGGAACGGCCACCAATTTCGATGTCGTATCCGAAGAAGGCGCGTATGTCGGCGGCGCACTCGCGCCGGGGCTCGAGCTGGGCATGGAGGCGCTCGCCAGCCGGACGGCCAAGCTGCCGCGCGTGGCGCTGGCCACGCCCGCGCATGCGATCGGCACCGATACCGTTTCCGCCATGCAGAGCGGCGCCGTGCTGGGTTACCTGGGCCTGGTGCGCGGCCTCGTCGAGGCGATCTCCAGGGAGCTCGTGGCACCGGGCGGGCGGCCGCCCAAGGTCATCCTCACCGGCGGACTGTCGGCGGCACCGTGGGCGCGCGAGATCGAAGGTGTGGACGCGATCGACCCTATGTTGACGTTGCGCGGTCTCGCCATCCTTCATGCGGAGCTGTCCGGCAAGCGAGCGGCCGCAGCGTGAACGCGCTGGAGGGCCGCCTCATCCTGCTCGGCGTTACCGGCTCGATCGCCGCCTACAAGTCGGCCGAGCTCGCTCGTGCCCTGACCGCCGCCGGTGCGGAGGTCCAGCCGCTGATGACGCACAGCGCCCAGGCGTTCATCGGCCCGCTCACGCTCCAGACGCTGACCCGCCACAAGCCCATGACCGACCCGCTCGAGTTGCTGCCCGACCAGCGCATCGGTCACATCGTCGCCGCCGATGCGGCCGACCTGGTCCTCGTTGCGCCCGCGACGGCGCGCTGGCTGTCGGCGATGGCCAACGGCCTCGCTGACGACGTGATCACGGCCACCTGCCTGGCCACCCAAGCGCCGGTCGTCGTCGCGCCGGCCATGGACGCGGGCATGTACGACCACCCCGCCACGCGCTCCAACGTCGAGCGGCTGCGCTCCTTCGGCTACGCGATTGTCGAACCGGAATCCGGCGCGCTCGCGTCCGGCCAGCTGGGTCGCGGCCGCCTGGCCGATACAGCCGCGATCCTGGACGCCGTCGAGACGGCCCTCGCCGGCCGGCCGATTCGGCAACCGTCGGCGGCCGAGCGTCCGCCGGTCAGCATTGCCGAACCGCCGCCGGACCTCGCCGGCTGGCACGTGGTGGTGACCGCCGGCGGCACGGCCGAGCCGATTGACCCGGTCCGCTACATCGGCAATCGGTCGAGCGGCAAGATGGGCATCGCCATCGCCGATGCCGCTTTGGCGCGCGGCGCGCAGGTGACCCTGATCCACGGGCTGGTCAGCGTCGCGCTGCCCGAGGGTGCCGCGCTGGTCGAGGCGCCAACGGCCGAGGAGATGCGCACCGCCGTGCTGGCCGCCGTGCCGTCGGCCGACGTGCTGGTCATGGCCGCGGCGGTCGCCGACTTTCGGCCGGCGCAGCTAGCCACCCGCAAGATCGCCCGCCAAGGCGGCGGCCTGACCCTCGAGCTCGAGCCGACCGGCGACATCCTGGCCGAAGCGGTGGCGCTCGCCCATACGCTTGCCCGGCCGCCGTTCGTCGTCGGTTTCGCGGCCGAAACAGGTTCGCTCGAGCGGGTGGCCGCCAAGGCGACGCGCAAGGGCGTTGACCTGATGGTCGCGAACGACGTGGCCGAAGAGGGCGCTGGCTTCGGAACCGACACCAATCGGGTGACGCTGGTGGTGCCTGGCGGGGCGAGCGAGGAGTGGCCGCTGATGCCCAAGTCGATGCTGGCGCAGCGCCTGCTTGACCGAGTCGTCCAGATGCGAATGCGGCCGGCCTCGACGGCTGGTGCATCATTGGCGCCGACATGAGTGCGCAGAACGAGACCCGCCGGCTGGCGATCGCCGACATCACCAAGCTGTATTCCGATGGCCAGCGCTTTGCCATGCTGACGGCATACGACTACCCCACCGCCAAGCTGCTCGACGAGGCGGGCATCCCGATCATCCTGGTCGGCGATTCGGTGGCCACGGTGATGCTCGGCTACGACAGCGAGATCCGCGTGACCATGAGCGAGATGCTCCATCACACCGCCGCCGTCGTGCGCGGGGCGCAACGAGCGGTCATCGTCGGCGACCTGCCGTTCCTCTCCTACACCACGCCCGACGAAGCCATCGACAACGCCGGCCGCTTCCTGCGCGAGGCGGGCGCCCAGGCAGTCAAGCTCGAAGGCGGTGTGCGCAGCGCGCGAATAATCGAGTCCGTCGTCAAGGCCGGCATCCCGGTCATGGGCCACATCGGCTGGACACCGCAGTCGAAGCATGCGTTAGGCGGCAAGGTGCGCGTGCAGGGCAAGTCGGCCGACCGCGCGCGGGCACTGCTCGGCGACGCGCTGGCGGTCCAGGAAGCAGGCGCCTTTGCCATCGTCCTCGAGCTGGTGCCGGATCAGCTCGCCCGCGCGCTGACCGAGCGGCTCAACATCCCGACCATCGGCATCGGCGCCGGGCCAGGTTGCTCGGCGCAGGTCCAGGTGGTAACCGACCTGCTGGGCATGTCCGACTGGCATCCGAAGCATGCGCGGCAGTTCGCCAACCTGCGCGAGACGATCCTCGGCGCGGCCCGCGAGTATGCGGCTGAGGTGGCCGCGGGCACGTTCCCGGGACCGGAACAGACAGTGACCATGGATGACGCGACTCTCGACGAGGTGCTCGGTCGGTCCGTCCTCGACAGTTCGCCCGCCGACCAGCAATTCGTCATCCCGCTCGACCGCGACCTCTAGTTGCGGCCGTCGCGCGCCGCACCAGACGCCGTCCCGCAGCTTTTCAAATGACGTGAACGGGCGGCGACGAAACTGCCAACCCGCGGGCGCCGGCCGGATCGCAAAGGCCTTGCAACGCGGCGACTTTTCAAGTGACTTGCAGTCATGCGCGTTTGAGCCCTTCGCTGAGGCGATCAGACCAGCTGTCGCGGCATGTGCTGTTCAAATCATTTGGATTGCTGTCGGAGATGGCGTCGCATGAGAATTGTCACGACCCGGCGCGAGTTGCGCGCGGCGCGGGCTGAGCTCGAGCCACCGGTCGGCTTCGTGCCGACGATGGGTGCTCTCCACGACGGACACGCCGAGTTGGTGCACCGCGCGCGCCGAAACAGCGGCTCGGTCGCGGTGAGCCTGTTCGTCAACCCGACCCAGTTCGGCCCGAACGAAGACTTCGCCAGCTACCCGCGCGACGAGGAGGCCGACCTGGCACTGCTCGAATCGCTCGGCGTCGACCTCGCGTTCCTGCCCGGGGTCAACGAGGTCTATCCGCCCGGCGCCAGCAGCAGCGTGGATGTCGGCCCGGTTGGCGAGCTGCTCGAGGGCAAGGTCCGTCCCGGACACTTTCGCGGAGTGGCGACGGTGGTCACCATCCTTTTCGACCTCGTCCGGCCGGAGAGCGCCTACTTCGGGCAGAAGGACGGCCAGCAGGCGGTCGTGGTGCGCAAGCTCGTGCGCGACCTCGGCCTGCCAGTCGAAATCGTCGTCGCGCCCACGGTGCGGGAGGCCGACGGACTGGCGCTTTCATCGCGCAACCGCTACCTGAGCGCCGCCGACCGCGCCCAGGCGCCGGCGCTGTACCGGGCGCTGTCGGCGGCCCACGTTGCGCTGGTCGAGGGCGAACGGTCGGCCGACACATTGCGCTCACTGATGCTCGAGATGCTGGCCGGCGCCCCTCTGGGCACGCCCGACTACGTCAGCGTGGCCGATGCCGAGAGCCTGCAAGAGCTGGAGGTGGTTGATCGGCCGGCGCTGGCCAGTCTTGCCGTCAGGTTCCCGTCGGCGCGCCTGATCGACTGCCTGCCGATCGCCCCGGATGGGGTCCGCTAGGAACGGTCGCGGGCGGCCTGCTTGCGCTCGATGACCGCGATCGCGTCCTTGATCCGGCCGAGCGTGTCTGGGTCGATCGTCTCGTCGTCGGTCTGCGGCACCAGCCGGTCAAGGATGTCCGCGATCAGGCTGTAGTAGACGGCTGCGTCGGCCACGAAGAACTGCGGCTCGTTGTTGTAACGGACCATCGTCAACCGTCCCTGCAGCACGCGCCGATCGTCGACGTGCGCGACCTGGGTCGAGAAGTTGTGGCCCTGGATGCCGTCGGGGTTGTTGAGGAAGTTGAGCGCGTTGTCGATGGCCAAGCCGAAGCGCGCGCGCCAGGCGACCAGCCGCTCGTGAACCTCCGGCGGAATGCGCACCTCGGCGACCTGGTCGAAGACCTCCGGCGCCACGGTGAGCAGGCCGACCAGGGTCGTTCCCACCCGCGCGCCGAGCATGACCTGCAGCGAACGCTCGAGGGTGAACACCTCCGAGTCGAAGCGCGGCGAGGTGATCACGTCGGTCAGCAGGTCTTCGACATTGTCGAGCGTGCCGCCGTCGGCCAGCGCGTTGGCCAGGTGGAGGATCTCCTCCTTGAACAGGAACTGTTCTTCGTGGTCGAGCATCGGGCGGCGATCGTAGCACCGGCCGACGACCGGGCCGCCGTTCATGCGGCACGCGAATCTGCTGCGCACCCGCCTCCCCGTCGGCGCGGGCCGTGCCCTGTTCCGTCACTTGCCGGGATGGTGCGGCGCTAAGGAGAGTCGGACAGCACTCGCACGCGTTGCTGGGCCTCGAAATGGCTGGCCTACGCGTGAGCGACGAGGGCGGCACGCGAAACACGGCGTGTCGGCTGGCTGGCCCCGCATTAGGGCCGGACCGTTAAGGCAAGTGACGGTCGTCAGGCCACAGGCGGTGGATAGGGCCTGACCGTTAAGGCAAGTGGCGGGTCCGGCGCACAGGTGTGCGGCACGTGCCGCACCGTCGCGGCAAACGAGGGAGAGCTGCACGCGAGCGATCGAAGCCGCCCACGTGCGGCAAACGAGGGAGAGCTGCACGCGAGCGATCGAAGCCGCCCACGTGCGGCAACCGGCACCTAGCGACCTGTGCCGCGCACACCGCGCGTTGACACAGGCACGCGGCGCGCACCAAGGAAGAGCCCCGGCCTTTCGGCCGGGGCTCCCCGCGAACTCGCGAAGTGACGGGTTTTACGGATAGAGGCCGCGCATCGCGGTTGCGTCGGCGACACGCTGCACGGCCAGCATGTACGCCGCCATGCGCATGTGCACCTGCTCGCGCTCGGCGATGGTGACCGTCTCACCGAACGCCTTGATCATGATCTCGTGGAGCTTCTCGTTGACGATCTGCTCGCTCCAGTGGTCGCGGTTGAGGTCCTGCACCCACTCGAAGTAGCTGACCGTCACGCCACCAGCGTTGCACAGGATGTCGGGGATCAGGAAGATGCCGCGCCGGAAGAGGATCTCGTCCGCTTCGGGGCTCGTCGGGCCGTTGGCGGCCTCGGCGATGATCTTGGCCTTGATCCGTTCGGCGTTGGCCGCCGTGATCTGGCCCTCGAGGGCAGCCGGGATGAGAACGTCGCACTCGATCTCGAGCAGCTCGGCGTTCGACACCGCCTGCGCGCCGGGGAAGCCGACGACGGTACCGTGCTCAGCCTTCCAGCCGAGTACGCGGTTGATGTCCAGGCCCTGCGCGTTGTGGATGCCACCCGACGAGTCGGAGACGGCGAGAACCTTGGCGCCTTCCTGGGCCATCAGCTGCGCGGCGATCGAGCCGGCATTGCCGAAGCCCTGCACGACGACAGTCGCCTGCTTGAGGTCCATACCCAGGTGCTTGGCCGCCTCGACCACGCAGTAGACGGTGCCGCGGGCGGTGGCTTCGTTGCGGCCCTCGGAACCGCCAAGACTGATCGGCTTGCCAGTTACGACGCCCGGGACGGTGTACCCGACGTGCATCGAGTAGGTGTCCATGATCCAGGCCATCGTCTGGGCGTTGGTGTTGACGTCCGGCGCGGGGATGTCGCGCTCGGGGCCGATGAGGACCTCGATCTCCGTCGCGTAGCGGCGGGTGAGGTTCTCGAGTTCACGGCGGCTGAGCTTCTTGGGGTCGACGATGACGCCGCCCTTGCCGCCGCCGAACGGGATGCCGACGACCGCGCACTTCCACGTCATCCACATCGCGAGTGCCTTGACCTCGTCGATGCTGACGTTCTGGTGGTAACGAATGCCACCCTTGGCCGGCCCGCGGCCTAGGTTGTGCTGGACGCGGTAGCCGGCGAAGACGCGGACGCTGCCGTCGTCCATCTTGACCGGGAAGTGGACGTGTAGTTCGCGCCGGGGCTCACGCAGGACCTGGCGCAAGCCATCGTCCAGATTCAGCTTCGCCGCGGCAAGATCGAACTGCTCTTGCGCGACGTGCCAGGGGTTCATGGCCGGCGCTGCTCGCTCGGTGGTCATAAGGGTTGCGCTCCTCCATAAGGATGGCGAGGCATGGGTCCCGCGGTAATCGGGCGGGTCAAATGCGACCGCAGCATATACCCGGATTTGAGGTCGGCTGACGTGCCACTGGTCACGATTAGGTCATGGCATCTATCACTTGGACATAGGCAGAATGACTGCGCCGTAGACGCCTGGACCGACGTGCGGCCCGACCGACGGGCCGATCAGATCGATGGTCATCCTGTCGCGCGGGAAGTGGATGCGTGCTGCGAGGTCGGCCGCGAAGGCCTCGATATCGCCGGCTTCGCCATGGAGCACCGCGACCATGTCAGGCTTCGTGTCGGCCAGCAGGTCGAGCAGGCGTTCGCGCGCACGGCTACGCGTGCGCGGGCGGTCAGCTGTATCGACCTCGCCATTGATGACTGTGACGATCGGCTTGATCGACAGCAGGCCGCCGATGGCCGCCCGGGCCGGGCTGATGCGCCCGCCGCGCTTGAGGTACTCGAGAGTGTCCAGGGCGAGATACAGCTTCAGGGCCGACTTGCGCGCCTCGGCCTCGGCCACGATCTCGGGCGCCGGCCGGCCCTCCTTTGCCCGCCGAGCCGCGACCAGCGCCAGCAACCCAACGCCCATGCTGGCCGACTCGCTGTCGACGATGTGGATCGGCTTGTCCGGCATCAGCCCGCGCGCGACCCGTGCACTATCGACTGTGGCCGACAGCTTCGCACCGGTGCCGATATAGACGATCTCGTCGAATCCCTCCCCGAGCAGCCGCTCGAACGTTTCCTGGAAGCTGCCCGGCGACGCGGCTGCGGTCTTGGGCAGCGGCGCGCCCGGCTTGGTCAGTTCGCGCCAGAAATCCTCATGGTTGAGGTCGACGCCGGCACGGTACTCGCGATCACCGAAGTAGACCAGCAGCGGGACGACGCTGATCCCGGCTGCCTGCGCCATGTCGGGCGGCATGTCGCTGGCCGAGTCGGTGACGATGGCGACGCGGCTCATGTGGGGCTCGTCTCCGCGACTTCCGCGGACCTACGCGACCCTCTCAACTGCCATCGCGACCGATCCACCTCCGCCGAGGCACAGAGTCGCCAGTCCATAGCGCCCCTCTCTCCTGCGCAGCTCGTACAACAGCGTGGCCACGATACGAGCTCCGCTGGCACCGATGGGGTGGCCGAGTGCAATCGCGCCGCCGTTGACGTTGACCTTCGACCAGTCGAAGCCGAGCTCGCGGCCGTCGGCCAACGCCTGGGCCGCGAATGCCTCGTTGATCTCGATCAGGTCGAACGCCTCGATGGGCATCTCGACCCGCGCCAGGAGCTTCTGCACGCCCTTGACCGGGGCGAGGAAGAGCCACTTCGGCGCGACCTCCGCCTGGCTGTAGCCCACGATCCGCGCCAGCGGCGTCAGGCCCAGCCGCTCGACGGCGCGCTCGCTGGCGACGACCGTCGCCGCCGCGCCGTCGGTGATGCCCGGTGCGTTGCCGGCGGTGACCGTGCCGTCGGGCATGCCCTCCGGCGCGTCAGGCTCTGGCTCGGGTAGCGCGAATGCCGGCTTGAGCCGGCCCAGCGCCTCGAGGCTCGTGTCGCGGCGCGGGCCCTCGTCCGTGTCGAACAGCGCCTCCTCGCGGCCGCGTCGGACCGGCACCGGCACGATCTCGTCGCTGAAGCGACCGGCGTCGATGGCGGCGAGCGCCTTCTGGTGGCTCTCTAGGGCGAAGACGTCCTGGTCGGCGCGGCTGACCTGCGCCTTGATCGCCACGCGTTCAGCGTGCGTGCCCATGTGGCACGCCTCGACGCTGCACCACAGGCCGTCGTTGACGGTGGCGTCGATCAGCTCGGCATTGCCCAGGCGATAGCCGAAGCGCGCCTTGGGCACCAGGTACGGAGCCTGGTTCATGTTCTCCATGCCGCCAGCGACCACGACCTCCGCGTCACCGGCGCGGATCTCCGCCGCGGCCAGCATGATCGCCTTGAGGCCTGAGCCGCACACCCGGTTGATGGTCGTCGCGCTGGTCGTCTCGTCCAGACCGCCCTTCAGCGCTGCCTGGCGCGCCGGCGCCTGGCCCACGCCGGCCTGCAGCACCTGGCCCATGAGGACTTCGTCGATCGGCGTGCCGTGAGGCAACCCGGCGCGCTCGACCGCCGCCCGGATGGCAATACCGCCGAGCGTCGTGGCCGGCACCTCGGCCAGCGAGCCGGCGAACTTTCCGATCGGCGTCCGCGCCGCAGAAACGATGTACACGTCTCCGTTCGGCGCGTGCTTGCCGTTGCCGTTGATCGTCACCGGGCCATGTTACGACCGAGCCTGAGTCGGCTAGCCGGTCGTCCCGCTGCGCGGGTAGGTGTAGAAGCCGCGGCCCGTCTTCTGGCCCAGGTGGCCGGCATCGACCAGTTGCCGCAGGACCGGCGGTGGCGCGAAATTGGGCCCGCCGAAGCCCTTGTGCAGCACCTCCATGATGTCCAGGCAGACGTCGAGGCCGATGAAGTCGGCCAGTTCGAGCGGCCCCATCGGGTGGTTCAGCCCGACTCGGGCGCCGGCGTCGATGTCTTCGGCCGTACCCAGGCCCTCCTCGTACGCGCGCATCGCCTCCGACAGGAACGGCATCAGGATGCGATTGACGATGAAGCCCGGCCGGTCGCGACTGACGATCACCTGCTTGGCCAGCTCGCCGGCCACGTCGCGCACGTAGGCCTCGGTCGCGTCCGATGTCTCGACCCCGCGCGTCAGCTCGATCAGCGGCATCACCGGCACCGGACTGAAGAAATGCATGCCTACGAAGCCCTCGCGCCGTGCCGGCGCGAGGGCGGTCGCGAGGCGGGTGATGCTGATCGAGCTCGTGTTGGACGCGACGACCGCGGTGGGTGGCGCGCTGCGATCGACGGCCGCGAACAGGTCGCGCTTGACCGCTTCGTCCTCGAATACGGCCTCGACGATCAGCTCGGCCGACCTGGCCGCGTCTTCGAGCGACCCGCCGACGGCGATCCGGCCCAACTGCTCCAGGCGCTGATCAGCCGTCAACTTGCCGCGCCCGACCGCTCGCTCGAGGCTGGCACCGATGCGCGCCCGACCTGCCTCGGCGCGCGCCAGCTCAGGCTCGTACAGGGTCACGTGGTGACCGGCCGCGGCCATCACCTGGGCGATGCCGTGGCCCATCAAGCCGGCCCCGCAAACCAGGACGTTCCGTGCCACGTGGGCAGCGTACCCGACTCAGCGCTCGAGCGAGCGCAGCAGTTCGTCGGCCGCGCCGTACGGGTCGAGCTCGTGCGCGGCGATGCGATCGAGGATTTCGGCCGTCCGCTGGCGGTGACCAGCATCGCGCAGACGCTGGTGCAGCCGCTCGGCAAGGATGCCCGACAGCTGCGCCTCGGCGCGCTTCAGGGCGGCGCCATCACTCGCGCCCGGACCGGCCGCGCGACGGGCGGCCTCGCGACGATCCAGCCCGGCCAGCAATTCGGGCACGCCGGCGCCACTCAGCGCAGATGCCAGCAGCACCTCCGGCCGCTTCGGCCGCGGGCGGTCGCCCAGCGCGCGATCGTGTTGCGCGCCAACACTCAGCATCGCCCGTAACTGGGCCGCGGCACGGTCGGCGCCCGGCCGATCTGACTTGTTGACGACCACGATGTCGGCGACCTCCAGCAGGCCGGCCTTGATCGCCTGGACCTCGTCACCCATCTCCGGTGATTGCACGACCACCGTCGTGTCGGCGATGGCGGCCACCTCGACCTCGCTCTGGCCGGTACCGACCGTCTCGATGAAGATGAGCGGGAAGCCACACGCATCGAGCACGGCCGCAGCAGCAACGGTACCCGCGGCCAAGCCGCCGGCATGGCCGCGCGACGCCATCGAACGGATGAACACATCACGGTCGCCGGCGTGCACCTGCATGCGCACGCGGTCGCCCAGGATCGCACCGCCGGTGATCGGCGACGATGGGTCGATGGCCAGCACCGCCACCGGCCGGCCAGCCGTCCTGACCTGGCCCACCAGTGCGGCAACGAGCGTGCTCTTGCCCGACCCCGGCGCCCCGGTCATGCCGACCAAGTGTGCTTGTCCGGCCTGTGGGTAGAGAACGCGCAGCGCTGCTTCGCCGGCAGCCGTCCGGTTCTCGACCTGGGTCAGCAGCCGCGCCAGCGCGCGGCGGTCGCCCGCGCGGGCGCGGCCGACCTGATCGTCAGCGCTGCCGCCCTGTTCGGCAATCACGCGCGGCGGCTCACTCCGCGCGATGGACGTTGTCGCGCAGGAACTCGGCTACTTCGTGGATGGTCGTACCCGGTCCGAAGACGCGCGACACGCCGGCGGCCAGCAAGGCCGGAATGTCGTCATCGGGGATGATGCCGCCGGCCGTCACCAGCACGTCGTCCATGCCCTGCTCATGCAAGCCGGCGCAGATGCGCGGCAAGAGCGTCATGTGCGCGCCCGACAGGATCGACAGGCCGACCACGTCGACGTCCTCCTGCAGCGCGGCCGAGACGATCATCTCGGGCGTCTGGCGCAAACCCGTGTAGATGACCTCGAAACCCTCGTCGCGCAGGCCGCGGGCGAGAACCTTGGCGCCGCGGTCGTGGCCGTCCAGGCCGGGCTTGGCAATGAGGACCTTGATCGGACGTGCAGGTTGCTGATCGGACATCGTGGGGATCATATTCACCCCTGCTCAGTGGCCGGCTGGACGTCCGCCGGCGGCGGCTCGGGCGGGGCCACATCGGCCAGGTGCTCGGCGTAGTGACCGTACGTGTTGCCGGCAATCACGTGGGCCGCCCAGTCGTCGTGTAGCGCGAGCTGGCCGTCGGTCATCCGCTCGAGGTAGCGGCGCAGCCGGTTGAACGACATGTCCATCTCTTCGAGCACCTCGCCCGCCGTGCGCCCGACCGCCTGCCGTGCAACCCGCGCATTGAACGCGTCGGGATTGGCCGTCTCGGGTGGATCGCTCGGCTTGCCGGTCGCGAACAACTTGTTGAGCCGATCGGCGGTCAATTCGTGCCAGGCAGTGACATGGGCGAGCATCTGCTTGCGCGTCCAGCCGGCCTCGTCGAGGTGCTCGTTCATGCGCTCGGCGGGGACGAAACCTGCCGCGCTGCGGAATTGACGCCACGCTGCGTCGACCCGCGCCAGCGTGGCGCGCGCCGTGCGCGGCAGCTCATCTTCGGGCATGACCGTCATATCGTCGGTGGCTGCCGCTGCAGATGGCTGAGGAACTCGGCCCGCGTCCGATCGGCCGTGCGGAAGAGGCCCAGCACATGGCTGGTGGTCATGATCGTGCCCGGCTTGCGCACGCCGCGCATCACGGCGCATAAGTGCGAAGCCTCGATCACCACGCCCACGCCCTTGGGTTGCAGCCGTTCCATCAGGAAGTCGGCGATCTGCTTGGTCATCCGCTCCTGGACCTGGAGGCGGCGGGAGTACATCTCGACGATGCGCGGGATCTTCGACAGGCCGATCACCCGCCCACTGGGGATGTACGCCACTGCCGCCTGGCCGAAGAACGGCAGGAGGTGGTGCTCACACAGGCTGTAGAAGGCGATGTCCTTGACGACCACCATCTCGCTGTAGTCGACATCGAAGATGGCGCCGTTGACCAGTCGGTCGGGGTCCACCCAGTAGCCGGCGGTCAGCTCGCGGTACATCCGGCGAACGCGCGATGGCGTGTGGCGCAACCCTTCGCGCTCGGGATCCTCGCCCATCTCGAGCAGGATCTGGCGCACCGCCGACTCGACCGGCGCAGGCCGGCCGGGGCCCTCCCCCGCGGCGGCCGGGGCATCGAGTTCAACTTCGTCCTCCCCGACTTCGTGTTCCATCTCCTCGACGAGCTGGCGTACGCGATCGGGCAACCTGCCATCCATGCCCGGCGATTGTGACACGCGCCGCACGAGCCGCCGTTTCATGGGCGAAGATCAGCGTCATGAACGCGACGCTGTCGCTCCAGGAGCGTTACGGCCCCAACGCGGTTTGCTACGGCTGCGGCCCGGCCAATCCCCGCGGCCTGCACATCCGCAGCTTCCCCGATGGCGACGAGGTGACTGCCGAGTGGCAGCCGCAGGCGCACCACCATGCGTTCGACGAAGTGCTCAACGGCGGGATCATCGGCACGCTGCTCGACTGCCACTGCAACTGGACCGCCGCGTACCACCTGATGCACCGGCGCGGCGCCGACAAGCCGCCCACGACGGTGACCGCCGACTACCACATCCGGCTGCTTCGGCCCACGCCGACAGACGGCCCCGTCCGGCTGCGCGCGCACGTGGTCGAGTCGACCGACGATCGGGCGACCGTCGAGGGCACGCTGGAGGCCAACGGCGCCGTGACGGCGACGTGCCGGGCAACGTTCGTCGCCGTCAAGCCCGGCCACCCCGCCTACGACCGCTGGTGAGCCCGCTCGATTAGGTCGGCCAGCGCGACGCTCAACTCGGCCGGGCGGTAGCGCATCAGGTTGTGGCCGGCGCCGCTGAAGACGCGCACGTCCGGGGCGGCGCGACCGTTGGCCTTCCGCGCGACGACGATGTCCTCGAGCGCCAGGCGCCGCTCGCGTGCCGCCTCGTCGTCGGCGGCCCCGGTCTCCGCCACGGCGATCAGCAGCGCGGCATCGATGCCGGCCAGCACCTCGCCCGGCCGGTAGTCGAACATGGCGTCGATCGTCGCGCGCAGCGCGTGGGCACGCACCACCGGTGCGACATGGCCGGCGTGCTTCTCGTCGACCGCAGCCCGCGCCGCGCGCTCCTGGTCGGCATCCCAGGTGGCCGGGTCGTACTCCCGCCGATCCGCCAGGTACGCGCTCATCGACGCGAGCACCTCCGGCGGGTCGCCGATGGTGCGCTGGTACTCGGCCGCCGTCTGCTTGGTCGCATCGGCCAGGTCCTCCCAGCCACCATCGACCAGCGCCAGCCCGGCGACCGACGCCGGCTCGACCTGGGCAAGCGTCGCTGCCACCTGGGCGCCCAGGCCGTGGCCGGCCACGACCGCCGGCCGGCCGCCGACGGAGCTGCCGTAACCGTTGCTGCTGAGGACGGTCAACGCGTCGAAGGCGAGCGACTCGAGGTCGTAGCCCGAGCGCGGTGAGTCGGACAGGCCGTGGCCGCGCAGGTCGAGTGCAAGGACGTGGGTCAGGTTGCGCAGCCGGCGCGCGACGGGGGCCCAGTTCCAGGCGGTCGCCGACAGGCCGTGCACCAGCAGCAGTGGCGGCAGGTTGCCGTCGGCGCGGCCCCAGTCGAGGTAGTGCAACCGGTCGCCCGTCTCGGCGGTGACAACCATTGACTCGGGCTCGCCCGGCCACGGGCGAAGATCCGGGCGAGGCAGCTGCGTCACGTGGCTAGCATAGGAACGTGCCGCTCAGGCGCCGCGGAATGCAGGCTCGTCGCAATCCAGATCGGAGGGTCAGCCTGCCCGATACGCGTCACCTGCCCTTCGATGAGCTGGTCGAGCTGGCCCTGGCGCGGCTCCCGGCCGGCCCGCGCAGGCTGCTCGAGAACGTCGCCGTGGTGATCGAGGACGAGCCCACGCCGGAGCAACTGCAGGACAGCGGGCTGGCGCCTGATGATTCGCTCTACGGCCTGTACGAAGGCACGGCGCTGACGACATACGCCGCGGACCTGGTGCCGTTCCCGAACAAGATCACGCTATTCCGACTACCGCTGGAGGAGGATTTCGCCGACCCCGACGAACTGGCTTACGAGGTTCAGAAGACGGTGCTCCACGAGCTCGCGCACCACGCCGGCTTCGACGAGCAGGCGCTACACCGGCTCGGCTTCTGAATCGCTAGCATCTTTGACGCGCCCATTGCGCCGCGCCTGAATGGCGGCGGCCGCCAACAGGAGGGGACAGATGCCAGGCTTCACACCGTTCACCGACAACTACACCGACATGTCCGACCAGCACGGCTACCAGTTCGAGTTCCGCTGCGACATCTGCGGCAACGGCTACCGCAGCGAGTACCAGCGCTCGGCGCTCGGAACGGCTGGCTCATTGCTGGGCGGCGCGAGCAACCTGATCGGCGGCCTGTGGGGTGCGTCGAGTGCGGCCAACACGATCCAGAACGTGACCGACCGCGGGGCGCGCGACGAGGCGCTCAAGAAAGCCTCGAACGAGATCATGCCGCTGTTCAAGCAGTGCCCACGCGACCACAAGTGGGTCGACGAGACGTGCTGGAACGAAGAGCGCGGCTTGTGCATCAACGACGCGCCCAAGCTGGCGACCGAGATGGAGGCCGAGCGCGCCCAGGTCCAGCTCAACCAGATGCGCGAGAAGATGGCCACCGAGACGGTCTTCACCGGCGACACCTCGACGCGCGCGACCGTGTGCACGAACTGCGGCAAACCGGTCGGTTCGGAGAAGTTCTGCTCGAACTGCGGCACGCCGGTCGGCCTGGCCAAGTGCAAGGGCTGCGGCAACGACCTGGCCGCCGGCGCGCGCTTCTGCGGTAACTGCGGCGCCGCCGCCTGAACCTATTCGCCGGAACGGTCCGGCGATCCACGCCGTCACAGTGCCGTGAAGGCGTTTCTCCTGCCGCTGGCTTGCGTAGTGCTGGCTTCGTGCGCGGCGCCGACACCCAGTCCGTCGCTCTATCCGTCCCCCGTAGTCAGCTGCGCCGAGTCGGACGATGCTGCGTCCCGGCTGCCCGGTGGCTGCCCCGCCGAGGAACAAGCGGTTCTAGTCGCTGTGGCGAGCATCGCCTTCGAGGCTAGGTCGATCACTATCCAGCCTCACGGCTGGCCGTGCGGTAAGCCGTTCTTCGAACCAGCGGGCGCGGCGTGTCCGGCACCGATGGTGGGCGGACCAACAGCCTGGGTCGACTTCTACGACACCGACAAGGTGGCTGCCCTCGAATTCAAAGTCGAGCCTGACGGATCAGTCGCGGCGTTCATCGTCGGCTTCCAGGCCCCGGCCACTGGCCCAGCTCCGGCGTAACGCCTGATCCCGGGCTGGCGTCAGGGCGTCCGACCACTGATTCCGACTCTGGCGCGGACGCTCGGACCGGTTTCGCCAGAAACTACCCCAGTTACCGACTGGCGCGCGGAATTCGGCCGAGAAATAGCCCGCTTTCCGGGGCCTCAGACCCGAGACTCGTCCGAGTTCCGACTGTGCGTCGGATTCAGGCGGCAAGGGTCCCGCAGACGGTGCAGAAGCGCGCGCCTTCGGCGAGCGGCGCGCCGCAGCCGGTGCATTTTCGGCCGGCGGCAGCGGCTTGAGCCGGGACGGAGGCCTGGGCCGGGGCGGGCGCGCCACTCGGAGGTGCGACCGGCGCCGAAGACGCGGGCGCGACCGGCGGCGGCGGCGAAGCGGTCGTGCCGGCGGAGGCGGCGGCAGCAGCCGTCAGCGGCTGGCCGCAGCGCGGACAACTGACCCACGCGGGATCCTCGAGGACGGTGCGGCAATTCGGACAGCGCGCGGGCGCGAACGGGTCGGCCGTACCGCAGTAGGGACACGCCGCCACGTCGCGCTCGATGAACTTGCCACAGTGCGGACAGGGATGTTTGTACGTCGGCATCAGGTCCCCTCGCTGGCGTTGGCTTCGGCGGTTGGTGCAGGATCGGCGGCTGGTGCAGGATCGGCGGCATCATCGGCCTGGTCGTCGGGAGCGCCGCCGGGCCACACCGCCTGGTCGTCGCGCGTCGCCGCATTCCATTTGATGGCATCGTCGAGGCTGCTCGCCCACGAGGCATCGTCGCCGTGGATCAGGCGCCCGACGAAGCGCGCCCGCAGCGCCGCGAGCGACGGCAGAGCGGCAATCGCCAGGCGATAACGGAGATAGCGCGCATCTGTCAGCGCGGCCGGGCTGAGGTAGATCGGCTCGCGCAGGAAGCGAACATCGATGAGGCCCTCTGAGATCTCGCCGACCGCGGAGGCGAGCTGGTCCGCCAGGGCTGACGGCGGTTCGCCGTGATAGTCGGCGCGCGGAACGATGCGGAACAGGTACGTGGCGTGACTACCCTCCTGAACCAGCTCCATCGCCAGCAGGTTGCCGGGCAGACCAACCAGGAACCAGGTGCGCAGGTCACCGAAGTCGCGGCCCGGTGTTGACGGAGAGATGGCCAGCCATTGGGAAGCGGCCGCTCCATCGACCGTCCCACGAGCGACCAGCGCCGCGTACGTCTGGGCGAAGCCCGGATCCACCAGAACGGCATGCTGAGCCGGTGCCCACGCCTCGCCGAGCTGAGCCGGCGAGGCGGGCCGGCCGTCGACCAGCAGTTGCGCGGCGAGCCGGCGCGCCGCGAAGGGCGCGTCGGGCATCAGTGCTGCGACGATGGCCGCCGCGTCCGACAGCGCGCCGCTGCGCAGCGCCTCCAGGCGCGATTGCTGCAACCCAGCCGCCGCACCCAGCCCCGCCAGGCGAATCTGCTGTTCTGCCCGACCAGCGCCCCGGGCCCACTCGACGATCACCGCGCCGGATGCCTCGTCGACGTTGACGTGCCGAATGTCCGCGCGCCGCACCAGGCGCCACGGCCGGCGCTCGTCGATGGGTAGCAGCGCCACGCCCCACGAGTGGTAGGCGAGCTGTGCGACGCCCTGCTCGTCGCCGATGGAGTATTCGACCAGGTCGATGGCCTGCTCGGGATCGAGCTCGATAAAGATGTCGTGCAGCATCTGGCGGGCGCGGCGATCGCGGATGGCAGCGACGATCGTGCCCAGTCCGGCGCCGAGCTGTTCCGCGAGCAATCGGTATTCGTCGCCCAGCGCAAGCAGCAACCGACCCTGGTCGACGGCAAGGGTCGTCACGTCGCGGTAGTTGGCGGTGATCGGCGCGCCGCCGGACAGGCTGACGATGAAATTGTCGGCAGCCAGGTCGAAGCGAAGCGGAACGCTCGTGGCAGAAGGCTGTCCGGCAGCCAACTCGCGGCCCAGGCCGGTGACCATGATCGGCGCCGCACTGTCCCCCGACATGCGCCGATGGTAGCGACCGCGGCGGTCCATCCACGCCACCACAGACACTTGCGTCTTTGCGCAACTAATGACAGAATGGGAGGCGACGAAATGACGAGCGCGACCCTGCCTTCCACCGACTTCGACCGACAACGAACGGCGATCATCGCCCGCGCGCTGTCGGATCCAAAGCGCCTGTGCGTGCTGGAGACGTTGGCATCAGGGGAACGCTCGGTGAGCGAACTCTCGCGCGACGTCGGTTGTCAGGTACCGAACATGAGCCAGCACCTGGGCGTGCTTCGCTCCGCCGGCCTGGTCATCGCGCGACGCGAGGGAACGACGGTTTTCTACAGCCTCGCCGACCCGCGGGTCATCGAGGCGTATCGGCTGATGCACAACATCTCCGAGAAAGGGACTTACGGAAATGGCTGATATCAAGGTCGCGACCGACGCCAACTTCCAGGATCTCGTCCTGAAAAGCGAAGTGCCCGTCGTCGTCGACTTCTGGGCAACCTGGTGCGGACCGTGTCGAATGGTCGCGCCCGAGATGGTGAAGCTGCAGGAGAAGTACGGCGACAACGTGCAGGTCGTCAAGGTCGACGTCGACGCCAACCCGATGCTCTCGCAGGCGTTCAACATCATGAGCATCCCGACTATCGCGTTCTTCCGCCCCGGCAAGGACGACAGCGGCAACCCGTACACGCCGCAGGGTGTGGTCGGCTTCCGACCGCTCGATCAGCTCGAGGCCCAATTCGGTCTGAAGCAGTTCATGCCACAGCCAGTTGAGCAGCCGACCGAGCAGACCTCGGCCGCCTAGTCTCTCCACCCAGGTCACCACGCGAGGCCCCGACCGAAAGGTCGGGGCCTCGCTATGTTTGGGCCATGCCTGAGACGCCGTCCGCGGCCATGGACCCCGAGCTGACGGACGAGGAGTTCCACCGCGTATACGGTCCTGGCGCGTCGCCGACGCTGCCGGAGATCGCAACGATGTTCGCCGGCGCGCCGTTTCGATGGTGGATCTGCGGCGGCTGGTCGCTCGAGCTTGGCGCCGCGCCGCGCCGGCATCACGACGATGTCGAAGTAGGCATCGTGCGGGATGAGCTACCAATGATCCGCGAATGGCTCTCCGACTACCACCTGTGGGACATCCACGCCGGCGCTTTGACGTTCATGAAGCTCGGCTTCGAGCTCCCCGACGATCACGAGCAGCTGTGGCTGCGGCGTGACGCCTACTCACCGTGGCTGATGGACCTGATGCTGACGCCAGTCGAGGGCGAGACCTGGTTCTACAAGCGCGACCGACGCGTCGCGCGGCCGTTTGCGGAAGCTGTCCATCCAGGTCCTGATGGCATTCCGCGGCAGCGACCGGAGATTGGTCTGCTGTTCAAGGCGCGCCGCAGAGTCGCCCGTGACGAGGAAGATTTCGGTGCGGTCGTGCCGACGCTGTCCGAAGCTGACCGTGCCTGGCTCCGCGCGGCGATCGAGCTGACCGAGCCGTCCGATAACCCCTGGCTGGAGCGGCTCTAGCTGCCCGTCTGAGGCCGCGACCTTCCGTTTGTGACCGTGCCGCGTAGTAATTCAGCGGCCCTCCGTTTCCGGCGCCATCTACGCTCGACCGGCGTGGTAGCCGAGCGAGAGCCTCTGATTACGCACCGGGGGCGTAGCTGGCCCGGCGGTCACTTTCAACGGAAGCGCGTCCAAGCCGCCAACAGGTGGCGACGACGCGCCCAGTACGCGCCACCCGCGTAGCCGGCCAGTTTCGCTCAGGAGCTACCCCATCTGCGTCAGCGACGGGCCCTGGCACGCTATCGACTGGAGGACATCCTCCAGGCCACCCTGAACCACGCCTCGAGACGGTCCAACGCGTGCTCATCCCACTGCGCAGGCGCAAAGCGCACCCATTCGGTGCCGCGGTTCGACCGCCCCGTGTCCGGTGTGCGCCTGGCGGCTTCACCGATCTCATCGCCGAGTCGGAACTCGATTGCACCGTTCGCAACGCGCACGGCGAATGGCCGGCCGAGGCGTGAAAACTCGGTCGCTTCGCCGACCGCCGCCACCTTCACGTCCGCAGCTTCGCCGACCAGCTCCGAGAGCACATCGGAGGGGTCGAGACGGTCTTCTGTCACCTGTCCTTCGGCTCGTTCACGCGCTGATTGTCAGCGCTCGACCAGGATGTAATCCCAGGCGTTCTGCACGCCGAGCGCGATGAGCAGATACATCCCGAGCGCGATCAGGTATAGCCCGCCCGTCCAGTCGAGAAGTAGACCGACGCTACCCGCGAACATCGCAAGCGAGCCGGCGAGCGGTATCAGGTAGGGCTTGACCAACCGTCTCGTCGGCGGTCGGTCGGGCGAGCGCATCACGCCCCCGGTAACGACGGCACCCAGCCCGCCGACGAGGAGCAGGGACTGGAGGATGAGGGCCACTGCCGGAATCCAGGGCCAAAGGGGCGGCGCGAGCAGAATCATGGACGCCATCAGTGGATGGACGAAGCTCTCGGCGCTGCCGACCGAGAGCAGGAACCGGCTGTTGCGCATGTCGCGGCTCTCGAGTCTGATCGAGAGGCCGATGAAGACGAGCCCCAGAAGGACCGCGGCGGCACCGCCGGTCACGATCAGGAAGTCGTGCCACGACGCGAGCGCCGCGGCCATCTCGGCCGTCATGGGTTAGACGGCGACCGGCTCGCGGTACTCCCCGAAGACGGCGCGGAAGACGCCGCACATCTCGCCCAGCGTGGCGTACGCGTTGGCGCACTCGATCAGCGCGGGCATCACGTTGGTTTCGGACGAGCCTGGCCGCGATGACAGGTCACGCAGCCTCGCCAGGGCGGCGGCCACCGGCTCCGGGTCGCGCTCGCGGCGCACCCGGGCGAGCCGGCCCAGGTGCCGCTGCCGGGATTCTTCGCTCACCTCGAGCAGCGGGATGGCCAGTTCCTCGTCTGGATCGGCGTGTAGGTTGACGCCGACGATCTCGCGCTCGCCCTCGTCGAGCTCGCGCTGGAAGCGATAGGCGGCGTCGGCGATCTCCTTCTGCGGGAAGCCGGCCGCGATCGCCTTGACCATGCCGCCCAGCGCGTCGATCTCGTCGAGGTAGCGCCACACCTGGCGCTCGACCTCGTTGGTCAGCGACTCGACGAACCACGAACCGCCGAGCGGATCGACGGTGTTGGCCACGCCTGTCTCGGCGGCGATGATCTGCTGCTGGCGAAGGGCCAGCAGCGCCGCCTCGGCAGAAGGCACCGCCCAGGCTTCGTCATACGCATCGGTGTGCAGCGACTGCGTGCCACCCAGGACGGCGGCGAGCGCCTGGATGGCGACGCGCGTCAGGTTGTTCAAGGGCTGCTGTGCCGTCAGCGATACGCCTGCCGTCTGGGTATGAAAGCGCATCCAGGTCGAGCGCTCGTTCTCCGCCCGATAGCGGTGCGTCATCAGCTTCCACCAGATCCGTCGCGCAGCGCGGAACTTGGCGATCTCCTCGAAGAAGTCGTTGTGCGAGTTGAAGAAGAAGCTCAACCGTGGTGCGAACTCATCGACGCGCAGTCCTCGTTTGAGCGCGTCCTCGACGTAGGCCATGCCGTCGGCGATCGTGAAGGCGAGCTCCTGGACGGCGGTCGAGCCGGCCTCGCGGATGTGGTAGCCAGAGATGGAGATGGTGTTCCAGCGCGGCAGCTCGCGCGTGCCGAACTCGATCGTGTCGGTCACCAGGCGCATCGATGGCTCGGGCGGGAACAGGAATTCCTTCTGCGCGACGAACTCCTTGAGAATGTCGTTCTGGGTGGTGCCCTCGAGCGTCGCGCGCGGGAAGCCGCGCTTCTCGGCTGCCGCGATATACATCGCCCAGATCGGCGCGGCCGGCGAGTTGATCGTCATCGAAGTCGAGACGCGATCGAGCGGCAGGCCGTCGAGCAACATTTCCATGTCCGCCAGTGAGCTGACCGCCACGCCGCACGTGCCGAACTCGCCCTCCGCCTCCGGATCATCGGTGTCGTAGCCGTACAGGGTGGGCATGTCGTAGGCAATCGACAGGCCCGTCTGGCCGGCCTTCAGCAGCTGTCGAAAACGCTCGTTGGTATCCTCGGCTGCGCCGAAGCCGGCGAACATGCGCATCGTCCACAGCCGCGTGCGATAGCCGGTCGGATGGACGCCGCGCGTGAATGGCGTCTCGCCCGGGAAACCGATGTCGCGCAGGGGATCGAAGTCCGACCACGGACCCCTGCCCTCGCGCAGCCGATCGCCCAGGTGGTCGACCATCGTCGGGCCGCCGCCGCCAGCTTCCGCGCCCTGCCAGTCGAGCGGGCTGTACAGCCGCTCGATATCGACGTCGCTGATGGTGCTGAAACGCGGTTTGCGCTCCGGTGAGCGCTGCGCTGCGGATGCCAGCGTCTCACGTTGCCACCGCTCGCGGCGCTCGCGCCAGGTGTCGCTCACGGCTTCGACTCTAGCATCCGCGCCGCGCACGGCCGTGCCGCGGTGCGTCGCGGCACGCCCTTTTCGTTCGGCCCACCCCCGTACCGTGGCGCAGTGGCGGGCCGTGGCGCGGCGCCGTAAGTTGCTCGCGCAACCGAGCTACATCTCCGGGGCGTCGATCACCGGGCTCGGCGACGAAACGCGACCTCGCATCTTGCAGGCGGCCAACGTGCCGCAACAGGGGGGATCGCCGTCGTCAGGCAACGAGTCGAGTAACTGGATCCTCCGGCCCCGGAGTCGGGCTCTGATCGAGGCGTCCTAGCCAGCGGCGGCCTGGTTTCCAGAACCGGCTGCCGCCGGTCGGGAGCGGCGGTCGACGCCGCGCTCATCGAGATCCGTCTGGATCACTCGAGCTTTCTGGACCAGGTCGCGGTCGCGCGTGATCGTGCGTGCGATCCAGTCGAGGTATGTGGGCTCGAGCAATTCCACCTCGCCCAGGGTGTACCCGTGAAAGCGGCCGAAGCTGAGCGTTGTTTCGCGCGCCTCGCGCAGCGTGGGCGGCGGCTCTAGGCGCCGCCCACGACGCCTTTCGACGGGCCCGGTCGGCGTTGAGGCGCGCAGGTCGCGTTCCGACTCGTAGTCGCGCCGATCGGGTGGCACCTGGCCGCGCATCGTGCGCGCCGGTGCGTGCAGCCGGGTGTTGTGCGGCCGGAACGACGCGGTCGTGTCGTAGCGTGCGGTGACCGGCGACGTCGGCGGTGGCGGCGGCGGCCCGCCGCTGGCGCTCGTGTCTGCACCGTAACCGTCGAAGTTGTCGAAGCCGTCGCCGGCTCGACTGCCCTGCTCCTCGCGGGCGCGCCGGCCCGCGACCGAACTGTCAAAGCGTGCTCGGCGCGACGAATCGCGCAGCAGATCGTAGGCGGCGTTGATGCGCGCCATTCGGCGGGTAAGCCGGGCTGCCTCCTCGCTGTCGCCGGCGGCGCGGTCGGGGTGATGCTCGCGCGCGAGCTCGCGCCAGCGACGCTTGATCGCCGCATTTGATGCGTCAGCGGGCACGTCGAGGAGCTGGTAGGGATTGCCACGGAATGTCGGATCGGGCATCAACAGCCGAGGCTACCACGGCCCTATAGTCGGGCGATGCGCCTGCCCTTCAACCCGCCGCTCGAGCCGATGCTGGCCAAGCCGGCCGCCGAGCTGCCAACGGGCGCCGGCTGGCTGTACGAACCGAAATGGGACGGCTTCCGCGCGATCGTCTTCCGCGACGGCGACGAGACCTACATCCAGAGCCGCGACCTCAAGCCGCTCGATCGCTACTTCCCCGAATTGCCGCCGGCACTCACGACGAACCTGCCCCAGCGTTGCGTGGTGGATGGCGAAATCGTCATCCCAGGTAAGGATGACGGGCTGGATTTCGACGCGTTGCTGTTGCGCATCCATCCGGCCGAGTCGCGGGTACGCATGCTGGCGCGCGAAACGCCCGCCTCCTTCGTCGGCTGGGACCTGCTGGCAATTGGCGACGAGGATCTGCGCGGCCTGCCGCAGGGCGACCGCCGCAAACTCATCGAGCAGGCAATGGGCGCGGTCCAACCGCCGATCCACCTGACGCCTGCAACCTACGACGTCGACGTGGCGCGCGACTGGTTCGAGCGCTTCGAGGGCGCCGGGCTCGACGGCGTGGTCGCCAAGTCGCTGGCCACCACCTACCAGCCTGGCAAACGCGCCATGGTCAAGGTCAAGCATGCGCGCACGGCCGACTGCGTCGTGGCCGGCTTCCGCTGGCACAAGAACGGACCGGGCACGCACATCGGCTCGCTGTTGCTGGGGCTGTATGACGACGCAGACAACCTTCACCACGTCGGCGTCACCTCGTCGTTCTCGTGGCCGGAGCGCGCCGCACTGGCGACCGAACTTGCCACGCTGCGCACGGATGCGCTCAATGGTCACCCGTGGGCCGGGTGGGCAGAGTGGGCCGGTGCCGGTTCTGCGGCCGCCAGCGGCACGCGCCTTCCTGGCGGCACGAGTCGCTGGAACCGCGGCAAGGACCTGTCGTGGGAGCCACTGCGCCTGGAACGCGTGGCTGAGGTCGGCTACGACCACCTGCAGGGCGACCGTTTTCGGCACGCGACCACCTTCCGGCGCTGGCGGCCAGACCGGCGGCCGGCCGACTGCCGCTACGACCAGCTCGAGACGAACGCTCCGTACGAGCTCGGCCTCATCTTTGGCGGCGCCTGAGAATCGGGCCACGAATGGGTAGCTCGGGCGGGTAAACTCGTCAGGTCGTCCGCGTTGAGCCCAAGAGCGCAGGGACACGCATCGCGCTGGCAGGGGTCGCGGTAGTGAAGTAGGAGGAGCACATGGCTCAACAGCCGCAGTGGAGTCCGCCACCACAGCAGCCGACGGGTTGGGGTGGCCCCGGCTACGGTGGCCCGCCGATGCGCCCCACCGGCGTGACACTCGCCGCGATCTACCTCATCGTGATGGGCGTGCTGATCGCACTCGCCGGTGCCGCCTGTGGCATCTTCGGCAGCGCCGTCGGCACGACCGATACCGGCATCAGTGGCCTCAACGGCCTGGGCATGGGCATTGCCGTGATCGGCATCATCCTGCTCGTCTTGGGCATCTTGAGTATCGCCGCCGGAGCCGGCGCGTTGGGCGCGCGGGGCTGGGCACGCTGGACCGGGATCATCATCAGCGCCATCCTGGCGGTGCTGCTCATCCTGGGCGGCCTGGGATCTCTCGGCAGCAGCGCGACCAGTGGCCTGACATCGCTCGTGATCGGGGTCCTGTACGCGCTTACGGCCTGGGCATTGATCCAGGCGAACGCCTACTTCGCGTCTCGGCGCTGACGCAGGAATCTTGGCAGCACACGACGCCGGCCGGCCGTTGGCCGGCCGGCGTCAGAATCTCATCGGGGGTAACCGATGACCGAACCAGTTGATAACGGCCAGAAAGAGCTGACCGACAGCCAAAGCGAACCGCCCACGCCAGATCTGGCGACAGAACCCGCGGTTGAGGCACAAGCCACAGAGGCGGCCGCATCGGTGTCCGCGGACGATGCCGGCACGCTGTCGACGCCGCCCACCCCGCCGCCACCGCCACCGATGGCAGAGGCGGCGGCCGCCATGCCACCACCAGCTTCATCAAATCCACCGCCACCACCGCCACCACCGGCGCCCTCGACCGCCGTGCCGGCGGCTCACGACGAAACGGAGACGGACGTCTGGCAGACGCCGCCCGGCCCACCGACGACTCCGCCTCCGAGCCAGCCGTGGCGACCGGCCGAACCGCCGCCGAGCGCGCCCGCTACACCGCCCGCGCCCCCCTCGGCGCCGACGGGCCAGCCATGGACGCCTGCCCAAGCCGCCGGCCAGCCGCCGGCTGCCGCGTGGCAGCCGCCGGGCCAAACTCAGCCGCCGGGCGCGGGCCAGGTTCAACAGCCAGGCGGCTACCCACAGCCCGGGCCCTACCAGCAAACGGGTTACGCCGGGCAGCAGTCTGCCCAGCAGGGCTATGGCGCTCCGCAGCCATACCCGCCGCCAGCAGCCATACCCGGGCCAGCAGCCATACCCGGGCCAGCAGCCATACGTTCAACAGCAGGGTCCGTACGGCCAGCCCTACTATCCGGCCGCGACCGGCCACGGCACGTCGATCTTCGCGACGCTCGGCGGCCTGATGCTGCTGGTCCTCGCCGTCGGTATCGCCGTCGCGGGCGCGTGGCTGTTCACGCAGGGCAACGAGATGGGTCGCTTCATACGCGACAACTCGATCAGTGTCTTTGGCAGTTCCGTGTCGCGCGACACGCTGCGCACCTTCGCCAGCGTCCTGCCGGCGACCCTCATCGTGCTTGGCGTGCTGCAGCTCATCTTCGCGATCGGCGTGTTCGCCCACCACGGGTGGGGGCGCTGGCTGGGCGTGTTGATGGCGTTGCTGGGAGTGCTCGTCGGCCTGTTCGTGGTCAGCATCGAGCTGGCGCTTGTGCCCGGTCTGTCGGTCGGGACGCTGGTGGGCATCGTGCTGCTGCTCGGCTACGCCTTCGCGCTGCTCGCCCTGCTGGCCGGTGGCAACCATTTCAGGGCGGGCAACCCGGCGCGCTAAACGCCCTGGCCCGGTCTTGGAGGGACCGAAAAGCAGCGCCAGACGGTGGCCTTCGCATCGACGCGTCAGCCAGCCGGCTTGCGGCGCGGGCGCTCCAGCTGATCTGAGCGGTCCGGCCCCGACCACTGCGACCACGGGTCGTAGTCCACCTCGAGCGCCTCTTGCTCGGGGCGCAGTTCGGCGGGCACATTGGACAGGTTGAGCCTGATCCGCGTCCACGTCGTGGAGCGCCCGCGCATCGAGTCGACCAGCACGTCGGACGGGCGGAGATGCTGTGCCGCGGCCTCGTGGCGGGCGCGCCAGCGTTCGAGTCCGGCCAGTGCCTCGTCCTTCCGGGCCGCGCGTGCCACCTCGATGACCGGCACCGTCGAGCGGCGGCGACCGGTCGGCGTCGGCCGGCTCCCACCGCCAAGGGCTGCCCTCTGCTCCATGGCGCGTGCCATGCGCCGCTCCATGGCGGCGCGCGCCTTCTCACGCTCGGCTTGCGCGTCCGGCGTGTCGTACTCCGCAGCCGGGCGCCGCTGGCGCGACGGCTGGACGCGCGGCGGTTCGCCGTCCTGTTTGCGATAGTTCGGCGGCCACGGCGCATCTCCGAGGCCGGCCGCCTCGTCGCGCAGCGACAGCTCGAGCAATCCATCGAGCGACCCGATGGCCTCGTCGATGCCCATGTGCGCGTCGCCATCACGGGCATAGATGGAGGGCACGGTGGCGAGCGTGTAGTCGGCTGCCTCCGCATCGAATACCTGCTCCCAGCGCAGCGGCATCGAGACCCGTGCGTCCGGCAGTGGCCGGATCGAATAGGCCGAGGCGACGGTGCGGTCCTTGGCGTTCTGGTTGTAATCGAGGAAAACGCCGTGGCGCTCCTCCTTCCACCACTTCGATGTGGCTATGGCCGGTGCGCGCCGCTCGACCTCGCGCGCCAGGGCAAGGGCAGCGCGACGCACCTGCGGATACGTCCAGCGTCGCTCGATGCGCACGTTGATGTGGATGCCGCGCGAGCCCGACGTCTTTGGCCAGCCGACCAATCCGTGGTCGGCCAGCACTTCGCGGGTCACCAGCGCCACGCGGCGGATGTCGTCCCAGGGCACCCCCGGCACCGGGTCCAGGTCGACGCGCAGCTCATCTGGATGATCGAGATCGTCGGCGCGCACCGGATGCGGGTTGAGGTCGAGGCAGCCCAGGTTGACGATCCAGATCAACTGCGCCGCGTCGTGCAGGACGATCTCGTTCGCGGTGCGGCCGGATGGAAACGACAGCTCGACCGTGTCGATCCAGTCCGGCCGCGATTCGGGCGCGCGCTTCTGGAAGAAGAACTCGCCGTCGGCGCCGTTGACGAAGCGCTTGAGCGCCATCGGCCGGCCGCCCGCACCGCGCAGCGCCCCGTCGGCGACGGCAAGGTAGTAATTGACCACGTCGAGCTTGGTGTAGCCACGCTCGGGGAAGAAGACCTTTTCAGGGTTGCTGATCGCGACCTGTTGACCGGCGACGTCGATCAGCAGCCCCTTGTGCGCCACGTCAGCGCCTCACCGCCAGCCGCTCAGCGGTCGCCTTCGGCCTGCCAGCGCGCCCGATCGGCACGCAGCACTTCGAGCGCCGCCGAAAGGTCAGCCCAGCCGTACACCTCGACCTGCTTGTCCTCGAGCAATTTGTAAGTGGCAAAGAAGTGCTCGATCTCGCGCAGCCGCTGCGGCGACACGTCATCGAGTTTCTCGACGTGTTCCCACAGCGCGTCGCCGAGCGCAACGCACAGCACCTTGAAGTCCTCGCCCTTCTCATCACGCATGCGCAGCCCGCCGACCGGACGTGCCCATACGTGGCAGCCGGGGAAGGTCGGCTCAGCGACCAGGACCATGGCATCGGTGTGGTCACCGTCGTCGGCCCGTGTCTGCTCGATGTAGCCGTAGTCGAAGTTGTAGAAGACAGCCGACGCAAGCACGCGGTCGAGCCGGATGACGTGCGTCTTCTCGTCGTATTCGTACTTGTTGCGGCTGTGCGCGGGGATCTCGACCACGACCTCGATGACCTGCGGGAACTCGTGGCTGCGGTCCGTCACGTGCGCGACTCTACACTCCGGGGCATGGACGTCGAACAGGCAGTAGCGCGGTTGCGCACCGTTCGCCGCTTCGCCGGCCGGCCGCTCGCCGACGACGATCTCAGCGCGATCCTCGATGCCGGGCGCCATGCTGGATCGTCGAAGAATCTGCAGCGCTGGCAGTTCCTGGTGGTCACCGACCGGGACCGGCTGCAGGCGTTGTCGAAGGTCGGCGCGTTCGCCGGACACCTGGCGGGTGCGGCGGTCGCCGTCGCGCTCATCACGCCGGATCCACGCGCTCCGGGGGTGCCCCTCTCGGTCATGTGGGACCTGGGCCGCGCGGCGCAGAACATGGTGCTCGCGGCCTGGTCGCGCGGCATCGGCTCGGCGCCGGCGACCGTCTACGAGCAAGACCTGTGCCGCTCAGTGCTCGGCTACCCCGCCGCGCAGCACTGCGAATACTTATTGAGCTTCGGCTATCCTGCGGACGACCAACTGCTGCGTCGGCCGCCACGTGCCGGCGGGCGACTGAGCCTCGACGACATCGTTCGGCATGAGCGCTGGTGACTTGTGGCTAGGCAGCATCGTCGACATTCGTTACCTTTTGCGCTCGTTCGTGTCGTCACCAAAATAGAGTCTTGGAGAGGGGTGCCGTGGGTACTCGCGTGATCGTCAGCCTGGCCGCCGGGATCGTCCTGCTTGTAGCGGCAGGCTGCGGCGGGTCAACGCCAGCAACCGATCAGTCCCAGGGCAGCTCACCGCCCAGCACGGTGGCCAGCGCGCCGCCAACCGGATCGGGAGGAGCCGCGGCCGATTCATGCAGCACCGAGGCCGTCGCCGACGCCGAGCAGTCGTCGATGGTCGATCCGCACGCGTTTGACCCGGCCGACTTCACCATCACGGTTGGCCAGACGATCACCTGGACGAACACGTCCACCCAGAATCATTCGGTCAGCTTCCAGGGGGGACCCGACTGCGGCATTGTCCTGATCGGCAAGTCGGTCTCGGTCACCTTCGACACGCCCGGCACGTTCCTGTATTTCGACGAGATCGTGCCGCAGTACATGAGCGGAACGGTCACCGTCCAGTAGCGACGCCCGGCGGCCGCCGGGCGTCGGCCGCGGTCAATCGGCGGTGAAGCCGGGTGCCGGCGGCGGCGGACGGCGCAGCGGCCGGTCCTGCCGATAACCAAGCAGGTAGTCGGCCTGGATGAGCGTGTGCAGCTGGCTGGTGCCCTCGTAGATGACCGCCGCCTTGGAGTTGCGCAGGTAACGCGCGACGGGGTACTCGTCGGAGTAGCCGTACGCGCCGTGGACCTGGATGGCATCGAGCGCGCACTGGACGGCGTGCTCGGTGGCATACCACTTGGCCAGGCTGGTTTCGCGTGTGCTGCGCCGACCGGTGTTCTTGAGCCAGGCGACCTGACGGCACAGCAGCCGGCCGGCTTCGATGCCCGAACCCATGCGCGCGATCATCTGCTTGACCAGTTGATGCCGGCCTATTTCCTCGCCGAACGTGCGCCGCTCGCGAGCGTATTTCAGCGACGCGTCGAGGCACGCCTGAGCGAGGCCGACGGCACCTGACGCCACCGTGTAGCGGCCCTGGTCGATGGCGCTCATGGCGATGGTGAAGCCCTCGCCCTCCTCGCCCACCCGGTTGGCCACCGGCACGCGCACGTCGTCGAGGTAGATCTCACCCGTGTTGCCGGCATGTATGCCCAGCTTGTCGTGGATCGTCCGCGTTTCAAGGCCGGGCATGCCGCGCTCGACGATGAAGGCGCTGATGCCGTTATGCCGCCGCGCCCGATCGAGCGTGGCGAAGACCAGGAAGTGGTCGGCCACGTCGGCGAGGCTGATCCACATCTTCGAGCCGTTAAGGACGTATTCGTCGCCTTCGCGGCGGGCGCTCGTGGACAGGTTCGCGGCATCGGTGCCGACACCCGGCTCTGTCAGCGCGAAGGTCGCCAGCTTGTCGCCCTTCGCCTGTGGCACCAGGAAGCGCTGCTTCTGATCGTCGCTGCCCCACTGCAGGAGTGTCAGCGAATTGAGCGCGACGTGGACGCTCATCACCACCCGAAAGGCGGTGTCCGCCCGCTCGAGCTCCTCGCACAGGATGCCCAGGCTGACGTAGTCCATGCCACTGCCGCCGAGCTCGACCGGGATGGGCGCGCCCAGGAAGCCCAGCTCGGCCATGCGCGCCACCACCTCGCGGTGAAACTCGCGGCGCTCGTCCCACTCGCGGATGTGCGGCTCGATCTCCGCCGCGGCGAAGTCGCGCACGGTTGACTGGACAAGGCGGTTCTCATCTGTCAGCGACAGGTCGATCGGCATGACGCCATTGTCGCCGCCGCGGCGCGACCCGAAAACGAAGAACCGCCGGCGTGCACCGGCGGTTCATGTGATGTGGTCGGCGGGGTTATCGACTCCGCACCAGGAACTGCTTTACGTCTTCCAGCCGGAAACGGCGGTCGCCGCGCTTGCAGACGCGATAGAAGGGCAACTCGCCGCGATCGCCGAGTCGCTTGACCGTGTTGACGTGGAGGTGGAGCAGGTTCGCCACTTCGCTCGCGGTAAGCATCGGGCCCAGCTCGTGGACTCCCATAGAAGCCATTCGGTGTCCTCTCTGACGGTCGTGTTGAAGGCAGGGTTCTGGTGTGCGGTGACGTGTCGAATGCTGGCCTTTAGGCGGGACAACAACAAGCCGTACTTTGGAAAGCGCCCACGGGTACGACGGGTGTTGCAGCGTGGCAACGGCCGGCAGGCGGTCGGACAGCGGCCGGCGCACGGCCGGCCCGGCTACTCGAAATCGACACGCCTGACCGACTGGGCCTCCCCGATCAGCAGTTGCGTGCCGCCCGGTTGCGCGCGCACGGCGTCCGCCAGTTCGGTCAGCAGCACGGTCATTGCCGCATCGGTCGCATCGGTGGCGTACCCCTCGATCGTGCGGCTGATCCATGCCTGATCTTGCACGGACCCGCCACTCTGAGTGCCAACGATGTCGGCGGCGAGGCATAACAGAGCCTCGTGCAGTCGCCGACGAGCGGCAACCGCATGCGCTCGGCGGCGGACCGTCTCGCGCGCCTCGTCGGCCAGCAGCCGCTGCAACGGCGGGTGTTCATGGGCCGGGCGAACGACTGCATCTGGCGGATATGACATGGCCACCTCGAGACTTGCTCCAGTGCTGCTGCCACTGACGATGGCACCCGTTCGTGTTGGCCGGATTGCCGTCGTGTTGTCACTCCGTTACCGCCGGATAAGAACAGGCAACACGGGCGTGCCTTACTGTCGCGTGGTGAACGGACGACTCACGCGCATGCGCACGTTCAACGTGCCCGGCCTGACCGACCTGGACATCGAGCTGCAGCCGCTGACGGCGTTGATCGGGCCGCGTGGCAGTGGCAAGTCGCGGCTGCTGGCGGCGCTCGCCTGGTTGCTGACCGGCGGCCCCGTGCTTGGCGCGCCGATCGGTGCGCCAGGCGCCGCGGGTGCAACGAAGGTAAGCGCTGAGATCTACGTGCGCGGCCGGCGCCGATGGATCGAACGGGTCGAGGGCGCCGCGCCGTCGGGCGACCTACCCAGCGCGCTGTTGCTGACCGCGCGCGAACGTTTGTCGCCACTCCCCGGAGTCGCGCCAGCGCAGATCAGCGACGCGTCGCAGGCAGAGGCGCTGGCCGATTTGATCGCGCAACGTACGGCGCACGGAAACAGCGAGATCCTGCTGATCGAGGAACCGGAGCTGATGCTCACGCCGCAGCAGCAGCGCTACCTGTACGAATCACTGCGCGCCCACGGTCGGCGCGGCCAGGTCGTCTACTCGACACGCTCGCCGGCGATGCTCGATGCGGTCCACCACAACGAGATCGTGCGCCTCGACCTGACGGCCGCCGGTCTGGCCGTGCGCCGCGCGCCGCATGAGCTGCTGACCGACGAAGAACGACTGCGACTCGCGGCCGAGTTCGACCACGAACGCGCCGAGATGTTCTTCGCCACGGCCGTCGTGCTGGTCGAGGGCCAGACGGAACGCCAGTCGCTGCCGATCATCTTTCGCACCCTGGGCCACGACCCGGACCGCCTGGGCATCTCGATCGTCGAGATGGGTGGCAAGGGCAACCTGGTGCTCGGCGCGCGCCTGCTGGCCCAAATGCGCATTCCACACGTCATCGTCCATGACTCGGATCGCGGCCGCGCCGGCGCGATCGAGAATGCGGCGATCCGCCAGTCGGCCGGTGAAGCGCTCGTGTTCGTACTGGATCCCGACTTCGAAGCCGTGGCCGGCATCCGCAGCCACGATGACAAGGTGCTCCACGCGTGGCAGCACTTCCGTCACGTGCCGGCCGGACGGGTGCCGGAGATCTTTCGGCAGATCGTCGAGACGACGGTCAGGCTGGCCCGCCCGAGCGCCTAGGCTGGCTCGCGGTCAGGGACCTCGCGGTCAGGCGACCTCGCGACGGATGGTCAGGGTGGCCAGCACGGCCAGCAGGACGGCGATGGCGGCGAGCACGATGAAGTCCAGCTGAACCGCCCAGACGTCGAGGCCTGAACCCTTGACGAGGATCTCGCGCAGGCCGTCGATGCCGTACGTCATGGGCATCACCCACGCGATCGGCTGGAGGATGCCGGGCAGCGAGTCGGTCGGCCAGAAGATGCCCGACAACAGACCCTGGGGCACGATGACCAGCGGGATGAACTGCAGGATCTGGAACTCGGTCCGCGCGAAGGTGGACAGGAAGATGCCCAGGTTGACCGCGCAGATGGCCAACAGCAGGGTGATGACGAAGGCCAGCAGGGGCGACCCGGCACTCGCCACGCCGAGACCGAAGTTGACCTCCGGCAGCGGGCCGATCGCGTCGATATGGATCGTGCCGAGCACGAACAACATCACCAGGGCGACCTGGATGAGGGCGAAGATGCCGAAGCCGACGCTGTAGCCGACGACGATCTCCAGCCGCCGCACCGGCGTCGCCAGCAGCCGTTCGAGCGTCCCGCCCACGCGCTCGCGCAGGAAGCTGATGCCGGTCAGGATGAAGACCAGGAAGAAGACCACGAAGCCGACCAGCGCCGGCGTGAAGGCGTCAAAGAAATTGCCCGTGCCGTAGATCGACTCCTGGGTGAGAGTCGGGGCGTTCTGGCCGAGGGCCGCCGTGATGGCCCCGCGCAGCTGGCCGACACGCGCGCTGTCCTCGGCCGGCGAGATGCCCGGTGTGATGACCGTGACGGCCGGCGCGCTCCCGTTTGCGGCGATGATCACGGCGACGTCGATGGAGCCGGCGCGCAGGGCCTGGCGGGCGCCGTCCTCTGTGGTCACGTCCGGGACGACGTCCATGCCGCCACTGGCCAGGGCCGACGAGAGCGCCTGTGTCGCGATCTGGCCGCCGGCGCCCGCCTGGTTGACGATCGCGACGGTCGCGCTGGGCGGCGCCTGGTCGCGGATAACCCAGCCGAGCAGGGCCATGATCACGATGGGGGCCACGAACATGAGCGCCAGCGAGCGGTGATCGCGGCGGAACATGTCGGCGATGCGCCGGCTGATGGCGAACGTTCGGCGGGTGTTCATTCGTCCGTCCCGCCGCCGCCCAGCTTCAGGAAGGCCTGCTCCATGTCATCGACACCCGCCTGGCGTTTGATGTCGGCGCCACTGCCGCGCGCCAGCAGCTTGCCGTGGAACATCAGCAGCAGCTCATCGCAGCGGTCGGCCTCGTCCATCACGTGGCTGCTGACCACGAGCGTCTTGCCCTCTGCCGCCAGCCGGCGGAAGTAACTCCAGAACTCGACGCGCAACGCCGGATCGATGCCCACGGTGGGCTCGTCGAGGAAGAGCACGGACGGCCGATGGACCAGCGCGCAGGCCAGCGACAGCCGCCGGCGCATGCCGCCCGAAAGCTCGAGCGCGGGTGTTCCTTTCCGCGTCGACAGCTTGACCAGTTCGAGCACGTCGTTCATGGCCGACCGGTCACCAGTGCCCGACAGCGCACCGAAAAAGCGCAGGTTCTCCCACACCGACAGCTCGGCGTAGATACCGTCGGCCTGGGTCATGTAGCCGATATGGCCGAGATTCTCCCGATCCGGCATGCGCACGCCGAGCACGCGCGCCTCGCCGGCGGTGGCCTTGGTCAGCCCAACGAGGCTACGGATGAGCGTGGTCTTGCCCGATCCGTTGGGTCCGAGCAAGCCGTAGATGCGGCCCACGGGGAGTGACAGGTCGAGGCCATCGACGGCCACGATGTCGCCGAAGCGCTTGGTCAGGCCGCGCGCCTCGACAGCGGGCTGAACACCCGCTGGCTGCGCCAGGGACTCAGACGATGCCAATGGCGCGTCCATCGACGACATGCTAAGGCGGTGCGGATACGCGTTGTAGGCCAGATGGACCGTTCGCGGCGTGCGCAATGGCGTTCCCGGCAGGAGTCGGGGCTAGATCGTGTCGATCCCGAACCCGGCGATCAGCGCGGCGTTGACCGGCAGGTGGGGGCGTCCTCAATGCGTGATCGTCGCTGGGTCGATCAGGCCGTCCGGCACTTCCGCGGATGAGCACACCCTCTGACGATCCGTTCCGCAGCCTCGGACGCACGACTTGGGGCGGCAGCAACGACAGGAGGGAACGATGCACATGACGGTACCGCGGCAGCGCTCGCCGCGTCTGCCTCCGCGCTGGTTCATCCGGACCTTCTGGGCAGGGCAGCGTGCCGTCTACACGCTCACCGGCGGCCGGCTCGGCCTCATGACCGCGAGAGCGGACCGCCCGGGCATGATGCGCCTGCATACGGTTGGGCGGCGCACCGGCAAGGAACGGTCGGCTATCGTCGCCTACTTCGAGGACGGTCCAGACCTGGTCACCATGGCGATGAATGGATGGGCCGACCCCGAGCCCGCCTGGTGGCTCAACCTCCAGGCTTATCCCGACGTCACGGTAGATCTGCCCGGTGGGTCGCGCGCCGTCCGCGCACATGCAGCGGACAAGGACGAGCGGTCGCGCCTGTGGGCCCGGTGGGCCGTCTACGACAAGGATCTCGATGCTTTCGCCGCGCGACGATCGCGAGAGACCGCGGTAGTAATCCTGTCGCCACGACCCCACTAGGGTTCCTGATCGCCTTCCCATTCGTTGTCGGCGCGCTGGTCCGGAAGGACCGTCGGCGCCGCGGGCGGTAATCGCAGTCTAGACGGGCGTCTCAGGGCTCAGGCGACGAGGCGCGTGCCGGCTCGACCGGCGAGTGCGTCTTCGGCATGCTCGGGAGTGGTGATGATCGCCTCTCCCCCACCGCGCTCCAGGAACTGGATGCACGCCTCGACCTTGGGCGCCATGCTGCCCTGGGCAAAGTGCGTCCCCTCGGCCAGGTACTCGCGCGCCTGGGCCACCGTGAGGCGGTCCACCCATTCCTGGTTGGGCTTGCCCCAGTTGAGCGCGACCCGGTCGACCGCGGTCGTGATCATGAACACATCGGCGCGTACCAGGGTGGCCAGCAGCGACGAGGCGAAGTCCTTGTCGATCACGGCCGGGACCCCGATCAGGTCGCCTTTCTCATCGGTGATGACCGGGATGCCGCCGCCGCCGACGGTGATGACCACGAAGTCCTCGCGCAGCAGCGTCTTGATGGCGCGCTCCTCGACGATCCTGATCGGCCGCGGGGAAGCGACGACGCGCCGCCAACCGCGCCCGGCATCCTCGCGCACGACCCAGCCGTCGGTCTCGGCGCGGCCCTTGGCCTCGGCCTCGGTCATGAACGTGCCGATCGGCTTGGACGGGTTGAGCATCGCCGGATCGTCCGCGGCGACCTCGACCTGGGTCACGATCGATACCGGCTGGCGGTCGACCTTGAGGGCGCGGAACTGGTTGCCCAGGTTCTGCTGCAGCTCGTAGCCGATGGCGCCCTGGGTGTCGGCGTCGCACACGTCGAGCGGCACCTCGTGCAGCTCGGCCCGAGCCAGCTCCGAGCGGCGCATGATGAAGCCGACCTGGGGCCCGTTGCCGTGGCCGATGGCGATGTGCCAGCCGTCGCGGATGATGCCGGCGATGTTGCGGCTCGTTTCGCCCAGCGCCCGGTACTGGTCGGGCACGCTCATGTGCTGGGGATCCTTGATCAGGCTGTTGCCACCGATGGCAACTACCAGGACGCTCTGTGCCATTGGTCGATTACCTCATCCGTCAGCGCATCGTGAGCGCCATCACGGCCTTCTGGGCGTGGAGGCGGTTCTCGGCTTCGTCATAGACGACTGACTGCGGGCCGTCGATGACCGCATCGGCAACCTCGACGTTGCGGTCGGCCGGCAGCGGGTGCATGAATATCGCGTCCTCGGCGGCCAACGCCATGCGCTTCTCGTCGGTGATCCAGTCGGTGTAACGGCGGGCGATCTCCGCTCCGTCGGCCTCGTCCTTCGCCGTCAGCAGCGCGCCCCAGCTCTTGGCGTAGACGATGTCGGCCCCGCGGAAGCCGGCGTCGAAGTCGTCGAGCAGCTCGAGCGAGCCGCCCGAGCGGCGAGCGTTGTCGCGCGCCTCGTCGACCACCTCGGGCATCAGCCGGAACTCGGGCGGGTGAACCAGGCGCACGTTCATGCCAAAGCGGGTGGCGGCGGTGACCAGGTCCTGCGGCACGCTGACCGGCTTCTGATAGCTGGCTGCATACGCCCACGACAGGTTGAGCGTTCGACCGCGCAGGTCACCAAGCTTCTCGCGCATGGTCAGCAGGTCGGCCAAGATCTGGTGCGGGTGGTACAGGTCGCACTGCATGTTGAGGACCGGCACGCGCGATGCCGCGGCGACCTCGCGGATGTACTTGTCGCCCGCGCCCCAATCGACGTGGCGGATGGCGATGCCGTCGTTGTAGCGACCCAGGATCTCGCCAATCTCCTTGGGCGTGTCGCCGTGGGCGATCTGCGTCGTGCGGCTCTCGATGAACTGGGCATGGCCGCCGAGTTGGGCCATGCCCGCCTCGAATGAGGCTCGCGTGCGCGTCGAACTGAAGAAGAACAGCATGGCCAGGACCTTGTCGCGCAACAGCGGGTGGGCGATGCCCAGGGCTCGCTCGCGCTTGAGCGTGGCGGCGACCTCGAAGACCGTCTCGATCTCCTCGGTCGTCCACTCCGACAGGCTGATCAGGTCGCGGCCGCGCAGCCCGGTCTGCATCTCTCGCGCCCTCCCCTACTCGGCCGCGCCGAGCACGAGCGCGAGCAGCGCCATGCGCAGCGAGACGCCGTTCGACGCCTCGACCCAGTAGCGCTGGTGGCGCGTCTGATCGACGTCGGGCAGAAGCTCGTCCATGCGCGGCAGCGAGTGGAGCACGATCGATGAGCGCTTGGCCTTCTTGCGCATCAGTTCGCCGGTCACCTGCAACTCCGGCGGCGTACGGCCGACCTCGGCGCCGCGCTCGACACGCGACTGGGTGTAATCGGCTTGGACCACCGGCTCGAGGTAGATGATGTCCGCCTCGCCGATGACCTCGCGCACGTCGGTCGCCTCACGGTAGGCGGTGCCCATGGCATCAAGTTCGGCCTTGAACTCCGTCTTGAGCGCCATGTCCGGCGGCGAGACGACGATCGCCTCGGCGTCGAACTGCGAGAGCGCGTGCAGGATCGAGTGCATCGTGCGCATACGCATGTCGCCCATCAGCAGGTAGGTCAGCCCGTCGAGCGTGCCGCGCTCGAGCAGGATGGTGTACAGGTCGGTCAGCACCTGCGTCGGGTGCTGGCCCCAGCCGTCGCCGCAGTTGATGATCGGCACGCTGGCCCACTTGGCCGCCTCGGCCGGCGCGCCCTCCTGGAAGTGGCGCATGGCGATCACGTCGCCGTACGACTCGAGCATCAGCACGGTGTCCTTGATCGACTCCTGGTAGAAGTCGCCGGCGCGCGTCATCTTGGCGTCGGAGAAGCCGAGCACCGCGCCGCCCAGGCGATGCATGGCCGCCTCGGTCGACAGGCGTGTGCGCGTCGAGGGCTGGTAGAACGCGGTCAGCAGCATCTTGCTCTTGAGCAGGTCCGTATTGCGCCGGTTGACGGCGTACTCGCGCAGGTCGTTCGCCACGTCGAAGACCCTGAAGAAGTCCTCACGGCTGAAATCCTTCAGGCCCAGGATGTCGCGGCCCAGAAAGCTCCTCATGATGTTCCTCCGTTGCGGCGGACGCCGGTGAACAGCACCGCACATGTCTCGTCGTCGTGAACCTCGCCCTGTCGGCGAAGCTCCATCAGGCCGGCCAGTCCGGCCGATCCGGTCGTGTCAACTTCGATCCCGGTCGTGGCCCGCGCCACCCGGTTGGCCTCAACGAGCGTGTCTTCCTCGACGACGACTGGCTGCCCGCCGGTCGCGAGCATGCCGTGCACGACGGCGAACCAGTCGTACGTCTCGTCGTCGAGGATCCCGGTGGCCACGCTGTGCGCGGCCGGGGTCCAGGGCCACATGAAGGCCGACCTGTGGCGAGCGATCCAGCCGAACTCCCCATCGATCGAGCCGGACGTCGTCGCGACGCGGAGGCGGGCGACGGCGCCGCCGACCTGGCCGCCGAGCCGCTCGCGCAGACGGGCGCGCACGAGCTCGTATGCCCTTTCCAGCGGATGGGAGTCGAGTGTCTGAACCGCATGGATGCGCGGCAGGCGGTCGATGACGCCGAGCGCCTTCGCCTCGCCCAGCCCCTGGATCACCGACGAGGCAAGCGCGCCGCCGCCCACCTGCACGAACAGGTGGTCGGGCTCAACGGCCCGGGCACGCATTTCCTCCGCGAGCTCGTAGCCGAGAGTAAGACCGCCCTCGATTGCCAGGCCACATTCATTGCCCTGGCAGGTGAATGGGATTGCCCCGTCCGCGATGGCCTCGCGCAGCCGAAGGTAGGACGGATCGCCAACCTCTTCCGGCCGGCGCTCGCACGGGGTGACCTCGGCATCCAGCTTCTCGAGCCGAGCAAGGACGGCCGGATCGGCGTCCACCGGCACGAACACGCGCAGCGGCCAATCGGCGGCTCGCGCCACCACTGCGGCAGCGAGTGCGGCGTTGCCGCAGCTCGCGATGGCCAGCGGCTGGGCGCGATCAACTTCGCCAAGGATCAGCTCGAGCATCGCGCCGAACAGGTGGCGGGCCTTGTGTGAGCCGGACACGTTGCTGGTTTCATTCTTGACCCAGACTCCACCGGCGGCGTCGAACGCAAGCTGGGCGCTCAGCGCGTCCTGGCGGCCAAAGGGCGTCACGCCAAACCCGTGCCCGTCGACGCGCGCCACAGCAACGTCCAACGCCTCGATCGCGGCGACCACGTCGGCATCGCTCCGCCCGTTGGCCAGCGCCCGTTGATAGCCGTGCCACAGAGTCCGGTAGCGAACGAACGGGTTCGCCTCACCGGTCTTGGGAAACGACAGGCGCCGCCCCTCGATCCTCCGGCGCAGGACATGATCCGTGTCGGGATCCGCCTCGGCTCGAGGGCAACGAAGGGGCAGCTCGGCGGCCGGGGCGCGGTAGCCGCAGCCGGAGCAGACGAGGCGGGTCGGCAACGCCATGGAGGTCCGCGGCGGTGGCGGCGCCATGGGCGTCATCCGACCGCCACGCTGGCAACGCGGGCGTTGAACTCGCCGATCATCTCGTCCCAGCGCGGCAGCAGGTCATGCAGATCCGTCCAGAAGACCTGCTCGCGGCGCGCGACGAATTCGGCGAAGGGTACGTCCTGCTGCTCGACCCAGGTGTAGTAGCCCAGATTGAAGATGCGGCGCCGGTCGAGCTGAGTGAGCTCGACGACGTTGTCGGTCGCCGCGCCGAGGATCGCCTCTCCGAAGGTGGCCGCCGCGGCACGCTCGTCGAAGCCGTCCGGGAAGTCGCGGCGCAGGACACGCTCGAGCTCGGTCGCGTACATGGGCGCGCCATCGGTCGCGATGGTCACGATCGCGTCGTCCGGACCGAGGCCTGCCTGCTTGGCGAGCTTGATCGAGGCGACGACGTTGCAGATGCTCGACAGGCCCAGCGAGCCGAGGCCGGCGACCAGTTCGGGTGCCACCCCGCGGCGGACGAGCTCGGCGTGGCCGGAGGCGGTGTTGAACAGGACGTTGAGCCGATCCGTGACTCGGTCGCTCACGCCGACGACGTAGTCGGTGTTCATCACGTTGTGGATGAGTGGGATGTGCTTGTCGCCAATGCCCTGGATGTTGTGCTCGCCGAAGCCGTTCTCGAGCATCGTCGGGCACTCGAGTGCCTCGACCGCCACCGTGCGCGTGCCCAGCCGCTCCTTGAGCCAGTCGCCGGCGCCGAGCGTGCCCGCCGAGCCGGACGCCGCCACGAACGCGAACGGCCGCAGTGGGCGACGATCCGCGTTGACCGCCTCGAGCACCGTCTCCAGCGCGCGGCCGGTGATCAGGTAGTGGGCGAGGTGGTTGGGGAACTCGCTGAACTGGTTGAAGATGACCACGTCCGGCTCGCGCGACAGCTCGGCGCAGCGGTCGTAGATCTCCTTGACGTTGCTCTCTGTGCCCGGCGTGCGGATCACGTCGGCGGGATCGGTGACCCATGCATCAAGCCACTCGAAGCGCTCGGTGCTCATCCCCTCCGGCAGCACGGCGACGCCGCGGCAGGCCATGATCCGGCTGATCGCCACGCCACCGCGGCAGTAGTTGCCGGTCGACGGCCAGACGGCGCGCTGCGTGGTCGGGTCGAACTGGCCGGTCACGATGCGCGGCGCCAGGCAGGCGTATGCGGCGAGGACCTTGTGCGAGGCGATCATCGGGAACCGATCGGCGAGGACGATGACGATGGGCGCTTCGACGCCCGTCAACTCGGACGGCAGCACCAGGTGGGCCGGCGTCGCCACCAGGTCACGACGATCAGCGGCGTTGTGCCAGTGGACGCGGAACAGGTTGCGGGGGTCGGCGGCGTCCGGGTCTGCATCACCGATCACCGCTGGGCTGACACCCAATGGGTCGGCCAGCTGGGCAAAGGTCGGCATGACGATCCGCCGTTCGCGGAAGCGGGCGACCGCGTGCTCGTAGGCGGCGGCGTCGATCACGTTGGTGGCCAGTCCGGGTCTATCCATGTACGCCTCCTTGGCGACCGAAGGCCCGCGACGTTGGGACCAACGGCACGCTTTCGCAGCGGCCTTGACTGCCAGAGTCGGGAGAAGACCGGTGGCTGGGATAGGGCCGATTGGCCCGTCGAGGCCCTGCAAGGGCAACCAAAAAATGCGACTGACGCTCAACGGACGACGCGAAGAGGTCCCGGTGGGGGCCGGCGTCAGCCTGCTCGACCTGCTGCGCGATACGTTCGGCCTGCGCTCGATGAAGGACGGCTGTGCGCCGGAGGGCTCGTGTGGGGCATGCACGGTCATCGTCGACGGACGGGCCGTCGTCTCGTGCGCCCAACCTGCGGCGCGTTTCGAGGATCGGACGGTGCTCACCCTCGAGGGCCTGGCGCCCGAGACGCGTTCCGCCTGGGCCGATGCCTTCGTGGCGTGCGGCGCCAGCCAGTGCGGCTATTGCTCGCCGGGCATCGTCATGAAGGCCGAAGCGCTGTTGATCCGCAACCAGCACCCTAGCGAGGCGGACGTGGCTCGCGCGCTGGCCGGCAACCTGTGCCGCTGCACCGGGTACACGAAGATCATCGAGGCTGTTGAGCAGGTGGCCGCAGACCGAGCGGGGACGGCGTCGTCGCACGTGGAGGCGGGCGGCCGAGTCGGTCAGCCAGCTCCGCGGTACGAGGGCCGGGCCCAGGTCCTGGGCGAGCAGTTGTTCGTCGGCGACCTCACGGCGCCGGACATGCTCCACGGCGCGATCCGCTTCAGCGACCATCCGCGCGCCCTCGTCCGCCGCATCGACACGCAGGCGGCCGAGCGATATCCGGGCGTCGCGCGCATCGTGACCTGGCGCGATATTCCTGGCCAGCGCTTCCTGGGCCTGATCAGCGCGGACTGGCCGGTCCTGGTGGCGGAGGGCGAACAGACCCGCTACGTGGGCGACATGCTCGCCGCCGTGGCCGCCGAGACGCGTGAAGCGGCCCGCGCGGCTGCCGCCTTGATCGAGATCGAATACGACGTGCTGCCGCCGGTCGCCGACCCGACGGCCGCGCTGGACCCGAACGCGCCGGCGCTCCATCCGAGCGGCAACCTGCTGTCGACCTCGGTCGTTCGCCGCGGGCATGCCGATGCGGCGCTCGCCTCCGCCGCCCACGTGGCGACGGGAACCTTCACCACGCAGCGCATCGAGCAGGCGTTCCTCGAGCCGGAGGCCGCCTTCGCGGTCCCCGAGGAGGGAGGGCTGCGGGTCCACTCGCAGGGCCAGGGCGCATGGGAGGATCGGCGCCAGATCGCGAGCCTGCTCGACCTGCCGCAGCAGGCCGTGCGCGTTACTCAGGTGGCCACCGGCGGGGCTTTCGGCGGCAAGGAGGACCTGGGCCCACAGGGACCAGCCGCGTTGCTGGCTCATCTCACCGGGCGTCCGGTGCTGATCAGGCTGACCCGCCGCGAGTCCCTGTACTTCCACCCCAAGCGACATCCGATGCGGATCGAGGCCACGGCCGGCTGTGACGGGGACGGCCACCTGGTCGGAGTGCGCATGCGGATCGTCGGCGATACCGGCGCGTACGCCAGCCTGGGCGCCAAGGTGCTCGAGCGCGCAGCCGGCCACGCCTGCGGCGCTTACCGCGTTCCGAACGTCGACGTCCAGGCGCTGGCCGTCTACACCAACAATCCCCCGGCGGGGGCGATGCGTGGCTTTGGTGTACCGCAGGTCACCTTCGCCATCGAGGGACTGCTCGACGAGCTCGCCGAACGGGTCGGCATCGACGGCTGGGAGATCCGCTGGCGTAACGCGCTCGAGACCGGCGACCGTTTCGGCACCGGCCAGATCCTGGGCCAGGGAGTCGGGCTCAAGCGCACGCTGCTGGCCGTGCGCGACGCATACCGCTCGGCGCGCTACGCCGGCATCGCCTGTGGCGCCAAGAACACCGGGATCGGCAACGGCACGGTCGAGCACGGCCGGGCGGTCGTCGAGCCGCTGGCCGACGGGACGTTGCTGCTGCGCCACTCGTGGTCGGAGATGGGCCAAGGCATCCACACCGCTCTTCGGCAGATTGCGGCCGAAGAACTCGGCATCGGCGCCGAGCGCATCCGGGTCGTGGTCGACACCGAGCGCGAACTGGACACCGGCGAGACGACCGCGTCGCGGGCAACACTGCTCGGCGGCCAGGCGGTCATGCGCGCGGCGCAGTCCCTCCGTTCCGAGCTCGAGCGGTCCACCTGGGCCGAGCTGGTGGGGCGCGAGTTCGCCGGGGAATTCACCGTCGACTGGACGACACCTATCGACGACACGACGCCCGACCCCGTAACGCACATCGCCTACAGCTGGGCCAGCCAGGTCGTGACGCTCGACGAGGACGGCCGACTGGCGCGCGTCATCGCCGCACAGGACGTTGGCAGGGCGATCAATCCGCAGATCCTCGAGGGCCAGGTCGAGGGCGGCGTGCACATGGGTCTCGGCTACGCGCTGTCGGAGGACTTCGTCGTCGAAGACGGGATACCCCGGACGGACACGCTCAAATCGCTGGGCATCATCCCGGCGGCGGGCATGCCGGTGGTCGAGACGATCCTGATCGAGGAGGCTCAGCCGGAAGGCCCGTACGGGGCCAAGGGCGCCGGCGAGGCCGTCCTGGTGCCGACCGCGGCCGCAGTCTGCCGGCGCCCTCTACGCGTACGACGGCATTCGCCGCCGGCAGCTGCCGATGACCGACAGTCCGGCCGCGCGCGCCGCACTGCCAAGACTCAGCGCGGCGCAGTCGCCGGCACCGGTGGGAGCGGCGGAATGAGCATCCTCGTCCACGGTGCGAGCGTCGTCACTTCGCTCGACCCGCCGGTGGTCGCGCAAGGCAGACATCCACGTGGACGGCGACCGAATCGCGGCTGTCGGCCCTGTCCTTGACGCCGCCGGCGCGACGCTTGACGCGACGGGCTGCCTGGTCGTGCCGGGCAACGTCAACGCCCACATGCACGCGTATGCCGCCCTGGCGCGGGGCATGCCCTACCGCCTGGCTCCGCCGACCAGCTTCCTCGAGATCCTGCAGCGCGTCTGGTGGCGGCTCGACCGTGCGCTCGACCCGGCCAGCATCCGCGCGTCGGCACTGGTCGCTGCACGCGAGGCCGTGCTGGCCGGCACCACCACGCTGGTCGACCATCACGCCTCGCCCAATGCCATCGGCGGTTCACTCGACCTGCTGGCGGCAGCCTTCGCCGAGATCGGCATCCGCTCCGTGCTGGCCTACGAGGTGACCGACCGTGACGGCCCACAACGAGCGGCGGCCGGCATCGACGAGAACGAGCGCTTCCTGCAGCGCATCGCCGATGGAGACCATCCGCTGGCGCGGGGCATGGTCGGCGCGCACGCGTCGTTCACGCTCTCCGACGAGACGCTCGCCGCCTGCGCGGCGCTGGCCGAGCGGGCCGGAGTCGGCATGCACGTGCACGTCGCCGAGGACGGCATCGACGCCACCGCGGTGCAGCGGCTGGCCGAAGCCGGTGCGCTGCGCCCGGGGTCGCTGGCCGCCCACGCCGTCCACGTCGGTCGCGAAGGGGCCGCCCTGTTGCGCGCCACGGACGTCACCGTCGCCCACAACCCGCGCTCGAACATGAACAACGCGGTCGGCCGCGCGCCGCTCGGAGTGCTCGGCGAGCGCGTCGCGCTGGGGACGGACGGCATCGGCTCGGACATGTGGGAGGAGGGCCGGGTCGGCTACCTCCGGCGGCGCGAGGAGGACGCTCGCGACTGATTCCGACTGGACGCTGCGGCAGCCTCGCCGCGGGCGCCAGCCTGGCCGGGGGTTGCTTCGGTGAGCCGCTGCTCGGTCGGATCGAGACCGGCGCGCCGGCCGACCTGGTGGTTCTCGATTACGACCCGCCGACGCCACTCGACGCGGCCAGCCTGGCCGGCCACTGGATCTTTGGCTTGAACGCGGCCCACGTGCGCGACGTCATCGTCGGCGGGGAGTTGGTGGTCCGCGATCGGCACCTGACACGAATCGACGAAGCCGAACTGAGCGCCCACGCGCGCGAGCAGGCGCAGCGGCTGTGGGCCCGCATGGAGGAGATCCCGCCGCACACTTTCGTGCCTGCCGCGCAGTCCCCGACGCCGATCGGGGCGCGCCATGGCTGACCTGAGCACGGAAATCTGCGGGCTCCGACTGCGCAACCCGGTACTCCCCGCCGCCGGCCCGCCGGGCCGGGACGGGGCAGCACTGCTGGCGTGCGCGGCGGGCGGTGCCGGCGGGCTGGTGGCCAAGACGATTTCGACGCGTCCGGCCGAGCCGCCGATCCCCAACATGGCCGAGATCGCCCACGGCATGGTCAATACCGAGCTGTGGTCCGAGCTACCGCCCGAGCAGTGGTTCGAGACCGAGTACGCCCTCGCCCGCAGCGCCGGACTGCCGCTGATCGTCAGCCTGGGCTACACCGGCGAGGAAATCGCCGAGCTCGCGCCCCGGGTCGCGCCCTTCGCCGATGCGGTCGAGTTGTCGACCCACTACATCGGCGAGGATCCCGAACCGATGGTCGGTGCGGTTCGGGCAGCCAAGGCCGCGCTCGACGTGCCGGTGCTCGTCAAGCTCAGCCCGCACGGCCACGACATGGCCGGCGCGGCGCGCCTCGCGGCGGATGACCGGTGCCGACGGCATCGTGGCGATCAACTCGTTCGGCCCGGTGGTGTCGCTCGACATCGAGACGGCCATGCCCCGGCTGGGCGGCCCGAACGGCTATGGCTGGCTGAGTGGACCGGCACTGAAACCGCTGGCCGTGCGCTGCGTCCGCGACATCGCGCGCGCCGTCGACCTGCCGATCATCGGTGTCGGTGGAGTGTCGCGCGGGACGGACGCCGTCGAGCTGATGATGGCCGGCGCGTCGGCCGTCGGCGTGTGCACGGCTGCCATCCTGCGCGGGCCGTCGGTGTTCGGCCGCCTGGCGACCGAGCTCGACAACTGGCTCGATGCGCACGGGTACGCATCGGCACGGGACATAGTCGGCCTGGCGCTGACGCGGGCGTGGCCGGCTGGGCCGCTGCCGGCGCCGATCATCAACGAGGCGGCCTGCAACGACTGCGCCATCTGCGCCACGGCATGCGTCTACGGCGCCATCCACGTGGTCGATGGCCGGATCGCGCTCGATGGCGAGCAGTGCACCCGCTGCGGCCTGTGCGTCACGCGCTGCCGGCTGGCGGCCATCGACTGGCCTGCCGACGTGACGCGCCACGCCGCAGAGGCCATCTGAGACAGCAGAACCCATTGGCCCGCGCTAAGGTCGGGCGCATGCATGCCTGCCTCGTGGCCCTCTGATAGCGCGCCGGTGCACGACGACCTTGAGACTCCGCGGCTGAAGCTCCGACGGTTCACGGGCGCTGATGTTGAGAACCTGGTCGAGCTCGACAGCGACCAGGAGGTCATGCACTACATAACCAACGGCAAACCGACCAGCCGGGAGGAGATCGTAGAGACCATCCTGCCCGCCATGCTCGACGGCCGGCCCGGCGCGAGTTACGGCTTCTGGGCGGTCAGCGAGAAGGAGTCGGGCGAGTTCATCGGCTGGTTCCACTTGATACCGGATGGCGAACACCATGCCGGCGTGCCCGAGCTCGGCTACCGACTGCGTCGATCAGCGTGGGGCAAGGGCTACGCGACCGAGGGGTCGCGGGCGCTGGTCGACCTGGCATTCGCGCAGCTCGGAGCTGAGCGTGTCAGGGCAGAAACGATGGCGGTCCACGCAGCCTCACGCCGGGTGATGGAGAAGGCCGGTATGCGCTACATCCGCACGTTCGACGCCGGGTGGCCGATCCCGATCCCCGGCGATGAGTTCGGTGACGTGGAATATGCGATCACCCGCGCGGAGTGGGAGCTGCAACGTGAGGTCGCGCAACCGAGTTGATCGTCAGTGACAGCTTCCCAGGCAGGACGACTACTTGATGGGAGCCGTGATCGCAAACGACTTGCCGAACTGGCTGAACTCGTAGTCAGACACGCCCGAGTAGGCGGCTGTCGCGGCCTGGCACTCGAAATGTGCGCTCACGGGAACAGCGTCCCCGGTGACAAGCAGGGCCAGCGTGAGGACGTCACACCGCGAGGTGAAGAGCGAGAGATCCATCATGTGCGCAACACTCGGCTGGTACGAGCTCGTCGAGACGTAGCGGAAGAGCTGTTGGCCTCCGCGCGTCACGACGCCGTCCGCGCTGAGATCGGCCGTCGAGTCGATGTTCAGGAACGGCGTGAACTGCAGCACGTCATCGCGTGGGACGTAGGCCGAGGTCCACGGGCGACCAGCGGCGCGCATGTACATCGTCCCATCGAGGCGAACGAGTTGACTCTTACCGCTGCCACCGATGCTGTTGACGCGCCCCCGGTAGTCGTCGCCGCTGATGTCGAGTTCCATCGTGAAACGCTCGAAGACAGACCCGTTCTGCTTGTTCACACCGCTTCCCGACAGGTGGTAGCTCACGGCCGGATCACTGATCCGCGTCCACAGCGCTTCGAGCCGAGCATCGGCCGTTGCCGCCGGTGTTGGTGGCACGGTCGACTGGACGGCCACGGGCCGCGACGTCGCGTGCACGGGCGGCACTGGGGTTGGTGTCGCAGCGGGGCCGCCGAAGAAACGCCCGCCCTGCGACGCGAGGATCGCGCCGACGACGAGGGTCGCCGCTATGCGGATCGCAAACCGCGTGAAGAACTGCTCCAACTTACGACTCCGTTCCGCGATATCGGTGCGTCAAGGAGTCAAAGTCCCATTGGCAGTGCGGGCGATAGCGCGCAAGGCCCGGTCGGGCCATCCCACAAGCGGGGCAGTTTTCGTCGGATGCGGCCATTGCGGAGTTCCCTCCCCCAGCACGGCCAAGGTACGTGCCGCGCCTGAATGCCACGACCGAGCGGAAGTACTGGTGCCCTCGGCCGAGGTACTCACTGCGTCAACGGCCATCGGAACCTGACGCCTTTCCAGCAGCGCATGGCCCATGGATAGCGGTCGGGTGTCGCGTCAAAGACAGCCGGGAACGTGGTCACGGCCGACCCAACGTCACTTGACGTGCCGGCCGGAGGAGTGAGACTGAATGACGACATGGGGAGTCTGACCTCAGTCGTCCGGACAACAGCCGTGCTGGCGGCCACGTTCCTCGTTGCCGCGTGCGCCTCGACCACGCCCGGCGTACCCGCGTCACAGCCGCAGCCGACGGAACAACCGGCGCTGCACATCCTCGACATCGATGGGCCCGGCGTGGTCGTCATGCTCGGCGAGCAGACCCTGGCATCGGTGCCGTGCGGCGGAGATGCGGTCGTCGCGCCGGGCGGGTCGATGCCGCAGCTGCCCTGGCAGCTGACGGTCCTTGCCGACGACGGCGGCGCCCTGAGCTTGCCGCCCCCGGTGGTCGTGCTGCCGGCGACCCTGCTGATCCGCGACCGAGTTGCTCTAGTGGGCTCGTGGCCAATGGGTTCCTATGGCCCGGCCCCGGCCAATCTGCAGCATCCCTGCGCGAGCGTGCCGCCCTGGCCGACCGAGTAGCCCGAAGAGGCGACAGCAAAGCCGTCCTGACTCTTCCAGTCTCCTGCGACCCTTGCGGCAAGGAGGTTACGGGGCGCCGGTGCCCGACGCCGCGTCCACGCGCTCACCCTAAGCCGGCGCCCGCAACCACCTCTTTCCGGACCGGGTCGTGGCAGCCCAGATACGCATCTGCTAGGGACGCCAACCGGCACTTGACACGTCCGTCCGAAGATCGAGACTTGCTTCGCTTCTTCGGAGAGGTACTAGGTGGCGAAGGTCCGAACGATTGCGTTTCTGCTCGCGGTAGTCCTCGTGTTCGTGCCGTTTGGGCTCGTGCTCTCGTCCGGCCCACGGTTACCACTTCCGGCGAGTCTCGACTGGGACGGCGGCTGCGCGATCGGAGTGGGCCGCGACGCGACTCTCCACGGCTCGTGGACCTACTCACGAGTGACGTGGGCAACCGACAACTGGTCGGGAACGCGGATTGAAATCCTGTGGCCCATCGGGTATAGCGCGCGGTTCGATCCAACCGTCGAGGTGCTGGACGCCAGCGGCAACGTTGTGGGACGAGAAGGGGACCTGATTATCGGCTCGTGCACGATGCCGCCGGACGATCCAGCGACCTTGCGAGTCGAGGCCGGCGACGTCCGCCCGCCGACATGGCAGCCCGGCGACGGCTAGGGACCCGCAACTACTCGGCTCGCCAGGGTCGCGACTCGATGCTCGGCTCGAAAGGTCGACGTCGTCGGTGCGCAGGGAGCGCCCGCAACGGCGCCCGGCGGACGCGGTCTCGTACGTCCGGAACCTAGCCGTCTTGTGGGACTCCCTTAGCCTCACTGATGCGACTCGCGCGGACTTGCTTCACGCGACCTATGAGCGCGTCGTCGTCACGCGTGACCAATTCGTGGAAGTACGCCTGACTCCGGACGCGTACCGCCACGGCCTCGCGCTAGCGTTGCCGGAAGTTGTGCACTGGCGTCCCCGGCAGGATTCGAACCTGCGACCCGCTGCTTAGAAGGCAGCCGCTCTAGTCCACTGAGCTACGGGGACGCTGTTTGTCGCTCAGTCTACGCACGAAGTCACTGATGCAGACAGTGCCCACGAGGAACACCAGTCTCTGGCCCCTGCAGAGTGAACGAGCACGAGAAGCGGCGGCGGCGTATCCCGGAGGCGTCGTGACTTCTGCCGGCCCGCCAGCGGGGTCCTCCGCAAGTCATGGCTGTACTTCGCCAGGCAGCATCGGCAAGTCGGCGAGCGTCTTCCTGCTCTCCGGCCAGTGGCTCGCCAAGCCGCGAGTTAGCACCCAGCGCTGGCGCCTCCTCAGGTGTCTTTGGCGCCCAGCGCGGGGAAGCGCTCGACGAACGGTGCTCGCCATTCCGGCGCCTCGAACGACGGGGCGTACCAGGAGGTGGTCTTGGAGATCCTGCCTTCGCGGAGTTCGACGATCTGGATCATCTGCCAGGTCTCGCCATTCGCATAGGTGGCCGCTCCGACGTAGGTGTAGACATTGCCCGATCCTTCGATGCGCAGTGGCGTGAACATGGGTGTGACCACCCAGCGGTCCTCCGATCCCACGAGCCGAGTGCTCGTCGGGTCGACTGTGCCTACCCCACCTGGGTAGCTGCCTATGTATGCAAGCAGGTTCGCCCGGCCCCGGATTCGTTCGCCTGACTGGGGCATCTCATCCACGAAGTCGTCCGTGACGAGCGCCACCAAGGCCTCGTGATCCTTGTCCTGCACGGCGCGGGCGTAGCGCTCGACGACCGTGCGACCGCTGGGCTCAGCCATCCTGCCCTCCTACTGGAGCCGTCGCTGTGACTCAGCGAGTAACGGCAATAGTAGAGTGCGATGGCCGAGTTCCTCGGGCCGGGGCGGATTGCGCCTTGCGCGGTTAGTCGGCCCTCGTAGTGGTCTGCGCGGCATGCGAGTCGCGCTTGCGGCGGCCCTGAATGACCCCGACGATCGCAACGACCGCGACAACGAGCAGCGCCAGCGACATGAGCGCGTCAAAGCCCCCACCAACGACTTGGACTGCGCGGGGAACGTCAGGGGTCGCTGCCGCGAACGCCTCGCCTGCCGCTCCGATGCTCATGACGGCGGCCACCGGCACGAGCAGGACTGCCGCCGCCACGCGCCAAACGCCCGCTAACTGCACGCCGACCGCAACGATCACGAGCGGGACAAAGAGGAACAGCGGCGGCGCGAGCGCAGTACCGTGGCTCGCGAACTCATTGAGTACCCGCTGCGGGTCACCATGCCCGCCGAACTGGTACGGCCAGCCGGCCACGATGGAGAGCACGGCTTCGGCGCAGATCACCGCTACGACTATGGGCACGCCGACACGCAGGGCGCGCATTGATGAACGCACTCTTGCACCTCCTATGACATGTGGGCCGCTAGGCGCGCCTCCGGCCAGCCGTTTCGGAGCACGATCTCGATCGGCGTTCCGACGACGGCGCACCCAGCGGGCCTGGCGATCTCGACGTGTCCGCCGCGGTAGGCCTCAAGCGCCCCTCCGGGGTCAACCCGCACCGACCCGTCGCTATTCACTTTACGAGTGCGTTCTCACCAGCTGCCAGGTCGAAGCTCGCCAGCTCGGCGCAGCGCTCAGTCAGGACGCTCACGTGGTGACTCAGTTGGCCGCTCGCCCACTGGTCTGAGCCGCCAGGGGAACTCGAGTAGAACGCGTCGTCAACCTGGACTATCACGCTCGTGGACTGCGTCTGGTTGATGATCCTCACGTAGGCCTCACCGATCGACAGCGCTGTGTGCAGCGCGACCAACGACAGCGCGACCACGGCGATCGCGAATAGCAGCTTGGGGGTCATCTCCCCTCCCCGGGGTTCTCGGCGGCCATGATGATCGTGTCGACGAGCCACCTTGACCGGCGCACAGAACGCCCCGATTCTGGGGCCATGCTGCGCCGCCAATTGATCAGCCCAATAGACCTGCTGACTGGTATCGGGTTGTTGCTGCTGTCCGTCATCATGCTGCGCCCGCAGATCGACCCGGACGCCTGGTGGCACCTGCGCGTCGCCGATCAGATGATTGCCGGCCACGCGCTGCCGACGAGCGACATGATCAGCTGGTGGTCGGCCGGGACGCCCTGGATAAGCCCTTCGTGGCTCAACGAGATACTCCTCTGGGTCGCCCAGCAACTGGGCGGTCCGACCGGTCAGAGCCTGCTCTACCTGCCCGTGATGGCGGCGATCCTCCTGGTAGCCGATCGGGCGATCGCCATCATCGAGCCCCACGCGGCGGCCTGGCAGCGCCTGCTCGTACTCATTGCCGCCGCGGCTGCTCTCTGGCCGCTGATCACGCCGCGAGCTGCCAACTGGGACCTGCTGTTCGTATTGGTCGCAGTACTGGGCTGGCTGCGCCTGCGCGCCGATGGGTCGACTCGGATGCTCTGGCTGATGCCGCTCGCCGGCGTCGCCTGGGCCAACCTTCACGGCGGCGGCGTGATGGTCTATCCGTTGGTTGCGTTCGCCTTCGGCTTGGGCACCTGGCTCGATCGGGCAGCGTGGCCGAATTGGCGCTGGCGCCCATTCCTGGCCTCGATCGGGGTCACCTATCTCGCCTTCGGGCTCAACGGCTACGGCCCGGCCCTGTATCTGTACCCTTGGGCGACCGTCTTCTCGTCGGCGCAGGCTGGCGCGATCGCCGAGTGGCTGAGCCCGGACCTGTCCGCGTTGGGCTTCCTCCCGCTGCGCGTCCTGCTCAGCCTGGGACTTGTGCTTGGGCTGGCCCGCGCGCGCCAGGTCGATGCCGCCGGAGCACTGGCGGCCGGAGGAATGCTCTTTCTCGGTCTGGGCAGCGCGCGCTACCTGCTGATCGCCATACCTTTGCTGTCGATCTGGTATCTGCTGCCGATTGGGCGCGGCGTGGCCACCTACCTAGCCGCCGGACTGGGACGACTCTACCGATGGCCGGCGCGCTGGTCGTCGCTGCTGCTGCGCGGATCGATGCTTGTCGTTGTCCTCGCCATCGTTGCGACAGGCAGCCTGATCACGGTGCTACCTGGCGGCCAGCAACAGGCCCTCGCGGCGCGCTATCCCGACCAGACGTTGGCCGCCCTGACTGGCTGCGAAGGCAGGCTTTGGACCGATTATGGCTGGGGTGGATGGGTCAGCTATCAGACCGGCAGGCTGGTCGGGCCATACGGAGCGGCCGACGCGCTGGGCGACGAGCGCCTGACGACGGCAGCGGACGTGGAACGGCTGACGACCGATCCGGCACCGGTATTCGACTCCTTGACGGTGGAGATGGTGCTGACCCAGATCGATCTGCCCCTGTCTCACTGGCTCGCCGCTTCACCAGACTGGCGCCTCGTGGCGCAGGACGAGATCAGCGTTCTGTACACGCGCCAGACGAACCCATGCGGGCTGCCCAGCGGAGGCTGAGCTGGCCAGCAGACCAGTCGGCGACGACGTCATATACTTCGGCCGCGTCAAACGATTGGATGCAGACGAAGGATCGCCGCTTGTCAAACGAACCCATCGAGCGAGCCGTCGCGGGCTATCGCGAACTCGTCGAGATCCTGTCGGCAACGCATTCGCCGGAGTTGCCCGCGCCCGGCGTCACGATGGCCCAGATGCGCGTGCTGATGCTGCTCAGCGTCCTGGGCGAAGCGCGCATGTCCGACCTGGCGCCGAAGTTGAACATCTCGCTGTCCACTCTCTCGTCGCTGGTCGACCGGCTGGTCGAGGCGGACCTGGCCCAGCGTCGCGCGGATGAGCGCGACCGCCGCAACGTCCTGGTGTCGCTCAGCGAGCGCGGCCTGGACGCACTCGACGCGCTACAGGAACTGGGCATTCATCATCTGCGCGGACTGCTCTCGTCACTCGATGCCGAGGGCCTGCAAACCGTCAATCACGCGATCGATCTGCTCGTGACAGCCGCTCGCCAGTCAACCACGGAGGACCACTCGTGAGCCGACTCTCCCAGCTCGCCGTCAGCCAGCGCAGCGTCACGCTGCTGCTGGCGACTGTCCTGTTCATCGCCGGTGTCTCCGCGTGGGGCAGTCTCAAGCAGGAGCTGCTGCCGGACGTCGACTTCCCGGTGGTGACGGTCATCGCCTCTTACCCGGGTGCCGGCGCGACTGACGTGGCCAGCCAGGTCGCGCAGCCCATCGAGCGCTCGATTCAGAACATGCCGCGCCTGTCGCGGCTGCAGTCGACCTCGGCCAACTCGGTCGCGCTCGTCGTCGCGCAGTTCTCGTTCGGCACGGACGTCAAGGCAACGCAGGCGGCGATCGAGGACAACCTCCGCTCGCTGGGCCTGCCGTCGGCCGTCCAGCCGAGCGTCAGCGCACTCAACATCAACTCCGCTCCGGTGGTCATCTCGTCGATCGCAGCGACCGACCAGAGCAGCCTCGACCAGGTCGCGGCCATCGCCAGCACAGAGATCCTGCCCGAGATCCAGGCAATCGACGGTGTGGCCAGCGCCGACCTGACCGGCGGCCTCGAGCAGCAGATCCTCATCAGCCTCGATCCGGCCAAGCTTGCGGCGGCCGGCGTGAGCATCCAGCAGATCACCGGCGTGCTACAGGCCAACAACCTGACGCTGCCCTCCGGCCAGTTGCCGGCCGGCGGCCTGCGCATCCCGATCTCGACCATCGGTCGCATCACTTCGCTCGACCAGATCAGGGGCCTGGTCGTAGGCGTGCAGCAGCCGCAGGTGGCGCCCGGGGCCACGCCCCCGCCCAACGCCGTGCCCACGCCGGTCACCATCGGCGACGTCGCCACGGTGGATCAGGTCGCGATCGCGACCACCGGTTACGCGCGCACCAATGGCCAGCCGTCGCTGACGCTGACGGTGACCAAGACCTCTTCGGGCAACACCGTCAAGGTCGCCCAGGATGTCGAGGCCAAGCTCGCCGAGATCGCCGCGCGCCACCCGTCCGAGGTCACCGTCAAGACCGTCCAGGACCTGTCCACCTTCATCGTCGAGTCACAGGACGGCCTACTGCGTGAGGGCGGCTTGGGCGCGCTGTTCGCCGTGCTGACCATCTTCCTGTTCCTGTTCAGCCTGCGCTCGACGTTTGTCGCCGCGATCAGCATCCCGCTTTCGGTGCTGACCGCCCTGGTGCTCATGCAGATCACCGACGTGACGCTCAACGTGATGACCCTGGGCGGCCTCGCGGTTGCCGTCGGCAGGGTGGTCGACGACGCCATCGTCGTGCTGGAGAACATCTACAGACATAGAGCCATGGGCGAAGACCGCCTGACGGCTGTCATCCAGGGTCCGCGCGAAGTCGCGCGCGCCATAACCGCCAGCACGGCAACGACGGTGATGGTCTTCCTGCCCATCGGTTTCGTCGGTGGCCTGGTCAGCCAGCTCTTCCTGCCCTTCGCACTCACCGTCACCTTCGCGCTACTGGCCTCGCTGGTCTGCGCGCTGACCGTCGTGCCGGTGCTCGCCTACCTGTTCATCAACCGCGTTTCGCTGACGATCGATGAGGACGGCGAGCCCAAGAACTCGCTGTGGATCAGGATGTACACGCCGGTCATCCGCACGGCGCTGCGCAATCGCTGGACGAAGTGGGGCGTGCTCGTTGTCGCGGCGGCACTGTTCGCCGGCTCGCTGACCCTCGTCGGCCGGATCCCGACCCAGTTCATCAACACCGGCTCGGAGAAGATCCTTGGTGTTGTCCTGATCCCGCCGGCCGGCACCAGCTCGCAGGAGGTGCTCGATCGCGCCTCGCAGGCCGAGGCGATCCTGCTCGCACAGCCCAACGTTGAGCTGGTCCAGACCAGCGTGCCGGGCGAGGGCGATACCGGCTTCTCGACCATCGTCGCCGCGCTCCAGGGCCAGCCGGCCAACTCGGCCACGCTGACTGTTCAGCTCGCCCCGTCGGTCGACCTGAACGTCGAAACGTCCGAGCTGTCGGCGGCGCTCACCCCGATCAAGACCGACGGCTACGACACCAGCGTCGCGCAGACCGCCGGCTTCACCTCCAACAACCTCAACATCGTCGTCAGCGGGCCTGACACGACGAGCGTGGGAACTGCCACGCAGACCGTCCTGACGGCCATCCAGAATCGCTCCGACCTGGCCAACCTGCGCACCGATCTGGTCAAGGCAACGCCCGAAATCGAGATACGCGTCGACCCCAACAAGGCCATCGCCATCGGATCGACGGCCGCCCAGATCGGCGCGCAGGTGCATGCCGCCCTGAGCCCCACGACGGTGACCAACGTCACCCTCGACGGCCAGGGCAGCGCCATGCCCGTCATCATCGAACTCGGCTCCAACGCGGTCCCGTCGCTTGACGCGCTGCGCCAGATGCCCGTCGGCACGACGCAGCGGGTGCCGCTGTCGGCCGTGGCCGATGTCGAGCAGGTCGACGTCCAGGGCAGCATCACGCGCATCGACGGCGCTCCCGCGGCGCAAATCACCGCCGAGATCACCAGCGCAGACACGGGCGCCGTGTCGGCCGACATCGGCAAGGTGATCGACGGCCTTACCAGCCAGGGCCAGATCCCGGCCGGCGTGGATGTCCGGCTGGCCGGCGTGACCGAACAGCAGAACCAGGCGTTCGGCGGCCTCTTCAACTCGATGGCCATTGCCGTGCTGTTGATCTACGTGATGATGGTGCTCGCCTTCAACTCGCTGGTGACGCCGTTCATCATCATGTTCAGCCTGCCGCTGGCGACGATCGGCGCCTTCCCGGCGCTCTTCCTGACCGGGCGCCCGCTCGGCGTCAGCTCGCTGATCGGCTTCCTGATGTTGATCGGCATCGTCGTCACCAATGCGATCGTGTTACTCGACCTCGTCGAGCAGCGGCGCAGCCAGGGCCACTCGACACAAGATGCGTTGATCGAGGGCGGCCGGACCCGTGTGCGGCCCATCCTGATGACCGCCTTCGCCACGATCCTGGCACTCATTCCACTGGCGGCCGGCTTCGAGCAGGGCTCGATCATCGCCGCCGAACTGGGCACCGTCGTCATCGGCGGCCTGTTCAGTTCCACCTTCCTGACGCTGCTCGTTGTGCCGGTCGTCTATTCGCTGGTCGACGGCGGCAAGGCGGGCCTGCTGCGCCGCTTCGGCCGTGCCGAACCGGCACTCGTGCCCGTCGTGGCAGAGGCGGCGCCGGCTGCGGTCGTTGCAGCAGTGACCGAGACGACGACACCGGTCGTGGCACCTGCGTCGACGGTTGGGCCGGGCACAGCGCAGTCGGCCGGGCACGAACTCGACCATGGCCTCTTGGACCATCTCCGATCGGACCTCGGCCGGCTTACGCGCCAGCGTGGCCGGCGACCGTAGGGATTTCGCACCTATACTCAATCGGCCGAATGAAGCAGCTGTACCACCCCGACGACCTGGCGGCGATGGACCCGCTGGTGCTCATGAAGAACCTGGATCATGTGCGCATGACCAGTCGGCGCCTGAGCTACATCCTGCAGGAGCAGATGCACCTGTACACGCCCGAAGCGAATCGCGTACGCGGCGAGATTGACCAGTACGTCGAGGCCGAGCGGCAGATCGAGTCGGAGATGGCCCGCCGCAGCCTGCGCGCCTAGAGGCCGACGTCGCCGATTCCGCTCATGAGTCGGAGCTTTGCCCGACTTGCTGGTCGCCGGCCAGGAACTGGTTCCCATCCCGACCTGGCAGCGGAGTTCGGGCGCAAAACGCCGCTGAAACGGACCACCCGAGGCGGGTCAGCAGGAAAACCGGGCAAAGCTCCGACCCTCAGTCGGAATCGCGAGCGGTGGACGATGACCCGGTGTTCCGCGATGCTCGTGTTCGGTGTCACCGGAAAATGCCGGGCGGCGCGCGCGGCGGACGGTCAGGACTGGGCCGGTACCACTGACAGGCTCATCGGCGTACCGCCGCGTCGTTCGAGGCTCAGCCGCTCCTCCTCGATCACCCGCTCAGCGAGCGCCGACAGGCGCGGCAGGTCGAGTAGGCTGAACGAGATACCGTGCTCGGCAAGGTCGCCATAGCCCAGGCCGCGGAAGGCGCCGCGCGCCGCGACCGCGCACATTTCGTCGTAGAGGTGCGGCCAGCTGACTCGCCGCCGTCGATAGCAGAAGCGCACGAACTCCAGGGATTCGTCGACGACTGGCGGCTGATCCTCCGCAGCGCCGGGCGCGACCGATCGATCGGCAGGCTGAATCAACATATCCCTCTCCAACCGCAGCGTCGCTGTGTCCCTGGGCGCCGCGCAAGACCAAATCAGCAATTCGAACACCCGCCGCGAGTAGGACGGCCCGGGTGCCCGACTCCTCCCTGCCGGCCCAACCAGAGCGGCCGACGTTGTCGATCGATTGTAGTCAGCCGGGGCCGAATGGATAAGGTCCGCGTCCACGATCTTGTCCACCTTCTTTTCCACACGGGCCGTAACCCGCGGAAATTGGTGACGCCCCCGGGGCGCGGTCCGGGGGCGTCGGTGGTTTGCGTGGTACCGCATATCGGATTCGAACCGATGATCTCCGCCTTGAGAGGGCGGTGTCCTGGGCCTCTAGACGAATGCGGCAGATGCATGGTCCGCTGGGGCCGGCCAGCCGAGCGAGTTTAGCAAGAGCGGCACGCGGCGGCCAACCGCGGGCGCACCCGCGGCTAGAGGCGGCGCGACTCGATGAACGAACGAACCGCGTCGGCCACCTGCTCGTAGCTGTTCTCACCGGCCACCAGGCCGTAGTGCGAGTGCGCGCCGAAGGGCACGTACTCGGCGCCCAGCCACTCGGCCAGGCGCTCGCTGTCGGTCTCCGGGAAGAAACGGTCGAGGCCGGCGCCGATGACCAGCATGGGCACCTGGGGCAGCGCCGCGCGATCAACCGCTACGCCCTCGAGCATCTGGCGCCGAGCGCCGCCCGACTCCGCGCCCATCATGTGCTGCACGCGCATCACGTCGGCGTGCGTCAGGTCCGGGTTCTGGCGCATCAACTGGTCGGGCGGCGCGTCCCAGCCGAGCAGCTCGCGCCGGTACTGGCGCGGCAGCAGGCGCACTACGTGCGGCGGTGGCGGCGGCAGCAGCTGGGCCGGCAGCGCCGGACTGAGCAGCACGATCGCCGAGACGGGCACTTCCTGGGCAACGCGGAGCGCCAGCAGCCCGCCCAGCCCGTGCCCGACCATGATGGGTGGGCGCGGCAGCACATCTGTGCCGGAGATGGCATCGGCCAGATAGGTATCGAAATCGAGCTCGCCGAAATCGGCCGTGTCCGACCAGTAATGGCCACGCAGGTTGAGCGCGTGCCCCTCCCAGCCGCGCGGCGCGAAGTAGCCCAGGTAGCGGTGCCACAGCCACGATCCGCCGAGTTCGCCGTGCAACAGGTAAAGCGGCCGCCGGCGCGACCGGCGTTCAGGCAGCCACGACTCGATGTACAGGCCGCGCTCGGCGATGACGCGCTCGTCCTTGCGGATGGGCCGGCCCGGCGGCCGTTCGAGGGGCGTGACCTGCTCAGCCAGGTCGGAACCAGGCTGAGTGGGATCGCCACGGCCGTTGGTGTGCCGATAGGTGTCGCCGTCGTCCATGGGGCTCAATCGAAAAGCGGGTTGAAGACCAGCCCGGTGGCCGCCTTGGGCTGGAAGTAGGTCGACTTGGGCGGCATGTGTTCGCCTGCCGCCGCCACCTCGAGCACGGCCTCGACCGGCGTGGGCGCGACCAGGAAGCAGGCCGCGGCGTCGCCCGAGCGGACGGCCGCGATTGCCTGGCCGGCGTCGCTCGTATAGCTCAGCTGGGTGTCGCCGACGGTCTGGCCGGTGCTGCCGATCATGGCCGAGAGCGTAACCGACAGGACGCTCACGTCCAGCCAGCGCAGAGTTTCCGATGCATTCGGGTCAAGTAGCGGCGCCACCTGCGGGCGACGGACAGTCAGCCGGTAACCACCCTCCGGCGTCCATAGGCCGAGCGTGCCCTGGCCGGCGTGCCGGACTGCGTCGGCGAGGCGCTGGCCGTCGGACGCCGGCTCGACGAGGTAGAACTCGTCGAGCCGTGCCCGCAGCTGTTCGGACGCGATGCCGTGCACCAGGCGATGCCATGGACGCAAGGCCAAACCGCCGGAGCGTGCGTCGTACAACAAGGCGAGGACGAACTGCGATCCGCGGGGCGCACCCGGCTGCTGAGCGTAGCGCAGGGCCGTTTCGTATCGGTGATGACCATCGGCGATCGTCAGTGGACTGCCGCCAGCGAGCTCGAGCAGCGCCGCCGCATCGGCCGAGGCGGTCGGGTCGGACGCCCACAGCGTGTGCTCGTCGCCCTGTTCGTCGAGCGCGTGGCCGACCGGCGGCGGGGCCGTCAGCCGGGCGAACAGCTCCGCACTCGCCGCCCCGCCATCGGCCGACTCGTACAGCAGCAGCACCGGACTCAGATTGGTGCGCACAGCGGTCAGTAACCGGAAGCGGTCCTCCTTGGGCGCGCCCATGGTCGCCTCGTGCGCCCGGACCCCCGAGTCGGGACCGTAGGGCTCGAGCCGCAGCAGGCAGAAGAAGCCGTGGGCGGTACGCGGCCCGTCATCGGCCGCAAAGCGCTCGGAGTAAGGGTAGATGGCGGCTCGTCCGTCGCGGGCCAGGACTCCGCGTGCGAGCCAATCGGCAAAGGTGTCCGCGGCGGCGGGGTAGCTGTCGGGCAGTTCCAGGTGTACCGCGTTGTGCGCGTCGGCCGCCACCAGCCGGGCGCGCTGGTCGGGCGAGATGACGTCGTACGGCGGGCAGATCAGGCGCGACAGATCGGCGGAATCCGTGGCCGCGTAACGCAGCGCACGAAAAGGTCGCAGGAAAGGCACGGGAGGCCATGGTAGCGGCGCCGTGGCTATCCTTCGTCCATGCACCCGGTGGCCGCGATGGGCTTTGGCCGCGCCGCCGAGGCGTACCAGCGTGGCCGGCCCGACTATCCCGCCGCAGCCGTGGATTGGCTGATCGCTGCACTGGACGTCGCGCCGGGCCGGACCGTCATCGATGTCGGCGCGGGGACCGGCAAGTTCACCGCGCAGCTCGTGCCCACCGGCGCGACGATCATCGCGGTGGAGCCGGTCGACGAGATGCGCGCCGTGCTGGGCGCGCACGTTTCGAGCGTGACCGCGCTCGCCGGCACGGCCGAGCACCTGCCGCTGGCCAGCGCAAGCGCCGACGCCATCGTGGCGGCCCAGGCGGTGCACTGGTTCACGATGCCGGCCGCGGCCGATGAATTCCATCGCGTGCTGCGGGAGCGGGGTCGCGTGGGCGTCATCTGGAATACCCGTGACGAGTCCGCCGGTTGGGTCCGTGCGCTGGACGAGATCATCGAACCGCTCGAGCAGAACATCAGCCACCCGAGCTCGCACTACACCTTCGAGCTTGGCCCGCGTTTCGGTGAGCCACTGCGCGCCACGTTTGCCCACGTGCAGCGCCTGACCGCGGAACAGTTGCGCGACCGCGTGCTGTCGATGAGCTTCGTGGCAGCGCTCGACGCGCCTGACCGGGAAGAAGTGCTGGCGCGGGTCGCGCACCTGGCCAGAACCCATCCGGAGTTGGCCGGTCGAACCGAGTTCCAGCTGCCCTACGTGACCAACGCGCTGTGGGCGGAGCGACGGTGAAGGCGCTCGCGCGAGCGATCGTGCTGCTGCTGGTCGGTGCGCTCCTGGCGGGCTGCGGGGAGTTCGTGGCGCCCAGCCCGACGCCGGGCGAGATGAACGACCTGATTGCGGCGCTCGTGGTGCGCGGCGTCACGATCCAGCACTTGACCAGCGGCGATGCCGGCTGTCCGGGCTCAACGCTGCACAGCAACGGCGTGCATTTCCAGGTATCGCTCGATGGCGGCACCGGCAGCGACGTCTTCCTGCTGCGCTGGAAGAGCACGGCCGATTTCAACGGCGCCACCGACGACGTGGCCGCCTGCGTAGCCGAGTACCAGGCGGCTCATCCAGGCGCGGTGATGGACCAGATCTCGCTCGACCCGTGGCGGGTTTACGGTCCGGATTGGAGTGCGGCGCTCAAGGACACGCTCAACGCGGCACTGCTCAGCGTGGGTGGCGGCCGTGGCGGCCAGGACGTCCTGCCGGTCGAGTGACCCCGGCCGCCCGGTGCTCGGCGCGGCGGGTCGCTAAGAGGACGCGACGGTGATCGTCCCCCACATGCCCGCTTCATAGTGGCCCGGCTCATGGCAGGCGAAGCCGTACGGCCCGACCCCGGTGAACGTATAGGTCAGCAATTTGGTCTGCATCATGCTGAGGTCGGTGAGCTCCGGTAGCCCTTCGGCGTCGGCCCTGACGGCGTCCAGCGGACCGACCTTGAATTCATGGACCAGGGGCCCCATGGCCGTCACCTCAAAGGTCACCGTCTCGCCGCGGGCCACTTCCAGATTGGCCGGCGTGAACGTGTCACCAGGGCCGGCGAGCATCCGCACGATACGCGGCGAAGCAAGTGTCCCCGGGACGAAGCCCGGTGCGCCGGGTCCGGTGTCCGGCACGACCGGCACACTGCTCTGCCCTTGGTCGCGCACACCGGGCATCCAATACGCGGGGGCCAGGCTGCACGCGCCAATCATCGATGCGGCCAGCGCCATCATGGTCAGCAGCCACCAGGAGGCGGGTGTGCGCCCAGAAAGTCTCATCGCTCACCAGATTGGTCGGCGTTTGCGGCGCAGGGCAGTTGCGGGTGGCCCGTATAACGCGGTCCGAAGGTCCTGTCACAAATCGCTGTCCGACAACGGCGGCATGGGGCTGCAACAATCAGGCGGTGAACGTCCAGCCCGTGAACATCGCGATGAGCGATGTCGACCTGGGGCCGTGCCGCGCCAAGGTCTACGACCGCGGCGCGGACCGCTGGGCGATCGTGCTGCCCGGGGCGATGTACCTGCCCGACGCGCCACTCCTGTGGTTCTCGCGCGAAGCGGCGCTGGAAGCCGGCTACAACGTGCTCGCCGTGTGGGACACGTTCGACCGATCGGGCGACCCGCTGACCTGGGTCGAGGAGCGGCTCCAGGCTGCGCTGGACCACGTCCCCGATGAGGCGCCGATGCTGATTGCCAAGTCACTCACAACAATGGCCAGCCAACTTGCCGCGCGCCGCGGACTGCGCGCCGTGTGGATCACGCCGCTCGTGGCGGCTGAACACCCGGCGGCCGAAATGGTGATGGCCGGCCTGATGGCGGCGAGCGCGCCATCGCTGTTGATCGGCGGCGGCGCCGATTCCTCTTGGGATGCCACCGTGGCCGGGGCGGTACCGCGCGGTCGCGTGCTCGAGATCGCCGACGCCGACCACGTGCTCCAGGTGCCCGGCGATGTCGGTCGCTCGCTCGACGCGCTGCGCACGGTCTCGGTCTCCGTCGAGGAGTTCGCGCGGGGCGAGTCAGCGTGAGCCGCCCAGACTGGCCGCTGTTCGGCCGCGACGTTGCCGATGCCGCGTGGCGGCCGGCGCCCGACGCGGCAGCCAACACGCGCCTGGGGCGCTTCATCAGCCACGTTGGCGAGCGAGATCTCGAGGCGCTGCAGCGCCGCGCCGAACGTGACCCGGCGTGGTTCTGGGGTGCCGCCGCGGAGGACCTGCAGCTCCACTGGCAGCGCCCACCCAGCCGCGTGCTCGACACGGACAAGGGCGTCGAATGGTCGCGCTGGTGGAGCGGCGGCGCGTTCAACTACGCCCAGGCGGCTGTCGATCCGCGCGCCGCGGCCAACCCGGCCGGCCCGGCGGTGACCTGGGAGGGCGAGGACGGCACGGTCCGGCGGCTGACCAACTCCGAACTGAAGGAGCAGGTTGATCGCGCCGCGGCGATGATCGCCGGGCTGGGTGTGGGCGAGGGCGATCGCGTCGGCATCTTCATGCCGCTGCTGCCCGAGACGGTCATCACCGTGCTGGCGTTGGGCAAGCTCAAGGCGATCTACGTGCCGATCTTCTCCGGTTACGCCGCGCCGGCGGTGGCGACCCGCTTGAACGATGCGGGCGCGAAGCTGCTGGTCACCGCCGATGCGACTCTCCGGCGCGGCACGCGCGTCCCCATGGAGGAGACCGCCGACGCGGCAGTCGCCGACGCGCCCAGCGTGCAGACCGTGCTGGTGGTCGGGCGGTTGTCGGAGAATCGGCCGGCAGAAGCCGGGCGCGAGGGTCGCAAGCGCTGGTGGTCGGACGAAATGGCCAGGGTCGCTCGACCGCTTGAGAACACACCGGCAACCGACCCCGAGACGCCGTACATGGTCATCTACACCTCGGGCACGACCGGCCGGCCGAAGGGCGCCGTCCACGTCCATGGCGGCTTCCCGATCAAGGGCGCCCAGGACCTGGCGCACTGCTTCGACCTGGGTCCCGGCGACCGGTTGTTTTGGTACACCGACCTGGGCTGGATGATGGGCCCGTGGGCGATAAGCGGCGCGCTGTTGCTGGGCGCCGAACTGGTGCTCTACGAGGGTGCGCCCGACTATCCCGGTCCCGACCGACTGTGGGCGACGGTGGCCCGCCACGGCGTCACGCACCTGGGCCTGTCGCCGACGGTCATCCGCGCACTGATGGCCCACGGAACGGAGCCGGTCCACGCGCACGACCTCCATTCCCTGCGCGTGCTCGGCTCGACCGGCGAACCATGGAATCCGGAGTCGTGGTGGTGGTTCTTCCGCGAGGTCGGCGGCGGTCGGCTGCCGCTGGTCAACTACAGCGGCGGCACTGAGGTGAGCGGCGGCATCCTGTGCTGCAACCTGCTCACGCCGATCAAGCCGTGCTCGTTCGGTGGTCCGTCGGTGGGCGCTGCGGCCGACGTGATCGACAGCACCGGTCGCAGCGTGCGTGGCGAGGTCGGCGAACTGGCCCTGCGCCAGCCGCTGCCGGGCATGACCCGCGGTTTCTGGCAGGATCCGGATCGCTACGTCGAGACGTACTGGGCGCGCGTGCCCGGTACCTGGATTCACGGCGACTGGGCGCTGGTTGACCCCGACGGCTACTGGTTCATCCAGGGACGAAGCGACGACACGCTCAAGGTTGCCGGCAAACGCGTCGGCCCGGCCGAGGTGGAGAGTGCTGCGGTTTCCCATCCGGCCGTGCTGGAGGCGGCCGCCGTCGGGGTGCCCCACCAGGTCAAGGGCGAGGTGATCGTCGTGTTCTGCCGGCTGCGGCCAGGCGAGACGGACGACGCGGACCTGCGCCGCTCGATCGCAGACATGGTCGTCGCTCACCTCGGCAAGGCGCTGAAACCGGAGGCGGTGGTAGTCGTCACCGACCTGCCCCGGACGCGCTCAGGCAAGGTCATGCGCCGCGTCGCGCGCGCTACCTACCTGGGCACCGACCCGGGCGACCTATCGGCGCTCGAGAACCCGCTCGCCCTGGAGGCGATTCGCGCCCTGCGTTGAGCGCATAATCACGATCGGGGTTGTCGGGGGCAGCACGGAGGTCTCTCGTGACTCTTGAGTTCACCAGCCTGAACTGGGTGGCAGTTATCGCGGCGGCCGTGGTGGGCATGGTCGTCGGCTTCGTCTGGTATCTGCCCATGGTCTTCGGCAAGAGGTGGGCGGCCACGATCGGACGTTCGGTGCCAACGATGAGCGACATGTCACCAGTTCAGATGGGCGGCGTCGTCGTGCTGGCGCTCGTGATGGCGTACGTTCTGACGCTGTTGATCGGCGGACTCGGCGCCAATACGGTGGCCAACGGTGCCATCGTCGGCTTCCTCGTCTGGCTCGGGTTCGCGGCCACCGGGGCCGCCAACCTGGTGCTGAACGAGGGGCGCAGCTGGGAGTGGTGGTTTATCACCGCCGGCTACTACCTCGTGGGAGCCGTGGTCATGGGCGGGGTCATCGGCTACCTGGGCGCGTAGCCGCGAGGCGTCCGGCTCAAGGGCGCTCGATCTGCCGCCCCAGGGCGGCAGAAAGCTCGACGCCTAACTGCACCCAAGAAGCGCACGCGGTCGCAGCCTTCGCACTCTTTCGCGGTGCGGTCAGCGCGCGGACGACAATGGGCACGTGACCCCAATCACGAGCACGACCAACCCGCGCGTCAAGGCGGCCGCGCGGCTGCGCGGCCGCCGCGAACGCGACAAGCTCGGCCTGACGCTGATCGACGGGGTGCGCGAGACGATGCGCGCGCTGCAGGGCGGCGCCGTGATCCAGGAGATATTCATAGAGCCCGACCTGTGCCAGGAGCAGGAATGCCGCGCGTTGGTCGAGCGGCTGCGTGAAGAGTCGGTGCCGATCTGGCAGCTTGGCCGCGATGCGTTCGCCCGGCTTGCGTACGGCGACCGCCTCGACGGCGTGGTTGCCGTGGCCGAGACGCCGCTTCACCGGCTCGAGGAGCTGATCCTGCCACCCCAGCCGTTGATCGCCGTTGTCGAAGGCGTCGAGAAACCGGGCAACCTCGGGGCAGTGCTGCGCACGGCCGACGGTGCCGGACTCAACGCTGTCATCGTGGCCGAGTCGGCGACCGACCTCTTCAACCCCAACATCATTCGCGCGAGCCTGGGCACGGTCTTCAGCGTGCCGGTGTCAGTCGCCTCGACGGGCGCCGTGCTCACCTGGCTCCGCGAACGCGGCATCGGCATCATCGCCGCGCGCGTCGACGGCTCGGTCGACTACACCGCCGCCGACTATTCGGGCGCAGTGGCCATCGCGCTGGGCAGCGAGGCGCGCGGCCTGTCGGACGCGTGGGGAGAGCTGGCTCGTGCGTCGGTACGCGTGCCCATGTTCGGCGTCGCCAATTCGCTCAACGTGTCGGCCACCGCCGCCGTGCTCTTCTATGAGGCGCTTCGCCAGCGCCGCCATGGCGCCCAGCTCAACCGGTGATCGGCCGCCGAAGCGCAGGTTGGACGCCGCTCTGGTCCTCCGCCACGCCGGTGGACCACTGACGCTTGCCGTGCGTCTTAGGCGCGCACGCTCCGCTCGGCGTGCCTTCTGTCACGCTCGACGTCGCCGTCCGTGCGTGGCACCTGCGCGTGTCATGCGTATATAGCGGCGCCACCGCGGCTAGCACGCGCCAGACGCGCAACTGGCGCCCAAAACCCAGACCCTGCGGTGTAGGACGCGTCATGTGCGCAATCGGCGCCAACAAGGTCGGCGCACACAAGCGGCCTGTGGCTACTCGACCCTGAGGCCGAGCACCTTGCGGCCGATGACCAGCCGCTGGATCTGGCTGGTGCCCTCCCCGATCTCGGTCAGCTTCGCGTCACGCAGGTAGCGCTCGACCTTGTACTCCTCCACGTAGCCGTAGCCGCCGTGGATCTGCACCGCGTTGTTGGTCGCCCGCTGCGACACCTCCGAAGCGAACAACTTGGCTTCCGCCGCTGCCGTCGAGTAGTCGCGACCCTGGTCCTTGAGCCACGCGGCGCGCCACACCAGCGCGCGGGCCGCGTCGATTTCGGTGGCCATGTCGGCAACCATGAACGCGACTCCTTCAAACGAGCCGATCGGCCGGCCGAACTGCTTGCGCTCGCGCGCATAGGCAACCGACGCGTCGAGTGCCGCCTGCGACAGGCCGACGGCCATCGCGCCGATCGAGATGCGACCACCGTCGAGCGTCTTCAGGAAGACCTTCCAGCCGTCGCCCTGCGCGCCGAGCATGTGATCGGCGGGGACGCGGCAATCCTCGAATAGCAGCTCGCCGGTTGCGCTGGCGTGCAGCCCGAGCTTCTCCTCGAGCCGGCCGATGACGAAACCGGCCGTGTCGCGCGTGACGATGAACGCGCTGATCTCCGGCGAGCCGTCATCGCGCGCGCCGGTCCGCGCCGTGACGATGTACGTGCCGGCCTGCCCGGCGTTGGTGATGAAGCGCTTGCGACCGTTGATCACCCAGGAGCCGTCCGCCTCGTCGAAGCGCGCCGTGGTGCGCGTGCCGCCCGAATCGGAGCCCGCCTCCGGCTCGGTCAGCCCGTACGCGCCAAGCACTTCGCCCTTGGCCATGGGCACCAGGAAGCGTTCCTTCTGGGCATCCGTACCGGCCAGGTGCAGCGGGTTGCAGCCGAGTGATGTGTGCGCAGCGACGATGATCGCCAGCGAGCCCCACACGCGCGCCAGCTCCTCGATCGCGACGGCGTACGCGAGCGTGTCCAGTCCGGCGCCGCCCTCCTCTTCCGGGAAGGGAATACCGAGCAGACCCATCTGGCCCAGGTCGGCAACGATGTCGGTTGGGAAGCGCCGTTCACGCTCATGCTCGTCGATCTGCGGCTCGATCTCGCGCGCGGCGAAATCGCGGATGGTGTCACGCAACAGGCGGTGTTCCTGGGGAAGGTCGAGATCCATAGCCGGATGGTAGAGCCGCGCGGGCCGGATGGAGCGTGGCCGCAACCACGTACATTTGCCGCGTGTTGATCATCGCCCCACCGTCCGAGACCAAACGGGCCCCGGCCGACGGCGCGCCGGTCGCCCTGGACAAGCTTTCGTTCCCCGAACTCACGGCGATGCGGGCCCGTGTCCTCGACGCGCTGGTCGAGACAAGCGCCCGTCCCGACGCCCTGGAGCGGCTGCTGGTGGGGCCGTCGCTGGTCCACGAGGTCGCGCGCAACACGGCGTTGCGCGACCTGCCGGCGCGGCCGGTGCTTGAGATCTACGCTGGCCCCCTGTACCAGGGCCTTGACAGCCCGACGCTGCCGCCGCAGGCCGCTACCCGGACAGCCACGCGCCTCGTCGTAGCGTCGTCACTCTGGGGCGCGCTGCGCCCGCATGACCGGATCCCCGCGTACCGACTCCATGTCTGCGCTCGCCTGGTCGGAATGGGTCGTCTCGAGCCGGCGTGGCGCACCGTGCTCCCGGCCGCCCTGGCCGAGGCAGCAGGGTCCCGCGGAGTCGTTCTCGATCTCCGCTCCCGCGCTTACCAGGCGATCGGGACGCCCCTGGGTCTCGCTCAGCGGACGGTAACGGTCCGGATCGCGCCCGGATCAGGCGCCTCGAAGGTCGGCAACGTGACGGCGAAGCGCGTGCGCGGTCAGCTGGCCCGGTATTTGCTCGAGTCCGGCGCCGATCCCGACGACCCGCGCGACGTCGCCGTCATCCTCTCCGAGCGCTGGCCCGCCCGCCTCGACGCACCGCCGAGACCGGGGCAGCCGTGGACCCTGCACGTCCGTCCGATCTGACGACAACGGCTTGACGACGGCGTCGCTGGGTTATCCGGCTCGCGCCGCGGACGGCGGGCCTGCAGCTACGCCTCTTCCCGCTCGACGCGCCGGCGCGCCGGGGGCGCGCGGCGCGGCTGGGGCAGATCGCTGGTGCCCTGCACGAAGGACGCCTGGCGGGCCCATTCGGCCACCTGCTCCTGCTCCTCGACCGACAGGATGCCCAGCCGTCCGAGCGTGGCCAGCTCGTCGCGCATGTAGGTCTTGAGCATTTCCGGGCCGTCCGTGTTAATCGTGAAACGTACCCCGTTCCGCCGGAAGGTGTCGAAGATCCAGCGAAACTCGTCCCAGCCGGAGACCACGCGCGTGTTCAGGTTGCTGGTCGGGCACACCTCGAGCGTGATCTCGCGCTCGCGCAGTATCGCCATCGTGCGCGGATCGAAGGCGGCCTTGATGCCGTGGCCGATACGGGTCGGCTCGAGCTCCTCGATCACCTCGGCGATCTCCTCGACCGGTCCCGACTCGCCGGTATGCACCGTGGTGCCCAGTCCACGCCGGCGGCAGCGCTCGAACAGGCGGCGGTAGTCGGCCGGCCGGAAGTCGGGCGATTCGGGCCCGGCGATGTCGACACCAACCACGCCCCGGTTGCGGTAGGCGATCGCCTTCTCGGCGATGATCTCGTTGAGGTTGTAGGGAAAGGCGCGGTCGAGGCAGAAGATCAGCCCCGGCGCGACGGGATACTCGAGCACTGCCCGGTCCATGCCGCGGATGGCCGCGCTGATGATGTGGTCGAGATCCTGCTCGCCGCCGCGGTTGCGCTTCATCGGGTTGAAGCGCAGCTCGATGGTGGTGATGTTGTTCTTGCGGTACGCGCCGCCGATGACCTCGTAGACCGAGCGCTCGACCGCGAGCGGCGAGGATTGGATCAGCTCGGTCCAGTGGAACAGCTGGAGGTACCCGTCGAAGCTGCGACCGCGTCGCGCCGAGACCGTGATCAGCTGGCGGAACTCCCAGTAGTCCTTGGTCGGCAGCCGGATGCCCTGCGAGTGGGCGATGCCCCACATGATCGCCGGCGCGACCGAGCCACCCAGATGCGTGTGGAGCTCGGTCAGCGGCCGGTTGCGCGGAAGAACGTTGGGCACGCCCCGATGCTAACGGAGCGTGCCCTGAACTCGCCGATCTAGAACGGACCGTCGACCCACTGCTTCACTACTCCGGGGCAGTAGTTCCACGAGTTGTCCCACCAGGTGCCGTTGACGTAGTAGCCGTAGCTGGACGTGATCTCGTGCGAGACCTGCCTTTGCAGGCTGCCGTTCGCTCGGTACCAGAACATCTTGAGCGCGACCCGGTAGTGGACATCGAAATCGGACCAGTCTCCGTCGGGCACCGTCACGCTCACGCGCATGGCGTTGAACGCCGCGGCCCTGGTCGTCGTCGCGACCGCCTTCTGGACCCGACTCGTGTAGGTAGTCGTCCAGGTGGTGTTGCCGCCCCAGTCAATCAAGCGGATGACGTTGAACTGCCAGCCCACCGTCTGCCGGCCGCTCTTGGCGAAGACCTGTGGTGGCGTGACCGCGATTCGCCTGAATTGCGCCGTGAACGATTGGTTGGTATTCCCGTTGGTGTGGTACTTGCACCTGACCGTGCTGCCGTAGTCGGGCGGTGGCGTGCCGGCCGCGACTGGCGCTGCCGAGGCGATCGTGGCCAACGCCACCAGAGCAAACGTGAGCATGAACAGACTGCTCGCCGGGCGGCGTCGCGAGGTGCCGATCGTTTCCATTATCCGTACCCCTCCTTCCCTTTCGGGTCGTCGAGCAGTAGATGCCCGCCGACCGTCCAGTGACACACCGGTGCGTACGGAACGATCTACTGAGACCGGCTAGGTGGCCAGTGCCGAAGGTCGCGTGAATCAATAGGCGCCCGCGTTGCATCCACTGTTGCGTGAACGCCTGCGACTACTCTTTCGCTGGAATCTTGGCGGCGAGTTTCTCGAGGCGCCAACGATCAGAGGGGATAACGGCCATCGCGCTTGATCAGCCCGGTTTGGGGCGCGTAAACACCGGCCAGGAAGCGTGGGCCGAAACTGTCGCCGCGGCGGCTAGCGGCGACGAGAACGCGTTTGCCCGCATCGTGGCCGCGCATCAGCAGGACATGGTGCGCGTCTGCCAGGTCATAACGCGCGATGCCGAGGCGGCCAACGACGCCGTCCAGGAGGCGTGGGCGATCGCCTGGCGACAGCTGTCCGAGCTTCGCGAACCGCACCGCTTGCGCTCGTGGCTGGTCGCGATCGCCGCCAACGAGGCTCGCCAGTCCATGCGCCGACAGCGCCGCCAGGCGGTGACCGAGTTGCCCACCGATGGGCCGCGCGACGACGACGAAGGCACGCGCATCTGGTCCGGACGTATCGATCTGCGCAACGCCCTCGCGCATCTCACCGTCGACGATCGGCAGTTGCTGGCCCTTCGTTACGTGGCCGGATTCGATTCAACGGAGTTGAGCCGCGTCACCCACATCTCGCCGTCAGGAACGCGCGCTCGACTGCAACGCCTGTTGGCGGTGCTCAGGGACGAACTGGAGCCCGGGTCATGAGCGATTTCGAGCTCGATCCGCAGTTCGAGGCCCGCGTCGCTCGCTGGCTGACCGAGTTCGCCGACGAGGCGCTGCGCCCCTTCGATGCTGCCGAGATCGCCCACGCTGCGGCGATGCGCGGCAGGCGTCGCGGCTTCAGCCTGTGGCCGCGGTCGGTCGCCTGGTTGAAGCCGGTGCTCGCCATGGCGCTGCTGGCCCTGCTGCTGATCGGCGTCGGAATTGCGGGCGGCTTCATCAAGCTGCCGAACAACCACATCGCGCCCAACCCAAGCTTCCAGCCTTTCTCACCGCCACCGCCCACGCCCGCCACCTCTGGCTTGATCGTGGGGACCCCGCTGCCGGGTACGTCGGCCGCGCCGACCGTGATCCTCATGTCACCTTCCGTCGGGACGATCACTCCAGCACCAAGCGCGACGATCATCGTGGTCACGCCGTCGCCTGAACCATCGCCCACGTCAACTCCCGAGCCGAGCCCGAGCGTCGAGCCGGCGACACCGACGCCCAGCGCCGTGCCCACCCCGACGCCCGGCGCCGTGGCCACCCCGAGCCCGACGATCGCGCCCGTGGCTGCGGTGCTCGACCTGGCCGTCGGCGACTCGCACTCGTGCGCCCTCGCCGACGATGGACGCATCTTCTGCTGGGGCGCAAACGACATGGGCCAGCTCGGTGACGGCACGCAGGACTACCGCGCTTACCCGACCGTCCCCGTCGTGGGCATCGACAACGCGACGTCCGTTAGCGCCGGCATCCGCTTCTCGTGCGCGACAAGGACTGACGGCACCGTCTGGTGCTGGGGTGAGGATCCCGGTAGTGACGGCGCGTCGGCCGTGCCGTTCCGGATACCCGGCATCGACGATGCGACGGACGTGGAGGCCGGCGGCGCCTTCGCGTGTGTGCTGCGAATTGGTGGCGGTGTGGCCTGTTGGGGTGTCGGAAACCTCGGCCAGTTGGGCAACGGAGTGTTCGAGAGGAACAGCAGCGTGCCCGATCCTCAGCAGGTACTCGGCCTCGATGACGCGATCCAGATCAGCGCAGGTTGGAACCACGCCTGCGCGGTGAGGAGCGACCACAGCCTTTGGTGCTGGGGCGGCAACGGCGATGGCGCAACTGGCTATGGCCAACTCGGCGACGGTACGCTGGACAACAGCGCCGTGCCGGTCCAAGTGATAGGCATGGATGACGTCAAGACGGTCGCCGGTGGTGGCTGGTCGACGTGCGCCATCCGTGGCGAGGGCACGGTGTGGTGTTGGGGTTACGGCGACCAGGGGACACTCGGCGACGGCGAAGCGATCAGCAGCTCGGCGCCCGTCCAGGTCACCGGTATCGACAATGCCCAACTGCTGTCTGTCGGTTGGTACCACGCTTGCGTCAAGAGAAGCGATGACACGGTCTGGTGCTGGGGCGATACGTCGTGGGCTTCGGCGGGCGGCGGGCCGGCGACGACGCCGGTGCAGGGGCATCAGGTCGGGCTGACCGGCGTGGCGTTCATTTCGGCCGGGGGTTCGCAGAGCGTCACAGTTATCGATCAGCGCGGCCGGGTGTGGTGGTGGGGCTTCGGCACCAACCAGACGCCGGAGCTCGTGCCCGTCGGCCCGTGAGAGCCACTAGTGCCCCGGGGGCCAGCTCCCCATCACCTGGCGAAGGACGGCAAACTCACCCAGGTGGTAGCTGTTGTGATTGCCCACGAGCGTCAGTTCGCGCAGCAGTGTGTGCCCGGGCGTGCCATCGAGCACGGCCAGCAGGTCGCTGTCGGGGTGGAGGGCGATCGCCTCGAGTGCTTGGAGATCGGCGCGGAACTGCTCGATGGTCCGCTGAAAGCCGGCCTCGTCCGTTTCGGCGTCCTTGGCCGGCCAATAGCCGACCGGCCATCGCGGTGACACATGTCTTCGTGGATCACGGACGTACTCGAGGATGTCCCACTGCGTGATGCGCAGATGCTCGAGGATGTGCCACGGCGTGTAGTCGACGTTAGGGGCGCGTTGGTTGATCGCCCACGCGGGGAAGTCGGCAACGGCTTCGTCGAAGCCCATGTGAGCCGACCTTCCGTGCAGGAGTCCGGCGATCAGCAGGCGCTCCTGCTCGGCTGCCGTCATCGGCTTTTGATCAGGGTGGCGGGCTGTCGGTCGGGGCCGTGGGAATCTCGGTCGGCGTGGCCGTGGGAATCTCGGTCGGCGTGGCCGTTGGAATCTCGGTCGGCGTGGCCGTGGGAATCTCGGTCGGCGTGGCCGTTGGAATCTCGGTCGGCGTGGCCGTTGGAATCTCGGTCGGCGTGGCCGTTGGCGTCGGGGTCGGTGTGGCCGTAGGCGTTGGGGTCGGTGTGGCCGTTGGCGTCGCGGTCGGCCGCGGAGTCGGCGAAGAAGGCGTCCTCGTCGGCGGTGGAGCTGGCGTGGGAGGCTGCTTACTCAAGGGCACCTTCGTCCCGTCCGGAGGGTCATTCGGGTAGCGGCCGACCCAGATCACGGCGTTCTCTGGCTTGTAGTGCGACCTGAACACGTCCTGGTGCAGGATCGTGCCGTCGGCCGCCCTGACCGTGCGCGTCACCACGGCGTCGAACCCGTCCATCGCCGGGAGGAACAGCTTGGCCTTGCCCGGCTTGACGCGGTCGGAGTAGAGGACGGTCGTGCTGGCGTACCTGGGATTGCTGATCCACGGGTTGGAGAAGGTCGTCGTCCGTCCGTCGTCCACTCCCCAGACCTCAAACGTGATCTTGCGTTTCTTGCCGATGCCCTTGATCAGGATCGGCGACGACGAGTCATTGGTGAAAACGACGTTGTCACCACGCAGCCGCTTGTTGACCCAGATCGTCGCGTCGAGCCCGATCGGATAGCGGCTGATATAGAAGTCGTGGTTGGCGCGCTGGTTGATCTTGAAACCGGCGCGTACAGCGGCGTTGAACATCGCCGTCGCGGCTGAGCACAAGCCGCCGCCGATGATGCCGTCGGGCACGATCTTGCCGCCCACGATCGCCCCGCCAGACGAGTAGCCGTTGGCCACCGTATAGGGCGCGGTCAGCTTGGCGAAATTGAACTGCTGGCCGGGTTGTATGACGGTGCCGTTGATCAACTGCGCGGGGCGGCGGATGTTCTTGCCCCTCGCGTTCAGGCTGCTGGGACTGAAGTGGACCGTCCAGCTGCCGAGCAGCACCTGGCCGTTACTGCGGTGCACGCGAGCCATTCCGACCGCAGGCGCAAAGGCCAGCATGACCACTGCCGCCACGAGCGCCAGCGCCACGGGCAGCGCGGAACGCGCAAGCAGTCTTTCACGTGCCGCCGCCGTGCTCTTGGGCGCGAGCGTCAGGCCGTCCACCGATACTTTCCCTCCCGTGGAACCTGGTCACGTGCATGGTAACTGGAGCGAACAAGCGGTCCTGACTCCACGTGGCGGAATCCCAACGCCAGCGCCTCAACCTTCATGGCCGCGAACTCATCGGGGTGGTAGTAGCGCTCCACGGGCAGGTGCTTCTCCGATGGACGCAGGTACTGGCCGATGGTCAGAACGTCGCAGTCGACCGCGCGCAGATCGCGGAATGCCTGACTCAACTCCTCGCGCGTTTCGCCCAGGCCGACCATCACGCTCGACTTGGTATTCACCAGGTGGCCGAACTCGTTGGCCATCTGCTTGGCATCGCGCAGCACGCCCAGCGAACGATCGTAGCGGGCACGCTTACGTACGGGCTTCTGCAGCCGCTCAATGGTCTCGATGTTGTGGTTGAGGATGTCCGGCCCCGCCTCCATCACGGTGCGCAACGGCTCCGCCCGGCCGTTGAAGTCGGGGATCAGCACCTCGACACCCATGCCCGGACATTCGCGCCGCAGGGCGCGGATGGTCTCGGCGAAGATGTGCGCACCGCCGTCGGGCAGGTCGTCGCGCGCCACGCTGGTGACGACCACGTGCTCGAGTTGCATTTGGGCGATCGCCTCGGCCACACGGCGTGGCTCGTCCTCGTCGTTCCAGCTTGGCCGGCCGGTCTTGACCGCGCAGAAGCCACAGGCGCGGGTGCACACGTCGCCGAGGATCATGATCGTCGCGGTGCGCTGCTCCCAGCACTCCCCGATGTTGGGGCAGTGGGCTTCCTCGCAGACCGTATTGAGCGTGAGGCCGCGCATGATCTTCTTGAGTTCGTGGTAGTTCTCACCGCTCGGCAGACGCGCCTTGATCCATTCCGGATGACGTCGACTATCGAGGCCGGCGCCGCCCATGGCGATGGTCGGCGGGGCGTGCGCCCCATGCTCGGCCGCCCCCGGCGGCTGGAACATCGGCAACTCGCGGCCCATCAGGCGACACCCATCTGCGCGGCTACCAGATCGCCGTGGTCGAGTCGACCGCTTCGAGCCAGCGCTTGACGTCTGCGACGAAACGACCGGCCTGCGCGCCGTCGGTGGCGCGGTGGTCGAAGCCCAGGCACATGTTCATCATCGGCCGCACGCCGATCAGGTCGCCGTTCGGCGTCTCGACGACGACCGGCCGCTTGACGATCATCTCCATGGTCAGGATGCCCACCTGCGGCGCGTTGATGATCGGCGCAGTGATGACCGAGCCGGTCCAGCCGGTGTTATCGAGCGTGAACGTGCCGCCCTGGATGTCGTCGAGCGTCAGTTTGCCGGCGCGAGCCTTGTCGGCCAAATCGCGGACCTGGCGGTTGAGGCCATGGATGCTGAGCCGATCGGCGTTCTTGACAACGGGCACGACCAGGCCGTCGGCGACGGCGACAGCCACGCCGAGGTTGATGTCGCGCCTGAGCCAGTGGCCCTCGTCGGTGTAGTGCGCGTTGAAGTCGGCGTGCCGCCTGAGCGCCTCGATGGTGGCCTTGGCCACGAATGCGTCATACGTCAGGCTGATGCCTTCGCGCTCCTGGTAGCGCCGCTTGTTGGCTTCGCGCACGGCCACGACGCCAGACATGTCGACCTCGATCACGGTGTAGGCCACCGGCACCTGGAGTGCGCGCGTCATCTGCGCCGCGATCGAGCGGCGCATCGGCGATGCCTGCTTGAGCACGTCGCCCTGCGCTACCGGCGACGGAGCCGGAGGCACCGGCGACGGAGCCGGAGGCACCGGCGCGGCTGCCGCCGCTTTGGGAGTTGGCGCCGGCGCCGCAGCCGCAGCCCCGCCCGATTCCACGAACTTCAGTACGTCCTCGCGGGTGACGCGACCGCCGTGGCCGGTGCCGGCGACGAGTGCCAGGTCGACCGCGTGCTCGCGCGCGAGGCGGCGCACGGCCGGGGTCGTCGGTCCCGCGTACGCATCCGGCGCGCTGGCGCCGTTGCCGCCCGTCTTGGCCGGCGCGGCGACTGCCGTTGCCGCAGGGGCGGCCGCAGCGACCGCCGGCTGGGCTGTTGGCTGTTCTAAGGTCCGCTCCGGCCGTTCGTCCGAACCACCGGGTCCGGTACCGGCGCCATAAGGGCCTTTTGGCTCGGCCGCCGGCGCGGGTGCCTCTACGACCGCTTCAGCGGGAGGAGCCGCCTGCACGGTAGGCGCGGCATCGGTCGCCTCGGCGTCCGCGACACCGTCGATGATCGCGATGTCGGTGTTGTTAGGAACCGTCTCGCCTTCCTGGACCAGGATCTGGGTCAGCGTGCCCGCGAACGGCGACGGCACCTCGGCGTTGACCTTGTCGGTGATGACCTCGACGATCGCCTCGTACTTGTCGACGTGATCGCCAGGCTTCTTCAGCCACTTGCCGATCGTGCCCTCGGCGACGCTCTCGCCGAGTTGCGGCATCTGCACCTTGGGCATGTACGGCTATCTCCTGGTTCGTGGGTCGCGGGTTGCACCGGCTGTAAGTCGAGACTAGTTTCGCCGATCCTGCAACCGGCCGTCGAATACGTATCGCTCAGGAGCAGCCGGTCATCGCTCGATCTGGCGCCCTTCGTTCGCCGACTCTCCACCTGGCCGTGGGATACGTCCACCCTAACGGCGGCGCTGTCGACCTTAGCGCTGCCTATCGTCCTGTTCCTGGTAACCCGCGCGCTGGAGCGATTCGGGGTCTAGGGCGCTGGCGGCGGCCCCTCGCCCGGATCGACCCCGGCGCTGGTGGGATCATGCATGCACAGCGTCCAGTCCATGTTGACGTCGATATGAACTGGGGCTCGCGACCTTACCCCTGATGCTGGCCGCTCGCGTCTCACTGGCGGAAACGGAGGAGTAAGCGCAGGTTAAGCGTCCGGTGGACGACCGCAGCCAGCATTGGCCGCGTGGACGAGCAACGCATCGGTCGGACGCTGCGAGCGTTGCGACACCGTCTTGGCTGGCGTCAGGTTGATGTGGCCGTCGCTGCCGCCCTCACGCAGGACGATGTTTCGCGCGGAGAGCGCGGGCGATTGCGAGATGTGAGCAAGCTGCGCGGACAAGCCGCGGCGCTGGACGCGGAGGTGTTCATGTCCATCCGCTGGCGCGGCGGCGAGATCGACCGTCTGCTCGACGAAGGCCACGCTTCGATCGTCGGGTGGGTGGTCACGACGCTGACTGGGCTCGGCTGGCAGGTCTTTCCTGAAGTCTCCTTTTCCGTTCGCGGCGAACGCGGATCGATCGATGTTCTCGCATGGCATGTGGAGACACGGACGTTGCTCGTGGTCGAAGTCAAGACGGAGCTGACGTCCGTCGAGGAAACCCTGCGCAAACACGATGCCAAGCAGCGACTCGCGCCGATCGTTGTCCGTGACCGGTTCGGCTGGCCGTCTCCGTCCGCGGTGTGCAGAGCCCTCGTTCTGCCCGAATCGTCTACGTCACGCCGAAAGATCGAGCGGCATGCGGCTGTGCTGGGTCAGACCTACCGGCTGCGCGGCGCAGCAGCAAGATCTTGGCTGCTGAACCCCGAAGGCGCGGCATCGCTGCTACTGCTGGCGCCGCTGACGCGCATGGCGCGTGGTAGGCGCACTTCTGTCAGCCGTCGACGTATCCGCAGGGCATCCGCCACACTCGACTGACGACTTTGCATCTGGCATCCGGTCACCGGCTACGCACGCTGTGCTTAAGCGACGGCCAGCCCCGCCTAAGACGCGCCATGTGCGTAGGCGGCCAGGAAATCGACCGAGTGCTGACTTACTACGCACTTGGAGCGCGGCAGACGAGAAGCCGACGGCTAGAGGCGCTCCTCCATCTGCACGCTCGTCTCGATGTAACCGAGGCGCAGGTACAGCCGCCGCGCCCCGTCGTTGGCGCCGAACACGTGCAGGCCTATCGACTCGACGCCGTTAGCACGCGCCCACTCATCGAGTGCCGTCAGCGCGGCCGTGCCCAGACCCTCGCCGCGCCGGCCCGGGTCTATCTCGATGTCATAGATGAACGCGTGCCCGGGCCGGCCGGCATCAGTCGCCAGCCACAGGACGCCCGCACCGGCGCCCGAATCGTCGGTGATCGTCCAGATCTGGTGCCCTGGCGTCGAGCGACCTTCTGGCAAGAGCGAGTGGGTCTGCTGTGCGGCGCGATCGAGCGCCTCCGCCTGCGTCCAGCGGCCGGCGCGGACGTTGTCCGCGGCATACTCGGGGATGAGCCGCGCCAGCCAGCCCTGGTAGGCGGCCTCAGTTATGGGAACGAGCCGTGCCATGGCCGACGTGCGCGGGCCGGAAGCTAGTACGCGGCGAGGCGGCGCACGGCGGCGACGATGCGCTCCGGGTTGGGCATGTACCAGTCCTCTAGGACGTGGTTGTACGGCACGCCGGGCACGTCCGGCCCGCTGACCCGAACGATCGGCCCGTCGAGGTGGTCAAAGGCCTCCTCGGACAGCATCGCGGCGATCTCCGCGCCGTAACCACCGAAGCGGTTGTCCTCGTACACGATGACCGCCTTGCCGGTCTTGCGGACGGACGTCAGGATCGTCTCGCCGTCGAGTGGTCGCAGCGTACGCAGGTCGATCACCTCGGCCGACACGCCCTCGCCTTCGAGCAGCTCGGCTGCCTCGAGCGCGTAGTGCGCCATCAACCCGTAGGCGATGACGGTCACGTCGGATCCTGCGCGGGTCACCTTGGCGGAGCCGAGCGGCACCGTGTAGTCGGTGTCGGGCACGTCGCCGCGCACGGAGCGGTACATCTTCTTGTGCTCGAAGAAGAGCACCGGATCGTCGTCGCGGATGGCCGAGCGGAGCAGCCCACGCGCGTCGTACGGCGTCGATGGGATGACCACCTTCAGGCCCGGAATGTGGGCGAAGAACGCCTCGACCGACTGGCTGTGATACAGCGCACCATGGACGCCGCCGCCGTACGGGGCGCGCAGTGTCATCGGGCAGGTGAAAGCGTCGTTGGAGCGATAGCGCATGCGCGCCGCTTCGGACAGGATCTGGTTGAAGGCGGGAAAGATGAAGTCGGCGAACTGGATTTCCGGGACCGGCCGCAGTCCGTTCACCGCCGCGCCGATCGACACGCCCACGATCATCGACTCGCTCAGCGGCGTGTCGAGCACGCGGTCGCCGCCGAACTCGTCGTACAGGCCGTCGGTGGCCAGGAAGACGCCGCCCTTCTTGCCCACGTCTTCGCCCAGGATGACGATCGACTCGTCGCGGCGCATCTCGCCGGCGAGCGTGTCGCGCACCGACTCGATGAAGGTCATCACCGCCACGGCTCAGCCCTCCCCCGACGCATCGTCGCGCAGCACGCCCCACGGGCCGCCATCGCCCATGTAGCGCGCCCCGGTCCACAGCGGATCGTCCATACGCGCCGGCGGCGCGTCGCCGTAGACATGGCGCTGGGCGGTGGCCGGATCGGGATCGGCCTGCGCTTCGGCCCAATCGGTGGCATCCTCGACGACCTTGCGCGCCTCAGTGATGATCTGCGCGTCAGCCTCGTCGTCCAGCAGTCCGGCAGCGACGAGCTGCTCGTGGAAGAGCGGCAATGGATCGCGGCCCTTCTGCGCGTCGAGCTCCTCCGCGCTGCGGTACTTGCTCTGCTGATCGTCCGAGGAGTGCGCGGTCAGGCGCGAGACCTTGGCCTCGATCAGGCTCGGACCGTCGCCGGCGCGCGCGCGCTCGACCGCTTCACGCCCGGCGCGGTAACAGGCGAGCACGTCCGCGCCGTCGACCACCACACCGGGCATGCCGTAGCCGGCCCCGCGCATGGCGATGTCGGGCACGGCCGACTGCAGCGACATGGGCACGCTGATGGCGTAGCCGTTGTTCTCGACGACGTAGACCACGGGTAGTTTGTGGATGCCGGCGAAGTTGAGACCCTCGTGGAAATCCCCCTGGTTAGACGAGCCCTCACCGATGTAGGTCATCGCCACCTGCCCGGTCTTGCGCAGCTTGGCTGCCCAGGCGATGCCGGTCGCGTGCAGCAACTGCGTCGCCACCGGCGACGAAACGGACAGGATGTTGCGCTCGACGATGCCGTAGTGGCCGGGCATCTGGCGCCCACCCGACGATGGATCCACGCCACGCGCGAATTGGGCGAGCATGATCTCGCGCGAGCTCATGCCGAAGGTCAGCAGCGACGTCACCGAGCGGTAGTACGGGACCATCCAGTCGTGGCCTTTCTGGAGCGGATAGGTCAGCCCAACCTGCGCGCCTTCGTGGCCCTGGCCGCTGATGACGAAGGGGATCTTGCCCGCCCGGTTGAGCACCCACATGCGCTCGTCGACCGCCCGCGCCACGACCATCAGCCGATACATCTCGAGCAGGTCGTCGCGCGACAGGCCCAGGTCGGCGCCGAGCTCCTTGGACGCCTTGGCCCGTCCGTTGGCTGATGCCTTGCCCGTCTTGACCGGTGATCGCGTCGCCATCGTCCTCCCCGTTAGAAGTTGATCGACTTGCCGTCCACGGCCAGCGCAGCTTCGCCGAGCGCCTCGGACAGTGTCGGATGTGGGTGCACCGCCGCCCCGACCTCCCAGGCGGTCGCATCGAGCAGCATCGCTACGCTCGCCTCACTGATCAGGTCGGTCACGTGGCCACCGATCATGTGCACGCCCAGCAGCTCGTCCGTCCCGGCGTGGGCGATGACCTTGACGAAGCCTTCTGACTCACCGTTGATGAGCGCCTTGCCCGACGCCTGGAACGGAAACCGGCCGACCTTGACCGGGAGACCGTCGCGCTCGCACTCCTCCTGCGATCGGCCGATCGAGGCAATCTGCGGCCGCGAGTAGGTCGCGCGCGGCATCTTGAGGTAATCGACCGGTTCGGCCTCGGCGCCGGCGATCGCGTGGACGGCGGCAATGCCCTCGTGTGCCGCAACATGCGCCAGCAGCAGTCCGCCGATCACGTCGCCGATGGCGTACAGGTGCGGCTCGCCGGTGCGCATGCGGCCATCAACTTGGACGAAACCGCGGTCGACCTTGGCCCGCGTCGTCTCGAGGCCCACGTTATCCGAGTTGGGCGCACGGCCGGTAGCGACGAGCATCTGCTCCGCGCGCAGCTCCTTGGGCCCCTCCCCTTCCGGGCCGACGCTCAGGCACACGCCTTTCTCGTCAACGGTCACCGAGCTCGTGTCGAAGCGCGCCTTGGTCATGACCTTGATGCCACGCCGCCGGAACGAGCGGTCGAGCTCCTTCGAGATGTCGGCATCCTCGAGCGGGGTGACGCGCGGCAGGTACTCGAGCAGCGTCACCTCGACGCCGGCGTCGTGGTAGAAGCTGGCGAACTCGACGCCCACCGCACCGGCGCCGACGACGATCATGCTCGCCGGCAGGCGGTCGTTATGCGTCGCGTCGTCGCTGGTGATGATCGTCTTACCGTCGGGCACCAGGCCGGGCAGGCTCTTGACGCGCGAGCCGCTGGCCAGGATCACGTCGGTCGCGTCGAGCACGCGCTCGCCGTCGGGTTTGCCCTCATCGTTGCGCATCTCGACGCGGACATTCTTGCCGCCCTGCAGCGTGCCGCGGCCGTGGATGTGCTCCACCTTGTTCTTCTTGACCAGCGCATCAAGGCCCTTGGCCAGCCGATCGACGATCTGCTGGCGGCGCTTGGCGACTACGGCGTAGTCGAAGCGAGCGCCGTCCACCGGCACGCCGAAGTCAGCGCCGTGCTGGATGCGCTCATACAGCTCGGCCGACTCGAGCATCGCCTTGGTCGGGATGCAGCCCCAGTGCAGGCACGTGCCGCCGAGCTTGGGTTGGTCGTCGACCAACGCGACCTTGAGTCCCAGCTGGCCGGCACGGAAGGCGGCCGAGTAACCGCCGGTGCCGCCACCGATGATGATCAGATCGAAGCTGTTCGACGAGCCGACGGCCACGGACGGTCAGGCTGCGGCGGGAGTCGTGCTCGTCCGGGCATGGGCGGGCGGACGGCCGATTCGTGGGGCTGGGGTCATGTCGGCCGATGGTACGCGGGCCCCCAGAAGGGCGCAAGGAAGGTCGATACTCAGCGCCGTGCCTGTGGATGTCCTGCTCTCGGTCGCGCTGATCGCCCTCGCTTACCTGTGCGGCTCGTTGCCGATTGGGGTCATCGTCGCGCGCGCCACCGGCGCGCGCGACCCGCGCAGCGTGGGCAGCGGCCGAACGGGCGGCACGAACGCGCTGCGGGCCATGGGCGCGCGCCGCGCGCTGCTGGTCGGCTTGCTCGACATCGGCAAGGGTGCGCTCCCGGTGCTGGTGGCCATCCTGCTCGACGTGCCACGACCAACCGTCGCGCTGGTCGGCGTGGCCGCCGTGCTGGGCGCGTGGGCGTCGATCTTCCTGCACTTCCACGGCGGACGCGGCGTGGCCACCGGCATCGGCGCACTGCTGGTCATCCAACCGCTGGCGGTGGTGATTGCCGCGCCGGTGTTCTTCGGCGTCATCGGCTGGAGTCGCCTAGTGTCGCTCGGCTCGCTGCTCGGCACGCTCGCCGCGGTCGTCCTCCTGGCCGTCTTCATCTGGGCCGGCTGGAACCCGCTGCCGGATCTGCTCTTTGGCGTGTGCGCCGGAGCGCTGGTGTGGATCGCGCATCGCGACAACATTGGCCGGCTGCTGCGCGGCGAGGAGCGCCGCTTCGACTTTTTCACTCGCAGCGAGGCCTGAGGCGCGGACTCCGCCGCGAGCGCAGACCCGGTACGCGGCGTTAACTCCCGCGCGAGCGGCGTGGCCACAGGGCGCGCACTAGGACGACCACCGTCACCAGCACGAGTGCAACGATGACCACCGGCGCAAAGGCAAGGGCATCGTCGAGGATCGGTACCAGGCCGGTGACGAGATCGAGGATGAGCACTACGGCCACGATCACGGCGGCGGCCAGCACCACGTCACGGTCGCGGACGGGGCGGCGGCTGGTCGGCCGGTCTGGGCTCACGCCGGCCATTGTCGGACTGGAGCAGCCCGTGTGTTCACGGGGAGTCAGCCTGGGCCGGGATGCCGATGGGCGCGACGAGGACCCTGCCGCCGAACAGGGCCCCGGTGCGCGTCAGCAGGCCGTGCTTGGGACGATGGAAAGTGACGGTCAAGTCGGCGCGAACGTTGGGGTCCGACGGGGCACCCGAGGACAGGTCGAGCGCCGTCGGCGTGTCGACGGCCAACACCGGCACGCCCAGCTGACGCGCGCGCAGGCATAGCTCGACGGCCTCCCCGATCGGGTCGCGCAGGGGCCCGTGGACACCGGTTCCGAGCAGCCCGTCGATGACCAGCGCCGCTCGCTCGAGGCCGTTGAGCAACAACGCGACGTCGTGGCTGCTGACGGCGTGCATCCGTTCCGCATGCGCCAGGCCGTTCAATCGACGCCAGTTGGCTGCCGCGTCGGGCGTGCCCGGACGTCGTTCGGTGCTGACGAGGACCACCACGGTGCGCAGTCCAGCCGTCGCCAGTCGCCGAGCGGCGACGAAGGCGTCGCCGCCGTTGTTGCCCGGCCCGGCCAGCACCAGCACCGTGCCCGACGAGGGACGATCGGTGGAATTGAGCGCGGCGCGCGCGGCCGCCGCGACAGCAGCTCCGGCCTGCTCCATCAGGGCGCGGCCGGTGACGCCGAGCCGTTGCGCACGGCGGTCGGCGCCGCGCATCTCTTCCGCCGTCATCGGCCGCCGCGCGCCGTAAGCGGCCCAGTGCCCGGCCAGCTCGTCCAGGTCGAGATCGGCCCGGGCAAGCAGCGGATCTTCGGCCGGCAACAAGGGCCGAGCGCTGCCGTCTGCCTTCGCCAAGCGGTTCACCTCGCCGAAATGGAATGGTCGCCATCGGGATGGCCCCGGTGACGCACCGTAGCAGCAGCCGCGATAGTCGACCCCGGCGGCAGCGAGACAAATCGCGCGCCCACTCGTCTGACCAGCTGTGAGCCCGCTCGACCGACTCAATTCGCGAACATTCGGCTGCTGACCGAGAATCAGGCACGATGTATCGAGGACAGGCGTCGCGCAACCGCCGGCGCAACGGCCGCAACCGGGCCAACACGAGCATGCGCCACCTCGCGCTGTCGCGTGTCCGCGCCCGGCCACGTTCGCGCGGCGGCGCTCCCTTCTTCCGTGTCGGCGGCCTGTTGATCGCCATGGGCCTGGTCGTCTTCGGCGCGTTCCTGACCGCCGCGAGTGTCGCCGCCGGCGTCGACTTTATCGACCAGATGAACTCGTCGCTGCCCGACGTGCACGACTTCGAGACGCTCGATTACGCGCAGCCATCGGTCATCTACGACCGCACCGGCACGATCCAGCTGGCAAGCTTCGGCAGCGAGGACCGTCGGGTGGTGACCTACGACCAGATCCCCCAGATCGTGCTGGACGCAACGATCGCCACCGAGGACCGCACCTTCTGGACGAACGACGGTTACGACCCGAACGCGATCCTCTCCGCCAGCTTCTTCAGCCTGACCGGCCAGACAGATCGTGGCGGCGCGTCGACCATCACCCAGCAATTGGTGCGCGCCCGCCTGCTGCCGGCCGACGTGGTCAACGGCGACCAGTACGCGCGCAAGATCAAGGAGATCCTCCAGGCGCGCAACCTCACCGAGGCGTTCCCCGGCATCGAAGGCAAGCAACGCATCATCACCGCCTACCTCAACCAGATCTACTACGGCCACAACGCGTACGGCATCGCCGCGGCGGCGGAGACCTACTTCGGCATCACCGACCTCAGCCAGTTGACGCCAGCCCAGGCCGCGCTGCTGGCCGGCATGCCCCAGGCGCCTGACGACTACGACCTGTTCAAGTACGCCGTGCCCGATGCGCAGGGGCAGCTGGTGGTCCCGACCCAGTCGGTCAACGGCGCGGCGCTGCCGCCGCCCGTGGCTCGACGCAACTTCATTCTGTCCGCCCTGGAGGCGGGCTTGGGCCACTTCATGCAGCTCACGCCCGACCAGTACAACGAGGCGATCAACGAGCCGATCGTGCTCACCCAGCAGCAGCCGCAGGACTGGCTGGCGCCACATTTCGTGTGGTACATGAAGCAGCAACTTGACCTGCTGCTGGCCGATCGCGCACCGATCCAGACCGGCGGCTACAAGGTCATCACCACGCTCGACATGCACGCACAGGAGCTGGCCGAGAAGTACGTCGCCGCGGGCACCATCCTGCCCAACATGTCGACCGACGCCATGGAGGCCGCGATCGACGCGGAAGGCCTGCAGCAGGACCGCAAGTGGATCGAGTCGCTCCACGGCGTCGACATCCACAACGGCGCGCTGGTCGCCCTCGACGCCAGAACGGGCGACATCCTGGCCTACGTCGGCAGCTCCGGCTACTACCGCGACGACCTGGCATCGCCGCAGTTCGATCCCCAATTCGACGTGGCCGGCAACGGCTACCGTCAACCGGGGTCGGCCTGGAAGCCGATCGTCTACGCCGCCGGTTTCGATGCTGGCAAGATCACGCCGGGGACGCTGCTGCCCGACGTCACGACCGAGTTCTCGCGCGACTGGTTCCCGCGCGACGCGGACAAACGCGAGCGCGGCCCGGTGCTGATGCGTCAAGCGCTGACCTACTCCCTCAACATCCCGACCATCCGCGCGCTCAACCAGATCGGCGTGGACACGGTCGCCGCGCTGGCACACAAGATGGGCATCACCTTCGCGCGCGGCGACAACCAGCTGATCCAGGCCGGCCTGGCAGGTGCCATCGGCACGGCCGAGACGAACATGGTCCAGTTGACGTCGGCGTACGGCGCGCTGGCCAACAACGGCGTGCAGGTCGACCCGCGCACCATCCTGTCGATCACCGACAGCAACGGCAACGTCATCCCGACCGCCGGTCAGAACGCACCGCGCCAGGTGGTCAGCCAGCAGGCGGCGTGGCTGATCACCGACATCCTCAAGGACAGCACCGATCCCAGCGTCAACGCCATCTTCGGCCCGCGGCTCCAGATCGTGAACGGGCCACCGACACCACTCGAGCCAAAAGGTGCGCGCCGCCCGGCTGCGGCGAAGACGGGCACGACCGACTACCTGGCTGACCTGTCCGTCTATGGCTACCTGGCGCCTCCGCCTGATCCCAACGCGCCCGAGTTGGTCGCGTCCGTGTGGATGGGCAATAGCGACCACAGCCCACCCAACGGCGGCGATGCGTCGCTCATCGCGGCGGACGGTCCGGGCCGCATCTGGCAGTCGTTCCTGCGCGAATACACGGCCCAATGGCCGATCATCGACTTCCCCGGTCCACCGTCAGGCATCGTCTCGGCGACGATCGACGCCTGGTCGGGCGGCGCGCCGGGGCCGTGGACGCGGGAAACCAAGACCGAGTACTTCATGGCCGGCACCGAGCCGGGTGGCCCGAACCAGGTCGACCCGCCGGGCCTGCTCTACCGGAACATGTGCGGCGGCTGGTATGTCGACCTGACCAGTGCCGAAGCGGGCAAGAACGACCGCTGGCTGGCGGCGGACCTGAACTGGATGGATCGCGCGCGACGCGGCCCCGGACGTCGCGGACCGACCGGCAGCCAGACCGCATATCTGTTCGGGCAGCATGACTGGGGCGGACCGATAGCTCCGCTGGACTGCTCCGCGCCGCCGCCCGTCGGGCCGACGCCATTGCCCGGCCCGACCCCCACGCCGACGGAGAACCCGCCGCCCGATGTCAGCCCACCGCCCAGCAGCCAGCCACAAGGCTGAGCCGCCAGGGCTCAGGCGGGCGGCTCAGCCTCGCTGCCGGCGCTGATCATCAGCATCAGCGTGCGGCCGTCGAGCGGCAGTCTGGCGCCCGCGGAATAGACCTCCAGCGACAGGTGCGGCGGCGAGTCGCTGCGCGTATCGAGCACCGTGTGCCATGTCGCGCCCCAGCGCTCTGATGGCAGCTGGAAGGTGACGGGCTCGGGCGCGGCGTTGAGCATCAGGTAGAAGTCGCGGTCGCTGATCGGCCGGCCGCGCTCGTCGACACCCAGGTCGGCGCCTGACAGGTACAGGCCCAGGGCGCGCGCCAGCGCCTCGTTCCAGTGTTCCTCGGACATCGGCTGGGCGTCCGGCTGGAACCAGGCGATGTCGGTTACCTGCGCGCCATGGATGTGGCGGCCGTGGAACCACCGCCGACGGCGGAAGACAGGATGGTCGCGGCGGAAGGCGATCAGGCCGCGCGTGTACTCGAGTAGCGCGTGGTCGGCGTGCTGCCAGTCGTACCAGCTCAGCTCGTTGTCCTGGCAATAGGCGTTGTTGTTGCCGTTCTGGGTGCGTCCGATCTCGTCGCCGCCCAGGATCATGGGCACGCCCTGGCTGAGCAGCAACGTGGCCAGGAAATTGCGCCGCTGCTGTGCTCGGTGGGCGTTGACCTGCGGGTCATCGGTCGGACCCTCGACGCCCAGGTTGTACGAGCGGTTGTCCTCGCTGCCGCCGATGTTGCCTTCTGGATTGGCTTCGTTGTGCTTGTGGTTGTAGCTGACCAGGTCGACCAGCGTGAAGCCGTCGTGGGCGGTGACGAAGTTGATGCTCGCGTGCGGCGTGCGCGCGCTGCTCTCGTACAGGTCGGAACTGCCGGTCAGCCGGTAACCCATCTCGCCCAGCGTGCGCGGCTCGCCACGCCAGAAGTCGCGCACCGCATCGCGGTACTTGCCGTTCCACTCGGACCACAACGGCGGAAAGTTGCCCACCTGGTAGCCGCCCTCGCCGATGTCCCACGGTTCGGCGATCAGCTTTACGCGGTTGATTACCGGGTCCTGCTGGATGACCTCGAAGAACGACGACATGCGCTCGACCGCGTGCTCATCGCGCCCCAGGGTGACGGCGAGATCGAAGCGGAAGCCGTCGATGTGCATCTCCTGCACCCAATAGCGCAGGCTGTCCATGATCAGCTGGAGCACGAATGGGTGCGGCACGTTGAGGCTGTTGCCGGTGCCGGTGAAGTCGAGGTAGTAGCGCGGGTCGCTCGGCAGCAGCCGGTAATAGGCAGCGTTGTCGATGCCGCGAAAGCACAGCGTCGGGCCCAGGTGGGTGCCCTCGCCGCTGTGGTTGTAGACAACGTCCAGGATGACCTCGATGCCCGCCTGGTGCAGCGCGTGGACCATGCGCTTGAACTCGGTTACCTGCTGGCCGCGCTGGCCGGTGCTGCTGTAGTCATTGTGTGGCGCGAAGAAGCCGATCGTGTTGTAGCCCCAGTAGTTGCGCAGCCCGTTGCGCACGAGGTTCGTGTCGTAGACGAACTGGTGGACGGGCAGCAACTCGACCGCGCTGACGCCCAGCTCATGCAGGTAGCGGATGGTCGCCGGATGACCCACACCGGCGTACGTACCGCGCAGTTCGGCGGGCACGTGCGGGTTGAGCATGGTCAGACCCTTGACATGCGTCTCGTAGATGACCGTCTTGTGCAGCGGCGTGCGCGGCGCCCGATCGTCGCCCCAATCGAATGCGCTGTCGACAACCACTGAGCGCGGGGCATACGAGGCGCTGTCGCGGTCGTTGCGCCGCCCCGGCCGCCCCCAGTAGTAGCTGAACAGTGCCTCATCCCAATCGACCGCGCCTTCCACGGCCAGCGCGTACGGGTCGAGCAGCAGCTTGGACGGCTGGCAGCGCTGGCCGTTCGCCGGCGACCACGGCCCGTGCACGCGGAAGCCGTAGCGCTGGCCGGGCTCGAGTTCAGGCACGAAGCCGTGGCGCACGAAACCGCTCGACTCGGGCAGATCGACGCGGCGCTCACGGCCGTGCTCATCGAACAGGCACAGCTCGACGCGACTGGCGACTTCGGAGAAGAGCGCGAAGTTGACGCCGTGACGGTCGTAGGTGGCTCCCAGCGGATACGGCCGGCCGGGCCAGATAGTTGTTCTACGGCGCGATCGCGGCGTGCGCGATGAACGCGGCCTTTCGGTGATGGCGGTCAGTGAGGGCTCCTTCCTTCGATAACGAAGCGGACTTGAGTCGATCCGGCCAGTACGAGCCACGTTCCCGATTCGGCCCAACAACACGCAAGGCTGACAGTTTCGCTGAAAGGCGGCTGAAACCGCGGCGCATGGCCGGCCGCGAGTCGGAGCGCTACAACGTCCAGGAAGGGCGGCGACTGCCGGTCCGCCTCGCCCGCGCCTCGCCCGCGCCTCGCCCGCGCCTCGCCCGCGCCTCGCCCGCGCCTCGCCCGCGCGAATCCGATCCACAGTCGGAAGTGGAACGCGTTTGTCCCGTTTTTGTGGGCCAGCCGGCTGCTTTGGCGCCGATTTCCGACTAAGACGCGTGAATCGGGGGCGGTTTGCGCAGCCAGACCTCGAATCCGGTCAAAGCTCCGACTGAGGCGCGGAATGCGCGGATCACTCGACACGTAACCTGAACGCGATGTCGCTCGAAACGTACCGTCGCAAGCGCGATTTCACGCGCACTCCGGAGCCGAGCGGCGACGGTGCGCGCCCGTCAGCGCCACCGGCACCGGGGCGGCGCTACGTCGTCCAGCGCCATCGTGCAACCCGGCTGCATTACGACTTCCGGCTCGAGATCGACGGTGTGCTGATGAGCTGGGCGGTACCGAAAGGACCCTCGCTCAACCCCGCGGACAGGCGCATGGCGGTCCACGTCGAGGACCACCCCATCTCGTACTTCGACTTTGAGGGCGTGATCCCCAAGGGCGAGTACGGCGGCGGCGACGTGATCATCTGGGACTGGGGCACGTTCGAGCCGGAAGAAACGGACGATCCGGGCGGGGCCGTCCGCGGCGGGGAGCTCAAGTTCCGCCTCGACGGCCAGAAGCTGCACGGTCGCTTCACGCTGGTCAAGATCCGCTCCGCCGATCCCGCCAAAGATGATTGGTTGCTCATCCACAAGCGCGACGACGCGGCCGACGCGAACTGGGACATCGACGACTGGCCGCGCTCGGTGAAGACGGGCCGGACGAACGACGAGGTCGCCGCCGGTGCGGATGCCGTGTGGGACTCGCGTGCGCCGGCGGCGGAGGCGGAAATCGACCTGTCCGCCGCACGACAAGCCGGCCTGCCCGACTTCATCGAGCCGATGAACGCGAGCGCGGTCGACAAGCCATTCAGCCACCCCGACTGGCTGTTCGAGCTCAAGCTCGACGGCTACCGGGTGGAGGCCGTGCTCACCGGCGGCGTCCTTCACCTTTGGACGCGCAACCGCCACGACGCGGCCCGCTACTTCCCTGACCTGGCGCGCGCAAAGCCGACCTGGATCAACGCGCGTAATGCCATCGTCGACGGCGAGGTGGTGGCGCTTGACGAAGAGGGCCGGCCGGCGTTCAGCCTACTGCAGGATCACGTCGGACCGGTGCTCGTGCGACCGGCCGCCAAGGCGCCGATCGTCTATTACGTCTTCGACCTGCTCTATCTCGATGGCCGCCTGCTGATCGACGTACCGCTCGAGCAGCGCAAACGCCTGCTGCGCAGCGTGCTGCACGAGCAGTCCATGGTGCGCTATGCCACGCACGTCGAGGGCGATGGTGAGGACTTCTACGCGGCGGTCAAGGAACGGGGCCTGGAGGGCATGGTGGCCAAGTTGCGTGCCAGCCGTTACGAGCCGGGACGCCGTTCGAAGGCGTGGCTGAAGATCAAGATCCGGCGCGAGCAGGAGGCGCTGGTGGTCGGCTATGAACCGGGCCAGCGCTCGCGCGCCGACCTCGGGTCGCTCATCCTGGCCGTGTACGACGGCGCCGACCTGCGCTACGTGGGCGAGGTTGGCAGCGGTCTGACCGATCGGCAGGTCAAGCAGCTCAAGAACGAGCTGGACGCGCATCGCGTCGAGCAACCGCCGGTCGTCAACCCACCGAAGATCAAAGGCGCGGTCTGGTCGGAACCGCGCCTCGTGGTACGTGTCGAGTTCAGCGAATGGACTCGGGACAACCTGCTGCGCCAGGCAGCGCTGAAGGGCGTCGACATCGGCAAGGACCCGCGCTCGGTGGTACGCGAACACGAGGCGGAAGCTTCGCCCGAACCACCGGCGGGCCCTGCGGCGGGACTCCGACGCCACCGCGCGTCACCCGCCGCCACGCAGGCCGCCCTGCCGCAGTCGGTGACCACCGACCAGCTTGCGGCCCTCGACGCCATGGGGAAGGACGGCAATTGGGAGGTCGGCGGTCAGTCGATCAACCTGAGCAACCTGGACAAGGTGCTCTTTCCGGAGCCCGGCTATACCAAGCGCGACCTGGTCCGCTACTACGTCACGATCGCGCCGGTCATGCTGCCCTACCTGAGTGGTCGCGCGCTCAACCTATGGCGCTGGCCGGACGGCATCACCGGCGGCCACTTCTGGCAGAAGCAGGTACCCGCCTGGGCACCGCAGTGGATCCGGCGCTGGGACTACCCGGAGGCCGGCACGAGCGAGTCGCATACCTATCTCGTGGCGGACCAGGTCGCCACGTTGGCCTGGCTGGCCAACCACGCCACGATCGACGTGCATCCCTGGACATCGCGCGTCGACGCCTACCGCAATCCGACCTATGCCCTGATCGACATCGACCCCGGCGAGCGGACGACGTTTGCCGACGTGCTGACGCTGGCGCGGCTGTACCGCGCGGCGCTCGAGCATCTGGGTGTGCGCGGCTTCCCCAAGGTGACCGGCAAACGTGGTATCCAGGTGTGGATCCCGATCGTCGCGCGATACACCTTCGACGACACGCGCAACTGGGTCGAGGCGATTTCGCGGGCCGTCGGCCACGCCGTTCCGCAGCTGGTCAGCTGGGAGTGGGCGAAATCGGCGCGGCGCGGCCTGGCTCGCCTCGACTTCACCCAGAACGCCGTCAACAAGACGCTCGTCGCTCCGTACGCGGTGCGGCCGGTGCCCAACGCGGCGGTATCGGCGCCGATCACCTGGGACGAGCTGGACGACCCTGAACTTCGACCGGATCGGTGGGACATTCGCACCATCCTCGAGCGCGTCGCGGCGCGCGGCGACCTTTTCGCGGCCGTGCTCGAGTTGCAGCAGGAGCTGCCCGAGGTCGGCTGACCGCGACAGGCGGCGTCCCCGGCGCGGCCGCGAGGTCGGTCAGACCTCCGCCGGTTCGGGCATGTCGCGCATCCTGATGACCGGGCTCCAGATGATCCACAGGACACCGGTCAGGGCGGCGAGAGTGACGACGAACAGGGTCTCGCGTACGCCGATCAGGCCACCCAGGGCGCCGCCCATCAAGGCACCGATCGGGCGGATGCCGTAGTTGACGAATCGGAACGCACCCATCGCCCGGCCGCGAATCTTGTCCGGTATCCGCGCCTGCATGAAGGCGCCCACGTTGATGTCCAGGATCATCACGCCAAGACCCGCCAGGAACTCGGTGACGAACAGGATCGCCAGGATGACGGGCAACGGTCCGGCGGCCAGTGGAATGAGGATCAGCGCCGCCGGGAACAGGACCAACCCGAGTGCGTACGCCGGGCCGAGGCCGATGCGCCGGCCGACGCGCCCGGCGATGAGTGCCCCAACCACGGCGCCAACGGCGCCCGCGCCCAGGGCCAGGCCGAGCAATCCCGGTTCGACGTTCAGGTACGTCGTCACGTACAGGATGAACAGCGCCTGAAAGGCAAAGTTGAACAGGTTCACGGTGGCTACCGAGAGCAGGCCCGGCCGCATGATCGGGTCGCGGTAGATGAACGACGCACCGGTCACGAGTTGGCGGACGAGGCTGTCCGTCTGCGGCTCGACCGGCGGCTCGGTCGCCTTGGTGCGCAACAGGAAGAGTGCTGAAGCGACAAACGAAAGCGCGTCGATCAGCATGACGTAGGCGCCGCCGAGCAGCTGGATCAGGATGCCACCGATCGACGGCCCGGCCACCTGAGCCAGCGACCGGCTGCCGCTGAGCAACGAGTTCGCCTGGACGTATTCGTCGCGCTGGGCGACGGCCACGAACAGCGTGTTCCAGGCGATGTCGAAGCCGACGGCCAGCGTGCCGGCCACGAACGTCACCAGGAACAACTGCTCCAGGCTGAGGATGCCCAGCACGAATGCCAGCGGGATGGTGGCGATGACCAGCGCGCGGACGAGGTCGATCGCAATCATCAGCCGCCGCCGGTGATGCACACGATCGAGCCACACGCCTGCCGGCAAGGAGAAGAACAGGTGCGGCAACAGTCCGACCGCCGTCAGCAGGCCCATCTGGGCGGCTTCGGCGTGCAGCACAAGCACCGCAATGATCGGCACCGCCAGCAGCGTGACCTGATCGCCGATAACGGAGATGGTCTGGCCGATCCAGAAATTGCGGAAGGGCGCCTGCCGCAGCAGCGACGGGATCATCGCCGCCCCCTGTCAGCGACGAACTCGATGCGCTGCGCGAGGCTGAACCGCCACGGCCAATGCCACTTCACGGCGTCGACGAGATCCATGCCCGAACCCAGGGCATGGGCAAGCGGATCGGGCACATGACGGTGGAAAGGCAGGCCGCCCGGCAGCAGGTCCCAGATCAGGGCACGTCCGCCGGGGCGCAGGACGCGCGCGATCTCGGCCAGGCCGGCCTGCGGGTCGTCCCAGTGATGCATCGACATGGTGCTCACCACAACGTCGAACGATTGGTCCGCGAACGGCAGTGCGGCGACGTCGCCAACCTCGAAGCGCAGGCCGTCGGCAGCGCCTCCCTCGCACGCGGCGTTGGCGCGCGCCCGTTCGACCATGCTCGGGTCGAGGTCGAGCCCGGTCACCTCGAAGCCCCGGTCGCGCGCCAGGCGCACCGACAGATGGCCGGGGCCACAGCCCACCTCCAGCAGCCTGGCGCCCGGCGGGGCAGCCACGGCCACATCCGCGGCGATGCCCTTGAAGAGCGAGCCGAGCAGTAACCGGCTCAACGCGTCATACGACAGCGTGTCATCCATCACGACGCCGCCTGCCACGCTGCGGCCGGCCGCTCCGGCACGATGCCGAACGATCGCCACGGCCGCCGCAGTGGCGCCGGCGACAGCAAGCAAACCCGCCACTCTGCGCGCTCGAACCACCACCCCTCCCTTGGTAGACTCCAATTGTCGCTGGCGAGTGGCCAAACGGTAAGGCACCTGACTCTGGATCAGGCAATTGAAGGTTCAATTCCTTCCTCGCCAGCCAAATCTCCCGTCCAGTTGCAGCTTGGTTGGCCCGTACCCGTGACCACCGACTTCATCCGCGAGATCGTCGCCGCCGACATTCGCGCCGGCCGGCACACGACGATCGTGACGCGCTTCCCGCCCGAGCCGAACGGCTACCTGCACATTGGCCATGCCAAGTCCATCTGCCTGAACTTCGGCATCGCCGCCGAGTTCGGCGGACGCTGCCACCTGCGCTTCGACGACACGAACCCGGAGAAGGAGGAGCAGGAGTACATCGACGCGATCGAGCACGACCTGCGCTGGCTGGGCTTCGACTGGGGCGAGCACCTCTACCACGCGTCGGACTACTTCGAGCAGTTGTACGAGTGGGCGGTCGAGCTGGTCAAGGGCGGCAGGGCGTACGTCGACGACCTGTCGGCCGACGAGATGCGCGAGCACCGCGGCACCCTGACCGAACGCGGCCGGAACTCGCCGTGGCGCGACCGCCCGATCGCGGAGAACGTCGACCTCTTCGAGCGCATGCGCGCCGGCGAGTTTCCCAATGGCGCGCACGTCCTGCGCGCCAAGATCGACATGGCCTCACCGAACATCAACCTGCGCGATCCGGTGCTCTACCGCATCGTCCACGCCGCCCATCCGCGTACCGGCGACGCGTGGCGCGTCTATCCAACCTACGACTTTGCACACGGCCAGTCGGATGCCATCGAGGGCATCACCCACTCGCTGTGCACGCTCGAGTTCGAGGCGCACCGGCCGCTCTACGACTGGCTGATCGACAACCTGCCGGTGCCGTCGCGCCCGCGCCAGATCGAGTTCGCACGCCTTGCGCTAACCCACACGGTGCTGTCCAAGCGCTTCCTGCTGCGTCTCGTCAACGATGGCCACGTGCGCGGCTGGGACGACCCGCGCATGCCCACCATCTCCGGGATGCGCCGGCGCGGCTACCCCGCCGAGGGCATCCGCGACTTCGCCACCATGGTCGGCGTGGCCAAGGCGAACACGGTGATCGAGATCGGCCAGCTCGAGCATGCCGTGCGCAACGTCCTCAATCGCACAGCGCTGCGCCGCTTCGCCGTGCTCGACCCGCTCAAGGTGGTCGTCGAGAACTACCCCGCCGGGCAGGTCGAGACGCTCGAGGTGCCCAACAACCCCGAGGACTCGGCCGCCGGCGACCGACCGGTCGAGTTCTCACGCGAGCTGTGGATCGAGCGCGATGACTTCATGGAGGAACCGCCGCCGAAGTTCTTCCGCCTCGCTCCGGGGCGCGAGGTGCGCCTCCGTGCGGCTTACTTCATCACCTGCCAGTCGGTCGTCCACGACGCCGACGGAAAGATCGTCGAACTGCGCTGCACATACGATCCCGCGACGCGCGGCGGCGATGCGCCCGACGGACGGCGGCCCAAGGCAACTCTCCACTGGCTGTCCGCTGCGCACGCGATCCCGGCAGAGGTCCGGCTGTACGACCACCTGTTCAGCGAGCAGTTCCCGGGCGGCGGCGGCGACCTGATGGCCGATCTGAATCCGGCCTCAGAGACGGTGCTCGCCGGCGCGCTCGTCGAGGCCAGCCTGGCTGACGCGCCGGCGGGCACGACCGTCCAGTTCGAGCGTCTGGGATACTTCGCGTTCGACCCCGATTCCGCACCCGGCCGCCCAGTCTTCAACCGCGCGCTCACGCTCAAGGACACCTGGGCCAAGGTGCAGGCACAGAGCGGAGGATCTGGCAATGGGTGAGCTACGCAGTACCGCTCAGCGCAAGGCCGACGTGCTGGCCATGCTCGAACAGCACGGCCACGCCTGGCTGGCGACTGCCGAGGGTTCGGTTCCGCACGTGATCGTGACCCAGGCGGTGTGGGACGGTGAGTCGATCGTGGTGACCACTCGGGAGACGAGCCGGACGGGCCGCAACCTGGACGAAAGCCAGGCGGGCCGGCTGGCGTTCGGCAACGCGGAGGACGCGATCCTGGTTGACGTCGAACTCACCAAGTCACTGCCCGCGGCCGATGCCGGCGCAACGGGCGCGACGTTCGAGAAGGCGGCCGGATGGAACCCGGCTGAAGAAGGGGCGGATTGGCGCTATTTCGTGCTCCATCCGACCCGCATACAGGCCTACCGTGGCTACGGCGAGATCGACGGCCGTGACGTTATGAGGAACGGGCGCTGGCTGGCCTGACAGGCAGCCGGGTTTAGACTTCGATGCGCCACTGGCGCGTGGCTCAACGGTAGAGCACCTGACTCTGGATCAGGGGGTTGAAGGTTCGAATCCTTCCGCGCCAGCCACTCCCCGGGCACAGGGAGCCACGTCGGCATGGCGGCCCCTGCTGCGCGCGCGGGCCTGCGACGTGCGAGATGCACCAGGCCTTATCGGTCGCGCTGATGGGCGGGATCGTGCTCTGGACCTGTAACGCTACGGATCGCCGAGGATGAAATGACCGCTCAACCAACCACCACACCAGCGCACATCGAGCACCGCGTCGAGGCGCCTGACGGCAGAACGTTGGCTGTCGCGGAATGGGGTGACCCCAAAGGCGTCGCCTTGATCGAGTTCCACGGCACGCCCGGCGGCCGGATCAGCTACTGGCTCGATCCCACGATCGATCAACGGCACGGCGTTCGGCGCATCACCTTCGACCGGCCGGGCTACGGCGAGTCGACCCGGCTGCCGGGCCGTAGCGTCGCCGACATCGTCGCCGACGTCGTCGCCATCGCGGATGCGCTGGGCGTGGATCGCTTCGCCGTGACCGGCGGCTCGGGTGGCGGACCGCACGCTCTCGCCTGCGCGGCTCTCCTGCCGGATCGGGTGCTGCGCTGCCTGGCCGCCGTCACCCCTGCGCCATACGGCGCCGAGGGCCTCGACTGGCTGGCCGGTCAGACCGCCGGCAATGTTGAGGAATTCCAGGCGGCGCTCGAGGGTGAGGATGCCATCCGCCCGGTGGCTGAACGAGAGCGGGAAACGGTCCTCGAGCGCCTGTCCGCGGGCCGCGTTGATTTCTTCGGCGACTCCTATGAACTCGCGGAGGCCGACAGGCAACAGATGGCCAGGCACTTCGCACAGGCGGCCGACCAGCTGGCCAATGCGTTGGCGCAGGGCGTCGACGGTTGGGTCGACGACGACATCTGCTTCTCCAGGCCATGGGGCTTCGAAGTCGGCTCGATCGCCGTGCCCGTGTATCTCACCTACGGCCGAGAGGACACGCTGGTGCCCGCCGCCCACGGTGACTGGCTGGCGGCGCGCATCCCGGGCGTCAGGGTCGTCGTCAACGACGCGGCGGGGCACATGGGCGATGACGGCCAGATCGAGGAGCACTATGCCTGGCTGGCAGGAGAGCAAGCCGACCGCTGATCGGTCAGGCAGCGTGGCGGCCGGTGGTCGGGTGGTGCGTGCGCGCACAGCAGTATCGGTGCCCGCACCTGGCACTGACGGACCGTTGCGCTGCGGGCACGAGAGGGCGACTATTGGGTGAGACAGCGGCACGCCGTGCGCCCCAGCCATGAATGCCGCGAACATCAGGTGGAGGGACCTGGATGGCTGCGCAACGCCGTACTTCGGCTCGATTCGCATTGGTGGCTCTGGCTCTGTTCGCTGCCGCCCAGCTCCCAGCGCCCGTCGCGGCGGCGACACCAGAGGTAGGGACGGCGACAGTCCAGACGGAGTACGAGAGCGTCTACGCCACGGCGGTCTCCAAACTGGGCGACCACTGGAAATTCCGCGGCCGTGGTCCGAACCGCTTCGACTGCTCGGGCCTCGTCTGGTATGTCTTCCATGAGAACGGCCTGCAGGACCGCATCGGCGGTTATCGCAGCGCTGCCGGCTACTTCAAATGGTTCAAGGCACGCGGCCTGGTCAGTCGCACCGATCCCCAGGTCGGCGACCTGGTCGTATGGGGCAACAACGTGCACATCGGCATGTATGTCGGTGATGGCAAGGCCATCAGCACGCTGACCACCAGCCGCGGTGTCTCGAGAACCCCGATCAAGGGCTACCTGGGAGTCCGCTTCAAGGCGTACCTGCACGTGGACCTGACGCGCCCAACTCTGTAGCCCCCGCCTCAGGGCTCGACGGCCGCCACGTCTGACGGCTGCCGGATGCGCGGCAGCGACGAGAACACCAGCAGCAGGATCGAGACGGCCATACCCGCCCAACCGATGGCGATCCCGCCGCGCACGCCGATGACGCCGGCGAGCGCAGCCGCCAGGAGCGCGCCGAGTGGGTAGGCAATGCCGTGCGAGAAGACCTCGAGCGTGGCGTTGACGCGGCCCAGGATGGTGTCGGGAATGACGCCCTGGATGAGCGACAGCTCGGCCACGCCCTCGACGGTCTGCAGGCCGTCGCCGACCAGTTGCGGGACGAAGACCATCAGCGTCGCCAGCCACAGCGGGCCACCCGCGAGCGGGGTAAGGACGCCGACCACCGAGGCGCCGGTTGCCATCCAGATGAGCGCGGGGCCAAAACCCAGTCGGGCGATCACGCGCGAGGCGAAGAACGAGCCGACGAGCGAGCCGACGCCGCCGGCGGATACGACGATGCCGAGCAGCAGCGGGCTCAATTGCAGGTCGTTGATCAGGTAGAGCGTGTACAGCACCCCGTAGAACGACCCGGCCACGTGCGCGATCACCGAGCGCAGCGTCAGGGGCACGAGCACCGGGTGTCGACGAACGAGCTGCAGACCCTCCAGGATCTCCTTGCGGATGGGCGTCCCGGACGTTCGCTGCGGGCGCTCCGGCTCAGGCTTCCGAATGAGGGCCAGAGACGCCGCCGAGACGACAAACGAGATCGCGTCGGTCAGGATCGCGAACGGCGCGCCGATCAATTGCACGAGGCCGCCGCCCAGGCCGGGACCACCTATTTCCGCCAACGATGAGCTGGCGGCCAGCTTGCTGTTGCCCTCGACGACGCGATCCAGCCCGACCAGCGACGGGACGTAGGCAGGGTAGGCGGCATCGAACAGGGCGCCGAGACAGCCTTCGAGGAACACGACCAGGTATAGCTGGGTCAGGGTCAGGACACCGGCCAGGTAGGCAACCGGAATCGAGAACAGGAGGACTGCCCGGATGGCGTCGGCCGAGATGAGCAGCGGCAGCCGGCGAACGCGATCGACCCAGGCGCCGGCGAAGAAGCCGACCAGCAGCACGGCGAGGCTGGCCGCGACGACGAGCATGGCCATCTCGAACGGTCCGGCGCCGAGGACCAGCAGCGCCACGAGCGGCACGGCCGTGCGCGTGACGACCGAGCCGAGCTCGGAGATGGTCTGCCCGGTCCACAACTTCATGAAGTCGGCGTTATGCCACAGCGACACGGTCACGGTCGGGCAGCATACCCGGGCGAGGAGCCTGGTTTCAGCGACCCGCCAGCTTCAGCACGTTGAGGGCGTGCAGCGTCAGCGCCTCGGAGGGACGGTTCTTGCCCCAGTCGATCACGTCGGTGAGCGAAGTGACATGGCTACCGGCCTGCCACCAGGCGCGTTTGGCCGAGAAGCGACCGTCCGCCTGGCGCAGCGACTCCAGCCGGTCGAGTGCAGCGCCGGCGCGCGGGTCGCGCAGTAGCGTGACATCGGTGGCTGCCAGCACCCGCAGCCCCGCCAGGAAGTCGTAGTGCCAGTAGGCCGGCCAATGCAGGGCGGCCATGCTGGAATGGATCTCGCGGCGCCCATCGAGCGTGCGGAAGAGCCGGTGGTCGAGCAGCAGTTCGGCGGTTCGGCGGGCCGCAGCGTCAGCATCGGCGACCAAGGCGTCGCCGTCGCCCATCACGTCGCGCCACGTGGCAAGACCGACGGCCGTCGCCCAGCTCTCGTGGAAGCTCGAACGGTAACCGGACGATTGACGATCGCAGTTCCAGCCGCCGTCCGGCCATTGCCATTCGAGCAGCTTCTCGACGAGCCGCCGCGCCCGCGCATCGGCCGCGTGCCCGAAGCGCGATGCCGCATACAGCGCGTTGCCTTCCATGGACGCGTCGGCGCGATAGAGGCCAGCGACGCGCGGCACGGACTCCAGGTGGCGCGGGTTGGCGATCCAGGCCAGTTCGCGATCGATGGCGGCATCCAACCGTTGGCGAACGTCGGGCCGGCCGTCGATCCGCGGGTCGAAGTCCGCCAGGCTGACCAGCCGCCAGTGCAACCCCCACCACTTGCGGTAAGGTGACACTTCCGGGCCCGGGAAGCCCAGCAGCGTACCGATGATTGGCCCGTCGAAGACCAGCGCGCCGTCTGCGCCGACCGCGCGATCCGTGACCGGCTTGTCCAACAGCCACGTCCGAGTTCGGTAACGGACTGCCGGCTCCTGCGAGGCCATCAACCAATCAAGCGCGTTCACATGGCGACCTCCCGTATGCCGCCCACGATGCCGGGCAATGCTGACACTTGCAAGCCCACGGCGAGTGGGGCACCGACGCTGGCGAACTCGATGGTGCCGCCACACGGGCCGGAGCTCCAGGCGCGCCTTTCTGGGCTGTGGTTACACTCGGGCGGACCATGACCGATCGACCGACCTTTGCGCGAGATATCCGTCCGCTCTTCCGCGACAGCGACGTTCGCGCGATGAAATTCGCTTTCGACCTCACGTCCCACGAAGACGTGCGTGCCAACGCAGAGGCGATCCATCAACGGCTGGCCGACGGCAGCATGCCCTGCGACGGCGGCTGGCCGGCGGACGATGTCGCGCTGTTTCGCAGCTGGATCGATAGCGGCTCACCCGCCTGACCGGACCATACCCAGACCGCTCAGGTCCGCGCGGCGCGTCTCGTAGAGGCACATGTCCATGTCGTGCTTCTCCCAGTGGAACTCGCGCATGCGCGCATGGACTCGCGCCGCCACGCCCTTCGAGCGGTCGTTGGTCGGCGAAACGATCGACAGCAGACGGTCGTGATCCGTATGGGCAAAGAACCAATCGCGGCACGCGAGAGCGGCCTCCGTCGCGTAACCGTTACCCCACTCGGCGCGTAGGAAGTGATAGCCGAGCTCGGGCACCGCTTCCCCTTCGACGGGCTGCAGCATTGGCCCGCAGTCGCCCAGGAATCGCCCGTCTGCGCGCCGCACCACGGCCCACATGCCCCAGCCGTTGTCGCGGTAGCTGGCCAGCGCGTGCTCGATCCACATCGCCGCTTGGTCACGGTCGAAGGCCGACTTGTACGCGTACATGGTCAGCGGGTCACCGATGATCTCGAACAGTGAATCGACGTCGTCGTAAGTCAGTTCCCGCAGCGCCAGTCGCGGCGACTCGATAGGTGGATTCATCGGCGCAGAGTAGCGTCCGGCGCGCGGCGCTACCACGCCGGCGCCAAATGGGCGACTATTGGTGGCGATGACATCTGAGAACCCCACCCGACCCGGTGCCGCCGATCTGATTCGTTCGCTCGGCCTGATGGTCGACGGTCCGGTGGCATGGGGGCGCCCCATTGCCAGCCGCGCACCGGGCATCTTCATCGTTGAGCTGTCCGAACCGGCCCAGCAGGCGCCGATCGACCACACCGCCTTGCGCCACTGGCTCGAGCGCGTGCCGGAGCTCACTGTCGATGGGGAGAGCCCGGACGCCACCATCCTGTGGCACCGCCTGGCCGAGTTCTGGCTGCCGGACGAGCCGGTCGTGTTCATCGGCCGCTCGTCGCGCTCGATCGGCCAGCGGTTGGCCGCGGTCTACAAGACGCCCCTCGGCGATGCCCGGCCGTCATCGCTCGGCTACTGGCTGAAGACCCTGACGGTGCTGCCGAACACACGCACCTGGTGGGCCGATACGGAAGCACACGAGGAATACGAGGACGCCCTGCTCGACGAGATCGCGGCGCGCAACGACGGCCAACTGCCGTTCGCCAACCTTTCCTCCGCGTCGCGCGGCATGCGCGCCCACGGCCTGGCTAATGCCCTGCGCGACCCTCGAGATATGCCCGCCCGGCCAGCATCGGGGCAGTCGGTCAGCGGCCCAACGCGACGAGCTCCGGCAGTGCGCCGGCCACGCCGTCCGGCTACCACGTCCACGCCCCGCTCATCAAAAGCCGGCAAGCCACCGCCCGAGCCCACCTTCCTGTCGGCGGAAGGCGTCGATCGGCTGACGGCCGAATTGGAAGAGCTGCGCAACAACGTTCGGCCGCTGGTCATCGCGCGGGTCAAGGCCGCGCGCGAGCTGGGCGACCTGCGCGAGAACGGCGACTATGAATACGCGCGCAAGGAGCAATCCTTCGTGGAGGGGCGCATCCAGACGATCGAGGCGCTGCTGCGCTCCACCCAGGTCATCGATACGTCCATCAGCACCGACACGGTGCGCATGGGCTCGACGGTCGAGATCGAGAGTGATGGCCACGTCCAGGTTTACCTGATCGTCGGCTCGAGCGAGGCCGATCCCGCCGCCGGTCGGCTGTCCTATCAGTCGCCGGTGGGCCAGGCATTGCTCGGCGCTCAGGCGGGCGACAACGTAATGGTCGAGCTGCCCAACGGGCAGCACCGCTATCGAGTCGTCGCCGTCCGCTGAAGACCGTCAGGCCGTCGGCTGGATGACCGGCAGGACTCGCTCCGGACGCGACGGCAGCGAGCCGGGCGCGAGCTGAGCGATGTGCGCGAGGCGCGCGGCCGCCTCCGGCCGGAGGAAGTAGTAGATGAACAGCCCGCGCCGTTCGGTCTGAACCCAGCCAGCCTGGCGCAGCACGCGCAGGTGATGGCTGACGGTCGGCTGGGCCACCGTGCAGCACGCCGTGAAGTCACAGGCGCAGACGCCGGCATCGCCCGCCTGGGCCAGCTGACGCAGGATCGTCAAGCGTGTTTCGTCGGCCGCCGCCTGCAGCAGCACCACGTCGGGGTCGGTCGGACGCTTCATGCTCGATGTGACTATATTGACAAGCATCGATATAGTCAACTTGTCGAGGCGGCGCGTGGCGCCGAACTGGAGCAGGAGCGAGCGATGACATCCGAGACGATCCACGAGCAGGTGCGGCTCTTCTATGCGGCGGCCGCCGCAGACGGCTGCTGCGGCGGCGACGACGCGTGCGGCTGTGGTTGCGGCGACGCCGCGCCGGCGAGCGCCGGGTTCTACTCCGCGCTGGAACGCTCCGAGCTGCCCGATGCGGCCGTTCTCGCCTCGCTCGGCTGCGGCAACCCGATTGCGGTGGCCGAGCTGCGCGAGGGCGAGCGGGTACTCGACCTGGGTTCGGGCGGCGGCATCGACGTGCTGCTGTCCGCCCGGCGGGTCGGCCCGAGCGGCCGCGCCTTTGGCCTCGACATGACCGACGAGATGCTCGCGCTGGCCCAACGCAACGCCGCGGCGGCGGGCGCGAGCAACGTCGAGTTCCTGCGCGGCCACATCGAGGACATCCCACTGCCGGCCGAGGCGGTTGACGTCGTGATCAGCAACTGCGTGATCAATCTCGCGGCAGACAAGCCGGCCGTTTTCGCGGAGATCGCGCGCGTGCTGAAGCCCGGCGGGCGCATGGGCGTGACCGACATCGTCGCCGAAGACGGACTGACGCCCGAGCAGCGCGCGCAGCGCGGCTCATATGCTGGCTGCGTCGCGGGTGCCCTGTCATTCAAAGAATTCCGGGCGGGCCTCTCCGCGGCCGGCCTCACGAACGTATCGCTGACGCCCACGCACGCCGTCGCGGACGGCATGGTCAGCGCGATCATCAAGGCGACCAAGCCGTTGAGCCCTACTTCCTAAGTCCGCTCGCGGCCGCTCAGGTCAACGCACGCTTGACGCGCGGTGTATACCGGCGTGGGAGGAAGCCTCGCCCGATATGAGGTTAGCTAACTGACCCCATCCGGCGACGGCACGGTAGCGACACTTTGCATGCCCGACCACTGAAGCGTTCCATGACCGATCGTCTGAGCCGGGCGCGTCCTGCCGAATCGGTTCAGACGCCTGCAGCGGCCGTGTCCCACGGCGCGGCGCCCGGCGGGACCTCCAACGGCGACGGGGCACCGGAGCGGCACGCGTCCGCAAAATTGGCCGAAAATCTGCGCGTGCTCGGCCACTTGAGCGCCGAAGCCGTAGAGCAGATGCCGCTCGGCTTCGTGACCCTCGATGCCGACCTGCACGTCACCTTCGCCAACGCGGTAGCCCTTGAACTGCTCGGCATGGGTGAGGCCGAACTCGTTGGTCGACGCCCCTGGGACCTGTTCCCACAGATCGTCGGGACGCGTTACCAGACGATCAGGGTTTCCGCACCGGTCGTCGTTGAGTACGAAGAGCAGATTGGTAACCGCGAACGGTGGGTCGGGGTCCTCGCCTGCCCGACACAGGCGGGGACGGCGGTCTTCCTGCGCGACATCACCGACAGGAAACGCGACCAGGAGACGGTCAGGCGCCTGGTGGCCCTCCTGCACGGCTCACTCGACGCGATGCTCGACGCCTTTCTGGTCTGCGCCGCGGTGCGCGACGATGACGGTCTGATTGTCGACTTCAAGGTCGAGTTCGCGAACAGCGTAGCCGGCGAGTTCCTTGGCCGCGCTCCCGACTCCCTGATCGGCGAGCTCATGCCAGAATGGGCACCTGTCCTAACCGGCGAGTCGTTCCTCGACGCGTGCCGAACGGTGGTCGAGACCGGGGAGCCTCGCACCGAGGAGAGCGCCGCCTACACGCTGACGGCCCGCGAAGGCATGCGCGTGAGTTCGAGCGGAAGGATCACAGTCCAGCTCCTTCGTTACAACGATGGGTTCTTCGCGACCTGGCGCGACGTTACAGAGCGGGACGCGGTGCGCCGCGAGCGCGAGCTACTGGCGGCGGTGCTCGAGCAGATGATCGACGGAGTGGTCATCATCGACGCGGCGGGCACGTTGACTTACGCGAATCCCGCGTTCCTGACGGGCGCCGGCCTGACCCCCAGGGACGCGATCGGCCAGCCGGCTGCCGACGTCGCGGGTGCACTCTTCGGGGCCCGCGCCTTCGCCCTGTTGGAGGAGGCAGCAGTGGCAGGTCGGCCGTGGCTCCAATCATTGGAACAGCCGGGCGCGGACGGCGGCCCTCGCCATCTCGAGATCAGCATGACGCCCGTGCGCGACGCTGATGCGAACGTCACCAGCTACGTCGTCTTGACCCGCGACGTCACGCAACTGCACGAAGCGGAGGCTGAACTGGCTCTGCAGGTCAGCGTGCGGACAGCGCTCAACGAGAGCGTCCACATGATCCCGTCCGAAGCGTCGCTGGAGGAGGCGGCCCAGGCGATCTGCGACGCGCTGGTCACGCTGCCGTTCGTCGGCATGGCGGCAATCCAGATCTTCCTCGGGAGCGACCACGTGCAGATCCTCGCCCAGAGCGCCCCGCCCGGATACCCCAAGATGGCGGGCACCTACCTGACTCCGGGCACCGCGGCGCTGGTGCGCGAGCGTTCGGCGGGTGGTCCATGGGCCCGCTACGCCGAGGGCGACCCCGCCGACGGTGGATTACGGGACCTGGCCGTCCAGAGAGGCCTCAAGGCCCTCGCCTACGGGCCCATCTGGCGCGGCGATCACGTCGATGGGACGGTTGTCATCGGTACATTCGACGAGACGGTTGCCCGGATGGTCGTCGAGAAAATGCCGGGTATCGTCTCGTTCGGCGCCACCTCGAGCGCGCTGCTGGCGGAGCGGATGCACTCGAGACATCGCCAGGCCGAGCTGCGCGATTCGCTGACCGCCGTGCTCGAAACGCACGCCTACCACCCGGTCTTTCAGGCGATCGTCGACCTCGATTCGAGTGAGGCCGTGGGCTATGAGGCGCTCACCCGCTTCGACTCGGGTCAGCCCCCGGACCTGTGTTTCGGCGACGCATGGGCCGTCGGCCTGGGGCCGGCATTCGAGTTCGCGACCCTCGAAGCGGCGGTGGCGGCCTCGCGGGGCCTGCCACCGGGTGCGTGGCTCGACCTCAATGTCACCCCGCGGCTACTCGTCGATGTCGGCCGACTCGGCGCCATCCTGCGGCAGGCAGAGCGACCGGTCGTGCTCGAGATCACCGAGCACGAGATAATCCAGGACTACGAGGTCGTGAGCGAGGCAATCCGCTCGCTGGGCAGGGACATCCGTGTCGCCGTTGACGACGCAGGCGCCGGAGTCGCCAACTTCGGCCACATCATCGATATGCGACCGGACTTCGTGAAGCTCGATATCAGCCTCGTCCGGCGAGTCAACTCGAACCTGGGACGCCAGGCGATGGTGGTCGGCATGCGCCACTTCGCGCGCACCGCCGGCTGCCGCCTCGTGGCCGAGGGGATCGAGACTCTTGCCGAGGCCAGGACGCTGCGCGGCCTGGGCGTCGAATTCGGGCAGGGCTACCTGTTCGGCAAACCCGCCACGATCGACATGCTCGGCCAGGAAGAGATCGCCGCTCGAAAGAAAGCTGGACCGTTGCGACCAGTGCGAGTCAGTAGGGCCAGCTCCAGCCAGAAATCTCCGCAGCATCCTCGCCAAACTCGCGGGCATGCATCGACGCGGTGAGCCGGGCGTCGACCATCAGCTGGCGTATCTCCGCGGCGCGCTCGCCGAGGCCCGGGACGCGGTCGATCACGTCCATCACGATGTGGAAGCGGTCGATGTCGTTGCGCAGCGCCATGTCGAACGGCGTGGTGACCGTGCCCTCCTCCTTGTAGCCGCGCACATGGAGGTTGACGTGGTTGTGGCGGCGATAGGCCAGCCGGTGGATGAGCCACGGATAACCGTGAAAGTTGAAGATGATCGGCTTGTCGACCGTGAACAGCGCGTCGAATTCGCGGTCGGGCAGGCCGTGTGGATGCTCGCTGTCGGGCTCGAGGCGCATCAGGTCGACGACGTTGATGAAGCGCACCTTCACGTCGGGCAGGTGTTGACGCAATAGGTCGGCCGCCGCCAGCGCCTCGCGAGTTGGGACGTCGCCGCAGCAGGCGAGCACGACATCCGGCTCGCCATCCGTGCTGCTCGCCCACGGCCAGATGCCCAGGCCGCGCGCGGCGTGCAGGACCGCCTCGTCCATGGGCAGGTAGTTGAGCTCCTTCTGCTTGCCGGCAACGATGACATTGACGTACTGGCGCGAGCGCAGGCAATGGTCGGCGACTGACAGCAGCGTATTTGCGTCGGGCGGCAGGTAGACGCGCACAACCTCCGCCTTCTTGTTGACCGCGACGTCGAGGAAGCCGGGGTCCTGATGCGAGAAACCGTTGTGGTCCTGGCGCCAGACGTGGCTCGACAGCAGGTAGTTGAGGGAGGCGATCGGCCGCCGCCACGGAATCTCGTTGCTGATCTTGAGCCACTTGGCGTGCTGGTTGAACATCGAGTCGATGATGTGAATGAACGCTTCGTAGCAGTCGAACAGCCCGTGCCGGCCGGTCAGCAGGTAACCCTCCAGCCAGCCTTCGCACAGATGCTCGGAGAGCACCTCCATCACGCGCCCCGTCGGTGCCTCGTGCTCATCGGTGGCCAGGTGCTCACCCAGAAACTGGCGATCGGTCGCCTCGAACACGGCCGATAGCCGGTTGGAGTCGGTCTCGTCGGGACCGAACAACCGAAAGTTCGTGGGGTTGTCCCTGATCACGTCGCGCAACCAGCCGCCCAGCACGCGCGTCGCCTCAGAGAATGTGGTCGCCGGCTTGGGCACCTCGACGGCGTAATCGCGGAAGTCGGGCAGTTCCAGATCGCGTAGCAGCTGACCGCCGTTGGCATGGGGGTTGGCGCTCATGCGTCGGTTGCCCGTCGGCGCCAGCTCGGCCAGTTCAGGGATCAGCCGGCCCCCCTCGTCGAAGAGCTCCTGCGGGCGGTAGCTGCGCAGCCACTCTTCGAGCAACGCCAGGTGGCCAGGATTGCCGCGAATGTCGGCGATCGGCACCTGGTGCGCGCGCCACGTGCCCTCGATCTTCTTGCCGTCAACTTCCTTGGGCCCGGTCCAGCCCTTGGGCGAGCGGAGAACGATCATCGGCCAGGTCGGCCGTTCCGCGGTGCTGCCGTGGTCGTCGCCGGCACGCGCGCGGCGCTGGATCGCCGCGATCTCATCGAGTACCTCGTCGAGTGCCGCGGCGTACTGGCGATGCATCGTGGCCGGATCGTGTCCGGAGACGAAGTAGGGCTTGTAGCCGTAGCCCTCGAGCAGCTCGCGCAGCTCGTCCTCCGGTATGCGCGCGAGGATCGTCGGGTTGGCGATCTTGTAGCCGTTCAGGTGCAGGATGGGCAGAACCGCGCCGTCATTGACCGGGTTGAGGAACTTGTCCGAGTGCCAGCTGGCGGCCAGCGCCCCGGTCTCGGCCTCGCCATCGCCGATGACGCAGAAGACCAGCAGGCCGGGGTTGTCGAAGGCGGCACCGTAGGCGTGCGTGAGTGAGTAACCCAGCTCGCCACCCTCGTTGATCGAGCCGGGCACTTCCGGCGTGCAGTGGCTGCCGATGCCGCCCGGGAACGAGAACTCGCGGAACAGGTGCTTGATACCCGCCTCGTCCTGTCCGACCGCCGAATAGCGCTCCGACCAGGTGCCCTCGAGGTAGGCGTTGGCCACGGCTGCCGGCCCGCCGTGGCCGGGCCCCACGATCATGATCGCGTCGAGGTCGCGCGCCTTGATCGCCCGGTCCGCGTGCGCCCAGATGAAGTTCAGGCCGGGCGTCGTCCCCCAATGGCCGAGCAGGCGTGGCTTGATGTCCGCCGCCTCCAGTGGCCGGCGCAGCAGCGCGTTGTCGAGCAGGTAGATCTGGCCCACCGACAGGTAGTTGGCTGCCCGCCAGTAAGCGTCGAGCAGCTCCAGCTCACGCTCGTCGAGGGGTTCCCGTGGCGCGTGCGCGTCTCTGGCTGCGGTACTCACGGCGGTCACCTGGGTAGTGGTTTACGGCCCTCCGATTATCTCTCCGCAGCCGCTTTGCCTCGACGTGAGGGAGGTCGACCGAAATCGGCGACGAGAAACGCTGCGCCGGCCGGGATCAGGAACCAGCCGCCTTCCCATGCGGCCAGAAGGCAGCCGACGAGGAATGCCGAATCCCAGAGGACTCGCGCCCCGCCCGGCGGGACGAGGGTGGCCGCGGCGATCCGGAACCCAACGACGACGAACAACCACCCGCCGACAAACAGCACGTTATTGACGTCAGGCGCGACAGCAAAGACCAGCAGGGCGGCCGCGACCAGCACCCAGGCCAGCCGTCGAGCCCACCTTCCCACGGTCGTGCCGGGGGCCGTGCCGGTCGTGCTCAGAGGCGCAATTCGGCGTAGGTGGTCGGGTCGCCCGGTTGCTCGGTGAGGGTGAAGCCGACTTCCTGGGCGGTCCGGCGCATGGCCATGTTGTGCGGCAGGATCTCGGCATAGACGCGCTGCAGGCCCTCGTCGCGGGCGATGCCCACCAGCCGGCGGAGCAGCTCGGCACCCAGCCCGCGGTGCTGCCATGGATCGCCGACAAGGACGGCGAATTCGCCCTCCGGCACGGCATGCGCCTTCGACAGCCGGCCGACGGCGACGATGCGCCGCCCCTCGGTCGGGTCCTGCTCCTCGGCGACCAGGGCGATCTCGCGGTCATAGTCGTTGAAGCAGACGCGCGTCAGCCGCTCGTGCGCCGTGCGCGCCGACAGGCCGAGGTGCTCGAAATAGCGGGAGTAGACGGTCTCCTCGGTCAGCTGGGCGTGGAACTTGACCAGCAGCGGCTCGTCCTCCGGACGTATCGGGCGGATCAGGAAACTGGATCCGTCGCGCGCCGTCCAGCTGGCCACGTACTGCGTCGGGTAGGGCCGGATGGCCAGCCGCGGCAGGTCCGCGTCGGCGATCTCCGGCGGGTGGAGCACGATGCGTGCGTCGAGCGCGATCAGCCGCTCGGGCGAGGCGAGCAGCGGGTTGATGTCGATCTCGGCGATGCGGCGCTGCTCGGCGACGAGCAGGCTGAAGCGGACGAGCAGCTCCTCGAGCGCCGCGGTATCGATCGGGCGCCGGCCGCGGATGCCGTGCAGCGCGCCGGAGATGATGGTGCGCTCGATCATGCGCCGGGCCAGCGTCGTCGTGAGCGGCGGCAGCGCCAGGGCGCGGTCGCGGAACAGCTCGACCAGCTGCCCGCCGGTGCCGAACAGCAGCACCGGTCCGAACTGCGGATCGGTCGACGAACCAACGATCAGCTCGTAGCCGGTGTAGTTGATCATCGGCTGGACGGTGACGCCCTCGAACTGGTCGGCGCCGCGCTTCTCGGTGACCGCCTCCTGGATCGATTCGAAGGCCGCTCGGACGGCGGCGTCGTCGACCAGGTTGAGCTGCACGCCGCCGACGTCGGTCTTGTGGCTGATGGTGTGGCTGTACAGCTTGACGACCACGGGATAGCCGATGTCGCGCGCTGCGGCCACCGCGGCGTCGGCGTCGCCCGCCACGCGCGTTTCGGTGATCGGCACGCCGTAGGCGGCGAGCACCTGCTTCGACTCGACCTCGGTCAGCAACGTGCGGCCATCACGCAGTACTGCGGCGATCACTTCGGCCGCCTTGTCGCGATCGATGCCGGCGCCGTCCTGGGCGGCCAGCGTTGGCGTCTCGTACAGCAGCCGCACGCTTTCCGACGAGCGCCACAGGTAGTTGAACATGCGCGCGGCGGTGTCGGGGTAATCGAACGTTGGGATACCCGCGTCGCGCAGCGTGGCCGCGCCCTCCTGAATCTCCGCGCCGCCCATCCATGACGCGAGCACCGGCTTGCCGCTGATGTGCGCGTAGGGCACCAGCTCGCGCGCAGTGGCGCTGGGATCGGTCATCGCCTGCGGTGTCAGGACGACCAGCATGCCGTCCGCGGCGGGATCGGCAGCGGCGATCTCGAGCGCCTTGGCGTAGCGCTCGGGCGGGGCGTCGCCGATGATGTCGACCGGGTTGTTGTGGCTCCAGACGGACGGCAGCACCTCGTTGTAAGCCGCCATCGTCTGCTCCGACAGGGGCGTCAGGTGTCCGCCGCCGCCGACCAGCGCGTCGGTGGCCAGCACGCCCGGGCCGCCGGCATTGGTGACGATGGTCAGGTTCGGCCCCTTCGGCCGGGGCTGCTTGGCGAGCACCTCAGCGATGCCGAACAGGTCGTCGATGCGCTCCACGCGCAGAACGCCGACGCGCCGGAAGGCGGCCTCGAGGACCTCGTCGGAACCGGTCAGCGAGCCGGTGTGCGAGGCCGCCGCCTTGGCCGCCTCGGCCGTGCGGCCGGGCTTGATGACCACGATCGGCTTGGTCAGGGCGACCTCGCGCGCGGCCGAGAGGAAGGCACGCGCGTCACCGATCGTCTCCATGTAGATCAGGATGCTCTTGGTGTTCGGGTCGTCGCCCAGGTAGTAGATGACGTCCCCCCAGCCGACATCGAGCATCGAGCCGAGCGACACGACAGAGCTGAAGCCGACGCCCTCGCGCGCGCTCCAGTCGAGCACCGCGGTCAGCAGCGCGCCGCTCTGCGACACGAAGCCGACCGACCCTGCGCTGGCCATGCCTGCGGCGAAGGTGGCGTTCATGCCGCCGATGGGGTTCATGACGCCCAGGCAGTTGGGCCCGATGACCCGGATGCGCGCCTCGCGCGCCTGGGCCAGGATGCGCCGCTCCAACTCCTCCCCTGCCGGCCCGATCTCGCGGAAGCCGGCCGAGATGATGATCACGCCCTTGACGCCCTTGGCGGCGCATTCGTCCATCACGGCCGGCACGCTGCCGGCCGGCGTCACGATTACGGCCAGTTCGACGGGCTGGTCGATCGCGGCCAGGCTGGCGTAGGCGCGCACGCCCAGGACGTTGGAACGATTCGGGTTGACTGGCAGCACGGTGCCGCCGAACGGGCTGCTGATCAGGTTCCAGAGCACCGTGCGGCCGACGCTGCCGCGCTTCTCGGTCGCGCCGATGACGGCCACCGAGGCCGGCCGGAAAAGCGGATCCAGCGGATGACGTGTGGCGCGCAACACATCGGACGCCTTGTCCGGCGCGCTGCTCGTCTCGACCGGCTCGACCACGGTGGCAACCATAAACGTGTCTCCCAATTACGCAGCGCTACAGCGATGCGCGCAGCATCCAGCGTGTCTTCTCGTGGATGGTCATGCGGCGCACGGCAAGGTCCACGGTCACCGCGTCGGCGGCAGCCTCGGCGGCCTTGAGCACCATCGCCGCCGTCGCGATGACGGTGGTGTTGTCCTCGGCCAGCTGACGAACCATCTCCAGCGCGTCAGGCGGCTGATCCTCCTGCTCGGCCACGCTGGCCAACGCCAGGAACTGACGCTGCGACGCAGGGGCCATCGGTCCCAGCGCGCGGATGCGTTCGGCGATCTCATCGACCGCCTCGCGCAGCTCCAGGTACTGCGTCTCGAACATCGTGTGCAGCTGGGCAAAGCGCGGGCCGGTTACGTTCCAGTGATAGCCCTGCGTCTTGACGTACAGGACAAACGTGTCGCCGAGCAGCCGTGACAGGGCGTTGGTCGTCGCCGTCGTCGGCGCCTGCTGAGTGGCGGGCTTGACAAGCAGATCAGTGGCCATGGTTACCTCCTTATGGGATCCCTTCGCAAGCGTGCCCGCCGCTGGGCGCCGGGCGTAGTGCCGAAGGGGCCTCTAGCGGAGAGTCATCTGGCCGTCTCTGGGACGTCACCGGTGAGCGGCCAGGCGCTGGTGATGGCAATGCCCAGCGCGTCACCAGTTGCGTGGCGCGGCATCCCCGGCCAGCGCGCCACAAGGTGCGTCTCGCCGGCCGTGAGCGTGTAGTCGGTGTGACTGCCACGAAATCTGACCGAATCGACGACCACCGCCAGCGGCCCCTCCGGGGCGACCCACTCGGGCCGGACCATGACGCGACGTTCGCCGGCGGGAGCGTCGCTCCCCGGCAGGGCGAGATCGGCGAGCGGCATGCGCACGCCGTTGAAGATCAGTTCCGCACGCCCGTCGTCGCGCTCCAGCGCGGCATCCACGAATGCCGCAGGGCCTGTCAGGCGCGCCGCCCACTCGTCCACCGGCCGGGCATAGACGTCCGCCGGCGCGCCGGTCTGGATCACCCTTCCCGCGCGCAACAGGACCACCCGGTCGGCCAGCGCGAGCGCTTCCTCCACGTCGTGCGTGGCGATGATCGCGGCCGCGCTGTCGGAGTTTCGCCGGCGGGCGAGCTCGTCCTGCAACTCGGCCCTGAGCGCCGTATCGAGGTGAGCGGTCGGCTCGTCGAGCAGGTAGACGCGCGGTCGGCGGGCGAGCGCCCGCGCCAGCCCGACACGCTGCTGCTCGCCACCCGACAGTTGCGCCGGCCGCCGCGCGGCGAGATGGTCGACGCGCATCTGTTCGAGGAAGACGCGCGCCTGACGGCGCGCCTCGGCCGGCGATTGACGCTGGCGACGCAGCGGGTAGGCGACCGTTTCGAGCGCGTCGAGGTGCGGCCACAGGCCGTAGTGCTGGAAGACCATCGCCACCGGCCGGCGCTCGGGGGGCTCACCCTGGTCGACCGTCGCCACCCGCTGTCCGTCCAGCCAGACTTCACCGCCGGCCAGCGGCAGGAACCCGGCGATCGCGTACAGCAGCGTGGTCTTGCCCGAGCCGGACGGGCCGAGCACGGCCACCGTTTCGGCCGGCGCGACCGTGAGGTCGACCGCATCGACAACGGGTGTGCCGTCATAGGCGACGCTCAACGCGCGGCATTCGACCGCCGGCGCGTCTTCCCTCAGCCGCGCCATCGCGCACTCCCGAAAGCGGCGAGCCGGCCGGCGAGCGGCAGGCTGACGACCCCGACCAGGACGGTCACCAGCACGGCCAGCGCCGCCGTCTGGGTGGGATCGCCGAGCTGCTGCAGGTTGAGCACCACGACCGCGAGCGTAGCCGTCGTCGGCCCATAGAGCAGGCTCGACATCGTCAACTCGTGCAGCGCAAACATGAACACCAATACGGCGCTGGCCACGAGCGACGGCCACAGCAGCGGCAGCAAGATCGTGCGCGCGGCGGTCAGCGCGTCGGCGCCCGAGGCGCGCGCCGCGCGGCCCAGGTCGTCCGCAATCGCATCGAGCGCGGCCGACAGCGGCCGGAACGCGAGCACCCAGAACTTGGCGAGGTAGGCGAGCAGGATGATCGTCAGCGTGTCGCGCACCAGCGGTCCGTAGGCGATCAGCACGGCGGCGCCCAGAGTCGAGCCGGGGATGGCGAAGCTGAGCCCGACCAGCGCGGCGGCCGCCCCTCGCCACCGGCCACGCACGGCGATCAGCCCGAGCACTGCCAGCAGCACGGCCCCGATCGCGGCGAGCGCACTCAGCAACAGGCTGTTGGTGACCGCGGTCAGGGTGTGGCCGTCGACCACGGCGCTGAAGTTGGCCAGCGTCCAGTTGTCGGGCGTCGGCGGCAGGCCGACTGCGCGCGTCAGCGCGGTCAGCACCAGCGCAACGAGCGGCACGACCACCGCCAGCACGACGAAGGCCCACGCCGACAGCGCCACAGCGAGAGTCGTTGCCCGGCCCGGCCGAGCGCGCGAAGCAGCGACCGGCCCGCCCGACACTCCCGAACGGCGCGCCGGCGGCGGTGCCAGCAGCCAGCCGGCGAGGGCGGTGGCGACGCTCGCCGCGATCGCCAGCAGCACCGCCAGGCCGATGGCGCGACCGAATGCGAGTGGGTCGGAGGAGAAGGCCAGATCACGGTAGATACGCGTCGTCATCGTCGTGAAGCCGGCCGGGATACCGAGCACTGCCGGCGCCCCGAAGGCGGTCACGCTGAGCACGAACGCGATCGCCGCGGCACCGCCGATGACCGGCCCGAGCAGCGGCAGGGTGACCGTCCGGAAGGCGGTCCACGCGCTCGCGCCGGAGGCGCGCGCGGCGCGCTCAAGATCGGGCTCCGCGCGCGAACTCAAGCCGGCGGCCACGATCAGGAAGACGAGCGGCGCGGCCTCTGCACCGAGCACCAGGCAGATGCCCAGCGGACCCTGCAGGCCGGGCAGTTGCAGGCCGGCCACCCGGTCGGACAGTCCGGCCGGCCCGTAGGCGCTCAGCCAGGCGATGCCCGACACGTAACCGGGCACGATCAATCCGACCAGCATGGCGATGCGCAGCAAGCGCCGGCCGAGGAAGTCGACGCGCTCGGTCAGCACCGCGAAGACCGTCCCCGCGAGAACGGCGATGAGCGTGCCCCCCAAACCGGTGAGAGCTGTGTTCATGATCTGCCCACCAGCCGTACCGAGCGTCGCCGTGAGCGCATCGAGGCCGACGTCCAGCGCGGTGCCGGCCAGCGCGCCGAGCGGCACGAGGACCAGCACGATGACGGCCAGCGCGAGTCCGGCCAGCGCCGGCCGGCTACTCACTGCGTGAAGATGGCGTGGTACTGGTCGAGCAACTGCTGCTGCTCGCCGAAGACCTGAGCCCAATCGACGGTCACCGCCGGCCCCGGCTGGCTCCACGCGACGGCGCTGCTGATCGGCTGCCAGCCGGTTCCGGCGATCGCGGTCTGGGCGGGCACCGAAAGCAGGAAGTCGACGAACGCAGCCGCCGACGCCGGGTTGCGGCTCGAAGCGAAGATGGCCACCGGGCTGTACAGCGCGATGGCGCCCGGCTGCGGCCAGACAAGCGTGATCGGCGAGCCCTTGTCGACCTCATCGCGGACCGACTTGTCGAGGCTTATGCCGACCGACTGCACGCCGTTGGCGACGTTGGTGATGACGTCGCCGATGGCCTGCACCTGGACTGCGCCGTTGGCCTTCAGTTGGCGGTAGAAGTCCATGCCGTAATCGGCCGTCGACGCGAAGTAGGCCAGCGCGGCGAACGCTGAACCGGCGAACGCCGGGTCGGGCAGCGCGACCTTGCCCTGGTACGCGGCGCTCGCCAGATCGTGCCACGACGCCGGCTGTGGTTGGACGTCGGCGCCGGCAACGAGGACCAGGTTGAGGAGCCGGGTGCCAACGAACGTGGCGGTGCGGTACTGCGCCGGAACGGCGCTGACCGCGGCGCTCGACAGCGGCGCGAGCAGGCCCTGGGCCGCGTAGGACTCAGTCGACAGCGGGTCGGTCGCCCACAGCACGTCGGCCTGCACGCCGCCCGAACGCTGCTCGGACTGGATGCGCGCGTCGAGCTGGCCGGTCGGCGCGCGGAAGACGTTGACGTGCAGGGAGGGATAGACCTGGGCGAGCGCGCCAAGCACCGCGTCGACGGTGTCCTGCGTAACCGAGGTATACAGGGTGATGGTGACGTCGGCGGGGTGGGCCGTCGAAGTCGACGCGGCGGCGCTCGGGCCAGCCGGGTTCGTGCTGGGCGCCGCCGCCGGAGCACAGCCCGCCGTCAGCGCGCCGGCAAGCGCCAGGACGACCAGCAGGACGATCGGTATCGGTCGCACGAGGGCGCCTGCGGTGGGCCGGTCGGGCCCTGGCCGCTCCGTACTCCGGTGCCTACGCGCCGTCGTCGGAGGGTTCGTCCCCCTCGTCGCCGAGCACAGTCAACTGGCGTGGCGCATCCGGCTGTTCGGCGCGCCGGCCGCGGCCGCGCGGCGCTTCGTGGTCGCCGCCCATGCGCCGCCTCGTCTCCACGTCGACGCCGGCGCCGTCGCCCTCGAGCGCGGGATGCTCAACCAGCGCGATCAGGCGGTTGGCCATGAAGCGGCCGGAGCGAACGGGCGTGCCCGAACGGGTCACCTCGGTCACCTCCACGACACCGCGCGCGGTGGTGATCTCGATCCGCCGCCCGGCACGGCGCGCGACGAGCTCGAACGTCTGGGTGCCCTGGCCGGTGTCGACCACGGCCTCGACACGATCACCTTTCATGGGCGGAGCATAGCGCGCCGCGCGCCGCACAGACCGGACCAAGTCTCGGCTGGCGCTCGGCCGACGACACTTGGCCATCGCGGGGTATTCCGCCACACAGTCGGAGCTTTGCCGGGTTTGAGTCTCACGCCGCCCTCGCGATGGGCTCCAGGGCGCAGTTTGAGGCCGAACCACGTGTCAGCGTCGGCAGACAGCGCCATTTGCTGGCAAACATGTCCAAGTACACGTGCCAGACGCGGACTCGGCGCAAGCCAGACGCGGAACCGCTGTTAGCCAGGCGCGGAACCGGTCTACGCCGAAACGCTCCCGCTGGGGGCGATGACCCGTGCCCGCGACGAACCCGCGCCTGAAACGGAGATCCAAGCCCCTGAGCGGGGCATGGTCAGGCGCGTACTTCTTGACGCAGGAATCCCACGTACGCCAACGCGAAGGCGATCGTCGTTGCGGCTATCAGCGCCACGAACTGGCCCCAGATGACCAGCAGGCTCTGGTCGATCGACAGGATCGATGGAATCGCGCCGCTTGCCTGCGACGCCGTTACCAACCCCGGACTCAGCGTCCGGACGCTTGGGTCGAGCACGGCCGCCGTGGCCTCGGTGAACAGCTCCTCAGGCGAGATGCGACCCAGGGTGTAGGTGATGGCCGCGTTCTGCAGCTGTTGCGGGCTGCCCGTGGCAGCCGTTGGCGGTACCGGCGCGATGATGCCGGCCAGTACGCCCACGATCAGCGAGGCGAAGATCGTCGCTATCAGCCACGCACCGATGGCGACCAGCGCGGACGTGGCCGCGCGGCGCAGGAGGACCGAGCACAGGAGTGCCAGCGCCAGCCAGAAGCCCACGTAGGCAACCGCCACGACGATCCAGATCATCAGTCGCAGCACCTCGTCCGTGGTCGGAAGGATGCCCAGCTGGATGCTGGCAATGGCTCCGACGATCGCGGTGATGGCCACGAAGATGACCGTGATCGATGACAGGCCGGCGACGAACTTGCCGTTGATGACGTCGTCGCGGTGAATCGGCTGGGCCAGCAACCGCGGCAGCGTGCCCTCGGTTCGCTCACCGTTGACCGCGTCGAAGCCGAAGGCGATGCCCAACAGCGGGCCCAGGAAGGCGATGAACGACGTGAACGGCGGGATGGTTCCGCGCGAGGCGGTGAACACTTTCAGGAACAGTGACGGAGTGCCGGCGACCTGCGAGGCGATCTCCTTGATGGCGCTGGCAGTGGCATATACGCCCGCCGCGGCGGCCAATCCGAGCACAATCGTCAACATCAGGAAGCGCAGGCTGAGCACTTGATCGGCGAACTCCTTGGCCGCGATCACGCGCCAGCCACCGCGCAGTTCGCGCGGGACGTCGACGTGCGGCGCGCGCTCTGCCGGCCGCTCGTCGGTCGGCCGATTGGCGAGTCGCTTGCGGCGCCGGCCGCGCGTCTGGGGCTGGTCGATGGCTGAAGTGTCGCCGGTCATACGGGCAGCTCCTGCTGGCCGGGGCCCTCGCCGCCGGCGAAGTAACGTCGGTAGATCTCGTCCAGCTCATCGCCGCGCCGGCGCAGGTGAGACGGCGGCCGGCCGGCTTCGACCAGGGCCTTTGCCAGCTCGGCGCGGACGTCGCGGTCGGCATGGACGATCAACAGGCGCTGGTCGCGTTCGTCGGGCTCGGCCGAGATCACACCGCGCAGCTTGACCGCCACTTCGCGCGCCGCCGCGAGCGGCGGTGCCGTCGACACCTCGATCGACATCGGGCCACCGGCGAGTTGCTCGGCGAGTTTATCCATGGGTCCGTTGGCGACCAGCTTGCCGGCCACGAAGATGCCCACCCGGTCGCACACCTGCTGCACCTGGTGGAGCAGGTGGCTGGCCAGCAGCACGGCCGCGCCATCGCGGGCGAGCTCGCGCACCAGCTCGAGCACGTCGACGACGCCGGCCGGGTCGATGGCCGTGGTCGGCTCGTCGAGGACGATGATCGACGGGTCCTTGACCAGCACGTCCGCCAGGCCGAGACGCTGGCGCATGCCGCGTGAGTACTTGTCGACCTGCTGGTTGCCCGCATCAGACAACCCGACGCGCGCCAGCAGGTTCTCGATGCGCTCTTCGGCGACCTTTGGCTCGATGGCGTTGAGCCGCGCCGTATAGCGCAGGTTCTGGCGACCGGTCATATTGCCGTAGAAGCCGACGTTGTCGGGCAGGTAGCCGACCTGGCGCTTGACCGCGAGCGGGTTGCGGGCCGGGTCCAGGTCGAGCACCCGTGCGCTGCCGCTGGTCGGCTCGGACAGGCCGAGCAGCATCAGGATGGTGGTCGTCTTGCCGGCCCCATTGGGACCCAGCAGGCCGAAAACCTCGCCGTGCTTGACCGACAGGTCAAGCCGGTCGACAGCGATGAAGTCGCCGTATTTCTTGGTCAGCGCCTTCGTTCGGATGGCCGGCGCACCGCCCGGCGTCAGGCCGCGCCGCGGCGCGGCCGCGGCGTCCTGCTGGGCGGTGGGCTCAGCGACGGCCATAACGCTGGAAGACGAAGAAGAGGCCGATGAAGACGATGACCAGCACGGCGATGCCGATCAGCCCACCGAGCGCGGATGTCTCGACCGTGGTCCTGATCTGGACGGTGTCAGAGCTGCCGTCGCTGCTGCGCGCGATCAAGCTCACCACGTAGTCACCGGCGATCGCGTCGGGCGCGGGCTGGATGGTCGCCACGACCGGCTGGTCGACTTGCGGGTCGATCTGGGCGATGGTCGGCTGGTCGAAGGTCACCGTCCACCCCTGCGGCGGCGTCGCCGTCATCGCCACGTTGGTCAGTTGCGCCGTGCCGGAGTTGGAGACGACCAGGTTGAGGGTGGTCGTGTTGCCGGCGCTGACCGAAGCGTTGAGCACCTGGTCTTGCGTGGTGAGCGACATCGAGTAGCTGCCGGTGATCTTGACCGACAGCTGCGTCTGAACGGGATCCGGGCCACCTATGGCCGTCACTGTGATGGGGTAGGCCCCCGCCGCCGTGGTACTGGGCGCCTGCGCATTCACCTGGACGGAGGTGGTCGATCCCGCGTCGGTTACGACGGTCGCGGCCTGGCTCTGGCCGGTTGGCTGCGCCGTGAGCGTCCAGCCCACGGGCCCGTCAACCTGCAGCTGGAAATTGATCTGCTGGGCGGTGGCGTTGTGCAGTGAGAGCTCGAAACGGAAGTTGTTGCTCGTCGGCCCCTGCAGCTCGGGATAGCTGGCCGTCATCGTGACCGATCCCGCCGTGGGCGTCTCGATGGTGATGTCCAGCTCCAGGCTGGCTGTCGCGCCGGATGCGCTCTGGCCGTTGATGAGCACCTTGTTCGGGCCAGGTTGCGTATCGGCGGGGATGTCGACCTCGACCTGGAACTGGGCGCTCGGGGTGGTGGCAACCTCGCCGCTGGCGATCGGCTGAGCGGTGGTGTAGACGGCCGAGATGGTCGAGCCCCCGCCGCGCAGGCTGGTCGTCCAGGTGTCCGGCGTGCCGGCCGTTGTCAGGTCGACCCGCTCGGGCTGCTCGGTAGTCACCGTCACGGTGAAGCGTGCTGTGCCTCCGGGATCAGCTACGACCGACGGAAAGGGCGTGGTGATCTGCAGCGGGGTCTGGGCGACGGCAACCGCCGGCAGCAGCATGGCCAACAGCAACGCTGCCGCGAAACCGGCACGCACAAAGCGCATTTCAAACTACTCCCATTGACTTTGATGTTTCACGGTAGCGAGCCGGCCCGCGCATATCGAACCCTCCCGCGAGCTTCGGGCACGTGCCCAAATCGTCGCTCGCCGAAGTTGCGCCTTGGCAATTGGCGAGTGGCTTTTTCTTCACCAAAGCGGACCAAACCACCAGGCGAAGGGCGAGCCTACCGCAACAAGCTCACTGGTTGCGATTTGCGATGCTACTCGCCAACTCGACAAGCGTCCTGACCGGGGCTCCCTGTGGCCCCTTGGGCGAGAAGGACCGGTCCTCCTCGTACCACGCCGTGCTGGCAATATCGAGGTGCGCCCATTCCGTCTGCGGTTCAACGGCCGCGTCTATGAACGCGGCGCCCAGGCTGGCACCTCCCAGCCCACCGCCGCCGGTGTTGCGCAGGTCGGCTATGTCGCTTTTCATGTCATCGCGAAATTCATCCGACAGGGGCATCGGCCACATCCGCTCACCCGCGCGCTGGCCGGCGCTGCGAATCTCATCGACGAATCCGGCGGGCCGGCCGAACAGGCCCGTGTAGTGGCGGCCGAGCGCGACGCGGATGGCGCCGGTCAGCGTGGCCACGTCGACGACTCGCGACGCGCCTTCGCGCTGGGCATAGGTCACACCGTCGAGCAGGACCAGCCGGCCCTCAGCATCGGTGTTGATGACCTCGACCGTCTTGCCGCTCATGCTGGTGAACACGTCGCCCGGCTTGGTGGCGCGCCCGCCGGGCAGGTTCTCGGTCGCCGGAGCGACGCAGATCACGTTGATCGGCAGGCCCAGCCGGGCGATCGCACCGATGCTCCCAATAACTGCCGCCGCGCCGGCCATGTCGTGCTTCATCAGGTGCATGTCCTTCGGATCCTTGAGCGAGATGCCGCCCGAGTCGAAGGTGATGCCCTTGCCCACCAGGCCGAGGTCGTACCCATCGCCACTGCGTCCGCGGTAGCGCAGGACGATGAATTTCGCCGGTTCAGCGCTGCCGTGCGCAACCGACAGGTAGCTGCCCATGCCGAGCCGCGCAGCCGCATCCTCTTCGATGACATCGAACTGCAGGTGATGCGCTGCGGCCAGTTCGCCCGCAGCCGCGGCGAGGTGCGTGGGCGTCATCAGGTTGGCCGGCTCATTTGATCGAGCGCGGGCCCAGTTGACGGCCTCGCCGACGGCTGCGCCGCGCTCAATGGCCAGCGCCGCGGCATCCCCCGCAGCACCGGCGGTCGGGTCGGCCAGCAGCACGACCTCGTCAACCGGCGGCAGCCGCTCGGCGTCGCTGCCGGTCTGGTGCGTATGCGGATCCCACAGTGCATACACGACACCCTCGACAGCGGCCTGGACGGCCGTTTCCGGTCCCACCTGGGCGGTTTCCAGGCAGACGCCGACACGGCGCGCCTTGGAACCCCACAGCGCCTTGACGCCGGCGCTGGCCACGCGCCAGGCCCGCTCGGCGTCGTATTCGCTCCGCTTGCCGGCACCGACCACGACCAGGCGCAGGGCGCTGGCGCCGTCAGTAGCAGCCGGTTGAAGATGGGTGCGTGTGCTGAACAGGCTGCCGGCGCCGCCATCAGCGGCGAGCCACTCGGCGAGTTTGCGGATCTCGCCGCCTGCTCCACGGGCGGCGTGGACCGGCTCGTCGCCGTCCTTGAAGACCGGGACGACGACAGCGTCGAGACTCGAATCGGCGGCTGAAGAAGCGATGTTGAACTGCATGACTGAAAGGGTATTAGAGTCATCGCCCGTATGCCGCGCCGAGTCTTCAGCTTCGACCAGCCAGACCAGTTTGTGTGTGGCACCGTGGGTCAGCCCGGCCAGCGCACCTTCTTCCTGCAGGCGCGCCAGGGTGACCGCGTCGTCTCCGTGGCGCTCGAGAAGGTCCAGGTCGCCGCGCTGGCCGAGCGCGTCGCGACCCTGCTGCTGTCACTGCGCAGCGGCGGCCTGGACATGAACGACCAGCCGATCGCCCCGCCACCGCCTCTGCGCGAGCCCGTGGTCGAGCAGTTCCGCGTGGGGACGCTGCGTCTGGGCTGGGACGGCGAGCACGAGCGGGTGGTCATCGAGGCACACGAGGTCACCGCCGAGGACGAGGATGAGGACGAGGAGTCCGAGACGGCCGATGAGGAGCCGCTCGACAGCCTGTTGGCGGCCGACCTCGGCGACGGCCCGGACGTGGTGCGCGTGCAACTCGAGCCCGACGCCGCGCTGGCATTCGCCTCCGGTGCGGTGGCCGTCGTCCAGGCGGGCCGGCCGCCGTGCCCGCAGTGCGGCCAACCGCTCGAGCCGACCGGCCACTTCTGCGTGCGCAAGAACGGGTACAAGAACTGACGACGATGTCCGGCGGACTGGGCGGCGCGGCCGATCTCGAACTGTTGCGTGAGGGGGAGCTCGAAATCATCGGCCGTCTGCCGGGTGCCTCGAACGCCACCTTCGTGGCGCGCATCACGGACGGCAGCGCGGCGAACGATCCCGAGGACGACGAGAGCGAGCCGATCGACGGCCTGGTGTGCGTCTACAAGCCGGTCCGCGGCGAGCGCCCCCTGGACGACTTCCCGACCGGCACGCTCGCGCGGCGCGAGGTCGCCGCGTACGCACTCTCGCAGTCGAGCGGCTGGGGCATCGTGCCGCCGACCGTCCTGCGCGACGGACCGTTCGGTGAGGGGATGGTCCAGCGCTGGGTCGACATCGACGAGGAGGTCGACCGGGTGGACCTGGTCAATGGCGCCGATCGGCGGCTGCGGCAGATGTGTGTCTTCGATGCGCTGGCCAACAATGCGGATCGAAAGGTCGGCCACCTGCTGCCGACCGATAGCGGCCACGTGTTCGGCGTGGACCACGGCATCTGCTTTGCCGTCGAACCGAAACTCCGCACAGTTTTATGGGCGTGGCGCGGCCAACGGCTGTCCACGGCCGAGCTGGCCGTCGTGCGCCAGGTATGCGAGGCGCTCGACGGGGACCTGGGCGCGGCGTTGCGCGAACTCATTTCGCGCCGTGAGGTGCGCGCGACCGCCCGGCGCGCCGAGATGCTGCTGACCAGCGGCCGTTTCCCGCTGCCCGATCCGGATCGCCCGGCGGTGCCCTGGCCGCCTTTCTAGGCCGGCTCGCTCTCGGTCGGACCGAACAGTTCGAGCAGCCCGCGCAGCGGGATCGACACCCAGTCGGGCCGGTTGTTGAGCTCGTAGCTGAGCTCGTAGAGCACCTTCTGCAACATCGCCAGTTGGAGCAACCGCTCGAGTTCGGCTGGATCGGCCGGCACGAACGGCTGGCCGGCGGCTTCGTCAAGGTAGGCGCCCAGAAATGCCGCGGCGGCCGACAGGTACCACAGCGCAGCCCACGGTTCCAGACGCGCCACGTCCTCCGGGCGCACCGCGCCGCCGACGCGCTGACTGAGCAGCGTGCCGTACGCGGCGTAGTGGAACGAGCGGACCATGCCGGCGACATCGGTCAGTGCAGCACGCTTGTGCCGCCGCTCCGACAGCGGCCGCCCCGGCTCGCCCTCGAAATCGATGAACACCACGTCGCGGCCGGTCCACAGCACCTGGCCGGCGTGATAGTCGCCGTGCGTGCGGATGCGCAGGCACGAGACGCGCCCGCTGGTCAGCTCACGGACCCGCTCCCGAATGCGCGGCGCGTACGTGAGCGCGGCCGCGGCACGGGGCCGCGCGTCGGGCGGTAGCTCGTTGACGCGCCGGCCGAGCAGGTTGAGCGTGGCCGAGGTCTGGTTGCGCAGCGTCTGGAGGATCGAACGTTGGTATAGGGCGGTGAAAGGCTCGGGTGCGAAGGCTGGGCCATCGCCCGCAGCCGCCAGGGCACGGTGCAGTTCGGCCGTTCGGCGGCCCAGTAAGCGCGCCACCGTGAGGTAGGAGCCCATGTGCATTGCGGCCAGCTCGGGTGGCTCGCCGTGGCGCGCGGCCAGGATGTCGCCGACCGACGTGCCCGGCACAGGCGGCGGGTCGGCCACCGCGGCGGTGCTCTCGTAGTAGGCGCTCACCGAGTCGAGCGTGAACTCCCAGATGTCGCCTTCGTTGGGCACGAACTCCTGCAGGATCGCCAGCGCGGCCGGCTCGTCGCGCCCGGTCCGATAGGCCATCCAGCCACCCACCGCCGGCGCGTGCTTAAAGCCTTGGGCGGTGAGCGCCATGCCGATCTCGAGGTCGGGATTGACGCCCTCCTCCAGCCGGCGGAATACCTTCAGGATCAGCCGGTCGCCGAAGTTGATCGACGTGTTGCTCTGCTCGGCCCGCCCGACGCTGGCGGTCAGGTTCGCCCGGCGGGTACCGCGCAGCCGTCCGAAGGCGCGCGTCGGTGTCGCGGTGATCTCACCCCGCGTCCCGGCGAAGCGGCGTCGGCCGCCGATCGCGTTCAGCAGCTGCGTCGCAAAGGCAGGGTCGTAGAGCGCGTCGTAAAGCACCCACTGCGCCTCGTCGGCGGCCGGCCCGACGCGCGCCACGATCGCCTGTGGTGAGCGGTCGAGGATCGCCTCTGCTTCCTCCGCGCTGGCCAGCGCGAGGGGCAGCACGTAGGACTCCGGCTCGCCCTCGCTGTAATCGACATCGAAAATGCACAGGCGCGCCTCACGCTCGCCGCTGCCCATCGGCACCTCGATCGCATCGCGCAGATGAACGCCGCTGATGCGCCGCGCCTTGGAGCGGAACCAACGCCGTTCACGTAGGTAGCCCGGCAGGATTGCCGTGAGCTGGTTGCGCCCGCGGCCGCGCATGAGCGAGTCAAGGTCGGGCGCGGAGTTGATCGTCAGCGCGTTGTCGGCCGCCGTGCGCGCCTCCCCGCCGGGGTGGCCCGGCTCGGCCTCCAGGCTGAACCAGATGAACGCGTGCGGGCCGAGCGTCAGGAACAGCGGCCGATCGTCGACGCGCGGGAACTCGACCCGGCCGAACATCTCGACCGGCACGAGGCCGGCATAGGCGGACAGGTCCAGGTCGGCGTACTGCACGAAGCGCGACATGTTGGCCACGACCAGGATCCGTTCGCCCTCGTACTCGCGCACGAACGCGACTATGCGGCGATTGTCCGGGTACAGGAAGGTCAGCGAGCCACGGCCGAAGGCGCGGTACTGCTTGCGCAACGCGATGAGTCGCTTCATCCACCACAGCAGCGACGTCGGGTTGGCCTGCTGCGCCTCGACGTTGACGGCTTCGTAGTGGTACTCGGGATCGGTGATGACCGGCAGGAAGAGACGCTGACGGTTCGCGTCCGAGAAACCGGCGTTACGGTCGCTGGTCCACTGCATCGGCGTGCGCACCCCGTTGCGGTCGCCGAGATAGACGTTGTCGCCCATGCCGATCTCGTCGCCGTAGTACAGCACCGGCGTGCCCGGCAGCGCGAAGAGCAACCCGTTGAGCAGCTCGATCCGCCGCCGGTTATTGCCCATCAGCGGCGCCAGGCGGCGGCGGATGCCCAGGTTGATGCGCATCTGCGGGTCGTGTGCATAGACGCGGTACATGTAGTCGCGCTCTTCGTCGGTGACCATCTCGAGCGTCAACTCGTCGTGGTTGCGCAGGAACAACGCCCACTGTGCGTTTTCGGGGATCGCCGGTGTCTGCTCCAGGATGTCGTACAGCGGGAAGCGGTCCTCCATGCGCACGGCCATGAACATGCGCGGCATGGCCGGGAAGTGGAAGCACATGTGGCACTCGTCGCCGTTGCCGAAATAGGCGACCGCGTCCTCCGGCCACTGGTTCGCCTCCGCCAGCAGCATGCGGTCGCTGAAGCGCTCGTCGACGTGGGCCCGCAGTTCGCGCAGGAAGGCGTGCGTCTCGGGCAGGTTCTCGCAGTTGGTGCCCTCGCGCTCGTACAGGTACGGGATGGCGTCGAGGCGCAGCCCGTCGACGCCCAGTTCGAGCCAGAAGTCGAGCGCCTTCTTGATCTGCTCGCGCACGCGCGGGTTGTCGAAGTTGAGGTCCGGCTGGTGGTGATAGAAACGGTGCCAGTAGTAGGCGCCGGCGACGCCGTCCCAGCTCCAGTTCGAAGGCTCGAAGTCCTTGAAGATGATGCGCGCGTCGGCGTACCGGTCGGGCGTGTCGCTCCACACGTAGAAGTCGCGGTACACGCTGCCCGGCGGAGAGCGTCGTGCGCGCTGGAACCACGGATGCTGGTCGGAGGTGTGGTTGCAGACCAGCTCGGTGATCACGCGCAGGCCACGTGCGTGCGCCTCACGAATGAGCTGCTTGACGTCGCGCAGCGATCCGTATTCGGGATTGACGCCGGTGTAGTCGGCGATGTCGTAACCGTCGTCCTTGAGCGGCGACGGGTAGAAGGGCAGCAGCCAGATGGCGGACACGCCCAGGTCGGCGAGGTAGTCCAGCTTCTGGGCCAGGCCGGGGAAGTCGCCCGAGCCGTCGCCGTCGCTGTCGAAGAACGAGCGCACGTGCAGCTCGTAGATGACCGCGTCCTTGTACCACTCCGGTTCGTTGCCGATGGCGCTCGACCAGCGTCGCCGGCCGTTGCGGTGGTTGCTGCCGCGCGTCAGCATGAACGGCTCCTCATCGGGCGCTTCCGCGCGCCGCCGGGCGACGCAGCCAGAAGACGTGCGCGGCGCGCACGCCGGGATCGAGCGCGACCCAATTCTGGGCGCCCTGCCAGAGGTACGTCGCCCGATCGAGCAGATCGACCGCCTCAAAGGGCTCGTCCGGTGGCAGGCCCAGACCGGCCAGGTCGAGCGTGAGCGTGCCCGATTGAACGGCCAGCGGATCGAAATTGACGACTGTCAGGATGATGTCGCGCCGGTCGGCAGTGTTCTTGGTATAGGCGAGCAACTGGTCGTTGTCGACCGCCTGAAACCACAGGCGCTCGTTGGTCTGCAGCGCCGGGTGATCGCGCCGCGCGGCGTTGAGGCGCTCGATCAGCGGCGCGAGCGAGTCAGGCGCGTCGAGGTCCCAGGTGCGCTGCTGGTACTTCTCCGAGTCGAGGTATTCCTCCGAACCCGGCTCGCGCGGAGTGTGCTCGAGCAGCTCGAAGGCCGGCCCGTAGATGCCGTAGTCGGCCGACAACGTGGCTGCCAGCACGAGTCGTGCTGCGAACGCGGGACGCGTCCCCACCTGCAGGTCGGCATGCAGGATGTCCGGAGTGTTCGGCCAGAAGTTGGGTCGGAAGAACTCGCTGACCGGCGGCGAGGTGAGCTCGGTCAGGTAGGCGGCCAACTCGGCCGGGCTGTTGCGCCAGGTGAAGTACGTGTAGCTCTGCGAGAAGCCGAGCTTGGCCAGCCGATACATCACCTTGGGCCGCGTGAAGGCCTCGGCCAGGAAGAGCACCTCGGGATGGTCCGCCTTGATATCGGCGATGCACCACTCCCAGAAGCCGAATGCCTTGGTGTGCGGGTTGTCGACGCGAAAGATGGTCACGCCCTGCTCGATCCAGAAGCGGAAGACGTCGTTCAGCGCCCCCCACAGTCCGCGCCAGTCCCGGCTCTCGAAGTCGAACGGGTAGATGTCCTGGTATTTCTTGGGCGGATTCTCGGAGTACTGGATGGTGCCGTCGGGGCGCGCGCGGAACCAGTCGGGATGTTCGGTCACCCAGGGATGGTCGGGTGAGGCCTGGAAGGCGATGTCCAGCGCGACCGAGATACCGCGCCGGGCGGCCTCCGCGACCAGCGATCGGAAATCCGCGAGCGTGCCCAGTTCCGGATGGACCGCGGTGTGGCCGCCCTCCGGTCCGCCGATCGCCCACGCCACGCCGGGATCGGCCGCGGACTGCGCCGGTTCGTTGTTGGGGCCTTTGCGGAACTGCCGGCCGATGGGATGGATGGGTGGCAGGTACAGCACGTCGAAGCCCAGCCGCTGCACGTAATCAAGCCGGGCGACGACATCGGCGAACGTGCCGTGCCGGCGTGGGTCGGGCGACGCCGAGCGCGGGAACAGCTCGTACCAACTCGAGAAGCGCGCGCGCTCGGGGTCGACGATGACGTCGAACGTGGCCGAGCTGGCTGCCTGGCTGCGATCCGGATAGCGCTCGATCAGCTCGACCAGCGGCCCCGTGACGATCGACTGCCCGCCGCGCAGACGACCCGCCAGTTCGCGCAGTCGCCGAGCATGATCATCGTCAACCTCAGCGGCCCGCTCCCCCGCTGCCTGCACCAGCTGCGCGCCGATCAACAGGTCGATGCGCACGTCCTGGCCCGCGTCCAGGCGCTTGGCCAGGTCGTGCTGCCAGGTTCGAAAGTGGTCGACCCATGCGCTGACTGAATACTGGTATCGGCCCAGGTCGGCAAGCGCGAAGGTGCCCCGCCAGCGATCGTTGCCCAGCGCGATCATCTCGACTTCGCGCCACTCCCCGCTCGTCCCGCCATGGCACCAGCGCAGCACGACCCGGATTTCGTCGTGGCCGTCGCCAAACGCGTCGGCTTCCACCGCGAACGTGTCGCCGACGATCCGCTTGACGGCAAAACGACCGCCGTCGAGCTGAGGCGTAACGGCCTCGATCACCGTGCGCACGCGGCCCGCGTCGCCGGTAATATCCCGCCCGGTCAGCGCTTCACCCCGTTGCCGGCAATGACGACCGCCGCGCCGACGATGGCTGCGGCCGGCTCACTCCAGGCGCCCGGGTCACTCTCCATCCTGCGATTGTCGCCCGGGTGCACGAGTCGGCGCAGGGTGTTTCAGCGCATTGGGCTTGGCTGCGGCCGGCTTGGGCGCACCCGGCTTGATCGCGGCCTTGGGCGGTCTGGTCGACGCCCACTTGGGCGGGTCGGCGATCGCGCGCTCCAATCGTGCAAGGCGATAGCCGGAGCGCTCGGCGGCGCGCGCCAGTCCGGCCGCATCGGGCAACTCGAGCCACTCGACCGCCTCTTCGAAGCGCTCGCGGTTGAACCACGTCACGCCTTCGTGCTCGTTGACACCGATCGCGCGGCGGAAGTGCTCGTCCTGCAGCAGCTCCTGCGGCCGGCGGCCGTTGGCGGCGCTCGACGCGCGCTTGGCCGCGGGGCGGTCGAGCAGCAGTGCCACCAGGTCCGCGTTGGGCCACACCTTGTCGATGCGCCACTCGTAGATCCATTTGCCGCGTGCCAGCTCGGGCTGATGCGCGCCGACGAGCTCTTCGACGTCGCGCGCCAGCGTGCGCTGGGTCGCCGCTTCGCCGGACTCGTCGTCGTGCGCAACCGTCTCGATGCCGAGCAGCGCAGCGGCCGCCGCCAGCACGGCGCCGGCGTCTTCGCCGCGCAATGCATCGTGCAGCGGCTCGAGTTCGAGGTCGCGCAGCGCTTCGGCGATCGAGGGGACTCCCCGGCCATCGAGTTGCGCGGCGAGCTGTGCGTAGCGGCCGTCCGTGTCGCGCACGTCGCGCAACTCGACGAACGCGTGGCACGAATAGGCGTGCAGCTCCAGGTACATGCCCTGCTCGGACAGCTCCTTGTGCGAGTGGAGGTGCTCCAGGCCCGACCGCGCATCACGCATGATCAGGAAGTCGGCCGGGTCGTTCGACAAACCCAGGCCGTGCCCGAGCGACGCGCCGGTGACCGCCGCGACCCGGATCCAGCCGGCAGTTTCCGCGTACTTGTTGTGGTAGACGACCAGCGATCGCTCGCCGTCGCGCCGGTTCGAGAACGCGAAGACGTCCTCGTTGACCGAACCGCCCGCGTAGAAGTCGTATAGCGCGAAGTCGGCCACCTCGGCGAAAAGCGCCCGACGGTGGAGCAGCGGGAAGATCTCGCGCTCGTGGCGGGCAATCAGGTCCGCGTCGGGCGTCTCGTCGAGATAAGCGCGCCGGTACTCCATGCCGTAGCGCTCGGCGTAGCCCTCCACCTGGCCGTGGCCGAACATCGGCAGCCCGGGCATGGTCGCCAGCACGGTGGCCACGCCGAAATACTTGTCGCCCTTGCCGAACTGGTCGACTGCCGTGCGCTCGTCGGGGTTGTTCATGAAGTTGACGTAGCGCTTGAGGATCTGGGAGTCGAACTCGAGCGTGTTCTTGATGACCAGCCGGTACTCGGCGTTCTTCTCGTCGCGCATCATGTTCATGAACGCGCTGTTGTAGACGCGGTGCATGCCCAGCGTGCGCACGAAATAGCCTTCCATCAGCCAGAAGGCCTCGGCGAGCAGCAGCGTCTCGGGCGCCTCGGCAGCGACGCGATCGACCACCTCGCGCCAGAACTCGACCGGCATGGCGCGCTCGAAGTCGGCCTTCTTCATGGCGTACTCGGCACGCGACGGGATCGCCCCGCCGCTGCCCGGCTCGGGATACCAGAGCCGCTCGACGTGTCGTTTGGCGAGCGTCATCGCCGCGTCGAAGCGGATGATCGGGAACTGGCGCGCGACGTGCAGGATGGTCTGGATGACCGCCTCGCGCACCTCCGCCTTGAGGTAGTCGAGCTGCGCGGTGTCATTCCACGGCATGGAGGTGCCGTCGTTGCCGTGATAGATGAAGCGCTCCTGGCCGCTCCAGCGATCGACGCGCTTGAACGTCACCGCGGCGTCGGTGTTGTCGTAGTAGTGGTCCTCGATGTAGACGCCGACGCGCTGGTCGGACGAGAGATTCGGCCCGTTGTACGTGTACGCCGGATAGGGTGGATCAGGGCGCGACATGAACCAGTCGGGATGCTCCATCACCCAGCGCGAGTCGATGCCCATGTGGTTGGGCACCATGTCGCTCGCCAGGCGGACACCACGTGACCAGGCCCGGTCGCGCAGGTTGCGATATGCCTCGTCGCCACCGAGGTCGTCGGCGATCTGGTAGTCCATCAGCGAGTAGGCCGACGCGACCGCCTCGGGATTGCCGCGCAACTGCTTGATCTCGCGCGACGCGCGGCTGCGCTCCCACAGGCCGATCAGCCACAGCCCGGTGAAGCCGCGCGCGCCGATGGCATCCAGTTCCTCGTCGGGTATCTGGTCCAGCCGCCAGATCGGCCGGCCATACTCACGCGACAGCTGATCGAGCCATACGTAGGTGCTCTTGGCCAGCAGCACGACGCGCGGCATCCAGTCGAGATCGCGGCTGAAGCGCTCGTCCTCCGGCTCGCCGGCCGCCGCGGCGAAGCCATGCAGCGCGGCCGTGTCGCCGGCGCCGGCATCGGCTGCCCCGCCGTGCGTCGCGTGGAAGCGCATCCACAATGCGCGCTCCTCCTCCGAGAGCACGTCGAGGCCGATCACCAGCCGGTCGCCGAACTTCTCGGCCACGAAGCCCCAGCGTTCGGTCATCCAGCGCAACTGGCTGGCCAGTGAGGCCGGGGCCTCGAGTGCAGGGCGCCGCAGCAGGCTGAGCAGATCGTCGTTTTCGGGCCCGAAAGTCGGCTGCGTCTTGAAGAACGCCGCCAGGCCACGCAGCGCCGCGACATAGGCACTGCCGTCCTCGAGCGGCGTGTCGTCGAACAACTCCCCGTACGGCGCGAAAGCCGGGTTCATGTTGGCCAGCCAGAGCAGCATCAGTTCCTCGAGCGCGATCTCGCGATTCGACCGGCCGTCCGTGTCGCCGGCGAGGTAATCCGCGGCCGACTGCTCGCCGCGGTAGGCGACGAGCGGCGGGAAATGCTCCACGAACGTCGTCAGCGTCGCCTCCAGGACGGCTTCGCCCAGCCGCCGGCGGAGGTCATCGAGCGCCGCTGCCATCGCGTCCGGCTTGCGCTCGCGTCGGTACAGCTCAACCACGAAGTGCAGCACCTCATCGACGAGGCCCATCGCGTTGATGTCCCCGGCGCGCACAGCGGCGCTCGGGTCGGCGACCAGGTCGCGCTGCTCATTCATCAGCTGCGCGAAGCGGCGCGCGGCCGCGTAGTCGACGAAGACGACGTTGCCGCTGGTGCTGAACAGCGCCTCATCGAAGCGGTAACGCTCGCGCGCCGCGCGCGACACGTGGAACTCGAAGGTCAGCGGACGAGAATTCATTGCGACCAATGCTGACCCACTCGGCGCGATCGCGCCAGTCCCCGGCTTGGCGGCATCGCTAATCTGGCCCAATGACCAACGCGCTATTGCGCTTGCCCTCGCTGGTGCGCCGCATCGCACTGGCTGCCGGCTCGCTGGCCATCCTCGTACCGGCGATCGCTGCGCCGGCGGCCGCAGCTTCGCTGGACGTGTCGCTCGTCCAAAGCGGCTTCGTCGACCCGGTCATGGTCACCAACGCCGGCGACGACCGGCTGTTCGTGGTGCAGCAGACCGGCCAGATCGAGATCGTCGGCGGGGGTACTTTCCTCGACATCTCGGACAAGGTTGCGTGTTGCGGCGAGCAGGGACTGCTCAGCGTCGCCTTCCACCCCGACTACGCGAGCAACGGGCTCTTCTACGTCTATTACACGCGCGCGTCGGACGGAGCGGCCGTCATCGCCGAATACCAGCGCTCTGCCGCGGATCCGGATGTTGCCGACCCCAACAGCGAGCGCATCCTGCTCAGCTTCGCCGAGCCCTACGCCAACCACAATGGGGGCTGGATGGGCTTCAAGGGCCCCTACCTGTACATCTCGACCGGCGACGGGGGCAGTGGCGGCGATCCCCAGAACCATGCCCAGGACGTCACCAGTTACCTGGGCAAAATCCTGCGCATCAACCCGCTCGATCCCGACGGCGCCGGCCGGAAGCGCTACAGCGTTCCGCGCAGCAACCCGTTCGTCGGGCGGCATGGCCTCAACGCGATCTGGTCATATGGGCTGCGCAACCCGTGGCGCTGCTCGTTCGACTACACGACCGGGCTGCTGTGGTGCGGTGACGTGGGCCAGAACGCGTACGAGGAGATCGATCGCGTCAAGACCAAGCGCAGCTTCAACTTCGGTTGGCGGCTGATCGAGGGCCGCCACTACTACAACGACCCCGGCCAGACCCAGGGCGACCTGTGTACGGGCGGCTGTCACAAGCTGCCGGTGATCGAATACGCCCACAGTGACTTCGGTGGCAACAACTGCGCGGTGACCGGCGGCTACGTCTCGCGTCGGCCGGGAGCGGCGTTGAACGGCGACTACGTGTTCGGCGACTACTGCTCGGGCAACGTGTGGGTCATTCCCGCCAGCTTCAAGAGAGCCGACTCACTGCCCATGCCGTTCACCACGTCGTTCACCATCAGCGCCTTCGGCGAAGGCGGTGACGGCCGGCTGTACGTGGTCGACTACAACGGCGGGGCGATCTACCAGCTGACCGACAGCTGATCAACGGCTGAGCCGCGCCTTGGGGCAAGCCGGCCGGCGCTACCCGTAGTAGCGCTGCCACAGGTACTCGCGCAGGCTCAGGCCGCTGTCGTGCACCTGCGCCGCCATCTCGCGTCCGACGTAGCGGTAATGCCACGGCTCGTAGCGGTAGCAGGTGAGGGTCGGGTCGCGGTACGGGTAACTCATGATGAAGCCGAAGCGCCAGGCGTTCTGCGCCATCCAGGCACCGGTGCCGCCAAAGTCGATCGCCGTGCCCAGTTGGTGCTCCGAGTGGCCCGCTCGCGCCGCCCGCAGACGGCCCTTGACCGGGCCCAGCAGGGCGACCTCGGCGCGGAAGAGCTTGCGCTGCTGGCGGTAGCTGCGATACGCGGAAACGACGCGAATGGGTGTGCCGTTGGCGGCCGCCGCCTCCGCCAGCGCGGTCAGGTCGGGGATGACCAGGGCGCGCACGTACTGCTTGCGCGCCAGCCCCGCCGCAGCCGTCGAAACCAGGTCGGGCGGCACGTAATTGCGAGGCAGCCGCAGCGCCGTGTCGACCAGCGTGATCCGCCAGTCCGCCGCCGACGTATAGCGGGTCATGACGTTCGAGTACGTGCAAGCCGGCAACGGCGCCGTCGACGCGAGCGCGGTCTGCGGCGCCAGGCTCGGCACGAGCGCGGTGGTGGTGAACGTCAGCACCAGCGCGAACGCCCGCGCCCAGCGTGAGAGGCTGAACATCACGCCCAACCCTAGCCGAGCGGCAGACCCGGCGACCAGTAACCTTCTGGCCATATGAAGGGACGCGCCTTCGCGTGGGCACTGGCGGGCGCGGCATCGGCGGCACTCGCGGTCGGCGTCGGCGAGATCTGCGCAGCCGTGTTCGGCGGCAGCTCGATCATCGGCGCGGTGGGCGCGCTGGTGATCAGCCTCCAGCCGCCCGGTGGCAAGGACCTCATGGTTGCCCTGTTCGGCACCAACGACAAGGCGGCGCTCGAGATCATGACCGGCATCGGCGGCCTGGCCGTGGGCGCCATCTTTGGGCTGCTGGCCGGTCGCGACATGCGGCTCGCGCTGGGCGCCTTCGTGCTCTTCGGCGTCGCCGGCTTGACGCTCATCCTGCAGGACCCGCTGGCCACGCCGGTGTCCGCCGCGGTCAGCGTCGTGCCGGCCGTGGTCGTTGGCATTTTCTCCCTGACGTGGCTGGCTGACCTGATCGGCCGCTCCACGCTGGCCGGTCCGGCTGGCGTGGCAGCGGTGGCCGGGCGGTCGCCGCTGCCGCGCCGCAACTTCCTGATCCTGGGCAGCTCGGCCCTGGCGGCCGGCGGCCTGCTGGCGGTGATCAGCCGCTACCTGGGCACATCGTCGTTCGGGCCGGTCGCCTCGCCGGGCGCCATCCCGTCGCCGGGGGAGACCGCTGCGCCACTCCCCGCCGGCGCCGACTTCAACATCAACGGCCTCACCCCGATCGTCGTCCCGAACGCCGACTTCTACCGCATCGACACCCGCCTCGACACTCCCCGCATCGACGCCACGACCTGGTCGCTGCGCATTCACGGCATGGTCGACCAAGAGGTCACGCTGACCTACGACGACCTGCTGGCGATGCCCCTGGCCGAGCAGTATGTGACCATCTCGTGCGTCTCCAACGACGTCGGCGGGCACCTGGTCGGGAACGCCAAGTGGACCGGCACGCCGCTCGTCCCGCTGCTCCAGCGGGCCGGCGTGCAGACCGCTGCGACGCAGGTCGTCGGCCGCGCGTTCGACGGCTTCACGGTCGGCTTCCCCACCGCGCACCTGTCCGGCGCCGGGGCCGATGCCATGGTCGTGGTCGAGATGAACGGCGAGCCGCTGCCGGCGCAGCACGGCTTCCCGGCGCGCCTCATCGTGCCCGGTCTGTTCGGCTACGTCTCGGCGACCAAGTGGCTGACCGAGATCGAGCTGACCACGCTGGAGGCTTTCGACGCCTACTGGGTGCCGCTCGGTTGGTCCAAGCTGGGCCCGATCCTGACCCAGTCGCGCATCGACCTGCCGCGCCCTGGCACGCGGGTGACCGCCGGCCAGGTGCAGGTCGCGGGGGTCGCCTGGGCGCCCACCCGCGGCGTCGCCAAGGTGGAGGTCCAGCTCGACGGCGGCGCCTGGCAGCAGGCCGAGCTGTCGGTGCCCATCGCCGACACGACCTGGGTGCAGTGGCGAACCATGCTGCCCGTGTCGGCCGGCGACCACCAGCTCCAGGTCCGCGCCACGGACGGCACGGGCGAAACGCAGACCGCCGAGCGCACGCCGCCCGCCCCGAGCGGAGCGCGCGGCTACCACATGATCAGCTTCACCGCGACCTGAGAGGCGGGTGGACCGGCGCGAGACGGCGCGAAACGGCTGGCCGCTTCCGCGCCTGCCAAGTGCACTCGGACGCATTTCGCTGCAAACGACGCTGATATCCGACCGTCGAGCGGATCTCGGCTGCATACGAGGCCGTTGAGGGTCGTTTCTTGAGGTTTGTCGGCTGAATCCCGTGAAAGCTCCGACCACCAGTCGGAATCCGCGCCGGTGCCCGCTATTGCCCGCCATTTGCCAGTGTCGCGACACTGCGTATCAGGGGAAGCGATCGGAGGACGAATGGATGGCGCGCTGATCGAGCGGGCTCGGGCGGGCGACGCCGCGGCCCTCGATCAGATCGCGCGCGAAGCGATCGACTCGGTCTACCGCACGGCGGTCGGCATTCTGGGCAGCCCGGCCGAGGCGCGCGACGCGACACACGACGCGCTGATCTCCGCCCGCCGCTCGCTGCGGTCACTGGGCGAGGTCGGCCGCTTCGACACCTGGCTGCAGCGCATCACCGTCTACGCTGCGAAATCGGTCGCGCGCAACCGCCGGGGAGTTCGTGAGATCGCCGTCGCGCCGGCCGAACAGTCCGCCGGCTCCGGCCCCCCGAATGCGATCAGCGCGACCGACTTCGATCGGGCCTTCGAGCAGCTGACCATCGACCAGCGCGCCCAGCTGCTCGATTACGACCTTGGCGGAGGATCGGCTGCTGAGTCGGGCCCGCAATCCGCCCGCAGGGCGTTCGACCAGCGGCTGCGCCAGCTCGTAACGACGAACAGGCTCGACGACGCCGAACTCGAGCGTCACCTCGCCCGACGCACCACGGCCACCATGACGCCCAACCAGCGTGAGGCGCTGCTCGTCGCGATCAGCGCCAACCGGGGTCGCGGCTGGCGTCGAACCGTCAGGCTGGCGGCGTCTGGCTCGCGCCCGTTGTGGCGGCAGTCGTGATCGCCGTGGCGGTCGCGCCGACGCTGCTGGGTGGACAGCAACCGTCCGCGTCGCCGGCCAACCTCGCCACCGGGTCGGCCATACCCGCCGGCCAGGAAGTGGCGACAAATGCGCCCGGTCCGTCAACAAGCGCCGGGTCGATCGTGACCTCGAGCACGGCGGCTCAGCCGGACGTCTACTCGGCGCAGCAGTTGGCGGCCATGATCGGCGACGCTGCCTGGGTCGGCCACTACGTCATCGCCCGGGCGCAACTCGCCTACATGCGGGCTCCACCGGTGGGACCGAATTGCTCGCCGCCGTACCCGTGCTACGTCGCAGTACTGGCCGGCGTCTCCGGCAACAACCTGCGTCACCGTTGGCTGGCGCGACGCGCCGGTCGGCCAGGGCATCCAGATCGTCGACCACGGCGAGCGCTGGGTGCAGCAACTGACCGTTCCCGCGGAACCCGGCCAGTACGCCTTCAAGGTCGCGACCGATTCAGTTGAGTACCTGGGCCCGGCACGCCTCGCCGCCGGCAGTGCGTGGGCCGTCCCGGATGCGCTGTCGTACACGCCCCAGCTCCCGAGCGACGACGTGTACGCGGTGAGTGGCTGGCTGGTCGGCACGTCACCCGCTCCGTGCGCCGGTCCGGCCGTGCCGCCGGAGGCGAACACCGACTACTGGTGCGGCGGCTCATGGCTGACCCAGGACGCCGAATCCACCGTGACCGCCACCGGCTCGCCCATCCTGCGCCAGCTCGACGGCCTGCCCTGCAGTGGGAGGCGTATCCCGACTTCGCAGCGAATCCGGTCACCAACGGGCCGGGCGGAGCGGAACCCAGGCAGGCCACCTACCTTGTCCGCCCGGCCGGCTGCCCGACGTTCGTGATGGCGCGAGTGCCCGGTGTGGCGAATGGTCGGCCGGCTCGACCAGTACGTGGTGCCCTCCCCGGCCGACGCGTACCCCGCCCAATTGGGCGGCGAACCGGTGCTGACGCCCGATCAGGCTCGCTCGCAGGCGATGACCAGCGCTTCGGCGACACCGTTCCTGGTCGGCGGTTGGGCGTCGTATGCAGTGCCCGAACTCTGCCCGCCTGATCCCGGCTTTCCCGACACGCCACTGCTCCAGAAGTGCGACGACGGTTACCGGCTCTACGGCTCGGCGGCAACCAGCGCGGACGACCCCGGCGTACCGCTGGCAGCGTCGGACATCGTCATCCCGTTGGCGCGCCCCATCGTGCTGCGCGTCCACAGCCACGATCCTGGCGCCACCGGGTGCCCAGCCGATTACGACGCCGCGTGCAGCGCGGCCATCGTGGTCGACGCCGTCGCCTGGTGACGCTCCCCAAGGACGAGAATCGGGACCGCCATCGGGGCGAATGAACCAAACCGTTCCACCGCGCATCTTGATTCATGGGAAGCGGAGATCGGAGGGTGAATGGACGGCGAGCTCGTCGAGCGTGCTCGGGCGGGTGATGCCGACGCCTTCGATCAGCTGGCCCGCGCGAGGATCGATGCGGTGTACCGGACGGCGATCGGCATCCTGGGCAACAGCGCCGACGCGCGCGACGCGACACAGGAAGCGCTCGTCTCCGCCTGGCGCTCGCTGCACTCGCTGCGCGACGTCGAGCACTTCGACGCGTGGCTGCATCGGATAACCGTCAACGCCGCGAGGATGGTCGCCCGCCGCCGGCGCGTGCGCGAAATCCCGATGACCGCCGACCTCGAGCAGGCCGACCTCGACCCGGGTGCCGTCAGCTCCGGCCGACTTCGACGCCGCCTTCGACCGACTGTCCGTCGACCAGCGCGCCCTGCTCCTCGCCCACCACCTTGACGGAGAGTCGGTGGCCGACCTGGCCGTCCGACTCGGCATCCCCGAAGGCACGGTCAAGTCCCGGCTGCACACCGCCCGCCAGGCATTGGATAGAGCGCTGCCCGAGGGCGAGCGATGAGCCCGATCTCCGACCAGGAGCTCCAGCGCCACCTCACCCGCCGGACGACGAAGACCATGCCTGCCGCCGATCGCGAGGATGTCCTCGCCGCCGTCGCCGGCGCGCGTGCTCGGCCGCGCTTCTCGTTCCGCATACGCCCGAGCCTCCTGCTGGCACCGATCGCCGCGCTCGTGCTGGTCGTCCTCGTCGCCGTGCCGCTGCTCTGGACGCTTGCCCCCGGGCCCGGCCCGTCGCCATCGCCGTCTGCGATCACGATCTACTCCGCGCAGGAGCTCGTCGAGCCTCGCCCGCGAACCCGGCTTCAGCGGCACCGTCATCGCCCGCGTCACTCTGGATCCACCGTTCCCCCTCCCGAGCGAGCCGGAGCCTTGCCCGGCACCAGAGGTATGTGACTCGCAGCAGTCGATCGGACAATACTCAACGGAAATCTGGACCGGTTGGCGGGATGCGCCGGAAGGCGAAGGAACACAGCTGCCCGTCGGGGCAGTGGGTTACCCGTGTCCTCGCCGCCCTCCTTCCGGCAGGCGCGCTCGGCGCATACCGCGTGAGTGGTGGTCGCGTCGAGTACCTAGGCCCGGCATACCTGTCGCCGAGCGGCTCATCGATGACGGTCGAGGCGGCAAAGTCATCAGCGCCCTCGGATCCGGTAGACGACGTGTACGTCGTCTCCGGCTGGCTTGGCGAGGCGGTGCCCAGCGGATGCCCCCCTCCCGCCGTCGGGTCTTGCGACGGTTCGTTCCTGACAAGGGACAGGGAGTTCCCGCTCACAACGGAGGGCAACAACACCACCGCCAACTATCCAGTCGGTCCCGCGTTGCGTCTTCAGTCCGGCGCGTACAGTGACTTCGCCGCCTCGACCGGCAGCGACGAGCACGGCGCCATCCCAAGCTACGGCACCTATCTCGTTCGGCCCGCCGGCTGTTCCACTCGCGTCACCGGCAGCGACGCCTGTCGCTGGACAATGGTCGGCCGGCTCGACGAGGCCCCGGCCAGCCCGACGCCATCGCCATCGCCCTTGCCGACGGCATCCGTCTCGCCATTGGATGTGCTGACGCAGGACCAGTTGATCGCGATGGCGACCGACCCGGCAGCGGCTGGTCGGCTCGTTGTCGCGGAGGCGCAGCTGGCGCCGGTGCCCGTCCCGAGCGCGAGCCAGCCGTGCGATCCACCCGACCCGTGCTATGCCGGGCAGATCGGAGTGAACCCGGGCGTCGTCGTCTACTCGGGCTGGCGCGATTCGACCACCGTCGGTGCCGGCACCTACTACCGGCCGGAGCAGCGGTGGCTTGTCCGTCTCGAGCCACCACCAGTTTCCGAGCCACAGCTGATGGCGTTCCGGATCGGACGGGGCACGGTCGAGTATCTCGGCGACGCGCAGGAGGTCGATGGCTCGTTCGTCTGGTCGGTCGACGATCTCGCGGCGCAGGACAGTCCGCTGCCGGACGAGGTCTACGCAGTCGACGGTTGGCTCGTGCAGTCGATCATCGCCGAGTGCCCAGCACCGAACGGCTACTCGTCGACCAGCGATATGAATTACTGGTGCGGCGGTACGTTCCTTACGCAGCAAGAGACCCAACCGCCGCAGACGCATGGCGTGTTCGATCTCGGGGGCATCCACGTGCAATGGGGCGCTTACCGGGAGTTCGCACCCGACCCAACCTCCAACAGCGGCCAAGGAACCTCACCCAGACACGGCATCTACCTGGTCCGCGTGGTTGGCGAGCGGAACACGAACAGCGGCCAGTCGCAGGTATGGCGCCTCGTCGGCCGGCTCGATCCGCCGATGGCTGCGCCAGCCCCGAACCCGACGCCGTCGCCCACACCCTCCGAGCCCTCGGAGATCGCCGGCCAGCCGGTTCTCTCTACCGACGAGGCACAGCAGCAGATCCACGCCGGCTACGCTGGCGGCCTGCTGATTGCCGGCCAGGTCGCCTTCACACAGGCCGATTGCTTCCCGCCGGCCGACTTCCCGAATACGCCACTGCTCGCAGCCTGCGGCGACGGCTACCACCTACTCGGCATCAATGGCAGCCAGACCACGATTCGGCTGGCGATCATCAACTTCTCGGGTGAGCTGCCCACCGGAGCATCTGTCGTCGTGAGCGTGCATACACACGATCCCCTGGCTGCTCAATGCCCGGAGAAGTACACCGAGGCCTGCCAGCAGGCGGTAGTGCTGGACGATGTGGCGTGGTCGCAATCGACTTGACCTGCGGCGGCGCCGCGAGGGGCTACAGCCGGCCGGCGCTGATGATGCGCTGCAGGAAGCGCTGAGTCCGCTCCTCCTTCGGCGCCGACAGGATCTCCGCCGGCGGCCCCTCCTCCAGGATCACGCCCTCATCGAGGAAGCAGATGCGGTCGGCCACGTCGCGGGCGAAGCCCATCTCGTGCGTGGCCAGGATCATGGTCATACCCTCGCGCGCCAGGTCGCGGATGACGTCGAGCACCTCCGCCACAAGTTCCGGATCGAGCGCGGAGGTGATCTCGTCGAGCAGCAACACGTCGGGCTTCATCGCCAGAGCGCGGACGATGGCCGCCCGCTGTTGCTGGCCGCCGGATAGCCGGTCGGGGAATTCGTCGCGCTTGTCGGCCAGGCCGAAGCGCTCCAGCAATTCCATCGCCGAAGCGTCGGCATCCGCGCGCGAGAGGTGGAGCACCTTGCGCGGCGCGAGCGTGATGTTGCCGATCACGCTCATGTGCGGGAACAGGTTGAACGATTGGAAGACGATGCCGACTCGTCGGCGCACGCGGTCGACGCTGAAGCCCGGCGCGGTTATCTCCTGGCCCTCGATCCAGATCCGCCCGGCGTTGATCTCCTCCAGCAGATTGATGCAGCGCAGCAGCGTCGACTTGCCCGATCCCGAAGCCCCGATCAGGCAGACCACCTCATGCTCCCCGAGAGCCAGGTCGATTCCGCGCAGGACCTCAAGCCGGCCGAACGACTTGTGCAGGCCTTCGACGCGCAGCGCCTGCGCTCCGGTACCGGCGTTGCCGGTCACCTGACGCCCCCAGCCGCGCGCCGCCGAGCCTCACGCGCCACCAGGTAATCGACCAGCCGCGCGAGTGGAATGGTCACGACCAGGAACACGAGCGCCGTGATCATGTACGGCGTGAAGTTGAAGTTGGCGGCTTCGTAGATCTGCGACGAGCGGAAGATCTCGACCACGCCGATGAACGACACCAGCACGGTGTCCTTCTGGAGGCCGATGAAGTCGTTCAGCATCGGCGGGATGACCCGCCGCACCGCCTGGGGCACGACGACGTAGCGCAGCGACTGGAAACGAGTCAGGCCGAGCGAGCGCGCCGCCGCGTCCTGCGAGGGATGCACGGACTCGATGCCGGCGCGGTACACCTCCGACACGTACGCCGAGTAGAGCAGCGTCAGCGCAACGACCGCCCAGACGAATGGGTCGTTGGGGACGCCGGGCAGGCGCAGGCCGGGGACGCCAAAGCCGAGCACGAAGATCACCAGCACGCCCGGCAGGGCGCGGAACAGGTCGACGTACGCCGTCGCCAGCAACCGGACGGGGAAGAAGACCGGCCCCGGCAGGGAACGCAGGACGGCCAATAGCAGGCCGAGCACGAGGATGAGGGCCTCGGCGATCAGGAACAGCTGAATGTTGGTCCAGAACGCGAAGACCACGTGCGGAAATGCCTGGGCAAAGGCCTCGGGATCCAGGAACTGCGACTGAACCTGCGGCCAACCCGGTGCGTTGACGACGATGAAGCCGAGCACGCCGAAGACGACCACGGTGGACACCGCGGCGATGAGGATCGCCTGGGTGCCACGGCCACCGACACCGAGGCGCGATACGCCCCGGCTGGGCAGCTGGGGAATGTCGCCCGACATCCCCGGGCCGGAGATCAGGGCTGGATTACCGGCGCGTTGGCCTTGTCGGACAGCCACTCCTGGGTGATCTGGGCCAGCGTCCCGTCAAAGTGCATCGCCGAGAGGGTCTGGTTGATGCAGCTCGTGAGCGGGCTGCCCTGCTGCAGGACCAGGCTGAAGTACTCCTGCCCGTCGCCGGCGGCCGGGAACTGGCCGACGATGACGCCGTTGTCCATCTGCGCGGCGGTGATGTAGAAGGCCGTCGGCAGGTCGACCACGATGCCGTCGATCTGATCGGCGTTGAGGGCCGAGATGGCGGCGTCATTGGTGTCGTAGACGCTCGGTGCGCTCGTCGGCTGGATGACGTCCGTGATGTACGTGTAGCTCGTCGTCCCGACCTGGGCGCCCAGCCGATAGCCCTGCAGTTCGGCCATGGTCGTCGCGCTGGTGATCGGCGTGCCCGCGTTGGCCACGAGAGCCTGGTTGACGACGTAGTAACCGTTGCTCATGTCGACCTTCGTCGCACGCTTGGCGGTGTACGAGATCTGGTTGATGTCGAAGTCGAACTGCTTGTCGCCGGGTGCGTACGAGCTGCTGAAGGGCACGTACATCCAGGCAACCTGGTCGGCGGTGAAGCCCAGCTCGGTCGCCACCTGGTACGCCACCGCGCTCTCGAAGCCGCGCCCGTTGGTGGGATCGCCCAGCGACCACGGCTGGCTGCCGTTGATCGGCGTGCTGGCGGTCTCGCTGTCAGTCGGCGGATCGAAGTAGGGCGGGTAGGCGGGATCGTCCGTGCCGATGGTCAGCTGACCGGCCGTCTTGACCGGCAGGCCGGCAATGGGTCCGCAGATGCCACCAACCGGTGTCGGCTCGACCGTCGGCGTCGCCGTCGGCCCAACGGTGGGCACTTCGGTGGGCGTGGCCTCGGCTGTCATCGATGGCGCCGGAGTAGGTGTCGGCGCGACTGTCGCGTGCCGGCGTCGGCGCGACGGTCGGTGAAACCGAAGCGAGCGGGGACTCGGTCGCGGCAGGCGTGCTCGAACACGCGGCCAACACCAGGCTCACGACCAACAGCGAAAACGCCCTGTGGACCTTCATGCCCGCTCCTCCCTGGCCGATCGGCACGGCCAACTTGAGCGGCGAGAATAGCAACTCTGCGGAGATTCGAGCCGGCAGGCGGAGGTCAGGCGCGGACCGGCGACTCCGAACCGTGAAACACGGCGGCGAGGATGGTCAGCACGCCGCCGATCGCGAATCCGACCAGCGCCCACGGCATCGAGCCGGCGCCCGCCGGCAACGGCGCGGTGATGATCTCGCCCACGCCGACGCCGATCAGGATCAGTCCCCAGAAGGCGACGATCCACAGAGGTAGGCGGGGAATGAGCGCCCAAGCCAGCAGCAGGCCGAGCTGCAGCGCCGCGCCGATCCACAGCGCGACAACGTCTATCGAACGGGGGACCGCTTCGCCCATCGCCAGGGCGGCGAACACGGCCAGCAGTGCCAGCGTCAGCGCCGCCAGCGTGAGTCCGAAGCGACCGCGGATGCGCATCTAGACCTCCTTGAACTGCTCGAACGGCTGCCGGCAAGCCGTGCAGTGGTAGATCGCGCGACACAGCGTCGGCCCGAAGGCATTTTCGAGCGTCGTGTTGCGCGATCCGCAGTATGGACATTCAGCCACCGGCAGGAGCGGCAGTGACGTCAGGTCGTTGCCGCCCGGCGCCGTCAGTGGCGGTGGCGCGAAACCGCCCTGGCGCAGCGCGCGGCGACCGTCGTCGGAGATGCGCGCGCTGGTCCACGGCTCGGCGAAGGAGATCTCGACGCGAACGTCGTCGGCAAACTTCGCCAACCGCTCTGCGACCGCCGTGCGCATCAACTCGATCGCCGGGCAGCCAACGAACGTGGGCAACAGCTCCACGCGCACGCTCCCCTGCCCCGTCTCGACGCTGCGCACGACGCCCAGGTCGACCACCGAGATCGTCGGAATCTCAGGGTCGTGCACGTCGTGCAGCGCCGCCCAGACGGCCGACTCGAGCGGCCGCGCCGGCAGCCGCGGTGCTACCACTCGACGCCCTCCTCCAGCCGCGCGACAGAGGTGAACTCCGTCCACAGCCAGCGGAACGAGTCGGCCGGCGGCGAGTGATCACGACCGTCCGCCGGGGGCGGCGTATCAGCCAGGGTGGGCAGGCCGAGTGGTTCCAGGACGGCATTCGCCTGCGCCCGCCAGCCGTCGGCCAGCGCGGCCATGGGCGCCGCGAGGATCGCCGCCTCGACCAGCAGCTGCTCGCCGTCGAGTGGCGTGAACACCGTCTGGGCCTCCGGCGCAAGGAGCGTGAGCGCGGACTCGAGTCGGTCGCGCGGCTCGCCGGCTGCGCCGGCGAGCCGCCGCAGCCATCCGTCGAGATGCATCAGGTGATAGCGCTCCTCGCGCCGCACTTTGGCCACGACCTCGGCGAGCGGCTTGAAGGCTGCGGTCGCGAGCGCGGCCAGGCGCGCCGAATCGGCCGTGTCGTACAGCCAGCGGCGGGCGATCGAGAATGCCCAGTCTGTGCGCGGATGGTCGAGCAGGCGAGCGTGGCGGAACTGCTCGGGCTCGCGCTGGAAGGCCAGCCGGTCGGCCAATTCGCCGGTCAGCTGGGCGAGCATCTCGTACCAGATGCGGGCGTGGCCGATCTCGTCCTGGGCCAGCGAACTGAAGGCGACATCCTCCTCGAGCATCGGCGCGATGCCGGTCCACTCGGAGTCCCAGAAACCGACCACGAACTCGTCGTCGGCCATGGTCAGCAGTAAGCCAGTCAGCGCGTCACGCGTGTTCGGATCGAGCGTCCGGCGGTCGAAGGTGGGTACGTCGGGCTGGATCAACTGGCGCGTCGGCAGCCGAGCCTCGGCGTTCACTTCGACGCGCCCGGCGCTTGGCCAGCGCGAGCTTGTCGCGCATCACGTAACCGCCCGGCTTCTTGAAACTGCGGTCAAGTGGCGGCTGGAGCAGGTCGGGGTCGGACAGGTCGATGATCTGGGTGCGCGGCACGACCCACAGCCGGACGCTCTCCTGGCGGCGGCTGTAGAACTCGCGCGCGTAGTGCATGGCCAGTTCGCGGTCGGGCGCGCGCAGGTTGCCGGCGTGGCGCATCGGGTCGCCGTCCTTCTCCTGGCGGAAGACCTCCCAGACGTCGGGTCGGCGCCGTCGCCCAGTCGGCCGGACTCGTCGCGCCGCCCTTCCGACGGACGCTGCGGCTCGCCGGTCACGCGGCCGCCCCGATCGAGGCACGGCATTTCAAATCATTTGAACAATCGCCCGTCGATTTGTCTGTTTGGGCGGCCGATTCCGCGCGCCACCCCCGTCGCGAGCGGGACTGCGGCGATGGCCGTGCATCAAGAAATCCGGCCCACGCAGCGATGAGGCTGTCGTGCCCGGTCAACCATGCACCGGGCGCCTCTGACGTTCAAGTCACTCGAAATGATCGACATTTGCCACCACAGAAACCCATGCCAGTTCAGGCGGCGGCCGCGGCCGGACCGGCGAGGATCGCGTTGCGTACCCAGGCCGTGTCCTCGTGGTTCAGCCGCCGGAACGCGAGCCGCTCCTGCGACTTGGGCCCGTGGCCGGTGACGACCGTGCGCAGCTCGTTCCAGTCAGGCTCGGTGTAGCGCCACTCCCCGGTCGATTCATCGAGGTGCAGCTCCGGGTCGGGCGGGAACAGGCCGATTTCCCATAGCCGCGGCACGTACGTCGAGAGGAACTCCTGGCGCAGTTGCTCGCCGGTCTTCTCCTTGATGCGCCAGAACAGGTCGCGATCCCTGGCCGGGTCGGTGCGCGGACCGTGCATCTGCATCAGCGGTCCCCACCAGCGATCGAGCGCCTCCTGCACCATGGCACGCTGGTTGGCCGAGCCGTTCATCATCGTCACGACCACGTCGCGGCCGTGCATGATGTGGACCGACTCCTCCCAGCAGATCTTCTTCATCGTGCGGCTGTATGGGCCATACGACGAATCGCGCAGCGCCTGCTGGGCGACGATCGCCGCGGCATCGACCAGCCACGCGATGATGCCCACGTCCGCCCACGTCTTGGTCGGGTAGTGGAAGACGTTGTGGAACTTGGTCTTGCCATCGAGCAGGTCCTGGTACATCTGCTCGCGCGTCTTGCCCAGATCTTCCGCCACGCGGTACAGCAATTGAGCGTGGCCGGCCTCGTCCTGGACCTTGGCCGTCAGCGCCAGCTTTCGCCGCAGCGTGGGCGCGCGCATGATCCACTCGCGCTCGGGCAGCACGCCCATCAACTCGGAGTTGGCGTGCATCTCGACGAAGCGCAGCACTCCCGCGCGGTACTCGTCGGGCATCCAGTCGCGTGCCTCGACCTTGAGTCCCGCGTGGACGTGCTCGACGAACGCGTCGTAACGCTCCTCATGCGTCAGGTCAGGGTCGGCGAAGGCGGGCCGCGGCCGGTCTTCCGGCTGCAGGATGGGCGCGAGCGAGAGTGGGTCGGTCATTGGCTTGTCCTCGTCAACTGCCTGGTGGGGCCGCGTGGCTGCTGAGGCCGCGCAGGAAAAGGTCGGCATGCTGGTCGGCGATCTGGGTGGGCGTCAGCGCACCGTCGGTGCCGGTACCACGTGGCCACTCCGTTCAACGCGGACAGGATGGTGGTGGCGGTCAGGCGCGGGATCGACCGCCGCGAAATCGCCGCTGCGGATGCCCTCGCTGATCGCGTTCCGGAAGAGCGCCTGGTGGGCGTCGCGACGAGCGGCGATCTGGTCACGCCTGCCGTCGGACAGGAACCGCCACTCGCGCAGGAAGACAGCGGCGTCGCGCTGGCTGCTGGTGACGACCGCCAGGTGGGCGCGGATCATCGCGCGCAGCTTGGCCTGCGCCGGCAGCGAACTTGAGGCAACCGGTCCGACTTCCGCGTCGAACCGCTCGGCCGCGCGGATCACGATCGCCCACAGCATGTCCTCCTTGGAGGCCACGTGGGCATACAGGCTGCCGCCCTGCAGGTTGAGCGCCTGGGCGATGTCGCGCACGCTGGTGGCGGCGTAGCCACGCTCACGGAACAGCGCGGAGGCGGCGTCCTCGATCTGCTGGCGGCGCGACACCTCGGTAACCACGGGCGGAATCTAACAAACGATCGTTAGGTCGGTCAATCGCCCGCGGCTGTCGAATCTGGGCCGGCCGTTCGTTGTCTTGCTGACGGCGGGCATATCGCCGACCATCGCGCCAGGAGGATCACCATGCGCTACGCACTTCTTATCTACGTCGAGCCGTGGGAGCCGACACCGGAACAGGACGCCGAGATGAGGGCGGGCTACAACACCTTCGGCACGGAGGCGATGAACGCCGACGTGATGCGCGGCGGCGAGGCGCTCCAGGACGCCAACACCGCGACGACCGTGCGCGTGCGCAACGGCCAGGCGCTCGTCACCGACGGACCGTTTGCCGAGACCAAGGAGGAGTTCGGCGGCTTCTACCTGATCGAGGCCGCCAACCTCGACGAGGCGATCAAGTGGGCTGCCAAGATCCCCGGCGCAACCCGCGGCTCGGTCGAGATCCGGCCGATCTGGGAGTTCGCCATGAGCGCCGATGCCGCCGCCGGCAGAGACGCCCGGCCTCGCCCGGCGTCGGCTGACACGTCACTGGACCTTCGCAATCGGGGTGTCGGGCGCGACGGCCCAGTCGCGTTCGACGCCGTCGATCGGGTCTTCCGTGAGGAGTCGGGTCGCGTCGTCGCCGGCCTGATCAGGTCAATCGGCGACTTCGACCTGGCCGAGGAGGCCGTCCAGGACGCCTTCGTCAGCGCGCTCGAGCACTGGCCGGCCGACGGCCTGCCGCCCAATCCCGGAGGCTGGATAGCCACGACCGCGCGACGCAAGGCAATCGATCGGCTGCGCCGGTCGCAGCGGCTGGCCCACCACCTCGACGCCCTGGCGCGGCTGATGGCCGCAGACGCGGAGGCCAGGTCAGCGCCAGACGAACAGCCCGACCCAGCGCTCGTCGACGATGACCGACTGCGCCTGATCTTCACCTGCTGTCACCCGGCGCTGGCACCCGACGCCCAGATCGCGCTGACGCTGCGGCTGCTCGGCGGCCTGCGCACGCCCGAGATCGCGCGTGCCTTCCTGGTGGCCGAGCCGACGCTGGCACAGCGCCTCGTGCGCGCCAAGCGCAAGATCCGCGAGGCGGGCATTCCCTATCGCGTGCCGCCGCCCGAGTTGCTCGGCGAGCGCCTCGCCTCCGTGCTGCGGGTCATCTACCTGATCTTCAACGAGGGCTACTCAGCGACGGCCGGCGCTGCGCTGGTCAGGCGGGAGTTGGCCTCGGAAGCCATCCGCCTTGCCCGGGTCCTGGCAGAACTGATGCCCGACGAGCCGGAAGTGGCCGGGCTGCTCGCCCTGCTGCTGCTCCAGGACTCGCGCCGCGAGGCGCGCCAGGCTGACTCAGGCGAGCTGGTGAGGCTGTCGGAGCAGGACCGATCGCGCTGGGATCGCACCCGCATCGCCGACGGTCTCGCGGCACTGGACAGTGCCGCCGCGCTGGGTGGGCCGGGGCCGTACCAGCTGCAGGCGGCGATTGCCGCCGAGCATGCCCGTGCTGCCACTGCGGCCGACACGGACTGGCGGCGCATCGTCGCTCTCTACGACCAGCTGCTCGAGCAGATGCCGACGCCCGTCGTCGCGCTGAACCGGGCGGTGGCAGTGGCCGTGGCCGACGGCCCTCAACACGGGCCTCGACATCGTCGACGCACTGGCGCAGCGGGGAGCAGCTGGACGGGTACCACCTGTTGCACTCGACGCGCGGCGAGCTGCTGCGTCGCCTCGGTCGCAGCTCAGAGGCGGCCGCCGAGTTCGCGCGTGCGCGCGAACTGACCACCAACGAGGTCGAGCGCACGCATCTGACGCGCGCGCTGCTTGAACTGGGCGCTCGCTAGCCGGTGTTCTGGAGACCGGCCGCGACGCCACTGACGGTCAGGTGCACCAGGCGCAGCAGCTCCGGCCGCAGCGGGTCCGCGGCGGGCAGCGCACGCAGGCGGCCGAGCAGCATCACCTGCAGCTCCGACAACGAGTCGACGTACGGGTTGCGCAGCTCGATCGATCGCTGAAGCACGGGCATGTCGTCGAGCAGACGCTGACGTTCGGTGATCGCCAGGATGTGCTCCACCGTGCGCTCGAACTCCTCGCGAATGAGTTGCCAGATCCGGCGAGCGTCGCCCGTGCCGGCGAGCGAGGCATATCGTTCGGCGATGGCCGGGTCGGCCTTGGCCAGCGCCATCTCCGTGTTGTCGAGGACGCTCGCGAAGAACGGCCACGTCCGGTAGAGCTGCCGCAACCGGCGCATGCCCGAGGCATCCGCTGCACGGAACGCGGCCAGTGCCCGACCGGTGCCGTACCACGCCGGCAGGTTGGTGCGCGACTGCGACCAGGCGAAGACCCACGGAATCGCCCGCAGTGTGCCGAGGCCGGCCCAGCCGGGGCGGCCTGCCGCGCCGCGCGCGGCCGGCCGCGAGCCGATGGCCAAACCACCTAGCTCGACGATCGGCGTCGCGGCGACGAAGTAGGACTCGAACGCCGGGTCGTCCCACACGAGGCGGCGGTATTCGGCGCGGGCGACCGACGCCAACTGGTCGAGCACGGCCGACCGCTCGGGTTCGCGCGGGTCGCTCTCCGCTCGACCGTCGGGCAGGGAGGCCATCAGCGTCGCGAAGGTGAGCTGCTCCAGGTGGCGCAGGGCAATCTCCGGGTTGGAGTACCGGTTGGCGATCACCTCGCCCTGCTCGGTCAGCTTCAACCGGCCGTCGACCGAGCCGGGCGCCTGGGCGAGGATGGCGCGGGTCATCGGCCCACCACCGCGGCCGATGGCGCCACCCCGGCCATGGAAGAGGACGAGCTCGACATCGTGCCGGTGCGCCACCTCGACCAGCGTCTGCTCGGCGCGATAGAGCATCCATGCGGCGGCCAGCGCGCCGGATTCCTTGGTCGAATCCGAGTAGCCGAGCATCACCTCCTGGCGGTTGCCGCGCCGGGTGAGGTGCTTTCGGTAGGTCGGATCGGAGAGGAGGTCCTCGAGAACTTCGCCGCACGCCGTGAGGGCGTCGGCCGACTCGAACAACGGGACCACGTCCAGGACCGGCGCTTCATCGCCGCAGGCGCGCCGCGCCAGCCGGAGCACGTCGATCGCGTCCTCCGCCCCGTGGGTGAAGCTGACCACGTAGCGGCGGCACGCCTCAACGCCGTAGCGCCCTTGGATATCGGCGACGGCCCTGAATGTCGCCAGGACCTCGCCCGCGCTGACGCCCGGCGCAACCTGAGCGTCGTCGTCCTCGGCCGCCAGCGTCCGAGCGTGCACCTCACTGTGCTGGCGCACCTCGAGCGCCAGCCCGTGAAAAGCGAACGTCGCCAGCTGCCAGCGCAGGTCGGCCAGCTCGCCGCGCACGACCCGCCCGAGGCGGGCGGCGGCGAGCGCGTCGCTGAGCTCCGCCAGTTGAGCGTCCAGCTCCGCGGGCGACGTGAAGCCGCCGCGCGTGCCTGCGCGGGTGCGCGCCAGTCGCTCGGCGATGTACGTGAATCGGCGACGAAACGGCTCGTCGGGGAAGCGCCGCTCGATCAGCCGCGCCGCGTCGGGCAGCTCGCGCGCGTCGGCCGCCAGCCTGGCGGTCAGCGCCGCAGTTGACGGTGCGCGAGCGGTCACGGTCTGGGCGAGTCGCCGGCAGACGGCTTCGTAGGCGCGCAGAACGTGCTCGGACTGAATGCTTATCGTGGCGCGCGTCGTGTCGGCGGTAACGTGCGGATTGCCGTCGCGGTCGCCGCCGATCCACGATCCCCAGTGCAGGAAAGGCGCGAGCGGCTGGTCGCCGCCGATGGTCTCCGCCAGCGCGCGGTAGAGGCGCGGCGTGACCACGAACAGGGATTCGTCGAAGAGCGCCATCGCGCTGCGCACCTCGTCGAGCGGTCGCGGCGCGATGTCGCGAATCGGCGCGGTCTGCCACATGATCGAGATTTCCTCGCGCAGTCGCCGGCGGACCTCGCCGTCCTGGGCCGGAGTGAGACGCGGATCGTCGAGGCGGTCGAGCAGGCGGTAAATGCGGCGCAGCGCGACGAGCAACGTTCGTCGACGAGCCTCGGTCGGATGGGCCGTCAGCACCGGCGCGATTGCCAGCCGGCGAACCAGTTCCTCGAGAGCGGCGCCCTGGCCGGCCGCGCGAAAGGCGTCGACAGCTGCACCGGCGGATTCGTTGATGACGCCCTTGGGCGACCGGCGCGCCAGTTGTCGCAGACGGCGAATGCGCTGCTTCTCTTCGGCCAGGTTGGTCAGTTGGAAGTAGAGGCCGAAGGCGCGGATGAGCGACTCGACGTTCGTCAGATCGAGCCGTTCCAGATCGGCAGCGATGCGCAACTGTTCGCGATGCGCATCCGCGGGTGGGGCCTGGCGCGCGGCGATCGTCGCGCGCCGCAGGCGCTCCACCTGCTCGAAGGCGGGCCGGCCGGCCTGCTCGATGATCACCTGGCCCAGCAGTGCGCCGAGCAGCTTGACCTCCCGCGCCAGCGGGTCGCGCGCGCCGGCGCTGCCGATGCCGCGCGGCTCCGCACGCGCCGCCGGGTTGTTACTCAAACTGCTCCGCTCGGTCACGGAAACAAGGCTACGGCCAGTCGCCGACGGGTGATCGCGGCGCGGGTGATACTGGGTCGGTACTGCGTATGCCTGTCGAACAAGTTGCCCGAACCTCTCCAGATGCGGCCGCCCAGGAATCCCCTGCGGTCGACTCGGTCGAGGCCATTCGACGCCGCTTCGCGCGGGCCTGGAGCCAGATGGGTGAAGCATGGGGCGTGCCGCCCTCCACTGCCGCGATTCAGGGCTATCTGCTCGTCCACGGCGGCCCGGTCACCGACAAGGAACTGCAGGACGCGCTCGGCCTTAGTCACCGCGCCATCCGCGTGGCGCTGGCCGACTGCGAGCGGTGGGGCATCGTCCGTCGTGCGTCGGAGCCGCGGCGAGTCGGCCGCCGCGGACCAGCCGGGCGTGCCTGGCTGGCGCTCGACGATCACTGGGAGTGGTTCCGGCGGGTAATCGAAGGCCGCAAGCAGCATGAGGGCGACCCGGTCATCGCCATCCTCGAGAGCTGCCTGGTCGAAGCACGCTCGGTCGACGACCGCAGTGCGGCGGCCGATCTGCAGGAACGGCTGGAATCCCTGCTCGGTTTCGTACGCCAATTCGATCACGCGCTGTCCGCCGTGCTGCGTGCCCGCACCGATGCCCTACGCAAGCTGTTCTCGGTCGTGGCCGAGCAGGACGACGCCACGCTTGATCGCCTCCTCGCGACACTCGCCGACGTGCCCAGCGATGAACTGGCCGACGCCATCAGGACGCTGTCGCGCATGCCGCCGGGCGCCATCCAGCGCCTGCTCCGACTGGCTGGCCGACCGAACCTGATGCGCCTGCTTGGCGGTCGCTAGCGGTTACGCACAGAGCGGTTCGCTCTGGTGCAGACGAAGGTGTCAGACGTCAACGGATTGAGGCGAGGAGCCGGGTTGCCGGAGCCCGGAATCGGGCCAAGCGGGTATATCTTGCCGTTCCCGACAGGACGATCGGTGGCTCGATTTAGTACTTCAGGCGGCCACCGTCAACGCGTCCAGTTGGTCACGATGAAGGGTGTATTGGAATGGTCAGTCGTGGAACGGTTCGGATTGCAGCCGTGCTGCTCGGCGCGCTGTGGGCGATGCTGATGCTGCTCGGTACTTCGGCCGCGCCCGCCTTGGCGGCATTCACGTCGGGCGATTGCACGGTGCGCGTGGATCCGTCAGTTGCGTCGGCCGGCAGTTCTTTCGTGTTCATTGGCACGGGCTTCCAGCCCACCACGATGACGTTGCAGAAGGACGGCGAACAGCCGTCGGTCCACGACGTCAGCGTCGGCACAGCGGACCCGTGGCGAGTCACGGTCCGCTCGCGAGTCGGCGACGAGGGCCGCTGGACGGCCACGTTCACCGGCGGTATCTCGGACTGCACCGGCCAGGTCCAGTTCCGTGTCACGCTTAGCAGCACCGACGCAGCAAGCGATGCGATCGCCGCTGCGCCGTCGGCCGCGCCGGGCGTGTTGTTGCTATCGATCGTCGCACTCGGCTTTGCCGGCGGCACATTGGCCGGTCGACGAGTGCGCTTCGCAAACCAGGTCACGCGCGTTGAGGATGAATGATGAGTGCAGGAGTGGAACGTAAGGTGAGTCGGGAACCGGTCGTCAGGCACTATCGCGGAGCGACGCGCCAAGAAGTCGAACAGGCGTACCACGATGATGCGGCGCAAGCGTTGCGCGCTGGCTACCTCCCAGTTGCGCAGAATTGGAGCCACGACTGGCAGGGATTCCTGCTGGCCGCGACCTATCGCCATGAGCCGACCACTCCGGCGCCCACGACCGAGGCCACCCCGACCTCAGCCATCACGCCCGCGCCTGAGCTGGTAGGCATGCCTGAGCCGGAGACCATGCCTGCGTCGGTGGCAATGCCTGCGTCGGCGGCCGATCTCGAAGCGCCGCCTGCGCCCGATCAGCAACCAGCCGTCGCCCATCCCGCGATGGCCGCCCCCCTGGCTGAGATCACGGTCGAGCCGACCATTGCTCCAGTTGCTGCCGTGGAGGTCGCCCCGGTGGCTCCGCCGATGCCCGAGGCCCCCGGCGGCCCTGCGCCGGTGCCCAGCGCTCCGCCGGACGAAGAGTTCGTCATCTCCGAGTCATTCAACGACTCACAGCAGTTCGCGCCGCACGGGCAGACCACGCCGATGCCGGAGCAGGGTGGCTATCCGAGCCAGTTCCCCCAGGCGCCGTCGCGAACCTTTGTGCCGGAACCGACCATGCCGGCGATCGAGCGGTACGACGCTCCTGTCGACGTCGTAGTGCCGTCTCCGGCGACGTCGATCATCGAGCCCACGGCGCCGGCGGTGCCGCAGTACCCAGCGCCTGCCCCGCGATCAATTGAGCAGCCACGCGAACCGCAGTCGATCCCGCAGCAGATGCGGCCGGTCGTTCCGGCACCCCAGCCGGTCGTTCCGGCACCCCAGCCGGTCGTTCCGGCACCCCAGCCGACGCCGGCTATGCCACCAATGGCCGCGCCTGGCGCAGGTCCGCTGCCGCCAGCGCCTGTTGCGGCCGCGCCGGTCGCACCCGCACCGGAGCCCACCTACTCGCGGCCATCGGAGTACACCGCGGGACTGACCCAGGGTGACTACTCGGCCTATGCCGACTCGATCTCAACGGACGAGATCGAAGCTGCACAAGAGGCGCCATCGCCTGCCGCTCCCGCGGTCGTGGACATGGCCGCCGACACAGTGAGCGTCACCCGGCCAGACGATCCTTATGCATTCGAGCAGGTAGCCCCGCAGCCGTATGTGCCGGCAGCAGCTGAGCCGATCGCCGCGGAGCCGGCTACACCGGAACCGGCGCCGGGGCCGACGCTGGAGCCTGTCGCCCAAGCGACGGTGGCCGAGCCTGCAGCGCCCGAAAGCGCCCCCGCTGAGCCTGAAGCCACCGCCGGCGCCGCCACCACCGCCACCGCCACGGAACCGGAGGCTTCCGCCGCCGAGCCGGCGCGGGCGATGAACGAAGGTCGCCAGGCAAAGCTGACCGTCCAGACGCTCGACCTGCACTGCGCCGGCGAGCCGCTGCGCATCATCCGCAGCGGTTTCCCGGATGTGCCGAGCATGCCCGTGCTCGAGCGACGCCAATGGGTCAAGGACCACGCCGACCATGTCCGGCGCTCCCTTATCAACGAGCCACGCGGTCACCGCGACATGTACGGAGCGATCCTGCTGCCGCCCTATACCGACTACGCCGACATGTGCGTGCTCTTCATGCACAACGAGGGCTACAGCACGATGTGCGGCCACGGCATCATCGCCATAACCACGGGTCTCATCGAAGAGGGCCTGTTCCCGGCGACCGAGCCGGTGACCACGATCCGCTACGAAGTGCCGGCCGGCATCGTCGCCGCCAACGCGGCGACGATGCGCCTCGACGACGGCACGTGGGCGGTCCAAGGTGTGCGCTTCACCAACGTGCCTTCATACCTCGCCGCGCAATCGTTGCCGGTTCGGCCCGATGGCGTCGAACTGCACGGCATGGCCGCGGAGTACGGCCGCCTGACTGTCGATCTCGCCTTTGGCGGCGCCTACTACGGCATCGTCAACGCGGCGGAACTGGGTCTGCGCATCGTTCCCGAGCAGGCCGATGCCCTGCGCCGGGCCGGTGCCGCGATCACCGACGTGCTCCGGCGCGAACACACGCCGGCGCACCCGACCGACGCCGATCTGAGCTTCGTATACGGGACGATCATCGTCGACTACGACCCGCGCACCTCGCCGGACGGTCGCGCCAAGGACGCACACCTGCGCAATGCCACGATCTTTGCCGATGCCGAGCTCGACCGTTCGCCGTGCGGCTCGGGCACCAGCGCGATCCTTGCCCAGCTGCATGCCCGAGGCCGCATCAAGGTCGGCCAGGAGATCGTCAACGCCGGCATCACCGGCGAACACTTCCTGGGTCGCATCGAGGCAGAGACGACGCTCGGTCCATACCCGGCAGTGAGCACCAGCATTGCCGGCACGGCCTATGTCACCGGCTACTCGACCTTTGTGGTCGACAGCCGTGACCCGCTCGGCGAGGGTTTCCTGCTCAGCTGACGCGGGTACGGCCCGGCGATCTGGTCCGGCAACGCGGCTTCGTACCGCCTGCATTCTTGCGAGCGCCAGCGTGAGGGCGATAGTGCCCGCAAGAGTCGCCGCGCAGGTCGGTCGGAGCGTGCTTATCGACAAAAGTCTCCGCCGCTACCAACCGACACGGTAGCGGCCGTCGATCGGGCGGCGAGTCGGGAGCTGTTGCTTAGCCTGACCCTCCGGCATCGCTTGCGCTAAGAATGCGGGCGGCACCGCTCCGCACAAGGCCGGAAAGCGGCCATGGCCATGCGAAATCGCAACCGATCCGGACCGAACTGTGTTATCCCGGCGTGTGCATGGACGACCTCGCGGCGCGCCTGGCCGAAGACCTCGACGGCTCCTTTGAGGAGCTGGTTCAGCGGCACGAGGACCTCGTCTTCGGCGTGGCGCTGCGTGTGCTGCGCGACAGTGGTCGGGCGGAGGACATCGCCCAGGAGGCGTTCGTGCGGGCTTATCGGGCGCTGAAGACGTACCCCAGCAAGCGGGTCAGCGAGCTCCAGCCACGGCCGTGGCTGGCCCGCATCACGCTCAATCTGGCGCGCAACGAGGTTCGTCGAGTTCAGCGGCACGATGACCTCGACGCAGCCGCCGAGCAGATCGCGGCGCCCGACGAGGGACCGCTGCGACGCGCCGAGCGAAGCGATGAGCGGCGGATGTGGGCGCGCCTGCTGGCGGGCCTGCCGCAGCGCTACGGCCTGGCCGTCGCGCTGCGCCACGTCGACGGCCTGTCGTACGACGAGCTGGCGGTGACCCTCGACCGACCACTCGGCAGTGTCAAGTCAGATGTCCACCGCGGACTGGCGTTGCTGCGCGCCGCCTACGACGCCGAGCAGCGCCGCATCGCCACCAGGGAGGCACAGTCGTGAACGACGACCGATTGATAGTGACTGGCCTGCACAGCCTCCGCCGCCACGCACCCGCCAGCCTGGCGCCGAGGGTCTTCGACGAGCTCGGCCTGTCCGACGCGTACGTCGAAGTCGACGGCCCCATCGGACCGCTATTCGTGGCTTTTGGCGCGCGCGGCATCTCGCTCGTGGAACGCGCCGGTCCTGGCCACGACGCGGGCGCATTCGAAGAGCAGTTCCGCGCGACGGTCGGACGGCCGGTGCACCGCGTAACGAAGGCGCCGCAGCTGATCGAGCGCGTCATCGAGGCGCGCGTTTGGGGCCGTCGACGGCTCGATCGACCCGTGCCGCTCGACCTCCACCAGCTGCCCGAATTCGAGCGCCAGGTCCTGCTCAAGGTGCTCGAGATCCCGCGCGGCGAGGTCCGACCGTATGCCTGGGTGGCCGCCGAGTTGGGGCGGCCGCTGGCCGTCCGCGCGGTCGGCAACGCCGTCGCTCGGAACCCGGTGCCGTTCGTCGTGCCCTGCCATCGGGTGGTGCGCAGCGACGGACGCATCGGCCAGTACGGCGCCGGGGGACCGCAGGCCAAGCGGGCCGTGCTCGAGGCCGAAGGCATGGACACTGCTGAGATGGAGCGGCTGCCGGCCGCCGGCATCCGCTTCGTCGGCTCCGACACCACCGGTATCTACTGCTATCCCTCGTGCCGTAACGCCCGGCGGATCACGGCGCAGCACCGGGTCGCCTTCCGCTCGGCAGACGATTCCCGCCGGGCCGGCTACCGGCCCTGCCAGACCTGCCGCCCGGTTGACGCGCCCTTCCGCGCCGCCTGACAAGGCCATCCCGAGCTCCTCAGACGATCGGCTTGCGGGCACGCGCTATGACCACCGGCGCGTGCCAGCGGAAGTCGCGTACCGCCAGCCGGCTCAGCCGGCGTCGCGCATTGCGCTCCAGTTCGTCCCGCTGCGTGTCGCCGAGCACGCCCAGCAGCTCGCGCTCGTCATAGGCCAGCTTGTATTCGAGATAGCCGTCCATGGTCCATTGATAGACGAGCATGTCTTCGCGCGCGCTGACCCGCTCGAACCCAGCGCGGCGTAGCTCGTCGGCCGCCGCGCGAGTCGAGCGGACGTCACCCGCCCGCTGCTCGTCGGGGAAGTCGGGCTCATCGATGTCGAGGTCGAGAACTGCCTCGTCGAACTCCTCCGCTGCCCGGAACGGCTCGCGTGAATCCCGATCGAGCCAGGTCACATAGGCGATCATGCCGCCCGGCCGCAGCACGCGGTGAGCCTCCCGCAACGCGGCCGGGCGGTCGGGCACCAGCTGCAGCACGAAGGACGAGACGACCAGGTCGACCGACTGATCCGCCAGCGGCAACTGGTCGGCTGGCGCATGCACGAACCTGACTGGCCGCTCCGGCGCGCCGACTTCGTTCACACGGCGGCGGGCGGTCTCGAGCATGCCGCGCGAAGCATCGCTGGCCAGCAGCCCGGCCTGTGGCCAGCGCTCGAGCGCCGCCAGCAACACGGTCCCGGTGCCCACGCCGATCTCGAGCATGGTCAGCTGTGGATCGCGGCGCCGCTCGACGAAATCGGTCGCCAGGTCGAGCACCCGGCGGGAGGTCTGCTCCAGTACGGGTGCCCAGTAGCGCTCGTAATCGGCGGCATGAAGGTCATAGCGCTCGACGATCGGGGTCGGCGAGCGATCCGCAGCGTCGGACAGTGCCAAGAAACCTCCTCGCCCGGTGTGGCGTGGCGCAGCCGCGCGACCGTCGATGACCGACCGTGTCATCACTCGCGCCGCTCGATCATAGACGGGCTGGGGCGCTGCTAACCTCCGGGCGGTGGGCGACACAGGCTTGCCGCTCGAGCCTGGTCGCGACTCGGACGGTGTTCGCAGGTTGGACGTGTCCGGGACCCGCGCGCTTCTTCGGCGCGGCTCCGGCACGCCGTGGTGGCTGGCATTCGGCCTGGTCGCGGGCGCGTTGGCGCTGATTGCGCTGGCGATCACCGCCTACACCGTCCTGCTGCCGCCGCCCAACCCTTCGACGGCCGTGCTCGACCTCGCGCCGGCAAGCGAGCTCGATCAGAACTGGGGCTCGTACCTGTCGGAACGGGAATGGGGCACGCCGCGCGAGGCCGTCGGCAGCGATGGCTGGGGGCTCAGCTGGCTCGGCGCGATCACCACCGACTACCGCTATGGCGCCGACGGCATCGCCGGCATGACCGATGCCAGCGGCATCTTCCGACTTGGCTGGGCGTTCTGGGACGGCACGCAGAACCACGTTACGGAGCGCTTCAACGGCTACACCAATCCGCAGGGCCCGGCCGGCGAGCAGATCACCGACGACCGCGTGTTCCGCGAGAACGAGCCGACGCACGCCTACGAGCGCATGACGTACGACTATCCGGCGGCCAGCGACTGGTTCGTCATAGACCTCGAGACGGCGCGCTACGACTCGACGAGCATGACCATGGTCGCGACGGTCACCAACACGACCAGTGAACCGCGCCAGCTCGATGTCGTGTTCAAGGGTTGGCTGGCGCCTGGCAGCCTCGTCGATCCGTTGCCCGACGGCCTGCTGCTGCACGGCACCGATTCCGTCGTGGCGGTCGTCGGCCAGACGCCGAGTAGCTGGCAGATCACCTCGGACAAGGGGGCGCTGGATACCAACCTGCGCAGTGGCGGCCTGGGAGGCGACCTGGGCGGAAACATCGGCGCACTCGCGTATCGACTCGAGATACCGGCGGGCGCCCAGAGCGTCATCCGCATTGGCATCGCACAGAGCAAGCTGGGCGATCCGACGGCTGACGCCGAACAGGCCGGGGCGCACGCGGCCGACGCGGCGCGCGCGGTGCTGAACGAAAGTGACGAGATCGTCGCACAGCGCCGACAAGAAGCGAACGGCTTCTTCGCCGGTGAGGTGACCAAGTACGAGCCGCTCTACCGCCAGGCGTTAATGAGCCTGATCTGGAACGAGACTTACTACCAGTGGGATGGCACCACCGGCGTCGATCCGAACTGGGCCGGCAAGGTCGACGCGCACGACGTGCTGATCGTGCCTGACAAATGGGAGTATCCGTCGCTGTCGAGCTGGGCGACGGCATTCGAATCGGTGACCGCGTCGCTGGCTGACCCGCAGACAGCAGAGGACCAGTTGAGCTTCGTTCTCTCGGATCGTTGGCAGCAGCCCGACGGCCACATACCGTGCGGCGAATGGGTGATGGACCAGGAGTGCCCGCCCATCTTTGCCTGGGCAGCGTGGCGCGTCTACGAAGTCACCCACGATCGGGCATGGCTGGCGCAGGTCTATGCGGGCCTTCAGCGAAACTACGACTACTGGTGGGCCAACAACCAGGTTGGCGATGCGCTGTTCACCGGCGGAGCGCTGGGTATGGACAACCTGCCGCGCAGCCCGGACGCTGGGCCGCAGGTGGACGCGTCGGCTTGGATGGCCTTCTTCGCCCGCGACATGGCGCGCATCGCCTCCGAGTTGGGTGATACGCAGACCTCCGAGCGTTACTGGATCGACCGCGGCCGCATCAGCGACCAGATCAACTCACAGATGTGGGACGACGCGACCGGCTTCTACTACGACCTCAACGCGGACGGCAGCTTAGTCAGCCAGAAGTCGTATGCCGGGCTGATCCCGCTGGTCGCCGGCGTCGTGCCCGACGAACGGCTACCGGCCGTCCTGTCGGCCTTGCGCGACAGCGCTCAGTTCATGTCGCCAGGGGGTATCCGCAGCCTGTCGGCAGCAAGTTCGCTGTACCTGCCCGACACGGCTGGCCGGGGCGTCAGCTCGAACTGGCGCGGCCCCGTCTGGGTGCCGATCAACTACCTACTCGTCGAATCCCTGTCGGGCATCGATCCAGCGCTGGCCAGCCAGATCCGGGACCGGGTGGTCAACAACGTCCAACAGGACTGGCAGACGACCGGTCGGCTGCACGAGTTCTTCGACGGCACCACCGGTGAAGGGCTGGGCGCCGACAACTACGCCGGTGGGACGGCGATGGTGGCAAATCTCATCAATGAGGCGTGGCCGGCGCAACCCACGCCCTAGCCCGAGGCTGACGCAGCGCCCGTCGGACCAAGCGCGTCGAAGTAACGCAGCGCGTAGCGCTGGCCGCCGTCCACCTTGAACTGGACGACGATCGGCACGCCGGTCACCAGGTGATCGCGCAAGTGCGGCGCGTTCTGGCCGCCGTTGGTCAGGTCGAGGCGCTGGACCAGGAAGTCGAGCCACACGCCCGTCGTCGTGTGCAGCATGAAGTCGTTGACCACAGCGACCGATGGGCCGTTGACGACGGTGACCACGCCGGTCACCTCGCCGCACTCGGTGATCGAGCCGCCCACGGTGCACAGCGAAGTGTCGGCAGAACAGGCGCTGAGCACGGCAGCCACGCCGATCAACAGCGACAGGCCGAGCCCGACCGGGCCGGCGAGACGGTGCGAGCCAGCCGTGACGGCGCTCGCCTCAGGCGTGCAGCGCGAGCGCCGCGTCGGGATCGAGGCCCAGCTCAGCTATCTGGCGGCGCGCCTCGCGCGCGTCGATGCGGCCGCAGCGGGCGAGTTCGGCCAGCGTCGTGGCGGCAATGCTCTCCGCGTCGATTTCGAAGAATCGGCGCAGGGCCTCGCGCGTGTCGCTGCGGCCGAAACCATCCGTGCCCAGCGAGCGCCACCAGCCGCCCGGCACCCAGCGCGCGATCATGTCGGGCCACGCCCTGATGAAGTCGCTCACGGCGATGATGGGCCCCTGCCCGGCCGGTTCGGCCAGCAGCTCGGTTACGCGTGGCGTGCGCGGCTTCTCGTCGGGATGCAGCCGGTTCCAGTGGTCGACGGTGAGCGCCTCGTTGCGCAGCAACTGGTAGGACAGGCCACTCCACACCTCGGCCGCCACGCCGCGCTCGGCGAGCAGCTCCTGCGCGCGCAGCGCCTGCTGCATGATCGAGCCACCACCGATGAGCGTCGCGCGAAGTGGCACGTCACCGCGGCGCGCCTTGCCCGGCGACGGCGCGGCGCGGAAGCGATACAGCCCGCCGATGATGTCCTCGTCGGTCACGCCGGCCGGCCGCGCGGGCATGGCGTAGTTCTCGTTGTACAAGGTCAGGTAGTAGAAGGTGTCCTCGGGCTTGTCCCCGTACATCCGCGTCATGCCGTCGCGAATGATGACCGCCGTCTCGTAGGCGAAGGCCGGGTCGTACGCGCGGATCGACGGGATGACCGACGCGACCACCAGGCTCTGGCCGTCCTCATGCTGCAGCCCCTCCCCGTTGAGCGTGGTGCGGCCGGCCGTGGCGCCCAGCAGGAAGCCCCGGCCGCGGGCGTCGCCGAACGCCCAGAACTCGTCGCCGGTGCGCTGGAAGCCGAACATCGAGTAGAAGATGTAGAACGGAATCATCGGCTCGGCGTGCGTCGCGTAGCTCGTGCCGGACGCCTGGAAGGATGCCGTTGAGCCGGCCTCGGTGATGCCCTCCTCGAGCACCTGCCCGTCCATTGCCTCGCGGTAGCTGAGCACCAGGTTCGAGTCGACCGGCTCGTACAGCTGGCCCAGCGCCGAGTAGATGCCGACCTCCTTGAAGAGCGGGTCCATGCCGAAGGTGCGCGCCTCGTCGGGGATGATCGGCACGATGCGCGCGCCGATCTGCTTGTCGCGCAGCAGGTTGCGCAGCAGCTTGGCGAAGGCCATCGTCGTCGAGGCCTCCATCTTCCCCGAGCCGACCATGAACTCGCCGAAGACATCGTCGCCCGGTGTGATCAGCGGCTTGCTGACGACCACGCGACGCGGCACCGGTCCGCCCAATGCAGCCCGTCGTTCGCGCAGGTACTCGATCTCGGGCGCCTTCGGTCCGGGGTGGTAGTAGGGCGCATCCTTCAGCTTCGCATCGGGAATGGGCAGCTCCAGCCGGTCGCGGAAGACGCGCAGCTCCTGCTCGGTCATCTTCTTGGCCTGGTGGGTGATGTTGCGGCCCTCGACGCCGGTGCCCAGCGTCCAGCCTTTGACCGTCTTGGCCAGGATGGCGGTCGGCCGGCCCTTCGAGTGGATCGCCGCGTCGTACGCCGCGTAGATCTTGCGGTAGTCGTGGCCGCCGCGGCGCAGGTGGGCCAGGTCATCGTCGGACAGGTGCGCCACGATGTCCCTGACGCGTGGGTCGTGGCCGAAGAAGTGCTCGCGGATGTAGGCGCCCGATTCGACCGAGTACTTCTGGAACTCGCCGTCGAGCGTCTCGTTCATCCGGTCGACCAGCACGCCGTCCACGTCGCGCGCCAGCAGCTCGTCGAACTCGCGCCCCCAGATGACCTTGATCACGTTCCAGCCGGCGCCGCGGAACACCGATTCGAGTTCCTGGATGATCTTGCCGTTGCCGCGCACCGGACCGTCGAGCCGCTGCAGGTTGCAGTTGACGACGAAGGTCAGGTTGTCGAGGCCCTCGCGCGCGGCGATCGACAGCGAGCCCATCGCCTCGGGCTCGTCCGTTTCGCCGTCGCCCAGGAATGCCCACACGCGGTTGTTGGAGGTGTCCTTGATGCCGCGGTGGTCGAGGTAGCGATTGAAGCGCGCCTGGTAGACCGCCGCCAGCGGGCCGAGGCCCATCGACACGGTGGGGAACTCCCAGAAGTCGGGCATCAGCCGCGGATGCGGATACGAACTCAGGCCCTGCCCCGGGACGACCTCCTGGCGAAAGTGGTCGAGCTGGCTCTCGCTCAGCCGCCCCTCGAGGAAGGCGCGCGCGTAGATGCCCGGCGCAGCATGGCCCTGGAAGAAGACCTGGTCGCCCCTGCCGTCGGCGTCCTTGCCGCGGAAGAAGTGGTTGAAGCCCACCTCGTAGAGCGAGGCTGCACTGGCGTAGGTGGCCAGGTGGCCGCCGATGCCGGCCGCGCGGCTGTTGGCGCGCACGACCATCGCCACCGCGTTCCAGCGGATCATGCGCCGGATGCGCCGCTCGATCCCCTCGTCGCCGGGGAAATCCGGTTCCTGCTCGGGCGAGATCGTGTTGATGTAGCGCGTCGCGGTGAGCGGCGGCAGACCCAGGTGCTGCTGGCGCGCGCGCTTGAGGATCTTGTACATGAGGAACTGCGCGCGCGCGCGCCCCTCGTTCTCGACGACCGAGTCGAGCGACGTTATCCAGTCACCGGTCTCGTCGGGATCGCGGTCCGGCAGCTGCCGCTTGAAGTCCCCGAAATGATCGAACATGAAGGACCAATCTTAGCCGGGCACTCGGAAATGCCGTGATCAGGGCCGCGCCACCCACTGCAGGTACAGAGCCCCGGGCGACTGCTGCGTCGGTCGACTGGTCCACAGCGCGACGAAGCCGTCGGCGGTCGCGTACTTCGTGGTGCTGCTGTCGAAGTAGTTGACGCCCTGCCCGTCGATGGTCGGCGCGGACGCCACCTGGAACGGAACCGTGCCGTCAGCCGGCTGGCGCCACAGCTGCTCGCTGCCGTCGTTCCCCAGGACCTCCTCGTAGACGCCCTGGTCGTCGCCCGCAACGATGCTGCCGGCGAGTGGGATCGCCTCGACCGTGGCGCCCGGATCGGTCAACAGCCGAGCTTGGCTGCCGCCGCTGTCCTGGACCCACAGTCCCTGCCCGGCAGTCACCGGATTGCCGAAGAACGAAGGGTTGTCGAAATTGTCGAACGACGTCTGACCCACCCTCAGGCGGTACAGGAACGTGTCGGGGTTCCAGTAGAACAGCGCGCCCTGCGAATCGATGAAGTAACCGCCGCTGATGTCGGGTAGCACGATGCCGGCAGCGAGCTGATTGGTGGCCGGGTCGATGCGCCGTAGCAGGACGCCTTTGTCGGTGCTGATGTCGATGGCCGAATAGTCGGTGACCCACAGTGCCTCGCCGTCGGAGACGACCTCCGCGCTCCCGAACGGCGAGCAGGGCACAGCCACGACGGCCTGCTGGACGAGCGCGCCACCGTCGAGGCGCGTCACCGAACAGCCGCTCGCAACCGCTCCGGGCAAATCGGTGACCCACAGCGACCCGGCCGCGAACGCTATGTGCGTGCTCGCCGCAACATCGGCGTGCGCCGTGATGGCCGCCGACGTCGCGTCAACAGCGACGATCGTCGCGGGCGCCGTTGTTGCCCCAACCGACGCGCCCTCGATCAGGGCGTAAAGCGTGTCGCCGTCGCCTATGGCCGTGCCGTCCAGGCCGGTCAGGTCGGTCACCTTGACGGCGCCGCTGACGCCGGTGCCTGGACTTGAGGGGGCGAAGCTCGACGTGGCGGTGGGTGCGGGCGTCGGGGGCAGGATGCCGTTGTCATAGAAGTCCTGTTGGGCGACGTACAGATCGGCGTAGCCAGCATTGCCGGTCGCGGCGACATCGAACTCGCAGTCCGACAGCAGGTCCGCGTCACCGATCGAGGCACACGCCGAGGCGGCGGCCGCCTGGGTGTCCGGCGAGAAGCTCGAGTAGGCCTGGAACTGCTGCTCGGTCGGGAAGCTGCGATCGGTGAACGTGGCTGTGGATTGGCCGGGGTCGTAGTCGAACAGCGACGTCCCGTCGGTGACGCGCCAGGCATCGGCGAAGGGGCCGTACACCTCTGTGAAGCGCTGGTGCGCGTCGGTCGCGGCGGGCAGCCGCGTCCCGTCGGGCAAGGCCGGCACGCCCAGGCCGCCGCGGACGATCGAGCCGAGCAGGCCACGCCCGTTGGCGCGCAGGTCGTCCGACGGCTGGACGATGGCATTGATGCCCCACGGCGCGACGGACAGGGTCCACAGGATGGTGCCGTCGGGGAAGTCCAGCTCGACACCGTTGGTGACCGTGTGCACGGCGGCCCCGGCGCCCAGGTCGATGGGCGTCGTCGCGTCGACCACTGCGCCGTCCACGTGGACTTCGAGTCCGGACGGCTGCATGTACACGCCCACGCGATGACCGTTGTCCATGGCGCCGACGGCCGTGTTGATAGCCACACCACCCATGAACGTGTCGCTGACTGCGACCTGGCGAGCCTGGATCTCGACGCTGCCGTCCAGTGACTCGAGCAGTGTGAACTCGCCCGCCCCCTGGAAGTCGTACTTGAAGCTGTTGACGGTGCGCATATGCGGATCGCCGTTCGAGTTGCCGCAGTTGGTCTTGCACGGACTGGCGGGCGGCTGCGACGGCATCGGTCTGCAGTACTCGTCGAGCGAATGGCCGGTCACCGAACCGCTGGCTCCATCGAGACTCCCCGTCAGCGCGAGCTCGAAGGCGGGCGCTACGGTGTCGTAGTCGGGCCCGTTGAAACCTTGACCGGGCGGGCAGGCGCAACCGCCCGGCTTGGTGCACAGCCACCGCTGCGCGGTGTCGGTCTCGTCGGTCGCTGGATCGGTATGCAATCGGACGTGGCCGGTCATGCGTATCTCGACCAGGTCCGCGGTGGACGTCGCGTTCCAGTCCTGGTTGAGGACCGCGTTGGTGGCCAGGTCACGGCTATCGCCGTTGCCGACCGCCAGGTCGTGCGGCGTCGAACGCGCAGTGAGATACCACGGCCCTTCTGCTCGCCAGGGCGCGCCGAGCGTGCCGTCGCGGAACAGCCCCGATGCCCAGGTGTCCAGGAACGTATCGGCGGCCGCGCCGGCCGCCTTGAACGCGTCGCTGTTGCTGGTCGTGGCCAGCATCGCGTCGAAGTGCTGCCACGGGTCGATGCCCTCCTCAGACAGGTGCTGGTAGAAGCCGACGGCGTCGTAGGTGCGCTGCCACAGGGGCGTGTCCATGGTCGTGAGGTAGGTCCCCCACCAGTCCCGGCCGACGTCACTCGGCCCGGCCGCCGACTCGCCCGCCCACTCGGCCTGGCCCTCGATGATCCAGTCGGGCAGGTTCTTGTGGCCGCCGTGCTGGTCGAACCAGTCGTCCTGGAAGCAGTGGAACAGTTCGTGCGCCATCGTCGCCTGGATACCCGCCTCATCGCCGCTGTTCTGGAGCGACGGATTGACGTGGATGTCGCAACCGGTCGAGCCGTACAGCGGGAAGAAGACGACGTTGGTGTAGGCCAGCGAACTATCGGTCTGCATCTGGTTGAGCGTGACTGTCCACGAGAGGTTGAGCGAGCGGCCCAGCTTCGCTGCCTCGGTCGGTTGGGCAGCCTTGACGAAGTCCTCGAAGTAGGTCTCGGGCGAGTCGGCGAGTGCCACGGGAATGCCCCAGCTCGAGGTCGCCGGCGTCACCACGGGAGCGCTCGGGTCGGGAGCGAGCGCGGCATCAACGGCGGCCTTCTGATCGGGCGTCAACTGGTCCATGTATGGCTGCAGCCAGTCGACGGCAAAGGTGCCGTCCATCCGTTCATAGAGCGACGGCGGATCGCCGGTCGGCGGCGTGACGCCGGGGAGTGGCGCGATGGCCAGCGCGAACGCTTCGAGCGCCGTCTCCTTGCTGACCGATCCGTCAGGCCCGACCTGGGCAAAGAGTTTCGCGTAGGCCGAGTGGGACGGATAGGACGCGCCCGACTGCGGCGGGCTCGAGCCGGGCGTCAGCCACGCAGCGCCCACCCATGCGAAGAGTTCGACCGCGATGAGCAGAACGGCGAGCAACGCCCAGCGCCGATCGATCCGAATCGAGTGCGACGACGATGGGTTGTGGGTCACGGCAGCAGCCAGCACTGTCGCGCCGGTGAGGGCCATGTGTCAATCGTCCGTGTTGACTAGGCGCTCCGCGATTCGAGGGACGGGCGGGTCGTATTCTTCTGACGTGGACAACCTGGCGCTTGGCATCGACGTCGGTGGCACCGGCGTAAAGGCCGCTGTCGTCGATGTCGTCTCGGGCACGATCGTCAGCCGTCGGGTGCGCATGACCACACCCAAGCCTGCGACGCCGGAGGCCGTGGCCGCGCGCGTGCGCGAAGTGGTCGATGCCGTGGCGGCGGATCATCAACTGGCCGACGACCTGCCGGTCGGCTGCGGCCTGCCGTGCGTACTCAAGGACGGCCGCGTGCTAACCGCCGCGAACCTCGACAAGTCGTGGATCGGCGCCTCCGCGGAAGCAGTGCTGGGCGAGGCGCTCGGCCGACGGGTGTTCGCGCTCAACGACGCCGACGCGGCGGCAATCGCCGAGGTGCGCTTCGGCGCTGGACGCAACTGCGCCGGCGTGGTGCTGCTGCTGACGGTCGGCACGGGTATCGGCAGCGGGGTGGTGGTCAACGGGAGGCTGGTGCCGAACACCGAGTTCGGCCACCTCGAGGTGAAGGGCCACGACGCCGAGTCTCGCCTGTCGGGCGCAGCGCGCGAGAAGCGCAAGCTGCGCTGGCGGGCCTGGGCGGAAGAGTTCAACAACTATCTCGACCGCCTCGATTTCTATCTATCGCCCGACCTGATCATCCTGGGTGGCGGCGTCAGCAAGGTCCTCAAGCGCTACGAGCGCTTCCTGCGCAGCCGGGTGCCGATCGTGCCGGCACAGTTCCTCAATACGGCCGGCATCATCGGCGCGGCGATGAGCGCTGCGGAGCGCGCCGCGGAGGTTCCGCCCGAGCGCGCGGCCGAAGCCTGACCGGCTGACGCTTGGCCAATCCCGGCGGACCGGTGCAGGTCCACCTCCTCGACGCAACCTACGAGCTCTTTCGCGCCCACTTTGCGCCGCGGCCGCAGCACCTCGACGCGCGCGGCGCACCGGCCGGGGCGACGGTCGGCCTGCTCGAGAACGTGCTCTACCTGCTGCGCGAAGACGGCGTCACCCACCTTGGCTGCGCGACCGACCATGTGATCCGCTCGTGGCGCAACGACCGCTACGCCGGCTACAAGACCGAGGCCGGCGCGGCACCCGAGTTGCTTGCCCAGTTCGGCCCGGCCGAGGATGCGCTGCGGGCACTCGGCGTGGTCGTCTGGCCAATGGTCGAGTGGGAGGCAGACGATGCACTGGGCACTGCCGCCGCACGCTGGGGCGATGATCCGGCGGTCGAACGAGTGGTCATCCTGACGCCCGACAAGGACATGGCCCAATGCGTGCGCGAGGACGGCCGAGTCGTCCAGTACGACCGTCGCAAGCGGCAGTTCTTCGCGGCCGACGACGTGCGCACCAAGTTCGGCGTGTCGCCGGCGAGCATCCCCGATTTCCTGGCCCTCGTCGGCGACGCATCGGACGGCTATCCCGGCCTGCCCGGCTGGGGCCGCGTGTCGGCCGCCGCGGTGTTGGCGCGCTACGGTCGCCTGGAGGACATCCCCGAACGGGCAACGCACTGGGACGTGGCCGTGCGCAACGCAGCGGCGCTGGCCACTGCGCTGCGCGAGCACCGCGACGACGCGTTCCTGTTCCGCGAACTGGCCACGCTGGTGACGGACGTGCCGCTGCCCGAAACGCTCGACCAGTTGCGCTGGAACGGGGCCAATCGCGAGGCCATGGCCAAGCTCGCGCGCGAGCTGCGGGCGCCCCAGTTGCTCACCCGCGTGCCGCGCTGGATCGACTGAGCTGAGCCTCTACGACGTCCTCGCCGGCGCCGTCGCGCTGGTCGCCGGGGCGATTGCGGCGGTGGCCGGCTTCGGCATCGGCAGCCTGCTCACGCCGACCTTGGCCGTTTCGCTGGGAACGCGCCTGGCGGTCGCGGTCGTGGCCATTCCGCATCTCGTCGCGACCGCCTACCGGCTGTGGCTGCTGCGGCGGAACATCGACCGTCGAGTGCTGCTCGTCTTCGGCCTGGCCAGCGCGGCCGGTGGATTGGTCGGCGCCCTGCTGCATTCGGTAGTTGCCGGTCCGTGGCTGGCCGTCGTCCTGGGCCTGCTGCTCATCTTCGCGGGCGTTTCGGAGCTGACCGGGCTGGCGCGCCGGATCGTCCTGGGCGGCTGGGCGGCGACCGCCGCCGGCGTGCTGTCCGGCCTGTTCGGCGGCCTCGTCGGCAATCAGGGAGGCATTCGGTCGGCGGCGCTGCTGCGGCTCGGTCTGACCGGTCCGGCGCTGGTGGCGACCTCGACCGCCACGGGCGTGCTGGTCGATCTGGCGCGCGTGCCGGTCTACGTCGTCGGCGGCTGGAGCGACCTGATCGCCAACTGGCCGCTGATTGTCATGCTGAGCGTGCTCGTGGTTGCGGGCACGATCGTGGGCGCGCCAGTCCTGCGGCGGATGCCCGAGGTCACCTTCCGGCGGCTGCTGGCCGTGCTGCTGATCGCGCTTGGCGCGCTGCTGGTGGCCGGCGCCTCGGGCTAGCCGGCCGGTGCGGCAAGCAGGAAGCGCAGCGCGTCGGGCAGGCGGCGCGCCCATGCCTCCTCGTTGTGGATGGCGAAACGCTCCTCGACATAGTGCAGGTCGCGGCCCTCGACCCAGCCATGGCGCAACAGCGCCACGCGCAGCCGGCGCGCGTCCGCGGTCATGCCGCGCCACTCGCGGCCGCCCATGTCGAGATGGATGCGCGCGCGGGGCAACCCGCCCTGCTCGATCAGCCGCACGACGTGGTAGTCGTCCCACACGATCGATGGGCTCATGACGCCGGCCAGGCCGAAGACGCGCGGGTAGGCGATCAATGCATAAAGGCTGATCAGGGCGCCCAGCGAGGAACCGATGACGCCAGTTGCGTCGCGCTCGATGCGGGTCGGGAACGAACGGTCGACGAGCGGCTTGACAATGCTTACCAGCCACGCGAGGTAGCTGTCGCCGGCGCCGCCCACCACCCGGGCGCCGTGCCGGGTCGGGTTCGTGCTGCGCCAGGGGTTGTACTCGTCCAGGCGCGTATCGCCGCCGTTGGGGATCGCCACCGCGATCGCCTCCAGCCCCTCGCCGGCCAGCGTCTGCAACGTCTCGTCGGCGCGCCACTCGCCAGCGTGTGAGGTGCGCGCGTCGAACACGTTCTGGCCGTCCTGGAAGTAGACCACCGGGTAGCGCCGATCGGCCGCCGCCTCGCCGATCTGCCACCGTTCGGCCAGCGACGGCGGGAGATACACGAGGATGTTGCGCGCCCCACCGGGCAGGTCGGCGGCCAGGTCGGTCCACACCACCACCCGGCCGCTGATCGTGTTATCCGGGCCGTAGACCTGTTCGTATTCGTGCCAGCCGATCACCGGCCGGCACCGTCTCCGTCGAGGTCGCGCACGTACAGCACCGCGTGGTTGAGCCGTTCGACAGGGACGCCGTCACTCATTTCAGCAGCTCCAAGAGGGTCCGATGATGGGTCGGCGCCGCAGCGACGAGGCCGATCGACCGCGATTTGTGGGACATATCGAACCACTCCCCACCGTCGAAGGTCGTGACCGAAGCACCGCCTTCGGCGGCGATCAGGCCGGCGGCACAGATGTCCCAGGCGGACAGGCCGCCGCTCTGGACGAAGGCGTCGAAGCGGCCGTTGCCGACATAGGCCAGCGCCAGCGCCGCACTGCCCATCGAGCGCCCGACCCTGATGCCGCGGCCCAGGCGGTGCTCGCGCCGCGCCCAGCCGCGATGCGGCAGCGACAGCGACACCACCGTGTCGCTCAGCTTCTCCTTGACCGGCTGGCGAATGGGTTGGTCATCGAGCCATGCACCGCCGCCGGCCAGCGCGCTGAAGATCTCGTCACGGGCGGGGTCGTAGACCACCCCGACCACCGGCCGGCCGTGCTCGGCGAGGCCGATCGACACGCAGAAGAACGGGATCCCGTTGGCGTAGTTGACGGTGCCGTCGAGCGGGTCGATCACCCACACTCGCTCGGCGTGGATGACATCGCCGGCCGCGCGCGCCTGGGCCGACGCGTCGGTGTGGCCCGACTCTTCGGCCAGGAAGGCATCCGCCGGAAAGGCACCGTGCAGGGCATCGATGATCAGTTGCTCGGACAGCGTGTCGGCCTCGGTCACCACGTCGTGCTCGGCCTTGTGCACGATGCGCTCGAGCCGCTCGTAGAGCTCCATCTGCAGGCGCCCGGCCCGCCGGGCAGCGTCGCGCGCGACGGCTAACTCGCGCTCGTGCGTCACTCCGCGTGGGCCGCGGTGCGCGACGCCTCGGCGACCAGCGCGTCAAAGATGCAGAGGGCGGCTGGCGAGACCTCCGCCGTGCGCTCGGGGTGCCACTGCATGCCAACCAGCCAGCGCTGGCTCCGCGATTCGAAGGCCTCGACCAGTTCGCCGACTAACGCAGTCGGTACCAGGTCCGCGGCCAGGACCGTTTCCGACACCGCCTGGTGATGGCGCGAGTTGACGGCCAGCGGTCCTTCGCCAACGGCGGCCGCCAGGCGCGAGCCGGGCGACGGCCGGACGTCCTCGTGCAGCAGCACGCCTTCGCGTTCGGCCGGCCGGTGCCCATCGACATCCTGAAGCAGCCGGCCGCCCAGGGCGACGTTCAACAACTGGAAGCCGCGGCAGATGCCGAGTACGGGCAGATCGAGTTCGATCGCGCGCCGTACGGCGGCGAGTTCCATCTCATCGCGGGCGGGGTCGACCTCGGCGCAGGCCTGGTCCGGCTCGTCGTAACGGGCCGAGGCGATGTCACCGCCGCCCGACAGCAGCAGGCCATCGGCATCGTCGGGCATCTCGTCGCCCGGAAAGAGCGCCACGACCTCGGCCCCGGCACGCTCGAGCGCGTCGATGTAGCGCTGGCGTGACCCTTCGTTGCGCTGCGTCGGCCGGGCGAGCGTGAGGGCGATCCGCGGTCGAGCAGCCATCGGCGGATTGTAGGATGGCCGCCGTGAGAGGCCCCCGTTGAGCCGAGCGAAGCGCTGGACGCTGGTTGCAGCGATCCTGGGCTCGGGCATCGTCTTCCTCGACTCCGCGGTGCTGCCCGTGGCACTGCCCACCATCGGCCAGGAGCCGCGCCTCTTCCTGGGCGTGCTCGAGGCCCAGAACTTCATCCAGTACGGCTACCTGCTGACGCTCTCGGCGCTGCTCGTGCTGGCCGGCGCGCTGTCCGACTACTTCGGCCGGCGGCGGTTGTTCGCCATCGGCCTGGTCGGCTTCGGGGTGACCTCATTCGTGTGCGGCCTGGCCCCCAACCTGGAGCTGTTGATCGTGTGTCGGCTGCTCCAGGGCGCCGCGGGCGCCATCCTCGTGCCCGGTTCGCTGGCGCTGCTGACCAACGGGTTCAAGGGTGAGCAGCAGGGCTGGGCGTTCGGCGTGTGGGCGGGCGCGACCGGACTGGCCGGCATCCTCGGCCCATTCGTCGGCGGCGTGCTCGTCCAGCAGGTGACCTGGCGAGCGATCTTCTTCATCAACATCCCGTTCCTGCTCGTCGCGCTGTGGGCCACGTTGAAGTACGTCGAGGAAAGCCGCGACCCAGAGGCGAGCGGCAGTTTCGACTGGCTCGGCGCGGCGCTGGTCGCGGTGGCCGTGGGCGGCCTGTCGTTCGGTGCCATCTACGGCCAGTCTGAGCAGTGGCAATCCGCGCTGGCCCTCGCCGCGCTCGCCATTGGCGCGCTGGCCACGCTGGCGCTGCCGTTCTACTTCGGCCGGGCGCGCAACCCGCTGGTGCCGCTGTCCATGTTCCGCTCGCGCAACTTCAGCATTACCAACATCTCGACACTGCTCATCTACGGCGCGATCTACGTGACCTTCCTGTTCCTGCCGTTGTTCCTGCAGGGCACGTTGGGCTACAGCCCATCCGCCGTGGGGTTGGGGTCGATCCCGGGCACGCTCTTCTTGATCTTCCTGTCGACGCGCTTCGGCAAACTGGCCGGCCGTTACGGGCCGCGCTGGTTCATGACGGCCGGACCGCTGATCATGGCCGCCGGCCTGCTCTGGGCCGCACGTCTGCCGGCGTCCAGTGCGCCGTGGGTGCTCGAGCTGACCGACCCGTCGACGTGGTGGCCGACCGGCGGCTACCTGTTCGACGCCCTGCCGACCTACCTGATCTTCGGCTTCGGCATCTCGATCATGGTCGCGCCGCTCACAACAGCACTGATGCGCTCCGTGCCGGGACGGCAGGCAGGCCTCGCGTCGGCGATCAACAACGCCATCTCGCGCGTCGGGCCGCAGTTGGCCGGCGCGTTGATCTTCGTGATCGTCGCCGCTTCCTTCTACTCGACCCTGGCCGGCCTGGTGCCCGGGCTCGACACTGCCTCAGCGCAGGTGCGTGACCTGCTGCCGGCGCTCAACCCGCCGACCGGACCCGTCTCGGACACGCTGGCTAATGCCAGCCTGCTGGCCTCGACCGAGGCGTTTCACCTCGCCGTGATCGTGGCCGCCGCGCTACTCGTGCTGGGGGCGGTGGTCAACGGCCTCGGTATCAGCAATCGCCAAGCGCTGGTGGCGGCCGGCGAAGGAGGCACCGGCGCAGGGGCTGCCGAACTGGCGACGGGGGCTGCTGCCTAGGTACAGCGGACCAGCACGGTCGCTGCGCTGAGCGGGTCCGCGCCCAGTGGTACCGGCACGGTCCTGGTGAACTGGCGCGTCTCACCCGGCGCGAGCGGGTCGGTGAAGAACACGTAGTCGCTGTCGGTCGGCGCTCCGCTCGGTGACACGCGGCAGCTCGCGCCGGCCGCCCGCGAGCCGTCGTTGGTGACTGTCACCACCACGTCCAGGCCGCCATCCGACCGCGTCGCGACGCCGGCGAGTGACGATGAGAACGGACCCAGGCCGGCAAACGCGACACGCAGCAGAAGCAGCAGCACTACGAAACCGGCCAGCACGCCGACGACGATCGTGCCGTGAACCTGCGTGGCCGAGGGCGACTTGATGCGGCCGGGGTTGTCCAACTCGCACAGCGACACACCAAGCGGGGTCGGTCGGCCGCAGCGGACGCAGGTGTCGTGCGGCTGGCTCGGGTCGACCGGCACGGCCGGCCCACTGGCGGTCAGCGGCTGAGTACGGCGGAACATCGCCCGGTCAGCCTAGCGCGGAAAGCCGGATAGCGCGCCTCAGGCAGCCGCGAGGCCGGCGCGGGCGGCGGCGTCAAGCAACGCCGGCAACTCGGCCGGCCGGACCCAGTTGACGATCACCTCGTCGGCACCGCGCGTCTGCCACTCGGCGAGGTACGCGGCCATATCGGCGATCAGCGGCTGCTCGTCGAGCGCCACGTCGCGCAGCAGGCTGACCGCGACGAGATGGTCGACCTGGGCACGCGATCGGGCATGTGCGGACAGCTCGGCGAGGTGAATGGGCAGCAGCCGCTCATAGTCGTCGGCGTTGGTCGTCCAGCCATCACCGACGCGCGCCGCCAGCCGTGCGCCGGCCGGTGTCTCGCCCCCGACGATGATGCGCGGCGCCGGATCGGGCACGGGATACGCCCACGCGTCGTGCAACTGGAAGAAGCGGCCCTGGTAGTTGACCGGACCGCCCGACCACAGCCGGCGGATGACGGCGACGGCCTCCTCGAGCAGCGCGACACGCTCGGCCGGCGCCGGAAATGGGATGCCGTAAGCCTCTGCCTCAGCCGGGTTGCCGCCGACGCCGATGCCCAGCTCGACCCGTCCGCCCGATTGCTCCCAGAGCGTCGCGAGCATCCGGGCAAGCACGGCCGGATGGCGGTTCATGACGTTGTCGACGAAGCTGCCGACGTGAATGCGGGAGGTCACCGCGGCCGCCGCGGTGAGCGTCGTCCAGCACTCCAGCACGGGTGTCGTCTTGCGGCCGCGGCTGATGAAGTGGTCCCATGCCCAGACGCCTGCGAACCCGGCCGCCTCAGCCTGCCGTGCGGCGTCCCGCCACCACTGCGCCGAAACGCCGATGGTGGTCGGGTTGAGGCCGATCGGTATCAACGCTCTGAAGCGGCCGCCTTCGCTGAGGTACCGGCCTCGAGTGCGATCTTGATCATGTTCACCGTGGCCGCCTCGAGGTCGGTCAGCTCCATGTAGGTCTGCTCGGAGGTCTCCGACTCGCCCAGCGTGTCGCTGACGGTCAGGATGCAGCCGGCGCGCACGTCGGCCCCGCCGCCCTGGGCCCGCGCGGCGAGGAAGAAGAGTGCCGCCGCCTCCATCTCGAAGGCCAGGATGCCGCGCGCACGCCAGCGCGTCACGTAGTCCTCGTCCGGGTTGTAGAAGACGTCCACCGACGCGACCGGGCCGACCTGCATACGCGCGTGGTGGGCACGCGCCGTATCGACCAATGCCCGCGTCAACTCGAAGTCGGCCGCCGGTGCGTACGGCTCGCCATGCAGATAGGTGCGCGTCGATCCGTCGACCGGGGCGGCGGCGGTGGCGACCACGATGTCGCCCGTGCGCAGGCCGCGGCCGATGCCGCCGCACGTGCCGATGCGGATCAGTCGCTGCGCCCCGAGCCGCAGCAATTCCTCGACCACGATCGAGAGCGAGGGCGTGCCGATGCCGCTCGTCTGGACGCTGATCGGCACGCCGTTGTACGTGCCCGTGTAGCCGAGCAACTGGCGGTGTTCGTTGACCAGGCGCGCCTTGTCCAGGCCGCCGTCGAACATGGCCGCGACCAGCTTGGCGCGGTTCGGATCGCCGGGCAGCAGGACCAGCGGCGCGTAGTCGCCCGGCTCGGCGCGCAGGTGGATCTGTGGCATCGGCGCAGTCTACGCGGCGGTCGCCGCACCGGGCTACGGGCCCTCGTCGCCCGGATAACTGAGGCGCGCCTCGCCCAGCGGCAGGCGCCAGAGCGTGTGCCACGGCCGTTCAGGCGTGTGGCCGATCAGCCACGCCTCGCGCGACCACGTCGCGGATCGGCAGCGTCGCCGGCAGCGCATGCTCTGCGGCGGCAAGCCAGTCCTCGGGCACGTCCTGGGCGACGGTCAGATGCGGCACGACGTCGGGATGGGCGCCCTCGTACGGCGGGTAGTCGGGAAACGCCGCGGCGAGGGCGCCGGTCAGCCGCCGGAAAGGGTCGCTCGGCTGCGGCGCGAGATAGACGATGTTCGGCCAGCGTTCGACGCTGACCAGCTCGAGCTGGAACAGGGGCTCGGCGGCAACGATCTCCTCGATCACTCGGCGCACGTCGTCCTTGAGCAGGCCGGGCGGCATGAACGGGTAGATCAGCGTCACGTGAGCGGGCACGCCCTGGGCCGCCGATGGATCCATCCGCTCACGCAGACGACTAACCGCCATCGGCACCTGGACGGGCACGATGATGGCGCTCTCGCCCGCCGGCACGGCCTTCAAGTCCACGGCCGAAGCGTATACGGTGCCCCGGTGAGCGGCGTCGAACTGGAGTTCCGGCACGTCAGCAAGAGCTACGGCGACGGTGGGGCGGCCGCCGTCGAGGACCTCAGCTTCACCGTCCCGGCCGGCCGCATCTGCGTTCTCGTCGGACCTTCTGGCTGTGGCAAGACGACCAGCCTCAAGATGGTCAACCGGCTGATCGAGCCGACCGGCGGCGAGATCCTGGTCGGCGGCGAGAACGTGCTCGACAAGGACGTGATCGATCTTCGGCGCAGCATCGGCTACGTCATCCAGCACGTCGGCCTGCTACCGCACCTGACGGTCGGCCAGAACGTCGCCATCGTGCCACGCCTGCTGGGCTGGTCGGCGCAGCGGCAGCAGGACCGCGCCACGGACCTGCTCTCGCTGGTCGGCCTCAAGCCGGCCACGTACCGCGAGCGCTATCCCGCGCAGCTGTCGGGCGGCGAGCGCCAGCGAGTCGGGGTGGCCCGCGCGCTCGCGGCCGATCCACCGCTGATGCTCATGGACGAGCCTTTCGGCGCGGTCGATCCGATCGTGCGCGAGCGACTGCAGAACGAGTTCCTGCGCCTCCAGGAGCAGCTCGCCAAGACGATCGTCTTCGTCACCCACGACATCGACGAGGCGATCAAGATGGGCGACCTGGTCGCCGTCATGCGCCTGGGCGGGGTACTCGCCCAGTTCGCGCCGCCGGCCGACATCCTGGCCGCCCCGGCATCCGATTTCGTGGCCCGCTTCGTGGGTGCCGACCGTGGCCTCAAGCGACTGTCGCTGACTACCCTGCGCGACCTCGAGCTGCATCCCGCGGTCACGGCACGGCCGGGCGATTCGGCGGCCGACGCGCGCCAGCGCATCCTGGCCGATCCGTTCAGCTACCTGCTGCTGGTGGACGCCGAGAACCGGCCGATCGGCTGGGTGGACCAGCGCGAGGTGCCGCCACAGGGCACGCTGACAGAGGCGATGGCGGAGGCTGCGTCGCCGCTGCTCGTCCGGCGGACGACGCTGAAGGACGCCCTGTCGCAGCTGCTCGCCGCGGACGTCATGGCCGGCATCGTGGTCGACGGCAACGAGCGCGTCGTGGGGTTGGTGATGGTCGAGCAGATTGCGGCCGCGTTGCGCGGCCCAGCCAGCGGCGGGGATTCCGCATGACAGTCGGAACCCGAACGGATTTCGCGGTGCTGGTGCCCTGCATGGTGCCGGACAGCTGCTCTTCGCCGCCGTTCGCTGCGCCACCGTCGGAAAATGCGGGCAGGGTCCGCTTCGTCAACGCTGCAGCACCAAGACCCGTCAAAGTTGCCGCGTCACGCGCGGAATCGACCATCCGCGACGCTGAGAGCTGGTCGGAGGCCAGCCGCCTGACGGGCCGGGTGGATAGCTGATGGACGTTGGCTGGATGGTGGGCCACCTGGGCGCGCTTAGCCGACCGCACCTGGCAGCACATCTTCCTGACCGCCATCGCCGTGGGTGTCGGCTTCGTCGTCTCGTTCGCGCTGGCCGTGCTCGCCGTGCGCCGGCGGGCCGCGTACGGTCCGATCCTGGCCGTCTCGGACATCCTGTACACGATCCCCAGCCTGGCCCTGTTCATGGTGCTCGTGGCGGTCACCGGCATCACGGTACTGACCGTCGAGATCCCGCTGGTCATGTACACGTTGGTCATCTTCGTGCGCAACATCACCGCCGGCTTCGACAGCGTGCCACAGGACGTGCTCGAGGCCGCCAACGGCCTGGGCTACACCGGCGTCCAGCGACTGTGGCGCGTCGAGGTGCCGCTGGCCGCGCCGCTCATCGTCGCCGGCCTGCGCCTCGCGACGGTGTCCACGATCGGCCTGGTCACCGTCACCGCCATCCTCGGCGACGGGTTCGGCGGACTGGGCTTCTTCATCCTCGCGGGCTATCGGCAAAGCTTCTCGACCGAGCTGTACTTCGGCGCGGTCCCCTCCATCCTGCTGGCGATCGCCGCCGACCTGCTGCTCGCCCACCTGCAGCGGCGCATCACGCCATGGGCCCGCACCACCGCGGTTCCTACGTGAACATCATCGTTGCCACCGCCGCCTGGCTGACGGACCCGGCCAGCTGGTCCGGGCCGAACGCCATTCCGCTGCGCCTGGGCGAGCACGTTGCCATCTCGGCCGGTTCGTTGATCGTAGCGCTGCTCATCGGCCTGCCGATTGGTCTGTGGATCGGCCACACCGGCCGGCATACGGCGTTCGCGGTCAACTCGGCGAACCTGTGGCGCGCGCTTCCATCACTGGCGGTTATGGCCATGGTGCTGCCCATCACCTTGCAGCTTGATCCCGACGCCGGCTTCAAGGTCTATCCAACGGTGGTGGCGATGGTCGTGCTTGCCGTTCCACCAATCCTGGTCAACGCTTACGCCGGTCTGGCTGAGGTCGATCGTGACCTGCTCGAGGCGGCGCGCGGTCAGGGCATGAGCGAACTGCAGGTGCTCTGGCGCGTGGAGCTCCCATTGGCCATGCCCGTGATCGTGACCGGTATCCGCTCGGCCGCCATCCAGGTCGTGGCCACGGCCACCCTCGGGGCCGTCTTCGGCTTCGGCGGGTTGGGCCACTACCTCATCATCGGCTTCGCCACGATCAGCCAGGGCGGACTGGGCCAGATGATCGGCGGGGCGGTGCTGGTGGCCGCGCTGGTGATCGCCACCGACATCGTCTTCACTCTCATCCAACGCGCACTGACTTCGCGCGGACTGCGCATGGAACGGACGGGGTCGACGGCGGCGGCGTAGTTCTGTATAGTCCGGCGATGCTCCGGACTAACCGGATCTTTCAAGTTAGGAGGTTACCCATGCGGAACAGCCGCAGGCTGGCCCTCGGGGCGATGCTGCTCGTGTTGATCAGCACGGGCTGCTCGGGAGGGGGCAGCAAGCCGACGATCAAGATCGGCTCGGTCGGTTTTGACGAAGCACGCGTGATGGCCGAGGTCTACGCCCAAGCACTCGAAGCCCAGGGCTACACCGTTGACCGCACCGGGCTTGGTCTGGGCGCCCGGGCGGTGGTCGCGCAGGCGATCGAGAGTGGCCGGATCGACCTTCAGCCCGAGTACATCGGCAGCCGCCTGTCGTACGAGGGAGGCACGCCGACGGGCGATGCCGCGGCCAACGAAACCGCGCTGCAGCAGGCGCTCAATGCCAAGAGCCTGACCGTGCTGAACTACACGCCGGCGCAGGACACCAATGCGTTCGTCGTGCGCGCCGACACGGCCAGCCAGTTCAACCTGACCAAGATGAGCGACACGACGGCGGTCCAGGACCAGCTCAAGTGGGGCCTGGCCACCGACTGCCCGACCAATCCGCTGTGCGGCGCACCGGGGGGCGCGCTGCAGGGCAGCTACGGCCTTACCCAGGCAACCATCGACGGCGCAACGCTGCTGTCGGCGTGCGACACGCCGATGGCCGATGCGCTCAAGGCAGGCACCATCGACGTAGCCGAGCTGTGCTCGACGCAGCCCGACATCATCGTCAACGGCTGGGTCATCCTCGCCGACGACCAGCAGACGCAGCCGGCCGACAACGTCGCGCCGATCGTGCGCAACGACCTGCTCGACAAGGTCGGCGACAAGGCCGCCTTCGAGAAGATCCTGAACGACGTTTCGGCCAAGATCGACACGGCGACGCTGGCCCAGCTATACAAGCAGGTAGCCGTCGATCACCAGGACGCGGCCGCGGTGGCCAAGACCTGGCTGCAACAGAACGGTTTCGTCCAGTAGCGGAGCCAAACCCCGGGGATCGGTCCGAGTCGCGTCGATGGACGATCTCTACCTCGCCGGCTGGCGTCGGCAGGTGGCCGAGATCTACGCCCGCTGGCGACTTGAGTCGGTCGCCGATGCACCGGCCGCGACGGCCCGCCTGAGGGAGGCGCGCGACTCACTGTTTCGCGTCCATCCCCAGTCACCGCTGCCACCAGAAACGAGAGCCCGCTTCGGCGGGCTCTCGTATTTCCCGTACGACCCGGCCTACCGCTTGACGGCCGTCCTCGAGCCGGCTGTCGAACCTGCGTCGAGCATGCCGCCGGCCGGCCCGCCGGCGATCGCGCTGCCCACCAGTGGCGATGAACCCTTCCTGTTTGAACGCATCGGCCAAGTCCGCTTGGGCGGTCCGTTGGCCGGCGCGGTACTACCCGTCTTCTGGATGTCGGGCTACGCCGGCGGCCTGTTCGTGCCCTTTCGCGATGGCACCGCGGGCCGCGAGACGTACGGCGCCGGGCGCTACCTGCTCGACACGGTCAAGGGCGCCGACCAGGGCGGCGACCCAGCTCGCGCCGAGCTGCTGCTCGACTTCAACCTCGCCTATCACCCGTCATGCGCCTACGACCCGCGCTGGAACTGCCCGCTCGCGCCACCTGAGAGCAGGCTGGTCCAGCCGGTGCGTGCCGGCGAGCGCCTCCTCGAAGAGAAGTAGGCAGCTCCGGTTTGGGCCTTCATTCACTCAGGCTGAATGACCATGCGCGCTGCTGCATGGAACTGGCGATCGACCCGGGTCCAGCTGTCATTCACCCGGCCCGAGGAGCCGCGCGTACCATCCGCAAGTGCCCGAGATGACCGCCGTGGAGTTGCCGGCAAATGCGCGCAGCTTCCTGACCGACACTCCCCGCTTCGCGACGCTGGCGACACTCAACGCCGACGGCAGCCCGCACCAGGCCATCGTCTGGTACCTCGTGCGCGGCGACACGATCGTGGTCAACTCGCGCCACGGCCGGCGCTGGCCGGCCAACCTGCGCCGCGACCCGCGCGTCAGCTTCGCCGTCGAGGACGGCGTGGACGCGGTGACGATCGACGCGCGCGCGGAAGCACTGCCCGATCTGAGGGCAGCCCGCGCCGATATCGCCGAGATGGCCCTGCGCTACGACACGCCCGATGACGCGCGGCGCGAGATCGCTCGCTTCCGCACCGAGCAACGCATCACCTTCGTGCTCCACGTCGAGCGCGTTCACATACATGGAGATCCACGCTGATGGCCAGGCCCCAGATCGGTTACGCGGCGATGATGGAACAGTTCACACCGGGCGAGCTGGTCGACTACAGCGTGGCGGCCGAGTCGGCCGGCTTCAGGGGCGTGATGGCCGCGGATCACATCCAGCCTTGGATACCGCAGCAGGGCCAGGCCGGTTTCGTGTGGGCGTTCATGGCCGCTGCGGCGCAGCGCACGCAGGGCGACATCGGACCCGGCGTTACCTGCCCGTCGTTCCGCATGCACCCGGCGATCGTGGCCCAAGCGGCGGCGACCATGCAGCAGATGTTTCCCGGCCGCTTCTGGCTGGGCCTGGGCTCGGGCGAGGCGCTTAACGAGCACTTCGCGGCGACGTACTGGCCGGAACCGCCAGAGCGCATCGCGCGCATGTTCGAGGCGATCGAGATCATCAGGAAGCTGTTCAGCGGCAAGGACGTCAAGCACAGCGGCCAGTTCTTCAAGATGGAGACGATGCGGCTGTGGACGATGCCCGACGAGCCGCCGCCGATCTACGTCGCAACGGCCGGCCCGCTGACCGCCGAGAAGACCGGCCGGCTGTGCGATGGCCTGATCACGGTCGGTGCGCCGGAAGCCAAGATCGAAGGCATCTTCGAGCGCTTCGACAAGGGCGCGCGCGAGGCCGGCAAGGATCCTTCGACGATGCCCAGGATCATCCAGATCCACCTGTCGTGGGCACCGACAGAGGCAGAGGCGCTCCACAACGCACTGACGCAATGGCCCAACGGCGGCATGAAGTTCCCCAAGCAGGACATCCGCTCGCCGTTCGACTTCGAGCAGCTGGCGAAGATCGTCCGGCCGGAGGATTTCGATGGTCGGATGCTCATCTCGGCCGACCTGGAGGCGCACCGACGCGAAATCCAGAAGTTCGCCAACCTGGGCTTCGACCGCATCTATCTGCACAACGTCGGGCACAACCAGCGCGAGTGGATCGAAGCCTTCGGCCGCGAGGTGCTGCCGGGCATCACCGGCTAGCGCGCGCTCGAGGCTAGGCGCTCGGGCTAGGCGCGCTCGAAGTGGAAGTTGCGCGCCAGCTCGGACGAGTAGCGCCGACCTACGGTCGCCGCGTGGGCCGCGATCCAATCCGAGAAACGTGTGGTGCACGTCGACGCGTCGGTGGAAGTCAGCAGGCCCTCCATCAGCTCGCGGATCTCGTCGCGCGTGAGCACGACATCGTGCACCGCCCGGCCGATCACGCGCGTAGCGGCCAGCACGACCGGGGGCGGCATGTGCACGACCAGCGCGCGGCTGCCGACGGCGCCGCGAACACAGCGGACCAGTTCGTCGAACTCGAACGTCTCGGGACCGCGCGCATCGACCTCGGCCGCGGCCTCCGATCGGGCCACACGCACGGCCAGGCGAGCGACGTCGTCGACGTACACCGGCTGGACGCGATACCGCCCATCTCCGGGGATGCCGAACACCGGTGAGCGGCGCAGCGTCCAGGCCATGTTGTTGATCAGGATGTCGCTCTCGCCGTACAGCAGGGTAGGACGCACGATGCTGCACGTCAGGCCACCCGGCGTGGCGGCGGCGCGAACCTCATCCTCGGCGGCGGCCTTGGCCCGGAAGTAGGCGGTCGACGAATCGTGCGCAGCGTTGCTGACCGACACGTACACCAGCCTCCGGACGCCGGCCTCGGCGCTCGCCCGGGCGAGCGCTCCAACACGACCGACAGTCTCGGCCCAGGTCTGGGAGCCACGCGGAAAGCGCATCCAGTAGGTGACGTAGACGGTGTCCACGCCGGCCAGCGCCTGGCGCATGGCCGGGGCCTCGAAGTCGTAAGGAAGCGCCTCGACGCGGCCGGCCAGGGGATTCGTGCCTGGTGAGCGGCGGGTGAGCGTAAGCACGCGGCGACCATCGCCCAGCAAGCGCTCCGCGATGCGGCTGCCGGTGAAGCCGAACGCGCCGGTGACGAGGTCGGTATCCATATGGCGTGGATTGTCGGTCAAACTGGTCGCATGACTGAACCGACCCGGGTCGTTGTGCTGGCCGGCGGCTTCGGCGGTGCGCGCATGGCGCACGGCTTTGCCCTGCTTGGCAGGGCGGTCGAGCTGACGGTGATCGTCAATACCGGCGACGACCTCGAACTCCACGGTCTGAACATCTCGCCCGACCTCGACACGGTCATGTACACCCTGGCCGGCGTGGCCAATGCCGAGACCGGTTGGGGCGTGCAGGATGAGACCTGGTCGGCCGCAGAGATGCTCGGCCGCTATGGCGAGCCGACCTGGTTTCGGCTGGGGGACCGCGACCTGGCCACGCACATCGTGCGCACCGCCGGCCTGCGCGCCGGCGAGCACCTGACCGACGTAACGGCGGAGTTAGCGCGCAGGCTGGGTGTCGGCGCCGCCGTACTGCCGATGACCGACGAGCCGGTGCGTACCAGGCTGCGTACCGCCGCCGGCTGGCTGGACTTCCAGGACTACTTCGTGCGCCGGCGCCAGGCGGACGAGGTCCTCGAGCTGCGCTTCGACGGCATCGCGGCGGCGCGCCCCAGCGGCGCCGCGCTCAATGCGCTGGAACGAGCCGAGCTCATCGTATTTGCGCCGTCCAACCCGTTCGTGAGCATCGGCCCGATCCTGGCCGTGCCCGGTCTCGAGGACGCCATCGGTCAGTCGGGGACACCGGTTGTGGCCGTGTCGCCGGTCGTGGCCGGCGCCACCTTGCGCGGCCCGGCCGCGGCAATGCTGACCTCGCTCGAGCACCGTGAGCCGAACTCGGCGGCGGTTGCCGCCCATTACGCGGAGCATCACGGCGGCCTGCTCGATGCGCTGGTGATCGACGGCAGCGACGCGGATCAGGCGCCGGCGATTGCCGCGTTGGGCATGCAACCGCTGGTGACCGGCACGCTCATCGGCGACACAGCCGAGCGTCGCCGACTGGCCGAATGGCTGCTTACATCCGGCCGATCATCGCTGCGGCAAGCCCGATGATGCCCTGCCTGGTCGTGTCATCCGTGCCCATCAGCACGCCCTGCACGACGAACTGCTGATTCGGCCCGATCTGGACGTACAGCAGCGGGCCCATGAACTCGCCGACGACTGCGGGCTTGCCCGCGACGGTCGTCTGTTGCGCGTTGCTCAGCACCATGTTCGCGGCGGTGAAGTCGTTGCCCGACTCGAAGCGGATGGTCAGGCCGGCGAACTGGTCGCTGCCCCAGGTGCAGCTGTCGCTGGTGACGTCGCCCAGCGTCCAGGTGCCACCGAAGGTCGAACCGAGTTCGGCCGTATTGGTCAGCCCACACAACGCGGAGCTGCCGATCGGGCCGGTGCTCTCGCCTGGGGTCTGGACGCCGGTGGATGCAGGCGGGCTGGCTGCCGGCGTGCTCACGCCGGCAGTGGCGCCCACCGTCGGTTCGGCAGGAACGCTCGTGCAACCCAATACCAGTGTGGCGATCGTGGCGACCACGGCGGCAATTCGGATCATCGGCAACCTCCCGGGCGATTCTCGCACCTTGTCACGGCTACCATTGCGCTCGGTGGCGGTGCCCAACGATCCAGATCTGACCACGCTGCACGTCGTCGTGCCGGTGCGCGGTGCCGCCGACGGCAAGTCGCGCCTGGGCTCAGCGCTTGACGCGGAAGAGCGTGCTGCGCTGGTACTCGGCATGCTCACGCACACCATCGCCGTGCTCGACCAGTGGCCCAGCGCACAGATGACCTGGATCGTGACGAATGACTCGGCTGCGGTGCGCGTAGCGCGCGCCGGTCGGCGCGTCGGCATTGTCGACGACCCGCCCAACGGACCGCCGGACGATGGCCTGAACCGCGCCCTGCGAATCGCCCGAGCGACCGCCCGTGCCGCTGGCGCTTCGGCCCTCCTAATGCTGCCGGCCGATCTGCCGCTGCTCTCAGCTGCGGCGCTCGACACGCTGCTCGAGGCGGCCGACGCCGCGCTCGCTGCGGGCAACGGCCGGCCGGTCGTGGTCATCGCGCCGTCTGACGCGCGCAGTGGCACGAACGCCCTGCTGCTCTCGCCGCCGGAGATCATCGAACCGGCCTTTGGGGAACAGAGCCTGGATGCCCACGTGCGCGCCGCGGCCGCCGCCGACGCCAGTGTCCAGCTGGTGATCGATGCCGCTCTCGGCTTCGACCTCGACACGCCCGACGACCTGTTGCGCCTCGAGGTCGATCGGCTGCTCGAGCTGCAGCGGCTGGGCAACGCGCAGCTTGCCGCCCCCTTGGCTTCCTGAACTCAGCGACGGCCGGACGCGCTTTGGGCACTCTCCTCGCCGTCGCGTTGCCGGCGCTGCCGGAGATCAGGCCGGGCGACGATCTGGCCCTGCTGATCGCAGAAGCGTGGCGTTCGTTGGCAGCGGAACACGTGGAGCTCGCGCCGCGCGCCGGCGATGTCCTGGTGATCACCCAGAAGATCGTCTCCAAGGCGGAGGGCCGGATCGTCGATCTGGCCACGATCGAGCCACGGCCGGAGGCGGTCGAGTTCGCCGCACGCTGGGACCGCGACGCGCGCCAGGTGGAGGTGGTGTTGCGCGAATCGGCCGAGGTCGTGCGCATGGAGCGCGGCCTCGTCATCAGCCGCACGAGGCATGGTTTCGTATGCGCCAATGCAGGCGTCGACGCGTCGAATACCGGCGGGAACAGCCTGGTGACCCTGCTGCCCGATGACCCCGATGCTTCCGCTGCTCGCCTCCACGATCGCCTCCCCCGCCTGCTCGGATTGGCGGCGCAGGATGCGCCGGCAATCATCATCAGCGACTCGTTCGGCCGCCCGTGGCGCTTCGGCATCGTCGACGTGGCACTCGGCGTGGCGGGCATCGCACCGCTGGTCGACCTGCGCGACACGCCCGACACCGACGGCCGCATCATGCACTCGACCGTCGTCGCGCTGGCCGACGAGATCTGCTCCGCGGCCGAGTTGGCCAAGGGCAAGACGTCGCACCGGCCGGTCGTGCTGGTGCGCGGCGTCGATCTGTCCGCTGGACCGGGAACGGGCTCCGTCCGCGGTGACGTCGTCATGCCGCTCGATATGGATCTGTTCCGCTAGTCAGGTGGCGTCGTGAAGCTCGGGTTACAGATTTCTTCGTTCACCTGGCCGGGCGGTGATGCCGCCATCGGGCAGACGCTGGCGCGCGTCTGCGCCGCGGCCGACGACGCCGGCTTCGACTCGATCTGGGTGATGGACCACCTGTTCCAGATCCGCAGCGTGGGCGAGGTCGAAGAGCCGATGCTCGAGGGCATGACCGCCCTCGGCTACATGGCCGCCCACACCCGCCGCGCCCGCCTCGGGTTGATGGTCGGCGCGGTGCCCTATCGCCAGCCGGGCCTGTGGATCAAGGCGACCACGACGCTCGACGTCCTGTCCAGCGGTCGGGCCTGGTTCGGCATCGGCGCGGCATGGAACGTGGCCGAGGCGAACGCGCTGGGCATGGCCTTCCCCGACCTGCCCGACCGCTTCGCGATGCTCGCCGACACGCTCCAGATGGCCGACCACGCGTGGACCGGCGAGCGCGGCTCGCAGCAGCCGTTCGACGGCCGGCGAGTGCACGCCGGACGGTTGCTCAATAGCCCCCAGGCACTGTCCCGGCCGCGCATCCCGATCATGGTCGGCGGCGGCGGAGAGCGCACCACGCTGCGCCTGGTGGCACGCTATGCCGACGCGTGCAACGTATTTGGTGGGCCGGACATGCTGCGCCACAAGTACGCCGTGCTGCGCGAGCACTGCGAGCAGGTGGGCCGGGACTACGCGTCGATCGAGCGCTCGAACCTGGCGACCATCTCGATCACGCCCGACGGCCGGCAGGGATCGCTGACGCCGAGCGGCCTGGTCGAACGCCTCGGCAACTGGGCCGAGGCCGGCGCGCAGCACACCATTTTCTCGGTGCGCGGCGTGGACGACATCGCCAAGCTCGAGCTGATCGGCCGCGAGGTCATCCCGCACATCCGCGACCTGGGTCAGCCAAGCCCGCTCGACCAGGCGTAGCCCAGACCGCGTCGGTCCCAGCCCAGAGATGTCGGTCATTTGTCGGGCCGGCCGACACTAACCGGCGCAGCGGCGAATCCTCTGTCAGTTGTCGGGCACGCCGACCTTAAGCGGGACACGGGGCAGCGCCGCGGGCCAGCGAGCCCAAGAGATGATCCGCGTGAGCGTGGGGCGCAGTCGAGGAACAGTCCGAAGAATGTCGAGTTCGGCGTAACGTCGGCCCGGCCGACATTTGGCAGTCGCGGACAGTCGCGAAGACGTCGCGGCCTTCGAACGCATACTCCGCTGGGGTATGCAGTCCTGCTAGGATTGCCTCGTGGGCGTGACCAAACTCGGCTTCCCCAGCATCTCGATCGTCGACGATGGCGCCCCGGCAGACATCGCCGACGAGCGCGCGCCGATGCCGCTCAAATCGGGCGGCAATGGCACAGCTACAGAAGGCCACGGCAACCACGCCAAGGTGCTGATCGTTGGCTCCGGACCGGCTGGTCTGACTGCGGCCATCTACGCGGCGCGCGCGAATCTGGAGCCGATCGTCATTGGCGGCTACGCGCCGGGCGGCCAGTTGATGATCACCAGCGACGTCGAGAACTATCCCGGCTTTCCAGAGGGCATCCAGGGGCCGGAACTGATGCAGAAGTTCCGCGAACAGGCGGAGCGTTTCGGCACCCGTTTCGTTGACGTCGACCTGGAGCGCGTCGACCTGTCCGGCCGGCCCTTCCGGCTGTGGGCCGAGGGACACGAGTACACGGCCGACTCGGTCATCGTCGCGACGGGCGCGTCCGCCCTGTGGCTGGGCCTCGAAAACGAGACGCGCCTGCGTGGCCGCGGCGTCAGCGCCTGCGCGACGTGCGACGGCTTCTTCTTCCGGGGCAAGAAGGTCGCCGTGGTGGGCGGCGGCGACACGGCGCTCGAGGAGGCCACCTTCCTGACCCGTTTCGCGGACCAGGTCGTGGTGCTCCACCGGCGCGACAGGTTTCGCGGCAGCAAGATCATGCAGCAGCGCGCCCTGGACAATCCCAAGATCGATGTCCGCTGGAACACGGAAGTGGCCGACGTACTGGGCGGCGAGAAGGTCGAGGCGCTGCGCCTGCGCGACACGGCCACCGGCGGCGAGGCGGACGAAAGTATCGATGGCCTGTTCGTGGCCATCGGCTACAAGCCCAACACCGATGCGTTCCGCGACTGGCTGGAGCTCGACGATAAGGGCTACCTGGTGGTGACGGACGAGACAAATACCAGGATCGAAGGCGTCTTCGTGGCCGGCGACGTGCACGATCACCGCTATCGCCAGGCGGTCACCGCCGCGGCCGACGGCTGCAAGGCGGCCATCGACGCCGAGCGCTGGCTCGAAGCCCAGGGCATCGCCGAGGTTTCGACCGCCACAGCCTGGTAGACAGGCGCGGAGTCGGCGTCCGAACTACAGCCTCGGTAGCGCAGCCTCAGCGATGGCCACGCAGATGCTGCGCAGCTCCGCTTCGGCCAGGGCCGGATCGTCGTACTCGGTCTGATAGACCTTGTCCTGGTGCAGGAAGTTCAATACATCGCTTTGCCAGTAGGCGCCATCGCCAACGCCGGGCTCGCGCCAACTCTGGGGAACGTTCTCGTAATTTCCTCTGAACAGGTCGGCGTCAAGCGGAGCCTGCCACGGCCGCAGCCACGCGTGGACGGGCTCGCCGGCGGGCTCGCCCGGCTTCGGACCCAGGATCCAGGCGCATAAGCCGTCGACCTGCTCCCTTCCCTCAAGCACGCTTCGGCCAGTGATGGCCACGATCTCGTCGAGCGTCACATACGGGCAGACGTAGCTGATGGCCGTCGCTGTAGGCGCGGCTGGCGAGATGATCGTGCTGGCGAGAGCGGTCGCGGTGGCCGCGGCCGTGGCTACTGACGAGCCAACGGGTTGGGACTGGTTCGGCGATGCCGACTCGCCGGGTGGCGGGTTGAGTGTTGACGAGTGCTCCGGCGTCGACGCAACTGTCGGGTTCGGAGTTGACCCGGACGTGCCGCCACACGCGGTCGCAATCGCGGCCACCGCCACCAGGAGCAGGTCAGCCAACCCCCGCCGGGACCTCACCCAACCCACCATCGCATCAAACACGATAAGCGAGTCAGGCGCCAGAGCCGAACGGCCCCAACCTGACGGCGGAGCCACGGCTCGAACGGTTCGTCGCTACCATGCGCTCTCAGTTGCGCGGCGCGTGACGGCTCGTCGACAAGAGCCACGAGAGAGGAGCGGCCAATCAATTGGCGGTATTGACGCTGCTGCGACGCAACGATGTCCGGCTCTTCCTGACGAGCGCGACGCTGCTGTTCGTCGAGTTGCTGCTCATTCGCTGGATACCCGCGAGCATCCTGTACGTCGGCTTCTTCGCGAACTTCCTGTTGATGGCCAGTTTCCTGGGCATCGGATTGGGCATCCTGCTCGGCCGCCGCGGGAAGTCGCTGCCGCTGTGGCCGTTCGCGCTGTTGCTGCTCGGGGTGGTCTACGTCGTGACGCGCAACGAGCTCAACGTGCGCGTCAACTCGACCGACGAGTTGTTCTTCGGCCTTACCGACGCCAGCAGGGCAGCCGACACCAACTACGTCGTGCTGCCCATCGTGGTCGGCCTCGTCGCCGCGGTGATGGCCGCGCTCGCGGTGCCGCTCGGGCCGCTGCTGCGCAGCATGCGTCCGCTGCGCGCCTACGCCCTCGACATCGGCGGCTCGCTCGCCGGCATCGCCGGCTTCACGCTGCTGTCGGCCGCGGGCACCTCGCCGGTGGTCTGGTTCAGCGTCGTCGCCGTGCTGTTCGTGCTGCTATCGCTGGGTCAGCCGTTCGGCGGGGCGGCGACGATCTCGCGCGCGTGGCGCGTCATCACCGTCGCGACCGGCGTGCTGGCCATCGCCGTGGTCGTATTCATCGTCGTACGCCACGAGCAGCCGGGCGAGATCTGGTCGCCGTACTACCGCATCGACCACTTCCCCGCGTCGATCGGCGAGCAGATCAACGTCAACGGCATCCCGCACCAGAACATGCATGCGGTCGACGCGCCCAAGGAGGAGTTCTACACCAGGTCTACAGCTGGTTCCCGGGGCGCACCTACGACAACGTGCTCATCGTCGGCGCCGGCAGCGGCTCAGACGCCGCGATCGCGCTGGCACGCGGTGCGCAGCACGTCGACGCGGTCGAGATCGACCCGCAGATCCTTGCGCTGGGCGAGCAGATGCACCCCGACCACCCGTACCAGGATCCGCGTGTCACGGCTTACGTCAACGACGGGCGCGCCTTCCTGCGCAGCACCGAAACGAAGTACGACCTGGTCATCTTCGCGCTGCCCGACTCGCTCACCCTGGTCAGCACCAACGCCAACATCAGGCTCGAGTCGTTCCTGTTCACCGACCAGTCGTTCGCCGCGGTTCGCGACCACCTCGCGCCCGACGGCGTGTTCGTGCTCTACAACTACTACCGGCAGCCGTGGCTGATTGCCAAGCTCGACCAGATGCTCACTGACTCGTTCGGCACGCCGCCCCTCCTGCGCACGTACCAGAACGTCAAGGCGGCGATGGCCGACGGACCGCTTGTCGCACAGCTCAACGGCGGTCCGCCGCCGGGCGACACGGTCGACCCGGTGCCCAACGACGGTGGCCCGACGCCGAAATCCGCGACCGACGACTGGCCCTTCCTCTACCTGCGCACACCGTTCGTGGCCGATTACTACCTCATCGCGCTGGCCGTCATCATGCTCGCCGCGCTCGCCGCGGTGATCCTGGCGGCGCGCATCGGCGGCACCGCCGTGCGCCGCTTCAGCGCGCACTTCTTCGTGCTCGGGCATGGCCTTCCTGCTGCTCGAGACGCGCAGCCTGGTCAGCTTCAGCCTCCTCTTCGGCACGACGTGGATCGTCAACTCGTTGGCGTTCTTCGGCATCCTGGTGGGCGTGTTGCTGGCGATCCTGATCAACGACCGCTGGCCGATCCGCAACCCACGGCCGTTCTACGTTGGCCTCTTCGTGATGCTGCTGGTGGCGTACCTGCTGCCGCCAGAGTCGCTGCTGCTCGACCCGCCCTGGTTGCGTTACGGGCTCGCCGCGCTGCTCGCCTTTGCTCCCGTGTTCTTCGCCAATCTCGTCTTCTCCTACTCGTTCCGCGACACGAAGACGGCCGACATGGCGTTTGCCAGCAATCTGCTCGGGGCGATGATCGGCGGCGCGCTCGAGTACCTCGCGCTGATCACCGGCTACCAGGCGTTGCTGCTCGTCGTCGCCGCGCTGTACGCGCTGGCCTGGCTGCTGGCCACCCGCCTGCGCATCGGCGCCGACCGCGAACTGGCGGCAGGCGGCGGCCTCGAGCCGGTCGCGCCCATCTGACGAACACGGTCGATCGGGGTCCGCGACGCAGCCCGTGCTACTTTCCGGACGATGGTGAGTAGATGAGCTTCGGTCGTGGCGGCGGCGGCGGCCACTGGTCGCGCATGGGCATGGCTGACGACCAGTCGCCTGTGCCGCCCGAGCGCCGCGGCCGGACCATCCGGCGGATCGCCGGCTTCTTCCGGCCTTATCGACGACGGGTCAGCGTCGTACTGGTGACGATCGTCGTCACCAGCCTGCTCGGCCTGATCAACCCGTACCTGCTCAAGTTGCTCATCGATGTCGCGCTGCCGCAGCGCGATTTCGGGCTGCTCAACCTTTTCGTCGGGCTGATGATCGTGGTGCCCATCGTCAGCGGCCTGATCGGCGTCGGCCAGACGTACCTCAACAACGTCATCGGCCAACGCGTCATGCAGGACCTGCGCAACGCCCTGTACGAGCACCTCCAGCTGCTCCCGCTGCGCTTCTTCACCGAGACGCGCACCGGCGAGATCCAGAGCCGGCTGTCGAACGACGTTGGCGGCATCCAGAGCGTGGTCACCGACACGGCCAGCAGCGTGTTCGCCAACCTGGTCATCGTCATCAGCACCGTCGGCGCAATGCTACTCATCGATTGGCGGCTGACGGCGTTGTCGCTGGGCATCCTGCCCTTCTTCCTGTTCCTGACCTATCGCGTCGGCAAGGTCCGCCGCCGGCTGGCCGGCATGACCCAGGCCAGCCTGGCCGACATCAGCGCCATCACCGAGGAGACAGTGAGCGTGAGCGGCATGCTGCTGACCAAGACCTTCGGCCAGCAGGCGGCGGTGGTGGACCGCTTCAAGGTCGCCAACGCCAAGCTGGCCGCGCTCCAGATTCGCCAGAGCATGGTCGGGCGCTGGTTCTTCATGATCGTCGGGACGGTCTTCTCGATCACCCCGGCGCTGGTCTACTGGCTGGCCGGCTGGCTGGCCATCGGCGGCGATCCGTCGGCGCCCACCATCGGTGACATCGTTGCCTTCACCACCCTGCAGAGCCGGTTGTTCTTCCCGCTCGGCCAGCTGCTCAACGTGCAGGTCGAAGTGCAGGGCGCATTGGCGCTCTTCGACCGCATCTTCGAATACCTCGACCTGTCGCCCGAGATCGAGGATCGGCCAACCGCCGTGGCGCTCGACCCGGAACGCGTGCGCGGCCAGATCCGCTTCCGCCACGTTTCGTTCAGGTATCGCTCGGTCCCGCGCCAGCCGACCAGCGCGGAGGCCGCCGGCGACGGCAGCGAGCCCGCGGAGGACAGCGAGCCATTCGAGCTGCCCGTCGAGCGGCTGCCCTTTGGCCTCGAGGACATCGACTTCGAGGCACGGCCCGGCCAACTGGTCGCATTGGTCGGCCCCTCCGGCTCGGGCAAGACGACCACGACTTACCTGCTGCCGCGCCTGTATGACGTCGACGACGGCGCGGTGGAGATCGATGGCGTCGACGTGCGCGACATCAAGCTGGCCAGCCTGGGCCAGGTCATCGGCTTCGTGAGCCAGGAGACGTTCCTCTTCCACGCCAGCGTGCGCGAGAACCTGCGCTACGCCAAGCCCGATGCGACCGAGCGCGAACTCCAGGCCGCCGCGCGGATGGCCGCCATCCACGACCGCGTGCGCGAGTTGCCCGAGGGTTTCGACACGATCGTGGGCGAGCGCGGCTACAAGCTCTCGGGCGGCGAGAAGCAGCGCGTCGCGCTCGCCCGGGTGCTGCTCAAGAACCCGCGCATGCTCGTCCTCGACGAGGCGACGTCCGCGCTCGACACCGTTTCGGAGCGGCTCATCCAGGCCGCCATAGAGCGGGTCATGAAGGGCCGCACGACGATCGCCATCGCGCACCGCCTGTCGACCATCCTGCGCGCCGACCTGATCCTGGTGTACGAGCGCGGCCGCATCGTGGAACGCGGCACCCACCGCGAGCTTCTCGAACGCGAGGGCGCCTATGCACGGGTCTACCGCGAGCAGTTCCTGACCGCCGCGCCCGACGCGGAGGTCGCCGGCCGCACGGCCGATCCGAGCGCCGCCTAGTGCACGACCTCCACCACTGGCAGTGGACGTTCCGACTCACCGACGTACCTGACGTCCGGCCGAATCAGCACGTCGGCGGCGGCCTGCTCGATGCAGTGGGCCGTCCAGCCGGCGTGGCGGGCCAGCGCGAACGTCGACGGGAACAGGTTGGGCGGCAAACCGACGCCCTGCAGAACGGCCGCCGCGTAATACTCGACGTTGGTCATGATCGGGTAGTTGGGCTTGTACTCGTGCAGCACGCGCAGCGCGATCTCCTCGACGGCGACCGCGGTCTGCAGCCAGTCGGCGACCGACGCCAATCCCTCGGCGACCTTGCGCAGGGCGGCGGCACGCGGGTCGTAGGCGCGGTAGACGCGATGGCCGAAGCCCATCAGCCGCTCACCGCGGTCGAGTGCTGCGCGGATCCATTTCTCGGCCTGCTCGGGTGAGCCCATCTCGTGCAACTGGTTGACCACCTCACTCGGCGCACCGCCGTGCAGCGGACCCTTGAGCGCGCCGATCGCGCCGGCCACCGCCGACGCCATGTCGGAGTGGGTGGAGGTGATCACCCGCGCGGTGAACGTCGACGCGTTGAAGCCGTGCTCGGCGCCAACCATGAAGTAGGCCTCGAGCGCCTTGGCATCAGCCTGCTCCGGCTTCTCGCCACGCAACTGGTATAGGAACCCTGCGGCGAGGTCGAGCGACGGGTCCGGGTCGATAGGCTCTTTGCCGTCGCGCAGCCGGGCGAATGCGGCCAGGATCGACGGCGCGCTGGCGGTCACGGCGCGCGCCTGGTCGGGCGTGGGCGGATAGCTGATGCCCTGTATGGCACCCCATGCCGACGCGCCGGTTCTCAGCGCGTCCATCGCGTTGGCGGTCGGCGGCAGCTGGCGCAGCACCCTGACCACGCCGTCGGGCAGCGGAGCGCAAGCCAGCGTCGCCTGCTCGGGCCATTGACCGGTCCATAGCAACTCGCACACCTGCGCGTAGGTGCCGTGCTCGACTATCTCGCCGATGGGGTAGCCACGGTACAGCAGGCGGCCCTTGTCGCCGTCGATGAAGGCCAGCGCGGTCTCGCCGGCAATAACGCCCTTGAGACCGGGTGAGTAGGGTCGTTGGTCGTCCATCGGCCCGAGTCTAGCCTGCCGCGCCCGGCGTCGGACTAGACGACCGCGCGACTCTCCAGCAAGGCGCCCGCGATAAGCATCTCTTCGACCGCCCGATCGCCGTCACCGGGCTCCAGGTCGACCGCGCGGATGGCATTCTGAAGCACGGTTGTCGCGAGGCCGAGTTGGCGGGCGTCGAGCACGGTCGCCTTGACGCAGTAATCGGTCGCCAGGCCGCCGACGACGAGCGACGTCGCGCCTGCCGCAGCAAGCTGTTCGGCCAGCGTCGTCGGGGTCGTCTCGCCGGTCAGCGGATCGCGCATCGTGAAGCCGGAGTAGCCATCCTCGCCGTGGCTGCCCTTGCGGATCACCGCGCCGTCGACGATCAGCCCCGGGTCGAACTCCGCACCCCAACCGTCCATCACGCAATGGACCGGCCAGATGCCACCGTCCTTCTTGAAGTGCGCCGTCGACTCGGGATGCCAATCCTGGGTGTAGAAGACCCTTGCGCCGTTCGCGATGGCCCTCGCGATCTCCGCGTTGAGTACGGCCACCACCCCCTCCCCGCCACGTACGTAAAGAGAGCCACCAGGGTTGGCGAAGTCGTTCTGGACGTCGACCACGATGAGCGCCGTGGCCGGATCGTAGCTGGGCACAAGGCGATTCTAGGCGCGGTTGCCGACCGGTCATGCGCGCTGATCTCTATGTTGGACGGAATGACGCCCCGAAACGATGCTGATCCGACCACCTATGGAAGAATGGCGGCCGTGAGCGACGCAGCAGTCATCAACGTCACCGACCTGCGCAAGAGCTACGGCGAGGTCAAGGCGGTCGACGGCATCAGTTTCCAGGTCGAGCGCGGTGAGATCTTCGGGCTGCTGGGACCCAACGGCGCGGGCAAGACGACCACGATCGAGATCCTCGAAGGGTTGAACAAGGCCGACTCGGGCGGCGCGACCGTGCTGGGCATCGATCCTGCGCGCGACGGCGGCAAGCTCAAGGAACGCATCGGCGTCCAGTTGCAGACGGCCGCGCTCTATCCCAACCTGACGGTGACCGAGCTGATCAGCCTGTTCGGCACCTTCTACCGGCACGCTCGGCCGGCGGCGGAGCTGCTGGCCGAGTTCGGGCTCGATGAGCGCCAGCACGCCCAGAGCAAGCAGCTCTCGGGCGGCCAGCGCCAGCGATTGTCGGTCGCGCTCGCGCTGGTCAACGACCCCGAGATGATCTTCCTCGACGAGCCGACGACCGGCCTCGATCCCCAGGCGCGCCACTCCCTGTGGAGCCAGATTCGCGGCTTCGCCGCGCACGGACGGACGACGCTGCTGACCACCCACTACATGGAAGAGGCAGAGGAGCTGTGCGACCGGGTGGCGATCATGGACCACGGCCACATCCTGGAGATGGGCACCGTCACCGAGCTCGTCGCGCGCCACTTCAAGGAGCGCACTGTGCGCTTCATCAGCCACGACGAGCTGACCGATGCGCGACTGTCGACGATCAAGGGTGTCACCCGCGTGGCGCACGACGGCGAGGAGACCGTGCTGCACACGAGCAGCGTGCCGGCGACCATCGGAGCGCTGCTGGAACTGGGCGAGGAGCTCCAGCTGACCGGGCTCGACCTGGCCGTTCGCCGGCCGACGCTCGAGGATGTCTTCCTGCAGCTGACCGGCCGGGCGCTGCGCGACTGAGTGAGATGGTGAAGTGAGCAGCTTCCTGCGCGGCCTGTGGCCGCTCACGCGGGCCAACATCAAGAGCTTCTATCGCGATCGCGCCTCGCTCTTCTGGACGATCGCCTTCCCGGTGCTGTTCGTCGTGTTGTTCGGTTCGATCTTCTCGGGATCGTCTGGGACGACCCTTAACGTCGGCTGGGTCGACCAGGACGGCACGCCGGCCGCCACCCAGTTGCGTGCCGCTTTCGCTCAGGTGCCGCTGCTCGACCTCAAGGATGAGAGCCAGGACCAGGCGCTGGCCGACATGCGCAGCGGCAAGTTGAGCGCAGTGATCGTCGTTCCGCAGGGCCTGGCGACCGCGCTGACCCCGGGCACATCGACCGGCGGCCAACCCTTCCAGCTGATCGTGTACACCGATCCCAGCCAGCAGACCTCGAGCAGCACCATCCAGCAGGTCGTCGAGCAGGTCGTCGGCGGCATCAACCAGCAGCTCAGCGGCAAGCCGCCGGCGCTCGGCATGGTCACCCAGACGCTGCAGTCGCAGAGCCTGAGCAACGCCGCCTATTTCGTACCCAGCATCCTCGCCATGGCGCTGATGCAGCTGGGCATCTTCGCGTCGATCCCGCTCGTCGGCCAGCGCGAGAAGCTGATCCTGAAGCGCCTCAACGCGACGCCCCTGTCGCGCGCCACGCTGGTTGCCAGCAACGTGCTCACTCGCCTCGTGATCGCGCTCATGCAGACGGTGATCATCGTCAGCATCGGCGCCGTCATGTTCGGCGTGACCATCGTCGGCAGCATCGCCCTGACGGCCGGACTGGTTGTCCTCGGCGCGATGACCTTCCTGGCCCTCGGCTACGTGATCGCCTCGTACGCGCGCACGGAGGACACCGCCAACGCGCTGACCAGCATCGTCCAGTTCCCGCTCATGTTCCTGTCGGGCATCTTCTTCCCGATCGACTTCATGCCCGAATGGCTGCGCCCGGTGGCCTCGGTCATGCCGCTGACCTACCTCGGTGACGCGCTGCGCCAGACGATGGTCGGCGGCGCCGCGTACGCGCCGATCGAGTTCGACGTGCTCATCCTGGGCGCCTGGCTGGTCGCCTCGTTCCTCATCTCCGCCCGCTTCTTCCGCTGGCAGTAAGGCCGAGCCGGTGAGCCGCGCCGGTCGGCTGTACGCCGGCACGAGCGGTTTTGCCTACCCGGACTGGGCGCCGCGCTTCTACAACGCCGCGGGCCGCGGCGAGAAACTGCTCCGCCAGTACGCGTCCCGTCTGCCGGCGGTCGAGCTGAACAACACCTTCTACCAGCAGCCGCGGCCGGAGCGTATCGCCGCGTGGCTGGCCGACTACGCCCGACGCGTTTCGTTTCGTCGTCAAGGCACAGCGCGGCGGCAGCCTGCGCGCGTTGGGTGCCGGCGCGGCAGAGACCGTCGCCTGGCTGACCACTCCCTACCGAATGTTCGGGGAGCGGCTGGGCGGCGTGCTCTACCGCGTTCCCGAGCGGGTCATCCGCGACGACGAGCGCCTGCGCGCGCTGCTCGGCGCGTGGCCGGCCGACATGCCGCTGGCCGTCGAGTTCCAGCACGCCTCCTGGCAAGCGGACGCGGTTTTCGACCTGCTGCGCGAGCACGGCGCGGCGCTGTGCGCCACCGATCTCGACGGCGCCGACCTGCCCGACCTGAGGCTGACAGGACCGTTCCTCTACGTGCGACTGCGCCGGTCGGCCTACGCCGAAGATGAGCTGGCGGCGTGGGCCGAGCGACTGGCGGCCTTCGTCGGCGCCGGCACCGACTGCTTCGTCTTCCTGCGCCACGACGACGACGGCGAGTCGGCATTGCGGGCCGAGCGGCTCGCGACGATGGTCGAGGAGCGCCTCAGGTAGACGGCCGGTCAGAGCCACCAGGTGGCGAGGTCGGCCACCGCGTGGGCGACGGCCGGCGCGGCGACACCGCCGCTCGCCACGCGCAGGCCGGCGAGGACCAGCCCGGCACCCAGATCGATGGGCACCACCGCCCAGCCGTAGAGCGGTACGTGCATCAGGGCAAAGGCGATCGAGCTGAGCACGATCGCTGCCGGCAGGCCGCCGGTCTCGCGCAGCGCGTCGAAGAGGGCGCCGCGCAACAGCGCCTCCTCGGCACCGGCGACGAGGACGGTGACCGCCGCCCAGGCGACGAACGGTTCCGGCCGCAGCCCAACCGGCAGCAGCGGGTGGATGAGCAGCGGCACGAGGACCAGCGCCGCCCCGCCGAGGATGCCCAGGCCGACTCCACGCGGCGATGGGACGCGGATGCGCAGCGGCGCGGCGAGCACGACCAGGGCGGCGGCGAAAGCAACGCTGGCGGCCATCGCCACGGGTGCCGACGAGACGCCGGCCACGGCGCGCAACGTGGTCGCCGCCGCCAGGGCGAGCCCCAGCAGGGCCGCGCGACGAAGGGCTGGGCTAACCGGCGTGATGGCGGCGGCGGTGACGCTCATTGCGGCAGCGGCACGTCCTGGATCGAGCCTGTCGCGTAGGCCGGCGGCCAGACGAAGGTGTAGGCGCGCACCGCCTGCCACTGCCATATCACGCCCACGGCGCGCTCGTTCTGGCCGAGCGTGGCCGGATCAGACGAGAAGTGGACGCCCGCGCCGTTGGGCAGCGAGCCGGCCGGCAGGTCGAGGCCGCGCGCGGCGGCCGCGATCGATTGGGCATCGAGCGACCCACCGGCAGCCGCCGCGGGCAACACGTCGTGGGCGAGTACCCACGCCGCGGAGAAGCCCGACAACCCCTCCTCAGTCGGCCCGGCTGCGGCGGAGTTCTCCGCGACCGGGCCCGTGATCGTGTACCCGGGCGACGCACTGGCCGAGGACGAGCCGTAGCCGTAGCCATAGCCGTAATCGTCGGGCGGCGATGAGCTCTGCGGCGACCGGCCGGCCCATGCCGCGGCCAGTCGATCGTACAGGGCACGCGCGGCGGGATCGAGCGCCGACGGCTGAAAGCCTCCCGTCGGCCGATCGGAGGCGAATATGCCCACCGCGGCGGCACCCAGTTCGCCGGCGAAATCAGGGTCGCACTCGGCCATGGTCGAGCCGATCAGCGCGCCCACGTGCAGGTTCGCGGCAAGCATTTGCTGGCGAAACTGGATGCCGTCGGGCACGTGCGAGGCGAGGATGATCACGTCCGATTGGGCCGCCGCGAGCGTCGCCATGACGCCGGCCCAGTCGGGCACGTACGGGTCGTAGGTCGTGTCGGCCACGATGGCCATGCCCGCCGCCGTCGCGGTCGCGCGCGCCGCTGCCGCCACCGACGACGCGTAGTCGTCGCGCGCCGCGACGATGGCCAGGCGCACGTCGCCCGGGCCTGCCTTGCCCAGCCGCGCCGGCAGCTCCTGTGCCGCGAAGTCGGCCGAGTTGGTGCCCAGGTTGGCACCGCTGGCGCCGACGCGGAAGACCAGCGGCAGGCCACGGCCGGTCAGTTGGTCGGCCACGGCGCCGGCCTCCCAGTACACCAGGCCGGCGTCATCGGCCGCCTGAGAAGCGGCGATCGACAGGTCCGACGAGTACGCGCCGACGACGACGCTGACGCCTTCCCCCTTGAGCTGGGCCATCACGCCGGGTGCGTCAGACGCGCTCTGCAGATCGTGCACATCGAGTTCCACCGGCCGTCCCGCAACACCGCCGTCAGCGTTGACCAGATCGACCGCGATCTGCACGCCGGCCAGCTGCTGGCCGGCCAGTCCGGCGGCGTTGCCCGACAGTGGGAACACCGCGCCGATGCGAATGGGCACGCCGCTCGGTTGCGAGGCAGTCGCAGTTGAGATCGTCGCGACAGGCGTCGCGGACGGTGTCGCGACCGGCGTCCCCGCAGGCCCGGCACAAGCGACGGCCAATACCAGCACGACCGAACAAGCGACGGCAACCCTGCTCAAGTCGAGCCACCTCCACGCTTACGTTGAGAGCCTCGCCGGCGCGGCCGGCGGATGAACAGGAAGCCCACGCCCAGCACGCCGACGAGCAGGACCGCGAGGCCGACCACGAACCAGATCGAGACGCGCGGCGCCCCCGGTATCAGTGCGAAATCACCCAGCCCGTCGACCGGCCCGGTAAGGATGTCCGGCGTCGCGCCGGTGCCGGTCGCGATGGGCTGCCAGGCCTGCCCGTCCCAGCGCGCGATGCTCACCGACGGCGCGCCGAACGGCGCACGCAGCACGACCGTGGGCTGCGCGCCGGGTGCCAGCCCGACCGCGTTGCCGGCCTGATCCACCGCCACGTAGCTGTACACGTTGCCGTAGATGGTCGTCGCGGCGGACTCGGCGGCCGACGCCGCCACAGGCGTGATCGAAGCGGTCAAGGTCGTGCTGCCGGCCACTATCGCGAGCGAGCCGGGCGTGGCGATGAACTGCGCCTGTGGCGGATTCTCGGCCGTGGCCAGCACGATGGCCGGGCTGGTGCCGGTCGACACGTCGAGGGTCGCCATCGCGGAGGTGGGCGAGCCGGTCTGGTCGGCCGTCGGGTTGACAAAGCGATAGGGATCCTCAGTGATCAACCCGTCGTATAGACCGAGCCGGCCGACCGGCTGGAGCAACTCGACGACCGCGATGAGCAGCAGGCCGGCAGCGGCGACGAGGATGCCGGCCGCTCGGTTCATCGCCATGTCAGGCGTGTCACTGGACGGTGAAGACGACCTGGTTCGACCACACGCGCGGCGAGAACGGGACGTGGTCGGACGCCACGAACTCGGCCTTCAGTGCGTGCGAACCGGGGGTGAGGTTGATGTCGTCCTCGGTGCTGTAGTTCATCGACACCAGCACGTTATCGACATACAGGTGGACGTGCCCCTGGTCGGGCCGGATGTTGGTCGTCGTCGTTGAGACGATCGTCGCGTTCTGGAGCGACAGCACGACGTGGACCGCTGGCCCGCTGACGACCGTGCCGTCCTGCGGCTGCGCTGACGGTCAGCGTGGCCGGCGAGGACGGCCTTGGCCCGGACGCCTCGGGCGCAGATGGCAAAGCCGATGCCGACGGCTGGCTGCCCTGTCCGCATGCGGCGCAGCAGACCAGCAACTGGACGGCAAGGACGAGGACGAACAGGGCGCGGTGCCTGACCAGCGGTGCGCGTTTCATTGAGTGACCTCCACGTCGGTGCGCGCCACGAGCGTACCGCTCCCGTCGGGCGCAGGCCCGGCAACGGTCAGCAGGTACTTCCCCGCGGCGAGTGTCTGAGTGCCCACGAAGTGGCCCAGCTCGAGCATGCGCGGCGTGACCGACACAGGCGTCTGCCCCTCCGGGCCGATGGCGATGGTTGCGCTGGCTACCGGCAGCTCATTGCCCTGCGCGTCGAAGAACGTGGCATGAATGTCGTTCGAACCGGCGGTGCCCGGATCCAGGTAAAGCTGCACGGTCAGGCCCGCCTGGAGATGGACGGTGTAGATCGTCGGCAGGCCCGGCTGAGTGCTGACGTCGACCGGCTGGCGGACGATGCGCGTGGTGATCTTGAACGGCACCTCGACCGCGCTTGAGCCACGGCTGATGACCGCGGTCACGTTCCACGCGCCATCGATCGACAGGTTGGTGCCGCTGGCGCTGTAGCTGCCGTCAGCCTGCTGCTGCAGGTCGAGGCGCGACCCGCCAATATCCGGCCGTGACGGCAAGGTGAAGCGGAGCGCGACCGAGTCCGGTACCACGACGGCGCCGGAGTCGAAGTCGCGCGTCAGCAGGCTGAACGAGTCGAAGCCGGCCGTGCCCGGCGCGACTGTCAGCTGGGCGCGTACGGTAGTGCCGAAGTCGGCGGCCGTGGCAACGAGGTTCTGCGGCGCTGCGGCGGCCGCGCCTTCGGTCGGCGGGGCGAGGTTCACCAGGCTGGCCGACAGCAGCACGACGAGCGCGGCGATGCCAAGTTCGGTTGGTCCGACCCGTTTCAACCACGGCAGTCCGGAAATGCCGCGGGGCACGTTGACGAAGTGGTTGAGCGCGCCCAAGCCAGCCAGAACTGCGAGCAGGGCGCTCTTGGCGATCACCACCAGGCCGAAGTCGGTGCCGACGAGATTGTCGATCGTGCCTACCTCGCTGATCGCGCGGAGCACGCCGGTGACCGCCACCAGCACCAGCCCAACGGTCGCCACGCGCGAGAAGCGGCGCACGACTGACACGGCCGATTCATCGGGCGCGCGCCGGCGCAGCCAGATCATCAGGCACGACAGTCCGCCGAGCCAGGCGCCGGCAGCAACGATGTGCAGCCACTGCACGATCCCGTCGAACAGGGGTTGGGCGCCAGCCGCGGCGTGACTCAGCGCAACGTCGGCAAGCATCGCGCCGAGGGCCGCCAGTCCGAGCAGGATGATCGCCGCGCGTGACGTGTGATTGCGCCTGATCAGGCCGAAGGCGACCACGCCGGGCAGCAGCGGCGCAAAGCGCAGCGTGGCTGCGGTGCCGAGCGAGGTGCCCAGCAGGTCGCCCATGGAAACGCCGGCATTGAGCATCTGGTCGGCAAGGACGAGTACGGTGCCCAGCGCGGCGGCCAGCGCGGCGATGCCGACCCACGGTCCGATCGGCCGCGTGTCGGGCAGCGACGGCCAGCGCACCGGGCCTGGGGCCCCGCGCAGCAGCATCCAGCACAGGCCGAGCAGCACCATCAGGCCCGCGTAGAGCAGCCAGCGGCCGCCGATGCCGAGGGCCGTCAGCTGCGAGGAGCCGGCCACGCTGCCGGCCGACGAGCCGCTGGTCGGCGGCGGCGCCACGCCGATGCCGAACGCGTACGAGCCGGTGGCGAGGTGGCCGTCGACGGTCGACAGCGTGCGCCACGAGACGGTGTAGACGCCCGGTTGCAGCGCCGGCAACGTGACCGTCAGCTCGGTCGGCGCGCCCGGTACGACCTGGGTTGGGCCGGCCGCCACGACGGCGCCGGTCGAGTCGAGGACGCGGACCGTCGACAGCTTGGGGTCGGGCGTCTCGGTGAAGGTGATGGTCACCGAGTCGGGCGCCGCCGAGAGCGACGCCCCCGCCGCCGGGTCGGACGACTGCAGCAGGGCGTGACCAGCCGCGCCGGGGACTATCGCACCGAGCAACAGCCCAGCCACGACCGCTCCCAGAGCGGCCTGCCAGATGAAGCGCATGGAACGAATGGAACCGGTCCGGCTAGGCCTGCGGTTGACGGCGCGTCCTGATGGCAAAGGCCAGCGCGACGATGCCGATGACGATACCTGCGCCGCCCAGCCCGCCACCGACCAGCAGCGCCGTCTGCGCGTCGCTCGATGCGCGGCTGTCGACGCGGTCAATCCTGTCCGCCAGTTGGCTGCCGCTGGGCACCTGGTTGGGGAACTGCACCTCGGTCGGCTCAGCGGGCGAATCGAACGTGTCGGGAGCGGACGTCGCCGTGGCGTCGACCGCGGTGCCGTGGATCGCGCCGGTCAGGTGGAAGGTGTAGTCGCCGGGAATGGTCGGGATGATTGCGGCGCGGTAATCGCCGGGCAAGCCCGTGCCCTCCTCTGTGTCGAACGCCGGTTCGAGCGCGAGCGGGTCCGACGTCTGGCCGCCCGCCGTCACGGTAACCGTCAGATCGCCCGGCCCAAGGTCGTCGACCGGGCTGCCGTCCTGGTCGGAAACGATCGCCTCCACGGCATTGAGTTCGCCGACGTAAGTGGGCTCGTCGGCCCAGCCAAGCGCGACCGTGTAGGTACCCGCGGTGATCTGGGTGTGCCCCAAGGTGAGTGTGGCGACGATGAGGCTGAGTGCCAGACTGAGGGCGACGCTGATCGAAATGACGCGGAAGGACCGCATTGGACATCCTCCTGTTGCTCTCGTTGCAGAACGGGCGGCACGCCGTGGCGGCGCGCACGGTTCAGGCGGCGACGAAAAGCGGCGGAGCGCGTCCGGGCGGGCGGAGGGTGAGCGCGGCAGGCTGCCGCGGGCGATCGTCGAGGCGCCGCGCGATGGCGGTCGGGCCGTGGCGCGGCCACCGGCGGCGCAGCGCGGCGATGCGCGCGACGAGCACCTCGCGGCGCCAGCGGTAGAGCGCCGCAACCAGCGTCACGAAAGCGGCCACGATCTCGAAGATGAGCAGCGAGTCGTGGTAACCGGCCGCGCCCAGGACGTTCAGGCCGGGAGCGGGCAGGCCGGCCGCCAGCCGCTCGCCGTTCTCGACCAGCACGAACAGGACGAGGGTGAAGAGCAGGGTCGGCAGCCACAGGGCGAGCAGGTCGCGCAACAGGTGCCAGGCGCCGGCGATGCGCGGGTCGACCATGACGCCCGACGCCGGACGGGCCTCACGCGACAAACGCAGCAGCTCGCGCACGGCAAAGGCCAGCAGGCCGACCGCCAGTACCGCCACGGTCGCCACGGCGGCCGACCACTGCAGGTCGTGACCGGTCAAGGCCAGCTCGGCGCCGGTCCTCACACCGTAGGTGGCGAGATAGACCAGCTGGTGGCCGAGGATGAGGCAGATGAGCGAGAGCGCAACCACCAAACGAACGACGTTGGCGCGCGCCGACGATGCGTGGGACATCAGGCCCGCAAAGTCTACGACAAAGGAAAGGACGCGCGGAGCTTTCGCTCAGGGCTCAGGGATTCAGGGGCTCAGGCGAACGATTGCCAGCTCAGTATCCGATCCGTTCTGGGCGTATCCGCCTGCGACGATCTTGCCGTCGGCGGTCTGTACCGCGACATCCTCGGCCGTCTCGCCGCTGCCATGGAAGTCCACCGTGACCAGTCCCGCGGCACCGAATGTTGGATCGAGTATGCCGCCGGCGGTGAAGCGTGCGATGGCCATGTCATAGGCCGCGCCCTGGGTGTTCCCGGCGACCACGATCGTGTCGGACGGCCCGATCGCAACCGCCTGCCCGTAGTCCTGGCCCGACAAGAAGTCGGCGGTCGCGAGCCCGGCGTCACCAAATGAGGCGTCTGGCTGTCCGTCGACTCCGTACTTGGCCAGCGCAAAGTCAAAGCCCTTCCCACCAATGGTGTAGCCCGCTGCGATGACCGAGCCGTCGCTCAGGACGACCACGCCGTTGGCGGCGTCGTCGCTGCCAGTCGGGAAATCCGTTCGGACGATGCCACCGTTACCGAAGCTGCTATCGAGCGAGCCGTCGAGCATGTAGCGCACGACGCCGAAGTCCGGCGAGGCGCCGCCATCGCGGGCCACGCGCCCGGCCACGACGATGGTGCTGCCATCCGGCGAGAGCGCGACGGCCTGTCCGAAGTCGGCCTGTCCGGCGATGTCGGTCGTCACCAGCCCGCCGTTCCCGAAGGTCGCGTCGAGAGTGCCATCCGACGTGTAGCGGGCAAGCGCAAAGTCGCTGTCGAGCCCATTAGCAGCGTGCCCGGCGACGATGATCGTGTCGCCCGCCAGGACCACCGCCTGGGCACGATCCACGCCGCCGAAGAAGTCCGTCGTGACGATGCCGCCGTTGCCGAAGGTGGTGTCGAGGCTGCCGTCCTCGTTGTAGCGGACTATCCCGAAATCATCCCCGCTGCGCTCGTTGGCGACGCCCACCGCAACGACCTTGTGGTCGGACCCGACGGCGACGTCGAATGCCTCGTCGACGCCCTGGCTCAGGTCGGTCGTCACGACCCCGCCGCCGAAGGTGGTGTCGAGGCTGCCATCGGCGTTGTAGCGGGCAACCGCGAAGTCGCCACTCCCGTCACCTGCCGCGGAACCGGCCAGGATGATCTTGCCATCGTCGGCGAGCGCGAGCCCCTCGCCGTGCGCCGCGGTCATACCGGTCATGACCTTGCCGCCGGCCCCGAACGATGGGTCGAGATAGAGGCTCGTGGTGACCGCCACGCAGTCCACCGTCACGTCGGTGACGTCTCCGCCGAAGATGGTTCCGTAGCCGTTGCTGACGCTGCACGCCTGGTCCGGAGCCTTCGGTTGGGTCACCACCCAGACCGTGTAGATGGCCCCATCGGGTAGCGGCTGCGGGAATGTGAAGCTGCCATCCTGGTCGATCGGTAGCTGCTGGCCCAGGTCGTACAGAATCAGCCCTGAGCCCTGCAGGCCGGTTACCGTGCCGCCGACGCTCCAGACTCCTTCTTCGCCAGAGCCCGCCGGCCCCGGAGTCTCGCTGATCCCGGTCGGCCCCGACGGCCCACCGGCAGCGGGAGTCTGCCCGGCCGGGGCCGATGCGAGCGTGGCGCCCGACGCCGCCGGCTGAGTTGTGTTGCTCGGGCCGCCTGGGCTTTCCGACGGTGACGCGCCCGAGCAGGCGCACACCAGCAGCGAACAGAGGAATACCGCAGGCCCGCGAAACGACATCTTCATTGATTGTTTAGCACACCCGCGCAAGTCGGCCTAAACCCCGATCGGGTGCCACACCGTCTTCATCTCGAGGTAGCTCGCAATCCACTCCGGCCGCTGGGCGCGCCGATCGTCCAGCCAATCGAAGCGGCTGAAGCCGTCGCGCGGCGGCCGTGCCACGCGCTTGACGTTCTCCATGGCCAGCTCCTCCGCCAGCGTGCGCATGTCGGGCGGCACTCCCCACAGGTCGATCGCGTTGACGTCCATGTGCCCGGCGGCGATCGGCAGCAGCTCGCGCCGCAGGCCGGTCAGGATGTTGATGACGCCGGGCGGCACGTCGGAGGTGGCCAGCACCTCGCCCAACGTGACCGCCGGCAGCGGCCGCGACTCCGAGGCCAGGACGACCGTGGAGTTGCCACCCACCACGGCCGGGGCGAGGCGCGACACGAGTCCGAGCAGCGACGAAGCCTCCGGCGCGACGATGGCGACGATGCCGGTTGGCTCGGGGAAGGTGAAGTTGAAGTACGGGGCGGCGACCGGGTTCACCGCGCCCAGCACCTGGCTGATCTTGTCCGCCCAGCCGGCGTACCACACCCAGCGATCGATCGACCGACTGACCAGCTCTTCGGCCCGTCCCACGTCGACACCCTCCGCCGCCGCCACTTCCTCGGCGAACTGCGCGCGGCGGCCCTCCATCAACTCGGCCACGCGGTAGAGCACCTGGCCGCGGTTCATCGCCGTCTTGCCCGCCCAGTTGGTCGCGCCGCCGCGCGCGAGCCGCACGGCGTCGCGCACGTCCTTCCTCGACGAGCGAACGGCGTTGGCCAGCGCCGTCCCATCGGCCGAGAAGACGAGATAGGTGCGCCCCGACTCGGAGCGCGGGAACTGCCCGCCGACGTACAGCTTGTACGTCTTACGCACGGGAATACGCGCCCCGCCGGCTGGGTTCGCACCCCCCGCGCCGGCCGCGACCGCGCTCACCGCGCCGGTTGCCCGTGTCGCGCCGGTTGCCCGCGTCCCGCCCGTGGTCCGGGTCCCGCCCGTGGTCCGGGTCACGCCCGCCGCACCGCTCGCACTCCCGCGCGACTTTTCAAGTGATTTGGACGTCGCGCCAGGCTCGTGCTGGCTTCGCCGCTGGCGACCGCCGGTTTCAGCCATTCAGACCGTCAACTTTCCACGTGAACCGAAGAAATGCACGATCCGGCCGCCTGTCGGGTCGCTCACCGCGACCAATTCGCGCGCTGGGCGGGCAACTCGTGCAAATGATTTGAAATCGCGTGGCTGAAGCATCAGTGCGAGCCGTCGCCCAGGTCCAGGTACGCCAGCATGCCGTGCAGGCCGCCCTCGCGTCCGAAACCCGATTCCTTGTAGCCGCCGAAGGGCGAGGTCGGGTCGAAGCGGTTGAAGGTGTTGGCCCAGACCACACCGGCGCGCAGCTTGGAGACCATGAACAGGATGCGGCTGCCCTTCTCCGTCCACACTCCGGCCGACAGCCCGTAGGCGGTGTTGTTGGCCTTCTCGATCGCCTCGGCGGGCGTACGGAAGGTCAGCACCGACAGCACCGGGCCGAAGATCTCCTCCTGCGCGATGCGGCTCGACTGGGCCACGTTGGTGAACAGCGTCGGCCGGAAGAACCAGCCGCGCGCCGGCAGTTCGCACGAAGGCTGGTACATGTCGGCGCCCTCGGCCTGGCCGGCTTCGACCAGCTCCTCGATCTTGGCCAGCTGGGCCGCGTTGTTGATGGCGCCCACGTCGGTGTTCTTGTCCAGCGGGTCGCCCACGCGCAGCGTCGACAGGCGGTCCTTGAGACGCTCGATGAACGGCGCGGCGATCGACTCCTGGACGAACAACCGGCTGCCGGCGCAGCACACCTCGCCCTGGTTAAAGAAGATCCCGTTGATCACGCCCTCGATCGCCTGGTCGATGGGCGCGTCGTCGAAGATGATGTTGGCCGCCTTGCCGCCCAGTTCGAGCGTGAGCGCCTTGTCTGAACCGGCGATGGCGCGGCCGATCTCCTTGCCCACGGCCGTCGAGCCGGTGAAAGCCACCTTGTCCACGTCGGGATGCTTGACGAGGGCAAGGCCGATCTCGCCGGGGCCTGTAATGATGTTGACGACGCCCGGCGGCAGGTCAGCCTGGCGGCACACATCGGCGAAGAAGAGCGCCGACAGCGGTGTCGCCGAGGCCGGCTTAAGCACGACCGTGTTGCCGCCGGCAAGCGCCGGGGCGATCTTCCAGGCAAGCATCAGCAGCGGGAAGTTCCACGGGATCACCTGCGCCGCCACGCCGAGCGGCCGCGGGTCACGGCCGGGGAAGGCGTAGTCGAGCTTGTCCGCCCAGCCGGCGTAGTACCAGAAGTGCGCGGCCGCGAGCGGCACATCGACGTCGCGCGACTCCTTGATCGGCTTGCCGCCGTCGAGCGACTCGAGCACGGCGAACTCGCGACTGCGCTCCTGGAGGATGCGCGCGATGCGGAACAGGTACTTGGCCCGCTCGCGGCCGGGCAGCGTCGACCATTCACGCCGGAACGCGCGCCGCGCGGCGCCGACCGCCAGGTTGACGTCGTCCACCGTCGCGCGGGCAACCTCCGCCAGCGGCTCCTCCGTAGCGGGGTCGACCGTGGTGAACCATTGACCGCCACGCGGGGCGACCTCTTTACCGCCGATGAACAGGCCGTAGCGCGCCTTGAGTTGGACGACGTCGCGCGACTCCGGCGCCGGCGCATACTCCCAGGGCACCTGCTGGCCGTCGCCCAATCCCCAGCTGGTGGGCGAGTCCGTCCCCCGGCCAACCTCTGCTGACCTACTCCCCTTGGAAAGCGCCCGCTCGCGGCTCATCGGCCCCAGACTAGCACGCCACAGCTGGTCACGCCACTATATATGTGACATACCAGTCACCTGTGATGGAGGCGGCGGACGACATCGTGTAGCATCAACTTCGTGACGGACGAGCTGCCGCGCTGGACGAGGCTGGCCGCGTACGCCCTGAGCGTCGACGGCAGCGGTCAGATATTGCTCGTCCGAGTTGCGCCGGGCTACCCGGCTGTCGGCCAATGGACGCTACCGGGCGGAGGGTTGGATTTCGGCGAGCATCCCGAAGCGGGCGCGCTGCGCGAGCTGGTGGAAGAGACCGGACTCAGCGGCGAGATACAGTCTCTCGCCTTCCTGGACTCGACGATCGGCCCGGCCAGGCCGGAGCGCGGCCACGGGCCGTGGCACTCGGTCCAGGTTGTGTACCGCGTGCACATCACCGGCGGCGTGCTGCGCGACGAGCATGACGAGTCCACGGATAAGGCTGCGTGGTTCGAGATCGGTGCCGCGCGCGAGCTACCACTCGTTCGCCTGGCCCGCCATGCGCTTGACTGGCTTTCTGAAGCCGATAGGTGACCGCAATGTCACAGATCACCGGTATGCCGGAGCTGGTCGCGGTCGTAGATTCCGCCGAGCCGGGTATCGAGGTTGCCCGGGCGATCCGTCGCGCGCTTGCCAGGGCGGGTCGAAAGGCGGCAGAGGTGGAGACGGTCGTGGTCGGCGGCGAACTCGACGCGGCAGCCACCGCTGATGCGCTGGCGACGGTAGAACGTGGGCTCGGCCGTTTCGCGGCTAACGCGAACGTAGTCTGGACCGACAACGTCGACGCCGCCCTGCTCCAGGCAACCGGCGGATGCGTGCTGGCGGTCATCTTCAGGACCGACGGATGCGCCACGGTCAATGCTTACAGCCGTCGAAGGGCGCGCACGTGAGCGACAGCCATGGGTCCCTGCCCGTCGCTGGTCGGCTGGTGCGGCTACGCGACGTGGTTCTCGGCGATGCCAAGCTGCTCGATCACTGGAACGAGGTCCGCGACGTGGGTGGCTTCAATGACTTCGGCCTGCCGCACGAGCCCATGCCGCGCGAAGTGCTCGAGCGTGGCCCGCTGCGCAACGAACGCAACGGCACGCTGATCGTCGAGCGCCTCGACGGACGGCCGGTAGGCACGGTCAGCTGGCGCCGCGTGCACGTGTACGGCCCCAGCCCGGGCTCGGACGCATGGCAGATCGGCATCGACCTGGAACGCGAGTCGCGCGGCTTCGGCTACGGCACAGAGGCGCAGCGCCTGCTCGCCGACTGGCTGTTCGCCTCGACGCCACTCAATCGGGTCGAGGCGTCGACCGATGTCGACAACCTGCCCGAGCAGCGCTCGCTGGACAAGGCCGGCTTCGTCCGCGAGGGCGTGCTGCGTGGCGCCCAGTTCCGTGGCGGCGCATACCACGACCTCGTCTACTACGCGCGCATCAGGAGCGACTGAGCAGCATCCCCTGAACGCGGGCAAAGGCTTCGTCGATGCGTGCGACCGGCACGTCGCCGGATTCGACGAGACCGGCGATCGTGTCGACGGTCTGGGCCGCCAACCCGCTGACGTATGGACCACTGTTCGCCAACAGCAGCAGGTCGTTGCCGGCGAGCAGCGCCAAACGCAGGATCTCCTCGTCGGAATGAGCCTGGCGCAGCGCGCCGGCCATCAGGTCGTCGGTAATGACCGCGCCCTCGAAGCCCAGGTCGGTGCGCAGCAGGTCGATGGTCGCCGGCGAGAGCGACGACGGCAGGTCGGGATCGAGCTGGCCGTTGAGCGCGTTGGCAACCATGACCAGGTCGGCCAGACCGTCCGCGATGACGGCCCGGAAGGACTCGAGCTCACGCGGGCTCCACGTGCCGGTCACGTCGACCGGCGCGCTGTCGGTGTCGCCGGTGGCAGAGCCCAATCCCGGGAAGTGTTTGAGCGTGGTCAGCAATTGCGGGGCGGCCGCGTGCTGGCCCTTGATCATCGCCTCCGCCAGGCTGATGACGACCTGTGGGTCGGCCGAAAACGAACGACCAAGGACGCCAATCGAGGGGTTGCGTGGGTTGACGTTGAGGTCGACCACGGGCGCCAGGTTGAGGTTGATGCCGGTCGCGGAAAGCATGTTGCCGATCTGCCGCCCAACCGCCTCGGCCTGCGTCGAATTCCCGTTTTGGCCGAGCGCGGCCGCCGACGGCAACCCGGTGAAGCCGTTGACCGGGCCGAGCCGCGCAACCGAGCCACCTTCCTCGTCGGTGGCGATCAACAACGTCCGGCCGCCGGCGGCCGAGCGCAGCGTGGCGTTGAGCGCGACGAGCTGCGTCGGCGAGGCAATATTGCGGCCGAAGAGCAGCACGCCGCCCAGGCCCAGGTCGCGAATGTCGCCCAGGATCGGGTCGTCGGTGCCGATCTCGCGGCCGCGGAAGCCGACCACCAGCAGCTGCGCGATGCGCTGACGCAGCGTCGTCGACGAGCTGGGCAGCACCGTCAGCGTAGGTGACGTCGCGGGTGTCGCCCTGATGGTCGGCACGACGCTGGAACTCGGCGACGGCGATGGGTGGCTCAGCCCGCCACAGGCGGCCGCGACGGCCCCGAAGAGGGCACTCGTCCCGATCAGGAAGCGCCGGCGACTGATCGGTGCGCTTTCGCCGGCCGTCAGACGAAGCGCTCGAGCATGCGCGTGAGCAGGAACAGCGCGATCGGCAAGGCCACGGCCGACACCACCGCACGCAGCGTGTTGGCATTCCACGGCCAAGTCGACAGGCGGCCGACCAGGTCCTGTTCCTGGATCAGCGCCGACTGCGCCTTGCTCAGCGCGTCGATACGCGTCTGGGCAACTCGCGAGGCTTCCACGTCGGTCGCATTGGCCGCCTCGTCGATGACCAGCCGATGAAGGGCCGCGATCGACGTTTCGAGGCTGGAGGCCGCGGCGCCGAGAAGCTTCTGCTTCTCCTCTGCCAATCGGTCGTGCAACCCGCGCAGTGGCAGGAAGAAGACCACCGCCGCGAGGCCAAGCAGCGGCAAGCCGAACAACACCACGGTCTCGATCCAGATCTGCTCACTCGTGCCCGGGTAGGGCAGGTCGATCATCACGGCCAGCGCAATGAACAGGAATGCGGAGCGCGCCGTCAGACGCGACATCGCATGCAGCGCGGTCGGGTGGTAGAGATCGATCGCAACGGCCGATCGATGCAGGCTGCTAACGATGCGCAGCTGCCGGATGGTGTGAAAGACGAGCACGAACAGGACGGCGGAGATGAAACCCTCAAAGAACACCCGTAGCAGCACATACAGGACCGGTTGACCCGCGATCTGAGTGCCTGCCGGGTCGGCCGCAAACCAGGCCGTGTTGGCGAGGTAGCCGAACACGAGCAGGGCGAGTGCCGGGCGGGCCGGCGTCACCGTCAGCTCATAGCGAACGCGCGCCGCCGCGTCGGCAACAAGGTTGGTGGCCGGTCGGAACTGGTCCCATGCCTCACCGGCGACGCCATCCAGATAGTGGATCACGGCCAAGGGGGCGATGAAGTAGACGCCGTAGCTGGCCTGCCACGGGTCGATCGCGGGGAAGCTGGACACGCCGGCGATCCAGCCTTCGGTCGAGGCCGTCAAGCAGGCGAGCAGCAGCAGGAGCAGATAAGCCAGCCAAGTCGGCCCTGGCGCACGGTCAATCACGCCCGTGATCGCGTCGACCCAGCTCGGCGAGTACGGACGAGTATCGGTGCTGTCCGGGGAGGCCGCGCCCTGGGCCGCGGCCAACTCAAGTGTCACTGGCGCGGAGTCTAGCGAGGCCCGGCTACCAGGATGACGTCAGTCGAGGGTGAAGTAGTCGGGCCCCTGGTAACGGCCGGTGTGCTCCTTGTGGATCTGCATGAGCACGTCGTTGAGCAGGCTGCTCGCGCCGAAGCGGAATAGGTCAGGCGTCATCCAGCGCGGGCCCAGCGTCTCGTACAGCACGACCAGGTAGCCGATCGCCTCCTTGGCCGTGCGGATCCCGCCGGCCGGCTTGATGCCCACCAGCCGGCCCGTGCGGCGATTGAAGTCGCGCACCGCCTCCATCATCACCAGCGTCACGGGCAGCGTGGCCGCCGGTTGCACCTTGCCTGTCGAGGTCTTGATGAAATCCGCGCCGGCGGCCATCGCCAGGATGCTGGCACGGCGAACGTTGTCGTACGTCTCGAGCTCGCCGGTCTCGAGGATGACCTTCAGGTGCGCCGGCCCGCACGCCTCCTTGATTGCCACGATCTCGTCGAACACGACCCGGTAATCACCCTGCAGGAAGGCGCCACGGTCGATGACCATGTCGATCTCGTCGGCACCCGCCGCCACCGCCTGGCGCGTCTCGAGCAGTTTCACATCCGTGTAGGTCTGGCCAGAAGGGAACCCGGTGGCGACGCTGGCGACCTTGACCGTCGAGCCGGCCACCGCCCGCTTGGCCACCGGCACCATGGCGGGATAGATGCACACCGCGGCGACACTGGGGATGGCCGCGTCGGATGGGTCGGGACGCAGGGCCTTCGCGCACATCGCGCGCACCTTGCCCTCCGTGTCCTTGCCCTCCAGCGTGGTCAAGTCGATCATGCGTATGGCAAGGTCCAGTGCCCACAACTTCGATGCGCGCTTGATCGAGCGGCGGCGCAGGCTGTCGGCCCGCTCCTCGATCCCAACCTGGTCGACGCCGCCCACCCGCTCGATCATCTGCTCGAGGCCGTCCGTACGCCCGACCCACGCGCGCAGCAGCGCCGCAGCATGGCGCTCGGCAGAACTCGACTGTGGTGCGGTCAGCGTCCCAGTCATCGCACGGATGGTACATCCACCGTGCGCGGTCGCAGCTTGACTTTTAGCTGTCGTCCTGTGACCGTACGGTCACATGATTTCTGCAGCCGCCGACGACATTCGGCTCGACCGCCTGCTGCGCGCGCTGTCCGACCCGACCCGGCGGCGGCTGTTCGCGACGCTGCGCCATCAACCCGGGTTGTCGACGGCACAGCTCGTCGAGCGCACACGCTGCATGAGCCGCTGGGGCGTGATGAAACACCTGTTACAGCTGCGCGACGCCGGCCTCATCCAAACGCTGCCGGCCGGGCGCGAGCGACGCCACTACCCCGAACCGGCCGCGCTGGGGCCGCTGCGCGACTGGCTCGACGAGGCCGACCCGCGCTAGACCACGCCGTCGATCATCTCGTCGAGGTGAGCCGGCCACTCGGGGCCGTGGCGCAACTCGGCCAGAATGGCCCCGTCACGCAGCGATGTGTCGGATGTGTCCGCCTCGGCCAGCCCGAAGTGCTCGAGCAGCACGTCCACTATGGCGGCGCCGGCAGCCAGCTGTCGCGCGCGGCGCGGGCGCACGGCGAACTGGTCGCTGATCTCGGCCGCGGTCAGCGTGTGGAGCAGGCGCCGATCGTCGGCCAGCGTCCTCCGGTCGAGATGTCCGAGGCGCGCCACGTTGGTCGCGGTGCCGCCGACAAAGACTGCGCTCAGGCGATCGCTCCCCTGCCCGGGCGAGGCCACGGGCAGGCGCCGGCGCACTTCGGCCGCGGCGCGGTGCAGTCGGTCGAGCTCGTCGTCGGTCGGCGGGTCGTGGCTGACGATGGCGTTGGTCAGCCGGGCCGAGCCGATCGGCAGCGCCACGACAGCCAGCGGCTCACCAGGCACGAAGAGTGCCACCTCGGTCGAGCCACCGCCGATGTCGACGACGATCAGCGGCGCGTGCGGGCGGCGTCCGGCGGTCACTCCGATGAAGGTGAGTTGCGCCTCCTGCCGCTCGCTCACGACGTTGAGCTCCAGGCCGGTGGCGTCGCGGACCTCGGCGCGCAGCTCGTCGGTGTTCGCGGCGCGGCGCAGTGGCTCGGTGCCGACCAGCGTCAGCTGGCTGGCCCGCGCTCGATCGGCGATGCGCGCGTAATCGACGAGCGTGTCGACGACGCTGCGCCGTGCCTCGGCCGGGATGGCACGCTCCCGGTCGACCACGTCGCCCAGGCCGAGCAGCTCGCTGCGATCGTCGAGCACTGTCAGGCGCGTGATCCCGGCGCGCTCACCGGTGACCAGGCCCACCAGCAGGTGGACGCTGTTGCTGCCCACGTCCACGGCTGCGCCGATCGTCGCCATGGATGCGCGGGTCTAGCGCGGAGCCGGCTGCGCGACTAGCCCGGCAGCACCGTCAGCCACCTGCCCACCCAGGCTGGTGACTTGGGCGCGTGGTAGGTGGTGAACTTGCGCGTCAGCTCGGCCATGCCCACCCATGTCCCCGGACCCGGATCGTAGGCATGGCCGTTGATCGTGCCGTACGGCCACAGCGGGCCCATCGCCTGCACGGCGGTGACGTCGAAGCTGCCGCCGGCGGCCGGGTCCGCGGTCGCCTGGACACCGGTCATCACCCACGCGTGGCCGCTGTGGCGACCCCACACGATGAGGCCGACCGGCTTGCCGGTCAGTCGCAACTGGGTTGCCGCGTGGCGCAGCGCCGCGTCCATCGAGCTGGCCACGTCGACGTAGTAGTCACCGGCGCCCCAGTGCTCGAGCGCCGCCACCCAGCCGCCGACATCGGCACCGTTGTCAGACACCGGGTAGTAACTGTTGTCCTGCGCGTAGTGCCAGATCTTGATCTGCTGCTTCCGAGCGTGGTTGCGCGTTCCCTTGATGGTGTTGAGCATCATCTGCGCCGCCGCGGCCACGCACGAGTAGTCGTTGCGTTGGACGCTGAAGGCATGCGCGCGGTAGACGCTGTACGACCCCGTCCACGCGCTGCTTCGGCGAGCCGTGGTCTGAACGGCAACCTGAACGCTGCCCGAAGCCGGCTGGGCAGCCGGCTGCGCGCCGCCCCAGCCGCCGACCGGCCGCATGGCCGCGACGGACATGGGCGTGAGCAGGCCAACGGCAAGCATGACGGTGGCGGCACGGCCCAGGCCGCGCCGCGTTAGGCGGAACCAAATCACAGCTTCACCAGTATCGCTCATGGCGTCGCTGCGGCGCGCGCCCGACCGAGCGGCTAACGTTTGGGCGATGACAAGCGGCTCCAGTTTCACGCGCGGTTCCGAGTACGCGGTGCCGGTCCGCATCCACGCCGACCGGGCAGCACAGACGCTCGAGCTCGAGTGGCCGGACGGTCACCTAAGCCGCTACGACTTCACCACGCTGCGCTGGCTGTGCCCGTGCGCCTTCTGCCGGGGCGAGGCGGGCATGCCCGGCTGGCTCGATTCGAATCCGACCCTGACCGAGGCGCAGACGCAGTTGACCGACCTGTCGCTGGTGGGCAGCTACGCCATCGCACCGACGTGGGCCGATGGCCACCACACCGGCTTCTACACCTTCGAACGGCTGCGCGAGGAGTGCCCCTGTCCTGAGGACTCCGAGCGGCGCGCGCGCGAGCACGCCGCTCACGGCGGCCACGTTCCGCCGCGGCGGATGGGCTGAACCACGGCGGGCGGCCCACCGCTGGCCGTTGCTAGACTGAGCGCTCCGATGGCCGCCCTGCGCTCGCCTGCTGTGCACGAGAAGCCGCGCGACGCGCCCGGACGACCGGGTCGCGCGCGACGCCGTGCTGCGCCCGCGCCGATCCCTTACATCAATCGCGAACTGTCATGGCTCGACTTCAACGATCGCGTGCTGTACGAGGCGGTCGATGAACGGAACCCGCTGCTCGAGCGCGTCCGCTTCCTGGCCATCTTTGCCGGCAACCTCGACGAGTTCTTCCAGGTCCGCGTTGCCGGCTTGAAGCAGCAGCTGAGCGCCGGCCGCTCCAACCCGACGCCCGACGGGATGAGCGCCGCGGAAACGCTCGACGCGATCCGCACGCGATTGCTGCCGATGGTCGCCGAGCATTCCAAGATCTGGTCCCAGGTGCACGACGAGCTGGTCGAGGAAGGCGTGCGCATCGTCAGCTACGAGGAACGGCCCGAGCGACACCTCGAACTGCGCCGGCGCTTCTTCGACGAGATCTTCCCGGTACTCACGCCGCTGGCGGTCGACCCGGGCCACCCGTTCCCGTACATCAGTGACCTGTCGTTGTCGCTGGCCGTGACCGTGCGCGACCCGACGTCCGGCGAGCGGCTGTTCGCGCGCATCAAGGTGCCGCCCATCCTGCCCCGCCTGATGGAAGTCGGCCAGCGCACGTACGTGCTGCTCGAGCAGGTCATCGCGGCCAACCTCGACGCCCTTTTCCCGGGCATGGAAGTGCTCGAGCACCACCTGTTCCGGGTGACGCGCAACGCGGACCTGTCGATCGAGGAAGAGGAGGCGCCCGACCTGCTCATGGCGCTCGAGGAGGAACTGCGCAAGCGGCGCTTCGGCGAAGTCGTGCGGCTCGAGATCGAGCGCTCCATGCCGCACTCGACCCGCTCGCTGCTGATGCGCGGGCTCGGGGTCGCCAAGCAGGACGTATACGAGATCTCGGGCATGCTCGACCTGACCGCGCTGACCGAAGTCGCCGACCTGGACATGCCCGAGCTGCACCCGGTGCCATGGCAGCCGGTCATCCCGCCGCGCCTGGTGCCGCCCGACCCCGACGAGGAAACAGACGTCTTCGCGGTCATCCGCCAGGGCGACCTGCTCGTCCACCATCCGTACGAGTCGTTCGCCGCGTCGGTCCAGCACTTCATCGAGCAGGCGGCCCAGGACCCCGACGTGCTGACCATCAAGCAGACGCTCTACCGGACCAGCGGCGACTCACCCATCGTGCGCGCCCTGATCGACGCCGCCGAGGCAGGCAAGCAGGTGGTCGTGCTGGTCGAGATCAAGGCCCGCTTCGACGAGGCCGCCAACATCGTCTGGGCACGCGCGCTGGAGCACGCCGGCGCCCACGTGGCATATGGCGTGATGGGCCTCAAGACGCACTCCAAGCTGGCGCTGGTGGTGCGCCGCGAAGGGCGTGGCATCCGCCGGTACGTGCACATCGGTACCGGCAACTACAACCCGCGCACCGCGCGCCAATACGTCGACCTGGGCCTCCTGACGGTCGATTCTGAACTGGGCGCGGACGTCACCGACCTGTTCAACCTGCTGACCGGACATTCGCGCCAGACGCGCTACCGCAAGCTGCTCGTGGCACCGGTCACGATGCGCGACGGGATCATCGAACTGATCGAGGCCGAGCGCGAGCGCCAGCTGAGTGACGGCGACGGGCGCATCGTGATCAAGTGCAATGCGGTCGTGGATCCGACCGTGATTGCCGCGCTCTACCGTGCCAGCGCGGACGGTGTGCCCATCGACCTGATCGTGCGCGGCATGTGCTCGGCGCGGCCGGGCGTGCCCGGTTTCTCCGAATCGATCAGCGTGCGTTCGGTGGTCGGGCGCTACCTCGAACACTCGCGCATCTTCGTCTTCGGCCGCGGCGAGCGCGAACGCTTCTACATCGGCTCGGCGGACATCATGGAGCGCAACCTCGACCGTCGGGTCGAGGCCGTTACCCCGGTTGACGATCCCGACAGCCAGGCGCGCCTGCGCGCGATCATCGAGGTGATGCTCGCCGACGATCGGCGGGCCTGGCGGCTGACCTCCGACGACCGCTGGCGGCGGGTCGAGGAGGTGACCGACCAACCGCGCGGCGTCGACACCTTCCAAACGCTGATGGCACTGGCGCGGGGCACGCAGCCCGGCAACTCGTGACCGACGAGCGCGAGCTCGAACTCAAGTACTCCGTCGGCGATCCCGCGGCGGTACGCGAGATGCTCAGTGGGACGCTCGCCGGCCTCACACTGGGGCCGGCCCGGGACATCACCGTAGTCGACCGCTATGTGGACACGCCCAGCGGCGCGCTCGGACGCGCCGGATACGGCGCACGGTTGCGCCACGCCCAGCGCCAGACGACGCTGACGCTCAAGAGCCAGTCGGCCGACGAGGGCGCGCTGCACGACCGGCTTGAGCTCGAGGGCGCCGCGACGCGCAACCTCGACCCGCGCCGCTGGCCGGCCAGCGGCGCGCGTGCCCTGCTTCAGGCGACGATCGGCGAGGAGCGGCTGCGCTCGCTGTTCGTGATCGAGCAGAAGCGCGAGGAACGTGACCTGGTCTCGGCGGACGGCGCGACGGCCGCCACGGTGTCGCTCGACGAGGCACAGGTGCGCCGCTCAGGGCGGCAGCTCGGTTCGTTCTGGACACTTGAGGTGGAGAGCCACGTCGCGACGGCCGTTGCCGGACGACGACTACTTTCATCGATCGCGGACGTCCTCGACGATGCCGGCTGCGTCGAGCCCGAGATCCGCTCGAAGGAGCAGATCGGCCTGGGCCTAGTCGCCGCGGCCACGGCGGCAGACCAACCGGCCAAACCACCGCGCACGCCGGGCGTACTGGCCGACGACACGCTCGCCGAGGCAGGCCGCAAGGTGCTGCGCATGCATATGCTGCGGATGCTCGAACTCGTGCCGGAGGTGCGCGCCGACAAGAGCCCGGAGGCGGTCCATCGCATGCGTGTGGCAACCCGCCGAATGCGCGCCGCCTGGCGGGTGTTTGACGGCGCCTATCAACAGCGACTGGCGCGGCGCTACGTTGCCGAGCTGCGCATCGTGGCGGCGGCGCTCGGCCGAGTGCGTGACCTCGACGTCCAACTCGAGCGGCTCGACAACTATCGTGCGCCACTCGACGCGGGCGTGGTCGCGCTTGGGCCGCTCGCCGACGAGTGGCGCTACCGCCGCCGCCGCGCCCGCCTCGAACTGCTGGCGATGCTCGCCTCACCGGCGTACGACCGTTTCGTCGACGACTACCGCGCCTTCGTTGAGACGCCCGCGGCGGGCGCGCGGCCCGATGACCAACGCCGCGTCAGGGATGCCGCCGGCTCGCGCATCTGGGCCGCCTACGAGAACGTGATCGTGCACGACGTGACCCTCGGCTGGGCCGATGTCGGCGCGTTGCATGCGCTGCGCATCGACGGCAAGCGACTGCGCTATGCGCTCGAGTTCTTCTCCGAGGCCCTGCCACCCGCCGCGGCGCGCCTGATCGCCGAGGTGACCGCCATGCAGGACCACCTGGGGCTGCTCAACGACGCCGTGGTGGCCACCGCCGTCACGCGCGAGTGGCTCGACGACGCGACCACGCCGCCCGCCACGCGCCGGGCCGCCGCGGCATATCTGGAGGCGAGCGAAGCAGACATCGCGCGGCTGCGGCGCACCTTCCGGCGGCTCTGGCGGAGGGTCGGCGGGCGAACCTTCCGGCGCCAGTTAGCGGCGGTGCTCGGCGCGCTCTGACCGTCACGGCCGGCCGTTAACAGGACGTTAACCGACCGCGAACGAGACGTTCACGTACCCGGTGAAAGCTGGCGGCGCAAGGGCAAGAAGTGCCTGCCGCGGTGCTGGGAGATGCCGCGCGCTCAAGAGAGGAGAAGCAGCAGAACGTGAAGAAGTTCCATTGGTTCTCGGCCACGATGGTGGTTGCGATCCTGGTCACCGCGTGCGGTGGGGCAGGCGCCTCGCCGACACCGGGAGCGAGCACGGGCCCGACACCGCTGGCGCCTGGCTCGATCCAGATCGCCGGCGCCGGGGCCACCTTCCCGTACCCGCTCTACAGCCAGTGGTTCTACCAGTACGCATTCGTCGATCCGTCAGTCAAGTTCAACTACCAGTCCATCGGATCTGGCGGCGGCATCCAGCAGATCACCGCGAAGACGGTCGATTTCGGCGCCTCCGACGCGATCCTGAACAGCGACCAGCTCGCCGCCGCACCGGGCATCCAGATGTTCCCGAGCGTGGCCGGCGCCGACGTGGTCGCCTACAACCTGAGCGACCTGCCCGCGGATGGCCCGCCGCTGGTGCTCGACGGTCCAACCGTGGCCAACATCTTCCTGGGCCACATCACCAACTGGAATGATCCGGCCATCGCCGCCCTCAACCCGGGCGTCACGCTGCCGGACAAGCCGATGACCGTGGTCCACCGCTCTGACGGATCAGGGACGACCTTCATCTTCACCGACTTCCTGTCGCAGGTCAGCGACGAGTGGAAGAACTCGGTCGGCAACGCCACGTCCGTGCAGTGGCCGGTCGGCCTGGGCGGCAAGGGCAACGAGGGCGTCAGCGGCACATTGAGCCAGAACGACGGCTCGATCGGCTACGTCGAACTCGCCTATGCACTCTCCAACAAGCTCGCCTTCGCGAGCATGAACAACGCGGCCGGCAGCACGGTCACCGCGACGCTTGACTCAACCAAGGCCGCCATGGCCGACTTCGGCGGCGACATGCCCGCCACCCTGGCCCGGTCGATCGTGAACGCCCCGGGCGCTCAGTCCTGGCCGATCGCCGGCTACACCTACCTGCTCCTGTACATGGACGAGAGCGACTGCGCCAAGGCGCAGAAGCTGGTCCAGTTCGTTCACTGGGCCCAGGGCGACGGCATCCAGTACGCCACCGCTCTGAACTACGTCGCACTGCCCGACAACGTCAAGCAGCAGGTTCTCGACCGGGTCGACCAGATGACCTGCAACGGGCAACCGCTCAGCTAGCTGGCCGGCAACGGACGTCGATAACTCCTCCTCCCACTGAAGGTCAGACACCCTTCCCTTCCTCCCCAAAGGGGAAGGGTGTCGCCTTCTTCGGCCAGTTGAGAGAATGACCATCGGATGAGCGTTCAGACGAGAGTGACGCGCCAACGCGTACTCGGAACGACGCGCGGCCTGCGAGCAGCCTGGCAGCACGGTGATGGACCGTTCAGGCTGCTCCTCGCCGCCGCGTCGTTGTCCGTTATCGCGCTGGTCGTTGCCATCGGCTGGCAGCTCTGGCAGAGCTCTGAGCTCTCGCGCAACGCCTTCGGCTTCGAATTCCTGTGGACATCGAACTGGGATCCGGCGATCACCCAGGTGTTCGGCGCTCTGCCGTACATCGAAGGAACGCTGATCACCTCCTTCGTGGCGCTGATCTTGGCGGTGCCGGTCGGAGTTGCCACCGCCATCTTCCTCGCCGAGCTGGCGCCGCCCTGGATCGCCGGGCCGGTCGGAACGCTGGTAGAGCTGCTCGCCGCGGTGCCCAGCGTGGTATTCGGGCTGTGGGGCCTGTTCGTGCTCATTCCGACTGTCGTTCGGCCGGTCGGCGACGCGTTGAACTCCACGCTCGGATTCCTGCCGATCTTCGAAGGGCCGCTCTACGGCCCAAGTCGCCTCGCGGCGTCGTTCATCCTCGCGATCATGATCCTGCCGACGATCACGGCGATCACCCGCGACGTGCTGCGGGCCGTACCTGGTTCGCAGCGCGAGGCCGCCATGGCGCTTGGCGCAACACGCTGGGAATCTGTCTGGCAGGTGCTCATCCCGTACGGACGGTCGGGCATCTTCGGCGGCATCGTGCTGGCCCTCGGGCGGGCGCTCGGCGAGACGATCGCGGTGACGATGGTCATCGGAAACAACCTCGACCTGTCCGCCTCGCTGCTGCATCCCGGCTACACGATGGCCTCGATCATCGCCAACGAGTTCACCGAGGCGACCTTTCCGCTGTACCTGAACGCGCTGGTCGAGATCGGCCTGGTCCTGTTCGTGATCACGCTGATCATCAATGCCTTCGCGCAGGTGCTCATCTGGCGCACACGCGGCGCATTCGGAGGACGGACGTGACCGTGGCGGCGACGGCCGGGCGAGCCGCTCAGCGCCGGGCTCGCCACGTCGCCCGACGCAAGCTCACCAACCGGCTGATGCTGGCGCTCGCCGGCCTGGCGGCGATCATCGCTGTCGCGCCGCTGGTCTGGATCGTCGTATACGTACTGCTGCAGGGCGCCAGCCAGCTGACCCCGGAGTTCCTGACCGCGCTGCCCACGCCGGCGGGCATCGTCGGCGGCGGCATCGCCAACGCGATCGTCGGCTCGTTCATGACGGTCGGCCTGGGACTGATCGTGGCAGTTCCCTTTGGCCTCCTGGCGGGCATGTACGCCGCGGCGCGGCCGGGCAGCAGGCTGGGCATCGCGATCCGTTTCGCGACCGACACCCTGGCTGGTGTGCCGTCAATCGTGATGGGCATCTTTGCCTACGCGGTCATCGTCGAGCCACAGGGTCACTTTTCCGCGTTTTCTGGGGCGATGGCGCTGAGCTTCATCATGCTGCCAACGATCGTCCGTTCGACAGAGGAGATGCTCAAGCTCGTGCCGGCATCGCTGCGCGAAGGATCCCTGGCCATCGGCGCACCGGAGTGGCGAACGAGCATCAGCGTGATGGTGCCGGCCGCCATCAACGGCATCCTGACCGGCGTCATGCTGGCCGTCGCCCGTGGGGCCGGAGAAGCCGCGCCGATGCTCTTTACCGCGTTCGGCAACCCGTTCATGAACACGTCGCTCGATCAGCCGGTATCGACGCTGCCCCACTTGATCTACACATATGGTGGCTCGGCCTACCCAGACTGGCAGGCCAAGGCGTGGGCCACCGCACTCGTACTCATTACGCTGGTGCTGCTGCTCAACGTGGCGGCGCGCCTGCTGACGTCATGGCGAACCAGGCGCATGGGGGCCGTAGCACAGTGACGGCCGCACGATGAACGGAGATGCTGACGTGACCGTCGGAACGATCCCAGAGGCAACCGCACAGGAACCGGGAGGTGGCGTCACGCCGCTGCCCGAGCAGACCACCGATACGGCCGACGCAGCCAAGCTGTCCATCCGCAACCTGAGCGTCTACTACGGCAAGTTCAGGGCACTCCGCGATATCAGCCTGGAGATCAATCCGAACGCGGTAACGGCCATCATCGGACCATCCGGCTCGGGTAAGTCAACCCTGTTGCGCAGCATCAACCGGATGACCGACCTGGTGCCCAACGCACGGGCCGAAGGAGAGGTGCTCCTGGAGGGCACCAACGTGCTCGACCGGCAGGTTGACGTGGTCGAGGTCCGCCGCCAGGTGGGCATGGTCTTTCAGCGGCCGAACCCATTCCCGAAGTCGATCTTCGACAACGTCGCCTACGGCCCCCGCCTTTACGGAGTCCGCGGCAACGAACTGAAGGATGTCGTCGAGCAGGCGCTGCGATCGGCCGCCCTGTGGGACGAGGTCCAGGACAAGCTGCGCCAGTCGGGCATGGCCCTCTCGGGCGGCCAGCAGCAGCGCCTGTGCATCGCGCGCGCCATCGCCGTCGAGCCGGAGGTGATCCTCATGGATGAGCCCGCCTCGGCGCTCGATCCGCGCGCGACGTTGCTGATCGAGGAGTTGATGAAGAAGCTCAAGAGCCAGTACACGATCATCATCGTCACCCACAACATGCAGCAGGCCGCGCGCGTGTCGGACGAGACCGCGTTCATGACAATGGGCGACGACCGCGCCGGTTACCTGGTCGAGGTGGGCCCAACTTCCGACATCTTCACCAATCCCAAGAACCAGCTGACCGAGGACTACGTCTCCGGTCGGTTCGGCTAGTCCGGAGAGGGAGGACGCCATGGAACGCGAGAACAGTCCCGAGGAGCGGCGCGCCCAACTAGCCGTCGAGGGCGACCTGGTGGACGTGCGCCTCGGTGAAATGCTCGATCAGAGCGCCGAGCCTCATCCCGCGGCCGCGCTGCCGTCATCGACGCCGGCGAGCCGCGACACGCTCGATCGCGAACTGCGCGAGATCAAGGACGAGGTGCTGCGCATGGGCAGCATGGTCGCCGGCCAGATCGGCGCGGCGCTCGACTCGCTCATCAGCCACGACGCCGACAAGGCGACTGCCGCGATCGTCGGTGACGTGCGCATCAATGAGGCGCAGCGGCACATCAACTCGCTGATCACGACCACCATCGCCACGCAGCAGCCCGTGGCACGCGACCTGCGCTTCCTGCTGTCGCTCGACCATGTGACCTACGAACTTGAGCGCATGGGCGACCACGCTGGGTCGGTGGCCAAACAGTCGCGCAAGCTGGCACCGATGCCACCGCTCAAGGACTACCTCGACCTGCCCAAGATGGCCGCGCTGGCGGCCGAGCAGGTGCGCGGCGTACTGCACGCGCTGGTCGACCTGGATACTGCCCAGGCGCGCGTGGTTGCCGCCCGCGACGACGACATGGACGCCATGTATCACGCGACCTTCGACGAAGTGCTTCGGCTGATGCGCGACGATCCGGCCAACGTCGATCGCGGCACGCGCATCCTGTTCGCGGCGCACTACCTCGAACGCATCGGCGACCGGGTCACCAACATCGCCGAGGACGTGGTCTTCCTCGCCACCGGCGACATCGAGGACCTAAACCCCTGAACGATGAACGCCGGCGAGTCCTCTTCCTGTGCGTGCACAACAGTGCCCGCTCGCAGATGGCCGAAGGGCTACTGCGCGCCCGGGCGGGCGACCGTTTCGAAGCATTCAGCGCAGGTTCTGAGGCGACGCACGTTCGCCCGTTGGCGGCGCGCGTGATGGGCGAGATCGGCATCGACATCAGCGGCCAGCGCAGCAAGACGGTCGCCGAGTTCGCCGGCCAGCGCTTCGATTACGCGGTGACGGTGTGCGACGAGTCGCGCGAGGCCTGCCCCTACTTCCCCGGCGCAGAACAACAGCTGCACTGGCTATTCGACGACCCTGCCGCGGCGACTGGTGCAGAGGATGAACAACTGGCGGTCTACCGCCGCGTGCGCGACGAGATCGCCGAGCGCATCCAGACGTTCGCGGAGTCCCCGCAGGGCTGAAGCGGCCCGCCTCGGTCACCGATACTGGGCCAATGGACGCCGACGCCACCGCTGAACTGACGCTCTACCTGCTGCGCCACGCGCATGCCGGCGATCCGCTTAAGTGGCACGACGACGACGCGCAACGGCCGCTGAGCAAGAAGGGCCGGCGCCAGGCCGAGCAGTTGGGCGAGTTCCTCGCCGCGCACGATGTTCGCCCGGCCGCGCTGCTGACCAGCCCCAAGCTGCGCGCGCTGGAGACGGCGCAGCTCGTCGGGGTCGCCATCGGCTGCACGCCGGTCATCGATGAGCGCTTGGGCGGCCCGCTGCGCCTGGCGACCCTCAGCCGAATCGTCGCCGACGCGGGCCGGCAGAGCTTGGCCGTCGTGGGCCACGACCCGGATTTCAGCGAACTGGCCGCACAGCTGATCGGCGCCGACGAGCTGTCCCTGCGCAAGGGCGCGGCGGCATGCTTCGCGGTCGCTCTGCCGCTCCGCCGCGGCGCGGCGACGCTGCGCTGGCTGCTGTCGCCCGACCTGCTCGGCTGACGCGCCCGCGCCATGCTCCAAGCGCTGCTCGCGGCCGGCGCCGGAGCGGCCACCGCCGACCTCATCTACGCGATGCTGGCGGTACTCGCCGGCCTGGGCGTCAGCTCGATCATCGGCCGGCTCGAGATTCCGTTGCGTATCGTCGGCGGTGCCCTGCTGATGGCCATTGCCGTGCGTGGACTCGCGTCGCTGCGTGGCGCGCGCGGCAACGAAACGGGCCAGCACGTGCCGCGCACCGCTCATTCACGCACCTACCTCACGGTGCTCGGCCTGACCCTGCTCAACCCGGCCACGGTCATCTACTTCGCCGCGCTGGCGGTCGGCCTGCCCTTCCTGAACGGTCTGGCCGAGCGCCTCGCCTTCGCCGCCGCTGCGTTCACGGCGTCGCTGTCGTGGCAGAGCCTGCTGGCCGTGTTCGGGGCGACCGTCGGCCGCGGCTCGGGGCATCGACTGCACGGCCCGACCGTTCTCCTCGGCAACGCCGTCGTCCTGCTCATCGGCGCGCTGATCCTTATCGCGGGTTTCCAGGCGCTCGGCTAGGCCTCGGTCACAGGCTCTCGGCCGGCACTCGGTCGGCCAGCGGCACGGTGAACGTGAACGTGGCGCCGTGGCCTTCCTCGCTCTCGACGCTGATCTGGCCACCGTGGCCTTCGATGATGTGGCGGGCGATGGCCAGCCCCAGACCGGTTCCGCCCATGCCCCGCTGGCGCGCCTTGTCGACCTTGTAGAAGCGCTCGAAGACGCGATCGATCTCGGCCGCCGGGATGCCCACCCCCTGGTCGCGCACCGCGACGGCGATGAACGGCTCCGCCACGAGCGCCGAAACAGTCACGGTAGTGTGCGGCGGCGAGAACTTGACCGCATTGTGGAGCAGGTTGACCAGCACCTGGCCGAGGCGCTCGTCGTCGCCCCACGCCTGTGGCAGGTCGGCGGGCAAGTCGGCCACCAGGGTGACATCCTGCCGTTCGGCGAAGGTGCGCAGGCGGTCGAGCGCCCCATTGATCACCTCGGCCACGTCGACCGGCGCGAAGTGCCGGTCGGACGCGCCGCCCTCGATGCGCGCCAGGTCGAGCAGCTCGTTGACCATCTGGACCAGGTGGCCGGTCTCGACGTCGATCTTCTTGGTCCGCTCGCGGATGCGCGGCGGCACGTCGGCCCGTTCGAGATCCTGGCCGAGCGTCTCGGTCAGCAGCCGGATGGTGGTCAGCGGCGTGCGCAGTTCATGCGACAGGTTGTCGATGAACTCCGTCCGCATGCGCTGCAGCCGGCGCAGTTCGGTGACGTCGTCGAGCAGCAGCCACAGCCCGCCGTCGGCGGCGCGCCTGATGCGCACCAGCGTGCGCCGTTCGTCGGCCGAACGCCCACCGACTTCGACCGTGACCGAGCCCCGCCGAGGCGCCGCACGCGCCGCCTCGTCCACGCGATGGTCGACGAACAGCTCGAGCAGCGAGCGATCGGTCGCCGCTGTGAGTTCGATCGACAGCATCCGTGCCGCGGCCTGGTTCAAGCGGATCACGCGCATGTCCGGTCCGACACGGATTACGCCGATGTCGATGCGCTCGATCAGCGCCGGCAGTTCACCGGTCCAGATGTCATCGGTGGACGGAGCCGGCCCGCTGGGACGAGTCGCAGCGGAGGGTTCCGCCGTTGCCGGTGCGGCCTGGCGACGGGCAAACAGCATTCCCAGTCCCGCGCCCACCAGCAGGGCGACCAGCGCGAGCAGGGCGTACTCGACAGGCACCCGCCAAGTCTATGGAAGCCCGGCGCGCCAAACGAGGCGCGCGAGATGAGGCTCAGTTGCCGCCCGTGAGCACCGGCCAGCTTGGTCGTGGCAGGCCCGACGCCAGCTCCATCCAGCGCAGCGCATAGGCCACCTCGGTCGCGTTGCGCGTCAGCAGCACGCGCGGCGCGGGCGCCGCACCAACCGCGGCAACATGAAAGTGCTCTTGCGTATAGCTGATGGCCAGCGAGCCACGGCTGCTGATGGGGCGCAGGTGGGTGCGCACGAGTTCGACCATGCGCGCGAAATCGCTTCGGTCCGCCAGCGCTGCGGGCAATCGATCGGGCGCCATGTCGAGCCACGCCGCGAGAAGGTCGGCGTGCGTCTGCAGCCGGCTGACCTGTGCTGGCGAAACCATGCCATCGGCAACCTGAGTGTTCATGGACTCAGGCTGACCGGCGAGTGTGAACGGCAGATTGCCGCCGTGTTTACGTTTCGACCCGCTACGGCCGATCTATGCGCCCGCCGGCCAACGGAAGACGTAGCCCACGCCGCGCACGGTCTGGATGAACACCGGGCTGGCGATATCCGCCTCGATGCGCTTGCGCAGCCAGTGCACGTGGACGTCAACGGTGCGCGTCTCGCCGGCGTAGTCATAGCCCCACACGCGCTCGAGCAGTTGCTCGCGGCTGAACACCTGGCCGGCGTTGCGGATCAGAAAGGAGAGCAGCTCGAATGCTTTGGGCTTGACCGGCAGCGGCACCCCATCGCGCAGGATCTGGTGGCCGGCCAGGTCAACCTGCACCGGGCCCAGCTCGACCGCGCGCTGTCCGCCCGGGGGTGACGGTGGCCGGGCGGCTGTATCGGACCGGCGCAGCAGGGCGCGGATGCGCGCCTGCAGCTCGCGCAGGCTGAAAGGCTTGGTGACGTAATCGTCGGCGCCCAGCTCCAGGCCGAGCACCTTGTCGAGCTCGCTGTCGCGAGCCGTCAGCATGAGGATGGGCACGGGTGATTCGGCGCGCAGGACGCGACACACCTCGATGCCCGACATGCCCGGCAGCATCAGGTCCAGGATGACCAGGTCGGGCTGGTCCGCGCGGAAGCGCTCGAGCGCCTGCGGACCGTCAGCGGCGGTGGTCACCTGCAGTCCGTCCTCGATCAGTGCCTCGGCCAGCGTTTCGCGGACGGTGTGCTCGTCTTCGACGATGAGCACGGTGCGCGCCATACGCCTAGACCTGCTCGCCGGCGCGCGCCTTGCGGATCAGCTCGGCCCGGTCGCGTCGACGGAACTCGCGGCTCTGGGCCCAGTACTCGTTGAAGTCGGTGCACTCGCCGGCGTCGTTGAAGTGGCACACGTAGATGTTGAAGAACTCGTCGCGCAGCTGACCGCCGGGTGTCTCGAAGTAGCGGCTCCAGCCGCTGGCGACGTGCACCTCGCCGTCGATGGCGAGTGGCTCGTAGTGACCCTCGTACGTGCCCGGGTCGTCGCGGCCGTCGAGCCATGACTTGACGATCTCGTCACGGCCGCGCACCGGCTCGTCCTGCGGGTGGTACCGATAATTCGCGTCGGCGCTGAACAACGCGCCGATCTGCTGCGGGTCGTACGTATTCCACGCCTCGACGTACGCGTCGAGCCACCCCTGGAATTGCTCGTGGTTCATTCGCTCCCTCGCTCAAACATTGGTGACCGCATAGTAACCGCTATTCATCCATCGTGCGGTTACCAGAGCTAGCTTGAGAAGGACTCCAGCGCCTCGCGCGCGGCGTCGACGCATCGCCAGCGTTCGCTGGTAACCCAGCGCCACGAGCGTGTCGAACAGCGGCGGCGCGGCCTTTCCGACAAATGTCCGGCCATCTCGACGTTATGCGGGTCACGGGCCCTCGCACGCCCTCGCTGGGGGCGCGGTGCCGTGATTCTGAGCGTGGCTGTGGGCCACGGACGGGCACTTTGCGCGCCGGGCTCAGCGTAAGGTCGATACGCCCGAACAACTGACGGAAGCCACCGCGGCGACCAGGCAGGCGCCACGCCCCAGCCGAGCGCGCACTAAGCGACGAGCGAGTCCAGCGCCTCACGGGCAGCGTCGAGGCGGGCCAGGGCACGCTCGTAACCGAGTGCCACGAGGGTGTCGAAGAGCGGCGGCGTGGCCGTGCGGCCGGTGATCGCGACACGGATGGCCATGAACAGGTCGCCCACCTTCCAGGCGCGGTCCTCGGCCAGCCGGCGCAGCGGGCCTTCCAGCTCGTCCGCCTCGAAACTGACTTCGCCAACATCCGCGATGACCTCGCGCGCTGCCTTGAGCCCATCGGCCGTGGTCGCCACGTCCCAGCGTTTGGGCACCAGCATCGCCGGTTCGACGCGCAGGTCCTCGACGAACAGGAAGTCGGCCATGGCGCCCACCGCGGCAAGTGTCGGCAGCCGCTCGCGCAGCATCGGCAGCAGCGGCGCGAGGTCGTCGGCGGTGGGCATGCGCACCTCCGCGCCAACCGCCGCCTGAGCCTCCAGGTCGGCCGACAGGAAGGGCAGCAGCCGCTCGACCAGCTGCTCGTCGCTCAGCCGGCGAATCCACTGCCCGTTGAGCCACTCAAGCCGTTCGCGATCGAAGACGGCGCCGCCCGACTGCACGCGCTCGAGATCGAAGCGGCGGGAAAGCTCGTCGAGCGTAAAGATCTCCTCCTCCGTGCCGCTCGACCATCCGAGCAGGGCCAGGAAGTTGACGAATGCCTCGGGGATGAAGCCCTGCGCGCGGTAGTCGGCGACCGCGGTCTGGCTCTTGCGCTTGCTCATCTTGGTCCGGTCCGGATTGAGGATCAGCGGAAGGTGGGCGAAGGCCGGCACGTCGGCGCCCAGCGCGCGGAAGAGCAGGATGTGCTTAGGCGTATTTGACAGGTGGTCCTCGCCGCGGATCACGTGGCTGATGGCCATGTCCGCGTCATCGACGACCACCGTGAAGTGATACAGCGGCGTGCCGTCCGAGCGGACGATGATCAGGTCGCCACCCAGCGCGGTGGTATCGATCTCGACGTGGCCGCGCACGATGTCGTCAAAGGCGACGACGCCCTCCCCCACTCGGAAGCGAATCACCGGCTGGCGGCCATCGGCCTCAAAGGCGGCACGCTGCTCTGACGTCAGGTTGGCGCAGCGACCGACGTAGTGCGGCGGCTCGTGCGCAGCTTCCTGCGCGTTGCGGTCGGCCTCGAGCTCCTCGCGCGGGCAATAGCAGTAGTAGGCCTTGTCCTCCGCCAGCAGCTTCTGGGCGGCAGCGCCGTAACGATCCAGGCGCTGCATCTGCCGATAAGGACCGTACGGTCCGCGCGCCGGGCGTCCGGCGACCTCCGGCCCCTCGTCCCACTCGATGCCCAGCCAGTGCAGGTTGTCAAGGATGTCCCGTTCGTAGTCGAGCGTCGAGCGGGCAACATCGGTGTCCTCCAGGCGCAGGATGAAGGTCCCGCCGTGGTGCTTCGCGAACAGGTAGTTAAACAGCGCCGTACGCGCCGTGCCGATGTGCAGCGGGCCGGTCGGGCTGGGCGCGATGCGGCAGCGGATGGCGGTCATGCGCTTACCGATCTGCTCGCTTCAGCCGGCCACGCAGGCGTCCGAGCATGCCCGGCCTAGCTGGGCTACCGGCAGCAGCGGGTTGGGGCGCTGGCCTGGGGGCCGAGTCAGGGGCTGGTTCGGGCGCCACTGGCGACGCTGGTTCGACGGGCGGCGCGACCGGCGACGCTGTTGGAGCCGACGGCGTTGGGCGTTGCGCGGCCGCGCGCGCCGCGCGCGCGCGGCCGGCGGTGACGACCTGCGTGCCCTGATAGCTGAACTCGCCTCGCCGCGGCAGGTCCTCGTCGCCGCGCCGAAAGTAGGCCCGTGCGGCCATCGACCAGGCGGCCCCGCTCGAGCGGTTGTAGACCTCGAAGTCGGTCACCGGCTCCGCTGGCTGGTCGTTCGAGTGATCGGCCGCGGGCCGCTCGTTATCGCCTGCGCTGCGCCCCGGTCGCCGGGTGCGACTGCGCTGTCGCGTGGCGCCCTCCTCCCACCACGGCACTTCGGCAGCCGACCAGGTGTACGAGCGCGTACTGCGCGGCCGTTGGGGCGCGGCCTCCTGGGCCTGCTTCCTGGACCTTGGACGTGCCTTGGCCGCGCCGCGCGGCGGCGGAGAGTCGGCGCGCACAGGGCCGGGCGCATGCCGGTCGTCCCACTCGCGCCGCAGCAGCGGATCGGACAGTACCCGGTACGCCTCGTGCGCGGCCAGGAACTGCGCCGTGTCGCCCGTCGCCGCATCTGGGTGGTAGCGCTTCGCCAGCGTGCGGTGAGCGCGCTTGATCTGCACCGCGGTCGCGCCGCGCGCGACGCCGAGCGCCCGATACGGATCGAAGGTCTTGGGGTCGAAATTGCCGTCGGCCATGATCAGGACTCAGGCAAGCTCGGCGAATGGGGCGAGCTGGAAGGTCGGCACGGTGACGGCGATCTCGACGCCGTGCGGGTCGCGCCGCGGCGGCCGATGCAGGTCGTTGAGCCGCTCGAGCGCGTCCGCGTCGAGTGCACCCAATTGGGCGAGTGCCTCGACGCTGACCGACCGGTTGGCGCGCCCGAAGCCGTCGCCGTCCTCGATCTTGATGGCCACGCCGCCGGCCGCACTCTTGTCGCTCACCGCGCCGGGCAGGAGGCCGAAGCCACGCAGTCCTTCCGCGCCACCCTTGCTGACCAGCCGGCCGGGCAGCGTGCGCATCAGGCGCGTATCGACCGCATCGTGCGTGCCGCCGACCATCTCCGGCGCGGCCATCATCGCGTCGCGCACGCGGGTCAGTGCCGGCACCAGGGTTTGTGTCGACGGTCCCGCTGCCGTGGCCGGGTTGCCCAGCAGTGCGAACGCGCGCGCGATGGCCGCCAGCGGAAAGGCGTAGGTCAGCAGGCCACAGTTGTCGACGGCGGTGACGAGCGCATCGGGCCGCGTGTCGAACACGCGCGCGATCACCCCGGCGACCGCGAGCTGGGCGGGATGTTCGGGACGCCAGTAGTCGGCCAGCGACCAGCCGCCGTGGCGGGTGAGCAACAGGCTGGCGACGTGGAAGCCGGAACACATGTGCCGAATCGGACCGGGCATTTCGCCGTCGCGCGCGAGTCGGGCGTGGGTGAGCGGATCGACCGGAGCACCTTCCGCACCGCAGGCCAGTAACGATTGGGTCAGCCCGGCGCGCCGCAGTACGCCCTGCAGGGTGCGCACGTGCATGTCCTCGCCGTGGTGCGAGGCGGCCATTACGGCCAGCTCCGGCTCTGTCAGCCGAAACTCGTCGGCGCCGCCGGCGTCGACGAGCGCCAGCAACGCGAACGGCTTGACCGCCGAGCGCAGCGAGGTCACGTAGTCGGGATCGCCCACGCCGCGCTGGATTTTGCCGGTCGCGTCAACCTGGATGACGTGGCCGCGGTGGCGGCTTTCCACGAACGGGCCGCGCCGTACCTCGACGAGCACCGGCCCGGCGGCGCCGCGCGGGTAGCGGGCACGCGGCAATACCGGGCGCAATGAGCTGCGCCTCGCCGTCCGGGTGCTCGTCTGTGGGTTGAGGGCGACCTCGGTCGCAGGCTTCGTCGGGGTCCTCGCCATGCGCCCCGATGGTAGCGCCTTGCGCCCCAAATCCAGGCGGGCCCACCCATACAATCGCGCCCAAGGAGGAGATGGATGCGGCGGCTATCCGCGGCGGCTTTCGACACACTCATCGTTGCCCTAAGCGCGTTGCTGGTTTTCGGCGGCTATCTCCTTGTCTGGGCCGACAACAACAGCCTCATCGTCGGCAACCAGATCTTCTCGGTCTGGGCATTGCCCCTCTACGCCGGCTTCCTGGTCGCCGCCTACCTGCTGTTCATCTGGTGGGGATCGCGACGGGCCGGCGGACGTGAAGCCTTTGCCCGCGCATACCGCTACTCGCTGATCGGTGCCGCGTTGTTCGTGGTCGGCCTGCTCATCGAGTTCGTCCTGCGCGCCGCCGGCGGACGCCCACCAGCCGGGCCCGAAGGCGTTCTTGTACCGAGTCGGCTGCTGCTCTTCGCCGCGACGCTGCTGATCGTGACCGGTCCCATCCTCTCGATCGTCCAGCGTCGTGCGGCGAAGTCCGGCACTGGCCGGGCATTGACGATCAGCGACCGGTGGCGCGACGGAGCCCTGACGCTGGCCGTGGGACTCGGGCTGGTGCTCGCCGTGCTGACCCTGCTGACCGAGACGATCCATCCCTTCGTCGTGCTCGCCGGCGCCACGGACCCGAATGCCGGCCGGGTCCAGACTCCGACCGACCTGTACATGATTCCCGTCGACGGAGGCGGCAGTCGGCGCCTGACGACAACGCCCGAGCTCTACGAGGTCCACCCCGACGTCTCGGCCGACGGCAGAACCGTCGCCTATGCCGGCGGCCAGCCGGACAACTTCCGGCTCTTCACGCTCGATCTGGCCAGCGGCCAGACAGCGCGCGTGACCGACGCAGCCCAGAACGAGGACGGCCCGGTCTGGGCCTCCGACGGCCGCCAGTTGAGCTACTGGTCGCCGGTCGCGCAGCAGTCGTTGCCTGCGGCAACACCGGTCGGGCCGGGACCAGCGCCCGCGCCCAGCGCGAACACCGTCCCGCAGGCCGTCAGCCGCGCCGGGCTCGGCATCTGGTTCGTCACGCCCGGCCAGCCCGGATCGGCGCACATGTGGGACGGAGCGGGCGGCGAGGGCATCGAGTCCTGGTCTCCGACCGGCGATCGGTACTGCGGCTGGGCGATCGAGAACGGCTCGTTCGATGTCGTGACCTGGGACGCCACATCGCACGCCCGAGCATCCGTCGTCGCCGGCGCGGGCGACGCCTGGGGCTGCAGCTGGTCGCCCGACGGCAGTCGGCTTGCCTGGCACTCGGACGCGAGTGGCAATTTCGAGGTCTATTCGGGCGCGCCGGACGGCTCGGACGTTCGCCAGCTGACCAACGAGACCGAAGTCGACCAGCTCCCGCGCTGGTCGCCCGACGGCAGCCAGATCGCCTGGATCTCGACCTATTCGGGTGATTTCGACATATGGGTAGCCAATGCCGACGGCTCGTCGCCACGCAACATCACCAACGATCCAGCCCTGGATGACGGCTTCTACGGTTTCGCCTGGCTGCCCGATGGATCGGCCATCGTGGCCGCTTCGTCGGGCCGGCGTGTGCCGGCCCAGATCAGCTCCGAGTCCGTCCCGCTGGGCGAGGGCTCGCTCGCACTCGAGGTGATCTTGCTGGCCGGCACGCTGGTGTTTGCCCTGCGCCTGACGCAGTCTGTCCCGGGCATCGCAACGGTGGTCAGCCTTGTTGACGCGCTGCTGCTGACGTTGATCACGCCAGAGCCGCTGTTGAGCCTGGCAGTGGTGGCGGGCGGCGTCGCCGCGGACGTCGGGGCGTGGGTCGGTCGCCGGCGGCCGAACCCATCGTACGCAGCGGCCCTGGCCGGTGTCTTGTCGGCGATGGTCTTTGTGACTGTCTATTTCGTAGCCCTGGGCATCGTCCGCGGACTGGCCTGGGATCTCGAGCTGGTGGTGGGAACGGTGATGCTTGCGGGCCTGCTCGGTTTCGTGACGTCGATCGCCATTCGGCCACCGTTGCCGGAAGTGGCCGAGGAGGGCTGAGTGAGCGCTGAAACCGAGTTCCCGTCACTGCACGTTTCGCCTCACCCGGCCGTGCAGCACAAGCTGGCGCTGCTGCGCGACGCGAGCACCAAGCCGAAGATCTTCCGCGAGCTCGTACGCGAGATCAGCTGGCTGGTCGGTTACGAGGCACTCGGCGACGCGCGCCTACGGGAGATCAGCGTCAATACGCCGCTCGAGCAGATGCAGGGCTTCCAGCTGGCCGATCGGATCGGGTTGGTGCCCATCCTGCGCGCCGGACTGGGCATGGTCGACGCGATGCTCGAACTGATGCCCACGGCACAGGTCTGGCACCTGGGGCTGTTCCGCGACGAGCGCACGCTGCGGCCGGTCGAGTACTACAACAAGCTGCCCAACTCGGCGACGGTCGACCTGTGCCTGATCCTCGATCCCATGCTGGCCACCGGCGGCTCGGCCACGGCCGCGATCGACGTGCTCAAGCGCTGGGGCGCGACGCGCATCAAGCTGCTCAACCTGATCGCCGCGCCGGAAGGCGTTGCCGCCGTCCAAGCGGCACATCCCGACGTGCCCATCTATACCGCCGCGCTGGACCGCCAGCTCAACGAGCGCGGCTACATCCTGCCCGGACTGGGCGACGCCGGTGATCGTCAGTTCGGCACCGGCCGCAGCGACTGACCGACCCGCTCGGCCAGACAGCCGCCGCACCGCCCGCATTGGTACGCGCGCAGGCATGCGGCGCACAACCGACGAACGCGGTGGGCCGTCAGTGGCCTTGTCTGCGGATTACCGCGCGTATCGGTGCCAACGGGTGAATCGGTGGACAAGCGGCCTCGCCGGCGGCTCCTGGCCGCAGCAGGCGGCGGCGACGCGCAGCTAATCGTTCCGTAGGCTGCCGCGCCACCGATGCGCGCGGTACGGCGGGTCGCACGGCCGCGCCAAGGCGCCGAAGTAGGACCGCGGCCGGCCCGCAAGGGCGCCACGCGATGACCAGTCCGCGCTGACCGACTAAGGTCGGCTGCGTGGCAACCAAGCTCGACTGGGCCGCCTGGCACGCCGGTTACGAAACAGACACCCCCCTGCGGCGACGGCTGGAGATCGTCCAGCGCCAAATCGCCGCCGCCCTCGATGCCACCGACCATTCGCCGGTGCGCGTCATCAGCATGTGCGCCGGCCAGGCGCGTGACCTGCGCGGCGCGCTCGAGCTCGTCGCGCGGCGCGACCTCCACGGCCGGCTGGTGGAACTCGACCCGGACCTCGCGGACGACGCGCGGCGCGGCCTGGCCGAGCTGGGCGTGGGCGACCTCGAGGTCGTGGTCGGCGATGCCGGTGAGCTGTCCGCCTACGCCGGCGCGGCGCCGGCCGACCTGGTGCTCGCCTGCGGTGTCTTCGGCAACATCAGCGACGCTGACGTCGAGACGACGCTCCGCTCGCTACCAGCGCTGTGCGCGCCCCGCGCGACGGTCATATGGACGCGCCACCGCCGGCCACCCGATCTGACGCCGTCGATCCGGCGGTGGCTGGCAGAGGCGGGCTTCGAAAACGTCGCCTACGACCCGGTGCCGGGCAGCGAGACGCTGGGCGCGGTCGGTGTCGCGCGCTTCGCCGGCCGGACCACGCCGCTCGCCGAGCGCCACCTGTTTACGTTCATTCGCAAGACGCTCTAGGCGCGAAACGGCGCCACGCAGCCAACGCGCGCGTGCCACCATTCACGACCGGGGGGCAAACGAGGAGGGCTGGATCGTGTGGGCTGAGTTCAAGGCGTTCCTGACGAAGACCAACGCGCTCGCGTTGGCCGTCGGCGTAATCATCGGCGTCGCGCTGGGCAACGTCGTCAATTCGCTGGTGAATGACATCATCATGCCGCCCATCGGAGTGGCGCTCGGCGGAGTCGACTTCAGCGGGTTGGTCATCAAGCTGAAGGACGCGACGGCAACCGCGCCCGAGGTAGACATCCGCTGGGGCGCGTTCATCAATTGGATCATCATCTTCGTCGTCGTCGCGCTCGTGGTGTTCCTGATTGCCCGGACCTTCATCAAGGAGCCCGAAGCCGCACCCGAGCCGGCCACCAAGACCTGCCCCTACTGCAAGGAGCAGGTTCCCGCCGACGCCACGAAGTGCCGCGCCTGCACCAGCCAGCTGTAGTCGCGCGTCAGCCCGGGCCCGCTCAGGGCGAGCCCGAATCCTGCTTGGCGGCCGGTGGGGCGCCGGCCCCGCCGGAGACGGTCGTCGAGCTGTGCGTCTCGATCATCGCCCGGGCGGCCTCTTCGGAGTCGGTCGTGGCGAAGAGCGTGACTCGATCGCCCGCCTCGAGCTTGGTCGCACCGGTCGGGATGATCAGCCGTTCGCCGCGCTGAACAGCGACTACGACGACGTCCTTGGGCCAGCCCGCCTCCATGATCGTGCGCCCGGCAAGTGGTGATCCGGCGGGCAGGCCGCCCTCGAGCAGCTCGCCGTGGGCGCCGACGCCGCGAATCTGGCGCACATTGCCGGCCAGGGCGCGGCGATAGGCGGTCATGACGTCGCGCGTCGAGATGATGCCCACCAGCTGACCGTCGGCCGTCACCGGCGCCCACTCCGCGTGCTCGTCGGTGAGCGTGCTCAGGACATCGTCGAGTCCGTTCTCGGCGGAGATCGTCGGCCCCGCATGGGTCAACTCCGCGATGGGCGTGGCCGGCGGTGCGGATTCAGCCTTCTCGAGCGACAGGGTGCCGCGCACCGTGCCGTCGGCGTTGAGCACCGGCGCACCGGGCACGCCGGCAAAGGCCATCCGTTGAACCGCCTCGGCTGCGTGGAGGTCGGAGTGCAGCACGAGCCGTGGCTGACGCGCGGCATCGCCGGCGGGGATCGACGACATGAGCGGCATCGCGAAGCGGAAGCGGTGGGCCGGCGAATCGGCACGCGACTTGAGCTGGCTGCGATAGATGGTGCGATCGCCCACGACGACGCTCGCGATGCCGATCGCGATCATCGCCGGCGCCAGCATGGCCAGGTTGCCGGTCATCTCGGCGACCATCAGCATCACCGCCAGCGGCGCATGGGCGATGCTGCCGAAGAGGGCCATCATGGCCACGATCACGAACGGTGCCGGGTCGGCCGGGATGCCCGGTGCGATCGGCTCGAGCAGCCGCCAGATCGATGCCCCCAGCAGACCGCCGATGACCATGCCCGGGCCGAAGATGCCACCCGAGCCACCCGAGCCGACCGACAGTGAGGTGGCCACAATCTTGGCAAACGGCAGTGCGAGCACGATCCACAGCGGCAGCTCCTTGAGGGTCGGGCCGCTGAGCGCGGACTGGACCCAGCCGTAGCCGGTGCCCAGCGCGCCGGGAATGAGGATGCCGATGCAGCCGACCACGAACCCCGCGATCGCCGGCTTGATCTCACGCGGCAGCTTCCAGCGCGCGAACCACGCGGTGGCGCCGTAGAAGCCACCGATGTACAGCCTGCCGACCACTCCGGCGGCCAGCCCGATCAACGCGTAGTACAGCAATTGGCGCGGGTCGGAGAAGGTGGCGCCGCTGGTCTGGCCGAAGATCGGCGAGAAGCCGATCAACACGCCGAACACCGAAAAAGCGACGACCGAGGCCACGAAGCTGGGTACCAGCGCGTCCGACTCGACGTCCTCGCGATACGGAATCTCGGCGCCCAGCACCGCACCGCCGAGCGGCGCGCGGAAGATCGCACCGATGCCCGCGGCAAGTCCGGATGAGACGGCGATGCGCGCATCGCGCGCGTCCAGATCGAGCAGTCGCGCCAGCCACGAGCCGAAGCCGGCACCGATCTGGGCAGTCGGTCCCTCGCGCCCACCGGAGCCGCCGGAGCCAATGGTGATCGCCGACGCGACGAGCTTGACGAGCGGGATGCGTGAGCGGATGCGCCGGGCGCCGTGGTGGAAGGCGGCGATGGCCGCGTCGGTGCCGTGCCCCTCGGCTTCAGGGGCCAGACGGAAGACGATGATGCCCGAGATCAGGCCGCCCAGGGCGACGACGATGGGCACGATCCACGGTAGTGGCGGCATGGTGATCGGCGTGCCGCCCTCGCCGACCGGCGTGGCCGGGTGGTAGCCGGCGAGCGTGCCCAGGAAGAAATTGCTGGCGGCGTCGAGGGCGAGGAAGAAGATGGCCGCGCCTATTCCCGCGATCAGCCCGATCAGCGCTCCGAGCACGACCCACTTGCGCAGGTACGCCGTCGTCCGGGCGCGCCGCCGCGCCGCGTAGAGCAGCGACCGCACCCAGGCGGTCAGCCGGCTCACCGAAATTGGTCCAGCGCGTCTGCCAGTACTGACAGCTGCGTCACTCCTTCTTCAGACACGGCGATGTCGTTCGTCGCCTCGCGGACCGCATTCAGGCGATGGGCCACGATGGTGGTACGGACCCGCTCGCCGGCGGGCGTGAGCAGGACGTTCACGGCGCGCCGGTCGTGCTCATCCGGCCGGATCTCGATCAGCCCGCGTCGCTCCAGCCGGCGTAACTGGCGGCTGGTGGCAGGCAGCGTCACCCCGACGCGCGCGGCGATGTCGCTGAGCCGCAATGTCTGTTTGGCATCGGCCAGCACGACCAGCACCCGCCATTGCGGCAGCGATAGGTCCGACTCGGTCGTAGCCTCGCTCAGGGCGCGCGCCGTCAGCGCCACGCCGGCCATCACGATGCGGTCGAGCGCTTGGGCCACCCGCCGGGCGCGCCGCGCGGCACCCTGCCGGCTTGCTGGTGGGTCGTCCAGCTCCATCGTTCTCCGCATGCTGTCAGGATAGATGCTGGCCAGGAGGCACGGAAAATATGCGCCCAGGCGGCGCTACCGTTGCCGCGATGGACTTCCAGACCGCCAATAATGCCAACACGCCGCAGCCGTTTCAACGGGCGTTCGTGCACGGCGCGGCTACGGCCACGACGCGTGGCTGCCGCCAATTCACCCTGCTGAGTACAGCCGTGCGCCATGCCTGGACGCGTCCATCTCCAAGGTAACTGCCCACTCACTAAGACTGAATGACCACGCGCCACCGAGATCGGCGTGGACACGCGGGCGGCTCTCTGAGCCAATATCTAGACATTCTGGCTTGGCATGCCCAAAATGCCTCCTATGGCAAAGAGCGGCGACGAGGCCGAGGTGCGCATCGGTGAGGCCGCGGCGATGCTCGAGATGTCGGTCGAGAGCCTACGGCGCTGGGAGCGGGATGGCCGGCTGAAGACGGTCCGCACACTCGGCGGCCAACGCCTCGTCCGGCTGTCCGAGGTGCGCCGACTGGTGGCAGAACGGCGCCGCGCGGCCACCGATCGGACGATCGTGGCCCAGTCGGCGCGCAATCGCTTTGCCGGCGTGGTGACCCGCGTCGAGCAGGACGGCGTGGCAGCAGTGGTCGAGGTCATGGCCGGGCCACACCGGTTGGTCAGCCTGATGACGGCCGAGGCGGTCGACGAGCTGGGCCTCGCGGTTGGCGACGAAGCCATCTGCGTGGTCAAGGCCACCAACGTGATCGTCGAGGTGCCATCGAGCCGGGAACGCCGAGCCTAGTCTTGCGCGGCTCGTTTCTTTCGTTGGCTGTGCTGCTGACGCTCGCCCTGGCCGCCTGCTCCGGCCCGGCAGGCGCAACCGACCTGACCATTTACGCAGCCGCATCCCTGACCAGCGTCACCGCCGCGCTGTCCAGCGCCTGGGCGATCGACCATCCGCAGGTCACGCTGACATTCTCGACCGGTTCGTCGGCCGCGCTGCGCACGCAGATCGAACAGGCGGCGCCGGCCGACGTGTTCATGTCGGCCGACACGGCCAACGCCCAGGCGCTCGTCGACGGCGGCGAAGCCGACGCGCCGGTCACACGCTTCGTCTCCAATGCGCTGACGGTGATCGTGCCCGCCGGCAACCCGGCCGGATTGCGGTCGCCGGCCGATCTCGGGCGACCCGGCCTGTGCGTGGTCGCCGCCGGCCCCGACGTTCCCATCACCAGGTATGCGGAGCAGGCGGTGGCCAAGCTCGCCACGCTGGCCGCTTACGGCGCCGACTTTGCCGATCGCTACGAGGCCAACGTCTGCTCACGCGAGGACAACGTGGCCGCGGTGGTCAGCAAGATCAGGCTGGGCGAGGGCGACGCGGCGATCGTCTACGCCACAGATGCTCGGGCGACCAACGGGCTGCAGGAGCTGCCATTACCCGCCGCAGGGAATGTCGTGGCCGCCTACGGGGCGGTGGTCGTCCATTCCTCCGCTCACCTTGACGCGGCGCGCGAGTTCGTGGCCTGGCTGCTCGGCGGCCAGGCCCAGGCGGTGTTCGCGCGCGCCGGCTTCACGCCGCCGAGCTGATGGACGCGGCCCCGCAAGCGGCCCTCGCACGTGCGGCCAGAGAAGGCGCGCGCGGGACACGCACGTGGTTGCTGCTGCTCGGCCTGCCGGCGCTGCTGCTGCTCGGCCTGCCTGTCGTGGTGCTGGTCGCGCGCTCCGTGGCATCGGGGGCGGTGCTCGGAGCGCTGACCAGCCCGGCGGTGCTCGACGCGCTGCTGCTGAGCGCGCTGACGACATCGGTCAGCGTCGTCATCGTGTGCGTCATCGGCACGCCGCTGGCACTCGCGCTCGCGCGCGGGCAGCTGCCCGGTGGCTCCGCCGTTCGTGCGCTGATCGATGCCACAGTCGATCTGCCCATCGTGCTGCCGCCTTCGGTGGCCGGCCTGGCGCTGCTGCTGCTCTTCGGCCGGCGCGGCGTGGTCGGCGAACCGCTCGCCGCGCTCGGCGTGTCGTTGCCCTTCACCACCGCCGCAGTCGTGCTCGCCCAGGTCTTCGTCGCGGCGCCGTTCTTCGTGCGCTCCGCGCGCGTCGGCATCGCCGCGGTCGAGCATTCACTCGAGGACGCGGCTCGTGTCGATGGAGCGAGCGAGCGCAGCGTACTGCGCTGGATCACCCTGCCGCTGGCGGCGCCCGCGCTGGCGGCCGGCCTGGTCATGAGCTGGGCGCGGGCGCTCGGCGAATTCGGCGCCACGATCATGTTCGCCGGCAATATCGAGGGCAGGACGCAGACCCTGCCGCTGCTCGTCTATGGGCAGTTCCAGTCGGACGATCTCGACTCGGCGATCGCCGCCGCGGCGGTGCTGGTCATCGCCGCCCTGGCGGCGCTGATCGCCGTGCGCGTGCTCCACTGGGGCCGCCTGCTCGACACTCGCGGCGGCGCTTGATCCTTGGAGCCGTTCTCTGAGACGCCGTTCTCAGGCTGCCATGCCGGGGCAACCGTCAACGAACTTGCCGGTGACATCGCCGCGGGCGCCGTAGTGGTCGAGGCAGAACGTGATCTGGCCCACGACCGAGCCGTTCCCGTGCCACTGGATGGTCACCATCAACCGATAGAGGTAGTGGGCCTTGCCGTGGACGGACACGCTCAGTGGCCCGAAGACGGCCGGCTTGTTGGCGTATGCCTTGCCGTGCTTGGTCACGCTGGCTATCGACTGCCAGGCGCCGCCGTTCCGTGATCGCTGCGCCACAACCGTCCACATTATGTAATGAAAGACGCCGGCCGGCGTAACGCCGGCGCTCTGTGAATCGGCCGGCCAGACCTTCTCCCGCAGCGCGACCAGCTTGGTCAGCTGCAGCTGCGTGTCGCTGCCGACGTAGGTACACGTGCCGCCCGGTCGGTGCTTGGTGTCATGAACACCGATCTGGCCGACGTGGCCGGTCTGCTTGATGATCTGATAGGCGGCCGTGGTGCCACTCAGCCCAAAGACGAGGGCGAAACCCATGGCCAGCGCCGCCAGCAGATGCAGGCGGCGTACGCCGAATGACCCGATTCGCATCTTCCCTCTCCCGCAGCAGGTTCCCTCTGACCTCGGTCGTCAGAGTACTTGCCGGCGCAAGGCTGGCCCAGGTGTTGGGGCGGCTAGTGGACGGCCTCGTCGGCGGTGGCCAGCGCGGCGTCGATGATCTCGAAGCCCTCGGCCAACTGCTGTTCGGTGATGACCAGCGGCGGGTTGGTGTGGATGCCGTTCCAGCGCAGCATGGTGTATAGGCCGTGCTCGCGGAAGTAGCGCGCGATGGCCTGCATCTCGTCTGACGTGCCGTTGTACGGCGCCATCGGTTCATAGGGCGAACGCGAGCGGACGACATCGACCATGCCGAAGAGGCCGATGTTGCGTACCGATCCGACCGACGGGTGGCGCTCCAGCAGCGCCTGGTGGTGGACGGCCAGTACCGCGCCCATCTGTCGCGCACGGTCGATCAGGCCGTCCTCCTCGTACACCGCCAGGGTCGCCAGCGCCGCCGCGCAGCCCATCGGGTGCGAGTTGTAGGTCAATCCGCCGAAGAAGACCTTGTCGCGAAACGCGTCGGCGATCGAGCGCTTCATGCCCACAGCGCCGAGCGGCAGGTAGGACGAGGTCAGGCCCTTGGCCATGGTGATGATGTCGGGCACGACGCCCCAGTTATCGACCGCGAACCACTGACCTGTACGGCCGAAGCCGGTCATCACCTCGTCGGCGATCATCAGGATGCCGTAGCGCGAGCAGATCTCGCGCACACCCTGCAGGTAGCCATCTGGCGGAACCAGGATGCCGTTGGTGCCGACGACCGGCTCGAGGATGAAGGCCGCGATGGTCTGCGGGCCCTCGTACATGATCACTTCCTCGAGGCCGCGCAGGCTGTCCTCGACCGGATCCGGCAGCGGCTCGGCCCAGCGATGCGAATCGGGCACGCGGACCACGCCCCACACCCCGTTCTCGGCCGCCCAACGCCGTGGATCGCCGGTCGCGGTGATGACCTGGCCGGTGGCGCCGTGATACGAGCGGTAACGAGCGAGGATCTTCTGCCGACCGGTGGCCTGGCGGGCGAGCTTGATGGCGTTCTCGTTCGCCTCCGCGCCGCCGTTGGTGAAGAAGAACACGTCGATGTCGCCCGGCGCGAGCTCGGCGAGCTTGTCGCCCAGCCGCGCGCGAACCTCGGTCGCCATGAACGGGTTGGCGTAAGTCAGCTTCTCAGCCTGTTGCTGGATGGCCGAGATGACGCGCCGATCGCCGTGGCCAATGTTGACGCTCATCAACTGCGAGTTGAAGTCCAGGTAGCGCTTGCCGTCGGGCGTGTAGAAATAGACGCCCTGGGCGTGGTCGACGGCGATCGGATCGACCGCCGACTGCGCCGACCACTCGTACAGGGTGTACTTGCGGCAGAGGGCGACGATCTCCTCTGCGCTCATCGTGCCTGGTGCGACCGAGATGACCATGCCCCGGCTCCTCCTCTTCGGAGCGAGTGTAGCAACGGCCCCGACTCGGTCGCGCGTCGTGCAAGCCTTGCAAAACCGTCATGCACGCCTGTGGCGTGCGCGCCATACTGGCCCGAACGGGTTTGGGAACCCGCCAGTGCCCGATGAAATCGAATAGATACGGAGGTGTCACCCGCCCCAGCGGGCGACGCGCCCCACGCCGTCCGGGGCGCCCGTAGTTCGACCGTCGCCGTGCTGCGTCGGTCTCGAGAAGGAGGGTATCTCGGGGATGCCGGACAACCGACGCGCTCGCAGACTGCTTGCATACGTTCTCGCCGTGCCGATCATCGGCATGGTTTATGCGGTCGCGTTCGGGGGTCGGATGTGGGCTGCGCTGCGGCCCTTTGTGGCCACCCTTCTGGGCGCAACGGTCATCGGCAGCGTCTATGCGGGCGAGGCGGTAAGGCGGACTCCGGCAACCCCCGCTCGCGCCGCAGCGGCAGTTGCGCTCGCGATCGTTCTCGTCGCACCGGGTGTGGCACCTGCGCCGGCGTCAGTCGCCGCGGCCAGCGATCCCGCCCAGGCAGTCATCGCGGCGGCAAAGGCATATCTCGGACATCCGTTCGCGATGGGCGCGGAAGGCCCGCGTTACTTCGACTGCTCCGGCCTCGTCTATCGCGCGTTCGCCGATGCCGGCGAGGCGCCGCGCATCGGCGGCATGCGCCTGCTGGCAGCGGGCTACATGCGCTACTTCGTATCGCGCGGCATGTACACCAAGGACGAATCGAAAGCACAGCCGGGCGACCTCGTCATCTGGGGCGGCGGCTCACACATCGGCATCTACCTGGGCAACGGCAAGGCGATCAGCGCGCTGACCAATCCATGGGGCGTGACGATGCATGGCGTGAACTGGATCAGCGAGCCGCTGACCATGTTCCTGCAGGTCGATTACTCGAACGGCGGCGGCAACAACGGCGGCGGCAACGGCGGGGACAGCGGCGGCAACAGTGGTGCCGGTGCCAACACCGGCACCCCGACGCCGACCCCGACGCCGACCCCGACGCCGACCCCGACGCCCACCGCAGCCCCGACCGACAACCCCGGCTCGACCGACACCGGCTCGACCGACACCGGTCCACAATCGACAAACCCCGATCTGGGCAACGCGCTCGGCGGCGGCCGGCAGGGCAGCAGCGATCGCCAGTCGGTAGGCAACGGCAGCGACTTCTCGATCGTCACCGACAATGGTGATCAGCCTTCGGCGCCACCGGTTACCGCAACGGGCGGCGGCCCGTCACTGGGTAACGGCAGGACGACCGCAACGCTCGAGATCCACGACGGCCCACATGCCGCCAACCGGGTGATCGGCTGGGTGAGCCCGAACACGGACTTCACCGTCGTCGATCAGTCCACGTCGGGCGGCTGGCTGTGGCTGCAGGTCCGCCTGGTCAGCGGCAAGACTGGCTGGATCTGGGCCTACTGGACGACCCTCCGGCAATAACCGCCGGCCGGCTCGCGCCGGTCAGAGCGTGAAGGTCGATCCCTCGCGACCGGCGATAACCTCCAAACCGGACGGTGCCAGTTCGCGCGCGTCGGCGAGCATCGCGTCGAGTTCGCCATCGTCATGCGCCGGATCGTGATGGAAGGTGACCAGCCGGCGCGCACCCGCGATAACGGCCAGCTCGAGCGCATCGGACACGCGGCTGTGACCCCAGCCAACGCGCTGGTCGTATTCGGGGCCGGTGTACTGAGCGTCGTGAACCAATAGGTCGGCGCCCTCGGCGACACCGTAGCCGGAAGTCCACTCAGGGTCGGGCAGCCCTGCGGCGCGGCCGAGCGCGGGCTCGTGGTCGGGGACGTAGGCCACCGTCGTGGTCCCGTCACACAGCCGGTAACCGAGCGTCTGTCCAGGGTGGATGACGACGTCGGCACGTACCTCGAGGCCGCCGATCTCGAAAGTGTCGACCGGCACGTCATGGAGTTGGAGCCGCGCCGCGACGTCACGCAGCCGGACAGGGAAGAGCGGCGGCGACAGGTAGCGGGTCAGCCGCGTGCGCAGGTCCTGGGTCGTCGATGGCGGGCCCCAGACGTGCACTTCGAAGCCGCTCGAGAACAGCGGCGCAAAGAAGCCCAGGCCCTGGATGTGATCCATGTGCAGGTGGGTCAGCAGGATGTCGATCCGGCGCGGTTCAGCGAACGTGTCGCCGACGCGCCGGATCCCGGTGCCGGCGTCAAGAATGACGATCGTGCCGTCGCGCGCCTCGACTTCGACGCATGAGGTGTTGCCGCCGTACTCGAGGGTCTCCGGTCCGGCGCTGGCGATCGATCCACGCGTGCCCCACAGGCAGACGCGCATCCTGTCGTTGATGTAGGTCACCCACCGTCCTTCGGAGCATCGGCCGGGCTTCGCGGCGGACGCGCCCAGAACATGGCCACGCCGCCGATCAGGTGGCCGCCACCGCCAAGCAGCGGGAAGGCGGTCACCTCTATCTCGCGGTGCGTGCCGTCGAGGCCGCGCAGCCAGACCTGGCGGTGGACCGGCCGAAGCTCGCGCAGCGCGACCACCAGCGGCGGCTGGTCGTCGGGTAGTGGCGCACCCTGCGCATCGCGGAAGGCGAACATCCGGCGGCGCTGGTCGAGCGGCAGCTCGTCGATCTCGTCGAAGCGCTGGCCGAGCAGCAGCTCCGCGGCTTCGTTGAAGAACAGCAGGTCGCCCTGCTCGTCGGCGATCAGCATCGGCACGGCCAAGCCGGACGCCAGCTGGCGCATCAGGATCAGGCCGACGTCACGCTGAGGCACGTTCCGATTGTGCCGCCTTGCGCGACCGTCCGTCGGCACCAGCCGCACAGCCCCGGGTGAGATTGGGCGCATGACGCCGGCACTATCGGCAGCGCAGCACATTTCGCCGGCCAACGGCGCCGTTTGGACTCGGCGACGTGGGTTTGGGGCGCGACCGTGGCAGTTACGTGCGGGCGTCGGCAGTTACGTGCGGCCGCCGGCAGTAGGTGGTGGGCCGGCGGGGCCGCGGTGGCCCGACCAGAGGCATTGCGCCCGTGGGTGCCGATAGTGCCGGCAAAACGTCGGCAAGCTCGACGACGAGTGCGCAGCGCACTCTCGCCACGAGCGAATCGCGCCGCGGCATACTCACCGGATGACGGACGAGGTCGACAAGCCACTCACCTGCATCCTCTGCGGCCGGCCGCTGGGTGGCAGTAGCGACGACCAGCCCGACTGGCCCGGCGGGCCGCTGTGCGGCGACTGCTATCAGGCCCAGCAAATGGACGACGAGATCGCCTGGAGCGAGGACGATTCGAACCAAGACGATGGCTGATCAGTACGACGTCATCGTGGTCGGGCTGGGGGCCATGGGCAGCGCTGCCGCATACCAACTCGCCGGCCGCGGCGCCCGCGTGCTGGGCCTCGAACGGTTCACGCCGGCACACGAGCTCGGCTCGTCGGGCGGGCTGACGCGCATCATTCGGCTGGCCTACTTCGAGCATCCCGACTACGTGCCGCTACTGCGCCGCGCGTGGGAGCTGTGGCCGCTGCTCGAACAGGCATCCGGCCAGGACCTGTTGCTGAAGACCGGCGGTGCGTACATCGGCCGAGAGAAGAGTGACGTGCTCGCGGGCGCGCGCGCGAGCGCGCAGCGGCACGGCCTGGAGCACGAGATCCTCAACCGCGACGAGGCGCGCCGGCGCATCCCGGCACTCGAGCTCGACGACGACATGGCTGCGCTGTACGAGCAGGACGCCGGCCTGCTCTTCGCCGAGAAGTGCGTCGCCGCGCACCTTGAGCTGGCGCAAAGACACGGCGCCGAGCTTCACTTCGAGGAACTGATGACCGGCTGGCAGTCGGCCGGCGGGGGCAGCGACGGCGGATTGACAGTGACCACCGACCGCGGCACGTACACCTGCGGCCGGCTGGTGCTGTCGGTCGGCGCCTGGCTGCCGCAGCTGGTGCCCGAGTTGAAGCTGCCACTGAGCGTCGAGCGCAACGTGCTCTTCTGGTTCGAGCCGCGCCGCGAGGCTGAGCTGTTCACGCCCGACCTGCTGCCCGTCTGGATCATGGAGCTCGACGCCGAGCACGCGTTCTACGGCTTTCCGGCACTCCCCGCCGAGCCCGGCGTGCCCGAGCAGGGCGTGAAGATCGCCCGCCACCACGGCGGCCGGCCGGTCGACCCGGACACGATCGATCGCCGGCCGAGTACCGCCGACGAGCAGGTCGTGCGCGGCTTCATCGAGACGTACATGCCGCTGGCCAACGGCCCGGTGCTCGACTCGCGCGTGTGCATGTACACGAACACGCCCGACCAGCACTTCATCCTCGACACCCATCCCGACGATCCGCGCGTGGTCATCGCCTCGCCCTGCTCAGGCCACGGGTTCAAGTTCTCGAGCGTGATCGGGGAGATCGTCGCCGACCTCGCGCTGGGCGAGGTGCCGCAGTTCGAGATCGGTTTCCTACGGCTGGCCCGCTTCGGGCGTTGACACGTTCTCGCAGCCGATGCCGTTGCCGTCACCGTCGAAATGGTGCGGATCGGGCGGCAGGACGGCGAAGCGACGATAGGGGATATCGGCGCAGTCGAGATCCGGTGGCGGCGGCGGAATGCACACCGTCGGGTAAGCCGGATCGCAGTAGCCGCCGTCGGACGCGCCGGGTAGCGGCGTGGGTGTTGCTGGCGGCGTGCCCCACAGGCCAAGGCTCGCGTCACGCGCCTCCCGCTGCGCGGCCAGGTAGGCGTCGACGTACTTGACGTCCGGCGGAAAGGTAGAGACCTGGGCGTAACCCTCGCGCACCAGCTCGAGGTTGACCAGGATCCACTCCCCCGATTCGTACAGCCAGACGTACCTCAACAGCCGGCCGTACCGGTCCGTCTCGGACACGTCCTTCTCGAGCACCACGTGCTGGCCCTCGACGAGCCGCTTGTTGGCCGCCGTTGCCTCCGGACCCATCCACTGCACCGGCGTGTCCGGCTTGACCGTCTCGGGCGTGTCCATGCCGATGTAGCGCAACGTGTACTGCACGCCGCTGATGGCGACGACGATCGTGTCGCCGTCGACAACGCGCACCACTTCGGCCGCCTGGGTCGGTCCGGTCGGTGAGAAGCCCGCCGGCGCGATGCTCGAGGCGCCGCTCGCTGCACTGCTGAGTCCGGCGGTCGGGAGGGCAGCCGGCGCAGGCGACCGGAGCGACGGCTGTTCGGACGGCCCTCGCGACGGCGCCACAACGACAGCGCATGCGGCCACGACCAGGGCGCTGCCGGCCGCCGCGAACAGCGTTCGAACCGCCGTCAAACGGACCCTCCTCAACGGACCAGATGGTAAAGATTGTTGATCTATGGCTTAACCGCGCGCTAGCATCTGTGCACTTCGTCGCCGCCGCCCAGTCTTGGTCAGTGGCGAGAACACGAGGGGGAACGGCCGGCCGCCCAGAAGGCCGGATGCGAGGAGGAGAGGCGTCTTCATGAGACGTGTTCTAACTGTGTTCGCCTTGGCCGGGCTGACTGCGAGTGTGCTCGCGCCCTCGGCCCTGGCAGTCAACCCAGCGTCGGGCACCCCATCCAACCCCTCCGCGCAGGGGCTCTCGGTGCTCTCGACCTACCAGGCAGCCAAGTCAGACAGCGGCCGCCTGGCACAGAGCGATCAGGATCTGCTGTCGCGCACCGACAGCCAGATCGTCAGCGTCATGGTCAAGCTGGACGTCGACGCCCTGGCCAGCTATCGCGGCGGCATCGACAACCTGGCAGCGACCAGCCCGAGTATCACGGGCAAGGCGCTCAATGACAACGGCGGCGCGGCCAACGCCTACCTGGGCTACCTCATGAGCCAGACGCAGTCCGCTCGTCGCCTGGCCAAGGCGGCCGTGCCCGGCATCATGCTTGGCCAGAGCTATCTCGTGGCGTATGGCGGCTTCGAGGCACGTCTGCCGGCCAACAAGGCCAAGCAGCTGCTGAAGGTGCCCGGAGTCGTCGCGGTCCAGGCGGACTCGATCGAGCACCCGCTGGTGGACTACAGCGCGCACTTCATCGGCGCCGACCAGGTGTGGCCCAGCCTCGGTGGCTCGGTGCATGCCGGCCAGGGCACCAAGCTTGCCGACCTCGACACCGGCATTTGGCCGGAGAACCCGATGCTTGCCGACAACGGCCTGCCCTCACAGCCGGGCGGTCCGTACGCCTGCGAGTTTGGCCTGTCCGGCGAGGCCGGTGATGCCTCGTTCACCTGCAACAACAAGGTCCTGGGCGCTTATGCGTTCCTGCTGACCAACCTGGCAGCAACCGGACCCGGCCTGCCCGGCGAGTTCTGCCCTGACGCCGCCGACTGCAGCGCACGCGACGCAGACGGCCACGGCACGCACACCTCGACCACCGCCGCCGGCGACCTGGTCAGCTCGGCCGTCACCCTCGGCGTCGAGCGCGGCCCGGTGAGCGGCGTCGCACCCGGAGCGTCAGTCCTCGAGTATCGCGTGTGCGACACCGACGGCTGCTTCGACTCAGACTCGACGGCCGCCGTTGCGCAGGCCATCCTCGATGGCGCTGACGCCATCAACTTCTCGATCTCAGGTGGCGCCAACCCGTACAGCGATCCAGTCGAGCTGGCGTTCCTCGACGCCTATGCGGCCGGCATCTCGGTCAACGCCGCGGCCGGCAACAGCGGCCCCGCCGCCGCGACCTCCGATCACGGTGGTCCGTGGACCAACACGGTCGGTGCCTCGACCTGGAACAAGTCCTTCGCGTCCACTCTTCACCTGACCGCGGACGGCGGAGCCACGCTGGACATCTCCGGCGTGACCCTCACCGCCGGCATCACCAGCCCGACCCCGGTCGTGCTTGCCAGCGATGCACCGTACAGTGACGAGTACTGCCTCGACCCGGCCACCGCCGGCACCTTCACCGGTGAGGTCGTGGTCTGCCACCGCGGCACCAACGCCCGCATCCAGAAGGGCTACAACGTCTCTCTCGGCGGTGCCGCCGGCTTCATCCTGTACAACACGGGCACGACGACCGACCTCGAGTCGGACAGCCACTTCCTGCCCGCGATCCACGTCAACGATGCGAGCTCAACCATTGCCGCCTTCGTGACCGGCCACACCGGCGTCATGGCGACGTGGGCCCCAGGCACCCTCCAGCCCGCGCTGGGCGACGAAATGGCGTCGTTCTCTTCGCGCGGCCCGCTGGGCAACTTCATCAAGCCGGATGTGACCGCGCCCGGTGTCCAGATCCTGGCCGGTGACTCCTACCAGCACCTGTTTGATCCTGGGGCCGGCCTGGGTCCCAACGGTGAGAACTTCCAGGCAATCGCCGGCACCTCGATGGCTACCCCGCACGCAGCCGGCACGGCGCTGCTCATCAAGGCAGCCCATCCCGGCTGGACCCCGGGCCAGATCAAGTCGGCGGAAATGACCACCGCCGTTCACGACGTGGTCAAGGAGGACGGCGTCACGCCGGCCAACCCGTTCGATGATGGCGCCGGTGCCATCCGCGTCAATCGCGCGGTCAACCCGACGGTCACCTTCGACGTTTCACCGGTCGATTACTACCAGGCATCTACCGACCCAGTGCACTGGATCAACCTCAACATCGCGAGCATTGACGCAGCGGACATGCAGGGCGTCGTGACGACCACCCGCACCGCCCGCAACGTCACCGGGCACACCCAGATCCTGACCCTGTCGGTGCAAGGCCCCGGTGGAGCCATCAGGGTCTCGCCGCGTCGCCTGGTCATCCCGCCGCTCCAGAGTCGGACCTTCACCGTCAAGATCGATGCCAGCGGCCTGGCCGATGGCCAGTACTTCGGCTCGATCACGCTCAATCCCAAGGCCCACGGCGCTCTCAATGCGGTGTTGCCGGTTGCCTTCAACAAGCAGCCCAGCAGCAACGTGAGCTTCTCCAACGAGTGTGACTCGACCTCGCTCGGTGTCGGCGACAGCACGCCGTGCGAAGCCAGCGCGACCAACTACACCGGGAATCCGGTCAACGTGACCATCCGTGTCCACGCTCAGAACAACCGGATCAGGGTGGCGGACTTCGCGCCTGCGAGCAAGCTGCACCGCAATGGCTTCATCGCCAACGCAACGTTGAGTGCGGCCGTGCCTTCAGCGGTCACTGGACTGACCAATCCCGCGGACGACGAACTGTTCGACCTTTCGCCCTACGCGTTCACGCAGATTCCGGGCTTCGGTGACGAGACAATCGTCAACGTTGGCCTGGGCACGCCGGTCCGTTTCGGCAGCCAGGACTACGACACCATGGGCATCACGTCCAATGGTTATCTGGTGCTGGGCGGTGGCACGCAGGCGGACGTCGTCTTCACACCCCAGGACATGCCCGACCCAACGGCGCCCAACGGAGTCATCGCTCCCTACTGGACGGACTTCGACATGAGCTCCGGTGGCGCGGTCTACGTCGCGGGTTTCAACGAGTGCGACGCCGGCGCGACCTATGAGGACACCTGCCTCTGGGAGTTCGAGTGGTCCGACGTGCCCATATGGGGTACGTCCCACACGCGAACGTTCGCGGTGTACATGTACACGGGCGCCTATCTCGATTGGGCCAGCCACCCGCTGGGCGTGATCGAGCTCGTGTACGGCACCGCGGTCGCCGGGGATGCGGGCACGCCCATGAACGTGGGCGCTGAGGATGCCCTCGGATCCACCGCCGCCCAGCTTGGCGTCGATAACCTCGGCGCTACCGCTCCGGCCGCGGACGGCTACTACGTCGAGACCGGTGCGGCGACTCCGGGTGGATCGCTGACCATCGATTACGACGTATTCGGCAGACACCCCGGCACAAGCAATCTACGCGCGTTCATGAACAGCGACGCCACGGTGGGCGCAGCCAAGGTGATAACCACCTTCAATGTGGTCCACCTCCACTGACCCGTCCCTCGACGGAACACGGAAGGCCCCCGGCGCAAGCCGGGGGCCTCTCCTTTTGCCGGGCGGCGCCAGCCGCGAGCCGGCGAACTAGTCGAGTTCGAGCCGGCGGATCAGGTCGGCCAGGTCCGACTTCGTTTGCTCGTCCAGCACGCGGTCCCGGCGCGCGCACCTTGTCCGAGTCGATCGCTCCGCGACGCATGTAGATGTGCTTGCGGATCGGCAGGTTGAGCAGCGCCTGGTTCTCGAAGCGGATCAGCGGCGTGTAGCGATGAAACCGCCGCGTGGCCGCCTCGCGCTCGCCGGCCCGCCACTCGCGCATGATCGCGACCAGGAGCTCCGGGTAGCCGAAACCGGTCATCGTGCCCACCGCGCCGCGGCGCAGCTCCTCGATGAGCATCTCCCCACCCAACCCGCCGAGCACGTGCAAGCCGGGATCGACGGCGAGCAGCCGCCCGACCTTCGGCGCGGTCGGCTCTTCCTCGAGCTTGACCACGCGCAGATTGGGCGCCTCGGCGGCCATCCGCCCGATCAGCTCGGGTGACATCCAGACGCCGAGCGCGGGCAGGTCCTGGATGACGACCGGTAACTCCGGCACCGCTTCCGCGACGCGCAGGTAGTGGCGCCGCACGGCGTCGTCGTTCGGCCGATTGAGCGGCGGCGCGGAGAGCATCACGGAGTGGGCGCCCTTCGCCGCGCGCCTCGCGAGCGTATTCCTCTGCCCGGTGCGTCGAGGCCGCCGACACGGTGACGCACACCGGCACGCGGCCGCCCGCCTGTTCGAGCATCACGTCGATGACCGTCGAGCGCTCGCTGTCCGACAGCTTGGCCGCCTCGCCGAGCACGCCCAGGATGGTCAGCCCGTCCACTTCGCGCGCGATGACGAAGTCGGTCAGCCGGCGCAGGCTAGGGAGGTCGAGCTCCTCGTCCGGACCGAACGGCGTCGGTGTGATGTTCCATACGCCCTGCAGTTGATCAACCGCCTGCGCCAGCTTGTCTGTCACTTCAGCCCCACCGCTCATGGCAACAGCTGCCGCAGGGCAAAGATCACGTTCGCCGGTCGCTCAGCCAGCCGGCGCATGTACCACGGGTACCAGTAGTCGCCGTAGGCGATCAGCACGCGCACCCGGAAGCCGTCCCTGAGCAGCCGCTCCTGCTCCTTGGTCCTGATGCCGTACAGCATCTCGACGTCGAAGGCGTCCTTGTCCAAACCGATCGACTGCGCGTGGTCGGCCACCTGCTCGATCAGTCGGACGTCGTGCGTACCCAGGCCCAGGAAAAGGTCGCGCCCAGCCTTGACGTGCGCGAGCATCGACACGCACAGCGCCAGGTAGTTCGCGTCGACCTCCTTGCGCGCCTGGTAGGCAATGACGGGCGGCTCGGCATAGGCACCCTTGACCAGCCGGATGCGCGGGCTGAGCGGCAGCAAGCGATCGACGTCGGTGTAGGTCCGCTTGAGGTAGGCCTGCAGGCAGATGCCCGCGTTGGCGTGCTCGGCCTTCAGCTTCTCGTAAAGCTCGAGCGTCTGGTCGGTGTACGCGGACCCCTCCATGTCGATCCACACGGAATGGCCCAGCTCATGCGCGCGGGCCGCTAGCGTGCGCATGTGATCGAGCGTCCGATCAGCATCGATGTCGAAGCCGAGCTGGGTCAGCTTGACCGACATCTCCGCGTCCAGCCGGCGGCGGGCGGCATCGTCCATCAGCGCGAGGTACGCGTCGGCGGTCTGCTGCGCCTCCTCGAGCCGGGTCAGGTTCTCGCCCAGCCGGGTGAAGACCTGGGCGATGCCCTTCTTCTGGTAGCGCGCGGCCGCGTCGAGCGCGGCATCGGGCGACTCGCCGGGCATAAACCGACGAACGGCCCGGCGGGCGAACCAGAATTTGGGCACACGCCGGCGCAACCACTGGTTGGCGGCCATCCACAGCAACAGGCGTCGCATCGGTGGCGCTAACGTACCGGGATGGACCTTGGCCTGCACGGCGCTCGCGCGCTGGTAACCGCCGGATCGGCGGGAATTAGGCGCCGCGGTCGCGCGCGCGCTGACGGACGAAGGCGCCCGAGTGGCCGTGGCCGCGCGCGCGTCGGAGCGACTGACGGCCACCGCCACTTCACTCGGAGCCGTGGGGATTCCGGTCGACCTCGCGACCGAAGACGGCCCGGCCCTTGCCGTATCGTCGGCGGCGACCGCACTGGGCGGCCTCGACCTGCTGCTCGTCAACATGGGCGGCCCGCCGCCGGGACGCTTCACCGAGCTGACCGACGAGATCTGGCAGCGCGCGCTGGACATGACCTTCTGGTCGGCGATTCGGCTGCTGCGCGCGGCGCTGCCGCTGCTGACCGCGTCCGACCAGGGCGCCGTGTGCGTGATGCTGTCGTCGTCGGTCCGCGAGCCGATCACGGCGCTGACCACCTCGAACCTGCTGCGGCCGGGGCTGGCCGGGCTGATCAAGTCGCTGGTGACGCGAGATCGCGCCGGTGCGTATCAACGGCATCGCACCCGGGCGCGTCGCCACGGGCAGGGTCGCGACGCTGGACGAAGGACGCGCCCGGTCGGCGGGGACCACGGTCGACGAGGTCCAGCGCCAGGCGATCGCGCGCATCCCGCTCGGCCGCTACGGTGACCCGGCCGATGTCGGCCGCATGGCCGCGTTCCTGCTCTCCCCCGCCGCCTCGTACGTGACCGGCCAGATCATCGCCGTCGATGGCGGCATGATCCGCTCGCTGCCCTAGCTCCGGTTCGCTCGCCGCTGCCCCCACAGGCCCTGGCCGTGCCGGCACTATCGGCACGGAGCGGCCTTTCGACCGTGCGGTGACCGAAGTGCCGGTGGAGAGGCGCGGGTCGAAGCGTGACGGCCCCGGTCCCAAGCGTGAGGTCGTCGCTCGGCCATCGGAGTTCGGCGCCCGAGTCACGCCGACCAGGGCGTAAGCCGCTAATAAGTGCGACTGCCGACGATAGTGCCGGCATGGGACGCACCAACCGCAGCAGCAGCCGGGCCGAACGTCGGACACCGCTGCAGGCCGCGGCCGACCGGAGCGCCATTGCCGTTTCCGCCAAGCTCGGCAGGATGCTCAGGGACGGTCGAAGTCGGCTCCGCCTGAGGCAGCTCGATGCCAGTGCTCGCGCCGGGTTGTCGCGCAGCCGCTGGAGCGATCTCGAGTGCGGCCGCGATCCCCTGGCCACGGTCGCCACCTGGTCCAGGGCTGCGGCGGCGGTCGGTGGTCGTCTCGAGGCATGGATCAAGGAGACGAGTGCGGCGGACCAGCCGCGTGACGCGGTCCACCTGCGCAACCAGGAGCTGATCATCCGGTTGTCGGAGAGCGGTGGCTGGACCGCGCTGCCTGAGGAGATGATCGATCGCGAGGCGCGGACATCACGTGCTGCGGACGTGCTGCTGACCAGAACCACGCGCGACGGCACGGCAGAGTACGCGCTGTGGGACGTTTGGGACTGGCTGCCCGACGTGGGCGCCGTGACACGCGATTTCCAACGTCGAGTTGACGCAGTCGACCGTTACGCCGTCGCGCGCATGCCCAATGATGGACAGGAGGGACACCTTCCGCGCACGGGCGGTTGCCTGGCCATTCGGGCGACCGCCAGGAATCGGCGGCTGATCGCCGATCATCGGCACTTTTTCGGGGCCCGATTTCCCGGCTCCGGCTACGCCTGGATCCAATGCCTAACGGACAGGCAAGCGACGCTTCCCAAAACCTGCGCGCTGGTCTGGATATCCGTACACGGCGACCGACTTCTCGCAGCCCGGCTCGGCTGAGGCGGGCCTCCGGGCGGCGTTCGCGCACCACTGATTAAGAAGAACGCGAAGAAAATCGCGCACTAAGCCGACCTACCCCTCTTGCCGTATGCCGGGTATCGGCGCACCATAGTTGGCCTGCGCTATCCCAGTCGCGCAGCCCAGCAACAACAAACGACGAGACGTCCGGGATCCCAGGACCCCAATCCACTTAGGCATCCGAGCGACCATGGAAGCAACCTCCGCACGCACCGCCCAGGCGAAGACCCCCGAGCTGCCGCCGCTCTGCCCAATCTGCGGCAGCGGTATGGTCGTCCACGCGCTCTGGCAGGCGGACGCGGTCGAAGCGCTCTACTGGGCGTGCCGCCGGGCGCCGGTCTGCTACGGGACCGCGCACGTGCGCTACCCGGACACCATCGTTCCGGTCGAGCATGACGCCAGCAGCCAGGCGATCTTTGCTTGGGAGCACACGCGCGAGGCGCGCGAGGCGGGCAACCCCGTGGTCGGTGGCCTGAAGGGGCTGCTCGGGCGCATGGCCGCCAAGCCGGCGCCCACGCTGAACGCCGACGTGGAAGCTGATCTGCAACCCAAGCTGGGCCTCGAGTCGCTGATCGACTACGGCTTCGTCATCATGGGCAACCGCCGGCTGTCGGCGGCCCGTGCCTTGCTCGATTACGTGCTGATCGGACCACCGGGCATCTTCGTGGTCGAGGTCAAGGAGTGGCCGGGCGAGGTGGTCGCCAGCGGGGACACCATCTTCGTGGATGGCCGGGAGCGCGTCGGCGCACTCGATGACGTCGTCCGAGCAGCGGCCGCGCTCAACGACACGCTGAACTACGAGTTGAAGCCGCTCGGCGCAGGCGTCCGCGCGGCGGCGCTGTTCGACCGGGCGAGCGATCGGATGTTCTCAGGGACGGTCGGCAAGGTGCTCGTCGGCGGCAATCGGGAGCTGCCCAAGGCGATTCGCGCGGCGGGTCCCGAGGCACTCGGCCCTGAGACCGTCGTGCGCCTGTCGCTGGCCGCCGACCGACTACTGGAGTAGCGCCACCGCGAACTAGATCTTGGTCCAGTTGCCGCAGCTGCTCGACTGAAAGCCTTTGTCGCTCGCCTTGATCCTGACGATCGATGGACCGCCGGTGACGAAGTCGTTGGCGATGATGTCGCGCAGCGCGCCGCCGAACCCGCGCAGCCTGGCCCAGTAGCATCCATTGCCCTTGCTGCTGCGATAGGTGCCGGGCGTCAGATCTGTGCCGACGATGAACGTCCCCTGGCCGAACTTGGTGGTGCTGCTGGTGACGCGCGACAGGTCGCTCGACCATTTGCCGCAGCCACTTGACTTGAAGCCTTTGTCGGTCGCCTTGATGGTCACGACCATGTAGCCCGACCCGAAATCGTTGGCGATGATGTCGTGCAGCGATCCCGAGAAACCCTTCAGGCGCTCCCAGTAACAGTTCGATGTCGAGCGACGGGTCCGGTAGGTGCCGGCCGGAATGTTGTGACCGACCCGGTAGGTCCCGTTTCCAAACGTGGTCGCGCGGGCGTCGACGGCGGTCGGCAGCAAGAGTGCCACGACCACGAGCAGCAGGGCAGAGGCGGGCATCACCCGTCGGACTTTCATCGATGAACCTCCCTCGTGCGACCGCGGGCACGGTCGATCGTTTGACGCTATTCCGATGCCACAGTGCCCGCAATATGCCGTCCGGCGCGAATTCAGCCCCTCTTTGCCAGCCGGACGGCCCTACCCACGAAGGTCGAGTAGCGCTCGACGGCGGCCGCGAGTGCGTCGTGCTCGCGAGCGCTGAGCGGCCGCAGCAGCCGCGTTGCGATGGCGAACTCCTCATCGGCACGCCCGGTGCGCGGCACGTGCCGCCAGTAGCCGACGACCTGGCCGTCGAGCATGACCAGATGCAGGAAGGGCGGCCGGCCGAGCACTGAGCGTGGTAACAGTCCGTCCACGTTGACGGCCGGCCGCGTCGCCCGATAGCCGACCAGCAACTCGTCGAAACCCTGCAGCAGGTGGACCGTCGGCGACGGCTCTTCGCGGCCGATCCGATCGGGCGCGAGCCAGTAATCGACGCCGTCCACCTGCAGCCGCTCCAGCACCCGATCCGCCTCGAGCGCGGCAACTGCGCGCTTCGTGTCGGCGGCGGTCAGGCTCGACCACCAGGTGAAGTCGCCGGTCGCTGCCGGGCCGTGGCTCACGAAGTATCGGCGCGCCAGCTCGATCCGCGCCGCTTCACCATCCGGACCCGCTGGAGCGGCGGACGGCAAGGGAGAACGCTCGTCGAGCAGCGCATAAGTCTGCTGGCCGCGGACCGTACCGCCGCCACTGGCCACGAGCAGGTCGCGCTCGGCGCGGATGAAGAGATAGGCGAGCCGCTGGCCCTCGATGTCGAAACCACCCGCCACCAACGCTTCTGCGACGTGCCGCCGAGTCTGCCGCCGGCCGCCGGCGAGTTCGCGCCGGACGATCTCCAGGCCACGCTCCAGGTCCGGCTCGTCCACTCCGAACCGCTGGTGCCAATGGCGCATCTGGACGTCGACGCGTGGTGCGGTCAGCCGCATCACCCAGCGGATATCGGCCGGCAGCACGAAGTGCCACGTCGGCCGCAGGATGTGCGTGCGCAGGATGGCGCCGCGTTGCAGGGCGTCCTCGACGTCGGCGTCGCTCAGGCCGACTGAGCGCTGGCCGACGGACCATTTGGCCAGCGCGTACTCCTGCGACTGGACCGCGCCCAGCCAGCCGACCACGTCCTCCGGCCGGCGTGGCTCGGCGCCCGCGACGAGTTGACTGCGCAGTCGAAGTCGGGCGATCTCGCGCTGGTCCATGGCCCATCATGATCGGTGATGCCCGGGATCGATTTCGAAGCCGTCGACGTGCTGACCTTCGACTGCTACGGCACGCTCATCGACTGGGAGACGGGCATCGCCACGGCGCTGGGCAGCGTCCTCGCCGCGCACGGCGTCAAGCCGCCGACCGACCAACTACTCGAGACCTACGCCATCGCCGAGTCACGCACGGAGGCCGGTGCGTACCTGCCCTACCGCGAGGTACTGCGCCGTTCCTGTCGCTTTGTCGCCGCCCGCTTCGGCGTGCGGCCGCGGGTCGTGGAGGTGGAGGCGTTCGCCGCCTCGGTGGCCGACTGGCCGGCCTTCCCCGATTCACGCGACGCCCTCGCCCGACTTGCGGGCCGTTTCCGCCTTGGCGCGATCACCAATTGCGACGACGAGCTATTCGCAGCGTCGAGCGCGCGCCTGGGCAACCCCTTCACCTGGGTCGTGACCGCTCAGCAGGCGCGCGCCTACAAGCCATCGTTGCGCAACTTCGAACTTGCCTTCGAGATGATCGACGCGCCGCGCGAGCGGATCGTGCATATCGCGCAGAGCCTGTACCACGACCACGCGCCGGCGGCGAGGCTCGGCCTCAAGTCGGTGTGGATCGACCGCCGCCACGGCGTCCCGGGGTCCGGCGCCACGCCGCCGGCGACGGCTCAGCCGACGCTGACTTTCCCCGACATGGCGACCTTCGCGGCCGCCGCGCTCACTGCCGCTCGATAACCGCGAGGACGTTGCCGGCTGGGTCCTTGAACCAGGCGATCGCCGGCCCGCGCCCACGGCCGATGCCCCGCGCGTCCATGCCGGGCATGTCGTAGTGCTCCATCTGGACACCCTTGGCGTTCAGCTCGTCGACCGCCTGCTCGATGTCTGGCACGACGAAGTTGAGCATCGTGTAGGTCGCGGGCTGATGGTCGGGTTTGGGATAGATCAGAATTCGGGCGCCGTTGCGCAGCGTGATGTCGAGGAAGTCCATCGCGTTGGGCTTGACGTCGAGCCCGAGCGTGTCGCCGTAGAACTTCCGGGCGGCATCGATATCGTCGACCGAAAAGCCCGAAAACGCGTCGCTGTCCTTGAACACTGCCCGACCTCCTTGCCTCGTTCTTGCCTCGTGGGTGTAGCCGCCAGCCTCGTGGGTGTAGCCGCCAGCCTACGCCGCCCCGATCGGCATGTGCCTCCGCGTATGAGCACTATTCGTAAAGTCACGCAAAATTCGTAAAGTCGGGCAAACGCCGGAGCGGCACGGTCGCCGGCGGTCCATAGCTGGACGCCATGCCCTCGTCTTCCGCACGAGTCGGCCGTCCCGAGCCTCGACCGCGCCGCGCGCGGCACCAACTGGGCGATAACCGACCCGTAAGCCATGGGTAAGAGCCACTCTTAACAATGCTGCTCATATGCGACGCGCGAACAGGGCGGGACGAGCGCGGGTCGGCCCCATCGCCGACCGGCACGCGACCGAGCTCAGTACGAAGCTCGGCCGGAGCCTGCGCGAGGCGCGCAACATCGCTGGTTTGAAGCAGGCGCAGGCCGCAGCTCGGGCCGGTCTGTCGCAAAGCGGATGGAGCAGGCTCGAGAGGGATGGCGACGCGCGCTACACCGTCGCCACCTGGGATCGGGCGGCGCATGCGGTTGGTGCGCGGCTGCACGCGTACATCGAGGGTGTGTCGGCCGCCGACCGGCCACGCGACGCGGTGCACGTCAAGAACCAGGAGCTGCTGATCAGGATGGCGCTCGGCGGTGGATGGCGGTCACTGCCAGAGGAGGCGATCGATCGCGAAGTCAGCCGGTCGCGCTGGGCGGACGTGCTGCTGAGCCGCCGGCGAGTGCGGGAACCGGCCGAGTACGCGTTGATGGAGGTGATCGACTGGTTCGACGATGTCGGCGCCGCTACGCGCGCGTGGGGCCGCCGACTCGAGGCGGTCGAGCGCTACGCCATCGGGCGCATGCTGCCGGGCGACGACCAGCCCCTGCCCCGGGCCAGCGGCTGCTGGCTCATCCGCGCGACCCAGCGCAACCGCGCACTCGTCGGTGAACTGCACAACTTCCTGCGCGCCCGCTTCCCCGGCTCCGGCCGCGCGTGGTTAGCGGCACTGACGAATCGCGCCACACCCATGCCGTCCGATCCGGCGCTGCTCTGGGTGAGCCTCAACGGTGACCGGCTGTTCGCGGCGCGCCTTGGGGCCACCTGACGCCTACCTCGTGAACTTGAAGTCAGCCGACCTCGTGCTGCCATCATCGAACCTGAGCGTGAGTTGGCCGCAGCTGCCCGCCCAGGCCCGGGACGTCTTCCACAGGTAGATGTACCGACCGGTCAGTCGGACGTAGATCAGGCCCAGCAGGCCCTGTGCTGGGACCACGGTGGTCGGCGAATGGGCGGGGTTGGTGCAAGAAGTCAAGGTCACCGTCGGCGACCCCGTCGCGAGCACATTCAGACCGAATTTGCCGCCCAGAGTGAACCTGACGGGTACCACCCGCCCAGCGCGAACGACATTGACCCTGGGCGGGTTCGCAACCGGCGGCAGGAAGCCGGTGAAGGCGTACGGCCCGACCACGGCGAGCTGCCACAGGCTGGCCTGGCTGGTCAGCGCCACCAGCTGGATGTCACCATCGGCGAGCCGGGTGCGGCTCGAGACGCACGGGTTGGGCGAGGCCCTACCCGCCGGGCCGGTGCAGTCGGGCAGCGCCACGCCGTTGCGCAACAGCTGGAGGTTCGTCTCGTCAATACCGGTCGGCAACGGCACAGATGCGTCGAGCTGGACTGTTATCACGATCGGGTTGGCGGCGGTTGACGCGGGCGCGTTGATGGCGACGTCCGAGCCAATGATCGAGTAGCCGACCGGCGGCGGGACGGAACTCGGTGTCTCCTCGATCGACACGTGGCCGGCCCGACCGGGACTGACCCACGTCTCGACCGGATCTGACGGCGTGGCACCGTCGCCCTCCGTGTCGGTCGTCAGTACTCCGTGGGCAGCGACATCGCCAGCCACTGACTCCCCGCTGCCTCCGGTCACCTCGACGCAACCCGAGAATTCCGAGGTGTCCCAGCCGGCCGCCGTATCGGAATGTGTGGCCGTGGCGGTGACGAAGTCGCCGACTGGAAGGTAGAGGCCCGGTTGGCCGCTCGCGGGATCGAACTCGAAGGTGACATCTCCGCCCACATCGGGGGCGAGGACTGTCTCGCCGATCGGAACGGCACCCTCACCGAAACCAGACGGGTCGCACGATGTGTTGTCGTAGAAGTCCACGACGATCTGGGCCGTGCCGGGGGCACCGTCCACAGACCCCCGGATGATGGTCGTGCTGCCGCTCGTTACCGCATCGGTCACGAGCGGAGTGTTGGCCAGGTGGTTCGGCCCGCTGTCGGCGTCGTCCGGATCGTTTGGCGTCGGCCCGTCGTTGAGAATGTCGATGCCCAGGCCGCCGTTCGAGTGGATCCTGTTTGCCCAGACGCTCAGTGATTCGGCGGATCCGGCAACGACGATGCCTGCGTACGTGTTATTGGCGATGGTGTTCGGGCCAGCCAGGTCCTCCGCGCCAATGCTGTTGTTCTGGCTGCTGTCGGTCGCGTATACGCCGAAACAATTCGGCAGGGGCGTGACGCCATCTGATCCCACGCCGATCAGGTTGCCCAGGATCTGGTTGCCCAGCGCGGTTGCACCAAGCACCACGCCGGCGTCGCCATTGCCGGAAATGACGTTGCCAGAGCCGGCCGAGGTCCCGCCCAAGCGCGTGCCGTTCCCGGTCAGCAGCACGCCATAGATGCCATTGCCCAGGGCCGCCATGCCACTGGCGTCGGTCCCGATGAGGTTGCCCTCGATGTAAGTCGGGTCCGTAGGCGCCCCGTCGACCTGGATGGCGTAGTAGGTGTTGCCGGACATCACGTTGCCGGCGCCCGGATTCGAGCCGCCAATCAGATTGTTGGCCGCGTGCCAGACGACGATGCCGGCGGTGTTGGGCACGGCGACCGTGCCGCTTGCGTCCGTGCCTATCAGGTTGCCCTGCACGACATTGGCCGGGCTCTCGATGTCCACGCCGATTCGCCCGTTGCCCGAGATGACGTTGCCCTGGCCAGGGCCCGTGCCGCCCACGAGCGTGCCCGTCGTGGTGTTCAGCTCGATCCCGTCGAAGACGTTCGGAGCACTGATGATCTGCTCGCCGGCGGGCCCAGGGTTGTAGCCGATCACGTTGGCCTGAATGACGTTGCCGTGCGTGTCGAGCGACGGCTGCTCGGCCATGCCGACCTTGATGCCGTGGTCGGTGTTGCCGGCAATGACATTGCCGTCACCCGGCGTGCCGATGACGTTGAGCGGCGAAAGGACGAGCACGCCGAGCCGGTTGGGTGTCACCGAACCCATCGTGGCGTCGAGGCCGATCAGGTCACCGACGATGCTGCTGCGGCCAGTCCCGCCGAGCACGATGCCCGCTTTGGCGAAGGCGCTGAAGCCGCCGATGGACAGCCCTTCCAGCCGACTATCGCCCGCTGCCACGACCAGGCCGTTGGCCGGTGGGGCGATGGCCGACCCGTCGATCTGGACGATGCCGAACTGGTCCTCGGTCGTGCCGTCAATTACGACCGGCGAGGTCAGGTCAGGCAGCTGGGAAGCCAGCGAGATCACCGCCGGTTGGGCGAGAGCCCCGAATCGGAAGCCGATCGTGTCCAGCCCCGCGTTGCCGTTGGTGGCCGCGATCGCCTCGCGCAGGCTGCAGTGCGTCGCGTCGCACACGCCGTCGTCCGTATCGTCGGTCGAATTGACCACCCAATCGGGCGCCTCGCGCAGCACGGTCAGTGCCGGGTCGCCCGGGCCAATGTCGTAGTTGTCGAGCGCCGACCCGGCCGCGACGTACGCCCACGCCAGGTGGCCCACGATGCCCTCCGCTTCCTGGCGCAGGATGCGCGCGCGGTAGTTGTCGGCCCTCTCCTGGAGCGTCGTCCAGCCAAAGTCGCTCGGGATCAGACCGAACTCGCCCACGAAGAGCGGCTTGTCGAGTGCGCGGCAGGCGTCGATGCGCGTCTGCATGCCGTTGTACAAATCGCCCGGCATGAGCGACTGGTCATCGTAATCGTGCACCTCGCACAGGTCGATGTTGGGCAGGTCGTGGACGCGCTGGTACTCGGCGGTTGAGCCGGTACCGCACTGGCCGGAGCCGATCGTGCCCAGGCTGATCAGGTGGTTCGAGTCGAGCGACCGCACGTGGTCGGACACGTCCTGCGCCCAGGCCTTCAGGGTGTCGCCTGGTCCGGTGCCCGGCGGACAGCCGCCCGGCGCGTTGGGGTTGACCTCGGCCTCGTTGATCAGCTGCCAAAAGAGGATGGTGTCGTTGTTGGCGTAGCGGCTGACGATCTCGGTCGTCCAGTCGTAGTACGAGACCCAGTTGTCGTACTGGGCGGCCTCGGTCGGGTCAGGTGTCGTGTAGCCCGAGGCGTAGAAGTCGGCCGTCTTGGCGTAGTTGGTGCCACCGCCGCACTCGCCCCAGTTGTCGGTCAGCGTGGCGATGATGTGCACGTGGTGGGCGGCCGCGATTGACAGCAGGCGGTCCATGCGCGACCAGTCGCGAGCGCCGCTCCACAGATGGCTGCCGCCGGGCGTCTTGGCCGCGGCGAGCGACTGGAAGAACCATGCCCGGACGACGACGTCATCACCGCCGCTGATCTCATCGAACGCGTCGGCGAGCTGCTGATCGGTGTAATCGGGACCGCACCATCCGTCGCTGTTGGCGTTGTACATGTTGATGCCGCTGAAGCGGAACTCGTGGCCATCGAGCATCAGCCGCTGGCCATCGCGCGTGACGAACGAGCCGGTCGCGAGCGCGAGCGGCGAAGCTGCCGGCACGAGGCCGAGCAGAAGGGCGGCGACGGTGGCCGCAGCGAGGAGGCGTGTCGTTACGCCCCTCATGGCTCTCCCTCTCCCTGCGCGTCATCAAGTGGGCCAACGCGTTGACGAGATGTTACGGGTCAGGTCAAGGGTGTTCCGGTCTGGAGCGTGTACGTCGACTTGGACTTCCGAGCACGCAACGGTGATCGAAAGTCATGCGCATAGGCGTCGCAGCCGGCATACGATCGGCGGACCAGCACGGAGAGATGCCCGGATGAAGAATCCTGCCGTGGGAATACCGGGGCTGCTGGCGCAACGTCGAGTTGACCGATTCCGGCTACGGGTCGGTGCTGGTCACGGAGCGCGCGCAGCAAGGTATGTCCTGCCCGCCCTGATCGCCGTTTTCTGCCTGGCGTCCATGACCCCCGTGCCAGTACGTGGCAGCGAGCCGCCGAACAGCCTGCCGCTGATCGCGACCTACGACGTCGGCGCCACGATTCAATGGTCGGCCGCGACCATGGATGTGTCGAGTACCGCGCACGTCCAGAACACGACCGACGCACCGGTCGACGCACTGACGTTCAACCTGGCCGCGCAGCGCATCGGCTCGGTCACCCTGGGTGACGTCACGGCCGACGGCCAGCCGGCCGTGGCGACAGTTGACGACCAGAGTGTGATCGTGCAGCTGCCGTCGGCCGTCGATGCCGGCGACCTGACCGACGTCACGATCACCTACCACGCCGCGTTCAACACTACCGGCAAGGGCCACCGATACCAGTTCGCGCGTTACAAGGACGTGCTGACCGCGTATCGCTGGATCCCGTGGCTAAGCCTGGCGCAGAAGTTCTATCCGCGCGGCGATAGGGAGAGCTGGGTGACTGGCGTCAGCCCGCAGGTCAACGTCACGCTCACCTCGGATACGCCGCTGGACATCGCCGCGAGCGGCCAGCGGACTGCCAACGATGGCTACACGACCCAGACCTTCAGCGCGACCAATGTGCGCGACTTCAACTTCTCGGCCAGCGCCGCGTACCGCATCATGACGCGCACCTGGCACGGCATCACCATCCGGCTGCTGTACACGCACCTGCGGCCGAAGTTCACGATGAGGTGGGCGATCCGGGCGCTGACGCGCTACACCAACGAGGTCGGACCGTATCCGTACGCCACGCTCGATATCGGCGAGATCCCCACCGGCGTGGGCATGGAATCGCCGGGCATGGTGTGGATCGACTCGTCGCTGCCGCGTCGCCACCTGCCGTACATCATCGTCCACGAGCTGGCGCACGAATGGTTCTACGGCGTGGTCGGCAACAACCAGGGCCTCGACCCGTTCGTGGACGAGGCGATGGCCGATTTCCTGGCACGCAACCTGCTCAACTCGTGGCAGCGGTCGCGCTGCGCGCCACAGCCGCTCGGCAACGCCGTCTATGACTATGGGCCGTTCTGCTACTACGAGGTCATCTACGTGCAGGGCTCGGAGTACCTGCGCGACTACATGAACCAGGTCGGCACGAGCGCCTTCTGGACCGGCGTGCAGAACTTCTACTCCGACTACCGGTTCGCCATCGCCGACACGCGGGCGCTGTGGCAGGAGCTGGACGCCGCGTCGGGCTGGGACAGCTCGCAGCACGACGATCGCTTCCCGGGCCTGTTCTAGCGGGGCCGTCTACTAAAGTTCACGGGTGCATCGGCGCAAGGGACCCGACGGGCGCGAGGGGCTGATCGTCTCGGCGACCGACCTGGTCGGCTTCCTCGAGTGCGGGCACCTGACCAACCTCGAGCGAGCGGCGGCCGACGGGCTCGTGCCCAAGCCACATCAACAGGATCCCGAAGTCGAGCTGCTCCAGCGGCGCGGCGGCGAGCACGAGCAGCGCTACATCGATGAGTTAGAGGGTGACGGCCGGCAGGTCACCCGGCTGATCGCGGACTGGGACCGACCTTACGAGCAACGGGCGGCCGAAACCGAGGACCTGATGCGTCAGCGCGCCGACGTCATCTACCAGGCGACGGTCTTCGACGGCCGATGGGTCGGGCATCCCGACTTCCTGCTCCGGGTGGATGGCCCGAGCGAGCTGGGTGACTGGCACTACGAGGTGGCCGACACCAAGCTGGCGCACAGCGCCAAGGCCGGTGCCCTCGTCCAGATGTGCAGCTACGTCGAGCAGGTTGCACGGATCCAGGGAGTGACGCCGGAGAACGTCTACGTGGTCACCGGTGGGGCGAAGGTCGGCATCCACCCCTTCCGGACGGCCGACATCATGGCTTACTACCGCCACGCCAAGGCGCGCTTCGAGCAGGAGCTTACGAAGGCCGCGGTATGGCCGATCGAGCGCGCGGTCAGCTATCCCGATCCGGTCGAACACTGCGCGGTGTGTCGCTGGATCGTCGCGTGCAAACACCAGTGGCGCGCCGACGATGCCCTGCCCCTGGTGGCCGGCATCACGCCCAAGCAACGCGACGAACTGCTCGCGCTCGGGGTGGCGACCAGGGGCGCCCTCGCGCGGGCGGATGCGGGAGCGAAGTTCGAACGCGTCAAGGATCAGGCGCGGCTCCAGGTAGCGAGCGACGGACATGACGTGCCCGAGTTCGAGCTGCTCGAGCCGGAGCAGGACGCCCAGGGTGGCGTGCTGGCCGACCGCGGTTTGTCGGCCCTGCCCAGGCCGTCGGCCGGTGACCTGTTCTTCGATATCGAGGGCGATCCGTTCGCCTTCTGGGAGGGACTCGAGTACCTGTTCGGCGTGTGGGAGCAGGGCGGCTATGGGGGCTTCTGGGCGCTCGATCGGCCCGCGGAGAAGGATGCGTTCGAGCAGGTCATCGACCTGTTCATGGAGCGCTGGCGGCAGGACCCGACCATGCACGTCTACCACTACGGCGCCTACGAGCCCAGCCACCTGAAGCAGCTCGCCGGCCGGCACGGAGCGCGCGAGGAGGAACTCGACCAGCTGCTGCGCGGCCACGTGTTCGTTGACCTGTTCCGGGTGGTCCGCCAGGGCCTGCGCGTCGGTACGGAGCGCTACTCGATCAAGAACCTCGAGCCGCTGTACGGATACCGGCGCGAGATCGAGCTGCGCGACGCCAATTCGAGCATCGTCGAGTTCGAGAAGCTGCTCGAGATCGGCGATCCGGACGGTTCGCTCAAGGAGAAGATCCGCCTCTACAACCGCGACGACTGCATCTCAACCGAGCAGCTGCGCGACTGGCTGGAGGAGCGCCGATCGGGCGCCGCGCGCCAATTCGGCGGGGAGCTGCCGCGCCCGTCGGCCGACGCCCACGAGCCGAGCGAAGAGTTCAACGAGCGACAGGCGAGGGTCCATGCGCTGGAGGAGCGACTCAAGTCGGTGGGCGATGACACGACGACCCTGCTGGCCGACCTGCTCGACTGGCATCGGCGCGAGAACAAGGCATCGTGGTGGCGCTACTTCGACCTGATGAGCAAGTCGGACGATGAGCTGCTCGAGGAGAAGGAGCCGATCGCCGGGCTGGAGTTCGTCGAGACGTGGCACATGCCCAAGCCCAAGCGGTCGGACCTCTACCGCTACCGCTTTCCGGCGCAGGAGTACCGCATCAAGCTGGGCGTGGCACTGTTCGATCCCGCGACGCAGGCGCCGACCGGATCGGCCGAGGCGATCGACGCCGACGCCGGCACGATCGACATCAAGCGCTCGCGCGAGTGGGACGGTCCGGATCCCAGCGCGGTCGTGCCCAAGGACATCTACAACGCGCCCGAACAGGCGGCCGCGCTGATGCGTATCGGCGAGTGGGTGGCGGAGCATGGGGTCGAGGCCGAGTCGGAGGCATGGCGGGCGGCGCGCGACCTGCTGCTGCGCCGGCCTCCTCGCGCGGGCCAATTGGCCGGGGAGTGCCTGGTTCGGGAGGATGAGTCGGGCACCCAGGCAGCTCGTCGGCTGGCCGTGGCGTTGGACGCGACGACGCTGGCCGTCCAGGGGCCGCCCGGGTCGGGCAAGACGTGGACCGGGGCGCGGATGATCCTCGACCTGGTGCGCGACGGGCGCAGGGTGGGCATCACGGCGAACAGCCACAAGGTGGTCACCAACCTGCTCGACAAGGTGTGCGCGGCGGCACGGGAAAGTGGCGTGCCGCTGCGCGCGATGCAGAAGGTCGACGGCGACGACGGCTGCACCGACGACCTCGTCAAGTGCGTCGACGACAATGGCCAGGTCGAAAGTGCGCTGCTCGGTGACCTGGTCGACGTGGTGGGCGGGACCCCCTGGCTGTGGGCGCGGTCCGAGTTGAGCGGCCTGATCGACACGCTGTTCGTCGACGAGGCCGGGCAGGTATCGCTGGCCAACGTGGTGGCCATGTCCGGCGCCGCACGCAACGTCGTGCTGCTGGGCGACCCGCAGCAGCTCGACCAGCCCACCCAGGGTGCCCACCCTGCTGGTGCGGGCGTGTCCGCGCTGACCCACTTCCTGGGTAAAGACCAGACCGTGCCCGACGATCGGCGGCATCTTCTTCGAGAAGACGTGGCGGATGCATCCCGCCATCACGGCGTACACGTCCGACCTTTTCTACGAGGGCCGACTGACCGCGGTCCCCGGACTCGAACGCCAGGCGGTCACCGGCGACGGCGAGTTCGCCGGGTCAGGCTTGCGGTGGGTCGCGGTCGAGCATGATGGCAACACCAATGCCTCGGCGCAAGAGGCGGCGCGGGTGGTCGAGATCGTCGAGTTCGCTGGTCGGCCGGGAGTGGGTCGATGCCGACGGAGACGAGCGTCTGCTGACCGCCGACGATCTCCTCATCGTCTCGCCGTTCAATGCGCACCGGCTGCTGATCGACGATCTACTCCGGAAAGCTGACCTGGGCGGCGTGAGGGTCGGCACGGTCGACAAGTTCCAGGGCCAGGAGGCGCCGGTGTCGATCTACACGATGGCCACGTCGCGGGCGGAGGACGCGCCGCGCGGCATCGACTTCCTGTACTCGCTGCATCGGCTGAACGTGGCGACGTCCCGGGCGCGGGCGCTGGCCATCGTGGTTGCCTCGCCGCGCCTGCTCGATGCAGTGGCCAGGACGCCCGCCCAACTGCGCATGGCCAATGGCCTGTGCACCTTCGTGGAGGACGGTCAACTCTAGGACGGGGCAGGCCCTCGATCCTGAGCTTCATGCACAGGTCCATGCGCCGCGCTTACAGCGGCGCGATCCTTGCCGGATTGGGCCGCTGGCCCCACAATCGCACGTTCAGCCGTCGGCCACTGGGCGTGGGCGGCACCCAGGGGAATTGACGTATGGACGCGATCACGGCCGAAGGCCTGGTCAAGATTTACAAGCCGTCGCGCCGGTCGGGCAAGGCCGTCGTGCGCGCTCTCGACGGGATCGACCTGCAGGTAGCGGAGGGCAGCGTGCTCGGCCTGCTCGGCCCGAACGGCGCCGGCAAGACGACCGCGGTGCGCATCCTGACCACGCTGCTCAAGCCCGACGCGGGCCACGCCACGGTCGCCGGCTTCGACGTCGTGCGCGACGCCGACAAGCTGCGCAAGGTCATCGGCCTGTCGGGTCAGTACGCGGCGGTGGACGAGAACCTCACCGCGCGCGAGAACCTGTGGATGTTCGGCCGGCTGTACCAGTTGTCGTCGGCCGAGTCGCGCACGCGCGCGGCCGAGCTGCTCACCGACTTCGACCTGACCGACGCCGCCGATCGGACGGTCAAGACCTACTCGGGCGGCATGCGTCGCAGGCTGGACCTGGCCTCCGCGCTGATCGGTCGGCCGCACCTGCTCTTCCTCGACGAACCGACGACCGGCCTCGACCCGCGCAGCCGGCTGGGCATGTGGGACGTCATCCGCAACCTGGTCCGCGAGGGCACGACGCTGCTGCTGACGACGCAGTACCTCGAGGAGGCCGACGAGCTGGCCGACCAGATCGCCGTCGTCGACCGCGGCCGGATCATCGCCCGCGGCACGGCCGACGAGCTCAAGAGCCAGGTCGGTGGCGAGCGCATCGAGGTCGTCCTGCGCCACGCGCAGGACGAGGAGCGGGTGACCCAGATGATGAGCGGGCTCGACCCGGAGAAGCCGCAGGTCAGCCTCGACGAGCACACGCGCCGACTGTCAACGGCCACCAACGGCGGGCCGGACATGCTCATGAAGCTGGTGCGCGAACTCGCGGCCGAGCACATCGAGATCGACGACATCGCCCTGCACCGGCCCACACTTGATGACGTGTTCCTGTCGCTCACCGGCCACGCGACCGAGGACGGCGAGCAGCCAGCGGAGGCCGCGGCATGACCGCGCTGCGGGCGGCCATCGGCCAGGACTTCAACGACGGGCTCGTCCTCGCCTGGCGCTATCTCAAGCGGATCCCGCGCATCCCCGAGCTGGCGATCTTCGCCATCATCCAGTCGATCATGTTCGTGCTGCTGTTCGCCTTCGTGTTCGGCGGCGCGATCCCGCTCCCCGGCGGCGGCAGCTACCGCGAGTTCCTGATGCCCGGCATCTTCGCCCAGACGATCACCTTCTCACTCGCCACGACCGCGGTCGGCATGGCCGACGACATGGGCAAGGGCATCATCGACCGCTTCCGCTCGCTGCCCATGGCCCGCTCGGCCGTGCTCACCGGGCGCACCTTCAGCGACGTCATCTACAACGGCGGCATCCTGGTGGTGCTGATGCTCGCCGGGCTGGCCGTCGGCTGGACCATCCATACCGGCATCGCCGAGCTGCTCGAGGGCGTCGGCCTGCTGCTGCTGTTCACCTTCGCCATGTCCTGGATCGGGGTGTGGCTGGGGCTGTCCGTGCCCAACGTCGAGGTCGGCCAGCAGGTCGTCTTTACGACGGTCTTCCCGATCACCTTCGTCTCGAACGTCTTCGTGCCGCCGGCCTCGCTGCCCGACTTCCTGCGACCGATCGCCGAGTGGAACCCGGTCAGCGTGCTCACCGCCTCGCTGCGCAACTTGTGGGGCAACCCCAACCCGTTCGTAGGCACCGGCCTGCCGGCCGAGCAGCCCATCCTGGTGACGCTGCTATGGGTCGCGGTCATCCTGGCCGTCTTCGTGCCCCTCGGCGTGAGGAAGTACCGCTCCGTCTCGCGCTAGGGGCTCTCATAGCACTATGATGGCGCCATGAGATCCGTGTCGGCGCTGGACGTCAGGAAGAAGTTCGGTCAACTCCTGGACGAGGCCGCCGCCGGGGAGCGGCTGATCATCGAGCGGGCCGGCCAGCCCGTAGCTGCGATCGTTCCGCTGTCGGACGTGCCGGAGCTCAACAGGCAGGAGCGCACTCGGCGCCGGCTGGAGGCGCTCGCCGAGATCCGCCGGTACGCCGTCGAGCACCCGGTCACCCGCGACGTGGATGCAGCGACGCTCATCCGGCAGCAGCGGGACGAGCGCGCCGCGCAGATCATGCGCAACGTCGAGCGCGCTCACAGGACGAGCGACTGACGTTTTCCGTCGCACCTCCGGCGACCGTCATCGACGCTTCAGTTGCGATCGAGCTTCTCGAGGGCGACCTCGCCTGGGGCGAGACATTCGGCTCGTGGCTGGCCCAAGACCGGGTGCTGCTCGCGCCCCATCTGTTCCTGGATGAGATAGCCAACGGGTTCCTACGCGGCCAGCGACTGGCGGCTGAAGACACGGTTGCGCGGCTCGAACGAGCGGCTGCGCTTGGCATCGAGATCGCCGACCGTGGCCTCGTCGGGCTGCGCGAGGCTGTAGCCCTCGCCGCGCGTCATCGACTTACTGTCTATGACGCGCTGTATCTCCAGCTCGCCCTGGACGTCGAGGGCGAACTGGCAACGCTCGACGCCGACCTGCGCAAAGCTGCCCTCTCGGAGGCTGTTGTCCTGGCTGGGTGACGCTGGGCAAACGGCGCCAGTCGGCAGTAATTGACCAATGACCATGGTCAGTGGACAATTCAGTCATGGTCACAGAGCCCGCGATCCCAGCGAGTCGCTTCAAGGCCCAGTGCCTGGCCATCCTGGACCGCGTCGAGCGGACGCGGGCCGCGGTCGTCGTGACCAAGCACGGACGACCCGTCGCTCGGGTGGTCCCGATCGATCCAGGCGTCGGCCAGCGCGACACGAGAGGCTCGGTCGAACTGCTGGTGCGTGAGGATGAGGCCTACTACGGCACCGGCGAAGACTGGGAAGCGGACAAGCCGGCACGGTGAGGGTCATCGCCGATACACACACGATCCTGTGGTGGCGGGGAGAACCAGCCCGGCTGTCATCTACCGCCCTGCGCGCGCTCGAGCGAGCTGACCCGGTCCTCTTGAGCCCGATCTCGATCTGGGAGGTGTCGATGCTTCTTCGCCTGGGCCGAATTCGACTCGATCGCGACCTACTCGACTGGGTAACGGACCTGTTCAGCGAGGGCATTGCGCTTGCCGAGCTGACGCCACGTGCGGCGGTAAATGCGGGATCGTGGAGTCCTGACGAGTTCCCAGGCGATCCAGCAGATCGCCTGATCTACGCAACGGCGCGCGAGCTGCGGGCGCCGTTGATCAGCAAGGACGAGGGGATGCACAGCATCGCCGCTGACCGGGGCGACGTGCGGGTCATCTGGTAGGCGGCGGTTGCGGCTGGTCGACTAGGCCCGGATACGCCCGTTCTCCACGTCAGCGCGACCTTCCAGGCCTCGGGCTCGATCCCGCTGTCGGTCTTCACCGGCGTCATCGAAACGTCGGCGAGCCTCGACCCCGAACACAGCATCCATACCGCCGGCGGCAGGCTCCACTCAGTGGCCGAACTCCCCGCGCTGCTGAACGGGCAGTTCCAATACGTCGTCTTCGAACGGGCAGGCTTGCCCGCGAGCGTCGTTGGGCAGCTCGCCGCGGCCGGGTACAGCCCGATCTATTCGAACGAGCGCGCCGAGATCCTGGTCCTCGACCGACCCAGCGTTTAGGCTAGATCTCAACCAACTCGGTTATCGTCCCGGGCCTTGGGATGGGCTGACGCGCTTCGCGCAGGCCTTCGATGTGTATCGCGATCGCTTCGCGAATCAAGCGTTTGGCCTCCGCCCGCGACGCGGCAGAGAACGCCGGGCTACAACCCGGCAGCGGCGGCCACTGCGCCCGCGATGTTGAGCTTGCCGTAGCCCCAGTCGGCGTTCGGCACCGCTCCGGTGAACGAGTCGCTGGTGGCCGTCGAGTGCAGCATGTCGCGCACCTGGTCGGCGGTGAGCGTCGGGTTCACCTGGAGCATCAACGCGATCGTGCCGGCCACGATCGGCGCCGCCGCGCTCGTGCCGCCGAAGCGGATGTACATGCTCTGCCCATCCTGCGGCCAGAGGCTCCGGAACGAGGGGTCTGACCACCACGATCCCTGCGCCAGCGGCGCCGGCACGTTCTGGCCCGCGCGCGGCGATGTCGACGACCGACCGTCCGTCGCGCGTCGGCCCGCCTGACGAGCGATACCACAGCTGGCCGGTCGAGCCCTCATTCGAAAAGCTGCGCGACACGCCATCCACATCGATGAAGTTGTCCAGCGCCACGTAGTCGGCGACGACGATCGCGCCGGCCGTGCTGGACTGATCGTTGAGCCGGCCGTCGGCCAGCGAGTCGGTGAAGTTGATGCTCGAGGTGAGCGGCTGCGAACCAAGGACGTCGCCGTACAGGTCGACGTGGCCGCTGCCGCCGCCCGCAGCGCTGAACGTGATCGTGCCCGGCTGGCCGCTGTGGCCAGAGATGTTCATCCAGACCGCGTGGTCGCCGCTGTTCGACGTCCACGGGTAGAACTCCTTGCCCGGTTGGTATTGCGTGACGCTCACACCGGCCACGGTGACCGCATCGCCGGGTCCGACGGGACCGACCTTCGTGCCGTCGGCGAACTCCACGGTCACCTTCGCTGGCGAGCCGCTGTACCAGGCCGTGGGATAGGACGAGTCGGTCGTGAGGCCAAAGTGGATGACCGCCGGCGAGTCAGGCGAGTAGTCGGCGCCGGCATGGCTCGGCAGTCCACCTTCGTCGCCTGACGAGGCGACCCACACCCAGCCCGGCTTGCCGGGCGGGAAGAGCTTGGCGATTGCGCGGCTGGTGGCGGACGTGCCGTCGATCGGCCCCCACTGCGTCCCGGCGTTCCAGAGTCCGACGACCGGCTGACCGAGCGCGTCAATCTGGCCCTTGGCCCAGTTGAGTGCCTGGTCCATGCAGCCGTTGAAGGCGGCCTCTGCCGGCTGGTCGCCGTGTGCCGGCGCGCCCTCGCTGGTGGTCTTGACGATGATCAGGTCCGCCTCCGGGGCGACGCCCGCGTAGCGCCGGTCGGGCAGCGCGCTGCCGTTGCCCGCGGCGAGTCCGGCTGTCGCGGTGCCGTGGCCGACCGCGTCACGCAAGTCGATCTGCTTCTGCCCGGCGAGGGCGGCATTGAAGTCCGCCTCCGTGTACTCCGTCGGGCGCGGGTTGCCGTCATTGCACCAATTCTGGCCGGACATGTCGAGCGCCGCCTTGATGCGCGTCGTGCCGTCGGGGTTCAGGAAATCTGGGAAGCGGAAGTCGATGCCGCGGTCGAAGATGACGATCGTTACGCCCTTGCCGGTGGCCGAAATGGGCGCGGCAGTCGGCGCGGCGGTGGGCGACGGCAGGGCCGATGCTGACGGGACCGGCAGGTCGGTGACTCGGAGGCCGGCGCCGACGGAACGGCCGATGCAGACGGGACGGCCGACGCTGATGCGGACGCCTGCGCTGTCTGGGTGGCGACTGCCGTCGGCGGCACGCTGGCAGCGGTGCTCGCGGTCGGCGGTGGCGTACTGGTCGCCGGTGGCGTGCTCGAGCCACACGCGCCGACGAGGAACGCGCAGGACAGCGCAACTACTAGCGCACGCCGCGTGGGCAGCGCGTTACTCACATCGGACCGCAGCATCAGGCAGCTCCCCCCTCGTTTCATTCTTCGACGTGTCGCCTGGGACCCCGACGTTACAACAGCCGTCCACCGCCTGTCACCCGGCTGAAACGCCGACGGCGAAGGCCTAGGCCGTGCGGGTGACGATGGCGAGGATGTCGGGGCCGTACTGGTCGAGCTTGACCGGGCCCATGCCCTTGATGCGGCGTAGGGCGGCGAGCGAGGCGGGGCGCTCGGCGGCGATGGTCGCCAGCATCGCGTCGTGGGCAACGACATAGGCCGGCACGCCGTCCGCCTTTGCCCGTTCGCGGCGCCACAGTTGGAGTGCCTCGAGCAGGCCGCCGTCCGACGCTGAGCTCGACGGCGAGGTCGGCGGGCGCACCTCCGGCACGATGCGCACCTTGTGCGGGCGGATCTCGGCCAGGAAGCGCGACGGCTTGCGCGACCAGGAGATGGCGAGGTGCGTTCGGGCGCGGGTGATGCCGACGTAGAGCAGCCGGCGCTCCTCGGCCACCCCCTCGTCCGACTTGGCCTGGCGGATGGGCAACAACCCCTCCTCCACCTGCGGCAGGAAGACGGCGTCCCACTCGAGCCCCTTCGCCCGATGGTAGGTAAGCAGGTTGACACCGACGCCTTGCGCGGCTGCCTCGGCCGCGTCGCGGCGATCGACGTCGGCGATGAATTCAGCGGCTCCGGCGGCAGGGTTGGCGGCGACCAGGTCTTGCGCAATGGTCAGCAGCAGGTCGAGCGACGCGGCGCGTTCGCGGGCCTCCTCTCCGATCGTGTCGGCACCCAGCTCGTAGCCCAGGCGCTCGACGAACAGGGCGCGGACGGCGTCGACGAGCGCGGGGCCGGTCTGTTCGAGATGCGCTCGGCCCAGGAGTTGCCGCGCCTCGCGAACCTCGGCGCGCTGGTAGAAGCGCTGGCCGCGCACGGTGTACTCGATGCCCACCCGGGTCAGCGCATCCTCGATCGGCGGCAGTTGGGCGTTGATGCGCACGAGAACCGCGATCTCCGATTTGGCCACGCCGCTGCCGATCAGCCGCCCGATGCCCCCGACCAGCCCGTTGACCTCGACCTCCGGGCCGGCGAAACGGTCGATGGTCGGCTCGGGGCCTTCTGATCCGGTGGTCGTCAGCGCGCCGCGCGGGCCGCCGGCGGTCAGTCGGTTGGCGAAAGCGAGGACCTGCGGGGTCGATCGGTAGTTCTGCGTCAGGGCGATCGTTCGGGCGCCCGGGTGCTTCTCGGCGAAGTGGAGCAGGTAGTCGGGCGTGGCGCCGGTGAAGGTGTAGATGGTCTGGTCGGGATCGCCCACCACGCATAGGTCGCGCGAGTCGCCCAGCCACAGCTCGAGCAGGCGCTCCTGGAGCGGGTTGGTGTCCTGGTACTCGTCGACGCTGAGCCAGGTTTTCTGGGTTTGCACGAGGTGCGCGGCGTCGGAGTCCGATTCCAGGAGGTCGACGGTGAGCGCGAGCATGTCCTCGAAGTCGACCCGGTGGGCGCGCTCCTTGGCGCGCTCGTAGCCGGCGTATGTACGCGCGAAGAGGTCGGCCGGGATGGGTGCGCGGTCCGCCGCTTCGGGGGTGTGCTCCCACTTGGCAGGTGGGATGCGGCGGACCTTGGCCCATTCGATCGCGTCGGCGATGTCCTTGCTTGGCGTGAAGCGGTAGTGGCCGGGCAGGCGCTGCGCGAGCGGTCGGATGAGCGGCAGCTTGGAGTCGAGCACCGCTGGTGGGTCGGCGCCGCCGTGGCGGCTGGGCCAGAAGTGGCGCAGCTGCCGGACGGCGTGCGAGTGGAAGGTTCTGGCCATCACGCCGCTATGGCCCAGGGCGGCCATGCGCTCGACCATCTCGTGGGCGGCCTTGTCCGTGAACGTCACGAGCAGGATCTTGTTCGCCGCGACGACGCCCGTGTCGATCGCATACGCTGCGCGGCGGCTGATGACGCGCGTCTTGCCCGTGCCCGCGCCGGCAAGGATCACCAGCGGCCCGGAAGTCGCCTGAGCAGCCTCGCGCTGCGCAGGGTTCAGGTCATCCAGGAGGCGTGCCAACTGTCTGTCACCTCGCTACCGGTACACGTCGCGGCGATGGCCGATCTTGACGACGGTGACGGCCAGGAGTCCGTCGTCAATCTCATAAAGGATCCGCAGGCTCCCTTGCCGAATGCGGTACTTCTCCTCGCCACTGAGCTTCTCGCAGCCGATCGGGCGTGGGTCACCGGCGAGCGCCCGAATGCGCGCGACGACTCGCCTACGGTCCCCGACGTTCAACCCTTCGAGCTCTTTGGCGGCCGACCGCTTGATCCCGACGCTATAGCCCGCCACGGCTCTTCAGGTCAGCGACGAAGTCTTCGAAGGCGAGCGTGGGCTCGGACGCTCTTTCGCGGAAGGCAGCCAGGTCTTCGGCATCCTCGGCCAGGGACCTCCGAACAGCCTGGTTGACGAGATCCGACACACTCTGGTCGGTCTCGGCTGCCTTCAGCCTCAGCGCCTTGTGCACTGGCTCCTCGAAATAGACTGTCGCTCGTTTGGCCATCGTGCGAGTCACCATAACGTCAAGACGTCAGAAGAGTCAACGGACGTCATGCCGGCTTCTCGCGACGGACCGTCTGGACTCGATCGATCGAGCGGTCGAACGAGGCGACGGCGCGAATACCGGTCCGTTCGGCGCTGGCGACGAGGTACGCCTCCGCGAAGTCGAGTCCGTTGACGTCGTAGATCTCGACGGCTCGCTGGAGCAGCTCCGGGTCGGTCGTCCGAACGGCTGGTAGGCCGAGGATGGCGCGCAGACTCAGCGCGACCTGCGCACGAGGAGCCTTGTATACCGACCCAAGAACGTAGGCAACTTCCGCAACGATCAGATCCGAGAGCAGCAGCTCGCCAGCCGCCGCCAGGTAGCGCGACGCGGCGGCGGCCTGATCTGCTGGGTAGCCCGTCAGATGGCGGACAAAGACGTTGGTGTCGACGAAGGCGCTCAACGGCGCACGGGATGGCGTTTGCCGAAGTACTGGCGACGCGCTTCGCTCCTGATCTCCGCCCAGGGCTTGCCGCGCACGGCGGCCGGAACGGAGATCGATCCTGCGAGCGAGAGGAGGTCCGGCGTCCGCGCGAGTACTGCTCGATCGCCCTCGACCCGAAACACCACTGCATCCCCGTCGGCGAGCGACAGGGCATCACGCACCGACTTGGGAATGGTGACCTGTCCCTTCGATGTCATTCGAGCCGACACTTCCACAGCGAGCACTCCTTACATATCGTGCGCTGTAAGGATACGCCCACAGCCTTCATTGTCGGCAGTGCAACTTACCGGCGGCTTATTCCGAACCCACTCAAGGGGGGCCACAGTCTGGGTAGCCTCGGCGGGGTCCATTCGGCAGCGAGGGGCTGCAGCAAAGCAGCTATACTGCAATGCATGCGCACTCATCTTCTCAGCGTGCAGTCTCGCGGCACCGTCGCGCTCCCGGCAGACCTGCGGCGCCGTCTTCATCTGGACCAGCAGAACTCGCAGGTCCGGCTGATCGAGCGCGACGATGGGCGCATCGAACTCGTGCCCGTGGTCGCGGTTCCGGCGGACCAGGCATGGTTCTGGGCGGATCGCTGGCAGGCAATGGAGCGTGAGGCCGATGCCGACGTTGCAGCAGGCCGGACGACCGTCGTCGATGGCTCCACCGGCCTCATGGATCTCTTTGCCGCCGATGATGCGGGCAAGTGAAGTTCGAGGTCACCGCCAGCTTCCGAGCCGATAGGAAGCGCCTCTCCAGGCAAGAGCGGGACCTAGTAGCCGAAGTCCTTCCTGCATTCGTCGAGGCATGTGACCGATACGCCGCCAATCCAGCTGCCGGCTGGCCGGGTTCCCTGAGGGTCAGGGACGTCGAGGGGGCGCCCGGAATCTGCGAGGTCACCTTCAACTTCTCGGGGCCGGATGTCAGAGCGACCTTCGAGTGGGTCCAGATCGACGGTGTGCTCGCGGTGCGATGGCGGCGTATCGGCGGACACGGGATCTTCAAGAACCCGTAAGCATCCGGCCGTTCACCGGGTCAACCGCGGCTAGGGCGTGCGGATCTTCCAGTAGGAGTCCTTGCGCGCGACCTTGTCGCCGTCGAACGTCCACAGGTCGCAGCCGCGGACCTCGATCCGCTCGCCGGCCGTGCTGGTGCCGCTCAGCAGCCACTCCGACGCGCCGCGATCGCCGGACACGAAATGGCTGTCGTGCGTGTAGCGGACGTCCGGGATACCGTCGAACCGATCGGCGAATGCTGCCCGAACGGCGTCCTTGCCCACCACCCGGCGGCCGTACGCCTGCGGGCCGCTCGGCGTCTCGAAGACGCAGTCGTCGGTGAAGTGGGCCATGATCCGGTCCAGGTCGTGCGTGTCGAAGCTCGTCGCGATCTCGCGCAGCACGCGCATCTTCGTGTCGTCGTCATCCATCGACCGAGCATAGGGCCATGGGGGCCCGATCGGGGCTAGGGACGCGCTCCGATCATGCATCAGGAGCGCACAACGACGCAGCCAGTCTACTCGCGCAGGAATACATCGCTCCGGTGGTACGCCAGTGCGTCGGGGTGCGGCCAGGACGCGCGATTACCAGGCAAGATCAGCTGGCGGCCCGGCCTCAGAACCAGCGCCGAGGATCCATCGGGCGACCTGATCATCGATGGCTCAAGATGCGGTGAGGTGACTAGGACTGGGCGTCCACCCTCATAGGCAATTGTGAAGAGTCCACGGTCGAACATCCGATGCAGCGTCGGGGTGAGGGCCAAACCATTCGTGACAGAGTCCGGGCCATTCGCCCAAACAGGCTTGATGTGGGCGGCGTCGAGAAGGCCGAACATCCGTGATGGAGACTGCGTGCCCATAGTGAAGCCGGTCACTGCACACCGGCGGCCGTAGGTTGCCAGGACATCGTCTCGAAATCTCGCCTCGCGTTGAGCTGTCGCCACGAGCCGTGTTGCACGTTCCTGGACTTGGAGTGCTGACCCGGCATCGTCTGTCGCAACTGGATAACCAGCCTCCGTGTCCAGATCGAAGGCGAAGCCGAAGGTGAAGATGGTCGCTAGATCAGCATCGCTGAGCTCCCTGACAGCGCGGCCGAACGTCGCAACGTTACGCGGCCGCCCGGGCGCGTAAGCCCGTATCCATTCCTCGATCGGTTCACCATTAAGAGTTCGAGGAACCGGTCGTGAGAAGTCCCTATAGCGGTCTTCGTAGTGAACCGTCCATAAGGGCTGACCTCTGGCACTGCTACGGGAACTCCGCTCTGGCCCTGACCGCAGGTTGACCCAGCCCACGTACGCCATCCGTCCGCTGCCGTCATTCCCTCGCGGCTCGTAGATAACAGCCACCATGGGCTCGCCGTGTAGGAGTGGCTCAAAGAAGCGCAGGTAGCGGGACGGGAATTCGTAGCTACTTGGCGAGTCCTCATAGTCACTGCCGGTGAACGACTCGAGGACGATCGCCTTCACGTGGAGAGCCTACCGGAAGTGGAATCCCCTTGGCGGCCGATGGGATGAAGCCAGCGGCATGGCGATGTCTGCACGGACTCGGGCGAGCGTCTGATCTCCGGTCTAGTCGAACGTCCTGGCCCAGTTTGATTGGCGCCGACGACGACGCGCTGGCCAATGCCCTGAGAAGCGGCCGGCTTTCGCGCATGGCGGGGCGAACTCGACGCCGTCCACATCGACCGTTACAGGAACGTCAGCTGGCCGGCGACCCAGCGCCCGAACGCCTCGGCCGCCCCCGACAGCAGAAGCGCGTACAACACCGCGATCGCGATAGCCGCAAAGACGAGATCGACAACTATGCCCCTTGCCGCTCGTCGTACCCGCCTCGATCGTGCCACGACCGTAAGAAACGGCACGCGGCAATCGGCCGACATGACCTGGAAGTACGTCTCTCCGCGATCACATCGACCACAGCCCCTGACTGGTACCCGTGCCGGAGGGACAGAATCATCGGCTTGAGGCGCGCACGCGCTGTTAGCGTGTCCCGGTGAAGTCGCGCCGCGCGAGGGTTGCTGACAAGCTGCGCTCCCTGTGGAAGCGCGGCCGGGCCGCGTGGCGTGACCGACCGACGCGGCGGCGGCGCGATCGACGACACGGCGTTGCCCAGCGGTTACGCCGCCCGTCAGCGCCGCGGCACTCGCTACGTTCGCAATCTCTGGCACATGCCCTTCTAGAGCGGCGGACCGATAACCGGCTCGTACACCGCCCAGAAGCGCGCGAACTCCTTCTCCCCGATGTACGGCCGACTCAGCACGACGCCCAGCGCTCCGCAGGCTGCATCGACGAAGCCGGCCTCGTGGGCGGGCCCGAGCACTTCCACCTTTGACGCTTCGTGCTGGCCGTCCCAGGCGTTGACCGACGCGACGTGCTCGATCGTGCGGACGGCCTCACCGGTCTGGGCGGCGTAATCGGCCGCGGCCTTCCTGGCAATCGTCTTGGCCACGGTGCGCAGCTCGAACCAGGATTCGCGCAGGCCTTCATCAGCCAGGACGCTGGCGAGCGCCTCCTCGGCCGGGTCGAGCGTGGGCGAGCCGGCGTGGGCATCCTGGAGCGACTTCCAGTCGGCCGCGGACAGCTCGCGCAGCTTCCCCAGCAGCCATTCGACCTGGGCCGTGTTCCGGCCGTATGCGTCAGCCATGCGAAAAGCCTATGCCAGGCGATCCTCGATCACCGCCTCGAGTGACGGCAGCAGGACGACGCTCTCCTGCTCGTTCGGGTCGGTCCTCGCCAGCACGGCGAACGCCTCGACGCTGCCGGTATTGATCGGCACGTGCGGGCAATCGGCCGGGATGTACAGGTAGTCGCCCGCCTGCATCTCGGTCCGATGCGCGAGGCCCGGCCCGTGGAGGACCGACACGTTCCCCTCGATTAGGTAGATCGCCGTCTCGTGGCTCGCGTGCAGATGGGTCTTGGCGCGTCCACCGGCCGGGATGCGCAGGACGTGCAGGCACAGCCCAACTGCCCCGGTGTTGTCCGCGAAGATGCCCTCCCCGTACGTGAGCCCCTGCTTGCCCTCGTAGGTGCGCCCGGTACGCACGAGAACAGCCTCGCCTGATCCTGCCGGTTCGTGATTCATGTCCATGTCTTTCCTCCCCGGAAGGGACTACGGTGGTCCGAGCCGATGTAGGTGATAGCGCAAGACTGCCGCTGCTGTGGCAGACCGCGTCGGGCAATGCTCGCGCGGAAGGTCGTCGACGAAATGAATCCACCGATCCACGGTTTGCTGACGTGACCCACGGCATGCGCGGGATCCGCATGATGCTCGTCGCACTGCTCGCGACTGCCTGTGCTGCCGTACCAGCGATAACTCCCGTGCCACCGACTCCCGTTGCCACTGCCGGACCGACCGCCGAGCCAACGCCCACGTTGAGCCCGACTCCGACCGCCGACGTCGACACCAGCGCCGACAGCCAGCGCGACCGCCATCGCCACCCTCCAGCCGTCCACGGCGCCCAGTTCGGCCGTGGCGCCGATTGCCGTCTTCATCGTCGGACCGACCGAGGACCTGACCGACAGCTACCTGGCCGCGGCCGAAACGATGGCCCAACGGGCCGAGTCGGCGGGCATGGACGTGCGCCGCGTGTTCTTCCCCCACGCGACATGGGAGAACGTGCTCGCCAACATCCAGGGCGCCAGCCTGGTGGCGTACTTCGGCCATGGCTCCGGCTGGCCCAGCCCGGGCGCGACCAGGTTGACCGAGAGCACTCAGGACGGGATGGGCCTCAACGCGTATGACGGCAGCGGACCGGCCGAGCTCACGTACTACGGCGCGACCCCGATCAGGCAGGACATCCGCCTCGCGCCGCACGCGCTGGTGTTCGTGCAGAACGCCTGCTACACCGCCGGCAACGGTGAATTGGGCACGCCCATCCCATCGGCGGACCTGGCCCGAGAGCGGGTCGACAATTTCGCCAGCGGCTGGCTCGCAGTCGGCGCCGGCGCGGTGTTCGCCCTCCAGTGGGGCACGCGCGTGAACTACCCCGAAGAGTTGATGACCACCGACTCGAACGTCGACGCGCTGTTCATGAACCCGCGCGAGTACGTCGGCTGGAACGACCTCTACTTCAATTCCGTGCGCACGCCCGGTGCGGTCAACCACCTCGACCCCGATCCCAACCTGGGTTTCCTGAGGGCAGTCACGGGCGACCTGGCGATGACGACGGCCAGCTGGCGCTCAGGCGCCGGCTAGAGCAGGCCTGCGCCCGTGCTGTGCAGGCTCGTTGTATAGCACCAGGTGCTATCAGATGCTAGACTACAGTCGTGCTGGTCGACGCGAGCCCGCTCATATACCTCGCCAAGATCAACGCACTGGACGTTTTCGAATCGCGTGGCCATGACCCGCTGATTACTCCAGAGGTGGAAAAGGAAACTGCCCGACCAGGACTCGCATACGAGCATCCCGACGCGCTGGTCATCGCCGAAGCACTTCGATCTGGCGTGCTGACACGAACGCGACTGACCGCGGCCGGAGCAGGCGGCGGCCGACCGGCTGATGGCAGATGCGGGTGGTATCGCTCGGGGCGAGGCTGAAGTCCTCGCCGCGGCCGTGTCGAGAAACGAACCTGCCCTCCTCTTCGAGCGACAGGCCGTCCGCCTGGGCCAGTCGTTGGGGCTCGACGTCTGGTCGCCGGTCCGCTTGCTCTTCGCCGGAACCGCGGATCCGGCGCAGCTCACCCAGCGCATGAGACGGCTCGCGGCGCTGGTCCAGATGCGGTTCGAGGACGTGCAGAAACTGATCCAACTTATCGAGGAACCCCGGCAATGATCGAACGACAGCAGGTGAACCTACGGCTCGAACGTGAGCTGGTGGAGCAGCTCGACGATCTGGCGCGAGCGGAACACGTTGATCGGACGGAAGTAGCCCGGCGCATCCTCGTCGAGGGTGTCGCCGAGGCACGCATCGACCGTTCGCTGCGGGACTATGCGGCCGGCCGGGTGACGGCGTGGCGCGCCGCCGGCGATGCCGGTGTGTCGCTCTACGAGATGCTCGATCGGATACGCGAGCGCGGGATCCCCTACGAGCTGGATCCCGACGAGCTGGCCCGCCTGGGCGGGCAGCCGGCACGGACCGGCCGAACTGCGCAGGTCGCCGAGCAGGCCGCCGACTACAACTCGGACGCCGACGCGGGCATCGATCGCCTGCGCGAGCGGTACCGGCCCGGGCAGCTGAGGACGCTCTTCGTCGGCGAGTCATCGCCGGCCCAGGGAAGCCATTTCTATCGCGCGAACTCGCGGCTGTTCCGCGCGACGCGCGCGGCGTACGCGGACGCGCTGGGGGAATCGGCGGTGCCGTCGGGCGAGGCGTTCCTGCGCTACTTCGCCGACCAGGGCGCGTGGTTGGTCGACTTGGCCGACCATCCGGTCAACCAGCTTTCTGATGCCCAACGCAGGCAGGCAGTCGAGGCTGGAATCCCGGGCCTGGCGAAAACGATCGAGCAGGAGCACCCACAGACGATCGTCACGGTCAAACGGGACATCGGCGATGCCGTCCGCCGCGCCGCAGAGCTCGCCCGGTCAGACGCGCAGTTGCTGGTCCTGCCCTTCCCCGTCCGCCAGTGGGCGCCGGTCTACGTCCGAGAAACTGGCTGCCCTCATCCGAAGATAAGCAGAACCATCTAGCTTGCTGGATGGTAGGATGGCTGGATGAAGGTCACCATCGCGTTGAGCGACGACGAGCTGTACCGCGCCGTCCGCGTGCGCGCGGCACAGACCGGCCGCCAGATCCGCGACATCGTGGAGGAAGCGCTCGAGATGTGGCTGACCGCGCAGGAAGACACCGAGGACGTCGCGGCCGCGAAGGAAGCCCTGGCCGAGTACGACGCCACCGGCGGAGTTGACGCGGAAGCCTTCTTCGCCCGGATGGTGGCGGAGGGTCGGGTCGGCTACGAGACGAAGCCGGGGCGATGAGTCGAGGTGTCGTACCGGGTCATCCTGTCGCCCGCAGCCGTGCGTCAGCTCGGCCGGCTCAGGGGCATCAACCAGGTCGCCCTGAGCGGCGTGATCCGCGCCCTCGCTGACGAGCCACGACCGCCTGGCGCGGTGAGGCTGACCGGACTTCGGAACGTGTGGCGGGTGCGAGTTCGCGTGGACGGCAAACCGTGGCGAGTCATCTACCGACTCGACGAGGCGCAGCGCGAGATCGTGGTCGCTCGCGTAGTCCGTCGTGACGAGGGAACATACCGCAGCGTCAGGTAGGGCTATGCTCGGCGCATGATCTCCGAACGACTCAGCCGCATGCTCGTCGAGCAGGTCGGCTCCGAACTAGGCGCCCACCAGTTCTACCGCGCCATCGGCATCTACTTCGACCGCCAGAGCCTCAAGCGCTGGGCGAAGCTGTGGTACGACCAGTCCGTCGAAGAGGCCGGCCATGCGGCCAAGATCATGGACTTCCTGATCGACAACGAGGTCGACTACGACCTGCCGGCGCTGAAGGTGGCCTCGACCAAGTTCGCGTCCGCGGCCGCGGCCATCCAGGCTGCGCTCGACGCCGAGCACGCGGTGACCCAGCAGTTCGCGGCGATGGCCAAGGCGGCGCTTGAAGAGGGCGACGACCGCGCGCACCAGTTCGTGCAGTGGTTCATCGAGGAGCAGGTCGAGGAAGAGCGCAAGGCCCAGGCGCTGCTCGACCTGGTCAACAGCGGCCTCAACCTCTTCCAGGCGGAGCCACTCCTCGACAAGTTCGAGTAGGTCGCGGCTGGATCAGTCCAACTCGTCGAGGTAGACCACGTCCAGGCGGGGCGTGGTCTTGATACGGCGGTCGTTGGTCACGAACGCGGTCGCGCCGGCGTGGCGCGCAGAGACCAGATGGATCGCGTCTGCCAGCGATAGCGAACCGTCGCCGCGCAGCACCGCCGCGTCGACCGCGACGTCCGCCGACAGCGGCACCAGGCGCACGTTCTCGAGCGAGCCCAATTCGTCGGCATAGCGCTCGACGAGTGCCGGTTCGCCTGCGGCCGCCGGCCCGCTGCAGATCTCGGCCACGGCCAGCGTTGCCAGCACGCCCTCGGCACGGCCGTCAGCGATAGCGTCGAGCAGCACGGCGGCCGTGTCGGCGAGGCTGCCGCTGCCCTCGAGCAGGTAGATGAGCACGTTGCTGTCGATGCCGACCCGCTTGTGCCGCTCGAAGAGCGCCAAGCGCCGGGGTTCGGTCACGCGAGCCGGTCCGATGCCTCGCGCAGCTGGCGGACATGGCCGACCGGGTCGCGTCCCTGCCACACGTGGCGGCCCAGCCCACGCAACCGGTCGGATGGTTTTGGCGCGCGCAGCCGTAGCACGAGCGCGTCGTCGGTGACCTCGACCGTGAGCCGGTCGCCGGGCTCGATGCCCAGCCTGCGGCGCGCCTCGCTAGGCACCGCGATCTGGTTCTTGGTGCTGACCTTCACGCTTAGCATGATGCCATCATACTAAGTGTGGTCGTGATCGGCCTCCGCGTTGGCGTGAACGCCGGGTAGCGCACCCTCGACGACACGGCCGCCGCGCACGACCGCCAGCGGCCGACGGCCACTCTCCACTCGCGGATCCGCGGCGAAGACGGCCAGGTCGGCGCGGCCGCCCACCTCGAGCAACCCGTCGCCCAGTGGCGCGACGAACGCGCCGCCAAGCTCGACGAAGTGCGAGTCGCCACGCGAGATGGCGCTGACATCGTCATCGGACCCCAGCGCAAGCACGATGTCTTCGGCCCATGCGACGGCCGACACGTCAGGCTGGCCGCCGCGGGGCACGACCGTGCCGCCGACCAGCACGGTGTACAGGTGCGTCACGTCCCGATCCGCGGCGTGGGCTAGTGGTGGAAGCCTCCTCCCGAGGCATGGTCGTGGACCGGCTCGGGCTGGCGCTCGAGGCGCGGCAGCTGGCGTTTCAGGTCGGCCACGAAGAGATCGGCGACGTCGTGCGAGAAGCCGCGCTTGACCACCACGCGCAGGACCGCCAGGTCTTGGCGGTTCTCCGGGAAGGTGTAGGCCGGCACCAGCCAGCCGCGCTCGCGCACCGCGTTTGAAACGTCGAAGACCGTGTAGTTGTCGATGCTGTCCTTGAGCTTGAAGGCGAACACCGGCAATTCGTCGCCGCGCGTGACCAGCTCGAACGGGCCGAGCTTGGCGATCTCGTCGGCCAGGTGCGTGGCCACGTCGCGCGCATAGCCCTGCACCCGCTTGTAGCCCTCGAAACCAAGCCGCACGAAGTTGTAGTACTGGGCCACGATCTGGCCGCCCGGCCGCGAGAAGTTGAGGGCGAAGGTGGGCATCACGTCGCCCAGGTAGTTGACGTGGAAGATCAGTTCGTCGGGCAGCGCCTCGACATCGCGCCAGATGATCCAGCCGACGCCCGGGTAGACCAGTCCGTACTTGTGCCCCGACGCGTTGATCGACGCCACGCGCGGCAATTGGAAATCCCACTCCAGGTCCGGATCGATGAACGGCGCGACGAAGCCGCCCGACGCGCCGTCGACGTGGACCGGCACGTTCAAGCCGGTCTTCTCCTGGAGCGCGTCGAGCGCGGCGCAGATCTCCTTGACCGGCTCGTACGAGCCGTCATAGGTCGAGCCGAGCACGGCGACGACGCCGATCGTGTTCTCGTCGCAGCGCTTGGCCGCCTCCTCACCGGTCAGGTGGAGGCGGTCACCCTCGACCGGGACGAGGCGCGCCTCGACGTCCCAGTAATTGGCGAACTTCTCCCAGCACACCTGCACGTTGGCGCCCATGACGATGTTCGGTTTGCCCGACCCGCCACGCTTCTGCCAGCGCCGCTTGAGCGCCAGCCCACCGAGCATCGCCGCCTCGCTCGAGCCGGTCGTCGAGCAACCCGGCGCCTCATCCGGTTCAGGCGCGTGCCAGAGCCGGCTGATCATGTCGACGCAGCGCATCTCCAGCTCGGCCGTCTGCGGGTACTCGTCCTTATCGATCATGTTCTTGTCGAACGTCTCGTTCATCAGCCGCTCGGCCTGCGGCTCCATCCACGTGCTGACGAACGTCGCCAGGTTCAGGCGCGCGTTGCCGTCGAGCATCAGTTCGTCGTGGACGATCTGGTAGGCGACGTCCGCGCTCGTCTCCGTGGCCGGCAACTGGTGGCGCGGCACACGGCCGACCTCGGTGAAGATGTCGCCGCTTGTGCGGCGCGGACGCTTGGGATGCTTCAGGGCCATCGCTCGCTCCTCGTCAGAGTGCCGTCACGTTGCGGGCTGCGCGCCAGTCACGTCGAAAGGCTACATACTGGACATGATGGTGCGCACGGGCCGTACCCACTAGAGTGAGGAGCGGTATGGCCAAACACTCAAAGTTCGAACGCGCCAAGCGCGTCCAGCAGAGCGAGGCCGTGGCGCGCATCGAGGCTGCCTGGCAGCAGAGCGTGCCCGCGGCGCGGGCCAAGGAGTTCGCCCAGTCGGTAGCCGACGCACAGGCGCGCGGACCGCTCGCCCCGCCACCGGACATGGCCCCCGGCACGGCCCCCAATCCGCCGCGGCCGGGCCGCGAACCCAAGCCCAAGAAGGAACCACAACGGTCGCGCCGCAAGTGGTAGGCGCCGGGCATCGGCGCCGCCGGCAGGGGGCCGTTGACCGATGACCAAGCGCAAGAAGCCTTTCTACCCGCAATCGCGGCCGACCAGGCGACCGGCCCCGGCCGGTACGGAGGCGTTACCGGAGCGTCCCAACCTGGCCACCATCAACCTGCAGGCGGGCGCCGGTCGTGCCGGTTTCGCGGTCGGCGACCGGGTGCGCATCGAGGGCGGGGGCACGTACTCGGGCGAAATCGCGACCATCGAGCGGCTCAGTGCCGGCGTCATCCCTTCCGCCCTGGTGCGGACCGAGGGTGGCGGCACGCGCCAGGTGCGCACGATCGACCTGGTGCCGGCCAAGGCAGAGCCCAAGGTCGAGGCCAAGGCAGAGCCCAACGTCGAGGCCACGGTCGAGGCCAAGCCGGCGCAGGAGTAAGACTGCCGAGCGGTTACGCTGCGCGCATGAACAACGAGACGAGCAGCCTCAACAACCGGCCCGCGTGGGTCGATCTCGCCACCAGCGATCCGGCCGCCGCGCATGACTTCTACGCGAAGCTCTTCGGCTGGCACATCGACGTTTCGGCCGATCCCCAATATGGCGGCTACGCGACGGCCAGCACGAGCGCCGGCAACGTCTGTGGCATCGGCCCCAAGATGGACCCCAACGCGCCCGTGGCCTGGTCGCTGTACATCGGCACGGATGACCCCACGACCCTCGCCGAGAAGGTCAGCCACGCCGGCGGGCACGTGATCATGCCGCCCTTCGATGTCGGCGATCAGGGCAAGATGGCGGTCTTCCAGGACACCAGCGGCGCGTTCATCAGTGCCTGGCAGGCAAACCAGATGACCGACTTCGTGACCGACACGCCCGGCGCGTATACGTGGGCCGAGCTGAACGCCCGCGGCGTCGAGGCCGTGCTGCCGTTCTACGAGCGCGTCTTCGGCTGGACGCATCGCACCAGCCCGATGGGCGAGGGCCAGCCGCCCTACAACGAGTTCCAACTCGACGGCCAGTCGATCGCCGGGGCGTGGGAGATGAACGCGATGGTCCCCGCGCAGGTGCCCAGCTACTGGCAGATCTACTTCGCCGTCGATGACGTTGACGCCGCTTTCGCGGAGGCGCTCGCGCTGGGTGGTAAGCAGATGGTCGCGCCGATGGACTTCCCCGGCGGCCGGTTTGGCATAGTCACCGACCCGCACGGCGCCAGCTTCGGCCTGCTCAAGCTTCGGCCGCGCGCCGCGTAGCGGCCACTCCGCCACTGCCCACCGAATGGGCCGGACGGCACTTGCCGCCACGGCCCGCCACTCCGAGCCTCCGCGCAGGCGCTTCGCACGCGAGGAGGGCTGGTCATGGCTGTCGTTTCTCGGCCGAGAGTCGCTTTCGATCACCCGAGCGACTATCGCGATGAGTTGACCGCGCACTCCGACGAGGTGCGCTTCCTGGACATCCCCGGTCGCCGCTACCTGATGATCGACGGCACCGGCACGCCGGAAGAGCCCGAGTTCGCGGCCGCCATCTCGACGCTCTACCCGGTTGCGTACACGCTCCACTTCATGCTCAAGCGGCGTGGCGTGGAGGCGGCGGTCGGCGCGCTCGAGGGGTTGTATCGGTCGGTCCAGCCGCCATGGGAGTGGCGACTCCTGCTGCCCGTGCCGGATGCCGCCTTGGCCGACGAGGTGCTGGCGGCCATCGGGCAGGTGCACGCCAAGGGCAAGGCGCCGGCGCTGGATGGGCTGATCTGCAGGCCGTGGGCCGAGGGCCCCGCGGCGCAGATCATGCACGTCGGCCCGTATAACACGGAAGGCGCCACCATCGCAGGGCTCCATCTCGCCATCCACGACGCCGGCCTGCGCCTGCGCGGCGTGCACCACGAGATCTACATCAGCGACCCGAACCGGGCCAAGGCCGGCCGGCTCAAGACGCTCATCCGCCAGCCCGTGTCGATCTAGCCGGCCGGGGCGCCACCCTCAGCGATCAGATCGCGATACCGGTAGAAACTGGACTTGGGCAGGCGCCGGCCGGTCGGAAAGTCGACGTACACCAGGCCGAAGCGTTTCGAGTAGCCCGACGCCCACTCGAAGTTGTCGAGCAGCGACCAGACGAAATAGCCGCGCGCGTCGACACCCTGGGCGATGGCCTCGCGCAGCGCACCGACGTGGCCGTCGATGAACGCGACGCGGCCGGGGTCGGCCACGCGGCCGGCCGGGTCGGGCCGGTCGTCGAATGCGGCGCCGTTCTCAGTGACGTACAGCGGTACCGCTGGGTAGTCGGCCTTCAGCTTGAGCAGCAACCGGGTCAGCCCCTCAGGCTCCACCGGCCAGCCCATCTCCGTAAGCGTGGCGTCGGCGTGGGCGAGCTCGACGAAATCGAAGCCGAACGAGCGCTGGTGGTCGGGCACCGTCCTGACGAAACCTTCACGCTGGGCATCGGCCAGTCGCTCGGGCGCGGCGACGAAGCGCGGGTGGTAGTAGTTGGCGCCCAGGAAATCGATCGGCCGGCCGATCACCTCCAGGTCGCCTGCATGCACAACGTCAGGGTCTGCCCAGACCGACGAATGCGGCTCGACTCCGTCCGGATAGCGCTTGCTGAACAGCGGCTCCAGCAACGAGCTCGCCTGCTGGCCGTAGACCCAGTTGGCGGCGGCGACATCGGCCTCGTCGTCCGACGCCGGCGTGACATCGTGCAGGTTGAGCGCGATGCCTACCTTCGCGTCGGGGTTGGCCGCCTCAGCGCGCAGCGCCTCGACCGCCAGGCCGTGTGACAGCAGCAGGTGGTGGTGCGCGATGGCGGCCGCGCGGAGGTCGGTGGCGCCGGGGGCGAAGACGCCGTCGGCGTAGCCCAGCCAGGCCATCACCCACGGTTCGTTGTGGGTGATCCATAGCGCGACCCGGTCGCCGAGCGCCGCCGCGACCACCGCCGCGTAGTCGGCGAAACGCATCGCCGTCTCGCGCGCCGGCCAGCCGCCGTGATCCTGCAGCGGCTGAGGCAGATCCCAGTGGAAAAGCGTCGCAACCGGGGCGATGCCGCGCGCCAGCAGGCCGTCGACCAGGCGCTCGTAGAAGGCCATGCCCTGCTTGTGCGCCGGGCCACTCCCCGTTGGCTGGATGCGCGGCCAGGCGATCGAGAAGTGATACGCGGTGAGGCCGAGCTCGCGCATCAGGTCCAGGTCTTCCTCGAGCCGGTGATAGTGGTCGGCCGCCACGTCGCCGGTATCGCCATTGAACGTCCGGCCCGGCGTGTGGCTGAAGGTGTCCCAGATCGACGTGCCCCGACCGTCCTCGTGGACCGCGCCCTCGATCTGGTAGGCGGAGGCCGCCACGCCCCACAGGAAGCCGTCCGGAAATGCTCTGTTCATGGTTGTGCATCGTGCTCCTCGCGGCCCGCGCGCGCTGGCCTGCCCTGCTGGGGGTGATGTGTCGACTAGCCTCGATATGCGTCGACTGGCCTCGATATGTCGCATTGGCATAATGATGTTGCCTGAGCATATTGAGGCACGTCGGCACATAAAGAGGCCGGTCGGTACATCGGGTCGCGGGCAGCGGGTAGGTCGACCGCCGGAACAGTCAATGGCGTGCCAGCCACTCTTCCAATGACCGGCCGCGCGGCGGCTTTCCGGATTGCTCGGCGAGGCGGTCGACGCGGCCGAGCGCGGCCTGCGTGAAACGGACGCCCAGCCAGCGCAACGGCTCGGGCTCCCAGTTGGGCGAGCGGTGGTTGACGAGCGGCAGCGCGGTGCGCTCGGTCTGGGCACCGACGATCAGCTCGGCCAGCGTCCGGCCGGCCAGGTTGGAAGTCGACACGCCATGACCGGTGTAGCCGCGCGCGGTGGCGATGCCGGAGCCCGCGTCGTAGGCGATGGTCGGGTGCCAGTCGCGCGGCATGCCCAGCGGGCCGCCCCACGCGTGGGTGAACTTGACGTCGTGCCGGCGCAGCGCCGGGAACCAGGCGCGGGCGAGGTCGCGCAGCAGGTCGTGCGTCGGGGGATGGCGGTCGTACTCGTCGCGGATCGGCGAGCCGAAGCGATAGGGCGCGCCACGGCCACCGAACAGGAGGCGGCCGTCGGCGGTGCGCGACAAGTAGACGACGGTGTAGCGCGGCGAGCCGATCAGCTCGTGCCCAGCCCAGCCGATCTCGGCCCACACGTCGTCGGGCAGCGGCTCGGTAAGCGTGATCAGCGACCAGATGGGGACCAGTGCGCGATGGAGGCGCGGCAGACGGGTCAGGTACGCCTCGGCGGCCAGCACGACCACGTCGGCCGTGACGGTTCCGCGGGGAGTGGTGAGCGTGGGCTTGCGGCCGGCTGATCGGTCGGCCGGCGCGAAATCGGTGACCTCCGTCTGCTCGTAGATGGTTGCGCCCAGCCGCTCGACGACGCGTGCCAGGCCGCGGGCGAGCTTGGCCGGCTGGACCGCCGCCGCGTCGGGCGTGAACAGCGCGCGCGTGGCACCGGCGACGCGCAGGTGGTCGGCCGCCAGCGTGTCCGCGTCGAGCAATTGGTAGCGCTCGCCGAAACCGAAGCGTTCCAGTTCGCGATATTCGGCCTCGACCTGCGGCGTCTCGTGCGGCCCGCGGGCGATCTCGAGTTCGCCGCCACGCCGCCAGTCGATGTCGATCTGCTCGTCGGCCGCGACGCGGCCGATCTCGTCGACCGCGTCGAACACGGCCTGGTAAGTGGCTCGCGCGGCGTCGCGGCCGTGCAGTCTCTCCAGCCGGCCCAGGCTGATGTTGAGCCCCGGCGCGCACCACGCGCCGTTGCGCCCGGACGCGCCGAAACCCGCAATGTCGCGCTCGAGGGTGACGACGCGCAAGCCTGGCTGGGCGCGCAGCAGGTAGTACGCGGTCCACAGGCCGGTGTAGCCGGCACCCATGATCGCCACGTCGGCCGTGGCGGAACCGTCGAGCGGCGCGCGCGGCACGAGAGAATCGCCACACGTTTCGAGCCAGAAGCTGACCTCCGAGTAGTCGCGGTTGGGCACGCTGGCTACGATACGGGCATCCCAGCGCCGCAGGAGAGGAAACGGTCAATGACGCTTACCGCCACGCGTCGACGCATGTTCATCAACGGCGAATGGAGCGACGCGGCCGAGGGTGAAACAACGCCCGTCGTCAATCCCGCCACCGAAGAAATCATCGACGAAGTCCCCAAGGCCACCGTGGCGGACGTCGACCGCGCCGTGTCGGCCGCCCGCGCCGCCTTCGAGGATTGGTCGCAGACCACGCCCGCCGAGCGGAGCATGATGCTCTGGCGCTGGGCGCAGAAGATCGAGGACAACGCCGCGGAGCTGTCCAAGCTCGAGTCGGCCAACGTGGGCAAGCCCAAGGGCACGTCCGATTTCGACATCGAGTTCTCGATCGACAACCTGCGTTTCTTCGCCGGGGCGGCACGCGTCCTGGAAGGCAAGGCCACCGGCGAGTACGCGAAGGGCTTCACCTCCATGGTCCGCCGCGAGCCGGTCGGCGTGATCGGCCAGGTGGCGCCCTGGAATTACCCGCTGATGATGGCCATCTGGAAGCTGGGGCCGGCGCTCGCGGCGGGCAACACGGTCGTGCTCAAACCCGCTTCCGCCACTCCCCTGACGGCGCTGGCACTGGCCGAGCTGGCGGCCGACATATTCCCGGCGGGCGTGCTCAACGTGATCACCGGTCCGGGCAAGACCGCCGGCAAGCGCCTGGTGACGCACCCGCAGGTCGACATGGTGTCGCTCACGGGCGACACTGCGACCGGTATCGAGATCGCCCAGGCCGCGGCACAGACGGTCAAGCGGCTGCATCTCGAGCTGGGCGGCAAGGCGCCCGTGGTCGTGTTCGATGATGCCGACCTCGAGGCCGTCGCCGCTGCGGTCAAGCTGGCCGGATTTTTCAACAGCGGCCAGGACTGCACCGCCGCGACCCGCATCATTGCGGGGAGCGGCGTCTACGAGAACCTGCTGGCCGAGCTACTCCCCGCGGTAAAGTCGCTCAAGGTCGGCGACCCGGCCACGGCCGACGATCTCGACATGGGCCCGCTCGTGAACAGCGCCCAGCGCGACCGCGTTGCCGGTTACGTCGACCGTGCACAGGGCTATGGCGCGCACGTCCTGACCGGCGGCAGCGCCGAAGGCCACGCGAAGGGCTTCTTCTACGATCCGACCATCGTCACCGATATCGGCCAGGACTCCGAGATCATCCAGCAGGAGGTCTTCGGCCCGGTCGTCACGGTGCAGCGCTTCAAGGACGACGAGGAGGCGATCCGCTGGGCCAACGGCGTGCCCTACGGCCTGGCCTCGTCGGTCTGGACGCGCGACGTCAAGCGCGCGCTCAACGCCGCACGGCGGTTGCGCTACGGCACGGTGTGGATCAACGATCACCTGACCATCGCCTCGGAGATGCCGCACGGCGGCTTCGGCCGCTCCGGCTACGGCAAGGACATGAGTAGCTATGCGATCGAGGACTACACGATCGTCAAGCACGTCATGGCCAAGACGGTCTAGCGCCATGCGAGTCTTGCTTGCTTGGCGCGGGGACGGTTGGCGAAGCCATCGCGCGGTTGTCGGCCGGGCGTGACTGGCTCGAGCTGATGGTCGTGGCCGACTACGACGAGAAACGGGCCGAACTGGTCGCGGCCGCCGCGGAGGAAGCCGCCAGCCGCGCCGGCCGGTCAAAGCAATTCATCGCCGCGCGCATCGACGCGTCGTCGGCCGACGCCATCGCGGCGGCCGCGCGCCAGCACAAGGTCGACCTGGTCATGAACGCGGTCGACCCGAATTTCGTGATGCCGATCATGGACGGCGCACTGGCGGCCGGCACCAACTACATGGACATGGCCGTGAGCCTGTCCAAGCCGGACGCCGCAGAGCCGTACCAGAAACCCGGCCTCAAGCTGGGCGACGAGCAGTTCGCCAAGGCCGCCGAGTGGCAGCAGGGCGGCCGGCTGGCGCTGGTGGGCATGGGCATGGACCCGGGCCTGACAGACGTGTTCGCTGCCTATGCCGTGCGCCACCTGTTCGACCAGGGCGGCGTCGACGAGGTGCACATCCGTGACGGCGGCGACCTGGTTATCACCGGCTTCGACTTCGCGCCGGTCTTCTCCATCTGGACCACCATCGAGGAGTGCCTCAACCCGCCGATCCTGTGGGAAGACGGGGAGTGGCACACGACCGAGCCCTTCAGCGCGCCGGAGATGTTCCCCTTCCCGGAGGGCGTGGGCGAGGTCGAGTGCGTCAACGTCGAGCACGAAGAAGTGCTCATGGTGCCGCGCTGGCTGCCCGGACCGCCACCCAAACGGGTCAGCTTCAAGTACGCGCTGGGCAGCGACTTCATCGACAAACTGCGCACCATCCACGCGCTGGGCATGGACCGCACCGACAAGGTCAACGTCAAGGGTGCACAGGTTGCGCCGCGCGACGTGCTCGCGGCGATCACGCCCGATCCGGCCAAGGTGGGCGATCGCATGACCGGCCGCGCGATCGTCGGCACGTGGGTCATCGGCCGCTCGAACGGCCAGCCGCGTGAAGTGTTCCTCTACCAGATGGCCGACGCGGCCGATATCTGGAAGCGCTACAACCTTGGTGCCGTGGCCTGGCAGACCGGCTTCAACCCGGTCATCGCCATGGAACTGCTGGCCTCGGCCACCTGGTCGGGGAGTGGCATTCTCGGGCCGGAGGCCTTCGACCCCGACCCGTACCTGGCCCTGCTCGACGCCTACGGCATCCACCACGCCATCGCCGAGATGGAGCCCGGCCGCCATCGGCCGACCTGAGGAGGCACCGACCGACATGACCACAGCCATGCCCACGCGCGAGCTGTCGCGCGAACGGATTGCCCAGATCGGGCAGCGCGAGGAGGCCGAGTACCGGCGCCGCACGCCCAAGTCGGCCGCGCTGTTCGAACGGGCCAAGAAGTCACTGCCGCTCGGCGTGGCCAGCTCGTTCCAGTCGTACGAGCCGTACCCGCTGTTCATGGGTGACGCGCACGGTTCGCACATCACCGACGTGGACGGCAACGAGTACATCGACTTCGACATGGCCTTCGGCGTGCTCGCCGCCGGCCACTCGCACCCGATCCTGGCCGAGGTGCTGGCCCGCCGCGTCGCCAACGGCACGTGTTACACGTTCCCGGTCGAGGACAGCGTGACCATGGCGGAGGAGATCAAGCGCCGCTTCGACTGCGACCTGGTCCGTTTCTCCAACTCGGGCACCGAAGCGACCATGGACGCCATTCGCGTCGCGCGCGGCTACACCGGCCGCGAGAAGATCATCAAGTTCGAGGGCGGCTACCACGGCCATCACGACGACGTGCTGATGTCGATCCAGCCGCCGCGCGAGCTGATCGGCCCGGCCGACGCCCCGAACACGGTGCCCGCCTCGGCCGGTCTGCCCGCGTCGCGCGCCGACGAGACGGTCATCGCCCCGTACAACAACGCCGATGCCCTGGCCGCGATTCTCGAGCGCCACGCGGGCGAGATCGCGGCGATCATCATCGAGCCGGTGCAGTTCAACATCGGCGTAGTCCCGCCCCTCCCCGGCTTCCTGCAACGCGTCCGCGAGCTGGCCACGCAGCATGGCTGCGTGCTGATCTTCGACGAGGTCAAGACCGGGGTCGTGCTCGCGTACGGTGGCGCCACGGAATGGTTCGGCATCAAACCCGACCTGTTCTGCCTGGCCAAGTCGATCGGCGGCGGCGTGCCCGTCGGCGCGTTCGGCGGCCGCGCGGAAGTGATGGGCGTCATCGAGCGCGTGCCCGATCGGTCGGCCGATCCGACCACCGGCCTCGCCCACTCGACCATCCCCGGCGGCGCCACCCGCGTCGCTCACCTGGGCACGTACAACGGCAACCCGCTGTCGATGGCCGCCGGCGTCGCGGTGCTGACCAGGATCCTGACGCGCGACGTCTATCCGCGGCTGCAGGCGATGGGCGACCGACTGACCGCCGGCAGCCAGCAGGTGATCGACGAGTTCGGCCTGCCCGGCTACGCCGTCAATGTGGGACCCAAGGGCTGCGTGATGTTCACGCCCGCGCGGGTGACCAACTACCGCGACTTCATCGGGTTGGACTCGGAACTCTGGGCGGCATCGTTCTTCTACCTTGCCAACCGCGGCATCCTGCTGCCGCCCGGGCCCGACGACCAGTGGACGCTTTCCGTCCAGCACACCGACGCCGAAGTCGACCGCTACATCGCCACATTCCGCGACTTCGCCGCCGAGCTCACCGCCTAGCTGCGCCGCCGGGCCGCCGCGGGCGGCAACCGGCCGCTATCCCGGGCCCGATGTACCGACCGGCCTGAATATGTGCCGACTGGCCTGAATATGCCGGGCCAACATCAACATGCGGGGCCAACATATTGAGGCGTGTCGGGCCATATCGAGGCACGTCGACACATCAGCCTGCCGATGGCGGCCACGGGCCGCGCGTGGGGCAACTCAGCCGAGGGCGGCGAGCGACTCCGCGATGATCGCCACGGCCTGATCGACCTCCGCGTCGGTCGTGACCAGCGGCGGGATGACGCGCACGACCTGGCCGTAGGTGCCGCAGGTCAGCAGCAGCAGCTTGCGCTCGAACGCCTCGTGAAGCAGGCTCTTGGCCAGGTCGGGTCGTGGCTTGAGACCGCCCGGCTCGGCAAACTCGAGCGCGACCATCAGCCCGCGGCCGCGCAACTCGGCCAGGTTGGCGGAGCGGGAAACGAGGGGCCGCAGTCCGTCGAGAAGGCGCTGACCCTGACGCGCGGCGTTGGCCACCAGCCCCTCGTCGTCGATGACGTCCAGCGTCGCGAGCGCGGCGGCGCACGCGACGGCGTTGCCGCCGTACGTTCCGCCGTGGGCGCCGGGCGAAAAGGCGTCCATCAGCGAGCGGCGGGCCAGGATGCCGGACAGCGGCAGGCCGGACGCAATGCCCTTCGCCATCACGACGATATCGGGGACCGCTCCGGTCCACTCCGACGCGAAGAAGCGCCCGGTGCGGCCGTAGCCGGTCTGCACCTCGTCGGTGATGAGCAGGATGCCGTGTTGGTCGGCCAGCTCGCGCAGGCGCGGCAGGAAGGTGTCGCTGGGGATGACGTAACCGCCCTCACCGAGGATCGGCTCGACCAGGAACGCGGCCACGTCGTCGGGAAAGCACAGCGTCGCGAACAGCTCGTCGAGCGCGGCCATCGTGCGCTCGACAGCCTTTTCCGGTGAACCGTCGCCCAGCCGCAGCGGATCTGGAAACGGCACGAAATGGACACCGCCGGGGAGTGGCTCGTAATGGCCGCGGTACTTCACGCCGCTCGAGGTGAGCGCCATGGTCTCGTGCGTGCGGCCGTGGAAGCCGCCGCGGAAAGCCACGATCAACGGCCGCCGAGTGGCCGTCTTGGCCAGCTTGACCGAGGCCTCGACTGCCTCCGCGCCACTATTCGACAGGAAGAGCCGAATCGGATCGTCGGCCGCCACCTTGCCCGGGAAGAGCCGCGGCAGTCGATCGTGCAGTTCCAGGCCGGGCTGGTGGTAGAGGATGTTCTGCTGGGCGTGGATGATCTTGGCCGCCTGGTCGGCGATCGCCGCGACCACGCGCGGATGGGCGTGGCCGGTGTTGGCGACGGCAATCCCGGACGTGTAGTCGAGGTAACGATCGCCGTCGATCGTCGTGAGCCACGACCCGCTGCCGCGCTCAACGACCAGGTCCGTGTAGCGCGACCAGACCGGCGCCACGTTGTCGCGCAACGCCAGCAAGTTGCGCCCCATTGCCACCGTCATCGACCCACCGTCATCCTTCCGCGGCCGCCACACCGCCGCTCGTGGCCGCGTATGCCTCGTCGGCCTTGCGCTGGCGGCGCGCCCAGAGTATCTGCGCCAGGATGAACAGCCCGGCGACCACGAAGATGAGCGTGCCCAGCACGTTCACCTCGGGCGGCACGCCAAACCGTGACGCGCCGTACACCCACAGCGGGAAGGTCGTCGTCTGGCCGGCGACGAACGAGGTGATCACGTAGTCGTCGATCGACAGCGCGAACGACAGCAGCGCGGCGGCCATGATGCCCGGGAAGATGAGTGGCAGGGTGACCTTGCGGAAGGTCGTCCACTCGTCGGCGCCGAGGTCCATGGCCGCCTCTTCGAGCGAGCGGTTGAAGCCGGCAATACGCGCGCGGACGGTGACCACCACGTAACTGATGTTGAACATGACGTGCGCGATGAGGATCGTCATGAGGCCGCGCTGGACGCCGAGCGTCACCCACAGTGACAGCAGCGACGCGCCCATGATCACCTCGGGCGTGGCCATGGGCACGTAGATGAGCAGGTTGAAGGCGCCCTGGCCGCGGAACTCATAGCGCGTCAGGGCGAGGCCGATGAGCGTGCCCAGGATGGTCGCCAACACGGTCGAGACGATCGCGATGATCAGGCTGGCGACCATCGGGTCGGTGATGTCCGGGCGGCTCCAGACGCTGAAGTAGTTGTCGATCGTGAAGCCCTGCCAGGTGATGTTCTGGCGGCCGAGCGGGTTGTTGAACGAGAAGGCGATCATCACCGCGATGGGCAGGAACAGGTACGCGACGGCGAGGCCGGTGTAGGTCGGCAGCACAGCACGGGTTATGCGCGCGGTCAGCGGCCGGCGCCGCTCCGGCACCTGGTTGCCCAACCCGCCCCCCGCGGCGACGGCGGTCACAGCACGGCCCTCATCCGGCCGTCAACTCGCGCGCGCCGACGATGCGCGCGTACAGGCCGACGAGCACCAGCACGGCAGCCATCAGCACGAAGCCCAGCGCCGATGCCTCCGGATAGGCATTGGTCTGCAGGAACAACCGCTGGATGACGTTGCCGATCATGGTCGTGTCGCGGCTGCCCAGGATGGCGGCATTGATGAAGTCACCGACCGACGGGATGAACACCAGCAGCGATCCGGCGAACACGCCGGGCATCGACAACGGCAGCGTGACGCGCAGGAAGGCCTGCGTGCGGCTGGCGTACAGGTCGGTCGCCGCCTCGACCAGGTGCGGATCGATCTTCTCCAGCGACACGTACAGCGGCAGGACCATGAACGGCAGGAAGTTGTAGGTCAGGCCGCTGACGACGGCGATCGGCGAGGCGAGCACGTGGAAGCCCTGGTCGAGCAGGCCGAAGCTCTTGAGCGTGCCCAGCACGAAACCGTTGTCGGCCAGGATCAGCTTCCAGGCCAGGGTGCGGATGATGAACGCCGAGAAGAAGGGCAGGATGACCAGCAGCAGCAGGATGTTCTTGGCCCGCCCACCGCGGAAGGCGATGGTGTAGGCGATCGGGTAGCCGAAACCCACGGTGGCCAGCGTCACGATCAGCGCGTACAGCACCGAGCGCACGAACTGGGTCCCGTATTCGTTGATGACCTGGGGGTACACGTTGAAGTTCCAGGTCATCGCGAAGCCGGTGCCGAGCGAGCCCTGCTGCAGGCTGACCGAGGCCATGACGATCATGGGCACGACGAAGAAGATCACCAGCCACAGTCCGCCGGGCACCAGGAAGAGGTACGGCGTCAGCCACTGATAGCGGCGCAGCATGGTCAGCCTCGGACGGTCGCTATCGACGCCCGATGTTCAGCCGGCTAGCCGTTGACGACCTGGTTGAAGAGGTCGTTCCACTGCCGTTCCTCGTCCTCGGTCAGGATCTTGTAGGTATGCACGTTCTGCAGCAGCGTGTCGTCCGGGAACGCTGTCTGCGAAATGATCTTCAGGTGATTGGCCACGTTGGGATGGCCGTTCTGGCGCGCTGCCTGGGCATCGGCGAGCACCTGCTCCTGCACACCCTGGACGGGGCTGAAGTAGCCGACGTACTCGGTCACCATCGTGGCGTTGCCGGTGTCGTAGTAGAAGTTCATCAGGTCCTGCGCGTCGACCGGGTGCGCGGCGTTGTTGGGGATGGCCATGTTGTCGACCCACAGCATGCCGCCCTCCGTCGGGTTGACGAACTGCACGTCGGGGTTGTCGTAGATCTGCATCTGGCTGATGTCGCCCGACCAGGCCATCGAGATGGCCAGGTCACCGGCCGCCAGCGCGTCGTAGTAGTCGTTGCCGTAGAAGGCGCGGAACTGGCCGGCCTGGGCGGCGCTGAGCAGCTTGGCGGCGGCGGTCTGGACCTGGTCGATGGTCGCGTTCTGCGGATCCACCCCGTCGGACAGCAGGGCGAAGCTCATCGAGTCGCGCATCTCGCTGAACATGCCCACGCGGCCGGCGAAGGCCGGGTCGAACAGGTCGTTGATGCTGGTGATCGGCCGACCGGTCAGGTTGGGGTTGTAGGCGATGCCGGTGATGCCCGCCTGCCAGGGCACCGAGTACTGGTTGCCCGGGTCGTACCACGGATTGACCAGCGCGCTCTGCGCGTTGCTGTCGAAGTTGGGCAGCAGCCTGTGATCGAGCGGCTCGAGATAGCCAAGGTTGATCATGCGCTGGATCATCCAGTCGGTCATGACGATGACGTCGTAGCCGGTGTTGTTGCCGGCGGCGAGGTCGGGCTGGATCTTGCCGAAGAACTCCTCGTTGTCGTTGATGTCTTCCTGGTAGGTGACCTGGATACCGGTCTCGGCAGTGAACTTGTCGAGCGATGGATGGCCGCCAGTGGCGTCGTTGATGTCGATGTACAGCGGCCAGTTGCCGAAAACGGCCTGACCGGCGGGCGTCGGCGGCGGGCCTTCGGGCGTGGGTTGCTCGGTAGCTGGCGGCGGGGTGCCGCCGGTCGTCGATGGCACTGCGGTGGGCGTCGCGCCGGGAGCGAGGGACGCCGTCGGGCCGGCGGTGGTCGGCTGGCTCGTCTGGGTCGGGCCGGTCGGAGTCGGCGCAGCCGGACTCTGTGCGGCTATGCCGCAGCTCGACAGGACAATGGCCAGTACCGCGGCCACTGCCGCGATCTTGCGAGTGGCAGCCAACCGATCACGCATCGCTCTTCTCTCCTCCTGTCGCTACCCGGCCGATGATGAAAGTGTGCTGCGGCTTCCAGGTCAGGCGAATGCGCGCCCCTGGCGAGAATTGTTCCCCGACGCCGCTGATGTCGATGTTCTGGGCGTAGATGGTGACCTCGACGCCGTCGTCGAGGCGGACCTGGTATTGCGTGCTCACGCCAACGTACGAGAAGTCGACCACGCTGCCTGCGAGCGAGTTGAGCGGCGGCTGGTCCGCATCATCCGGCTCAAGGGGAGTCGCCGCGGACGAAATGCGCAACTTCTCCGGGCGCACGCCGACGCGCACCGCCGTTCCCGGCTGCAGGCCGTCGGCCGGCGCACGGACCGTGCCACCGCTGGCCAGCTCGAACTCGGCGAAGTCATCTTCACGGCTGGTCAGGCGCGCATCGAGCAGGTTCGACACGCCCAGGAAGCCGGCCACGAACTCGGTCGCCGGGTGTTCGTACAGTTCGGTCGCGCCGCCCAGTTGTTCGATATGCCCCGCACGCATGACGGCGATGCGATCAGACATCGTCATCGCCTCTTCCTGGTCGTGGGTGACGTAGACGAAGGTGATGCCGACCTCGGTCTGGATGCGCTTCAGCTCAAGCTGCATCTGCTTGCGCAACTTGAGGTCCAGGGCACCGAGCGGCTCGTCGAGCAGCAGCACGCGCGGATGGTTGATGAGCGCGCGCGCGAGCGCCACGCGCTGCTGCTGGCCGCCCGATAGCTGGTTGGTCTTGCGCCGCTCATAGCCGGGCAGCTCGACCAGCTCGAGCATCTCGCCGACCCGCCGCTTGATCTCGTCGTCGGCCGTCCGCCGTCGGCGCAACCCGAAGGCGACGTTCTCGTACACGTTCAGATGCGGGAACAGCGCGTAGTTCTGGAAGACCGTGTTGACATCGCGCTTGTACGGCGGGCGGCTGGTCACGTCGGCATCGCCCAGGAAGATCGTGCCGGCGGTGACCTCCTCGAAGCCCGCGATCATGCGCAGCGTGGTGGTCTTGCCGCAACCCGATGGGCCGAGCATGGAGAAAAATTCGCCGTGCTCGATGTCGAGCGACAGGTCATCGACCGCGGTGACGTCGTGGAAGCGCTTGGTTACCCGTTCGAGACGGACGTCCGGTTGCGGCAATCGGCTACCTCGGGCAGCTCCAGGTGACGGCTGGGGTTAGGCGGGAGTATAGGTGTCGCGCAAGCGCGGCGGAAGGGTGTTTGCCCGCTGGCAAGCTCGAGCTGCGTCCTCATTCACCGTGATGACTACCGGGGTATCCGGCAACTTGGCGCGCGCCCATCTCCGTCGTAACTGGTCATTCACGCCGGGCGAATGACCATGCGCAGCGGGAATGACCAGTCGCCCAGAACGAGTGAGCGCCGGGTGCCGGGCGACCTGGTCCCGCATTCACATTAACTGAATGACCAGTCGCCAGAGTGAATGGACACCGGGTGCCGGGCGGCGCCTGGTGGCGCCTGGGCAGCGCCTGGTCGGCGCGATTTCAAATCACTTGCACGACAAGGCCGGATCCGACACTGAGCCCGTGCGCATTACTGCCGCGCACGCTCCCCCACCGGCTCCGGCAACGCTCCCCACGTTTGGCCTGCGAGGCGCACAGGCCGTCAGTCCACTGCACGTGCGCGATGGCGCCCGTGAGACACACATTCGCGGCAGTCCATGTTCAAGTCACTTGAAAACGGTCGTTCAGAGTCGCCGGCCGGGTCAGCCGCTGCCGGCGACGACAGCCGGCCGATCGTGGTCGACGGTCACCGTCAGCGGACCGGGCTTTGCCGGGAGCGACGCGACGAGCAGTGGCGTGACGGAGGCGTCGAGGAAGGTCGTCGCCGAACCATCGGTCGGCAGCGCGGCGGCCAGCCAAGCCAGGAACCTGGCGTCAAAGGTGAGTACGTAACCCTGCCGCGCGAATCGCGCGGCGAGCGGGTCGAGCACCTCGCGCTTGAGCCACGCGTCGCGGGCATCGGCCGAAACCGCCCCGGCAACGCCGGTCACCACGTCACACGAGTCGAGCAGGCCCGGGCTCATCACCGGCGCCAGCAGCGCCTGTTGGTCGACCGCTGGCGCGCTCATCAACACGACCGCGGCGCCGAGCGGCAGTGTGCGGCCCATGGCGTCGGTGAACGATCCGCGCTCGAGGGCCTGCGCGATCGTGTCGCGGATCGACATCGCGCAGCGGTCGATGCCGCGCAGCAGGACCACCTGCCACGGCGCGCGGCGCAACTCCTGCAGTGGCAGCGACCGATCGGAGCCGACCAACCCCGGCGCCGAACCGAGCAACGTCGAGATGGACTGGTCCTCGGTCAGCCCGGCCAGGTCGATGTCGATGATCGCGCTGCTGCGACCGAACAGCGTGCGCGCGATCAGCTCTGCCAACTGGTCGGCCGCCGGCGCCGCCGGCCCATACAGCAAGAGACTCGCGTCGGGCCGGGCCGGGTTCGAGTCCAGGCCGCGCAGCGAGACCGCCAACCGAGCCAGCAGCGCGTCGGTTGCGGCCGGTTCGAGCAGCGCGCGCTGGTGCAGTTCGTCGGTCAGCGCAGCCAGCCGGGCCGAGGGATCGAGCGGCATGCCCACCAGGGCCGCCACGGCGGCACGCATCTGGGCTGCGTCGACCGTCGTGCTGCCCTCGGCCAGGGCATGGGCGATCGACTGCTCGATGATGTCGACGCCCTTGTCGGGGAAGGAGCGGTTCGGAAGGAACTGATCAGCCAGCGCGATGGCCTCATCGAGCACGTCGTCGGCCATGCTCACGCCGCGCGAGCGCGCCAGTGAGTCGCGCACCGCCGACAGGACGACGCGCACCGTCCGCGCGTCCATGGGCTCGATGGCAATCTGGGTGAAGCGCCGCGCGAGGGCCGCGTCCGGCTCGAGATTGGCCTGGTACTCGGCGCCGGTCGTCGCGCCGATGCAGGCGATCTCGCCCCGCGCCAGCGCCGGCTTGAGCGCCTGGGCAAGGTCGTGCACGGACGGCGTGGCGAGCAGGTGGATCTCGTCGAAGAAGATGATCACCGACGGGTGGCGCGCCTCGAGCAGGAAGTCGGGCAGCAGCGTCGCGTCGGACGAGAGCGCCTCGGCCAGCGGCAGCAGCGCGACGTCGAACAGGCGCACGCCCTTGAGCGGGTCGGGCACGTTGCCGGCCGCGATGCGGATGGCGAGGCCCTCGACGATGGCGGTCTTGCCCGCGCCGGCCGGCCCGAGCAGCAGCGGGTCGCGTTTCGTGCGGCGCAGCAGCACCTCGATGATCGACTGCGTTTCGCGGTCGCGTCCGACGATCGGCCCCAGCTTGCCCGCCGTAGCCAGCGCGATCAGGTCGCGCCCGAAGCGTTCGAGCGTGGGCGTCGACGAGGCGTGCTCCGCCCAGGCGACGGTGACCTTCACGGCGTCCGTCCGATCGACCGACTTGTGGCCGTCCACCAGCGCTCGCGCCACAGCCTGCTCGAGCAGATCGATCGCCTTGTCGGGCAGGCGGCGGTTGATGACCTGCTCGACCGAGAAGTCGAGCAACACCTTGAGCGCTTCGTCGCTGACCTTCACGCCACGCGAGGTGGCGATTCGGTCGCGCACCTGGCGCAGGATCTCGAGCGTCGCGGCCGGGCTCAGCTCGCCGACGTCGAGCGTCGAGAAACGCCGCGCGAGGGCGTCGTCGCGCGCGATGCTTGTCCGGTAGTCGTCGGCCGTGGCCGCGCCGATGACCGCGACGTCGCCGCGTGCCAGCGCCGGCTTGAGCAGCTCGGCGGCGCCCACACCGCCCTGCGTCTGGCCGGCGGTCTCGAGCTCGTTGATCTCGTCGAGGAACAGGATGACGCCCGGCCGCGAGGCTTCGGCGATGAGCTGCTGGACGCGCTGCTCGAGCTGGCCGCGGTACTCGGTACCGGCCACGATGCTGCCCAGCGGCACCTCGACGATGCGCGCGCCGCGCAGCTGCTCGGGCACCTTGCCGGCCGCGATGCGCTGGGCCAGCCCCTCGACGATGGTCGTCTTGCCCACGCCGGTCGGGCCGAGCAGCACCGGGCTGCGCTTGGTCGTGCGCAGCAGGGTCTCGATCACCCACGCCGTCTCCGGCTCGCGATCGAGGACCGGGCCGAGCATGCCCTGGGCGGCCAGCGCGATGAGGTCGCGCCCGATCGAGTCGAGCAGCGGTGTGGCCGAGGCGGCGGGCGCCGGAGCGGCGGCGCTGGTCGTCGCGGCGGGCGGGGCGGCCGTCTGCAGCGCCGTCGGACTCAGGCCTGGGGCAACCTCGCGCGTCCGGCGCGTGGCGTCGGCCAGCTCGTCGAGGCTCTTCTGCAGCCAGCCGATGGCGATGTCCAGGCCGTCCGCCTTCGGATCCTGGTCAGCCATCAGGGAACGTGCGTGCGCTCGACGCTTTCCGGCTGGGTCGCCTGCTCGGCCGGCGTCGCCGCCACTGGTGCGGTCAGGCGCAACGAACTGCCGGCGAAGCGTTCCGCCAGGAAACGCGTGTTGGCCAGCAGCCGGTCGGAGTCGTGCTGGATCATCGCCTCGGACACGTCGTGCAACCTGGCGTCCATCAGGTCGAGCTGCTGCAGCAGCGCGTCGTGCGGCGTCTGGCCGCCGGCAACGGTCCGCCCCTCGGCGTAGCTGCGCGGCACGGCCAGATACGCGTCCAGCGCCTGGGGCAGGTAGTTGAGCGCCGTCTGGCGCACCAGAAACACACTCGGGTCGGTCGTGTCTGCCGTGCCGTTGGACGGCAACGTGCTCGCGATCGAGTGGTGGATGCTGTCGACGCGCACGTAGATGTCGTCTGCCACGCGGCCGTGGATGTTGACCAGCAGACGCTCCAGCCCGGCGCTGACCTCGTCCGCATCCTGCACCTTGGCCGGCTCGAGCTTCAGGCCGCGCTGCGCGGGCACGATCAGCACGCCGATCACGTACAGCACCACGGCCGCCGGCAGCCACAGCACTCCGCCGGGGACGCCCAGGACCAAGCAGGCGAGGCAGCCCAACGCCAGCAACGAGCCGACGACGTTGCCGCGCGAGGACAGGAACGGCCCGATCCGGTGCACCAGGTTCATGCCCGCGTCAGGGCCTCAGCGCGCCGATCAGCTCGGCAGCTGGCCCAGCCCACCGGCGCTACCGGGATCGGCCGGAGCGCCGGCATCGGCCGCTGCGCCGGAATCACCCGACGGCCCGGTCTCCTGCGCCCGGACGCGGTTGACGTACGAGCGTGACTTGTCGATCTGGGTGGACAGGGAGTCGATCGTCTTCTCGAGGTTGTCGAGCGCCTTGACCTTGAAGTTGTCGATCTCGTCCATGGTGGCGTAGATGTTGTCGAACGCCTTCTGCAGCTTCTCGATGTCGATCGTCGCCGACGCCGCCTGCTCGCTGATCTTGCCCGATTGCTGCTTGAGCATCTCGGATGTCGACTCGATCAGGTTGCCGGTGGTCGTGTTGAGCGCGGTGATCTGGTCGAGCACCAGTTTCTGGTCGGACAGCGCCTGGGCGACGATGACTGCCGTGCGCAGCGCGGAGACGGTCGTCGTCGTGGCCCGGTCGACGCCCTTGATCAGCTCGACGTTGTTGCGCCTGATCAGGTCGAGCGCCAGGTAGCCCTGGACGCTCACCGCCAGCTGGGTGAGCAGGTCCTGGACCTTCTGGCGCACCGGGAAGAGCAGGTCATCCTTGAGGATCTTGGCGCGGTCGGGATCGCTCGTCTCGATCTCCGCGATCTTCGCCGTGAGCGCCTTGTCGAGCTGCTGGGCAAGGTACGCGTACTGGCGCAGCCGGCCCATGATCGTCCACAGGTTGACCTTCTCCTGGTCGATGGCGGCGTCGTCGCGGCGCAGCTCATCCTGGCCTTCGTACAGGCTCGTGATGATCGCGTTGATGTGTGTCTGGCTGGACTGGTACTTGCGGAAGTAGTCGGCGATCTTGTCGCCAAACGGGATGATGCCCAGCAGCTTGTGCGGCGACAACAGGTCGCCCTGGCCCTTCGGGTCGAGATCCTCGACGGTGCGGCGCAACGACAGCAGCGACTTGGTGATGTTCGAGGCGTCGCTGATGCCGCCCTGCGACATGGCCGCCATGGGCTTGTCGAGCAGGCGGTTCGACACCTGCGCCGACGCGCGAATGTCCTCGCTGCCCAGGTTGTCGATGTCTTTGACGCGGGCAGCGAATGCCTGGTCGTGGATGTCGAGCGAGGTGACCGCATCGAGGTAGCTCGACACCATCTGATCGAGCTTGGCGGTCTGCCCGGGATCGAGCTTGACCTCGTCCTCGGCCTGGCCGGCAGCGACGGCACCTACGGGCGCGGGCGCCTCGAGCGTGAGCGTGGTAGTCGCGGCCGGTGCGGGCGCTTCGGCGGCGGGTGCGGGCGCCTGGACGGGCGCCGTGGCGGACAGATCAAGGGTCGAGTCGGGCATCGAGAAAACTCCTGGCTGCGGTGACGGGATCTACAGTAATCGACGCACCACGACTGAGGCGAGGAGGACCGCGATGAAACAGCACCAGATCGCCATGCTCGGCGGCGGGTTCATCGGTGACTTCTACGCGATGACCCTGCACGCCCAGCGCAGCCGCGACCAGGTGCGCGTCGTCTACTCGCGCAGCGCTGAGCGCGGCGAGGCGTTCCGCGAGCGCTGGGACATCCCCGAGGCGATGACCGACATGAAAGCCGCCATCGAGCATCCCGATGTTGACGTGGTCGTGGTCGGCGTGCCCAACTTCCTGCACGAGGAAGCGGTCGGCATGGCCGCCGCGGCGGGCAAGGCAGTGCTGTGCACCAAGCCGCTCGGGCGCACCGCCGCTGAGGCGCAGCGCATGCTCGCGGCGGTCGAGAAGGCGGACGTCTTTGCCGGCTATCTCGAGGACCTGTGCTACACGCCCAAGACGCTCAAGGCGATCAAATCGGTCGAGGCGGGTGCGATCGGTGAGGTGACCTGGGTGCGCTCACGCGAGACGCATCCGGGGCCGCACTCCGCGTGGTTCTGGGACGGCCGGCTGACCGGCGGCGGCGCGATCGTCGACATGGGCTGCCACTGCATCGAGATCATTCGCAACTTCGTGGGCAAGGGCAACCGGCCGCTCGAGGTGCTGTGCCACGCCGACACGCTGGTCCACCCGATCGCCGACGAGGACAACGCGGTCGCGCTGATCCGCTTCGAGAACGGCGCGCTGGGCCAATTCGAGGTGAGCTGGACGTTCCGCGGTGGCATGGATCTGCGTGACGAGGTGGCCGGCACCGACGGCACGATCTGGCTCAACCACTTCCTGCGCACCGGCTTCGAGATGTTCACCGCCGGCACGGCCGGTGGCTACGTGGCCGAGAAGAGCGAAGCCGAGGGGGGCTGGCTGTTCCCGGTCGGCGACGAGGTCAAGGCGCTCGGCTACACGGACATGTTCACCGACATGTTCCGCGCGCTCGAGGCCGGCACGCCGCCACAGGAGACGTTCTACGACGGCTATGTGGTCAACGCGGTCATGGACGCCTGCTTCCGCTCGGCCAGGAGCCGCGCCTGGGAGCCGGTCGAGATGTTCGAATGGCGCGCCGCGCCGACGCCGCGCATCGGCAGCGGGCGCCGGCCGGAGACCTACCAGGGAATGGTCGTCATCAAGCGCGAACTGCTGCCCGACGGGCGATCGAAGCTGATCCTCAAGGATCCGGAGAGCGGCGACTACGTGGATCGCGTGGTGACGACCGCCGATTGAGCCTAGTGCAGCATCTCCTGGTTGCTGCAGGGCACGTTGGCGGACAAAGCGCCGCCCACGTTCAGTCGCTCGGCATACCAGGTGGCGGTGTGCTTGACGTAGCCCAGCACGCCGCCGTTCTTGCGGTACCAGTTGGCGCGCACGATCACGCGCCAGACCGAGTTTGCGGCGTATGACTTGCCGCGGATCGTCTTGCTCATCTTCGTCAGCGGCGCCTTGGTCGAGCTGCCGTACGGATCCTGCGAGTCCTCGTACGCCGTCGCCCGCTGAACCGGGCTCTTGTAGACGGTCTTCCAATGGTTGGTGCCCTGGTCGTTCTGGAGGATGAAGCTCCAGCCCACCCTGCCATGTTGCGTGTTGCTGTCCGAGCTCGTGTCCGGCCACCACAGCGAAGGCGGCTTGACGGTGACCTTCGCGAGCCAGAAGGTGGCCTGCTGGGCCGGGCTGTTCTTGAGCGTGCAGATCATGGCCGCATGTGCGGAATTGTCGGTGAAGACGTAGTCGCCCATCTGGCCGCTGCTGGTGTCGGCCAGCGCGGTCAGGTTGAAAACGATGCTGCCGACAACCGCCAACAGTGTGGCGATGCCCGCTCGCGCCACCTTCGTCCGACTGCGATCGTTGCCTCGAGCGATCATCTCCCGCCTCCTGTTCACGGCTTCCAACGACCCCGACTGCCGCCGGTCGGCGGAGTATAGAAGCGCTCCGCGGCCGTGGAGCAGTACTTGGGTCGGCGGACTTTCGGGCAAATGTCGGGTCGGTCCGCCGGCGCAGAGGCATCGGCGCGCGTGCCGCCGTTCGTGTCGGGGCACGCGGAGCAGCTGGGCGTCAGCCGGCGGCGAGCACCTGGCTCAGGCCGGCGGGCTCGCCGGCGGGCATCCAGCGAGCGATGTTGTCGCGCGCGAACAATTGATCGACGACCATCGCCGAGGCGCCGATGACGCCCGCGAGCCCGCCCAGCGACGAGCGTTGGATGAGTAGTTCGCGCGTGGCCAGCGGCAGCGAGCGGCGGTAGACGGCGCCGCGAACCGCGGCCAGCAGCAGGTCGCCGCTCTGCGCCACAGCGCCGCCGATCACGATCAGCGACGGGTTGAAGAAGTTGACCACCGAGGCGAGCATGCCGCCGATCCGCCGGCCGGCCGACTGCAGCAGCGCCACCGAGACGGGGTCGCCGAACGAAGCCGCACGGGCAACGTCCGCGGCGGTGACCGTATCGTGCTGCTCGAGCGCGGCGCGCAGCCGGTCGCTGCGACCGGCGCGCGCGGCGGCTTCGCCGTCGCGCGCCAGGGCTGCGCCGCCGGCGACGGCCTCGAGGCAGCCGACGTTGCCGCAGCGGCAGACGATGGTCGTGTCTTCAAGAACCTGGATATGGCCGACGTCGCCGGCGCTGCCCTGCGCGCCGCGGTGCAGCCGGCCGTCGGAGATGATGCCGGCGCCGATGCCGGTCCCCACCTTGATCACGACCACGTTGTCGTGGCCGACAGCGACGCCGCTGCGCCACTCGCCCATGGCCAGCAGGTTGACGTCGTTGTCGACCCACACCGGCACGCCGTACGTCTGGGCAAAGCGGCCGCGCACGGGGTAGCCGTCCCAGCCGGGCATGATCGGCGGCGAGATCGGCGTGCCGCTGCGGAACTCGACCGGCCCGGGCACGCCGACGCCGATGCCCCACAGCTGACCGGGTACATCGCGCGCCGTGGCGCGCAGCTCGGCGAACAAATCGTCTACGCGTGTCAGGCAGCGCTGCGGCCCTTCGGCGATGTCGGCCGGCTCGTCGCGGTGGGCGATGATGCGGCCGTCGAGCGTGGTCAGCGCGACGTCGATGCTGGTGGCGCCCAGGTCGGCCACCAGGACGTGGCCGGCGTCACCATGGAAGGCAAGTTGGCGCGGCGGCCGGCCGCCCGTGCTCTGGCCGAGCCCGCCCTCACGCACCAGGCCAAGGTCGATCAGTTCGCCGATGCGCTGCGCGACCACCGCGCGACTCAGGCCGGTGCGCGCAACCACTTCGGCGCGTGACCGCGCGCGACCCAGCCGGATGTCGTCGAGAACGACCACCAGGGCGTCGATCGCTTCCTCTGGCGGGAGGCTGGGCATTTGCCGCCAACTATAGCCGCTATTGCTCATCACGAACGCACTTTTGCACTTGACACGCCTAAGATGACTGGGATAAACACGGCGGGAGGGCACCGCCGTCCCGCGCGGAACGCGCGCGCCCATAAAGAGGAGAGCGTCGGGGCACATGCCGCCATTGAGCTCCATCGGCGCCGCGGTGATCGGCAGCGGCTTCATCGGGACGGTCCACATCGAATCCCTGCGGCGTGTCGGGGTCAACATCCGCGGCCTGCTCGGCTCCTCGCCCCAGAGGGGAGCCGAGCGCGCCGCCCGGCTGGGCATCGAGCGTGCCTATGCCGACCTGGACGACCTGCTCGGCGACGAGTCGGTCGACGTCGTCCACGTCACTTCGCCCAACCATCTGCACTATCCGCAGGTCAAGGCCATCCTGGCGGCCGGCCGGCACGTGGTGTGCGAGAAGCCGCTGGCCATCGACTCGGTCGAATCGGCCGAGCTGGTCGCGCTGGCAGAGGGCAGCAGCCGCGTGGCAGCTGTCAACTTCAACATCCGCTTCTATCCGCTCAACCAGCATCTGCACCAGTTCATCGCCGAGGGTGGGCTCGGCGACGTCCGGCTGGTGAGCGGGCGCTACTTCCAGGACTGGCTGCTGCTCGACACCGATTGGAACTGGCGGCTGGACCCGGAGCACGGCGGCGCGCTGCGCACGGTGGGCGACATCGGCTCGCACTGGCTCGACCTGACCAGCTTCGTGTCCGGTAAGCGGGTCACGCAGGTGCTCGCCGAGCTGGCCACCTTCATCCGCGTGCGCCAGCAACCCGCCGGTCCGGTCGAGACCTTTGCCACCGAACGCGCCGCCGAGACCGTGCCGCGCGAAATCCACTCGGAGGACGCCGCCACCGTTTTGCTCCGTTACGACAATGGCGCCCTGGGGATGATGGCTGTTTCGCAGATCAGCGCCGGGCACAAGAACTCTCTTCGCTACGAGGTTGACGGTTCGACCTCGGCCGCGGCGTGGGACTCGGAGCAGCCGGACACGCTGTGGCTGGGCCACCGCGGCCGGCCCAACGAACTCGTCGCGCGCGACGCTGCGCTGATGAACGAGGCCGGCCGCGCGGCCGCGGCACTGCCCGGCGGCCACGTGGAGGGCTTCGCCGACACGTTTGCGGCGCTCTTCCGCGCGGTCTACAGCGATGTCGCGGCCGGGGCGATGCGTGCCCGGCCGCCGTACGCAACCTTCGCCGACGGGCACGAAGAGATGCTCGTCGGTGACGCCATCGCGCGCAGCGCGCGCGATGGCGCCTGGACAACAGTCGAGCGTGGGCCACGCGCGTCGGCGGCTCGCGCCGAGGAGGCAGTCCAATGAGACTCGGTTTCCTGACGGCTCCGTTCCCCGAGACACCGCTGATGGAGGTCGCCGACTGGGCCGCCGAGGCCGACTTCGAGGTGCTCGAGATCGCCTGCTGGCCCAAGGACTCAGGCGCCGACCGCCGCTATGGCGGCACCAGCCACATCGACGTCGCCAATCTGTCCGAGGGCGAGGCAAAGGAGATCGTCGACCAGCTCGCGGGCAAGGGCCTGGACGTTTCCGGCCTGGGCTACTACCCGAACCCGCTCCATCGCGATCGCGCCCATCGCGAGCGGGTCATCGGCCACCTGCAGCAGGTCATCGTCGCGGCGCGCAAGATGGCCGTGCCGTACGTCAACACATTCATCGGCGCCGACGCGGCCAAGACGCCCGACGAGAACTGGGACGGCGCGCTCGAGGTCTGGCCGGACATCGTCAGCTTCGCGCGCGACAACGGCGTCAAGCTGACCATCGAGCACTGCCCGATGATCTTCAGCTATGACGAGTGGCCGAGCGGCCACAACCTGGCCAACACGCCGCGCATGTGGCGGCGGATCATCGAGCAGTGGGGCGGCACGGTCGGCATCAACTTCGACCCGTCGCACTTCATCTGGCAGATGATCGACACCGCCCGCTTCATCCGCGAGTTCGGGCCGCACATCTACCACTTCCAGGCGCAGGACCTGGAGATCGACCGCGACGGGCTGTACGAGAACGGCATCATGTCGGCCGGCATGGGCTGGCAGGTGCGCCGACTGCCCGGCCTGGGCGAGGTCGACTGGCGCATCGTCTTCTCCGAGCTGTACCGGGCGGGCTACGAGGGCGATTGCGTCATCGAGCACGAGGACCGCGGCTTCGAGGGCAGCGACGAGCTCCTCAAGCGCGGCTTCCGGCTGGCGCGCGACTTCCTCCGCCCGTACGTGAAGTGAGTTGAAAGAGGACACGCAGCGATGAGACTCGGTTTCCTGACCGCACCGTTCCCCGAGACGCCGCTGATGGAGGTGGGCGACTGGGCCGCCGCGGCCGACTTCGAGGTGCTCGAGATCGCCTGCTGGCCGCGCACCGCCGGCGCGACCCGGCGCTACGCCGGCACCAGCCACATCGATGTCGCCAACCTGTCCGACGGTGAGGCAAAGGAGATCGTCGACCAGCTCGCCGGCAAGGGCCTGGATATCTCCGGGCTGGGCTTCTACCCCAACCCGCTGCACCCCGACCCACAGGTGCGCGCCGCCGCCATCGCGCACATCAAGAAGGTCATCGAAGCGGCGCGCAAGATGGGCGTGCCGTACATGAACACGTTCATGGGCGGCGACTCGAAGAAGTCGCTCGACGAAAACTGGCAGGACGCGCTCGACACCTGGCCGGACATCGTCCGCTTCGCGCAGGACAACGGCGTCAAGGTGACGATCGAGAACTGTCCGATGATCTTCAGCCGCGACGAGTGGCCGGGCGGCAACAACATCGCCTGGTCGCCCTATGTCTGGCGGCGCATCATCGAGCAGTGGGGCGGCACCGTCGGCCTCAACTACGACCCCTCGCACCTGGTCTGGCTGATGATCGACCAGGGCCGTTTCATCCGCGAGTTCGGGCAGCACATCTTCCATTTTCAGGCCAAGGACGTGCAGATCGACCGTGACGGCCTGTACGAGCGCGGCTCGCTGTCGTCGGGCATCGGCTGGCAGATCCCGCGCCTGCCCGGCCTGGGCGACGCCGACTGGGCCGACATCTTCTCCAACCTGTACCGCGTCGGCTACGACGGCGCGTGCATCATCGAGCACGAGGATCGCCGTTTCGAGGGCACCGACGAGCTCGTCAAGCGCGGCTTCCTGCTCGCGCGCAACATCCTGCGCCCGTACATTCCCAAGGAGGCGTGAGCGCCATGACCCAGACTCCGACCATCGAGACGGCCGACCTGCAAGCGCTGTTCGATCGGCTGACCTATCACCAGGTCGCCAAGACCATCGACCACTCGCTGCTGCGCCCGGAGTTGGACGACAAGTTCATCGAGGATGGCATCCGGCTGGCCGCCGAATACGACGTCGCCTCGGTCACCTGCCGCCCGGTCGACGTGGTCACCGCCGCGCGCATGCTGCAGGGCACCGACGTCAAGGTCGGCACGGTGGTCGGCTTCCCGCACGGCAACCACCTGACCGAGACCAAGGTGTTCGAGACCAGCCGGGCGCTCGAGCAGGGCGCGCGCGAGATCGACATGGTGCTCCAGATCGCGGCGCTCAAGTCGGGTCGTTATGGGGACGTGCAGGCCGACATCGCCGCCGTGGTCGAGGTCGCCCACGGCGGCGGGGCGATCGTCAAGGTGATCTTCGAGAACGCCTACCTGACCGACGAGGAGAAGATCCGCGCCTGTCACGCCACGGAGGCCGCCGGCGGTGATTTCGTCAAGACCTCGACCGGTTTCGCGCCGTCGGGTGCCACGCACGACGACCTGCGCCTGATGCGCGCCAACACGTCGGCGCACATCGCGGTCAAGGCGGCCGGCGGCGTGCGCACGCTCGACGCGCTGCTCGCGGTCATGGCGCTCGGCGTGACGCGCATCGGCGCGACCGCGACCAAGACCATGCTCGACGACTTCAAGGCACGCAAGTCGGCCGGTGGCGCCGGCGCCGCAAGCGGCGCCGGCGCTCTCGAGCCGGGATCCTACTAGTGCCCCTCGCCTCCATGCCGGCCACGGACCCGGCCGCAACGACGAGCCGCGAAGTCCGCGTCGGCATGCTCGGTGCGGGCTTCATCGGCGAGTTCCACGCGCGCGGTCTGCGCTACATCCGCGACGCGCGGGTGGTCGCTCACGCCGATGCCGACGCCGATCGACGAGCCGCCTTCGCGGCGCAGTTCGGCAGCCGCGCCGTGGAGTCGGTCGAGGCGCTGTGCGCCGACCCCGAGGTCGACCTGGTCATCGTCTCGCTGCCCAACCGCTTCCACCTGCCTGCCGTCAAGGCGGCCGCGGCGGCGGGCAAGGCAGTTGCGTGCACCAAGCCGCTCGGCCGCAACGGCGCCGAGGCGGCCGAGATGCTGCGCGCCGTGCGCGACGCCGGCATCTTCAACGCCTACCTCGAGAACGTGATCTTCAACCCCGACATGGTGCGCATGCGCCAGATGGTCGAGGCCGGCGCGATCGGCCGGCTGACGACGGTGCGCGCGCGCGAGGGCCACTCCGGCCCGCACGCAGCTCATTTCTGGGACGCCGAGATCGCCGGCGGCGGTGCACTGCTCGACATGGCCTCGCACGGCACCGAGGTGGCGCGCTTCTTCTTCGGCAAGGACGTGCCGATCAAGGACGTCTTCGCCTGGGGCGCCACGCTCGTCCACGGCGAGCGAACCAGCGGCGAGGACAACGCGATCATGATCATCCGCTTCGCCGACGGGCGAGCGGCAACGTGCGACGTGTCGTGGTCGTCCAAGGGCGGCCTCGAGGGCCGCTTCGAGGTCTACGGCGATGCCGGACGACTGATCGAGGACATCGCCGTCGGCTCGCTCAAGGCGTTCGTCGAACGGCCGGCCGGCTACGTCGTGGAGAAGGCGGACGCCGAGACGGGCTGGATCTTCCCGGTGCCCGACGAGGTGCGCGTGCACGGCCACGACCTGATGCTTGCCGACGTCATCGAGGCGTTCCGCAGCGGCCGCCAGCCGACCGAGACGTTCCGCGACGGCTACATCGTCAATCGCGTCCTCGACGCCGCCTACCGCTCGATGAAGAGCGGCCGCTGGGAGCCGATCGACCTCGACCAGCAACTGGTGCGCGAGTGACCACGGTCACGCCGCCGCCGCTGCGCTGGCTGGCGGCGGCGCAGGAACTGCTCGAGCGCATCGCGGCAACGCAGGCCGGCGCGATCGAGCAGGCCAGCGACTGGTGCGCCGACGCGATCGGCAGCGGCGGCCTGGTGCACACGTTTGGCACCGGCCATTCGCGCATCCCGGTCGAGGAGATGTTTCCGCGCTACGGCTCGTACCCGGGCTGGAACCCGATCGTCGAGCTGTCGACGACGTTCTTCGGCCAGGTGGTGGGCGCCAACGGCCAGCGCCAGGCGATGTTCATCGAGCGCATGCCCGGCCTGGCCGAGGTGATCCTGAGCAACTTCAACTTCGGCCCGCGCGACGTGCTGATGGTCTTCTCGGCCAGCGGCCTGACCGCGGTGCCGGTCGAGATGGCGCGCGGCGCGCGGCAGCGGGGCATGCGGGTGATCGCCGTGACCTCGGTCCAGCAGTCGATGTCGGCCGAGCCGGAAACGGCCGCCGGTGCGCGATTGCTCGAGGTTGCCGACCTTGTTGTCGATTTGTGCACACCGGCTGCCGACGCTTTATCGATAATCGATGGTCTAGAGACACCGGTCGGTCCGGGGTCTACCATCGCAGCGGTAGCGATCGTCAACTCCATCAAAGTCCGCGTGGCCGAAATCCTGGTGGAACGCCATCAGTTACCGCCCGTCCTCACCCGGGCGTCGGTTGTCGGCGCAGAGCGGTCACGGGGGCTGTTTGAAGAGGCCTATCGAGAGCACGCGCGGCGCCTTGCCAGTGCGATCGACCGACAAGGAGGTGGATGACGACAAGGGGACCTGCCAAGGGCATCGTGCTTATCAACAAGACACAGGAGGAGGAGCTCAGGTAATGATCGAAAGCAAGACAGGCAAGCTCGTCGGCTTGCTGGCGGCAGGCGTTCTGCTGCTGGCGGCGGCGTGCAGCGCCGGGACGACCGCGTCGCCGACGCCGAACACGACCGGCCCGTTCACGATCGGGTACTCGAACGGTGGCGGCGTGGGCAACGGCTTCCGCGAGGAGCAGGTGTGCACCGCCAAGGCAGAGGCCACGGCGCTCACCGCGAGCAAGATCGTCAGCCCGATCAACGTGATCCATCGCAACACGGACGCTGCCGGCCAGCTGGCCGACCTGCGCACGCTGATCTCGCAGAACGTCAACGCGCTCGTGTTCAACCCGAACGATCCTGACGCGCTCAACCAGGCCCTGGCCGAGGCGCACGCGGCGGGCATCGTGACCGTGTCGGTCGACGCCTACGTCACCGATCCGAACACGTGGAACCTGTACAACAACCAGGTCAAGTACGCGTACCTTGGCGCCAAGTGGCTGTTCGATCAGATGGGTGACCAGGGCACCGTCTGGTACACCCGCGGCCTGGCCGGCCATCCGGCCGACTCCGACCGCGACATCGGCTTCCAGCAGGCCCTCAAGGAAGTTAACGACGCCGGCGGGCACATCGTCGTCCAGAACGAGGGCGGCACGTTCACCGGCTGGGATCCGGCAACCGCCACCTCGATCACGAATGACGAGATCACCAGCGGCGGCTACGACCAGATCCAGGGCATTTGGGCATCCGGCATGGGCGCCCAGATCGTTGACGCCATCAAGGCCGCCAACAAGCCCTTCGTTCCGATCGCGGACGCCGACATCGGTGCGTTCGTCGCGCAGCTTCTCAATCCGACCGACTATCCGGGCCTCGTCGGCGCGGCCGTGACCAACACGGCCTCCGTCGGTGGCGCGGGCGTCAAGCTGGCCTACGAGTTGCTCAGCGGCCAGACGGTCACCCCGAGCACGGGCGCCGGTCGCCCGAACACCATCCTGCTCGATCCGCAGATCCTCGACAACACCACGGACGCGGGCAAGACCGCGCTCCAGGCGTGGGTCTCGGTCCCAGGGATGGATCCACTCTGGCCACTCAGCCTGTCGATCCCGGGCTACACCGACTACGACCCGATGACGGTCCCGTCGTCGTGCACGGGCGCATAGGCAACCGGTAACCAACTGGGCGGTGGACGCCGGCTCGACCGGCTCCGCCGCCCAAACTTACCCACTCCCTGCAGAGATTTGATGACTCTTACGACCACTGACCTGCTGCTCGAGGCGACCGACGTTTCGAAGACCTACGGCGCGGTCGTGGCGCTCAAGGCGGCCTCCCTATCGGTGCGAACGGGCGAAGTCCACGCGCTGATGGGGGCGAACGGAGCCGGCAAGAGCACTTTCGTCAAGATCCTGACCGGCGCTGTTACGCCCGATACCGGCCGTATCGTCGTGCGTGGCCGTGTGCGCACATCTCACTCACCCGCCCAGGCGCGCCGCAACGGGCTGTTGTCGGTCTACCAGGAGCCGACGGTCATTCCTGATCTCGACATCCGCGACAACCTGCGGCTGACCGACACGCCGATGGAGCCGTTTCGCCACTGGCTGGCCGAGCTGGGCCTGCCGGACCTCGACCTGTCGAGCCTCGCACGGCGGCTGCCGCTGGCGTCGCTGCGCATCGTCGACCTGGCGCGCGCACTGGCCATCGAGCCCGACGTGCTGCTGCTCGACGAGATCACTGCCGCACTGCCGGCCAACCTGACCGAGCGCGTGCTCGAGGTCGTCGGCCGACACCAGGGCGGCGATCGCTCGGTCATCTTCATCTCGCACCGCCTGCTCGAGATCGCGTCGATCTGCGACCGCGCGACCGTCCTGCGCAACGGCGAGAGCGTCGGCGTGGTCGACGTCAGCGCCGGTTCGGAGGACAAGATCGTCGAGTTGATGCTCGGCGAGGGGGCGGGCGTGGTCGTCAAGCGAGAGGAGACAGCGGGGGCCGCTGCCGACGCCGCCCAGCAGACCCCGCGCATCACCGCGCGGAAGCTCAACGACGGACGGCGGCTGCGCGACGGCACATTCGACCTCTATCCCGGCGAGGTGCTGGGCGTCGTCGCGCTCGAGGGCCAGGGGCAGGATGAGCTGTTCGACATCCTGTCGGGTGCCGCGCGACCGACGAGCGGATCGCTGCTCCTCGACGGCAAGCGCGTTTCGTTCCGCCATCCGGCGGACGCCATCCGCATGGGCATGGTCTTTGTCGCGGCCGACCGGGCCGAGGCGCTATTGATGCAGCGCTCGGTGCGCGAAAACATCTCGCTGCCGTTCTCGGCGCGCATCAGCCAGTGGGGCTGGATAAACCTGGGTCGCGAGGGACACAAGGTTGATAAGGCGGTCGAGACACTCCAGATCGACGCGCGCGCCGGCGCCGAGGTGCGCCGGCTATCGGGCGGCAACCAGCAGAAGGTGACCATCGCGCGCTGGGTGGCCAGCGGCGTCAAGACCATGCTCTGCTTCGACCCCACGCGCGGCATCGACATCCGCACCAAGAACCAGATCTACGTGCTCCTGCGCGACCTCGCGGCGGCCGGCGCGGCGATCCTGCTTTACACATCCGAGCTGAAGGAGATCCAGCTCGCGTGCGACCGGGTCATCGTGATCTTCGGCGGCGAAGTGGTGGCCGAGATGCCGGCCGCGGGAGCCGACGAAGCGACTCTGCTGCGCGCCGCACACAACCTCAAGCAGGACGCCGAGCTACCCGAAGAAGACGTCGCCAACACACCGGCACGGAAAGCGGCAGTGGCGACCGCAATCGACGAACCAACTACTACGCCGGCGGCCCAGCCATGACCGCGACGACAGCAAGCGTTGATCGCCCGCCCGTGACTGGCGCGGACGCGCTCAGGGCGTTCGCGCGCAAGAACGCCTGGGCGCTGGGGCTGCTCGGCTTCCTCGTCGTGCTGCTCATCTTCACCAAGTTCGTCAACCAGCACTACAGCCTGACCAGCCTGGCCAACTCGGCGACATCGGTGCTCCCGCTGGCACTCGCCGCCGTGGCGCAGGCCGTGGTCGTCATCTCGGGCGGCATCGACCTGTCGGTGAGTTCGCAGATGGCACTCACCAGTTGTGTCGCGGCCACGCTCATGGCGAGCTATCCCGGTGACGTAACCGCCGTGGGCATCGTCCTGCTGGTGCTGGCGCTCGGACTGTTCGTGGGCGCGGTCAACGGCGCGCTGGTCGTGCTGACCAAGGTGCCCGACATCATCGTCACCTTGGCCACCTACTTCGTCTGGGCCGGCTTTGCCCTGCTCGTTCGGCCGGCGCCCGGTGGCAGCGCGGCGGGCTGGCTCAAGGATCTCGTGATCGGCCCACTGGGCATCGAGTTGCTGCCCAAGGCAGCGGTCGTTCTGGTGGTCATCGTGGCCGTGATCTGGATCCCCCTCTCCCGCTCGCGCCTGGGGCTGTCGCTCTACTCCGTCGGCAGCAATCCGCTGGCCGCGTTCAGGAGCGGAGTGGCGATCAACCGGACCAAGTTGTTGTCGTACGTCATCGGCGGCCTGATCGCGGCCTTCGCCGGGTTGTCACTGACGGCCAGCACCGGCATCGGGTCGCCGGTACCCGAGCCCACCTACGTGCTGATCAGCATCGGCGCGGTCGTGCTCGGCGGAGTCAGCCTGGCCGGCGGCGTCGGCGGCATTTTCGGCCCGGTCGTCGCTGTCGTCGTGCTGCAGCTGATCCGCGACGACATGACCTTCATGCACGTGGATTCCAACTACGGCCTGGTCGCCCAGGGTTTCATCCTGATCGGCGTGCTGATGGTCGGTAGCTTCCTGCAGATGAGGAGGGCCCGGGCGTGACCGCCGCCACCGGCACCGCCAACGACAGGGCCTGGCTGCGCCCGGCCGCGTGGCGCAACCTGCTGCGCGACTACCCGCTCATCCCGCTGACCATCCTGCTGGTCGTGCTGGTCATCGTCGTCGAACTGGCGCGACCGGGCACGGTCAATTCGGGCTGGGCTTCGAACGCCGTCCGCCAGGCGGCCGTGCTCGCCATCCTGGCCGGCTGCCAGACGCTGACGATGCTCACCGGCGGCATCGACCTGTCGGTCGCTTACGTGGCGTCGATGTCAGGCTTCGTCACCGCCACTTTCGTCCACCAACCGGGCGGCTGGGTCCTTGGCGTCGCCGTCGCACTCGGCGCGGCCGCGCTGGCCGGCCTCGTCAATGGCGTTGGCGCCGGCATCTTCCGCGTCCATCCGCTGATCATGACGCTGGGCATGGGCCTGATCGTCTTCGGCTTCTCCAACGTGTGGCAGTTGCAGAACGTGCAAACGGGTTCTGGCGTGCCGGTCGAGCTGCGCACGATCGGCAGCGGCCTGACGTTCGACGTGATCCCCAACGACCTGCTCGTGTTCGTGCCGGTGGCGATCGTGCTGATCCTGATGTTGAGGCGCACCGGATTCGGCCGCATGCTGTACGCGATCGGCGACAACCCGGTCGCCGCCCGCCTGTCCGGAGTGCGTTCGTGGCAGGTGCTCGTCGTCCTGTACGTCATCTCGGCCCTGCTGGCCGCCACTGCCGGATTGGTCCAGTCGGGCCTGTCGAACACGGCCAGCGTCTCGCTCGTCACGCCGTACCTGCTGCCGTCGGTCGCAGCGGCGGTCATCGGCGGGACGTCGATCCTGGGCGGCCGCGGCGGCTACTCGGGCTCGATCGTCGGCGCGCTCATCCTGACCGTGCTGGGCGGCTTCTTGAGCATCATCCTGCCCGAACCGTGGCGCCAGATCGTGTTCGGCTCAATCGTGGTGCTCGTGGCGGCTGCGTACACGCGCGTCACCGCCGAGGCCTGACCGTGGGCGCCGCCGCGCCGCCGACCCGCCACCTTGGCCTCGACCTGGGCGGCACCAAGATCAAGTGGACGGTTGTCGAGCACGCCGGCGATGCGTGGCAGGTCATCGCCCGCAACCAGGTGGACACGCGGGCGTCCCGCGGCCCTGATGCGGTAATCGACCGGCTGGCCAAGGTTGGTGCTGAAGCAGTTACCCGCCAGCCGGGCGTCTCGACCGTGGGCATCGGCATTCCCGGGCTGTTCGATCCGAACGCCGGTACCACGCGGCTGCTCATCAACCTGCCCGGCGACTGGCAGGGCAAGCCCGCTGCGGCGGTCGTCGGCGGCGCGTTGGGACTGCCGGCGCACCTGATCAACGACGCGCGCGCCTTCGGCCTGGCCGAGTTGCGGCTGGGCGCCGGCCGGGGCGTCAAGGCGATGATCGGCCTGACCCTGGGCACCGGCGTGGGCGGGTTCGTCGCCATCGACGGCCACGTGCTGCACGACCACGACGGTACGACCGGCGAATTGGGCCACCAGACGATCAACCCCGATGGGCCGTGGTGCTCGTGCGGCAATCGCGGCTGTCTCGAGGCTTATGCGCGATCCGACCAGATGGCCGCCGCCTGCGGCGCGCCGAGCGCCGGCGAAGCGGTCAATCGAGCCCACGCCGGCGACGAGCGGGCGCGCGCCGGCATGGCCGACATCGGCCGCTACCTGGGCATCGGCATCGGCAACATGATCGTCGCGCTGACGCCCGACCGGGTGATCATCGGCGGCGGCCTGGCCGCGGCCGGTGACTTGCTGATTCCCCACATCTGGGAGGAGCTGCGCCGGCGCGTCCACGTGACGTCGCTTGGCCTGGTCGAGATCGTGACCGCCGAGCTCGGGCCGTGGGCGGGCGCGATCGGCGCCGCCGTGCACGGCGCGGAGGCGACATGGTGACGACACTCAGCGGCCGGCTGGTGCTGGACGATCACGTCGCGGCCGGCCGGCTGACGATCGAGGACGGCCGAATCGCGGCGCTTGACCTCTCGGACGACGTTCCCGCCGACGCGCCCTTCATAACCGCCGGCTTCGCCGACGTCCACGTCCACGGTTGGGGCGGCCACGACGCGATGGGCGGCCGCGCCGCACTCGATGGCATGTCGCGCGCACTCTTGCGGCACGGCATCACGTCGTTCCTGCCCACTGCGGTCAGCGCACCGCTCGATAAGCTCGCGGACTTCGCCGAGACGGTCAGAGCATGGTCGCCCGACGCCCCGCCCGACGGCGCCCAGCCGCTCGGCTTCAACCTCGAGGGCCCGTTCCTGGCACAGGCACGTCGCGGCGCGCACGATCCCGCGTTGCTGCGCAACCCGGCTGACGTGCCGCGCGCGCAAGTCGAGCCGCTGGTCGACTCGATGCGCGTAATCACCATGGCGCCGGAGCTGCCCGGCGCGCTCGATCTCATTCGCTGGCTAAACGCGCGGGGCGTGGCCGTCTCGCTGGGTCACTCGGCGGCGACCTTCGACGAGGCCGTGGCCGGCTACGCGGCCGGCGCGCCCACTACCACGCACATCTTCAACGCCATGACCGGCATCGAGCACCGTGCGCCCGGCCTGGCGGTGGCCGCGCTGACCGACGATGACGTGTATGTCGAGCTCATCGCCGACGGCATCCACGTCGACCGCGCGCTGTGGCCGATCATCACGCGCCTCAAGCCAACTAACCGGGTGCTGCTCGTCAGCGATGCGATATACCTCGCCGGCACGGGTGAGGGCCGTGGCAGCCTGGGCGGGCTGGCGGTGGAGGTCAGCGACGGCCGCGTGACCCTGGTCGGGACGACGACGCTGGCGGGTTCAGTGCTGTCACTCGACGTCGCCGTGCGCAACCTCGTGAAGAGCGGCGCGGCGCTGCCGGCGGCTGTGGCCGCCGCTTCACGCAACCCGCTCGCCCTGCTGGGCGTGACCGACCGCGGCCGGCTCGCGGTGGGCCAGCGCGCTGACCTGATCGAGCTCGACCCGGACCTCGCCATCCACCGCGTGATGCGCGCCGGCGAATGGGCATATGGGGCCTAGGCGGACACCTCACCGGGCCGGTCGGCCCTTGACCCCCGCGCCGGCAACCATCAGGCTGCCCACGAAATGACCGACGAGCCAACACGAACCAAGAAGAAGGGCCTCGCCGCGCGCGTTGGGGAGGCACTCGGTGAAGCGCTCGAGGCGGTCGCCGGCGGCAACGCCGCGAACGAGCTGAGCGTCGACCCCGAGCCCATCGCCGATGGGAGCTCCATGACCGACGAGCAGCGCAAGCAGCGCGACGACAAACAAGAGTCCAACTAGCGCGCAGCCGAGCATGCGGCGATTCGGTGCGCCAGCGGCCAGGGCAGCGATGACAGTCGCGACGCTTGCTCTCGCCCTGAGCGCATGCGCGAATATCGACCGGACCGATTACAACTCGTCGGTAGGAGATCAGGCGCTGCGCGATCGGGCGCAGCAGATCCTCGGGCGCTGGAAGAGCGCCGCGCAAGCCGCGCCCACGGATTCGGTCACCATTGCTGGTGACCTGACGAACGGCGGCGGATGGGACGGGCCGAACGCCGACGATCAGAAGATTGCCTTCCTGTCGGGCGTGATCGAGGCGTCCCCGCCGCTGCAAACCATTCAACTGCGGGTCGGATTGGTCGCCTGGCAGGACGGGTGGACACAGCCCGTTGCACTGCTCTCGGCTGCTGAGGCGTTCGAGAGGATGAAGCGCGAAGAAATGGACAGCGGCAGCACCTGTCCTGAATGCCGGCCGCTCACGGTCACGGGCGCAACGCTGGTGACCGGCGAAATCGAAACGCCGCTCGGCTCGGCGAATGCGCCACTGTGGCAGTTCGAGTGGGCGCCGGGCGACACGCCGCTCCAGCCGATCACTTACGTCGCGATCAGGGACGTGGTCGTCCTGCCGCCGTCAGATGCTCATCTCGTCAGGGCCATGCATGTCCAGAAGGCCTACGGCAGTGCTGCAGCCGCCGACGTAACCGTCGAGTTCATCGGGTCACCGAATTCGGGCGACGAGGCTTGCGGTGAGGACTACACCGCAGAGGCCGTCGAGTCGGACCGCGCCGTCGTCATCATCGTGCACGAGGAGTCGTCGTACACGGGACCATCCGTGGGCTGTACTTTGTTAGGTGCGGGGCGCACGGCCGTGGCCCACCTGGCGGCGCCCCTCGGCCAGCGAGTGCTGTTGGATATCCAGGACGGCAACCCCATCCCGTTGAGCAACGAAGCGCCGCCTCCCGATCGCGTCCGCTAGCCCTCGACACGCTAAGGCTTGACTGCTCGAGGTCTATGCGGGCCTGACTGAGCCCGCGGATGGCAGGCGCCTGCGGATCAGCCGACGCTCCTATTCCGCTGACGCGGCTGCCGGCTCCAGTTCTGCCATGAGCTCCAGGATGCGCTTGGTCGTATACGACGGCCCCTCCTCGCGCGTCAGTTGGCCGAGCACGTCGATGGGCAGGTCGTCGACGATCGCGCCGTTGGGGTTGAACAGCAGGTGCTGGTCGACCGCCAGGCCGAACGCGGCACCCTCCTTGACCGCGAAGTACAGGTTGCGCGGCCTGATCGAGTCACCCACGTTGAGCACGTTCACGCCCGCTGCACGCAACTCTTCGAAGAGCGCCGTCTCCGGCCGCGTATGGCAGGTGACGATCTCGTCGACGGCCAGCGTCGTGCGGTTGAAGTCCTTGTCCTGCAGCACGACCTCGCCGTCGCGAATCTCGGCCACGGTCGTGCCCGTGATCACCTCGACCGGGAACGGGTATGGCCGCGAGTCGAGGGCCTCCGCGTCGCCCTGCGCAAAGCGCTTGCGCAGCACGTACATGTGGATGACCTCCACCTCCGCGGCGAAGTCGCGGTTCTCGGTCACGATGGTGACCTGCTTGCCGATGTTGGCCAGGAACGCGGCGGTGTCGACGGCGGCGTAGTGATCGCCCCATAGCAGCACGCGCGCGCTCTTCTCACCGAGTTTGCGCAGGTGGCGGCTGCCCGGATGGCACTCGCACGCGACCTTGGGGCAGGCCATCGCTTCCTCGAAGGCGATGACGCGCGAGGTGTCGCCGACGACCGGTGGCACGTACGAGCTGGCGCCGGTCGCGTTGAGCACGACGTCGTAGTTGCGCAGCTCGTCGACGGTCGGCGCGCGGTTGAGCCGGATGTCGACGTGCAGGTCGAGCAGCTGGTCGCGGATCCAGTCCAGGTACCAGCGCATCTTCTCCTTGCCGGGCACCAGGCAGACGTACTTCATCGCGCCGCCCAGCTCACCCGACTGCTCGAACAGCGTCACCAGGTGGCCGCGCTCGGTGGCGATGCGCGCCGCCTCCATGCCCGCCGGTCCGCCACCGACCACGGCGACGTTGACCGGCTTGTCGCTCCTGCTCATCTGGGCGAAGGCCGGGTTGCCGCAGGCCGGATTGATCGAGCACGCGATCTCGTGCTTGGCCATCAGCGATTCCTGCCAGCAGCCGCCCAGGCACGAGATGCACCGGCGGATGGACTTGACCTTGCCGTACTTGGCCTTGACCGGCCAGTAGGGGTCGGCCAGCAACTGGCGAGCGAGGCCGACCAGGTCGGTCTTGCCCTCGGCCAGGATCTGCTCGCAGTACTCGGGATCGCGCAGCGAGTGCGCGGTGATGACCGGGATCTTGACCTGTTTCTTGGTCATCTCGGCGGCGTATGTTGCCCAGCCCTGCGGGTAGTGCATCGGGTCGAACCCGGCGCCCGGGCTTTCCTGCATGCCCATCGACAGGTCGACCGCGGCGCAGCCGGCACGCTCGAGCAGCCGGGCGATCTCGACGCCCTCCTCTGCCCCGCGGCCGCCGGCGTAGTACTCGTCGAAGGAGTAGCGCACCAGCAGCGGGAAGCTCCTGCCGCACTTGCGCTGGATCGAGTCGACCACCGCCAGCAGGAAGCGCATGCGGTTCTCGAACGAGCCGCCGAAGCGATCGGTGCGCATGTTCAGGAACGGACTCATGAACTCGGACAGCAGGTAGCCGTGCGCGGCGTGCAACTCGACCGCGTCGAAACCGGCCTGCTTCACCCGCCAGGCGGCCTCGCTGAACATGTCGACCAGCTCGAGGATCTCGGGGATCGACGCCGCGCGGATCTCCTTGCCCTTTTCCTCGGCGTTCTCGTAGACGATCTCGTGGCCGGCCGACCAGGGCAGCTTGAGCACGCGATCGGTGGCGCCCAGCGTGTTGTAGCGCGGGATGGCCGACTGCCGGCCGGGGTGCTGGAGTTGCACGGCGCACTTGGCGCCGTAGCGGTGCATCGACTCGGCCAGGCGCGCAAGGCCGGGCACGTAGTTGTCGCCGTCGGCGGCGAGGCAGGTCACCGTCGGGCGGCCGGACTTGGCGTCGGGCGTGGTCGCGCCGACGATGATGAAGCCGGCGCCGCCACGGGCGATCTCACCGTGATGGGCGATGTCGTGCTCGCTGACCTCGCCGTCGGCGTGCGACGAGCTGATGTCGGTCGGGACGTGGACGATGCGGTTGGCCAGCTCGATGTTGCCGAGCTGCAGTGGGCTGAAGAGGTGCGGGAAGGCCATGATCGGCGGCTCCTTGTGACGCGCAGTTCTCGACGTATTCGATCGTCCGCCGATCCTTGGCCGGCGGCAATGCCACGCCGGGTCGATGCGCTGTCATAAGCGGCTGCGCTCGGTTCGCCTCGGTCCACATGGCCCCGTGGCTGTCGTCCTCTTGGCCCTGTTGGCCGTGGCCGTCAGTCGGCCATCGTTGGATCGTGGCAGCTCCACGTTTGGCAACTGGAAATGGAGCCGCTCTTTCCGTTGGACGTGCGCGAGTACGTGACCGAAGGCGATGACCGCATGCACTGGCACGATCACCTCGAGATCGCGCTGGTGCTCGACGGCCGCGGCACGTTCCAGTTCGGCCGCCGGGCGTTGACCGCCGAGCCGGGCGACATCTTCTTCATCGACAACTCGCAACCGCACGTCGCACTCGCCGATCCGGGCACGCAACTGCGTCTGCTGCTGGCGCTGTTCCGGCCGGAATTGATTGCCGGTCCCGGCTGCCGCGAACTCGACCTGGGCTACCTGGCGCCCTTCCGCGCCGACGAGACAGCCGCATCGGCGCGCATCCGCGGCAACTCGCAGCTGGCGCGCCGGGTCGCCGCCGGGCTGCGCGAGCTCGAGCGCATCGCGCTGCGCAACCAGCCGTGTGAGCGCTACCTGCTGGACGCCACGCTGCGGCGCGTGCTGGCGCTGGTCATCCGCGACCGGCGCGGCTATTCCGCGGACGGGAACGCGGCGCTCGGTGGCCACCGGCGCCGACCGCCGTGAGCAGATCCGTCCCGTGCTCGAGTACGTCGACGGCCACGCGCGCGAGCACATCACGCTCGATGATGCGGCCGCGGTTGTCCACGTCAGCCCATCACGCATCCGGCACGTGTTCAAGGACGCGACCGGCATCTGCTTCAAGGAGTACGTCACTCACGTCCGGGTGGCGGAGGCGAAGCGCCTGCTGCTGTCCAGCGACCTGTCGGTCGCCCAGGTCGCCAGCGCCGTCAGCTACTCCAACCTGCACCAGTTCTACAAGGTCTTCCATCGGCTGTGCGCCATGTCACCGGCCGAGTACCGGCGCTACTACACGCCCGCCGCGGATCAGCCACCTGACGGCGTGGGTGGGCGCCGAGCCAGTGGAGGTGACGGTGTGAGCGGCAAGGTCATCAGCCACGAGCGATTTCGCGAGCACATCCGCGCGGAGTGGGAGACCGGCCCGCGGATCCGAATTCGCGAGGCACGCTACGAGGATTGGCGGGCGGCCGGCCGGATCTGCTACACCGCCTTCGCGACGCTCGCCGACGAGCACCGTTTCGAGCACGATTTCCCGACGGTCGAAGCGGCGTCCGACCCGATCCGCTGGATGATCCAGCACCCCGCCTTCTACGGCGTGGTCGCCGAGCAGGGTGACCGCGTGGTGGGCAGTTCGTTCCTCGACCAGCGCGGCACGATCCTGGCCATCGGCCCGGTGAGCGTCGACCCGCGCGTGCAGAACCGGCGCGTGGGCCGGCTGTTGATGGAGGCGATGTTCGCGCGCGCCGCCGAGCTCGGCGCGCCGGGCGTGCGGCTGCTCCAACTCTCGTATCACAACCGGTCGCTGAGCCTGTACGCCAAGCTCGGCATGGAGGTGCGCGGTTCGTTCGCGGCGATGTTCGGTGACCCTATTCGGCTGGTGCTGCCGGGCTACATGGTGCGCGATGCGACGGCTGCCGACGAGATGGCCTGCAATTCGCTGTGCCTGCGCGTGCACGGCCACGACGCGCGCCGGCGAAGTCGCCGAGGCGATCGCCGACGGCAGCGCGCGGGTGGTCCAGCGGCTCGGCCGGATAACCGCGTATACGACGGGCATGAACTACTTCGCCCACTCGGTGGCCGAGACACGCGACGACCTGCTGGCACTCATCGGCGCGGCCGACGATTACGGCACGCCCGGCTTCCTGGTCCCGCTCGCCGACACCGAGCTGTTCCGTTGGTGCCTGGCGCACGGCCTGCGCGTCTTCTTCGTGCTCAACATGATGACCCTGGGGCTCTACGAGGAACCGCGCGGCGCATACATGCCGTCAGTCGGCTACTGACGCACACCGCGCGACGGATTTACGATCAGTCGGGCACACGGCACGCCGATTCCGCGCCTGGCAAGTGATGTCAGACGCATTCGCCCCAGTGATGGCACAAACGGCGGCAGTTTCCGACGCGGCCGCGGAAAGCGGCGCCAAAACTGGCCGCGATCTGACGTTGAAGAGGGCGTTCGAGCGGAACCGCCGCTCACTTCCGACTGTGCAGCGGAATCCGCTCCTGATCGAGATCGCGCAAACGACCCGATCAGGCTGGGGTGACCCAGTCGCCCTCGAGGTAGTGCTCGATGACCGGTACCAGCACGCGCCGGAGTTGCTCCCGGCTGGCGCCCGCCAGGGGCTCGATGCGGACCACGTAACGCACGATCGCCAGCCCGACCAGTTGCGTCGCAATCATGCTGGCGCGCAGTTGCGGCTGGTCGCTACCGAAGCGACTGGCGATGGGCGTGAGCATGCGCTCGGTGATCAGCTCACGGATCAGTTCGGCCGCCTCCGGCTCGGTCACCGCCGCGCGCAACAGGCCGAGGAAGGCGTCACGCCGCGCGGCGTCCTCGAGTACGTCCAGGATGAGCGCCGCCGCGCGTGACGCCACGTCCGCGGAGCCGCCTTCGAAGACGCGCGCCATGACCTGCTCGGGCTGGATGGGCAACTCGACCGAGGCGACGAACAGCTTCTGCTTCGAACCGAAGTAGTGCAGCACCAGGCGCGGGTCGACGCCCGCGCTGCGCGCGACGCTGCGTAGCGTCGTCGCCCGGTAGCCGCGCTCGCCGAATTGGTGGCGCGCCGCCGCGACGATTGCGGCGCGGTGGTCCGTGTCACCCACAGGCCGTCCGCGCCCGCGCCGGCCGGCCGTGGCAATTGCTTCTTGCGTTTTCATCAGATGGAGAATAACATTTCGCCCAATGAGGATTTAGCCGAGCTGCGAGAGGAGATCCCGATGACCCACGAATCACATTCCGGGGACGCCCCGACAGTCACCGGCCGGCGCACCGCGCTCGTGCTGGGCGTCGTCGGGCTGGCGCTGATGGCCGTCGTCTCGGCGGTGAGCGGACTCAACATCGCCCTGCCCAGCCTTGCCCGCGAAACCGGCGCCAGCCAGACCGAGCTGACCTGGATCGTCGACGCCTATACCGTCGTCTTCGCCGGCCTGCTGCTGTTCGCCGGCGCGCTGGGCGACCGTTATGGGCGGAAACTGCTGCTGATCGGTGGCCTGATCGTGTTCGGCACGTCGGCCGGCCTGGCGATGGTCATCTCCGACCCGACCGTCCTCATCGTGCTGCGCGCCGGCATGGGCATCGGCGCCGCGGGCATCATGCCCACCACCCTGTCGGTCATCACCACGTCGTTCCCCGTCAACGAGCGGCCGCGCGCCATCGGCATCTGGGTCGGCATCGCCGGTGGTGGCGCCGTGCTCGGCCTGTTCGTCACCGGACTCCTGCTGGAGTGGTTCGCGTGGCAGTCGTTCTTCGGCCTCAACGTCGTGCTGGCGGCCCTGTCGCTGATCGGGGTCATCGCTTTCGTGCCCGCCTCGCGCGAGTCGAACGCGCCGCGCCTCGACTGGATCGGCGCCGCCCTGTCGCTGATCGCCGTTTCATCGGCCGTCTTCGGCGTGATCGAGGGTCCCGAGCGTGGCTGGACCGACCCGCTGACCGTGCTCGGGCTGGTCGCCGGCATTACCGCCGGATTCGTCTTCGTCGCCTGGGAGTGGCGCGCGCGCCAGCCCATGCTCGACCCGCGCCTGTTCCGGCTGCGCGGCCTGGCCGCCGGGACATTGACCATCGCCGTCCAGTTCTTCGCCGCCTTCGGCTTCTTCTTCATCGTGCTGCAGTACCTGCAGTTCATCGTCGGCCACTCCCCGCTGGAGGCGGCCATCGCGATGCTGCCCCTGCCGTTTGTGCTGATCCCGGTCGCCCGTGCCGCGCCGCACGTCGCCGAGCGCGTCGGCTACCGCCGCGTCGCGCCGGTCGGGCTGCTGTCGATGGCGATCGGGTTCGGGCTGCTCAGCCAGCTGACGGCCGACACGCCGTACTGGTTCTTCGCCGTGGGCATCGTCTTCTTCGCCGCGGGCATGGGTCTCGCCGGAACGCCGGCCACGACCGCGATCACGTCCGCCCTGCCGGCGGCCAAGCAGGGCGTCGCGTCGGCACTCAACGATGTCTCGCGCGAGCTGGGCAGCGCTTTCGGCATCGCCATCCTGGGCAGCATCCTCAACCAGGCTTATCGCGACGGGATGGCCGGCGCGGTCGCCAACCTGCCGGCGCAGATCGGCGAGCGCGTGCTCAACTCGATCGCCTTCGTCGGCTCACCCGAGATCGCCCAGCTCGGACCGTCGGGTCAGGCGCTCGTCGCCCACGCGCAGCAGGCGTTCGTCAACGGCGTCGGCAGTGCGGTCTTCGCCGGCAGCATCATCCTGTTCGTCGCCTCGCTGGCCGTGTTCGTGCTCGCCCCGGGCCGCCAACCGGTAGCCGAGCACGACACCCTGGTCACCGAGCCCGAACCGGCCTAGGCGCCCCGGAACCGGTCGAGCATCGCCGCCTGCCCGGCCCGGCTCGGCCTTCTCGCCAGTTGCTCGCCCGTCGCGCACTAACTCCTGGTGCCGGCGTCAATTTGGCCAGATGCTCGGCACCGCGCCACTAGCTGCGCCGACGCGGCGGTTGCCCGCTCAATTGCCGTCGACGCGAGCACTTGGCGAGATAGGTTGCGGCGGTTCTCACCTTGCGCTTGGCCGGCGCGCAAACGAGCTGTTGGGCGACCACCCGCGCGACTCGACACGCATGGCACGCAGGCGACGATCGGCCTGCCGCTGATCGGATCGCCGGTTAGTGGTCGCCCAGCACGCGAATGACCAGAAGTGGGAGGGCGAAGTCCGGCCGAGCGGAATGCGTCCGTCAGCGGTCAGGCATCGCCGCAAAGGTGCGCTCGATATCGTCGAGCAGGCGGACGGTCGCGTCGCTGACGACGCTTAGGTAGCGCTCGCCGAACTCGGCCGACGACTCGCGCGCATCGCCCCACGTGCCGGAGTGCGTGGCCCGGTAGACCGAGCCGGGAGCGGAGAAGAAGAACGCGGTGTGCACCGCGGCGGGATTGGTCACGTCGGGAAAGGGCGGCATCTCCGCGTTGGCCGCTGACATGTCGACCAGCGCGGGATTGATGGCCATCACCGCCGACGTCTCGCCCTTGTTGGCGTGCAGGCCGTTGGCCGGATCGAAGAACTCGGCCGCCTCTTCCGGTTTCATCGCGTCCCAGTAGTTGATCGGGAAGGCGCGCACGCCGGCCGGCAGCCGGTCGCCGACCGCGGCACAGGCGTAGGCGATGGCGTAGGTGTTGTCGTAGTGACCATTCACGAAGACGATGCGCCGGAAGCCCATGCCGGCGAACTGGGTGCACAGGTCCTCGATCAGCGCGTTGAACGTGGACATGCGCAGGAAGACGACGCCGGTGAAGCCGGCGTGCGGATACGACAGGCCGTAGTTGACGGCCGGTGCGACGACGGCGCCGATGCGCGGCGCAACGCGGCGGGCGACCTCGGTCGGAATCAGCGCGTCGGTGGCCAGTGGCGCATGCGGGCCGTGCTGCTCGGTCGAGCCGACGGGCACGAGCACGGTCGAGTGCTCGGCGTGCTCGCGCAGGTACGCCTCGACCTCCGGGTTGGTCATCTCGCCCAGGAACACCGTCGCCGGTTTCATGTCGCCCTCCCTCTCGTCAGCCGACCGTGTTGGTCAGTTCGCCGATGCCTTCGATCCAGCAGCTCATCACGTCGCCCGCGGCCAGGTGCCGCCCCGCATCGGGTCCGCTGCGCGCGGGCGTGCCGGTAGCGATCAGGTCACCCGGCCGCAGTTCGACGTGGCGGCCCAGGTAGTCCAGCACCTCCGCAATCGAGAAGCGCATGGCGCTCGTCCGGCCATCCTGCACGGTCACGCCGTTGAGCGTGAAGCGCAGGCGCAGGTCACGTGGCTCGAGCTCGTCGGCCGTGACCACCCACGGCCCGACCGGGCAGAAACCGGGCAGCGACTTGCCCAGCAGCCACTGGTCGCCGTCGAGCCACGGGTCCTGCGAGGTCACGTCGTTGATGATCGTGTAGCCAAAGACCGAGCCGGCGGCAGCCGACGACCACGCCCAGCTCGCACTCCCCGTCGACGTTGGCCGTCAGCGCGCGATCCCAGGCGACGACCGATCGATGACCGGTCACCGACGAGGAGGCCTTGCCATAGACCAGCGGGCGGTCCGGGCCGGCGGCATCCGGTTGGGCAGGGTCACGGTAGTTGAGGCCGATGGTGTAGATGGCGCCCGGATCGGGCACGGCCGGCGCGAGCTCGAGCGAATCCAGGGCCAGGTACGCATCGGCAGCCTGGGCGTCGGCCCAGGCTGCCACGTCGCGCAGTGCCGGCGCGCCCGCGGCCGCGAGAGTGCGCACCGATCGAAACTGCGCCGGCAGGGGCAGGACGCCGGCGTCGCGTACGACGGCGAGCCTCGTCCGGCTGCGTTCCTGGAGCGTGGCGAGACGCATCGCTCAGGCGCGCGCGGCGGTATCGGCGAGCAGTGGCGCGACCGCCGCGCGCATCACGCCGGCCATGCCGCCGATCCCCGTCCAGCGCTCGAACGCGATGGCCGCCTGGGCGATGAGCATCTCCGAACCGTTGGCCGCGCGCAGGCCGCGCGCGCGGGCACTTGCCAGCAGCGGCGTCTCGACGGGGACGTACACGCAGTCGAACACCGTCGCGTGGGCGGGCAAGGCCGCGACGTCGATGGTCGTGCCCGGATCGACCATGCCCACGGTCGTGGCATTGACCGCCAGGTCGGCCGACTCGAGGGCTGCCCTGAACTCGGGCCCGTCGAGCGCGACGGCGGACTCCCCGCCAACCAACGCCGGCAGTGTGCGGTTGCCCAGCGTCAGCGAGCCGACGCCCGCCTGCCGGCAGGCATGCACGATCGCCCGCGCCACTCCCCCGGCGCCGGCCACGACCACTCTCTTGCCGGCAAGGCTGTCGCCGAGCGCCAGTTCGGCGCCGGCGCGGAAACCGGGCGCGTCGCTGTTGAAGCCGACCAGCCGGCCGTCCTTGGTGCGCACCACGTTGTTGACCGCGCCGATCGCTTGGGCGTCCGGCTCAACCTCGTCCACGAGTGACGCCACGAGCAACTTGTACGGGGCCGTGACGCCGAGGCCCAGCCAGCCCTCACCACGGGCTTCGGCAACCGCGCCTGGCACGTCCGCCTCGTCGAGCTCCATCAACTCGTAGCGGCCGTCGATACCGGCGGCGTCGAAGGCCGCGTTGTGCATGACGACCGAATGACGCCGCCGGAGTGGCTTGCCCAGCAGCGCCACCCGCAGGGTCACGCCGCCTGCACCACTGGGAACTTCACGTTGGCGATGATCTCGTCGATCCAGTGCTGCAGCTGGGCCGGGTCGGGCGTCATGGTGTGCAGCATGAAGTACTCGACGCCGGCGTCGACGCGCGCCTGGAGGGAGGCGACGATCTCGTCGGGCGTGCCGAACAGGTAGACCGTCTCGAGGTATTGCGGGCCGCGCTCGTTGCTCATCACCCGAAGGAAGGCCCGGTGCTGCTCCTCGCGCGCCCGCGCGGGGTCATTGGTGAGTACCAGGTGCACGAAGTTCTCATGGGCCACGACGCACTCGGCAGGGTCGCGGCCGTGATCCGTGTAATAGGCCTGCAGCTCGCGCCAGTCGCGCTCGATCTCAGCGGGCGGACAGGTCGGCCGCGGGATCCAGCCGTCGGTGCGCATCACGCGCGCCTTGACCGATTCGGCGAACTTGGGCAGGTCGGGTGACTTGGGATCGGCCAGCTGCGAGCCGCCGCCGATCCAGATCGCCGGCCGCTGCGGCGAGATGGGCTCGATGAACACATCGTCGACGGAGTAGAAGCGGCCGTGGTAGCTGACCGTCTCGCCCTCGAGCAGCGGAATCATGATGTCGAGCATCTCGTCGGTGCGCTTACCACGCTCCGATTTCTGGACGCCGACCGCCACGTATTCGGCGTCGTTCCAGCCGACGCCGGCGCCCAGGATCACGCGGTTCTCGGACAGGAACTGGAGCGTGGCCAGCTCCTTGGCCAGCACCACCGGGTTGCGCAGCGGCATGATCAGGATCGAGGTGCCCAGGCGCACGCGGTTGGTCACTCCGGCGGCAACGGCCAGTGCCGACAGCGGCTCGAGGAAGGACACCGAGTAGAAGCGCTTGGCCGCCAGCAGGTGGTCGGTGATGAACAGCGAATCGAAGCCCAGGTCCTCAACGGTGCGCGCGAAGTCGCGGATGCCGCGCGCCCGGTCGGGCCCGTCGCCCTCCCAGATGTAGGACGGCAGGAAGACTCCGAACCGGCCGACGTCACCCATTGAGCATCCCCCTCCTAGCGTCCCTGGTAGCGCGGCGGTCGTTTCTCGAAGAAGGCCCGGCCCCTTCCAACATGTCGTCGGTGGCGAAGATGCGCTCCGACGCCTCCACCTCGGCGGCCAGACCCTCATCCATTCCGACTTCGGCGGAAAGGTCGATCAGACGCTTGACCTCGCGCAGAGCCAGCGGCCCGAGCTTGCACATCTCGATCGCCATCTCATTCGCAGCCCCGAACGCATCGTCGACCGCGACCACACGCGAAACGAGACCGATTCGCTCGGCCTCGTGTGCGTCGAGGATGCGACCCGTCAGGGTCATCTCCTTTGCTCGGGCAACGCCGACGACCCGCGGTAGCCGCTGTGTGCCGCCGGCACCCGGGGTGACGGCCAGGCGAGGCTCGGGCAGGCCGAGCTTCGCCTCCTCCGACGCGATCCTGATGTCGCACGCGAGCGCGAGCTCCAACCCACCGCCGAGTGCGTTGCCCTCGATCGCGGCGATGGTGGGCATCGGCAGCCTTGCCAGGCGCGCGAAGACTGACTCCTCGCGCTCGAAATGAGCGCGTCCCGCGGCGCCCCGTTGCGCTTCGAAGTCCTTCACGTCCGATCCCGCCGAGAACGCCCGTGCGCCGCTGCCGGTCACGACGACGACGCGGACGTCCCCCGGCGCGGCCGCCTCGAGCGTCGCCAACGCTGCGTCGAGTTCATTCAACAGTTGCTCGGTCACCAGGTTGAGGGGCGGGTTGTTCAGCTCCAGGTGGGCGACCACGCCGAGCTGGAGGTTGATCAGGCTCATTGCGAGAAGTCGGCCGCGAGGCCCATCGCGCCACCGGCGTAGACGCGCAGGTCGGTCGTCCGATATTGGTCGGCGACGCGCGGCCGAAAGCCCATCTGGGCGAAGACGTCGCGCTCCAGGTCGATGCCCGGCGCGAGCTCGACCAGCACCAGCCCGTCGTCGGCCAGTTCGAACACCGCGCGGTCGGTTATGTACCGCACCTGCTGGCCGCGCTCGCGGGCCAGCCGACCGTTGAACGAGATCTCGCGCACGTGCGGCACGAACTTGTGCAGCGACCCTTCCTGGACCACGCGCACCCCGTCGGCCGAGATGTCCAGCTTCAGGCCCTGCGCGGTCAGCGTGCCCACGAAGTTGATCTTCCTGGTCCGCGCGCTGATGTTCGGGAAGCCACCCGGTCCGCGCACGCGGCCCTCGAACGCATGCACGTTGACGTTGCCTTCCTGGTCGATCTCGGCGAACGACAGCGAGGCGATGTCCAGCCCGCCGCCGTCGTAGAAGTCGAACATGTACGGCTCGTCGATCATGGCCTGGTAGTTGAAGCCGGCGCCGCCCTCGTTGCCGGCGACCGGCACGCCGCCGAAGATGCCCTGCTCGACCGTCAACACGAGTTGGTCGGTGACGCCCTCCTCCCAGGCGACGCGGCCGATGAGCTGGCTGATCCCGAAACCCAGGTTGCAGATGGAGCCCGGTCGGAACTCGAGCAGCGAGCGGCGGGCGATGATCTTGCGCACGTCGAGCGGCAGCGGCGGTTCATCGGTGACCGGCTTGCGCAGCCGGCCGGCGTAGTAGGGCGAGTCGCGCGTGATGTACGTCTGCCACTGGTCGGGATCGACGTAGACGTAGTCGATCAGCGCGGCGGGCACCTTGACGTCGCGCTGGGGCAGGCTGCCGCGGCGGGCCAGCTCGCGCACCTGGGCGACGACGATGCCGCCGCTGTTGCGCGCGGCCATGGCCATCGACAGCATCTCGCCCTGGACCGCCTCGCCGTCCATGGTCAGGTTGCCGTCCTCGTCGGCGGTCGTCCCGCGGATGACCGCGACATCGATCGGGAAGGCGTGGAAGAGCAGCCATTCGCGGCCGCGCAGGGTGACCAGCTCGACCAGGTCGTCGGTCGTGCGCGCGTTCTGCTTGCCGCCGGTCTGGCGCGGGTCGACGTACGTGCCCAGGCCGACATGAGTGACGAGTCCCGGGCGTCCGGCGGCTATCTCGCGCATCAACTGGGAGAGCACGCCCTGCGGGAACGAGTACGCCTCCAGCTCGTTCGCTTCGACCAGCGCGCCCAGGCGCGGCTCGTTGCCGATGTTGCTGCCGATGGTCCGCTTCTGCAGTCCGGGCAGACCGAGCTGACTGAAGCCGCGGTCGGCGAAGTCGCCGATGCCCACGATGCGCACGGTGGTCAGGTCGCGCGGATGGCCGGTTGCCGAGTACACCGCCGCCAGCTCGTCGATGAACTTCTGCGGCAGCGCGTGGCCGGCACCGGAGCCGCCGACGGCGACCGTCGCGCCGTCACGCACCAGTCCGACTGCCTCGCGCACGGTGACGACCCTGCTCATGAAAGGAGGCGCTCCCGTTTCTCCGCCGCAGTCACCGTACCGATTGGCCAGTCACTCCTGGGTGACTGATCAGTCGGCGGCGTGACTGAGCCCGCGGACGGAGGGCCGCCCCGTTTCTCGCCACGGCCGCGGATCTCGCCACGGCCGCGGATCTCGCGCTGAACAGTCACGGCATGTACCCGCCGCCGTTGGGGTTGAGCGTCTGGCCCAGGAACAACGAAGCGGCATCGGACAGCAGGAAGACGACCGCCTGGGCGACTTCCTCCGCCCGTCCGAAGCGGCCCAGTGCCATGTCGCGCAATCGCCGCTGGCCCTCCTCCGTCTGCGCCAGGTCGCCGGTCATCTCGGTCATCACGAAACCGGGGGCGACGGCGTTGATGCGAATGCCGCGGGGACCGAATTCGCGCGCCAGCGAACGCGTCAGCCCGATCAGACCCGCCTTTGCGGCGCTGTAGGCGGCCGTTTCGGTGATGCCCATCTGGCCCAGCCGCGAGGCGACGTTGACGATCGCGCCACTGCCGCGCGCGACCATCGACGGCAGTGCCGCGCGGCAGGTGTGGAAGGCAGCGCTCAGGTCCGTCGCGATGACCGAGTCCCAGACCGCGGGTTTGAGCTCAAGGAACGGCCCGACCTGCGTCTGCCCGGCGTTGTTGACCAGACCGTCGATGCGGCCGAAGCGCCCGATCACCTGCTCGACCAGCGCTTCCGCCTGCTCGCCGTCGGCCACGTCGGCCTGGAAGGTGTCGCCGTCCGCGCCCGCCTCGCGCACGCGCGCGAGCACCCGATCGGCGCCGTCGATCGAACTCCGGTAGTGGACGGCGACCGTGGCACCCTGCGCGGCCGCCAGGGCCGCGATCTCGGCACCGATGCCGCGGCTGCTGCCGGTCACCAGGACCACGCGGCCGGCCAGCCCACCGTTGGTCAGCACAGGCCGGCCGCCACCAGCGCGTCGTGGATCGCCGGGTTGGCCTCTTCGGGCACCGGCATCAAGGGCGGGCGCATGGCCGTCGACTCGATGACGCCCAGCAGCTTGAGCGCGACCTTGGTGCGTGCCCGGTAGTCGCGCACCGGTTGGCCGTAGACGACCTCCTCGAGCGGCAGGATGCGCTCCCAGATCTGGCGCGCCTCGTCCCAGCGTCCGTCGCACGTCAGCTGGTACATCTCGACCTGCTGGTCGGTGGCCAGCGTGCCGAAGCCGATCAGCGCGCCCTCGGCGCCCATCACGAACGACTCGAAGACGAAGTTGTCGTCGCCGGTGAGCAGGTCGATCGGCCGGTCGAGGCGCTCGATCATGCGCCGCGTCTGCAGGTACAGCCGCGCGTCGAAGCTGGCCTCCTTGAGCGCGACGACGCTGTCGATGGCGGCGATCCGGCTGAGGATCTCCTCGGAGAAGATGACGCCGCCCAGCGCCGGCTGCAGCTGAAACGCGATCATCGGCAGGCCGCAGCCCTGCGCAATCGCCTCGTGGTAGGCAACCGGGATGGCCGGATCGAGCGGCGTGCCCTGGTAGGCGGGGATGGGGAACACCAGCAACCCGCGCGCGCCGGCGCCCTCGGCCCGCTTGGCCTCCTCGACCGCCTGCGCGGTGAACATCGCCGACAGGCCGGCGATGACCGGCACGTCACCGGCTTCGTCGACCGCCACGCGCAGCACGCTGCTCGCGCTCGTCCGGATATAGGTGCGGTCCTTCGCCGGTGTCGGCATTGATCGCCAGAGCGACCGGCCCCTGCGGCAGCAGCCACTGCAGGTAGTGGCGGTACTGCGCCTCGTCGAAACGGCCGTCGGCGTCGAAGGTGACGACGCACGCGGGGATGATGCCGTGCAGGTTGAGCGTCACGGTTGGCCTCCCAGGGGTTTGGCGGGTGGCGGAGCGGTCGAGTCACGCAGGACGACGCTGGTGGGCATGACCGAGTGCTCGGGTGCTTCGCCGCGCAGCACCGCATCGGCATACTCGAAGCCGCGCCGGCCCAGCTCGCGCAGTGGCAGGCGCACGGTCGACAGGCTGGGTGCCGTCATCTGCGCCACGCTGATGTCATCGAAGCCGCCGACCGAAACCTGCTCGGGCACACGGATGCCGCGCTCATGCAGCCGCTGCAGCGCGCCCAGCGCGAGCAGGTCGTTGGCGCAGCTGATCGCGGTGAACGTGGCGGCGCCTTCGAGCAACTGGTCGACCGCGCGCGCGCCGGCTTCGGCGGTGAACCCGGTCGTGACCACCAGCCGCTCGTCGTAGGCAATCGACGCTTCGTCCAGGCCACGGCGGTAGCCGGCCTGGCGGTCGCGCGCCACGTACAGCACGGCCGGCCCGGCCAGGAACGCGATGCGCCGATGGCCGAGCTCGACCAGCGCATGGATCATCGACCCGATGCCGCCCACGTTGTCGACGCCGATCTCCGGCTCGCCCTGCGCGTGAGGCGAGAGATGGACAACCGCCGCGCCGGCCGCGCGCATCGCATCGAGATGCTTGAGCAACTCCTCGTTGAGGGCCGGGTCGTCGAGGCCGCTGCCGGCGAAGATGATCGCCGCGGCGCGCAGCTGGCGGAGCAACTTGACATACGAGCTCTCGCGCGCCGCATCCCGCTCGCTCGAACAGGTGATGGCCAGGTAGCCGTTCTCCGACGCTGCGTCTTCGATGCCGCGTGCGATCTCGGCGAAGTACGGGTCGGTGATGTCGTGGACGATCACACCGACCAGCGGGACCTGGCTCTTGAGCAGGCCACGCGCGAGGGCGCTGGGCACATAGTCGAGCTCGCGCGCGGCGTCGAGCACGCGCTCGCGCGTGTGCGCGCTGACCGGGTAGTCGGCCTCCGAGACGACGCGTGAGGCGGTGGCGATCGAGACGCCCGCCAGGCGGGCGACCTCGGTGATGGAAGTCACGTCAGCAGGTCCGGCCGCAATCAGTACAGCGGGCCGAACGACTTCGGCTCGTCGCGCACGGTCACCCATTGCCACTGGGTGAACGCCTCGAGATTCGCCTCGCCGCCGAAACGGCCGCCGTTGCCCGACAGGCCCATGCCGCCGAACGGGATGGTCGCCTCGTCGTTGATGGTCTGGTCGTTGACGTGGACCATGCCCGCCTTGATGCGGTTGGCGATGGCCAGGCCGCGCGAGATCGAATTCGAGTAGACGCCCGCGGCGAGACCGTACCGGCTCGAGTTCGCCAGCTCGACCGCCTCGTCGTCGCTGGTGAAGGTGACCACCGGCGCCACCGGCCCGAAGATCTCGTCGGTCCACGCCGGCGCGTCGAGCTTGACGTCGGCGAGGACGGTCGGCCGGTAGAAGAGGCCCTCGTACGTGCCACCCTCGACGAGGCGGGCGCCGCCGTTCCGGATCGAGCGCTGGACGATGTCGTCGACGCGCTTGAGCTGCTGCTCGTTGACAATCGGGCCCAACTCGACGTCGGTGCGGTACGGGTCGCCGGTGCGCAGCCGGTGCGCCTTCTGGGCGAGCAGATCGACATATTCGTCGGCGACCGAGCGGTGGACGATGTGCCGCCCGGTACCGAAGCACACCTGGCCCTGGAACTGGAAGCTGGCGTAGGCGCCGGCCGAGGCGGCGGCCGCAATGTCGGCGTCGTCGAGCACGACCAGCGGGTTGTTGCCGCCCAGTTCGAGGCTGACCTTCTTGAGCAGGCCGCCGGCCAGGGCGCCGACCTTGCGGCCCACCTCCGTCGAGCCGGTGAAGGAGACCACGTCGACGTTCGGGTCGGTGACCAGCGCCTCGCCCGTCTCGGCGTCGCCGATAACGATCTGGAGCAGGCCGTCAGGTAGCCCGGCTTCCCGAAAGATCGCGGCGAAGACAGCGCCGCCACACACCGGTGTCTGCGGGTCGGGCTTGAGGATGACCGCGTTGCCGAGCGCCAGCGCCGGGGCGACGACGCGCATGCCCAGCACGCTCGGCGAGTTCCACGGCGTGATCGCACCGACCACGCCGACAGGCACGCGACGGATCATCGACAGGCGGTCCTGCTGCACGGTGGGCACCAGCGAGCCGTACGGCTGCCAGGGCATGGCCGAGGCGGCCAGTAGCTCGGCGACGGTGAAGTTCTGCTCGTGGTGCATCTTGTTGTGGTGGGCGCCCGTCTCGCGCTGCGTCCAGCTGCCGAACTCGGCGCGATGCTGCTCGTAGATGTCGGCCGCGCGGCGCAGGATGGCCGAGCGCTCCTGGTAGTTGGTCGCGGCCCACGCCGGCTGGGCGGCGGCAGCAGCAGCTGCTGCGCGTTGGACGTCGGCCGCGGTCGACTGCTTAACGGTCAGCAGGAAACGGCCCGTAGCCGGCTCCTTGACGTCGCGGGGTGCGCCGGAGCCGGTGTGCCAGTCGGCCAGGAGGGGATCGAGCCAGCCCGGCTGCTCGGTTGCCGCGGACTTCGCCTCAGGAGCCGTCGTGGCCATCTTTGCCTCCTTCTTGCGCCGGCCCCGCCTCCGGCGGGTGCGACTCGTCCCAGATCCGTTCTGCGTAAGTGCGTGGCAGGCCGGTCGCGAGCGCGCGCTTGCCGGTGGCCGGATCGCGCCACACAGGCCCGTGCTCGAGTACCTTGTCGATCAGCCCTTCTTCGAGATACTCCGGGTAGAGCCACGACTTGACCTCGATCGCCTCCTGGCCCGGATAGCCGATCAGCTCACGAACGTGCTTGTCGGTGTAGTAGCCGCCGACGACGACCAGCTGCAGCGCGGCGAGGTTGTCGGGCTCGTCCTTCGCCAGCCGATCGAGGCGCTTCTGGAGGTCGTCGCCCAACTCGGGGCGCAGCGCCTGGTGGAGCGGCTCGGCGATATCCGGCCGGGCGCCCAAGACGAAACGCAGGCGCGCCTCGTCGACCACCGTGCCCGCGGAGGGCATGCCGTGCGCGGCGGGAATGAACAGGTCCGCGATGACGGCAAAGACGTGGCGGGCCGCGTCGTCGAGCGTGCCGTCAGCGCCCGCGTCGGTCGCGGCTTGGGCGGTCACAGCGGCACCTGTTGGTCGAAGCGTGTCTCGACCATGTGATCGGCCGCACGCAGCGCCAGCGCGACGATCGACGAGGTGGGGTTGACGCCCGACGAAGTCACGAAGCACGAGCCGTCGACGACGTACAGGTTGGGCACGTCGTGGGCGCGGTTCCAGCGGTCGAGCACCGACGTGGCCGGGTCGTCGCCCATGCGCGCCGTGCCCAGCAGGTGCCAGCCGCTGTAGCGCATCAGCCGGTCGACCTCGACCGTGTGCGCGCCGGCCTCGAGCAACGATTGGGTCGCCTTCTCGATGTGGAAGTCGAGCAGCCGGCGCGAGTTGTCCGAGACCTTGTAGTGCACCTCCGGCGCCGCGATGCCGGAACTGTCGCTGAGCGTCTTTGACAGGACGATGTGGTTGGCCGCGTCGGGCAGGTCCTCCCCGAACAGCCCCCAGTTGGCGCCACGGCCCAGGTGGCTGCGCACGTGCAGGTGATGGTCGGGGCCCCACACCTGCGTGCCGGCACGGCTGGGGAGTGCCGCGTTGATCGGCCCGAAGGTGGGCGCCAGGCCCCACTTTGCGCCGCGCACGAAGCCGCGCTTCTCGTCGGTCTCGTAGAACTCGAACGATTCGATCGAGCAGCCGAACTGGCCCTGCCAGCTGACGAGGTTCTCATCGAACAGGCCGCCGACGTTGGCGAAGGGATGCATCATCAGCCGCCGGCCGACCAGGCCGGACGAGTTGGCCAGGCCGTCGGGGTGGCGGTCGTCGGCCGACAGCAGCAGCAAGCGCGGCGTGCCGATGGCGTTGGCCGCGACCACGGTCACCTTGGCCGGCTGGAAGTGCTCCTTGCCGTCCTTGTCGAGCCACGTCGCGCCGGTGACCAGGCCCTTGGCGTCGGTCTCCAGGCGGCGCACCCGAGCGCCGGTGATGAGCTGCGCGCCGTGGGCGATCGCCGTTGGGCCAGTGCGTCAGGTCGGTCGATGCCTTGGCGCCCTCGCTGCAACCCTGCTGGCAGGTGCCGCGCTGGACGCACGGCCGGCGGCCGTCGTAGGGCGCCGACAGGATCGAGTTCGGCTCGGGCCACCAGTGCCAACCCAGCCTGCTGTGGGCGCGCGCGACCTTGAGCCCACCGGCACCGATGGGCAGTGGCGGTAGCGGCGGATCCTCGCCGCCGGGCGGGTAGGCCGGGTCGCCGCCCATGCCACTGACGCCGAACTCGCGGTCCGTTCTTTCGTAGTACGGCCGCAACTCGTCGTAGGTGAGCGGCCAGTCGTCGGCGATGCCGTCGAGGCTGCGCACGCGGAAGTCGCTCGGCAGCATACGCGGCCACGCCCCGGCGAAGATGAGCATCGAGCCGCCGACCGCGTTGAACATCAGCGGGGAGAGGTCGCTGTCCTCCTCGTCGAGCGGGTAGTCGTCCGCGAGGCCGCGCACGTTCGGGCTGGTCGACCATTGCTTGCGCATGACCAGCTCCCAGTCGAGCTCCGGCCCGCGAAACTCCGACTTGTCGTGCCACTCCCCTTGCTCGAGGCATACGACCTTGAAACGGGCCTCGGCCAGGCGGCGCGCGACGACACCGCCCGATGCGCCGGCACCGACGATCAGCACGTCTGCAGGTTCGGCCGCCACGTGGCTCCTCCTAAAGTGAGGACGTCGCTCGGCCCTCATCATCCCAGCGACGGCCTCGGGATCGAACAGTAAACGCTTTCTATGGCTCCGACAAGGGGTTGCTCGCTGGGATTTCAAGTGATTTGAACGTCACGACGCCCACGCGCCGGGATGCGCCGAGCTGAGGCCACCGACCGGGCCGTCAGGCAGCCGACATTTCAAGTCATCTGCAAAGTCGACCCCTTGCGACCGTCTCGCGGCGCGCCCGTCTGCTGATACACGCTGCGTTGTTCAAGTGACTTGAAATGCGGCGCGCCGGGCCTCGGCTGGTCTGCGTGGCCGCCTCGTCTGCGTGGCCGCCTTGTCCGGCACCCAGGCAAGCTCGTGGCGTCGCCGGCGAGCGGCTCCCAGTCGCCCGCCGACCCGAGGTTCGCGGTGCTTGTCCCGCGGCATCCCGTGGTTTTGCATCGATAATCGATTAGACTCCGCTCATGACCCAAACATCGACTGACGAACTGGCACGTTTCCGCCTCGACGGCCGCGTCGCGGTCGTTTCCGGCGGCGCGGGCGGCATCGGCAGCCGCCTGGCGTTGGCACTGGCGCGCGCGGGGGCGCGAGTGGCCGCACTCAATCGGACGCCCAAGCACGTCGAAGGCATCGTCGGCCAGATCGAGGCCATCGGTGGCGAGGCGCTCGGGTTGGGCGCCGATGTCACCAGCCGTGAGGACGTCGACCGCGCCATCGACCGGGTCGTCGAGCGCTTCGGCCGGCTCGACATCGTCGTCCACGCCGTCGGCGGCGGCGCCGGGACTGCCCTCTACCCCGCCGAGGAGTACCCGGAGAACGAGTTCAACCGGATCTTCGACCTCAACTTCACCAGCGACCTGTTCGTCACCCAGGCCGCGGCGCGGGCGATGATCAAGGCGGGCAACGGCGGACACGTGCTCCACATCTCGTCGGTGCGTGGCCAGCTGGGCATCAATGCCGGCTATCTCGCGTACGTCGCCGCCAAGGGCGCGATCAACTCGATCACGCGCCAGCAAGCGACCGAATGGGCCAAGTACGGCATCAACGTCAACGCCATCGCGCCGACCTTCGTGGCCACGCCGCAGGTCGCCAGCCTGTTGGCCGACGAAGAGTTCAAGAAGGGGCTGCTGGCGCGCATTCCCCTGAACCGCATCGCCGACCCCGACGACCTCGTCGGTGCCGTGCTCTTCTTCTGCTCCGACGCGTCGTCGTTCGTAACCGGCCAGATCCTGACGCTTGACGGGGGCCTGACCGCCACCCAGTGAGGCAAAGACATGTTTGAGAACGTCACGCCCAACGTCTGGACGGACATCACCATCCGTGGCTGCAATCCCAGCTACGTGACGACTTCCGCGGGCGTGGTCGTGGTCGACACGCCGCAGCTGCCGACCAGGGCGGTCGCCATGCGCAAGGAAGCCGAAGCACGCGGGCCGATCCAGTACGTGATCAACACCGAGCATCACGTCGACCACATCTTCGGCAATTACTACTTCCGGGGCATTCCCGGTCACATCATTCACCACCAAGGCGTGGCCGACAACTTCATGGAGACCACACCGCTGCTCGATCCGTTCGACTACGCCGCCGAGGCGATCCCGATGAGCGACCCGGACGGCGCCGCCATCTTCCCGGAGCGCGACGTGTACTTCCAGGAACCCGGCAGAGCAGACATCGTGTTCACCGGCGACGTCACGCTGCATGTCGGCGACCACACCTTCAACCTGATCTGGACGCCCGGCCACACGCCCGGCCAGATCGCGGTGCACGTGCCCGAGGAACGCGTCGTGTTCACCGGCGACACTGTCTTCTCAGAGGTCCAGACGTGGATCATGGCCTCGGACGTCGACCAGTGGGTGGCGGCGCTCAACAAGGTCGCCACGCTGGACGTGGACTTCGTAGTCCCCGGCCACGGCCCGGTCACCGATCTGAAGTATCTGCAGGTTCAGAAGGCCGTGCTGCTCGAGTGGAAGGCGATGATCGCCGCGGCCGTGGCCAAGGGCTGGTCACGCGCGGAGACCATCGAGCGCTGCAACATGCGCGATCGGTACCCGGTCGACATCGGGCAGGAATACATGATGGATTACATCCAGAAGCACAACGCCGGCATCCTCTGGGACAAGCTCAGCGCCAACCAGGTCTGAACGAGCGGCGAGGCGCGCCGCATACGCACACGACGCGTCATCGGTTGTACTTCCCTGCCATGTACGCACCGAGTGCGCCGCTGGCACCGAATTCTCCCAGTCGCATGCGCGCCAGGGCCGCAAGGGCGCGCTCGGCATCTGCCTACCACGCGCAAAGTGCGTAGGTGGGCGCGGCCCTTCGACGAACTGCCTCAGGCCTCCTTCGTCGTGCCTCCCTCAGTCTGAGCATCAATAGTTGGACTCATCCTGATCCGTTGGCAAACGCAAAGCCGCTGAGTGGCTCGACCCACACGTTCATGTACAGGCGGTACGAGACCCATGTATTGCCCGGCTCGATGACGTCGCCGCTGACCGCCACCTGCCAGAACGGCGGAAAGATGGCTAGCCCAACGCCGTCCACGGTCACGTTCGCCAGCGTCTGAGCCGGATCGTGTGAACCAACGAAGTAGGCACGCGCCAGGTCCGCGGCTCGTAGCGTGCCTGCCGCCAGCCACAGCGCAACGAGCAGGACCACGAACGCGACGATCCACCGGCGACGCAAGCGCCATACGATGAAGCGCGGGTGAGCCGCCACTGGCTGTTCGGCGATCGACATCAGTGCCACCTCATGGCAAACGCCTTGAGCCAGTATCGTCGTTGCGGCCAAGCCTGATGTCCGACTACCACCTGCACCTCCACCCGCACAGCCCGCAGCCCGGCACGCCGCCGATGGGCGAGTACCCGCCGGGCTACATTGACCGCTACGTGGAAGTGGCCCTGTCGCGCGGGGTGACCGAGATCGGCTTCACCGAGCACCTGTACCGCTGCGTCGAAGCGGAGTCCGCGCTCGGCCGCTGGTGGGAGCGCGACAGCAACCCGCTGCTACGCGCCCACACCCAGGAGATGGTCGCCCGCGAGCGCAACCTGTCGCTCGAGAAGTACGTGGCCGTGGTGCTCGACGCCAAGGCGCGCGGGCTGCCGGTCAAGCTCGGGCTGGAGGTCGACTTCGAGCCCGGCCGCGAGCGCCAGGTGCTGGACCTGATCGCGCCCTATCCGTGGGACTACCTGGTCGGCTCGGTGCACTGGATCGATGGCTGGGACTTCGTTCGTCGCGACGCGCCCGACGAATTCGCGCGGCGCGGCATCGAGACCGCCTGGCGGCAGTACTTCGAGCTCGAGACCGCGCTCGCCGCATCGGGTCAGGTCGACGTCCTTGCCCACGTCGACGTCGTCAAGAAGGTCGGCCTGCGGCCGGCGCCCGACGTGATGGACGAGCTCTACCGGCCGGTCGTCGCCGCGGCGGCCGCGTCGGGCGTCGCGGTCGAGGTCTCCTCAGCCGGCCTGCGCCGCGCGTCGAACGAGATCTTCCCCGCGCCGGCGTTCCTTGCCCTGTTCCATGGCGCGGGCGTCCCGATCACCCTCGCTTCGGATGCGCACACGGGCCGAAGACGCGGCGTGGGGCCACGACATCATCGTCAACGCCGCCCGCGCCGCCGGCTACCGCGAACACCTGCGCTTCACGGCCCGAACCCGGGTGGCAACCGCGCTGGGCGGCCCACCCGGCCTACTTGGTGCCGGTGATGAGCCGCTCGCGGTCGAACAAGGGGGATACGAGCCGCCAGCCGAGCAGGTCAACGAAGCAGCAGTACGACCGCTGACACAACGGCCAGGCCGAGCGTTGGCTGGACCACGTTGAGCGCGATGAGCACCACGACGAAGACGGGCGGCAGGCTGGCCAGCACGCCCAGTTGCTGGGCGACCCTGACGTCGTTCGTCCGCGCCGACAGGGCCAGGCCGACCCAGATCGTCCAGGTCGCCAGCAGCGGCGTGAAGACCAGCTGCGCCAGCAGGTCCGGGCCCTGGAACAGCGCCGCGCTGATAGTCGGCTGCGCGAAGAGCGCGACCAAAGCGAGGAACAGGGCGTAGACCAGGTAGGCGACGACCAGCGACGGGATGACGGCGGCGAGCGCCTTGCCGAGCAGGAATTCCTCGCGCGTGATCGGGGTCGTGAGCGCGGGTTCGAGCGTGCCCTGTTGACGCTCCCCGCCGATCGCGTATGAGGCGACGAAGATGGGCACGAGTGCGGGTATGCCGAGCAGGTACAGCAGCACGTGCTCGTGCGCGAGCGCGCCCGACGCCGACGACGGAAATCGTGAATACGGCAATCAGCGGTTGAACGCAGAAGATCAGCGGGAAGATGCTCATCGCCCAGATCAGCGCGCGATTGCGGCGGTATTCGCGCAACTCCTTGCGCGTGATCGCCCAGATGCGCCGCCGGCTGAGGCCGTTCATCGCGGAGCCGCTGCCGTGTCTTCGTTGATGAGCCGCAGGTAGACGTCCTCGAGCGAGTGCTGCGATTCACCGATCGACAGCACGTCGGCGCCGGCCGCGACCAGCGCGCGTGTCGCGGCCGGCGCGACAACCGCCGAGTCGGACACGTTCAGAACGTAGGTACCCGCGCCGTCCTGGTGCCAGCCGTCGGCGCCGGCCAGGCCGCCGAACACCTGCGCAGGATCGGCCAGCGGCTCGACCGTCCTGACGGTCAGGGTCTTCGCAAACAGGCGATCGCGCAGCTCAGCCGGGCGGCCGATGGTCAGCAGCGTCGTGTTCAGGATGCCCACCCGGTCACACAGCCGCTCGGCCTCCTCCAGCCGGTGCGTCGTCAGGAAGATGGTCACGCCCTGCTTGCGCAGGCCGTCGATCAGCTCGTGCACCTCGCGCGCGGCGACCGGATCGAGACCCGACGTGGGTTCGTCGAGGAACAGCACCTGCGGGTCGCTGAGCAGTGCGCGGGCGAGCGCCACGCGCTGGCGAAGTCCCTTTGACAGGTTGTCGCACAGGTCGTGCGCCCGACCGGCCAGGTTGACCGCGTCCAGCGCCTGCGCGATGCGCCGCTTAGGGTCGGCCACTTCGTACAGGTCGGCAAAGCATTCGAGGTTCTCGGCCACGCTCAGGCGCAGGTACAGCCCGGGCGACTCGGGCATGATCGCGATACGTCGGCGGATCTCGACGCCGTTGTCGGGCTTGAGGGGCAGGCCGGCCACGGTGGCCGAGCCGGAAGTCGGTGCGATGAGCGTGCCCAGCGTGCGCACCGTCGTGGTCTTGCCCGCGCCGTTCGGTCCCAGGAAACCGAATACCTCGCCGCGGCCGACGTCGAAGGACACGGCGTCGAACGCCACGCGCTCGCCGAAACGCTTGCCAAGACCATGTACCGAGATCGCCGGCCGATCCGTGGCGTCATTCGGCCGGACGTCCGCAGCGCCAACCACCTAGCCATGATCTACCGTGAGGGCCCTTCCTGTCGCGCGGACGCGCCGTAGACTCGGTCGATGCCCAGCCCGATCAGTGGCTTTTCTCCGTCGCCACCACCGCCGCCGATGCCCCCGCCGCCGGGTCCCGGTCCGCTCCAGGGTTTCTACCCGATCACCGTCGGCCGCGGGGTGTCGCTGGCGTTCCACCTGTTCCGCTTCGGCTGGCGCACCTTCGTCGCGATCAACCTGGTCGCGTTCCTACCTGTCGCGCTGGTGAGCGCGGCGGCCACATACGCGACATATGGCCAAATCTCGGACTGGCAACACGGGCTGGTCTTCAATTCAATCGCGACGAACGCGGACGCGTCGCAGGCGTTGGCGACCTTCCCGTGGCCCGCCGTCGCCGTGACCATCGCCGCAAGCTTCCTCGTCGGGCCGTTCTCCATGTTCGGCCAGGCAGCGCTGGTTGACGCCGTCGCGACCGCGCTGGCCGGCGGCCGTTTGAGCGCGCGACGCTCACTGGGCGCTGCCTTGGCGCGACTGCCCAGCATCGTCGGGATCTACATCGTTGTGGCCCTCGTCGGCGTCGCTCTCGCCGTCCTGAGCCTGGGCCTGCCACTGCTCAGCGTCCTGCCGGGACTTGGCATCACCGGCGGCCCGATCGTGTTCATCGGCCTGGTCGTGTTCGTTGCCGTGTTCGGCGCAGTCGTTTTCGTCACGATCCGGTTCGCCTTCGCCGTGATGACGCTGATCGTCGAACGGTTGCCGGTTCGTCAGGCCCTCGGCCGCAGCTGGCATCTGCTTGGCGGCTCGATGCTGCGCCTGATCGGCTGGGGGCTCGTGTTCGGACTCATCCTCGGCCTGATCGGAGTGATCGTTGGCTTCATCGCGCTGCTCGTGTCGCTCATCGTGTCGCCCGTGCGGCTGGACAGCCTGGCCACCCTGCCGATCGGCACGGTGACTGTCGAAACCGTAATGACGACGCTCATGGAGGCTGTATTCGCGCCCTTGAGCACGATCGGTTTGACCATCCTGTACTTCGAGATCCGTTGGCGACACGGCGAAGCGGTCCCGGCGCCCGGCCAGACCGCCGGCTAGCGAGGCCCTGCGTCAGGACGGATTGCGCTCCTGGAGGGCGCGCCACACGCGCTCGGGCGACAGCGGCAGGTCGCGGATCGACGACGCCGGTGGCGTCGCGCACGGCGGCGGCGACGGCCGACGAGACGGCCAGCAGCGCGCCTTCGCTCATGCCCTTGGCGCCGTACGGTCCCGGCCCGTCACCGTTCTCCACCGTGTCGCTGAGCATCTCTTCCGGCAGGTCCATCGAGGTGGGGATGCGGTAGTCGATGGCGCCCAGGTTCCGGATGCGCCCGGCGTCGTCGAAGATGTAGTGCTCCATCAGCGTGTGGCCCAGGCCCATGATCGCGGCGCCCTCGTCCTGCATCTGCACCTGCAGCCGGTTGATCGAGCGGCCCACGTCTGATACCGCCACATGGCGATGGATGGTGATGTCGCCGGTCTCCTCGTCGACGCTCAATTCGACGGCCGTGGCGTTGAACTCGAAGAACGCCGCCGAGCCGCCCAGCGGATGATCCGGATCGGCCTCCTTGCGCGCCTCGCCCGTGCCCATGATCTCGCCGCCCAGCCGGCCCAGCGCGGCGCGCACCGACATCGGCGGTCGACTGCGAGCCGTCATCGAGATCGAGCCCTTGCGCGCGCAGCTTGGCCTTGATCTCGCCGCACGCGGCGAGGACGGCGTTGCCCATCAGCACGGTCGAGCGCGATGCCGACGTCTGCTGGTCGTAGGGCACGACCGCGGTGTCGCCCATCACCGTCGCTACCTGCTCCATGGGCACGTGCAGCTCGGCCGCCGCGATCTGGGCGAAGATCGTGCGCGCGCCCTGGCCCATGTCCTGCGTGCCGGCGTAGACGATCACCGAGCCGTCAGCCAGGAGGCGCACCAGCGAGTGCGACAGGCCGGTGGTCGGGCCCGACTTGATGCCCAGCGCAATGCCCCGCCCATGGCCTGGCGGTCTGGGCGAATCCCACTGCGCCAGTTCGGCGGCACGCCTGACCGTCTGCGCCCAGTCGCCGTCGCACGCCGTGTCGAACGGGATGAACTTGTCGCCCTTCTTCGCCAGGTTGCGCAGCCGGATCTCCAGCGGGTCGATGCCCAGCTGGATCGCCGCGTCGGTGATGTTCGATTCGACCGCCCAGTTGATCTGCGGGTTGCCGAAGCCGCGGAAGGCGGTCGACGGCACGGTGTGCGACAGCACCGAACGCGCGTTGATGCGCGCGCTCGGCCACAGGTACGGCCCGTTGCCGATGTACGAGCCCTTGCCCACCACGCGGTCGGCGATGTCGGCGTAGGCGCCGATCAGGTAGTCGGCATCGATGTCCTGGAAGGCGAACGTGCCGTCGCGATTGACGCCGGTACGCACGCGGATCTCGGTCTCGGTCCGGCGCACGGCCTGGAACGATTCCTCGAGCGACAGCACCAGGCGCACCGGCCGCCCGGTGGCCAGCGCCATCAGCGCGATGACCGGCTCGTACTTGGCGTGCTGCTTGCCGCCGAACGCGCCGCCGGGATCGGGCGCATGGATGCGCACCTTGGACAGCGGCAGGCCCAGGATGCGGGCGACCACGCGCTGCAGCCAGTACGGGTGCTGGATCGAACTCCAGATGGCGATGCCGTCGCCGTCGGGCGCGGCGATGAACGCGTGCGGCTCGATGGCGAACTGGGTGACCATCGGGAAGTGGTAGCTGTGCTCGACGACCAGGTCGGCCGTTGCCGCGTCCACGTCGCCCCACTTGATGGCGTGCAGGCGCAGCACGTTGCTGTCGGCCAGCGGGTCGTTCGGGCGCAGTGCCGGATCCTGGACGAGCGGCGCATCGGGCGCCAGCGCGCCGGCGACGGTGAACACCGCCGGCAGCTCCTCGTAGTCGACGGCGACCAGCCGCGCGGCCTCTGCTGCCGCGTCCTTCGTCTCCGCCGCGACCACCGCGACCGGGTCGCCGTGGTACTTGACCTCACCGGTCGCGATCACCGGCCGGTCGTTGAACTGCGGCCCGAAACGCGGCACGCTGGCGGCCACGTCCGCCGCGCTGAAGACCAGCCGCGTGCCCGGCACGGCCAGCGCGCGTGAGGCGTCGATCGCGCGAATCCGCGCGTGGGCGACGGGCAGCGTGACGAGCTTGGCGTGCAGCTCGTTGGGGAAGTGGACGTCGGCCACGTACAGCTGCTCCCCGGTGACGCGCGGCTCGCCGCCGCCGCGCGCGACGGACTGGCCGATGCGCACGCTCACTGGTCGACCACATGCAGGGGCAGGTCGCGCACCGACGGCGACTCGGCCAGCACGCGCTCCGCAGGCTCGTCGCCCGCGGCCGTCGCCTCGACCGCCTCGAAGATCTGCTCGTAGCACGCGCAGCGGCACAGGTTGCCGGCCAGCCCCTCCTCGATTTCGGGCCGCGTTGGATGCGCCACCCGGCGCAGCAGGTCGTCGCCGGCCATCAACTGGCCGGGGATACAGAAGCCACACTGCACTGCGCCCTTGTCGAGGAAGGCCGACTGAAGGGCCGTCAACCGGCCGGGTTCGGGTGCCAGGCCCTCGACCGTGGTCACCTCTCCCCCGTCGGCCTCGACCGCCAGGACCAGGCACGAGTCGACTATGCGGCCGTCGAGGCGGACAGTGCACGCGCCGCACTCGCCGACCAGGCAGCACTCCTTGGTGCCGGTCAGGCCCAGGTCATCGCGCAGGACATCGAGCAGCGTGTGGTGCGGCGCGACGGACACCGTTCGCGCCCGGCCGTTGAGCGTCAGGCTGATGTCGATCATGGCGCGGCCGCCAGTCGCTCGCGCGCCGTCGTCAGCGCGCGGTCGGTGAGGACACGCAGCATCGCCAGGCGGTATTCGGGCGACGCACGCATCGATGTTGGCGATGGATGCGCCGCCGCGAACCATTCTTCCAGCGGAGCATCGCCGCCCTCGCTGACGAAGAGCAGCGGCCGCGGACCCAGGCTGCCGTAGGCCAGCCGCGTGGTGCCCGACTCGTCGAGCGAGACGGCCAGCGTCACCGATGCCAGGTCGTGCCCGCGCCGCCGTGTTCGCCGCTGGAAGGCCGAGCCACGCCGGCCGGCGGGCAGCGGCAATTCGATGGCCGTGACCAGCTCGCCGGGGCGCAGCGTGGTCACGCCCGAGCGGACGAAGAAGTCGTCCAGCCGGATCATGCGCTCGCCGTCGGGGCCGGCGGCGTGGACGCGCGCGTCGTAGACCAGCAGCGAAGGGACCGTGTCGGCCGCCGGTGACGCGTTGCAGATGTTGCCGGCCAGCGTGGCGCGGTTGCGGATCTGGACCGAGCCGACGAAGCGCGCAGCCTCCGCCAGGGCGGGGAACCAGCGTGCGACCAGCGGCGAATCGTGGATGTCGGTCATCACCGTGCCGGCCGACACGCGCAGCGCGCCGTCCGCCTTCGTGATCGCGGGGGCCAATTCGGGAATGCGCTTGACGTCGACCACGACCGTCGGCTGGTAGGTGCCGTCGCGCAGGCGGATGATCAGGTCGGTGCCGCCGGCCAGGATGCGCGCATCGGCACCGGGCTCGGCCAGCAAGGCGATGGCGCCGGCCAGGGTCGTCGGTCGCTCATACGCAAAGGCACGCACCAGCTAGAGGACCTTCTCGACCTCGTCCAGCAGGACCTGCGGAGTGGCCGCCCTGACGAAGTAATACGGCCGCTCGGAGAACCGTTCGACGAAAGCCGCGCGGCCGTGGCGGCGCTCGTCGGTGTCGACGATGGGCATCGGCCAGCCCGGGGCGAGCAGCTCGTTGAGCAGGAAGTAGTTCTGCAGCGAGTGGAGCGTCTGGAACTGGCGCTCGAAGGGGATCATCTCGACCAGGCTGGGATCGAAGTTGCCGTCGATTGCCGGGACGACCACGACGTCGACGTTGCTCGGCTCGTCGTACTCCTGCCACGTGGGCAGGCCGCCGAAGAATTTGGCGACGCCCGCCTCAGGCGCGGCCTTGTCGGCACGCTCGGTGCCCACCGCGCGCTTCTTGAGATAGACGTCCTTGGAGCCCATCACGGCGACGCCGCCGTCGTCGATGATGGTCGTCTCGGTCGAGACGAGCTGCGCGCCGCGGCGGCACGCCTCGACCTGGCCCATCGTCTTGCCGTGGTTCGACTCGCCGCCCAGGAACAGGATGGTGCGCCCATTCCAGCGCACCGCCGACGCGTGGAAGGGATGCAGGCCGCGATCCTCGAGCCGCAGCGACAGCAGCGTCACCACCGCCTTCTGCAGCGGACCCGCCGCCCAGTCGCCGGTGAAGGTCATCACCCCGTCCTGATAGGCGACCGACTTGTCGCCTGTGCGCCGCCAGATCATGCCCGCGCTCGGCTCGCTCACCGTGGATAGCGTCTCGACGGCCGCCAGGCGGTAATTGAGGAAGTTCATATCGACCAGCGCCAGGTCGCCCGGCGCGGCATCGAAGACGTTCATGCGCAGCCGCGCCGGCCCGCAGGCGAACTCTTGGGAGAGGCTGGGTTGGTCGGTCATGTCGCTCCCACGGCGTCGTGCTCGGTGACATGCATTACCTGGGCTTCCGCCTCGCGCGCATGCACGCGCATGGCCTGGGCAGCGCGCTCCGGGTCGCCCGCCTCGAGCGCGTCGAGAATCGCCAGGTGGCGATCGGCCAGCCAGTGCAGGTCGGCGCCGGGCAGGGTCGCGGTCAGGTAGGTGCGCGCGAAGGGCTCGAGTACCTCCCACAGCCGCTGGATGGTCCGATTGCCCGACGCCCGGATGACACAGGTGTGGAACTCGGAGTTCTGCACGGCCTGCAGGTGCGCGTCGCCGCGCTCCGCGCTTGCGCGCATGTCGTCGAGCAGGGTATGCATCGCGGCAAGCGTCGTGGCGTCGATACGCGTCGCGGCCTGGCGCGCGGCGATCGCCTCGAGCTCGCCGCGGACCTCCATGGCCTCGACCAGCTCGGTCGGCGCCGGCTCGCGCACCCGCGCACCGCGGTAGGCGTGCATCTCGACCAGGCCGAGCGTGGCCAGGTCACGCAGCGCCTCGCGCACCGGCGCCTGGCTGGTGCCCAGCTGGCGTGCCACGCGCGTCTCGATGATGCGCGAGCCGGGTGCCAGCTCGCCCTCCAGGATCCAGCGCAGCATGCGGTCCTTGACCTGTGACGAGAGGACGCTGCGCGACAGCGCCTCGGCCGGCTTGTCGTGATGTGACATTTCAGTCCAGCGTCGTGTAGAAGGTTCGGCTGCGCTGTTCGAGCCGCGGTACGGCGTCACCCAGGACGTGCTGCTTGAAGTAGTCGGTCTGGGCGTGGGCCTTGAACGCGTCCTCGTCGTCGTATTGCTCATACAGGAAGAAGTCGCGCGCGTCCTCGACCGCACGGTGCACCGCGAACACCAGACAGCCCGGCTCGTTCGCCACGCTCAGCCGGGACATGGTGCGCAGGATCCCAGCACAGGCGTCGGCCTCGCCCTCCTTCGCCCGCCAGTAAGCGGCAACGACGAACATCGAGCTCACCTCCGGAGATCTGGGTTGGGCAGCTGCGCGTCGGTAACCGCGGCGAGCAGATCGTGATAGCTGGCGATGAAGCTGCGCAATGTCCGCACGCTCGGCCCGAACGAATCGAACTCGTCGAGCGGCAGGCCGTCGGGTTCGTACGCCCGCCGGAAATCGGGGAAGTGCTCGCTCAGCTCGTCGATGTAGCGCGGATCGACCTGATCGTCCATCCGCTCGCGCACCGGCACGCTCGACGAGTTGAATTTCTTCTGCCACGACGAGGGCAGCGTAACGACCACGTCGCCGCCGATGAACTCCGACCAGTGCAGATGGTGCCTGATCGCGGCTGCCAGCAGCCGCGCCCGGAAACCGCGCTGCTTGAAGATGGGATACGCGCGCTTGAAGACGGCCACGCCCGAGTAGGCCAGCGCCGCCGGATGGACGATCACGCCGTCGCGCTCGGCCAGCACGCGCAGCCAGTCCTCGACGCGGCCGACCATGATCGTGATGACCGGGCCCATATCGGCCGTCGGCAGGCCCTCGCGCTCGCGCCGCTGCAGGCCGCGCTCGACTGCCTCGGCCGCGGCGACCGCCTGCGACACGGAGAAGCACACCGTGCAGTTGACCGACACACCGCGGTAGGTCGCCTCCTCCATCACGCCGATGCCCACAGCGGTGGCCGGGAACTTGACGATGATGTTCGGTGCGACCGACATGAAATGGACGCCCTGCTCGAGCATCGGCTCCGGACTGCGCCAGAAGATCGGATTCGTCTGCATCGACAACCGGCCCTGCCGGCCGCCGTACCGCTCGAACGCCGGCGCCAACAACTTCGCGCCGGCGCGCGACATCTCCTCGACGACGCCCCAGGCGAGGTCGATCTCGGTCGCCGCCGGCTGCTCGCCGGCCAGCTCACGTACGCGCTGCTGCCACCTGGCCGGGTCCTTCTTCCACACATCGTGAACGATGGTCGGGTTGGCCGTCGCGCCGACCGCGCCGTGCTCGATCGCGTAGCGCAGCTCGTCGACGTCGCACGAGTCGTTCCAGATGTCGGTCGCGGTGGCCGCCGTCTGCTGCAGCGGGCTGAGTGCCCCGACCCCGGTGGCGCTCACGAGGCCGACCTCGTCGCCGTGGTGAACAGGTCGTTGCGCTGCCGCGGCGCGGCTTCCAAGATGTCGACCAGTCCGGTCGTGCCGTTGACCCGCACGCGATCGCCGTCATTGATGCGCTGCGTGCCATCCTGCGTCCCGACCACCGCCGGGATGCCGAACTCGCGGCTGAGCACGGCCGGATGGGCGGTCAGCCCGCCGGCGTTGGTGACCAGGCCAGCGATCTTGGTGAACAGCACCACCCACGCGGGGTTGGTCATGTGGCAGACCAGGATGTCGCCCGCCTGCACGGTGTCGAACTGCTCTTCGTGCAGGACCACCCGGGCGACGCCCTCGACCACGCCCGGTGAGCCGCCGATGCCCTTGACCTGGCCGGCGATGCCCTCCTTGCGCTGGAACTTCTCGGGGAAGCCCCAGTTGACCAGGTACGGGAAGTCGAGCTGGCTCTGCGTGGCCGTGCCGACCCATGCGCGCGGCTTGAAGGTGTAGGCCTTCTCACGCTCGGCCTGGCGCTGCTTGATGATGGGCCGCGCTTCCATGTCCGGGTCGCCGATCAACGCGCGCAACTCGTTGTAGAGCAGGAACATCACGTCGTCGGGCTCATCGAGCGAGCCGCGCGCGACGAGCTTGCGGCCGATGCCCATGAGCACCAGCCGGACGTGCGCGTTGGCGCCCTGGTCGATGTAGAAGTGGTGGTCGGGCGTGAGCGGCGCCATGCGCAGGTTGACCTCGTTGGCCGCACGCATCTGTTCGAGCGCGTCGCCCTCGAGGCCCTCGAGGATCTCGCGCGACGCGGCGGCGATGTCGTCGCGCAGCGCGCCCATCGTGCTGGGATAGTCGTAGTCGGTCTGGATGTAGCCGCGAACGAGCTCGATGACCGGCTCCATCTTCTCGTAGACCGTGGGGAAGATGAACTCGTGGCTCCACACCGCGTGCCAGCCGAACTCCTTCTGGTAGGGCTCCACGCGCTCGGCGAGGAAGCGCCGGCCGCGCTCCGACGTTCCCAGCGCGGCGATGATGTCGGCCGCGGTCTCGTGCGCGAAGGCGGCCGACAGCTCCCTGTCTGCCTTGGCCTCCTGCTTCATCTCCCACAGCGCCTTGATCGAATCCCAGTTGCGGTCGTTGGCGCTGTTCTGCAGCCGGCCGAGCAGCGCGTCGTCGATCTCGCCGTGCGTCTGCTCCATCACCGCGCGCAGCTTGAGCGTGGCCGACAACTGGGCGAAGTTGAGCATCCAGTGGATCTTCCAGTGCCGGTCGTGGATGTCGATGGCATCCTCGAGCAGCACGGCAACGTCGCCCAGTGACATCTCGTCCTGGCGATCGAGCTCGGCCTCCAGGAAGACGAAGTTGCGCTTCATCTCCGGCACCAGGCGGTTGTTCCACCAGTCCACGAAGTGCGCGCCATACACCGGCAGCGTGGCATCGAGGTACTTGCCCATGCGCTTGCTGTATTCGTCGTCGAGCGGGACGCGCGCGCCGTAGCGGCCGCCGTACTCCATCGAGTCGACCGTCCATCTGGGCTCGGCCGGCACGGCCGCGGTGTACAGGTAGCCGTTGACGTTCTTGATGATCCAGTCGGCCGCAAACGGCGTGCCGAAACGGCGGAACATATGGTCGCAAGTCAGCCACCAGCCGCCGATCTCCTCGAACATGGGGCTGAGTGGATGGGGGCAGTGCAGGTCGTCGAAGACCCAGAACAGCTGCTGCTCGAGGTCAGAGCGCCACTCGATGGGAAAATCAGCGTCGCCCAGGAATTGGTCGAGCACGGGCTCACCGGCCGTAGCCGGATCCGTTTTCTGCTGCGTTTCGACCTGCTCGACCGCCATCGCCCTTGCCCTCCGGTCCGACCTGCGCCTCGGGTCCGACTATCGATGATCGATGATAATCCACTGCGACCATGACGCCCCATAACGAGCAGTACGTATTCGACTTCGCGGCACCGCCCGCCGCGCCGGCGCCGGAGCAACTGCAGTTGTTGGGCGGCAAGGGGGCCAACCTCGCGGTCATGGCCAACGAGCTCGGCCTGCCGGTGCCGCCGGGTTTCACGATCACCACCGCGGCGTGCCGGTCGTTCCTCGCCGGCGAGTGGCCGGCCGGCCTCGACGCCGAGCTGCGCGAGCACATGGCCCGGCTGGGCGAGATCGTCGGGCGGCGCTTCGGCGACGGTTCCGATCCACTGCTGGTCAGCGTGCGGTCCGGGGCGCCGGTATCGATGCCGGGGATGATGGACACGATCCTCAACCTGGGCCTGAACGATGCGACCGCGGCCGGCCTGGCGCGGGCGAGCAGCGGCGGCACGCGACTTCGCGGCCGACTGCCTGCGCCGATTCCGCGAGGGCTACCGCGCGGTCATCGGCACGGACGAGGTGCCGGCCGATCCGTGGCAGCAGCTGCGCGGCGCGATCGAGGCGGTTTTCCGCTCGTGGAACAGCGACCGCGCCCGTGCCTACCGAGCGCGCGAAGCGCATCGCCGACGACGTGGGCACCGCGGTCACGGTGCAGGCCATGGTCTTCGGCAACCGCGGCGCCGACTCGGGCACGGGCGTGCTGTTCACGCGCAACCCGTCGACCGGCGAGCCGGCCCCCTACGGCGACATCATGTTCGACGCGCAGGGCGAGGACGTGGTCGCCGGTGGTGCGACGACCGAGCCGCTGGCCGTCCTCGACCAGCACCTGCCGGCGGTCGGGCGGCAACTGCACGAGTACGCGAACGTGCTCGAGCACCACTACGCCGACCTGTGCGACATCGAATTCACGATCGAGAGCGGCCGGCTATGGCTGCTGCAGGTGCGCGTCGGCAAGCGCAGCCCGCGCGCGGCGCTACGGATGGCCATCGACATGGCCGCGGACGAGTCCTTCCCGCTCTCGCGCGCGGAGGCCGTGCGGCGAGTGGCGCCACTGCTCATCGACCCGCCGCACGTCTTCGTGCGCGCGGCCGAGGCGCCGCCACCGATCGCCACCGGCCTGCCGGCCTCGCCCGGCGTGGCGGGCGGTGGCGTGGTCACCACCTCGGCCGCGGCCGAGGCCGCTGCGGCCACAGGCCGCGCGGTGATCCTGGTGCGCGAGGACACGTCGCCGGAGGACGTGCCCGGCATGGCCCGGTCGGCGGGAGTTCTCACCGCGCATGGCGGGCTGGCCAGCCACGCCGCCGTCGTGGCGCGCGGCTGGGGCATCCCGGCGGTCGTCGGCGCGGCGGCCGTGACACTGGCCGGTGACGGCGCGCTGATCGGCGGCCGTTCGTTCGCCGCCGGCGAGCGGATCAGCATCGACGGCAGCACCGGCGAGGTGTTCGCCGGCGACGTGCCCGGGCAATGGCAGGTCGCGCCGGAAGCCGCGACGCTGCTCGATTGGGCGAGTGAACTTGGCATCGAGCTCGCCGCGCCGGCCGACGACCAAGCCGGCCCCGCTCCCTCAGCCGACCAGCCGGCAGCGCCCGCCGCGAGCACGGACGACATCCTGCGCGCCTTGTCGATCAAGGGCAGCGCAACCGCCGAGCAGCTGGTCGACGCCGTGCTGGCCTCGCCCGCTGACACGCAGCCGCTGGTGGATGGGCTGCTCGCCGACGGCATGGCCGAGAACGCGACCGGCCAGCTGCGGCTGACGGCAACCGGCAAGGCGGCCGCCGGCGCACTGTTCACCAGCGACCGCGCGGCGCTCGGCGAGGAACGCGCCAGCCACGCCCTCGACGAGTTCCATCCCTTCGACCTGCGCATGAAGGACATCGTCACCGCGTGGCAGATACGCGAGGTCGGCGGCGAACAGCAGCTCAACGATCACGCCGACGCGGCGTATGACGCGCAGGTGCTCGATTCGCTGGCGCTGCTCGACGGGGAAGTAGCCGCGTGGCTGGCGGCGCTGCCGTCGATCGGGCGCTTCGGCACCTATCGCGCGCGGCTTGCGCGCGCGGCGGGCCTGGCGCGAACAGATCAGCGCTTCATCGCCTCGCCACGCGTGGACAGCTACCACAGCGCCTGGTTCGAGCTGCACGAGGACCTGATCCGGCTCGCCGGCCGGCGGCGCGAGGACGAGGCGGCGGCTGGCCGCGCCTAGCCTGGATCGGGCAGCCGGCCCTCGCTGATCGCCCAGCCGGCGTCGACGTTGACGATCTGGCCGGTGACCATGCGCGCGTCGTCGCTGAGCAGGTAGAGCGCGGTGCCGGTAACGTCGTCCGCCGCAATCGGGCCGCGTGCCAGCGGTTGCTTCTCGCGAAGGTAGGCGAGGATTCCCGCATCGCCCTGCGCGCGGCGGCTCATCGGCGTAGCCACGAGGCCGGGCGCGACAACGTTGACGCGGATGCCGAACGGCGCGTAATAGGCAGCTATGCCCACCGACAACGCGTTGATCGCGCCCTTGCTCGCGGCATAGCCGTGCGTGCCGAAGTACTTGGGCGAGGGGCTGTGGGCCATCGCGCTGGACATGTTGAGGATCGCGCCGCGCTGGCCGTTGCCCAGCGGCTCCTGCTCGAGCATCTGCCGTAACGCCGCGCGGCAGACAAGGAAGATGCTGGTGGCGTTGTTGTCGATCGCCGCGTGCCAGCCGGCGAGCGTCATCTCGTGCAGCGCCGCGTCGCCGAAGCGCCGGGCACTGATGCCCGCCACGTTGTAGACGCAGTCCAGCCGGCCGAAGCGCGCGACGCACTCGCGCACGACCGAGTCGACGTCTTCCTCGGCAGTCAGCTCGGCGGCGCGCCCGGCCGCTCGCGCGCCGCTCGCATCGAGCGAGCGCACCAGTTCATTGACGTGGGCCGGGTCGCGCGAGGTGACGAACACCAGCCCACCCTCAGCGCGCAGGCCGTGAGCGGCCGCGGCGGCGATACCGGTCGTGCCGGTGACCAGGCAGACACGCTCGGCAAAGCGGTTCATGCCGACTAGCCTAAGGCGCACGGGAACGACGGACCTGTCGCGCGGCACCGGTACAGTCGGAGCATGCTAGGCACGATGGACGCGGTCATTCAGCGGCTGGGCGAGCTGCTCCTCGTGCCGGTTATCGAGATTCCCGACGAGGACGCCGCTGTGCCGCTGGCCGACGCGCTGATCGAGGGCGGCCTGCCGTGCATTGAGGTGACCTTCCGGACTCCCGCCGCCGGCGCGGCGCTGCGCCGCCTGGGCCGCGAGCGACCCGACCTGCTGCTGGGCGCGGGCACCGTGCTCAGCGTCGAGCAGGCCAACATCGCGCGCGCCGCCGGCGCCCGCTTCATCGTCTCGCCTGGTTTCGACGCCGTGGTCGTCGAGCACTGCCTGGGTGCCGGCGTGCCGGTGCTGCCCGGCGTCGTCACCCCGACCGAGGTGCTGATGGCGCGCGCGCTGGGCCTCGATGTGCTGAAGTTCTTCCCCGCCCAGGCCGCCGGTGGCGTGGCCTATCTCAAGGCGATCGGCGCGCCGTTCCGCGAACTGCGCTTCATTCCCACCGGCGGCATCGACGCCGCGCTGCTGCCCGACTACCTGGCCCTGCCGCAGGTCCTCGCCGTGGGCGGCAGCTGGATGGCGCCGGCCGGCCTGCTCAAGTCGCGCGACTTCGCGCAGATCACCGCCCTCGTGCGCGACGCCGTCGAACTGGCCCACCGCCTCCGGCCGGCGCCCATCGGCACAGCCGCATGACCGACGTGACGCCGGACACAGCGCTGCCCGAGCTGCGGTCGGCGGCCGACTGCCGCTGGGCGCTGGTGGCGCTGGGCGAGGTCATGTTGCGCCTCGACCCGGGCGACATGCGCATTGCGACCACGCGTGACTTCCGCGCCTGGGAGGGCGGCGGTGAGTACAACGTCGCGCGCGGCCTGCGGCGCTGCTTCGGCCTGCCCACCACGGTCGTCACCGCCTTCGCCGACAACGCCGTCGGCCGGTTGGTCGAGGATCTCATCAACCAGGGCGGCGTCGACCAGTCGCACGTCCGCTGGATGCCCTTCGACGGCGTCGGCCGGATCGTCCGCAACGGCCTCAACTTCACCGAGCGCGGCTTCGGCGTGCGTGCCGGACTGGGCGTCGCCGACCGCGGCCTGACGGCGATCTCGCAGCTCAGGCCCGGCGACGTCGACTGGCCGGCCATCTTCAACGGCGAGGGCGCCCGCTGGTTCCACACCGGCGGTATCTTCGCCGCGCTATCCGACTCGACGGCGGCAGTAGCGCGCGAGGCGATGGAGGCCGCCCGTGCGGCCGGCGTGATCGTGTCGTACGACCTCAACTACCGCGCGTCGCTGTGGCAGGCGATCGGCGGCGCCGAGCGGGCGCGGCAGGTCAACGGCGAGCTGGTCGCGCTGGCCGACGTGCTGGTCGGCAACGAGGAGGACTACGTCGCCGCGTTGGGCGCGCACCTGAGCGGCGTCGACGAGGGCTTCGCCGAGCTCGACGTTGACGCCTACGACGCGATGCTCGCCCAGGTGATGGCCGACCTGCCGCACCTGCGCCTCGCGGCGGTCACCCTGCGCAAGGCGACCAGCGCGAGCCGCAACGACTGGGGCGCGGTCGCCCGTGCCGGCGGCCAGTCGTATCGCGCCCCGGTGCGCCGCGACCTCGAGATCTACGACCGCGTCGGCGGCGGCGACAGCTTCGCGTCGGGACTGATCTACGGGCTGCTCACCGAGCAAGGCGTGCAGCGCGCCGTGGAGCTCGGCGCTGCGCATGGCGCGCTGGCGGTGACCACACCGGGTGACACATCGATGGCGACGCTCGCCGACGTCGAGCGCGTTGCCCGCGGCGGGACAGCGCGCATCGTCCGTTAGCCGCCTGGCCGTTCCGGCCGGACGGGGGTCGCCGGTTCAAGCAACGCGCCGCCCGCGCGCAGCCGTGACCTGAGTTCTTCGGCGGCAACCGCGCGTGGCGCGCCGGTGCGACCAGCGGCCAGTGCCGCAGCCGTACCGGCGGCCTGGCCCATGGCCATGCACGTGGCCATCGAGCGCGCCGACGCGTGGGCGTCGTGGGTCGCCGAGAAGCAGCGTCCGCAGACGAGCAACCCATCCGCGCCGCGCGGCAGCAACGTGCGATAAGGGATGCCGTAGACCGCACCGCCGGGCACGTACTGCCACTCGGTGTCGCCGCCCGGTCCATGGTCCTCGATCGGCGCGCCGCACAGCGCGATCTCGTCGTCAAAGCGGCGTGCGCCGAGAACGTCGTCGCGCGACAACTGGTAGTCGCCGATCACCCGCCGCGATTCGCGCACACCGATCGAGGGGCTGGTGCCGACCACCACGGAGTGTTCGAAACCGGGCACCCGGTCGCGCAGGAAGCGATGGTACTCACGCACCTGTCGGCGCCCGTCGATCTCCGCGTCGGTCAGCGCGAGCGGGTCGGTCGCGTCGACGTTGGGGACGCGCGTCATGTGCACCATCACCACCCCGGAAAACGGCGTGCGGTGCCACGAACCCTCCTGCCGCGGCAGTTGGTACGCGCCACTCGCCGCTGCCTCGCGCATCAGTGCCCACAGCTCCGCCTTCTTGGTCTCGGTCGCGCGCGCCACGTCCACGTTGGCGAGGCGGAACAGGGTGGACAGCGACTGCACCTTGCCGGTCGTCGAGAAGTCCTCGTAGTCGGCGCCGGCCATTGCCGCGACATCGGCGTCGCCCGACGCGTCCACCACCACGGCCGCGTCGATCCAGCGCTCGCCGCCCTTGTTCCAGATGCGCACGCCGCTCACGCAGCCATCCGCAGCGCGGACGCCGGTCGCCCACGTGTGCAGCAGCAGCTCGACGCCGGCCTCCTGGGCGAGCCGCTCCCAGACGACCTTGAGCGTTTCCTGGTCGTAGGTGACGCCGGTGCCCGAGCCGTAGGTATTCGGCCGCTCGAAACAGACGCCCTCGTCGATCAGGCGCTCGACGACCTCCCAGCCCAGGCCACCGACGACCTGCCGCGGGTGCTCGCCCGGCGTGTAGAACGCGTAGAAGGTGTCGAGCACCGCGGTCGAGGTGCCGCCCATGAAGCCGAGCCGGTCGACGAGCAGCGTCCGGGCGCCCGCACGCGCCGCGCTTATGGCCGCCGAGGAGCCGGCCGACCCCGAGCCGACGACCACCACGTCGTATCGGTCGGCGATCCGCCGCGCGCTCACTTCGCCTGGGCCGGCACGGCGTAAGCACGCGCGGCGTTGTCGACCAGGATGCGCCGCGTGGCGTCGGCGCCGACGCGCCTCTCCAGCCGCGGCACGAAGGTGCCCATCAGGTAGCGCATGCCCGGGCCACCGTCGTACGCGCGCAAGTAATCGCGCCGGCCAAGGTCGAGCCCGAGCAGGATGCGATCACCGTAACCGGCCGCGATGACCGCCTCGATCAGGTCGAGCAACACGCTGTCGGGGTGGTACTTCGTGCGGCCGAGCGTGTCGTACTCAAGGAAGACGCCGCGCGCCGCGAGGTCGGCGTGCAGCTCGGCGTCGGGGTTGCGATCGAGGTGGGCGAGGACGATCCGCTCCGCGCTGGCGCCGCCGACGGCCAGGCAGTCGATCACCTCGTCGCCGACCGTGCCCACTTCGGTGTGCGCCAGGATGGCAACGCCCGTGGCAGCCGACGCCCGGCCGGCCGCGGCGAGCCGCCGCCGCTCGCCGCGACTGACGTGCTGGTACGAGGCGCCGACCTTGATCACGCCGGCGTGGGCCGCGTCGAGCGGCAGGTCCGGATCGAGCCAGTCGGCCGGATGCATGCCTTGCTCGATGTCCGTGAGCATGTGCGCCAGCAGCGTTTCTTCGGCCGCGTCGTGGACCCAATGCCCGGCCGGATAGTGCGCGTCGCGGTGGTAGCCGGTCGCGGCAATGACGGTCACGCCCGTCTGCGCGCTGACCCGGCGCATCAGCTCCGGCCGCCGGCCCAGCCCGATCGGCGTCGCCTCGACGATGGTGCGCACTCCGCCGTCGGCCGCCTCGGCCATCTCCCGGGCGATCTTGTCGGGATCGTCGAACTCCTGGCCGGCCAGCGCGGGCGAGCGCAGGAAAAGGTGGTCGTGCGCGTCGGTGATGCCCAGTTGGCCGGCGGCCACCGGGCCGTTGACGCCGATCGCGTACGAGTCGGACGATGACGAGTCCATCACCGCTGATCATGGCAGCCCCGCGGAACCCGTGACGACCGTGGCCGTCTGAGGACCCATGAGCCTCCAGACTCCGCGCCTCTTCCTGGCCATTGCCGTGACCCTGACATTTGCCGGCTGCGCGCTGGCGCCGCTCGACGGCGGCAGCCCCTCGCCGTCGGGCGTTCCCACGCCTTCCGCGCCGCCCACTCAGTCGGCGCAGCCGTCGCCATCGGCCTCACCGTCGCCGACGCCCGAGCCCAGCGGCTCCGCCATCCCCGACCCCAACCTGGCCATCGTGCGCATCGCCGACGTGGGCGGCTTCGTGCCACCGCAGATGACGCTCAACCGCTATCCGGTGGCCGTGCTCTATGCCGACGGCCGGCTGATCACGCAGGGCGCCCAGCCGGACATCTATCCCGGAGCGGCTCTCCCCAGCCTGATCGAAACGCGGTTGACGGCGGCAGGCGTGGCGCAGGTCCTCGAGTGGGCCCGCCAGGCCGGACTCGTTGGTCCCGCCCAGACCCTGGGCACGCCCGTGCCCGATGTCGGCGAGACCGACTTCACCATCGTCTATCCCGATGGCCAGCACATGACCACCCTCTATCCGATCATGGGTTCGCAGTCACCCGACCCGGCCATCCAGGCGCTGCTGGATTTCGAGAGCAAGTTCATGGACATCCATTCGTCGCTGCCGGCCACCGACGTCGGGCCCGACGGGCCTTACCAGTGGGATCGTCTGCGCGTGATGTCGTACCCACAGGCGCTCGGCGCGTCGCCCGATCCCAGCCTCGTGCAGGTCGAGGATTGGCCGCTCGCGTCGCTGGCCACCCTCGGCGAGCCGATGACGGTCGGCAATGACTACCGCTGCGCTGCAATCTCGGGCAGCGACCTGGCCACCCTGCGCCCGATGCTGGAGCAGTCGAACCAGCTCACGTTATGGCGTTCAGACGGTCAGACGTATGCCCTGATGAGCCACCCGCTGCTGCCCGACGATCGGGCCTGTCCCAGCGTCCAGCCCTACTGATCGAGCATCTGGATCGGCGCCACGCCGGCCAGGAACCCATCACGTCCGTTCTTCTGCGGTAGCGGCGGTTCGGATCGCTCGGTGCGGCGTGTCTGCGCCTCCTGGCCGGTCATCGACTCGAGCAGGTCGACCTCCGTCTCGAAGACGCGCGTCATCTCGGGACCGGCCACGTCGAGCGCTGCCCGGTCGCGCTCCGTGGGCGCACTCAACCGGAAGTGCAGGATCGTGCCTGAGGCGGTCGGCTCGAACTCGTAGGTCGATACGAAGGCCGGTCCGCCACCGGGCAGTCGGGTGCGCTGGGTGACGTAGTCGAACGGCCGCCAGTCGAGGATCTCCTCGATCCACGCGTTAGGCCCGTGAACACAGTGGCTGACCGTGCCGGCCCCGCGCCGGCCACCGGTGTCCTGGTGCTGCTCGACGGCGATGACACCGCCCGGGGCCTGCCACATCACCCGACGGCCGGGTGTCGTGACGAATTCCCAGACCACCTGCGGCGGGGCGGCGATGGGCCGCTGCATGTCATACAGCGCATCGGCCGGCCCAACCAACACGCGCTCGCGAATGTCCTCTTCCTGCCAGCGTCGCTCCAGGTCGAGCACCCACAGCGCCACGTCGCCGACGTGCTCGTACGTTTCAGTGTGGCCGATCATCTGCAGCGCCGCTGGATCGATGCCAAGCGACTCCACGAGCGATCCGGTCAGCGCGGCATAGGCGGGCACGTGCAGTTTCTCGACGATGTCGTTCTTGAGTAGCCGGTGAACGACGATCACGTCCGAGCCGAGCAACTCCTCATGCCCCGCCACTCTCTGGCGGATGGACAGACCGCCGTGCGCCACGAACTTGAGGTCGAGGTTCGGAATGCGCACGCACGCCCGGCACTCGCACGCCGTTGCCTGGCGCACGTCGCGCCGGCGGCGCCGGAAGCCGAAGTAGCAGCGCTCGATGGTGTCGAGCAGCAGCGAGGCGTCGACCTTGTCCGCCGGTGCGACACAGAAGGCGGCGTCGCCTTCGAGCTTGGCCAGCCGAAACGTGGGCCGCAGGGCACTCACCACGGTGCCGACCAGGTCCGCCAGGATGTCCTGCGCGTGGTCGATCTCGACCGCCGACAGGTACTCGGTGTAACCGGAAATGTCGGCGATCAGAAAGCAGAGCTTCTCGGCCTGGATCACGCTCTCTCCGTGGGTTCGTCAGGACTATAGCGGCTCATTCGGCACGGCTGACTGCCGGTTAGGCCGTCGCGGCACCGTAGCGGCTGGGGCAGATCAGGCGGTACTCACACCGGCCGCAGCGCCATTGGTCTGGCGCGGCGGTGAAGTCGCCAGAGCGGATGCGGCGCGCCTTGTCGAGGACCGTCTGGCGAAAGGCGTCGAGCTGCTCGGGCGTGCGCGTGGTGCTCATCGCCAGGTCGCTCTCGGTGAAGTAGAGGGTCAGCTTCGATGCCGCCGGCAGGGGCTGCCTGGTCGCCGGGTCGAGCACCGCGCCCATCGCCGTCGCCAGCGCGTAGGCGGATAGCTGGTCGTCCGCATCGACGTCGGCCTGCTTCTTGGACTGGCCGGTCTTGTAGTCGACGATCTCGATCGTCCCGTCCGGGTGGCGATCGATGCGGTCGATGACGCCGTACATGCGCACCGGCTGCTCACCGGGCTCCCCGTCGAGCTGCAGCGTGAAGCCGGCCTCGAAATCGACCGCCTCCGCCAGCCGCGCCACTTCGCGGTCGTAGAAGCGGCGCAGGGCCGGCTCGGCGCGCGCCGCGTAGTGCTGCGCCGCCTGCGCGTCCACGAATGCACGCGGCCGCCAGACCTCGTCGAAGGCGCCCTTGAGCGCCGCGTAGCCGGGCACCGGCCGGCCCGCGGCAGCAGCATCGCGGCGCGCCCGAGCGTAGACCTCGAACGCGCGGTGGATGACATGGCCGAACTCGAAGTAGCCGGGCGTTTCCGATACGGGAATGCGATACACGCGCTGGAAGGCGTATTGGAGCGGGCACTCCGTGTACAGGCGGAGTTGCGAATGCGAGAAGGTCTGCGGCAGCGCGGTCAGCTCGAGCAGGGTCTTGCCCGCCGGCGCGTGGCGCGCCACGACATCGAGCGTGACCGGGTCGCGCCCGTCCTGGCGCGCCTCGTCTGACGTGGCAGCCGCCTCTTCGGCCACGGCGACAAGGTCGGCGGCAAGCGCCGCGCGGCCGGCAAGGTCCTCAGGGGCGAGTGCCTCGAGCATGCCGATCAGCTCGACGGCGCGGCGGCGGAGGGCGAAGCGCCGCTCGTGGGCCAGCGGCACAGGCATCAGCTTGAGCAACTGCGCGGTGGTCTCGTGGGCGCCCTCCGCCGCGCTCTGCGCCACCGAGTCGACCTCCGCCTGCGGACCCGCAGCGCGCCGCTCCACGTCGAGATCATCGGGCGCGGCCGGCTCGAAGTCTTCCGATGAGACCGGCGCAAACTCGCCGACTGCCCGCGAGAGCTCACCCACGAACCGGCTCGGGCCACTGCGCACGCCGGCGTTCTGCGGCGCGCTGAGCAATAGGTGACTGCGCGCGCGGGTCATCGCCACGAACAGCAGACGGCGCTCCTCATCCATCGCAAAGTCGGCCGGCGGCGGCTGCTTGAGCAGCTCCACCGGGATCAGGCGCGCCTCGTCGCGCGTGTCGGGGAACTGGCCCTCGACCAGCCGCGGCACGGCCACCGCCTCGTACTCGAGGCCTTTCGCCTGGTAGACCGTCATCAGCTGGACGCCCTCCATGTCCAGCCGGCCGAGCCGGTCCGCGTCGAGGTCGCCGCCGACGTCCTCATAGACATCGAGGTAGTCGATGAACTGGGCCAGGCTGTCGCGCGGGTGGGCGTGCTGCCAATCGGCGACGAAGCGCATGAAGCGCGCCAGCGCGAGCACCGTGCGCTGGGCGTCCGGCGTCTCGACCGCGATCAGGTCGTGCAGCAGGTTGGTGCGCACGAGGAACTCCTCGAGCACCCCGAACGGACCGTCGCGCTGGCCGCGCGGCACGAGCTGGTTGAGCAACTCGAGCAGCCGTTCCAGCTTTACGCGCAGGCGGACGTCGAGTTCCTCGCGCCGCCACTGGGCGCGCTGCTCGCGGCTCTTACGCTGCTTGACCGTCTCCGGCTCCGACTCGTCGAAGTCCGCCTCGGTCCACAGGGTGGGCACCACCGGCGTGGCCGCGGCGGCAGCTGCCGCCCGGGCGGGCGGATCGGCGACGGAGATCTGGCCCTCGCGCAGTATGTCCAGCGCGGCGTTGTAGATGGGCCGGCCGTCCCAGTCCGCGGCGTTGGTGACGCGCAGGATCTCCGCCGCGTCGAGGCGCCACGGTCCGGCCGACATGAGCCGTACGAAGGCCGACGAGTCCTCCGGCTGGGCGGCCACGCGCAGTGCTGCCTCCACATCGCGCACCTCGGGCACACTGAACAGCCCGGCCCCGCCGACCACCACGTACGGGATGTCCTGCTTGCGCAGACGCTCCACGATCAGCTCGCGGTGACGGTGCTTGCGATACAGCACGGCGATGTCGCCCCAACGCCGGGGTGCGGGCAGCTCGTCGTGCACCTGGCGGATCCAGTCGACGATGACGTCGGCCTCGTCCTGCTCGTCCGCCGCGTAGACCAGCCGGACCGGTTCGCCGGGTGGTTTGGTCGGCCGCAGTGGTTCATGCTTGAGCCGCTTCTGGTTGCGGCCGATGAGCCGGCTGGCGGCCGAGAGGATGTCGCCGGTCGAGCGCCGGTTGTCGAGCAGCGGCTGGCTGACGACCTTGCCCGGCGCGCGGTCGGGCGCCCAGCTGGGTGGCTGCTCGAAGCGCTGCCGGAACTGCTCGAAAGCCGCGTAACTGGCGCCGCGGAAGCGGTAGATGGACTGGTCGTCGTCGCCCACCACCACGACGTTGTCCGGTTTGTCCGGGCCGCGGCCGACCAACTCGAGCAGCAGGATCTGGGCCATGTTGGCGTCCTGGAACTCGTCCACCAGCACGTGCCGAAACTGCTCCTGGTAGCCGCGCAGGATGTTCGGCCGATCCGTCAGCAGCTGGATGGCGCGCAACTGCTGCTCGCCGAAGTCGAGCTGGCCCCGTTCGCGCAGCGCGTCCTGGTAGACCGAATAGGCCTCCGCCTCCTCGATCAGGCGCTGCACGTCGTACGCCTCCGCATCGCGCAGGTAGGTCGGCGTCAGGCCGCGCACCAGGCGCTGCTGTTCCTCCGTCAATTCGCGCCAGTAGACCGCCTCGCCGGTGCCGCCGACCTCGCGGCGCGCCTCACGATCTGCCGTCTTGCGGCCCGCCTCCGGGCCGCTGTTGACGAGGTCGCGGCGCACCAGCTTGACCTGCCAGGACGTGCCTTCCAGCTCGCGCCGGCGCAGTTCCTCGATCGCCTTTTCGAACTTGCCCGCACCATGGCGCAGCTCGAATGCCTGGCGCCGCGCATGGGCGAAGGCGAGGTACTCGGCCGGCGTGACCAGCTCGTCCTTGGCACGGCTGATGACCGACGCGAAACGGGCAGCGGCGTTCTGATCGCGCGCCATGGCGTGATAGAGGAAGTGAGCGAAGCGCGGCCGCAGCTCGCGCAGCAGCAGCCGTTGGGCGACGCCGTCGAGCACGTCTGCGTTGAGCGCCAGGCCAAGCTCCGCGCGATGGTCCGACAGGATGCGGTGGCCGAACGAATGGAAGTTATGCACCCACAGCCGGCTTGCCCGCTCCAGCCCGAGCGCCGCTTCGAGCCGGTCCATCAGCTCCGCCGCGGCACGCACGTTGTAGGTCAGCACGAGGATGTTCTCCGGCTCGAGGTCCGGCTGCGTCGCGAGCAGACGGCGCACGCGTTCGACCACGACGGTGGTCTTGCCGGTGCCGGCGCCGGCGAGGACCATCAGCGGCCCATCGCCCCACTCGACGGCCGTGCGCTGCTCCGCTGTCAGGGTTATGCCCTGCGACGCCATGACCGGGACTGGACTCGCTACCGCCATCTCCCGTCAAGGCTAGCCCGCCGCCGTGCCACCTTGCGCGTCACGCGGAATTGATACTGCGGCCGTGGCCGTGCCGGTACACGCGCCTCCTGCGCGCCTAGGACCTATCTGAAGTGCGGGCGAAATGGCCAACCGGATATGAGCACCATTCGTAGGACCCGCCACTACCGGCGCTGGTCGGCCGGCGGGACTCGCGGCAATTTGTCAACCGATCAGGAATAGCGACACTCGCCGTTCGCCGAGCTCATAAACGCGACGCTGCTCGACCAGGCGATCGCCCTCACGAGCCGCGCGCGGCAGTGGGCGCGTGGAATTGCTCGGCGTGGACGTCCCCATCCGGGAAACCGGCCGTTGCCAGCAGGGCCCGGCAGGCATCGATCATCAGCGGGTTGCCACACAGGTGGACCGTGGACTTGCCAGCGACCAGCTCGCCCCGCTCGAGCATGCTCTCGAGCTGCTGCTCGGCGCGCCCGACCGCTCCCCACCAGCCGGCGTTGCGCTCGTCGCCTGGGCGAGAGATGGTGGGTCGGTAGTCGAGCGGCAGGCCACGCGTCGCGAGGCTGCCAAGTCGGCTCGCGTAGGCCAGCTCGTCCGCGTACGACGTGGCGTGGATGAGTCGCGTCTCGACCATGTCCGCGTCGCGATCGAGCGCCTCGAGCATCGCCAGGAATGGGGCCAGGCCGGTACCCGAAGCCACGAACGTGCGCGGGCGCCGGTCTGACGTATCAAGCGTGAACAGGCCGCGCGGCGGGCCGACGCGCACCCGGGCGCCAGCCCGCAGCGACCACAGTCGGCTGCTCAGGCTGCCACCCGGGATGCGTCGGACGAAGAGCTCGATGCGCCGCTGTGTGCCGTCGACCGCCACGATCGAGTACGGCCGCTGAACCACTTCAGCGCCTTCGATTACGGCGACCGACACGTACTGCCCGGGGAGGAAAGGCAGCAGCGGCGCGTCGAGCAGGAGCCGGAAGCCGGCCAGGTTGTCGGTGAAATCGGTGCGTGCCATAAGCGTGGCGTTGGGCGCGACCGTGCGCGCCGGACGGACCGCCGGCGGCAGCCGGCGCTCGGGCAGGCGGCGCTCGGGCAGCGCCGGCAGGACGCTCATGCCGCCCGTCCCGCCAACACTTCGGACAGCGCCGACCGCGCGACATCGGGGTCGCGGAACCAGGCGGCGTCGATCCAGGCATAGTCGGCATAGGCGCCGGGCAGCTCACCGGCGGCGTAGATGGCGCTGTTGGGGCAGGCCGTGGCGCAGCTGCCGCACTCGATGCAGCCGTCGGGGTCGATGTGGAACTTGCGGTCGAGCCCCGGCTCGGCGCTGATGCAATCGACCGGGCAGACCGACACGCACGACTGGTCCATGTTGTCGACGCACGGTTCGGCGATGACGAAGGTCATGACAGGTCACTCCTTTCGAAGGCGGGTACGCGCTGGGTCCTGGCCGGCTCGAACATGGCCGCCGCGATGCGGTAGATGAGCAGGAAGGCGACCGCGACCGTCGCGCCGATGTAGCTCCAGGTGGCCCATGCGGTGGGTGTGTCGGTGCCGCTCATGACGCCATGCGCGGTCGCTCCGACGAAGGCGAGGATGGTCGTGTAGTGGAGCAGTCGCCAGCCGCGCTGGCCCAGGTGGCGACGGACGTAGAAGCTGCCGTAGACGACGAGCATCAGGTAGAACGCCAGTTGGCCGATGCCCACCCATTCGGCGCGATACGGCCCGGTGAAGGGCACCACCAGTTGGCGCACCGTCTGCGGCACGAACGTGTCCAGCGCCAGCAGCGCGCCGTGCAGCGCGGTCAAACCGATCGCCGCTGCCGCCAGGTCCTGGTGCAGGGTCAGCGACACGGCCCGATGCGCAACCGCGTCGAGCAGGCCGCTGGACAACAGCAGGCCGTAGACGATGGACAGCGTCAACGCGCCGTAGGCGAGGAACCCAAGCAAGCGCGTGCCGTACCAGGCCAGGCTCTCCTGGTGAGCGGCCAGCCAGTCGGCGACGACCGCTATCGCGCCCGGCGCGGTGGCGACGATCACGCCGCCGACGGCCAGCAGGAACAGTCCCCAGCGGAGCGGCTGGGTGCGCGGACTCAGGCCGCGGTACTTCACGCCAGCCATGTTTCGCTCCCGGGCAGCGCCAGCAGCTCGTCGGTGTCGAGCAGCAGGATGGCCGCCTGGGCCGCCGACGCGGCGAGGAGGGGGAGTGCCGCGTCGGAGCCCAGGATGACGGCCGTCTTGGCGAGCATCTCCGCCTCGCGCGCGGTGGCCGCCACGACCGTGGCCTGAACCACGTCCGTCTCGGCCGGCCGGCGCGTGCGCGGATCGATCAGGTGATGAGTGGGCGGACGGCCTTCGGCCGCCCAGCGGTGGACGCTGGTGCCCGAGGTGGCCACGCCGGCCGACCTGGCCCACGCATCGCCGCCGACAAAGCTCAACGTGGCCAACGGCGGCCGTTCGTCACCACGCGGGTCGACGACCTCGATTTGCCAGACCACACCCGGCCCGGCGCGCAGGCTGATGTCACCATCGGCATCGACCGCCGCGCCGGGCCACTCGTCCAACAGGTCGGCGGCCCGGTCGGCCAGCCAGCCTTTCGCCACGCCGTCGAGGTCGAAGCGGACGCCCGCCGGCCGAACGACCAGCATCTGCCGGCCGTACGGCTCGAGCGCCCAGACGCCGTGCTCGACGGGTGCCACCGACTCGCCGGCTTGTGCGGCAAGTCGCGCATCGAGCATGGTCACATCGACGACGTGGCCTGATCTCTGGGCAGCCTGGGCACCCCAGCCGAGAACCGCGGCGAGCGTCGGACGAACCGGCGCGCCGATGTCATCGGTGAGCGCGTTCAGGCTGCACAGGTCCGATTCCGGATCGAAGCGTGTCAGCCGGTTGGCCCACGCCCGGACCCGCTGGCCGGTGCGGCGCACGTCGGCCCGCGCGGCCTGTTCGCGGCTGGAGTCGGCGAATACCGACACCTGCAGCGTGCCGCCCATGGCCGGACCGCTCCAGCCGATCAGCTCGTGGCGTTGCGCGTTCATGGCCGGCCCGACTGGCGCGTGCGCACCGGCGGAGCCGGCGGCGGCGCTGCCGGCGGGGGATTGGCCGCCGGCGGACGCGCGGCGGGCGGGGGATTGGCCGCCGGCGGACGCGCGGCGGGCGGGTTGGCCGGTGTCGAGTTATGCGTGACCACGACGCGCGGCGCCGGCGCGCCCTGGGTGATGACGGTGGCGCCCGGAGGCGCGCTCTGGCCCGGCTTCAAGTGGATGTACTTGGTCACGTGCTTGACGACGACGTTCGTCTGCGCTGTCTGTGCGCCATTGCCGTTGCCGCCCGCGGGGTTGGCCTGCGGATTGGCATCGGCCGGCGGGGCCGGGGCGTAAGCGGGCTGGAACAGTCCGACCGCGATGACGCCCATCGCTGCAACTGCGCTGGCGCCGTAGACGACGCGCATCGGGCGCGGATCAGGCCTACCGGGTCGCGGCGGAGCCGGACGGTCGGCGGGCGGCAAGGGACGCTGCGCCGCGTTCACGGGAGCCGGCAACGGACGTTGTGCCAACTGGCGTTCCGGAACCGGTCGTTCGGCAGGCGGTCGCTTGGGCGGTAGCTGGCGCTCGCTCAGTCGGTCGGCCATCAGTCGCCTCCGCCGCCGCGGTTGTTCTCACCGCCGCGGTTGTTCTGACCGCTGCGATTGGACTCGTGCTCGCTGCGATCGGCGCGCTCGTTGGCGCCTTCCGGTTCGCCGCGCGGTGCCGCTGCGGTCGTGGTCGGAGTCGTCGCGGCTGGTGCGCTCGCGGGACCCGGCCGGTTGACGTGGACGACCGGCGCGGACGGCGCCGGAGCGACGTACACCTTGTCGGTCACGGTCTTGACCTTGGTCGTCGTGGCGACCTGTGGCGCACTGGTGGGTGCGCTGGCGTCGGCAGCCTGGATGGCTGGCGGCGCGGGCGCCGTCGGGAGTAACCCGGCGGCGCCGAGCGCCACGGCGAGAACGGCGGTGGCGCCCAGGCCACCGAGAAGGATTGCCAATCGCTGGACCATCGGTGCTCACCTCGCTCGTTGGTTCGGAGTTGATGCACCAAGTCTTGGGCGGCTGCATTAGCCCCTCGTAAGCCGCAGATGAGAGTTCGCTCACCAACGAGCGGCCTGCGTGAGCGTTCTCAAAGAAAGGCCGTTCAGCGCTTGCCAGCACGGCCGCGAAGTGTGTAGATGGGCTAGATGACACGCCTGTTACTGGCCGAGGACGAGCCGCGCATGGCCGACGCCATCCGGCGCGTGCTGGTCGCCGAGAGCTACACCGTCGACCTGGCGCGCGACGGCACCGACGCGCTCGCTTTCCTGGGCGAGCACGAGTACGAGGTGGTCGTGCTCGATCGCGTGCTGCCCGATCTGACCGGCATCGACATCCTGCGTGCCATGCGCGCCAAGCGCATCACCACGCCGGTCCTCATGCTCACCGCGTTGTCCGCGCTCGAGCATCGGGTGGAGGGTCTCGACGCCGGCGCCGACGACTATCTGACCAAGCCCTTCGCCTTCTCCGAGCTGCTGGCCCGGCTGCGCGCGCTGACGCGCCGCTCGCCTGAGCTGCAGTCAGAGCACGTGCGGGCGGGCGACATCGAGCTCGACCCGGTACGCCACCAGCTAACCGTGGGTGCCAACAGCGAGCTCCTTTCGGCGCGCGAGTACGCGCTGATGGGCTACCTGATCCGGCACGTCGGCCAGGTCGTGACGCGCCAGCAGATCCTCGATTCGGTGTGGGGCGCCGAGCCCGACGTGTATTCGAACGTCGTCGACCTGTACATCCACTACCTGCGCCGCAAGCTCGAGGCACTCGGGCGGCGCAACGCACTGCGCACCGTGCGCGGAGTCGGTTATGCGCTTCGGCCGCAGGCCTGACGCGGACCGCCGGGGGGCAATCATCGCGGGCTCGACCGCGACGCCGGCCGAGCGGCTCGTACGGCGGACGACTCTTGGCCTCGCGCTGACGACGCTGGCGCTCATCGCCGCGCTGCTCGCTGCCGTGGGCGTGATCACCGTCGCCGCGGCCACGCAGGCGTCCGACCAGCTGGTCGATCGCAACCTCGCCGCCTCGGCGAACACCATGCTGCAGGTCCTGCGACCGACCCCCACGCCGGCGCCCTCGTCCGAACCGACCGGTGGCCCGACCGACGTGCCAACCGCCGAACCGGAGACGACCGGCGAAGCGCCCGACAACGGCGCCGGCGAGCGCGACGAGGGCGGCGCGCCCACAATCCCGGCGGCCCAGCCCACGCCGGGGCCGACTGCGCCGAGCCCAACTCCACAGCCGACGGTGGCACCGACCAGCACGCCGAGCCCGAGTGCCGCCGCCGCCCTCCCGACGGGCGGCACGAGTGGCGGGACAACTCCCGCAGAGGAGGATGCCCGGCTGGGCTCATCGGACACCTTCTTCCTGGTGCTCGACACGAATGGCAAGGTGACGGCCAATCCGCAGCGCATCACCCTGCCGACGCTGCCCGACACGGCCGCCGTGGCCGCCGCCCTCGCCAACGGCGTCGACTGGCGCACGGTCAGCGCGGGCGGCGACCAGGTGCGCCTGCTGACCCAGCTCATCACTGATCAGGAAGATCAACCGGTGGGCGTCCTGCAGTCGGGCTTCGTGCTCAACTTCTACGACGAGCTGTCGCGCCAGCTGACGTTCACCATCGCCCTGGTCAGCCTGATCGGCCTGCTCGGTGCAGCATTCGTGACGCTGCTCGTGACGCAACGAGCGCTGTCGCCCATCCGCTCGGCGTTCGCAGCGGAACGGCGCTTCGTGGCCGCCGCCTCGCACGAGCTGCGCACGCCGATCGCGGTAGTGCGCGCGTCGGCCGAGATCCTGCAACGCGAGGAACTGGTCAAACCCGACGGCCGGCAGGTCGTCGACGACATCGTCGCCGAGTCCGACCGGCTGGGCCGGCTGGTGGGCGACCTGCTCGCCCTGGCGTCGGCCGAGGCTGGTCAAATCTCGATCGTGCGCCGCGATCTCGAGATGCGCGTGTTCGTGGCTGAACTGGCGCACCGGGTCGAGAGCATGGCCGCCGCCAGCGGGGTGCGCGTCGAGGTCGTCCAGGAAGGCACCCAGCTGCCAGCCGATCGACAGCTCATCGTCAGCGCCGACGCAGACCGGATGATGCAGCTCCTGCTCATCTTCATCGACAACGCGATTGATCATTCGCCGCGCGACGGGGTCGTGCGGCTCGTCGTGCAGCCGGTCATCGAAGCCGGCCGGCCGGCCGTGTCGGTCGGCGTCATCGATCAGGGGCCGGGCGTGCCGGCGACCGAGCGGGAGCGAATCTTCGAGCCATTCGCGCGCCTCGGCGGCCAGCGCCGCCGAGGCGGAGGCAGCGGCCTTGGCCTGGCCATCGCCCGACTGCTGGCGGCGCGCCAGGACGCGACGCTGCACGTCGACGATGCCGTGGGTGGCGGGGCGGTCTTCAGCGTGACGCTGCCCCGGCGCCTGCCGCGTAAGTCGCCGACCGCGGCGTAACCCGGCCGCCGGCGGGCCGGCGCTCGACGGGGGGTGCTCGACGGGAGCCGCGCTCACCATCATCATCACGACCATGAGCACCCACCCCAGCCAGCCTGCATTTGCGCGCGTCTCGGACAAGGCTGCGCGCTTCACCGAATCGGTCATCCGCGACATGACCCGCCTGGCACTGCAGCACGACGCGGTCAACCTGGCCCAGGGCTTCCCCGATTTCGCCTGTCCGGCCGAACTCAAGCAGGCCGCGTGCGCAGCGATCGAGGCGGACGTCAACCAGTACGCCATCACCTGGGGCGCGCGCGACTTTCGCGAGGCAATCGCCGAGAAGACGCAGCGCTGGTATCCCGACTGGAGCGTCGATCCGCAGACCGACATCACGGTCACCTGCGGCGCGACGGAGGGGATGATCGCCGCCATGCTGGCGCTGCTCAATCCGGGCGACGAGGTCATCGTCTTCGAGCCGTTCTACGAGAACTACGGCCCCGACACGGTGCTGTCCGGCGCCGTCGCGCGCTACGTCACGCTGCACGAACCGGACTGGGCGATCGACCCCGACGAGCTGCGTGCCGCCTTCACGCCGCGTACGCGCGGGCTGGTGCTCAACACGCCGCACAACCCGACCGGCAAGGTGTTCTCGCGTGAGGAACTGGAGCTGATCGCCGGACTTTGCGTCGAGCACGACGTGCTCGTCTTCACCGACGACATCTACGAGCACATCATCTATTCAGGCACGCACGTTCCGATCGCCACACTGCCGGGCATGGCGGAGCGAACGGTGGCCATCAACTCGCTGTCCAAGACGTACTCGGTCACCGGCTGGCGAGTGGGCTGGGTGATCGCGCCGGCGGCCCTGACGTCGGGGATCCGCAAGGTGCACGACTTCCTGACCGTGGGTGCGGCGGCACCGCTGCAGGCCGCCGGCGCCGTGGCCATGGATCTGCCCAGTTCCTACTACGCGAAGCTGGCCGCCAACTACCGCGAGCGGCGCGACCTGCTCGTCGCCGCGCTGCGCGCGGCGAATTTCACCGTTTTCGTACCCGACGGCGCCTACTACGTGATGACCGACATAGCCAGCTTGACCGACGAGGACGACGTCAGCTTCGCGCGCAGGATGACTGCGGCACCCGGCGTGGCCACCGTGCCCGGTTCATCGTTCTACTCGCGTCCCGAGCTCGGACGAACCAAGGTTCGCTTCGCATTTCCCAAGAAGCTGGAGACGCTCGAGGCGGCGGCCGAGCGCCTGGCCACTCTCTCCTAGCGCCCGCACTGGGACGCTATAGACGCACGTCCGACAGCGTTGCACGGCCGCAACGGCGGCGCGCCATTGGCGTGCCGGCCACGCTCGCGCCAACATGACCGTTCAGGACAGAACTTGACTGCCCCCCGATACTGCTAATCGCTCTGCACGGTACCTATTCGCCAGTGCAGCGCAAATGTAGGAGAAACGAAAAGCGCCGCCCCAGCAGGCGCAAGTCGTCGTCCACCAGGCCGGCACGGATTATTCGTCGGCGGTGAGAGGCGCGAGCCCCGTCCCAGCGTGGACTCGCCGTTCCCGTTTTCGGTGCGCCGATTTGCCCTGTCGTCATGGGGCCGCCAATGGGATTTCGACACGTTGCGCGACCGTGATGCGCCGTTTCGGATCCAAGGAGGAAAACCATGTCGACTGCCGACACGGCTGTCCGCGGGCAGTTGATCGGAAGACCAATATCAAGCGCGAGAGCCCGAACTCACCGGTCGTGGGTGGTGGGCTTCGGCGTAATCGTCGGCCTGTCGCTGCTGCTGCCTTCGGCGGCGTTGCAGCCGTCTACGGTCGATGCCCGCGCCCGCATCAGCTGCTCCGGCTGGCATAGCACGACCACGCCGCCCAACACCATTCGGGTGCTGCGCCGCGGGAGCGGCCGCGTGCAGACCGTCAACTTCCGGCACTACGTCGTGACCGTGATGGGCAAGGAATGGCCGTCTTACCTGCCGTTCCAGGTGCTCGAGGCCGGCGCCGTAGCGGTCAAGCAGTACGGCTGGTACCACGCCCTCGACGGGCACCAGCGCGTCAGTCCGCGCGGCCAGTGCTACGACGTGGTCGACGGCACCGGCGACCAGCTCTACAAGCCCGGTCGGGCGCGCGTGCGCGGCGATCACCACGCGGCCGTCGCCGCCACCTGGAACGTGACGCTCATCAAGAACGGCAGGTTCTTGATGACCGGCTATCGCCGCGGTGGTAAGCATCGCTGCGGCCACGACGCGACCGGCTACAAGCTGTTCGCGCGCAGCGCCACGCGCTGCGCCGACTCGGGCCACAGCTGGCTCGAGATCCTGCGCCTCTACTACGGGCCGCGGCTGACCATCGAGACCTGACCGGCCGCCGGTCGGTCATGCAGTGCCACGGCGCGCGAATCGGCGCGGGGTAACATCGCCCTCCTTGGTCGCCGTCGGCCAGCCGAGGAAGTTGCTGGAGGAGAAGTAGATGGCTCGCGTGGTACGTGGCGCGTTGCTCCAGGCGGAGTGGACCGGCGACAAGGAATCGATGATCCAGAAGCACGAGAAGTACGCGCATGAAGCCGCCGCGCAGGGCGCCCGGTTCATGCTCTTCCAGGAGCTGTTCTACGGGCCCTATTTCTGCCAGGTCCAGGATGCCAAGTACTACTCGTACACCGAGCACATCCCCGACGGCCCGACGACGGAGCGCATGCAGGCACTGGCCAAGGAACTGGGCATGGTCCTGGTCGTGCCGATGTACGAAGAGGACAGCCAGACCACCGGCATCTACTACAACACGGCGGCGGTCATCGACGCGGACGGCGAGTACCTGGGCAAGTACCGCAAGACGCACATCCCGCACGTCAAGGGCTTCTGGGAGAAGTTCTACTTCCGGCCGGGCAACCTGGGCTATCCGGTGTTCGAGACGGCCGTCGGCAAGATCGGCGTGTACATCTGCTACGACCGCCACTTCCCGGAGGGTGCGCGCGCACTGGGCCTCAACGGCGCGGAGATCGTGCTCATCCCGTCGGCCACATCGCGCGGCCTGTCGGAATACCTGTGGCGCGTCGAGCAGGTATCGCATTCACTGGCCAACGGCTATTTCGTGGGGACCATCAACCGGGTCGGCATCGAGAAGGAAATCGGTGACGACGACTTCTACGGCCAGTCCTACTTCTGCGATCCGCGCGGCCAGTTCATCGGCGAGATCGGTTCGCCGCATGACGAGGAGCTGCTCGTCCGCGACCTCGATCTCGAGCTGATCGAGAAGGTGCGCCAGACGTGGCAATTCTTCCGCGACCGCCGGCCGGAGATGTACGGCGACCTGGTCGACCTCTAGCCGGCCGGTCCGCGCGCTGTGTGGCTCCTGTTTCGCGTCCCCTGCCCGACGCCCGACGGGCAGACGGCACGCGACCTGTACGACAAGCGTGTGACCGGCATCACCGACGCGATGCGCGCCAGCGCGCTCGAGCACGGCTGCCGCTTCCACCGAGCGTGGTACGCGGCCGACGGCTCGGCCTTCTGGGCGCTCGCCGATTGGGACACGCGCGAAGGCGCCGCCGCGTTCTTCGAGGAGTGGCACATCACCGACGAGCCGGGCGAGGTCGCGTACCTACTGGACGGTGACGTCGGCCTGGTGCCGCTCGGCTAACCGCGTCCCCGGCCGCGTCCCGGCGGCCCGCCTCCCCGGCCGCCGCCCTCCCCGGCCGCGTCCCGGCCGCCGCCCTCCCCGGCCGCCGCCTCCCGGCCGCCGCCCTCCCCGGCCGCCGCACTCCCCGATTTCAAGTGATTTGAACGTCGCCGCGCCAGGCCGCGCCCCGATTTCAGGTCACTGGCACGTTCGGTCGCGGCCAACTCCCCGATTTCAAGTGACTTGAACGCCCGACGCCACTGACGCGCACTTGACGCCTCCGGCGCACGCCCACAGCCGCAGGATTTCAAGTCACTTGCAAAGTCGGCTCTCTGAGGCGGCCAGGGCGGGCGCAAAGTGGCGATAACGGCGAGATAACCGCCCGCTAAGGGCCCGACCGTTCAATTGACCTGAAATGTCGCCCAAGAAGCTGCCGCCGGCGCCGTCCACAGCCGTGGCTTCGGCCGCGGCCCGACTGTGGCTCCGATTCGGCGTCGACGTCCGTGACCTGCGCCTGGCGCGGCGCTGGTCGGTCGACGAGGTTTCACGGCGCGCCGGCGTGTCGCGCGGCGTCGTCTATCGCGTGGAGGCGGGCAAGTCGGTGTCGGGCGAGGTCTGTGTGCGGGTGGCGCTCGCCCTGGGTCGGCGGCCGCAGCTCGAGCTGGTCGATCAGCACGGGAGGACGGGGCAGACGCGGCCGTCGCTGTCCGGGCCGTCGCTGTCGGTCGACGCAGTGCACTCGGCGATGGCGGAGTTCCAGGCAGATCATCTGCGCGGGCTCGGCTTCCAGGTCGGGCTCGACGAGCCGTACCAGCACTTCCAGTTTGCCGGGCGAGCGGACCTGGTGGCATGGCACGTCGAGCGGGCCGCATTGCTGCACATCGAGAACCGCACCCGCTTCCCCGACTTCCAGGACATGGCCGGCAGCTACAACGCCAAGCGCGCGTACCTGGGGCGGGTGCTGGCCGAGCGCGCCGGCGTCAAGCGTTGGGCGAGCGAGACTCACGTGATGGTGGCACTGTGGTCGGCCGAGGTGTTGCACGCGATCCGGTTGCGCCACGCGTCGTTCGAGTCACTCTGTCCGGCGCCGCCTGGCGGGTTCAACGCATGGTGGTCGGGCGAACCGCCCCTCGGCGGCACGGGCTCGACGCTGGTCGTGCTCGACCCGCTGGCGGCAGGCCGCCAGCGGGTCTACATCAGCCTGACGGAGGCACTCACCGCCCGACCTCGCTACCGCGGCTATGCCGATGCCGCCGCGAGACTGGCCGCGGCCGCTTAGCCTGTCATCATGCGGATGAACGGTGCGCTGACGGGGCTGGCCCTGCTCCTGGCCTTCATCGTGCTGGCCGTCGGCACGGTCTCGGTATTCCTGGCGATCGACAGCACGTCGCACTCGGCGAGCGACACGCTGCGCCCATTCCTGCTGACCATGCTGCCCGTTTGGGGCGTGGCCATCTGGGCGACCGCGGTCATCCTGCGCGGACGCTCGTTCAAGTGAGGGCGTTCTTTCAAGTGATTTGAACGTCCGACTACCCGCGCGCAGGGTTGGACCCGCTCCAGCCTCGCCAGGCACACAACTTTTCAAGTCAATTGCAGAGTTGTCGGCGGGCGAGCAGGCGCAACGGCGGTATCCGGCCAAAACCTGGCGCTGGTCGGCAAATCAGCCCTCGGCTGTTCAAGTCACTTGAAATTCAGGGCGGCGGCGGGCCGGCGCGGCGCGGCGCACGGCGGCGCGGATCCAGCCTCGCCACGCACACAACTTTTCAGGTCACTTGCAGAGTTGTCGGCGTGCGAGCCGGCGAAACGCCCGTCGGGCCAAGACCTGGCGCTGGTCGACGAATCAGCGCTCGGCTGTTCATGTCACTTGAAATTCAGCGCGGATCCGGTCCGGCCGCTGCGCTCGGTCGTAGGGCGCGGCCGCGAAGGGCCGCCATCGCGCACTCGACCACGTTCGCAGCGGCCCGCAGCGGAGCCCACCCGGCGGTTTTCAAGTCATTTGAACGTCCGACCGCCCAGGCGCGCGGTTGGCCACGTTTGCCACCCACCACACGCACGGGTTTTCAAGTCACTTGAAAAGTTGCCGACCTGTGGCGCAGTGAATGAGGCAAACGGACCGCCGAACGCCCGCGGGCCGACAGATCGGCGCTCGGCTGTTCAAGTCACTTGAAATCGCGCGCCGTGGGGCGGCTGCGACGGTGGCGGCTGCGACGGTGGCGGCCGCGACCGAGCCGGCACCAGCTACGCCGTCGCGAATCTCCATTCGACGAAAGTGCGCCTGAGGTACGGCAGATGGTCGTTCCAGGCGGCCGGTCCGGTCAGCTCGAGCGGGAGAACGGTTGGCTCCTCGGTTGGGTCGTCGGTCTCGACGTAGCCCCAGCGCACTCCCGCCAGCCGCTCGATGGGCTCGTTGCGCGACCGTAGCGGCACGCTGACCAGGAAGGTGTCGGCCGTCCAGTGGAGGCGCGCGCTGTCATTCAGGTTGCGGCATGGGGCATCGCAGAACTGGGGCAGGCTGCCGAAGCCGGCAAAGGGCAGGCCCGCGGACTCGAAGGCGGGAAAGGTGTCGATCGATGACGACAGCTTCTCGTGCGCTGCGGCCGGATCGCGGTCGTAGCTGTCACGCCGGGTGATCATCTGAATCCAGCCGCAGATCGATTCGTACCCGCCGCGGGCGAACTCCTCGATGCGGGCGATGAGCAGCGGATAACCGCGGCACAGCTGAGGGTCAAAGCCAAGATCGTCGATCGCACCAAAACCGGCCGCAATCGGATCGTGGCTCACGCCGTAGTGGACCGCGAGGCGTCCCGGCAGCCCGTGCAGCGTGAACGGGATGCTCATCGGCGGGTCCGCGAACAGCGACTCAAATGACATTGCGGCCGACCTCCACCTGAAACTGATCCCGCGACCGAGGAAACCCATTCTCGCGCCGTCCCCCGCTACCATCCGGCGATGGTTGTTACGAACGTTTCGCGCACCGAACAGCTGCGGTCGAGCATTGCCGGCTTCCTGGAGTTTTTCAACGGCCCTTACGCGCAACTCGAGAAGGACCCCGAGACGGCCAACTTCGCCGTGGGCAACCCGCACGAGAAGGCAATGCCCGCGTACGTGGACGCGGTGCGCACCAATTTGGAGCCGCGTGACAAGGACTGGTTCGCCTACAAGATGAGCGAGCCGAACAGCCAGCGGGTCGTGGCGGGAACCATGAGCGCGGTCACCGGCCTGCAGTGGGACCCGGCCGACGTGGCCATGACCAACGGCGGCTTCGGCGCGCTCGCCGTCGCGTTTCGCACCCTGCTGGAGCAGCCGGACGAGGCGATCTTCATGTCGCCACCGTGGTTCTTTTACGGCCACCTGATCCTGGCCGCAGGCGGCACGCCGGTGCGCGTCAAGCTGGACATGCCCGACGCGCACCTCGACCTGGCCCGCCTCGAGCAGGCGATCACGCCGCGCACGCGCGTGGTGGTGGTTAACTCGCCGCACAACCCCAGCGGCCGCATCGTGCCACCCGATGAGCTGCGCGCGCTGGCCGATCTGTTGACGGCCGCCACCGCGCGCAACGGCCGGCCGATCTACATCGTCAGCGACGAGCCGTACCGGCGCATCGTCTTCGATAACAACGAGTTCCGCTCCCCGGCCGAGTTCTACCCGCACACCCTCGTCGCCTACTCGTACGGCAAGCAGCTGCTCGCGCCGGGCATGCGCATCGGCTACCTGACCTGGCCGCCGACACTGCCCGACGACGAGCGCGCAAAACTGCGCGACGACGTGTTCATCAACCAGGTCGCGGCCGGCTGGGCCTTCCCCAACGCCGATCTGCAGCACGCCATCGAACAACTCGAACCGTTGTGCGTCGACCTCCATGCGCTGGAGCGGCGGCGCGGGCGGATGATCGGTGCCCTGCGCGGCATGGGCTATCGGGCGACGTGGCCGGCGGGCACCTTCTACTCGATGGTCAGCTCGCCGCTCGAGAACGACCTCGACTTCGCGCGCCTGCTCAACCAGCGCAAGGTGCTCGTGCTGCCGGGCACCATCGTCGAGACGCCCGGCTGGTTCCGCATCAGCCTGACCGCCAACGACGAGATGGTCGAGCGCGGCATCCCCGCCTTCCGCGACGCGCTGGCCGAGGCCGAGGCCCAGTCCGACGGCAAGGCCCAGGCGGAGACCACGCCGTGAAGGCGTCGTTCATCGCCGGCTTCGGACCCATCGTCCGCGACCCCGCCGCGAGTCGGAAATTCTGGGGAGAGGGCGGCTTCGGCCTGGAGCTGGCGGAGATCGCGCCCGACTACTACGGCGTGGACGATGTCGGCGTGCGGGCGTTCGCCCTGTGGCCGCTGAGCCAGGCCGCGGAGAGCACCTTCGGCACGCCCGATTGGCCCGCCGACATCCCCGTCCCGCAGGCGTGGATCGAGCTCGACGTCGAATCGGCAGAGGCTGTGGCGTCGGCCGCGGCGGAGATGCAGTCGGCCGGTCATCGGCTGCTGCGCGAAGCGCGCGAGGAGCCGTGGCGCCAGACGACGGCGCGCCTGCTCAGCCCGGAAGGCCTGCTGGTCGGCATCAGCTTCACGCCGTGGATGCATGAGGAGGGCAACCAGGAGTCGGGCTCGTGACCGACCTGCCAGACGAAGCAGAGGTCGCGCGGCGGGTCGCGCTCGTCTGGGACGCCTTCAAGAGCGGCGAGAACGAGTGGGTCGGCGAATCGGGGCGCATCCTGCCGGTGCTGGTCGAGCCGTCGCCGGAGTGGCCGGCCATGTTCGCCGAGAGGCGCGACCGCCTCACGCATGCGCTCGGGGCGGTCGCTCTGCGCATCGAGCACGTCGGCTCGACTTCCGTTCCGGGCGCCGTGGCCAAGCCGATCATCGATATCCAGATCAGCGTTGCCGACATCGACGACGAGGACGCCTACCGCGCGCCGATCGAGTCACTCGGCTGGTCGATGCGCGCGCGCGAACCGGCCGCCGGCCACCGCTACTTCCGCGAGCCGGCCGGCGTGCCGCGCACGACCCACATCCACGTCTGCCAGGCCGGCGGCGAGTGGGAGCGCAAGCACCTGCTCTTTCGCGACTACCTGCGCAGCCACCCGGCGCGCGTGCGCGAGTACGAGGCGGTCAAGCGTGCGGCGCGCGACCGCTACGGCGACGACGGCATCGCCTACACGGAAGCCAAGGGCCCGTTCATCGAGGCCACCCTTGACCTTGCCGCGACCTGGGCGGCCGACACGGGCTGGCAGCCCTAGCCCACCACCTTCCGACCACCCACCGGCCACGCGCCCGCCGCCTTCGGCCTGCCTGCCAGCCGGGCGGCGGGTGACCGACCGCGTACCGCCTGCCTGCCAGCCGCGCGCCCGCTGATCGACCGCGTACCGCCCGCGTCGGTACCCAAGCGGGCATCCGACCGACAACCACTACCGGCGGACTGCGCCAAGCGCGCTAGTCGGCCCGCGTACCGTCCCCATCGGTGGCGGACGGTGATTCGGTCGATAAGGCGTCCTGCGGAGCGTGGGGTCGGTCGCCAGGTCGGACGTAATCGGGTCCTTGCCTGCTGCGCCAACGATGCAGGCGGTACGGGGCAGCGGAAGCTTCGCAGCGGCGATGCGGAGGCGTGGGCGGTCGCAGCGGAAGCGCCGGAGCGTGGGCCGCGAAGCAGGACGGACGGCGCAATCGCCCGGCTGAGGGGCGGGGCGTATCCTTTGCCGCTCGGTAGCAGCCCTCGGGAGCGACATGGACTTCGGCTTCACGCTCAAGACGGACCACACGGTCGAGCGCACGATCAACCTGACGCGCCAGGCGGAGGCGGGCGGCTTCGGCTACGGCTGGCTGTTCGATTCGCACATCCTGTGGAAGGACCCCTACCCGATCCTGACGATCATGGCGCTCAACTCGACCAAGATGCGCCTGGGCACGTGCGTGACCAACCCGGCAACGCGCGAGCCAACGGTGACGGCGAGCACGCTGGCCGCCCTCGACGAGATCAGCGGCGGGCGGATGGATTTGGGCATCGGCCGCGGCGACTCGGCCCGCCGCGTGATGGGCAAGCCGCCGACCACGCTCGCCCGGCTGGAAGAGTCGACCAACCTGATCCGCGACCTGGTCGAAGGCCGCGCCGCGGAGCAGGACGGCACCCACATCAAGCTCGGCTGGACGCGCGGTGATCGGCTGCCGGTATGGATCGCCGGCTACGGGCCTAAGGCGCTCGAGCTGACCGCGCGCATCGCCGACGGCGTGATCCTGCAGCTGGCAGAGCCGGACCTCATCAGATGGTTCGTCGGCCAGCTGCGCGACTTCGCCACGAAGGCCGGTCGCGACCCGAAAGCGATCAAGGTCATGGCCGCGGCACCGGCGCATGTCGGCGACCTGGCAGACCTGCCGCGACCGCGTGCGCTGGTTCCCGGCGATGGTCAGCAACCACGTGGTCGACCTGGTCAGCCGCTACGAACCGCAAGGACCTGCCGCCGGCGCTGACCGGCTACGTCCGCGCTCGAGGCGGCTACGACTACCAGCACCACGCGGAGGTGGGCTCAGCCAACGGCAACTTCGTGAGCGACGAGGTGGTCGACCGCTTCTGCGTCATCGGGTCGGTCGAAGACCACCTGCGCAAGCTGCACGAGCTGGCCGACGCGGGCGTCGACCAGTTCAACATCTACCTGATGAACGGCGACGAGGAAGAGACGCTCGACATCTACGCCCGCGAGATCATTCCGCGGGCCAGCCAAGGCCCATGATCTTGGTGGCACATGATCTGCGGTAACTGCGGCTTCCAGAACGAGCCGGGTGACGAATTCTGCGGTTCGTGTGGACAGTTCCTCGCCTGGACAGGCACATCCGGCGAGGGCGAGTCGGGCTCTGCGGCGCCCGCTGACGCCGGTCCAACGTCAGGCGACGTCGACGCGGCGAGCGGCGCGGACGGCGGGCCGGTCGGGGAGCCCGCGCCTGGCCCCGGCGGCGCGCCCGATGCGACGCCCACGACAGTCTCGTCAACCCCGCCGGCCGTGGGTGCGACCACTGTCACGCCTCCGCCACCCGGTACCAGCCGGTCGGCCCAACTCCAACGCTGCGCTGTTTGCGGCACGGCCAACGAACTGACGCGCACCTTCTGCTTGAACTGCGGCGCCAAGCTCAGCAAGAGCGGCACGACCACGCGTCTCGCGACCAAAGCCGCCGCCGGCCGCGGTGGCACTCGCCCGCACAGCCGAGTCCTGCCCTACTTTGCCGCCATCCTGCTCGTCGGTCTGATTGTCGTGTTTGGCGGCATCGTGGTCCTCGTCGGGCTGCCAGGCGGCCCGGCCGTGCAGCCGTCCAACTCGGCCGGACCGTCGCTGCCCGTCGCGCTGGTTACACCAGCAGCATCCACCTTCGGCGCGCCACCGCCCAGCGGCGCACCACCAGTGAGCGGCGCGTCGCCGTCCAACGCCCCCGGCCTGACGCCACCGCCCAGTGGCCCGGCGGACACCGCCCAGCCAATTGGCTCGACACCGCCATCGGCGCCGGCCAGCGCACCGCCCTCGAGCAGCACCGGCTTGAGCTGCTCGGATCAACAGTTTGGTGCGACGGCGCCGGGCGGCTGGACGATCACGGGCGCCCGCTGGGGCAGGCACGGCTCGACCGATTACCTCGCCGTCGCCGTCAAGCCCGGCGGCTCAACGTCCGCCACGGCCTCGGTCGACGCCTACCTGGTGCCGCCCGGCGACGTGCAGTCACGCTTCGGCGTCGCGCCACCCGCAACCGGCGACGTCGCGCTGGTGCTCGCGTTCAATGACGCCGTGACATTGAGCGGCCCATTCGGCAGCCAGGTCGACTACAAGGCGCTCAAGGAGTTTCAGGCCACCCACAAGGGGCGCATGGCGTTCGTAGTCATCGGCGTGGCCGGCGCGGGTTGCTTCGACCTTCAGTCGAGCGGCTGGGCCAGCGGCGCAAACGCCCCGACCGAGGTCGAGGTCGACATCGCGCGCTAACCCGCGGCCCTAACGGCGCACCACGATCGGGCCAGGTTGGTCGGATCCGACACCGAACACCGGGAATTGGGGCGGCGAACCCTGGCCGGCAACCACCAGCAGATCCGCTTCCGCACCCGGATATGCCAGCGGGTCAGCGGTGGTGCCCGCGGTCAGCTGGCGCGCGCCAGTGAAGTCGTGCTGGAAGACGACCACCTGTCGATCAAACGAACCGTCGTCGCCGGCGGTCACCGTTATCGGCAGGTTCGCGCCGATGCCATAGTTCCAATGCAGCTCGACCGTGGTGCCGGGCGGGAAGCCTGTGCCGTGGACCTGGACCACGAAACCAGGCGAGACGGTGTTCGGGCTGACGGTCAACATCGGGCTGGTGGTCGCCGAGCACGGGACGACAAAGGTGCTCGACGCTTGGCTGAGGGTCTGGTTGGCGTCGGCCTGCTCAGCCACGATGCGATAGGGGCCGTCGCCCCGTCCGCTGGGCGTGATGGTCGCGTCGAAGCGGCCGTTCGGACCGGCTGATGCGGAGAACTCTTCGGGTGCACCGTCAGCATCGAAGACGATCCGAACCTGGCCCGGAATGAAGCGTCGACCAACCAGGTGGATGGCGTAAGCCTGCGGTTGACCCGCCGCCGGGGAACCACAATTGGGCGTGGCGGTCAGCGTGGGCGACGCGGCCGTGCAGGGCACGCTGAACGGCGGCACACTGCCCTCCAGCAAGCTGCCACCGACCTGCTGCTCGACGGCAATGCGATAGGTGTTCGCTGGGCGCGCGGCGACGGTCATCGTCACGGCGAAGGCGCCCGTGCCGTCGGCGGTCGACTGCGCTGACTCGGGGGTGTAGTCAGGACCGCTCAGGCCATCCGGATCGAAGGTGACGGTGACCGGAAAGCCAGCCTGGAATCCAAAGCCGCTCACGTTGAGCGTGAAACTGGCCAGCGGATCACCGGCGAGTTGCGGCGGCGCGCAGGTCGGGTCCAGCGACACCGTGCCAGCGGGGCATTCCACGGTGAAGGTCACGTGGGTGGCATGGAACACCGGGCTGTCGTTCTGCTGCGAGACGACGATGTCGTAGCTGTTCACGCCACGCATGTAGGGATCGATCTGGGCGGGACCCCAGCTGCCGTCGTCGTTGACCTGGAAGTTCGAATAGAAGTACTGCGGCGTGCCGCTGGGGTCGAACACGAAGCTGAGCGGCAGGCCTGGTTGGAAGCCGGTGCCACTCAGCGCGATGTCGTAACGACCGGGCGCACTGCCAGCGGCCCCACAACTTGGCGAGGCGACGACCGCCGAGCAGGGCGCCACGAAGTAGCCAGTCGCTGCACGAGGGCTGCCGACGAATATCTGCGCCTGGGCCTGATCGCGCTGAGTGGCGATGATGCGGTAGGCGCCCACATTGGGCACGGTGACGCTCATGTCGAGTGAAACGGCATTCGGATCTGCCGGCACAGTCGGCGCGACCTCGCCGTAATGGGTGGCATCGCCAAACAGGTCGACGGCGACGACGTCGATGGGCAGGTCGGGCAGGAAGCCAGTCCCGTCGATGTGCACCTGCGTTGGCGTGCCAACCGGGCCGCAATCGGGGCTGATCGTGATCGACGCACTCGGGCTGGGGCACGGCGAATCGAGGTACGCGACCGCGACCTGTGCGTCTGGCGAGACCTGGCCGGCGTAGAAGGCCTGCAGCTCGAAGGACGCCTGGTTGGGTGCCTCAAAGACGGTCACGCTGACCTGCCACGACCCGTCGGCGTTGACGGTTATGGCGTCGTCCGGCGGTGGCGCCGGACTGCCGTTCCAGTACAGCGTTACGGTCTGCGCCGCGGCAAAGCTGTAGCCGCTCACGGTGATGCTGATCTGGTCTCCGTCAGGATTCTGCGGTGGCGCCACGCAGTCGGGCGCGATGGACATTTCGGGCGTCTCGGGCAGCGCGTCGGCGCGCACGGTGCCGGGCCGCGGAACGAGGACCAGGCCAACCGTCAGTAGGGCGGCGGCGGCGGCCGTGATGAGCCGGTGGCGTACGACTAGCGTTGGTAGCCCGAGTAGTAGACGGATGCGCCGGCGCACGCGTTGGCGTCATCGCAGGCGATGCCGAGCGACTGGCCAGCCGTGGCGACGATCGGCGTGACGAAATGGAAGTCGAGGTCGCGGAAGTCTTCGAGCCTCAGTACGAGCAGCGGCTGGCCGGATCGCTCGAGGCGCAGCTCACCGACTGCCGTGTCGGACGGGTTCGCAAAGACCAGGTCGGTGATGAACAGCGTCTTGCCGGCCGGCACCTGCAGCGATGCCTGGCCGAAGACGATCCGCCCGTCGCTGGCCGTGCCTCCACCGGCCAACGGTGGAGCGGTTGCGGCGGCAACCGAAGCACCCGGCGACGGCGACGCGCTGCCACCACCGCCGCCCGGGTTGGCCGCCGGGGTCGACTGGTTGAAGCCGCCCGGCGGCGGCGTGATGCCCACCTGGGCAAGGATGTCCGCCGCCCGCTGCTCGGCGGTCGACTCGATGGTCGGCTGCACGAGGAAGATCCACAGCAACGCTGCCGCGACGAGCACGGCCAGCAACGCAACCAGCGCGCGCATGAACCAGGGTGGCAGGATAGACTCCTGGACCATCGTGCCGTCGACAGTGACGGGGGTCGGACCAGCGCCTTCGAGCAGAAGCTGGAACGGTCTGGTCTGCGCGGGACCCCGCCAGAAGCTGTGGCGCGGGCGCACGCCCACCTTGGCGAACGTGGCCGTGCCCGGGTCGGCCATGATGCCCGGCGGTCGCAGGTCGAAGTTGAGCAAACGGTCGGGATCGACCGCGCTGAGCGTCGCGCTGATGGGCGCATTGCCGCGGTTGTCGATGGCCAGGTCATGGGTCGCGCCGCGGCGGCCGCGCGACGTGCGTGGCGCCAGCTCGGCGAACACGTCGCTGAACGGGGCGATGTCGAGGGCGCCTTCCTCGACGACAGAGCCCGACGGGTCCTCCTTCGACAGCACGTGCACGCCGAAGGGCATCTGGCCAGCCGGCACGTTGGCGCTGCGCGGCGGATTGAAGGTGATCGTGGCCGCTTCCTCGGCGCCGGGGAAGAGCGACAGGGAAGGCGGCGTGACGGTGGCCCAGGGCTGGGCGTCACCCAACACCTGGAAGGTGAACTGGTCGACCACCGATCCGCTGTTGCGCACGCGAATCTGGGCGGTGGCCTGGCTACCAGGCGTGACCGCCACGAGACGCGCGTCGAGATGCGCCGCAGCCCCCATGTTCGCCGCAGGATAGTCGGACGGACGAGCGCGTGACAGCGGGAATAGCGCGAAGCACCTCGCCCGATCGGGCAGCCCCACTGCCCCACCTGACGCTCCTACCACTCTTGACACAGTCGCGTGCGGCGTCGACCATCCGCCGACGACCGGCTACGGTCAGCTGCGAGAGGAGCGCGTCGTGCACCGAATGGCGTCACATCGTGAACGGCGTGTATGGCAGCGAGGCACGGCCATGCTCGCGGTGCTCGTGCTCGGGCTCGTGGCAGCCTGCGGGGGTGCGTCTGGTTCCCCCAGTCCGAGCACCAGTGCGGCGGCCGACAAGCCGACCGTGGTCATCCAGTCACCGGCGGTCGGCGCTCAACTGGCGCTCGGCCAGGACGTGAGCGTCTCGGGCGCGGCCAGCGACACGGTCGGCATCGACCACGTCGAGCTCTTCGTCGATGGCGTCAGCTTCACCAGCACGCCGTCGGGCCAGGCTGTCACGCTGATGCCGTTCGCGCTCGACTGGCTCGCGGCACCCGCCGGCGACCACGCCCTGCAGGTGATCGCCTACCGCGCCGACGGCACAGCCAGCGACCCGGCCGCGGTCCAGGTGACCGTGGGCACGGGCGGCAGCGTGGAACCGAGCGCGGGCCCTTCCGCTGCGCCACCCAGCGCCGTCGTGACGACGCCCACTCCCACGGCTGCCGCCACGCCGATGCACACGCCGGCACCGACCAAGACCAAGAAGCCGACCGCGCCACCCACCGCCACGCCCACCCCCACGCCGACGCCGACGGAGACACCGACGCCGACTCCAAGCCCGACTCCAGGGCTGACGCCGGGGCCAAACGGTACGGCGCCTGATGACTCTGCCTTCGAGCCGCACCTGATCACGCTCGAGCCATGCACCGACCAGAGCAACTGCCCCGACGGGGTCATTGCCATGGGCACCGTTAACGAGCAGATCTCGGCCCCCAACGGCGATGGATCGGACGGGCTGTACTACGAATTCAGCCCGAACTCGCACTACAAGGAGGAGCTGACGACCTGCACCGGCCGCGGCACCGTCCAATGGAACATCGTCGGCGGCGACAACTCCCTGATAACAGGTTGTGGCGACGCGCTCTACTCGACGACAGGCGCGTCGTCAGGCACGACGAGCATCACGGTCCACTACAACAGCACCAACCCCTTCTCGGTTCCGTGCATGGCTCGCGTGCCCTGTTACACGCTGTACACGTACACGGTCTACAAGCTCGCCCAGTAGCCGGCCCGGAAGAGGCGGCGCGTTAAGTCGGCGTTTAGTCGGCGCTAAGTGAGGCGTGGCAGCCTGCCGTTACCCACAATCCCACGCTGACCGAGGAAGACTGCATGTACGCCTTGGCCGACCAGGGTCGCGCCCGCATCGACGTATCCGTGTGGGCGGCCGACCCACTCTCGCGCGCGGGCACGATCGCGCAGTTGCGCGCCAATCCGGGCGTCCACGTGGTTGACGACGCGGACCTCGACGAGACGACCGTCGCCCTCGTGGTGGCCGACGAGGTCGACGCCGAGGTGCTGCGCGCGATCCGCAGTATTCGCCAGCGCGGCGTCGATGGTGTTGCCCTGCTCGTCACGCGACTCGACGATCATGCCCTGCTCTCGGCGGTCGAAGCCGGCGTCGCTGGCATACTCCGGCGCAGCCAGGCCACAGCGCACAACCTGGTGGCGACCATACGGTCGGTGGCCGCCGGCGAGGGAACATTGCCGCCCGATCTACTGGCGCGGCTGCTCAGCCAGGTCGGTCAACTTCAGCGCCAGGTCCTGGCTCCGCGCGGCCTGACCTTCTCGGGCATGACCGAGCGCGAGCTGAGCGTGCTCCGCCTGCTGGCAGAGGGCCTCGACACGACCGAGGTCAGCGGCCGGCTGTTCTACTCCGAGCGCACGGTCAAGAACATCATCCACGACGTCACCAGCCGGCTCGAGTTGCGCAACCGCACGCACGCCGTGGCCTACGCATTGCGCGAGGGGCTGATCTAGTCGCGTTCAGATCGGCAAATCGTCGGCCAGGCAGGCGTCCAGGAACTGCTGCTCGGCGGCTTCGAGCGCCAACCGCCGGAAACCGTTCCAGTGCAGGCCGGCGGCCAGCGCATCGTTCCATCGTTCGAGCCGCTCAGGCGAATCCCACCGGTCGATCGGCACGCGCCGGTGGATGTAGCCCCGCGCAGCGAGCAGGTCGCGGACGTAGTCGTAGCCATCCGCGCTGAGCCCTGGAGGCACTTCGTCGGTCCAGACCAAGCAGGCGGCGACCTCGTTGTAGGCGGGGGCGGCATGCGGGTCGAAGGCGCTTGCCTCGAGCATCTCGCGATCAACGTCGGACAGCATCAGAACTCAACCACAATGCACAGCTTGCCGCGGATCGTCTCCCAGCGCATCTGGTGAGCAGCCAGGCCGCTCAACTCGAGGCCGCGCGCGGCGGTCTTGCCGAGTTTCGATGCGCTTGGCTCGGCGCCCTGCTTATAGGCCTCGACGGTCTCCGGATTGATGATGCCGTGGATCACCAGCTGGCCGCCCGGGCCCGCCTTGAGCGCGCGCAGGCCCTCGCCCAGGAGCAGTGCGCCGCTGCCTCCCGGCAGGCTGCGGCGATAGATGTCGGTCAGCTTGTACGCGTTGCCCTCGACCTCGATGCGCACCACGGCGGTCGGATCCTGGCGCGACCTGACCGTCGTGGCGATGCCGTCGTCCTCGATGGTCACGCCGCCGGGGATCGACTCGGCCGGAGCTGACCCGGCGATGGCCGGCGCGTTCTTCGTTTGCCCCTGCGACACGGTGCGCGCGGAGTTCCCGCCACCCTCGTCCTCGCGCAGGTTGAGCGTTGCGGTGCGGGTGGCGGCCGATGGACCGCCGGCCGGGATCGGCGCGGGCTGGCCGGTGGCGGCCGTCTCGCCACCTACTGCGAGCGGTTGCGGCTGGCCCGTGGCGGCCGTCGCCCCGCCGCCGGCGAGTGGCATGGGAGCCCCTGCCGGCCCGGCCGGCGCTGACGCCGCGCCGGCGGCCTGTGGTGGGCGAATGGCACCCCTATTCACCCCGTCTGCATAGAGCTGGTTGAGCCGGTAGAGCACGCCCGAGACAGCCTTGTCGCCGACTAGCGGCCGGATCTTGGTGACGAACGCGGCCGGATCGTCGTGCAACGCCGCCACGTGTTCGGCAAGCTCTGGCGTCCAGCGGCCCGGCATGAAGCTCGTCTTGCCCGGGATGATCGCTCGCCGCCCTGTGCTGGTGAACGAGAGCTCCTGATCGATGGGGATCAGGCTCTTGAACGAGCCTTCTGGTCCGACCTCGATCATGTAGTTGCCGAGGTTGTTCACGCGGTCGACATTGTTGACGAGATAGTCGAGCGCCTGGATGCCCGACAGGGCTTCGGCGAACTCCGGTGTCTGCTGCAGCGCCTCGAACGCCTTCGCGTCGCGGGCGGCGAACTTGTCCAGGCCCATGACTTCGCCACCCGGCCCCGAATCGACCCACTTGGTCAGCGATCCCTTGCGCCCGTTGATCTCGACGAGGCTAACCTCGGGCGTGCCCACGCCCAGCTCACCGGCGCTGATGGCCGCGGCGTGCGCTCGTTCAGCGTAGTGGCCGGCCACGACACCGCGCTGCTCTGCGTACCACACCGGCGGTTCGCCACCGATGGGCTTGAAGAGGTACTTCTGACCCGTCGTCACGTTGACCATGACAACGGACTCGGATGAGCCACCGCCTGGCTTGCCGATCGGCTTCATCACCCCGCGCTTGATCGGCGTGAACATGTTGCCCACGCCGACGCCCTCCTTGAGCACCGCATCGGGCGTGGCGACCTCCCGGCTGTTGACTTTCGGGATGCCGCGGCCGATGGCTGCACCGACCGGCTCCTCGGGCAGGTCCGAGTGGGAAGCGCGGCCCATCCACGTCTCTTCTTGGGTGCTCGGGCCAGAGCTGGTACCGGCCGCCGTCGGTTCTGACGTCCGCCCTGTCGTACTGCCGCTGGTGGTCTCGCCAGCTGGTGCGGCTGGGGCGGCTTCGCCGGTCGGTGCCGCCGGTACGGTCGGCTCCTGCGTGGAGCCCGCATTGGCCGATTCGCCCTCACCCAGTGCCGGCCGGGTCCCGGCAGACGTCTCCTCGCCGCCGGCGCCCTTCTGCGCCATCTTGGCACCGGCGAAGGAGCCCACGAAGCCACTGACCGTGCCGGAAAGCGCGTCCTGATGCGTGAGCTTGGCTGTGGTGTAACCGATCGCGGCGCCAACTCCGCCCTGGGCGAGCGGCGTCTTGGCGAACGCACCGGCCTCGCCGGCGACAGTGCCAAGAGCGCCGGTCAGCGCGCCTGCGTATGGGTTGCCACCGGTGGCCAGCGACTGGCCGGTGCCAACGACAGTCGAGGCGATGCCCTTCGCCAGCACGGCCGTGCTCCCTTCGGCACCCGGTGCCAACACGCCTGCCAGCTTGTTCGTGATTCCAGGTCCGGCGGCGCTTGCGCCAAGAGCGGCACCCGCGCCGGTCCGGTGGGCAATCAGACCCGGGTCCATCTCTGTCCCGTAAAGCTCGTGGGCCACAACCTGACGGCCGGTCTCGGCAACCAGGGCGCCACCGCCGCCGGCGGCGGTGGCGGTGCCGGCCACGGTCGCGACCCCGTATCCCGCCGCCACCGCCTCGGTGCCCACGGCCGGCATCAATGCTGCGAGCGTGACCTGGATGACCGTCATCGTCGTCGACAGGCGCGAGTAGCCCTTGTCCAGGTCTCGGTCGTAATCGCCGACGTCCTTGGCCACCTGCTCGAAGGTGGCCTTCTGGTTGAGGGTGGCCTGGAACGCTTCCAGGTACTTGCCTTCGTCGGCGAGCTTGTAGACGATCTCGTCGCGAACCCGTATCGCGCTGTTCTTGAAGTGCTCCGGATTACCGGGGTCATCGGCTCCGCCCCAGCCGCCCAATACATGGAGCTTGAAGGCCGAGTTGGCGCGCTTGATCGAGTCGTACTCCATCCACACTTCGACCATCGCCTTGACGATCTGGGCCATGTAATCCTTGACCTGCTTCTGCGCCGTCGCACGCAGGGTTTCGGCCTCATCGTTGCGGATGCGGACCACGGTCTTGCCGCTGGTGATGATCGACTCCCCCGGCGCGTAGGGCGAGGGCGTGATGTGGTGCTCGATTATGTCGAGGGCGTGCTTCATGTCCTCGGTCGCGCGGCCCTCCTTGAGCATCGCCACGACCTCGGGGGCGGCCGTCTTCTCGATCGTCTGTTGCGCCTTAATTCGCTCGGGGCTGCGCTCCTCTCTCAGTGCGACGAGCGCGGTTTCGCGGTGGACCATCGCCCTGTGAGCCGCAAGTTCCTGGCGGATGTGCTCCAGCTTCTGGTTCAACTCGGCGAAGGTCACCTTCTTGGTGATCTGGGCTGGGTCGTCTTCGAATTCCTGTGCGCCCAGGTGAGAACCCTGCTCCCAGATGTGGCGCAGGTCGGGCTCGATGGCCTCCCATGTGATCTCAGCCCGAAAGGCCGAATTCGGCGCCTCACTGCGCGCCAGGATGAGCGACCGGCGCATCGCCGCCAGGATCGTTGCGTGTCGCCCGACGACCTTGCCGAAGTCCACTTTCTCGAGCGCCGCGCGCACCCGCGCGTTGTCTTCCAAGACGCGCTTCGGGACGGTCGCGTCCTTCCTGCCCTCGACCTCCTCGCGCTGCGTACCGGGAGTCTGTTCGCCCACCCGCTCGAACTCGTAGATCAGGCTGAGCATGGCCTGCATGGCGTCCTGTTCGTCGCCCATCAACTCGGTCGCGATCTGCTCGTGCGTCTTGTGAGTGCGGACGTAGTCCCTTTCCAGCAGGTCGATGTCGTCGGCGACCGATGCCGCTGCTTCTGAGCTGAGACCTAATCGTCGCGCCTCGGCGAGCGCGCTCCTCAGCTTGGCGGCCAGCGGTCGCCAGCGAGCAGCCGCGCGCTGGTGGGCTCGGCGCTGGGCGCCGCGTGCCTCCACGAGGACTTCTCGAACGCTGGTCAGCAACGCGCGGTGGGCTGCGGTCAGGCCATGCCCGAAGGCCACTGCGTCCAGTCCCGCGCCCTCCCGATTGATCGCGGCCCCGACGAGCTCCTGGAAGCCGCCGAAGAGGTCGGCGTATGACCGAAATGGTGTCGCATGAGCAGCGCCGGAGTGCGATGGCGCGTGCGCGCCGCTGCCAGTCTGATTCGGCGCGCGCTGGAAGCCGACGCGAGTGGCCGAATCTGGATCGCGCAGCGCACCCGCCACGGCACGGTTGCCGGCCGTCCGCTGGAGCCACTTCAGACGACCAGAGTTGCTGCGCGCCATGCCCAGCGCAGCAACGGGATCGGCCTCCTCGACAGCGGTCGCTGACGAGTAGGCTCCAGACTCCTGATCGCGCTGCTGTTCGACCCGATCGGGACCTTCAGCCATCGCGCGCCGCCGCTCCCAGCAAGTCGATGTACGCGCCGAATTCGGCTTCCACCGTCAGCCGCCCCAGCTTGCGATACTCGCGATCGGTCGCGCGCACCAGGTCGGCCATCGTCACCGGCCGGTCTGCCTCGGCGGCGAAGTAGGCGGCCGTTACGCAGATGTTGCGGATGTTGCCGCCGCACAGCCGAAAGCGGTCGGACATGAAGCGCAGGTCAAGGTCGGCCGACTGGGGTACCTCGGGCGGCAGGTGCAGCCGCCAGAGTGCGAAACGGTCATCCTCCTCGGGCATCGGGAAATCGACGATCACGTCGATGCGCCGTGTGAAGGCATCGTCGAGGTTGGCCCGCAGGTTGGTCGTGAGCACGGCCATGCCGTCGAAACGCTCCATTCGCTGGAGCAGGTAAGCCACCTCCACGTTGGCGTAGCGATCGCGGGCGTCGCGAACCTCTGAGCGCTTGCCGAAGATCGCGTCGGCTTCGTCGAACAGCAATACGCCGTTCACTCGATCCGCCTCGGCGAAGATGCGGTCGAGGTTCTTCTCCGTTTCGCCGATGTACTTGTCGACGACGGTCGAGAGGTCGATCACGTACAGGTCGAGGCCCAGCTCGCTGGCGATGACCTCGGCCGAGAGGGTCTTGCCGGTACCCGAGTCGCCGGCGAACAGAGCGGTGATGCCGCGACCGCGCAGCGCGCGCCCGCCGATGCCCCACTCGTCGAGTACCCGCTCACGGTGGCGGGCGCGCGCGGCCAACTCGCGCAACTGAGCGCGGACCTCCGGCGGCAGGACCAGCTGATCCCAGGTCGCGCTCGGCTCGATGCGATGCGCCAGTCGTTCCAGACCGGCGGCGTTCTGTGCGCGCGCGGCCGCCTGGACGTCCGCGGCCCGCACCTCCCGGCCGCTGGCGCGGGCGGCCAACCTAGTCGCCTCTGCCACCCGGCTGACCTGCATCGGCGTCAGGCGGAAGGCCAGCGTCGAGCGCATCACCGCTGGATCGGGCGCATGGCCGTTGAGCGCGCTGGCCCACTGCGCGGCACGCTCGGCCGGCGTGGCCGGCGGGACGTCGAGCAGCAACGGGATGGCGCGCGACCAGCCCGGGTCCCACGGTCGCGATCCGCTGAGCACGACCGGGCACTCGGCGTCGGCGAGGTGCTCGATCACATCCGTGGAGCGTTCGAGCAGCGCGTCCACGTGAATGCCCACCAGGGCCAGTCCGCGCAGGCGGGCCTCGCGTACCACAAGTGCTGTCATTGCCCGCGCATCGCCCGCGGCCGCGATCCCGGCAAGGTCGACGACGATGAACTCGCGGCCGCGCCGGGCAACCGCCGAAGCCGCCACCCAGCCGGCGGACGTGCCCGGCGGTTCGCGCAGGTAGATCGGGCTGATGTCCGCTGCAAGCGCCCCGTCGAGCTCGAGCCACGGCCCCGCGGGTGCGGCGGGCAGGTCGACCAGCAGGGCGGCCAGGTCGGGCGCGAAGGACTCGTCGCCGAGCAGGTGCGCCGACACGCGGTCCGGAACGCGCAACGCACGGGTCAGGACCGGGCGGTCACCATCCTCGACCACCAGCAGACCGGCGGTCACCAACGGCGCGGACGGTCCCAGCCGAGCGCGCCCAGACGCGCTCGATGGATCAATGCCGCACAGCTCGAGGCAAAGACCCACGCTCGCCCTGCGGCGTGTGACGTCGTCGTGCAAGTAGCCGTACAGGCGCTCGAAGCGCTGGTCGACGTCAGGCGCAAGGGCGACGAGCAGGATGTCGACATCGGTCAAGTCGAGACCGAACACCCGCCGCAGGCGGCGCATGCGCAACACGTGCCCGGCTGCCTCCCAGGTGTCGGCGAGCTGTTCGATCGAGTCGGACATCTCCTCGAAGCCCGGCTGCCAGAGCGACGCGCGCCGGCGCGCGAGCAACTCGTCAACGGCCGGTTCGGAAATGTACAGGCCACGGAAGCGGTCGTCGGGATTCGGGTCGACCGAGCGCCTGCGCGCGACGGCCGACTCCACCCGGGCGACCAGCAGGTCGAGCCGCGCTGTCAGGTGATCCAGCGAGCGATCCGTGGGCTCCGCAGAGCTGTCGCCCGCTGCGCGGCGGTTCACGACCGCGGCAGCGCGCGGACCCTGATGCGCCGACCCGATTGCTCGGCCGTGCCGGCGACGAGCGTTTCGTCGGCGACGCCCGCCGGCGCGCCTTCGGAGGCCGCGGCCGCGGGTGGACGCTTGACGCCGCCGTCGGTCGCCCCCCGCTTGCGCAAGCTGCCGCCCGCGTCTGAGGCAGGCTCGCTTGTCGGCATCAAGCGCAGGCGCGGCTCCTCCAGCACTGGCGGGCCGGCGGCGAGCGTGCGGTCGATGTTCATCGGCGCGGTTACGACCAGGTCGAGCGAAGGCTTCAACTCGCCGCCCATCGCCGACCAGGTGTCGGCGATCGAGCGATCCTCGAGCGGCGGCAGGGCGACGGTGATGAGCACGGGCACCTCCTCGCCCGACAGCGAGCCGGCCAGCAGTTCGGGCGGCAGGTACTCGTGGCGCACGAAACAGGCCAGCAACGACGAGAGCAGGCGGTGCTCATCCTCGGGCCGTTGCGTCCACGCGGTGACCAGGTATGACAACCGGTAGCGGCGCGGCGGAAGCTGGCGGCCGGTCACCCGGCCATGCTCGTCACGCACGTCCTCCCAGGCGGTCTGCCGCCGGGTGGTGTCCTCGCGGATGTCGTACAGGTACATGTCGACCAGCGGCGCGTTGCGCCGCGCGACCCACTCCTTGGTGGGCGCGTCGAAGGCGACATCTACGCCCGACCCGTTCAGGGCGTCACGGCGGACGAGGGCGCGCAGCGATTCGTCGACGTCATGAATCATCGCGCCTCCGAGGGTCCGCGCGCGCCAGTGCGGCGACAACCCGGCGCCGGGCAGTCATTCGCGCGTTGCGCCCTGCCCGATCGGGCACACCGCGGTTCCCCAACTGTGGTCCGCGCAGACCTTGCCGCCGCTCAGGCGCAATGCGAGCGTCGCACCGTCCGCTCTGCAGCCGGAGGCAATTGCACTATGCCGAACTATCTCTCGCCAGGTGTCTACGTCGAAGAGGTCGAGGCCGGCTCGCGGCCGATCGAGGGCGTGGGCACGGCGACTGCCGCCTTCGTTGGCCTGGCCGCCATGGGCCCGACCAACACGCCGACGCTGATCACCAACTGGGCTCAGTTTTCGAACACGTTCGGTGACTTCATGGAGGGCTCGTACCTGGCCCACGCCGTGTACGGCTACTTCCTCAACGGGGGCGGGGCGTGCTACATCGTGCGCATCGGCGGCGACGCGCCGATGTCGGCCGCGCGCGCCGAGTTGACGACGCAGAAAGACGACAAGCTGACCGGCTATCGGGTGACCGCGCTCGAGTCCGGCCCGACGGGCAACCAGATCAGCGTCGAGGTGGCCGACGCGAGCGACGGCGGCGAGGACACGTTCAAGCTGACCGTCAGCGCAACCGGCCACGACAGCGAGGTCTACGACAACGTCACCACCAAGCGCGGCAAGAGCAACGTGGTGACGATGGTCAAGGAGCAGTCCAAGCTCATCCAGATCGAGGAGATCGGCAGCGCCGGCGCGCTCGAGCGCGTACCCGCGCGCGGCAAGGTCAGCCTGGCCGGCGCCGATGGCGCCAAGCCGGTACGCCTGTCGCCGGAGGATTATGTCGGCGACACCGCCGACCGGACCGGCTTCGGTGGCCTCGAGGCGGTCGACGTGGTAACGATGCTCGCCGTGCCCGATCTGATGGCCGTCTACCAGAATGGCATGATCGACCTCGAGGGCGTGCAGGCCGTCCAGCTGGCGATGATCGCGCACTGCGAACTGATGGGCGACCGGGTGGCCATCCTCGATGCGCCGCCAGGCCTCAATGCCCAGCAGGTGCGCGAGTGGCGGGTCGACAAGGCCGGCTACGACTCCAAGTACGCCACCCTCTACTGGCCGTGGATCAAGGTCTTCGATCCGGTCTCGTCACAGGGCATCCTGGTGCCGCCGAGCGGACACATGGCTGGCATCTGGGCACGCAACGACGACACCCGTGGCGTGCACAAGGCACCCGCCAACGAGGTGATCCGTGGCGCATTGGCGCTCGAGTTGCAGATCACCAAGGGTGAGCACGATCAGCTCAACCCGGCCGGCATCAACTGCATCCGCGCCTTCCCCGGCCGCGGTATCCGGGTCTGGGGCGCGCGCACGCTGTCGAGCGATCCGGCGTGGCGCTACCTGAGCGTGCGCCGTCTCTTCAACTACGTCGAGGAGTCGATCCTCGAGGGCACCCAGTGGGTCGTCTTCGAGCCCAACGACCTCAACCTGTGGCAGCGTGTCAAGCGCACGCTCAACGCGTTCCTTGTCCGGACGTGGCGCGACGGCGCGCTGTTCGGGGCGACGCCGGGCGAGGCGTTCTACGTCAAGTGCGACGCGGAGACCAACCCGTCGGAGGTCATCGACGCCGGCCAGCTCATCGTCGAGGTGGGCATCGCGCCGGTCAAGCCAGCCGAGTTCGTCGTCTTCCGGATCGCCCAGTTCTCGGGCGGCACGGCGCTGACCGAGTAGAGGAGGTAACGACCGATGGCCAAGGGCCTGCCCAGTCTGCCCACCGACGCGCTCGCGTCATATACGTTCGCGATCGAGATCGACCGCACTGAGATCGCGCAGTTCTCAGAGGTGAGCGGACTTGCTTCTGAGGTCGACGTGATCGAGCTGAAGGAAAACACGCCCGACGGAAAGCTCGTGCACCACAAGGCGCCCGGCGCGGTCAAGCCTGCCACGCTGACCCTCAAGCGGGCCAAGAGCTCGTCCAAGACCCTGTGGGACTGGCACGAGGCGGCGATCCAGGGCAGGCTCGGCGATGCCCGCCGCAACGGCTCGGTCGTCATGAAGTCGTACGACGGCTCAGAGGTCGGGCGCTACAACTTCACCAACGCGTGGGTCTCGAAGATCAGCACGGGCACGCTCAAGGCGGGCTCGACCGAGGTGCTGATGGAAGAGGTGTCGATCGTCACCGAGTCGATCGAACGGGTGTAGCGAGCGATGCTCAACGCGCCGAGCCTGCAGGACGCCGGGCGTGCCCTGGGCACGCAGGCTGAACTGCGGACGGAGTTCCCATTCATCCTGCCCCGCGGCTACGTCGACTCAAGCGGCACGGTTCATCGCGAGGGCGTAATGCGCCTGGCCACGGCCAAGGACGAGATCATCCCGCTGCGCGACCCGCGTGTGCGCGAGAACGAGGCGTACCTGACCGTCCTGCTCCTGTCGCGCGTGGTGACCCGGCTGGGCCGGGTGGGCGAGGTCCATCCCGGGATCATCGAGAACCTGTTCGCCTCGGACCTCGCCTTCCTCCAGGACCTCTACCGGCGCGTCAACCAGGAGGGCACCAGCCAGGCCGAGGTCACCTGCCCGGCGTGCAACCACGAGTTCACGGTCGAACTGGCAGGTGATCGCCTGGGGGGGTCCTGACGTACGCGGCCGACAGGCTATACGAGGAGGTCGCGTACGTGGCTTATCACCTGCACTGGTCGCTCGACGACATCCTCGATCTCGAGCACCCGGACCGACAGCGCTTCGTCGACGAGATCGCGGCCATCAATCGTCGCCTGAACGAGGAGGAATAGGGCCTGATGCGCTTGCCCTGGCCGTTCAGCCGGCCACAGCGCTCGAGCGCTGCCGACGCCACGCAGGTCTTCGCCGCCCGACCACGCGGGCCGCAGGCGTGGCGCGAGCTGCCCGTGCTCGCCACGAGCGTGGGCAAGCCGCCGCTGGTAGCGCCGACAGCGCCATTTCGCGCGGAGCTGGCGGGGGCGGCTGCGGCTCCGATCGCGCTCGCGCCGCTGACCCACGGACGCAGCCTCGACGCCCCGAACGGGCTCATCAGCAACATCGTCCAGGCGGCACCCGCACATGCAGCCACAGCCGCCAATCGCGACGTGCCGGTGACGCCGCTCGCGGCGCGCCGTCACTCGCGCAACGAGGCTGATGCAGAGCCGAGCAGCGCAGAAGCCCGGGTGGCGCTCGATGTCGGCGCCTTGCCGGCCGTTTCGGGGGCTCCGCTGGAGCGAGCACAGGACGCTGGGCTGCCCGAGCGGCGTGCGGTGGTCGTTGACGACCGGCCCGTGCTGCCACGGCCCCAGGGTTCGTTCGTGAGTGCCGCCGGCCAGGCGTCCCTGACCCTGCCGCCGAGCGGCCGGATCGGGAAGCCACAAGGCACCGGTCGGACATCGCCAACGCCAGTCACAAGCGTCCCTGAGGCAGCCAGGCCTGCCGGGCCTGCCGCGCCCGTGGCCGCGACGACGCTCACCCAGGAGCCGCCACGGCCGACGAGCGCGCGGTTGACGCTGGGCCAGGCGCGCCGCCTTGGGCTGGGTGCGCCGATCGATCCGGTCGCCATTCGCGTCGCCCGCTCGCAGCCTGCGCCCGACCTGACGCTGGCGGCACAGGTCGAGAGGCCGGCACCGACGACGTCCGACGCGCCGTCCACGACTCCGGTGACCAACATCGCCTCGCCGGAAGCGCACCTCGCCGATCATGGCCGACAGGTATCGCCGGCCGCAGTCCCGAACGCGCAGCCGCCGTCGCCGCCGTTAGCGAGGTCTGCGGCCCGGGCGCCATCAGTGCCTTTGGCCGCGGCACGATCCGCGGACGTGGCGCGGCCGGTCCAGGCACGAGCTCGAGTCCAACGCGCGCCGCGCGCCGTCACCCCGACCGAAGTGCCGTCGCTGCCGATCGTCGGCGCGCGGCCCATCGGGCCGGGCGTTCAGCTTGCCCGGGCAGCCGCGCGCCCTGCCGCCACCGGTGGCGCCACGGCCGGGTCCGCTGAGGCGGCCGGCTCAGGTGCCGCCAGTGGCGTGCGCATCCACCGCGGCGCCGAGGCATCTGATCTGGCCGGGGCGCTGGATGCGCGCGCCTTCACCAGCGGCAGTGACATCTACCTGCCCGCGAGCCACGGTCCGTTGAGTGGCGCCAAGGCGCAATCGCTGCTCGCGCACGAGATGACCCACGTCGCCCAGCAGCGCCGGCTGGGCTCGAGCCTGCCGGCCGAGGACTCGGCACACGGCCAGCAACTCGAGGCACAGGCCGTCGCCGCCGAGAGAGCGGGCCGGCTGCCACTCGCATCTGTGCCCGACCGGAGACCGGAACCGCCGCTGCCCGAAGAGCAGGGTTCGCTCCCCGTCACGATCGAGCTCTCGGCGGGCGAAATGGCCGCCGCGAGCAGCGCGCCGCCCGCACAACGCGCGCCGGAGGCGAAGTTCACCGATCCAGACGATGCCTTTCGGGCGCGCCTGGACAGCAACGAGGAATACCTGTTCGGTCATTTCGAGCGCCGCCTGCGTCGCCAGCTGATCAGCGAGCGCGAGCGCGGCGGCACCTTGATCGACGCGCTGTGAGCCGGGGAGAGCAGTGATGGCTGATCCGGGCCTCGGCCTGCGCTTCAAGGTCGCCATCGACGGGCAAGAGCTCGGCAACTGGCAGAAGTGCGACGGCCTGAACGTCGAATATGACATCCAGGAATACCGCGAGGGCGGCCAGAACGGCTACGTGCACCGGCTTCCCGGCCGGGCCAAGTACGAAAACGTCAAGCTGACCCGGCCGGTCGACTCGTCCACGGTCTCGGTTGCCAGCTGGTTGGCCAGCGTCCAGGCCCGCCTGGTACGCGGCACGGCTCAGATCACGGTCCTGGGCCCGTCAGGCGAATCGGTCGCCGAATGGGTCCTCGTCGAGGTCTTCCCGGCGCGCTGGAGCGGACCGAGCCTGGACGTGAACGGCAACCAGGTGGCGATGGAAACGCTCGAGCTCGTCCACAACGGCTTCCTGGGGCCGCGCTGATGGACCTTCTGAGCGCGCTCGAGAAGGCGATGCTCATCGTCGTCGACGGCGTCGGCGTGCCGATGATGCTGCGCTTCAAGTACAACCCGGAGCAGTACACGATCGAGAAGTCGGCGCAATGGAACCGACCGCGGACGCCGGGGGCCGAGTCGACGCCCGATCCAGACTACACGTCGACAAATCCCGCGTCGGTGTCGATGGAAATCTTCTTCGACGCCTTCGAGGAGCTCCAGGGCGACGTCACCAAGGACGTCGAAACGCTCTTCGAGTGGACCAAGCCAACGCCGGTCAGCCGCACGACAGGCAATCCGCAGCCGCCGCTGCTCATGTTCCAGTGGGGTTCGAGCTCGGCGCTGAGCAACTTCCGCGGCTACCTGAGCAGCGTGTCCGCGCGCTACACGCTCTTCCGCATCGATGGCACACCGATCCGCGCCACGTGCAGCATCCGGCTCGAAGAAGTGCCACAGGATGCAGCGCGCCAGAACCCGACTTCCGGAACGCGCCCCGGGATGCGCGTCCACGTCGTGACCGAGGGCGAGACGCTTCATTCGGTCGCCTGGAGCGAGTACCGCCAGGCGCGCTACTGGCGCGGCCTTGCCGCCTTCAACGGTATCGACGATCCGTTGCGCGTCGCGCCCGGCACGACCCTGCTGCTGCCGTCGCCGCGCGACGCGGCGAACATGTCGTAGGCGCGGCGAATGTCATACGGCAACTGGCCCGAGATCAAGATCAATGGCTATCCGGTCGAAACCACGAGCGAGGGCCTGGTCGAGGAGGTCGTCGTCGACGACGATCTCGAGCTGCCGACGACCTTCGCGCTGACGCTGCGCGCCATCGGCCAGGACATGCCGCCGTACCGGATCGGACACACCGTCGAGATCTCGCCACCGTCGGGCATGATCGAGGCACCGCTCGTCAAGGGCGAGATCACGACCATCACCGGCGACTACGACGCCATCGGCCAGCGCCTGCACATCCGCGGCTACGACGTTTCGCATCGCCTGCATCGCGGGCGCCGGACGCGGACCTTCGTCAACGTCACTGACAGCGACATCTGCCGTCGAGTGGCGAGCGATGCGGGCATCGACCTGGGCAAGATCGACGCAAGCGAGACGACCCACGAGCACGTCTCGCAGGCCAACCAGAGCGACTGGGACTTCCTGCGCGCACGCGCCAGGGCGATCGGCTTCCTGCTCAACGTCGACGACGGCAAGCTCAACTTCACCAAGCCGATCGATTCGGCGACGGCGCCCGACGAGGGCAACCTGCTCGAGACCGTCCAGTACAAGCTCGTCTTCGGATCAGACCTGCTCGAGTACCGTCCGCGGCTCAGCTCGGCGGAACAGGTTACGCAGGTCGAGGTGCGTGGCTGGGATCGCGAGAACAAGCGCGAGCTGGTCGGCCAGGCGACTGCCGGGACGAAGACCGCACAGCTCACCGACACGACGCCGGGCAGCCTGGCCCAGACGTTTGGCAGCCCGACCTTCGTCCAAGCAGACCATCCTGGCACATCGTCCGACGAGGTCGACGCCGCGGCCACGGCCGTTGCCGAGCACATCGGCAGTGCCTTTGCCGAGGCCGAGGGCGTCTCGCGTGGCAACGGCGACCTGCGTGCCGGCACCGCGGTGAGCATCTCCGGCGTGGCCGACGCATTCTGCGGCCGTTTCGTGCTGACCCACACGCGCCACGTCTTCGCCGAGGGCGGCTATCGGACGCATTTCGAGATCAACGGCCACCAGCGCCGCTCACTCCTTGGGCTCGTGTCCCTCGCGTCGACCGGCGGCGCGACGAACGGCAAGGTCGGCTCGAATCGCGTCTACGGCGTGGTCACGGCAGTCGTGACCGGCAACGACGATCCCGTCGCCCAGGGCCGGGTCAAGATCAAGATGCCGTGGCTGTCGGGCGATTACGAGTCGAACTGGGCGCCCGTCGTCCAAGCCGGCGCGGGGCCCAACAGCGGCAGCGTGTACCTGCCGGAGGTGGGTGACGAGGTGCTGGTCTGTTTCGAGAACGGCGACGTTAGCCACCCGTACGTCATCGGCGGCCTCTACAACGGGCAGGACAAGCCCAACCTGGGCGACGGGCTGTTCGACAACGGCAAGGTCAAGCGGCGTGGTTTCGTCTCGCGCAAGGGCCACCGGCTGGTCTTCTTCGACGCCGATGGCGACTCAGGTATTGCCCTGATCTCGAGCGACAACAAGCTGCGCATCGCGCTCAAGGAGAGCGGTGACGAGCTGCACGTCTATGGCGAGACGAAGGTCGTAATCGAGTCTGCGCAGGAGATTGACATCAAGTCCAAGGGCACGCTCAGTCTCGAGGCACAGGGCAAGCTCACGATCAAGAGCAACGCTGCCGTCGACATCGACGGCAGCGTCATTCAGCTCAACTAGGAGCGCGGCACATGGGTTCACCGGCGCTGGTCATGGGCGACAGGATCGCCGGCACCTGCCCCAACCACCTGATCCCGTCGGCGTCCGGGACGCAGCCTGCCGGTCCGCTGCCGTTCTCGGCTCCGCTCAGCGACGGTCTCGTGGCGAGCGTGATCATCGGCGGCAAGGCGGCGGCAGTGATGGGCTCGTCGGGCTACAACGCGCCGCCCCACGTCGGCATCGTCGACGGTGCGTTCGCCTCACCCACCATGCAGGTCGGCCGGATCGTGAGCGGCAGCTCGTCGGTGCTGATCGGTGGCAAGCCGGCAGCCAACGCCCAGTCGAACGCCTCACTCTGCATCGCCAAGGCCACGGCCGTCGGTCCTGGCGTCATCAGCGTCCAGATCGGGTAGCGCGATGAGCAACGAGTTCATCGGCGCGGGCTGGGCATTCCCGCTCGAACTCGATCAGACTGGCGGCTTCGCCCTCGTGAGCGACACGCGCGAGATAGAGGAGGCGATCCGGCTGATCATCGGCACCGCCTATGGCGAGCGGCCGATGCGGCCCGACTTCGGCTGCGCCATCCATGACTTCGTTTTCGCCGACGCAGACGCGACGACCGCCGGTCGCATCGCGTACGAGGTTCGCCTCTCGCTCCGGCGCTGGGAGCCGCGCATCGAGATCGACGACGTCGTGGTCAGCGTCGACGAGTTCGATCGCAGCCTGATGTACGTCGACGTGCGCTATCGGATGCGCAACACCAACGACCCGCGCAACCTCGTCTTCCCCTTCTACACCATTCCGCCAGAACGCTAGAGCGCAGGAGCAAGACGCCATGAGCCTGCCGGCCCCCAACCTCGACGATCGCCGTTTCCAGGACCTGGTCGACGACGCCAAGCGCCTCGTCCAGCAGCGCACCAACCGCTGGACGGATCACAACGTGTCGGATCCGGGCGTGACGCTGATCGAGGCCTTCGCGTGGATGACCGACCAGCTGCTCTATCGGCTCAATCGCGTGCCCGACCTGAACTACATCAAGTTCCTGGACCTGATCGGCGTGCGCCTCTTCCCGCCGACTGCGGCGCATGCACCGGTCACCTTCTGGTTGTCCGCCCCGCAGCCCGATACGGTGACCATCCCGGCCGGCACGGAGGTGGCCACCACGCGCACCGGCACGCAGCCGGCAGTGGTCTTCAGCACCACCGAGGATCGCCCGATCACCGCCTGCTCGCTGCAGAACGTGGCGTCGATGATCGGGCCCAAGGCGGTCCGCGCGCACGACGACGCGCTGGCCATGCGCAGCGGCTTCTTCTGCTTCGACAGCCCGCCCAAGCCGGGCGACGTGCTGCTGGTCGGGCTGTCGGCGGCCGTCCCGGCGTGCGCGGTGACGCTGCGCTTCAACTGCCGCATCGAGGGTGTGGGCGTCGACCCGAACGACCCGCCGCTGGCATGGGAGGCGTGGACGGGCGAGGCGTGGACGGCGTGCGAGCTCGAGCGCGACACGACCGGCGGCCTGAACCGCGCCGGCGACGTGGTGCTCCATGTGCCGCGCGAGCACGTCCCGTTCGTGATCGACAACGTGCGCGCCGGCTGGCTGCGAGCGCGCGTGATCGAGCCGCACGAGGGCCAGCCGGTGTACAGCGCCTCGCCCGAGATCCTTGACCTCAGCGCGTTCACCATCGGCGGCACGGCCGACGCGATCAACGCCGAGCTGGTGCTCAACGAGTACCTGGGCGAGGCCGAGGGCGTGCCCGGCCAGCGGCTGACGCTCAAGCACCAGCCGGTGGTCGGCGGCGAGAAGCCGCTGGTAGTCGAGATCAACGAGTCGGGCGACGACTGGGTCGAGTGGATCGAGCGGCCCAACTTCGCCACCAGTGGGCCGCAGGATCGCCACTTCGTGCTCGATTCGGTGATGGGCCAGATCGGCTTCGGACCGGCTGTGCGGCTCGCCGACGGCGGCCTGCGCAACTACGGCGCGGTGCCACCCAAGGGGGCGGGCATGCGCATGCCCCTGTACCACGCTGGCGGCGGCGCAGCGGGCAATGTCGCGGCCCGGGCGCTGACCGTGCTGAAGGCGTCGATCCCGTACGTGGCGCGCGTCGAGAACCACCGCGCCGCGCAGGGCGGCGTCGATGGCGAGGACCTCGAGTCGGCCAAGGTGCGCGGCCCGATCCTGCTGCGCACGCGCGATCGGGCGGTAACCGCCGAAGATTTCGAACAGATCGCACGTGAAGCGGCGCCGGAGGTGGCCCGCGTGCGCGCGCTGACCGGCGGCGACGGCGCCGATCCTGGCTTCGTGCGCGTGCTCGTGGTGCCCGCCGTGGCCGGTGCCGACCAACGCATCAAGTTCGACCAACTGGTGCCGTCGGAGGCGACCCTCGAGCGCATCACCCAGCGCCTCGACGACACGCGCCTGATCGGCACGCGCATCCTGGTCGAGCCGCCCGTCTATCGCGGCCTGACCGTGGTCGCAAGGTTGCGCGCCCGGTCGCGGCACGACCCCAACAAGCTGCAGCAGGCTGCCCTCGACGTCCTGTTCAAGTACTTCGACCCGATCACCGGCGGCCCGGACGGAACCGGCTGGCCGTTTGGCCGGCCGGTGCTCGCCGGCGAAGTGTTCGCCGCGCTGCAGGGCCTGCGCGCCACCGAACTGGTCGAGGACGTGCGTATCTTTGGCGCCGACCCGGTCACCGGCGAGCGCGGCAAGGCCACCGACCGGCTCGACGTCGAACCGCACGCGCTCGTCTTCTCGTACGACCACCAGGTGCTCGTCGAGGGCGCCGGGTGACCGGCGAGGGCGCGCCTGTCAGCGCGCGCGGGACGATCCCCGGCTACGCCTCGCCGTGGCCGCTGGTCGACGGCCTGCCCGGGCTGTACCAGGAGGACGAGCTGGCGCGCGGCCTGGCCGGCGCCTTCGACGAGATCTGGGCCCCGGCCATGGGCGCGCTCGACAACTTCAGCGCGTACCTCGATCCGGCCCTCGCGCCAGAGGATTTCCTCGACTGGCTGGCTGGCTGGGTCGGGCTGTTGCCCGACGAGAACTGGCCGCTTGAACGCCGCCGGGCGCTGGTGGCCATGGCAGCAGACCTGTATCGCCAGCGCGGCACGGTCGGCGGACTTGCCCTGCACGTCAAGCTGTTCACCGCGGGCGAGGTCGACATCGTCGAGAACGGCGGCGCCGCCTGGTCAACCACCACGGGCGCGGCCATCCCTGGCCAGCCAGAGTTCAGCCTGACGGTGCGCATCAAGCCGCCAAAAAAGGCCGGCATCGACCGCGACCGACTCGACGCGCTGGTTGCCGCCGCCAAGCCCGCCCACGTGCCGCACACGATTGAAGTGATCGAGGGCTGACTGTCCACTCGGCGCTATTGATGGCCCTTACTATCCGTGTGGCTCCGTTCGATGGCTAGGGGTAGGAAGTGATTCGCTGCACCAAATGCGGAACGCTGAACGCGGAAGGCGACGTGTTCTGCGGCAACTGCGCGAGCTTCCTGGAGTGGACCGGCGAACACCTCGACCCAGCCGAAGCAGCCGCGGCCGCCGCCCAACCCCCGGCAGCCGAACCTGCGCCCGAACCAGAACCTGCGCCCGATCCAGAACCTGCGCCCGAGCCTGCGCCTGCGCCCGAGCCTGCGCCTGCGCCCGAGCCTGCGCCTGCGCCCGAGCCTGCGCCAGCGCCCGAACCAGAACCTGCGCCCGATCCAGAACCTGCGCCCGAGCCTGCGCCAGCGCCCGAGCCTGCGCCAGCGCCCGAACCAGAACCTGCGCCTGCGCCCGAGCCTGCGCCAGCGCCCGAACCAGAACCCGAGCCCGAACCAGAGCCCGAACCAGAACCTGCGCCCGAGCCTGCGCCTGCGCCCGAGCCTGCGCCAGCGCCCGAACCAGAACCTGCGCCCGAGCCTGCGCCAGCGCCCGAGCCTGCGCCAGCGCCCGAACCAGAACCTACGCCACCGGCACCGCCTCCCCCCCCGCCCGAGCCGCCGCGCTTCCGTTTCAGGGCGGCGCCCGCGCCCATCCAACCACCTCCGCCCACGCCGACGCCGGCGGTGACGCAACGCGTAGCACCGCCTGGACCGGTGGCCCCACTGGCACGAACCCCGTCCGCGGATGAGCCGGCGGCGGTTCGTCCGACCGCCACTCAGCCGGCGGTGCGCCGGCCGCAGCAGCCGCAGCCGGGAGAGCCACCCTCACGCCAGCCCACCATCACCCACGCGCCGCCGCCACGTCCGCAGCCGCGACCGTCCCTGGCGGCGGAGCCGGAGATCAAGCCTGGCGACCTGATCTGCGGCGCATGCGGGGCCGGCAACAATCCGGACCGGCGTTTCTGCCGGCGCTGTGGCAACAGCCTCGCCGCAGCAGCGGTTGCGCCGCCAGCGCGTAGTCCCTGGTATCGGCGTCTCTTCCGACGGCAGCCGCAGGTGATGACTGCCGGCACGCGACCATCGAAGATGGGCCGCGAGGGCCGCTCGCGCGGCTCGTTCGTCAAGTGGCTGCTGATGATCGTCGTGGTGGTCGTCGTGTTGGCGCCTGTCGTCGGCTACCTGGCTGTGCCCGGCATCCACGACCAGATCGATTCGCTGCTCGGCCAGGGCGGCCAGCAGGTCATCCTGCTGCGCCACCCATCATCCAACGCGCTCGACAAGGACATCACCACCTACTGGCTGGCCGATCCAGCCAACGGCGACGACACGGTGACGGTCAACTTCAGCGAAACGACCAACCTGGCGGGACTGATCTTCCACGTCGGCGCCACTGGCGCCGACTACCAGACCTACGGCCGTCCGAGCCAGGTGCAGCTCGTGTTTCCGGGCGAGCCGAAGCCGGTCTCGATCCTGTTGAACGACGACCCGGCTCCTCAGCAGCGCTGCCTGAAGAAGCCCGAAAGCGTGCGCACCTTCGACATCAAGATAGTCGGCAGTAACCCGGGGCAGTCGCCCGATCAGGACCTCGTGGCGCTGCGCGAAGTGGAGTTCATAGCGGGGAGTTGCCCGTAGCCACTGGCGCCACACCCAACTCGGCCAGCATTCGGTCGTAACTGAGGCGAGCCTGGGTGGCCGCACCCTGATCGCCCGCCTGATCACGCGCCGAGATCAACAGTCGCCACAGCGGATCGTGGTAGCGCTCGATTTGGAGGCCCACGCTGCACGCGCCGGCGGCGCGGTCCGCCTCGCCCTGGCTGAGCAGGATCTCGGCCAGCGCCTGGCTGGCGTCGACCGCCTTGAGGCGCACCGCTTCGCGACGCTCGGCGACCCATTCGGCCGGACCGTCCTCCGCCAGCAGCTCGCCGCGATACAAGTCGAGCGCCGCCTGGTACATCGTCACGGCCGCCCGCGTGTCCCCGCGCAACTGGGCCTGGCGACCAGCCGCGACGGCTGCTTCGAACTGGACGATGTCGATCTCGCTCCCCGGCGGAACGGCCAGCAGATAGGCATCGCCCTCCCGCCGCAGCAGCTGGAACGATCCCCGCCCGGCCGCCGGTTCCAATAGGCGGCGCAGCGCCGCGATAGCCACGTGCAGGTTGCGCGCGCTTGACTCCGAGTCGGCCGTAGGCCACAGGGCCGCCTCGATCGTCTCGTGGTGAACGCGCCGGCCGGCGTTCAGGCAGAGCAGGCGCAAGAGGGTGCGTGCTCGCGGCCGGACCGCGCCCAGATCGACCGGTTGTCCGGCAAGGCGCAAGTCGAAAGCCCCCAGGACCCGCACCGAGACGGGCGGTGGCTCCGCCGCATCAACCGCTTTCTCGGCATCATGGTCTGCATCGATTGGCGGGCGCAACCCGGTCTCGGCGGCAATGTCGAGCGCGAGTGCGCGATGCTCTTCGGCCTCGCGCGCGTCGTAAGCGGCTTCGGACAGGGCCAGGTAGGCAAGCATGCGGGCCGCATCGACCCCCATCGAGCGCGCGCCCGCTTCTGCCGCTACGGCATCGTTGCGCGCGTCCGGCTCACCGGCGCGCACCCCGGCGAGAGCCAGGATGGTGCGCGCCCAGACCTCGAGCACCGGCACATCGAGGCCCCGCAGGCGGGCGATCAACGCCTCGCCAGCCGGCACGTCGACACGCGCCTGCAGTGACCCCCAAGCGGCGCACAGGGCGGCCAGCGCTGCGCCCCACTGATCGTCCACGGCCGCGCTCGCGACCGCAACGTCGTTCGCCTCGCGTACCGATTCGAAGCTGCCGGTGAGCGCGAGCGTAGCCCGACCGACACGGGCAATCCACTCGAGCCCGGCCACCTCAGCGGCCAGGACAGCACCTTCCACCTCCAGGCTTGCATGGGCCTGGCCCATCAACAGTCCGGCTACGCCTGCAGCCAGCGAGGCGACCACGCCAAGCACGGGTGATGTGTCCCGCCGTTCGGCGACGTGAAGCAGCTCACGACGAGCGCTTGATGCGTGCCCTGCCAGCAGTGCCGCCAGGCCGCCGAGCAGCCCGCCCGTGGGCAACTCGCCGGCCTGCGAATTGGCGATGGCGCCCGGATCACGACGGAGCGCCGAGCGCAGCAGCGCGAAGCCGTCAGGCCGCGCCGTGGTCGGCCCGTCCAGCCACGTAACGAGCGCCAGGCGTTCGTCGTGGCAAAGCGCGGCAGTTTCGGCCACTCCGAACGCAGTCTCGGCGCGTTGGTACTGCTCGACCGCCTCGCGCAGACGACCCTCCGCGCGTCGGCGGCGTGCGCTCGCCAGCAGCAGCCAAGGATCGTGCAGGACCAGCGCCGGCGGCAGGCCATCGATCCATTGATTGGGCCGGGCAACAACGTCCTCGCCGCGACCGTCGAGTAGGCGCCGCGCGCCCTCCCAATCCTCTGCCCGGCAGAACGCCTCGAGTGCTTCAGCGACGGCACCCGCCTCCGCCAGCAACTCGCCCGCCAAACGAAACCGGGCGCGAATGCCATCCTCGCCCAGCTCGGCCACCAACTCCGATTGCAGGTAGCTGCGCAGCACCTCGTGGTAGCGATACGCGCCCTCCTCCGGCAGGGCCTGGGTGAACAGCCGCCGCCGCTCGAGGTCGGCCAGCAACTCGCCGCTGCCGAGCTGGTCCAGCAGGCGATCGCACAGCGTCGCGCTGACCCGACCCAGCACGGACGTGTCGATCAGAAAGCGGCGCAGCTCCGGTGGCAACTGGTACACAACGTTGCGTGCCAGGTATTCGCGCAGGTAGCGCGTGCTGCCATCGAGCGCCGCCAGCATCCGCCGTCGCTCATCGGCCGGCCGGCCGCTCGTCGCCAGGTGGAACAACTGCAGCCCGGCCGCCCAACCCTCGGTGCGCCGCGCCAGGCGGGCCAACTCCTCGGGCGGCAGCGGTTCGCCATAGAAATCGCGGAACAGCCGCTCCACCTCCCATGACCGGAAACGCAGGTCGTCGCCGGCCAGTTCGAGCAGGGCGCCGGAAACGCGCAATCGCGGCAGGTTGAAATCGGGCGGTACGCGCGAGGCGATCACGAAGCGGAGCGAATTGGGCGCGTAGTCGATGAGCCTTTCGATGGCGGCCTCAGCCGGCGTTCCCTGCAGCGTGTGCAGATCGTCGACGATCAACAGCACCGGCGCGCCGGTCCAAGTTTCGATCGCGTTGGCCGCTTGCTCGACGCTCAGCCATTCACCTGGGACACCGGGCAGGACGGGTGCCAGAGCCGCTTCAAGGTGCTGCAGCAGGGTGGTCTCATCGCCGTCCCAGCCCTCGGCTCGGTACCAACCCACCGGGCCTGGCGCGCGCAACGCCAGGCGGGCCAGCAAGGTGGTCTTGCCCGAGCCCGCCGGCGCAACCACCACTGCCAGGCGGTGTCGCCAGACGGCATCAAGCCGTCCGTCAAGCCGGTCGAGGGGCATCGACGGGGTACTCGGAATCCGCAGTTTCGTCGCGACTACTGAGCCGGTCACGGGCACGCGTCCTAACTTCCGCAGCCACTGGAGCCCTCTCGCGCTCCAGGGGACGGCCATTGTCTCCGCCGACCGGCCCGAAGTCCAGCACTGAACTGGCCGATCGCGCGGCAGGGTTTGCCCTTTCGGGCAGCCGCACTGCCCGATTTTCCGCGGTTCCACTGCCCGCCCGTACTCCCTTGCGGACAGTGCGTGCGCGACTCTCAGCGGCGACCATACGCGTGCATGGCACGCGTCCACGATGAGCTCCCCGACAGACGCAAAGTCCAGCGTGGGCAACTGCCGTCCAGCAGCGACAGCAGCCTGAGTCGCGAGGAGTCGCTCACGGTGATGGAGGCGCTCCAGCGCAGCGCGGGCAACTCCGCCGTTGGCCAACTGCTGGGCGGTCAACGCGCAAGTGCGACGCCGAGCGACGGCAAGCCGGTGCCGCCTGCCATCCGACTGCCGGCCGAGCGCAAACTCGCCGCCGACCTGGATGACGTCCGCCTGCACGACGATGCGGAGGCAGCCGCCCTGACGAGTTCGCTACGTGCCGAAGCGGTCACCATGGGTAAAGACGTCTACCTTGGGCCGCACGTCATGAACCTCGATTCGAGCGCCGGGCAGCAGACCCTGTTGCACGAGCTTGTCCACGCCGTGCAGGCTCAACCGCAGGGAGGCCCCGCCCGGGGCGTGAGCGATCCGGGCAGCCGACCAGAGGCCGAGGCGCACGCGATCGAGACCCGCGGCCTGCGCGGGGAGCCAGCGCCGCCGACGCAGCAGACGCCGGCCGGCATCGCTCATCGGAAGCAGGAATCAACCGATCAGGGCGGCAAGCCGAGCACGCTCGCCGAACAACTGCTGAACCCGGAGTCCGCCGACAAGACGGATGCCGAGCCGGCGCCCGGCGCATCAGGCGCGGCCGAGTCGGTCGTGTTCGAGATCACCATCATGCAGCCGATGCGTGCCGCGTTCGCCGCAGTCGAGCAGCAGGACTGGGAAGCCGCGCTGGACCAACTGCAGTCAATCGGCATGCGCCTGATGGACTATCAATCGGCTTACGAGAAGCGCGATCCAGTGCTAGGTCAGCAGCTCATGGGTGCGCGCGGGTGGCTATCCGTTGTCTACCAACAGCTCAATCGTCGGCTTGACCGCGGCTTATGGAGCGACGATAAGATCGTCGACGCCTTCACGGATACCCTAGGCGAGTTCGAGCGGCTCGAGTCCCTGTTGCACTAGTTGCCGTTGGCGGACGGCCGGCCCCTAGGCTTGGAATCGTCCCACCCGGATAGCGCCAGCGGCTCGCGGGGTTGGTCAGTATCGGCCGTCCGGGCACTTTTTTCTGCTTGCCGCGATCATCTTGGCGTTACGCATCACCCGCAGCCGACCGTCTTGAAGTACGTACACGGAAGGCGGCCGTCGACCGAGGGGAGAAAACTTGATCTGTCCCAGTTGCGGTAAGCGCAACCCGCCCGGCGCCGCAGCGTGCAGTCGCTGTGGTCGCTGGCTGGGCACCAACCGCATGGTCGGTGTCAGCTACAAGCGCGCCGACCGCATCCGTCGCGGTGGCCCCGGCACGCTGGCCGTGGCCTTCGCCCTGATCGTGGCCTTCCTGTTCGTCGGCGGCGCCGTCTACATCGTTGTGCTCGGCGGCCTCAACAACAACACGCCGGGACCCAGCTCGATCGCCCTGCTGCCCACGCCCACGCCGTCGAACACGCTGCCGCCCTTCGTCCAACCGACCCCCTCCCCGACACCCACACCGTCGCCGTCACCCACGCTGCCGTGGTACCTGACGCCGTCGCCGTCGGCCACCGACTCGGGTTTCCCATCGATCGAGCCGAGCGCCTCGCCGACCGACCTGCCCACCGATTCGCCCACGCCCACGCCAACCCCCACGCCGACTCCGACACCGACCAGCGGTCCCGTCGCGCCCAAATCGAACTTTCGCGGCTTCATCCAGAGTGACGGCCTGACCGTCGTCTGGAGCGACCTGTCGAGCGGCACGATCAGCAGCTGGGCGTGGGATTTCGGCGACGGCGCGTCGGCCACCAAGCAGAACCCCAAGCACAAGTACCCAGCGGTGGGCGACTACAACGTGACGCTTACCGTGACCGGGCCCACCGGCACGAGCAGCCGGACCAAGGTGCTGCACCTCAGGGCGCAGCCGACCCCGACCCCGACGCCCGCGCCGACCGCGACACCGGCTCCGGTCGCCAGGTTCTCGACCAGCATCGAGGCCAATGGGCTGACCGTGGACATCACCAACAACACCACCGGCGCCGTCAATACGTGGTCGTGGGCCTTCGGCGACTCGAGCACCTCCAGCAGTCAGAATCCGGGATCTCATACGTACGCTTCGGCATCCACGTACACCATCACCCTCACCGCCACCGGCCCTGGCGGAACGAGCACAAAGACGAAGAACGTGAACGTGCCAGGACCTACCGCGCCACCTGGACCAACGGCCAACTTCTCGTGGAGCCAAGAAGCCGGAACTTACATCGTTGACTTCACCAACACGTCGAACGGCAACATCAACACTTGGTCGTGGGACTTTGGTGACGGTACCAACTCGAGTCAGCCGAACCCCTTGCCCCACACATATGCCAACGAGGGGCCATGGACCGTCACCCTCACTGTTGATGGGCCGGACGGCAACGACCAGAAGTCGAAGACCTTCACCCTCACCACCGTCGTGGCGGCACCGGCCGTGAGGCCATCCACCTACACCTCAGCTGGTGTGGACGAAGCGCGGATCGAAGAGCGCCTGCGGCTGGTCGGCCTCTAGTCGGTCGTCCGCGTCCCACTGGCATCCGCGAACTCCACCGTCCGAGAGCCCCACGGCCGGTCGATGGGACCATTCAGCGGCTCCACGCCCAGCCTGCGCAGCTTCGCCGTCACGGCATCGACATGGTCCACGATCAGGGTCAACATCATGCGTCCGTGGGTTGCGATTCCATGAGGGACTTTCCCGACTGCGACCCTACTGGCTGTTGAGCCCGAAGCCGATGGCGTCGATGGCTGACGCCTCGCCGTCGACCGCGGCGATGGTGATGAGGCGGCTGACGCTGCTCTGCGGGGCGGCGTCGGGCGTGATGGTAATGGTGGCCAAGATGGCATAGCGCGCACCGGGGTCGAGAGTCGGCGTGGTGAAGGTGCCCGCGTTGACCTGGTCGGTCAGATCCCGGCCCGAGCGGCGGTGGTAGGTGATCACGAAGCCGGCCACGTCGTCACCGCTGGCGGTGTAGGTGTAGGCGGCTGGTATCGAGCCGTCGTTGCGGACGTACAGGTAGACCGTCCGGCGGGTGCCCACGGGGTAGCCATGGTGGCCGCCGTAGATCATCTGGCCGGCGCCGTCGTCGTTGTACACACCCTTGCCGTTGAGGCGACCACCCGGCCGCTTGACCTGGCCGTCGGGCTGGACGCACACCGCCGGGATGTAGCCGGGCAGGTTGTCGGCGCAATCGCTGACGGCAGTAAGGGCCTCGTAACAGGCCTTGTAGCCGTTGCACGAGTTGTCCCCGACGCTGTCGTTGCTGCCAGCGCACGCATAGGCGCCGTTGCACGAGTTGGCGCCGATTGGTCCGGCGGCATTGTTGCAGGCGCTGTACCCGACGCACGCGCCGGTGCCGACGCTGCCGGAGGTTTCATAGCACGCATTGGAGGCCTGGCACGAGCTGTCGCCGATGCTGGCGGTGGCGCCATAGCAGGCGTAGTCCTCGTGGCACGAGTTGTCGCCGACGGTGTCGCCTTCGAAGCAGCCGCTCTCGCCGTTGCACGAGTTGTCGCCGATCGAGCCGGCGGCGCTCTCGCACGCATAGTGGCTGTCGCACGAGTTGTCGCCGACGCTGCCGAGGGTCTCCGCGCAGGCAAGGTCGCCGTTGCACGAGTTATCGCCGATCGGACCGACCGCGTCAGTGCACGCGTCGGTCCCGATGCACGAGTTGGCACCGATGGTGATCGCCGCCTGGACATTGGTCGCCCCGACCAGTGGCGCACTGGCACCCAGCAGGCCCGCGGCGAGCGCGAGCGCGGTGAGCAGCGCCGACAGTCGCGCGGAGCGTGGGCCGAGGGCGCGTGCGCGCCCGCTGGTCGAAGTCATGCCGCAGTCCCTCTCGAAATTTGGCCGTGGGCGGCCGCGCCTGGAACTCGGTTCCGTTGGCCATGCTAGGGGCGCCATTGCCAGCTGGCAATGGGTTCGGGGAGGCGACAGCGGGGCCGCGTGGATTCAGCGGCTGACTCGTCGGCCAGACCGGATTTGGGCGTTCTACCATTTGCGCATGAGGACGCTGATCACCAACGGCACGGTCGTCAACGCGGATGGTCTGGCTGAGGCGGATGTCCTGATCGATGGGGAGATCATCGCGGCAGTCGGGCGCGGGCTCGACGGCAGCGACCTGGCCGCCGGGCTCGACCAGACCATCGACGCGAAGGGCAGGTGGGTCATCCCCGGCGCCATCGACGTGCACACGCACATGGAGCTGCCCTTTGGCGGCACGTTTGCCAAGGACACCTTCGAGACCGGCTCGCGCGCGGCGGCCTTTGGCGGGACAACCACCATCCTCGACTTCGCCGTCCAGGCCAAGGGTCGGGCGCTGCGCGAAGGACTCGACAAGTCGCTGGCGCAGGCGGAGGGCAACACCTGCATCGACTACGGCTTCCACATGATCATGAGTGACGTCAACGACGGCTCGCTGGCGGAAATGGACGAGCTGGTCGGCGAAGGGGTCACCGACTTCAAGCTCTTCACCGCCTACCCGGGCGTCTTCCTGTCCGACGATGGGGCGATCTTCCGCGCCATGCAGCAGACCGACAGGAACGGCGGGCTGATCCTGATGCACGCGGAAAACGGCCCCGCGATCGACGTCGTGGCCAACCAGCTTGCCGAGTCGGGCAAGACCGATCCCTACTGGCACGGCGTGGCGCGCTACGCCGCCTTCGAAGGCGAGGCGACCAACCGCGTCATCCGCCTGGCGGAGGCGGCCGGCGTGCCGGTGTACATCGTCCACCTGTCCTCGCGCGACGCGCTCGACGCGGTCCGCTCGGCGCGCGATCGCGGTTCACTGAGCTTCGCCGAGACGTGCCCGCAGTACCTGTTCCTGTCGCTGGACGACCTGGGCAACGGCTTCGAGGGCGCCAAGTTCGTCTGCTCGCCGCCGCTCCGCCCGGCCGATCACCAGGCGGCGCTGTGGCAGGGGCTGGTAAAGGACGACCTGCAGATCGTGGCGACCGACCACTGCCCGTTCGACTTCCACGGCCAGAAGGACCTGGGCGTGGGTGACTTCCGCAAGGTGCCCAACGGCCTGCCCGGCGTGGAGGAGCGCGTCGACCTGCTGCACGACGGCGGTGTCGTGGGCGGCCGGCTGACTCCGGAGCGCTGGGTGGAGGTGATCGCCGGAGCACCGGCGCGCATGTTCGGGTTGGCCGGCCGAAAGGGCGTGGTGGCGCCCGGTGCCGACGCCGACGTCGTCGTCTACGACCCGGCGCGCCGGCACACGCTGTCGGCCAGCACGCACCACATGAACGTCGACTACTCGTGCTACGAGGGGCGCTCGGTGGTCGGCGGGTCGGACGTGGTGCTTTCGCGCGGCCGCGTGATCGTGGACCACGGGGAGTGGCATGGCGAGAAGGGTTGGGGTCGGTTCCTGAAGCGCAAGACGGCGCGCGAATACCTGAGGTAGTTCACTCATCCAGTAGAGGGAGGTTCGAACATGAAGCACTTTCAGTACGCGTGGGTGCGCGACGACACGCAGGTGGCGGCGTTCTTCAGCCACGCCCAGGGACCGGCTCTCCTCCAGGAGCTGGCCCAGGTGCTCGGCCCGGCGCTGATCGCGCCGCAGTCGTCCGAGTGGGTGCTCAGCCTCAACAAGGCAACGCTCAACGTGCCCTATTTCTGCGGCCTGTTGGGCGATCGCGGCTGGGAGCTGGTGGGTGTCACCACGCTGCCGGGCATGGGCGTGCCCTCGACCACGATGTACTTCAAGAAGGAAATCAGCGCCTGAGCGCATAGCGGGGTCGCCTTCGCACGGCGCGGGCGACCTCGCATAACCGGCGCGGGCGACGTTCGCCCGGCACGGGCGACGTTGCACGGCGCTGGCGCCTGCGCATACCGCCCGCATCCGTACGCCAAGCACCAGCTGGAGCCTTCGCCCGGCGCTGCCGACTCCACCCGGCGCTAGTGCCTGCGCATACCGCCCGCATCCTTACGCCAAGCACCAGCAGAGCGATTAGCTTCGATCTGGCGTCGGCTATGGCCGGCTGTCCGCGGCCTTGTCGCCCGCGGCCCCGTCTGGCACCGATCCGGGCGGTAGCGATGCGACCAAGCTCTTGTGGCCGGCCGACCCCGGGTGGTTATCGGCTCGAAGGCCGCCCGCGTACGAATGCGGGCGGTACGGCGCGACTACCGCCCGGGGCTTTCTAGACTGATCGGCGTGAGCGTGCTGCGCCGGCTGGTCGACTTCTACCGCGCGCAGGTCGACGTCGTGTGGCACTGGCACCGCGGGCGGTCGCGACTGATGTGGCGCGCGATCGTCTCGTTCTTTGTCGCCTTCGTGGCGCTGGGGGTAACGGCCGCCGTTCTGCCGGGGCTGAAGATCGATTCACCGCTGGCCCTCGCCGGTGCCGTGATCACGATCGGCGCCCTTGGCGCGCTCGTGCGGCCGCTGCTGCTGGCCGTGGTCGCGCCTTTCTCACTGCTGCTGATGCTCGTCATCTCCCTTGTCTTCCAGGTCGCGGTGGTCCTGGCGCTGGTGCCACTCGTGCCCGGCGTGCACATAACCACCATCCCCGAGGGCGCCCTCGCCGCGGTCGTCTTCGCCGTGCTGGGCTCGCTCATAACTTGGGTCGTGTCGCTCGATGCGGACGATTCGTACTATTCGATGCTGGTGCGCCGATTACTCGTGCGCCGCGGCGACGCGACCCACACGACGCAGCCCGGCCTGGTGATCGTCCAGATCGACGGGTTGGCGCACCCCGTGCTGGTTCAGCAACTCAACGCCGGCCGCGTGCCGGTCATGTCGCGCTGGGTCAATCACGGTCTCATGCGCCTCTCCCCGTGGACGACGCTGCTGCCGTCCCAGACCTCGGCCAGCCAGGCCGGGATCATGTTCGGCAACAACGACGACATCCCGGCCTTTCGCTGGTGGGACAAGCAGGCACAACGGCTGTTCGTCTCGAACCATGCCGAGGACGCCCAGCAGCTCGAGCAAGCCCTGGAGCAACGCGCGCCTGGCCTGCTCGCCGACGATGGCGCGAGCGTCGGCAATCTCTGCTCCGGGGGCGCGGCACGCTCGTACCTGACCCTGTCCACGGTCCACGATCCGGCGCAGGGGCTCGGGCGCAGCCGTTCCTACTTCTCGTTCTTCCTGAGCCCCTACGGGTTCGTGCACGCGATCGTCCTGTCGATCGCCGAAGCCGCGAAGGAAGTGTTCCAGGCACGCCGCGCGCGGCTGGCCGGCGTTGAGCCATACCTCGCGCGCGGCTTCCCTTACCCGTTTCTGAGGGCCGTCACGAACGTCGTCCTGCGCCCGCTGTCGACCAGTCTCGTGATCGAGGAAATGCTCCGCGGCACGCCGATCATCTACGTCACGTACACCGACTACGACGAGATCGCCCACCACAGCGGACCCCAGCGCGCCGAAAGTCTCGACGCGCTGGACGGCCTCGACCGTGTACTCGGCAGCCTGGTCCGGGCGGCCGAGGATGCGCCCAGGCCGTACCGCTTCGTCGTGCTCTCAGACCATGGCCAATCGCTCGGCGCGACCTTCCGGCAGCGTTTCGGCAAGCCACTCGAGGCGGTGATTCGGCAGCTGATGGGCGGCGCCGAATCCGTGTCGGCCGCGGTCGGCGAGGTTGAACAATGGCGCCTCGTGGACAGCTTCGTGTCCGAGCTGGCGCGCGCACGCGGAGCGTCGGTGGTGGCACGCCGCGCCCTCCGCGCGCGCCAAAGGCGTGAGCAGCGCGACCGGGCGAGGCGGGCGGCGCCCGGTGATCCTGGCACCGCACCGCCAGACCTCGTCGTCTGTCCGTCCGGCAACCTGGCGCTCGTCTACTTCCCGCGGATCCCCGGGCGCGCGGATATCGAGACCATCGACGAACGCTATGCGGACATGGTCCAGGCGCTGGCAAACCACCCGGGCGTGGGGGTGCTGATGGCGCGCTCTCGGAGTCAGGGTGCGCTGGCGATCGGCCGGTCGGGTGTTCATCACCTCGCCGACGGACGCGTCGAAGGACGCGATCCGCTCCGACCTTTCGGTCCGCATGCGGCCGCGGCGCTCAAGCGGCTCGACGGCATGAGCAACTGTGGCGACCTGGTCCTGATCAGCATGCTCGACTCGAACACCGGACGGGTGGCCGCGTTCGAGGAGCTGATCGGCTCCCATGGCGGCCTGGGCGGGCCGCAGACGGAACCGCTCATCCTTTATCCGGCCGAGTGGACCCTCGACACCGACTCGCTCGTTGGTGCCCCCGCGGTGCACGCGCAGTTGCGTAAGTGGCTGGCCGCCATGCGCGAAGCCGTCGCGTGATCAGGGCAGAGGTCACCTTCCTGGGCCATTCGACCGTGCTGGTCGAGATGAACGGCGTGCGCATCCTGACTGACCCCGTGCTCTTCGATCGGATCAACATCCTCCGGCGCACGGTCTCGCCGCTCCCCGCTGAGCTCTACAGCAACATCGACGCGGTGCTCATCAGCCACCTGCACCTCGACCACCTCGACATTCCTTCGCTGCGCTTGCTCGGCACCGACACCCCGCTGGTCGTCCCGCGCGGCTCGGCGCGCCTGCTGCGCCGGGCGGGCTTCCGGCATCTGACCGAGGTAGCGGTCGGTGAGTCAGCCGCGCTGGGACCGGTTCGCGTCACGGCGACGCCGGCGGCTCACTCGGGCTTCCGGCCGCCGCTCGGGCCGACCGCAGCGGCCCTGGGCTTCCTGCTCGACGAGGGCGGCGAGCGCGTGTATTTCGCCGGTGACACGGACGTCTTCCCGGAGATGGCCGAGCTGACGGGCGTCGATCTCGCGCTTCTCCCCGTGTGGGGGTGGGGCCCAACCTTGGGTCCCGGCCACATGGATCCGGAGCGCGCGGCTGAGGCCCTGCGTATCCTCCGGCCGCGCGCGGCAGTCCCCATCCATTGGGGCACGCTCTGGCCGATGGGCATGGGCCGGGTCATGCCCCACCTCCTCCAACAGCCACCGCTCGATTTCGCGCGCTTCGCGGCTATTGCCGCCCCGGAAGTGGAGATCCTGCTGACGACCCCCGGCGAGAGCGTTCGTATTCCGCGCTGAGCGCCCGATGCCGAGCGCGCCCGGCGCCGCCTGGTCAGTCGGCCGGCGCGGTCGGCCGGCGCGGGACGAGCACCGTCCAGTCCTGGGTGAGCACGCGCGTGCCATCCCCGCGCGTCGTGGTCACGCGCAGAACGAGGTACCCGCGCGTCGGATCGTGGCGTGACGGCCGGACTTCGATGACCTCCGCCTGCGCGCGCAGTCGGTCGCCCGGGCGCACCGGCTCGAGGTAGCGCAGGTTGTCGACCCCGACGCCGACGACGGGCGCACCGCCGAACACGTTCGAGTGGACGATCAGCCGCATCGTTACGCTCAGGCTGTGCCAGCCGCTGGCGATAATGCCGCCGAACATCTCGCTGGCGGCCGTGGCCGGGTCGAGGTGGATCGGCTGCGGGTCGAACTCGGCCGCGTAGGCGCGGATGCGCTCGGGCGTCATCTCGCAGTCCTCGTCGGTCGCGAAGACCTGCCCGACAGCGAAGTCGTCCAGATATCTGCTGCTCACGGCGAGAAACGTAACGTCCCCGGCCGGGCAACGCATGGCGCTCGACGAAGATCGGCCGAACATTGCCGACTGGCAGGCATTGCTGCCCGGCAATGGTTATCCTGCGCGCACGGCCGCGCTGCGGGCCGGCCGACATCGCGCTGCAAAGAGAGGGGTTCGATGCGCTCACTGAAGTTGGGTCGCGGCCGTTTGTCGGCAACTGTCCTGGTTACCGCGCTGGCGACCGCATTGCTGGGCTTTCCCAGTGCCGTCGCGGCCAGCGCGCCGTCGGGCGGCTGCGCGACGGCGAGCGGTATCACCACGTGCACCTTCGACTACACCGGCGCGGTCGAGAGCTGGACCGTGCCCGCGGGCGTGACAGAGGTCACCATCGACGCCTACGGCGCCGCGGGAGGCACCGCCGCGGGAGGCAGCATTACGGGCGGCAAGGGCGCCCACGTCCACGCGACGGTGCCCGTCACCGGTGGCGATGCCCTCGATGTCACCGTCGGCGGTCGGGGGCTCAACTACCCTAACGGTCCAACAAACGCCTTCGGCGGCGGCGGCCTCTCGTACTACGGTGGTGGGGGCGGCGGCGGCTCGTTCGTGTATGACGGCGCGAGCGCACTGGCCATCGCCGGAGGCGGAGGAGGCGGCGGCGAGCAGGTACTCGTCAGCGGAGGCGTCGGAGGCGACTCGGGCTCGCCGGGTGGCACTGCCGCTGACGACGGCACCGCCGTCGGCAGCACTGGCGGCGGCGCCGGCACGTCTTCGGCCGGAGGCACGGGCGGACAGGAATACGATTGCGGCACGTTGTATGCCGCCGGTGCGGGTGGCGATGGCTCCCTCGGCCAAGGCGGAGTCGGCGGCAGCTACGGGACCCATGATCCAGGCGTGACCACCGGTGGTGGTGGCGGCGGCGGCTACTACGGCGGCGGCGGCGGCGGCAACTTCGGGAATTGCATCGCCTACAACTCCGGCGGCGGCGGCGGCGGCGGCGGCTCGAGCTACACCGATCCGTCGGCCAGCGATGTTTCGGTCACCGACGGCATCCAAGGCGGCAACGGCCTGGTCACGATCAGCTACGAACTGCATAGCGCACCGTCCGGCGCCGACAACACAATCACCATGACCGAAGGCGCGTCGTATTCGTTCTCGGCGGCGGACTTCCCCTTCAGCGACGCCGACGGCGACGGCTTGGCGGCGGTCAAGATCAGCAGCCTGCCCGCGGCCGGGGCGCTGACCGATGACTCACTGGCGGTCACCGCCGGCGAGTTCGTCGGCGCCGCCGACATCGGCGCCGGCAAGCTTGTCTTCAGCCCGACCACCGGTGCCTCGGGCACGCCCTACACGAGCTTCACCTTCCAGGTGGAGGATGACGGCGGCACGGCCAATGGCGGCGCCGATCTCGACCCGTCAGCGAACACCCTCACCATCGATGTGGTTGCCCTCACGCCATACGCTCGCAAGCAGGCCGCCGCAACCTCGCTGCAGGCGCTTCGCCCGTGGCCCTGGAAGCCGGCCGACAGGCGCCTGAAGAAGGCGATCCAGCGCATCGACAACAGCCTCAAGAGTTGGCGCTGGGACGGCGCGGATGCGCTCGACCCGCGCTGGGGCTGGAAGGTCTTCAAGAACGAGCGTACGACAGTGGTCTGGTTGTCCAGCCCGCTGTTTGCCGGCAACGGCACGGTCGACGACGCGATCACCACGCTGGTCGCGGCCGATCGCCAGATCGTCGTCAACGCCATCGCCGGCTCGTCCGATTCGGCTGCCATCGCGAGGGCCAACCAGCTCGTCGCCAAGGCCGATGACCTGGCCACCAACGGCAAGAACGGGAAGGCGATCTACGTGCTGTTCCGAGCGTGGCGTCGGTTGAACTAGCGGCCGACTTCACCGCTCACCCGCCGCCGTTGTCGGCCAATTCCGCCGCCGGCATGAATGCACGCGGTACCGCCGTCCACAAGCTCGACCTGGCGGCGCGCCCAGCGCCTCCTATCGACCTGATGCCTGCTCCGCTACGAATGCGGGCGGTATCCGATGGTTCACGGAGCCAAGCAGACCGCGGGCTGTCGACGCGCGCCTAACGATCCCGGGCGCGCCATGCGAACAGGCGCGTCGCGTTGACGTCGCACCAGGCCAGGCCGGGTTCGCGCGGAGGTGCGGCGCCTTTGGTCAGCGCATCCACCCACGCGCGCGATGAACCGGTGAAGCGTGCCGCGAAGATCTCCGGGTAACGCGTCAGCAGGGCGCGGTTGCGCCGGGTCGCACGCACCACCCAGCAGACGTGCACGGCGTACGGCTGACCGTTGCCGATAGCGACCGCCAGCGCCTCCGCCTCCGCCCGCTTCCTTTCCGACGAGCGCGCCGCGGCGCCGACGTTGCCGAAGGTGTTCACGCATTCGACCAGCACCAGCCGGCGGTGCGCGTCGTCGCGCAGGCCAACGTCGGTCGAGCGCGACGGATCGGCCGGTCTGGTCGGCAGCTCGAAAGTGCGCCTGTAGCCGGCGGCGCGGCCAAGCCGCAGCACAAGTTCCTGGATGGCCAGATGGCCCGCGTCGACCGGTTCTTCAAGCGCGTCGCGACCGAGTTCGAACTTCAGCGGCAGGTCGAGCACGAGCGACACCCGCTGCCAGGCAGTCAACGACAGGGCGGCGCCGCGGCCCAGCTCGAGGTCACTGACGGTTGACTGCGACAGCCCGCACCGCGCGCCCAGCTGTGCCTGCGTCTGGTTGCGCCGCCGACGCGCCCGCCGCACCTTCTGGCCCGCCTGCTGAGCTGCCTGCGTCAGACGCCGGCGGGCCTCGGCATCCAGCGGCCAGCGCTTGCGATTTCCCATACCGCCTGCATTCTTGGCAAAGGCGCTTGGCACGCGATTAGCTCCGACTTACCGCCGGCTTCACTCGACCGTCGGTGCCCTTGTCGACCCGATCCTCCGCTGGCACCGATGCGCGCGGTACGCGCTCGCGCAAGGTTCGTCGCGCAGGTCGCCCGGGCACGTTATCGGCCGGTTGCCCGCTCTCGTACCGATGCGGGCGGTACGCGGTTCGACTGCGCTGGGAGAAGCGTGGGCGGCGCGACGCGGGCGGCGAGGCGCGGGCGGCGCGGGCGACGCCGGCTATGCGGGCGGAGCGGGTGGCTTGCGCCAGAGATAACGCACGTCTGGCTCGTGCTCCTGGTTGGCCGTGCCGTCGGTGAACTCGACGGTCGTGAAACCGTTGCGCTCGTAGAACCGTCGCGCCCGGTCGTTGACCTGGAACGTCCACAGCTGGAGATCGTCGTCCGCCCGACTCTTGGCCAGCTCGAGCAGTCGGCGGCCGATGCCCTGTCCCAGCCTGTCCGGCGCCACGTACAACTGGTCGATCCAGCCGGGCGTCAGCGACAACATGCCGACCACTGCATCGCCGTCGAGGGCCACCCAGCACTCGGTCTCCGGCACGAGGTGCTCGCGGACCCACGCGCGGACCGAGTCGTCATCGTGCGCCAGGCGCACCGTGGGCAGTGCATGCCGAAAGGACGCGAGGTAGACGTCGGCGATGGCCGGGGCGTGCGCGGGCGTCGCCCGGCGCAGCTCGATCATCGCCTGCGCGCCGACAAGCCGATGGCGTCGACAGCAGCAGCTTCGCCGCCGCCCGCCGACATTGTGATCAGCCGGCTGAGGGTCGCGCGGTGTGCGGCGGCATGGCTGATGGTGATCATGGCCAAGATGGCATACCGCTCGCCGGGGTCGAGGGTCGGCGTGGTGAGGGTGCCAACCGCCATGCGGTGGGCGAGGTGCCTGCTGCTCACCCCATCACGTTAGACGCTGGAAAGGAAGTCGATAACTCGCCGCGTCACGATGTCCGCCGCCGCCTTGTCGTGTGTGGCAACGAGGTATCCATGAACACATCCATGCCAGCATTGAGCGGGCGCGATCCGGAGATCAAGGGCATCTACGGCAGTTATGCCGGAGGCGCCGGCCACGTTGACCGGGCGACTGCGTCAGGCCTGCAGCGTGTAGAGACGGGCCTCTCCATACGAGTTGAACCCGAGGCGCTTCAGGATGGGCATCGAGGTGCCGACGCGCGCCTGAACCAGCCCGAATCGGGCGCCGTGCTGCCACGCGATCTCGAGCCTCTTGCTTACGGTCGCCCGGTAGCCACCTTGGCCCCTGGCCTCGAGCAGTGTGCCGCCGCCGTACAGGCGCGCAACTTCGCCGGCTATCTCACAGCCGGCAGTGGCGATAGCTCGATCGGCGAGATACGCGACGACCCTGAAGCCGTGGTCGGTATCGAGCGGTCCGCCAAGCTGCTGAAGTTGCTGCTCACGCCGCTCACCGGACGATGGGCTACCGCCCCAGACGAGGGCGGCCACCTGCTCGGCATCGTCCAGCGTCGTCGGGTCGGCCACGAGGCGGCACTCGACTTCATCCGGGATGCCTACCTCGGTGACCCCGTCGGGCATGTCGTAGGCGACGATCTCCAGCTCCTCGGATAGGACGGCGCCAGCTGCGATGAGCTGCCCTTCAAGAGCGGCGGTCGTTGACGGCGATATCCACCACGAAACCTCGCTCCGGCCGCGCTCGGCCGCGGCGTGCTGAACCGCGTCCACGACGGTTTCCACGGGCCGCTCGACCATCGTCGGCGTGGCGCGGAAGCCCATGCGCGCCCACTCGGGATAGTCGATCACGCGCACGCCCATGACATCGAGCGCTTCCGCACCCGGTGGAATCCAGTGCCAATCGTCGGACGCCTGGAGGACACTCGCGCGCGTCAGGGTCGGCACGTCTCGAGCATCAGCGGGTGCGCGGGAAGCCCAGGTCGACCTTTGATGTGCCCGGGTCGGGCCAACGCGCGGTGACCACCTTGGCGCGCGTGTAGAACTGGACCCCCTCCGGCCCGTACATGTGCAGGTCGCCGAAGAGCGAGTCCTTCCAGCCACCGAACGAGTAATAGGCCACCGGCACCGGGATGGGCACGTTGATGCCGACCATGCCGGCCAGCGCGTCGAACTGGAACTGCCGCGCGGCGCCCCCGTCGCGCGTGAAGATGGCCGTGCCGTTGCCGTACGGGTTGTCGTTGATCAGCTTCAGCGCGTCCTCGTAGGTGGCCACGCGGACCACCTCGAGCACCGGCCCGAAGATCTCGTTGCGGTATGACTCGTGGCTTGGCTCGACGTTATCGATCAGCGACACGCCCAGGAAGAAGCCGTCCTCGCCGTAGACGTCCGACTGGCGACCGTCGGCCACCACCGTGGCCCCGGCCGCTGACGCCTTGTCGAGGTACGAGGCGACCTTGTCGCGGTGCTCGCGGGTGACCAGCGGGCCCATCTCCGACGCAGGATCGGTGCCCGGCCCGACACGGACCTTGGGCAGCCGCTGCTCGATGGCGGCGACCAGCGGATCGGCCACGCCGCCGACGGCAACCACCACCGAGACGGCCATGCAGCGCTCGCCGGCCGATCCGTAACCGGCCGACACGGCAGCGTCGGCGGCCATGTCGATGTCCGCGTCGGGGAGCACGACCATGTGGTTCTTGGCGCCGCCCAGCGCCTGGACGCGCTTGCCGGCCCTGGTGCCCGTCTCGTAGATGTACCTCGCGATGGGCGTCGAGCCGACGAACGAGACGGCCTTGATGGCCGGGTGCTCGAGGATGCGATCGACGGCCACCTTGTCGCCCTGGATGACGCTGAAGATGCCGTCCGGCACGCCGGCCTCGGCCAGCAGCTGGGCGATGAAGATCGACGCCGACGGATCCTTCTCGGACGGCTTGAGGATGAACGCGTTGCCACACGCGATGGCGTTGCCGAACATCCACATGGGCACCATCGCCGGGAAGTTGAAGGGCGTGATGCCGGCCACCACGCCGAGCGGCTGGCGAAGCTGGTAGACGTCGATGCCGGTCGAAACCTGCTCCGAATAGCCGCCCTTGAGCAGGTTCGGGATGCCGCACGCGAACTCCAGGTTCTCGAGGCCGCGGGCGACCTCGCCCAGCGCGTCGGAGAGGACCTTGCCGTGCTCGGCGGTGAGCAGCCCGGCGATCTCCTGGCGGTGCTGCTCGACCAGGTTGCGGACGCGGAACATGACGTCCGTGCGCTTGGACAGCGACGTGGCGCGCCACGCCGGGAACGCGGCCGCGGCGGCGGCCACGGCCGCATCGACCTCCTCGACCGAGGCGAAATCCACCCACTTGGTCTGCCGTCCTGTGGCCGGGTCGTAGACCGGACCGCGGCGGCCGGACGTGCCCTCGACCAGCCCGCCGCCGATCCAGTGGCTCACCCGGCCCAGGTCGTTGCCGCCGGTCACATCGAGTTGCTGTCGTTGTGCGATTTCAGTCACTTTGTTCTCCTTGCGGCAACGATACCCCGCGCCCGGAAGTGCCGGGCGCGGTCGCGGAGCGCGGCGGCAGGAACGCGCCGGCCAGGATGACGACCAGGGCGAGCAGCGCCACAGCCTGCTCGGCGTTGAGCGGACCGATGAACGGGTCGTCGCGCCAGGTGAAGCCGACCAGCAGGCGGCCGAGCAGGACCCAGCTCAGTCCGACCACGAAGAGGTGCCCCGGCGACCGCGGAGTCCCGCGCAGGCGCAACACGATGGGGATGGCCAGCAGCAGCCACAGCGCCTCGTAGATCTGCGACGGATGCGACGGCAGCGCCGGGTCGAGGCTGACCCACGGCCCGCTGCCGCCGAAGGCGACCGCCCACGGACCGTCGAACGGCAGGCCCTGGCCACTGCCGCCCAGGAATTGGGCGAGCTTGCCCAGTCCGAGCACCAGCAGCAGCGGCACCGTCGCCGCGTCCACCCAGCGGCGCAGCGGCGCGCCGAGCAGGTGGCCGATGTACGCCGCGCTGGCCAGCCCGCCGAGCAGCGCGCCGAGCAGCGACAGGCCGCCGACCGCCGGGTCGAACAGGCTGGCCGGCGCGGCGGCGTACGCGTCGAGGAAGTCGAGGCCGTAAAGCAGCCGGCCGCCGACCACCGCCCCGGGCACGATGCCGACCACGATGAGGACCATGTCGTCGAGGCGCAGCGGCCGGCCGGCGGGGGCGGCAGCCGGTGCCGCGACCATCGGCTCCATGGACGGCGCATCGGGGAAGCGCGGCGGCACTTCCGCGCGTGACCGGGCAGGCGGCCGGCCGGCCCTGGCCAGCGACTGCCAACGCTCGTCGGCGGGCAACATCAGTACGGCCACGCCCAGCGCGATCAGCAGCGCCGCCGTCACGCCAACCGTCTGCCAGCGAATGGTCAGGGCGCCAAGGTGCAGCAGCGGGTCGAAGTTGATGGTGATGACGGCCAGCGCTGCGGACATAGCGTGGGCCTTCAGCGGCGGCGCGTGATCGTCGGCCGGTGCACGCCGCCGGGGCGCCAGGTGCCGATCGGCAGCATCGCCAGGCGCGTCCCGCCGGGCAGCCGCGCCAGGCCCGCAACTGCCGCGAGCACGGCCATCGCTCCCCCAGAAACGAGTCCGAGCGGCGCGCCGCCAAGCGAAGTGACCGTGCCGGCAAACATGGCGCCGAACGGCGTGCTGCCCGCGAACACGGTCGTGTACACGCTCATGACGCGGCCGCGCAACACGTCCGGCACGGTCAACTGGATGATCGTGTTGCACGTCGCAGCCATCGAGATCGTGCCCCAGCCAACGATGAACATCAGGCCCAGGTCGAGCAGCATCGAGTGTGACAGGCCGACCAGGATCATCGGCACGCCGACGGCCGCCGCGCCGGCAAGCAAGCGGCCCATGGTGGGTCGCTGGCCGAAGGCGATCAGCAGCGCGCTGACCAGCGAGCCGACGCCGGTGGCGGACATCAGGAAGCCGTACGTGTCGGCATCGCCGTGCAGCACGTCCTGGGCAAGCACCGGGATGACCACGTTGAAGTTGAGCGAAAACGTCGCCACGACGGCCAGCACGCCAATTGCCAGCGAGATCTGCTCGTCGTGGCGCACGTAGCGCAGGCCCTCGACCAGCCGATCGATGACCGAGCGCCAGTTGCGGTCCATGGCCACCCGCTCGAATGACTGGTGCAGGTCGCGCGAGCGCATCAGCAGCAGACCGGCGATGACCGCCACGTAGCTGGCCGCGTTGATGAAGAAGAGCGGCGCCATGCTCAGCAGCGCGATGGTGATGCCGGCAATCGCCGGGCCGACGATACGCGACAGGTTGAACACGGCGCTGTTGAGGGCCACCGCGTTGGCCACGTCGTCACGGCCGACCATCTCGACCACGAACGCCTGGCGGATGGGCATGTCGAACGCGTTGACCACGCCCAGCAGCACGGCCAGCACGTAGACGTGCCACACGGCCACCTGGCCGAAAGCGACGTCGAGGCCGAGCACCAGCGCGAGCACGGCGGCCGCCGCCTGCGTGACGACCAGCGCCGCGCGCTTGCTGACCGCGTCCGCGACGATGCCGCCGAACAGGCCCAGGAACAAAACGGGCACGAACTGCAGCGCCCCGACGATGCCCAGCGCGAGCGGGTCGTGGGTCAGCTGCAGGACCAGCCATGACTGGCCGACCGACTGCATCCAGGTGCCGATCAACGAGATTGCCTGACCGCCCCAGAAGAGCTGGAAGTTGCGATGCCCGAAGGCGCTCAGCCCCTGCGGCAGGCGGGACGCGCGCCGCGTGGGTGGCGCGGCACCCGTCGGCGGCTCCGCGCGCCGCGCCGGCGGCGTCTGGCTGGTCGGCGGTGTCGCCGGTTCCCCGCCCGCGCTCACTCGGTTGCCGGCGGCCAGTCGCGCGCCACGCGCTCGAGCAGCGCGACCGCGTGCGCCACGCCCAGCCGGCCGATGTCGAGGCTGATGTCGTAGTTGCGCGCGTCGAGCCAGTCCTCGCCGTAGAGGCGGCGGATGTACTCCGAACGGGCGGCGTCGACCGAGCGGCACAGGTCGCGCATGGCGCGCTCATCGAGCTGCTGCCCCGCTGCTCGGACGCGAGGCACCTCCTCGACGCGCGACATCAGGAAGCGGACGCGCGCCTCGATATCGGCGTGCAACTGGACGTGCAGCGTGCCCGGCCGCTTGCCCAGGATGAACGCCGCACCGCGACCGACGATGACCACGTTGCCGCGCGCGGCAGCCTCCTCGATGACCGTCCGGGTGATCGCCACCAGCCGGTCATGGGTGCTCAGCGGTGGCACCTGTTCGCTGTACGGCATCGCCGGCAGCGCGACTTCCGTGGAGCTCGCCGCCAGCGCCGAGCCGAGCCGCTGCAGGAAGCTCGGCAGCCGCTCGTCGTAGGTCTCCAGCTCGTCTTCGGGGATGCCCGAGCGCAGCGCCACCTGGCTGACCAGCTTGCGGTCGAGGAACTCCAGGTTGAGCCGCTCGGCCAGTGCCCGCGCGACGGGCACGCCCGCCGCGCCGAACTGGCGCGAGATGGTGACGACGGGCATCAGCCCGCCCGGCGTCTCATCAGCCCGCCGCGGCGAGCCTGCTCATCGTCTCGACCAGGTCGCGCACCGCCGCGGCGGAGTGCTGCAGCGCGGCGCGCTCGTCATCGGTCAGCTCGATCTCGATGACCTGCTCGACGCCACGCCGGCCGAGCTTGACCGGCACGCCGACGTACAGGCCGTCAATGCCGTACTGGCCGCTCAGGTGGGCGGCGCACGGCAGGATCTCGCCGCGGTCGTTGAGGATCGAGTCGACCATCTGGGCGACCGACGCGGCCGGCGCGTAGTAGGCGCTGCCGCTCTTGAGCAGGCCGACGATCTCCGCGCCACCGTTGCGCGTCCTGGTGACCAGCGCGTCGATGCGCTCCTGGTCGAGCAGCTCGGTGATGGGCACGCCGCCGGCGGTCGAGTAGCGCGGCAGCGGCACCATCGTGTCGCCGTGGCCACCGAGCACGAAGGCGTGCGTGCTGCTCACGCTGACGCCCAGCTCCATCGCGATGAAGGCGCGGAAACGGGCCGAGTCGAGCACGCCGGCCATGCCGATCACGCGCTCGGGACTGAGGCCGCTGGCGTCCAGCGCGACGTGGCACATCGCGTCGAGCGGGTTGGTCACGATGATCAGGATCGCGTCTGGCGAATGCTCGCTGGCCTGTTGCACGACCGACCGGACGATGCCCGCATTCTTGGCCAGCAGGTCGTCGCGGCTCATGCCCGGCTGGCGGGCAAGGCCTGAGGTGACGACGACGATGTCTGAACCGGCCGTGTCGGCATAGTCGTTCGTGCCGGTGATCTTCATGTCGTGGCCGACGACCGGCGCCGCCTCGGCCAGGTCGAGCGCTTTGCCCTGCGGCAGGCCCTCGATGATGTCGATCAGCACGACGTCGGCCAGGCGGCCCTCGGCGATGCGCTGCGCGACCGACGCACCCACATTGCCTGCGCCAACGACGGTGACCTGCGGACGTGTCATGTGTTGCCTCGATTCATGACGAGAGGTGGTGAAGTCCCGCGATTGTACCGACGCCCCAGGCCAGCGGCCGCGCGCAGGGCCTTGGGCAGGCCTGGTTGTGCCTCGTGCTACCGCCCCCATCGGTGGCTAAGCGGGTAGCAGGGCGACAATCCCGCGCATTGTTTTCGGTCGGCCGCCCTTGTCGACCAGAATCTCCCGTCCTGCCGATGCAGGCGGTACCGACTGCGACAAGCTGCCCGCCAGGACGCCCCGGCCGCGCTTAAGGACCAACTGCCGCACGGCGCACCAATGCGGGCGGTATGGCGTGCGCGGGCTCGGCCCGCGAGACGGAGCGTTGGTGGACGCTGTGCCGGCCTCGGGGTTCGACGCGAGCAGTGCGCATGGCAGTGCGTACGGCCCCATCCGATCGGGCGACTCGGCCCTGCAGCGCCCATTGACCGCCGGTTCTAATATCAGACCGACGGTCGGTTTGTTAATGAAGCACGGACGGTAGCCATGGCGCCCAGGGCGCTCAATCCAACGAAGCACGCGGCCAAGCGGGACGAGTTCATCGACGCCGGCCAGCACCTCATGCAAACGAAGGGCTACGAGCAGTTCAGCATCGAGGACGTGCTGGCGGAGGTGGGCGCGTCGAAGGGTGCCTTCTATCACTACTTCGGCTCCAAGCAGGCGCTGCTCGAAGCGATCATCGACCGCCTGGTCCAGGGCGGCCTCGCGATCGTCCAGGTCGTCGTCAACGACGACAGCCTCTCGGCGGTCGACAAACTGCGCCACTACTTCTCCGGCATCGCCAACTTCAAGACCGAACGGATGGAGTTCGTACTGGCGCTGATGCGGGTGTGGTACTCGGACGACAACGCCATCGTGCGCGAGAAGTTCCGCCGCCAATTCGTGCGACAGGTCACGCCACATATCGCCACGATCGTCCGGCAGGGCGTCAGCGAAGGCGTCTTCAGCCTGTCCGAGCCGGAGCAGATGGCGCGCGTGCTCCTGTCGCTCATCCTCGACGCGACCGACGAGGCGGGCGAGTTGTGGTTCGCCGCCGTTGAGGGCCGCACCGACTTGGCCACGGTCCGCAAACACTTCGCCACCTACGACATCGCGCTCCAACGCCTGCTCGGCGTTTCGCCCGGGACGCTCCAGCTGACCGACGACGAAATGCTTCGCATCTGGTTCGAAGAAGTGATCCACACCGTCAACCACCCACGAAAGGAGCCCCAGTGACCGCAGTCATCAAGACCGAGAAGCTGACCAAGAATTACGGCCAGCATCGCGGCATCATCGAGGTCGACCTCGACATCAAGCAGGGCGAGATCTTCGGTTTCCTGGGCCCCAACGGCGCGGGCAAGACGACGACCATTCGCATCCTGCTCGACCTGATCCGGCCGACCGGCGGCACGGCGCGCGTCTTCGACATTCCGTCCAACGCCGACCCGGTCGCGATTCACCGGCGCATCGGCTACGTGCCCGGCGAGTTCGCCCTGTACGACCGACTGACCGGCGGCCAGACGCTGGAGTACTTCGCCAACCTGCGCGGCGGCGTCGACCACGACTACCAGAAGTCGCTCATCGAGCGCTTCGAGCTCGACCCGAGCCGGCGCTACCGCGAATACAGCAAGGGCAACAAGCAGAAGGTCGGCGTGATCGTCGCCCTCCAGCACAAGCCGGAGCTGCTCATCCTCGACGAACCGACTTCCGGCCTCGACCCGCTCGTGCAGCAGACCTTCTTCACGACCCTGCGCGAGACGGTCGCCGACGGCGCCACCATCTTCCTGTCCAGCCACATCCTGTCCGAGATCGAGAAGAGCTGCGATCGCGTCGCCATCATCCGCGACGGGCGCATCGTCAAGCTCGACACGGTCGAGGGGCTGCGCGACCTGGCCCACCACCACGTCGAGCTGCGGTTCGCCGACGCCGTGCCCACCAGCGCCTTCCAGTCGCTGCCCGGCGTGAGCGATCTGGTCGCCGACGACCACGTGCTGCGCATGCGCGTCGCCGGTCCGATCACGCCCGTGGTCCAGGCCGCGGCGCACTACGAGCTGCTCGACTTCGTGTCGCGTGAGCCTTCGCTCGAGGAAACGTTCCTGGCCCAGTACGGTCGCGAGACCGCCGAGGTGAAGTAGCCATGGCCGTCGGTACCGGAACGCCGCGCCAGATCGCGGCAGCATTCCCGCCCATTCCCATCCGCCGCCGCATTTACGGCTTCGGCAGCATCTACGGCAAGACGCTGCGCGACTCGCGCCTTGCCTTCATCATCGCCGCCGGCCTGCTCGGTGGCATGGCGCTCGTCATGGGCGCCGCGATCGCCAGCATCTTCCCGGACACGCAATCGCGGCTGCAGGTCGATGCCCTGTTCGGCAGCATCCCACCGTCGCTCACGCGGTTGTTCACGAACGTCGACCTGCTGGGCACCAAGGTCGGCACGCTGGGCGGCTATGTGACCTTCAAGTACGGTGCGATCTTCGCCCTGGGCACGGCCCTCTGGTCGATCATGGCGCTGTCGGGCACGTTGGCGGGTGAGGCGCGGCGAGGCAGCCTCGACTTCGTCGCCGCCGCGCCATTCGGCAAGCGCCGCATCGGCCTGGAGAAGCTCGCCGCGCACCTGACCCTGCTGTGGCTGACGATGCTGATCCTCGCCCTGGCCACGACGTTGAGCGCGAACCTGTTCGGCGACACGGCGCTTGGTGACGCGATCTCGCTCGAATCGTCGATCGGCTTCGCCGCGTGGATCGGCGCACTGGCGACGTTCTTCGGCGGCCTGGCGTTCATGCTCGCGCCGTTGCTCGGTCGTGCCGGCGCGGCCGGCGTCGCCGGCGTGGCGATGGCCGCGACGTGGATCATCAACGGCCTCAACGTCGGCCCGCTCTTCATCGTGAGCCCCTTCGCATGGACTTTCAACCACATCCCGCTGGTCGCTATCTACGACTGGCCGTCGGTCGCCCTCGTGTTCATCCTGGGCGTCGTCTTCCTGGCCGTCGGCCTCGAGTTGTTCCAGCGGCGTGACCTTGGCGTCACGGTCGGTCTGTCGCTGCCCGGCCTGCCGGCCGCCGTGCTGGGCGTGCACGGCCCGACAACCCGCGCGTTCGGCGAGCAGCTGCCGCGCGCCCTGTCGTGGGGCATCGGTCTTGGACTGCTGGGCATCCTGTTCGCGTCCTTCGCCGGTGTCCTGGCCGACCAGATCACGGGAGTCTCGGGTATCACCACCACGTTTGCGGCGATCTTCCCGGGCGTCGACTTCGGCACGGTAGGCGGTTGGATGCAGCTCTACGGTGAGCTGCTGTTCATCGCCGCCGGCTTCGCCGGCGCAACGCTGGTCGCGAAATGGGCTTCCGACGAAACAGATGGCCGTCTCGAGGAGATCCTGTCGCTGCCGCTGTCGCGGCCGCGCTGGGTGATCGCCGGTGGTGTCGCCGCGCTCATCGCCGTGGTGGTGATGACCGTCCTGTTCGCCGCCGGTGTCGCGATTGGGTCCGCCGTCGGCGGCCTGAGCGCCGGTGACGCGATCCTGGGCTGTGCCGCGCTCGGCCTGTTCGCGGCCGCGGTCGTCGGCATCGGCTTTGCCGTCGGCGGGGTGTGGCGAACGTCGCTGGCTGCCGAGGTTGCCGCCATCTTCGTCGTGGTCACCTATCTGCTCCAGCTCCTTGCGCCGGCGCTCAAGTTGCCCGACTGGGTCCAGAACCTCGCGCTGACCTCGCATTTCGGCCAGCCAATGGTCGGCAACTGGGACCTGAGCGGCGTTGTTGCCTCCCTCGTCATCGCGGTCGGCGGCATCCTGATCGGCGCCTGGGGCGTGACGCGGCGAGACGTGCGCGACTGACCTCGCGCATGGCGGCACCCTCAGCGCGTTGCGGGACCTCAGCGCGTGGCGGGGTCAGTAGGCTTCGACGCGAACTGGCGTAAGCCTGAAGTCGCGGACATTGCGCGTCAGCACGGTGGCGTCCGACGCTTCCGCCGCACCCGCAATCAGGGCATCGGCGAGGCTCAGGGCCCGGCCTCGCTGACGCGCCTCGGAGCGCCATAGACCCGCGGCCATGGCCGTTTCGGGTCCCGGCTGGACGAACTCAACCGGGCGCAGCATTGCCTCGAGTAAGCGCACCTGAGCGGCGGTGAGTCCAAAGCGTGTCTCGCACACCGCCACTTCATTGACCAGCGGGTCATCGCCCTCGGCGAAGAAGCGCTCGAAACGCGCCACGGCCGCGGGATCATCCCGTAGATAGTCGATCAAGAAGGTGGTGTCGAGCAGGAAGCGCGCCACTACTCCTCCAGGCCCGGGTCGGTTTTCTCCGCTCGGAGTGCGCGCACCCAGTCCACGACCGCTACCGACGTTGGAAATCGCGGATCATCCTTGAGGATGCCGCGCGCCTCGTTCCAGGCACGGCGCATCTCGTCCCTGCGCAGCCGGTATAGCAGCGCGTCCTCAACGTAGGCACTGCGGTTGCGCGGGCCGGCCACCCTGTCAAGGCGATCGACGAGCTCTTTCGGCAGAGTCATGTTGACTGGAATACGCACAGTCATGCGCATATCATTGCGCATTCCCGCGCGAGGGTCAATGCCAAGGTGTCCGCTATGCTCGCGGCCGATGAGCGACACGCCCGGGAAGACGACACCCCCTGACCCAACCGCCGAGCCGGATCGGGCGAACCGTCCCGAATGGCGACCGGCGACGCGCGCCGTGCACGCCGGCATGGAGCCCGATGAGCTGACCGGCGCGGTCGCGCCGCCGATCTACCAGACGGCAACCTTCGAGCAGGAGGCCGTCGGCCGGCCACGCGGCGGCTGGGAATACGCGCGCACCGGCAACCCGACGCGCGCGCGGCTGGAGACCTCGATCGCAGCGCTGGAGGGGGCCGACCATGGCCTGGCCTTTGCCAGCGGCTCGGCGACCACCCAGGCGATCGCCGCGCTGGCACTCCCCGGCGAACAGATCCTGTGCGTCAACGACGTGTATGGCGGCACGTTCCGCTACTTCGAACGTGTGCTGCGCGACATGGGTGTCGCGACCTCGTACCACGACTTCGCCAACGAGGCGGAAGGCGAGCTGAACACGGCGCTGACCGACCTGGTGCGCATCGTCTGGCTGGAGACGCCCACCAACCCACACCTGCGCGTAGTCGACATCGCGTACATCGCGCAGCGGCTGGCCGACCACGTCGGCGCGCGTGGCGAGCGGCCGCTACTGGTGGTCGACAACACGTTCGCCACGCCGCTCTCGCAGCGGCCGTTGGAACTGGGCGCGGACATCGTCTTCCACTCCGCGACCAAGTACCTGTCCGGCCACTCGGACACGATCAGCGGCGTGCTGGCCACTTCGCGCGACGACCTGTACGAGCGGCTCAAGTTCCTGCAGAACGCGATCGGCGCGGTGCCTGGCCCGATGGACTGCTTCCTCGTCCTGCGCGGCATCCGCACGCTGGCGCTGCGCGTCGAGCGGCATGCCGAGAACGCGCGCGCCGTCGCCGATGCGCTCGCCGCGCGCGACGACGTCGACATCGTCAACTATCCCGGGCTGACCGAGGGCCGGCACGCGCACCCGCAGGCGGAGGTCGTCGCGCGCCAGATGCGCTACAGCGGCGGCATGATCTCGTTCGTGCCGGCCGAGCATGACGGCCGCTCCGCGGAGGAACGCGCGCGGCGATTCGTCGAAGGCACGCGCCTCTTCGCGCTGGCCGAGTCGCTCGGCGGGGTCGAGTCGCTGACGGAGATCCCGGCGTTGATGACCCACGGCTCGGTGGCCAACTCGCCGCTCGAGGTATCGCCGGCGCTGGTGCGCCTATCGGTCGGTATCGAGGACGCGGCGGACCTGGTCGCCGACGTCAACCGGGCACTCGACCGCGCCTGACTGCTGGCGGTCAGAAGACCACCCGAGCACGAACCACGTCGACCCTGCCGGTCGCGTTGTTGGTGGCCCCGAGGATGGCGTCGAGGGCGGTCCCGCGCGCGCGCTTGAGCACGGGCGTCAGCTTGATGTCAATCGACAGCGTCGACCAGCCCGCCAGCGACCCGGTGGTGAAGGTGCCGGCCCTGACCTGCGTGGTCACGTCGACGCCGTTGACCACGACCTGCAATCGCGTAGCCGACGGGTCGGTAAGGGTCACACGCAGCGTGAACGCACCGGCGTCGTTGCTCTGATCGGCCAGCCGGACCGAGTAGTCGTAGGTGGTGCCCTTGCGCACGTGCGCGCGTTTGACCGTCTGTGCCGCGAGCGGCGTCGACGAGAGCACACGGACGCCTCTCAACGGGGCTGTCGGCGCACGGGCTATCGAGAGGTCCGGCGTCGCCGGCGGACACGGGTCGGCGAACGGCGCGAGCTTGGCGAGGAGCTGCGGTCCGCCTTCGGTCGCGAGCGTCTCGATGCGCTTGCTGAGGAGCGGTGCGCTGGTCGACTCGACCGCGCCTGGCCTGACGGTGAAGGCCAGATCGAAGCCGCTCGCAGCAACCTGCGCGACAGCTGCGTCGTTGTAGCGCCCGTACGGATAGGCGAACGTGGCCGGGCGATAACCAAGGATGTTGCCGAGTGCAACTTCGGCGCCCTCGATCTGCTGAACGAGTCCGGCGTGATCGAGCTTCTTGAGGTTGGGATGGGTGAGCGTGTGGTTGCCGATGGCGTGCCCGCGCTGCGCAAGATCGCGCATCTGCTCGGTCGTCAGCTCGCCCTGGTCTGGCGTCTTGCCGGGGATCACGAAGAATGTCCCGCGCATGCCCTGCCCTTCGAGGATCGGGGCGGCATTGGCGTAGGCATCCTCGTCGCCGTCATCCAGCGAGACGACGAACGTCTTGTCGGCTGGGCAGGTTTGGCTAACGAAGTCGGCCGCCAGCTGATCGGCGGTGATGGTCCGCCAGCCGTTGGCCTTGAGGTAGCTCAGCTGGGCGTTGAACTGCGTCGGACAGAGGTAGTAGATCGCTTCGGTGGTATTGGCCGGAGGGCAGGCGATGTGGTGGTAGTAGAGAACCGGCACGCCGAGTTGCCAACGCTGCGCTTCGGCACCAATGACGTCGTGCTGCGGCGCCGCCGACGCGAATGCGCCCGTCGGCGACAGCAGTAGAGCAGCCACACCTGCCAGCGCCAGCACCCGCCGCCGCGCATGGGTCATCGACCTGCCTCCTGATTGGGACGCTCCGCCAGAGCGGTAAGTATCCTCCGGATTCCTCGGGCACTCGACCGCGCCTGACTCGGTCGCGCGCCTAGGGCATGTTTCCGTGGCCGAGGTCGAATAGAAGCTGGCCCAGCCGATCCGCTCCCAGCTGAGTCACGTGGAGCTCGTCGGGCTGGATGAAGCCGGCGGCAACGGGGTCCTGGTTGCCGTTGGCACCCATGAAGGCGGTCCGCGCGTCGGCCACCGGGATGCCGTGATCGGCGGCAGCCGATACCAGCGCGGTGCTGATGTTCGTGAAGATCTTGTGGGCTACGCGGCCAAGCCCCAGCTCCTGGAAGCGCGGATAGAAGTAGTCCCACAGGTTGATAACGCGGATCAGGGCATTGGCATCAGCCAGGGCCGTGATCTCGTCCATGATTGCGCGCGCATTGGCGCTGTAGCCATCGACCATGGTCGCCCCGCACGCGGCGTACTCCCTGGCGGTGCCCGGTGCCGGCTGGTAATTGGCGGCGTCCCACGGGCAGAGGTCCTTCAACTCGCCAATCGGCACGTCGAACACGATCACGTCGGCTGAACTGATCGCGGCACGCACCGGCGCTATCGTGCGAATTCGGTCGAGGATGTAGCCGCTGGATGAGCCGCCGTAGAACAGCGGCTTGATCGCAACCCTCACGCCGAGGTCGCTGGCCAAGAGATCGGCGTAGGCCTGGGCGGCAGCCACACCATCACCGAGGCCGAGCGCCGAGTCGGAGATGGTGACCATCGTCAACGTGGGTGCGCTGGCGCTCGCGGTCGGCACCGTGGTCGGTGTTGGAGTCGGCTGTGCGGTCGGTTGCGCTGTCGGCGTTGCGGTCGGTGGTTGCGTCGGCTGCGCTGTCGGCGTTGCAGTCGGGTGCGCCGTGGTGAGTGTCGCCGGCGGCCCAGCGGCGCAGCCAATGACCAGAGCGACTGCGCCTACGGCGGCGACCAGCCGCAACACGAGGTGCTGGCAGTTCATGTCACGCTCCCTCCGGGGCCCCTCGGCGACCTCTACGGACTGCTCTGGGCGAGTAGGGTCGTCGTCGGTTCCATTCAATCGATCGCGCGCGGCCGCGCACAAGTGCCGAAGGGCTCCTCGTCGGCAAATGGCCGTCGAGGCACCGTCGGGTTCAGCGGCCAACCCGACTACCGCGAGGCACCGCGCGGGGGCGCCGGTAAAGATCGGGCCGAACGGCTCTGGCCGCGCCGTCGGGCAGTTGCCTAGCCTGAGCCAATCAGCCGGTGCCCAGTCCGGCTTGCAGAGGGAGGGTCCCATGAGGTTCTTCACTCGTGTTCGCCGCGCCCCGCGAACGGCCGTCGGGCTCGCGGTGGTCGCGCTGCTCTTCGCCACCGTCGGCGCCACGGTGGGAGCGGGCATCGGCATCCACCTGCCGACCGTCATTACGCCGCACCACGAGAACGCCATCACCAACATCGACATCCTGCGGTCGGAAATCAAGAACTACTACGGCACGCCTGGAGCCGCGACCGGTTCCAGCGCGACCGGCGGCTGGACCCTGCCGCTCGCCAGCGACAGCTACTACGCCAAGGAGGCGACGAAGATCGCCGCCAAAGGCTGGAACTGGCTGAACAAGGGTTTCAACAAGACCAAGCCGATGCGGGCGATCATCCTCGATGTCGACGACACCACGGTGACCACGTACAACTACGAGTTGTTCAGCAACTGGGACTACAACCCAGGGACGAACACCAGTTTCGTGGGTCTTACGGGAGCGACCTTCAGCGGCAACATGTTCCCCCCGACGCCGGGCATGGTCAACCTCGTCTGGAAGGCACAGAACGCCGGTTATGCGATCTTCTGGATCACGGGCCGGCCCGACTCGCAGCACGACGCGACCATCGCCAACCTTGTCAATGACGTCGCCGCCGGATTCTCCGACATCACCACGGTGACCTATTCAGGCGCCACGGTCCCGGAGTTCGACGCCAACTATCCCGCACCGACGGCGGTTGACACAGGGCACGGTGGTTTCACCGACGGCCTGTTCACCAAGCCCTCGGTCGGGTCCTATCCGGCCTACCTTGACCAGCCGCAGTTCTGCGGGCCGTATATCTCACAGGACAAGTCCTGCGCGACGATCCAGTACAAGGCCGGCACGCGCGCCTACATCGAATCGCTCGGCTACGAAATCGTGGCCGACTTCGGCGACCAGTACAGCGACGGCCAGGGCGGCTTCACCAACAGGTTCTTCAAGATGCCCAACCCGAGCTACTACTTGCCGTAACCGGCGCATCTCCCGCGACAGCGGGCATGCACGGAGGCCGCCGGCCGCAGGCCGGCGGCCTCCGTGCATCCAACACATAACCAACCGTTAGAGTCAATCCGTGGACCGCTGGCACACGATCATCGAGCCGTTCCGCATCCACTCGGTCGAGCCGATCCGGATGACCACCGTCGCCGAGCGCGAGACGGCGCTCCAGAAGGCCGGCTGGAACCTCTTCAACATCCACGCCGACGACGTGATCATCGACCTGCTCACCGACTCGGGCACCGGCGCGATGAGCCGCGACCAGTGGGCGGCCATCCAGCACGGTGACGAGAGCTACGCCGGATCGCCGTCGTGGTACCGCTTCCTCGACGCAGTCCAGAACCTGTTCGCCTTCAAGCACGTCATCCCCGCCCACCAGGGCCGTGCCGCGGAGAAGATCCTCTTCTCCGTGATCGGCGGACCGGGCAAGGTCGTGCCCAACAACTCACACTTCGACACGACGCGCGCGAACGTCGAGTTCAGCGGCGCCGAGGCGGTCGACCTCACGCCGCCGCATGACGCGCACGAGATGCTGCCCTTTAAGGGCGACATGGACGTCGACGCGCTGGAGCGGCTGATCGCCGAGCGCGGCGCCGAACACATCCCGGTCGTGTTCATGACCATCACCAACAACTCGATGGGCGGCCAGCCGGTGAGCATGGCCAACCTGCACGCTGTCAGCGAGGCCTGTCACCGCCATGGCCTGCCGCTGTTCCTGGACGCGTGCCGCTTCGCCGAGAACGCGTGGTTCATCAAGCAGCGCGAGGACGGCTACGCCGACAAGTCCGTGCCCGACATCGTGCGCGAGATGGCGTCGCTGGCGGACGGCATGACCATGAGCGCCAAGAAGGACGGCCTGGCCAACATCGGCGGCTGGCTGGCGATGAACGACGACTCGCTCGCCGAGCGCTGCCGCAACATGCTCATCCTGACCGAGGGCTTCCCGACCTACGGCGGCCTGGCCGGCCGCGACCTGGAGGCCATCGCCCAGGGCCTGTCCGAGGTGGTCGAGGAGGACTACCTGCGCTATCGCATCCAGTCGACCGCCTACCTGGGCGAGGCGCTCGACCAGTCGGGGGTGCCGGTCATCATGCCCATCGGCGGCCACGCGGTGTACCTCGACGCACGGGCGCTGCTGCCGCACATCCCGCCGCTGCAGTACCCCGGCCAGTCGTTGGCCGCCGCGCTCTACCGCGAGGGCGGCATCCGCGGCGTGGAGATCGGCACGGTCATGTTCGGCCGCCATCCCGACGGCAGCGAGTCACCCGGTCCGATGGACCTTGTGCGCCTCGCCATTCCGCGCCGGACGTACACCCAGTCGCACATCGACTATGTCATCGAGGTGGTTCGCCTGGTGGCCGGACGGGCGGGGGACCTGCGCGGCTTCCGCATCGTCGAGGAGCCGCCCCAGCTGCGCCACTTCACGGCCCGCTTCGAACCCCTCGCTTAACCTCTGCTGGCGGGTTTGACGGCCGCCGGCTCGCTTGACGCCCGCCGGTAGGATTGCCTCCTGGCTGCTCGGGGCGACCCTTGGCTGGCGCCCTGCCGGCCGGTTAGGGAGGACTTGCCGGTGCGCGGACGGTTGGTGATCCTGACTCTGCTCGGCCTGCTGCTGGCCGCCATGGCGGCGCCCGCCCCCACGGTTGGCGCCGCAACCAGCCGCTCGCAGGCCTTGGGAAGCACGTCCACCAAATGGACCTTCGAGGTCCTGCACAACAAGTGCACGAACTATGGCGGGGCAAACGGCTACGGCAAATCGGTGCTTGAGGTGCGCCAGGACGAGTGGGGCACGTCTGGGACGGCGCAGTTCCGGGTCACCGTGGTGACACAGGACGAGTGGGGCGGCGCGTGGCACAAGATTGGCAGCCTTCCATCAAAGACCTCGGCCAGGTTTGGCAACACCAGCGCGAACCACCATTTCGATTCCCGGTTCGTCTACAGCTGGACCAGCACCCACCATCGCTACAAGAGCCGTCTGCGGTGGGTCGGCCGCTGGCTGGATGGATCCGGCCATACGATCGCCCAGCAGGTCATCAACGGCCGGGGTTGCTAGCCAACCAGGCTCGTTGACCTTGGCGACCGCCGGGGCCGATCAGGCCCGCGCACCTGCCGGGCACGGCTCACGCGCGGCACTGGCCCTCAGGCTCATTGCCCATATCCAGCCCGAGGACATCGCGCTCATCGGCACGATGCTCCTGGCACCCACACTGGGTGGCAGCAGCGGACTGGCCAATCGCCTGCTCAGCGGCGACCATGACCCGCTGCTCGGAGCGTGGGCGCTCATCGCCGCCGTGGGTGCCATTGCGGCGCTGGCGAGCCGGGTATTGGGCGAATCGGACATCGACGACCAGCGGCGCTGGCTGCTCCTGGGCCCATTCATGGGTGCCCTCACGCTGATCGGCGGCAGCGCCTTCGCCCTGCTCGGCATCGGCGACTCTGCCCCGTTCATCGTGGTCGCCGCCGCCGTGGTCGTCGGAGCGTTCGTCTTCGCCGACCGCCTGCCCGTCGTGGGGCGCCCGCTCCGGCGCGTCCTGGTGACGCCGTTCGTCCTCCTGTCGGGCGCGCTTCTGCAGAGCTTCGTGGTCGACATCGGTGGCGCCCTCGGCGGTTCGATCAATGTCGGCGACCTCCTGGCCCAGCCGGATGCGCTCGTGCTCGTGCCGGAAATCCTGCTCATCGTGGCAATGGTCAGTTGGATCTTCTACGCGATGCTCGTCTTCGCGCCGCGTGAACTTGCTTCGCCGGGCGACACAACCCGCGCCTGGGCCGTGCGCTTCGGGCTCTTCTTCGTGACGCTGCTCATCGGCGTCGTCGCCGGCAACGCTCAGGCGGTTCTGATCACCTGACCGGGCGCTCGTCAGGGCGCCCTTCGCTGGCCGCGGTGGCAACGGCAAGGGCAAGCTGCGCCGCGGTGTCGACGCTCATCGCGTCGCCCTCGGCGACCGCGCGCTCGAAATCGGCCGGCTCGAGTGCCGCGCGCGCCTGGACGACGGGACCCTCAAGACCGATCAGATCCGCCGATGGGCCGCCGCCCATCTCGCGGCGCAGGCGTTCGGCGACTGTGCCCAGGCGGGCGGCCGTGGCCGTCTCGCCGTGACGGATTGCAACCAGGGCGATGACGTCGAGCGCCAGTTCGATACCGATTTTGGCGCCAACCGCGTGCGCTCGATGCAGGCCTTCCACGAAGTACCTCGCGGCGGCCGGCTCGTTGTCCGAGCCAAGCTCGATCATGCCCATGCTCAGGTAGTTCATGGCGCTGGTGTGGGCGTCGCCCAGCTGCTCGCCGAGATCGACGGCCTGCTGGGCGACCACACGCGCCTCGTCCAGTTCGCCGACGCGGAAGAGGGCCAGCGACAGGCCCTGCAGCGAACCCATCCGCGCTCGACCGTCTGCCTCGCCACTGAGCGCCACCGATTGCCGAAATGCGTCTCGGGCTACCTCGGGTCGCGCGACCAGGTTGGCCCAGCCGGTGCCGCCCAGCGCCTGGCCCAGCCGCTGCTGATCGCCCAGCTGCTCGAGCATCGCGATCCACTGTTCGGTCAGCTCCTGGGCGCGGGCGTAGTCCGTGTGCCAGGCCGCCAGCTCGGCCGCGACACCCAGCGCGTCACCGCGCTCGACGCTCAGCTCGTCGTTGCTTGACTCCTCAATCAGCTCGTCGAGCGCGCGGCGCGCCTCGGTCAGATGACTACGCGTGCGCCAGAAGTCGCGCAACCCGGCGGCCATCCGAAAACCGGCATCATGCGCACCACTGGCGACCGACCAGGCGAACGCGGCACGGAGGTTGGCCATCTCGAGGTCGAGCCGCGCCAGGTTGGCCTCGCTGTTCGGTTGAGTGAGCACATGGTCTGATGCCTCGGCCAGGGCCGCGAAGTGGCTCATGTGGCGGTCACGGATGAGCCGCTCCTCGCCGGCCTCGGTGAGCTTCTCGGCCGCGTACTCGCGGATCGTCTCGAGCATCTCGAAGCGCGCCTCGTCGCCATCCTGGGCCGAGCGCACCAGGCTCCGATCGACCAGCGCGGCAAGCAGGTCGAGCGGGTCGCCGGCCAGTTCACCGGCCGGGTCGACGATCGCAAGCACGGCGTCGAGATCGGCGCCACCGGCGAAGACCGACAGGCGCCGGAACACCGCGCGCTCGGGCTCGGCCAGCAGGTCGTGGCTCCAATCGATTGCGCCACGCAGCGTGCGCTGCCGGTCGGGCAGGTCGCGGCGCGTACTGGTGACCAGGTTCAGACGGTGGTCAAGGCGGTCCAGGATCTGCGCAGGGGCAATCAGGTTGATGCGCGCCGCGGCCAGTTCGATGGCCAGCGGCAGGCCGTCCAGCCGGCGGCAGATGGCGGCCACCGCCGGCGCGTTGACGTCGGTCAGCGCGAAATTCGGCCGGGCAGCGCGGGCGCGCTCGACGAACAGCTCGACCGAGTCAGAGTCGGCGATATCGGCTGCCGTCGGCCGGCCGGGCTCGGATGGCAGGCCCAGTACCGGCACCGGATAAACGCGCTCACCGGCGATACCCAGCGGCTCACGGCTCGAGCTGAGCACCGCCAGACGTGTCGTCGCCGTCAGCAGTGCGGCGATATCCGGCGCGGCGTCGACGACCTGCTCGAGGTTGTCGAGCACGATCAACACCTGCTGCTCGGCCAGGTGCTCCGCGAGCACCTCCGCGATCGATCGACCCGGCTGTTCGGCCACGGCCAGCGTCCGGGCGACGGTGGGGATGACCAGCGCACGGTCGCGCACGATGTCGAGCGCGACGAACCAGACGCCGTCGGGATAGCCGTCGAGCAGGCTGCGTGCCGTCTCGATCGCCAGCCGCGTCTTGCCCGTGCCGCCGGGGCCGGTGAGCGTCACGGACCGTTCCCGTTCGAGCAGCGCGCGCAGCTCGGCCAGCTCCCGGCGACGGCCGACGAAGCGGGTCAGCGGCGAGGGCAGGTTGGTGCGCACCGCCACGGTCATGGTGCGCGGCGGCGGGAAATCCGATTCGAGTCCGGGCGCGCACAGCTGGAACAGGTGCTCCGGCGCGGGCAGGTCGCGCAGGCCGTGGCGGCCGAGATCGCGCAGCGTGGCGCCGTCGGGCAGGTTGTCACCGGCGAGTGCGCGCACCGCCTCGGAAACGAGGATCTCGCCACCCCAGGCGGCAGCTGCGATGCGCGCCGTGCGGTGCACCTCCAGACCGGTGTAGTCGCGCCCGCCGAAGACCGCCTCGCCGGCGTGGACGCCCATGCGCACCTTGATCACGGCGTCATTCGGCCACTCGTGGCCGCCCAGCGCGCGCTGGGCGTCGATGGCGGCGGCGATGCCCTGGCGGGCCGAGGAGAAGACGGCGAACAGCGCATCGCCCTCGCTCGACACGGCCGTACCGCCATTCGCCTTGACGGCGGCGTCGAGCAGCGTGAAGTGCTCATCCAGCAGGGCAGCGAAGCGCGTCGCCGCGCTCGCCGCAAGGCGCGTCGAACCCTCGATGTCGGTCATCAGGAAGGTAACGGTGCCGGTCGGAAGCGTCGTCACGAGCGGTAACCATACCCGGCCGGCGCAGCCCCGGCGCTGCCCCCGGTGCGTTTGACATCGGGCCTTTCGGGTAGGAGGATGGGGCGGAAGCGTCCGAGGCAACCCACTTCATTGCCGGCCGGCGCTTGGGGAGAGATAGGGAGGTCCGTCATGCGAACGCGCTTGACCATGTTATTGATGTTGTCCCTCATCGGCACCGGGCTGGCCCTGCCTGGCACGGTGGCGGCACGCCACAACGTCGGTATCAACAGTGGCTACGTCTACAGGGTGGTCTACAACTACTGCAGCGGCGGCGCCGCCTACTTCAAGGTCAAGGAGATCGCCAAGGGCTATACGCCGGCCAACGGCCTGACCATCAACATGTCGGCGCAGGAGCTGCGCCACGGTCGCTGGAAGACGGTCCACAACTTCAACCAGCAGTGGTACAACTTCCCGGCCAACGGCCGGAAGCACTTCCTCGCCGCCTGGGCCAACTGGCACAACTCGGTCTACTAGGTGCGCCTCAAGTTCACCCTGCGCGTCTGGCACAGCGGCTATGTCATCGCGCACAAGACGCTGCACAGCAGGAAGTGCTAGCAGCACATTGCTGAAGCACAAATCGGCCGGGCGCATGCCCGGCCGATTTTCATTGACATCGACGGCGCACGGCCTGACCATTCCGGCGCAGACCGGTCTGGGCCAGAGGGGCGCCGGCTGACGCGGGAGAGGCGAGGAGGTTCTTGGATGCGAAAGCGTCTTGCACTGTTGCTTGTGCTGTCGTTGGTCGGTGCTGGGCTGGCCCTGCCCGGAACGGTCGCGGCGCGCAACAACGTCGGCATCGACAGTGGCTATGTCTACAAGGTGGTCTACAACTACTGCAGCGGCGGCGCGGCCTACTTCAAGGTCAAGGAGACGGCCAAGGGCTATACGTCGGCCAACGGCCTGACCATCGATATGGCGGCGCAGGAGTTGCGCGGCGGTCGCTGGAAGACGGTTCACTACTTCAACCAGCAGTGGTACAACTTCCCGGACAACGGCCGGAACCACTTCCTGGCAGCCTGGGCGAACTGGCACAACTCGGTCTACTGGGTGCGCCTCAAGTTCACCCTGCGGGTCTGGGACAGCGGCTACGTCCTCGCTCACAAGACCCTGGTCAGCAGGAAGTGCTAGCAACGGCGACGCTGTAACCAGAGAACGGCCGGGCGCAAGCCCGGCCGTTTTCTATCCCGGCGTGGGCTAAGATTCACGCGGACGTCCTACTCGATCGCCGTGATCGGGCGCAGACGCCATCAGGCAGGAGGGAGGCTGACCGATGCGACGCGTCTCAACCGCCGCGACCCTGGCCGTGCTGGCAGCGCTGCTGCTGATGCCCGCCGGCGCCGCCGCTTCGAGTGGCTACACCTACAACGTGCTCAACAACGCCTGCTATGGCCATGGCAAGAACTCGGTCTGGATCAAGGTCAAGGAGACCGCCGCCGGAACGACGTCGGCCAACAAGCTGATCCTGGGCGCCAGCGCCCAGGAGCTCAGGCATGGCCGGTGGCGGACGATCTACACCTGGAGCAAGACCGTCTACGCGTTCCAGGCTGACGGCACCAGCCACTTCCTAAAGCAATGGCGCGCGTGGGAGCCGACAGCGGCGACGGCCAACCGCAGCCACCGCATCGTCGTCACGCTGGTCATCCGCCACAACCGCCACCTGCTGGCCAAACAGGTCCTGCACAGCGTCGAGTGCTGATCCTGGCGGCCTCGCGGCCGCTGGAGGGATCGTTATTGCGGCGGCTGCGTCCCCAGATGACGCGCTACGAAGTCGAGTTCGGCGGCCATCTGCCTGATCCGTTCGTCGGTTCTCAGTGAGCCGTGGCCCGCGTCGAAACGCAGCACCTCGTGCGGCTTGCCCAGTTCGTCCAGCCGGGTGATGTAGTTGTCGATCTGCCTGATCGGGCAGCGCGGATCGTTCTCGCCGGCCAGGATCATCACCGGCACGCGGACGTCCCCGATGTAGGTGATCGGCGAGCGCACGCGGTATAGCTCCGGTTCGTCAGCCGGCGCCGCACCGAACAACGCACGGTCGTATGACTTGAGCGGCTCCATCTCGTCCTCGAACGCGGCTACGTAATCAGCCACCGGCACTCCGGCGACGCCGAGCGCCCAGCGCTCGGGTTGCGTGCCCAGGCCGAGCAGCGTCAGGTAACCGCCCCAGGACGCGCCGCTCAGCACGATGCGCGTCGGATCGGCGATGCCGTCGGCAACGACGCGGTCGACGACGGCGGCAATGTCGCGCAGCTCAGTCAGCCCGGGATTGCCGGTGAGCGCGTCGCGCCACTTCCGGCCGTAGCCGCTGCTGCCTCGGTAATTGACCAATACCACGGCGAGGCCGTGGTCGACCCACGCCTGCACCGGCGGCGAGAAGCTGTCGCGATCGTGGGCCTCCGGGCCGCCATGGATGACGAATATGGTCGGGTGCGGCCGCGGGACAGGCGGTTCGGCGACGAAGGCCGGCACGTCGCCGACGGTGAGATCCGTATAGCGGACGCCGCCCGGCGCCGGATCGCCGGGTGGCTGAAGGACGGTGCCACCGGCCGACGAGCGCACCTCCGGCGGCGACGCGGCATCGCTCCACAGGTACCACACCGCTCCGTCCGGCCGAACATCCGCCGCCGCAATCGTGCCCGGCTGGGTCGTCAGCTCGGTCATCGCGTCCGACTCGAGTTCGTAGCGGTACAGCTGCGACCGGCCGCCGTGTTCATGCACCAGCAGCACCCCTTGTCCGTCGGGATACCAGTGCGCGTCCACGTCGCCCGGCAGCTCGACTTTGAGTTCCCGCGTAGCGCCGGTGCGCGGCAACCAGATCAATGGCCGGCGCAGGTCGTACCGCTCGTGGAGCACCAGCACGCGCTCGTCACCGGCCAGGTCGGGCCAGCCGGCCGACCACAGGCCAAGGCCCGGACCGTCGGATAGGTTGCCCACAGCGGCGCCGTCGAGGTCCACCACGCGCAGTTCGGGATGGCGCGAGTCGCCGCGCTCCGAATGCATCAAGCACAGCAGCCGCTCGTCATGCGACAGCCCGCCCAGCTCGCACTCCTCGCGGTGCCGATAGATCTCGCGCGACGCGCCGTCACCCACGAGGTGGATGGAGCTGCCCTCGACAGTCGAGCGGCCGATGGCTGCCACCGAGCGGCCGACGTTGAGGCCGGCGTCATAGGCACGGCCCAAATCGGCGGCGATCTCACGCGCCTCGCCGCCGGCGAAGGGCTGGACCATCCAGCGGCCGAACTCATCGCCGTCGGTGTCGTCGAACCACCACACCTGCTCACCCGCGGGATCGATCGACCCCGACAGAGTGCCTTCGCGCCGATCGGTCAGTTGGCGATGGCTACCGAGGGCGCGATCCCAGGCAAACAGCTCCCAGCGCCCAATCTGGTTCGCGGCATAGACCAGGTGCTCCGGCGCATCGTTGGCCCACTCGGGCAGCGTGCTGCGCGACGCGCGAAAGCGCCGGCGCCAGGCTGCCTCGGGTGCGGTCGTCATGGTTGGGCCTCAGCCGAGCGACGGCCCGGCGCCGCGGACGGCTGGCGCGACGCGGTCCTCGAACGCCTTGAAATTGTCGACGAACATGCGCGCCAGCTTGCTCGCCTGTTCGTCATAGGCGTCCTTGTCGGCCCACGTGTCGCGCGGCCAGAGCACCTCGGCCGGCACATCCGGACAGCTCGTCGGGACTTCGAAGCCGAAGTTTGGATCGCGCCGGGTGGCCACACCGTTGAGCGCGCCGTTGAGCGCGGCGCGGACCATCTGCCGTGTCCAGGTGATGTTCATGCGTTCGCCGACGCCGTACGGACCACCGGTCCACCCGGTGTTCACCAGCCACACCGGGACGTTGAAGCGATCCACACGCGCGCCGAGCATCTCCGCGTACACGCTCGGGTGACGCGGCATGAACGGCGCGCCGAAGCATGTCGAGAAGGTGGCCGTGGGCTCACGCACGCCGACCTCCGTGCCCGCCAGCTTGGCGGTGTAGCCACTGATGAAGTGGTACATCGCCTGGTCACGCGTCAGGCGTGAGATGGGTGGCAGCACGCCGAATGCGTCGGCCGTCAGGAAGATGATCGTCGAGGGCTGGCCGGCCGTGCCGTGTTCGGAACTGTTACTGATGAAGTTGAGCGGGAATGCGGCGCGGGTGTTCTCGGTGAAGCGCTCCGAGTCGAGGTCCAGCTCGCGCGTGTCGGGATCGATGTCGACGTTCTCGAGAATGGTCCCGAAGCGCTGCGTGGTGGTGTAGATATCCGGCTCGTAGATATGGCTCAGGCGGATCGTCTTGGCATAGCAGCCGCCCTCGAAATTGAAGACACCTTCGTCGCTCCAGCCATGCTCGTCGTCACCGATCAGGGTGCGCTCCGGGTCGGCCGACAGGGTCGTCTTGCCCGTCCCGGAGAGGCCGAAGAAGATCGCCACGTCACCATCCCGGCCGACGTTGACCGACGAGTGCATCGGCAGCACGCCTTCCTCGGGCAGGCGGTAGTTCATGATCCCGAACGCGCCCTTCTTCATCTCGCCGGCGTACTCCGTGCCGCCGATGAGGATCTCCTGCCGGCCCAGGTGGACGAGGATGACCGTCTCGCTGCGCGTGCCATCGCGCTGCGGGTCGGCGCGGAAACTGGGCGCATCGACGATCGTGAAGTTCGGCCGGAAGTCCTTGAGGTCGCCCAGCGCGGGGCGGATGAACAGGTTGTCGCAGAAGATGCTGGCCCACGCCGTTTCTGTGTAGGCACGCACCGATCGGCGGTAGCGCGGGTCGGCGCCCACGTAGCAATCCTGGACGAATACCTCGCGGCTGTTCATGTGCTCGATGAAGCGGGCGCGCATCTGCTCGTAGCGGCGCTCGCTGATCGGCTGGTTGAAGCCGCCCCACCACACGCCGTCGTGGCTGCCCGGCTCGTCGACGATGTACTTGTCCTTGGGCGAGCGCCCGGTGTGCTCGCCGGTGCGGACCACCAGCGGACCATTCGCCGCCAGCAGGCCCTCGTCGCGCATGAGCGCGTGCTCGTACAGGGCGGCCGGAGCCAGGTTGTCGTGGCGCGCCTTGCCGTCTATGCGCACGTCACTGATGCGCCGCCGGCCGCGCGGTGCGCTGGCCTCAGCCGGAGCGGGTGTCCTGTCGAGCGTCGTCGCCACTTGGCCGGTCTCCTTGCTCAGTGGCAGGTTGCGCGTGTGCACATTCATGCCTGCTGGCGGACCGGCCGCGCGTGCCCGATGGGCCGCGGTCTTGGGCCACGGACCTCGAGAGTCGGCTTTCGCAGTACGTCGGCGTGCGATTGTACGCTGCTCGTCCAGCGCTCCCGGCCAGGAGCGCGCCCGCGATCCTGCCGGTGGCATGAATTCCGGATCGGCCACTCAGACGCTGTCGCGACTCGCATTTGAGAAGCGGGCCGCCCGCCCTGCCGGCGGTTCTTGCCATACGCCAGTGCCAGTAGCGCCACCGCCGGTCAGCCGCGATTCGCTTCTCGTATGCGGCCGCCAGTAGCGCTATCGAGCGGCATCGTCGAGCCGCTCCTCATACGACAGCGAACCGGACTTCGAGTAGCAAAGGCCCGAGGACGCGCCTCAACTGCCGCTCGTCACGACTTTCGACGGTCTGCGGACCCGCTTCTGACTTGAGAACTTCGCGTTAGCGCTACCACCGGTGGCGTCTGAGAAGAACATCAGGCCGCTCAGCGATTCGGCTGGTCGGCGCAACCAGGCGCGACAGGCGCGCGTGTCGGCACGGAACGCCGAACCCAGGAGGGATGCATGCGCGAGAACTCGACGACGGTTGGTGGCGCCCTCGCCAATGATGACCATGCGTGCCAGCTTGGCCGCCACCCAACCGCGGTCGCGGGCAATCACCGAGGCCAGCCGCGTCTTTCGGTCGACGATGCCGATCATCTCCTGGACATCCACGATCTCTGTCTTGATCTCGATTACGAGCAGCGTTCGCGTTGGGGCATGCCACGCTAAGAGGTCGATCCAGCCGCGCTCGCCGTAGATCGCAAAGGAGACTTCCGGCGCCACCTCCCAGCCGAGCGAGATCAGCCACGCCGCGACCGCATCGGACAGGGCCGCGTGGCGCGCATTCAGCAATCGGTCGAGCTCGCCCCCGCGCCAGCGAGCGACGAGGTCGATACGCATGTCCAAAGCCGCCGCGACCTGGCGCAACGAGTCGACCGCGACCGATCCAACATGACCGCGCTCCAGCATCGAGATCTGGGACCGCGAGACGGATGCTCGTAAGGCGACGTCGACCTGGCGCCAGCCGCGGCGGATGCGGACGGCGCGGAAGGCGGCACCGACGCGCGCGTCATCCACCGTCCGAATCCATCGGCCAAGTCTGGGTATTGCCGCTTAGCAGCGACTCACCGCCGACTCATCGCCCACTTGCGCGCCGTTTTGCAACGGATGCGAGACTGCGCGGGTTCGATGGGTATGACCTCGCGCTTGAACTGGCTGATGTTCCTCGCGCTCGGCTTCATGTGGGGCAGCAGCTACCTGTTCATCAAGATCGGCGTCAACGCCGGCCTGCAGCCGTTCACGCTGGTCACCTTCCGCCTGTTGATCGGCGCGCTGGTCCTCGGCCTCGTGGTGCTCATTTCGCGCGAACGGCTGCCGCGCGATTGGCGCGCCTATGTGCGCTTCGCCGGCCTGGGCTTCTTCGGCATCGCGCTGCCGTTCTCGCTCATCACGTGGGCGGAAGGCAACGTCGATTCGTCGCTGGCCGCCGTGCTCACCGCGCCGGTGCCGCTGTTCGTGATCCCCATCGCCGCGCTGTTCGTGCCCGACGAGCGGCTGACCGGCAACAAGATCGTCGGCGTCGTCGTCGGCCTGCTCGGCGTGGCCATCCTGGTCGGCCTCGACGTGACTCAGCTCGGCCGGGCGGACACCGCCTACGAGTTGGTGCTGTTGTGCGCCACGCTGTCGTACGCGACCGGCGCGGTCTACGCTCGGCGCTTCCTGCGCGGTTACCGGCCGATCGTGCCGGCGTTCTTCGAGGTCGCGACGGCGCTGGTCATGGTCGGCCCGCTGGCGCTCGTGTTCGAGCATCCCCTCCAGGCGTCGCTCAGCGCCGATGCCCTGTTCGCGGTGACGTGGCTGGGCCTGTTCGGCTCCGGTCTGGCGTTCATCTTCAACCTGCGTCTGATCGAGCACTGGGGCCCGGCGCGCGCCAGCCTGGTCGCGTACATGCTGCCGATCTGGGGCATCGTGCTTGGGGCGCTCGTGCTCAGCGAGGCGATCTCGCCGAACGTCCTCGTGGGCACTGCGCTCGTCATCTCCGGTATCGCACTGGTCAACGTGCGCCGCGCCGCGCTGGTCGCCGCCGGATCCAGCGCGCGCGATCGCCTGTCGGCGCGCTCGTCGAGCGGCCCGCGCTAACCTGCTTCCTGTGCAGCTGACGGTCAACGGCGAGACCAGCGAGGTCGAGTCCGAGCCTGACCGCAGCCTGCTGATGGTCCTGCGCGAGGAGATGGCGCTGCTGGCCGCCAAGCCCGGCTGCGGCGAAGGAGCCTGCGGCGCCTGCACCGTGCTGGTCGACGGGCGGCCGATCCACGCGTGCAGCCGGCCAATCGCGCAGGTCGCCGGCCAAACGGTCGACACGCTCGAAGGACTGCGCGAGGAGCGCGTCTGGAAGGCGGCGATCGATGCCTTTACCGAGATCCGTGCTTTCCAGTGCGGCTACTGCACGCCGGGCATGGTCGTGGCGGCCGGTGCGCTGCTGCGCGACAATCGCTCGCCGACCGACACGGACATCGCCGCCGCCATGAACGGCAACATCTGCCGCTGCGGCACGTACCCGCGCATCGTCCGCGCGGTTCACGCGGCCGCCGAGGCGCTGGCGGCATCCGACCGCAGGCCAAAAGAAGGCGACGCAACGAGCGGACCCACCCCGGACGGCGCCGACGCCCGCTTCGCCGACCACCCGGCTCAGCCGTGGGACCTGGCCGAAGTCGGCGCACGCGACTATTTCGAGCGGCTGGGCGATGGGCTGGTGGTCGTGCTCACGGCCGACGAAACCGAGCGGGTCAATGAGCATCTCGGTGGCGCGTGGTCGACCGAGGGCGGCGCCTGGCTACATGTGGCGCCGGACGGGCACGTGACCGCGTTCATCGGCAAGGTCGACGTGGGCCAGGACAACCACACCGAGCTGCGGGCCATCGTCACGCGCGCGCTGGGCATCGCATCCGAGCAGGTCGAGCTGCTGATGGGCGACACCGACTTCTCGCCCTACGACATGGGCACCTTCGGCAGCCGCTCGACAGAGGATGCCGGCGGCGTGCTGCAGGCCGTCGCGGCGGCGGCGCGCGCCTGGCTGGCGGCCAACGAAGGCGCGCTCGAGGAGACCCGGCAGGTCGTCTACGCGCGGGCCGATGCCGCCGCTAACAGTGCCGTCCACCAGCAAGTCAGTCCGGTGAACGCCGACCGCCACAACGCTCGCACGATCGCCGAGGGTCGCCAGCACTACACATCCGACCTGGCGTTGCCGGACATGCTCTACGGCCGCGTGCTCCGGCCACCGACCTACGGCGCCGAGCTGGCCGCGGCCGATGTCGCCGCAGCGGCCGCCAGACCGGAGGTCGTCGCCGTGCACCAGGGCTCGTTCGTCGGCGTCGCGGCACCGACGCCGTTCGCCGCGAGCCAGGCGCTCGCCGCAGTCGAGAGTGAGTGGCGCGCAGGGCCACCGCTCGAAGAGGACACGCTGGCCGACTACCTGCGCGCCCACCCGGACGAGGAAAAGGGCTGGGGCGGCGCGTTCCGCCACGAGATCGGAGACGTGGACAGCGCACTCGGCGCTGCCGCGCACACTGTCACGGCGACCTACACCACGGCCTACATCGCTCACGTCCCGCTCGAGACGCGCTGCGCGCTGGCTGCGTGGGACGGTGACCGCGTAACGGTCTGGACCGGCACCCAGCGGCCCTTCGGGGTGCGCGAGCAGGTCGCGGCGGAGCTGGCGCTGGACGAGGCGCAGGTCCGTGTCATCGTGCCGCCCACCGGCGGAGGGTACGGCGGCAAGCACTCGGTCGAGGCCGCCGTGGAGGCCGCTCGACTGGCCCGCGCCGCCGGCCGGCCGGTCAAGGTGCGCTGGAACCGCGCCGAGGAGTTTTCGGCCGCCTACTTCCGCCCGGCGGCGCTGATCGACGTGCGCGCCGGGCTCGACCCGAGCGGGCGGCTGGTTGCCTGGCAGTTCAAGAACACGAATTCGGGCCCGATGGGCATCCAGCCGCCGTACGCCATCGACCACCAGTTGCTCGAGTACCAGCCGGCTGCCTCGCCCTTCCGCCAGGGTTCGTACCGCGCGCTGGCGGCGACGGCCAACAACTTCGCGCGCGAATCGATGATCGACGAGCTGGTCCACGTGGTGGGCGGCGACCCACTCGACTTCCGCCTGGGGCAACTGACCGACGAGCGGCTGGCCGGCATCCTCACGGCGGCAGCCGACGGCATCGGCTGGCAACGCCGTGAGCGGGCGACAGGAGGGCGCGCCATGGGCCTTGCCTGCGGTCTCGAGAAGGGCAGCCGTATCGCCGCCGCGGTCGATGTCGAAGTAGCCGGCGACGGCGGGGTCAAGGTGAAGCGCATCGTGACCGCGTTCGATTGCGGCGCCGTGATCGACCCCGACAACCTGCGCAACCAGGTCGAGGGAGCCACGGTGATGGGTCTTGGCGGCGCCCTGTTCGAGGCGGTCCATTTCGCCGGCGGGCGGTTGACCAACGGCTCGATGACCGACTACCGGGTGCCCCGTTTTGAGGACGTGCCGCCCATCGACGTGATCCTGATCGAGCCGCCCGGCCAGCCATCGGCAGGCGCCGGCGAAACGCCCATCATCGCCATCGCGCCGGCCATCGCGAACGCCATCTTCGCTGCGACCGGAGAGCGCCGGCGCGCGCTGCCGCTCCTCGCAAAAACATAGGATCGGCAGGGAACAACTTTCGCTGAATCTATGCTAGCCTTCCGCGCATGACGACGGCCAATCCAGCCCACGAAACGTCCCGCCCGATCACTCCGCGCCAGCGCCTGCGCGCATGGGCCGAGATCATGCAGACCGCCAATCCACCGGTCGAGCTCCCGCTCGATACGGTCGGCAAGTGGCTGGTCATGACGCGCGCGGCGGTCATCCCGATGACCCTCTGGTCGGGCATCCTGGGCGCGCTGCTGGCGGTCGAGCATGGGCAACTGGTGGGTGGCCTTGGCATCGACTGGGTGTCCGTCGTCCTCGCCGTGGTCGGCCTGGTCATCGCCCACGCCGCCAACAACCTGATCAACGACTACTTCGACATGACCGGCGGCGTGGACACGGAGGGTTACGTCCGCGCGCTGTACGCGCCGCACCCCGTGTTGTCGGGCTGGGTCTCGAAGGCGACGCTGCGCAACGCGATGCTCAGCCTGACGGTGATCGACGGCCTGATCATGCTGCTGCTCGCCTACTGGCACGGCCCATTGGTGATCGCCTTCGCGCTGGCCGGCCTGTTCCTGTCCGTCTTCTACGTCGCGCCGCCGTTCCGACTCAAGCAGCACGGCCTGGGTGAGCTCGATGTCTTCCTGACGTGGGGCCCGCTGATGATCGGCGGCACCTACCTGGTCGCCACCGGTGAGCTGCCCGGCCTGGGCGTCCTGCTCTTCACCGTGCCCTACGCCCTGCTCGTGACGTCGGTGCTCTTCGGCAAGCACATCGACAAGATCGTGCCCGACACCAAGCTGGGCATCCGGACGGTGCCGGTGATCCTGGGCGAGCGGCTGGCGCGGCGCACCAACGAGGCGATCATGGCCCTGTTCTACCCGCTCGTGCTGCTGACCGTGCTGGCCGGCTGGACAGGGCCGTGGGTGCTGCTGGTGGTACTGGCCATCCCCAACCTGATCGGCGTGCTCAAGGTCTTCAGCCAGCCCAAGCCGGAGGAGCCGCCGGCCTGGTACCCGGAACATGGCTGGCCGCTGTGGTTCGTCGCGTTCGCCTTCCGCCATACGCGGCTGGCCGGCGGACTACTGACGCTCGGGCTGCTGCTGAACGTGCTCGTCCCGGTGAAACTGCCGCTGCCCTGGCTGTAACGGCCACCGGCGGCGTCACGCAGGCCCACCCGTCCCGGGGTTCCGCCTGGGCCACGGCGCTTCGAAGACGTACTCGAGGCCGTCGACGTCGTCCATCTGCTCGCCCACCTTCTCAAAGCCGAACTGACGGACCAGGGCGAGCGACGGCTCATTGCCAGCTGATATCGACGCGACGAAGCGGCTGATGCCGTGTCTCGTGTGTGCCCAATCGAACATCACGATCACCGATTCACGCGTGTAACCCCGCCGCCGGTAGGGCGGGTCGACGCTGTAGCCCACCTCCAGCCGACGCTCCGCGTCCGGCGGGCCGTGAAAGCCAACGGAGCCGACGACACGCCGGCCAGCGCCTTCCTGCAGGACCATCGCGCGCGCCATCCACTCGGCCGCCGACGGATCGCGCGCCCAGCGGCCAAGCCAGATGGCCATCGCCCCGCCCAGCTCGTCAGCCAGCCATGCCGGAACGTACGCGTCGAGCTCTTGCCCGGCAGCAGCGAAGTCGCGCCGCACCAGCGCGTCGAGGAAGGGTGCTGTCATCACGACGAGCTCGAGCCGCGGCGTGACGATTATCTCGCCGTCAGTCAGGTTCGGGCCCTCTCATGTGCCGGCAACAAGTGTCTTGGGCGCGCGGGCATCACTTCAGGACCATTGTGAGGGCGCGCAGGAAGCCCGCGCGTCGCGGGCGAGCCGGAAGTTTCAGGCGGCGCTGGCCGGCCCCAGCAAATAGGTGTCCTTGCCCGCCTTCTTGGCCTGGTACATGTGCTCGTCGGCGGCATTGAGCAGTTGCTCGGCGTCCGTGCCGTGTTCCGGGTAGAAGCTGACGCCAATGCTCACCGTCACGCGCAGAGCGCTACCGGCGACACGCATCGGCGCCGCCACCGCTCGACAGACCTTCTCGGCGATCAACGCCGCGGCTGGCCGATCGACGCCGTCGGCTATCACCACGAATTCGTCGCCGGCGAGGCGCGCGACCGTGTCACTGGCGCGGAGCGTCCGCTGCAGCCGCCGCGCGACGCTGCGCAGGACGCTATCGCCAATGGCGTGGCCCAACTCGTCGTTGACCCGCTTGAAGTCATCGACATCGAGAAAGACAAGGGCAAAGGTGGAGCCGTGGCGCTCGGCGCGCGCAAGCGTCTGGGCCAGGCGGTCCATCATCAGGAAACGGTTGGGCAAGCCCGTCAGCGGGTCGTGGGTGGCGAGGTGCTGCAGGGCAGTCTCGGCTTGCTTGAGTTCATTGATCTCACTGGTCATGCCCATGACGCCGATGACGTTGTCGGCCTCATCACGCAGCGCGAACTTCGATGTCAGCGTCCAGTTGATTCGTCCGCCGTCGAGCGCGCGGCGCTCAATGAGGCCGTTGATCGATTCGCCGCCCTCCATGATCCGCCGCTCCTCCAGCTGCGTCCGCTGGGCAAATTCGCGGCCGAACAACTGCAGGTCGTCCATGCCAACGAGGCCAGCCGGGTCGTCGAAGCCCAGGTTGCGCGCCATTGTTCGGCTGGCATAGGCGATCCGATGCTGGGTGTCCTTGACGTAGACGCTGGCTCCGGTCCCGTCGAGCAGGCGCTGGAACAACTGGCCCTGGTCCAGCGCTTCGCGAAGTTGCACCGTGAATCACCTCTTCCAGCGGCAATCGTGGCGCAGACGGTACCGGCACGCCATCGGCCGGAATGACCACCCGCAGGCGGTAGCAAGTCCGGGCGGGTCAAGGGCCTCACTCGGCAAGTCGTCAGTCACGGACGGTGCGCCCATGGGCCAGGTACTCGAGCAGGTCGAGCTTGGTGACGGTGCCCACCGGTCGAGTGGATTGCACCGCGACCAGGGCAGCGGCACCGGTCGCCAGCAGCGCGACGAGCCGCCGACGACAGCTGGCCCGTGTGACCGCGCTGGAGCTCGATGCCGTCGTTAGCGACCATCAGCTCGCAGGCACCTGGCTCGCCACAGCCTTGAGTCCGCCGCCTCGGCCTCGGCCAACCCAACCGGCGTCCGCGCCGTACCCTACTTCTCGTGGGGCAACCGCCCGGTGATGCGATATGCGACGTCTGGCTGCGAACGCCTGGGGGAGCGACTGCGCGTCGCTGATCGCATCCGAAGCGGGAAGAGCGGAGCCACGAGCGCGGACGTCCAGGGAGTGCATCCGTATGCCGTATATGGTATGCTGTCAATGGTGTGCATCAAGCGGAGGGCGGCGTAGGTGGCACGAGCTGATCGAGCGCAGGCCGCGCCAACGGCTGATCTGGCCGGCGTGGCCATCAGCGCGAGTTTCAGGAGCGTCGCGGCGGGCCGCGCCACGATAGTGACCATGCGCGATGTCGCGCGAGCCACAGGGGTCTCGCAGAGCACAGTTTCGCGCGTATTGAGCGGCGCGGCCACGGCCGTACCGATCGCGGCCGACACGCGCGAGCGGGTGCTGGCCGCAGCGCGCAGCCTGGGCTATCGTCCCAATCCTCTTGCGCGCGGTCTGCGCGGGTCGCGGACGATGTTGCTCGGTGTCATCGTCCGGGAGATCACCGACCCCTTCTTCGCCGGCGCGGTGGATGCCGTATCGACGGAGGCGGGCAAGCGTGGCTACAACGTGGTTCTCGGCACCGCCCACGCGCGCGCCGACGAAGCAATCGCCCTTTGGGCAGTTCTGGAGGCTCGCCATTGCGATGCGATCGTGTTGCTCGGCGATATGCGTGACCAGCCGCGCCTCATCGAAGACCTGCGAGACGCACACGCTCCCGTCGTCGCTCTGTGGGAGGGGTCGCGCCGCGGCGGAATCACGTCCGTCAGCGTGGACAATCGCGCCGGTATCGAGGCCGTCATGGAGCACTTGCTGGGCCTGGGGCACCGGCGCATCGCGTTCGTGGGCGGGCAGCGCCACGGCGACATCGCTGAGCGTGAGGCAGCCTTCAGCGCCGCGGTCGAGCGATCAGGCGAACCGCTGCGCAAGGGCTACGTGCGCACCACGGCAAATAGCCCGGCTGGTGGCCGCGAGGCGGTGCGCGCCCTGCTGAAGCTGGCCGAACCGCCGACGGCCCTCGTCTGCGCGACCGACGTGCTGGCGATCGGAGCCCTGCACGAGGCTCACGAGCGGAGCCTGCGGTTGCCAGGCGAGCTGTCGATCACGGGCTTCGACGACATTCCCATGGCGGCGTATACCGTGCCGGCGTTGACAACCGTCCGCATGCCGGTGCGCGAGATGGTTGCTGCCGCGGTGGCCGCAGTCATCGACGACCGCGGGGAGCACATACTCGAGGAGGCCCGTCCGACGTTCAAGCCGTCGCTCGTGGTGCGCGCATCTACGGCTGCGCCTGCGCCGACCGCCTCTTCTGCGTTGCACCCAGGTTCATAGCAGACCAACCATGGCTCGCTTCGCGGTGGGCGTCGACTTCGGGACCGAGTCGGCCCGCGCGGTGCTGGTAGACCTCTCGAACGGCCGAGAGTTGGCGACGGCGGTCTACGCCTACGCCAATGGCGTCATCAACGAACATCTTCCGGCGCCCGACGACGATGTCCGCCTGGCCCCCGATTGGGCACTGCAAGATCCGGCCGATTACGTGCGGACCCTCCAGACGACTTTGCCCGCCCTGCTCGCCGAGACCGGGGTCGACCCAAACGACGTCATCGGCGTCGGCATCGATTTCACCGCGTGCACCATGCTGCCGACGACTGCCGATGGCACGCCCCTGTGCATGCTCGAGGACTTCCGCCGGCGACCACACGCGTGGGTGAAGCTTTGGAAGCATCACGCTGCGCAGCCAGAGGCAGACCGCATCAACGCCCTGGCCCGCGAGCGCGGCGAGGCCTGGCTACCACGCTATGGCGGCCGGATCTCTTCGGAATGGTTCTATTCCAAGAGTCTCCAGATTCTCGACGAGGACCCCGAGCTCTATCGCGCAGCAGATCGCCTGATCGAGGCTGCCGACTGGGTGATCTGGCGCCTCACCGGCGTGGAAACGCGCAACAGCTGCACGGCCGGCTACAAGGCGATCTGGTCCAAGGCGGAGGGTTTCCCTCCGAACGACTATTTCGCCGGCCTCGACCCGCGCTTCGCAACCGTCGTCGACGACAAGATGAAGCGCACCATCACACCGATCGGCCAGCGTGCCGGCGAGTTGACGGCTGAAGCGGCGGGCTGGACCGGCCTGCGCCCGGGCACGGCCGTCGCCGTCGCGAACGTCGATGCTCACGTGTCGGTTCCGGCCGTAACGGTGACCGAGCCCGGCCGCATGGTCGCGGTGATGGGCACCAGCATCTGCCATCTGGTGCTGGGGAATCAGCCCGCGCTCGTCGAGGGCATGTGCGGCGTGGTCGAGGACGGCATCCTGCCGGGCATGTTCGGCTTCGAAGCTGGCCAATCGGCGGTGGGCGACATGTTCGCCTGGTTCGTCGACCACGGCGTTCCGCCGGCCTACCACTCGGCGGCCGCCGCGGCGCGCACCGACGTCCACGCCGTCCTTGCCGCCGAGGCGGCGCGGCTGCGACCCGGCGAATTGGGTCTGCTGGCGCTCGACTGGTGGAACGGCAACCGCTCGATCCTGGTCGATGTCGACCTGACTGGCTTGCTGCTGGGCGCCACGCTCGCGACGCGAGCTCCCGAGATCTATCGCGCGCTGATCGAGGCAACCGCTTTTGGCACGCGCATGATCGTGGAGTCCTTCGAGACAGCTGGCGTGCCCATCAGGGAGATCGTCGCGTGCGGCGGGCTACCCGAACGCAACCCGCTGCTGATGCAGATCTATGCCGACGTCACCGGTCTCGAATTGAAGATTGGCGAGTCTCAACAGGTGCCCGCACTGGGATCAGCCATGTTCGCGGCCGTCGCGGCAGGTGCCGCGGCGGGCGGCTACGACTCGATCGTGGACGCGGCGGCACGAATGGCGCGCCTGCAACCAACCATCTACCGACCCGACTCGGCGCACACCTCGACCTACGACGCGATGTTCGCCGAGTACAGCGCCCTGCACGACTACTTTGGGCGCGGCGCGAACGATGTCATGAAGCGACTGAAGGCGATCCGCTCCGTCGCGGTCCGGGGCTCCGAAACGGACTAAGCGAGCACCAAGATATCGGGCCGGCGTCGCCCTTCGACGATCACGCTTGGCCAGTCGGGATCGACTGTCAGGACATCGACGCCGCAATCGGTGACAACCACCGTGTCCTCGACCTTGACTCCCGGCAGGCTCGGATTCCAGGCCAGCGCCGCTCCCGTATAGATAGGCGTCCCGCTATCTGGTCGGGCGATCTCCTCGCGCGTCCGGTAACCGGCCAGGCCACCCTGGTGATGGTCCGCCTCGGCGCCCGCGAAGCCTTCTCGCGCGTATGCGGCGCAGATCACGCCGTACACATAGCCGAGCGTCGCTCCGTTGGTCGAGGCGTCGAATGCGGCCGCCTCAATGCGAGCAACAGTCGCGTGTGCGACGCGCTCCGCATCGCTCGGCGGACGGAAGTAGACGGAGCGCGTCAGGTCGGCGACCAGCCCCTCGCGGCGCGCGCACGCGACGACCATCGTTCGTTCGCCGATCGGCTCGTCCAGCTGGGGAGTGGGGTGACGATAGATCTGGAGCCGTCGGGCACCGCCGACCAAGACGACTACCGGCCACATCTGGCAGGCCAGCAGCGAAGCTGTGACCGCGGTGGCAACGTCGGCCTCGCTCATGGCGGGCGTGGTTTGAGTCAGCGCGGTCGTCAAAGCGCGCGCGGCGTCAGCGCCCAGGGCCCGATAGCGCACCAACTCCGCGTCGGTCAGGCGGCGACGAGCGGCGGCCAACTCGGCTGGGAGCGGTAGTTCATCGCCGCGCGGCCGATCACTGGCCACGCGTCCGCCGCTGGCCGATAGGCGGCACACCGCCTCGTCACGGGCGCCGAGTTGCTGCCACGACAGCTCGACCACGGGCAGCTCCGGCACCCGCGGGCCGACCTCCTCCCGGCGCAAGCGCGCGGCATCGATGCGGTCGGCCAGGACGACTGCGTCGGATGGCGTCACGAGCACCTCCGCAATGCCTTCCTCGGAGCTGGTGTCGATGACGCTCGATCCGCCGCAAGTCAACCATGCGAACCAATCGCTGCCGCGCAGTCGTATTGCCGCGAGGTCGTCACAGGAAAGTGCCTCGCGGATAAGCCGGAGCTTGGCGTCGAATTCGGTCTCGGCCGCCACCCGGGCCACGCCGGTGGGCATCGCCGTCAGCGCTCGAAGCGGCGCTGGAGAATGGCGTGGAACGAGATCGAGATGACGATGATTGCGCCGTAAATGAACTTGGTCCAGTAGTCGGTGAGGCCCGCGGCGATGATACCGGCCTGGATGCCACCGATCATGAACGCGCCGATAAACGTTCCCCACACGCTTCCTCTCCCGCCGAAGACCGACGTGCCGCCCACGAATACGGCTGCAAGCGCGGGCAGGAAGAAGCCGTCGCCCAGGGTGCCCGGATAGAAGTTGACGACGCGCAGACTGTTGAGGCATCCGGCGAAGGCAGCGGCAACGCCAACCAACACGAACAGCAGCACGCGCGTCCGGCGGATTGGAATGCCCATCAGCTCTGCCGCTTGGAGGTTGTCGCCGATAACGTATGCGTTCTGACCGATGCGGTGGCGGTTCAGGATGACCCAGCTGGTGGCCGTAAACAGCAACAGCCAGAAGAACTCAGTGGGAATGCCTGCGATCCTGCCGGCCAGCAGCCCGTAGACGTCGGAGTCGCGGGTCCCGACCAGGGCGGTCGTTCGACCGCTCACCAGCGCGAGCGTCATGCCGCGATACAGAAACTGCGTGCCAATGGTGACGACGAGCGCGGGGAGGCCGATCAGCGTCACGATCAGGCCATTGAGCAGACCCGCCAGAGCGCCGACTCCGAGCGCAGCGAGGACGCCCAGTTCGGTGCTGCCCGTCGCCTGCCACGTCCACACGAAACCGACCATGCCCAGGGCCATGATTGCGGGGAACGACAGGTCGATGTCGCCCGCCACGATGAGCATCGTCAACATCATGGCCACGATGGCGAAGTACGGCGTCGTCTGGGCAAACGACTGATAGATCGCGCCCTGCAGGAACGTGCCCGGAGCAGCAACGACGAAGCCCGCCCAGAGCAGCAGGAACGCGAGGGTTATGCCGATCTGCGAGGCCCAAGACGCGAGGAACGCGTTGTGGCGCGTCGGTCGCCGCGTAGCTGCGGCTGCGGCCGCGGCCGTCGTTCTCATCCTTCAGGCTCCCGCCTGGCTACCCGGTCGCTCGCCACCGTTGGCCGGCAACCTCTCCGAGTCGATGAAGGTGCTGCTCTCGGCCAGCTCGCGCATGATGCCGGTTAGTTCCTCGAGGGTGTAGCGCGAGGTGGGGAACTCGCCGGCCACGCGTCCTCGGTCGATGAGCACGATGCGATCCGCCACGGAATAGACGTGGAAGATGTTGTGGTCGATGAAGATGGCCGACTTGCCGGCCTGCTTGATGCCTTCGACGAAGCGCAGCAGCTTGTCGGTCTCCTTGAGCGACAGGCCCATGGTCGGCTCGTCGAGGATGATCACGTCGGCCTCGAAGTGGAGCGCGCGCACGATTGCGAGCCCCTGCCGCTCGCCGCCCGACAGCCCGGTGACGTGGGTGCTGGAGGTCAACGCGGCGGACGTGAAGCCCATCGACTCTCCCATTAGGTCCTCGGTGATGGCCCGCATCTCGCCCACGCGCAGGAAACCGAAGCGACCCGCTATGGGCCGGCCCATGAAGATGTTGCGCCAGAGCGGCAGCTGCTCGGCCAGCGCGCGCTCCTGAAAGACGGTCTCGATGCCCATCGCACGTGCGCCCTGGACGGTCAGCCCCCCGACGGGGTGACCGTCGAACAGGATTGCGCCCGTGTCCGGCTGGTGGACGCCGGTAATGATCTTGATCAGGGTCGACTTGCCGGCGCCGTTGTCGCCGAGGAGTCCCACGACCTCGCCGGCGTGCAACGCGAAGTCGATCTCGCTCAGCACGCGCACGCCGCCGAATGACTTTGAAACGCCACGTAACTCGAGACGCACGGCGCCCCGCTCCGGCACCGCCGCGCGCGTCTGGTCGAGCGCTCCGAGAACTGCCGGGGCGGAGGTGATGCTCTCAGATTCCGGCATAGCGGACCATCCTAGCGAGATCGGTGCGGCGGCCGGCAACCAAGGAGGGGGTTGCCGGCCGCCCGATCCAACGTCCGGTTAAGGAGCGCTACCGGATCTGCTGCTCCACCAGCGGGGCAATCATGTCGACATTGTTCTTGTCGATGAAGCCGCCGCCGGTGTTGATGAACAGGCCACTGAAGCCGTACTGCTTTGTCAGGCACAGCTGCGTGACCGCGAAGAAGCCCTGGAGATACTGCTGCTGGTCGATGACCAGGCTGATGTAGCCGTCCTTGATGCCCTGCACGGTCGCTGCGGACGCGTCAAAGCCGGCTGCGTAGATGCTGCCCGGCTGAAGGTTGGCCGCCTGCATGTAGGTTGGAATGGTCGAGGTCAGGTTGCCGTGGTCAATGAAGATGGCCTTGAGGTCGGGGTTCGCCGAGGCCATACCGGTGAAGGTCGGCACGCCCGCCGACGGGTCGGCGTTGGTGGCGTCATCGATCTCGAGGTAGACCACGTTGAGACCAGCGGCGGTGAGCGTGTCGGTGATGCCCTTGGTGCGCTCGCCGCGCCCAGGCTGAGCGGCCAGGCCCCACACGAAGACCTTGTCACCTGACTTCAGGTTGCCGCGCGACATCGCCTCATTGGCGAGTGCCTTGCCGGCGTCATAGAGCACGGCGCCCACGTAGCCGGTGCCCTGCGTCGCGTACTTCGCCTCGGCGTTGGGCAGCTCGGTGTTCATCACGGTGACGAGGATGCCCTGCTGGCGAGCCTGATCGATCAGCGGATCGAAGGCGTCGTCACCGGGGTGACCCATGACTGCGATGCCATCCGGGCTCGTGGCCATGGCCTCCTGGAACTGGGTGATCATCTTGGCTGGATCCCAGTCTGACCAGACGTAGCTGACGGTCGGCCCGAGCGCCGCCTCAGCCGCCTTTGCGCCGTTGTACACGACGGTTTCGAAGCCGCCGCCCTGCGTGCCGCCTGGGAAGAAGGTGATCTTCACTCCCTGGCAGAACTGCCCCGTTGAGGCGCTCCCGTTGCTGGTGGGCTGAGCCACGGTTGTGGTTGGGTTGGCCGCCTGTGACGGCGACGGGCTTGAAGATGACGACCCGCAGGCGGCGACCGGCAAGGCCAAGGCCAGCAATATCGCCACCGGCGCCCAGCGCAAGCGCTCTCGGTTGCTCCGCGTAGATCCAATGGTCATGGCAACGACTCCTTTGCCTGTTGCCGGGGACGCGCTTCCGCCGACGGCTGGGCGCGTGCGGTCCGGACGTGCACCGTGGACGGAATCTCTCCGCGTGGTCCCTCCTCCTCGAGCAGCCTGCGCTGCCCCTCCGAGACTTGTGCAATCGAGTGTATGCACACGATTGCGCGCGTGTCAAGGCGCATGTGCAGTCTGTTTTCTGACGTACACTCGCGGGGTCCGCATGCAACTCGCCGACCTCCGCGAAGAAGTCTGCGCGGCGAACCAGGGCCTGGTCGCCGCGGGTCTCGTGACGCTGTCATTCGGCAACGCGAGCGGCATCGATCGGGAGACCGGAGTGATGGTGATTAAGCCGAGCGGCGTGCCGTACGGCGAACTCACTCCGGAGGCTCTGGTCGTGGTGTCGCTCGTCGATGGCACTGTCGTGGAGGGCTCCCTGCGCCCGTCATCGGATACCCCGACGCACCTCGTGCTCTATCGCAGGTTTCCGGCGATAGGCGGCGTGGTCCACACGCACTCGACGGTCGCGGCCGCGTGGGCGCAGGCATGCCGGCCGATACCGTGCCTGGGGACGACCCATGCCGATCACTTTCGTGGCGCGGTGCCGGTTACTCGCCAGCTGACCGCGGCGGAGGTTGGCGGCGAGTACGAAATGGCGACCGGCGAGGTGATCGTCGAAACGCTCACTGAGCTGGGCCACGACCCGCTCCGGATGCCTGCCACGCTGGTCGCTTCACACGGCCCATTTACCTGGGGCCGGAACGCCAAGGATGCGATGGACAATGCCATCGCGCTCGAGGCAGTCGCCGCGATGGCCTACCACACGCTCGTGCTGAGGGCGAAGGCGCAGGAGATCACCGACGCGCTACTGGCGCGACACTTCGATCGCAAGCATGGCCCGCACGCCTACTACGGCCAGCCCAGGGACAGGGAGCACGACTGACGAGATACCCACAGCGCCGGTGAAGACCGCCAGGCTCCACGCGCCCGGCGACGTCCGGCTGCACGACGAACAGGATCCGACACCTGCCGCCGGTGAAGAAATCGTGCGCGTGACGGCCGTGGGACTGTGTGGATCGGACCGTCACTGGTTCGTCGAGGGCAGCATCGGCGACGCAGTGCTCGCGCGGCCGCTGGTTCTGGGGCACGAGATCGCGGGCGTGATCGAAACCGGCCCGCACCGCGGCGAGCGAGTTGCGCTCGACCCCGCCGACCCGTGTGGACAGTGTGATCTGTGTGCCGCCGGGCGCGCGCACCTGTGCACCCGGCTTCGGTTTGCCGGGCACGGCACGACCGACGGCGGCCTGCGCACGCGGATGGCATGGCCGGCTCGACTGCTGGCGCCAGTGCCAGACGCCATCGGTGACGATGAGGCGGCGCTCCTCGAGCCGCTCGGCGTGGCCCTTCATGCGCTCGAGCTGGGCGCGGTGGAACCCGGCATGAAGGCCGGCGTCTTCGGTTGCGGCCCGATCGGCCTGCTGCTGGTTCAGCTGTTGCGGCACCTGGGCGCCGAGCCGGTGGCCGCCAATGATCCTCTGCCCCACCGTCGCGCAGCAGCGCGGAGCTTCGGCGCGACCACGCCCGGGCCAGCGCTTGACGTGGCTTTTGAGGCAGCCGGCGATGACGGGGCGGTGGACGACGCCATCGCCGCGGTGCGACCGGCCGGCCGCGTCGTGCTGGTGGGTATCCCCGACTCGGATCGCACTACGTTCCGGGCCTCCATCGCGCGGCGCAAGGGCCTGACCATACTTCTCACGCGGCGCATGCGAGCCGACCATCTCCAGCGAGCGATCGAAATGGCGGCCGCCGGCGAAGTCGACCTGCGCTCACTGATCACCGCCCATTACCCACTCACGGGCGCGGCGGACGCGTTCGACGACCTGGTGGTGCGCCGCGGCCTGAAGGTGATCATCGTTCCCGGCGCCTGACCCGCGAATGGTTTTCTGTCGTCCTTCTATGCAAACGGTTGCGTGCAATCGTTCCTTGTGCTAGCCTGCCGGCCGCTAGCGCAATGCCATCCGATCGTGAACGGAAGGAGCGACGCGTCATGAAGCCGTTCGCGGGTCTTGAAGCGTGGTTCGTCACGGGCAGCCAGGATCTGTATGGCGAGGCAGCCCTCGGGCAGGTCGCCCAGCACGCCGGCCTGATCGCGGAAGGGCTCGACTCGGCACACGCGATACCAGTGCGGATCGTGAACAAGCCCATCGTCAAATCGCCCGACAGCATTCGCGCGGTGTGTCTCGAGGCCAACGCGAGCGATGCCTGCGTCGGGGTCATCACCTGGATGCACACCTTCTCACCAGCCCGGATGTGGATTGCCGGGCTGCAGGCGCTCGACAAGCCGCTGCTGCACCTGCACACGCAGTTCAACCGTGACCTGCCGTGGGCGACGATCGATATGGACTTCATGAATCTCAACCAGTCGGCGCACGGCGACCGCGAGTTCGCGCACCTGCTTACGCGCCTGGGCCGCGCGCGCAAGACTGTCGCCGGCCACTGGCAGGATCCCGAGGTTGCCGAGCGCATCGGAGCCTGGGCCCGTGCGGCGGCGGCATTTCGGGAGGCCCGGCAGCTGCGCGTCGCGCGCTTCGGCGACAACATGCGCCGGGTAGCGGTGACCGAGGGGGACAAGGTCGCGGCCCAGATCACGCTTGGCGTCGCGGTCAATGGATACGGGGTGAGCGACCTGGCCGCAGCCGTCGAGAGGGTGCCTCAGCGGGCGGTCGATGGGCTCGTCGAGGACTACGACCGCGAATACGACGTCGTGCCTGAGCTCGGACCGCAGGGCGCACGCCGCGAGGAGCTGCGCGCGGCCGCGCGCATCGAGGCGGGCCTCCGAACGCTGATCGACGAGGGCGGCTTCGGAGCGTTCACCGACACGTTCGAGGATCTCGGTGGGCTTGCCCAGCTGCCGGGCATCGGCGTACAGCGGTTGATGGCGAATGGCATCGGCTTCGGCGCCGAAGGTGACTGGAAGACGGCGGTCATGGTCCGCCTGGTGAAAGTGATGGCCAGCGGCCTGTCGGGGGGCACCACCTTCATGGAGGACTACACCTATCACCTCGATCCGGCCGGGCCCAAGATCCTCGGGGCCCACATGCTCGAGGTCTGTCCGACGATCGCGACAGACAGGGCATCCTGCGAGATCCATCCGTTGTCGATAGGCGGTAAGTCAGACCCGGTCCGGCTGGTGTTCACTGCCGCTCCCGGACCGGCCCTGGTCGCTTCGCTGGTCGACCTTGGGGACCGGCTGCGCATCGTCGCCAACGAGATCGACATCGTGCCACCCGACGCGCCATTGCCGCGCCTGCCCGTGGCGCGCGCCGTCTGGCAGCCACATCCCGACCTGGCCACGGCCGCAACGGCGTGGCTGATCGCCGGCGGTTCCCACCACACGGTGCTGACCAAGGCCGTCGGGGCCGAGCCGCTGGCCGACTTCGCCGAGATGGCGGGCATCGAATTCCTGCTGATCAGTTCATCGACCACCGCGGCGGGCTTCAAGAATGAGGTGCGCTGGAACGAGCCCTACTACCGATCAATGCGTCTGCACTAACAGCTGCAAGCCAGGCTAGGAGCCCCGCACCGTTCACCGCGTTGACAACGTGGAATCCCAGCCGTCAGGCCCCCGTCGTGCCCGGCCCATCGCGGCCTTGCTCAGCGACCGGTGGCCGTCCACCTGTGCCCGAAGCCGGCACAGTGGACCTGGCGGCACGCGTCGTCGTCAGCCGACCCGTGATGCCTTTTCGAGCCTGCGGCCGTCAAGCGGCCCGCTCCGCTGAGACTTCGGGTTTCACGATGGTCCTCCCTGCAGCTGTTCGGTGCCCCCGTTGTGGGCGAGGTACTCAAGGAGGTCGAGCTTGGTGACCACGCCGCTGGGCTGGCCGGCCTCGACGGCCAGCAGCGCGGCTGCTCCGGCGGCGAGCAGGTCGAATGCCTCGTCGATCGACGCCTGCGCGTCGATCGACGGCAACGGCCGGTCCATCACCTCACCGACTGTGCGCTCGACGATCTCCGGCTTGCGATAGGCGCGCTCGAGCAACCCCTTCTCGCTGATCGAGCCAACGATGCCCTGGATCTTCTCGTCGTCGCGTTCGGTGACCGGCATCTGGCTGATGCCGTAGCGCTGGAACTTCTCGATCGCGTCGGCGACGCGGTCGGTGGTGCGCGCCAGGACGACCGACGGTAATTCCGCGCCCTTGTGAAAGTTGCGCATCACGTCGGCCACGCGAGCGCGCGGAGCACGCGAGCCGAGCAGGCCGTTGGCGCGCAGCCATTCGTCGTTGTACAGCTTCGACAGGTAGTTGCGGCCGCCGTCGGGGAACATCACCACGATGAGCTTGCCGGCCGCCTGGCCGGCGTCGATCAGCTCCCGCGCGACGGTGAGCGTAGCGATCAGCGCGGTGCCGCTCGACTCGCCGGCAAGAATGCCCTCTTCGCGGGTGATCCGCCGCGCGGCAACGAACGAGTCGCGGTCAGAGACGCGTACCCAGCGGTCGACGACCGCCGCGTCGTACGTGCCGGGCAGGAAGTCCTCGCCGATGCCCTCGGTCAGGTACGGGCGCGCGGTGTCGCCCGACAGGACGCTGCCCTCCGGGTCGGCGCCGACCATCACCAGATCGGGCTTCTGGCGCTTGAGGTAGTGGCCGACGCCGGTGATCGTCCCCCCGGTGCCGCTGGCGATGATCACGTGGGTCACCGCGCCGTCGGTCTGGCGCCAGATCTCCGGGCCGGTCGTGCGCTCATGCGCCTCGGGGTTGTTCATGTTCCAGTACTGGTCGGGCTGGAAGGCGCCGGGGATATCGCGCGCCAGGCGGCGGGCGACCGAGTAGTAGGACTCGGGCAATTCGGGCGCCACGTTGGTGGGACACAGCACCACGTCCGCGCCGTAGGCGCGCAACAGTGCCTGTTTCTCTGGCGACTGCTTGTCGGCCATCACGAAGATGCAGCGGTAGCCCTTCAGTGCCGCGGCGATGGCCAAGCCGTGGCCGGTATTGCCCGAAGTCGGTTCGATGATCGTGCCGCCGGGCTTGAGCAGGCCGTCGCGCTCCGCTGCCTCGATCATCGGCATGCCGATGCGGTCCTTGACCGAGCCACCCGGATTGAGCATCTCGAGCTTGGCCAGGATGAGCGGCTGCTGCTCGCGCGCGCCGAGCTCACGGGTGACGCTGTTGAGTCGCACCAGCGGCGTGTTGCCGATCAGGGCAACGATGTTTTCGGCGTAGTCCACCTAGTCGGGTGCCTCCTCGGGCGGCAGATCGAGCTCCGCTTCGGGCTCGGGCTCAAGCTCAGGATCGCGCCCTTGCCCAGGCGGATGCAACTGGAACGGCGCTGGATATGGATAGCGCGCATGACCGGGGCGGTGGTTCCAGGCAATCCAGGCGATACCGAGGATGACCAGCGCGATGCCGATCCATTGCGCGGTGGGCAGCCCGCCGACGGTCCAGTTCCAGCCGGCGCGGAAGGACTCGAGCAGGCCGCGCACGGCGCCGTACCAGATCGCCCAGAACGCGGCGAGATCACCGGGAATCAGGCGCGGCAGGAAGCGCCACGAGAGGTACAGCGCGATGAGCCCGCCGGAGATGTCAAGCGCCGATTCGTAGAAGAAGAGTGGCTGGAAGCCGGCGTCGACGGGCACGGTGCCGAGTGGCGGGCATTGCCACTCCGTTACGCGGTGGGCGCAGTCGATCAGGATGCCCCACGGCTGGCTGGTCGGCGGCCCGTACAGTTCCTGGTTGAAATAGTTGCCCCAGCGCGCGATGCCCTGCGCGAAGAGCGCGCCGGCCGCGACCACGTCGAGCGCGAGGAAGAGCGACAACTTCTTCCAGCGGGTATAGATCAGGATGCCCAGGCACGCGCCGAGCACGCCGCCATACAGGCCGAGCCCGGAGTACGGCGGCAGGAAGATGCGGGTCAGGTTCTGGCTGTAGCAGGGGCCGCCGGGACCGCACGCGCCCCACTGGTCGATGACGTGATACATGCGGCCACCAAGCAACGCCAGGATGCCCACCACCAGCAGCGCATTCCAGATGTGGGCCGGGTCGTAGCCGCGGCGCTGTGCCTCGCGCTGGGCGACGAGCAGTAGGACGGCCAGGCCGATGACGTAGCCGATGCCGTACCAGCCGACCGGGATGGGTCCGATCTGGAAAGCGATCGAACTCGATGGACTGGGGATCACTCGGCCAGCATACCTATACTCGCGCCGATGGCAGGCGCACTGTGACCGATCAGTACATAGGCTGGGCGCTGATGCTGGGGCTGGTCATCGGCGGCGCACTGGTGTGGTTCGCCATCGGCCGGCTGCCGCGCAGCAGCGAGGACATCACGCCGACCGAGCAAGCGGCCGAGGCGCAATGGATCAGCACGACGATCAATGGGCGCGGCGGCGAAGCGCCGGCCGACCTGGTCCAGGAAGTGCTCGAGTTGCACGGCGACTATCTCGAGGCCCACGACCAGTCCTGACCGCCGCGGCGGGCGCGGGCGACGAGCTACCAACCGACCGTTATGTGGCGCGGCTCGCCGGGCAGCGAGCCGGCCGGCAGGTGCGCCTCGAGACAGCGGACTCCGGCCGGACCAACCGTCGCGCCGTGCAGCGTGCCGGCCGGCAGCTCGAGCCGCTCGCCGGTGCGCAGCTCGACATCGCGGCCGAGCTCGGCCAGGTGGAACGTGATCGATCCGGCGGCCGCGACGAGGACCTTGTCGTAGCCGTGGCGGTGCGCCGCGTAGGTATCGCCCGGCGCGTTGCCCCATTCGCCGGCATCCAGACCCTCTGCCAGCAGCCGGCCGCGCAGGTCGGCGGCACTCACGCTACGGTCGCGCCGATGAGCAGACCGACGGCGTAGGTGACAGATGCGGCCGCCGCGCCGATGAGCACCTGGCGCAGGCCGCCGAAGAGCACGCCACGCCCGGTGACCAGGCTGACCGCCGCGCCGATGGCGAAGAGGCCGATGAACGACACGACCAGCGCGCTGACCAGCGCCGGCAGACCGCTGCCGAGCAGAAAGGCGATCAGCGGCACCAGCGCGCCGATCGCGAAGGTCACGAACGACGAGCCGGCGGCGCCCCACGGCGAGCCCAGTTCGTCCGGATCGAGTCCGAGCTCTTCACGCAGCTTGGTGTCGAGGGCGATCTCAGGGTCGGCCATCATGTGCTCGGCGAGCCGCTTGGCGTCGGCCGCGGGGACGCCCTTGGCGCGGTAGATGTTCTCGAGCTCGGTCGTCTCGACGTCGGGCATCACGCGCATCTCTTCGCGTTCGATGGCGATCTGGTGCTCGAACAACTCGCGCTGGCTCTGCATGCTGATGTACTCGCCGGCAGCCATCGAGAAGGCTCCGGCCAGTAACCCCGCGACGCCGGCGAGGACGATGAAGTGGTTGTCTGTCGTCGCGCCGGCAACTCCCATCACCAGCGACAGGTTGCTGACCAGCCCATCGCTCGCGCCGAAGACCGCCGCGCGCAACGTGCCCGACCGGCCGCCTCGGTGCCAGGCCTCCTCGCGCGTGCCGCGCTTGGACCCCTCCGCCTCGCGGCCCTGCAGCCGCTCCCAGATCTGCGCGTGCTCGCGCTCGTCGGCGGCGATCGCGGCCGTTTCCGGCGTCAGTTGCTCGGCGTAGGCGTTCTCCTCATCGCCTTCGAGCGACAGCACCAGGTCGGCCACGCGCCGCGTGCCGAACAGCCGCGCGAGGGCGATGATGATGCGCACCCGGGCACGCGGCGCCGACGAAGGCGGCACGGTCACGCCCGCCTTCTCGAGGCGGTCAGCCCAGATCCCGGCGTGGCGGCGCTCGTTCGAGGCAATGCGCCGGAAGGCTGCCGCGCGCTCCGGCTCGGACTCGATCGCCGACAGCTGGTCGTACAGCACGATCGCGTCGCGCTCCAGCTTCAGGTTGGCCAGGCTGCGCGCCCGTTCCTCGTCGTTCAGCTGGAGCTTTGCCGCGGCCATGCCGGAAGGGTAGCGAGCACCCGTCCGTACTGCCGTTGCGGCACTCGCACCGGGCACTACGCTGGTCACAGATGAACGAGCCGCCGCTCCTCTACCTGTCAGCGGGAGACGTGCGGGCAGCGATGCCGCCTGTGTCGGAGCGGCTGGAACTGGCGCGCCGGACGATCATCGCGCTCGTCGCCGACGCCGATCTGCCGCCCAAGCTCGGCGTCCAGCCACGTCCTGCGGCGTCGTACACGGCGGCCATGCCGGCGCTGTTGCGCGGTACCTCGGCCGACGGAGCCGATGACCTGCTGGGCGCGAAGTGGGTGACCGCGTTTCCCGATAACGCCACTGCCGGGCTATCCGCGGTGCACGCCACGGTCGTGCTGAACGACGCACGGACCGGCGTGCCGCTGGCCATCCTCGACGGAGCGGACATCACCGCGCAGCGCACCGCGGCCGTGAGCGGCGTGGCGGTCCGCGAATTCTGGCCGCGCGATCTTTCCGAGCCCACGATTGCCATGATCGGCGCGGGTGTTCAAGGCGCGAGCCACCTCGAGGTTCTCGAGGAGGTCGGCGCCGGGGCCCGGCTCATTGTTGTGGCACGCCATCTGGACCGCGCCGACAGCCTCGCCACAAGGGCGCGCGCGAGCGGCCGGTTCGCACACGCGTCCGCGAGCGCAGACCCAGAGGCCGCTGTGGCCGCCGCCGACATCGTGCTGACGATGATCCCCTTCGGCCTCCATCGTCAGCTGCTCCCCGCCGACGGGCTGGCGCGGGCACGACTGATCGTTTCGGTCGACTATGACATGTGCGTCCCCGCCGCCGTTGCGAACCGCGCACCGCGGTTCCTGACCGACAACGTTGCGCAGTTTCGGGCCGCGCGCCACGGAGACGTCTTCAGCGGCTACCGCGAGCCGGACGGCTCGCTCGGTGAGGCGCTGCTCGGCCGACTCCCTGAGCCAGCCGCCGGCAACGGTCCGCTGCTGGTCAACCACCTGGGCGTCGGCCTGGCCGATGTCGTCTTTGCCGACGCCATCGTCCGGCGCGCGCGCGCCCAGGGCCAGGGAACCACCCTGCCGCGATGAGCGGCGACGCGGGCGATCGCATCGAAGTTGTCGGGACGACCGGCAACCGACACCCCCGGCTGATCGTGCTGGGGATGGTGGCGGTGCTCGCCAGCGTCGCCTACATCGGCGTCTCAGGACGGTGGCAAGATGCGACGCCGCCGGCCAGCCCTTCGGCGCCCGCCGCCGGCGTGCCTTCTGTTAAGCCTATTCCTGCCACGCCATCCGGTCCCCAGCTCGAGATCGACGCGCTGCCTGCTTATCGCACCCACCGGGCCGGTGATTACGGTGTGGTGATCAGCTATGGGAGCAACGGCGGCATCGCCAGCGTGCCCGCCGCGCTTGCCGAGCTCGACCCCGGTGAGCTGTCGGCGCGCTACGACGTGGTGATGCCGGACGAGCCGGCGCCGGCGACCGTAGAGCTGGTGCAGTTCGGCGCCGGCAGCCTACAGGACGACCAGGTGATCGGCAGCTGGCAAATCAACGTTTCGTGGGATTTGCCAAGACGATTGCTCGACTCCACGACGCCGCCGGCAATCGATGCCGTTCACCTTCCCCGACTCGTCCGGGCCGGCTACCGTCTGCAGGCGGCCCTGGTCAGCGGGGATGGCCCGATCTCGCTGTCGGTGACGGTTACGGCCGGCCGCGTAGATGTGCTTCACCCCCATGAGGTCTACGTCGTCCAGACGGTGGCCAGCGGCGCGGGCCTGCGGGCTGAGCTGTATCCCGTGGACAGCGAACACTTTCAGGCAACCGAGGTCTGGCCGGCCGAATTCCCGCGTCAGGTTCGCTTCATGCTGGTGCTGACCCAATCGGCAGGCGCCCAATTGGCGGATCCGGATGGCCTCGGGAGCTGGAAGGGACGCATCCGCGTGGCCGCTCGCGTCCCGATCGGCGGCAAGATGATCCTGGACGAGAAGGTCCAAGCCACCGACAGCGCGGCATCGCTCGGCTCGACGGGCTACCACCTGACCGTGACCGAGACTCTCGACCAGTACGGCGTGCGCCTGACATTCGACGTCTATCCCGATTCACCGGGCTGAGTACAGCCCGCAGACCGGCAACGCCTATTCGTTGACGGGGATCGGTCCCTCGGGCAGTTCGAGCACCACGTTGCCGTCCTCGACCGTCACCGGGTACACGGCCAGCGGCAGTTCGGCGGGCGGGTCGAGCGCCTCACCCGTGCCGAGGTCGAAGCGCGACAGGTGCAGCGCGCAGGTCAGCGTGTCGCCGGTCAGGAAGCCCTTGTCGAGCTCGAAGTACTCGTGCGAGCAGACACCCTGCGTGGCGTGCAGCGTGCCGTCCAGGTTGACCAGCAGGATGTCGGTCCCGTCGACCTGGACCATGGTCATGGTGCCCGGCGGCAGGTCGTCCAGCCGGCCGACCGGCACGCGGCGAACGGCGCTCAGGCGGCCTGCTCGCTGGCGTGCGGCCACTTCTCCTCGAGCCGCGCGCGCAGCCGATCCTGCGCGTCGGCGAGCGGGATGCGCGCCACGACCGGCTCCAGAAAGCCGAGCACGATGAACTTGCGGGCTATCTCGCGCGGCAGTCCGCGGCTCATCAGGTAGAAGATCTCCGTCTCGTCGATCGGTCCGACCGAGCTCGAGTGCGCCGCCCGGCGGACGTCCGGCTGGTCGATCTCGAGGCTGGGGATGGTCACCGAGCGGGCCGACTTGGCCAGCAGCATGGCGAACTCGCCCAGGAAGCTGTCCGAGCCGTGGGCCGAGCGCTCGATCGTGATCATGCCCTTGTAGTAGCCGCGCGAGCGGTCGAGGAAGACGCCCTTCGAGAGCAGGTCGCCGGTCGTGTCGGCGCCGATGTGGCGCGTATAGCTGGTGGCATCGAACAGCTGGCTGCCCGCGCCGAAGCCGATCTCGACCTGGTGGACGCTCGAGCCGCGGCCGACCAGGCGGTTGTCGATGCGGCTCTTGGAGAGGTCCGCGCCGACGTTGGCCAGCGCCCAGTTCAGTTGCGCGTCGCGCGCCAGCGTGGCGTGGCGGTTGACGATGGCGAGCGTGTTGGCGCCGAAGTCCTGCTGGCCGGCGAACGACAGTTGAGCGCCGTCGGCGAGGCGCACCTCGGTCGTGCCCCACCACAGGCTCTGGCCGGCCGGGTCATGCGCCGCGGACGGAACCTGCTCCTCGACGATCTTGGCCGACGCGTTCTCGGCCAGATCAACCAGGGTGCGCGTCACCAAGCCGTGCCCGGGGGCCCCGACACTCCAGCGCACCACGATCGGCCGCTCCAGCGCGACGCCCTTGGGCACGTGGATCAACAGGCCCAGCGCCGCGTGGCTGCGCGCGAACTGCGCGAACTTGTCGTCGTCGGGCAGCGTCTCGCCGCCGGCCAGCGCATCGCTCAGCAGCTGCGGCCGCGTCCTTAGCACGCTCTGAAAGGTGTCGACGATCACGCCGGCGGCGCGTGCCTCGGCCGACAGGGCATGGGCGACGATGCGGTCCTCGGCGATCTCGATCAGTGCCGCGGCGCCCTCAGGTACCGTCTGCGCGATCTTTGGCGCCGCTCCCGTCACGTCGTAAGGCTGGATCTCACTCCAGTGTGCCGCGCGCAGGTCGACGTACAGGGTGAACAGCGTGTTCGTCTCGACCGGCAGCGCTTCGTACCGGCGCAGGGCGCCCAGACGCTCTTCGAGGAGCCATTTCGGCTCCTCGAGATTGGCTGAGATCCGGCGGACGATTTGCTCGCCGGCAAACGGCAGCTTGAGTGAGTCAGCCATGCGTCAGCCGAGCGCGCCGTCCATTTCCAATTTCACCAGGCGGTTGAACTCGATGGCGTACTCCATCGGCAGCTCCTTGGTGAAGACCTCGAGGAAGCCCTGCACGATCAGGTTCTGCGCCTCGTTCTCTGACAGGCCGCGGCTCATCAGGTAGAAGATCTGGTCCTGGCTGATCTTGCCCACGGTCGCCTCGTGGGTCATCGTCGTGTCGTCTTCCTGGATGTCGATGTACGGGTAAGTGTCGCTGCGGCTCACGTCGTCGAGCATCAGCGCGTCGCAGCGGACGCTGGCGACCACGCCGGTGGCGCCCGGCGCGACCTTGAGCTGGCCGCGGTAGGTAGCCCGGCCACCGTCCTTGCTGATGCTCTTGGAGACGATGCGGCTCTTGGTATCCGGTGCCAGGTGGATGGCCTTGGCGCCGGTGTCCTGGTGCTGGCCCCGGCCGGCCACGGCCACGCTGATGATGTCGGCCGTGGCGCCGCGCCCGCGCAGGTAGATGCTCGGATACTTGTACGTGGCCCGCGCGCCGGTATTGGCGTCGATCCACTCGACCCGCGCGTTCTCGTACGCGTGGGCGCGCTTGGTGACCAGGTTGTAGACGTCGTTCGACCAGTTCTGGATGGTCGTGTAGCGAACCTGTGATCCGGCCAGTGCGAGCACCTCGACCACGGCGACGTGCAGCGAGTCGGTGGCGTAGATGGGCGCCGTGCAGCCCTCGATGTAGTGGACCTTGGCGCCCTCGTCGACGACGATCAGGGTGCGTTCGAACTGACCCGTGTTCTCACCGTTGATGCGGAAGTAGGCCTGCAGCGGCAACGGCACGTCGACACCCTTGGGCACGTACACGAACGAGCCACCCGACCACACTGCGCTGTTGAGCGCGGCGAACTTGTTGTCCTCCGGCGGCACGACCGTGCCGAAGTACTTCTTGAAGATCTCCGGGTATTCCTTGAGCGCCTGATCGGTGCCCATGAACACGACGCCGATCTTGGAGAGCTCCTCCTTGACCGAGTGGTAGACGACCTCGCTGTCGTACTGTGCGCCAACGCCCGACAGGAACTTGCGCTCTGCTTCTGGGATGCCCAGCCGCTCGAAGGTGGCCTTGATCTGGTCGGGGACGTCGTCCCACGACTTCTCCTCGCGCTCGGACGGCTTGCGGTAGTACATGATCTTGTCGAAGTCGATCCGATCGAGACCCGTGGTCCACACCGGCATCGGGCGCTTCAGGAAGTGGTCGTAGGCGCGCAGCCGGAATTTGAGCATCCACTCCGGCTCTTCCTTGATCGCACTGATCTCCTCGACCGTCTCGCGCGTCAGGCCGCGCTTGGTCTCGGTCAGGTAGACGATCTCGTCCTTGAAATCGAAGCGCGATCGATCGTTGTCGGTCATCTGGCGCTGAGAAAGGGTCATCAGTCTCCGTTCCGGATACCGCCGTCGCGGCTAATCCCGACTGATATTATCGGAATTCCCCGCCGAACCGTCAACGGCACGATCGGCGACACGTATGCAACGGTCCGTAGAAGAGCAAGTAGCGCCACCTATTGCCGTCGCCCTGGGCAGCGCGTCTAATTGGCTCAAACCCCCCAAGTGAGAGTGCAATGATCCAGCGCGCCTCAATCGCCCTTCTCGTCTCGCTCGTCGGCGCGGGACTGATCGGCCAGCCCGTGGCCGCCGCAACACCCCCAACTTCCGACTACGGCAACACCGTCGAGTGCCGCTACAAGGCGCCCGGGCATGGTCCTGCCTACGACTTCCGGTTGAAGAAGCTAGTCGTCACGCCGCCGGTGCTGTACGCCAAGAAGTCTCAGCAGGTGGTCGGCTGGCGCATCGTGGTGACGCGCGCCACGAATTGGGGCCACGACCCGTGGAAGGTGACCTACCACAGTCCGATCCAGAAGGCGTCGGCGACGCCCGCTCACGCGGCGGCCTTTGATGCGATGAGCGTCGGCGTGACCATCCCCAACGTCGATAACGTGACGAGCGTCTGGTATCACGTCACGCTCAAGCTGTATTGGTATCGCGCCAACGGCAGCGTCCAGTCGAAGCAGAGCTACCTGATGCCCTACCTGAAGTTGATCGAGAACGGCCAGTACGGCGACTACGAAAACGTTTGCGCGGCCGGTTTCTACGAAGGCCCCTAGCCGCGGCGCCAATCACTGAGCAGGCCGCGCGCCGATCAGCAGCTCCGCCAGCTCGACCGCGTTTGTCGCGGCGCCGCGCCGGAGGTTGTCGGCCACTACCCAGAAGGCCAGGCCGCGGCCGGCCGGCAGTGACACATCCTGCCGGATGCGGCCCACGAAGATCGCGTCCCGGCCGGCCGCGTCGATGGCCAGCGGGTAGGCGTGGGCGGCCGGATCGTCAACGACCTCGACGCCGGGCATAGCGGCGAACAGGCGGCGCGCCTCGTCCCCGCCGATATCGGCGGCCGTCTCCACGTGCACCGCCTCCGAATGACCGACGAGGACCGGCACGCGCACGGCGGTGCACGACACCGGCAGGTCGGGCAGGTGCAGGATCTTGCGCGACTCGGCGACCACCTTCCACTCTTCGCGCGTGTAGCCGTTGTCCATGAACGTGTCGATCTCAGGAAGGACGTTGAGCGCGATCTGGTGCGGGTAGACCGCGGCGATCAGCGGCTCGCCGGCGACGTGCGCGCGCAGCTGCGCCTCGAGCTCGTCGACTGCCTCGGACCCAGTGCCCGACACGGCCTGGTACGTGTCCACGATCACGCGGCGCAGCCCGACCGCATCACGCAGCGCGCTCAGCAGCGGCGCCAGCTGCATGGTCGAGCAGTTGGGATTGGCCACGATGCCCTGGTGGTGCTCAAGGTCCGCCGGATTGACCTGGCTGACGACCAGCGGCACGGACGGCTCCATGCGCCACGCCGACGAGTTGTCGATCACCACCGCGCCATGCTCGACTGCCTGCGGCGCGAGCTCGCGCGACAGCTCCGCGCCGGCCGAGAAGAGGGCGACGTCCACGCCGTCAAAAGCGGCCGGCAAGGCCTCGGCCACCGTGAACGTTCGGCCACCGACGACCAGCTGCGCGCCGGCCGAGCGAGCCGACGCAAGCGCGCGGATCTCGCGCGCCGGGAAGTCGCGCTCGATGAGCACCTGCAGCATCGTCCGGCCGACCAGGCCGGTGGCGCCCACCACTGCGACGGTGGGTCGGTCGGGCATCGGCCGCCCGTGGGCTGCCTGGCCGGTCACTGTTCCTCGAGCTGGAAGGCGCGGTGAAGGGCGCGCGCGGCTGCTTCCAGGTAGCTGCGATCGATGACGCACGTGATGCGGATGTCGGACGTGGTGATCATCTCGATGTTGGCGCCGATCTCGCCCAGCACGGCGAACATGCGCGCCGGATAGCCCGGCGCGTTGTGGATGCCGGCGCCGACGATGCTCACCTTGGCCAGGCCGGTGGCTACCGCCAAGTCGCGCGCGCCGATCTCGGACAGGCGCGCGCGCAAGAGCGCCTCGGCGCGCGCGACGTCCGTCTCAGGCACGATGAACGATAGGTCGGCGGCGCCGTCGTGGCCCACGTTCTGGATGATGCCGTCGACCGGTATGCCGGCCTCGGCCAGCGGCTCGAAGACGGACGCGGCCATGCCCGGACGATCGGCAAGGTCGAGCAGCGTGATCTTGGCTATGCCGTCCAGCGTGGCAATGCCGCGAACTTTCTGGCGAATCTCCACGGGCTTCTCCACCACGTTCGTGCCCGGCCCGGTGCCGCCTGTTCGACGGACGGCTAGGTCGAGGCCATGCACCCAGGCCAGCTCTACCGCCCGAGTTTGCAGCACGCGGGCACCCTGGTGTGCGAGTTCGAGCATTTCCTCGAAGCCGACCTCGGGCAACTGTCGCGCCTCCGGCACCAGCCGCGGATCGGCACTGTACACGCCGTCGACGTCGGTGTAGATCTCGCAGCGCGATGCGCCCAGGGCGACCGCCAGCGCCACCGCGCTCGTATCCGATCCGCCGCGACCGAGCGTGGCGATCTCGACGCCGCTGGCGCCCTGGAAGCCGGCCACAACCGGCAAACGGCCGCGCTCGATCTCGTCCCGGATCCGAGCCGGCTCGACGTCCGTGATGAGCGCCCGCCCGTGCAGCCCGTCGGTCAGGATGCCCGCCTGCGGTCCGGTCAGGCTGACGGCGTCGACGCCGCGCTCGTTCAGCGCCATGACCAGCAGCGCCGCGCTTACCTGCTCGCCGGTTGCCAGGAGCAGGTCCAGCTCGCGCGGCGCGGGATTTGCGGTCAGGCGCGCGGCGAGCGCCAGCAGATCATCGGTCGTCTCACCCATCGCCGACACGACCACGACGCGTTGGGCACCGTCGCGTCGGTCTGCGGCGAGGCGAGCGGCAACGGCGGCGATGTGCTCGACGGTGGCCAGGCTGGTGCCGCCGTACTTGGCGACAACTAGCGGCGCTGGAGGGGCGGACACCCGACGAATTATGGCGACCGTTGGGCGAAGGACGTGGCCGTGACCTGGGGCATGCGCAAATGGTCCACTTGGACCTGCCCCGGCAGCGCCGCCGCAGTCAGGCTCGCGCGTGGGCGCATCCAGCCGCCCGTGCCTGGAGGTAACGATGCTGACCGTTCACCTGACCACCCGTCGTCCGCTAGCTCGACCGCGATATGTCTGGCTGGGAGTGGCGATCGAGCTGCTCACGGCGATCCTGGCGATTCCGGTTGGCCTGATGCTGATAACCGATCCAACGGGTGCGGGTATCGGGCTGCCGGCCGACTGGGTCCAGGGCTCGATCTTTGGCACCTACTTCGTGCCGGGCGTCTACCTCTTTGCCATGAACGGCCTGGGCATGGTCGTGGCCGCCGCGCTGACCGTCGCCGGCCACTGGTTCGCGCCCTGGCTGCAGGGCACCCTGGCGGTGGGCCTGATCGTCTGGATCCTGGTCCAACTCATCGTCATGCCCGAGGTCATGTGGCTGCAGTGGTTGTTCCTGGGGGCCGGCCTCGCGCTCGGCTTCCTGAACCTGTTCTGGATGCGGCGGACGGGTCAGCTACGCCTGTGGTAGCTCCAGCCGGGCCACGGCAAGGCTCGGCTCGAGGAGGGCGACGTCGGCGAGGAGGACACGCATCCTCGCCTCGCCGATAGGTTCGAGCGCCGCCGTTATCACCTGCCGGGCACTGCAGCCGATGGCGACGCTCTCCCCGATGCGGGCCATCCAACGCTCGCCAACACGGGCCAGCCGAACGGGAAGCCCGCCCAGCGTGAACTCGATTGGTGTCGTTTGATCACCCACGCCGCACAGATTGAGCGGCAGCTGTGACAGCTAGCGTGTCACACCGCTCGATCTCTCAAGAATTACCGCCCGATCCTTGCCATGGCCGCGCCATCTGCGCGTGAGGTGCGTCCTAGGCGCTTCCTTATCAAGCGCAATCGGTGTGCTCGTGCGAACGCGGACGCCGTGGGCGCACCAACGCACACCGCTTACGCACGACTCGCGTACCTGGTGGCACCATCGCGCCCAATACGCGCCTCGAGCGCAGGCGGCGCATGAAGCCGCGCCTGGGGAGGTTAGTACGCACAGCGTGCGCAGGTGGTGGTGAGGGTCGAGATCGTGGAAGTGCCCCACTCGGTGGTGCACGCATGCGCACGACCAGGCGTCGCACGCGGTTGCACTAGTTCGAGTCGACCCTCACTTCTTGCGGCTCGAGGCGCCGAGCGCGAAGGTCGAGGAAGAGCGGCAGGCGCCGCCAGCGTGAACCCGGCGGGTCGCTCAGGTCGGGCACCTCGATGAGTCGGTCGACCCGCAGCCCGGCCCCAGCCAGCAGGTCGAAGTAGGTCTGCAGCGGTCGGTGTTCGCTGGCGAAGGTCATCGGCAAGCCATCCCGTTCGATCGAGTCGGCGTACCGGTAGGGCTCGAGGTACGAGCCGCTGATCACGAACGGCGCGTTCGACTCATTCGAAGCGAAGTGGCCGGCCGAGTTGATGGGGTGGACGATCGACAGGCACGCCACTCCCCGATCATCCAGCACGCGGCCTATCTCACGCACGGCGGCGCCCAGATCATCCACGTCCTGGAGCGACATGAACGCCGTTACCAGTGCGACTGTGCCGTCGCCAAACGGCAACGCCGCGGCATCGGCCAGGCGGTAGTCGCCGCCAGGGTCGGCCGCGCGGGCCGCTTCGAGCAGGGTTGCCGAGGCATCCACGCCTACGACGTCGTAACCCCACCCTTTGAGGTCGCGCGGCAGCCGGCCCTCGCCACAGCCCACGTCGAGCGTCAGCCCGCGCGGCGGCGGAAGCAGTTCGCGGAAGCGGTCGCGGTGGAACCTCCAGTAGCTGTCGTGGCCCGGTGTGCGGGCCCAGACCACCCAACGCGCTGCCGCCGCCTCCCAGGCATCGCGCAGGCTGGCGTCAGGTGGGCAGGATCTCGCTCTGATCAGCCAAGACCGAACAGGTCCCAGCTGCGCTCCAGGCCGGTCACCTCGACCGACGGCCGCTCGCGCGCTCGCCATTGATCCACGGTCATGCGATAGCGGACGAGCTCCCTGGGCTCGCCGCGCGGCGCCAACCGATCCAGTCCATCCTCGTCGTAGCCAAGCGAGCGCGACACAGCGGCCGATGCGGGGTTGTCGACGAACGCTCCGCTGGTCGCCCACTCGGCGCCCAGGTAGTCGAAGGCGAACGCCAGGACGGCCGAGCGCATCTCCTTCCCGAGGCCCTGCCCCTGATACTCCCGGCCCAGCCACGAGCCGGTGGCAACCGTCCGGAGCAGCGCGAATTGCTTGGCGCCGATGCCCTGCGTGCCGACCAGCCGGCCCTCGAACCACACACCCAGGTCGAGGTTCCAGTTCTCCGGCGAGAACGTCGCGCGCGTGCTCCAGTGGTACTGCATGAAACTGCGCTCGAAGAGCGGGCTGGGTTGGTCGGTCCACGCAAAACCGAACGGCATCTCGTTCGGATCGTGGATGCCTGCCACGGCCAGACCGAGCAGGTCGATCAGCTCGTCTTCTGTGGGCAGGCGCAGCTCGAGACGCTCGCTCCAGATGCGCAGGTCGTACAGCGGCCAGGGATGCCCGTCCATCTCGGCCGGAGATTACTCCGGCCGAGCGGGCGTGCAGTCTGCGGTCAGGGGAGCGCGGTCAGGATCTTGGCAGCCTCGTCGTCGGTGACGCTGTCGAAGAAGACGACCGTGTCGCCACTGGCGTAGGCGTAGCTCTTGTTGCCGTCCGAATCGGTCCACACAAGCACGTTCTTGCCGCCGATGTTGGCCGAGCTCGAAGTGCCCGTGACGCCGCTGGTGCTGCCACTCAGGGCGGCCAGCGAGGCAATGTACTGGACCAGGCCGTTGGCGTCGGCGTTGGGCGTCCGGAAGGCAGTCAAGTCGACCGAGTCACCGTCGACCGTCGCCGTGGCGTCGCCAAAGCTCATTTCGGCAAGGTTGAAGCCCGAGCCGAGTGCGGTGTTCTCCTGGTCAACCACCGTCTGGCCGCCGAAAGCGCACAGCATGTCGACGAAGCGCTCGGACGTCACGTCGGTCACCGGCTGGCCATCGATCGTGGCCGGGAAGTGCGCCTCCAGCGTCGGATCGGGCGGGAAGCTGGGCGGAACGGGATTGCTGATGCTGAACGTCGGGATCGACGCGCATTCGGTGCCCGTTGCACCGCCGGGCGCCTGCGTTGCCCCGCCGGGCGCCTGGGTTGCCCCGCCGGGCGCCTGCGTTCCCCCGCCGGGCCCTTCGGTGGCCGCGGGCGATGAGCTGCAGCCGACCAGCACCATCAGAAGAGCAGTCGCCCCAACGGCGAACAATGAACGTCGCACTGTTCCTCACCTCCAGACACGGCATTCGTTGGATCTCACGCGCACCCCAACGTCCACGATCGGCCAGATCGCAGTAGCCGATGCTAGCGCCGATGGGCGCGGCGTGTGATTCCGCAAAGCTGCGCATCGGCGCCCGAACGCAACGCTAGATTCGCCTACATGAGTGGTGCGGATCGGGCCGACTCCGTGCAAGCCAGGCTCGCGCGGCAATTCGACAACCTCGAATTGCGCGCGATCAAGCGACTATGGGTGCGGCATTCGATCGCCGAGGACGCGCGCGACATCGATGGCCTGCTGGCCACCCTCGCGCCCGACTGCCTGTACGAAATCGTCTCCACCGGACAACGCTGGACGGGGTTCGACGGAGTGCGCCGTTTCTACAGCGAGCTCTTCGCCGCCTTCCCCGACAACCGCTTCGCGTTGCGCGACATCGTCGTCGGGCCGCAGGGTGTCTTCGAGGCGGCGCGCCTGACCGGCACCAACAGCGGGCCGTGGGCCGGCGTGGCGCCGTCGGGCCTGCCGGTCGACCTCGAGGTGCTCATCCTCTTCCCCTGGGGCCGCGCCACGCAGCGCTTCCTGGGTGAGCGCATCTGGTTGGACCGCGGCTCGTTCAGCCGCTGAGCGCCGCCGCCAGCTTTTCGTAGTCGGCCACGTCGTTATAGAGCTGCGCCGACACCCGGATGATGCGATGCGGCGGACGTCCGCCGCCCGGCGTGGGCGGCCAGCTGTAGATGGGCACCTCGATGGCGGCATCGCGCACGAGCCGGTCATGCAGCGGATCAGCGGGGCCGGTGGCTTCAGCTGGTTCGTCCGGCGCCCGCGGAGCTGGGCGGGGCTCGAGTTCGGGGTGCAGCTCGATGGCCGCGATCGAACCGATCATCTCGTCCGGAGCGACGGGCAACGTGCCGGTTGCGTCGGCGACGATCCGTCGGCCGACCAGCGCCAGCGCATGGTTGGCGTGCATGACGCCCGGCCACCCGTCGGGCAGCAGGCGGCCGACGAAATCGAGCGCCGGCCCGATGCACAGGTACGGACTGGGATCGATCGTGCCCAGCCAGTCGAATTCGAGCCGAAACAGCGATACGCCGTTGCGCGACGCGTTCGCGCCGTGCGAGATGACCAGCGGCCGTATGCCCGCCTGACGGTCGCGGCGGACGTGCAGGAAGCCGGCACCCTTGGGCGCGCACAGCCACTTGTGCGCGTTGCCGGCGTAGTACGCGGCGCCCAGCGCGTGGATCGCAAACGGGAGCATGCCCGGCGCGTGGGCACCGTCGACGAGCGTGTCGACGCCACGCTCGCTGAGCGCGGCCACGATCTCGGCGATGGGCAGCACCAGCGCCGTCGCGCTCGTAACGTGGCTGATGACGGCCAGTTTGGTGCGCGGCGTCACGCGTTCGAGCAGCGCGTCGACTATCGCGCCCGGGTCGTCGATCGGAAACGGCAAGGGCACCTCGACCGCGGTCGCACCGGTCCGTGCGGCGACGAAGCGGATCGCGTTAAGGCACGCGTTGTATTCGTGGTCCGTGGTCAGGACCTCGTCACCAGGGCGAAACTCCAGCGAGCGCAGGACGGTGTTGACGCCGGTCGTCGCGTTGGGCAGGAAGGCCAGGTCCTGCTGCTCGGCGCCCAGAAACTCGGCCAGCTGGCTGCGTGCTGCCTCCCAGCGCGGCTCGAGCTCGGCGTCGAGGAAGTGCACCGGTTCGCGCTCGAGGCGAGCGCGCAATTCCGACTGCGCCGCCAGAACGGGTAGCGGGCACGCTCCGAAGGCACCGTGGTTGAGATAGGTGATCGCCGGATCGAGCGCCCAGTAGCGCGCCAGGTTGCTGTTCACGGCACGCTAGTCGGCCATCTCGCGCCGCCACGGGACCCAGCGCATGCCGTCCCACCAGCGGTGCCACAGGAAGCCGTCGCGACCGGGGCAGAAGACGTCGATGCGATCCGCACCCGACGAGGAGCACGCCGGCTGGTCGACCAACTCGCCGCCGAGCGACTCCCAGGGGTGCCAGCTCTCGCCGTCCCAGTAACGATCCCAGAGCTGGCCGTCATCGAATACGGCGAACACCTCCATCTCGTCCGGTGCCCACGCCGTGACTGTCGGGCCCGAGGCCAGCCGGCCACCCAGCGCCTCGTCCTCCGACCAATCGTCGCCGTCGAACGAGCGGTGCCAGAGATCGCCGCGGTTGCCGACCCAGAACAGGTCGATTCGATTTGAGCCCCACGAAACCGCCGCCAGCCCATCCACGGCCGGCATTGTCGCCTAAACTCACCGACCTGAAGAACCGTCACCCCCTGTCCGCCCGCCTGCGCTACGCCTTCGACAACTTCATGTCGAAGGGCACCATCGCGCTGATCGGTGGCCTGTTCGCGCTGTCGGTGCTGGTCATCGTCGCCATCTCGGTCGTGGTCACCGTCTCGGGCACGCTGCGCGACAACTCCGAGACGCAGGGCCTCGACTTCCTGCAGGTCATGTGGCGCAGCCTGCTGCGCACGCTCGATCCGGGAACGATGGGCGGCGACGTCGGCAGCGTCCCGTTCCTGTTCGCCATGCTGGCCGTGACGCTGGGCGGCATCTTCATCATCAGCACGCTGATCGGCGTCCTGAGCAGCGGCATCGAGGGCAAACTGGCCGACCTGCGCAAGGGCCGCTCGCAGGCGCTCGAGAGCGGCCACACGGTAGTCCTCGGCTGGTCGGCCCAAGTCTTCGACATCGTCGCCGAGATCGTCGAGGCGAACTCGAACAAACGCGGCCAGGCGATCGTGATCCTGGCCGACCGGGACAAGGTCGAGATGGAGGACGACCTCCGCGCACGCATCCCGGACACGCGCACGACGCGCATCGTGTGCCGCAGCGGCGATCCGATCGACCTGGACGACCTGGCCATCACCAGCCTGCACGCGGCGCGCGCGATCATCGTCCTCGCGCCGGAGAACGACGAGCCGGACACGGACGTGATCAAGACGCTGCTCGCCATCACCAACGATCCGGCCCGGCGGCCGACGGCGTACCGCGTGGTGGCCGAGATCCGCGATGAGCACAACCTCGACGTCGCCCGACTGGCCAGCCGGGGAGAGGCGCAACTGGTCCTCGGCCGCGACCTGATCGGCCGCATCGCCGCCCAGACCTGCCGCCAGCCGGGCCTGTCCGTGGTGTACATGGAGCTGCTCGACTTCGCCGGCGACGAGATCTATTTCTACGCCGACCCAGCACTCGTCGGACGCACCTTCGGCAATGCGTTGCTGGAGTTTCGTGACTCGAGCCTGATCGGCGTCGCGCCCGCCGCCGGCAAACCCGTGCTCAACCCGCCCATGGAACGCGTCATCACCGGCGACGACCGGCTCATTTTCGTGGCCGAGGACGACGACACCGTGGTGCGCGCCGAACGGCCGGCCGGCACTCCCCACGCCGACCAGATCAAGCAACGCGAACACGCACCGGCCCGTCCCGAACGAACGCTCGTACTCGGCTGGAATTCACGTACGGCGTTCGTGCTGACCGAACTGGACCGCTACGCGGCGCCGGGATCGACGCTGACGGTGGTCGCCGACGGCGCCGGCGTGGCCGACCAGGCCAACGCCGTCGAGGCACGCCTGCACCGGCTGCGCATGACCTACCGCGCCGGCGATAGCACCGACCGGCAGGTACTCGAAGAAGTGGTCGCCGAGGGCTACGACCACGTCGTGGTCATGTCATACGCCGACCTGCTCGATGAGCAGCGGGCCGACGCGCGCACGCTGGTGACGCTGCTGCATCTGCGCGACATCGAGGCCCGCCAGGGCGAGAGCTTCACCATCGTCAGCGAGATGCTCGACCTGCGCAATCGGGCGCTGGCACAGGTGACCCGGGCCGACGACTTCATCGTCAGCGGCAAGCTGGTCAGCCTCATGATGTCGCAGCTGGCCGAGAACCCGGGGTTGCGCGGCGTATTCGATGACCTGTTCGACGAGGCCGGCTCGGAGGTCTACCTGAAGCCGGCGGGCGACTACGTCAGCCTTGGTCAACCGGTCGACTTCTATACCGTCGTTGAGTCGGCGCGCCGGCGCGGCGAGGTGGCCTTCGGCTACCGGCTGCTGGCCCTCGCCGACGATCAGGCGCAGGCCTATGGCGTGGTCATCAACCCCGACAAGGACAAGGCGATCACCTTCGCCGAGACCGACCGGGTGATCGTGCTGGCCGAGAACTGACCATGCGTGCCAGGCCCGGCAGCCGAGCGGTCAGGGCCCACCGACCAGTTGCACCGAAACGGTGATGCCGGTCGTCTGCGGCGAAGCCTGCTGGAAGGCGACCAGCAGTCCGTCGGACTGCCGGTAGGTTGATTGGGTTGAGGTGCCCGGCACCTCGTCATCGACGACCACGACCGAGTTGCCCGATTGATCCGGACCGACGTAGCCGACCTTGATCTGCTCACCCGTCGCCGGGTCCTGATCGAGCACCTGGTCGGCGCTCATGCCCGCCAGCGCGCTGGGCGAGTACCAGTAATTGCCGGTCGCCCCGGTCACCGTCTGGAGCTGGGTGTCGATGGCCAGGGCGGGCACCTGTGTCCGGCCACTCACGCTGGCCCAGTTCGCGCCACCGGCAGTGATGGTCGCCGTGATCTGCACCGGATAGGTCAGGTTGCCGCTGCTGGGATCAACCGGATTGACCCAGTTGTAGGAGCCGCTATATGTCAGCTGGACGGTCCCGTTGACCCACGCCGGGTTGGCGTCACCAACGCCGGGTAACGTCAGCTGGCGCGCGTCTACGAAGCGGGCCATGGTCAGTTGACTGTTGCCGACGGGTGGGTTCTGACCCGACGCCGCGAACGGCGACGTCACGCCGGCAGTGCTGGTGTTGGCCGACAGCAGCACGCCGGTGGCCAGGTCGTATGTGTACGAGGACGAGTCGCCGCCGCCCAGGCCGTTGACGAAGCTCAGCGCATCGAACGTGGTGCCGTTGAGCTGGTAGGGACCGTGCAGCACAGTGAGCCCGGCGGCACTGCCGCCTGCATACTGCGCCAGCAGCGCAGGACTGGCCCACGCGCCATCAACGAGGGAGCCGTCGACCTCCTGGCCGCCGGCCGGCGTGAGCAGCAGGTCGCTCACCGATCCGTCGGCCGAATGCGAACGATCGAACGTGTACAGGTTGGACGCCAGGACGACGTTGTTGCCCTCGACGGCGAGGACGTCGATCTGCGACAGGCCGTCACCGCTGGCAGTTGGCTGATCCTGGGGCGGCTCACCGTTCGGCCCCGCCTCATCGGTCCGCCGGTAATGCTTGCCCGTGGCCGGATCGACCCACTGTCCATTGGGGTCCTCCACCCACGCGAACCGGCTGTTGGCGATCGACGCCGCGGCCGCGTACCACGTCAGCCTGGTGCCCGGGCCGATCCACGATGGCACGCCCACGACACCCTGGTTGCCGGCGCCGCCGCCGGGATTGACCGGCCCGGTTCCGGGGTTACCCGGCCCACCGCCCGGATTGGCAGCGACGGGCGGCGTCGCCACGCCCGGCGCGCCGGCCGGCAACGACGGTGCGCCGTAGGCCGGGGTCTCGCCGGGATTGATCGGGCTGACGCTGACGCAACCAGCAACAAGCAAGCCGGCAGCCAACAGGGCGCCGAGCGAGGTGCGGCGCTGGCTCGCCACGTGGGCCATCTCTCTCCGTGTCTGGTACAGGCTCGCATTGTCGCAAACCGCGGCAACCGATCTAGGGGCCGACGCTTCGCTGGGCGCGTTCGGCGTTCGACTGACGTCTCGTCAGGCGTGCGCTGCCGGGGTACGGCGGGAGAGCCACAACTGGCCGAAATAGACCGCCGTCCAGACCAGCTGGGCGAGGATCGGCGCGATAAACGCGATCGGCACCGACAGCGCGAAGACCACCGGCGGTATCAACAGGCGCAGCTGGAGGAAACGCGCGTAGTGGTGGTCGACCGCAGGCGACAGCAGACCGCGCCTGATGGCGTAGGTCCACATGCCCGCGACCGAAAAGCCGATGGCGGCCAGGCCGACGGCGTACAGCGCGGTCGGCAGCGGCACATTGCCACTTGCCCCCAGGACCGACGTCAAGAACGGCATCTGGACGACGAAGAACAGGAACAACAGGTTGGCGGCCAGCAGACCGTTGGTCCAGCGGACGATGAAGCGGAACATCCGATGGTGGGCGAACCAGTAGATGCCGATCACCGCGAAGCCCAGGGCGAAGGCGAAGTAGCGCGGCGCCAGGTCGGCCAGCAGTTGGAGAAAGCGCGCGTCGTTCATGTTGCTCACGTCGGGCAGGCGCAGGTCAAACGCGAGCAGGGTGATGGCGATCGCCATCACCGCATCGCTGAAGAAGACGACGCGATCGAGAGCCGTGGCGCCGGCCTCGATCAGGTCATCTGTCGCAGCGGGTGAGGCCCCCTCGGTCGCCACGCGGCCATGGTAACCACGCACAGTCGTCAAACGGTCTGGTTGGCGATTTCCAGCTCGTGCTCCGTCCAGCCACGCAGGGCGGCCAGCTGACCCGCGTCGAGCACGTCACACGCCCAATCCCAGTGGATCGATACGACCTGGCCGGACTCGACCGCCTGGACGAAGCCCAGCCCATCGCGGAAGCCCGTCACACGCTCGACGCGCGGCGGTGCGAGGGCGAGCTTGCCGCCGACCATGGCCAGCGGCACGACCGAGACGACCAGCTGATCGCCGTCGCGTTCCATCACGCGGCCCCAGCGGATCCGGCACGAATCCATGACCTTCAATGCGTTGTCGGTGTTGCCGCTGCGCAGCAGGCCCAGTCGCGGGAAGACGTCGAGCACGTGGAAGGCGTGCATCGGCAACCCACCGACATTGGGCTTGTCGGCCAGCCAGCGCCAGCCATCGCCGCGCAGACTGCGCCGGAATCGACTGTCGAGCGAACGGCCGAGCAGGCCCGGCGTCACCTGGCGCAGCAGCCCGTTGCCCAGCCAGTAGGCCTCCACCACGCGCGCATCGAGCGGATCGGCGATGTCGTTTGCCTCGGCGATCAGGCGCAGGTACGGGTAGGCGCCCTCGAACTGCTCGGCCTCGTGGCGCAGCGCAGCGAGGTCGTGACCCACGGTCGCCTGGGCGAACAGCTCGGCCGAGTCGTCCGGTCCGCAGTAGCCCAGGCGATTAGGGCCGAACGCATAGCGCGCGAACAGGATCGGTCCGGCCACCGCGCCGGCGACGCTTGCCACGGCGCACATATCAGCCCGCCAGTTGTGCGCGCCGCAACTCGTCGTTGATTGCCTGCGCCTCGATCGCGTCGACCCGCTCCACGATGGTGCCCAGGGCGATGCGAACCCAGTCACCGGCGGCGGCGTCGGGCAACAGCAGGGTCGAGGCGCGCCGCCGCCGGCCTTCGCTCTCGACGACGGCGATGTCGCCGTCACGGTCGACGACCTGGGCGACGAAATCGATGCACATGATCAGCGGCCTCGCGCACCAACGGGCTCGCCGCCGCGAACGTGTTCTCCGCTCAGGGCGGCATGGATCGCGTCGCTGATGGCCGCCACGAACTCCGGCAGCGCCTGCTCGACCGCGGCAGATAGGTCCGTCCCCAGGCCAAAGTCGGCGCCACCGATGCCCACGAAGGTGCCGTTCATGGGCGCCTCGGCGAACACCCGCGCGATGCCCAGCACCTGGTCAATGGGCAGCGCATGCGAGCTCCGCGGAGCGCCCGTGCGGGCTCGGTCGATCAACTCGTCGAAAGTGCGCACGACGATCTCGCCCGCGGGCACACCGGACGCGGCGTCGACCAGGACGATCGGCGCGCCGTCCGGCAGCTCGAGCAGGTGATCGACATCCAGCTGGCCGCAGTAGCGGACCTCGACGCCGCGCCGGCCGGCTTCGCGCAGGCTGGGCAGCAGCAGTTCGATGGCACGCAGCGCGGCGCCATCATCGACGCGATCGAGCGTTCCGCAGACCAGCAGCCAGACGACCGGCTCGTCAGCCATGGTCGGGAGCCTCGGCCGACTCGATGTGGACATCCAGGAAGTGAGTGGCGCACGAGATGCACGGGTCGTAGGCGCGCACGAGTTGCTCGAGCCGATGGCTCGCATCGGCGTGCGGCAGGGCCAGCACCGACGGCGCGAAATCGGTCAGGTCGGCCTCGATGGCAGCCTGGTTCTGGCTGGTCGGCGGGACGATGCGGGCATGCTTGACGAGGCCCTGCTCGTCGACGTCATAGCGGTGGAAGAGCAGTCCCCGCGGCGCCTCGGTTGCCCAGCCGGTCGTGCCCGCGCGCGGCTCCCAGGCAACCGACGGAGCGTCGGGTGGTGAGTAGGCTTCGACGATATCGATCGCATCGGCGGTCGCGTGGACGAGCTCGACCGCGCGTGCGGCGATGGCCCAGAACGGGTTGCGCCTGATCTCGCGCGCGAGACCGAGCGTGCCGAGCGCCTCGCGGGCGAGCGGATGCAGCTTCTCGGCATTGAGCGTGATGCGTGCGGAAGGTCCGAGCAGGTACACGTCGCCCGCATGGGTGCGCGCCTGCAGCGCGTTCGACCAGGCGACCTGGTCCTCCTCGAACGCCTCTTCCCAGCGATTGATGGGCACGTCGAGCCCGTCGTTGGAGACGATGCGCCCCTCGTTCATGGGGTACTCGTCGGGATGGCGCAGCGAGACCAGCCGCGGCTCGCGCTCGAAGACTGGCGCTGACAGCGTGCCGACCAGCTCGACGGTCGCCTGGGCCAGGCGCAGCGCTTCCTCGAGCCGCGGCCGCATGGCGCGCAGCTCGGCCCTCGTGGGTACACGGCTGAAGCCGCCGACGCGGACCGTCAGCGGGTGAATCGGCCGCGCCCCAAGGAGCGCCACCAGGTCGTTGCCGATCTTCTTGAGCTTCAGGCCCTGCTCGACCACGGCGCGGTGGTCGGCCGCCATCTCGATCGCGCTCTCGTAGCCCAGGAAGTCGGGCGCATGCAGCAGGTACACATGCAGCGCGTGGCTCTCGATCCACTCGCCGCAGTAAAACAGCCGGCGCAGGGCGCGGATCTGCGGACCGACCTCAACTCTGAACAGCCGCTCGAACGCGTGCACGGCACTCATCTGGTAGGCGATCGGGCAGATGCCGCAGATGCGCGAGACGATGTCGATCACCTCGTCCGGCGAGCGACCCACGACCAGCTGCTCGAAGTAGCGCGGCGCCTCGAAGATGCCCAGCTGGGCGCCGATGACCTGGCCGTCGGCAACGCGCAGCTTGAGCGAGCCTTCGCCCTCGACGCGCGTCAACTGGCCGATATCAAACTCGCGGTCCACGCCCTCGGCGGCTGGATGGCTGAGCGTGTGGGTCACTGCCGGTCCTCCCCCTCGACGATGCGCCGGAACGCGGGTGCGTTGACGGTGAAACCGGCGAACAACCGCTTCACCTCCGCCGGCGAGCTGCCATCGGCCGCGAACTGGCCGGCCAGCGACGGCGTGTTGGCCGCTTCGCGGGGACCGAAGCAGCCGTAGCAGCCGCGCCCGAACGACGGGCACAGCGCCCCACAGCCGGTACGCGTGACGGGCCCCAGACAGGCGACCCCCTGGCTGACGAGGATGCACGGATTACCGCGGCGCTTGCATTCGAGGCAGACCGACTCATCGGGCAACTGCGGCCGGCGGCCGGTCGTCAGCGCGGTGAGCAGCTCGAGCAGTTGAGCCGGAGAAATGGGGCAGCCGTACAGCTCGGCGTCGACGGCCACGTGGTCGGACACCGGCGTCGAAGTGGCCAGCGACTCGACCAGCTCGGGCCGCGGGTAGACGGCCCTGCGGAAAGCGTCATGGTCGCCCAGGTTGCGCAGCGCCTGGATGCCGCCGCTCGTGGCACACGCACCGATGGTCACCAGCATGGTCGACTCACGGCGCAGGCGGACGATCTCCTCAGCCTGTTCGGGCGTGCTGATCGAGCCCTCGACCAGCAGTACGTCGAACGGGCCATGGGAGCGGCGTGAAGTGGCCTCGGCAAACTCGACGATGTCGAAGTGCTCGGTCACGGCCAGCAGCTCGTCTTCGAGATCCAGCAGGGTCAGCTGGCAGCCGTCGCACGAGGCGAACTTGACCACGCCCACGCGCGGCCGGCGCGCAGCCGCCGCGCGCCCGGCGGCTGGGCGCGGCTGCGGATTGACCATGGCAGACATCACAGACCCTCGATCTCGAACGCGGGGCCGAGCTCGGCCAGCGAGAAGACCGGGCCGTCGCGGCAGACGAAGAAGCGGCCCAGCTGGCAGTGGCCGCACAGGCCCACGCCACAGTCCATGTGCCGTTCCATGGTCACGAAGATGCGCTCGTCGGGGACGCCACGTTCGCGCAGCACCTCGGCCGTGGCGCGCATCATCCGCTCGGGGCCACATACGAAGGCGACCGTGCGGTCGCACGAGCACAGCGCACGATCGATCACCTGGGTCACGACGCCGACCCGGCCGAGCCACTCGGGACCGGCGCGATCGACGGTCTGGGCGACGGTGATGATGCCGCGCGCGTCGAGCGCGTCGAGCTCGTCGACGTACAGGCGGTCGTGCGGTGTCCGGGCACCGTAGGCGAGGTGGATCGCCGCGATCCGCTCGCGCCGCGCGATCAGGGCGTCCATCAACGGCCGCAGCGGAGCGAGCCCGATACCGCCGGTGATGATCATCACGTCGCGTCCCTCAGCCAGTTCGACCGGCCAGCCGCGCCCGAACGGGCCGCGCAGGCTGAGCGAGTCGCCGCGCTCCAGCGCGCAGATCTTGGCAGTCGCTGCACCGGCAGCGCGGATGGTCAGCTCGAGGCCGTCGGGGTGGTAGCGCGACACGGAGATGGGCGGCACGGCGACGGCCGGCAGGGCGGCCATGACGAACTGGCCCGGCCGGCCGGCGAGCAGGTCGGCGTCGCCGGTGGCCAGTCGCAGCGTGACGGTGTCGGCCGTTTCGCGCCGCTTGGAGACGACATGGGCAGTCGACGCGTGCACCGGCGCGTGGCCGAACGACGGCTGGCCGTCACCCGGCTGAACCGCCTCGATCGTGGGCGGCGCGGCAACGACGAACTGTTCGCTCGGCGGGGCGCTGCCGGCAATCGCCATCAGCTCTTCGCGTACGTCGATGCCGACCGGGCACCAGGTGATGCAGCGGCCACAGCCCACGCAGCCGGAGCTGCCGAACTGCGCCCACCACGTCCCGAACTTGTGCGTCAGCCACTGGCGATAACGGTCCGCCACGCGCGGCCGGAAGTTGCCGCCGGCGACGCGCGCGAAATCGAGCGTGAAGCAGCTGTCCCAGGTGCGCTCGGTGGTGGCCGAATTGCCGTCCAGATCGGAGCGTTGCTCGACACTGGTGCAGAAACAGGTCGGGCAGACGAGCGTGCAGTTGGCGCACGCCAGGCAGCGCTCGGCGACCTGCGCCCAGCGCGGCGAGTCGGGGGCGGCGATCAGCCGCTCGGGAACGCCGTTCATCGGCATCGGCTCGCCCATGCTCGCGCGCACCGCCGCGACGGAAGCCTGCGCTGCACCTGCCTGGTCGACCGAGGCCGCTCCAAGCGAGAGCTCAGCGATCGCGGCCGCACCGGCCGGCGAGCCGACGCGCACGACGAAACCATCATTCAGCTCGGACAGGGCCAGGTCGAAGCCGCGCGTAACCTCCGGCCCGGTGCCCATCGACGTGCAGAAGCAGGTGCTGCCGGCCACGGCGCACTCGACGGAAACGATCAGGTTGTCCTTGCGCCGCGCGGCATAGTCGGCGTCTGGGGCCGCGCCGTCACGCAGCACGCGATCTTGGACCGCGAGTGCCGCGATCTCGCACGCGCGCACGCCCAGGAAGGCGCGCGGTGGGACGGGCTGACGGAGCGGCACCGGTCGGACTCCATCGTCCGTCGATTCCCAACTGATGCGGGCAACGCTCGGCGGAAAGGTGAAGCGCTTCCATGAAGTCGGGCCGGGCGGCTGGTCGAAGACGCGCGCACCCTCGCGCTTGACGAGCCTTGCGTGACCGGGCGCATTGTCGGCACCCCAGCCGGCAGGCAGCTCGTCGGCCGACTCGATCCGCTCGAGCATGATCGCCTGGTCACGAACGGTCGGCGCGATCACCTCGCGGCCATCAGCGGCGAGGGCCTGAACGAAGCGGTCGAGATCCTGCCGCGGCAGGAAGAAGGTAGGTGGCTCGGCGTCCACCGTGGTCGGCGGGATCTGGCTCACCATGGCTCGACCCAGCGCTGGCTGAACAGGTCGAGCAACTGCAGACGCGTTCCCTCGAGCCGGCGCGCCACCGCGTTGAGCAGCAGCGGGTAGAACTCGGCAGCCAGCTCACTGTCCTGGGCCAATGCTTCGCGCAGCGCGGCGCCATCGAACAGCGCCAGCTCGGTGGGAACCGTCGCAATCGCCGTCGAACTGGCGCGGTGGGGCGGCACGAGCGCCGACCAACCGACGACGTCGCCCGGTTCGACGGTCAGGATCGTCACCGGCCCGCGCTCTGGTACGCGCAGGCGCAGTGCAAGGCGGCCGCGGAGCACGATGCCGACGGTGTCGTTCGGTTCTCCCTCGCGGGTCAGGACATCGCCGACCGATACGGAAGCCAGCCGGCCCAGGTGAGCCAACGCGATGCGCGTCTCGGGCTTCAGGCCGGTCGTCAACCACGCCGCGGCGAGGATGTCGGCCACGGCCGGTTTGGCTGTGCTGTTGTCTTCGGTGGTCACGCCTGTTGTGCTCCTTATGTCACTCATCGTGCCGCCCAGCACCCTGCGCTGAAGCGTGCCGTTTGGCATGAAGCGGCATCCCAGTCGTCACCGCGCGGCCAACGATCGTGGCCGGCCGTCCCATGACAGGGTCAGTGGACGCTCCCGCCGATCGCCTGGCCGACGACGAACGTCACCGCCGCCGCGGCGCCACCGAGCAGCACCTGGCGCAGTGCACCGAGCAGCAGCGCGCGCCGGGTCAGCACCGCGATACCGGCACCGAGCACGGCCAGCGCGACGAGACTGGCCAGCAGACTGACGGCAAAGGCGACGCCGCCGCTCATCAGCAGGTAGGGGACGAGCGGCACCAGCGCGCCGAGCGTGAAGGCGACGAACGAGCCGCCGGCGGCGGCGAGCGGCGAGCCGATCGATCGCTCGTCCAGACCGACCTCCTCGAAGATCAGCAGGCGCACGGCATGCTCGGGCTCCGCGAAGACCACGTCGGCGAAGCGGGCGGCCTCGTCCGGGTCGAAGCCGCGCTCGATGTAGCTGCGGATCAGGATGCGCCGTTCCTGCTCGGGCGCTTCGCGCAGTTGCTTGCGCTGGAAGGCGACCTGGAAGTCGAGCAGCTCACGCTGGCTCTGGACCGAGATGTACTCGCCGACGCCCATGCTGAACGCGCCCGCCAGCAGGCCGGCGATGCCGGCCAGCACGATCACCCACGGTTCGGGCGCCGCGCCGGCCACACCCATGACCAACGCCAGGTTGGAAACAAGGCCGTCATTGGCACCGAAGACGATCGGCCGCAACACGCTGTTGGCGCGAGTCTCATGCGGTGCCGTGGCCGCCGGCAGGGTCGGCTGGCCGAACGCGAGGATGCCGGGCATGGCCGGAAACTAGGTCAGCGCAGGCCACTCACTGAAGTGCCATCCGGCCCGATCCTGCCGCTCATTCAGCTGCCGACAGGTCATACAGTTGACCGCCGCCGGCCTGTGCGACCGGCGTGCCGTGCGTGGTCACCCAGCTGATCAGCGACGCGTTGCTGTCGAGCTGGCCGCCGGGCAGGCCGGGCACGCCGCCGGGTCCGCCGCCCCGGCCGCCGACATCCAGACCGCCGACCAGGAAGTAGCGCAGCTGGCCGCTGGCGACGTATGCCCGCAGCTGGTCCACGGTGAGCGCACTGTCCGAGCCGTTGAAGCCGCCCACGGCCATCACCGCGCCGCCGCTGGCGAGCTGGATCGGCGCGGCCTCATTGGACGACGCCACGGCCACCAGCCACGTCGCATCGCCCTTGTTGGCGACCAGGTAGGAGACCAATGAGTCGAGGCCGGCGCCGGTGGTTGGGTCGAGCCCGGTAGGCGGCCGGCCGGCGGCGGGCCGGCCAAACTCCGCGGCCGCGGCCGGGCCGGGCTGCGGATCGCCGCCAGAGTAGGCAGTGTTCATCGTGGCCGCGGCGTAGGCCGCGGGACCAACCAGGATCGCCGCCAGGCCGAGCACGCCGGCGGCCAGGCCGAGCCGCGGCGCGACCGGCAGCAGCAGCCCGATGTCGGCGAGGGCGGCCGCGCCGAGGATGAGCGGAATCAGCCACGGCGCGAAGTCGGGCGTGCGCGCCAGGAAGATGGCGCCGAGTACGGCGCTGACGCTCAGCGCACCGGCGAACACGAGGGTCGCCACGACGCCGGCTGTGCCGCCGGCGCGGCGCAGCTGCCACAGCTGAACCGTGCCTGCACCGACGAGCGCACCGATCGCCGGCGCCAGGACGACCGCGTAATAGCTGTGGACGATGCCCGACATGAGCGAGAAGACCAGCGCGGTGACGACCAGCCAGCCGCCCCACATCAGGTAGGCGGCCCGGCGCAGGTCGGTGCGCGGCGCGCGCCAGCGCACAGCCAGCCCGACGATCAGTCCGACCGCGGCCATCGGCAACAGCCAGCCGATCTCGCCGCCGAACTGCGAGTTGAAAAGCCGCAGCAGTCCCGGTCCGCCGGAGAAACTGGCGCCGGCGCCGCCACCACCGGGTGCGTTGAAACGGCCGTCGAGACCGAAGAAGCCAAAGATGCGCTGCAGGCCGTCGTAGCCGAGCACGAGCTCGAGCGCCGAGTTGGTCGAGCTGCCGCCGATGAACGGCCGGGCGGCGGCCGGGGTCAGCTCGACGGCAGCGACCCACCAGAAGCTGCTCACGATCACCGCGGCGAGCGCCGCCGCCAGATGGCCGACGCGGCGCGTCAGCCCACCGGGCGCCGCGATGAAGTAGGTCAGGGCGAAAGCAGGCAGCACGAGGTACGCCTGCAGGAACTTGGTGTTGAAGCCCAGGCCGACCAGCAACGCGGCGGCGATCACCCAGCGCAGCCGGCCGGCTTCGAGCGCGCGCATGAAGCAGTAGGCCGAGGCCACCAGCAGGAGGGTCAGCAGCGCGTCAGGGTTGTTGTAGCGGAAGATCAGCACCGCGGCCGGCGTGATCGCCGCGACAACGGCCGCGATCGTTGCCGCGGCCGTGCCGAAGTAGCGCCGCACGGCAATGAACAAGAGCGCCACGGTGGCGACACCGGCCAGCGCCTGCGGCAGCAGGATGCTCCACGACGACAGCCCGAACAAGCGCACCGACAGGCCCATCAGCATCGTCGCCAGCGGCGGCTTGTCGACGGTGATGAAGTTCGCTGGATCGAGCGAGCCGAAGAACCACGCCGTCCAGTCCTGGCCGGCCGCCTGGGCGGCCATCGAGTAGTAGGCGTTCGCGTAGCCGCTGACGGTCAGGTTGAACAGGTAGACGACTGCGGCCAGCGCTGCGACGGCCGGCAAGGCGAGCAGCTCGAGACGTGAGCCCACGCCCGTGAGCGCGGCGGGGCGCAGCCGGCTGCGCGGGGTGCTGGCGGCCGCCGACCGGTCGATGGCAAGGCTCTCCACGGCGCCACTGTCGAGGCGCGGCTTGTGAGCACGTCGAGCCCGGGCTGTGAGGTTGATGTGGATCACCTCGTGAGCGGTGCGCTGATAGCCTGCCGCCGACCGATGTGCCCGAGCGTCCAGTCCAACGTCATGCAACCGATCGCGCCGCGCCTGCCTGCCAACCTCGACACGCCGTGCCTGGTCATCGACCTGGGCATCGTCGAGCGCAACGCGAACAGGATGGCGCAGCAGCTACGCGAACGCGGGGTCGCCGTGCGGCCGCACGTGAAGACGCACAAGAGCGTGGCCATCGCGCGGATGCAACTCGCCGCCGGCGCGGCCGGTGTCACGGTCGGCACGCTGGGCGAGGCGGAGGTGATGGCCGGCGGCGGCATCGAAGACATATTCGTCGCCTACCCAGTGTGGGCCGACCAGCCCAAGGCCGACCGGCTGCGCGCACTGCTGCAGTCGCCCGGCGTGCAGCTGGCGGTCGGCGTCGACTCGGCCGCCGGCGCGCGCCAGCTCGGCGCCGCAGTGCGCGACATCGGCCGGCCGCTGCGCGTGCTGGTCGAGATCGATGCGGGCCAGCACCGCACCGGTGTTCCGCCGGAACTCGCGGGCGAGGTGGCGGCCGCGGCGCGCGAGGCGGGGCTCGAGGTGGTCGGTGCCTTTACCCACGGCGGCCATGCCTATGCCGGCCTGGACACGGCCGGGCCGGCCGCCATGGACGAGGTCGCCGCACTCACCGCTGCGCGCGACGCGATGCGCGCAGTGGGTATCGAGCCACGCGTGCTGTCGGCCGGGTCGTCGCCCACGGCACTCGGCGCGGCCCGCGCGCCGGTCACCGAGATGCGCCCGGGCGTATACGTCGTCGGCGACCGGATGCAGGTCGCCCTGGGCGTGATCCCGCCCGACGGCGTGGCGTTGGCAGTAGCGGCAGCAGTGGTCAGCGCCGCGGCCGATCGGGTGGTGATCAATGCCGGTGCCAAGACGTTGACGAAGGACGTGCCCGCGTACCTGACCGGCTTCGGCTGCCTGCCGGCCTATCCGGACGGCGTGATCAGCAGCGTGTCGGACTACCACGGCGTGATCCTCTTTCCGCCCGGCAGCGCGCGGCCGCAGCTCGGTGAGGCGGTCGCCGTGGTGCCCAACCATGCGTGTCCGGTGATCGACCTGTTCGACTCGTTCGTCGCCACGCGCGACGGCGAGATCGTCGGCCGCTGGCCGGTCGACGCACGCGGCCGCTCCGGCTGACGCTCGACTAACCGAACGAGGTCGCCACCAGCACCAGCGACATCACCACCAGCACCACGGTCACCAGCCAGCCCAGGGTGAGGTTGATACGGCCGCTGGCCAGTTCGCCCATGATCCGCCGATCGCCGGCGAGGAGCATGACGAAGACCAGGATGACCGGCAGCAGCAGGCCGTTGATGACCTGGGCACCGAACATGACCTGGATGAGCGGCAGCCCCGGGATGAGCATGAACAGCGCTGCGAAGCCGATGAAGAAGGCCAGCAGGCCGTAGAACGCGGGCGCCTCGCGCCAACGCCAATCGACGCCCTGCTCCCAGCCAAACGCCTCGCACGCGGTATAGGCGCTGGCCAGCGGGACAACGCCCAGGCCGAGCAGCGAGGCGGCCAGGATGCCCACGGCGAAAACGCCCGAGGCAACGTCGCCGGCGAGCGGCCCAAGTGCGCTGGCGGCATCGGCGGCCGTCTTGATGTCGGTCTGGCCGGAGGCCCACAGGGTCGCCGCGCAGGCAACGACGATGAACGCGGCGATGACGTTGGTGATGAACACGCCGATCAGCACGTCCAGCCGCTCGGCCGCCAGGTCCTCGGAGCGCAGCCGCTTGTCGACCACGTAAGCCTGGATGAAGCCCTGCCCCCACGGCGTGATCGTGGTGCCGACGGTGCCCACAACGGCGAGCATGTAGACGCCGTTGAAGGTGCCGTGCGGGATGACCAGCGACGTTGCGGCCTGCGCCCAATCGGGGTGGGCCAGGATGGCCGACACGATGTAGGCGCCCGACACGATGACGCCGATGGCCACGAAGGCGTACTGCACACGGCCGAAGCTGCCGCGGCTGATGAGCGTGATGACGGCCACGGCGGCCAGCAGCGCGCTCAGCGGGACCGGCACGCCGAAGAGCGACAGCGCCGCACTGATGCCGGCAAACTCGGAGACCGTCGAGCCCAGGTTGGCGACGATCATGGTCAGCGCCGCGAACGTGGCCCAGCGCACGCCGAAACGCTCGCGGATGAGACCGGTCAGCCCCTGGCCGGTGGCCAGGCCGATGCGCGCGCCGATCTCCTGCGTGACGAACAGCGCGATCTGCGTCGCCAGCAACACCCACAGCAGGTCGTAGCCGAACTTGGCGCCGGCCAGCGAATAGGTGGTGATGCCGCCGGCGTCGTTGTCGGCGAAGCCGCTGACGATGCCCGGTCCGAGCACGGCCAGCACGGCCGCGAAGCGCGCTCGTCGACCAAACGGCCGCCGCTTCGGCGCGGCCGGCGAACTTGCCTGCGTGGGCTCGCTGCTCATCGCCTTATCCCTGGCTGCGCCCGTCAGCGCGTCGGCGCGTTGCGCGCGAAGAGGCGCGGCAGGCGCTTCTTCCAGGCCGTGGGCAGGATGGCGTCCATCGCGTCGTCGACGGTGACGATGCCCTCCAGCCTGCCTTCCGCGTCGACCACCGGCACGGCGAGCAGGTTGTAACGGGCGACCACTGCCGCGACGTCGTCCTGGTTGGCCTGTACATCGACCGCGACCGGTTCGTCGATCATCACCTCGGAGATCAACGTGCCCGGCTTGGCGACGATCAAATCGCGCAACGAGAGGACGCCCACCAGCCGGCTGTCGTCATCGAGGACGTACACGTAGTAGATCGTCTCCGCGTCGGGCTCGAGCTGGCGCAGCCGGTCGATCGCCTGCGCCGCGGTCAGCGTGGCCGGCATGGCGATGAACTCGGTGGTCATGATCGCGCCGGCCGATTCCTCGGGGTAGGACAGCAGTTCCTTGACCTCTTCCGCCTCGGTCTTCTGCATCAGCGCGAGGATCTCCTCGCGCGCCGTATCGGACAGGTCGGCGACCAGGTCGGCCGCGTCGTCGGGGCTCATCTCCTCGAGGATGTCGGCCGCGCGCTCGGGCAGCAGGTGCTCGAGCACCTCGACCTGCGTGTCGGGTTCCATCTCCTCCATCGCGTCGGCGACGGCCTCGTCGTCGAGCGAGTCGAGGATGCCCGCGCGATCCTTGGGCGTCAGCTGGTCGATGATCGAAGCCAGGTCGGCCGGATGGAGTTCAGCCAGGCCGGCGTGCGGCACGCGCAATTTGACCGACGCGATCGAGCTCTCGAGCGGGTCGACATCCTCCCAGTCGATGTAGCGCTCGGGCACGCGCCGGCCGACGTTGCGCGCGATCGTGCGGAACGGGCCTTCGACGCCCAGGCGGCGCATCAGGCCGGCGGCACCGACATCGACCGCGACCAGGCGCATCGAGCCCTCGATCACGTCGAGGCTGAGGTCGTTCACGCGCACGATGCGGCGGCCGTCGATGTCGACGATCTGCTTGTCCATCAGGTCCTGCTTGAGCAGGATCTCGTTGGGCCGCTGTTGGAACTTGCCGATATCGATCGTGCGCGTGCGGAGCCGCGCACTCGTCTCGTCAAGCTCGGCCACCGATGACCAGGGCAGGAAGATCATGCGCCGGTTGTTGGCGATGACCAGGCCGGTGACCGGCGGATAGCGCTCACCGACCGCGACGATCAGGTCGGCGACCTTGCCGATCGACTCGCCGTTCTGGTCGCGAACGGGCTTGCCGATGGCCTGACTCAGGTACAGCATGTGCCACCTCGGCGGGCGGTGCGCCGCGGCCGACGTGGCGGTCCCGGCTGCGCCGGGTGGCCCGGTTAAACCGGGCGGACCGCTCGACGGATGAGGCGGACCGTGGATCTGGTCACGACGCCCGAAGCGCCGTGGGTTCTGGGTCCGGTATCCACGAAGGAAGCGGTTCCTCCCAAATGCTGGCTACGCGCCGAATGGTCGTGGCAACTGTCGCTGGCACGCGTCCGCTCGGCGGCGCCCATCTTAGCGCGGCCGGGTGCGGTCGGGCACGAGCGTTGGTTCAGGCGGACTCTGAGCCTCGGCCGCAACCGCGTCAGGCAGACTGCCGTGGGCGGCGGCCTCACCGGACGCGAACCAGCCGCGCAGGCTGCCGCGCCACAGCGCGCGTTCGTGGAACTTGCCGCTCGGGTTGATCCCGTCCATGCCGCCGGCCGTCGCCAGCGCCTCGAATAGCGGCGCGAGCTGCGACCCATAGACGTGCATGCACGGCTCCGGCCGAACGCCGGGCCAGGAGTAACAGGACACGACCGTACGGCGCTCGCCGGTCGGTACGCCGGCGGGCAGCTTGTCCCACGCCGGATCATCGGGCGCGAATTCCCACTGGTTCAAGTTGCCCTGTGGAATGCCCTCGACACCGCGAACGATCGGCGGCTCGGCGTCGAGCAGGTAGGGATCGACCGCGAGGTCGCAGACTACGGCGTGTTTTGGCAGCAGCGCCAGCCAGGCATTGGGAATGATGGGCGTGGAAGGGTCGCGCCGCGCCGTGGCATCGACGAGCAGGTCGGTCATAAGCAGGCGGGCCTTCAGGTACTCCGGGTCGCCGGTCAGGTTGCGACCGGCGGTCACCACCTCGACGCCCGGCAGACCGGCACGCGTGTAGGCATCGTTGCGGGCGTCGTCGCCGTACTTGGTGGCAAACTCGACGGCATGCCGGCCGACACGGCCCGCGCCCATGATCAGCACCTTGACCGTGGAGTGCCGCGGCCCGCCCAGTTCCGACCAGTTCCGCTCGAGCGCGGCGAAGGCTGAAGAGATTCCGTTCCAGGCGACGCTGCGCAGGTTCTCGACCAGCCGGCGACCGTCGTCGTTGCGGATCAGGTCGAGGCTGATCGCGTCGATGCCCATGTCGTGAAGCATCCGGACGCGGGCCGGGCGAGTGCCAAAGTGAAGCATCGACACCAGGACGGAGCCGCGGTGCAGGCGGTCGTACTTGCCTTCCGGCGCGCGCAGGACGACGACGATGTCCTGCCGGTAGCAGTCCTCCTCGTCGGACACGACCAGGTCCGGCGACAGGCTGCTGTAATCGATGTCCGTGTAGCCCATGTCCGAACCGATGCCGCTCTCGACGTGCACCTCCGCGCCGTTGGCGGACAGCAGGCCGATCAGTGGCGGCAGGAAGTCACGTCGCTCATTCGGTTCCCGATGCATGCGCGGGAAGCCGACGGTCAATTTCCGGCTCACCGCGCAAGAGTTGCGGCTGCGGCGCTTGTGCGCCTAGGGTCTTCCAGCCCTGATCGCGGCCAATCGGCCCAAAGACGACCAGGCGGGCTGGACGGGTACACGACGCTACGGTGTCCTCAGCGCCACTCGATGTTGACGACCTCGATCGGCCCGGATAACCCCTTCAGCGTCGCGCTGCGGAGCCCGGACGTCCGGTGCGATTCGCCCACCGTGGCGACGCTCGCGACGATTTCACCGGCGCCGCCGAGTGCCGCGATGCGCGCCGCTTCGTGGACGCCCTTACCGTGGAAGTCGCCGCCGACCTGCGTCGCGTCGGAGGCATGCAGGCCGATGCGCACCTGGGGCGCGAAGCCCTGTGTCGAGCGATGTTCCGCGAGCCTGCGCTGGATCGCGATCGCCGCTGCCACCGCGAGGTCGGGCGAGTCGAAGCTGACGAAGAAGCCGTCGCCCGTGGTCGAGATCTCATCGCCGCCCTGGGCCGCGAACACCTCGCGCAGCGCCGTGTTGTGCCAGCGCAGCATCGTTTCCCAGGCCTCATCTCCGAGCGCCTCGACGAGGTTGGTTGAGCCGACGATGTCGGTGAACATGAAGGTCTTCAGCACCCGTCGGGCGGGACCTGTCTTGCCGCGCAGCTGCCACGGCAGCAGCTCCGAGACGTCCTCGAGGATGATGGCGGCGGTCGGGCACGCGAATGCGGCGGCGCGCAACACCTCCTCGTCGACGGTGTCGGGTCCGACAACGTCGCCCTTGCCGTAGTCGCCCGCGAGCCAGTCGAAGGCCGTCGGGGCGAGAGTGATGCAGTTGCCCGCACCGATGCACTTGTGACGGTCGATGCGCGCCCGGAGGGCCATCAGCGAGATCCGACCGACGCGAGGCCGCGGAAGGCGAGCGAGGTTGCCTCGGCACGGCTCGAGGTGCCCAGTCGGGCGAGCAGCCGCGCCAGGCGCTGGGCCACCTCGTCCTCGGGCAGGTCGAGCTCGGTGGCAATCTCGGCATTCGTGTGACCCTCGGTCAGGAGCTGAAGCAGGCGCCGTTCGGCATCTTCGAGGGCCGGCTGGCCGGGCGTGGCCGACGCTTCGGAAGCCGGCTCGGCCGCTGCGACCGGGAGGTCCATGGGGCCGGCCAGCTCGACGAGCTGGCGCCCGATTGGTCCGGTGAGCCATCGGACGCGAATGTTCTCGTCGGCCGTGCCCTGCGCGATCCTGGCCAGCGTCTGCTGTAGGAAGCCACGGACGAATCCCTGCATCTCGGGCGGCCCCCCAGCGAACACGGCCCGGGCGGCCGGAATCACGATTTCGAGACTCACATCCTCATGCAACCCTGCCTGGAGAGCCTGAAGGGCAGCTCCCCCGGCCTGCGCGGCACGCTCGGCGTCCCCGTGGGCGAGGGCGACGGTAGCCAGCGCCGCGTCTGCCTGGGCGCCCCACGGCGCGTGTCCGGGGAGGAGCGGCAGCAGCTCCTTCACCTGTGCGGCCGATCGTTCGACGAGCTCAACGAGCGCTGCATCGGGTTCGCCTTCCGGCGCGGACGCCGCGACCAGCCGCGCGGCCTCAACGGCCAGGCGCGCCAGTGCCTCGCAGCGACCGGACGCCCGGCCGCTCTCGGTTGCGATTGCGACGGCCTTTTCCAGGTGGCGGCGCATACCCGTTGCGTCAGCGGCGGCCGCGCGCACCATCCCGCGCCAGGTCTCCAGTTGGTACGAGCGCGTCCGCGACGGGGCATTCGACGCCGCGGTGGCCGCCAGATCCAGCCATCGTTCGGCACCCTCGACGTCGCCGAGCTCGATCAGCGTCATCGCCACTCCACCGGCGGCGAGAAACTCCGTGCTCCGGTCGCCCTGGAGCTTCGCGCCGCGATGGGCCTCTTCGCCCCGCGAGAGAGCCGAATCGGGCACCACCTTGGCCCGCGAGTAGACGTGCACGCCGAACAGCATCTGGAGGTCCTGGCGCGCCCGTTCGCTCTCGGTGACGAGCTCCGATAGGCGGCTGGTGACCCGCCGGATCTCCTCGAGATGGCGCGCCGATGAGGTGAAGTGCATGACCGTCCCATAGCGCGCGTAGGCCATGGCGATGACCGTCGACATGACGCCGGTCCGGTCGCCGAGCCGCTCGAAGATGCCGAGGGCGCGATCGAGAACCTGGGTCACCTCAGCGAACAGCGGACCGATCGGCGACGCCAGAAGCACCTCCTCGATGTTGGTACTCGACGCGATCATCGCCATGAGTTCGTTCGCCCGTCCGGCTCGAACCTCGGCGGCAAACCACCCGCGCCCCTTGGCGAAGTCGATCGTACCGACCTCGCGCAGCGCCGCCGCCAGGCTGTGGTCGTCGCCCAGCTGTTCGGCCAGCTCGATCGCCCGGCGGAAAGCCTCGTCGGCACCGTCGAGGTCGGTCTCGATCGCGGCGCCGCCGTACGACTCGCCCAGCGGGCTGCGCTGGAGTGCCTGACCGAGCTCGAGCGTCGCCCGCAGCTCCAGGGCCGCGTCGCCGCGCTCGGCCGCGCGCGTACGGACACGACGGGCAAGCTCAGCGGCCGCGTCTTCGTCGTGGCTCATGCGCAGCGCCGAGGCCCGCCGCAGCTGCACGTCCAGCTCGATGGCGGGATCGCGCATCGCCTCGGCCAGCGCGGCCAGCTCGGTCAGGCCGTCAAGCCGCTCGCCAGTACGGCGGAGGATGGCGAATGCGTCGTCGCGGGTCGCGAGCAGGGTGCGCCGATCGGCCGGCGATGACACGACCGGCAGCGCCTGCTCCACCAGGCGGAGCGCCTCCTCGGGAGCGTTGGACGCGAGCGCGGCCGTCGCTGCATCGATCGAGAAGTGCGCGGCCCGCGCGGTGTCGCCGGCCGCGAGCGCGTGCCGGGCAAGCATCGGCAGACCGGCGGGGGCCGGATCGCCACCTTCCAGCAGCAGGTCGACGATCGCCGCATGGACCTGTCGCCGCCGGGCGGCCGAGAGCTGGCTCAACGCGAATTGCCGGACCTGCTCATGGGTAAACGTGAAATCGGCCGCCTCGCCCTGGGCCTGCGCGATCAGCAGGCCCGCCGACACGGCGGGCGCGAGGTCGTCGGCAAGCTGATCGGCGCCGTCGCCGCTTTCACTGTCTTTGCCCACCGCGCCGGCGTCACCGACACCAATGCTCGCGCGGATCGCGCGCAGGTCGCGCAGGCTGAAGCTGCGGCCCAAGATGGCGGCGTCGCCGAGCGCGGCCCGCGTCGCGGCCGGGAGTCGTGCGGCCCTGCGGTCGATGAGTGTCCGAACCGCCGAGGGCACGAGCCGCGCCGCGTTCCGGCCGAGCCGCCACTGGCCGTCGACCTGCTGGAGCGTGCCGGCCTCGCGATGCGTCCGAGCCAGCTCCTCGACGATGAAGGGCACGCCCTCACTCTGGACGTGCATCGCGGCCGCGGAGCTTGCTTCGACAGAGCCTCCAAGGACGCGCTTCAAGAGCTCGGCGGTCTCGACCGTGCTGAAGCGTCCCGGCCGCAGCCTACGGACGAGGCCCATGCGCTCCATGTCGGCAACAAAGTTCACCGCTTCGGTGACGGTGGCGAACTCGTCCGGCCGGATCGTCAGGAAGAGGAAGACCGGTCGGTCGGCGTCGCTCCGAACGACGTAGCGGAGGAGCCGGAGCGTGTCATCGTCGGCCCACTGGATGTCGTCGATGAGCAGCGCGAGCGGGCGCACCTCCGCGAGCGTCGAGATCGCGACGCCCGCGAGGTCGAACGCCCGCAGGAGCTTGGCATCCGGCGACAGGCTCTCGAGGCCCGGGCTCGTCCCGCCCGAGATGGCCTCGACCACCCGGTTTACCGCAGCCTCCGCCGGAGTCCCCGCGACCGTGTCCCGGATCGAACTGGCCGCGAACAGGCTGCGCGCCAGGAGGAACGGCCCGCGGATCTCCTCGTCGGCGGTGATGGCGATGCACGTGAACCCGCTCGCCGACGCGATCTCCGCCGCGGCGAGCAGCAAGCGCGTCTTGCCGATGCCCGGCTCGCCCTCGAGCGTCACCGCCGCGAGATGGCCGGTCGCCTCCTTGATCTCCTGCGCGATGGCGTCGAGTTCGGCGCTCCGCCCGATTACGGCTCCCGTCGCCCGACGCAGCTGCACCGCGAGCGAGCACTGCGGCCCGACGAGGGGGTCGAGCGCGCCGCCGTCGGTGGCGCGCAGGGAGGGGCCAGACAGTACGGACTCGACTTCGCCCGGCATGGGCCGGATTATGACGGTGCGCGGCCGAAACCGAGATTGCGCGACGTCCGCGGCGGCCTCGATGGCGGCCGACCGGAGACTCTCGGCTGTTGCCGCCTCACGTCGCGGCCCGCAGCTGGTCGGCGTATTTCTCGAGCGACCGCGCCACTCGTGCCAGCGGTTCCATCAAGGCGGGCGTGCACAGATCGCCGCAGCGGACGGCGAACGCGGCCGCATCTCGTAGTCGCTCCTCCATCAGAACCCATGCCGCCTCCCGGTGCGGCAGCAGGTAGTCGACCTGATAGAAAAGCTCGAACCCTGGGCCTGCGGTCACGCCCGGCATGTCCGTGCTGACCGGCAGCGTCGTGACGACGGTTCCGAGCGACCTGATCGCCGTGTACATCAGGCCGACCGAGACATCGGCCAGGACCGCGAGCTGCTCCGGCGACTCGTCCGTGTGAGCGAAATAGCGCGACAGGAGCTGCAGGAGAACCTCATAGGTGACGTTGAGCAGATCCATGCAGCGCGTCGTTCCCGGATCGGTGATGAGCGGCACCACGACACCGGTCGCCTGCGGCCGGACGTTGGCCGCCACGACCGACCGGGTGGGCTCGAACATCGGGTCGCCCCGCTTGATCTCGAGGTATTCGTCGAGGATGCCCAGCAGGCGCCCGAAGTGGGCGTCGCGCCACTCCCCGCGGGCACCCTCACCCTGCTCGACGATCGTCCCGATGGCCTGCTGCGCGGAAGCCAGATCGGTCACCGCGATGAGCTCAGACCAGCGGAAATGCTCTTCGGTCGCCTGGGCGTTCGGCGGCCCGATGAACAGGCGCTCCGGGCCAAGCCGCTCGGCCAGGTACTCCAGGCCGGCCTGGATGGAACGATAGAGCTGGCTGATCGTGTCGAACTCCTGCAGCTGCGGGACGATCTCGTCCGGCCCGTCGTGTGACAGGGCGACGGCCTGCTCGATCGCCGCGAACCCCTCGGCATCCTCGACGGCCATCCCGTCCGGCCGCTCGAGGAAGGCGAAGTGGCGCAGGGCGGCCTCGCCGAACGGCACCAGCTCGATCCGGACCCCGGCCGGGTATGCGTAGGCGGGCATCGGAAAGTTCGGCCGGGCCAGACGCGGGGCAGCGCCGACGGCCGTCAGCAGGTTCTGGACAAGCGCCAGGTGGAGCATCTCCTGCTCGCTGATCTCCAGCAGCGTCTTGCGCCAACGCTGAACCGCGGCGAGCGCCTCGGGCGTCAGGCCCTCCTCGATCTTCTGCTTGAGCGAGAACGCCGCGAACAGGTATTGGAGCATCACGAGGTGCTCAAGCTCGGCGGCCTTGCCCAAGGTGTAGATCAGCGCCTCGCGATGTTCGAGGCCGCCGCTCTGCCCGTCACTCCTTCCGCGGCGGACGGCAAGGACATTGGCCAGCGGTCCGTGCGGGACCGGCGCGACCTGCTCGTTCATCGGGTACCTCCTGCCGGGTCACTCATCGGCGGTCTCGTAGCCTTGCGGGCCTGCGAGGTAGAGGCGGTCGTCGGGGTAGCACCATTGCCAGTCCTCGTCGGGCTCGACGGTCCTGATCATCGGGTGGCCCGTCTCACGAAAATGGGCCGTCGCATGCCGGTTCGGGCTCTGATTGCAGCAGCCGGTCCGCCCGCAGGTCAGGCACTGGCGGAGGTGTACCCAGCTGGCGCCGATTTCGATGCACGACGGGCAGAAGTCGAGCGGAGCGTCCACCTGGACGTCCGAATCGAAGTGCTCACAGAACGGCGCCACGTGGCAACTTCTCCGGCGAGTGCACCGTGGGCGAACGGCGCTTGCATGTGCCCGAGCGGCTTCGACCCTAGCACGGAATGATCGAGACCCACGGTCACTGAGAGCGCATCGTCCATGATCGGGATGACGATCCGTCATGACGCTGTTTGGCCCGTCACCTACCTTGACTGTGGACTGGTTTGCCCGTCATGACCTAGCCGCCCATCCGGTCGGCCATCCTCGAGCGGGTCCACCGGAAGTCGATGAACACGAACCCAGCGAATCGGTATGACGACGAAAGAGCCGCGGCCGCAAGCCCGGATCAGGAGACCCAGCGAGACGAGGTCCGGTGGTTCCTTAACCTGCTGATCGTCGCGACCGTGACGGGCGGCGCGGTGGATGCCATCGCGGCCATCGCCGTCAACGCTCCCCGGTGGTTCGCAACCGTGATCCTGGCCGCTGTTTTTGCCATATGGCTGGCGGCCGGACCCCGCCGCGCCGTCGACCGCCAGAGCATCGAGACGGTCATCAGCCAGGTCGCGATCGTGCTCACTGGCGCTTTAGTCGTGATTGTGCTTGTCCAGCCGTTCCTCGCGCTGGTCCTGGCTCCAGCCACGATGTTGCCGGTCGCGCTCGGCCTGCCCTACCTCGCCGGGCGGTCGCTCCGCCACCTGATGGCTTCTGGCTGGGCGGCGACCGTTGTCATCTTGCTCATAAGTCTCCTACCCGACGACGCGGCTGTCCCGGGCGCGGTCGTGACATTCGTGCAGCTGTGGGCTCTCGCCGTGGTGATCGGGCTCGTCTTCTACCTCCTCTACCGGTCGGCCGAGGGCCTCAAGGCCTCGGGTCGCGAGTTCCGCCGGCTGTTCGAGCTGTCCTCCGACCTCGCCGAAATCGACCGATCCCACGGTGCTCGGTGAGCTTGTCGCACGGCACCTCGCGGCGGCCACCGGCTTCGACGACTGCGTCATCTACGCCATCGCGCCGGGAACCGGGCGGCTGGCCCCCTTCGGATCGCATCCTGTCGAGCGCGCGCTGGAGACGCGATCCCGACTCGCTCGCGACGCGGCCCGTCCTCGAACGCGTCGCCCGCGATCGAACGCGGATCGTGATCGACGTGTCCGACGAGCAGGCTGACCCGCTCGAACGTGACCGCCTGCGGGCCCTCGGTCGAACGGCCATGCTGCTTCTGCCCCTCCTCGCCCAGGAGAGGACAGTCGGCATCGCCGAGCTGACCAGCGCCGCGCCCCACTCGATCGACGTGCGCCGGCTCGCCCTCGCCCGGACCCTGGCGTTCGAGGCGGCCATGGCGATCGAGAACGGCCGGCTCTACCAGGAGCTCCGCGATCGGTCGCTCCACGATCCGCTGACCGGGCTCGCGAACCGGAGCCTGATCTACGATCGTGCCGAGCACGCCATCGCCCGATTGGCCCGCAAGGAGGGGGCAGGCATCGCCGTCCTGTTCCTGGACATCGACGATTTCAAGACCATCAACGACACGCTCGGTCATGCCCGGGGCGACCGGTTGCTGGCCATCCTCGGGCAGCGGCTGCGGACGGTGGCCCGGGCAGGCGATACCGTGGCTCGACTCGGCGGTGACGAGTTCGCGCTGCTCCTCGACGACGTTTCTTCCGCCGACGCGGCACTCGTCGTGGCCGCGCGGGTCATCGATGCCCTCGCCGAATCGTTCGACCTTGCCGGTCAGCACGTAAGGGCATCGGTCTCGATCGGCGTCGCGTTCCAATCTGCGCAGGGCGCAAGCTTCGACGATCTGCTCAAGGATGCGGATGCCGCGATGTACGAGGCAAAGGCGGCCGGCAAGGGTCGGACCGCGCTGTCCGCCGGCAGCCGCATCGCTCAAGATCTGGGTCGCGCGCGCGCAGCTCCGAAGCCCACCGAACATCGGCGGGCGCTCGCACCGACGGTCGTGGCAGCCGATAAGCCATGACGAAGCCGCAGCAGGACCCGATCACTGACGCGTCGAATGGACCTGCCCCTGAGCGCGACCCGGGTAGGCAGCGCAGACACGACCCTGGCCGGCGCACAGCTCAGCAGGCAACCGCGGCGGTCGCCGATTCAGTCGGCAAACTCGAGCAGACCGTCATCGACAATCTCTATGACGGCGTTTATTTCGTTGACCGTGGCCGCCGGGTCCGCTACTGGAACCACGGTGCTGAACAGCTGTTCGGCTTCGCCTCGCCCGAGGTCGTTGGTCACCAGTGCTTCGACAACCTGCTCAACCATGTCGACGCAGCGGGGACGATCCTGTGCCGCACGCAGCGTCCGCTCGCGGCGACCATGCGCGACGGCGAGCCGCGTGAGGCGGAGCTCTTCCTCCGTCACCGCGACGGACACCGGGTACCGGTCCAGATTCGGGCCGCCGCCGTCCGGGACCGAGTCGGCGACATCATCGGCGCGATCGAGATCTTCCATGACAGCTCGAACATGTCGACGATGCGCCAGGAGGTCTCGGAACTCCGCGACCAGGCGATGCACGACGTGCTCACCGGGCTGCCGAACCGCCGTCATTTCGACATGGCGATGTCCTCGCGGATCGCCGAGCTCGCCGGTTACGGCCGGCGCTTCGGCCTCCTCATCGCGGACATCGACAGGTTCAAGCTGGTCAACGATGCCTACGGGCATGCGACCGGCGACGTCACTCTCCAGTCCGTGGCGCGGACGCTGCTGGCGGCCTCGCGGCAAGGGGACGACATCGCCCGGTTAGGCGGCGAGGAGTTCGCCCTCACGGTCACTGAAGTTGATACGCCGACGATGCGGGCGATCGGCGAGCGATTCCGCGCGCTGATCGAGAGCACGCTTGTGCGCGCAGATGATGGCGACATCAAGGTAACCGTGTCGATCGGCGGAACGCTCGGTGAGGTCGGCGACACGGCCGAGACGATCTTTGCCCGCGCCGACACTGCCCTCTACGCGGCCAAGGCCGCCGGCCGCAACGCGGGTCCGCCTGTCCGACGACGCGCTGGGGAATTCCCCTTGATCAAGCGGCCAGAACGCTCTCCACGCGGATGGCGGGCGGATGCTCGAAGTGCTTCTTGACCGCGCACTGGTCGGCGGCTCGGACGACCGCGTCGCGATACTTTTCGGGGAAGCCAGCCGGTAGCTGAATCGTGACCTGGACGTCGGTGACCAGGCCGGTCAGGCGATCAACATCCATCTGCTGCACGAGACGGATGCCGTCTGTGTCGATGCCCCGTTGGCGGCAGAAGCCCAGGACGTAGATGCCCGCGCACGTCCCGATCGTGGACAGGAACGTGGCGAACGGAGTCGGGGCCGACGCCTCGGGCGGCTGGTCGGTCGGCACCGAGAACGGTCCGAAGTGGGCGTCGACCCGGGATCCCCCAGGGAAGTCGATGATCATTTCCATCGTGTTGCTCTCTCGATCTGCAGCGGGTGATGTGGCACCTCTCGGCGCAGCGCAAGGGTATGCGTTACTTGCGCCTTTGCGCAACTTGGCAAACAGCCCGTAGCATGCAGGCCGGTTGGCCTGTGTTGAGCCGCGACTGACCGAATCGCTCGGTCTACCGGAACAGCGCGAACGCGACCGCCTCGGATGGACTCGCGGCATTCGGCCTCACCCTCGTCGACCTTGCCGTCGTGCCGCAGTGCATGGCCGAGCTAGCTCTGGAGGGAGAACTCGAATGCCTCGACCCCGGGCGAGGTAGGCGATCTCGAATGGGTTGATCGGCCTGTGAGGGACGGCCGCCGCTTGAGCCGTCCCTCACACCGATCGATCAGAGCGTCGAGAACGAGGTCGTCGTCGACAACCTCCCAGCACCCGATTTTGTTTCAGGCCATCGCGGTCGCGCGGTGGCCCCGCCGTTTGGCGTGAGCAGTGTCATTTGCGTTTGGCTGTGAACATGACTGCATCCTGATTGGAGCCGTTGCCGACCGAGGTGATCGTCACCAGGCGGGTGACGCTCGAACCCACCGTCGCGGTCGAGGTGACCTTCACCTTGGCCCTGATCAGGAAGTTGTCCCCTGGAGCCAGAACGGGCGTGGTGTAGGTGCCGGCGACGACCGCGGCGGTGATGTCGGTCTTACCGTGGAAGTACTTGACCGTGTACTGCGTGGTCGCCGCGCCGGTGGCCGTGATCGTGAAGCTGTCGCTGTTGGGTCCGTCGTTCTGGGCCTGGATTCTGAAGGTGATCGTGCGGTGGCGAGCGGCCGCGCCGGTCTTGGCCTGGTTGGTGCCGTCGGTGTTGTAGATGTTGTCGCCGATGAACTTGCCACTGCCCTTGCGGATGCGGCCATCGGGCTTGGTGACCAGGTTGATAGACGTGGCCACGGTGTCGATGTTGTCGCTGTTGTCCGGGTCGCCGCTGGTGCTAGTTACCTGGGCGTCGTTGAACATGGTCCAACCACCCAGCAGCGTCGGGGTGATCTGAGCGGCAACGCCGATCGTGGCCGAAGCACCCGCGGGCACGGTGCCTAGGTTGCACATCAGCGGATGACCTGAATCGCCCGGCACTCCGGTGTTGCACGCGCCCTGGCTCGGCGTGGCCACGACGTTGCGCAGCTCGGCTGGCAGGAAGTCGGAGGCCACCACGTTGTTGGCGCTGCCCGGGCCTGAGTTCGACACCGTGAGCGTGTAGTTGATGTTCTGCCCGACGTCGGCGGTCGTTGGCCCGGACTTGTCGATCGCGAGACCCTGCGCGGGCGAGCTGCCGGCGTGGTTGACCGTGACGGAGGTGCAGGACTGGTTATCCGAGGTCAACGGGTCCCAGGTGAGGGTCCCGGTTGGGCCGCCCGTGGGCGGATTGGCCGACGGTCCCGGGGGCGAGGTGTTGGACCCACCCGAGAGGGCGGTGGCGCAGTTCTGGATGACCGTGCCGTCGGGAACATCCTCGTTGGCCTGGGTGTAGATGTCGAAGGTGCGTCGCTCGCCGGCCGCCAATGTGCCGAGCGAGCAGAACACGTCACGTGCGTGGACCGCGTCGGGGCGGCAATCGGCGTTCTCGGCGCGCAGGAATGTCAGCGGCATGACGCCGTTCGCGGCGAGAACATCGGGGAGCTGGTCCTGGATGGTCACGTACTGCGAGTCGGAGGGGCCATTGTTCTGGACCGTGATCGACGAGCGCAGCACGTAGCCTGCGGTCACCTGGTTGGCGAGGTCCTGGTAAACGTAATGGCCGCTGACGAAGACCAGGTTCTGACCGGTCGACGTCTTGAGCGCCTGCAGGTCGCCGGCAGCAAGCACGGTGTTCTGCGTGAAGGCGTAATTGTTGCTGTTGTCGAGCTCGAGGCCGTCCGAGCTCACGGTGGCGTCGTTCTCGAGGACCGTGCCCGCTGCGACGTCAGCGTCCACGAGCACCTGGAAGGTGACGGTCTTCGAGATCGGGGTCGACGGATCGAACAGCGGGTCGCCGACTCCAGTTCCAGCGGGTCGGATGGCGCCAAGGGCGCACACGAGCGGGTCCGTCGGATCGCCCGGGGTGCCGGTCACGCACGTGCCACCGCCTGACGATGTCGTGCTCGGCAGGACAACCTTACTCACCGCAAGGCTGCCCTGATAGATGTGGACGCCGGCAGGGAGCCGGTCGGTCAGGACCACGTTCTCGGCCAGGGTGTTACCGGGGTTGGTCACGGTTAGCGTGTACTGGATCCGTCGTCCGGCCGTAACGCGCGTGGATGAGAAGTAGTTGGGCGCGGTCGGGAACGCCTGGGCGAAGACTGCGTTGTTGAACATCAATCCGGCCTGGTTTATCTGCTGCTCTTCACCCGTAGCGGACTTGGTCAGCGCGAGGTCCGAGGCAGCCAGGACATCGGAGAAAGTCGTGGCGTTGTTATTCGAGTAGTCGGGGTCGGGTGTCGACGACTCGACGGCGAGCGTGTTGACCGCCGTGATGTCGCGATTGAACAGCAACCGGAATGAACCCCGCACCCGCCCGTGTACGAGGTCCGGGTCGCTCGGGTTGGGCGCAGGCACGTCGAAGTCGAGCGGATCGAGCCGGTCGGTGGAGAAGGTGCCCTCATCGGTTCCGAATTGAGTGCCGACGACCGGGCCGGTGGTACACGTGAATTGCGTGATCGAGCCGCCGCCCTGAGAGACCGAGAACGCGCAGCTCTGGATGGTTACCGGGGCCGGCGTCGAATCTGCTGGGCCGGCAAGCAGCGTGTCGCGCATCGTGACGTTGCGCGCCGTCGAGGGACCGCGGTTCTCGACATAGATGGTGTATTGCGCCAGCTCGCCGGCTACAGGACTCGATGGCAGCATGTACTTGAAGGCGCGGAGATCGGACTGCTCGGTGACGAGCGTCGACGAGGTGTCGGTGTTATCGGCGCTGATGCTATCGGCTTCGGTGCGCGTGACCGAGGCCGTTGCGGCCAGCGTCGTCGTGCCGTCGAAGAAGAGATCCGGCGGCGTGGACATACGCACGAGGAACGACTTGCTGGCGCCTGCCCGGGCGATCGTGCCCAGCGCACACGTCAGCGTGGGCGTGGCGAAGGAGCAGCCCCCCGTGTCGTCGAGGTACTGCGGGCCGTCGACAGCAACCGGCAGGGTCACGGCGACCGATACGTTTGTGCTATCGGCGGCGTCACCGGAACCGGTAGTGACGGTCACCGCATAGGCCACGTCCAGGCCGGCAATAACCTGATCACCTGTCGACCGGATGTCCACCGCGATCCCATTAACGGGCACGTGGATCGGGGCGCCGTTGATCGACTGTGGGGCACTCGGGGGTTCGTAACTGGCTGGGGCGCTGGTGATAGGCCGCGAGTCGCCACTGACGCTGCGGGAGCACGCACTCGAGCGCGCTGCGAAGAGATCCCTCGCCTGCCTGAAGGAGTCGAACGACGCGGGGGTCAGCGCTTCGGCCCAAGCCGTGCGCGCCTCCTCGATCGCGGCGCTCAGGCGGGCGATCCCGGCGGGGCTGCATTGATCGGCCCGCGGCGCCGCACTGTCGCGAATGCTGGCATTCGCGGGTGGCGTCGCTGGTGCTGCCGCCTGCGCGGCCATCGGCAGCAGCCCGATGCCGAGCAACAGAGCCCCCAGGGCAGCTGGAAGCCGGGTCTTCATCGTTGACTCCCTCTCTCGCTGGTCCGGCTCGCCGTCCTACGGAGTGGCGAATGCCGACCGTATAGAACCAGGCGCGTCGAGCGCACACCCTACGCCAGTGGTCAAGAGCCAAAACGCCTGATCCCGGTCATGCCCACCACGGGCACTACCGTGGCCGATCCGTCCCAGATCGATGTCTGTGACCTACGGGCGCGCGGGTGGAGCGGGAGACGGGATTCGAACCCGCGACATTCTGCTTGGGAAGCAGACACTCTGCCAGCTGAGTTACTCCCGCTCGGCGGGCCGATTCTATAGCGGCAGGGTGAAGCGAACGGTGGTGCCGCTGCCCGGCTGACTCTCTGCGCTTATCCGCCCGCCATGCGCGCCGACGATGTCGTGGGCGATGGCCAGACCCAGGCCGGTGCCGCTCGAGTCAGGCGCCTTGACGAACCGCTCGAACACGTGCGCCAAGAGGTCGGCCGCGATGCCAGCACCGTTGTCCGACACCGCTACTTCGACCGACGGCGGCGCACTCCCGCTCATCGCGGCGCTGACGACGACACGTCCCCCGGCGGGCGTGTGGCGAACGGCGTTGCCGATCAGGTTGGCGAGCACCTGCCTGATGCGCGACCCATCGAGCGGCACCGGCGGCAGCCCGGCCGCCACCTGCGCTACAAGGGCGACGCCGGCGGCATCAGCCTGTGAGCGGAAGGAGGTAACCAATTCATCGATCAGCGCCTCGAGGTCGGCCGGCTGGCGGTCAACGGTCAGGCTCCCGGCGTCGGCCAGCGCAACCGTGCGCAGGTCGTCGATCAACTGCTCGAGTGCGCGCGCCTGCTCGCGGATGGGCGCCAGGTGTTCCCGGTCGGCCGGGTAGACGCCGTCGTCGATCGCCTCGAGCTGGGCCTCGATGACCGACAGCGGCGTGCGCAGCTCGTGTGCCATGTCGGCCAGGAAGGTGCGCCGGCGCGTGTCTTCGTCGGCCAGGCGCGAGCTCATCTTGTTGAACGTGCTCGCCAGCGAGCGAATCGGTCGCGGCCCATGCTCGGAAACGCGCGCCCCATAGTCGCCCCGCTCGATCCGTTCAGAAGCCTCGACCAGCTCGTCGATCGGCGCCGTCATGCGCCGCAGGCCGCGGAAGGCACCGACCGCACCGACGATCAGCAGGGCGACGGCGACGACCCCGGCGACGCGCAGAACAGGATGCGCGGGCACGAAACCTATCAGCGCGCCGATCGCCCAACTGCCGATTGTGATGACGCCCAGGGCGAAGACGAGCAGCGTCACCAGGAGACAACCGAACGAGGTGCGGAAGGCGTGGCGACTCGGGCCGCCATCCGTGCCCCAGCGGCGGCCCCATCGCCCGCCGGCCCAGTATCGACGAGCGGGATCTGGCGGCCATGGCTCGTTGTCGGGCCACCACGGCGGCCGGCGGCGCGGCCGATTGGGCCTGGTCATCTGCTCACGGCTCGGGCTCAGCCAGCCGGTAGCCCACGCCAAAGACCGTCTCGAGATAGCGGGGGGAGTGCGCCGCGGGCTCGATCTTGCGGCGAATGTTCTTGACGTGCGCGTCGATCGCGCGCTCGTATGCTTCGAAAGCCGTGCCGTGAAGCGCGTCGAGCAGCTGTGCGCGAGTGAAGACGCGACCCGGCTGGCGGGCCATCGTCAGCAACAGCTGGAACTCGGTCGGCGTCAGTTCAACGCGGCGGCCGGCCACCTCGACGCGCATCCGCGTCGCGTCTATTTGCAGGTCACCCGCCCGCAACGGCGCGTCGGGCGAGTGGGCCGCCTCGGCGCGGCGCAGCACGGCACGCACGCGCGCGACCAATTCCTTGGGGCTGAACGGCTTGGTTACGTAGTCGTCGGCGCCCAGCTCGAGGCCGGCGATGCGGTCGGCTTCATCGGTGCGCGCGGTGAGCATGATGATCGGCACGTCCGATTCGCGGCGCAGGTCACGCGCCACGTCAAGCCCGTCGCGGCCGGGCAGGCCCAGGTCGAGGACGACGGCGTCGGGTCGCTCGGCGCGCGCGACGCGCAGCGCGGCGGGACCGTCTGACGCGGTCAGGACCACGAAACCGGCGTGTTCGAGGTAGTCGCGGACGACGCGCACGATCTCGCGGGCATCGTCAACGACCAGCACCCTAGGCACGCCGGTCATCGTATTCGGCGCCGCCGCGCCGTTGGCAGGCTTTCGCCGTTGGCGGGCCTATGCCATCGGTCAGGAGAGCGGCTGGTCAGGGGCGGGCGGCTGGGCATCCGGCTGATTGACGGAGCCCGGCTGCGCCGATCCGTGGGCCTGCTGGTGCCAGCGCTGGAGCATCTCATCGCGTGAGCCGTACCAGCCGCCGTAGCCACGATGGCCGTAGCGGCCGCGGCCGCCACCCCACACCGCACGCCGTATCAGCGCGAAGATCAGGGCGATGAACAGGAAGAAGAAGATCAGGCCGATGAGCGGGTGGAAGAAACCGAAGCCGAAGCCCCAGTAGGGACCGGCCACGGTCGCGCCGCTGGCCACGACGTTGGTGCCCACGCCGATGTTGAAACCGATGACGCCGGCGGCGAGCGCCACCAGGGCGGCGATCACCACGCCGATCAAACCGAATGCACGCATGTTCTCAGTGCTCCTTGTCCGTGCGACGCCCAGTCGTGCGTCGTCTACCAGTCAGCGTGGCCCGAACATGTGAGCAGGTTGTGAAGGCGCCGTGCGATTGGAGTGCTGTCGTTCAGCTCTCGTTCAGCCAGTCTGGAACAGGCGGGCAATGACCACGACGGCGATCAGGGCGGCCACGACCATCCCCAGTGCCGCCCAGCGAGGCGATCGCCGTCGGACGGCGACCACCCCAATCGGCACGATGGCAATGCCTATCGCCGCGTACAGGTAGTGGAGCGGCTCTGCCGGCGCGCCGCCGCCAAGAGCGACGCCCAGGCCACCGGCGCTCGAGATCAGCAGCGCCAGCAGTAACAGCGTCGCGGTCCAATCGGCCAGCCGGCCGGCCGGTTGTCGGCGAACCGCGCGCCAACCGGCCTCGGCACCCAATAGCAAGGCGGCAGCCACACTGACGATGGCCAGCCAGTAATGCAGCTGTGCGGAAATGGCGCTGGACTCCTGCGCGGCTCAGCCTCTGATTTGGCCGCTCACCCCTCGGCGGTCAATACATTCTGCAGCAGGCCGACGATCAACAGTATCCAGAACAGCCCCATCGCCACGAACGCGGCTCCGCGCTTGCGCCAGTCGAACGCCTCGCGTGAAGTCGTCGGCGGCTCTCGACCCCTGTCCAGGAACGGAATGAGCAGCAGTGCGGCGAGCATCACCAGCATCACCAGCACGGTGCCCCAGATGTCGGGGTCGATGCCCAGGTTGGCGGCGATGATGTTCATCCCGCGCGTCCAACTGATGGGGAACGTTGGCTTGAAGCCGAGCCCGCCCGGATCCTCACCCGTGCCGAAGAGCGGCGAGGATTGGATCAGCTGTGGCGCCGTCCCCGCGTCGCGCGGCAAGATGATCGCCAGCACCAGGATGATGCCGAGCAGGATGCCCGAGTAGATCATCCACGAGCGCACATGCGTGATGAAGGAGGCGCTGCGGCCGCTGGCGCGCAGCCAGAACGGCACTGAGATGCCCTTGAAACGTATCAGCAGGTAATGCCAGGCGATGAACACGCCCAGTCCGATCGGCACGAGCGACACGTGCAACGCATACAGCTGGGAGAGCTTCTCGGTGGCCGTGGCGATGTTGGTCAGCCCATCAGTCGCATAGTTGAAGACCCCGGCCAAGCCAATCGCGTTGAGGAACTCGCCGATGTTCCAGGGCACACCGAAGCCGACCTCGTCCCAGTGCAGCGCCTCGCCGGTGAGTGAGACCACGAAGACCAGCCCGGCCAACCCCACGCCGACGAGCCACAGGCCGGTCTTGCCGCCGCGGTAGCTACCGCTGATGAACACGCGCACCATGTGCACCATCACGAGCCCGAAGATCAGGTACGCGTTGTAGTAGTGGAAATTGAGGACGATCGCCCAACCGGTCGACGCGAGCAGGTTGGCGGTGATCCCGTAAGCCAGGGAGGCGTCGGGCACGTAGACGAGCGCGAGCAGGAAGCCGGTCGCGATCTCGAGCGCCAACGAGATGGCCAGGACGCCGCCGAGCGAATACCAGATGCTGTTCGTCTCGACCGGGATCAGGTACTCGCCGACCAGCTGGCGGAAGCCGAACTGATCGAGGACGCCGGCCCACCTGCCCTTCGCGTGGCCCTCATCCGGCCGCGTCTGGACGTCGCCAGCCGACCCCGTCGGTTCGCTTGGGGCCGCATCAACAGTCATCTGGCCTGCCTCCCATCCAACCCCGCCGGTATTTCCCCGGACCGGCCGCAAAAAAGGAATGTAGACCACTTTGCTTTGCGTTTATGCGCGCGCAAGGGCCAAATGGCCCTAAGCCGAAAAGTCGGGCCGATTGGCGGTGGCGGTCGACGCCACCCCTGCTATCGTGGCCGCATGGCGGAGCACACGAGCGGGCTCGAGGTGCGCTGGCTGGGCCGGATCGCGTACCGCGAGGCGTGGGACCTGCAGCACGAGCTGGTCGCCAAGCGGCGCGCCGATGAGATCCCCGATCAACTGCTGCTGCTCGAGCATCCAGCCGTCCTGACCCTGGGCCGGCAAGCCAATGAGCAGCACGTGCGCGCGTCGTCCGGCGAGTTGGCGCGACGCGGAATCGAGCTGATTCGGGTCGAGCGCGGCGGCGAGGTCACGTACCACGGGCCGGGGCAGCTGGTCGCTTACCCGATCGTTCGCCTGGCGCAGCGCAACCTGCTGCCGCGGCCCTTCGTGCGCGCGCTGGAGAGTGCGATGACCGACACCTGTGCCGGCTTTGGTGTCCGCGCCGGACGGCGCGATGACTATCCCGGCTGCTGGTGCGACCCTGAAAGTGCGAGCCCGCGCAAGATCGGCTCGCTCGGACTGCGCGTCGAGGGCGGCGTGACCTATCACGGCATCGCGCTCAACATCACCACCGACCTGGCGGATTTCGAGTTGATCGACCCGTGTGGGCTGCCGGGCATCGAGGTGACGTCGATTGCACGCGAGGCAGACTGGCCGGCGGCCGAATCGGCACCCTCGACCACCAGCGTGGCCAAGGCGGCCGATCGCTTCGCCGTCGACTTCGCCGAGTGGCTGGAGCAGATCGGCAAGTCGGACGAGGCGCAGGCGGACCAGTCGCTGGCCGGCGCCGCACGCTGACGGGCGAGGCCAATTCGGTGGCGCGCGGACTGTTCGAGCTGCGCAAGGACAGCGTGACCGGCTGGTGGGTGGCAGTCGTCGTCGACCGCGAGTTCCAGCGCCAGCGCTTCGAGCGAGCGGCACGCCATCTCAACCAGTCGCCGGCCGATTGTCCCAACTGCCAGTTGGGCGGCGACGGCGTGCGCTTGCGCGTGCTCAAGCCGGACGCGTTCATTGTTGCCGGCAGCGAGCGCGAGCAGAAGGAGAGCCAGCCCGCCGGCCGCGAGCCGGAGCTTGGCATCCTGGGCGACGCCGGATCGTGGCAGACGATCGTGGCGCCCCCCGGCCATCACGAGGCGCTGGCCGAGACCAGTCCGCAGATCGCCTTCGAATTGCTCGCGCGGGCGCGCGACGTACTCGCCAACGCACGCGAGGCCGGCCGCACCGACTACGTCCAGGTCGTCCAGAACTATGGCGCCCAGGCCGGCGCGCAGACCGACCACCTGTGTCTCGATTTCTACGATCTGCCGCACATACCCCACCGCATCGGTGAGGAGCTCGGCGGGGCGGCGCGCTTCGTCATCCGCGAGGGCATCTGCCCGTTCTGCCGGCTGGTACACGATGAGGTCGCCGACCCCAGGCGGCTGGTCTACGAAGATGCGGCGAGCGTCTGTTTCGCGCCCTACGCATCGCGCTCACCGTTCGAGCTGTGGGTCGTGCCGCGCCATCACGCCGCCGACTTCGGCACGGCCACCGATGCGCAAGTGGTCAGCGCGGCCGAGACACTGCAGAGCGTGCTGCGCCTGCTGGCGTCGCTCGACGGCCCCGCCTACAACCTGGTGCTGCACTCAGCGCCGCTGCGCGAGCGGGTCGACGAGACGTACCACTGGCACTGGGAGATTCACCCGCGACTGCGCGAAATCGCCGGACTCGAGCTGGGCACCGGCCTGCCGGTGAACCCGGTTTCGCCCGAGGAGGCGGCCAGGGAACTGCTCGAAACCGCGCGCGCCGCGGCCATCGACACTGGCGTGACGGTGGGCGCACGATCGTGGGAGCGCTGGCCATGACGTCACACCACCGCCCGGCGGCACGTCACAGCCACTTGGACGACGCCAGTGCTCGGCACGTCCCCGCGCCGCCCCCAGGCGGCAGGCAACTTCGGCCCAAGCAGGTAGTCGGCGAGTGCTCGAAATCAGCGCGCACGCCATTGTGCCCAGGATGGTCAGCGTGAGTAGTGACCCCGCCGGAGCGCGCGCCTCGGTAGAGCGACTGTATGCCGCTCACGCGACCGAGATCTACGCGTACCTCGCGCGCATGCTGCGCGATGACGAGCTCGCCGCCGACCTGACGCAGGAGACCTTCGTCAAGGCTTTTCGCGCCTTCGACACGCTGCTCGACCAGAACCGCGCCCGGGCGTGGCTGTACCAGATCGCCGGTCGGACCGCGCTCGACGAGCTGCGCCGGCGCAAGATCGTGCGTTTCATCCCGTGGACCGGCGAGTCGCGCGGCGAGGTGGCATCGGCTGAGGACATGGCGCTGCGGGCACGACTGTCGGGCGAGCTGGAGCATGCCCTCCTGCGTATCCCAGCGCGCCAGCGCCAGGCACTCTTGCTGGCCGAACTCAACGATCTCACCGGCCTGGAGCTGGCCGATGCGCTGGGCGTCTCGCACGTGGCCGCACGGGCGCTGCTCACCCGCGCGCGCGAGTCCCTTCGCCAGGCGCTCGCCGTCGAACGTGCCAAGACGGCCGTCGCCGAGGAGGCACGGCAGCGCTCAGCCGCTACGGCGCCGGCACGAACCCGCCGCGACGAACCGCCCGACGGCCATCGGTCATGAAGCGTCCGGTCGCGCACGAGCACATCCGCGAGCTCATCGCGGCGCACATCGATGGACCACTTACGCGTGCCCAGCAGCGCCTGCTGGCCGGCCACCTGCGCTCGTGCGCTCAGTGCCGTCAGGTCGAGCAGGACTATCGCGCGCAGCGCGCGCAACTGCGCTCGATGCCCATACCGCTGCCGCCGCGCGACCTGTGGCCGCGCACGTCGGCGGCGCTCGACCGTGAAATTGCCCGCCATCCCGCCCGTTTCATGCGGCGGGGAGACCGGCGCCATGAGCCTCTTCGGCTCGAGGCGGGCCGCCAGCGCCGCCATCCGTCGGCCGCGCTGGTCGGCGTGCTGGCGGCGATCGGTGCCGTGACGGCCTTCGCCAGCATTGAGTTGGCGCCCGATCTGGGTCGCGGATCGCTCGGCGGCGCCAGCCAACCGACGCCGTTCTCCATCGCCGAGCAGCAGCTCGCCTTCATCGGCTCCAACCAGCAGGACCTGGCCGTCTATCGCACCCAGGTGGACCGAGCCTGCCCGACAACCACGCCTGAATGCGTTGGCGGAGAAGACATCACGGGCACGCCGATCGAGCTGCCCAACGGCATCAAGCCCCAGAACGTCGCGCTGAGCCCGTCGGGCCGACAGCTTGCGCTGGTAGGCCAGGACGTCGGCCGGGACGTTTTCGCGGTAGTGATGCTGCCGGCTACCGCCACCGGTACGACCGACGGCGGCGGCAACGCAACCGGCGGCGACGGGACCGCCGGCGACACGTTGCCGGCCGGCGACGGTGGGCAACTGCAGAGCCCGGGCGCTGGCGGCCAGGGTGCCGGCGGCGACGGCGGCAACTCGTCAGCGGCGCCGCAGACGCCCGACACGGTGTCCGGCTCATCGGGCGAGGCGCCGCGGCCCGGCGAGTCCTCGCTCCCCACGACTCCGCCGGCAAGTGCCGTCGCCGGGCTGACCGTGCTGGCGATCCTCGAGAACGTCGAGAGCGCCGGAGCGCCGCCGGCCTGGTCGCAGGACGGTTCCACGCTGGCGTTCAGCGCGATGCCGGCCGATGGCAGCCACGGGCCGGATGTCTACATCTGGCAGCCCAGTGACACCCGCGCACGGGCGATCACCAACGACCACGCCTCGTTCTTCGCCTCGTGGTCCGGGTCCCATATCGTCATCAGCCGCGTCGAGAACACCGCCGTTGCCGGCGCGCCCAGCGTGGCGACCGTCGTCATCGACCCGCAAACCCTGGTCGAGCGCGTCGTCGACGGACCGCAGATGTGGCTGCCGACGGTCAACGCCGACCGCGACGAAGCAGTGGTGTGGTACGGCAGGCTTGATTGGAACGGGCCACTGCCGACACCGGGCGACGGCTCCCTCTACCTTGCCGACTGGTCCAAGCTCGATCCGTTCGCGAACGATACCGGCGACCAATCGGGCGACACCAGCTCGCCCGCGCCCGACGCGACCCCCGCGGTCGCGCCACCAACGGCTCCGACTTCGCCGCAGCCCGGCGCCTCTGCCTCACCGGCTGCGTCGCCGGCCGTTTCGCCAACGCCCAGTGCGAGCCCGTCCGCCTCGTCGTCGGCTTCCGCTTCAGGGGCGCCCCCGGCCACGCCCAAGGCATCCACGAGCCCCGGCACATCGGCTACCCCGGCGGCGGCGACAACCAAACCAAGCGCGAGTCCGAGCGCGAGCCCACAGTCCTCGGCGGGGTCGGCTAGCAGCGCCCCGTCCGCGGAGCCCAGCGAAACCGCCCAACCGCCGCTGCCCAGTGTCCTGACGCCGATCGCGCCCGCGTCTTCGGCGGGCGCCGTCATCGACTGGCAGGTGCGCTGGTCCAGCGACGGCCAGGTGCTGGGCGTGTGGATCGCCGACGTCAGTGGCTCGACTTGGGGTCGCTTGATGGTCATGAGCCTTGATCCGCAGACGGCCGCGTTGAGTCTCGACGCGCCTCTGGTCGCACCGACGCTGGCCCGCCGTGGGTTCACGCTGGGAATGGACCGAGTCGCCTTCGTGGCGCCCGCCGACAGCACGCCGGAGGGTGAGTTGCGCATCCGCACCTGGGGTCCCGATGGCACCGGCGACCTGCATGTGCGCGCGCCAGACCTGGAGGGTCTCGTCCCGGCGTTCTAGTCTTAGCGGAACCGTGACAGCTCGACAGATCATGACCGCCGACGATGTGCGCCGCGCTCTCGTGCGTATCAGCCACGAGATCGTCGAGAAGCACGGCGGCACCGATTCGCTCGCGCTGATCGGCATCGAGCGGCGCGGCGTGCCGCTCGCCGAGCGGCTGGCCGACGCGATTGCCGGCCACGAAGACGTCCGCCCGCCTGTCGGCCGGCTCGACATCACCTTCTACCGCGACGACCTGTCGCAGGTCGACCGCCAGCCCGTCATCCGCGGCGTGGAGTTCCCCTTCCCGCTCGAGTCGAGCACCGTGGTCATCGTCGACGATGTCCTGTACACCGGCCGGACAGTGCGGGCTGCGCTTGACGCGCTGGTCGACATCGGCCGGCCACAGGCCGTGCGCCTGGCCGTGCTGGTCGATCGCGGCCATCGCGAGCTGCCCATCCGCGCCGACCACGTTGGCAAGAACGTGCCCACTTCGCGCGATGAGCGCATCACCGTCCACCTGCACGAAACCGACGGCGGCGAGGACGAGGTCGTCATCGAGCGGCGCGAGAAGGCGGCGGCGAGCGCGTGACCGGTTCGCCCCAACACCTGCTCGACGTCGACGGGCTGTCGACCGACGAGATCGAGCGAATCCTGCGCGACGCCGACGCGTACCGCGAACACGGCGATGTGCGGACGCGCGACCTGCGCGGTTATCGCGTCGCGCTGCTGTTCGCCGAGCCATCAACCCGGACTCGGCTGTCGTTCGAGATCGCGGCGCGCAACCTGGGCGCCGAGACCTTCCTGATCCAGCCCGAGTCGAGCTCGATGGTCAAGGGCGAGACGCTGGCCGACACGGTGCGCAATCTCGAGGCCCTGGGCTTCGACATGCTGGTCATGCGCCACCACCGCGCCGGCGCACCGTGGGTCGCCGCGCGCCATTTCGGCGGCGCGGTGGTGAACGCCGGCGACGGCTGGCATGCCCATCCGACGCAGGCGCTGCTCGACCTGCTCACACTGCGCCGGGCGTTCGGCGGCACCGCCGGCCTGCACGGGCGCAAAGTGGTCATCGTCGGTGACGTCCTCCATTCGCGTGTGGCGCGCTCGGACATCTGCACACTGACCGGCGCCGGCGTCGACCTGTGGCTGTGCGGCCCGCCCGGCTGGGTACGCGGCTTCGATCGCAGCGGAGTGACGGTCTCCATCAATCTGGCCGAGGCGCTGCGCGGGGCGGACGCCGTCATAGGCCTGCGCGTCCAGCGTGAGCGCATGCACGGCAGCGCTCTGTCACTCGACGACTACATCGACCGCTATCAGATCACCGAGGAGCGCCTGATCGCCGCCCGGTCGGGCGCCGTCTATCTGCACCCCGGGCCGATTAACGAGGGCGTCGAGGTGACCCGCGCCGTGGCGCGCGGCCGACGCTCGCTCGTGCTCGAACAGGTCCGCAACGGCGTCGCGATCAGGACGTCTGTGCTGGCGCTGCTGGCGCGGCCGGAGCCGCGCGGTCTGCGCGCCGCCGATCAGCCCGTCAGGCTGACGCGCGACTTCTCGAGCGTCAGCCGGTAGCGCACCTCATCGACTGCCCGGCCGCCGCGGGTCTCCTGTTTGCTCGCGCCGTCCGGCTGCCAGCCGGTTACTTCGTAGAACGCCCGGGCCCGCTGGTTGTCGGCCAGCACCCACAGCACCGCCTCGTCGTAGCCATGCTCGACCAGGTCGCGTTCGCAGTGACTGAGTAGATTGCGGCCGACGCCGCGGTCCCAGCAGTCGGGCAGCACGTAGATCGCGTACACCTCACCGACGTTGCTCGGCACGTCGGTGTCGCGGGCCGGGCCGGCGGAGGCGAAACCGACGATGCCCGCGTCTGACTCGGCCACCCACGGGCGGCGCCCGACGGCCATCACGTGCAGCTCGTTCTTCCAGTAGCGCTCGCGGTCGTCGACGCTCAGCGCGTTCAAATACGTGTCGGGGATCTGGCCGCGGTAGGCCTGCTGCCAGGTCGCGACGTGCACCTCGGCGATGCCGCGCGCATCGGTCTCGCGCGCCCGACGCAGATGGACCATCCCGTCACACGCGCTCATGGCAGCCTCCACGTAGGGTGGATTTCGTTCATGCCTCTACCATCGCTCTCGGTGAGCGACGAGGCAACTGACAAACAGCCCGAACACGTTACCGAAGCGCCCGAATCCGACGAGCAGGGCCTGGCCGGCCCGCCGGTCTACAAGGGCGCGCCGCTCGACGCCGAACGGGGCCCCGGCCTGGGCTGCTTCTGGATCCAGGTCGTGGTGCTCGTCGCGCTGCTCGCCGCAACGCCGTTCAGCGTGATCGTGGCCGCGCCGCCATGGCTCAGCGCGACGCTGCTCATCCTCAGCCTGGCCGTCCTCTTCTTTGTCGGGCAGACGACGATCTTCCTGCTCCGCCTGGTCGCCGCCGATCGGCGCGCGCGACGCCGCCCGCTGCGCGAAGGAGCGCGCCGGACAGTCGGCCAGCTGGAAGACGAGGCCGAATCGGAGCCGTCCACCAACAAGGACGGCTGACTCATTACGCGCGATGGTCGTCTTGCTCGACGCTTACAGCAACACCACTCCCGAGCCGGGTAACCGCGTTCCGGCGCGCAGATAGCGCAGGATCTCGCGTGGCCGGGTGCCGTAGTCGGAGCCGAGCGCCGATCGCAGCTCATCGACCAGGCGCCGGTTGGCTGCCGTGTCGCTGAGGACGACAAGCACGGCGTCAACCTGCCCGTCCCGCTCACGCAACCGCGTGCGCCGGACGAGGTGTTGAATGTCGCGGATGCGCGTCTCGAGATCCGCGCCGACCAGGTGAGTGGGGACATCGCGCAGTCGCAGCAACCGATCCCAGGCTCGGTGCCCGCCGCCTGGCAGGAGCGCTTCGGAAGTCACCTGCCAACGAGCGGACAAGGTCGCGTCGAACCGGTGACCTAGCGCCTGCTGCCCGCGATCGCGTATAGGGTCGCCCGCCGGGTAGAGGTTGACGGAGAGTGCCAGCCCGAGCGCCGCCGCCATCTCTGACAGAGTCACGACGCCGGCGTCGGCGAGCTTGCCGTTTTCCATTCGCCAGAGGCGCGCCTGCGACCAGTCGAGTTCGCGTGCCAGTGCAGGCTGACTCACGTTCGCTGTGATCCGCGCCTCGCGGAGTTCGCGAATGGTTCGCGCCACCAGGAACAACCCGCTGCGACGACCCCGTTGTCGACGGCTCTCCCTTGTCCCCATAAGGCGGATCATGCCGTCGGGTGTTTGACGTGCTATTGCTTCGCACTTTCTCCCGACTTAATCGGTCACCGAATAGAAGTACGGACGACGCCCAGACGCGGGGGAGTGGGGCGTATTCGGCGGGACTCATGTTCGCTGAGCGACTAGGTGTGGTACCCAGACACGTTGTTGACATCTGAGAGCCTCGCTGCACCGTGTGGGGTGTTAGAAGCCCGCACGGACAGGAGGCTCTCGTGGGCCATGCTAAAGCCAAGCTGACAGTCGCCGGCCGGCAGCTGTTGGTCGCCCGCATCGCGGCCGGCTACACCATCGCCAAAGCGGCCGAGGCGCAGGGCATCAGCCGCACCACGGCGACCAAGTGGTTGCGTCGCTACCGGAGCGAGGGAGTGACCGGGCTCGTCGATCGCAGCTCCCGGCCGAAGCTCTCGCCACGCAGGCTAGATGAGCGCGCTGAAGCGGCGATTCTGGCTGCCCGCCAGGCCAGCCGCTACGGACCTCACCGTCTCGCCTATCTGACCGGCCGGCCGCGCTCGACCTGCTACGCCGTCCTCCGCCGGCACGGCGTCAGTCGCCTGGCGGATGCCGACCGGGTGACCGGCGCGCCGGTGCGCTATGTGGCCTGCCATCCGGGCGCCCTCCTGCACGAGGACCACAAGAAGCTCGGCCGCGTGCCCGACGGTGGCGGCCATCGGGTGCTCGGTCGTGAACGATCAGACCGGCGCCACCGCGGCGACGGCTACGATCACCTGGAGGTCTTCGTCGACGACGCCAGCCGCCTGGCGCATGTCGTGGTCGTGCCTGACGAGCGGCCGGCGGCCACCGTCCACGCGCTCGAAGAGGCGCTCGCCTGGTTCGCGGCTCGCGGCATCCACATCGAGCGGGTGCTGACCGACAACGGCTCGAACTACCGCAGCCTGGCCTACGCCGCCGCCCTCGAGCGCCACGCCATCCGCCACAAGCGCACCCGGCCCTACCGGCCGCAGACCAACGGCAAGGCCGAGCGCTTCATCAAGACGCTCATCAACGAGTGGGCCTACGGTCGCCCGTATCGGTCCAACTCAGAGCGCCTGGCGGCCTTGCCAGAGTGGCTCCACTTCTACAATCACGAGCGCCCGCACACGGCGCTCCTTGGCTCAACGCCCTACGCGACCGGTGTCAACAACGTCCGCGGGAATCACAACTAGACGGAGGGAGGAGACCGTCCTGGCCGTGTCGGTAACGGCGAATCCCGGGCCCGGACCGCCGCTGCATTGGCTAGAACCGCTGCTGTATTCGCTCGGCGGGTAGTCGGCGGACCGATTCCAAAGCAGCGCGACCGACAGCAGCGCTACCTACTGGAGTACCCTCGCCTTCCCCTGCGTCGCGCGTCCGTGGTGAGCGTCCATCGTGCGACAATGCCCGCGCCGTATGAAAGCAGGAGCCTGACGCGTGCCGGTGCTGGCGACGTTCTTCTCGGTCCGCCGCGGCCGCGACCCGTTCTTCAAGTTCTTCATGCGCAAGCTCTTTCCACGCCAGGTAAAGCGCTACGAAGACGAATTCGGCATGCGCTTCCTGGGCTGGTACAACCTCGCCTATGGCTGGGACTTCGACAACGTCATCCTGCTCGAGCTGCCGGACTATGCGACGGTCGACAAGCTCGAGGGCGACCCCGCTTCACGCGCCATCGGCCACCGAGCGGGCGAATGGATGTTCGAACGCCACCACTCGATGTTCCTCCGCGAGCGGATGGGACCCGATCTCGAATACCACCCGTAGCCTGAGGAGCCTGTCATGAGCAGCATGTCGAGCGCGCTGGGCGAGATCGCGGCCGACGCCGGTCTCGAGCGGTCCAGTTACCTGGCCCTGGCGGGCGATCAGCTGAAGCGTTTTCTGGATGCCAACCGCGACCAGATCAAGGCGGTCGGCGGGCTGGTGCTCATCGACGAGGATCCCGATTACCTGTCGGTCGCGCCGGACGGCAGCTTCCGTTCGCGGACGCGCTACCAGGACGAGGCCACCGGCGAGTGGCACTCTGAAACAGAGGTCATCGAGAGCGCCGCCGAACTGGTCGAGCTGTACAACCCGGCGGAGCTGTTCGCCGCGTTCGCCGAGGCCGCCCGCGAACAGGCCGGGCTGCCCGAGGAGCCAACCGCGGCCGGCGACCTCATGGATGCGGCCGGCATATCGCCCGTCGAGACGGTGGGCGTTGGCGTGGGCGAGGATGAAGTCGCCGACGAGGGCTACGCACGCGCGGCCGACCAGTGGGCGCGCCGCCAGGCTGTGGCCGGCAAGCCGGAAAACGAAGAGGATGCGGCGGGGCGCGTCTACGACCTGGCGCTGACCTTCCAGGAGCGCAGCCAGCACTCCGAGGCGCGGCTCATCGAACAGTTCGAGACGGCGGTGCAGGATGTCGCCTCGTACCTGGGCGACCTGATGATCCTTGACGACGCCGATGAGCGGCTGTGGCTCAAGCGCAACGGCCACTTCGAGGCGGAGGTCGTACCCGAAGCCGAGGAGGGCGGCGCCGAGGAATCGACCTGGCGGCGGCTCAACACGCCCGACGACCTGGTCGAGTTCTACGATCCGACCGACGTCTTCGGCGACCTGGCCGAGTCGCTCGTCGAAGCCTTCCCCGCGGTGGCCGAGGTGGATGACGACGACGAGGACGACGACGAGGACGACGAGGACGACGACAGTGACGACGCCGACGCCGCTACCGACGCCGACGACGACGCCGACGAGGACCGCTGATCAGCGCCGGTGAGACTGCTCGACGCTGAACTCCTCGACAGCCGGGAATTCCTGCCCAGCCAGTGGCTGCAGACCTATCGCGCGCCCGACCTGACCAGAAGCGCGCAGGCAGGACAGTTCGTCCACGTCCGCACGCCCGACTATTCGGGCCTTGTGCTGCGCCGGCCGTTCAGTCTCAATACCTTCGACCGAGCCACCGACACGATCACCATCCACTTCCGGATCACCGGGGTCGGGACCGCCTGGCTGGCGCGTATGCGGCCGGGTGAAACCATCGAAATGCTCGGCCCGCTGGGCCGCGGCTTCGAGGTCGATCCGCGCAGCCGCAACCTGCTGCTCGTCGCCGGCGGCCTGGGCATGGCCGGTGTGCGCTCGCTGGTCGACCAGGCGCTCGCCGCGGACCGCAACGTGGTGCTGCTTTTCGGCGCCGCGGCGGCCGCCGAGGTGTACCCCAGCTCGCTGTTGCCGGACGAGGTCGAGTACGTGGTCGCCACCGATGACGGCAGCTTCGGTCACCACGGGCTGGTGACCGAGCTGGTGTCCCGCTTCGAAGGCTGGGCCGACCAGTGTTTCGCGTGCGGCCCGCAGCCGATGCTCGCGGCGCTGGCGGCGCTGGCCCATGGTCGCCAAGCCCGGCTGGGCGTGGCCAAGCTCGGCCCGCGGCGCGGGAAGGGCACCAAGCAGGCACCGTTGGGTTCCAGCCAGGCGCGCCGGCGCGCCTGGCTGCAGGTATCCATGGAGCAGAACATGGGTTGTGCCGTCGGCGCCTGCCTCGGCTGCGTGATCATGGGCGTGGACGGGCCGCAGCGGGTCTGCCACGAAGGCCCCGTCTTCGCCGCGGAGGAGATCGTGTGGGACGGGCATTGGTCGTAGGCGCTCGACCCGTCCCGAGCGCTGCGCCGGGGGTTGACCTGTCGGTCGACCTCGGCCGCGGCCTGGTGCTGGCCAACCCGATGCTGGTCGCGTCGGGCACGTTCGGCTACGGCATCGAGTACGGCGACGTCGTCGACGTGCAGCGACTGGGCGCGATCTGCTCGAAGGGCACCACGCTCCACCCGCGCATCGGCAACCCACCGCCCCGGGTGACCGAGACGCCGGCCGGCATGCTCAACTCGATCGGTCTGCAGAACCCCGGGGTCGACGGCGTGTTGCGCAAGTACGCCGCGCAGTGGGCCGCCTGGGAAGTGCCGGTGATCGTCAACGTGGCCGGCGAGTCGGTCGCCGATTACGTCGAGGTCGCCCGCCGCCTCGACGGCCAGCCGGGCGTCGCAGGCATCGAGCTCAACATCAGTTGCCCCAACGTGGGCGCGGGTGGACTCCAGTTCGCGCTCGACGCGGGTGCGGCCGGCGAGGTGACGGCGGCCGTGCGCCGCGTGACCGACCTGCCGCTGATGGTGAAGCTGTCGCCGGCCGCGACCGACGTGCGCGGCATCGCCCGGGCGATCGCCGATGCCGGCGCCGACGCGATCAGCGCGGTGAACACGTTGCCGGGCATGGCCATCGACCGCCAGCGGCGCCGGCCGCTGCTGGGCAACGTGTACGGCGGACTCTCCGGCCCGGCGCTCAAGCCCGTGGCGTTGCGGGTGGTGTACGAGATCGCCCAGGTGGTCAAGGTACCCATCGTCGGCATCGGCGGCGTGGGCTCGCTCGACGACGTGCTCGACTTCCTGCTCGCCGGTGCGTGCGCGGTCCAGATCGGCACGGCCGTCTTCGCCGACCCGGTGCTGCCGCTGCGGCTGGCCGACGAATTGGCGGCCTATTGCGCGGCGCACGGACTCGCCTCGCACCGCGAACTCGTCGGCGCGGCGTTGCCGGCGCGGCGCAGCAGGCCGAGCGTCAAGGGCGCCGAGTACCGGCCGTGACGACGATCGCGCAACGAGTCGAGCAGATCTTCAGCGAGGCGGGCGCATACCGCGAGGGCCACTTCAAGCTGAAGAGCGGTCGGCACGCCGATCGCTACGTCGAGAAGTTCCAGGTCCTGCAGTGGCCGGCGCGCGTGACTGAGTTGTGCGGGCTGATGGCCGAGGCGGGCCGCGTGGCGGCGTCAGCGGCCGGCCGGCGCATCGACGTGGTCGTGGGCCCCACCACGGGCGGCGTCATCCTTGCCTACGAGACGGCGCGCCAGCTCGGCGTGCGCGGCATCTTCGCCGAGCAGGAACTCGGTGCCGATGGCAGCAAGCAGCGCGTGCTGCGGCGCGGTTTCCACATCGAGCCGGGCGAGGGCGTGCTGCTGGTCGACGACGTGGTCACCACCGGCGCGTCGCTGATCGAAATGCTGCCGCTGATCGAGCAGACCGGCGGCGAGTTGCTGGCGGTCGAGGTACTCGTGGACCGGACTGGCCGACTGGAGGCCGTTACGTCGCCCGCGAGCGGCCGAGCCTACCCTGCCCGGCCGCTGTGGACGCTCAACCTGCCCAACTACGAGCCGGGCGCACAGACGTGCCCCGGCTGCGCCGCGGGCCTGCCCATCGAGGCGCCCGGCTCGAGTGGTGCTGCCTAGCCGCCGCTGACGGCAGTCAGCGCGGAACGCAACTCGTCGGCGCCGGCGACACCCTCGAACTTCGCGGCGACCTTGCCGCTGGCATCTACCACGAAGATGTACGGCTCGAGCGGCAGGCCGTAGTCGGTCACCGCCTGGATCGGCACGGGCGTGTTGTCGCTCGAGAGCACCGGCTGCAGGGCGCCATCAACCGTCTTGAGCTGGTACGGCTCCACGTGGATGAAGGTCACCTTGGCCTTGAAGTCGGGCGCCACCGACTTGACCACGTCGAGGGCGGGGCCGCATGTCTGCGACACGCAGAACGCGGGCGTGGCGAAGATGACCAGGAACGGCTGATGGGCGGCCAGTGCCTGGGCGATCGACTCCTTGTAGAAGTCGGGATCGGGCGTCGGGTCGGTCGAGATCAGGGCGATCTGGTCGGGCGTGCTGGCCGTGGGCGTGTCCTCGGGAATGGCCGGCGCGCCGATCGCCGGCGTGGTGCCGGTCGCGGTCACGTTGAAGATCATGCGGCCGGTGTGCTGACCGGTCGTATCGCTGGTGACGACCTCGACGCCCCACTCCCCGCTCTGGTCGAAATTGACCTGGGCGCGGTACAGGCCGGGGCGGCCGGGAGCGATGTCCAGGTACGTGCCGGCAGCGCTCGAGACCGGCGTCGCCGGATCGACGGCCAGGTCGTAGAAGCTCATCTGGACGCTGCGGTCGGGCGACACCAGTGAGTTGTCCTGCTGGTCGATCAGGTTGAGCAGGAAGCGGTTGCTGCCGACGACCAGCTCGGTCGAGACAGGCACCGGGATGACGTCCGGGTTGGGACCGGGCCAGCCGGGATAACCGGACGCGGCCGGGGTGGCGTCGGCGCTTGCCGCAGGCTGATCGGCGGAGCAGCCGACCAGCAGGGTCGCCAGCGCGACGACCATCAGGACGGCCGCACGGCCGCGCACGAATCCGCGCATGGAACCCACCTTAGCGCGGATCGCCCGGGGGTGACTTGCCCCAACCTTGCAGCCGGAGGGTGCAGCGCCGGCGCGTCTACAATCGGCCCGTCCCGATGACGGCGAGCTCCACTTCACCCATGACTCCGACGGCCGGCTTTCGTCGCCTGGCGTTCACCAGCGCGGCGACGACCTACGTGCTGGTGGTCATCGGCGCACTCGTGCGTGGCACCGACTCGGGCATGGGCTGTCCCGACTGGCCGACCTGCCAGGGCGCCCTGATCCCGCCGCTGGGTGACACCGCGGCGTGGGTCGAGTGGACCCACCGTGGCGTGGCCGCGCTGGTCGGCCTGCTCGTGTTCGCACTGGTCGTGTTCGCCGTGCTGCGTTACCGACGGCAGATGTCGATCCTGGTGCCGGCCGTGCTGGCCCTGTTGCTGACCGGCTTCCAGGCATATCTCGGCAAGGTCACCGTCGACACCAGCAACGCCGGCCAATGGGTGACCGCGCACATGGCCACCGCGCTGGCGCTGCTCGGCCTGCTGACGTTCATTGCCGTCCGCTCACGCTACCCGGCAACGCTGCCCCGGCGCGGTGGGAGCCAGCGCCTCACGTTGCTGCTTGCCTTCGTCGCGGCGGCCGCCTACGCACTGATGCTGTTCGGCTCGAACGTGACCGAGACGGGCGCCGCACTGGTATTCAGCGACTGGCCGCTCTTCAACGGCCAGTTACTGCCGACGTTGTCGAGCGATCCCACGCTGGCCAACCTGCAACTGGCCCAGTTCCTGCACCGCATCATCGCCGGCGTCGTGGGCCTGGTCGTGCTCGGCGCCGCGATCTACATCTGGCGCGCCGTTCGTCGATCGCGCCGGGGCGGCCCGCGCATCGCCGGCGGCGAGACGGTGCTGGCGCTGGTGGCGACTTCCGCGGCGCTGTATGCGGTCCAGGTCGTCGTCGGCGCATTGCAGATCTCGACCGCACTGGCCCCGTGGGCGGTCGCACTCCACCTGGCCCTCGGCGCGGCCATCTGGGCCTTGCTCGTCGGCGCGCTGTTCATCTCCTACTTCGATACCCGACTGGCAACGGGCGGCTCACCGGACGGAACGGCCGCTGCGGACAGCCCGCCCGACCCGGCGACAGCGGGGCCGACCACGCTGCGCGACCGTGTCAGCGCCTACGTCGCCCTGACCAAGCCGCGCATCATCGAGCTGCTGCTGGTCACCACCGTGCCGGCCATGGTCCTGGCCGCGCGCGGGCTGCCGCGCCTCGATCTGCTGGCGTGGACGCTGGTGGGTGGCTCGCTCGCCGCCGGCGCGGCCAATGCCATCAACTGCTACATCGATCGCGACATCGACCTGCTGATGACCCGTACGCGCCGGCGGCCGTTGCCCGCGCACAGCGTGAATCCGGAGGACGCGCTCGTCTTCGGGCTCGTGCTCGGCGTCATCGCGTTTGCCGTGATGGCCTTCACGACCAACCTGGTGGCGGCCTTCCTGACGCTCGTCGCGATGGCCTTCTACGTCGTCGTGTACACGATGCTGCTCAAGCGCTCGACGCCGCAGAACATCGTCCTGGGTGGCGCCGCCGGCGCGCTGCCGCCGGTCATCGGCTGGGCCGCGGTCACCGGCGATATCGGTCTGCCGGCGCTCTTCCTGTTCGCCATCGTCTTCTACTGGACGCCGCCCCATTTCTGGGCGCTGTCGCTGCGCCTGCGGCGCGACTACGCCGCGGCCAACGTGCCCATGCTGCCGGTCACCCACGGCGTGCCCGAAACGACGCGCCACATCGCGCTGTACAGCGTGCTGATGGTCTGCCTGACGCTCGTCTTCTTCGTCGTCGCGCGCATGGGCCTGCTGTTCCTGGCCGGCGCGCTGGTTCTCGGCGCGCTGTTCCTGCTGCAGGCGTTCGCGATGTGGCGCGAAGGGACCGACGCGCGAGCGGTGCGCATGTACCGCTTCTCGATCACCTACCTGACCGCGCTCTTCGCGCTGATCATCCTCGACGTCTTCATCCCGCTGTCGCTCTGACCGCCGAGCGTCTGACGGCGCTCCGGCCTAGCTCGGCGCTCGGGCCTAGCTCGGCGCTCGGGCCTAGCTCGGCGTTCGGCTCTGGCGGGCGAGCTCGCGGTCGAGTTGGGCGTCGACGCGCACATTCTCGGCCTCCTCAGCGCGCAACCACACCCAGACGGCCAGGGCCAGCGCCACGAAGAACATCATGTCGCCGCCCAGCCACATGATCGCGCCGGCCCACTGCTGGTCGGCCAGCGGCGAGGGGCCCCAACTGCGCACCACGGTGGCGTAGTGGCTGTACAGCACGTCGGGCGCAGAATAGATAGCCAGGCCCAGGAAGGCGCTCTGCGGCATGCCGATGAACAGGTAGCCCACGCGCGCAGCGTGCGGTAGGCGCCAGGGTGACGGATCGGCGCCCACGACCGGCCACCAGAAGAGCAGGCCGGCCACGATGTACAGCCCGTGCTCAAAGGCGTGGATCAGGTCGTTGTCGAGCGAGGCGTTGTAGAGCGGAGAGAAGTGGGTGGCCCACAGGACCGCCGCAAAGATGACCCAGGTCGTCGCCGGGAAGCCGATCACCCGCACCAGCCGTGAGTGCAGCACGGGCAGGATGTACCGCTGCCGCTGGCGGGGAGTGGCGACGCGCAGCAGCAGCGTGATCGGCGCCCCGATGGCCAGTAGCGGCGTCGCGCCCATCAGCAGCAGCAGGTGCTGGATCATGTGGTCGGAGAAGAACACCGTGTCGTAGGTGCCGATGGGCGACTCGAGCGCGACCAGGATGACGAGCAGGCCGCCGTACCAGGCGACCTCGCGGTAGCGCGGCACGGGATTGTGAGGGTGCGCGCGCGCGACGCGCCCGGCGGCCCAGGCGTACAGCAGCGCAGTGATGACCAGCGGCACGATCACATACAGGTCGATTTGCCAGGCGAGCAGGAAATCCAGCGCTGAACTGGGCTGCGGCGCATAACCGTGTGCCGCGACCGGTGCCGGCAGCATCCCCCACGCCAGCCCTGCGACGACCAGAAACAGCGCCCCCGGCACGAGCGCGGCAACGCGGCTCGCGACATTGCGGCAAGCTGCGAGCGCACCGTGCGTGATCACACCCTATTATGTTGGCGCTGGACTCGAACAGCCTTTTCCGAACCCACGTGCGTTGCGACCCACATAGCGGAGTCTGCGTGCCCTTGGCCGGCCTGAGAACACCAGTCGCCAAAATCCTGGAACAAGTGACCGTCCTGCGGCGCAGCGCCGTGGCGCGGCGCGCCCTGCTGGCCACCCTGGCGGTTGCCGGGGCGGCGCTGCTGGCCGCCTGCGCCGATCGGCCGGCCGGCCTCGAGCCGGGCAGCGAACCCGCACCGGGCATCGCCCCGGTTACGCCCGTCACGGCCCAGGGCCAGTACATCTCCGACTTCTACCCGGTCATCCTGGCCATCGCCGTCATCGCGTTCGTGCTCGTCGAGGGCCTGCTGATCTGGATCGTGCTGCGCTATCGGCGCAAGGCGACCGACACCGAGCTGCCCACCCAGACGCACGGCCACAACATGCTCGAGGTCATCTGGACGCTGATCCCGGCGCTGATCGTGACGGTCCTGTTCGCCTTCACCGTCGATACGCTGGGCAAGGTCGAGACGGCCAACAATCCCAACGACAATCCGGCACTGACGATCGACGTGACCGGCTTCCAATGGCAGTGGACCTTCGACTACCCGGCCCAGAACCTGTCCTTCACCGGCACCGGTCGTGACGGACCGGTGATGGTCCTGCCGGTCAACGAGACGGTCCGCATCCGCCTGCACTCGTCCGACGTCATCCATTCGTTCTACGTGCCGCAGTTCAACTACAAGAAGGACGTCGTGCCCGGCCGGGTAAACCAGTTCGACGTGCTCATCCAGGACATCGGCACGTACTCGGGCCAGTGCGCCGAGTTCTGCGGTTTGGGCCACGCCGACATGCATTTCAGCGTCCAGGCCGTCAGCCCGACCGACTTCGACGCGTGGGTCGCCCAGCAGCAGGCGCCCGCCTCGCAGGCACCGGCGCCGTCGGGCGCGCAGACGATCACCATCAACGCGGTCAACAACACGACCTTCGATCCGCCCAGCCTGACTGCGGTGGCCAACGAGCCGATCACCTTCGACTTCCACAACCTCGACAGCACGCAGCCGCACAACATCGCCATCGAGCATGCCAACCCGGACGGCTCCGATTGGGGCGGCCAGCCGATCACCGGCCCCGGTCAGACAGCGACCTACCAGGCCCCGGCGCTGCCGCCGGGCACGTACACCTTCTACTGCCAGGTGCACCCGACCACGATGCGCGGCACGTTGACCGTCCAATGAGCAAGGCAGGAGTCGACTAGCAGCGATGGCAACGACGACGCTCGCCCCAGGCGCCCTTCCATACCCGCGCTCGCGCTCGTGGCTGTACGAGTGGCTGACGACAACCGACCACAAGAAGATCGGCATGCTGTACGTCACCACGTCGTTCCTGTTCTTCCTGATCGGCGGCACGTTCGCGCTGCTGATCCGCAGCGAGCTGGCCTTCCCGGGCGTCCAGTTCCTGGATCCCGAGACCTACAACCAGCTGTTCACCATCCACGGCACCACGATGATCTTCCTGTTCGTGATGCCGATGATGACCGGCCTGGCGAACTACATCGTGCCGCTGCAGATCGGCGCGGCGGACATGGCCTTCCCGCGCATCAATGCGCTGTCGTTCTGGATGGTGCCGCTGGCGGGAGTGCTGCTCTACTCGGGCTACGCGCTGGGCGGCGCCGCCGACGCGGGCTGGACCGGCTACGCGCCGCTGTCGGTACAGGGCGGCACAGGCATCGACCTGTGGATCGCATCGCTCGTGCTGCTGGGCATGAGCTCGGTGCTCGGCGCGATCAACTTCATCGCCACCATCTTCAAGATGCGCGCGCCCGGCCTGACGCTGCTGCGCATGCCGATCATGGTCTGGAACATCCTGGTCACCAGCGTGCTGCTGCTGTTCGCGGTGCCGGTGCTGACCTCCGGCCTGATCATGCTGTACATCGACCGCAACTACGGCGGCGGCTTCTTCGACCCCGCGGTGGGCGGCAATCCGATCCTGTGGCAGCACGTGTTCTGGTTCTTCGGCCACCCTGAGGTCTACATCCTGATCCTGCCGGCCTTCGGCATCGTGACCGAGATCCTGCCGGTGTTCAGCCGCAAGCCGCTGTTCGGCTACAAGGCGTTCGTCTTCGCCACGGCCTCGATCGGGGCACTCGGCTTCACCGTGTGGGCCCACCACATGTTCACCACCGGCGCCGTCTTCCTGCCCTTCTTCAGCTTCTTCACGTTCCTTATCGCGGTGCCCACCGGGATCAAGTTCTTCAACTGGCTGGCGACCATGTGGCGCGGTCAGCTGCAGTTGAAGACGCCGCTGCTCTGGGCGATCGGCTTCATCGCGCTCTTCCTGATCGGCGGCCTGGACGGCGCATTCCTGGCCGTGGTGCCGTTCGACTTCCACGTCCAGGACACCTACTGGGTCGTGTCGCACCTGCACTACGTGCTGGTCGCCGGCTCGGTCTTCGGCATCTTCGCCGGCCTCTTCTACTGGTTCCCCAAGATGACCGGCCGGATGCTCGACGAGCGGCTGGGCAAGATCCAGTGGCTGCTCATGTTCATAGGCACCAACCTGGCCTTCTTCCCGATGCACCTGCTCGGGCTCGACGGCATGGTCAGGCGCATCATCGACTACTCGCCCAACCCGGGCTGGACTGAGCTGAACCTCCTCTCCACGATCGGCGCATTCACCATCGCGCTGAGCATCCTGCCGTTCCTGTGGAACGTGTTCATCACGTTGCGCGGGCCGCGCAACGCGCCTGACGACCCGTGGGATGCCAACACCCTCGAGTGGGCGACGACCAGCCCGCCACCGCCGTACAACTTCGACACCCTCATCCCGGTCCGCTCGGAACGACCGCTGTTCGACCTCAAGCACGGCCTGACGCACGGTCACGCGGTGGCGCTGCCGGCCGCCGCTGGCGAGACACACGATGAGACGCGCGCATTGCCGGCTGGCGGCGACGATCCGCAGGAGCACGGCGAATGAGCGCACAGGGCCAGGTCCTGGCCATACCGCACACCGAACAGGACTCGAACGCCAATCACGCCGAGCAGGGCGTCAACACCGCGCTGCTGGGCATGCTGCTGTTCATCGGCAGCGAGCTGATGTTCTTCGCCGGCCTGTTCGCGGCCTATTTCAATGCCCGTGCCGCGGCCCAGCCGGCATGGCCGCCGCCGGGACTCGAGAACATCATCGAGCCGGGCATCGTGCCCATCGTCGCGACGACCATCCTGATCCTGAGCTCGTTCACGATGCAGTACGCGGTTAACCGCATCAAGGTCGACGATCGGACGGGCATGGTGCGCGCCCTGGCGATCACGATGGTCATGGGCATGGCCTTCCTCGCGATGCAGGCGTATGACTACAACGACCTCGTCAGCGCGCATGGCTTCGGCATCAACAGTGGCGTCTACGGCACGCTCTTCTTCACCATGACCGGCTTCCACGGCGCGCACGTGTTCGGCGGCGTGCTGGGCATCGGCATCGTCCTGCTGCGCGGCTCGGCGGGCCAGTTCTCCGCGCGTCACCACACCGCGGTCGAAGCGGTCTCGGCCTACTGGCACTTTGTCGACGTGGTCTGGATCGGCCTCTTCTCCACGCTGTATCTGCTTAAGTAGACGTCCGATGTTCGTCTGGCGGAATGCGCTGATCCTGGGCCTGCTCTTCGTAATCGTGGGCGCCGTCTACTTCCTGGTGCAGGGCGGCGGCGCAACCCTCGACCGGGCCGGCGCGACCATGCTCGTCGTGCTCGGAGTGTCGATGGCCTTTGTCTTCATCATCCTGTTGCGCGGATCGCGCGAGCTGTAGCCCGGGCAGCCGCTTGAGCGAGCGAGCAGATGCTGGCTGATACGCAGGGGCAGACGATCGTCGACATCTTCTTCAACCTGCTCAGCCAGTTGATCCTGCCCAACTGGCCGGACCTCATCGGCCTGGTGCCGTGGGTGCTCATCGGACTGATCCTGGTGTTCGCGGCATGGATCGCCTGGCAGTGGCGCGCCGCCGGCGCGCGTAACAGGTCGCGCGTCGCCCGGCCGCTCCCCGGCGGCGCCCCGCCCCCGGGCGTCCATCTGCCCGGCCCGTCGCGCTGGCCGTTCGTCGCGCCCATCGGCGCCGCGCTGGTGCTCTTCGGGCTGGTCCTGACGCCGACCGACGCCGCCGGCAAACAGCTGCTGCCGTTCAACCCGCTGCTGCTCACGGTCGGCCTGCTGATCACGTTCGTCGCGATCGTCGGCTGGCTGCGCGATGCGATGAGCGAATGGCGCGCGACCGCGGCCGGTTCGCACGCGGCACCGGCGCCGCCCGCCGCGAACACGCCACAGCTACAGGCATCGGCGGTCGCGGCGCACCTGCCCGCCGGGACGCTGGCCGCACCGGTCGCATCGGCAGCACCGGCTCCGGCCGAGCCAGCCGGGCCGCCGCCGGGCGTCCACATGCCGGCGCCCAGCCCGTGGCCGTTCTTCGCGCCGATTGCCATGATGGTGCTCCTCTACGGCGTCATCTTCAGCGCCGTACTGATCGTGGCCGGCATCGTGCTGGCGGGCATCGCCACCCTTGGCTGGTACCTCGACGCCGGGCGCGAGTACCGCACCACGGAGGAGTTCGGCCACCCGGTGTACGCCACGCGCGATCCCAGCCGCATCTGGCCCCGGCGCCTCGTGCCGGTCTTCATCGGCGTCATCGCGGTCGCGGTCATGATCACGCTCGCGCCGACCGGCCTGGCGTTCCTCAACGGCCTCACGCCGCCTTCCGCCTCGCCGACGCCGCTGGCCGTCCCGGCGGTGCCCGAGATCAGCGCGCACACCGCCGTCTCGTTCGACACCAAGACCCTGGTCGTACCCGCCAACCGCGCCTTCGACCTGATCTTCCACAACGATGATCCGGGCGTGCCGCACAACGTCCAGTTCAGCAAGACCTCCGCACGCACTGACATCCTGTTCGATGGTGACATCGTCACCGGCCCGAACAGCCAGACCTACCACGTCCCGGCACTCGCCCCGGGCACCTACTACTTCGCATGCAAGATCCATCCGAACATGAACGGGACGCTGATCGTCGAGCCCGAGAGCGGCGCCCCGGCGCCCAGCTCCGGCTCGGCCTCGCCGTCACCCTGAAGCACCGCCTGCGGCTCGCCGCGGCGGGCCTCGTGATGGTGGCCGTGGTCGTCGCCGTGGCCGTGGCGGTGAACCTGGGCACGGGTTCGGCGCCCGGCAGTCCGTCGCCGAGCCTGATCATCGTCGCGCGCAACCCGCTCCTCGACCAGCCGGCCCCCGATTTCACGCTACCGTCGCTCGACGGCGGCACCGTCTCGCTGGCCGACTACCGCGGCCGGCCGCTGATCATCAACTTCTGGGCGTCGTGGTGCCAGCCGTGCCAGCAGGAGTTCCCCCTGTTCGTCGCGGCCCGCCAGCGCTATCAGTCGGCCGGGCTGGAGATCCTGGGCATCGTCCACGAGGACACCGCTCAATCGGCGGCCGGTTTCGCCGCGCAACAGGGCGCGCAGTGGCCGCTGCTGACCGACCCGTCGAACGACGCCTGGACGGCGTACAAGGGCGCGCTGCTGCCGATCAGCTACTACGTCGACCGCGACGGCATCATCCGCGCGGTCAGCTACGGGCCGCCACCGTCCGGCGCGCTCGAGGACGAGCTGGCCAAGATCCTCTAGGCGACGCGCCCGATTCCGACCCACCGTCGGAGCTTTGCCCAGTTTGTGTGTCCAGAGCCCTGGCGTGGCCTGTTGACCCGGTGCTTATGTCCGAATCCGGCACTCAGGTCGGGGATCGGAAGCACTTCGTCGTCGGCTGTCCGCAAATCGGGCAAAGCTCCGACTCACGGTCGGAAAGCAAACCTTCGGCGGCCTACCGCGTGGATGCAAAAGGAAACGACCCCGGGAGGCGGGTCCGCGGGGTCGCTTCAAAGTCAGTGTGCAGTTGGTTGCGGGGGACGGATTCGAACCGCCGACCTTCGGGTTATGAGCCCGACGAGCTGCCGCTGCTCCACCCCGCGTTCAGATTCTAAGCCTCCCGGCCAGAACGCGCTTGCAAAGCCTCTTGCCATAACTCCACGGCCGCCAGCCACCAGCGGTCGATGACCGCGTCGTCGCCGTACCACGGCGCCCCGATCATGCCGTGGCGGACGTCCGGGAAGGTCATCTGGCGGGCGCCGTCGAGATGCACGGCGGCGGCGGGCACGATGCCGTCGCCGAGGGCCGTGGTGTGCGTGCCGACCAGGATGGTGAACACCTCGACCGCCAGGCGGCCCACCGGTCCACCGAACGGGGCGGCGCGGAAGCTGGAGCCGACACTCAGGTAGCCGGTGCGCGGCAGGAAGCGCGCGCCAGGCGAGTTGCGGTCGAGGAACTCGACGGCGTCGTGCCCGGCGTGATGGTAGCGATTGGGTATCTGCGCCAATCGATGGGGAGTGCCCAGCGTTACCAGGCAGCCGACCATCTCGGCCGCCCCGCCACGGTGGCCATGAAACGGCACGGACGACATGGCCAGCCGGGCCAGGATACCGCCGGCCGAGTGGCCGACGACCATGATCGGCTGCCCGTCGCCCGCCTCGTAGCTGCGCTCGACGGCCCGCCGCGTGGCGCCCATGATCGCGCCGAAGCCGAGCGTGCCGGCAATCAGCCAGTCGGGCGGCCACAGCGGAGCCACGTCGACCCGGGCCGTGTCGCGCTCGCGCAAGCGCCGCGCGAACGGCCAGTAATTGGGCGGCGCCGTGGCGAAACCGCCGACGATCAGGACGCTCGGCCCACCGGCATTTCGAGTGATCACGTCACGACAGGTGCTCGACCTTGATCGGCTCGATGTCGTCGGCCAGCTCGAAGCCGAACAGCTGCGCGTAGAAGGAGATCTCGGCCTCCAGCGAGCGCCGGATGTTGGCCGCCTGGCGGAAGCCATGGCCTTCGCCGGCGAACGCGATGTAGGCGTGCGGGATGCGCCGCTGCTCGAGTGCCTTGACCAGCTGCTCGGCCTGGGCGATCGGCACGACCATGTCGTCGGTGCCCTGCAGTACGAGCAGCGGGCTGCTGATCTGGTCGGTGAAATAGATCGGCGATCGCGCCCGGTAGATGTCGACGCCGGACGGATAGGGAGCCACCAGGCGATCCAGGTAGCGCGATTCGAACTTGTGCGTGTCGCGCGCCAGCGCCTCGAGGTCGCCGACGCCGAAGAACGACGCGCCGGCGGCGAAGACGTCGTGGAAGGCGAGCGCGGCCAGGGTGGTGTAGCCGCCGGCGCTGCCGCCACGAATGGCCATGCGCCGCGGATCGACATCGCCCCGTTCGGCCAGGTAACGCGCCGCGGCAACCGTGTCGTCAACGTCGTAGATGCCCCAATTGCCGTCCAGCCGGCGCATGTACTCGCGCCCGTAGCCGGTGCTGCCGCGATAGTCGATGTCGACCACGGCGATACCGCGCGACGTGAAGAAGAGCTTGCCCAGCGAAAGCGATCCGCTCGCGTATGAAGTGGGGCCGCCGTGGATCGTCACCACCAAGGGCGGGCGCTCGTCCGCCGCACCGCGGTAGTCGGGGTTGGTCGGTGGATAGAACAGTGCGTGCGCCTGCTCTCCGTCCGAAGTCGGGTAGGTGATGTGCTCCGGCCGGGAGATGTACGTCTCGGAGAAATCGGGCTCGAAGCTGCGCTGCAGCACCTCGCGCTTCATCAGGGCCGGTGGACCGCCGGCTCCCTCGATCAGGACGACCGAAGTGGGTTGCGCCGCACCACCGCCCAGGTAGCACAGGCGGATGACGCCATCGACCTCGCCGGCCTGCAGCGAGTGGATCTGCTCATCCGGCACGTCGAGGCGGCGGGCCGGGCCGCCGACCGGGATCGTCCACAGCTCGTCACGTCCGGCGCGCCGCGCGGCGGCAAAGATGACGCCGTCCGGGGCGACGGCGTACCAGCTCAAGCCGAACACCCACTGCGCACCGGCAAATTCGGCGTCCGTCGGCGCCAGCGCGACCGGCTCGGGGCCGCCCGTCCAGCGATACAGGTTCCACCAGCCGGAACGATCAGACACGAACACCAGCGAACCGTCGGGCGCCCACTCGGGCTGCACGATCGACTCGTCCGCACCGCCGGCAACCAGCCGCGTGCCCGTCGGCCGTCCGTCTTCGTCGACGTCGGCGACCCATAGCTCGGTCGCGTCCCAGGGCATGTTGGGGTGGCGCCACGACAACCAGGCGAGCCGCTCGCCCTTGTACGGGCGCGGCGACGAGTAGAAATCGTAGCCGTCGGCCAGCACCGACACCGCGCCCGTGGCAGCGTCCACGCTGACCAGCGTGTTGGTCGGCTCGGCTCCGCGGCCGCCCGGCTGCGCATGGGCGCCCGAACCAAGGTCGCTGTGGTCTTCACGAACGCACACGATGCGGTGGTGGAACACGTCGAAGACGAGATCGGCGTATCGGAACGCGCCTTCCTGCGTCAGCGCTACCGGCTGCTGGTCGCGTTCCTGGCGGTAGATACGTCCGTCAGCCAGGTTCGAGAAGTAGACCGTGTCGTTCAGGCCGATCGCATAGGCGCCGCCGCCGTACTCGTGGACCATCGTGCGCGCGTTGAACGGCGGCGGGTTGACGTCCTTGGCGCCGTGGTTGCCACTCCAGCGCACGATGACCTGGCGACCCTTTTCGGTCGGCCGTCCCTCTGTCCAGTAGACATCGCGGCCGGCCAGCCGCGGCTCGCCCAGCCCGACTGCCCCGGCGACTGCCTTCTCGACGGAAATCGGTGAGCGCCACGAACCGTAGGGCGCCTCTTGCCGGTCGGACATCCATACCTCCATTTGGTCGGGCATGCCGTTCTCGGTCAGCTTGCCGATGCGAATGTATCCTGCCCTGCCCATGGCCAGCAGGGGAGCACAGCCAGACGGGCCGAGCGGCCAGCGCCACACCGGCGTCGTTCGTGGACGCGTGCCTCGCCGCCCGGGTCCGGCCCGGCCGCGCGACTGGCTGGCAGGTGGCATCGTCGGCGGCATCACCCTGCTGGCGATGCTCTTCGTCCTGAACGCATTCCGCGGCCGCCCGCCGGAAATCGCACTCGGGCCGACGCCAACCCCGACACCCACCATCGGCGCATCGCCCACCGGTCCCAGCGCGCCGCCGACACCGACAGCGACACCGCCGACAAGTCAAACAACAACGCCCACGCCCAGTCCGACCCCCGCGCCGACGCCGTCTCCAAGTCCGACACCACCGTCGACGCCCAGCGCGATGCCAAGCGCGACGCCCACGCCAACACCGGCGCCGACTCCCACGCCCGGTCCGACCTCGACGCCGACTCCAACAGCCGCGCCAACTCTGACGCCGAGCCCCACGCTGGTACCGACGCCCAGCCCCACACTGACGCCGGTCCCGAGCGCGCCGTCAGCCGGCGTGTCGATCGCCGACCCAGCCGATGGGACCGTCGCCACCGATCGCGCCATCGTCATCCGCGGTCTCGCGCCGCCAGGCTCGACCGTCACCCGCGACGTGCCCCAATGGTTCGACGAGCACACGGTGGCCGACTCGGCCGGGCGCTGGTCGTTCGCCGAGTCGCTCAACGACGGCGCCAACACCTTTACCTTCCGCATCGGCGATGACAGGGCAACAGACGTGCAGATCACGGTCTACTACTCGCCGTGAACGGCCGCGTGGACGTGGTCGGGTCTATCAACGTGGACCTGGTCGTGCGCCTGGCACGCCTGCCGGCGCGCGGCGAGACGGTCACCGGCGGCCAGTTCGCCCGGCACTTCGGCGGCAAGGGCGCCAATCAAGCGGTCGCCGCGGCACGCCTGGGCAGCCCGGTCACGCTGGTGGCGTCCGTTGGTGACGATGCGTTCGGCCGCGAGGCGCTCGCCGACCTGGTCACCGAGAAAGTCGACGTCAGCCACGTAACGCCGTTGCCTGGTGTACCCACCGGTGTAGCCCTGATCACGGTCGGCGAGCGTGGCGAGAACCAGATCGCGGTCGCGCCGGGCGCCAATGCGCTGCTCGACGGAGTGGCCGTCGCAAGCGCGCTTGCGACCGCAACCGACCACGCGCTGCTGCTGGCAAATTTCGAGGTGCCGGACAACGCGGTGCTGGCCGGCGCCCACGCAGCCGCCGAGCGCGGCTGGCCGATCGTCATCAACCCGGCGCCGGCGCGCGAACTGCCCACTGAACTCCTCGCGCTGGGCCCGATCCTGGTACCCAACGAAGTCGAGGCACGCACCCTGACCGGTGCAACGGACGTGGACGAGGCGGCGGGCGCGCTCCACGCACTCACCGGCGCAGCGGTGATCATTACCCTCGGCGAGTCCGGCGTGCTCGTGCTCGACCCGCCCGCGCCACCAAAGCACGTTCGCGCTCCGCGGGTACAGGCGGTGGACACGACCGGCGCCGGCGATGCCTTCGTCGGCGCGCTGGCGGCCGAGCTCGCGCGCGGCATGTCGCTAGAGGCCGCCGCCCGCTTCGCCGTCGCCGCGGCCGCGCTGTCGGTGACCGTCGCCGGCGCGCGCGGCGGAATGCCCACTCGTGCAAGCGTGGAGCGCGAACTGGCCAACTCCTGACGGGCCGCTCCACGCGGAACCGATATTCTTCGCACCACGGCGATGGAGCTCGCCGCAAACCGCCCGCCTGGGCTGATGGCTCCTATCGATCAGTGGATCGCTTGGAGGGCTCGCGGTGGACGCGGTGTTGTTCGTCGGCGTAGGTGGGTTCCTGGGGGCCACCGCGCGCTATCTCGTGGACGTGCGCGTGACCACCGTGCTCGGCGGTGGCTTTCCATGGGGCACGCTGGCCGTCAACCTGGTCGGTTGCTTCGCGGTGGGCGTGCTCTTCGCGCTGATCGTGGAGCGCGCGGCACTGTCGGCCGACCTGCGCGGCCCGCTGATGATCGGCTTCCTGGGCTCATTCACGACGTTCTCGACGCTCGCCCTGGAGAGCTGGCGCATGATCGAGGACGGCGCGTGGCTGGGTGGGGCGGCTAATCTCGGGGTATCGGTGGTCGTCGGCCTGGTGGCCGTCATCGGCGGTGTCGCGCTGGGGAGGGCGATCTGATGAAGCTCGAGGGCACCGGCATGCTGGTGCGCATCTACCTGGGCGAGAGCGATACCTGGCACGGCCGGCCGCTCTACCAGGCCATCGTCGAGCGCCTGCGCCAGGGCGGTATGGCCGGCGCGACGGTGTTACGCGGCATCGAAGGCTTCGGCGCCAAGCAGCACCTTCACTCGACGCGCATCCTGAGCCTGTCGGAGGATCTGCCCATCCTGATCGAGGTCGTGGACACGGAGGAAAAGATCCAGGGGGTTCTGCCCGAACTCGACGAGATGCTCGGCGACGGCCTGATCACGATCGAGAAAGTCACGGTCATCGCCTACCGCGCGTCGCCGCCGCGCTGAGGTCAGCACCCGTTCGCCGTGGATCAGCCCGCGCGGGGTCCCCGCCGTCGGATGTCGTCGCTGCGCCGGAGCGCGCGGCTGGTCTCGGCACGGCTGAGCGGCGTCCCGGCGTAGCGCTCCAACTCGTAGTCGCCGGCCAGCATACGGAAGCGCCAACCGGCCGCGGCCTCGATCCGGCGCGCATGGCTGCGCGGCGACTCACTTGCCGCGCGGGCAAGTTCCGGTACCGCGGCAAGATCGCGCAGCGCGGCAAGATAGGCCTCGCCGGCGGTGCGTGGCCGCGGCGAGCGGCGCGGCAGATGGAGCGCCGGCAGGTGTGGCCGGCGCAGGCTCAGGCGCGGCAGTTCGAGTGCACTCTCTTCGTAGGCGACGGCCGGCGGCCGCGGCTTCTTGGTCGCTTGTGCGTGCATGACGGCGATGAAGAGCAGGATCAGAAGGACGGCGGACGCCAGGAGGGGCAGGATCGAGATCAGCCCCACCATGCCCGTCGTCGGCAGCAGACCGATTTCGGCCGGGCCAGTTGGCTCGGCCTGTGGCGGAGGAACCAGACCGGTTCCCGTCGCGACTGCGTGGACGACGGCGCTTCCGGCCTGGACGAGGCCGCGCAGCGGATCGGTCAGCCGGCCGAAGAGCGAACCGAGGGGCACTCCGAGCAGCCATGCGGCCGGGGCGGCCACCAGTAGCAGCCCGGCGAGCACACCGGCCAGGAGCGCCAGCCACGATCGATTGGTGCGCCAGTCGACGCCGGTGTCGCGCGACAGGGCGGCGAGCCGGGTCAGGCCGATGGCAGCGAGCCCCGCGCCGATGAACAGCAGCGTCCCGGGCAGCGCGATGGCCACGAAATCGTCTCGCTGCTGGCCGGTTGCCGGGAGCGCGATCAGCCACGGCACGATCAGTGCCGGCACGCCCAGGCCGAGCATCCCCGACAGGCTCAGCTCGTCGTCCTCCGGCCGCCAGTGCGCGGCGCCGCGCCAGACCGCGATGCCGGACATCACGGCACCCGGCGTGACCAGGTCAAGAGGGCTGTTGATCGGCCGTCCGCCCAACAGCGCGTCCAGCAGCGCGCCCATGAAACCGACGCCCAGCACGAGCAGCGCCAGCGCGAGCGGATGCAACCGCGCGTCCACGTCGCCGGCCAGGCGGGCGATGGTCAGCCCAACGGCAACGGCGGCCACGAACGGCCACAGGCCCAGCGCTGCCTGGCCGTTCAGCGCCACCCGGTCGACAGCGGCGTAGACGACCGCCACCCAGCCGCCCTCGCTGAGCGCGATGGCCAATGGCGGCAGGAGCCCGACGAGGCGCGTCTTCATCAGCCGGCCAGCGCGAGGGCATGGGCGCCGCGCCAGTCGGGATCGAGGCGCGCGACGCGGGAGTCAATGCCGAATGACGAAATCTGCCGCTGCCAGGCCGGCGCCGACGGACCTACCGCCACATGCATGACGTCGAAGCCGCTCGCGCCCAGCCGGCGCAGCACGGACACGAAGGTCGCCGGGTCGCGGCTCGATACGGCGATCAGCTGGCTGCCGCCGGTTACGCGCATGGGCAGCGTGGCGAGCAGCGACGAGAAGGGCGCCGACGGACTCGAGCTGAGCCGGCCGAGCAGGTCGAGCACGCGGTTCAGTTGGGCGACGCCGGTCCGTGGCGGCTCGAACGCCGTCCACGACAGGCTGCTCGTCCAGCCGTTGGCGGCCAGGCCGCACGCGGCGCCGCCGACGAGTTGCTGGCGCACCAACGATCCCGCCGCGACAACCAGGCTCTCTACCAGGCGGGGGTCGTACTGCAGCAGCCAGTGCTCGCCGTCGACGGTCTGCACGTCAAGCGCCACCACGACCTGGCGCAGCGTGGAGGGCTCGTAACGCTTGCTCACCGGCGTCTGCAGGCGCGCCGAGGCGCGTGCGTGGATGCGCCGGCGCGGGTCGGCCGGCTGGAAGGGGCGCACCCCGGCAAACAGCGTGGGGTCCTCCAGTAGCCGATGGCGGGCACGAAGAGTGCCCAGCTCGGCGCGTCGTGGTCCGCGCGTCCGGACCGGGACCGTGCGTGGCCGCACCAGGAACGATTGCGGCAGGCTGATCTCGTCGCTCGCCTCACCGGGGCCAAAGATGTCGGCCACGCGGCGCTCCACGATGTCGAAATGAAAGAGGCCGCGCCGGTCGGCGACGATGTGGAAGTGCCGCGTCGAGCGCTGGAACGGCAACAGCGTCCAGACGTTGCGCAGGACGGCGAAGCCGGGCCGCTCGCTGGGCAGCAAGGGATTCTCGCGGACGGTGACGTCGTGCGAGGCGAAGTCGTCCGTGCGCAGCCACGGCAAGGGCAGCAGCTTGTCGTTGCGAACCGTGGTGCTGAGCTCGATCTCGTCGCCCCACACGGCGCGGTCGCGATCGAGGCGGCGCTCGTAGGCCACGTGGCGCAGGCCACGACTGGCCCACAGGCTGGCGATCACGTCCACTACCAGACCAAGGGCACCGATCAGTGTCAGGCCCGGAGCCGCCGCCACCGCTCCCAGGACCATCAATCCGAGCAGCAGCACCCGGCGCAGGGTCACGGTCGCGGCAGCTCCGGGATGGGCACCTTCGAGAGGACCTCGGCGGCGACGCGTTCTTCGGTCGCCCCGCGCAGCTCGCGATCGACGTCGAGCAGCAGCCGGTGGGCGAGCACGGCCGGCGCGATCGCGGCAACGTCGTCGGGCAGCACGAAGGCGCGTCCTTCGAGGTACGCCCACGCCTGGCTGGCGCGGTACAGCGCGACGCTCGCACGGGGACTGGCGCCCAGCCGCAGGTCGGCGTGCTCGCGCGTCTGACGGACCACCTCGACGATGTAGCGGCCGACCTGCTCGCTGACGTCCACCGAGCGGACCCGCTCGCGTAGCAGGCGCACGCGCGCGGCATCGGCCACGGCCGTCACCTGGTCGAGCGGCTCGGCCGCCTGCTGGTATCGGCCGGCGATGAGCAGCTCCGCATCGGCGCTGGGGTAGCCGAGTGAGACGCGCAGCAGGAAGCGGTCGAGCTGCGCCTCGGGCAGCGAGAACGTCCCCTCGAGCTCGATCGGGTTCTCCGTGGCGAGCACCAGGAAGGGGTCGGGCAGCGGGCGTGTCTCGATATCGGCCGTGACCTGGCGCTCCTGCATTGCCTCGAGCAGCGCAGATTGGGTGCGCGGCGTGGCCCGGTTGATCTCGTCGACCAGCAGCACGTTGGTGAAGATGGGCCCGGGCACGAAGCGGAAAGTGCCGCCTTCGTAGATGTTGCTGCCGGTAACGTCGCCGGGCAGCAGGTCGGGTGTTCCCTGCACCCGCGCGAACTGCAGGTCAAGAGCACGGGCGAACGCGCGCGCGAGCGTCGTCTTGCCGGTCCCCGGTACGTCCTCGATGAGGGCATGTCCGTCGGCCAGCAACGCCACGGCCAGCAGTCGCAGCGGGCGTTCCATGGCGACCACGGCACTGCCCACCGACGCGGCCAGCGCCGCCCAGAACTGTTCCCCGTCCGTATGGCGCGGGTTCACGGCCGCGGTGCCGCTTCCGGGTTGCCCGTCACGTCCACGTCATTGCCCTCCTGCGGCCGCCGACGCGGCCTTCGCGGCGCGGCCGAAACCGCGCCATGGACATCCTGACCGTAACTGGTCGATCGTGCGCCGGCTTTCGGCGCGCCTGTGCGAGCATGCGCCCATGGACAAGCAGGATGCGCTACCCGAACACGTCCGGCGCAATCGGGCGTACTGGGACGAGATGGCCCACGAGTGGGTCGAGTCCGGCCGCGCGGCGTGGTCAAGCGACGAGCCGTACTGGGGCATCTGGCGCATTCCCGAGTCGAAGGTGCATCTGCTGCCGGACGACGTGCGCGGCATGGACGTCATCGAGCTGGGCTGCGGGACGGGCTACGTGTCGGCCTGGCTGGCGCGCCGTGGCGCGCGGCCGGTGGGCATCGACAACTCACCCAAGCAGTTGGAGACCGCGCACCTCTTCCAGCAGGAGTTCGGGCTCGACTTCCCGCTGCTGCTGGGCAATGCCGAGAGCGTTCTGCTGCCGGACGCCAGCTTCGACCTGGCCATCTCCGAATACGGCGCGGCGATCTGGGCCGACCCTTACAGCTGGATCCCTGAAGCGGCGCGCCTGCTGCGCCCGGGTGGTCGGTTGGTGTTCGTGACCAACGGCACGCTGATCATGCTCACCATGCCCGACCTGGAGGTGGACGGGCCGGCGACCGAGCGCATGATCCGGCCCTATTTCGGTATGCACCGCTTCGAGTGGCCCGACTCGGACGGAGTCGAGTTCCACCTGGGCTACGGCGACTGGATCAGGCTGCTGCACGCCAGCGGCTTCGAGATCGAGGACCTGGTCGAGTTCAGCCCGGAGGCGGATGCCATCGCGTCGAGCCGCTTTCAGTGGGTCACTCCCGAATGGGCGCATAAGTGGCCCAGCGAGCAGGCCTGGAAGGCGCGCAAGAAGGCCTGACCAGCTAGCCGAGCATCGCCAGGAATTCGGCAGGCGTCTTCACCGGCAGCGAGCCTGCGAGATCGGTTAGGTGCCCATCGCCCGAAACCAGGAGCGCGTGCTCGGCAGCCGCCAGCGTGATCAGGTAGTCATCGTCCGGATCCGCGCTGCGCAGTGGCGGTTCCGACGAGGGATCCTGGGCGAGTTCGGCCAAGCGGGCGAGCAGGTCGACGAATGCCTCGGCGTCCTGCGCACGTATGAGTCGGGAAATCTTCGGATAGCGGAGCACCCGCCGAAGCTCCTCGAGAAGCGCCGGCGACACGATCAGATCGAAAGCGCCCGACTGCCATTCCAGGATCAGCCGCGCCGGAGTCCCCCGCGGCGCGAGGATGGCCGATACAAAGACGTTGACGTCGAGGACCGCGCGCATCGAGCAGCGTCGCTCAGGAGCGTGAGCTGTGCTGCGCCTCGAGGGCCAGCGCCATCGCCTGCTCTTCGTCCATGTCGTTCGTCCCCCAGAGGCGTTCGAGTACGTCCAGGCCAAGGTCGCGGCGCAGCGCCTCCTCGATCACGTCCAAATCGCCCTTACCCTCCCGTGCGGCACGCACCTTGATAGCGCGGAGGACGTCCTGATCGATCGTCAGCGTCGTTCGAACCTTCTGCATCAACGCATCATAACATCAAGATGCTTGCCTACGTCATGTTGGTGTTCTCCGCACGGACCAAGTAAAGCGTGCTTGACATTACGTCGCATGTCAAGCTACCTTTCCATCGATGCGTAACGACGTGCGAGCGCTGAGGGCGGCGAGGAACCTGCGACAAGAGGACCTCGCCAAGGCGTTGCGCGTGTCGCGCCAGACCGTGAACGCGATCGAAACCGGCCGCTACCTCCCGTCGCTGCCCCTGGCGCTCGCGCTCGCGCGTTTCTTCGGCAAGCCGGTGGAGGAGCTGTTTCATGGAGACGACGATGACCAATAAGTGGGCCACGACCGCCGTCGCATTGGTGCTGGCGGTGCTCATGTTCGTGGCATTCGCGATCGGGGGACAGCCCCTGCTCGGGTTGGGAGCGTTCGCCGTTGTGGCGGTCTATGGCGGCGTGCTGCTGGTCCTGGGCGGCCGCAACGAGACGATCGCTGTCCTAGCCGGCCGGCCGGCAGACGAGCGATTGGCCGGTTTCAACATCGTTGCCACCGCGGTCGCGGGAACGGTCGCCGTCGCCGTGGCGATCGCCGGCTTCCTGTGGGCGGTCGCCCGCGGCGACACTGGCTACGACTTCGCCCTGGTGGCGGCTACCGGCGGAATCGGCTACCTCGTCGCCATCATCTGGCTCCGCTGGCGCGGCTGATCAGTCGGTCCGAATTGCGTCTGCGCCGCTCAGGGCCGCCACTCGTAGTGGTACACCCAGGTGTCGTAGGCGAGCGAGCCGCCGCCAGACACGCTGATCTCAAGCGCGTCGCCAGTGAACTGACCGTGGGCTGGGAAAGCCCAACTCAACGACGCGGAACCGGAGCCACGGGAACAGGTGACAGTAACGTCCCATTCGCTGGGGCCGTAGAACTGATTCTGACCGGCCTCGGTCCACTCGGCCCATGCGCTCACGCCCGCGGCCCAGACTTCGTTGATGTCGCCGCTGCAGGTCCCGGCGGCCGATAAGGTCGACGTCCAGGTGTCGCCTGGCGCCGCGCTGGCCGGGGGCGGTCCCCAGGATACGGAGGACTCATAGTGAAGGTACGGCGGCCCGTCGTAGTTGTAGAGGACGGCGATCCGGCCGCTGGACGAGTCGACCGTCAGCTTCTCACCGGGCTTGTCGTACGACGAGGCGAATGGGCCGCTATCCCGCTCGGTCGAGGTCAAAACCCACTGGCCGCCCGTCGCTGCGGTGGCGGTTGCCATTGGCCCGACGGTGACGCGCCTCCGGGCAAAATCGACATAACTCCAGTCGCGCACCTGGTTGGACGCCTCCGTGTGCGTCCAGTTCTGCTGGGAGAAGTAGATGCTGAAACCGACGTCGTTGTCGCCTGGAACCAGAGAGATGGCAAGTGCCTGATTCCCTAACCGTTGGCTACCGCCACCACTGCCGATCTTGGTTGTCCCGCGGAACGCGGTGGCGCCGGTGAAGTCGACGTCGGCTGGACCCACGACCGCGACCCAGAGTGCTGGCGTTTCAGTCGTGTATCCATCAGTCAGCTCATTCCAGGCCCGGTGCTCCTCGTCGTACGCCATGACCTTGTAGTCGGGGAACACGCCATTGCCGATCGTCCCGGCATCGAACGCCGCCCAGTCGGCGGCCAGAGTGGACCAGTCCACCATGGCCGTCTTCGCCTTGTACGCGAAGTTCGTGTATGACACCTCGTCCCCTTGCGCGATCGCGGTCGCGCTAGCGCCCGACGAGTAGGTCCCGAACTTGCCGCTCGTGGCATTGAACGGGATCAGCCGCCACGCTGCGGGAAAGTTGGGGTCGGCGACGAAGATGCCGCTCGGCGCCACGCGGTAGGCCAGGATCGCGTGGAGATGACTGTCCTGCGCGTCGCCGATTGACACGAGCTGCGGCTCGCCGGTGACCGCAATCGAGTAGCGGAAGGCATCGTACTGGAGTGCGTCGAAACCCAGGCCGCGCCAGCTGTAGAAGAAATCGTCGAGCTTGCTCGTGTCAGCACCTGACTGCGTATACGCCTGGTACTGGCCGTGGGCGACGCTCGCCAGGCGGTAGCCGTCCGAGTCGTCCTGCCACAGGGACGGCGTCTTCTCACTGCCGTTGTTGTCGAACAGGCCATACAGCGGTGAGGCTCCTTCCTTCAGGCGCCGCTCGATGTAGTACCAGGCCTCGGTCAGCACCTGGCCGGCGCAGTGGCCGTTCTTCGCGATGAAGGAGCCGTAGTTGGCGAACTGCCAGTCGTCCACCCCGGGCCGGAAGCCGGAGTCGATCGTCGCCGGCAGGCGCGCCTTCTTGACCAGGCTCGCGAACCAGCTGGAGAAGTGCTGGGTCGCGACCGTGACCGATGTGCCGTCTTCGGCCAGCAGCGGCATACCCTCGAGGCGGCCGGCGTCGTCGTAGAAGAAGCCCATGGCGAACGAGTCGTCGGGGATGACCGCGGGGATCTTCAGCGTCACCGGTAAGGGCGCCATGCCCTCCGCGCCGGAGATGGTGTAGAGCGGCGAGATGGGAGTCACCAGGTCGCCGAAGCTCGAGCTGGTGATCGGCTGGGCACTTAACTGCAGCGTCGCGCCGGGCCAGGCGCCCGCGGGGATGTCGATCTTGAGGCCGTCCCAGGGCTGCCCCGAAGCCGAGACTGTCGTCGAGGCGCCGTCCGCGCCCACGCTGATGGCCTGGACGGGCGACGAGTCGCCCAGGGTCAGCGTTCCGGTGACCGGTGTCGCGAGGTTGTCGATCGGCGGCGGGGACTCGACCGGGCCGCTCGGTACATTCGGCTCGTCGATCGCCAGCGGGCTCGCGGCGGGGTCCGGTGGTGGGAGGCTGCCCAGTGCGAGTCCGGTGTCGGCCGGGCTGGTCGCACCGGGGAGAGCGCCGGGGAGCTTGATGATCCCGCTGCCCACGGCGCCCACCGCCAGCACGATCACGGTCGCCAGCGCCACGATGACGAGCACCATCGGCCGCTGCGAGCTCGGTCGGCCGGCGACCGGCGGGCCGGCATATGACGGGCCGGGCCCCGGCGGCGGCGGGACCGGCGCAGGGCTCGACCAGCTGGGCATGGCCGCCGGCGGCGGAGCAGCCGGCGGCAGGGCGGACGGCGGACCCGCAACGCCCGGGGCCGCGTCGCCTACCGGGGCAGGTGGCGGGCCGGTCGGCGCACCGCAGTTCCAGCACGCGGGCACGCCGGGCGGGTGCGGAGCGCCGCAGTTCCAGCAGGCTTGCTGAACGGCGACGCCACATCGCCAACACGCGGTCGCACCGGGCGCGAGTGCTGCGCCGCAGGTGAGGCAAGTCGGACCAGAGGGTTGGTACATGTCCTACCCCAGATCGGCGGACGGTCGCGCGATGGCGCGATGGTGCCGTCCAGCCAGCAACGGTAGGTGATATATGCCTGCGACATATGGGCCATTGCGCACGTCCTGCGCGTGTCAAAGGCCACGTGCCAGCCGCGGCGCTGTCCGTCTCCTGAACCGTCTCCGAGTTGCGCGCGCCGAGCGCGACCTGTCGCAGGGAGAACTCGCACGCTCCGTCGGTGTCAGCCGTCAGACGATCAGCTCAATCGAAACCGGCCAGTACTGCCCATCGACGGTGCTGGGTCTCCGCCAGGCAAACACGCTGGGGGAGCCTTTGGAATTGCTGTTCTGGCTGGAAGGAGAAACCAATGCGTGATCTGTTCGTCCATGACGAACGCGAGGCCGCCGTCGAGCAGCGCGGCGACCGGCTCGCCTACATCGTCGTGTCGTATGGATTGCTCCTCATCGCCGCGTACCGCTCCTTCTTCGAGCGACAGGCGTCCTGGGATCTCCTCGCGCTCGTCGTGTCTGGTGGGATCGTGAGCGTGGGATACCGAATGTGGAGGCGCGGCCTGAGCCGCAGTGGGCTCGTGCTGGTGGGCGTCACGATCGCCATCGCGGTCCTTGTCGGGGCTCTCGTGGCACTGGGCGTTCGCGCTTAGCACGCCAGGTCCAGCCAGCGCCGCGAGTGACTGAGGGCCGAGTGGGATTCGAACCCACGACACGAGGATTAAGAGTCTCAGCGGGCGGCGTCCATGGCGGCACTTGCAGTCACCTTGCGCGTTCCTGCGGCACTGCCCACGTCCATCGGTTCCACTCGCATCCACCAGTTCTAACCGCCGTGGCTGTCAGTCGAAGATCTGGAGTTGCCCCGGCTTCGTGGACCGGCGGCCTCAAACGGCCGCGACGACCGGGGTTGAGAGCGGCGTGCGCGGTGGCCGTTCGTGGGCCTGCCGGAGCTACTCGCCGAGGGTCTGGTTGGCGAGGCCGAGCTGGAGCGCGATCTAGCAGAATCGACTGGCCCTACACCTCGGCCATCAGCCCGGCGTCACCCGCCGCGCCACGAGCTCGACGAGGTGGAAATGGTGCGGTTCGCCGAGTGCGGTCTGCGTGTCCTCCTCGCGATCGGACCAGTGTTCGATCTCGAACGAGCGCAGGCTTGCCCGGATCGCATCGGGCTGCGGGCACGTTATGGCCGGATCCCCGGCCGATCCGTCACGGTCGCCGAAGAGCAGCGCGGCGACCCGGCCCCCGACAGGCAGAGCGTTCAAGGCCCGCTGCCACGTGTCCCAGAACGCCGGCGGCGCCAGAAAGGGCAGGCTGAGGCTCGCGTTAACGAGATCGCACGCGGGCACTTCGACGGTGGCAAGGTCGGCGACACGCACGTCGAGAGCAGCCCGTTGGGTCGACGGCGTCGCCGCCTCGACCGCGGCGATCGCGGCAGGCTCCCGATCGACCGCCAGTACCCGCCAGCCTGCGGCGAGCAGGGCGCGCGCGTCCCGGCCGGCTCCGCAGCCGAGATCCACGGCGAGACGCGGCCGCGTCTGCGGTTCGGCCGCGAAGCGCTCGATCGCGAAGCCCACCGTAGGCCAGGCGGGACGTTCGGCCGTCACCACGTAGTAGCGGGCCCAGTAGTCGGAGTCGGTCACGGCCTGGAGGATAGGCTCGCGAAGGCGACGTCTCGCACGGGGCTCAGCGGCCAGAGTAGGCCGATCCCGGGCGCGGCTCCCGGGTCCCGCGCCACGATCCAGCGGGCGAACTCTCTTGGCGAGGCCATGGGCACCGCAAGGGTACCGTTTGCCAGGCGACGACTATCACCATGACTTCGTCAACGCTCGCAGCGCCGCGACGCTGCTGGCCGAATCTATCGCTTCGGCCGAGGCCAAGTGGTCGAATTCATGTCCGCCAGGGTTCAAGGCCCGCTACCGAACGCGGCATTGGCGCCGATCTTTGGCGACGCCGCAGGGAGACGTCAGTCCACAGGAGGCACTCGATGGCCGCGTTAGAACGGGCATCGTGCCCACGGATACCATCAGCACGTGCCAGCACGACCGCCTCACCCATCCGGCCCCGCCATGACCAGTCCTGGCGCCACCGGTGTCTGGATGACCGCCGACTCGGCCACCGTGTTGTCCTGGAGCCCTGAGCTGACCGTGCGCCACTTGATCGTCTCCACGGTCCCCGGCCGGCACCGCTCAACCGGACGGCCACCCACTGAAGGGCCATCGCGTGGCGAAGGCCATCGCGATGAACACATGCGGACCTTCCTGGCTGATGTCGCCAAAGTGCTGCCGGTCGAAGACGACCTGCTGCTGGTTGGTGACGGCGAGGTCGTCGAGCACTTCGCGAACGACGTCCGCATTGACGACGACAAACACGGCCGCGAGCGGCAGATCCAGGTCGAGAAGAGCGGTCCGATCACCGAGCGCCAGTTGCTCGCCCGGATCCGCATCTTCGCCGGTTCGCCTGCCAAGCGCTACCTGCCGCGCTGAACAGACGGCGCCGCACTGCGACGTGTTGCCACTCTCCGCACGGGACATGAGTCCACGATGAATGACGAGCTCGCGGGGCGGGAGCGCGCGCGGAGGCACGCCCCGCGAGGCCGCCAATTCAAGCGGCATGAACTCGAACTCGCAGACGGCGGCAGGCTCGTCCTCGATGTCGATGGCTCGATCGAGCATGTCGATGAGCACGGCTCCCCGACGCACTCCTGGGCGCCTGACGATCCGGACTGGCCGGATCAGGCGATCCGGTTCGGGCTTCACCCCCAGGCGCCCACCGTCACACCGCCAGGTCGCCGAGCCCGGGGAACGAAGCCACCGCGCCGGTAGCGGCGCGCCTGGACAGGCCGTGAGCGAGTTCCAGGGAGGCTCGCCACGATCTGGTCATGGTGTTTCGCGACGGCGTTTGATCGAGGCGAAGCGACAACCGGCGCGTCCACGGACGCCATAGATACGGCGAGGGCCGTCTCGGAGTGCAGGACGGCCTCTCGCGGCCGCGACGATTCGTTCGAGCGTTTCGTCAAGTCATCCGACAGAGACGGCGGCCCGATCGGCGCCCACGCGGTGGTGGTGATCAGTCGCGGGACCTAGACAATTGTCCGGTTGGCTGGTGGTGCAGGCTAGGTCGTGCTTGGTGCTCGATGACCGCTATTCAGCCGGCCGATACGTCGCGGAAGGCTGACCACGGCGGGAGCGAACGGCTCAGAAGCAGCCCACCGAGCATCGCAACAACCGGTAGTACACCGATGATGGCGACGAGTTCTGGCAGCGGCAGGGCGACCGTCTGGTCGCGGCTGGCATAGAGACCCCAAACGGGCAGCAGGCCCGCAGGCAGGGCAAGGATCGCGGCCAGCAGCGCGATGACACCGCCGCGTGCGGCGACGATGCGCCGCCGGAGTCCGGGGTCGGCCCCCAGCGCTACCAGCGTCCGCTGGTCCGCACGGGCTTCGGCCTCGCCGAGTGCGACCGCGATGGCGGTAATGGTCAGCGCGAGCAGGATGCTCAGCACGCTCACAATCAGGCGAGAGACTGCGCTCGGATCGATCGGTTGGAAGTCGGCAAGGGCGAAGGTATTCGGTGAGTCGGCGACCAGGCTGGCAGCTGTGGCAACGTCGGCCTCCGTGACCGGGTGATCAAGCCGGATCACGAACATGTCTTGTTCGGCCACGGCCTCGAAACCAAGATGCGCAGCCAGCTGCTCCGAGATCACTGCGGTGGGAAACCGGTCGTGAGCGGCAGCGCCCACGACGAACGCGCGCGCAGGTAGCTGCTGGATCTGCGTGTAGTGCGTCGGGTAGAAGGTGCCGTACGGGCCAGACTGAGGTACCAGGGTGTTCTCTTGAACCGCAACCGTGGCCGACTGGGCGTCGAGGGGTTGATCCACCAACAGCACAACATGACCTTCCGCGAGATCGCCGGCAGCTGCCCCAGCGCCCATCGCGGCTAGAAAGTCCGGCGTGCCAACTCCCGGAAAAAGAGGTGGTCCGCAATCGGAGCAGCCGCCCGAGTCCAAAAGGTGTAGCCCTGTCGCTGGGTCGTTCGCGGTCACGATGGCGAGGCTCTTGTCGGAGCCGTCAGCAGCCACGAGCATCAATGGGGCGGCTGCGCCAACGGCCGACATCTGCTCAGCCACACCTGGCCCCAGTTGCGCGGCTTCGGGGCCAACCAGCATGAATTGATCGGACCGCAGCGAGGGCTGCCACTCGGCGCCGAACTGGGACGACTGAGTCGCGACAATCGTCGCGATGGCAATCGCGGCCGCGAGGCCGGCAAGCGTGGCCGTGACGATCGGTGCGGTACGCGATCGGGCGCGTGCCGTTTCGCGCAGGGCAATCCGTCCGGCCAGCGGCAGGTGCTGACTCAGCCACTCGAGCCGCTCGACCAGCCACGGGCTGCAGGCGCCGAAACCGAACACGCCCAGGATTGCACCGCCGACGAGGAAGACCGGAGCGATGCCGTTGGTTCCATCGTCCAGCAGCAGCGCGGCACCCGCCGCCGTCAAGGCGACGGAGAGCCCGATCATGGCAAGCCCCGCTATGAGAGTTCGGCGCGCACTCGACACCGGCGGACGCCGACCTGACAGCGCGAGCAGCGGCGGCACCCGGGCAGCCGTCCAAGCCGGCACGAGTGCGGCCGCAACCCCGGCCGCAAAGCCAACCGATGCCGCTAGGCCGACGGCGACGAAGTCGATAACCAGTGGCCCATTCCTATGGTTGGTGATCTGATCGAGCCACGGCGAAGCCAGCGCCGGTAGACCTACTCCGACAAGGACCGCCAGTCCGGCGGCAACCACAGACAGCAACATGCCCTCGCCGAGGACCGTGGCGGCCAACTGGCGGCGGCTGGCACCGGCGGCGCTGAGCAACCCCAGTTCACGTTGCCGGCGACGGATGCCGACCGCGAACGCGGCCGCTCCGACGAGAATGGTTTCAATGAGTGCCAGCGCGCCGACGAGCAGGATCCCGAGAGTTATGCCGCTGGTAGCGCCATAGAAGCCGGCTCGGGGATCGGCAATGAACAGCGCGTCTTGACCCGAATAGAGTTGGTTCAGAGATTCCGCCGGAGCGCCCGGTGGCAGAGCGATCAGCCATATCCTCCGCGACGGATCTGCGGCATCGGCGAGCGAAGGATGCTCCAATATGACGCGGCTGCTCAGGCTGCCCGGGTCCTCGATGAAACCCACGATCGTCTGGCGGGGCGAGCCTTCGAGCTGAATCGAGTCGCCGATTCCAACGCCCGCGAGGGAGGCCAATGACCGCGAGATGACCACCTCGTCGACTGAGGCCGGTAGCCGGCCTTCGGTCAGCACGAGCGTGCCCCGAGCGAGGCCTTCGAGGTTGGCCGAGCGCACCGTCACGCCTACCCGCCGGCCGGGCAATACCACGACACCGTCGGCGGAGGACATCGCCTCGACGGTCGAGCCAACGGGCAGTCTGGAGCGCAGCTGTTCCGTCGTGGGCTGACTCAGCGGGTACGGGACGACCTCGGCGTCGGCCGCACCCATTGCCCACGTCGCCACTGTTTGCGCACTTGGCGTCACGGTCTCGAAGTAGGTGATGCCGCCGACCATTCCGGCAACGGGCAGCATGATCAGCAGCCCGACAAGGACGCTGCGCCAGCGGTTGCGGCGGATATTCCGCCAACTGATGCGCAGCACGGCGCGCGCGCTCGAAAGGCTCATGCGGCACCTGCGATGAGCGGCTGCTCGTGGCGCGCCTCATCGACGATCCGGCCGTCGCGCAGGAAGACCACGCGATCCGCCCACGCGGCGTGCGCAGCATCGTGCGTGACCAGGATGGCCGTCCCGCCGTCATTGCAGTGCGCGCGCAGGAGGCGCATGACCGACTCGCCGGTGATCGAGTCGAGGGCGCCAGTCGGCTCGTCGGCCAGCAGAATCCTCCGCCCGCCCACGAGGGCCCGACCGATCGCGACCCGCTGCTGCTCGCCACCCGATAGATCGTCGGGGTAGCGGTCGGCGAGGTCCGCCAGGCCGAGTGAGCGGAGGACCGCGTCTGCTGCTGCCCGCGTCTCCTTCACCGATTTGCCGTCGAGGTCCATCGGCAGGGATACGTTCTCGCGCGCGGTCAGGCCGGCGAGCAGGTTCAAGTCCTGGAAGACATAACCAACGACGCGGCGTCTAAGTACGGCCAGACCGCCACCATTCAGGCTCGCGAGGTCTGCGCCCCCGACAACGATCCGTCCGCCAGTCGGTCGATCGAGCCCGCCAATCAGCGATAACAAGGTTGTCTTGCCCGATCCGCTGGGACCCATGATCGCGACAAACTCGCCCGCGCCAACAGTCAGCGAAGTGGGGTGGAGGGCCACCACCCGCGTATGTCCCTTGCCGAACTCGCGAGTGACACCTTCCAGTTCGACGACCGGCGTCATTGCCCGTCCTCCCCCTGCTGTTTGACGGTTCGGATGCGTGCGTCGCAGGCATCCAGCCAGCGGATCTCGGCCTCAGTCCGGTAGATGAGCGCATCGAGCATGAGCAGGAAGGCCAGGTCGGCAGGGTCCGCCGCCGCCTTGCGCTGCGTGTAGGCCTGTAGCTGCTCGACCGATGCCTTGCGCTGGCGCTGCAGCATGTCAGTCACGTCGACGTCGGTCGCCGCCACCGCGAGGAGGACCTTGATGGTCAGTTCGTCACGCGGCGGAGCGTCGGGCACAACGGGCGTGGCAAACCATTCCCTGAGCTGGTCCCGGCCGGCAGATGTGATGCGGTAGTCGTGCCGATCGCCATCGCTACCGGCGAGCTCGACCATTCCGTCCCGCTCCAGGCGCTGGAGCGTGGTGTAGACCTGGCCGATGTTGATCGCCCACGAGCCACCGGTGCGCCGCTCGAAGGCTGTCTTTAGCTCGTAGCCGTGGCGTGGCTCCTCATCGAGTAACGCCAGCAGGCCGTACTTGATCGACACCTTGCTGCCCCTCGTGGCGTCGCTGGTCGGACGGACGCCGGCAGTATACATACTCAGTATGCATACGCAACCCACTTCCGCGTTCCCACGAAAGGGCGGTCGGCAGTTGGGGCGGCGAGGAGCTCGGTAGGTCCTTGCGATGGGCGCATGGCCATGACCCTCGAGAACGTCAAGCAGCTCCTCGGCCACAGCTCGATCACGCTGACCAGCCTCGTCGAGTCGCAGGAGGCGCCCGTTCGCACCGTCCACCGCGTCCATGGCCTTGCCTCCTGTAGCACCGTGTGCGATGATGTCCAGTGTTCCGCGAAATCTTCGCGGGACCACCGCCACGGATGGTATCGCACGCCGATGTCCCGCGCAACACTCAAGCATTTCTGGACAGACCAATGAGGCGCCGATGAGCCAGCGTCCCCGTCTCGCCGGCGACGGCCGCCTCCTGGTGCCGTCGAAGGTGGCATTTGACCACCACGGATTCCTCCATGGGCGTTTGTCGGATCGATCGATTGATCCCTTCGATTGGACTGAGGACCGGCTCCTGCTGGCGGAGTCCTTCGCACGGCTCGACCTCGCTGACCGTGCCGCCGCCAAAAGCTGGTTCGTGCAGCACGGAGTCATCGACGGCGCCGCGTTCGTCGGGCCGCCGGCCCAAGTCATCAGTGACAACTGGCTTCCCGAACGCACCCCCGAGGAGCTGGCCGATCACCGCCGCGACATCGAGATAGAGCAGGCCAACGTCCACTGGCACCTGGCCACGCTGTCGCGGCTCAGCGAGCAGCGCTCTACACGGGAGTGGGACCCCGCCTGGGGACAGCTGATCGTCCACGGCCCCGCGGGCGATCTCATCGTCGGTGGACCGGACGCCGGTGCCAAGCTCCTGCTGCCGACCACGATCAACCTGCTGCGCCGCGACTTCGCCAACGACCCAGTGCGACAGCGCGAGGCGGATGAGGCCGAACGGCTCCGCGCGGCGACCGCCGGCTGGCCGGTCGTGAGGGTCGGCGAGTTCATGTGGTACGACTCGTGGGAGCGTGACGATGTCGGGCCCGACGGTCCGCTGCCAGGAGATCCCCGGGAGAAGGCCAAGGTCCTCGGGTCGACGTGGGATCTGGCTGTCGCCCTGGAGCGCCTGCTGATTGCCCCCTACGTCGCTCGTGCGGTGGAGCGCCGGTTCACGATGACGTTTGGTCCCCAGGACGTCAACGGGAGCACGCGGCCGGTGCTCGTGCCCCGCGAGGAACGCGTCTGGCAGTCGATCCTGGCGCCCATCTACCTCCAGCTGTTCGAGGCGCTGCGACGGATCACGGAGGGCGAACCTGGAGCGGCGATCTGCCGCGAGTGCGACCGGCCGTTCCTGGTGCTTGATGCCCGCCGCCGGTTCTACTGCAACGCACGGGAGCAGTTCCGCCACTCGAAGCGCGAGCAGCGGCGACGGCTCAGGGCGCAGGAACCCACCTTCGACGAAGCACTCGATCTTCTTGACCACCAGATCGACGAGCAAAGAAGGTCGGAGCACGCGATCAAGACTGACCTAGCGAGGCCGGACCCGTGGCTGCCCGAGAAGGTGGCCAAGTCGCTGCGCCGTCGGAAGCGATACCGATGACGCGTCGTGGCCCGAACGAGGGCACCATCTACGAGCGTAAGGACGGCCGCTGGGCAGCTGGCGTGCACATGGGCTACCAGGACGGCAAACGGGTCCGCAAGTGGGTCATCGGCAACACCCGCGCCGAGGCGGTGGCGAAGCTCGCGCCGATCATCAAGGCGCGCGACGAGAGTCGGCCCGTCCCGGACCAGCGCCAGAAGCTCGGGCCCTTCCTGCGCAGCTGGCTGGACCAGGTCGCTCGACCGACGCTCAGGTCGTCCACGTATGACAGCTACGACGACATCCTGAGACTCCACCTCATCCCTGGCCTTGGCAGGATCTCGGTCGCCAAGCTCACCCCGGCCGAGGTCCAGGCGTTCCTCAATGTCAAGTCGGCGAGCGGCCTCTCACCGCGACGCGTCCAGTACATCCATGCTGTCCTCCGTCGCGCGCTCGGGACGGCCGAGCGATGGGGCCTCGCCTCGCGCAATGTTGCGAAGCTGGTCGACCCACCGCGGGTCCCGCGCCATGAGATCCGACCGCTAACCCCGGAACAGGCGCGGTTGCTGCTCGACGCCTCCGTCGGCGAGCGCCTCCATGCCCTCTACGTGACCGCGCTCGCGACGGGGCTACGCCAGGGCGAGCTGCTCGGCCTGCGCTGGGGCGACCTCGACCTCGACGGCAGGAAGACGCTGCACGTCCGCCATTCGCTGGCCCGCGTCAAGGGGAAGCTCGAGCTGCTCGAACCCAAGACGGACCGCAGCCGCCGCACCGTCGTCCTGCCCGAGATTGTGATCACGGCGCTCCGCGCGCATCGGACACGGCAGCGGATGGACCGCCTCCTCGCAGGCTCACGCTGGATGGACACCGGGCACGTCTTCGCCACGACCATCGGCACGCCGATCGATGCGGCAGCCGTCACGCGCTCATTCCAGCGGCTACTAGACCGTGCTGATCTCCCGAGTGCCGCTTCCACGACCTTCGTCATGCCGCCGCGACGTTTCTGCTCGCCCAGGGCTTCACGCTGGAGGACGTCAAGAACCTGCTCGGCCACAGCTCGATCGTGCTTACCTCGAACACCTATGGGCACGTTCTCGAACAGCGCCAGCAACAGGTCGCTCAGGGCATGGACGCGGTACTGGGCGGCTAAGGTCAGGCCCGCGGACGTCCCGTCCCCGACGCCGTCGTGCGTCTTCTGGACGACCAGCCCGCATGGGAGAGCCGATTGACCGCCGAGTCGATCTCGAAGGTAGCGCCGCGAGCGGCCGATGTCCGTGTCGCTGACGAGACCTTCGAAGCAATGTTCCTGCTTCACCGTGACACGGTGCTTCGCTATCTCCGATCGTTCTGCCCCGATGACGACGATGTCCTGGACCTCGTTGCCATCACGTTTGAGCGCGCACTCGTCGCCCTTCGCGGTCCGGGCCTCCCAGAGCCGCCGCTCCCTTGGCTGCTCAGAGTCGCCCGGAACGCCGCGATCGACCGTGGCCGACGCGGTCGCACCCGCCACCTTGTCCTCGGGATGCTCGGGCGCCTGCCGCGCGAGGAGGCCCCTGGGCCCGACGCCGACGTCCTCGGACGCGAGTCCAACGAGGAATTCCGTCGCACCCTCGCTCGACTGCCCGCAGCGCAACGGGACGTCCTGGCGCTGCGCTACGGCGCGGACATGTCCGTCCGGGACGTCGCACGGGCGCTGGGCAAGAGCGAGGCATCCGTCCATAAGCTCATTACACGCGGCCTCGGCCGCCTACGGGAGATCGACCATGACGCACACTGACCCTGTCGAGGATCGGCTGAACGCGATCCTTCGCGCACCTATCACCACCGATCAGGCAGCGCGCCTCGACACGCGGATCTCGGCCGCACGAGACGCTGCGTCCGTTCGCCGGCTGGCGCTCGGTGTCACCCGCAGGGTGGCGCTGGTCGCAGCGGTCCTGTTGATCCTGCCACTCAGCGCGGCGGCAGCGGGCATCCTTGGTGGCGGCACCGAGTCGCCGCACGGGCTCGTCGATGCCCGGGGCTTCCAGGCGGAGATCACTGCCGCAGAGGCCGTGGTGCCCATCCCATCGGGGATGAGCTGGCCAGCATCGATCAACGCCAAGGATGGCAACTACTCGGCTGGTGGCGGGCGTGTCCAAGTCGAGAACACGGCGTTCTGCATGTGGAGCCAGGCGTGGCTGGAGGCGACGGCAACCGGTGAAGCGGCGGCCGCCCAGCTGGCACTCGGCGTGCTCGAGGCATATCCCACCTGGACGAGCTACACCGGTGAGTTCGCGACCCAGAGCTATCGCGACGTCATTGACGTCGTGATCGACGGCGCCCGAGCCGGCCGCCTGGCCCCGGTCACGCGGTTCGTGAGCATCAACTGCGCAGGTCTCTGACCCCAGCAAGCTGACTATGCCCAGTAGGGCGACCGCCGCCCATCGAGGCCCGGTACTACGCGATGCCCCCGATGGCCAACGTGCCGCCGGGGGCATTTCGCTGTTGCGCCACAAGTCGGGCATCCGGTGCATAGGACTTCCTCCCGTCCACCAGGTGTGTTCGACGTGGCTGTCTCTGTGGCTGTCAAACAGCCCCCCAGGCGCCGGTCAGGCGGGCGGCCCAAGGCCGATTCACGCGTGGAATCTGGAGGGCCGGCTGGGATTCGAACCCAGGACACGAGGATTAAAAGTCCCCTGCTCTGCCGCTGAGCTACCGGCCCCTAAGGCAATGCTATTTCAACGCTCACACTGGAACCGATTGCCGGCGACTGGCTGGCGAATGCGTCCGCCACAACGCTTCTTCCCGCGCCCCAAGAACGCCGATTGCATAGGGCCCTTTGCGGCAAAAGCCGCCCCGGGCGCACGCCAGCGTGCCGCGTGGCTCACGGCCATTGCTCGTCGGCCATGGTGAGCGCCGCGTCGACGGTTGGCGCGGGAGGCGCTATCGACTTAAGGGCCCTGCCACTCGTAGGTGTAATTGGTCACGCCCGAACCGCCGATGCCGCTGAACTCGAGTCCGATGACCATGCCGGACCCTTCGCTTCCCGCAGGTACCTCGAAGCTGCTCGCATCCGAGACCGAGTTGCCCTCCGATGTCTGGACGGAAACGGAGCCCTGCTGGGGACCGCCGCCGGGCACCAGGTCGACGCGGACACTCGTAGTTGCCCACCCACTCAGGTTCACGGTGAGGAAGTTCCCCGCCACACTTGCCGTCGCCGTGATCTGCAGCGTCTCTCCGGGCGCCAGGCGCGGCGGCGGTGCCGCCGACCAGGAATGCTCCGATTGCTGGTAGACATCGACGTCGGGGCCGGTCCAGGTGCATTTCCCGGACGTCGTCGCCGACAGGCCTCCGATCGTTACCTGCTGGCTGTTGTAGCAGCCGTCTGGCTGGTTCACCGACTGCGTCGGCTCTGTGCCCGTCAGCACCCAGGCACCGATTCCAGCCGGTGGAGAAGGCGTCGCCGCGGTCGGACTGACCTGGGAAGGAGTGGGGGTGTCAGTCGCCGCGGGTCCCAGGCTGATGCGCCTGCGGACAAAGTCGACATAGCTCCAGTCCTGCACCTGGCGGGACGGCGGCGGATTGGTTTGCGTGTGCGTCCAGTTCTGCTGGGAGAAGTAGATGGCGAAGCCGATGTCGTTGTCGCCGGGAACCAGCGAAATGGCAAAGAACGCATACTTCAAGTGTTGGTTGCCGCCGCCACTGCCGATTTGGGTTGTCCCGCGGAACGCGGAGGCGCCGGTGAAGTCGACGCCGGCCGGACCCACGACCAAAACATAAAGTGCCGGCCTGTCAGTCGTGTATCCATCAGTGAACTCATTCCAGACGTGGTGCTCCGCGTCGTACGCCATGAGCTTGTAGTCGGGGAACACGCCATTGCCGATCGTCCCGGCATCAAACGCCGCCCAGGCGGCGGCCAGCGTGGACCAGTCGACCAGGGCCGACTTCGCCTTGTACACGAAGTTCGTGTATGACACCTCTTCCCCTTGCGCAATCGAGATCGCGCTAGCGCCCGACGAGTACGTCCCGAACTTGCCGCTCGTGCCGTCGAAGGGGATCAGCCGCCACGCTGCGGGATAGTTCGGGTCGGCAACGAAGATCGCGCTCCGGGCCACGCGGTAGGCGAGCATGACGTGGCCATTGCCGTTCTGTGCGTCGCTCAGCGACACGAGCTGCGGTTCGCCGGTGACAGCGATCGAGTAGCGGAAGGCATCGTACTGGAGTGCGTCGAAACCCAGGCCGCGCCAGCTGTAGAAGAAATCGTCGAGCTTGCTCGTGTCAGCACCTGACTGCGTATACGCCTGGTACTGGCCGTGGGCGACGCTCGCCAGGCGGTAGCCGTCCGAGTCGTCCTGCCACAGGGACGGCGTCTTCTCACTGCCGTTGTTGTCGAACAGGCCATACAGCGGTGAGGCTCCTTCCTTCAGGCGCCGCTCGATGTAGTACCAGGCCTCGGTCAGCACCTGGCCGGCGCAGTGGCCGTTCCTCGCGATGAAGGAGCCGTAGTTGGTGAACTGCCAGTCGTCTACCCCCGGGCGGAAGCCCGAGTCGATCGTCGCCGGCAGGAGCGCCTTCTTGACCAGGCTCAGGAAGAAACTGGAGAAGTGCTCCGTGGCGATGGTCACGGACGTCCCGTCTTCGGCCAGCAGGGGCATGCCCTCGAGGTGGCCGGCGCCGTCGTAGAAGAAGCCCATGGCGAACGAGTCGTCGGGGATGACCGCGGGGATCTTCAGTGTCACCGGCAAGGGCGCCAGACCCTCCGCGCCGGAGATGGTGTAGAGCGGCGAGATGGGAGTCACCAGGTCGCCGAAGTCCGAGCTGGTGATCGGCTGGGCAGTGATCTGCAGCGTCGCGCCGGGCCAGGCGCCTGCCGGGACGTCGATCTTGAGGCCGTCCCAGGGCTGCCCCGAAGCCGAGACTGTCGTCGAGGCGCCGTCCGCGCCCACGCTGATGGCCTGGACGGGCGACGAGTCGCCCAGGGTCAGCGTTCCGGTGACCGGTGTCGCGAGGTTGTCGATCGGCGGCGGGGACTCGACCGGGCCGCTCGGTACATTCGGCTCGTCGATCGCCAGCGGGCTCGCGGCGGGGTCCGGTGGTGGGAGGCTGCCACAGTCGAGCCCGGTGGCGGCCGGGCTGGTCGCACCGGGCAGGCCGCCGGGGAGCTTGATGATCCCGCTGCCGACGGCGCCCACGGCCAGCGCGATCACGGTCGCCAGCGCGACGATGACCAGCACCATCGGCCGGCGCGCGCTGGATCGGCCGGCGACCGGCGCGCCGGCATATGACGGGCCGGGCCCCGGCGGCGGCGCGAGCGGCGCAGGACCCGGCCAGGCGTATCCGGGCGGCGGAGGAGAAGCCGGCGGACCTGCGGGCGGCGGACCCGCGGGCGGCGGACCCGCGGGCGGCGGACCCGCGACGCCCGGGGCCGCGCCGCTCGCGAAGGCGGGTGACGGGCCGGTCGGCGCACCGCAGTTCCAGCACGCGGGCACGCCGGGCGGGTGCGGAGCGCCGCAGTTCCAGCATGATTGCTGAACGGCGACGCCACATCGCCAACACGCGGTCGCACCGGGCGCCAGGGCTGCGCCGCAGGTGAGGCAAGTCGGACCAGAGGGTTGGTACATGTCCCACCCCAGATCGGCGGACGGTCGCGCGATGGCGCGATGGTGCCGTCCAGCCAGCAACGGTAGGGGATATATGCCTGCGACATATGGGCCATTGCGCACGTCCTGCGCGTGTCAAAGGCCATGTACCAGCCGCGGCACCCGACGGCTGGGCTGCTTCGCGCTTGACGCCGGCGCGGATCGTGCTCGACCTGTCTATGCAGCGGGACGCCGCGGAACGCATGGACGCCCTGCTGCTGGGTCAATAGTTGGAGGGCCGAGGGGGATTCCGTCCCCGTCAAGGACTCGTCGTACAGCCGATAACTGTGCCCGCTTCGCTCGCGTCCCCCAAGAGTGGTGCTACAGCGCTCAGTCGGGAATGCTTAAAAGTCCCTTGCCCTGCCGCTGAGATACCGGCCCCTGTAGATCATGCCAGTTCACGCTCAGATTGAGACGATTACTTACAGACCGCCGGCGGATGCGTCTGCCACAACGCTCACACAGCGCAACCCTCGGGCCGCGCCAGGGTCAGCTGCCGATGGCCGGCCCCCACCACACGCTGGCGGCGATGATGACGTAGAGCCCGATCAACGCGAGGCCCTCCAGCCAGGTCGACTTGCCGTCGATCACGACGAGGGCGGCCAGGACGACCGACACGGCCAGAGCCCCTACCAGCAGTGGCGCGACAACGAGCGTCAGCGGCGCCGCTCCAATGACGAGGCTGAGCAGGACGAGGGCCGGTGTGAGGGCCAGGGCTACCTGCAGGCTGGAGTTGAGGATCAGGCTGACGGCCAGATCGGGCTGGTTGCGCATCGCAGCCTGCACCCCGACCACGTTCTCCACTGCGTTACCGGCGATCGCGACGATAACCAGGCCGGCGAATTCCTCGGACATTCCAAGGGCCGCCATGGCCGGCTGCAGCGCCTCCACGAACCAGTCGGACACGAATGCCGCCGCAACCCCCGCGACGAGCAGAGCCCCGATGGCCAACCCGATCGGCCAGGCGGAGCCTTCGCTCGCCTCCACCGCTGCAGCATCGGGCGCGCCATCCACCGAGCCCTGGCGAAGGAAGAACGGGACGCTGGCCGCGAAGACGACCAGCAGCACGAGCGACACGACGACGGAGAGCTCCGGGGCGTGACCCTGGTCCGGGGCGCCCGGCGCGGTCGCCAGGCTCGGGATTGCCAGGGCCGCCACCGCAAGGACCAGCAGCATCGCCATCATGCGCGTCTGCGCCGCGCTGAACCGCTGGGTGCCGTGGCGCAACCCGCCCAGGAGGAAGGCCAGCCCCAGGATCAGCAGCGTGTTGGCGAGGATCGAGCCGATGAGGGCCGCCTGGACGACCGCGACCAGCCCAGCCTGGAGCGCGAAAATCGAGACGAACAGTTCGGGCAGGTTGCCCAGGGCCGACTGGAGGACGCCGGTGGTCCCCGGCCCCAGGTGGCGGCCGAGCTGTTTCGTCCCCTCGCCGACGAGACCGGCAAGCCCGCCCAGGGCAATCGCGGCGGCGGCGAAGATGGCGACGCTGTCGGCTCCGGTGGCCCGAAGGACCAGCGTGGTAGCCGTGGCGGCGCCCGCCACGACGGCCAGGATGAGCGTCCGACGTTCGAGCACGACGGGCTGTTTCACGAGGTGCCGATCACGACCAGGCCGGCCATCCCCACCAGGTACAACAGAAGCACGACCGCCGAGTCGAGGCCGACGCGCGCGATCGTCCGTGACGGCCGAAAAACGATTCCGAACATATACACCACGCTGAGCAGCGCACCCAGGCCGGTCAGATAGACGTCGGTGACCTGGGCCTGGGGCACCACCGCCTGGCCCGACAACAGGCTGGCCACCAGGAACAGGACCGGGAGGAAGGCATTGCCCCCAAAGATGTCGCCGAAGGCCAACTGGTAGTCGCGCATTCGAACCGAGGCCAGGCCCGTCGAGACCTCCGGCAACGAGGTCGCCGCTGCGAGCACGGTGGATCCGAAGATGACCCCGCTCATATGGATCTGCGTGGCGATGCCTTCGCCGCTGAGCTCGAGCAGGGCGCCCGCGGCCAGGGTCACAGCTGCTCCGATCACGAACACGAAGGCCGCCCGCTTGGTGCTCATGCCGCGCTCCACGGCTTCCTGAACCCGGGCCTTCTTCGAGTGCCCGCGCGGCTTGCTCTGGCCATCTGGCGGCTGCCCCTTCTCGTGCCACGGCAGCCCCTTGCGGGCGCGATGGACCAGGAGAAGTCCCGCTACCCAGACCACGACGATGAGCAGCGCGGCCGGGTCGATCCGCCACAGCAAGAGGCCCGCGGGCAGCTGGCTGCCCATCACCGTAATGCTCAACACCGCCACCACCATGCCTGCCTCGAGCAGCACCAGCAGCGACGCCCCGAGGTAGCTGAGGGCCTTGGAGCCGGGAATCCCGATGGCATCGAGGAGCACCAGAACCAGGGTCTGCATGGCGATGCCGCCCAGGATGTTTCCAACGGCGATACCCACCTGGTGAGTCAGCGCCGCACTGACCACGATCGCGATCTCAGGCAAGTTGGTGACGATCGCGAGCAGGATGAGACCCCCGAACGCATCGCCCAGGCCGAGCTTCGTGTCGAGTACGTCGGTGGCCATCGACAGCCTGCTTCCGGCCATCCACACGGCGGCGCCGGCGGCCACGAAGATGACCAGCAACAGCGGGAGCGGCAGCGCGTCCATCAGACGGACGTTATCGCGAGTGCAGCACTCATGGTGTTGCCGTCCGGTCTATCACGCCGAGCAGGATGTCCGCTCACCCGAGCACGCACGGCCCTTCAGGGCCAGATGGCTCTTGACAGTCGCTTGCTCGTCAGCCTACGGTGATGTCGCCCGAAGGGGCCACGAACATCTAGTGATCTGGCCGGTGTTTACATTGGCCGGGGCATCTAGTGATCGGCGGTTCCTTCGGGCGTTTCGTTGTTCACACGCCGTTGAGTGCTCTCAGCGGCTCTTGGGCTGCCGGACCGCAGTCTGAACGTCGCCGAGGGCCTTCTGGGCGTCGCCCTGGACCTGCTTGGCCTTGCCGTGGGCCTCCTGCTCCTTGTCTCCGGTCACCTTGCCAGCGGCCTCCTCGACCTTGCCCTTGACGTCGGTGATGGTTCCCTTGGTGTGCTCGTCTGGCATGTCCGTACCCCTTCGTTCACTATCTGGACTCCGCCATGGGACGGTGAAGGTTCGAAGCGCGTCAGGCCGCGCCGCGGCGGCCGCCGAACAGCAGGTTCCACCCGAAGACGACGATGACGGCGCCGACGACGGAGACGACGATGGTCTCGACGTTGATGCCGGTCGGATCCTTGACGTTCAGGAACACGCCCGCCAGCCAGCCGCCGACGATCGCGCCGACGATGCCCAGGATGATCGTCAGCACGATGCCGCCCCGGTTACCCATCATGAATGTGGCGATGAAGCCGGCGATGGCGCCGACCACGATCCAGGCGATGATCCCCATGGCTGTTGGCTCCTTTCGTTGGCTGTCAGGCGGGCGTGCGTCGGAAGATCCGCATGGCCCAGATCAGGACCACCTCGAGGACTGTCCAGCCCACGAGGGCGACGATGGCGGCGACGTCCAGGGTCGCTCCGGACGCGTTAAGGGAGTCGGTCCGGAGGATGCCCTCGAAGGGCGCGACGAACACCTGGCTGACGTTGAGAACACCGGCGACAAGATCGTTGGATGACCGGGCGTCAAGCAGCAGCAGGACGATGCGCGCCACGATGACGAGCTGGATGAGCCCGAAGACGAGGACGATGACGCGCCGGGCGTACTCGGCCGCGCCCGGCCCGGTGCGAGTGATGAGCTGGCTATCGGTGCGAACCGTCTCCTGACCCGCGCCCACCCCCGGTCCCTGGGTGACGACCGTCCGATCGACCTGTTCGATGGCCATGGCTTGCTCCTTACGCCTCAGGTTGTCAGACCCGGAGGATCGGAAAACCCTGTGTACGTGAGGCCACTATGTCCCGCCCCTTGGGCGTTGTCATGACCGACCGTCATGTGCCCGTGACCTGTCTCCGAGATGACCCCCCCTGCAGGGACGCCCAATGGCCAGGCCAGCGCGGCGGCGTGGTGTGGGATGGCCGAGATGAGATGACGGACCGTCATAACGCGGCACCGTCGGGAGCACACATCCGGATCGGGTACGACATGGCGGTCAGTGACCGATCGACGTTGCCCCGGACTATGTGGGCCGCACGCGGATCAAGGTCGACGGTCAAACCGTGGCCGAGCCCCGCCAGCGATAGTCGAACGCAGCCGATCGGACCAGGCTATGGCTCGCGCATGAAGCGAACTGGTCTGGCGGCAGGCGCGACCCAACAGCCGATAACTGGGCGACTTACGCTCGTCCCGCCACGCTGCGTGCTACAGCGCTCAGCCTGAAATGCTCAAAAGTTCCCTGCTCTGCCGCGTGGGCTGTGCGGTCCGAGAAGTTCCGGTATACAAGTGGCCTCTAACCCAGCTTGAGGGGATCGCCGGTGCACTCACTGGTCGCCGGGTGGCGGCTCAGCCTCCGCCGGACCAGGGCCGACTGGCCGATCGTGGCCGCAGGCTGGCTGATCACCGTCCTGGCGACCGTGCTGTTCGCCGCCGGACCGATCTACTCGTCGTCGGCGGCACTGGCCGGCCTGCGTCGGACGCTGGCTGACGCGCCTTTCAAGGACACCAGCGTCCAGGTTTCGATGTACGGCACCCCGGCCTACGTTGCCGGCGTAGACGACGAAGTGCAGTCCGATCTGCAGACAGCCTTGTCGCCGCTGCCGGCCCCGATCATCCGCGACGGCCGAGCCAGCGCGACCCTGGCGCTCCCGACAGGGCCAGGCGGCCAGACGGGTGACCAGGCAGTCCTGGGCTTCCTCGACGGTATGCCCGACCACACGCGGCTGATCCAGGGCGCGTGGCCGGCGCCCAGCAGTCCATCCGACCCGCTCCAGGTAGTGGTCCTGGATGCCGTCGCCGCGGACCTGCAACTGTCCGTGGGCGATGAACTGACGCTCGTCGCGCCGCACGTCGATCAGCCCGTCGCGGTGCCCGTCCGTCTCGTCGGCATCTTCTCCGTCGATGACCCCGCCGACCCGTACTGGTACGGGGACCCGCAACTCACGACCGGCATCGTCCAGGACGGCCGAGACCGGGTCCTTGGCCCCTTCCTGACGACGCCGGACGAAATCCTGCGCAACCCCGCCCAGACCTGGCTGACGTCCCTTCACCTGCGATGGCGCGTGAATCCCGGCTTCGATGCTTTGACGGTCGACAACGTCGCCGGCATCCACGACCGCCTGGAGGCCCTCCCGGGACGCCTGCCGGAGGCATCCACCGGCAGTCTGGGCGTGGTCACCGGCCTGCCCGACATCCTCGCGGGCGCCGAGCGCTCGTTACTCGTCAGCCGGACCGAGATGCTGCTGCTCATGGCGCAGCTGGCAATCATGGCCGCCTACGCGATCGTCCTGACGGCCGCGCTGCTTGTCGATCATCGGCGGGTCGAGACCGCGCTGCTGCGCTCCCGCGGGGCGGGGCCCGGGAGCATTGCCTGGCTTGCTTTTGCCGAAGGGCTCCTCATCGTCATCCCCGCCGTCCTCGTGGCACCGTGGCTCGCCGTCGGGGAGGCGACAGTTCTCGGGTTTGCCGGCCCGCTCGCCGACATCGGCTTGAACATCGAGCCGACGGTCACTACCGACAGCTACCTGCTGGCCGGCGCGGCCGGGCTGCTGTGCCTGGCGCTGCTCGTGCTGCCGGCGTTCCTGGCGGCCCGGACCTTCGCCTCGGCGGAGCGCGAGCTATCGCGGCAGGAGACGCGGACGCTCGGACAGCGGCTGGGCCTCGACATTGCCCTGCTGGCCGTCTCCGCCATCGCCCTCTGGCAGCTGTCGCTCTACGGCGCGCCGTTGACGCGCACGGTCCAGGGGACCCTGGGCTTCGACCCGCTGCTCGTCGCCGCGCCGGCGCTCGGCCTGCTCGCAGGTGGCATCCTCGCCCTGCGCATCCTGCCGCTGCTGGCCGCGGCCCTCGAGGCGTGGGTCAGCCGCGGCCGGGAAGTCGTCGCGTCGCTGGGCTCTCGACACCTCGCCCGGCGTCCGCTGCGCTACACGCGCACCGCGCTGCTCGTGATGCTCGCCCTGTCACTGGGCGTGTTCGCACTGTCGTACAGCGCGACGTGGTTCAGTTCGCAGCAGGACCAGGCGGCGTACCAAGCCGGCGCGGACGTCCGCGCCGTGGTGGCCGCTGGGACGGGCAGTACGCCGATGCTGCCCGCCGCTTACGCGTCCCTCGCGGGCGTGCAGGCGGCGATGCCCGTCGAGCGCATCGCGGGTGGCGTCTCGGTCGCCACCGGTGCCGTCGATGTCCTCGCGCTCGATGCGGACACGGCCGCCTCCATCGTCCGCTTCCGGGCCGATGAGTCGACGCGGCCGCTCGACCAGCTCATGCGCGCACTGAGCGACGGCGGGCCCAAGCCGCAGCTCGTGACGCTGCCCGCGGACGCTGCCTACCTGCGCGTCGAACCAGTGATCGACATCGGCGCGATCGTCCAGTTGCCCGCGCATACGCTGCCCGGGCAGCAGGTCGAGCCCACGCCCATCGATCCGGCCACGTTGACCGACGTCAGCCTTACTGCCACGGCCATCGTCCGCGACGAGCACGGGCTGGTGTACAGGCTGGACTCGGAACCCATTGCCGCCGGATCCGGCGCCGCGATCGTCCTGCCACTCAGGACGAGCCCGCATGCCGTTGGCCGACTCGACGGCCCGCTCGAGCTGGCCGGGCTCGAAATCGACGTGGCTCACCTCCCGGTGGGCTCGCGGACCACGGACGCTCAGTTAGGCGTGACCAGCCTATCTGCGGGCGCCGCCGCGGATGGCCCCTGGGCGGCCGTGCCGCTGAGCGGTTGGACGGCCCGCTTGGCACCTGAGACCAGCACGCTCGAACCCGTGAACGCCGCGAACGTCGACGGGATGGTCGTCCACCTTGACGGGAGGGGATTCCTGTACCTCGCCGGTGGCGTGTCGGCCCGGCGGCTGCTTTTCCTCCCCGCTGCTATCGACTCCTTCGACGGCGCCGTTCCGGTCCTCACCAACCCAGCGTTCCTGGCGGCCACCGGTACGGCCCAGGGCCAGACCATCTCGGTGACCATGGACGGGAGGCGCCGGCTCATCTCCATCGCCGGAATAGTTGATGCCTTCCCCACGACCGACCCGGCGCAACCGCTGCTGGTGTTCGATGAGCACGCCATGGGCCTGCTGCGCCTGCAGGGGACAGGTGCCGTCAGAACCGTCGACGAGTGGTGGCTGGCCGTTGCGCCCGGAGCGTCCGCCCAGGTCGTCGCCGCGCTGCGCAGCGATCCGTTCGACAGCGCGGAGGTCGTGAGCGCCGTCGACCGAACCAGCAGCCTGAGCACCGATCCGGTAGCGCTCGGGCTCATCGGCGCGCTGCTGCTCGGCTTCGTGGCGACCGGGATCTTCGCCCTGGTGGCGCTCGTCGTCAGCGCCGCGGTCTCGGCACGCCAGCGCCGGACGGAGTTCGCGCTCCTGCGTGCGCTCGGCCTGTCGAGAGGACAACTGTCCCGCTGGCTGTTGCTGGAGAACGCCAGCCTCGTGTTCGTGAGCCTCCTGGCCGGGACGGCCGTGGGCGTCGTGATCAGCTGGGTAGCCCTGCCGTTCGTCACGGTCACGCAGCAGGCGACGACGCCGGTGCCGGCGGTCCGGGTGATCCTGCCATGGGACCGGATCCTCGTCCTCGACCTCGTGGTTGCGGTCGCCCTGGGCATCGGCGTGGGCGTCCTCGCCGCGGTCTTACGGCGCATCGGCGTCGGCACCATCTTGCGCCTGGGCGAGGACTAGGTTGCGCGCCGTGTCGGCAGCCGCGTTGATCCTGCGCCGGGTCCGGTCAGAGGCCGGCATGCTGCTGCTGCTCTTCGTCCTCGTCGCCTCGACGAGCTTCCTGTTCGCGGCCGCGCCACGGCTCTTCAGTCGCGTGACCGATGACGCGATGCGCTATGCGGCGGCGACGGCGTCGCCTGCCGAACGGGACGTCTGGCTGTACGCCACCGGGTCGATCGGGCCGGGCACGGGCGGCGTTTCGGCCGTGCGCGCGTACGGCGCACGGCACGAGGCGGACTTTCCGGCCTCGATCGAGCGGCTCATCTCGAGCCGTTATCTGGGCTTCACGTCGGTCCGCCTCGCGGTCCCGCAGTCCATCATCTTCCTGTCCCTGCGGTACCAGGATGGCCTGACCGACGCGACCAGGCTGGTCGCCGGCCGGTGGCCGGCCGATCTCGGGATGCCGCTGCGGCAGACCTTCCTGGGGCAGGACACTGACGCCATCGGCCAGGCGCCGCCGACCGTCTTCGAGGCGGCGCTGTCGACCGCCGAGGCCGACATGATCGGCGCGCGATTGGGTGATCACCTGCAGGTGAAGCTCGACCCCACCGATCCGCTGACGAAGTCGGCGTACGGCATCGCGCCCACGCAGGTCGACGTGGTGGGCCTCTACGAGCCGCTCGATTCGAACGCGGGGGACCTGCTCGGCGGCAGTGGCCTGCTGCAGGCTTCGGTGCGCCAGGGAGCGGCCGGGATAGAGGCGATCTACGCGACTGCGTTCGTGGCCGCCGAAACCTATCCGAGCATTGCCGCCGGTGGGCTGCCGGTCCGTTACGACTGGCGCTTCCAGGTCGATCCCGCCCGCCTCGACGCGGACCAGGTCGATACGCTGCAGCCGGATCTGCGCCGCCTGGATCTCATCGCGCCGACCACCGACAGCAGCGTCCTGCCGGAGGCGTCGTCGGTCGTCGCGGTCACCAACGTCTTTGTCCATACCGGCCTGCTCGGCATCCTCGACCGCTTCGCCGCCGTGCGCGCTCGGTCTGAATCGATCCTGTCCATCGCCGCCCTGGGCCCGATCGGCCTGGCCGGCGCGGCAATCGCCATGCTCGCGCTCCTCCTCGTGCGTCGCCGGAGGAGCAACCTGCTGTTGGCGCGCGGCCGGGGCGCGTCCAGCGCGTTGTTGCTGGGCGCGCAGCTCGTGGAGGCCATCGTCCTCACGGGCAGCGCATCCATCGTCGGCCTGCTTCTCGCCATGAGCGCGGTACCCGGGCGGGACTCCCCGCTCTCGCCGATCCTGGCGCTCGTGGTTGCCGCCGCAAGCACTCTCCTCCTCGTGGCGGCCACCTGGCCGACGACCAAGCGCGCGCTCATTCAGCTCGAACGCGACGATCCTCCCGTCCTGCGCGTTCCAGCGCGCCGCCTCGTGGTCGAGGCGACGATCGTCGGCATCGCCCTGGTGGCCGTCGTGCTGTTGCGCCAGCGCGGATTGACCGTTGGTCCGGTCGGCGAGACCGCGCGTTTCGATCCGCTGCTGGCCGCCGTGCCGCTGCTCAGCGGGTTGGCGGCGGGAATCGTCGCGACGCGCCTCTACCCGCTGCCCGTGCGCGCCCTCGGCTGGCTCGCAGCACGACGGCGCGACTTCGTGCCGGTCGTCGGCCTGCGCGCGGTTGCGCGGCACCCGGCCACGGCGAACCTGCCGCTCCTGGTGCTCATGCTCACGGGTGCGTTCGGGGCCTTCGCGTCGGTGATCGAGTCGAGCATCGACCGCGGTCAGGTCGCCGCGTCGTACCTGGAGGTCGGCGCCGACTATCGGCTCGAAGCGATTGGGGTCGGGGGGCTGCCCGCGTCGCTCGATCCGGGCACGATCTCGGGAGTCCAGGCCGTCGCCTCCGCCAGCGTCGATTCCACGGCGACCTTCGTCAGCGGCTATCAGCAGGCGACCATCGAACTCGACGCGCTCGACGCGCCCGCCTATGCGACAGTGACCGCGGGTACGGCGGCCGACCCCGCTTGGCCGAGCGCCTTCCTGGCGCCCCCGTCCGGGGCCGGCATCGGGACCGCGGCCAACCCCATTCCGGCGATCGTGTCCTTACAGTTCCTGCCGAGCATCGCCAACCTGGGCCCGGGCGACACGTTTACCGTTATGGTCGCGCGGCAGCCACTGACCCTTCGCCTCGTTGAACGCCGGGCCGGCTTCCCCGGGCTTGGCGGCGCAGCGAACTTCGCCATCGTGCCACTCGACTGGATGAGCGCCACCGCGCCGGCTGCGTCGCTCGCGCCCACGGTGATGTGGCTGCGCGCGTCGAGCGATGCCGCCGCGCCGCTGGCCACGATGGCAAGCGCCACGGCGGGCAGGATTCGGATCGTCTCGCGGCAGGACGCCTATGGGCTGCTCCACGACGCTCCGCTGGGGACGAGCGTGGCCGATGGCTTCGGCGCCGCCCTGATCGTGGCCGTTCTGTACCTGGCGGTCACACTGGTGGGTGCCGTGATCATGTCCGCCGCCCGCCGTACTCGGGACCTCGCATACCTGCGCACCCTCGGTGTCTCAACGAGGCAGGCGCTGGCCCTGACCGCCGTGGAGCATGCGCCGCCTGTGCTGCTGGCGCTCGTCCCCGGCGTGCTGCTGGGCGTGGGCGTGGCGATCCTGGTGGGTCCGGGCCTGGGTCTCGCCGACTTCGTGGGCGCCCAGGGCCTGCCCATCTACGTGGACTGGCCGGCGCTGGCGCTGGTGGTCGTGGCCCTGTCGGTGGTCGTCCTCGTCGCGATCGCCGGCGGCGCCTGGCTGGCAGGGCGCGCGCGGCTGGTGAGCGCGCTTCGAATCGAGGAAAGTTGACGCTGATGGACGGACGGTTGATCGGCGAGGGCGCACTCATCCTGTGCGACAACCTGGTCAAGATCTACAAGGTCGCCGACCTCGAGGTGGTGGCCCTCCAGGGGCTCGACCTGGTCGTGGAGCCGGGCGAGTTCATCGCCATCGTCGGCGCATCGGGTAGCGGCAAGAGCACCCTGATGAACATCCTCGGCGGGCTGGACGTGCCGTCGGCGGGGCAGGCGATCGTGGACGGCCACGTGCTGGGCCAGATGGGCCGCCGCGAGCGGACCGCGTATCGGCGACGAGTGATCGGCTTCGTCTGGCAGCAGACCGCGCGCAACCTGCTGCCCTATCTCACCGCTCGGCAGAACGTGGAGTTGCCGATGATGCTGAACCAGGTCGGTCGCCGCGAACGCGAGCGCCGAGCGGCCGACCTGCTCAACCGGGTCGGGCTGGCCGAGCGCGCCGAGCACCGGCCCGAGCGCCTGTCGGGCGGCGAGCAGCAGCGTGCGGCCATCGCCGTCGCGCTCGCCAACGAGCCGGCGGTGCTGTTTGCGGACGAGCCGACCGGCGAACTCGACACAGCCACCGCGGGCGAGGTCCTCGACGTCCTCCGGACGATCAACCGCGAAATCGGAGTCACGATCGTGGTCGTCACCCACGACCCGTTGGTCAGCCAGCACGTGAGCCGCACGATCGCCATCCGCGATGGGCGCACCAGCACAGAGACGCTGCACCGGCGCGCCATCAGCGAGGTCGGTGACGGGCGCGTCACGAGCGAGGAATACGCCGTCCTCGATCGCGTCGGCCGGCTGCAGCTGCCGCGCGCCTACGTTGAGGCGCTGGGGCTCGAGCGTCGGGTCCGCCTGGCGCTGGAGGCCGATCACATCGGCATCTGGCCCGACCATTCACGTTATGCCCGGCCCAGCACCGGCGTGCCTCCTGACGACGGAGGCGAGCGTGGCGATCCGAGCGCCGAGGCCCGCTCGTGACATACAACCCCCAAACGATTGACGGGCCGATGGTCGACACGCGCGGCGTTTCGCGTGACTACCCGATGCCCGCCGGCGTCGTACACGCCGTACGTGACGTGACCATCCAGGTTGGCCGCGGGCAGTTGGTGGCGCTGCGCGGGCGCTCGGGTTCGGGCAAGACGACCTTCCTGTCGATGATCGGCGCCCTCGATCGGCCGACCAACGGCAGCGTCTCGGTTGATGGGCTGACGGTTTCTGAGCTGCCCGAATCCGAACTGGTCGAATTCCGGCGGCGGAAGCTCGGCTTCATCTTCCAGGCGTTCGGACTGCTGCCGGTCCTCTCGGCTGCGGAAAACGTCGAGCTGCCGCTCCGGCTGATCCGCGCCGACCCAAAGGAGCGGGATCGGCGGGTGCGCGAGCTCCTGGAGATGGTCGGCCTGCAGGCACGGGCGAAGCACCGACCGCATGAGCTGTCGGGCGGCGAGCAGCAGCGCGTCGCCATCGCCCGGGCGCTCGCCAACCATCCGAGCCTGCTGCTGGCCGACGAACCGACGGGCCAGCTCGACTCGCAAACGGGGCGCGACATCATGGCCGTGCTCCAGCACCTTGTGCGCAGTGAGGGCGTGACCGCGATCGTGGCCACCCACGACACTTCGCTGATCGACCTGGCGGACCAGGTGGTGGAGTTGCGCGACGGCCAGGTCGTGGATGGCGGCCGACAGGAATCCGCGGCGGTCCGCGGCTATCGGTAGGGACTGCCCACAGGCGCCCACGTCGCGTCGTCGACGGTACCGGCAGCAAGAGCGAGCGCCGGTCACGACCGGCGCATCACGTCACGGCACCGTCCAGGCGGCCTGGTCGGTGGGCACCAGGCTGCTGAAGATCGCGGCGCCGCCCACCTTGACCCCCACCTGGGTGAGGCTTTGCCCGTCAGGCACGACGAAGGACTCGCAGTGGGTGAAGGGCTGGACGTCCTGTTCGCTACCGCTCGTCTGCGTGCAGCCCTGAAATGTGGTGAGCGGATACGAGGTGTTCTGGTAGACGTCATCTGTCGTCAGAACGGTGCCGCCCGAGGCTGTCGCGTCGGCCTGCGACGACTCGTTCATGTAGTCGGACGAGTGGTTGTTGATGGTCAGCTCTACGCCAACCCAGTGGGCACCGGCCGGCAGCGAGCTGCCATCGGTTGGTACTGCCGGGTCGAAGACTTTCACCAGGGTTGCCTCGACCTGATCATGCCCAAAGGTGAAGAACGTGAGCGTGTCGCCAACGTGGCCGGTGACCGGGCCACCCGACTGCGGGGCCAGCGAGATCGTGATGCTTGCGAACGGGTTAGCGTCATCGGTGGGTGGGTTGTTGGTCGCGGTGCCGCCGCAGGCGGACACCAACACCAGGCCGATCGCCAGCGACACGATTTGGCGCCGAACTCGCGAGCGCCGTACCGAGTTGATCATCGGGTCGTCTCCCAGGATGGTTGGGTGGGTGTGGCCACGATGGAAGCGTTCGGCGGTCGTTGCATCCGGTGAATCACGGATCTTGCGTCAGGCGCCAGGAAGGTGGGCGCTGTGTGACCGACGGCACTGTCGCTCACGGCCCGGATTGAGCGAGAAATAGCCCATGGACAACAACGCAGTGGTGACCATCGAGGAGCTCGACGGCCACGGCATTCCGTGGCGGGTACTCACCAGCCACATGGTTCGCGGCAATGTCGATCGGTCGCTGACCGCCATCCGGGTCGGATACGACATGGAGCGCACGCGGATCAAGGTCGACGGTCAAACCGTGGCCGAGCCCCGCCTGCGATAGTCGGCCCCGGCGATACGCCCAGGGGCCATGAGAGTCTGGACCTGATGCTGGCGACGGCCTAGCCTGATCGCGCCGGGCAGGCAGGGTAGATCGTGGCGAGGAGACCGTGAGCATGCGCCGGTTGTGCGGACTGCTGCTGTCACTGGCCGTGATCGGCTGCCAGACCGCGCCTCCACCCACCCCTGAGCCGAGTGCCCAGCCCAGCCCAGCCCCGACTGCTCCGCCAACCGCGACGCCGACGCCAACCCCTTCACCAAGCCCGACGCCGACGCCAACCCCTTCACCAACGCAGACGCCCGCATTTCCGACGGGCGGCACCCTCTACCTGCTCCTGTCGACCCTGAGCGCCAACGGTGGCGTCGGCTTCCAGGACATGGATCCCGAGCGCATCTACACCGGTGAGGACCTCGCCTTCTTCGGGGCGACGCTCTTCCGCTCGCTGACGGCGTACCAGTACTCCCCCGATCCGCTTGGGGGGACCACGCTGGTGCCCGACGCGGCGACCGATACCGGTACGCCCAACGCCGACGCCACCCAATGGAGCTTCACGCTGCGCGAAGGCATGAAATGGCAGGACGGCTCGGCGGTCACCTGTGCGGACTTCAAGTACGGTGTCTCGCGCTCGTTCGCCACCGAGATTCACGACGGCCCGACGTATGCGATCTCCTACCTCGACATCCCGGCCGATCAAAACGCCGAGAACGGCTCGCAGTACCCCGGGCCGTACAGGGCGACGGCCGCCCAGCGGGCGCTGTTCGATGCAGCCGTCGAGTGCGACGGCAACACGATCACGTTTCACCTGAACCAGTCCGTCCCCGACTTCAACTACACGGTCGCCCTGGGCTTTGGCGCCGTGCCCAACCCGGTCGATCACCCCGTGGGCAGCATGTGTTCGGACACCCGCGGCGACTACGCCACCGCTCCGTGCTCGGACGGCCCGTACGTGGTCCAGAGCTACATTCCCGGCCAGGGCGGCAGCCTGGTGCTGGTCCGCAACCCGTACTGGACGAGGGAGGTCGATGACTACCGCGGTGCCTACCCGGACAAGTGGGAGGTCGACTTCGGCATCGACCCCGCCCAGCTTGACCAGCGCCTGATGCAGCCCACAGGTAGCGACCAGTTCGCGCTCGCGTACGCCCCGATGCAGTCCAACAACCTGGACACCGTCTTCAGCGACGCGCACACCGCGGCGGCCGACTTCGCCGGTCGCGCCTTCAGCGACTACGGCGCCAACTCGCGCTACATCTGGATCCGCACGGACAAGGTCACCAATCCGCTGATTCGCCAGGCCATTGCCGTGGCCCTCGACCGCGAGGCCATCAGGTTGGCCTACGGCGGCGAGTTCGCCGGCGACTTCGCAGACGGCGTCATCGGGCCCGACATCGGCATTGACTACGCGCCCACCCACCTCTGGGATGCTCAGGGACCGTTCGGTGAGGCCGTACCCACGACGGGTGACCCAACCCTCGCTCGCCAGCTCATCCAGCAATCCGGCGAGCCCGCGCCGACGCTGACGTACGACTACCTCTACGACGCACCAATCCCCGGCCGGATCGCGAAGATCGTCCAGCGCTCGCTCCGGGAGGCCGGCGTCACGGTCCTCCTCAATCCCTACTTCGTTCGCGGCCCCGCGTGCGGCCCGCTCAATCCCGATTGCCAGCACGAATTCGGTGAGGCCCATTGGGGCCCCGACTGGCCCAATGCCTCAACCGTCATCCCGCCACTGTTCACGCCTGAGAGCCCGCAGGGCTGGGAGCCGAGCGGTGACTTCGATCTCTCACGCGTCAGCTCGGACAACGATCCGCAGTTCGAGGCCATGATCCAGGACGCCAGGACAACCATGGATCGTCAGGACCAGGCAGCCAAGTGGCAGGTGCTGGATCAGTACGCGGCCGACCAGGTGTTCGCCATCCCCACGCTCTGGGGCCTGACTCAGACCATCGCCGGCACCGGCGTGGGCAACCTCTACCGCTGGCCCGCCTACAGCTCGTGGCCATACGGGCAGCTGTACGTGAAGCACTAGAACTGCGTAGCCGCGGATGGTGGACCCATTCGTCCACCGGTGGCAGAATGCGAGCCTTGCCGGCGCCCTAAAGGATCGGCGGAGAGAGACGTGATGACTTCCGGGTCAGCGTGGCGGGTCGCGATGGTGGCGATCGCGGCTGTTCTCCTGCTGGTCGGATGCGCGCCCGCCGCGTCCAGCCAGACGACTCCCCCGGTCGGCGGCGCTGGAGCCTCCACGGCCGCGAGCCAGGCGCCGACCGCTCCCCCGACATCGGCGCCCTCTCCCACAGCAGCGCCGACGCCGACCGTGCCGCCGACGCCCGAGGCGTCGCCGACTTTCGTGGCCGGCCCGTACTCAGTGAAGCTGACGAACCCTGAGGGCGGCCTCGTCATGGACACGCCGGCCGGCGGCGTGTGCACGAACCACCCGTTCCAGATCCCCGCCCACAATCCGTCGGTGTCGTTCGTGCTGATGTTCGATCCGAACGGCAACTCGTTCAGTTACTCCTACAGCCTGCCCGATCTGGGTGAGACAGACGACGCGCAGGGGATCTACACGCTGACGCCACATGGCGACGGCAGCCTCACCGTGTCGGTCACGGCCCAGGACCACGTGACCTTCACCGGCTTTGATGGGAACATGCCGGCCAACTACGCGTTCGACCTCGTGCCACTGGGCAGCGGCAGCTGCCCCTAGGTCGGTCGCGGAGCGACCTCCCAGGCGCCGTCACCTGATCGAAAGAAAGCCCCGCGCAGGATGCGAACACGGTCTTCTGCGGACCGGAACCAAGTTCCATCACTGCAAAGGAGTAGACAGGTGAACAAGTACATCGCACGAGGCATCGTCGCCGGCGCGCTCATCCTGGGCGCGGCTGGAGGGGCGATGTTCATTCCGAACCTGGTGGCCGCTGCCGATCCGGGGGCCTCGCCCGTTGCGGCGCCCGCTGCGTCGCCGTCGACGAGTTCGCACGATTCCACCAGCAACCCGGCCAATGCGAACGCACCGGGTGATATGGCCGGCGACTGCATGAACGGTGGTCCGGGTGGTCCCGGCCTGCACGCCGAGGACCTGACGGCTGCCGCCCAGGCACTCGGCATGAGCGAGGCCGACCTGACGACCGCCCTCCAGAATGGGCAGTCACTGGCCGACGTGGCCAGCGCTCAGGGCGTCGATGTCCAGAACGTGATCGACGCGATCGTCGCCGCCGACACCGCCAAGATCCAGGCCGACGTTGATGCCGGCACGATCACCCAGGCGCAGGCCGATCAGCGCCTGGCCAACCTGACCGCGCACGTGACCGACATGGTCAATCGCGTGCCCGGTCGCGGTGGCCCAGGTGGTCCCGGTGGCCCCGGTGCCCCGGGCCTGCACGCCGAGGACCTGACGGCTGCCGCCCAGGCACTCGGCATGAGCGAGGCCGACCTGACGACCGCCCTCCAGAATGGGCAGTCACTGGCCGACGTGGCCAGCGCTCAGGGCGTCGATGTCCAGAACGTGATCGACGCGATCGTCGCTGCCGACACCGCCAAGATCCAGGCCGACGTTGATGCCGGCACGATCACCCAGGCGCAGGCCGATCAGCGGCTGGCCAACCTGACCGCGCATGTGACCGACATGGTCAACGGCGTGCCCGGCCGCGGTGGCCCCGGTGGCCCGGGTGGTCCCGGCGCTCCAGGCCGCCATGGTCAGCCGCCCAGCGACACGTCCAACAACCCGTCCAGCACGGACTCGACGACCAGCTCCAACAGCTGATCGCCTCCCCAACAAGTCGAGAAGCCCTGCACCGTGCAGGGCTTCTCGGCGCAACCGCCCGTGTTACAACCACTACGTTGCTGCCGGGACAGGAGCCGACGATGCGAGTACTAGTTGCAGAGGATGACGACGGCCTGCGCGAGGTACTCGAAGTCGGCCTTGCCGAGGCGGGCTACCAGGTGGACGCCGTCGACCGCGGCGACGACGCAATCGACTACCTGAAGTGGTACGAGTACGACGTGGCCGTCATCGACTGGCGGATGCCCGGCGCCGAGGGCGTCGATGTCGTCGCCTGGGCGCGCAAGCACGAGCGACCGACAGCGCTGCTGATGCTCACCGCGCGAGATGCGCCCGCGGACCGGATACGCGGTCTCGACACGGGCGCCGACGATTACCTCGTCAAACCGTTCGACTTCGGCGAGCTGCTCGCGCGCGTGCGCGCCCTTCAGCGCCGGCCGCGCGGCGTCGACGCACCGATCCTCAGCTCCGGCCGGGTTGCCCTCGACCCCGCGCGGCGCGTGGCCACGATCGACGGCCGCGACCTGAGCCTGACCGCGACCGAATACCGCATCCTCGAGCTGCTCCTGCGCCGCGCGCCGGCCGTCGTCGATCGAAAACAGATCGCCGAGCATGCCTGGCAGGACGAGACCGAGCCACTCGGCTCGAATGCCATTGACGTGCAGATGAGCCGTCTGCGCGCGAAGCTGTCCGGCGCCGGAACGAAGATCGTGACCGCGCGCGGCGCGGGATATCGCATCGAGGCGGGCGAGTGACGCAGGCGGCGTCGGTCCGCGGGCAGTCGATCCGCGTCGCGCTCGCCGCGACGCTCGTTGTCGGCGTCATCTACGCGCTGATCTCGACCGCCGTGGTGGCCTTCGCGACCATCGACCTGACGGGCCAGATCGACGGGCAGCTGAGGGGCAGCCTCAATCAGGCCCCGCCGGCCGGTCAGGGCGGCCGCCCGAACGGCGGACCCGGCGGACGACAGCGACCGTTCGGCCCGCAGGTCTTCGCCTGGACCATCGCACCGGACGGCACGGTGACCAAGGACAGCACCACGCCCGACCTGCCGGCCGAGTTCCAGGGCGCCACAGCGCCCCGGACGGCCACCATCGCCGGCGACCAGGTACGCATCGCCGGTGTTCAGCAGGGGCCCAACAAGATCGTCGTGGCGGCGTCGCTCGCGCCGGTCGAGGACACCCAGCGCACGATCATCATCGGCACGCTGGCCATCGCGCCGTTCCTGCTCCTCGCCGTCTTCGGCGGCGCGGTCATCGTCGGCCGCCGCGTCGCTGCGCCGGTCGAAGCAGCGCGGCGTCGCCAGCTCGACTTCACCGCCGACGCGTCGCACGAACTGCGCACGCCGCTGTCGGTGATCGAGGCGCACACGTCGCTGGCCCGGGCGCAGGAACGCGATGTGGAGTGGTATCGAACTGCCTTCGGCAAGGTCGACCGCGAATCGCTCCGGATGCGCCGGCTGCTCGACGACATGCTCTGGCTGGCGCGCTTCGATGCTGCCCGCCCGCCGGCCGACGCCGAGCCGGTCGACCTGGCCACGGTCGTGCGCCAGACCGCCGATCGATTTACCGCCATCGCCGAAACGCGCCACCTGGCGCTCGAGGTCGACGCGCCGGCAGAAAGCGTGACCGTGGCAGCCCCGCCGGAACTGCTGGAGCGACTGGCCGGCGTCCTGATCGACAACGCGTGCAAGTACGCGCCCGATGGTGGCCGCGTGGAAGTCCACGTCGGGCTCGACACCGCGCGGCCGACGCTCACCGTCGACGACTCCGGGCCAGGCATCGCCGATTTTGACCGCGAGCGGATCTTCGACCGCTTCCATCGCTCGGTCGACACGGCGGGCCAGGCGGACGGAGCCGGACTGGGGCTGGCGATCGCCGACGCGGTGGTCCAGGCCACGCGCGGCCGATGGACGGTCGCGTCGTCGCCGCTTGGCGGGGCCCGCTTCAGCGTGCGCTGGCCGGCAACCAGGTAGGCCGCCGACTGTGCCCGCTACACCTGAACGGGATGATGGGCGCGCTCGACGAGTGGCGCGATCAGCTCGGCCAGCGGCTTGCCACCAACCTGCTTGAGCTCGTAGCGGACGCGCGTCACCGGCTTGTCGAGCTTCAGGACGCGGGTCAGGTCGATCGGTGTCGCTGCCAGCACCAGGTCGGCGTCGACGGCGTTGAGCGTCTCCGCGAGCTCGCGCATCTGGTCGGTGCCATAGCCCATCGCCGGCACCAGCGAATCGAGCGCCGGATAGCGCTCGAGCACGTCCTTGATTGAACCAACTGCCGCCGAGCGCGGGTCGACCACCACGGCACCGAAGCGCCGCGCGGCGACGATGCCTGCGCCGTAGGTCATGCCGCCGTGGGTGAGCGTGGGCCCGTCCTCGACGACGACCACGCGCTTGCCCTTGATCGGCTCACCAACGAGCTCGAGCGACGACTCGGCGAGCACGATCTCAGCCTGCGGATTGAGCTCGGACAGGCTCTTGCGCAGGTCGTCGACCGCGGACTTGGTCGCGCTGTCGACCTTGTTGATGATCAGCACGTCGGCCAGCCGCACGTTGGTCTCACCCGGGTGATAGCCGCGCTCCGTACCGGGGCGCAGGGGGTCGGCGACGACGACGAACAGGTCCGGCCGATAGAACGGAAAGTCGTTGTTGCCACCGTCCCACAGGATCACGTCGGCTTCGCCCTGTGCAGCCTCCAGGATCTTGCCGTAGTCGACGCCGGCGTACACGATGCGGCCCGCGTCGAGGTGCGGCTCGTACTCCTCACGCTCCTCGATGGTCGTCTCGTAGCGCGCCAGGTCGTCGTGCGTTGCGTAGCGCTGGACCGCCTGCGCGGCCAGGTCGCCGTACGGCATCGGGTGGCGGATGACCACCGGCTCGAGCCCATGCTCGGCCAGCAGCGCGGCCAGGTAGCGCGTGGTCTGGCTCTTGCCGGCGCCGGTGCGCGTCGCGCACACGGCGAGAACCGGTCGAGTGGAGCTGATCATGGTCCGGCGCGGGCCAAGCAGCTCGAAGTCGGCGCCCGCGGCCAGCGCCCGCGACGCGGCGTGCATCACCGTCTCGTGGCTCACGTCGCTGTAGGCGAAGACGACCAGGTCGACCAATTCCACGCGGACGATCCGTTCGAGCTCCGACTCGGGCACGATCGGGATGCCCTCCGGATACAGCGATCCGGCCAGCTCGGTCGGATACCGGCGGCCGGCGATACCCGGGATCTGGGTCGCCGTGAAGGCGACGACCTCGTAATCCGGGTCGTCGCGGTAGACCACGTTGAAATCGTGGAAGTCGCGCCCGGCGGCGCCCATGATGAGTACGCGCTTACGGCTCATTGCGTTCTGCCTCCTGATCAATTTCGAGTTCGGTGGGTTCAAGTGCGCTGATCGGCACATGCTTCTGGCGAGGCGGCGGCGGCGGTGTCCGTGGCCGCGTTCGGCTGGTGATTGCTCGGCGTGGTGGCTGGGCGCCGATGGCGTTGCGCAGGCGCGCAATCAGCTGGGGCTCGGTCAGCGGCCGGCTGGCTCCGCTGTCAATCGAGCGCGGATGCTCGCGGCCGTGATCGGCCGTGCGCAGGTGCCGCTCGAGCTGGTGCCGGACGGTGCCCGGGCCCAGCAGCAGGACGTCGTCGTCGGCCGGCAGGCGCTGTGCGACCTCGCCGACGAAACGAGCCAGGTGTTCGAGACGCTGGGTCTCGAGCGCGGCGTCGGGCCCCATGTCGCCCGTCGAATGGCGGTGGGCAGGGACGTCCGACTCAAGGTGCTCCACGATCGCCTGATCGTCATGCCAGCGGACGACCACCGCGCGGCGCGAATCGATCCATACCAGACAAACTGGACGAACCCGCGTCTGTCGAGCCCTGGAATGAGTGGCGACGGTCATCGTCCCTCCTCTACGCTGTTGGAGTTCCAGCGTGGCGCTCGATGAGTGCCCGCGCATCGGCCGTTCGACGCCCACCGCGGGTGACAAACGGCACTACCGGCCACGCGCGCGCGCGCTCAGAGTCGATACATGGTCGATACCCTGGTTGCCCCTGCCTCGCCGGCCGCGGCACTGACTGCTCCACGCGACCGGATGGTCGTCACGCGCCGCGGGCGCGACCTGATCAACCACCCGTTGCGCAACAAGGACACCGCCTTCACCGCGGCGGAGCGCGACGAATTCGGGTTGGGCGGGCTGCTCCCGCCGCGCATCACCACTATCGACGAGCAGGTCGCCCTCGAACTCGAACACGTCCGGCGCAAGGGCGACGAGCTCGAGCAGTGGATCGGCCTGGCCGCGTTGCAGGACCGCAACGAGACGCTCTTCTACCGGCTGTTGTGCGACAACCTCGAGGAGTTCGTACCCGTCGTCTACACGCCCACTGTCGGGCGGGCCTGCCAGCAGTTCAGCCACATCATGCGCCGGCCACGCGGCGTGTGGATCACGCCCGACGACATCGACCGCATAGACACGTTGCTCACCACTGCCGCCGAGGAAGAGGTGCGCCTTATCGTCGTCACCGACAACGAGCGCATCCTGGGCCTGGGCGACCAGGGCGCCGGGGGTATGCCCATCCCGGTCGGCAAGCTGGCGCTGTACACGGCCGCGGCGGGCATCTATCCGGCCTGGACGATGCCCATCTCGCTCGACGTGGGCACGGATCGCCAGGAGTTGCTCGACGATCCGCTGTACCTGGGCTTCCGTTCGCCGCGGCTGCGTGGCGCGGCCTACGACCAGGTGGTCGAGGCGTTCGTCGAGGCCGTCAAGCGCGTCTTCCCGGCGGCCGTGCTGCAGTGGGAGGACTTCAAGCAACACAACGCACTGCGCATCCTCGACCGCTACCGCCATCGCCTGGCCAGCTTCAACGACGACGTGCAGGGCACCGGCGCGGTGATACTGGCCGGCCTGCTGGCCGCGCGTCGCGAGCAGGGCGGCCTGCGCGGCGAGCGCTTCCTGCTGGTCGGCGCCGGCGCGGCCGGCATCGGCATTGCGCGCATGCTCACCCGCCAACTGATATCGGAGGGCATGTCGGCCGACGAGGCGCGCCAGTCGATGGCGCTGATGGACAGCCGTGGGCTGATCTACACCGGCCGCGAGCGCATCGCCGACGATCAGCAGCCACACGTCGTCGATCCGGCGCCATACCTGGCAGCAGGCTTGACCGGCGACGATTTCACCGAGCCGCTCGCCGTCGCGCGAGCCTTACGGGCCACCATCCTGATCGGTACCACGGGCTGCAAGAGCGCCTTCGGCGAGGACCTCATTCGCGCCGTAGTCGAGCATCACCCGCATCCCATCGTGCTGCCGCTCTCGAACCCCGACGACCGGGCTGAAGCGCGCGCCTCGGACATCCTCGAGTGGAGTGGCGGACGCGCGATCGTGGCCACCGGCAGCCCCAGCCGCGACGTCGAGATCGGCGGCACGCGGCGCACGATCGGCCAGGCCAACAATGTCTTCATCTTCCCGGGCATGGGCCTGGGCGCCATCGTCGCCGAGGCCCGCAGCCTGAGTGACGACGCGTTCCTGGTAGCGGCACATACGCTGGCCGGCATGATCAGCGAAGAGCGGCTCGCCGTGGGTGCCATCTATCCGCCGGTCAGCCAGCTGCGCGACTCGGCGCGCGCCATTGCCGAGGCGCTGGTGCTGCACCTGCGCAACAGTGGCTATGGCCGCCAGTATCCCGACGACCAGATCGCAGCGGTCGTCGATCAGGCCATGTGGCGTCCGGAGTACCTCGCTTACCGCTCTATGTGAGCCTTTGCGCGAGGCAAGCCATCGCTTACCATCGGCGCGGGGAATCGAGGGGACTGCGGAGAGGGTTGCGGCCAGGCCGGATATTGCGGCCTTCCATTGGGCGATCGTTTTCGTCCACATGATTGGCGTATTCCTGTTTCTGCTGGCGCACGGCGTGTCGGCGGCAGTGATGCTGCGCCTGCGCGGCGAACGCGACCCTGCGGCCGTGCGCACCCTGCTCGACTTGTCCCGGCGCAGCATGGCGACGATGGGCGTCGGCTTCGTGATCTGGTTCTTCGGCGGCATCCTGGCCGGTTTCAGCGGCAACTACTGGACGACCGGCCGCTACTGGATCTGGGCATCGCTATTGATCGCGCTGGCCATCGTCATTGTCATGACGCCATTCGGCCGGATGTATCTGAACCGAGTCCGCACTGCTGTCGGCGTGGACCCGCAGACTGGTCTGGTCGATCCGAGAGCTACGTTCGATGGAGCTGCGCTCGATCGCGCGATCGATTCCGGTCGGCCGCTGCTGGTCGCCACGCTGGGCTTCGGCGGTATCGTCGTGCTCGCCGGGATGATGATCTTCAAGCCCTTCTGATCGCCCCGTTGGGCGGCCGGTCGTGGTGATCGCCGGGGTTGGCAAATCGGCATCCATGTGCAACACTTCCGGCACTCCGTCTATTAGGTAAGGCGGGGCCAGAGGAGCCTCAGGCTGCCGTACGGCAGCGGCGTCATATTCGGCGAGGACCTCCCCAGAGGCCCGCGCCAGACCAGCAGTCGGGTCGGGTGCCCCAGCATCGCGGCCCACCTTCATGCCCGTGACGTCGCAGCGCCGCTACCAAGCGACCAGCCGCCAGCGTTCGGTCGTTGCGCCCATGGCGCGATGCCAACACAGGAGATGTTCATTGGTACAAGCCGTCCAAGGTGCTGATTCCGCACCTGTCACCGGCCGCGCACGTAGTGGCGGCCTAATGCGAAAATTCCGGCTGGTTCTGCTGGCCGGCCTGCTGGCCCTCAGCTTCGTCGCCGTCGAAGCACCGGCTGTCACGCAGGCACATACCGCCGGGCGCACGGAGGCTCAGCGCATCATCGCCATCGCCAAGACGCACATCGGGGCGAAGTTTCTGATGGGCGCGACTGGCATGCGCTACTTCGATTGCTCCGGCTTCATCTTCCGCGTTTACGAGCAGGCTCACCTGCTGAACCGGATCGGCGGCGCGCGGATGACCGCCGCGGGCTACTACCACTGGTTCGTGCGCCACCACGCGGCTAACCGCAGCAACCCCAAGCCGGGGGACCTGGTGGTGTTCACGCACAAGGGCAAGATCTCCCACTCGGCGATCTACGTTGGAAACGGGCGCATCATCAGCGCCCTGATCAACCCGTGGGGCGTCAGGTTGACGACGATCCGCTACCTCCCCGTTCACCTGCTGGCGTACCTTCACGTCCGCCTGCAGCGCTAGCGGCCCAAGCGAACCGGAACCACGAGGCGGTCGGCTCAGCCGGCCGCCTCTTGCTATGCGGCGCTACTCGACATGGACCATCGAGTCGAGGATGCGATACGGCTCCGCGCCGTTGAACCAGTCATATGGGCCATAGACCATGCCCACCACCACCGCCCCGTCGGCGGTCAGGCCGGCGCCGATGCGCACCGCGCCCGAGCCGTAGTCATACCAGCGCCAGGCCGGGTTGCTGAGGCCGGCAAAGTAGCTGCTGGCCGTGCCGTCGGCCGTCGAGTAAGCCGGCGTCGCCGGGAACCAGCCGGCGAAAGCGCTGATGGTCAGATCCTCTATCTGTGCGGATATGTCGGACATTGAGCGGAGGCTGCCAGGCAGCCCGTATCGCGCCGCATAGACGCCCATAGAGCCGTCCGGGCTCTGGTAGCCATCGATCAGGCCCGGCAGCCGATCCTCGCGCCGAACCCAGTCTGGCGGGCGGCAGAAGCCGATCGTCAGGTCGCGCGAGGCGAACGCCTCCGACGCGCCGAAGTCGGGCGTCACCTCGCTCTGCGCGGCCATGCGACCGTTGATATAGATCTCGGCGCGGTAGTTGCCGACGGGCAGGCAGGCGGCCGGCGTTACCTGGCCAAGATATGCCTCCAGCACGAACAGGCGGCCGTCCGAGCCGGTCCGGGGCGTCACCGTGTACGAGATGTCGGGGATCACCGCCCAGCCGGGTACCGCCGGATCCTGGTGATACCACTGCGCGCTGATCACGTCGCGCGTGGCGTCGTAGTTCGCCACGGTCCCCTGCCATTGGACCTCGGCCGGGAAGACGTCGAGTTGGACGTCGGAAAAGGAAGCCGGTGACGAAACCGGCGGCGCCGTCTGCTCGGCCGCCACCTCGCCCTCGATCTGCTCCTTGAAGCCGCGGATCTGATCGCTCATTTGTGGCTGGTATTGCGCCACCGTGTCGAGATCCGTCAGCGCACCGGCCAGCCAGGCTTCCTCGATGGTCGGCTCATCACGGCGTTGCGTGAGTGCCGTGTCGACATAGATCGTGCTCGCGACCGCATCCTGGTAGGCGGAACGTGCCTCGTCGAAGCGACCGGCGGCAACCAGCGTGACGGCCAGGTTGTAGCGGAAGACCGGTTCGCCGGGATCGAGCGCGATGGCGCGCCGGGTGTAGTCCGCGCTCTGGTCGAGTAACGCCACGTCGTTCGCCTGGACCCCCTGGGCAAAGCCATAGAAACCCAGGCCACCGAGCGTCTGCGAGTTGGCCAGCCCGAGCGCGACGGCCGTCTCGAGATCGGTTCGGGCGCGCTGCAGGGCGGCGGGCGGCGCGAGGCTGACGAAGCCCGTCTGCTGTGGCGTCGCCGCCTGGAAAATGGCATCGGCCCGCTCGGCGTAGGCGCGGGCGAAGTCCGGCCGCAGCTGGATCGCCCGATCGAAGTGCTGCTCAGCGGCGGTGAAGCCCTGGCTGTCGAAAGCCGTCATGAAGGCGACCTCGCCCTGCGCGTACTCGGTCGCGGCGAGATCGTTGGGCGCGGTCGGGGCAGACGCGACCGTCTGGACCATCCACGTCGAGCCGGCCAGCAACATGCTCAGGCCGACCGCCAGGAAGCCGGTGCGCAGCCAGCGGCCGGCCACCGCCAGCGTCAGGCCGAACAGGTACAGGCTGACCGCCAGGATGGCCAGCACGGCGGTGTAGCTGGCGGCCTGCTGGTCGGTGCCCGAGGCCTGTCCGTCGGCGGCATCGGCAAGCGCGTTGAGCCTTAGGCTTTCCTCGCTGGCTGCCGCAAAGTAGCGGTCGGGAAAGGTCGGATCCTGTTCGGGGCCGTACTCGCCCGTGGGGTCGATGTCGGTCCGCGCGAGCGTCGCCGTGGCGGTCGTCTCCCAGCGCTGCTGCTCCAGTTCCAGTTGCTGCTGCTCGGGCGAGTTGGCGTCTGCGTACAGGCTGGCCAGCATCGCGTTGGCCGCCTGGGTGCGCTCCTCCACCCATCGTTCGAACGTTTCCAGCTGGACCTGCGCCGTCTGCTGCGCGCTCTGCGAACTGGCCAGCGCCTGCAGCGAAAGCTGCTCGGCGCCCAGGCGCAGGTCCTCGGCCTGGATCGAGGACGTCGCCTCGAGATAGCCGGCGACCGCGGCAATCAGCGTCGTCAACGCGATGACGATCGCGACGAACGCGCGGAAGCGCCCTCCGCCCACACGCCGCTCCTCGTCGTCCGATACGGCCGGCGACTCGGCGTGGGCTGCCTCGTGGCCGGCATGGAAGACCGCCTCGCGCCCGGCGTGAACAACACCCTCGGCCTGCCAGTCGCTCACGCGAGCACCTCCACCAGAGCGAAGGCAACCGTGCCGGTGACCACCATGACGGCACCGGCGACCAGGAAGGCCTGGCGCAGGCGAACACGCCCGTGACTCACTTCGGCAATGGTCAACAGGAAGAGCGCAGCGACGATCAGCGCCGCAACACCGATCAGGTTGAGCGACCGGTTGTCGGCGCGATCGGCCAGCTCACCAGAGTTCTCGGTGCGCAACTCGCGCAGCTCGACGTTGATCGACTCGAGGTTGCGCAGGACATAGGCGTGGTCGTACGCCACCGTCCCATCGTCGGCCACGCTGACGTTGGCGCCCTGGAAGAAAGGCTCCACCGAGCGCGCCAGCGCGAGCCGGGCTTGGGCCTCCAGGTCGAGCTGGTCGGCCGTGGCTGGATCGCTGGAGCGCAGCTGATCGGCCTGTACGGCCAGCTGGTGGGCGACGACCGCGTCCTCCTGGTAGGCGCCGACGAAGCGCTCGTCCTGGCCGACGATGCCCTCCAGTTGGCGTTCGATCTGCTCGACGCGCGCCTGTTGCTGCACGGACAGGCTCTGGTACAGCGACGAGTCGATCGACGCGAGCGACGCGCGCCAGGCCAGCGCCGCGGACAGCAGGGAGGCAAGACCAATGAGGATCGCCAACGCCGCGGCCAGGCCTTCCGGGCTGCGCAGCAGCTCGCGCAGCGACAGACGATGGCGCGGCGCAGGCGAGGGAGCCGCGGCTGTTGGCGGAGCGGTCACGACGGCGCGAGGATAAGCCATGATCCGACCCCGCAGCACTGATCGTATGGAAGTGTGCACGGAGCGCGTGTCTGCTCTGCCATGGGAGAACTCGTGTGAAGATAACTATTCGCCCGCTGGTCATCGCCGGGTTTGCCGTCCTGGCGCTGGCCTGCTCATCCGGAACGGGCACGCCGAGCAGCGCACCCACGTCTGCTCCGACCAGCGCACCGACAGCCGAGGAGTCGATGGCGCCCATGAGCCCGCCGGCCAGCGCGACCGCAGAAGCATCGATGATGGCCGGCGACGTCACAATCGCCGTGATGCAATCGAGCGTCGGGGCATATCTGGCCGGAGCGGACGGCAAGTCGCTGTACGTGCTCACCACCGATGGAGCAAGTTCGTCCACGTGCACTGATTCGTGCGCCCAGAACTGGCCGGCGTTCACCCTCACCGATGGACAGACGGCCATCGCCGGCGACGGTGTCACCGGCAACGTGTCGACATTCGCGCGCGCCGACGGCAGCATGCAGGTCGCCATCGACGGTCACCCGGTCTACTACTTCGCAGGCGACAGCGCGGCCGGCCAGACCAACGGCCAAGGTATCGGCGGCGTATGGTTCCTCGCCGGACCGGACGGCAGCCCGCAGGGCGCGACATCGATCAGTCCGGCCAGCGGCGCCGGTCCGTCAGGCAATACCACGGGCTCGGGCTACCACCCGCGGCCGTACTGAGCAATCCTGGGAGATGTGGCAGCGCGAAGCTGACTCGTCGGCCGATGAGCGGCAGATCGTCGAACGAATCGCCGCCGGTGACGAGGACGCCTTCGCGCTCGCCTACGATCGCCATGCCGACCTGCTGTTTGGCGCCCTCGTCCGCTTCACCGGCGATCGCGAGGCGGCCGCCGAGATCGTTCAGGACACCTTCATGGCCCTCTGGCGGCGCGCCAGCCAGTTCGACCATCGCATGGGCACGCTGGCGGGCTGGCTGATGTCCATCGCCCGCAATCGTGCCGTCGACCGGCATCGCGCCGCGGCCCGCCGGCCGACCCTCGTCCAGAGCCCCGAGACCGACCGTGGACAAGGGTTACCGGCAGACCACGAAACGGAATCCGACATCGACCCGGAGGCGGCGGCGGCCAAGCGCTGGCTGCAGGCAGTCGTCCGGTCGGTCGTGGCGGAACTGCCCGACGACGAACGCGACGTCGTCCTGCTGGCCTATTCAAGCGGCCTGTCGCAGTCCGAGATCAGCAGCCGCACGGGCGTCCCGCTGGGCACCGTCAAGTCGCGTACCAGGCGCGCGCTGGCGCACCTGCGCGGACGCCTGACCGCGTGGCCGGGATTGATCGACGGCAGCGAGGCCTGAGCGATGGACCACGCTGAAGCGCACGAGTTGATTGCCGATCTGGCGCTCGAGCCGGCCCGCCTGACCGGGCTGGCCTCCTCAACGTTGCCCGAGGACCAGGCGCTGCGTGCGCACGTCGCCGGCTGCGATCGCTGCACGGCCGAACTGGCCGCCTGGCGGCGCGTCCAGAGTGTCACCAGCGACGCGCTGGCCGACACGCAGGCGGACGATCTGAGCCGAATCGCGGCACCCGCCCAACTGCGGCGGGAGGTGCTCAACGGCGTGCGTGCTGCCGCTCCGCGCCACAGGTCGTGGCGCCTGCCACGGCTGACGCTGCGCCTCGCGACGGGCGCTTTGGTGTTGGTCATTGCTGCCGTCGGCGCAATCGTGGTGGGTAATCAGTCAGCCCAGCTCAACGCCTCGGCCGCTGACCGCCAGGCACTCGCCGCGGCGCTGGCCACCGCCACGCGCGTGATGGCCGACCCAACCCACGAGGCGGTCACGCTCAACGAGACGGGCGGGCCGGCGATGGGCATGGTCGCCTGGTCGCGGCACGACCTGGTCGTGCTGGCTACCGGCCTGACCCTGCCGCCCAGCGGACAGGCCTACCGCTGCTGGGTGGTCGGCGGCAGCGGCGAGATGCCGGTCGGCAGCATGGACTTCGTGGACGGCCAGGCCTTCTGGGTCGGCACGCTCGATGAGTGGGCGTCGGTCGACATAGGTTCCGCGCACACCTTCGAAGTCACACTCGAGTCGGGCGCCGCGCCTGGTGCGACGCACACCGGTCCGGTAATGCTCGAGGGCCAACTGGGCGCCTGACGCCCCAGTCGCCAACCCGGCGGGCCGTACCGGCCGGGTGGCCGCGGCGTGTAGCATCGCGCTGCGATGGTGAAGAAGGCCAAGATGATGGGCGTCGACGCGCTGTACGAGCGCGCCAGCGCCGATTTCGAGCACTGGGAAGTGGTCAAGGATCTGGTCGATGAATCGATCGACCTGGCGCTGAACTATCGCCAGAGCGGCCATCCAGGCGGCTCGCGCTCCAAGGTCCACATGCTGTTGTCGCTGCTTCTCTCGGGCGCGATGCGCTGGGACGTGCAGCGGCCGTGGCGCCGTTTCGGCGATCGGTTCGTGCTCTCCGCCGGCCACACCGTGCCGCTCGTTTACGCGACCCTGGCCGTGCTCAACGAGAGCCTGCGCGCACGCCACGAACGCACGCAGGACGAGCGCTTTGCGTTCCCCGACAACGGCCGCTGGGCGCTGACCTGGGAGTGGCTACTGAAGCTCCGCCGGCGCGGCGGGCTACCCGGCCACGCCGAGATGGAAGGGCGCACCCTGTTCCTGAAGTTCAACACCGGACCCTCGGGCCACGGCATGCCGCCCGCCGCGGGCGAGGCGCTGGCACTGAAGCTCGCCGGCGCTGGGGACGTGAAGGTCTTCGTCGTTGAAGGCGAGGGCGGGCTGACGCCCGGTGCGAGCCACGAGACGCGCCACACCGCGTGGGGGCTGGGCCTGTCGAACCTCGTTTTCCTGGTCGACTGGAATGACTTCGGCATCGACGAGCGACCGCTGTCATCGGTCGTCTACGGCACGCCCCAGACGTGGTTCGAGAGCTACGGCTGGCGGGTGACCGGCACCGAGCAGGGCTCGGAATGGGCCACCGTCACCCGCGCGGTGCTCGAGGCCGCACGCGGCGACAACCCCGCGGCAGTGCCGTCGGCGGCCTGGTTCAAGACACGCAAGGGCCGCGGCTACGGCAAGTACGACGCCAAGAGCCACGGCACGCCGTTCCCCATGAACGCGCCCGAGTTCTGGGCGGTGCGCAAAGAGTTCATGGCCAAATACGGCGTCACCTACCAGGGTGTCGACGCACCGGCCCCGGCCGATGGCGCTGAGCGCGCCGCCCAGGCGCAGGCGAACTTCGAGACCGCCATGAGCGTGCTGCGGCGTGACGGCACTCTGGTCGACTGGTTGTCGGATCGGCTGCTCGAGATCGCCGCCAGCGTGCCCGATGAAATCGACGGCTTCAACCTGGAGAGCGCCCGCGGCACTCAGCTCGTCGCCGACAAGCGCCTCTTCGACGCGCGCGCCTATCCCGCTGAGATGTGGCGCAAACCGGGCGAGAGGCAACCCAACCGCGCCGCGCTGGCCACCTGGGGATCCTGGGTCAACTCATTCGCCCGGCGTGAGTACGGCCGGCCGCTGTTCATCGGTGCCTCGGCGGACCTCGCCGAGTCGACCAACCTGGCCGGCTTCGGCAAGGGCTTCGGCGACCAGGAAGGCTGGGGCTGGTACGAGCGCGACTCGAACCCGCGCGGCACCGTTCTGCCGACCGAGATAACCGAGTTCACCAACGCCGGCATGATGGCCGGCCTGGCGACCGTCAACTTTGCCGCCGACCCGTTCAACGAGTTCAACGGCTTCTGGGGCACGTGCTCGACCTACGGCTCGTTCTCGTACCTCAAGTACGGGCCGCTGCGGCTGTTCAGCCAGCTTGGCCCAGGACTGCGAGCTGAAGCTGGGCAAGGTGCTGTGGATCGCCGGCCACGCCGGGCCGGAGACGGCGGAGGACTCGCGCACTCACTTCGGCATCTTCGCCACCGGCATCACGCAGCTCTTCCCGGAGGGCCACGTCATCGACCTGCACCCGTGGGAGTACAACGAGGTGCCGGTCGTGCTGGCGGCCGCACTGGCCACGGACGTGCCCATCATCGCGCTGCACCTGACCCGTCCGGCGATCGAGCTGCCCGACCGGGTCGCGCTGGGCATTCCGTCGCACTTCGCCGCTGCACACGGCGCTTACGTGATGCGCGACTTCCACCACGGCTCGACGCGCAGTGGCACGGTCTTCGTCCAGGGCACGACCTCGACTGCCAACATGGTCAAGGTCCTGCCGCTGCTCGACGAACGCGGCCTGAACGTCAAGGTCGTGGCGTGCATCAGCCCGCAGCTGTTCCGGATGCAGGATGAGGCCTATCGCGCGGCGACAATTTCTGACGCCGACCGCTGGGACGGCATGGCCATCACCAACCGCGCGTACAAGCTGATGTCCGACTGGGTCGACGGGCCTATTGCGGCCGACTACTCGCTCTCGTCGGACTGGGACAATCGCTGGCGCACCGGCGGCTCGCTCGACGAGGTGATCGAAGAGGCGCACCTCGATCCCGCGCACATCATGGAGGGCATCGAGCGCTTCGTCCGCGAACGCGAAAAGCGCATGGCCCGCCTGAGCGAGATCATCGAGGCCGCCACCCGCCACTAGCCCCGCCTGATGGTCGCGGGGGCTCGCGGGCCGATTCCGCTCCACAGTCGGCAGTCGGCGCCACTTCGGGCTCGGAGCGGCGCGAATCAAGCCGGTTTCAGTGTGTCAGTCGAAATCGTCCGCCGAATCGCGGGATTTCGGCCCCTGTGCCACAGAACCCGTCCGACTCCCGACTCCTAGTCGGATTCAGCCAGGGACGACGACGGCGACTCCCTGGAGCCGCGGCCCAAACCGGGGTGGCGAAACACTTGACGCCGTGACCCGCAACGACCACATTCCGCTGGGGCAGCAAGCGGGAGGGTCTGTATGTCGTCACAGTCGGCTCGGATAATTCCTGCGCTCGTGGTCGGCGGCCTGGCACTCGTCGTTCTCACCTGGTTCGACCATGCCTTCCTTGTCGGCGCTCAGACGGATGCTTTCCGCAGCTTCACAGGCGGCAACTACGGAGAGTTGGAGTCATTCGGAACGATCGCTGTCGCCGGCTGCGTGATGCTGGTGGGTGTCTTGGCCTGGTGGTCGTGTTCGCTGCTGGTCGGCATCGCCTACGCGGTCGTCGGCGCCTATTTCGCCCTCCAGATGACGCTGCTCACGAATGGCTTCCTGTCCCTCGACAACTACTACGCGGGGCCGATCAACGCAGCCGCAACCGTCGGCGCCGGCATGATCCTCGCCGGGCTGCTCGCCGTGTACCGCTGGCAGATAACCCGGCACGCGGGCGGAGCCCAGCCGGCGGATGCGCCCTAGCGCCCCTCAGCCGAGGACGACGAGGGCTACGCCAAGAGCGACGGCAATCGCGCCAACATAGCGCGTCGGGGAGACGCGCTCATGCAGGAACACGGCGCCGCCGGCGGTCGCGAATACGACGCCCACTTCGCGCACGGCCGCGACCGCCGGTGCCGTTGCGATGGTGAAGGCGGTCAGCACCAGGGCGTAGGTCAGCATCGTGGCCAACCCGCCGGCGACGGTCAGAGGCCGAAAAGCAGCGCGCAACCGGCGGGCACCGCCGCGCGACGCGATGAACAGCGGCCCCACGATCGCCGGCGGGATGAGGATCAGCGTGAGATAGGTGACCGGGTCGGAATAGCGCACGCCCTGGCTGTCGACCATGGTGTAGCTGGCAATGACCGACGCGATGACCAGCGCCATGCCAACGTCCGACCAGCGCGCCCCGCCTTTGAGGCCACGGACCAGGACAACACCGCCACCGACCAGCGCGACTCCGGCGGCCTGGACGACGGAGCTGCCCACGCTGAGTACGGCGACCGACACGACGAGCACGATGACCGGCGCCGCGCCGCGCGCGATGGGATAGACGAGGCTCATCTCGGCCCGGCCGTAGGCGGTCGTCAGCAACCAGAAGTAGACGATCTCCAGCACCGACGACGCGGCCACGAACGGCCAGACTTGCGGCTGGACACTCCAGCGCAGCGCCGCGACCGGCAGTACGCAGACGACGCCGATGGCGATCGCCACAGCGGTGGTCGCCTGGATGTCTCTGGCCCCGGCGACGACCAGGTTCCAGAAGGCGTGCAGCGCCGCCGCCAGGAGGACGATGGCAAGGGCTGCGAGCGGCATTCGGCGGTCGTGCCGCGACGCGCCGGGCTAGGCGGAGGCGGGGGCCGGAGTCTTGGAGACGACCTCTGCAATCCGCTCGAGCGCCTTGCTCAGGTTGGGCTGGGAGTTGGCGTAGGAGATGCGCACGTGGTCGGCGCCCACCTTGCCGAAGGCGGTGCCCGACAGGACGCACACGCCGCCTTCGTATAGGAGCCGGTGGGTGAACTCGTCGCCGTTCATGCCCGTCCCGGCGACATTGGGAAAGACGTAGAACGCGCCGTGCGGCATCCGACAACGCAGACCGGGTATGGCGTTGAGGCCGTCGACGATCAGCTGTCGGCGGGCGCGGAACTCCTCGACCATCGCCTTGACCGCGTCCTGCGGCCCGTTGAGCGCCTCCACTGCGGCCATCTGCTCGAAGCTGCTGGTGCAGCTGACGCTGTTGATGATCAGCTTGCTGAACGGCTCGACCAGCGCCGGTGGCAGGATCGCGAAGCCGAGTCGCCAGCCGGTCATCGCCCAAGCCTTTGAGAAGCCGTCGAGCACGATCGTGCGCTCCATCATCCCCGGCAGCGATGCGATCGAGACGTGCTCGCCCTCGAAGACGCCGCGGCCGTAGATCTCGTCGGCGAGGACGGTGATGTCGTTCTCGCGCGCGATATCCGCGATGGCGGTGATGTCTTCGCGGGTCAGTACGCCGCCGGTGGGATTGTGCGGCGAGTTGAAGATGATCAGCTTGGTCCGGGGCGTGACCAGCGCACGCAGTTCGGCCGGGTCGAAGCGGAAGTCGTTCTCCTCGCGCAGTGCGTAGGGGACGGGCGTGCCGCCGGTGAAGCGCGTCATCGACTCGTAGATCGGGAAGCCCGGATCGGGATAGATGACCTCGTCGCCCGGCTCGATCAGCGCCAGGATCGCGTAGTACATGATCGGCTTGGCACCGGGCGTGACGACCACGTTGGCCGGGTCGACGTCGATGCCGCGGAAGCGCTTCGACTCGGCGGCGATAGCCTCGCGCAGCTTGGGCTGGCCGAGCGGCGGGCCGTAGTGCGTCCAGCCCTCGTCGAGCGCGCGCTTGGCCGCGTCGCGGATGTTGGCCGGCGTGTCGAAATCGGGCTCGCCGAGCTCGAGGTGCACGACGTCGTGGCCCTGGGCCTCCCACGCGCGCCCGCGGGCGGCTGCCTCGAAGGCCGTTTCCGTGCCAATGCCGACCATTCGCTGTGCGAGTCGCATCGCCAGCATGCTAGCAGGGCCCCGATCCGCCTCCATCTCTGCCACGAAGCCCGCTCTGACCGGCGCGCTACGGCGTGGCGACAGGGTTTGCCGTTCCCTGCGTCACGCTGAATTGAACCGTGTCGACCGAAATCGGCTTCCTGAGCACCAGATCGGCTCCCCGCCCGATGAATCCGCCGGCACAGCTTGGCACGGCCTCGTATACGACTGGCGCGCGCTCTTGCGCAACCAGGAGATAGCCGGTCCCGGATGAGCTCAGTTGCAGCTCGACCAGCGGCGTGCACGTCGCCCCTGTCCAAGTCATGTCCAGCTGCGTCAGATCGCCGCTCGGGTTCACGATCACCGCCCAGCCGGCTCTGACCGCCTCCGGCTTGCTCTGGCATTCAGCCACGACGCCGGTGTAATCGAACAGCACGTAATCGCCGCACTCGATCCGGCGCGCACCTGGAGGGGCCGACGCCAGCCTCGAGGGCGTGTTTGCAACCCGCGGTGTTGGCGGTGCCGGCCGCACGGAGGGAGCGACGTCGGGCGCGGGTTGCGAGAGGCGGCCGACCGTCGCCCAGTCCCAGCACGGACCCGACGGATCCATGATGCAGTCACCGCTGTATAGACGCTTGGCCAGGGCATAAACGGCACGCTGCGGTGTCACGGAGTCGCCCGACCGCACGGACGGATCAGGGGCGAACGACGTGAAGGCGTCTGACTGCACCCGGACGGCCGAATCGGGCACAACGACGTTGCGAGGGTCCACCAGGTCGGGCCCGTCGGCGAGCCACGATCCGACGCCACAACCGTCGCGTCTCAGAAGGAACGCACTAGAAACAGCCGGCATCATCGGACAGGAGAAGGGGCCCGGGCTGTAGTAGCCCGTCAGCCAGCCATCGACCAGGACGACCTCGTCGAGATCTCGCGCCAGCACGTTCAGTACGTTCTTGACATCGCCCACGGACCACGCCAGCGAGGTACCACCTGGCACGACGCGACCCAGGTACTCGGCTTCGTTGCTACCCAGCACGGACAGGACCAGGTCACCCTGGATGGGCGGCATGAACCGCTGCCACCAACTCCACGCGTCGCCGGGTGCGGTCGTGCTCTCATCGGCAGGGGCAACCGGCACGTCCTGGCTGAAAACGACGACGAGAGGATCCACTCCGTCGAGCTGGCCGATCACGCACGCCGGCCCAGCTTGCCCGCATGCCGCCCCGCCCAAGGTGGGCCCTGCGTAGGGGACGATGGTGCCGTCGACAAGAACGGTCTGGCCGTCGAGCCGGCCGGCGGCCAACTGCGCGGCGAAGTCAGCGGTCGTCAGGACGGACAGGCCACCAGTCTGCAATGAGGGCGGCGAGGGCCGCAGTGACGCGGAAGGCACGCCCGGGTTGGGCGGCGGCGTCAACCTGGGTAGTGCGACGACGAGAAGTGCGAGCGTTGCGGCGACCGCAGCCAGTGAAACCCAGCGCGACACGCGTGACGTGGGCACCGGGGCTGGTTGCGTCCGGATCTCGTCCATTACGCCGCGTGCGAGGCTGTGGTCCGACCAATCCTGGCCCGCCGGCGTCAGCGTCGCCCGGCGCTGTAGTTCGGCGGCAAGGCGTTCGTCGGGCAGCTCAGGCATCGTTCGACAGCTCCGCGGCGAGCGCGCGCCGTGCGCGCGCGAGCCGCCACTTCACCGTCCCGGCCGGTATCCCCAGCCACGCGGCGATCTCGCCGACGCCGTAGCCGTGCAAGTGGTGAAGCACCAGGAGCGCGCGCTGGTCGACGGTCAGTCGGTCGAAGGCGCCGTCGAAGTCGGCCGAGTGGGCGGGGGCAGCCGGCAAAATTCGGCCGGCTGATGCGGCGTCATCCAGCGCGACTTCGTGAACGCGGCGGCGCCTACGCAGCGCCATCCGACATGCATTGATCAGGATGCGCCCGAGCCATGCGTCGAAGCGATCGACATTGCGCAGGCCGGCCAGGCCGCGCCACGCGTTGACGAATGCCTCCTGGGTCGCGTCCCGCGCGTCGGCCTCGTTGCCCAGGATCGCCCGGGCCGTTTGGAGAAGCGACTCGCCCTTCTGCAACACGATCGACTCAAAGGCCTCCCGATCCCCGGCGCGCGCCCGAACCAGGAGCTCGCGTTCCATCCACTCCCCTCGCACGTGCCCGGTCTACTGAATTGATGCCGGGCAAGCCCATTCGGTTGGCCGTTCTCAGGCTAGTCCGCGCTGGTGCGAGAATTCGGCGATGACGCGCTACTTCGGGATAGACGAGGCCAACGCCCGCTTGGCCGACCTCCGGCCGCTGCTCGAAGAACTGCGCGCCGACCGTGACCGCGTCGCCGAGATCCAGCAGCAGCTCGAACGCGGGCGTGCGACGAACGGCAGCGCCGAGCACGCCGAGGAGCTCACCCGGCTCGAGGTGGACATCCGCGAGGTCGTGCATCGCATGCAGCGCGCCGTCAACCAGATCGACGAATGGGGCGTGACGCTGCGCGACATCAGCAGCGGGCTGATCGACTTTCCGGCGCTGGCCACTGGCCGGCCCATCTGGCTGTGCTGGCGCCTGGGCGAAGGCAACGTGGAATGGTGGCATGAGACGAGCACCGGCTTTGGTGGACGCCAGCCGCTGGCAGACCTGACCTAGCGGCTGGCTGCCCGTCGCGTAACAGCGACGCGTCGCGCGGACGGAGCGGCAACAGACGATTCCGCGCCACAGTCGGAGCTGGGACGGAAACGTTCGCCGAACCGGTGTTTCGGCCTGGTTTCCAAGTCAAAGTCCGCGCGTCGGGCGGAATCGGCCGCGTTTGTCAAGGATTCGGGCCGATTCGGTGCTGAGTTCCGACTGGGGAGCGGAAGCGAGACGGAGACCAAAGCTCGAGGCGCGGCGCGGAGCCGGCTAGGTCGTGTACTCGTCCTTCGGTGGGGCGCGGAAGCGGCCGCGCGTGATCCACTGGAAGAAGCGGTAGCTCTGTGGTCGGTGGGAGAACATCCAGCCGATGATGATCAGCAGGACGAGGTCGCCGCCACCCACCGCACCGGCCGCGATGTAGCCCAGTTGCTGGCCGATCTGGCCCTTGATCGACAGCGCCGGCACGGTCACGCCGAACATGCCCAGCCGGAAGAAGGGCAGGCGCGGCGCGACGTCGGCACGATCAGTCGAGTTCAACAACTGGCTCTGGCCCTGGCCGCCGATCACGAAGGCGGACTGGCCGATCACCGCCGCGGCAGCCTGCGCGCGCGGTTCGGGCAGGTCGGTCTGGTCCATGTGCTGCCAGCCGCTGATGCCGCCGGTGGCCTGATCGGGCACCGTCCAGAGCGTGCTCGACACCACGTTGCCATCCGGCCCGTAGCCACCGATCACATACACCGCACCGCTGTTGACGAACGATGTCTGACCACTGCGCGCATCCGGCAAGGCGGCCGACGCCGCCGGACCAACCGATACGCCCCAGCCAAAGGGATTGCCGGTGCTCTGGTCGACGGCCGGATCGCCGTGCGTGTCGAGCGCCAGGTAGTAGACCGTGTTGGTCGGCCCGTTGGGACCTTTGCCGCCGATGACGTATACGGACTCGCCCAGGTTGACCGCCGTGGCATCCGCGCGCGCATCGGGCAGTGGCAGCTGGGCATCCTCCTGCCAGGCGGTTAGCGCCGGGGTGCCCGATGTCGAAAGATTCGAGCGATAGATGGCGGCCGACAGGCCGTCCGGACTTTGGCCGCCGAAGATATACAGGCCGGTGGCGGTCGAGATGCCCGACAACTTGGCCAGCGGCGCCGGGAGCGCCAGGTCGGTGTCCTCCTGCCAGCCGGTCAGCGCACCCTGATCAACAGTCCCTTCGTAGACGGTGGTGGTCGGCTGGCCCGATGCATCCAATCCGCCGATTACATACGGCGTGCCGCTCAGGCTGAGCAGCGCAAAGTCCGAACGGGGCGCCGGCAGCGCCGGGCCCTGTGACCACTTGGCGAAATTACCGTTGTCGACGGTCGTGCTCAGGACGCTGGCGGTGGCGCCATCCGAGGTGCGCCCGCCGATGAGATACATGGTGCTGCCGGAGGTGTACGTTCCGGCACCGGCCAGACCGTCGGGCAGCGCCAGCTCAGCCGGACTGCCCTCCCATGGGATGACCGAGCCGGCCGGCGCCGGGCAGGGCAGGGTCTTGTTCTCGCCGGGGCAGAAGTTGACCGGACTGATGGCGTTGAAGCCGAGGTCAATGGTCGGCGACACGGTGAAGTAGTAAGCGCGGTCGGGCAGGTAGGCCAGCACGAAGAGGATCATCAGGAACCAGAAGACGGCCTGCAGGGAGGCCCACGTCCAGCCATCCGCATCGAGCAGCCCGAAGACTGCGCGGCGGCGGACGGCGCCCGGCGGAAGTGCGTACTGCGCCATCAGGGACTCGGCGAGCTTGAAGCGGCCGGGCTGGAGGACGGAGCCAACGACGGCGCGGCCGACGACGGCGCGGCCGAAGGCGGCGCGGACGAACTGCTGGTAGCCGGAACCACGATGAAGTCGCCGTGCATCGTCGGGTAGTGGCCGGGCATGGTGCACGCGAACTGCAGGTTGGCGGGCGGGTTGTCGAACGTGTAGGTGAAGGTCTGCGTCCCGTTACTGAACGGCGCAATGCCGGGCAGGTCGTTATCCGCCGCGGCGCTCGACAGCTGATCGGCCGTGGCGATATGGAAGTTATGGTCCATCGGCATCGAGTTCATGATGTGGAACTCGACCGTCTCGCCCTGGACCACGGTGATGCTTGTGACCTGCTGCTGGGTCGTCGGATCGATCCACGTCAACTGGTCGCTGGCCTGCAATTCGATCACGCGTGGGTTGTCGGCCGTGCCCGGGTTCGTCACCGGGGCAGCGGTGGCCGGCGCAGCACTCGACGCGGCAGGCGCGCGCCAGCAGGCGGGCACCGGCGTCGCGTCGGGCGCCGGGGTGTAGTTCGGGTCACGCCAGCCCTGGACCGTGACGGCTGGCGGTGGCGTGCCCGTGGCACCCTCCGCCTGCGCAGGTTGGTAGGTGAAGCTCACGTCCGAGCTGGCCGTTATCCACGAGATGATCTGGTTGATCTGGCGATAGTTGAGCGGCCCCTTCGGCTGTAACCAGGCGGGCATGACGCTGTTCGGGTCGCCGCATACGAAGCGGCCGCCCTCGGTCAGCACCGACTGCAGGTAGTCGGGGTTGAGGTGGCCGTTGCCGGGCAGGCCCTGGGCGGTCACCGAGTTGTACAGCTTGCCCTGGTCGTTGAGCGGCGGGCCGATGAGTCCCTGCCCCTGGTCGCCATGGCAGCGAGCGCAGTTGGCGAGGAAGAGCGCGTAGCCCTGCGAGACATCGGTCACGTATTGCTGCTGCTGCTCGGCATCCATCCGGCCCTGAACACCGACTACCGGCAGGCCGATGTCGTACAGCCAGTAGACCGGGATGAAGAGCACCAGGATCAGTGCGGCGAGGAAGGCGATCATGCGCGCGTTGCCGCTCTGGCGAACGATCTGCGCCGACCGTTCTTCCGACAGGCCGACGGTGTGCGCCTGCTCGCCGGCGGAGAAGCGCGCCTCGCCCGGCGCTGCCGGCCCTGGCAGCGCCGGCTCGCGCGGCGTGATCGCGCCGGCCGGCTCGTCCGGCCGCGGCGTCAGTTCGCGGCCGGTTCGCTCGTCACTCACCCGCAGACTCGCTCAGATACAACCGACCGGCGAGCGCGCCGGGATGAGGCCGGGCTGGCCGAGTGCCACAGGCAGCGGGCCGAGGGTGATCTTCGAGGTGTCAACCGTCAGCACGCCGCTCTTCACGACATGCGCGAAGCGGTCCATGCTGCGCGGCGCCGGGCCGAGCTCCTTGATCTTGATGCCCAGCCGGTCGTAACGCGACCCGTGGCAGGGGCACTCGAACCAGTAGTTGGTCGTGCAGAAGTTCGGCTTGCAGCCCAGGTGCGGGCAGCGTTGATAGATGGTGCGCACGTTGGTGTTGAGGCCCTCGCCGTCGTCGCTCACGCCGTCGTCGAAACCGCGCGTCGGGTCGATCAGCTGGACGTAGGCCCGGGCCAGCGAGAAGTAGGCGGGCGCACCGTCGGGCAGCGTCACGCCCTGGACGGCGGGGCTGGCTTCGACGGTCTTCTGGTCGCCCAGCGTGATCACCGCGCCGAAACCGTTGGCCACGTTCGGCCACAGGAAGCCGAGCGTGCCGCCGAGCACCTCGATCAGCCACAGCCCAACCCCGGCACCGAGTGACCGCCGGATGAGCGTCCGTCGCGACAGGCCGGCCGGCCGGCCGTGGCGCATTTCACGGAGTACGTCGCGCGTCAGCGTCTGTGGTTGCTGCCAGCGCGCCAGTTTCCAGTTACCCATGAGCAGGAATCCCCCAGAGAGAACTAATCACAGGGCGAACCAAAAGCCGTTCTGCCAGGGCACGGTGTAGGCGTAGCCGGGGCCGCGGAAGAACGCGCCCAGGAAGGTGATCACGAGGCCGGCCGCAGCAAACATCGTGAACAGCATGATGCCGACCTTGCGATCGGAAGGCTTGGAAGAACCGCCGTCGCCGTCGGGTCCCCGGTCGATATAGGGGATGACCATGGCGCCGATGATGATGTAGGCGATCGACAGGACGCCGGCCACGACCGGGTGGAAGTAGGCCAGCAACTCCTGCACGCCGACCAGGTACCAGGGTGCCTTGGCGACCGCTGGCGTTGCGTTGGAATTGGCGAGCTCCTCGAGCGGAGCGTTGACGAAGACACCCATCAACAGCAGGAAGACGCTCATCACCGCCGCCGCGAAGAACTCGATCGACAGCAGGTGCGGCCAGGTCATGACCGTGTCGTCGGGTTCCTTCTGGACGCGCACCACGGCGTCCTGCTTGACCAGCGCGAGCAAGCGATATGGCTTTGCCGCCATCGGCACGCGCTGCTTGTCGATCTCCGTGGTGCGCCTTTCGGCCGGCGCCGCAGGCAGCCCCGTGCGCCGCGGCGTCGCGGGCGTCGCGGGCGTCGCGGGCGTGGCATCGGCCGGTGCCGGTAGGCGCGTCTTCTCGTCGGTCATAGCGGTCCCGAGATGCCCCCGTCCTTACGGATGCGCCAGAAGTGGACGGCCAGGAAGATCGCCGCGGTCAGCGGCAGCAGGATCACGTGCAGCACGTAGAAGCGCAGCAACGTGTTCTGGCTGACCTCGATCCCACCGAAAACGAGCAGCTGCGCCGGCCGCGAGAACAGCGGCGTGTACGACGCGATGTTGTTGCCGATGGTGACCGCCCAGAAGGCGATCTGGTCCCACGGCAGCAGGTAGCCGGTAAACGACAGCGCCACGGTGAAGAACAGCAGCAGCACGCCGACGACCCAGTTGAACTCGCGCGGCGGCTTGTAGGCCCCGTGGTAGAAGACGCGCATCATGTGCAGGAACACGAAGAAGACCATCAGGTGCGCCGCCCAGCGGTGGATGTTGCGGGTCAGCAGCCCGAAGGGCACCGTCGCCTGGATGTTGAGGATGTCGTTGTAGGCCGACGTCGACGACGGCACGTAGAAGAACATCAGGTACACACCGGTCACGGTCAGCACCAGGAAGAAGAAGAACGACAGCCCGCCCAGGCAGAAGGTGTAGGCGAACTTCACGGCGTGCTGGCGGACGCGCACCGGGTGCAGGTGCAGGAAGACGTTGTTCATGACCGCGTAGGCGCGCGAGCGCTCGTCGGCCGGATATGGCTGGCGGAAGAGGGAACGGAAAACGGCGCTACGCCGGATGGCCGTATCTACCCGTTCGAGAAAACTCAACGACCGTATCCTCCCGCGTCAGCGCGGTTGCCGATACCCACGAGCCCGAGCTGGGTGTCGCGGTAGCTCTCCTTGTAGAGCCGCCCGTCGGTTGCGATCTCCTGCAGCTCGAACCGGTCCATGGTAATGGCGTCATACGGGCAACGCTTCACGCACAGAGCGCAGCGGATGCAGCGTTCTTCGTCGAGCACCATTGCGGCGCCGTCTGACCAGCCGTAGGCGTCGACGAGCTCGGGCAGCGCGCCCTCCGACTTCATCTGGTTGATGTCGATCATGTGGATGACGCCTTCCGGGCAGACGTCGGCACACGCTCCGCACAAGACGCAGCGGAACGGATCGAACCAGATGTTGTAGTTGCACATGAGACAGCGCGTGCCCTCGGTCACCGCCTGCGCGGTGCTGTAGCCGCGCTCGACCGGGGTGGCGAAGTTGACATGTGGATCGGCCGACGGGATGCGCGCCGCGACCGGCGCCATGGGCACGTGGACGCGCGGCAGAACGTCGTAGAACTCGGGCATCTCGTGGCGCCACGAGCTGACGATGCGCACGTTGGCGTCAACCTCGACCTCGGTCCGGCCGGACAGGTAGCGGTCGATCGCATACGCGCACTTCTTGCCATGGCCGGCGGCCTCGATCAGCGTCGTCGGACCGGTCACGAAGTCGCCGCAGGCGAACACGCCGCGCACGTTGCTGGCGTACGTGCCCGGATCGACGCGCACCCGGCCGCGGTTGATCTCGAACTTGGACTCGACCGGCAGGAAGGTGTTGTCGGCCGCCTGGCTGACGGCGGGAATGACCGTGTCGGCCTTGACCTCGAACTCGCTACCCTCGATCGGCACCGGCGCACGGCGGCCGGTCGCGTCTGGTTCGCCCAGTCGGTTGCGCACGAACTTGACGGCGCGGATGTGGCCGTCCTCGTCGCCCAGGATCTCGACCGGGCTGACCAGGAACTCCATGTGCACGCCTTCGCGCTCCGTCTCGCCCAGCTCCTCCTCGTCGACCACCAGCTCCGAACGAGTACGCCGGTAGGCGATGGTGACGTTGGCCGCGCCGTAACGCAACGACGTGCGCGAACAGTCCATCGCGGTGTAGCCACCGCCGATGACCACCACGTCCTGGCCGACCGTCATCGGCTCGCCCAGGTTGGCCTTCTTCATGTATTCGACGCCGTACTGGATGCCGTCGAGGTGGCTGCCGGGGACGTCGAGCGGTACCGGATCCATCGCGCCGGCGCAGATGCCGATCGCGTCGTACTGCTCCATCAGTTGCTCGAAGGTGATGTCGCGGCCGATGCGCACGCCGTAGCGGAAGCGCACACCCATGCGCTCGAGCAGCCGCAGGTCCATCTCGATCGCCTCGCGCGGCAGGCGGAAGGCCGGTACGCCGATGAGCATCGTGCCGCCGCCGTAGGGCAGCTCGTCGAAGACGGTCACCTGGTGGCCGGCAACCGCCAGCTCGCGCGCGACGGCGATGCCAGACGGCCCGGCGCCGATGACCGCCACCTTGGTGTCGCGCGGCGTGATCTGCGGTATCTCGTCGGGGATGCCCGATGCCTGGTGCCACTCGACCAGGAAGCGTTTCATCGCGCGAATGGCCAGCGGCCGGTCGATGTCGCCACGGCGGCAGGCCCGTTCGCAAGGTGCTGAACAGACGTAGGAGCACATCGCCGCGACCGGGTTCGGCTCGCGGGACAGGATGTAGCCCTCCTCGAACCGCCCTTCGGCGGCCAGATTCAGGTAGCCCCGGCAGTTCGTCCCGACGGGGCATGCCTCCTGGCATTCGATATTGCACTGCAGCCATGACGCATCGACAGGCTGAAGCAAAAACTCCTGATTGGGATCGATGGCCAAAGGGATCAGACCTCGTGGGCCAGGCTGTACTCGGGTGCCACCGTGCACGATCGTACCATCGCCCTCGGACCGTGGCATACCAATGGCTCACTCGACCTGCCGGTCGCGACGCGCCTAGGCTGTAGGCCATGTCCGTCGAGCCGACTGCGCTGCCTCCCGTGACCTCCGGCGGACCCTGCGCCGACCTCCGCTACAAAGCCGAACAGCGCTGCGCCGAAGCTCAGCGCAGGGCAGACTCGGCAGCGCAGCAGCAACAGGTTCTGCGTGATCTGCGGCGCGAGGAAGCGCTCGTCGCGGAGCAACGCGAGGCGGACGCGCGCATGCGCGATCGGCGCTACCTCGCCGAGGCCAAGACGCAGGCGCAGCGCGCCTACCACGCGTCCCTCGCGCGGGCGACCGTCGAGACCGAGCTCCAGGAGGCCGCCGACGAGTGGCTGCGCGCCGTAGACGGGTTGAACCGACAGGCGCGACTGGCGGGCGCGCGAGCGGATGTGCTGGCACGTCGAGCCTCTGAGTTGCAGGGTCAACTGCCGGCGGCGGAGGTAGCGGCTGATGCTGCGCGCATCGCCGCGGATGCAGCGGAGATCGAATGCATGGAGGCCCGCCGCGCGGCGGTCGAGTGCGAGGAATCGGCGCGCACAGAGGTGCCCTTGACCGAGCGCGCCGGTTCGGCGACGACCTCCTCGATGATTGCCGGCGAAGCCGCGCGCCTGCATGAGGTCCCGGCGGCGATCGTGCCCGAGCCGGCCAATGCGCATGTCGGCGGCGCTGTGCCGGGCCAGCCAGTCGGGAGCGACCACCTGCCCACGGGGTCGCTGAACGCCGCGTGGTCGACCGGACCCGCACCAGCCGGCGGCCAGGCTGCCGTGCCGCTCAACCCGGCGGTCGACCCACCACTGGCCAACGGCCTGCGCGAGTTGCTGGAGGGCGACCGCGGGCCGGTGCTCCATCTGGCCATGCAGCTTGCCGAGAGGACGGGCCTCGAGGCCGGCCGGCTGCAGTTGCTGCTGCTCGAACTACGCGAGGCAATCGAAGCCAGCGCGCTCGCCGACCACGCCCTCCGCTTCCCCGCCCAGCACCCGTTCTGGAGCCAGTTCAATCGGGCCGGCGCGGCGCGCATCATCTCGAGCCTGGCGTCGCTCGGTTTCCGGTTCGATGGCGACGCCAACTGGGTGGATGAACGCGCGCCGTCCATTCGCGACCTGGCGATGGCGCTCTCGTATTCCGGTTTCGACCCGCGCTCACTTCGCCGGCCGGCCGGCCAGGCGGCCATCGACGCGCTATGGCAGGGCGCGGCCGTGGTTCCCGCCGAGTGGCTCCTCGAGCAGGCACCCGACCTCGAGCTGGCGGCAGTCAGCGACAGCCTCGGCCAACGCGGCGCACGGCTGGGCGAGTTGTGGGCGATCTGGAACCAGCTGCGGCCGTTGCTCTCTCGCTGACCGCGGAGCATCGGGCAGCCGCGCGGCCCTAGCGCATCTTCAGCAGGCGAAACGACTCTGCCGCTTCGGTGCCGATGAGCTTGCCGTCCTCGCGCGCCCAGTTGCGCAGCATCTGCTCGAGTTCTTCGGGCCGGCGCAGCTGGCTGGCGTGCTCGCGCAGCGCACCAATCTTGACGTCGATGGTGTCACTGATGTCGACCCACGTGTTGGCGCGATCGGTGAAGAACAGGTAGATGATGTCAACGTCAATCGGCGCCAGGCCCTCCTCCAGCGCGAGATTCGGGAACGCCATCGCGTTGCGCGCCGCCGGATAGACCGCGTCGACCGCCGCCATCGCGGCTTGCCGGTGATCGACGTGCTGGATGAAGCCGCCATCGTGGATCACCACCGTGGGGTCCATAGCCATCACCGCGTCGGGCCGGAAAGTGCGGATGATGCGCACCAGCTGCTCGCGCAACGCGAGGTCGTTCTCGAGTGCACCGTCAGGCCGATGCAGGAAGTGCACGTCCTCATAGCCGACGACCCGGGCCGCGGCACGCTGCTCACCTTCCCGCGTCCGTGCCAGTCGCAGCGGGTCGGTGGCCGCGTCGTCGGCGCCGGCGTCGCCGCTGGTGCAACACACCAACTGGGCGACCGTGCCTGCCCTGATCCACTTTGCGACTGTTGCGGCGACGCCGAAATCGGCGTCGTCGGGATGCGCGGTGATGACCAGCAATCGCTCCGGCCGAGCTTCGTGGGGGCTGTCTCCGGATGGTTCGGATTGTTCGTTCATGTGCGTGTAAAACGGGCCGATTCAGGAACCATCAAAACCACCTGGGAAGTTGTTGCAAGCAGGTTACGACTGTGTATGCTTCGGCCGAGGCATCGCTCGTCTCCCCCCACGGGCGATGCCTCATTTTGCTGTGCGCCGACATCACTCCGCGGCGCGGGCCGCGTCCAGCGCGGCAAGCACCTCGGCAGCGTGTCCGAGCGCCTTTACGCCCGTCCAAACGTGGGCTATGCGACCCGTCGGGTCGACCAGGAAGGTGGTCCGCGCGATCCCCCAGTAACTACGTCCGTAATTTCGTTTCTCGACCCAAGTTCCGTACTCCTGGGCGACGGCATGGTCCTCGTCGGCGAGCAGCGTGAAGGGCAGGCCGAACTTGCGCTTGAATGCCGCTTTGCTGCCTGACCCGAGCACGCTCACACCCCACACTTCGGCGCCGCGCGCGTGCATCTCCTGGTCGGCATCTCTGAACTCACACGCCTCGACCGTGCAGCCCGGCGTGTCGTCCTTGGGGTAGAAGTACAGCACCACCCACTTGCCGCGCTGATCGCTCAGCCGGCGTGGCGTCCCGGTGTCGTCGGGGAGGACGATCTCGGGCGCCTGCCGGCCGACCTGCGCTAGCGTGGGCTCCTTCAGCTGATCCACCCGCAGAGTCTAGGGCAGCGCTACCAGGCCGCCGGGATCGAGCTCGAGATCGACGAGGTCGCCGACCCCCGGCGGCTTCGACAGCGCGGCGTCGACCACCAACGGCGGCGCGTCGGACTCGATCAGCCGTACGGTCAGGCGCGTGTGGTCACCGCGAAAGCTGCACGTCTCCAGGCGACCATGCAGTCGTCCGTGAGCGACCACGCGCAGCGCGCTCGGCAACAGCAGCAACTTGTGTTCGCCCGGCTCCACGCCCGTCGGCGCCGGGAAGATGCCCCACGGTGTGGTCGCCCGGCCGTCATCGACCACGCCGCCGGCGATGTTGTCGAAGCCCAGGAAACGCGCCGCGAACTCGGACGGGGGCGATCGCCACAGCTCTACCGGCGGCATGACCGCTTCGACGTGGCCGGCACGCATGAGCGCCACCCGGTCGCCGATCGCCAACGCCTCCTGCTGGTCGTGCGTGACATAGATGATCGGCAGGTCGAGCCGTTCGAACAGCGCCGCGAGGTCATCGAGCAGGCGCGTGCGCAGCGAGCGGTCCAAGGCACCGAGCGGCTCGTCGAGCATCAACAGGCGGGGAGTCGGAGCCAGCGCGCGGGCCAGCGCCACGCGCTGCTGTTCACCGCCCGACAGCTCGGTAACCGGACGCCGCCCATAGCCGCCCAGCCCGACAAGATCGAGAACCTGCGCAACGCGTTCCGTGACCTCCCGCTCGGGCAGGTGATGCACGCGCAGGCCAAAGGCGACGTTGTCGCGCACGTCGCGGTGCGGAAAGAGCAGGTAATCCTGGAACATCAGCCCGAACCGGCGCCGGTGCGGCGGGACGCCGGCCAGGTCTTCGCCCGCCCAGCTGATCGCGCCGGCGCTCAGCGGCTCGAGTCCGGCTATGGCGCGCAGCAACGTCGACTTGCCCGAGCCGCTCGGTCCCAGTACAGCCAGTCGTTCTGCCGCGGCCAGCTCCAGGTCCACGTCGGCGAGTGCGGCAGTCGGGCCGAAGCGCACGCCGACCAATTCGAGGCGGAGCATCACAGCGCCGGAATGGCCGAGCCGCGCAGGCGATCGACCAGGGTCACGGCCACACCGGTCACGAGCATCAACAGGGTGGCCATGGCCATCGCCTGGCCGAAGGCGAGCGCACCGGGCTGGCTGAGCAGCCGAAAGATGGCAATCGGCATGGTCGGCGTGTCCGGGCGAACGATGAACAGCGTCGCGCCGAACTCGCCGAGCGAGACGGCGAAGGCAAACGACGCCCCGATCGCGACCGCGCGGCCGATGATGGGCAGGTCGACCTCGCGCCACGACCGCGCCGGCGAGGCGCCCAGCACCGCGGCGACCTGGCGCAGGCGATCGTCGATTGAGCGCATGACCGGTACCGTCGCGCGCACCAGCAGCGGCAGGGCAACGAGCGCGTGGGCAATCGGAATCAGCAGTGGCGACACGCGCAGGTCAATCGGCAGGTTGCCCAGCGCGAGCAGGAATCCGAAGCCAACGATCACGGCCGAGGTGCCCAGCGGCAGCATGAGCAACGTGTCGAAGCCACGCGCCAACAGCCCGCGCCGATAGGCAATCACGGCGGCTGCGAGCAAGCCGAGCGGCACGGTGATCAACGTCGCGATGCTGGCGAAGACGAGCGAATTGCGCATCGCGTCGAGTGGTGGCACGAACAGTGCGCTGCTGGCGGAACCGCTGAACAGCGCGACGTAATTGCCCAGTCCGTAACCGCCCGGGCCGGCGAGCGAGCGCTCGACGAGCATCGCCAAAGGCAGCCCGAGCAGGACGCCGGCCAGCGCCAGGTTGGCGATCACGAACGCGCGCTCGCGGGCCGTCTTGGGCCGCCGCGCCGGGGCGCGGCGGCCGAGCAGCCGCAGGCGCAGCGCGGTGCGCTCCTGGTAGTGCCCGTAGACGAACAACAGCGCGCCCAGCGCGACCATCTGCAGCAGCGCCAGGGTGGCCGCGGTACGCAGATCGAGCAACTGGGCAGTCTGGCGGTAGATCTCGACCTCGAGCGTGGCGATGCGCGGCCCGCCCAGCAGCAGGATCACGCCGAAGGAGGTGAACGTGAACAGGAACACGATCGACGCTGCCGACGCAATGGCCGGCCGAAGCAGCGGCAGCGTCACCTGGCGGAACGCCTGCCAGCGGGTTGCGCCCAGGACACGGGCGGCGTCCTCTAGGCGCGGGTCGAGCTGGCCCCACACGCCACCGACGATGCGCAGCACGACGGCGTAGTTGTAGAAGACGTGGGCAATCAGGATGGCCCAGATCGTCTGGTCGAGCTCGATGCCAAACGGGCTGCGCGGCCCGAAGAGGGCCAGGAACGCCGACGCGACGACGACCGTGGGCAGCACGAATGGCACCACCGCAAGCGACGACAGAAGCCGCCGTCCGCGGAATTCGAAGCGCGCGAAGACATACGCGCCGGGTAGTGCCAGCCCAACCGTCAGTAGCGTCGACACGACCGCCTGCCAGAAGGTGAACCACGCCGTCTGGAGCACGTACGGGCGGCTGAGTACGTCACCGAACGCGGCCAGGTCGAGCCGGCCGGCGGGTGCCAGCCCGGCGGCCAGGATGGAGACCACCGGGTAGACGAAGAAGATCGCCACGAACAACAGGGCAGGCGCCGCCAGCGCCAGCGTCACGCCGGCGCGCTGGGCGGTCGACCGGCCGCCCGCGGCGCCGCGCAGATCAGTGAAGGACGACGTCGGTCCACTCCTGGATCCAGCGGTCGCGGTTGGCCGCGATCTGCGTCGGGTCCATCTCGACCGGCTGGCTCACGTGGACCGCAAAGTCGGCAAAGACCTGCGGCGCCTGGACCTGCGCATTGGCCGGAAATACGAACATGTTGAGCGGGATGTCCTGCTGGAAGCCGGGCGACAGCATGTAGTCGATCCACGCCTGGGCCAGGTCCGCCTCATGCGTCCCGGTCAGCACGCCAGCGAACTCGACCTGGCGGAAGCAGCCATCCGCGATGACGGCGATTGGCGCCGCGGTCGGCTGCGGGCTGGCGAAATACACCTCCGCGGCTGGGTCGGTGGCATACGAGACAACTACCGGGCGATCACCGCCACCCGAGCCGCCGGAGAACGAATCGTAGTACGCCGTGTCCCAGTCGGCCGTCACCTTGACGTCGTTGTGCACGAGGTCGGTCCAGTAATCCTTCCACGTGTAAGCGCCGGTCTCACCGAAGTGGACGATGGTCGCCAGCAGGAAAGCGAGGCCTGGTGACGAGGTGGCCGGGTTCTCGACGACCAGCTGGCCCGCGTAGGCGGGCTTGGTCAGATCCTCGAGCGCCGCCGGCGGCGGGTTGGAGTCGGAGTAAGCCGACTTGTCGTAGTCGAGGCAGACGTCGCCGTAGTCGATGGGGGTGACCCGGTCCTGCGCGTCCAGGCGCAGTGCGTCGGGCACTTGGCCGAGCTCCGTGCTCGTGTAGGGCTCGAAGATGCCCGCGTCGAGTGCGCGCGACAGGAAGGTGTTGTCGACGCCGTAGAGCACGTCGGCCAGCGGTGCCGACTTGGTCAGGATGGCCTGGTTGACCATCGCGCCAGCGTCGCCCGACTTGAGCACCTGCAGCGTGACGTTGTGTTGCTGCTCGAAGGTATCGATGACCGACTGGTCGATGGCAAACGCGTCGTGCGTCATCAGCACTAACGAGGTCGGCGGAACGCTGGCGGCTACGGTTGTCGATCCCGCCGGCGTTGGAGTGCCGGCGCCGTTCGCAGCACATGCGCTGATCAACAGCGCGCCACCCGCCAGCAGCGTGACCTTCAGGCGCGCTTGTCCGAGCCAGCCGAAATAGTCATTCACGCTAGACCTCCGCTCGACGCGTGTGGATGACGAGTAATCGTCCGCGGTGGGTGGATACGCTGGCCGTCTCCGCGGTCAGCTCATTGGACAGGCCACGCGCTGGCCCCTGATGAAGCGTCGCGTCGTGCAGCTCGTACGCCAGTCCGCTGGTGGTGACGCCGTCCACGCGTGGGCTCAGCGGCAGCAGCGAGACATAGTCGCCGGGCGTGCCGTGCAATTCGAGCGTGCCCGCGCCGTCGGCGGCGACGAGGCGCAGGGTGCTCGCCCGATCGACGATGGCGACATCGCGACTGGCGATGCCGGGTGCAGCCAGCAGGAGCACATTGGCGAGTGAATGCTCGACCCGCGGACCACCCAGGGCGCCGATCACCACGATGCGGTCCGCGCCGCGTGCCAGTGCTTCGCGGAGAGCCAGCTCCGTGTCGCTCTCATTCTTGTCGGCCGGGAACTCGATGATGCCGACCGACCGTCGACGCAGCCGCTCGACTGCCTGCGCGTCGAGCGAATCGAGATCGCCCACGACGGCGTCGGGGAGCAGGCCGAGCGACTCCGCCTTGAGCGCACCACCATCGGCCGCGATGACCAACGGCCGTTGGCGACCACCGGCGAACAACTGCTCGACCACCGCGCGCGGCGGGATATCGCCGTCGGCGACGATGAGAGCGTCCAATGCATTGCCTCCGTTCTCCGGGACGGAGGCGGTGCGCTCGAGGACTCCCTTCGCTGGTCCGAACCAGATCAGGTTCCTAGGGTCTGCGGTGGCTCCGCACTCTCAGCGCCTGTCGGCGCTCCCCTGTCCCGTTGTCCGGCACGATTGTAGAGCGTGCCCGGCAGGGTCCGATGCGCCGGCGCTGTAGACTCGCGGCCGTGCCCGATCTCCCACCACCTGTTCTACGTGTAGTCGAGGCTGCCGAGCGCAAGGGCTTCCGTCTCGACGCGGTGGTGTTCGATCAATCCACCCACACCGCTGCCGAGGCGGCTGCCGCGGTCGGCGCCCAGGTCGGACAGATCGTCAAGAGCCTCGTCTTCGTCACGGAAGGCCCGGACGGACTGCGGCCCTGCCTGGTCCTGGCCAGCGGCGCCAACCGTGTCGATCTCGAATTGCTGGCCGCAGTGCTGACCGAGCCGCACATGCGCCGCGCAAGCGCCGATGAGGCACACGAGCTGACCGGCTACACCATCGGCGGCATCCCGCCCTTCGGCCACGTTCGGCCGATCAGGACGATCATGGATCCCGATCTCACCCGTTACGACAAGGTGTGGGCGGCGGCCGGTAACCCGAATGCAGTATTCGCCGTGGCGCCGGCCACGTTGCGCAGCCTGGCCAACGCCGTTGTGACGCCGATCAGCGTCAATCACGACTCGCAGCAGGCGCAGCAAACGGCCACGGCGCCGATCGGCTAGCGAACCGGTCGAGGAGCGGTATCGAAGCCGAGGTACAGCGCGCGACGATCCAGTATCCGGGCGGGTTGGCCGCACGCTATCGCTGGACGGGCAGTGGCAGTGGCGAGGAGCTGTTCGGGATCTCCGAGGCCACCGGCCGGTTGAACGACCTGACCGGCGTCGGCGGCCCGCCGGATACCCGGCTGTGCCACGCAGAGCTGCGCGTCGAGGGCCCGGCTGGGAGGTGGACGGACCGTTTCGCGTCGCTCGTCTTTGACGAACCACAGGCTGCCCTGTGGGACACCGAGCAGCTGCTGATGGTCACCTATGGGTTCGTGCTCTACGCGTTACAGGCCCGCACCGGCGAGCTCACCTGGGCCCATGTGAGCGGCACTCCCATCGTTGCGCTGCTCACATCGGCGCGACTCGAACACGTGCTGCTCCAGAGCGAGGTCGAAACGTTCGCGCTGCGGCCGGATGGATCGGTCGCCTGGCGGATCGGTCACGGCGAGGTCGTCGCCGAGGCCAGGCTCGTCGCCGGGCGCCTCGATCTGACCACCTATGACGGTAGCCACATCGCGCTCGATGCGCGAACGGGCCTCACGGTCTAGGGTCGCTCCAATCCGGATGTGGAACATGGGTGGATAGTTCCTCGCGCGACAGTGCAGTTGGTGGACAAGTGTCTTGACCGATGAAGCGGCGCGTCGCTACCTTTCGCATCAGCCCGGAGGGGCCAGAAGCGAAGCTAGCGACCGCGATCACATCAAGGCCCACGCCTCGTGAAGGTTCCTCCGGGTGTTCGCTTGTGTGGCGCTGAATGCTGACCATCGGGCTCGGCGGACTTGGGCTCGTGTGCGTCGTCAGTGCGGCCGTTCTGCTGCGCACGGTCGGCCGTGGCTATCGCCTAGGGCGGATCCTATGGGCGGCGCCGCAGGTTGACATCGCGGACGTCCCCCGGCTGAGCGGCTCGCGGCTGCACTTCGTGCGCGTCTCCGGTCGCGTCAGCAGCGACGAGGAATTCCCGGACGAGCACGACCGGCCGCTGGTCTTCCGCCGCAAGCGCGTGCAGGTGCTCGAGCCGTCCGGCCGCTGGCGGACAGTGGCGGATGATCGCGAGGCGGTGCCATTCGGCGTCGAATCGCGGTCTGACGTCGTCGCAGTCGACGCAGACGCCCTGGGCGACGGGCTGGTCGTCGTTCCGCGCGAAGCAGCAGGTCGCGCACGCGACCTGCCGACCGACCTGCTGGCGGACCTGAATGACATCGACCCAGAGGCGACGGCGAGATTGCTGGTGGAACAGATCTCAGCAGTGGAACAGGCGACGGTCGCCGGCCGACCGGTCGTGCGCGACGGTAAGGCGATGCTCACCGCGGACACGAACCGGCCGTTGATCGTGACCACACTGGATCCGCCGGAGGCGATGCGCGTGCTCGGCGCCGAGCATCGTGGTCGCGTGCGCACCGCGGCGGCGCTGTTGGTGCTGGGCGCGGCCCTGATCGTGCTCGCACTGTTGCTCGGCCTGGCCGCGCCGGCCCTCGCCGCGTCACCAGCGGCCACCCTGCCGCCCTCGCCGGCGCCGTCGCCGTTGCTCATCGACCCGCTCGATCCACGTGCCGGCGCCGGCGCCAGCCTGACCGGCGCGCCGCTGTTCGCCGCCATGCTGATCGTCACCATGGGCGTCGCCGTCGCACTAGGGACGATCATCTACGCTCGACTGGCGGCGCGCCGCTAAGCGCTCGCGCGACGGGTCGGCTAACACGATTGGGACCATTGGGCAACTGGCAGGTGGCATGAGGTTGCCTACGCTCGTTTTGCCTTGGAAAGCACTACCCGAGTTACCAATTCTCACCAGGCCGACCAGACCAACAAACGGCCCCCAGCGCAATCGTGGACGGCAGCCGGCCAGCCGGCCCACCGCTCGCTGCTGACGGTCCAGCAGACGGCTGCCCTTCTCGGCATCCACGCCAACACGGTCCGCAGTTGGACCGATGAAGGCCGACTGACGTGCCTGCGCATCAATACCCGTGGCGACCGGCGCTACGCGCGTGACGAGCTCGATCGCTTCCTGGCCCACGCCGGCGCACTGCCGGAGACGGATGCGCCCGGCGACCGCCGCACGGCCGACCACGTTGCTGCCCGCCAGGGTGCCCGCGCCGGTGGCCGGTCAGCGCACCGTCAGCAGCTGCTACATCAGCTGGCCGCTGCGTGTATCGACAAGACGGACGTCGATGGTTTGCTGCAGGCGGCGGCGGCCATCCTGCATCGCGAGGGTGGCTACCGAGCCGTGGCGCTGATCGCCACCGATGGGCAGGTACAGCAGCTCTTCGGCCGCACGCCAATCGAGGCGGCCGTGCGCCGCCGCCGCGCCGACCGTGATGAGCCCGCCTTCGGCCGGATGGCAAGCACCACCGGGGTGTATCGAGCATATCTGCCGATCGCGGCCGACGGCACCAAGTACGGCACGCTGGTGATCAGCGGCACCCGGTCGACGCGCACGTCCGACGAGGCGGACCTGCTGGCCGCGGTCGCCACCCAACTGGCCGTCGCAGTGCGCATGCGCCAGCAACTGACCGACGCGTCGCGTGCCCAGCATCGAGCCGAAATGCTGATGGCTGCCAGCACTGAGATGGCATCGCAACTCGACCTGACGCGCATCCTGGATCAACTCGTAGTGCGTGCGGCGGAGCTCTTCGGGGCCGAACACGCAGCCGTGTTCCGGCGCCTCCCGGCGGGAGCCATGCGCACGCGCGCCACGTACAACCTGTCCAACGAGTTCCAGCAGATCATTGAGCACGCGTCGACCCTGCCGGTAACCGAGACAGCCTTCGATGAGCGGCGCGTCGTGTCGGCGATCAACTTCCCCGACGACCCGCGGGGCATCGAACTGCGGCCCGCCTTCCGGCGCGAAGGGATAAACACGGTGACCGTGGCGCCGCTGCTGTCCGACGCTGAGCCGCTCGGCGTCCTGGCGCTGTACCACGACCACGAGCACAACTGGTCGGACGACGACCTTGCGCTACTGGAACAACTCTCCCACCAAGCATCCGGCGTGCTGCGCAATGCCCAGAACTTCAGCCAGATGGCGACGTGGGCCGCGCAGCTCCAGTCGATCCAGCAGCTCGGCGCGCGGCTGACCCGGCTACGCTCGGTGAACGACATTGGCCAGGCCATCTGCGCCGAGCTGAACCAGCTGATCGACTTCCACAACGTGCGCGTGTATCGCCTCGCCGGCGCCGCGTGCGTGCCGGTCGCCTTCCGCGGCCAGATCGGCGAATACGAGGGCGAAGACAGCGACCAGTTGCGCATCGAAGTGGGAGAGGGCGTGACCGGCTGGGTAGCGCGCTATGGTGTGGCACAGAACGTCGGCGATGCGGCCAACGACCGGCGCTCCAAGACCATTCCGGGCACCGAAGACGGTCTCGACGAGTCTTTGCTGCTGGCACCGATGCTCTTCGAGGACGAGGTCATCGGCGTGATCGTGTTGGCCAAGCTAGGCCTCCACCAGTTCACCGCCGACGACCTGCGCCTGCTCGAGATCTACGCCTCGATCGCCGCGCAAGCGATGGCCAATGCCGACACGACCGAGCAACTGCGATCACAGTCGCAGGCGCTCGAGCGACAGCTCAACAGCCAGCGTGAGCTGCTGCGCGTCACCGAATCGCTGCTCGGCACGCTCGACACGCAGGCACTGCTCGAGCAAATCGCCGACAGCCTCGGCGCCCTGCTACGCGTCGACAACATCTGCGTCGACATCCATGACGAACAAGAGCACGTCCTGCGGCCGATATTTGCCCGCGGCGTCCATGCCGCGCAGTACATGGCCGAAACCCTTCCCGACGATCAGGGCGAGGGCGGTCACGTCATCCAGGCAGGCGAGCCGCTGCTGGTTGAGGATGAGTTGAGCGACGTGCGCGTGGCGCACTTCCAGACGACCGGCCCGGTTCCCGGTTCACTGATCATTGCTCCGCTGCGCAGCGGCGAACGCATTCTGGGCGTATTGACCATCGAACGTCTGGGCGACGTGCGCGCGTCACGCTTCAACGAGGAAGAGTTCGAGCTCGTCAAGCTGTTCGCGGCGCACGTCTCGATTGCGCTGCGTAATGCCGAGGCTCACCGGGCGGTCGAGCTGCGTGCCGAGACGGACACGTTGACCGGGCTGTGGAACCACGGCGCGCTGACGCAGAACCTCGACCAGCTCGTCGAACAGGACGGCCGCTTTGCCGCGCTGATGGTCGACCTCGATCACTTCAAGCGTTACAACGATGCCTTGGGGCACCAGGCGGGCAACGTCATGCTCCAGCGCGTGGCAAGCGTATTGCGCGGCGCATGCCGAGAGTCAGATCCCGTGTTCCGCTATGGCGGTGACGAGTTCATGGTCCTGCTGCCTTCGGCGGCACTGGCCGGTGCACGCACCGTCGCCGCCAAGGTCCGCGCCGCCGTAGCGGACATCAACGACGATCACAGGTTGCCGGTGCCGCTGGCGTGCTCGATCGGCATTTCCGTCTATCCGCGCGATGGCGCCAACGGGGCGGAGATCATCCTGGCGGCGGACCGGGCGTGCTACGCCGCCAAGCGCGCGGGCCGCGACCGCATCGCGACGGCCACCGAAGGGCTGGCCCTCGCCGCGGAGTTCCAGCCGACCGAGCCGACGTCGGCCGAGTCGACCGAGGCGGCCTACCTCTCCTTGGCTACCGCCACCTCGGCTGCCTGAGCGCGGCCGCGCGATTTGGCGGCGTCAGGCGCCGCCGGCGGACGCATGATCCGGAGTACGGCCCCTTCGGCCAGTCCGAGTGCCTTGGCCGCGCTTCCCCGGTTCTGGCCGACGCACAGGCGGCCGTACGAATCCTCGAACAGCAGCAGGCCACCGGGCGCCACCTCGCCGAAGGTCGTTGCCCATGGCAGCGAGTGGCGAACCGGCCCGCGCGCGCTGCGCCGCTGCTCGATCACCTCGAGCGCCAGCGTCTCGCCATGCTGCAACCCAGAGATGGCGTCCTGCAGGTCCGACGTCAGGCCGGCCAGCTTCAGATTGCCGAACGTGTCGCGATAGATCACGGTCGTCTCGAGTTCGCCATCGCGCAGCACGACCGGCGGCCAGTCGAGCGTGGTCAAGCTGCGTACGTCGACCTGCGGGCCGATCGACTCGAGTTGCACGCCCTGCGCCAGGTGCGCGGCGGCCGGGGCGAACAGGTCGCGGCCATGAAACGTCGCGGTCACGACCGGCAGATGGTATTGCGGATTCTCGATCAGATGCGCCCTGACGATGCCGCCCAGCCGCTCCGCGCCGGCCAGTAACAGGCCGTTGTCCGGGCCGATCAGGTAGTCGCCGCGCGCCACCTCGATGGCGATCGGCCGGCGCGCAGTGCCGACACCCGGGTCGATCACCGCCGCGTGAGCGCCGACGGGTAGGAACGGCAGCGCGCACCACAGCATCAGCGCGCCGTGGCGGACGTTGTATTTCTTGACCTGGTGGCTGATGTCGACGATCAGCGCGTCAGGAGCGATGCCCAGGATCACGCCACGGGCGATGGCCGGCGATGGGTCGCGCAGGCCCCAGTCGGTGAGCAGGCTGACGAACGGGCGCGTCGTATCGTGCGGCAACCGGGCCGCAGCCGGGGTCGTGACGATGCGCGTATAGCGTCGAGCCATGGGTTCCGATGGTAAGCGCGAGGCGTTAACTTCTGCTTGTGACGAGTGGACTCGACCGAGGTGGCGCCAAATGGGACCGGGCGGCGCGCTATCTGCGCATCGCCATGAGCCTGCGCGACCATCCCGGCGGCATGTCGGCCCAGGCGCTGGCCGACCGGATCGGCGTCTCAAAGCGCACCGTGTACCGCGACCTGCAGGCGATGGACGCCGACGCCGAACTGCCCATCTGGCAGGAAGGCGGCAAGTGGGGCCTCGATCGCGAGGCCTTCCTCCAGCCGCTGGCGCTCACGCTGCACGAGGCCACGACGCTTTTCCTGGCGGCACGAATGCTCGCCAAGGCGAGCGACGAGCACGACACCGAGTTGATCGGCGCCTTCGTCAAGCTCGCCCAGATCCTGCCACCGGTCCTCGCCGAGCACATCGAGGCGACCGTCGATGCGTTCTCCACGACACCGCGGAACGAACGCTTCACGCGCGTCTTCCGGACGCTGGCCGAGGCGTGGGCGCAGCGGCGCGTGGTCGAGATCGAGTACGACGCGGGCGTCTACGACCCAACGCGCGCGCCGCGCCGAACGCGCGTGCAGCCGTGGGCGATCGAGCCGTCGGCGCTCACGCACGCGCTGTACCTGATCGGTTGGGACGAAACGCGTGGCGCGCGGCGCACCTTTAAGGTCGAACGCATCCTGAGCGCCGCGCTGACACCGGAGACATTCGCGGCGCCAGCCGGCGGGGCACCGGCAAGCGACCTGTTGCGCGCCTGGGACGTGATCGCCGACGAGCCGCCCGTCCCTGTCGTCATCCGCTTCTCGGCAGCAGTAGCCAAACGCGCGGCCGAGACGCGCTGGCACCCCAGCCAGGAGCTCGAGGCGCAGCCGGACGGCGGCCTGCTGTGGCGCGGCCTCGTATCGGGCATGCGCGAGATCCGCATCTGGATCCTGGGGTGGGGCGCAGACGCCGTGGTGCTCGAACCAGCGGAGTTGCGCACCGACGTCGCGGACGAACTAAGGGCTGCAGCCGCCCTCTACGAGCACCCCTGACTCGTCGGCCGTACCGGCGCCCGGGATTTGTTCAGGTGACTTGAAAACGGGCCACGCGACAGGTCTCAGGCGCTCTGGCGGACCGCCTTCGCGAACCGCTTCAGCCAGTAGCGCCACATCTCGGTGTGCAGATCGACCTGCTCTGGCGTGGGCAGGCCCACGTGGCGCAGCGTGACGTGCGTGCGTGCAGGGCCGTGATCGATCGCGTCGAGCGCTAGCACGCTCGACGAGCCCAGTGGTTGGTCGACCCAATCCCAGCTGAAGCTGATGTGCTGCGGGGGGTCGAAGGCGAGCACCTCGCCGGTGGCCACGGCAGCGCGGAGACGGACGGTCATCTTGCCGCCGACGCGCGGATCAAGCTCAGCATCGTCCAGCCATTGCCGCAGACCATCGGCCGCGGCCAACAGTTCAAAGACCTTGTCCTGCGGCGCGAAAACCTCAACCTGCAGCTCGACGCGGTCGCTCACAGCCCGGGCCCGGCCTCTGGGCCTTCCGGTCCGGCCGCCGCGCCGTGTCCAGGGCGGAATCGGAAGTACGCCCAGAAGGCCGCCGACGCCACGCCAAAGGCGACGAGTAGGACAACCATCGTCACGAACGAGGTCCGCGTGGTGTCGCCCAGGTAGCCGGCGCCGGCGGCCGGGTTGAGTAGCACGTGGGCGAAGGCAAATACGCCCAGGGCGATGAGTAGGAGCCACACCCGCCGATCCCACTCGTAAACCGCGGCGCCGGGCAGGAAGCGCAGCGGCAGCATCGCGAACATCGCGTTCTCGATGCCGGCCACGACTACGGTCACGGTCGCCGCCTCGAGCAACGTGCCCATGAAAACGTCCGTCGGGCCCAGGCCGCCACGCAGCAGCGCCAAAGTGATCCAGGCGACCAGCGCGGCAGCCAGCGAAACGCCGGCTGCGGCCGCCTCGGCCTTGCCCTCGGTCTCGTGGGTCACTTCGTGCGCGAAGTAGAAGCCGACGATCAGCCCGTACAGATAGCCGGGCTGGAAATCGACCAGCCGGCTGAGCAGCACGCACACCATGGCGATGCCCAGCGTGGCCGGCAGCGCCCGAACGGTGAGCCCGATCGAGTGGCGGCGACTGAAGAGGATCAGCGGGATGCCGTAGGCGAGCAGGATGATGAGGAGGCCGGCCGCCAGCCCAAGCAGCTCCGCCAGCGACCCAAGGCTAAGGCCGAAAGTGGGGTCGAGGAATGAGTAGAGGAGTGCCGAGAGCAGGATGAAGCCGACGACGCCGAGCGGCGTGCGCCATACGTCGGCGCCCGGCGCCACGGTCGGGATCGGCTCTGGACCAGGCTCGAACACCGGTTCATGCTGCCCCGGGGGCGGCGGGACAGCGGCTGGCGCGATGATGGGCGGCGGCACGCTGCTGGTCGGTTGCACCTGTCGGCTGGCCTGACGGTTGGCCCAGCGGGCGCGCAACCACGCGACAAAGCGTGCCCAGGCCGCGGAGAGACGGCGGCGCAGCCGCGCCAGCATGGCCATGACCTCGTCGTAGTTGTCCTCGAGCGTGCTGTTGAAGATCGCCGACGGGAAGGGGACGAGGAGGATGACCACGGCCGTGATCGCGACCGACTGCGCGACGACGACGGGATCGAGCGTGACCTGGAGCGGATCGGGGACCGACGAGGCGAGCGATTGCGTCGCCGCGGGCGATCCACCGATCGGCGAGAAGAACGTGTCGTGCGAAACCGTCGCGACGCCGCCGGCGGGCAGGCTGAGCTGCCATGACAGGCCGGCAGCGTTGTCCTCGAGCACGTCACAGTCGCACGTATCCGGGAACGGCTGCTGCGCGTCGATCAAGGCCCACATGGCGCTGTAAACGCCCTCGAAGTAGTTGCTGCCAGCCGTCGCCGGGAGCCACTGTTCGATACGCGAGCTCGAACTCTGGTCGACGACGCATGCCGGCGCGCCGCGGTCGACACGGCCGTAGCCGATGTCGTGCTCCTGCAGGTAGCAGTCACCCGCCCGATACAGGGTGCCGCTGACGGCGGCGCTGCCGCCGTTGGCAATGGTGATGTCCGTCCGGTACATCTGCGTGCCGACGACGTAAGTGTCGGTCTGCGTGAGCTGGAGGCCGGTCGATCCCGCATTCACCACCGTCACGACGCGATAGGGATCGCTCGCCGACCCACTGCCCGCGACCGCCGACTGGCTGACCGGCGTCCACGGTGTGGCGCCGAGACCGGCCTGGGGCACGTCGCCGGGCGCGTACAGGGTGCCGCCGAACGCCAGGAAAGTGCCGCACGCGCCGATGTCGCCGTCGTACAGCTCGAGCGACAGGTCGTCCTGATGGGCCACCTGGCAATTGAGGTCGTTGCTGACGATGACTCGCGTCAAGGGTCCGGCCGAGTCGATCTCTGCAATGCCGTCCGCGGCCAGGGCAAACGGCGCCAGCAGCAACATCGACGCCAGGGCAGTGACAGCGCCACGCAGGAGCACGCGCGAGAATCCTTGCACGGCCTAAAGATAAGGGCCGGGCGCACACCCGGGAATGGGTCAGACCTGTTTGACGGCGGCGACCAGTTGGTTGAGGCCCTCGCGCGCGTCGGCGAAGAGCATGCCCGTCTTGGGATTCGCGTAGAGCTCGTTCTCGATGCCCGCATAGCCCGGTCGCATCGAGCGCTTGATGACGATGATGTTGTGTGCCTGATCGACGTTAAGGATGGGCATGCCGTAGATCGGGCTCTGCTTGTCCGTGCGCGCCGCGGGGTTGGTGACGTCGTTGGCGCCCACCACCAGGGCTACGTCGGCACGTTCGAACTCAGAGTTGACTTCGTCCATCTCCTTGAGTTGCGGGTAGGGAACGTTGGCCTCGGCAAGCAGCACGTTCATGTGGCCGGGCATGCGGCCGGCGACCGGATGGATGGCGTACGAGACGTCGACGCCGCGGGACTCGAGCAGGTCGGCCAGCTCGCGCACGGCGTGCTGCGCCTGCGCGACCGCCAGCCCGTAGCCGGGCACGATGATCACGCGCTGCGCATAGGCGAGTTGGATCGCGGCATCGTCGACGCTGATCTCGCGCACGCTCGCAGCGCTCGCGCCGGAGCCCGTCGCGCCACCGGCAGCGGCGTCGCCGGTACCGAAGCCGCCGACCATGATGTTGATCAGCGACCGGTTCATGGCGTCGGCCATCAACTTGGTCAGAATGCCGCCGGCGGCGCCGACCAGCGCTCCTGAAATGATCAGCACTGGGTTGTTGATGACGAAGCCGGCCATCGCGGCGGCCGTGCCGGTGAACGAGTTGAGCAGCGAGATGACCACCGGCATGTCCGCGCCGCCGATGGGCAGCACCATGGTGATGCCGAAGACGAGCGCCGCGACGACGATCAGCGCGAGCACACCGTCCTGGACGCCGGTCGACAGCGACATCGTGCCCGCCGCCCCGAGGACCAGGACGGCGAGGCCGACGACGACGACGATCGCCGCCGCGGCTGTCACCAGCCGGTTGCCGGGGAACATGATCGGTTGGCCGGGCACGACGCCCTGCAATTTGCCGGCGGCGATCAGCGAGCCGGAGAAGGTGACGCAGCCGATGGCCGCGCCCAGCACCACGAAGATTGCCGTCGAGATGGACAGCTCCGGACTGCCCACGATGCGCACGTAATCGTCGATGGCGACCAGCGCGGCGGCGCCGCCGCCGACCGCGTTGAACAGCGACACGAGCTGCGGGATGGCTGTCATTTGGACCGTTCGCGCCAGCCACAGGCCGAAGCCGCCGCCGACCACGAAACCAACGACGATGATGCCGATGGCGATGGCCGAAAGGCCACCGGGATGGATCGGGTTGTCTGGTGTCAGCAGCCACAGCAGCGTGGCCAGCACTGCGAGTGCCATGCCCGCGGCGGAGAGGCGGTTGCCCGAGCGAGCCGTGGCCGGACTGTTCATCTGGTGCAGCCCGAGGACGAACGCAGCCGCACCGGCCAGCCAGGCCAGGAAGACGAGCGTGTTGATGGTTGGCTGGTCCATGGCTACTTGCCTGCCGGATTGGCGTCGGAGTCGGACGCCACCTTGGGCGGCTCGCGCCGCCGGAACATCTGCAGCATGCGGTCGGTCACCACGTAGCCCCCGACCACGTTGGTCGCACCGAAGAGCATGGCGATGAAGGCAAGCAGGTAGCTGAGCGGGTTATCGGCGCCCGCGGCGATGAGCATCGCGCCGACCATGACGATGCCGTGGATCGAGTTGGCGCCCGACATCAGCGGCGTATGCAGCGTGGCCGGCACCTTGCTGATGACCTCGAAGCCGACCAGGATGGCCAGCAGGAAGATCGCCAGCGCGTTGAGCAGCTCCGGACTCATCGCGCGGTACCTGCCGGCGCGGCCGGCTCGAGCAGCTTACGCGTCGCCTCCTGGACGACCTGGCCGTCCATGGTGACGACGGTCGCTGCAGTGATCTCGTCCGTCATGTCGAAGTCCATCGTCCCGTCCTTGATGAAATGGAGCAGGAAGGCTGACAGGTTGCGCGCGTAGAACTGGCTCGCGCCGGCCGGCATGGTGGCAGGCAGATTGGTTGGCGCGAGGATGGTCACGTCGTTGTCGGTGACCACCGTTTGGTCCGCCTTGGACAACTCGACGTTGCCACCCAGGGCACTGGCCGCCATGTCGACGATGACCGAGCCCGGCTTCATGCCCTTGACCGCAGTCTCGGTCACCAGTACCGGCGGTCGGCGGCCGGGCACCTGGGCCGTGGTGATGATTACGTCCATGTTGGCGATGTGGCCGTTCAACTCCTGCTGCTGGGCCTGGCGCTCCTCGGTCGTCAGCTCGCGTGCGTAACCGCCGGTGCCACTCGCGTCGGCGACGGACTTGAGGACGATGAACTGTGCGCCCAGCGACTCCGCCTGTTCCTTGGTCTCGGCGCGCACGTCATAAGCCTTGACGACGGCGCCAAGACGGCGGGCCGTGGCGATCGCCTGCAGACCCGCCACGCCGATGCCAAGGATCAGCAGGTTGGCCGGGCGGGCGGTGCCGGCGGCTGTGGTCAACAATGGGAAATAACGCCCGTACGCTTCCGCAGCGAGCAGCACCGCCCGATAGCCGCCCACGTTTGCCTGCGACGATAGGACGTCCATCGATTGAGCCCGTGACAGGGTGCGCGGGATGGCGTCGAGGCTGAGTGCGGTAACGCCTTGTTTGGCCAGCTGCGCCATCAGTTGCGGATCGATCAACGGCTGGAGCAGACCGATCAGCACCTGTCCGGTGCGCAGGGCCTTGACGTCGTCGGCATCCGGCTTCTGGACACGCGCGATCACGTCGGCGTCGCGATACAGGTCTGAGCGTGACGCGATGTGAGCGCCGGCGTCCGTGTACAGCTTGTCCGGCAGCGCTGCCCCATCGCCGGCGCCCGCCTCGACGAGCACCTCGGCGCCGGCGGCAATGAGGCCCTTCAACGCATCGGGCACGAGCGCGACGCGCCGCTCGTTGGGCGCGCGTTCTTTCACGACACCAATCTTCATGGGGGTCCCTTGGGCGAGTGGCAGAAGTCCTCGAAGGATACCGTGACTTCGTTGTCATCGCCTGACTCCGGCCGCTTATCGCTACGCTGGCCAGGTGACGAACGGTTCTGCCTCGAGCGGCGACCACCGCGCCGCGCTGGTCGCCCAGCTCAGCCTCGCCTGTCCCGGCCTGAACGTGATCGCGCAGACGGCCGAACTCGAGAGCTATCGTTTCGACGAAACGGCCTTCATGCATCCCGGACAACCGGTGGCAGCCTGTTTCCCGCGCTCGACGGCCGAAGTGCAGGCAATCGTCCGCGTGTGCGCCGCCGCGCACGTGCCGATCGTCGCGCGCGGCGCGGGGACGGGCCTGTCGGGCGGCGCCGTGGCCGTGGATGGCGGGCTGGTCGCCGTCTTCACGCAGATGTCGGCGATCATCGAGATCGATCCCGCCAACCTGACGGCGACGGTTCAACCGGGCGTCATCAATGCCGATCTCAACCGATCCGTCGCCGAGCACGGCCTGCTCTACCCGCCCGACCCGGCGAGCTTCGAGCAGTGCACGATTGGCGGCAATCTGGCCGAGAACTCGGGCGGATTGCGCTGTGTCAAGTACGGCGTCACCCGCGACTGGGTGCTCGGCCTCGAGGTCGTGCTCGCCGACGGGTCGGTCATCCGCACCGGCGGCAAGAACAAGAAGGATGTCGCCGGCTACGACCTGACCGGCCTCTTCGTCGGCTCAGAGGGCACGCTCGGGCTGATCACCGAGGCGACGCTGCGGCTGCAGCCGCTGCCGCCGCCCAAGCTGACGATGCTCGCCTTCTTTGCCTCGGTCACCGACGCGGGGGCGGCAGTGGCCGGAATAACCGCCGCAGGGATCGTGCCCGTCACGCTCGAGTTGATGGACGCGTTCACGATCGCCGCGGTCGACGACGCCTTCCACCTGGGTCTCGACCGTGAGGCCGCAGCGATGCTGATGGTCGAGTCCGACCTGGCCGGCGGCGCGGGCGAGGCGGAACTCGAGGGCGCCGAGCAGGCATGCGTGGCTGCCGGTGCGACGTCCGCGATCCGCGCCGCGAACAGTCAGGAGGCGGATTGGCTGCGCGAGGCGCGGCGTGGCGCCCACGGCGCCCTGGAGAAGGTCGGCGCGGCGCGCATGGACGATGTAGGCGTGCCGCGCAGCCGAATCCCGGAGATGCTCGGCCGCATCGGCGAGGTGGCGCACAAGCACGAGCTGCGTATCGGCGTCTTCGGTCACGCCGGCGACGGCAATCTGCACCCAACATACGTGCTGGACCGCAACGATCCGGCCGCCGAGGCGCGCGTCGATGCGGCGCGCGACGAGATCTACCGCGCCGCGCTGGAGCTGGGTGGGACGATCAGTGGGGAGCATGGCACGGGACTCGCCAAGAAGCCGTGGCTTGAGCTCCAGCGCGGCGCGCGTAGCGTCGAATTGATGCGTGCCATCAAGCGCACTCTCGACCCGGACGGGCTGCTCAATCCGGGCAAGGTCCTGTGACCTTCGAACGCGGCGGCTTCGGCGGCCCGCACGATCCCGGACCAACAACCGCCGCCGAGCGAGCGGCGCCGTTCATGGCCGCGGCGGTCGATCCGATCGAGGTCAAGTCAGGCGGCGAGGTGCGCGTCGGCACGGCATCGTGGACTGATCCGACGATGACCGCGGGCACAGTCTTCTACCCGGCCGAGTACAAGACCGCCGAGGAGCGACTGCAGTACTACGCCAGCCAGTTCCCACTGGTCGAAATCGACGCCACCTACTACGCGCTGCCCGTCGCCCGTGTCGCGCAACTGTGGCGTGAGCGAACACCGCCCGACTTCATCTTCGACGTCAAGGCGCACGCCCTGATGACCGGCCAGCCGACCGAGACCAGGCGTCTGCCCAAGTTGCTGCGCGAGGCGCTGCCCGCCGAGTTGGCGAATAAGCCGCGCATTTATGCGCGCGACCTGCCGCCAGAGCTGCGCGATGCGGTCTGGCAGTTGTTCTTCGAGGGTCTCGAGCCGCTGCGCGTGGGGGGCCAGCTGGGCTCGGTGCTGCTGCAGTACCCGCGCTGGTTCTTCCCGATCAGCGAGAGCCGCGCCGAGATACTCGCGGCACGCGAGCGGCTCATGGCGGTCGGCGTCGAGTTCGCCGTCGAGTTTCGCAACGGGACATGGTTCAACGAGAAGAACGCCGAGCGCACGTTGCGATTTCTGGCAGAGCATCAGATCCCGTTCGTGATGGTCGACGAGCCGCAGGGCATGAAGAGCAGCGTGCCGCCGATCACCGCCGTGACGTCGCCCGACCTCGCCGTCATGCGCTTCCACGGTCGGCGCGCCGACACATGGGAAGCGCGCAATGTCACGCCGGCCGAGCGCTTTCGCTACCTGTACGACCCGGGCGAGTTGCGCAGCGTGGCGCCGAAGGTGATCGAGGCCGCGCGTGAAGCGCGCGACGTGCACGTGCTGATGAACAACTGCTATGCCAACTACGGCGCTACCAACGCACGCGAGCTGGCCGGCATCCTGGGCGAGCTGAGAGTCGCCGACTGACAGGCCTAGTGGGCAATCAAGTCGTCGACAATCGCCTGGGACGCGGCCGGCAACGCGTCGGCCGCGCCGGGCGCGGCCTCTTCGAGAACGATCTCGGCATGCACTGAGTGCGACTCGGCGCGGATGACCAGGACGACTGACAGGACGATCAGAGCCGCGCCGACCAGGACGGCACCATCGACGATCTCGTTGAGGATCAGGGCACCGAGGAAGATCGCGACGACCGGATTGACGTACGCGTAGGTGGCCACACGCGAAACAGGTGCATGAGCAAGAGCCCACGTGTAAGCGGTGTAGCCAACAACACTGCCAAGAAGGATCAGGTAGACGAGCGCGAGGACCGACTCCTGGCTGAAGTGGGCAGGCTGGACAAGCGCGGATTCGCCGCTGACCAGACCAACGATGAGGAGGCCACCCCCACCGACGAGCATCTGCGCGCCGGTCGAGGCAAGGGGATCGAACGGCAGGCGAAGCCGCTTGGAGAAGTACGAGCCCAGCGACCAGCTGAGACCGGCGCCGAGCACGAGCAGGGTGCCGCCGAACTCGACGCTGCCGCCCAGGCCGCGTGGAACGACCAACACCGCGACACCGACGAAGCCGACCACGACGCCCAGGATGGTTCCCCGACCCACTCGCTCGCCGAATACGCGGCGCAGGATGACGACCCAGAGTGGCACGACGGCAACGATGAGCGCGGTCAAGCCGCTGGGCACGTCGCGCTCACCGAGCGTCACCAGCCCGTTGCCGCCGAGCAGCAGCGCCAGGCCGACCAATCCGGCACCGAGCCATTCCCGCCGCGTGAGGTGCAGCGCACCGGCGCCACGCCGCAAGGCCAGCAGGCCGAACAGGATCAGCCCGGCGACGAAGTGCCGCGTGCCGGCTGACAGCAGCGGTGGCATCGTTTCGACGACGACCCGGATTGCCAGATACGTCGAACCCCAGACGAGATAGACGGTGCCCAGGGCAAGCCATATCTGCCACTCGGCAGCCCGCTGGTCGGCCCGTGTGTCGTTCATCCAATTCCCACTAGTCGAAGGTGGCGCGGCAGATCGGTCGCGGGTACTTAGTGCGGCTCCGTATCTGTTTCCGTAGATCCTCGGATACCGGACAGCCGCGTTGCGCGGCATCGTATGCGTTGTCGAGTTAGCCGTTTGACTCGCCACCATTTGAAAATCCCAGCTCAGTCGCCACCCTTACACGGCGGGGTGAGCCGACGAGCGTGACGGAGCCGGATCGGCGCTGGGGCGCGGTCCGGCTCTAGTCTTAGGTGCGAACCATGGATCGACTGAGGGAGCGGCGGGATCGGCTGGCGTTTCGTCGGCTCGACCTCGCCATGCTGCTGACGGCGCTGGTCCTGACGCTGGTCACGCTGGCGTTCCTGTGGGACCCGTCGCTCAGTTTCGCGTTATTGGACCGGTCGGCCGACGTCGCCATCAACTCCCTGACCGTCCTCGCGGCGGGCAGCCTCGCCGCGCTGGCGCTGGCGCGCTATCGCGAGTCCGGCCGGCTGGCTGGATTGTTCCAGTCGAGCGCCTTCCTGCTTATGGCGTTGGTTGCGGGCATGCACGTGACCGTCGTGGTGCTCAAAGTCGAAGGGCGTTTCGGACTTTCGCTGGCGCCACCTGAGCAACTGCCGCTTTACATCTGGTCAGTCTCGCGACTAGTGGCCGCCGCCATTCTGATGGTCGGCGGCGTAGCCGCGATCAACCTGGTCCGCCGCGCGCCACGCGTGCGCCGGACGTTGCTCACGCCGCTCATCGTCGTCACCGTGGTGACAGTCGCGTTCTACCTGGTACGCGAGCAGGTAACCGACTTCAACGACCTGTTGCCTCCGTTCGTCGGGCCGGCCGGGATCCAGCAACTGATCCAGAATCCACGCATCTCTGGCGCCCTGCCGGGCCTCACCGGCATCGCCCTTGTGCTGCAGGCGCTAACCGCGGCCCTCTTCTTCCTCGGCGCCCTGATCTACCGGCGCTCGTATCTGCGCGACGGTCCGGTGGCCGATGGCTACCTCGCTGTGGCGATGGTCATCGGCGCCTTCGCCGAGATCCATTTCTACTTCTACCCAGGGGTTTATGGCGGCCTGGTTACCACCAGCGAGGCGCTGCGGCTGCTGTTCTTCGTGGTGCTCCTGCTGGGCATCAACGCCGAGTCGCGCTCCGACCTGCGTGCTTTGCGCAGCGCCTACGCCGCGCTGGACCGGCTGCGCGTTTCGGAAACTGAACGGGCGACACTGGAGGAACGCACCCGGCTGGCGCGCGAGCTGCACGACGGCCTGGCGCAGGACCTGTGGTTCGCCAAGCTCAAGCACGAGCGGCTGGTGCCGTACGTACCGGAAGAGCATCGCGACCTGGCGCACGAGGTGACCCAGGCGCTCGACTCGGCCATTGTCGAGGCGAAACAGGCTGTGGTCACCATGCGCGCAGCGGACGAGCGCGACCGTCCACTCGAAGAGCTCATGGCGCGCACAGTCGATGACTTCGCCGGGCGGTCGGGCGTGCGCGCTGACTTTTCGGCGGCCGACCTGCCTACGTCCCTGTCGCCCCGTACCCAGATCGAGGTGCTACGTGTGCTGCAGGAAGCGCTCACCAACGTGCGCAAGCACGCCGACGCTACGGTGGTCAGGGTGAGCGCGGAAGTCGACCATGACACACTGCACCTCGACGTGACGGACAACGGCCGCGGCTTCCGGCCCGCAGATCCGACCGGAGATGGAGTCGGGTTGCAGGGCATGAAGGAGCGGGCACGGCTGATGGGCGGCGAACTGCGCATCGTCTCCGAGCCGAGCGGCGGAACGGCAATTCACTTGACCGTGCCCATCACGGTTCAGGCGGTAGAGGGGGCGACCACCCAATGAGCGAGATCGACGGAAAGCTGCGTGTGATGTTGGTCGACGATCACGCACTCGTCCGCTCTGCAGTGCGCCAGGCCATCAGCTCGCCCGACGTCGAGCTGGTCGGCGAGGCATCCAACGCGCAGGAGGCGCTCGCCCTGGCGCCGGTGCTGCGGCCCGACGTGCTGCTGCTGGACATCGACCTGCCGGGCATGAGTGGTATTCAGCTCGTCGAAGAGCTGGCGCCGCGCCTGCCGCAGACCAAGATCGTGATGCTGACGGTGTCCAGCTCGGAGCGCGATCTGCTCGAGGCAGTTGCCCGTGGCGCCGCGGGCTACCTGACCAAGGATCTGAGCCCGGAGGCGCTGTTGCGCACGTTGCGCGGCGTTCAACACGGCGAACTGGCCATGTCGCGTCGTTTCGCCGCCCGCGCGCTGCGGTACTTCGCCGACGCGGCGCGGCGCGGCCGGCAGGCCTCCGGCCTGGAGGGCGAGCTGATGGCACTCAGTCCGCGGGAGAACGACGTCCTGGCGATGCTCGCCGACGGCCTGACCGACCGCGAGATCGCTAATGCCCTGATCATCTCGCCGCGAACGGTCGAGACGCACGTCAGCAATATCCTGCACAAGCTGAACGTGCGCAACCGCGCCGAGGCCGCGCAGCGTTACCGCGAAGGCGGCTGACAGCCCGCTCACCGACGAATCTGAGCGGGGCTTGACGAGGCGCGCATGATGCGACGTGGACGACGGGCCGGTAGCGCCCCAGCCCAGAGCCCATGGCTCTTGATGACTCGCCCGCCCGTCGTCCATTCCTGCCCCTTGCCGGCGAGCCGCGATTACGCCGACCGCGCGGCATCATCGGCACGGCGACGGCCTATCCCGCCCAGGCCGCTGCGCCGGGATTGAATCGGGTGGTCGCATAGAATCACCGGCGAGCCGGGCAGCTCAGCCGACGACATGGGGCGTCCACATGAGGATCAGGAAAGTGCCTGCGCAGCGACTGGATGGTCTGCGTGCGCGTCGGCCAGCCCGGCCGGCACCCGACTCACGTCTGGGCCAGCAGTTGGCCGGTGATGTCAGTGACGAGCAGCCCGACGGTGAGCGCCGCGCGCGACACCAGTTAGAGCGCCGGACCGGAGACCAGCCGACCTAGCACGGGCGGCAACTCGCCGGCGCTAATGAGGTGGCGGATCGCCGTCGCTGTCCATCCACGGCTCGACATGCTGTGGGGAACTGGTCGACCACGGCGACGGTTGCGGAGAAGGCCGCGGCGGCCGGGAGGGCCTGCGCCGCTCGCGGCTCGTGAGCCGCACCGCAAGTGGCGTGGAGAAAAGTATCGCCAATGCCACGGCGATCAACAGGGCGACGACGATCACGTAGACGGCCGGTCCGGTGGCGGCGTTGACGGGTTGCGCGACATATGCGAAGTAGCTGAGCGGCATCTCGTTCGACGGTAGCACGAGCCAGAGCGGCCGGCCGATGCCTAACATGCAGCCGTGGAGCCAGGCACCAGCGCGCAGCACGCGCCACCGATGCAGTTGCCGGTTGGCGCGCTCGACCGACCGCCGTACTCGATCCGCGCGGCCGTGCTGACGCCACTCACAGGTGGCGACACTCGATACCTGGCCGATGGCGTACTGGAGGTGGATGCCCGCGGGCGCGTCGTTACGGTCACCGACGTCGCCGATCGGGTGGGGTCGCACGCCGGCGACGTGGTCGACTTGCGACCGCTCGTGCTGCTGCCCGGCCTGATCGACCTGCATGCCCACTTGCCGCAACTGCCCAACGCCGGGCTGGGCGCCGGGCTCGATCTGCTGGCATGGCTGGAGCGCTACATCTTCCCGCTCGAGCGAGACTTCGATGCCGCCACTGCGAGGCGGATCGCGCCCGCGGTCTATCGCGCCTTCGCCGGTGCCGGCACCACGACGGCGGTGCTTTACGGCGCGGTGTACGAGGACAGCCTGGACGTCTGCTTCGAGGAGGCCGAGCGGCACGGCATTCGCGCGGTGATCGGCAAAGTGATGATGGATCGCCTGCGCTACGACACCACGGTCAGCGACCGCGAGGTGCTCGACCTCAGCCTCGCCCAGTCGCGCCGACTGATCGAGCGCTGGCACGGCCGCGACGACGGTCGGCTGCGCTATGCCGTCACGCCGCGCTTCGCCGTCAGCTGCTCAGACGAGATGCTGCGCGAGTCGGCGGCACTGGCCAACGCCACCGGCGCGTATTGGCAGAGCCACCTGGCCGAGGACCGCGCGGAGGTTGCGGAAGTCCTACGGCTGTTTCCCGATGCGATCGACTACACCGACGTCTACCACCGCGCCGGCGCACTCGGGCCGCGCTCGATCCTGGCGCACGCGGTGTACCTCGACGAGCGCGAGATGGGCGTGCTGGCCGAGACCGGCGCCCATATCGCCCACTGTCCTGCCTCGAACCTGTTCCTGGCCAGCGGCGCCATGCCGCTCGCGCGCTATGTGGCAGCCGGACTGTCGATCGGCCTCGGCAGTGACGTCGCCGGCGGGCCTGATCTGAGCCTGTTCTCGGTCATGCGCGCCGGCTCGTACGTGCAGAGCGGCCTGCGCACCGCCCGCGGCGACCAGGGGCCTGTGCTGCGGCCGCTGGACTGGCTGCGGATGGCCAGCCTGGACGGGGCACGCGCGCTCGGCATCGATGACGCGATCGGGTCGCTGGAGCCCGGCAAGGAGGCCGACTTCATCGCCGTAGAGGCGCGCCTCACCGCGCCGCTTCCCGGTCAGTCGACCGACGACCCGTCCGACCTGATGAGCCGTCTCATCTATCGCGGCCACTCGGACATGGTTCGCGGCGCGTGGGTCAGGGGCAGACTGCTGCCGCGATGATCGGCACGGCCGATCTCGCCATTGAGGGCGGCACCGTCGTCGACGGCAGCGGCCGGTCCGGGCGCGCGGCGACGGTGGCGATCGCCGGCGACCGCCTGCACCTTCTCCCGCCGGGTTCAATGCCCGAACACGTCGGGCGGCACATCGATGCGCGCGGCAAGGTCGTCGCGCCGGGCTTCATCGACCTGCACTCGCACTCCGGGCTGACCATCTTCGCCGACCCACGCCACGAACCCAAGGTCCGCCAGGGCGTGACGACCGAGGTGATCGGCGTCGACGGGCTCTCGTACGCGCCGCTGTCACGGGCCGATTTGGAGGCGCTGGTCGAGATGAACGGCGGCTTGGACGGACGGCCGGAAATCGCCCTTGACTGGGAATCGGTCGCCGAATACCTGGGCCGCTTCGACGGCCATGTCGCGGTCAACATCGGCCTGCTCATCGGCAACAGTGCGCTGCGCATCGCGCGGCTGGGTTGGGATGACGTGCCGGCCGATGAGGCGGCCATCCTCGACATGCGCGCGCGGCTGCGCGAAGCGATGTCGGCCGGGGCGCTGGGTCTATCGAGCGGCCTCGACTATCCGCCCGGCTCCTTCGCCACGACCGCGGAACTGTCGGCGCTCGCAGAGGAGGCACTCGCGGGCGGGGGTTTCTACCACACGCACGTGCGCTACCCGTTGGGCGACCACTACCTGGACCCCTTCCGCGAAGCGATCGAGATCGGCCGCCGTTCCGGCGCGCCGGTGCACATCACCCACTTCTACCACCGTCAAACCCATCCCGGCGGCCCCGAGCGACTGCTGGCACTCATCGACAACGCACGCAACTCCGGCCAGGACGTGACCTTCGACACGTACCCCTACGAGTGGGCGTGCACGCGTCTGCTCATCCAGTTGCCGCAATGGGCCCAGGCCGGTGGGCCGGCCGCGCTCAAAGGCCGCCTGGCCGATCGCTCCGCACGCGACAGAATCCGCGGCGAGCTGCGCCAGCGTGGCGCGGCGTATACGTCACCGGCCGGCTGGGCCGACGTGCGGCTGGGCTACTTCAGCGCGCCGGCCAACCTGCGCTGGGAGGGCCGGCCGCTGTCCGAGCTGATGCGCGAGCGCGGCGTGGACGCGGTGGACGCGATCTGCGATCTGCTGCTCGAGGAGGACCTGCGCGTCAACCAGGTCACCTCCGGCCCGTTCCATGAGACGCTGCACCACTTCGTCGTCCACCCGGTCGGCATGTTCGGTTCCGACTCGACCTTCATCGGCGACAAGCCATCACCGCGGACGTATGGATCCTTCCCGCGCGTCCTTGGCGAGTTCGTCCGTGAACGTGCGCTGCTCGGCCTGGAAGAGGCGGTGCGCAAGATGACTTCAGCCCCTGCCGCGCGGCTTGGATTGAGGGAGCGCGGACTGCTGGCCGACGGCTACCTGGCGGACGTGGTCGTCTTCGACGCCGAGACTGTTCGCGCGAACGCAACCTACGACGAGCCGCGCCGCTATCCAGACGGAATCGACCACGTCATCGTCAACGGCCGCCTGGTGGTGGATGCCGGCCAGCACACGGGCGCGCTACCCGGGCGCGTTGTTCGCCGCTGAGCGGCTGATCGGCTAGCCGATCAGCCCTTTCGTGCCGAGGACCATCAGAATGATGATCGCCACCAGCAATACCGTCGCGGCCATGCCGCCCATCTGAACGCGCTTGAGCATGGCCGCAATGTGCGGCGGCGGCCCAGACGGCGGCACTGCGCCGGCCGGCGGCGCCGGGGGCGGTGCCTTGGTGGCTTCGATCAGCTGCCGCGTGACTGGCAGCTGGTTCATGAAGACGATGGCCAGGGCGGTGACGTACAGGATGATGGCCAGCAGCAGCCACAGGTGCGTGAACACGTCGATGCCCACCGTCCAGATGAGCGCGACCCCGGTGACTGCCTGGAAGAGTGCCAGCGGCACGACGAGGCGTTCCTCGATGCGCTCGCTTAGCCTCAGCGCGAAGCTGGAGTGCATCGGTTCGCCGCCGCCCATGGCGCCGATGATCGGGAAGGTAAACGTCGGCCCGAACGCGATGATGGCGCCGCCGACGTGCAGAACAAATAGAGAACCGATTACCCAGTCCACGTTCTTGGATCCTCCTCCCCCGTAACCGTGAGGTGATGCACGGCGAAGTTACCAAAACTCGCGCAAACAGTTTGAGCCGCTCGACGGTCCGTCTACCATCGACTGCGTGACGGTCACGCTCAAGCCCGCCATCCATCGTCCCGCTGCCCCGGAAGCTCCGCCTCGCACACCTTCTCCCGGCGAAGTTGGGGTCGGCCGGGCGCGTAGCTGGCCGCTGCGCCGGGAAGGACCGGCGAAGCTCACCGGAGCGGCGCTGTACGCGGACGATCTGGTCTTCCCGGGCGCGTGGTATGGGCATACCGTGCGCTCCACCGATGCGCACGCCGAGCTGCTGAGCATCGATCTCGATCCCGCCTTTGACTGGACGCAGGTGGTCCTGCTGAAAGCCGGCGATATCCCCGGCCAGAACGTGGTCAGCCTTATCGCCGACGATCAGCCAGTTCTGGTCGAGCACGAGATCCGCCACCAGGCCGAGCCTGTCGCTCTCCTCGCGGCGCCCGATCGGGCCACCCTGCGAGCGGCCCGCGAGCACGTCCACATCCTCACGCGGCCGCTGCCGGCGGTGTTCGATCCGCTCGAGTCCACCCAGGAGTTCGCGCATTTCAACCTGTCGAAGGGCGACGTGGACGCCGGCTTCGCGCTGGCCGACCTGGTCGTGGAAGGGACTTACCGCGTCGGCCACCAGGAGCAGCTGTACATCGAGAACAACGCGATGATCGCCGTGCCGCGACCGGATGGTGGCATCACCATCCACGGCTCGATGCAGTGCCCGTACTACATCCACGTTGCTCTTCAGAAGGCGCTGCGGCTGACCGGCGAGCAGGCGGTCGTCATCCAGGCCGAGACGGGCGGCGGCTTCGGCGGCAAGGAGGAGTATCCGTCGATGATCGCGTTGCACGCGGCGCTGCTGGCGCAGCGATTGGGGCGGCCGGTGCGCATGATCTACGACCGACACGAGGATCTCGCCGCAACGACCAAGCGACACCCGGCGATCGTCCGCCACCGGACCGGCGTGACGAACGACGGACTGCTCGTGGCCCAGGACATCGAGGTCATCCTCGATGGTGGCGCCTATAGCACGCTGTCGCCGGTGGTGCTGTCACGCGGCACGCTGCACGCCGGCGGACCGTACAGCTGCCCCAACGTGCGTATCGTCGGGCGCGCCGTCGCGACCAACACGCCACCCAACGGCGCCTTCCGTGGCTTCGGCGCGCCGCAGACCGAGTTCGCCGCCGAGATGCAGGTCAATCGCATCGCCGAGCGCCTGGCGGTTTCGCCGCTGGCCCTGCGGCGCAAGTGGGTATACCGCCTCGGCGACGAGACGCCCAGCGGCCAGATCCTGCGTGAGAGCGTGGCCGGCGAAGAGGTCCTCGAGCGCGCCGCCGAGGCGGCCGAGTTCGAGCGCCTCTGCGGGCAGTCCGCGCGTCAGCGGGCCGCCGCTACAGATGCCGCCCCCGGCTCTGCCCGCGGCGCGGCGAGTGTGTTCGCTTCGGCCGGACAGCGGTCCGCGCGCGGCGTCGGCCTTGCCCTGGCGTGGCACGGCGCCGGCTTCACCGGCAGCGGCGAGGTGCACCTGGCCAGCGTTGCCAGCCTGGAACTGAGCGAGCAGGGCACAGTCCGTGTGCTGACCGCCTCGACCGAGATGGGCCAGGGCACCAAGACGATCCTCCCGCAACTGGTGGCGGAGCAGCTTGGTATCGATCCCGACGAGATCGCCATCGCGCCGCAGGACACCTCGATCGTGCCCGACAGCGGCCCCACCGTGGCGTCGCGCACGGCGATGGTCGTCGGCGGCTTGCTGGTCAAGGCCGCGCGGCGGTTGCGTGAGCAGGTAGAGACGGCCACCGGCCGGTCATTCGCCGAGTCGGCGGCGGACTACGCGCGCGAGCACGGCCCCCTGCGCATCGATCAGCAGTTCGAGCCATACCCGGGCGTCACGTTCGACGACGACACATACCGCGGCGATGCCTATCCCGCCTACGGCTGGGCCTGCGCGGTAGCGGAGGTGGAGGTCGATCTCGACACCGGCGAAGTGAGCGTGCGCAACGTCGTCTCCGCCGACGACGTGGGTCGCGCTATCCATCCGGTGCTATGCGAGGGCCAGGTCGAGGGCGGCACGCTGCAGGCGGTCGGCTACGCCACGATCGAGGAGATCAAGCTGCTCGACGGACGCTATCTCAACGATCGGCTGGCCACCTACCTGATTCCAACCTCGCTCGACGCGCCGCGCATCGAGTCGATCCTGGTCGAGGCACCGTTCTCCGGCTCGCCGCACGGAGCGAAGGGCGTCGGCGAGCTGCCCATGGACGTACCCGCCGCGGCGGTCGTGGCCGCCATTCACGACGCGACCGGCGTCTGGATCCATGAGCTGCCGGCCACGCCGGAGCGCATCCTCGCGGCGCTGCACGGTATCTCGCCACCGCCACTCCCGGGCATCAGCGAGGTCAGCGGGGCCAGGGCGAAAACATGAGCTACACGTTCAGGATCAATGGCGAATCGGCGACGGTCGACGTGCCCGGCATGCGCCGCCTGCTTGACGTGCTGCGCGAAGACCTGCACCTCACCGGCACCAAGGAAGGCTGCGGCGAAGGCGAGTGCGGCGCGTGTTCTGTGCTGATCGACGGCGAGCTGGTCGACAGCTGCCTCGTGCCGGTGTGCCAGGTCAATGGCGCGCAGGTACTGAGCGTCGAGGGCTTGGCGCCACCGGGTCAGTTGTCGGCCATCCAGCAGGCCTTCCTGGAGACCGGCGGCGCCCAGTGCGGCATCTGCACGCCGGGCATGCTGATGGCGGCGCGTGCCTATCTCGACGCTGGCGGCGGGCCGGCGGACAGCGAAATCCGGGAGGCCATCGCCGGCAACCTGTGCCGCTGCACGGGCTACACCAAGATCATCGACGCAATCGCCCTCGCCACGTCGGAAACCGCGGGTGAGCTGCGCTAGTGCCTGTTGAGCCGCCGGTCGAGTCGCCACGCACGTTGGGCGAAGCACTCGCGTTGCTCGCGGCCGACCCGGGGCTACGGCCGATTGCCGGCGGCACCGACCTGATGGTCCAGATAACGGGCGAGATCGGACCGCCGCCGGAGCGCGTGCTCGATATCTGGCAACTGGACGAATTGCGCGGCATCAGGCTGTCGGATGCGACGCTTGAGCTTGGCGCGCTGACCACGTTCAGCGACCTACGGCGATCGGAGGTCGTCCGCGAGCGCCTGCCGGCGCTCGCGGACGCAGCGGCCACGATTGGTGCGGCGCAGATCCAGAACCGCGGCACGATCGGAGGGAACGTAATCAACGCCTCGCCGGCGGGCGACACGCTGCCGATTCTGCTGGCCACCGACGCGCAGCTGATCCTGGGCAGCGGGCAGGGGGAGCGAGCGGTCAATGCCGCGGACTTCTGGACTGGCTATCGCCAGACGGCACGCAGGCCGGACGAACTGTTGCTGCGCATCCGCATTCCACTGCCGCCGGGACGCGCCGTCCGATTCCGCAAGGTTGGCACGCGCCGCGCCCAGGCCATCTCGAAGGTGGTGCTCGCGTTGGCCTGGCGCGAGGACGGCGGCGTGTGGCGCGACGCTCGCGTTGCACTCGGGTCCGTGGCGCCGACTCCCATTCGGGCCGGCCAGACCGAACGCGTGCTGGAAGGCGCCGCCCCACGGGCAACTACTGCCGACCACGCCGCGGCCACCCTGGCCGCGGCGATCACGCCCATCGATGACGTTCGCTCGACGGCCGACTATCGGCGCGCGGTGGCGGCACGCGTGCTCCACCGACTGCTACGCGAGGCGGGCGACTGGTGACGCCGCGGGAGGCCACCTTCTTCGACTCACCCGCCGACTTCCGGCGCTGGCTCGAGGAGCACCACGCGAGCGAACAGGAGCTTTGGATCGGCTATCACAAGCGCACCTCTGGTCTGGGGGGCATGACCTACGCCCAGGCGGTCGACGAGGCGCTCTGCTTCGGCTGGATCGACGGTCAGGTGCGCAGGCTGGACGAGACCAGCTACGCCAATCGCTGGACTCCGCGCCGGCGGGGCAGCACCTGGAGCGTGGCCAACGTTCAGCGGGTGGCCGAACTTACCGCCGAGGGCCGCATGGACTCGGCCGGCCGGCGCGCGTACGAAGCGCGCCGCGCAGATCGAACGGCGCAGTACAGCTACGAGAACCGGCCGCGCGACCTGCCCGAGGAGTACGCGGCGATCTTCCGCACCAACCCGGCCGCGTGGCAGTTCTTCAAGGACGCGCCGGCTTCGTATCGTCGCTCGATGACCTGGTGGATTGTCAACGCCAAGCGGCCTGAGACCCGCGCTCGCCGGCTGGCGGCGGTGATCCGCGAAGCGGCGGCCGGGCGGCGGATCGACGACATGAACCTGTCCCGGGTGAGCCAGTCGTGAACGACCGGGTGCACATCTCAGCCGACTCACTCCCCGGGACAGAGCCCGTGCTCACGCCCGAGGCACTCGACTTCCTGACCGCCCTGGTGCGCCAGTTCGAGCCGCGCCGCCAGGAGATCCTGCAGGCGCGCCGCGCTCGCGCGGCGCGCCTGGCCGCCGGCGAACGCCTCGACTTTCTGCCGGAGACGGCGGCCGTCCGCGAGTCGGATTGGTCGGTCGCCGCGGCGCCTGACGACCTCAACGACCGACGCGTCGAGATCACCGGGCCGGCCGAGCCCAAGATGGTCATCAACGCGCTCAACTCGGGCGCCAGGGTGTTCATGGCGGACTTCGAGGACGCCTTCTCGCCCACCTGGCCGAACGTCGTCGCCGGCCAGGAAGCGCTGATCGATGCGGTCAGGCATCGGCTCGAGTTCGCATCGCCGGAGGGCAAGCGATACCGGCTGAACGACCAGACCGCCACGCTCGTGGTGCGGCCGCGCGGCTGGCACCTGGTTGAGCGTCATGCCCAGCTCGACGGTACGCCGGTATCGGGTTCCCTGTTCGACTTCGGGCTGTATTTCTTCCACAACGCGGCGGAGACGTTGAAGCGGGGCTCGGGGCCTTACTTCTACCTGCCCAAGCTGCAGAGCCATCTCGAGGCGCGGCTGTGGAACGACATCTTCGTCTGGGCGCAGGAGCGGCTGGGCATCCCGCACGGTTCCATCCGCGCGACCGTCCTGATCGAGACAATCTGGGCGGCGTTCGAGATGGACGAGATCCTGTACGAGTTGCGCCAACACGCGGCCGGGCTCAACGCCGGCCGCTGGGATTACATCTTCAGCATCATCAAGGCCTTTGCCGCGCTGCCCGACGCAACCGTGTTGCCGGATCGTGCCCAGGTGACGATGGCGGTGCCGTTCATGCGCGCCTACACGCAGCTGCTGGTCAAGACCTGCCATCGCCGCGGTGCCCACGCGATCGGCGGCATGAGCGCGTTCATCCCCAATCGGCGCGAGCCCGAGGTGACCGCCAACGCACTGGCCAAAGTGACCGAGGACAAGCAGCGTGAGGCGGGTGACGGCGCCGACGGCACGTGGGTCGCCCATCCCGACCTGGTGCCGGTGGCGATGGCGGTCTTCGACGAGGCGCTGGGTAAGCGCCCCAACCAGAAATACCGCCTGCGCAAGGACGTCCATGTCACGGCCGCCGAGCTGCTGGACTTTGAAGTGCCGGGCGGCGCGGTAACCGCGGCCGGCCTGGCGACCAATGTTTCGGTCGGCGTGCGCTACATCGCGTCCTGGCTGGACGGCATCGGTGCGGCGGCGATTGACAACCTGATGGAGGATGCCGCGACGGCCGAGATCTCGCGCTCGCAGGTCTGGCAGTGGCTCAAGAACGGCCGCTTCTCCCGCGAGCGAGTGCTGGCCGAGCTTGAGCCATGGCGCGCGCAGACATCCCGAGGCGGCGGCCGTCTGTTCGAGCAGGTCGCGCTATCGGAGGACTTCGTCGAGTTCCTGACCCTGCCGGCTTACCGCCGTCTCGACTAGCCAATGTCCCGCCACGACCTTGATGAGCTGCAACGGAACGCGGAGCAAGAAGGCCGGCGACCGGTGGTCGGCGCCCTCATCGTTAACGCCGAACGTGTCTTCGTGCATCGCCGGGGACCCCAACGAGCTTTTCTGCCTGACTGCTGGGACGTGCCGGGAGGTCATGTCGAGCCCGGTGAAAGCCTGCTCGAAGCGCTCGGCCGCGAGGTATTCGAGGAGACTGGCTGGCAGACGGATCCCGGTGATCCAGCGACGGGACGGCGAGAGTTCGACTTCCTGGTCCTGGTAGACGGGGACCTGACACAGCCGCGGCTCGAAGTCCCCAAACAGATCGAGTTCCGCTGGGTCGGGCGGGAGGACACCGCGCTTCTTGACGAAAACCGTCGACGAGATGATGGGCTGATCCGATTCCTGGTTGAGCTGGCGCTGAGCAGATCACGGCTGACATCTTGACCCGAAACGCCCTTGACGTGGGTACACGAGAGGACGAGCCTCCGCGCGTGGGGAAGTCGAAACACCAGCCCTCAGTCGCTGGGGCGCCCGATATCGAGGGCATCTTTCCTGATCCGCCGGTGGACGAGGCCGGCTCCCCAGTGCGAACGATCTCGAACAAGGCATACCTTGTGGAGCTGGCCAGGCTGCACATCGAACTGGTCAAGCTCCAGGAATGGATCCGCCACGAGGGCCTGAAGGTCGTCGTCCTGTTCGAAGGCCGCGACGCCGCCGGCAAGGGCGGCGCGATCAAGACGATCACCATCCGCCTCAACCCGCGCTATGCGCGCGTCGTGGCACTCGGCACACCGACCGAGCGCCAGAAGACCGAGTGGTATTTCCAGCGCTACGTTGCCGAGCTGCCGGCCGGCGGCGAGATGGTCCTGTTCGACCGCAGTTGGTACAACCGGGCCGGCGTTGAGCGGGTGATGGGCTTCTGCACTGAGGAGGAGTACCGCGAGTTCCTGCGCTCGTGCCCCGAGTTCGAGCGGATGCTCGTCCGCGCGGGTATCACGCTGGTCAAGTACTGGTTCAGTGTCAGTGACGCGGAGCAGGAGCGGCGCTTCCAGAGTCGCATCGACGACCCGACCAAGCGCTGGAAGCTGAGCCCGATGGATCTCCAGTCGCGTGCGCGCTGGGTCGAGTACTCAAAAGCGAAGGACGAGATGTTCGCCCATACCGACATCAAGCAGGCGCCCTGGTACGTGGTCAACGCCGACAACAAGAAGCGCGCCCGGCTCAACCTCATCCAGCACCTGCTGGGCCTCTTCCCGTACCGCGATCTGACGCCCGCGCCCATAGTGCTGCCACCGCGCGAGCCGGATCACGGTTACGTCCGGCCGCCGATGACCGACCAGACCTTCGTGCCCGAGGTCTACTGAGGCAGCTGCGGCGACCCGCGCTGTTGGAACCGACCGTATCCACGGCGGCCGACGAAGCGGCCGTCACGGATGACGGACTCGCCGCGTACCAGTACCGAGTGGACGCGACCGGCCAGCGCCATCCCCTCGTACGGCGTGTAGTCGCTGGTGTGGTGGAGGTCGGCGGCGCGGAGGGTTCGCCGCTCGGTGGGATCGAAGATGACCAGGTCGGCGTCCTTGCCAACCTCGATCGAACCCTTGGCGTTGAGTCCGAACAGGCGGGCGGGTGCCGTCGACAGCACCTCGACCATCCGCTCGAGGGTCATCCGGCCGCGCACCACACCCTCGTTGTAGACGATCGCCAGCAGCGTTTCGATGCCCGGTGCGCCGTTGCTGATGCGATCGAACGGCTCGGCCCAGCGGCTCTTCTCGACCGCAAGCCGATCGGGTACGTGGTCGGTCGAAACGACGGCGAGCGTGCCAGAGGCTAGCCCTTTCCACAGCGCCGCGACGTCGTCCGCTGAGCGGAGCGGCGGTGAGATGACGTACTTCGCCGCTTCATCCGGCTCGAGGTCGTAGCGCGACTCGTCGAGCGCCAGAAAGTGCGGGCATGTCTCGGCGATCACCAGCTCACCTTTCGCGCGCGCCGAACGCACCTCCTCGAGCGCGGCCGCACACGACAGGTGCACAACGTACAGTGGCGCGCCGGCGTCACGCGCCAGCTCGATCGCCTTGCGCGTCCCGGCAGCCTCGACGGCCGCCGGGCGCGAATGGGCATGGAATCGTGGCGCTGTCTTGCCCTCGTCGAGCAGCCGTCGCGTGCGCTCCTCGAGCGCGGCGCGGTCCTCGCAGTGGACCATCAGCAGTCCGCCCGACGTCGCCGTCACGCGCAGGGCGTCCGCGATCGCGTCGTCGGACAGGGCAAAGTCGTAGACCATGAATGCCTTGAACGTCGGTATGCCGGCTTCGATCGCCGCACGGATCTCGTGCTCCAGGTCGGCGTGCGTCGGCCGGAGCACCAGGTTCAGGCCATAATCGACCGCCGAGTCGGAATCGGTCTGCCGGCGCCAGGCCTCGATATCGCCGGACAGCGAGCCCGTCTGCACCGAACCCGTGCCGGGATTGTTGAAGGCAAGGAAGGTCGTCGTACCGCCGAACGCGGCCGCTACCGAGTCCCGGAAGAAGCGGTCCGGCTCGGCGTCGGTGGCGACGCGAGTGTGAGTGTGGACGTCGACCACGCCCGGCAGAACGAGCATGCCCGCGGCGTCGAGCTCGCGCGCATCGGCCGATTCGGCGACGCAGCCCACCCCCATGATGCGGCCGCCGCTGATGGCGACATCAACACGGCGGCGCCCGCCAGGCGTAACGACCGTCCCGCCGCGGACGATCAGTTCAACGGCCGCGGTTGCGCTGCGGACCGTTCCGCGACCGTCTACGACTGTTCCTCGATGACGATGTCCTGGGCACCCTCCCACAGGACACGGCGGCCCATCTCCGGCAGCTGGTCCTGGCCGTCCACGATGGTCGCGAAGTGGTTGCCAGCCAGCTGGCCAACCTTCGACGAGAATGTGACGCCGCCATAGGCCACAAGGATTTCGCACTCGGAGAGGTCGCCCGGGTAGACGATGAGTTGCCCCGGCGCCGGGTGACTGGTGTGATGTTCGAAGCCGACGCCCAGCTTCAGGTCGCCCAGCGGTATCCAGCATCCCTCGCCACTCCAGCGGCAGTGGATGAGCTTGCTGCGCAGCGGCAGCAGGCGACGGATCGCCTCGGCGGTGCGCGGCGCTTCCGCCTCCCAGCGAGCGATAAAGTTGAGGTCGCCGACGCGGACCGATATGACGTCACCCACGCACGGAAGGTTAGCGCCGAGCGCAGGCAGAGGAGGCTCATGGACGAGGCGCCAACGGTCTCGACGCACGTACTCGACCTCGAGCGCGGCCGCCCAAGCGCGGGCATCGCGGTCCGGCTGTTCCGCCTTGGCGAGGTCACCGAAATCGCCGTCGGCGCTGGCACGACCGACACTGACGGGCGCATCCGGCGGTTGCTCGAGGGCCCGCTGACGGTGGGCGATTACCGGCTGGAAGCCGAGCTGAGTGGGCCGTTCTTCCGACGTGTGAGCCTGACGTTCCGGGTCAGCGACGCGTCGCGCAGCTGCCACGTACCGCTGCTCATCGCGCCGTTCTCGGTAGCGACGTACCGCGGCAGTTGATGCGGCCCGCGCCGTCAGATCTGGCGCTGCTATTCGAGGGAGCCCCGCGCTTCATCGAGCGGCTGTCGAGCGTGCCGGGCGATTCGTGGGCCGACTTCTTCGATCGCGCCACTGCGCTCGCGAGCACCATGCCCGAGCTCGAGCAGATCGAACTGCTCGACGCTCATCCGCGCATCGGTGCCGATCCGGCGACGGTGTCGGCGCTGTCATACCGCGAGCAGGGCTACGACCGGGATGCCGGCCATGCCGCGCTGAGCGAACGCCTCGACACCTTGAACGAGGCGTATGAAGCGCGCTTTGGCTTTCGCTTCGTGATCTTCGTCAACGGCCGTCCGCGCGCCGAGATCGCCGACATGCTGGAGGAGCGGCTGGCCGCCCGGCGCGCGGACGAGCTGGCGCGCGGGCTGTCGGACGTCATCGCTATCGCGCGTGACCGGGCGGCCAAGCTGGAGGTTGGTGCATGAAGGCAGAGATCTACTACGGCAAGGCCGATGTGGCGACCTATCGAACCCACGGCACGCCGCTGACCGGAATCCGACTGATCCCCGAATCGAGCTTCAGCGGACGATCCAACGCCCTGCTGGCGGCCGAAATCGAGGTCCAGGTGCTGGGCACGGCGTTCATGGCCGCCTACACCGACGGCGACAACCGCCTGGTCGTGGCGACCGACACGATGAAGAACTTCATCCACCGCGAGTCGCTCGCATTCGATGGCGCCACGCTCGAGGAGTGGCTGATGTTCATCGGCCGGCGTTTTCTCGAGACGTATCCGCACATGGAGCGGCTGCGGGTCAGCGGGACCGAGATCGCCTTTGAGCCGGAGGTGGTGCCGGCCGCCGACGGCGACGGTTTCGCCGCGAGCACCAGGCTCTTCGCGCGCCGCCACGACGATCGATCGACCGCAAGCCTGGAGCTCTCACGCTCGTCCGGCGGCGTCGTGGTAGACGATCTCGCGTGCGGCCGCGACGGGCTGCAGCTAATCAAGCTGACCGGCTCGTCGTTCGCGGACTTCGCGCGCGACGAGTACACCACGCTGCCGGAGCGCACGGACCGGCCGCTGTACGTCCACATCGACGTCGGTTGGCACTACGCCGACAGCGCCGACGGCCTGGCCGCCGACCACGCCCGCTACGTCGCCGGCGAGCAGATCGCCGACCTGGTCGCGGCTGTCTTCGAGCGCTTCGTCAGCCTGTCGATCCAGCACCTGGTCAACGAGATGGGTCACGCCATCCTGGAGAGTTTCCCGCAGCTTGCGGAGGTTTCTTTCGAGGCGCAGAACCGGCTCTGGGACGTTGCCGTGAGCTCCGCGGACGACGAACAGGTCAGGGTCTACCACGACCCGCGGCCGCCCTACGGCCGGATCGGCCTGGTCTTGCGCCGCGACTGACGACCACCTATTCAGCACTTCCGCGAGACTCGCGGACGGATCACGATTGGCGCAGGAGGTGCCATTGTGTCAGCCATTGCCGCGCGGTTCGATCTGGCCCGCGCCGGCCTTGCCGGTCTGGCCGCCGTCATCGCCGGACTCGCTGCGGTGCTGTACGCGAACGATCTCGGGGTCAACTTCCCGACGATCGTCGTCCCCCTTCTGACGCTAGGCTCCATTGTGGCCGCCGCACTGACTGTCCTGCCCTCACGAGGCACCTGGGGCGTCAATCGAAGGGCTGCGGCCGCGCTGGTAGCCACGATCTGGGTAATCTGCGACATTCCAGTGTGGTTTCTTGCCCTGCTGGTCGCGACAGGCTGTGCCTGCGCCCAGGGACCTGGGTACGTGCCTTCCGAGTTGCTCGGTCTCGGAACCCGCCAATGGGTGGCCATGGCGCTGCTGGCCGGTCCGCTGCTACTGCTACTCGCCACCTCGCCGCTGCCCGACCGACTAACGCTCCCCTCGCGGCGCTGAGTGTCGCGGCGGCTCAGTCGGGGAAGAGCACGCAGGCCCTTCTGAGTCGAGCGCCGCCAGTTGGTCAGGCGTGTCCACGTCCGGGTTGCCTCCGCCGATATCGACGTAGCGAACCAGTTCGGATCTTGAGCCGAAGATCTGCGACATACCTCTATCACCGCGCAGCTCGCGCACCAAGGCCCACGCCGACCGTTCGAGCAGGACCGGATTGCCGGCCGCTCCTGCGTAGCGCGGCACGACGATCGGCCGTCGCGGGTCACGCGTGGCGGCCAAGATGGATTGCAGCTGCGCCAGCGACAGCCGTGGCTGATCTGCGAGCAGGATGATCGCCCGGTCGGCGTCGGCCCGATCCGCCAGCGCGCTGAAGCCGGCCCGGAGCGAACCCGAGATGCCCCGCTCAGGCGTGGGGTTGATGACTCGCAGCTCATCGCGCCATGCGATGCGTGCCTCGAACTCGGTCGCCGACTCGCCCAGAACGACCACCACCGGCTTCAGCACGGCGGCGGCAGCCAGCTCGAGAACGTGCTGGATGAGCGGCCGGCCGTCGAGCTCGGCAAGCAGTTTGCCGCCACCGAAACGGCGGCCGAGTCCGGCAGCGAGGATGACGGCTGCCGTGCGGCCGTGGAGACGCTCATCCACGCTCGCGACTCAGGCCACGGAAGAGGGTGCCGCCAGCATCTCTCGTGTCTGCTCGAAGGTGAGGCCGGTCTGCCACATCGCGTCGAAGGCGGTCTTGAGCACCTGCGCCAGCGCCCGGTGCTCGACGACCATGATCGTCAGATCGGAGCTGCCGGCGACCGGATCCTCCATGCCGAACATCACGATCGTCTCGTCGATGATGACCAGCTTCAGCGGCAAGCTGGGCACGAAGCGCGCCTGCTCGCCGGCCTCAAGGAAACGCTGCACCCCGCGGATCACGGCCGGCTCGTCAAAGACCGAGTACTCGTACAGCGACCGTGCCTCGTGCGTGCGCGTCAGCTGCAGGCCATCGACGTTCTCCTGTGGCGGCGTCGCGTAGGGCGGCTTCGTGAACACCAGGATTTCGCGCTTGACGCTGGCCTGCAGCTCGGCGAACCGTTCGTTGATCGCGCGCTTGTCGCGCAACACCTCGATGAACTCGAGCGGGTCGCTGTTCGCCTGGCCGGCCTCGTACGCCGGCTTCAGGTCGCTCGCCATCTCGCGCGCGCGATGCTCCATGGACTCGAGGTTCTCGCGATGAGCGCTGAGCATCAGCTCGACGGCCGACTCGGGCGGCGTGGCAGAGTACTTGACGACGTTGCCCGGCCGGGCGACGGCGAGGCCCTTCTCGACCAGGCTGGCCAGCACGTCGTAGATCCGCTGGCGCGGCAGTCCTGACTGCCGCGCCACCTGCGCGGCGGTGAATGACTCGCGCCGAATGAGCGTCAGGTAGGCCTTGGCTTCGTAACTGGTCAGGCCCAGCTGCGCCAGCTGGCTGACGAACCCATCCCCTTCCACTGCGTACATATCGTCCCACGTCGGCAGCTGCTCCACCCACCAGTGGTGTCAACGCGGGCGCGCGCTAGCATCGGACGGGTGACCAACCGGCTGGCGTCGGAGACGAGCCCGTACCTGCTGCAGCACGCCCACAATCCTGTGGACTGGTATCCGTGGGGGCCGGCGGCACTCGGCCGGGCCCGCGCGGAGGACAAGCCGATCTTCCTATCGGTCGGCTATGCGGCGTGCCACTGGTGCCACGTGATGGAGCGCGAGTCGTTCGAGAACGAGCAGACCGCCGCGCTGCTCAACGACGCTTTCGTGGCCGTCAAGGTCGACCGCGAGGAGCGGCCGGACATCGACGCCGTGTACATGGACGCCGTCCAGCAGATGACCGGTCAGGGCGGCTGGCCGATGAGCGTGTTCCTGACGCCCGACGGCAAGCCCTTCTACGCGGGCACCTACTTTCCCGACCAAGCGCGCCATGGCCTGCCCTCATTCCGCCAGGTACTCGAGGGCGTCCAGCGGGCATGGCGCGACGAGCGGAGCGACGTCTCGGCCGCCGCCGATCGAATCGTCGCGGCGGTCACCGGCAGCCTGCCGCCGACCGGTCAGACAGCAGCGCAGGGCGCGGGATACGCCGAAGGCGCACTGGTCGCGCTTGAGCGGAGCTTCGACGCACATTTCGGTGGCTGGGGCCGCGCCCCAAAGTTTCCCCAGCCGATGACGATCGAGTTCCTGCTCCGCCTCCATCTCCGCACAGGCGACCTGTCCGCCCTGGCCATGGCGCGGCGGACTTTGGACGCCATGGCCGGCGGCGGCATCTTCGACCAGCTCGGCGGCGGGTTTGCGCGCTATTCGACGGACGAGCGCTGGCTGGCGCCGCACTTCGAGAAGATGCTCTACGACAGCGCGCTGCTGGCACGTGTCTACGTGCATGCCTGGCAGGTGACCGCCGACGGGCGCTATCGCGAGGTGGCCGAGCGGACGCTCGAGTTCGCAGATCGGGAGCTGAGCACCGCCGACGAAGGTTTCGCGGCCAGCCTGGACGCCGACACGAACGGCATCGAGGGCGCGACGTACGTGTGGTCCAAGGCCGACATCGACGCCGCGCTGGGTGACGACGCGGCGCTCTTCGAACGAGCCTACGGGGTGACCGAGGCGGGCAACTGGGAGGGTCACAACATCCTCTGGCGAGCCGTCGCGGACGAGGCACTCGGCGGGGAGTCCGGGCTGGGCGAAGATCAGCTTGCGGACAAGCTGGCGACTGCGCGCCGGACGCTGTTCGAGGCTCGCCAGCGGCGGCCGCAGCCAGCGCGCGACGACAAGGTGCTGACCTCGTGGAACGGCCTGATGATCGCCGCGCTGGCCGACGCCGGCGCCGCCTTCGGCGACGAGCGCTGGGTGCGGCGGGCCGAGCAGGCGGCCGGCCTGATGCTCGACCGTGTGCGTGACCAGGCCGGCCGCCTCTTCCGTTCGTTCAAGGACGGCCGCGCGCGGCACGATGCGGTGCTCGACGACTACGCGCACCTCGCCGATGGCCTGCTGGCGCTTTACGCGGCAGATTTCGACGAACGTTGGTTCCGCGCCGCACGCGAGCTGGTGGACGTGATGCTCGAGCACTTCGGCGACCCGGCCGGCGGTTTCTTCGACACGGCCGACGATCACGAAGCGCTCATCACACGCCCCAAAGGGTTGCAGGACAGCCCGCTGCCGTCGGGTAACGCCACGGCCGTCGAGGTGCTGCTGCGCCTCACGGCGCTTGCCGGCGAGACGCGCTACCAGGCCGCGGCTGAAGCCGCGCTGGCAGTTGTCGCTCCGTATGCGGCGCGCTACCCGACCGGCTTCGCCCAGTGGCTCAATGACTCGCTGCTGGCCGGCGAACCGCTCGCCGAGATCGCCATCGTGGGCGACCGCACGGGCCGCGATGTGCTGGCGCTGCTCGAGGTTGTCCGCAGCGCCTACCGGCCGGCCACCGTCCTCGCTCTCGGCGACGGCGCGAAGTCAAGCGTGCCGCTCCTCGCCGGCCGGTCTCGACTCAGCGAACACGCGACGGCCTACGTCTGCCGCCAGTTCGCCTGTCGCCAGCCGGTGACCGCACCGGCCGACCTGGCAGCCCAGCTTTGACCGGGCTGGCGCGGCTGGCCGATCCCGCGGCGCTCATCTTCGACCTGGACGGCACGCTGGTCGACACGGTCGACCAGCGCATCGAAGCGTGGCTGGCGACGTTCGCCGAGGTGGGCATTCCCGCGGACCGCGGCGAGGTTGCGGCGCTGATCGGCTCGGACGGCAAGCATCTCACCAGGCAGATCGCGGCGCGCGCCGGCAGAACGGTCGATGACAGCGCCCAGGAGTGGATCGACCGGCGTGCCGGCGAGGCATTCGATCAGCTCAACGCGCGTCCGCGGCCGGTGCGCGGCGCGAGGCGGCTGCTGCTGGCGCTGGAGCAGGGAGAGCTGCCGTGGGCCATCGCCACGTCCAGTCGGGCGGCCCAGGTCGATGCGTCGCTGGCAGCGCTGCGCCTGCGAGGGCGGCCGTTGATCGTCGATGGCAGCCACGTCGAGCATGCCAAGCCGGCCCCCGATCTGTTGTTGCTGGCCGCCCACCATTTGTTGCGGCCGCCGGACGGGTGCTGGTACGCGGGCGACTCGACCTGGGACATGCTCGCCGCGTCGGCGGCCGGCATGGTCGGCATCGGACTCGCCTATGGTGCCGCTTCCGCGATCGACCTTCGCGCCGCGGGCGCACAGACGACGACCACGTTCAGCGGTCTGGCGGCCGACCTGCGCCGGCGCGGATTGCTGCCGCCGACCTAGTTGCGCGGCGGGCAGGCCTGGCTGGGATTCGAAGGCGTCGGCTGCGGCACCGGCTCAGGCTCGCTGAATATGTTCGTCACCAGCGACGAGATGTCGGCCATGCTCGTCAACTGGTTGAGCGACCCGGGCGTCAGGCTGACCTGGTACATGCGCGACGCATCCACTCGCTCGGCGGCCTGGGCAAGGAAGGGCACGTCCGTGTCGCTGAACGTGGTGAACAGGTTCTCCTGGGCGACCTGGAGCAACGCCGGGATGTGCGGCAACAGGCTGAGCGGGTCGAGCTGCTTGCGGACAGATGCCAGCACGAACTGCTGCCGGCGTTCGCGCTGGTAGTCGGAGTCCTGGTGGCGTGAGCGGGCGTAGGCCAGCGCGTCCTCTGGATTGAGGAATTGGCAGCCGGCCTGGAAGTTCACTGGGTACAGCTGCTGCTGCGAGTTGTAGTACGCGTCGTCCTGCAGCGGCGCCGGAATGTCGAGCCAGATGCCGCCATCGGGCAGGTTGGCGACAAGGCTCACGAAACCCTTGAGATTGACGGCCATGACGCCGTCGATCGTCTGGCCGGTCATCTGCTGGAGGGTCCCTTCCAGCGCCCGCCAGCCCCGCAGGCAGTCGAACTGCTGCTGACACTCTGGCCCGATACCGTCCGATCCGACCCACTGGTTGGGCTGCGAGGCCGCGTCACGCCAGAGGGCGTTGAGGTAGTTGTCGTAGACACCGCCCGGGCGGGCGCCGGCATCCTCCGGCGATAGTGGAATCTGGAACCAGTCGGGGTAGCGCGTCGCGGCCGTGCAGAAGGGCAGGTTGAGCGTGCGGCTGCACATGTTGCGCGGGAAGCTGAACAGCGCCGCCTTACCGCTCTCGATGTCGACGCTGAGCAGGATCATCGAGTCGGTACGCAGGCTGTTGGTGTCGAGGCCCGTATCGGAACGGGAGTCGCCACCGACGATCAGCACGTTCAGCCGTCCGTCCTGCGCCCACGAAGGCCATCCGGTGAGATCGACCGACGGCAGCGGAGTGCGCGTCGCCTGTGGCCCGACGGAACCGGTCGGCTCCTGCGTTGGGGTGCCGGTGCTCGCTTCGGGCGAGCCACTCGGCGCAGGGCTGTCCTGGCTGTCGCTGGGGAGGGGAATGAGACTCTGAGGCGCCGAGGAAGGGGTCGGGCTCAGTCCCGGCGCCAAGCCGCCAGAATGCGACGGATCGAAAATACTCGCCAACCCGCGATTGACATCGACGCCGACGACCTCCGGCACACCGTGGATCACGATTGCCAGCGCGACCAACATCGCCAACGCGATCGGCGCGCCGCGCGGATAGCCGAAGTTGCGGACTCGCTCGCGCTGCGCCACGGCGTACGCGTCGAGCATCGCAGCGACGTGGTAGCAGAAGAACGCCACGTTGAGGATCAGCAGACCGATCTGGACACTGTTGAGCGCGAGCGACAGCAGCGTGTCCTTGCCGGCCAGCAGCACCAGCCAGACGACTGCCGCGACGAAGAACAGCATCGGCAGCGCCCAGACGACGCCCTTGCGCGTTTCGCCGGCGTATATCTGACCCAGTCCGGGGAACAGGAACGACAGCAGCGCGGCAATCGCCGGTGACGGGTTGGCACTCATCTAAAAGTCAAAACCCCCGAGAGCGGAGTGGTGCGGCCCAAAGACTGGCCATACGCACGTTTTGTTCCCGCATACCAGGGCGCGACCGCGGGAGCGGGTGCGAGTCTACGTCAAGACGAGCGATGACCGCCGCCTGCTGCGGAGTTGGGCGAGTCGCGCCTTACTGCGTGACGTGCAGGATGCCGGTCATCGCCGACTGGTGCACGTCGCACCAGAAGAAGTAATCACCCGGCTGCGTCGGCGTGGTGAAGGTGACCGACTTCACGGCATTGGGCCCGGTCGCGATGTCGGTCGCGCCGAGCGACGGTGCGTTCTGGTCCGACCCGGCAAAGAAGTGGATGTTGTGCGGCAGGTTGGTGTTGTTGGTGTAGTCAACTTCGACCACGGTGCCGGCGGGCGCGGTCAGGTCGGCCGGCACGTAGACGAGCGGCTGGTCCTGGTTCGAGGCAACCTGGAGGACGAGACCCGGCGATCCGCCCGGCCCATTCGACGGCGCCGCCGAAGACGAGGCAGCTGCGGACGGCGTGGGGGCCAGGGGCGCGTAGGTCCAGGCTGGGCCGGCGGCGCTGGCACACGCGGCGGCCATCAGCCCGACGATGGCAAGAACGGCCAGCGGGCGGACCGTCAATTGGTTGTTCATGTCCCGATTGTTGCCGATTGGCTGAATATCCGCATCAACCACTAGGCCCGGCAGCTACCGCCGCGCGCCGATCGATCGACGCGTGCGGGTCGTTCGGCACAAGGCCCAGCCGGATCGCCAGGCCGGTGGCTTCGACACGGCCGCTCACACCCAGCTTGGCCAGGATGCGCCGTACGTGGACGGCCACGGTCCGCTCGCTGATGAACAGGCGCTCGGCGATCTCGCGGTTGGTGCGGCCCTCGGCCAGCACCAGTAGGACCGCGCTCTCGCGGGGACTGAGCCCGAAACGCAATTCGGCCGCGGATGGCGCCCGCTTGCCGACACGGGCGGCGAAGCCATCTGCTTCAGGCCGGCGACCGGGGCCCACCGCCACCAGCGACCGATCCATGACGGGCGTCAACTCGGCTCGCGGGACCACCGGGATGGCGACCAATTCCTGGTCGGGCAGGCCGATGCGGCCGCGGTCGGCGATATCGCGCAGCGCTCGGCGCAGAGGCTGGGCCGGCAGATCGGAGGCGATGCGCCAGGCCTCGAGCAGCGCGCGCCGCGCTTCGGCGCGCCGCGCGCGCACCGGCAGGGCCGCCTGAGCCTGCCACCAGCGCGCCTTGGCGACCTGGTAGGGCACGTGGACCTTGCGCCACTCTTCGGCCAACTTGGCCCATACCTCAGGCTTGGCCCGGCCGCGCACGCGCTCCATGTGGGCGCGCGCCGTGGCGAGGTACAGCTCGGCCTCGCGTCGGGCGCCGACCGTCGAGGGCAACTCGTAGCGCGCGATGCGCTGCTCGGCCCGCTCGAGCACATCCTTGGCGAGGCCGCTCGCGTCGGCGACACGCGACCAATCGCGGCGCAGGCGCCCGCGCTCTGCGGCCGCCGCAGCAGCCTCGAGGATCAGGGCGGCCGAGCTGGCCATCTGGCCCGCGTCGTCGGTCTCGACCACGCGCGGCCAGCCCTGCTGCGCCGCACTCAGCGCATCATCGAGGTCGCCGCGCCACAGTGCCAGGCTGACCGCCGGGCGCAACACCAGCGACGACCACTGGCCGGCCGGAACGGTCTCGAGCTGCAGCAGGCTGCGGCCGACCAGTTGTGCCGCCTCGTCGTCGGCGCGCGACTCGACCAGTACCAGGCCCAGGTACAGGATCGGGCTGAACCACGCCACGCCGGCGGGTGGGAACTCGAGCGCGGCGCGGCATTCCGCCTCACACTCCGCCCAGCGGCCGAGCTGGAACAGGATGTCCGCCGCGTTCCCACGCAGGAACGCACCGTAGGTTAGGCCGAGGCCGTTACGCTGCGCCTCCTCGATGCCCTGGTTGACCACGGCCAGCGCCTTCTCGCGGCGCAGATCGAGATCGAGCACCGTGGTCAGGTTGGCATAGCAGCGCATCAGCTCGTCGAGCTCGCCCGCGCGGCGCGCGGCGTCGGTGGCCTCGTCGAGCATCTCGAGCGCGCGGTCGATGTGTCCCTGGTAGGCGAGGTCCACGCCCAGCGTGTCGGTCGCGTGGGCCAGCGCGCCGAGTGCTCGCGCATCGGTGTCCCTGGCGGCAGCCAACCGGCGCGCCTCGATGGCCAGTCGCGCACTGTCGTCGAAGCGCCCTTCGATCATCAGGTCCTGGGCGAGCAGCGCGAGAGCGCGGGCCCGAGCATCAGGGCGCGCCGGCGGAATGAGCTCGGTCGCCTGCTCCAATGCCGCGCGGGCACCTGCCGGATCGCCGCTCGATCGGCGGTACTGTCCGAGCAACAGGCACAGCTCGCCTGCACGCTGGCGTGCCTCGATCGAGCCGCGGCCGCTGCCGAGCAGGCGCTCCACCCGTCCGCCGGCTACTGTCTCGATCGCCTGCTCCGTGTACGCGCAGGCGCGACGGAAAGCGGTGGCCGCGTTGGCGGCGGCCGCTGCCGCGGCAAGCAGCTGTGCGTCGTTCGGCTCGTCTTCGGCCAGTTCCAGCGCTGCGGCGTAATGCAGCAAGGCCGTGGGGCCGGGGTCGACGGCCTCGGCCGCGCGCGCCGCCGCTATGTGTGCCGCAGCTGTCTCGCCGAGCCGGCCCGCCTGCTGCCAGTGCCAGGCCCGTTCGGCGTCATCAGCCACCCATCCGGCCAGCGCGGCGTGCAAGCGGTGACGCTCCCGCGGCAGTGTCAAGCGCTCGATCGCTTCTGCGTACATCTCGTGGGCGATGCCCAGACCGTGCTCTCCGTCGGTGACCAGCTGGGTCGCCGTCACCTCGGCCAGCGCCGTCTGGGCCAGGTGGCCGTCGGGTAGGCGCAGGCCAAGCAGGTCGGCCTCCGGGATGGGCCGTCGTGCGGCGGCGAGCAGCCGCAGCACGCGCACCTGCGCGTTCTCGAGCCGCGTCATGCGGCCCTCGATGATCTCGTCGAGTTGATCCGACAGGCGCATGGCGGCGACGTCCTGCAGGCCTGCGACGATCTGCGCGGCCAGCAGGGGATTCCCACGCGAGCCTTCCATTACGGCCGCAACCAGGCCGAGCGTCGGCCGCTCGCCCGCGACGTCCTGGAGCATCGCCAGCAGCTCCAGCCGCGATAGGCCACCCAGCCACACCTGTTCAACCGCTTGCGACTCGGCGAAGAGGCGCTCAAGCTGGCGCCCGGGGTCACCGCGCGGAATGTCGTCTGGGTGATATCCGACGATCAGCGCCAGCCGCAGGCGGCCGGAGAAACGGACCACGCTGGCCACGAACTCGCGCGTGGCTGGATCGGCATGCTCGAAGTCGTCGATCACGAGGCACGTGACGCCGCTGCCGGGGAGCCGTTCCAGGACACCGAGGAGGCTCTCGCGGACGCGCGCGCCGCGCTGCGGCCCGGCGTCGAGCGGTGGCGGCGCGGGATCCTGCCCGATGCGCGCCAGTCGATCGCCCACGGCGGGTAGCAGCTGGGCCACGTCGAAGGCCGCCAGGCCCAGGACGGCCGCTAGCCGATCGTCGCCGAGCGCCGCCAGCGCGGGCGCGATGGCGTCGGCGACTGCGCCGAAAGCGATGCCGGCGCGCGGCTCGTAGCACCGGCCGCGGCATAACACGACGCCGGGCGCGCCGTCGATACCGCGCGCGAGCTCGTCGAAGAGAGCCGTAACGCCGATGCCGAGCGGTCCACTGACCGCGACGTGGGCAGGCTCGGCGCGTGCGGCTCGGTCGAGCGCTGCACCGAGAATCGCGAGCTCGCGTTCCCGCCCGACGAACGCCATGGCCCGAAGGATAGCGGTGGTCTGGGTGATACTTGTGGGGTGCGGGGCACTCCAAAGGGGTCGAATGGCAGTCTCGCGGTGCACCCGGACAACGCCCTTAACGCGCTGACCGGCGACGAGTGGCTGTATTTCACCAAGTCCGTGTGGGCGACCGCCTACCCATCCGAGCTCGGCCACCAACTGCGCAAGGCGCACGGCGCGAACAAGCCGCCGCGACTGATGGCGCGCCTGATCGAGTTCTTCACCCGCCCCGGTGAGCTGGTGCTCGACCCGTTCGCCGGCGTTGGCGGCACGCTGCTCGGGGCGGCCATCTGCCGTTCGCCGCGGCGGGCGCTCGGCTTCGAGCTCGAGCAGCGCTGGGCCGACGTGTACGACCTGGTCGTGGCGAAGATGGCCGCCGAGGCGCCGGGCGACGGTCGGCCGGCGCTGGCCGATATTGGCAACTCCGACCCGGGTGGCGGGCGGCATTTTGACCCGTCCGGCTGCCGCTTGACGGTTGGCGATGCGTTGCGCCTGCTACCGGAGCTGGGTACGGAATCGGTCGATTTCGTGGCGACCGACCCGCCCTACAACCCGCAGCTGCGCCAGACGATGACCGGCGGCCGGCTGGCCGAGCGCTACGCCAACCGGCGCACCGACTACGCCATGGTCAGCGAACGCGCCGAGGATCTAGCCAACAGTGCGACGTACGAGGAGTATCTCGAGCGCATGGCGCTGGTCTTTGCCCAATTGCGGCGGGTGCTGCGGGCCGGCCGATATGCCACGGTCATCGTGCGCGACGCATACCAGAACGGCCGCTACCGGTTCACCTCGGCCGACCTTGCCGGACGCGCAGCCAGTGCCGGCTTCGTGCCCAAGGGCGATCTGATCTGGCACCAGGCGGGCGCGCGCCTGCGGCCATATGGATATCCGCGCGCCTTCGTGCCCAACATCGTGCACCAACACATCCTGGTGCTGCGCGCCGGCTGAGGCACGCTCACAGGCGGCTGGCGGCGCGTCAGTCCCTGGCCACCAGGCGGCGGCGCAGCTTCTCGTCGCGCGCGGCATCGATGGCCGTCCAAGCCAGCGCCAGGGCGCCGTCGAAGATCGCCTGATCGGCGGCTGGCATGACCGCCGCCGCGGCGAACTCGGGCTGGTGGATGACCCACGGCGCGCTGTCGATGCCCAGGATCGGATGGATCGCCGGCACCACGTACGAAACGTTGCCCATGTCGGTCGAGAAGCGATTCGCCTCGAGCCGCTCGCTGCCGTCGGCCGGCGGCTCGAACGAGCGGCCAAGTCTCTGCGCGTTGGCCTGGTACAGCGCCGCCAGGTCGGCGTCGTGGCGCATGTCGGCATAGACCGGCCGTCGCTTGACCTCGAGTTGCGCGCCGGTAGCCAGCGCGCCGGCCTCGAAGCAATGCAGCACCTTCTCGCGCACTGCGTCGAGCCGAGCGACGGTCGTGGCGCGGATCATATAGTCAGCCATCGTGCGTCCCGGGATGATGTTCGACGCCTCGCCGCCAACGGTGACGATGCCGTGCACGCGATCGGCCGGCAACAGCGACTGCCGCAACAGGCCGATCGCCACCTGGGCAACGACCATCGCGTCGGCGGCGTTGATGCCGCGCTCGGGGAAGGCGCCGGCGTGCGCCGTGCGGCCGGTGTAGGTGATCTCGAGCGTCTCGGCCGCCAGCACCTCGGGCAGGAGCAGGTCGTTCGGGCCGGGATGGACCATCAGCGCAAGGTGCGCGGCGTCAAAAGTGCCCGCCTCGACCATCACGATCTTGCCACCGCCGCCCTCCTCGGCCGGCGTGCCGACGACCTCGACGCGCAGTCCGAGTTGATCGGCGACGCCGGCCAGCGCAACCCCGGCGCCGATCGCCGCCGCGGCGATCACGTTGTGACCACAGGCGTGGCCGACCTCAGGCAACGCGTCGTACTCGGCCACGATCGCCACGCTCAGTGGGCCATTTCCGTAGCTGCCCACGAAAGCGGTCTCGAGACCGGCGACGTTGCGCTCGACCGAGAAGCCGGTCTTCTCCAGCCATTCGATCAACCAGCCGGCAGCCAGCGTCTCCTGGTAGCCCAGCTCAGGATTGGCGTGAATCCAGTGTGACAGCGAGATCAGCGCCGGGTGCGCGCGTTCGAGCCGCGCGCGCGCGATTTCCTTGGGGTCGGTCGGGTCCAATTCGTCCATCGCTCAACATGGTAGGGGAGCCAGGATTCGAACCTGGGACCGGACGGATATAAGCCGTCTGCTCTAACCGCTGAGCTACTCCCCCGCCGAAAAGCCTACACCGATGCCAACGTCGCTCCGTTGCGAGACAGAGTCGACATGAGCGCTGCTCCAGGCAGATTGGTTAAGAGGGCCGGCGACGCGAGACGATGGGAAAGGTCAGGGCGATGCAGGCCAGGCCGATCGTCGAGCTGGCGATGATTTCAGCGTTCTCGAAGATTGGATAGGACTCGATCGGCGCTTTGCGCGAGACAGGTACGTACCCGTGCTCCATGAGCCATGGCCCGTCTTCGCAGTTACCGCACTGCTGCACGACCAAGTCCGATGCCTGGGCCAGGGTGAGGATCGTGCCGTCAGGCGCTCGGTACGCCCTATCGGACATCCCCATCCCTGGCACGTACAGCATGGGCCGCTGATCCGCAGGATCCGGCCAGACGGCCACGCTCTCTCCAACGCGCGCCTGGAGCAAGGGTGCGCCCGCGAAGAGCAGCACGAAACATGCGATCGCCCCGATGGCGAAAGCTGGCAGAGTTCGACCAAGGGCAGCGCCGGCGAGCAGGCCAATGCCCAGCGCCATCAACCCACGGGCGGCGAGCGGCATCCCCTCGGAGCCGATCTCGCTCAGGTCCGGGATGCGTCCAGGGCCCCAGTAGTTCCAGGGATGGGCGACGCGAGCCATGTCGCCAACCAACAGCGCGACAACCACGAGCCCTCCGCCGCCCAGCAACAGCACGGGAGCGAAGCGCGCGAGCAACCAGCGCCAGCGCCGCCCCGAGAGCGACCAAACCAGGCCGGCCGTTCGCAGCTCGAGCTCGCGACCGACTATCGGCACACCGAGCAACAGGCCGACGACGAACGGCAACGACACGGCGAGCGGGCCGGCGACTAACGAAGCTTCCTCCGCAGCCACAAAGAAGTTCGTGATTTGCACCTCACACGCGGAGTTCTGATCGGGAGCCGGCCAGTGCTGCATCCAGCACCCGTTTGGTGGGCTGACGGCGGCAAGGTGGGTCTCGGCGACGATGGCACTCAGTGCAGTCAAGCCGAGCAGTAATGCCGCGAGCAGCACCTCGAAACGGTGCATGCGGAAGGTGAGGAGGGCGGACCGAAGCATCAGGCCGCCTCCTCAGTCTCGGGTACCTCGTCGCGCGACGCCGCCAGATAGCCCATCACCAGCTCTTCGAGTGTCGGGTGGGGCGGCGTTGGACTTTCAGAGCGAATCAGCCAGCGGCGCTCGCCACCCGGACGCGCGATCGCTGCGATGGTCGACGATCCGGGCACCGGATCGCCGACGAGCCGGTGGGAGCTGAGCGCGGCATCGATACGGCCGTCGAGCATCACCCGGCCGCGGGCCAGGATGACTATCCGCTCGCAGACCTCCGTGACGTCGCTGACGATGTGCGACGAGAGGATCGCGGTGGCCCCCCGCGCGTGGATCTCATCGTGGAGAACGTTAAGGAGCTCGTGACGGGCAAGAGGATCGAGGGCGGCAAGCGGCTCGTCGAGCAGCAGCACGCGTGCGTGGGCGCCGAGAGCGATCGCGACAGCCAGTTGCGCCGCCTGCCCGCCGGAAAGCGTCCCGGCGTGCTGCCGCAGCGGGATCTGGAATTGATTCAATCTGGCGGCCGCAGCCTGCTTATCGAATCCCGGGCGCAGCGAGCAGGCGAGTTCGAGGTGATCGTTCACCGACAGCCCGCGATACAGGCCCGTCGACTGCGACACGTAGCCAACCATATCGATGACCGCTTTCCGGCCGAACTGCGGATCCACGCCACCAACCAGTGCCATTCCGTCAGTCGGACGCTCAAACGCCAGCCAACAGCGGATAAGTGATGTCTTGCCGGCGCCGTTGGCTCCGACCAGCGCAGTGATGGAGCCCTCGGGGATCGACACGTCGACCGCGTCGAGGGCCAGAACGCCACTGCGTCCGTAGCGCTTGGACAGCCGCCGTGTCTCGAGCGCCGGTGCCTGATCGGTCGTCACGTTGCCACGTTGATGCGCCAGCGGCGGTCTGTACAGCCCGGAGTTCCGTCGCTTGCCGATTCGGTTTCCCGCACTTGCCGCGCGGCGGCGCTGTGCTACGGTCGCTGCAATGTCACGGCAGGCGCGCGATCGGCTGCTGCTGGCTGCGGCGGCCGGAATGCTCGGCGCGGGTTTGCTCGTCTGGGGGATGGCCGCTCCCGCCTCGTCGGCTTTTCCGACGCGCTCTCTCTACGCGCTCTGGTTTGCCGCGCTGGGCATCTTCGGTGGTACATGGCTGACCTGGCAACGCCGCGATGGGCAGGGCGCCGATCTCGTTCCTGCCACGGTGCTCGGCGCGGCCGCGCCTTTCTCGGCGGTTCCACTCGTCTCGACCGGGGACCCCCTGATCGTGGCGCTGGGTCTCACGGCCGCTGCCATCGCGGTGCTGCCCCTCACACGCCAGCTGACAGTGTGGGTTCAGGGTCGCGATGTCGCGCTGGCGTTATGGTCCTGCGCCATCGTGGCGGCTGCCATCGCCGTTCTTGTCGGATGGCTCGTCGCGCGCGACTCGCCGACTGCCCTGGCAGCCACCACCTTCGACATCAACGTGTGGCTCGGACTGCGATGGGCGCTGCTGGCCGGGGCAGTCGTTGTTCCAGCTGCCGTCGCCAGCGGCGCTGTGCTGAGCGATTCGCGGGCGGCGACGGTGGCCCAGCGACGCATCATCACGGCGCTCGGAATTGCCGGTGCCGCGGCCGTTCCACTGGCAACCGAGATCGCGCTCGTCTCCCCCGGCTGGCAGCTGTTCGCGCTACCACTGTTCGCCGCGGCGGGCATGGCCGGCGTACTGGCACGCGTCGCGATCCGACCGCTGGCCCGCGAAGCCGGGACGGCCATCGCGCAGCGCGATCTCGTCATTGCTGCGGCGGAATCAGAACGTAACCGGCTCGCCACTGAACTGCACGACGGGCCGCTGGGTGACCTGGCACTGCTCATCCAGCGCCTGGACGCCAAAGGAGACGTCGACGCAGCGACGTCGGCTCGTGGAGTTGCCGACGCGCTGCGCTCGATCGGCAACGAGCTGCAGCTGCCCATCCTCGATGATCTGGGTCTGTCGGACGCCCTGGAGTGGCTCGTGGGTCGCGTCGGCCGGCGGGCGGCCGTGGAGATCGCGTTGAGCGTGGACGCGCCGGTACGTCCGCCGGCAGAAGTCGAGCGCGCGATCTACCGGATCACACAGGAAGCGCTACTGAACGCAATCAAACATGGCCAGCCACCGATCAGCGTCAGCTATCGCTCGACGCGCAGCGGACTGACGCTCAGCGTCGAAGATCGCGGGCCCGGCACAGAGCGCGCCGCCCTGCAGCGGGCCGTCCATGACGGCCGGCTGGGGCTCCTATCGATGACCCAGCGGGCGGAAGCAATCGGCGCACGGCTCGAGCTCGCCAATCTCGCCGAAGGCGGGACGCGAATCCTGCTCGACTGGGCGCCCGGCATGACATGACCGTGGCAAGTCGGCGCCTCCGCGTAATGCTGATCGACGACCACCCCGCGCTCCGAGAAGGAACCGCTCAGATCATGGCCCACGAGCCGGATCTCGAGGTCGTGGGGACGATGGGCACTCTTGACGAAGCGCGGGCCGCGCTCGCAGGGGGCGGAATCGACGTGCTCGTTCTGGATATCCGGCTTCGAGGAGAACGTGGCCTCGACCTGCTGGCCGAGGTCCAGGGACGACCGGATGCACCAGCCATCGTCATCTGGACTGCCTACGACCTGCCGCAGTACGCCACGTACGCGTTTCGCCGCGGTGCATCGGGATTCGTCCTCAAGACGGCCCCCACGCTCGAGCTGATCGATGCCGTTCGCCAAGCGGCAGCAGGTGGTGTTCGCTTCGCCTCGCGCCCGGACCTGAAGGTTCGGGAGCTGACGCCTCGAGAGCACGCGCTTCTGAGCCACCTCGTCGCGGGACTCAGCAACGACGAGATTGCGACAGCCATGGGCGTCACGACGCGCACCGTTGAAGCCCATCTGACGCGGCTCTACGAACGCTTCGATGCTCGCTCGCGGACCGAACTGGCGACACGCATCGTCGGCGAAGGCTGGCTGGACGTCCCTCCCGCCTGATCCCTGCGCCCTACCTCGTGCCCTCAGCGGCCGAGGATCACCTGGAATAAGACCACCAGCACCAGGTAGGCAATGGGCACCGCGGCAAAGAAGCCGAGCACAGCCGACCAAGCCGAACGCCGGCGCTCGGTGCCAGAACCGGTCGGTAGCTCCACCCACAGGTACGTCAGCAGGCTGCCGACCAGCACGACGACGACTACGAAAAGCGCGACCCACGGCGCGAGATCGGCCTCCGGCGCAACGATGCCGTAGACGAACAGCGCGAGCGCGCCGACGATCGCCACGCCCAGGTTGGCCAGCACCGCGCGCACGACGGGCGGAGGCGGGTTGCGCAACTGGCGCAGGCGCACGTCGATTTCCGAGCGCTGTTGGGGAGGACGGTCGCTCACAACAGTTCCAGCCTCGGTCGCCGTGGCAGCGTCGTCGGCGAATGCGCGGCGAGCTCGCCCACGGCGCCAACGAAGCGGTCGATCTCAGAGGGGGTGTTGAACCATGCCACGCTGGCGTGCAGCGTATCGCCATCGGCGGGCGAGCCGATGATCGCGAAGACGCGCCGGCGCAGCTGGTCTGCCGCCTCACTGGCCGACCAGCCCGGCACGCGAAAGACGATCAGGCCCGCGTGACACGCTCCCGGCGTGATGACGTCCGCGCCGGCCTCGCCAAGGGACCTGTGCAAGCGCTCGGCCAGCGTCCGAGTGCGCCCGAAGATGAGCTCGAGCCCGACGTACATTTCGAGCCAGCCCACGCTGCGCGCCAGGCCGAGCACGGCAGTCCGACTCAGCCCTGACGCTGGAGCCGGCACCGGGCGGCCCGCGTCCCGCGTCCGTGGGCCCAGCCACAGTGCACCAGTCTGCTCGGGCCCCAGCAGCCAGCGATCTCCGGCCAGGGCGACGAAATCGACGCCCAGGCCGGCTGCCTCCAGCGCAATCGCTCCGGCCGAAAGTGAAGCGTCGACCGCCACCCAGGCGCCATCGTTGCGCGCGCTGGCGATGTCCGCCGCTGTCAGCAAGGCGCCCGTCTTCGGATCGACCTGGGGCAAGACGACCAGCCTGTTGCTCGGTGCGACCTGCTCGGCCAGTGTCAGCGCGTGGGCCACCCCGGGCGTCAGCACGATCTCTGACTGGTCGCTCACGAGCAGCGCGGCGAGCACCGTACGCGCCTCCTCCACGCGCTGGTCGTAGTCTTCCGTGCGGCCTTCCGTCGCGCGGCCGACCCGGAGCTCCCACTCGTCCGCGTCGCGCATCGCCGCTGCCGTTTCGGCCGGCAGCGGGCCCATTGCGGCGGTATCGAGGTAGATGCCCGCGCCGGTCGCCGGCAGCAACTCGCGCAGCCGCGCGACCTTGTCCGCTTCGCCGTCGGTCACGCAGGCGCCGCCGTGCCGGCCGACGACTGGACGCTGAAGCGCCGCCCGGACTCCAACCGGCGGAACAGCGTTTCGACGTTGGAGAGGGTGTCGATCTCGCGCGGGTCCTTGTCCGTGCGCAGGCGGAAGATGCGCGGGAAGCGCAGCGCGAATCCGGACTCGTGGCGGTTGGAACGGTGGATGACGTCGAAGGCAATCTCGACCACGACGCTCGGCTCGACAACGTGGAAGCGGCCGACCTGGCGCAGCGTGTGCTGCTGGAACCAGGTGGTCATGTCGGCCAATTCGGCGTCGGTCAAACCGCTGTAGGCCTTGCCGATGGTCACAAGCTTGCCATCGTGGCCCGGACGGTCGTCGCGCACGGCGAAGGTGTAATCCGACAGCAGCCCGTGGCGCTTGCCGTGGCCGACCTCGACGCCAACCACGACGCAGTCGAGCGTCGCCAGCGGCCGTTTGAGCTTGAGCCAGCCGTAGCCGCGCCGTCCGGGCGTGTACGTGCTGGCCGGGTCCTTGACCATCAGCCCCTCGTTGCCGCGCTCCTGGGCGGCGTCGAACAGTTGCCCGAGCTCGGCCGCTGTCGTCGCACTGAGCAGGTTCGAAGTGGCCAGACCGGGAACGCGGGGCAGCTCCAGCGCATCGAGCCGGGCGCGCCGCTCGCGCAACGCCTCGCGCAGCAGCGGCTCGACCGGCGCGCCGGCGCCCGGGCCGTATGCGAGCAGATCGAAGGCAACGTAGATGACGGGTACCTGACGCTGCAACTCGGCCGACGGATTCTTGCGGCCGAGCCGTCCCTGGAGCTGCAGGAAGGGCATCGCCATGCCGTCGCGGTAGGCCAGCAGCTCGCCGTCGAGGATCCCATCCCACGATTGCGACGCGGTCGTGGCGACAACTTCCGGATAGCTGCCGCTGACGTCGTTGAGGTCGCGACTGAACAGCCGCACCACGTCACCCTGCTTGTGCAGTTGCGCCCGGATGCCGTCGTACTTGTCCTCGACCCACACCGGTGAGCCGAGCCGCCCGAGCACCTCGCCCTCGTCGGCGACCGGCGAGGCGAGCATCGATTTGAGCGGCCGGAACATCACCAGCTCGGCCCGCTGGAGGTGGTCGTCGCGCGCCAGCTCAGCTGTGTGACCCACGTCGCCGGTGAGCATGCCCGCCCATTGAACGGCAGCCAGCGGCCGGTCGAAGGCCGCCGCGACAGCAGCCTCGAGATGCCCCTCGCGCAGGCCGATGCGCAGGTCGCCACTGATCACCTTGGCCACCGCCCGCGCGGTCTCTGGATCGCAGCGCTCCAGCAGTCCGCGCAACAGCTCGCTCTTCGCGGCGCTACCGCGCGCGCCCGCAATAGCGGCAAAGGTCGCCGCGACATCCTCGAGCGACGGAGGCGGGCCGGCCGGCATGTGGCCTCGCTCATGGAACAGGTCCCCCACGGCCTGGCCCAGATCGGAGGACTGGTTGTAAGCCGCGCCCAGCGCCCCGGCGTCGGCTCTCGTCACGTCCTCGGCCACGGCCGCGATGACAGCCCAGCCGATGCCCGTCACGCGTGATTCGCGCTCCGGGAATGGGCGGCCGGTCAGATACGTAACGGCCAGCGGCAGCTCGGCCGGTCCGAGCGAGCTTAGGTAATCGGCGAGCGTCGCAACCTTCTCGCTCGTCCGTGACGTGGCGGCGATGTGCGTCGCCACGTCGCTCCAGCGGCGCATTGGGAGCGATGGTACGTGGTATACGATCGCGCCCTTGGCCGACCAGCAGCCGACCTCCACGAGTTTGATGAACGACCTGCTCGACCGCGAACGCTGGCAGCCGGCACGGATCGTCGGTCGACTTGTCGCCCTGCGCCGGCCCCTGGCCGAGGACCTCCCGGCCGTCGTGCGCTGGTATCGCGATCCCGAGATCGCGCGCCTGACGCGGTACCAAACCCATCCGATGACGAGCGCCGATATCCAGCGCTTCTTCGAACAGCGGCTGCTCGCGGCCAACACGCTCGCCTACTCGATCGTGGAGCTGCTGGATGGACGGTTGATCGGCTTCACAACCTTCTCCGGGCTGGATGTCGACAACGGTTCCGTCATGTTCCACATCACGCTCGGCGAACGTGACTCGTGGGGTCACGGGCTGGGCACCGAGGCGACGGAGCTGATGCTCGAGCACGCCTTCGAGCGGCTCGGCCTGCACCGCGTGGGCCTGTCTGTCTTCAGCTACAACGAGCGCGCGATACGTGCTTACGAGAAGGCCGGCTTCCGGATCGAGGGCCGGCTGCGCGACGCCATAGTGCGCGACGGGCTCTATCACGATGAAATACAGATGGGCGCGCTGGCGACCGAGTGGGCGGGCGTGCCCTGGGTGCCGGCCGAACTCGCCGGGTCGGAGATCTGAGGGTTGGCCAGCAGTGGACCCCAGGCTGACGCCGCACGCCGCGCAATTCGCGACATAGTTGAGCAGAAGGGTCACGCCGTGGACAACGCGCGACTGGCCATGGAGCGGCTCGAATCGGCATTCTCCCAAGGCGCGCTTGTGCGCACGCGCGAGCTCGATCGGACGCTCGCCGACCTGCGCCTGGCGCTCGAGCAGGACGATGGCCAGAAACTGGGCGGCAAGAGCCCGGAAGCCGCGCGCTTCATCACGCGCGCGCTGGTACGCCAGCTCGAGGAGGCGTAGCCGTGAATTTCGTCGGCCGTGGCCCGCGTGTCAGCGAAGAACAGAAGAAGCGCATTCCGCCGGGCCAGTACTTCACCGAGAAGTGGCCCGTACTGCATTACGGGTCCGTGCCGCGCGTCGACCTCGTCAAATGGGACTTCAAAGTGTGGGGCGAGGTTGACAATCCGTTCGAGTTCGACTGGGCTGAATTCAAAGCGATGCCGCGCAAGAAGGTCCACACGGACATCCATTGCGTGACGCGCTGGTCACGGCTGGACATGGATTTCGAGGGCGTGCCCATCCAGGTCATCCTCGAGCGCGCCAGACTGCGGCCGAACGCGCGTTTCGTCGTCGCGCACGCCGAGCAGGGCTACACGACCAACCTGCCGCTCTCCGTGTTGGACGACGACGACGTGCTGCTCGCCGACACGGCCGACGGCGCTCCGCTTACGCCCGACCACGGCTACCCGCTGCGGCTGGTGGTGCCCAAGCGCTACTTCTGGAAGAGTGCCAAGTGGATCCGCGGGCTGCAATTCAGCGCCGCCGATCGGCCGGGTTTCTGGGAGCGCTATGGCTACAACAACAACGGCGATCCGTGGAAGGAGGAGCGCTTCAGCGACGACTGAGCCGGGCCGCAAGTTTCGCGGTCAATCGGCGCTACTGAGGCAAGTTGAGATGCGTTTTGGGGCCTGCTTCTGGATGCAGCGAACGGACTGGCGGTCACTTCGCGGTGCGTGGAAGCTGGCCGATCAAGCCGGCTTCGACTCGCTCTGGACGGAGGATCACCTGCTCGCCGACCTAGGCGATTGGCACCTGCCCAAGTACGAGGGCTGGGCGGTTCTTGCGGCCCTGGCCCCGATGACGGAATGCAGACGGATCGGCGTCCTGGTGACCGCCGCCACGTTCCGGAATCCGGGCCACGTGTCCAAGCTGGCGACGACGCTTGACCACATTTCGGAGGGCCGCCTCGTCCTTGGCCTGGGCGCCGGCCACTTCAGGCGCGAGCACGAGGCATTTGGCTACGACTTCGGGCTGACGAACGGGGAGCGACTCGACCGACTGGACGAGGCTGCGGCGCTGGTCCGTCGCCTCCTGGACGGAGAGACGGTCACCCACCAGGGACGCTACTACCACTTCGTGGACGCTGTTTGCGAGCCGCGCCCGATCCAAGCGCACCTGCCGATCCTGATCGGCGGCAACGGGCCGCACAAGACCCTGCGCATCGCGGCCCGTCGCGCCGACATGTGGAACGGGTTCGGGTCACCCCACGAGGCGGCGGCAACCTTGGCGCTCCTTCAGGAACGATGTGTCGAGGCTGGCCGCGACTACAACTCAATCGAACGCTCGATCGTCGCGTGGGGCTGCATCCGGGATACAGCGGAGCAGGCCTATGGTGTTCATCGGGAGATTCGAGTCGCCAACGACATGCCGCTGGTGCGTGACGACGGCTCGCTGATCGTCCCGCCGTGTGTCGGCGCGCCGAGCGTGGTTGCCGCTGCCGTCCGCGCATACGCGGCCGCCGGTGTCCAGGAGCTCATGTGGCACTTCCTCCCGCCGTACGACCTCGAAACAATCGAGCGGCTGGCTGAGATCAGGGAAGAGCTCGCCGATCACTGAGGGCGTGAATCAAAACGGCGGGCCTTACGGCCCGCCGTTTTGCGTGGGTCCCGGTGAAGGCTAGTGGTTGCAGGCTCCCGGGCTGCCGGCCGAGTCGGTCGTCCGGAAGGAACTGCCGCAGCCGCAGGCTGAAACGGCGTTGGGATTGTTGACGGTGAAGCCCGCGCCCATGAGCGTGTCGAGGTAGTCGATCTCCGAACCCTGCAGATACTGGGTGCTCTGGCGATCCACGTAGACCTTGATACCGCGGCTTTCGACGGTCAGGTCCTCGCTGCTGGGCTGGTCCTCGAGCATCATGCCGTAGCGGAAACCCGAGCAGCCACCGCTATAGACGTACACGCGCAGGCCCATCTGCGGATTCTGTTCGGCCTCTACGAGCGCCTGCAGCTTGCCGGCAGCGGCCTCGCTCAGAACGACGAGCGGTGCCTCAGTCTGCGGTAGCGCCTCGGGCGCGACGGTGGGTTCGGTGTTGAGCATGCGCAAATGGTAAGCGGAATGGTGTTCGTTCGGCAAGCGTGCCGATTGGCCCGATCTGGATCAGTGCAGAATCGAGGTCATCAGCTGGATGAAGACCAGCACCAGGACGACGACCAGGATCGCCATGCCGACCGTCAGCGCGCCCGTCAGCAGCGACGACGACTGACGTGCGGCCGCGTCGCCATCGGCCGACAGCGTCGCCGTATTCGGCTCGGATGAGAGGAACCACAGGTCCGACGTGTCGGGCGAAGTGCCCTGATGGCCGGCGGCAGATGCCGTGGATGCTACTGAACTCGAACTTGCTTCCGCCTTGACGGCTGGCTCAACCGGCGCAGCGGGCACCTGCGCCAGCGGGTCGTTGATGGGCACCGCCGGGTTCACGAACACGGATTCGGGCGGTGCAAACTCGGGGGCGGCCGACGGCACTGCCGGAAGGGGACCCTCGCGCGATGTGGCGGATGACCATGGATCTGACCGGCTCGTGGGCTCGGGCTCGACCTCGGGCTCGGGGGCGGACACAACCTCGGTTGTGGGCGCCGGCTCGCTCACAGCAGCGCCCTCCGGCCAAGTTAGCGTCGGCTGGCTCCAGGCTCCGACCCAGTCGGCGGCCGGATTGTCCGCGTCTTCGATGGGCTCGTCCCAGGCCGCTTCCTGTTCGCGCGGAGCGCGCGGTTCGAACTCAGGGTGACGCGGCTTGAGCAGGTCGCGTTCACCTTCTGGCCGCTGCGATCCGTCGACGATGGCGAACTCGATGCGCACGACTACGTTGGCAGGATTACCCGGTGATGTGGTTGCCGTGGCAGCGGTCACCATGGGCACCAGGAACGGCGCCGCTTCGGGCTGGTGGTCGGCAACCGTCAATGACTGGGTCTCATCCACGTTGGCGACCGGCGCTGGGTCGACATCCTCTTCGTCGACGGTCGCGTCCTGAACGGCTGCGGATGCCTCGGCGAACAAGTCGTCCGGCGGCGTCGGGCCAAGCGGCAAATCGGACGCAATCGATGGCGCCACTGACGGCAGCGGCTCGGGCTCGGGCATCGAACCAGGCCACTCATCTACCGACGTATCGGCTCGCACGGATGGCGTTTGGTCGTCCTCGACGACAGCGTTCTCGGTCTCTTCCATCCACGGCACGAATTCGGTCGGCGAGCCGGCCGCCGCCGGCAGATCGAAGGCGTCGGCAGGGAAGTCGTCCGCCTGCGGAGCGGAAGCGACAGCTTCCGGAGTCGCGTCGACAACTGCCGGCTCATGATCGTCGAAGGCAAACATCGCTGGTCGGCTGGCGTCTGCCGCTTCGGCCAATGGCGGCCATTCGATCCGCTCGTAGTCGGCGGCGTAGCCGTTCTGGCCCGGCCAGGCCGGAGTAGTCGGCCGCGCAACGTCCTCGAGCACTGGCGCAAACGCATCGTACGGGTCCGCGACCGGCGTTTGGGTCGGCACTTCGGACGCTGCCGCAGCGACCCACGCGTCGTCGGACGGCCGATCCCACGACGGTCGCTCGTCGGCCTGGCTGTCGGTCGCTTCATCGTCTTCGGATGGTCGATCCCATGGCGCGGCATCCTCGGCGGACGTGGCCGCCATGGCGGCCGTGGCGGCCAACCAGTCGTCATCGGCGGGCCGGTCCCATGGCGCGTCGGACGCAACGCTCGCGTCATCCTCGACGGCGGCCTGCTGCACGTCGGGGGTCTCGGTTTGGTTACCAGCGGCGAAGTCTGACGGCCACTCCAGCGCCGCCCACGGCGCAGCGTCGGCGACCCGCCCGTCGGCCTGCTCATCCCGTGATGTGGGTGCCCAGCCAATAGGTTCGGAGGGCGGCCGAAGTCGACGCGCCATTAGATCGTTATCCATCAGCCGCTCACCTTCGCGCTGTTGCGCTCGTCGCCATCAATGCGCTCGATGACGGTGGCAATGCCCTGGCCCACGCCAATGCACATGGTGGCCAGGCCATACCGGCCATGGCGTCGCCCGAGTTCGTGCGTGAGCATCGTGATCAGTCGCGCCCCGCTCATGCCGAGCGGGTGGCCGAGCGCGATGGCGCCGCCGTTGACGTTCGTCTTTTCAGGATCGAGACCAAGCTCGCGCATGACCGCGACAGACTGGCTGGCGAAAGCTTCGTTGAGTTCGATCAGGTCGAGATCGTCGATCTCAAGCTCGGCTCGCTCGAGCGCCTTGCGCGTGGCCGGGATCGGGCCCAGACCCATCACCCCCGGATCTACGCCGGCGACGGCAGTTGATACCACGCGTGCCATTGGCTTGAGGCCGTGGCTGCGAGCGTAGCCCGACTCCACCACGACCGTCGCGCTGGCGCCGTCGTTGATGCCCGAGCTATTGCCGGCGGTGACGGTGCCGCCCTGGCGGAAGGCCGGCCGTAGGCGGCCAAGTGCCTCCATGCTCGTGTCGCGCCGCGGATGCTCGTCGCGGTCGACGGTGACCGGCTCGCCCTTGGGCTGCGGCACGATCACGGGCACGATCTGGTTCTTGAAGCGGCCTTCGTCGATGGCAGCTACGGCGCGCTGATGGCTGCGCAGAGCGAAAGCATCCTGTTCCGCGCGCGTGACGCCACAGCGCTCGGCGACGTTCTCGCCGGTCTCGCCCATCGAATAGGGCTGGTGCATCCCGGCCAGGCGCGGGTTGATGAAGCGCCAGCCAAGCGTCGTGTCGTACATCTCGCGGTTGCCGCGATCGAAGCCGGTCTCGGGCTTGGCCATCACGTACGGGGCGCGACTCATCGACTCCACGCCGCCGGCTACGAACACATCGCCGTCGCCGACCATGATGGCGTGGGCAGCACTGTTGATCGCCTGCAGGCCGCTGCCGCATAGCCGATTGATCGTCTGGCCGGGAACCTCGACCGGCAGCCCCGCCAGGAGCGCCGCCATGCGTGCCACGTTGCGGTTGTCCTCACCGGCCTGGTTGGCACAACCCATGATCACGTCGTCGATGGCCGGCGGTTCGATGCCGGCACGGTCGACGGCGGCCTTGATCACCATTGCCGCCAGATCATCGGGGCGGACGCGTGCCAGCGCGCCGCCGTACCGGCCGACGGGCGTGCGCACAGCGCTGACGATCCACGCTTCGCGCATGGGTCGATCAAGCTCGCGAGTCATGCCCGGATTGTAGGAGCGGTGCATATGGGCACCGGCATGGCCCAAAGGTCACGCCACAACGTACCGTGCTGGTACCGGCTCCTAGATTGACGCGACCTGCCAGAGCAGCGGCGCGACACTGAAACGTTCGCCGTGGCGCTTCTCGAGCTCGCGCAGGCCGTCGATCACTGCTCTCAAACCGAGCGTGCCCGCGTGGTCGAACGGACCGTACGGGTGATTGGCACCGAGCTCGAGGGCTCGGTCGATATCGGATGGCTCGGCAACGGCCTCGCCGGCGGCGTGGTAGGCCTCATTGATGATCGGCAACTCGATGCGCCGCAGGATCTCCGCGTCGTCGGGCACAGCAGCGCCGACCGGAACGCCGGCCTCCGCCAAATGATCGGACAGGCCCGTCGGACGACCGTCGGCATAGCGGTAGAAGCCTTCGCCGGTCTTGCGCCCGAGCCGGCCGGCAGCCACCAGCTCGCTCTGGATGCGCGACGGCTGGAAGCGAACAGCCTCGTCGAAGCCGAGCCAGACGGCCATCGCCGCGGCGAAGTTGACGTCGATGCCGACCAGGTCCATCAGCTCGAAAGGGCCCATCGGGTAGCCGGCCGACCGGACGGCCCGGTCGATCTGCTCCACGCCGGCCTCGCCCGCCTCGAGCATGCGCAACGCCTCGAGCGTGAACGGCCGGTTGACGCGGTTGACGATGAAGCCTGGCGAGTCGCGACACACGACCGGCTGCTTGCCCAGGCCCTCGGCAAAGGCACGCGCGCCGTCGACCGCGGCAGCAGTGGTTGCGTCCGTGGCAACAACCTCGACGAGCGGCATGACCGGCGCGGGGTTGAAGAAATGCAGGCCCAGCACCTGCCCCGGGCGGCCGCTGGCATCGGCGATATGGGTCACGCTCAGCGCGCTCGTGTTGGTCGCCAGGATCTCGTCTGGCCGTGCCGCCACGCCGAGTGCCCGGAAGATGGTCTCCTTGAGCGTCAGGTCCTCGAGCGCGGCCTCGACCACGATGTCAGCCTGGTCTGCGAGCGCATCGAGGGCATGGGCCGAACGCAGGCGGGCGAGCATCTGCTCGCCGTCGTCGGCAGTCAGCCGACCCTTGTCCGTCAGCCTCATCAAGCCAGCTCGGATGCGCTCTGTCCCGCGCGCGACGGCGGCCTCATCGACGTCGAACATGACGACCTCATGGCCGACCTGCAGGCACACCTGGGCGATGCCCGCGCCCATGGTCCCGGCGCCGACAACCCCGACGATCAAGTCACTCCCCGGTGAACCGCGGCGGACGTTTCTCGGCGAAGGCGGCGACGCCCTCGGCATGGTCGTGCGAGCGGCCGGCGATCGACTGCAGCTGCGCTTCGTATTCGAGCGCCTCCTCCAGCCCTGACTCAAACGCCCGATTGAGCGCCCGCTTGGCCAGCGCAAGTGCAATAGGGGCAGCCTGGGCCAGCTTCGCGGCCAGCGCGGCAGTCTCCGCGGCCAGGTCGTCGACGGGGACAACGCGGTTGACCAAGCCGATGCGTTCGGCCGTCTGAGCATCAACCGAGTCGGTGGTCAAGATCATCTCGGCGGCCCGGGCAGGCCCGACGAGGCGCGGCAGGAACCAGCTCGAGCCGCTGTCGGGCACCAGTCCGACCCGGCCGAAGATCTCGATGAAGCTGGCCGTCTCCGCCGCGATGCGGATGTCACAGGCCAGCGCCACGGACAGGCCGGCGCCGGCGGCGACTCCGTTGATGGCGCCGATGATCGGTTTCTCCAGCCGGCGCATGGCGAGAATGATCTGGTTGTAACGCGCGCGCAGCTCGGCACCCAGATCGGTCGCGCCGCTTTCCTTCAGGTCCTGGCCGGCGGAGAAGGCCCGCCCTGCCCCCGTCAACACCAGCGCGCGCACGCTCTTATCGCGAGCCGCATCGCGGAGTGCCTTGAGAAGCGCGTCCTTCATCTCGACGTTGAAAGCGTTGAGCGCGTCCGGCCGGTTCAAGGTCAGCGCCAAAACGCCGTCGTGCGAATGCTGAAGGACCGCGTCACTCATCGTCAGCGGCCCTTCCAGGTTGGTTTGCGCTTGTCGATGAAGGCCTGCATGCCTTCCTTCTGATCTTCGGAGGCGAACAGCGCGAAGAAGTTGCGCCGCTCGAAATCCAGGCCGGCCTCGAGTGACAGCTCGTACGCGCGATTGACGGCCTCCTTGGCCGCGCGCACGGCGATTGGCGGCATCGACGCGATCTCCGCGGCAAGTCCCAGCGCCGCGGGCAGCAGCTCCTCGCGCGCGACCACCTCCGTCACCAGGCCACGCTGGTGCGCTTCGCGCGCCGACAGGTTGCGGCCGGTCAGGATCATCTCCATCGCCTTGGCCTTGCCCAGCGCGCGAGTCAGGCGCTGGGTGCCGCCGGCGCCGGGCATGATGCCGATCTTGATCTCCGGCTGGCCGAACACCGCGTCGTCGGCGGCGATGGCGATGTCGCACGCCATAGCCAGTTCGCAGCCGCCACCCAGCGCGAAGCCGCGCACCGCGGCGATCAACGGCACGCGGATCTTCTTGAGCCGCTCCCAGCGCGCAAAGTTGTTCTCCTGCGACAGGGTGATGGGCGTCGCGCCGGCCATTTCCCGGATGTCCGCGCCGGCCGCAAAGGCGCGTTCGCCCGCGCCGGTTATGACCACGCAGCGCACCGAGTCGTCGTGATCGAGCCGGTCGAGCGCGTCGGTCAGTTCGCCCAGCGTTCGGTAGTCGAGCGCGTTAAGCACCTCGGGTCGGTTCAGCCAGAGCAAAGCCACCCCGTCAACCACTACCCCAGTCGCGGGGTTGGTGGCCGGGTTGTCTACGCGAACGCGCGGCTTGTCGGTGCCCTCCGCTACAGCGCTGCTCATCGACCGGCCTCCTCGATCTCGTGACGCAGCCTCTCGTAGTCGGGCGGCCGCTTCTCGTGGAACGACGCCAGCCCTTCGGCAACCTCCGCCGACGCGGCGTGGATGGTCAGCCACTCGCGCGCCATCTGGATGCTCATGCCCCACGAGAGGTTCTTCCACAGGTTGAGTTGAGCGCGCGTGGCGCGCACGATCTCGGGCATCTTCTCGAGCAGCTCGTTGCAGTAGTCAGCGACCGCGTCATCCAGCTGCGGCCGCGGCACGGCCCGGTTGATCCAGCCCCACGCGACGGCCTGCTGAGCGGACACCGGCCGGTCGAGCAGGATGATCTCGCGTGCCACGCGGTCGCCGACCAGCAGCGGCATCCATTGCGTCGCGCCGCCCGACGGCAGAGAACCACGCGCCGGCCCGACATGCTTGAGCACGATGTCGTCCGCCGCGACGGCCAGGTCGCAGGCGATGTTCAACTCATTGCCGCCGCCCACGACCATCCCGTTGAGCCGCGCCACGACCGGTTTGGCGCAGTCCTTGATCGCCTCGATCGCCTCGATGAAGCGGCCCATCCAGTCCCAGTAGTCGTTGGGCCGGTCGAGAAATGCCCCCTGCTCGTCAAGGTCGGCGCCGGTCGAAAAGGCCTTGTCGCCGGTCCCTGTCAGCACCACGACGCCAACGTGCTGGTCGGCTGATGCACGCTGGAAACTGTCGCGCAGCGCTTCCAGCGTCGGTCGATTCAACGCGTTGAATACTTCCGGACGGTCGATGCGTACCGTCGCCACGCGGCCGGCAACGTCGTAGTGGACGGTCATCGCGCTTCGCCGTGCGCATCGTCGTCGAGCGCGACCAGCGTCAGCAGCCCGGGGGCGATGTCGCGCAGGTTCCGCCCTGCGGCGCGCATCTCGTCGCTGCTCATCGCCGCCTCGAGTGCGGCGCGATCGTCGAACAACATTCGCGTCACGAGCACCAAATCTTCGCCGGCATATTGGTGCGCGACCTCGTGGGTGATCGCGTCGCGCAGCCCGGGTACCTTGGCGATGAGTGGCAGGTGCTCAGCACGGTAGCGGTGCTTGAAGGTCAGCAGCGCCTCTTCGCCGCCGTCGGGCCGCTTGAACATCGCCAGCAGCGTCGCCGCCATGTGGCTCTCCTCCCTACCAGTTGCTGAACGGGTCGCCCGCCTCGCCCTCGTCGGGCGCACCCATCATGGCCGCAGTTGGTTCGTACTGTTTAGCCCCATCACCACCCGTCGCTGTTGGCATCTCTGGCTGGCCGGCTGCGGCACGCTCGCGCGCGACGCCCTCGGTCGATCGATAGAAGTTTGCCGCGGCGACGTTGAAGAGGGCCGGCTGGGCAACCATCACCTGGTGCGCGCTGTTGGGCGCAATCAGCAGCCGCGAATCGGGCAATTGCCGATGAATTGCCACGGCGTGATCGGCGGGCACGAAGACATCCCGATCGCCGTAGGCGAGCAGAACCGGCAGGCGCACCTGGCGCAGCTGCTCGGGCGTCAGCAGGCTGGCCGTGCGGACATCCTCGACGATTGCCGGCAGCAGCCGCTGCCATGCATCCTTGCCCTGGACCGGGTCGTGTCGGCGCGCCAGCTGGGCCGCCCACTCCGGCTCTTCGCGCAATATGCGCGCAGGATCCATCAGTCGTCGCGCGACGCTCGAGCGCGGCTCGCGCTGGGTGTCGATGCCGCAAATGATTCCCGTGCGCAATCGGTCCGGGTGGCGCGTGGCGAAGGTCAGCGCGGTCATCGCGCCCATGCTGAAGCCGATGACGTGAAAGGTGGCCAGCTGCAACGCGTCGACGAAGGCCAGCAGGTCGTCGACCAGCATGTCGCGGCTGAAACCGTCGCGTACGTCCCACTTCGTTGCCGGCGTGACCGCGCGCGTCCACGAGGTAGATGCGAAACGCCTGCCGGAAGAGCGGCCGCTGGGCGGCCCAGTCCTCGGCCGCCGACGACGTGGCGCCGTGGAGCATGACCACCGGCGGTCCGGCGCCCTCGACGGTGTAGTGAACGTCGATCCCGTTGGCGCGAACGTGGGCCAACTCGCTGCGCCTCCTTCGACCCGACCTAGCGCAAGGTGTCGGGCTTGCCGCGCAGGTCGGCCGTCTCCGCCCGCTCGATGCTCAGGTAGCGCCGCCGGAAGTAAAGCAGCGGCCAGCCGGGATCGTCGCGCGTGCCTGCTTCGATTACCCGACCGATGTAGATGGTGTGGTCACCCGCCTCGATCTTCTGCTCGACGGAGCAGCCGACGTATGCGATCGCCTGTTCGAGCACCGGCAGCCCGCAGTCGCCGATGGCGTAGTCGGCCTTGCAGAACGCTTCGCGCGGCAGCGTCGAGGGGGCGCCGGCGAAGCAGTCGGAGAGCGCCTGACTGTTCTCGCCCAGGATGTTCACCGCGAAGCGGCTGAGGCGCTCGATGATCGGATGGATGGAGCGCTCGCGGCCGATCGAGACGAGCACCAGCGGCGGGTCGAGCGAGATGCCGGTGAACGAGTTGACCGTCGTCCCCCACGGCTGCGACTCACCTGCGGTCGACTCCTCGAGCGTCGTCACCACCGTCACGCCGGTCGCGAAGCGCGTCAGGACGTCGCGGTAAGTATCGCTGTCGATGCCCTGCGGCACACCTGCGGCGGGGGTCGCGTCGCTCATCCGCGGGACGCGTCAGCCGCGATCGACGAGCGGCTTCACCTGGCCGATGAAGCGCTCGAGCGTCTCGTCGTCGTACGGCGCCGGCATCTCGGCGATCGCCGTGTTGAAGCCGAGCGGCTTGAGCTCGAGCAGCCGTTCAGCGATCTGCTCGGGCGTGCCCGGCCAGAAGGTGTCGTCGTCCTCGACGTCGGCCATCGCCGTCTGGTTGAGCGCCATCCAGTCGCGCCACACGCGGCGCGCCTCGGCCTCCGAGTCACGGATGATCGGCTTGCAGCCAACCGTGAACTCGATCTGGGCGGGATCGCGGCCGACCTCCTCACAGTGCCGGTCGAGCACCTCGACCTTGTGGCGCAGGAAGTCGGCGGTGCCCATCGCATTCCACATGTCGGCGTATTTCGCCACGGTGCGCAGCGTCTTCCGCTCGCCCGAGCCGCCGATCATGATCGGCAGGCGTGGCTGGAGCGGCAGTGGCTCCTGGCGCAGCTCGCTGTAGTGGTAGTGCCCGTCCGGACTCGAGGTCACCGTCTTGCCGTCGAACAGTGCGCGAATATCGCCGACGGCCTCATCCAGCCAGGCGAGGCGCTGGCCGGCACTTGCGCCGAAATCGATGCCGTAGGCGTTGTGCTCGTAGTCGAACCACGCACCGCCCAGACCCAGGATCGCCCGGCCGCCGCTGATGTGATCGAGCGTGGTGGCCAGCTTGGCAACCAGGCCGGGATTGCGGAAGGTGACGGCACCGACGAGCAGGCCGAGCCGCGCATGACTGGTCACCTTCGCCCAGGCGCCCAGCGTCAGCCAGCCCTCGAAGAACTTTTGTTGCGGCTCGCCGAAGATCGCGTGCAGGTGGTCCCACGCCCACAGGTGCTCGTAGCCAAGCTCGTCGACGCGCCGTGCGGCCGCCTCGTAGGGCGGCCAGTCGGTCGACTGATTCCAGAGCAGGATGCCGAGCTTCAGGTCATTCACGCCTGACAATGGTAGCCATGGCGACCGACAAGGCGGCGATCCGCGCCGCGACCGCAGCCGATGCCGACGCCATGGCCGACCTGCTCGGACAGCTCGGTTCTCCAACCGAGCACCAGATCGAGGTCACCAGCGCGGCACATCGTGCGCGGGCACACTCGTTCTACGAGCGGCTCGGCTACGAGGAACGCCCCAAGCGCTTCATCAAGCGCCTCTGACCTCGGCCGCGCACGGCGGCCGGTGCGCCAACCAGGCCACGATCGCGTCGGTGATCGCCGCCGGCCCCTCGACGTCGACATCGACGATCAGGTCGGCCACCGATTGGTACAGCCCGTCGCGCTGCTGCGCGGTGCGCCGCATCCAGTCGACGGGGTCTTCGCTTAGCCACGGCCGATGGACCGCCCCGGCCGCACGCTGGGCGAGGATCGTCGGGCTGCCGCGCAACCACACCACGGCCGCAGCAGCGGCCAGGGCGTCACGGCTGGCGCGGTCGATGATCGTGCCCGCCGCGGCGCCCACGATGCACGGCGCCGGCTCGCGCAGTCCCAGGGCCAGCGCTTCGGCTTCGCCGGAGCGCATCTCGCCCGCACCCCGCTCGGCCAACAGCTCGCGCGGCGTGTCACCGGTGAGCCGCCGGAGTAGCTCGTCGTTATCGACATAGGGCCAGCCGGTCCGCTCGGCAAGCGCTCGGCCAACGGTGGTCTTGCCGCTGCCCATCATGCCCATCAGCACCACCCGGCACTCGCCTGATACGGCTGGCGAAGACGCGGTCACCACGTCGCCACGGTGTCAGTCGCGCCGAACAGTCGGTTGTAGGCCTGTACGGCGAAGCGATCAGTCATGCCGGCGACGTAATCCACCACCTGCGTGGTTGTGTCCGCGTTTGGGTCGCAGTAGGACTCGGGCAGCGCGTCGGGGTGATCGAGGTGGTAGTCGACCAAGCGCCGGATGACCTGCACCGCCGTGTCGGTATGTACCCGCTGCGCCGGCGACAGGTAGACGCGCTCGAACATGAAATCCCGAAGCTCGTTCATCACCTCGAGGGCAGCCGCGTCCATGCGCACCTCGCCGGTGCGCAGGCTCTCATCGATCACGGCGTTGATCATTTCGTCGATCCAGACTCTGCCGGGCGGCCCGAAGCGCTCGAGTGCCGCCGCCGGGAAATCGTTCGGCGCAAGTACGCCCGCACGCAGCGCGTCAAGCGCATCGTGGGTGAGGTACGCGATCCGGTCGCCATAGCGCACCGTCATCGCCTCGGCCGTCGCCGGCAGCGGCTCGATCCTCCATGAGTGTGCCCGGATGCCGTCGCGCACCTCCCACGTCAGGTTCAGGTCTTCGAGAACCTCGAACACGCGCACGCTTTGCGCGGCGTGATGCCAGCCGGGTCCCGGGAAGTAGGGCGAGAGTGCCTCCTCGCCGGTGTGCCCGAATGGCGAATGACCAACGTCGTGGCCGAGGCCAATGGCCTCGGCCAGTGACTCATTGAGGCTGAGAGCCGCTGCCAAGGCCCGTGAGATCTGCGTGACCTGCAGCGTGTGCGAAAGGCGGGTGATGAAATGATCGCCGTCGGGGTTGATGAATACCTGCGTCTTGTGCTTCAGGCGCCGAAACGCCTTCGAGTGCAGGATGCGATCGCGGTCGCGTTCGAAGGCCGTCCGGAACTCATCCGGTGCTTCGGGCCGCACTCGGCCCTTGGTGCGCGCGGAATGCGCGGCCGCCGGCGCCAATCGCGCGAGTTCCTCGGCTTCGCGCGCAAGGCGGTCGCGACGAACCAGCCGACGGCCCTCGGACATCAGTCGCCTACTCCATCCGCTCGACGACTCGGAACCGTTCGCACACCATCAGAGTGTCGTCGGTGACCATACGGTCTGGCCAGAAGCGCTGGTGTGCTTCCCGCCAATCGGCCACAGTCTCGAACCCCTCGCCTTCGTCGCGCGCGAACTGAAGGTCGATCCTGGCGGCCGGCACGAGCCGCATCTCGGTCGTCTCGAGAACGGCGGCCGGCTCGTCATCGTCGTCGAGCAGCGCCCAGCGATCGCCGGCTTTGGGCAGTGGTGCGAAGGTGGCCGGCGCGAACAGTTCGGCCAAACCCGCGGTGGCGGTCTTCTCGCCGCGCAGAATGGCACCAACGAGCATGCGACGTAGCTCGGTGCGCGGGTAGCCGATGCCGATCGACGGCAGGCGCCCGTGACCGCCGGGCAGCGGCACGAGCGGGCGAGCTACCAGATAGGCACGTCTGCTGGGGTACTCAATGTCGCTGCCATACGGCTCGCGTTCATGTTTCCAGATGACCTCAAGTCCCGCATCGAGGAGCAGGCGCGCCACGTTCGCGGGCTCCAGGAACCTGGTGTCAAGGGCGACCTGCTCGCTCCACCACTCGGTGCGGTGCACGACCTCGTCACCGATGTGAAAAGCCAGCGCGATCAGTCCTTCGCGCGTGATCGCCCGCGCCATCTCGGCGAACGCGGTGCCAAGCTGCGCGTCGTCGAAATGGATGATCGAGTAGAAAGCCACCAGGCCGTCAATTGTGTTGGCCGGATACGGCAGCGCGAGCATGTCGCCGACCGCGACGTCGATATCAGGGAAGAGGAGCCGGGCCTGCTCGACCATCGGCGGGGCGATGTCCAGGCCGCCGACCTTGACGCCGCGCGCAGCGAGGTAAGCCGCCACGTGAGCAGGGCCACAGCCGAGCTCGACGACGCGCGCGTCGGCATCGAACGAGCGAGTCAGCCGGTCCAGGAAGTCACGGTCGAAGGGTTTGCGCTCGAGCTCGGAGACCATCTCGTCCGCGTACCGGCGCGCGACCCGGCCATATGAGCGGCGCGTGTCCTCGACTCGGAACAGTGGCGTCAGCCTCCGCCGCCGGTCGGGCCGGTGGGTCGCTTGTAGCCCTCGGGCATCTTGGGCTCGAAGCGGAAGCCGCCGGCGACGCCCGGTTCGGTCAGCTCGTGCGGGTCGAGGATCTGGGTGCACCTCGTCCTCCGTGAAAACGCCCTTGTCGATGACCAGCTGGCGGATGGTCTTACCGGTGCGCACCGCCTCCTTGGCGATATCGGCGGCCAGCGCGTAGCCGATGTACGGCGCGAGCGGCGTGGCCATCGCGCTCGACTGCTCCAGCAGCCAGGCCGACCGCTCGACGTCTGCCTCGATGCCGGCCACGCACTCGCGCGCGAACTGGCGGCAGCCGGTCGTCAGGATGGTCAGCGCCTCGAGCACCTCGTGGGCAATGATCGGCATCATCACGTTCAGTTCGAGCTGGCCGCGCGATACTGCCCAGGCGACGGCAGTGTCGAGGCCGATCACGTGGAACGAGATCATCGACATGTTCTCGACCATCACCGGGTTGACCTTGCCGGGCATGATCGACGATCCGGGCTGCTTGGCCGGCAGTTTGATCTCCGCAAAACCGGTCCGCGGCCCGGACGACATCAGCAGCAGGTCCTCGAGGATCTTGGCCAGATCCACGGCCAGACCGCGCAGCGAGGCCGACACCGCCAGCATCGGTGCCATCGACTGCGTGGACTGGACCAGCTGCTCGGCCGTGCGCAGTTCATGGCCGGTCTGCTCGGACAGGATCTGGACGACCAGCTCGATGTACTCGGGCTCGGCGTTGAGCCCGGTGCCCACCGCGGTCGCGCCGATGTTCTGCTCGAGCAGCCCGTCGCGCGCGGCCTCGATCCGCTCGCGCGCCCGGCGGAGGGTCAGGGCGTAGGCGGCGAACTCCTGGCCGAGCCGAATGGGCACCGCGTCCTGCATGTGCGTGCGGCCGGACTTGAGCACCGTGTCGAACGCGATGGCCCGCTCGGCAAAGGCATCGGCCAGTTCGCCCAGGACAGGCAGGAATTCGCGCAGCCGATCGAGCGTCGCGACGCGCATGGCGGTCGGGAAGACGTCGTTGGTCGACTGCGCCATGTTGACATGGTCGTTCGGGTTGACCACCGAGTAATCGCCACGCCGGCCGCTACCCATACCCTGGCCGGCGAGGATCTCGATCGCCCGGTTGGCGAGGACCTCGTTGGTGTTCATGTTGTGGCTGACGCCGGCGCCGGCCTGGAAGGGGTCGACGCGGAAGTTATCGATCAGCGTCTCGCGCAGGTGCTCACCAGACGGCGAGTCCGAGTCGGCTCGCAGGCCGAGCACCTCGTCGGCGGCCTGGACGATGGCCTCAGCGAGCTGAGCGGGCAGCCGGCCGGTCTGGCGGTTTGCGCGCGCGGCTGCCTTCTTGACCTGCACCGCGGCGCGCACCAGGGCGATGTCCGGCCGGCGACCGCTGATCGGAAAATTCCGAATGGCGCGCTGGGTCTGGACGCCGTAGTACGCCCCCGCCGGCACCTCGAGTTCGCCCAGCGGATCACGTTCGGTACGTGCCTTCTCGCTCATCGTCTCGGTCATCGGCCGAGTGTACGTCGCAATCACGCGATCACACCGGCGCGAGTGCCGAACGGGCCATCCTTCGGTGCGTCAACCATCGCCTCTACAATCGCCAACCATGAGCCAGCTCGCGCCAACGCCCGAGACCGCCGCCCCCGAGTTTCCGACGCTGCCGTCGCTGACCCCCACCCTGGACGAGCTGTTCCGGTTCATGGCCGAGGCGGAACTGCGCTTCGAAAGCCTCCGGCTGCGGATCGAGGACCGCCGCGTCACGACCAACGGCCCAGCAACCGAGACGCACGAGCTTTGGCTGCGCCACCCGCAGCACGCCAAAGTGATCAGCTCGCGCGGTGGCGACGGCGTGGAGCAGGACTTCGAGGCGTGGCTCAGCGACGGCGAGCAGGTGCGCACCTTCGACAGGGCCGCCAACATGGCCACAGTTCGGCGACTGCCCCGCCCACCGCTCGGCGTGACCGATCCGGACCTGCCGCCGTTCTCGCGGATCTACGTGCCGCTGACCAACCTGCCACCCGAGTCACTCGCCGACACGTTCGTCCACCCGCACGGATATTGCCGCAACGTCCTGTCTACCGGCCAGGTGACCATGCGCGGCACCGCGGCGATGGCGAACGGACGCGAAGTGCTGCTGGTACGCAGCGCGCACCCACGCACGACGCTGGTGCTCACCGACCGGCCCGACCACTGCCTCGAGATCGGCGTCGACACGCAGACCGGCTTGATCCTGCTGCTGGCCGAGCACGTCGGCCCGCAGACGACCCGCCACGCAGAGGTGACGTCGATCGGCCTCGACGAGCCGATCCCCGACAGTGCCTTCACGTTGCATCTGTCGTCGGACGTCCGCGTCCTCTACTAGCCGAACGGGCCCGGGGCGCTGATGCCGCACCCGCCCAACCGCTGGCTGACACTCAGCCTGTTCATCGGCACGCTGCTGGCGGCGTCACCGCCGCCACGCGACGGCGGCCTGGCCTTCCTGATCATGGCCGTGCTGCTGGCCGTCTCGCTGCGCTGGGACGTCGGGCCCTTGGCATTGGTGGCCTTCTTCATCGTCGGCGTCGAGCTGCGCATGTTCAGCTTCGGTGCTGGCGTATCCGACGTCAGCGAAGTCATCCGCGGAGCGATCAACGTCGCGCTGCACGGCGGCAACCCGTATGGCATTGGCTACGACCCCAGCCGGCCGCTCGGCGAGCCATTTCCCTACGGTCCGATCGCGCTGCTGTGGTACCTGCCGGCGGCCGACCCACGCGTGCTCGAGATGCTCATATCGGGCGTCATCCTGGCGCTGCTGAGCGTGCGCGGCCGACCGCTCGGGCTGGCCATCTGGGCAACCTCGCCGATGCTCGTGCAGCTCGCCAGCGATGGCTCGAACGATGACACGGCCGGGCTGCTGCTGCTGGCCGCGCTGATCGTGCTGGAGCGCATGCCGCGCGCCGGCGCCCTGCTCATCGGCGTGGCCGCCGGCTTCAAGATCTATGCCCTGGCCTGGCTGCCGCCCATATTCATCTGGGCCGGCGCCGGCGCGCTCGCGGCCGGCATAGTGGGCGTCGTGGCGGCCTGGCTGCCGGCGGTCGTGCTGTGGGGTGCCGGGCCCATCCTGCAGAGCTTCCAGCTGTCCGACGCGACCCACGCGGTGCCGTACTACTCGCTCGGCCAGGCACTCCAGGCACTCGGTTTCCAACCGGACAAGGGCGTGCTCAACACGTTCCGCCTGCTGGCCGGCGGCTTGACCACGCTGGTCGCGTCGGCCTTCGCGCGCTCCTTCGCGGGCGTCGTGATCGCCGGCACGCTGATCTACCTTGTCACGCTCTACGCCGGCTTCTGGTCGACCGCGGCTTACCTGGTTGCCATCGGTGCGGTGTTGTGCTGGTACGTCGACGTGTGGCTGGCCGGCGACAGCTCCGAGGGGCGCGTGCGCTGGCCGGCGGATCCGGTCGGCCGGCTGACCGCATGGGTCGACCAACGCTGGCCACGGGTCGGACCGGGCTGGGTCCTGGAGACGCATCGAGTGCGCGGGTAGAATCGGTACGCTCATGACAATCGAACACCCAACCCTGAGCCAGCAGTCGCCGGCCGCTCCGCGCAGCGTCCAGATGGTCATCGGCGGCGAGCACGTGGACGCGCTCGACGGCCAGACGTTCGACGTTCACAACCCCGCCACGGGCGAGACGATCGCGCACGTGCCGCTGGGCGGCAAGGCGGACGTCGATCGCGCCGTCGACGCGGCGCGCAAGGCATTCGAGGGGCCCTACGGTCGGTGGTCGGCTGCCAAGCGCGGGCGGATCCTGCAGAAGTTCGCCGAACTGGCCAGGAAGAATGTCGAGGAGCTCGCCCAGATAGACCGCGAGAACGTCGGCAAGCCGATCTCCGCGTCGCGCGGCGAGGCGTTCGCGGTCAGCCTCGTGCTCGAGTACTACGCCGGCGCCGCGAACAAGCACTTCGGCGAAACCGTGCCCACCTCGCTGCCCGGCCTGGACTTCACGCTGCGCGAGCCGATCGGCGTGGTCGGCTTGATCGTGCCCTGGAACTTCCCGCTCAACATGGCTACCTGGAAGCTCGGTCCGGCGCTGGCCACCGGCAACACGTGCGTGCTCAAGCCCGCGTCCTACACGCCGCTGTCCGCCATCCGGCTGGCCGAACTGGCGCTCGAGGCGGGCTTCCCGCCGGGCGTCGTCAACGTCGTGACGGGGCCCGGTGGCACTGCCGGCGCGGCGATCGCCGCCCACCCGGGCATCGGCAAGGTTGCCTTCACCGGCGAGACGACGACGGGGCAGGAGATCATGCGCCTGGCCGCCAACAACGTGAAGAAGATCTCACTCGAGCTGGGCGGCAAGAGCCCCAACATCGTTTTCGGCGACGCCGATCTGGAACGGTTCGCGGCCGAGTCGCCGCTGTCGGTGTTCGACAACGCCGGCCAGGATTGCTGCGCCCGCAGCCGCATCCTGGTCGAGCGCTCGGTCCACGACAAGGTGCTCGAGTTGTTCACGTCAGCAACGCAGCAGTTGGTCGTGGGCGATCCGGCCGACGAGCGGACACAGGTCGGCAGCCTGGTGAGTGCACACCAGCGAGCGCGAGTTCAGGACTACATCGAGGCCGGCCAGGTCGAGGGCGCGAAGCTGGTCTACGGCGGTCAGCCACCGGATGATCCCAGCCTTGCCGACGGCGCCTTCCTGCTGCCGACGATCTTCGACAGCTGCGCCCCGGACATGCGCCTGATGCGCGAGGAGGTCTTCGGCCCCGTCGTCGGCATCATCCCCTTCGACAGCGAAGAGGAGGCCGTGCGGCTGGCCAACGCAACTCCGTACGGCCTGGCCGGGTCGATCTGGACGCACGACATCGGCCGCGCGCTGCGCGTGGCGCGCGGCGTGCATTCGGGCACGATCTCGATCAATAGCAACCAGGCGATCCATACCGAAGCGCCCTTTGGTGGCTACAAGATGTCCGGGCTGGGCCGCGAGCTGGGCATGCACGCGCTTGACCTGTACACCGAACTCAAGAACGTCTTCGTCGACTTGAGCTGAGCCGCGGCAGAACCGGTCCCGAGCTTGATCGGCCCACCCGACGTCCTGTCCGACCTCGACGCTGTCGCGGCAATCCTGCCCGCCTGGCGCCAACTCGCGCACGATCACGCGCGCTCGCCGTTCGACGCGCCCGACTGGCTGTTCCCCCTGGCACACAGGTACCTGAGCCGCTACGGCGTCCGGTTCCTGGCGTGGCATCGGGCCGGCGAGCTGGTGGCGGTGGCACCGCTCAGCCTGGTTGCGGATCAGCCGCGCCTGCGGCCGATCCGCCAGCTCGCATGGTGGGGTGCGATCGGCCCGCGCATGCGCGGCCTGGTCGATGTCGTGGCGCGCGACGAGCTGCGCACGGAGGTTCTTGACAGCCTGTGCGACTGGCTGCGCGCCAACCGCGAATGGGAGCTGGTGCGCGTTGCCCTGCCGCAGGTCGGTTCGGCCACACCGGACCACCTCAGGGTGGCCGCCCGGCAGGCCGGCTGGAGCTATGTCGGGTATGCGAACGTCCGCTCGATGACGTTCCAGCTCGATCTGCCGGCGTCTCCAGACGGCTGGCAGGGGATGCTCAACTCACGCATCCGCCGCAACATGGGCTGGCAGAGACGGCGCTTCGCTGCCTTTCGGGGCGGCGCGCTCGAAGCGGTCGTGCCCGAGGGCGACCTGCCCGCCTCACTCGACGTGATCGAGCGGCTGCTGGCGTCGCGGTGGGGTGATCAGGAGGTCTACTTTCGCGCCGAGCCATCCTTCCGGCCGCTGGTCGGCGAGGCAGTGGCGGCAATGGCCCGCGCGGGCACAGCCTGGGTCTCCGTCGCGCGCGACGAACAGGGCGTGCAAGCCGGACTGGTGACCCTCGCCCAGAACGGCTACGCCTTGTCGCTGCTGGTCGCCGCGACGACCGATCCGCTGTACCGACCATTCTCGCTCGGCACGCACGTGTTCGACGCGGGCATCGGCGAGGCCGTCCGGCGCGGCTGCCACACCTACGACTTCCTGTGGATGGGCAGCTACAAGCAGGATTTCTGGCACGCCCAGCCGCGCTTGCTCGAAAGTGCCGTCATCGGCCGCGGCTGGGTCGGCCGCGCCGCCGCACGCTGGCTCGCCCGCCGCGAGGGCCGGGTCGGCCAAGGCCGCAGCAGCCAGACGGTGCGCGCAGGCAACGCCGAGTAGCCGATCGGCTCGACAGCGCGCGCTGCGGTCGGGGACAATCGGGCTCCCTGCGGGAAGCGAAGATGCGTGGCCTTTGTCATCGGTCGCCGGTGGCTACGCGGAGCAATGGCGAGCCCGGTCCCGTCCGTGAGGAGTCGGACCGGATCCAGTGCTGCCGCAATTGATTGCCTTCTCGGCGCTCGCCCTGGCGCATCTGTTCGATTTTGTGTCCTTCGTGGTCATGGTCCAGCGCCACGGCCTGTCGGCCGAGGCCAACCCCATCGTGGTCCAGATCGCCCAGGACGCGGGCCTGCCCGGGCTGACGCTGGCCAAGTTGCTGACGGTGGGTTTCGCGGCGCTGATCCTGACGATCCTGGCGCCGCGCCGACGCCGTCTGGCGATGGCACTGCTCGTGTTCGGCATCGCGGCCGGACTGATCGGAGGCGTGTCCAACATCGCCTCCATATAGCTGCTCCAAGTGGCTGCCGGGCGCCGAATCGCCGGGCGATGGGCGCTCAGGCGCTGCCGTCAGGCCACTGACGCATGGCATCCTTGGTGACCAGATCGGCGTGGCGCAGGCGCAGCCAGTCGCGCAACGCCCAGGCGGTGGTCTGGAAGGCGATGTGCGGCCAGGGCAACTCGGCGGGCGCGAACTCCCTCACCTCCAGGGTCTCGGCCGAAGAACGCGCGCTGCCGCCCGCCACGCGCGACTCCCAGCAGGCGACGACGACGGCAGCCTGCGGCCGCGAGTAGATCCCGACCAACCGGCCGAGCTCGACCTCCAACCCGGTCTCCTCGAGCGTCTCGCGCAAGGCACCCTGCTGCGCGGTCTCGTCGATTTCGAGGAAGCCACCGGGTTGCGCCCACGACCCGTAGCCCGGCTCGATCCCACGCCTGATCATGATTACAGCGCCGGCGTCGGTGACCGGGATGGTACCCACGACCATGCGCGGATTGACGTAGGCGATGAAACCGCACGACGCGCAGGCGAGGCGCTCGCGATCCTCGCCGGGCAGCGGCCCGAAGGTGAGCGGCGCACCACAGCGCGAGCAGAAGTTCAGGCTGGCGGACAGCCAATCTGGGACGCCTGGCTGACGAGGCACCGCTATGCCGTGACCAGGTAGATGACGGTGGCCACGCTGGCGATCAGGACGCCCGCGAGCACAACCGTCCAGACAAAACGGAAGAGGCCGCGGCCGCGGTCGACCGGCAGCCACGCCCAGGCCGACCGCCATACTCGCAGCGCCGCGTCGGCCGACAGGGCGATCAGGAGACCGGCGCCGACCAGCGCGGGAAAGCGCACGAAGGCCGACCTGACTTCGGCTCCGAACTCGAGCGCGGTGATCGCGACCACGCCAGCGACGAGGACGACGACCGACAGATAGATGAACCAATCGCCGAGCACCGGTGAGACGTGCTCGGGCACGCGCGACGGCGGTTCGACCCGGCCCGGCCGCACGGGCGGCGGATCCTGGCGGTGCAACTCCACGGTCGCAGTGTATGGCCGGGCGATCGGCGCCTACGATGGCCCGATGGCTCCCTACCCGAACGAGTGGCAGGCGATTGATCGCCCGGCCAACTAGCGGTTCGTCTCGTCCTGTTCGATCTGGCGCCGGGCCGCGGCGCGATGCTCGGCGACGGCCTTGGCCACTGCTCCGTTCGTCAGGCCGAGCATCTGGGCAGCCAGCAGCGCGGCGTTCTCAGCCTGGCCAATGCCCACCGTGGCGACCGGCACGCCACGCGGCATCTGGACGATTGACAGCAGCGCGTCCAGGCCACCGGCCAACTGGCCGGGCATCGGCACGCCGATGACCGGCAGGGTCGTCTTCGACGCGACAACTCCGGGCAGGTGGGCCGCCAGGCCGGCAGCGCAGATGAACACCTGCGCGCCACGCGCCAGCGCGTCGCCGACGTAGCCATCGAGCAGTTCTGGCGCCCGATGAGCCGAGATGACACGCAGCTCGTTGGGCACGCCCAGTTGATCGAGCAGCGCGGCCGCTTTCTGGACGACCTCCAGGTCGGAGCGGCTACCGACGATGATCGCGACGAACGGTTGATTGACCATGGCCTGTAGTCTGCGCGACCGGTGACCAGGAATCCAATCGCCATCGTCTCGGCGCTGCCCCAGGAACTGGCCGCGCTCCTTGATGCGACCAGCGAGCGCGGCGAGCTCGCGCTGACGCCGGCCACGCGCGCCTGGCGCGGCACGCTCGACGGCAAGCCGGTATTGCTTGCCGAGTCGGGCATCGGCAAGGTTGCCATGGCGCTGCTCGCGACCGCCCTCATCGTCCGCCACGCGCCCAGCTGGATCGTGTTCACCGGAGTGGCCGGCGGTGTCGACCCTGCCCTGCAGGTGGGCGACGTGGTCATCGGCAACCGGCTGATCCAGCACGATGCGGGGCTGTTCGGACCCGACGGCCCGGCGGTCTACCAGGCCGGCCACCTGCCCTTCTTCAATCCCACCGACCGACTCGGCTTCGATCCTCCCGCCGGGCTGGTCGAGCGCGCGCTGATCGGCCTGCGCGATCTAGTGCTCGATCCGGTCGAGGGGCATCAGCCGCGCGTGGCCGCCGGCGTCATCCTGACCGGCGACGTGTTCGTCAATTCGTCGGCGCTGCGCGAGGGGCTGTTTGCCCGCCATCGCGCGTCAGCGGTCGAAATGGAAGGCGCGGCGCTTGCCCAGGTGGCGGATCATTTCAGCGTGCCGTGGCTGGTCATCCGTTCGTTGTCGGACCTGGCCGGTGAGGCCGCCCCCTCGCCGCAGGTCTTTGGCCGCTTCCTCGATGTGGCCTCGGCCAACAGCGCGCGCGTCGTTCGCCACCTGCTTCCGTTGCTCGCGCCATGAAGCTGCTGATCGATGTCGACACTGGCATCGACGACGCGCTGGCGCTGCTCTACGCGTGCGCATCGCCGGAGGCCGACATCGTCGCGGTGACGTGCGTGTCGGGCAACGTCGAGGCGGCGAAGGTCGCGCGCAACACGCTGAGCGTCCTGGAGCTGGCCGGCCGGCCGGACATCCAAGTCGCGCTCGGACGCGAGGTGCCCCTGGTGCGGCCGCTGATCATCTCGCCAGAGACGCACGGGCCGGAGGGCATCGGCTACGCCTCGCTGCCCGAACCCGCCGCGCACCTCTCCAGGCGCCACGCAGCGGACCTGATCATCGCGGAAGCCCGCCGTGCCCCGGGCGAGATCACGCTGGTGACCACCGGGCCGCTGACCAACCTGGCCGTCGCGCTGCTGCGCGAGCCAGATCTGCCACGGCTCGTGCGCGGGCTGGTGATGATGGCCGGTGCGTACCGGACAGCTGGCAACACGGCGCCCACGAGCGAGTGGAACGTTGCCGTGGACCCCGAGGCGATGCAGGTGGTGCTCGCCGGTTGGTCGGCCGCCGGCGACGTTGCTCGACCGGTCGCGCTGGGGCTGGACGTGACCGAACGGGCAAAGATGCTGCCCGAGCACCTGCGCCGCTTGCACGCCCGCGCGGGCGACCCGGCGGCCAACCCGGTGCTGACGTTCGTCGATGACGCGCTGCGCTTCTACATGGAGTTTCACAGCCGCTACGACGGTTTCTACGGCGCCTTCATCCACGACCCGCTGGCCCTCGCCGCGGCGCTGGACTCGACACTCATCGAGACCCAGGCGCTGGCCGTCGAGGTCGAGCTCGGCGGGGTGTGGACGACCGGCGAGACGGTGACCGACTGGCGGCGGCGGTGGGACCGCGACCCAAACCTCGATATCGCCGTGGCGGCCGACATCGAAACGTTCTTCGAGCGCTTCATCGAGCGTGTCGGAAAGCTCGCCGCGAGCACTTCGAAAGTGGCAAGCTGAACTGACTGGGGAGAGGCGGACAGGAGGAGAGGCATGAACTGGATCTCACGGCAGTTCACGACGCGCGTGATCGTGCTGATACCGGTCGCGATCGCCATCAACATCGTCCTGGGCTACACCGTCCAGACGGTGCTCAAGCTACCGATCTACCTCGACTCGATCGGCACCATTTTCGTCGGCGTCCTGGCCGGCCCGCTCGCCGGGGCGCTGACCGGCATCCTGTCGAACCTGATCTGGCAGTACGCACCCGTCATCGGCGGCGGCACGATCGGTCCGTTCGCCGTCACCGCCGGGGTGATCGGCCTGCTGGCCGGCCTGTGGGGCTACCTGGGGGTCTTCCGGCCGCGTCCCGCCAGCGGCTCGCAGCTCACCCTCGCGGCGGTTGTCGCCGCCCTGCTGGCCGTAGTTGTGGTGCTGCCGATTCTCAACAACTCGGACTACACGAACCCGGACATTGGTGGCTACCCGGACTGGGTCTTTTCGGCCGCAATCGTGATCGCGATCGTGGTGGCAGTCGCCGTAGCAGCGTTCATCTACTTGCGACGTGACCTGGCCGGCCTATGGGTAGCTGTTGCCGGCATCGTTACCGGCATCATTGCTGCCATCGTGTCGGCGCCCATTTCGGCCATCGCCTTCGGCGGCGTTACCGGATCTGGGACCGACCTGATCGTCGCGGCGCTTAGGCAAGGTGGCTCCGACGTCATCCAGGCGTCGTTGGGGCAGGGCCTCTTCAGCGACCCGATCGACAAGCTGATCACCAGTTTCGTGGTGTTCCTCATCCTCGTCAGCCTGTCGCCGCGCTTCCTTGCCCGCTTCCCGCTCGGCGAGCGGCTTACCCGACCGACTACCGACGGCGCACCATCGGCGAGCGGTCGATCGTAGAAACCACCGTGCCGGCGGGCAGCGCCCGCCGGCTGCCCGACTTCGTCGCCCTTCCACAGCATGGTCGCTACCGCAGCCTGAACCCGACGACCAAGCTGGTCGTCGCCCTGACTACGGCGCTCATCGCGCTCGGCGTGCGCGGCTGGACGGCGCCGCTGCTTGTCTTCGTGCTCATGCTCGGCCTCGTCATGTGGGCCGGCCTCGCCCGGCGCTGGCTGCCCTACCTGCTGGCGACCCTGCCCCTGCTGATCTCGATCGTCCTGATCAACACCTTCCTGTACCCGGCCAACGATGTCGCCTTTACGCTCGGCCCGTTGGTCGCCACCGCCAGCGGTTTGACGGCGGCCGGCCAGGCCACCCTGCGCGTGCTCGCGTTTGCCACCTCGGTGGCGTTGTTCGCGCTCACCACGCGGACCGACGCGCTCGTCGACGACCTAGAGCGACGCGGGCTGGGCCGCCGTGCCGCGTTCGTGGTGAGCACCGCCATCGGCACCGTGCCGCGCATGGTCGAGCGCGCGAAAGAGATCGTGGAGGCGCAACGGGCGCGCGGCCTCGACACGCAGGGTGGCGTGCGCGGCCGCCTGCGCGGCCTGCTGCCGCTCGCAGGCCCGCTGGTCCTGAGCGCCTTGACCGAGGTCGAGCAGCGCACCATGGCGCTCGAGGCACGCGCGTTCTCGGCGCCCGGCAAGCGAACCGTGCTGCGGCCCTACCCGGACAGCCCCATCCAGCGCGCGCTGCGCTGGACGTTGACCGGCGCGACCGTCGTCATGCTCGCCGCCGAGGTCACCGGCGCGCTGAGCTGGCTGCCGTGAGCCTCACCTTGGAGGGCGTGTCGTACCGCTACGCCGGCGCGCCCGGGGCTGTGCTGCACGACATCGTCCTGACACTCGAGCCGGGTCGCGTTCTCGGCCTGATCGGGCCGAACGGCGCCGGCAAGTCGACGCTCTGCGTCGTGGCGGTCGGCCTCGCGCCGCGCACGATTGGCGGTGAACTGAGCGGCACCGTGCGCATCGACGACCTGGATACTGCGAGTTCGTCCGCACCGCAGTTGGCCCAACGCGCCGGCATTCTCTTCCAGGAGCCGCACACACAACTGGCGAGCTCGGCGCCGAACGTATGGGAAGAGGTTGCGTTCGGCCCGCGCAACCTGGCGCTGCCGCTCGACGAGGTGGTCGAGCGCACCTGGGCGGCGATCGACGCACTGGGCATCGGCGCGATCGTCGACCGCGAGCCCGACCGTCTGTCGGGCGGGCAGGCGCAACTCGTCGCGCTGGCCGGCGTGCTCGCCCTTCGACCGCGCTACCTGGTCCTCGACGAGCCGACCAGCCAGCTCGACCCGCTCGGTACCCGCCTGGTCGGCGACGCGCTGGCAGGCGCAGCTGCGACGACGGGCGTCGGCATCCTGATCGTGGAACACAAGACCGATCTGCTGGCGCGCCTGTGCGACCAGGTCGCGGTCATCGACGCGGGCCGGGTGGTCGAACTCGGCACGGCGGCGGAGGTGCTGGCCGACGCACGGCTGACCGGCTGGGGCGTGGCGCAGCCGGCTCGAAGCCGGTTGCAGATGTCGGTCGAGGCAGCCGGGTTGTCCTGGAACAGCTCGTGGTCGGCGGCTCGATGAACGGCCTGGAGCTGGCGGTCGAGCGTCTTGGCTTCACGTATCCCGATGGCACGCGCGCGCTGACCGACGTCAGCCTGGCCATTCCGGCCGGCCAGCGCGTGGCGATCATCGGCCAGAACGGCTCGGGCAAGTCGACGCTGGTGCGCCACTTCAATGGGCTGCTGCGGGCAACCGAGGGACGCGTGTTGGTCGGCGGCGAAGAGGTCGGCCGCCGCCATGTCGCGGAGTTGGCGCGCCTGGTCGGCATCTCTTTCCAGAACCCGGATCGGCAGATCTTCGCCGCGCGTGCCGCGGCCGAGGTCGGCTTCGGCGCGCGCAACGTCGGCGTGCGCGGCGCCGAGCTCGACGAGCGGGTGAGCGCCGCCCTCGCCCAGGTCGGCTTGACCGAGCAGGCGAACACCAACCCGTACGACCTGGGCTTCTCGCAGCGCAAGCTGCTGGCCGTGGCATCGATCCTGGCCATGGGCACGCCGGCGGTCATCCTCGACGAACCAACCACCGGCCAGGACGAGCCCGGCATCGAGCGCGTCATGGCCCTCGTCGCGCGTCTTGGCGACGACGGTCGCACCGTGATCGCAGTCAGCCACGACATGCGTTTCGTGGCCGAGTCGTTCGAGCGCGTGCTGGTGATGCGCGACGGCCGGCTGGTCCTGGACGGACCGACCGCCCAGGTCTTCGAGGAGGGCAACTGGCCGACGCTCGCGTCGACGTACCTCGAAGCCCCGCTGCCCGCGCGGCTGGGCGCACGGCTGGGACTCGGCGCGACACCTACCGACGCGGCCTTCGTGACTGCGCTCGCTCACCAGCGACAGCCGGGGCATGCGGCGGAATGAGGCAGCGCTAGCTGACCGTTGTTCTCACCTCGAGCGCCGCGCCATCACGAATCGACCAGGCACGCACGGACGGCGTGTCGCCGGCGAGCGAGCAGACCAGGTACAGGCTGTCGGGGAAGTACGCCAGTGCCACGTCCGTGGCCGACGGCACTGCCGCCGACGAGACGTGCGAGTGGACGATGGCCCAGACGACTTCGCCGGCGCGCTCGAGGCTGAGCCACGCGCCGAGCTGCTGCGCCGGATCGATGGCGTAGCGATACGGCGACTGCGCGGCGTTGCGCAGCGCCAGGTAGCGCTGCGGCCGGCCACCGGCGGCCAGGTGGCGGTCCGACACGATCAGACCCACGGCCTCGTTGGGCAGCGCCGCGCGCGCCGCGTCGACGATTTCGCGCAGCAGCGCTGCCGGCAGGACGACCTCAGCCGGCGGCGCCAATCTCCGCCCGGGCGCGGTCGCCGCACGCCGGGCACTCCGGATCGCGCCGCAGCTGCAGCTCCTCGAAGCTCATCTCCAGCGCGTCCCACAGCAGCAACCGGCCGATCAGCGGCTGGCCGATGTCCAGGATGAGCTTGATCGTCTCGGTCGCCTGGAGCAGGCCCATCACGCCGGGCACCACGCCGAGCACCCCGGCCACTGAGCAGGCCGGCGCCAGCTCGGGCGGCGGCGGAGTGGGGTACAGGCAGCGATAGCACGGACCGGCGAACGGCCGGAAGACGGTGAGCTGGCCCTCGAAACGGAAGACCGAAGCGTGGACGACGGTGATCCGCGCGCGCACGGCCGCATCGTTCAGCGCGTAGCGCGTCTCGAACGTGTCCGTTCCGTCGATGACCACGTCGTAGCCGGCGATCAACCGGTCGACGTTGTCGGTGGTCAGCATCTCGTCGTGGCGCTGCACGTGCACGTCGGGGTTCAACGCGCGCACGGCGTGCGCCGCCGACTCCGTCTTGGGCCGGCCGACCCGCTCGGAGGAGTGGACCACCTGGCGCTGGAGGTTGGACAGGTCGACCTGATCGAAGTCGAGCACGCCCAGCGTGCCTATCCCGGCTGCCGCCAGGTAGAGCAGCGCCGGCGAGCCGAGTCCGCCGACACCGACCACCAGAACCTTGGCCTGCCCCAGCCGAGCCTGGCCGGCCGGGCCCACCTCGGGCATGACCAGGTGGCGTGCGTAGCGCGTGGAGGGATCGTTGTCCGCTGTCGTCGCGGCCGACGGCAACTCCCAGGCACGTCCTTCTGATTGCCAGCGGACGAAACCGCCGGCCATCGAGATGGGATCGGCGTAGCCGAGCAGCGCGAGTTGTCGCGCGGCCGCCAGCGAGCGCACGCCGTGGGCGCAGTAGACCAGTAGCGGCTGGCGCTTGTCGCCGAGCGTCGACTCGGCCCGCGCGGCAACCTCCGAGAGGCGCAGCAGCACTGCGCCGGGAATGATGCCGCGCCGCCACTCGTCCGGCTCGCGCACGTCGACCAGCGTCACGCCCTGCTCGCGCAGCTGTTCGGCCTCGCCCGGTGTCACCTCGGCCACACGCGGCGGCGGGCCGAATGGGTGGCCTAGCAGGGGAAAGTCACGCGCCGTGGTCTGCCGGTCCGTGCGTGGCCGCCGGCTGGTGGGCATCGGGCTGCTCCGCCAGCGCCGCCCGCAGCGTCTCCAGCGACAACATGGCGCATTTCATGCGGGCCGGGCTGATCTCGATACCCAGGCTGTCGAGGACGTCCTGCTGGCCGAGTTGAGCCACCTCGGCGAGCGTCTTGCCCTTGATCTCGTCGGTCAGCATGCTCGCCGACGCCTGGCTGATGGCGCAGCCACGGCCGGTGAAGGCGACTTCGTTCACGCGGCCGTGTTCGTCCACGCCGAGCATCAGCGTGATGCGATCGCCGCACAGCGGATTGGCGCCTTCTTTGACGGCCGTCGGCGACTCAAGGACGCCGAAGTTGTGCGGGTTGCGGTAGTGCTCGAGGATCTCGTCGCGATACAGGTCGTCCATCGCGCGTCAGTGTGGCGCGTTTGCGGCAGACGCGTTGGCCGGCGGACGCCCGAACAGCCGTTCAACCTTGTTGAGCGCCTCGGCCAGCCGATCGATATCGTCCCGATCGGTGTAGATACCGAAGCTCGCCCGAGCAGTGGCTTCCTCGCCCAGCCGCTGGTGGAGCGGCATCGTGCAGTGGTGACCGGCGCGCACCGCGACGGCATCGCGGTCGAGCACCGTGGCAATATCGTGCGGATGGGCGTCGGCGAGGTTGAAGGTGATGATGCCGGCGCGTTCGCGTGCCGACAGCGGCCCGTGCAGGCGGATGGTCGGCACCGCCAGCGGGAGCATCTCCAGCGCGTATTCGGTCAGCTCGCGTTCGTGGGCGCGGACGTGCTGCATGCCGATATCGGTGAGGTAGTCGAGCGCCGCGCCCAGGCCGATTGCTGCGGCGATGTCGGGCGTGCCTGCCTCGAACTTCCAGGGCACGTCGTTGTACGTGGTGTGCCGCAGGTGGACCTCGCGGATCATCTCGCCACCGCCCATGAATGGCGGCATCTCCTCGAGCAGCTCGCGCCGTGCCCAGAGCGCGCCGGAGCCTGGCGGACCGAGCGCCTTGTGGCCTGAGAAGACGTAGAAGTCGGCGCCCAGCTCCTGGACGTTGACCGGCTGGTGGGGGACGGCCTGCGCGCCATCGACGAGCACGAGCGCGCCGACTTCGTGCGCCTTGCGCACCATGTCCGCGGCTGGGTTGATCGTGCCCAGACCGTTCGATACATGGCCGAAGGCGACCAGTCTGGGCCTGGTGCGCAACAGCACGTCGTAGCTGTCCTGGATCAGCCGGCCCTGCTCGTCGAAGGGCACGAACTCCAGGTCGGCGTCCTTCTCCTGGGCGAGCATCTGCCAGGGCACCAGGTTGGCGTGATGCTCGAGCTCGGTCAGCACGATCGTGTCCGCCTTGCCGATGTTGCGCCGGCCCCACGAATAGGCGACGAGGTTGATCGCCTCCGTCGCGTTGCGGACCATGACGATCTCGCGCGGATCGGCCGCGCCGATGAAAGCGGCGATCTTGGCCCGAGCCGCTTCGTAGGCGGCGGTCGCCTCCTCGCCGATCTCGTAGATGCCGCGATGGACGTTGGCGCTGTACTGGTTCATGTACGCGGCCATCGCCGCGGTGACCTGGCGGGGCTTGAGCGACGTAGCCGCCGTGTCGAGATAGGCCAGGCGGCGCCCGCGAAACTCGCGCTCGAAGATCGGGAAGTCGGCCCGCAGCGCAACCGGGTCGAGCGGCCGGACGATGGCCATCTGCTGCGCTCCTTGTGTTCTGCGCCGGCCGCCTAGACGGACATCGCCTCGGCGGGTTCCGGGGCCTCCGGCTCGTCGGTCGCGTCAGGTTCCAGGCCCGCCTCACGCAGGACGGGAGCGTAACCCTCCTCTTCGAGGCGGATGGCCAGTTCGCGACCGCCCGAGGCGACCATGCGACCTTGGGCCAGGACGTGTACGAAGTCCGGCTTTATGTAGTTGAGCAGGCGTTGGTAGTGGGTGATCAGCAGGACGCCGAGAGTCGGGCTGAGCTGCGCGTTGACGCCCTCGGCGACGATGCGCAGTGCGTCGATATCGAGGCCCGAGTCGGTCTCATCGAGGATGGCCATGTCCGGCTGCAGGACAGCCATCTGGAGCATCTCGAGGCGTTTCTTCTCGCCGCCCGAGAAACCTTCGTTGACATAGCGGCCGGCGAAGCTGTCATCGAGCTTGAGCAAAGCCATCTTCTCGCGGATCAGGCGGCGGAAGTCGCCCAGCTTGATGCCGCCCCGGGTGGGGTCGGATGGGTCGTAATCGTCGGTCGTCTGCTGGTCGAGCGGTCGCATGCGCGCGTTCAGCGCGGTGCGCAGGAAGCTCGCCACCGACAGGCCGGGAATGGCAGTCGGGTACTGGAACGCGAGGAAGAGGCCCAGCCGACCGCGCTTGTCGGGCGACAGCGCGAGTAGGTCGCGGCCCTGCCAGAGCACAGTGCCCTGCGTCACCCTGTAGCCCGGGTGGCCCATCAGCGCGTAGGCGAGCGTCGTCTTGCCCGAGCCGTTGCGGCCCATGATGGCGTGCACCTCGCCCTGGCGGACGGTCAGGTCGATGCCCTTGAGGATCTCGCGGCCGGGTTCGGCGACGGGCACCACGTGCAGGTCGCGGATGATCAGTTCGCCGGCGGCGGCGCTAGGTTTGGTCATTGCTTGGTCACCAGCAGTGTGTCGGTCGGCACGATGGATGGATGGAAGGGATGGGCCGGCCGCGGCGTGGCCAGATCGGCGAGCGTGATCGAGTCGAGGGCGCTGCTGATCGCGTTGCGCACGGTCAGCCACAGGTGGTTCACGTTGCAGAAGCCGGTTCGCTCGCACATCGCCGCGTGCGCCGGATCTTCGCTGGCGCACACCATCGGTGCGATCGGGCCCTCCAGCGCGCGCAGCACTTCGCCCATGTGGATCTGGCCGGGCTCACGCGTGAGCTCATAGCCGCCGTGCGCGCCGCGCGTGCTGTGGACCAGGCCGGCCGCACGCAGGCTGACGACGAGCTGCTCTAGGTACGGCCGCGGCAGCGCCTCGTGATCGGCCATCTCGGCCAGGCTGACCGGGCCTGTGCCGTGATGACGGGCAAGTTCCATCATCAGCCGCACGCCGTATTCGCCGCGCGTCGAGAAATGGACCGCGCCGGTGCCTGGGAAGATGCTGCGCGACCGCGCCTTGCTGGCCGCCGAATTCCGACTTATCACGTCAGGATTGAGTCTAGCCCAGGATGCGCGGGCCCGCAACGAAACGCGCTGCCCTCGGCGCGCGGCGGCTCCGCGTCGGGCGGCGACGGCGAAGCGTCTAACCTCGTGCTATGGAATTTCATGAGGTCCTCCGGCGGCGCCGGATGGTCCGCAATTACGATCCCGACCGGCCGGTCGCGCGCGAGACGCTCGAACGTATCGCGGCCGCCGCGCAACGAGCACCGAGCGCCGGCTTCAGCCAGGGCCAGCGGCTGGTCGTCGTCACCGAGCCCGAGCGCCGGCGACGCGTCGCCACGATCTGCAAAGAGGATGACTACGTCGCGGAGGGCTACGACCGTTGGATCAGCGGCGCGCCGGCCATCTTCATTCCGACGGTAAGCGAGGCGACCTACCACCGCCGCTACCAGGAGGCCGACAAGATCCAGGACGACGGCACAGAGATCTACTGGCCGATCCCCTACTGGTACGTGGACGTCGGCGCGACGATGATGCTCGTCCTGCTCGCGGCCATCGACGAAGGCCTTGCGGCCGGATTCCTCGGGCTGGCCGATTACGCCGAGTTGAAGGCGGAGCTCGACATTCCGGCCGACCAGCAGCCGATTGGACTGATCACCGTCGGTTACCCGCAGCCCGACCGTCGCTCCGGATCACTCAAGCGCGGCTGGGTGGGAACGGCCGATTTCACGCACTGGGAGCGCTGGTAGGTACCGCCCAGAGCTAGCGGATGCCGGTGTCGTAGTTGATCTGGGCGGTCGCGTACTGACCGGCCGTCACGACCACGGAAACGGGCTGAGCGATGGGGTACGAGTCGCTCGTCGCCGGGGCGATGACGTACTCGCCGGGCGGCACGTCCACCTGGAAATTGCCGTCGTTGCCCGAAGTCACCCGCGTGACGACCTTGCTCTCACTGTCGAGCACGACGAGCTCGGCCGCGTACGGCGTCAGGCAGGGCACCTGGCCGGTCGGGCTAGCGGAAGGCGGATTCTGGCAGGTCGGCCCGAGGACGACCGAGCCGCGAATGCCGGACGGCGGCGAAGCCGTGCTGACCTCCAGCCCGATGTTGCCGCAGCCGACGGCGACCACCGCCAGCAGCCCGGCGAACAGGATCGCGCGTCCGGGGTGCATCGTCTTGGGCTAGCCCACGCGGACGCGGGTGGCCGGCCGATGCTCGGCCTGCTCTGCCGCGCGGCCGAGCACCCACAACAGGTCGGCCAGCCGGTTCACATAGGGCAGCAGCCATTGCCCGCCGACGTTCTGCGCCCTGCGCAGCTGGACAATTCGGCGCTCGGCCCGGCGCAGCGTCGCGCGCGCCACGTCAAGCGCGGCCGAAGCGGCAGTTTCGCCGGGCACCACGAACTCGCGCGGCATTTCGACCTCCGCCTCCCAGCGTGCCAATTCGGTCTCGACGTTGACCAGCATCTCTTCGGTGACGCGCGAGACACCGCCGACCTGACGTTCGACTGCTTCCGGATTCGTGGCCAGCTCGGCGCCGACCACGAACAGCTCGCGCTGCAGTCGAAGGACCAGGGGGGCGAGCACGGCCTGACCGGTCTCGTTGAGCGCCACGCGCGCCATGCCCATCGCTGCTACCGCCTCATCGATGGTCCCATACGCCTCCGTGCGCAGGTCGTCCTTGGCAACGCGGCCGCCGTACAGCAGGCCGGTCGTGCCGTCGTCGCCACGGCCGGTGGCCACGACGCTCTTCGAGATCGATGCCCGACGAGCTACCACACCAGGCCGGCGTCGCGCGGATCCCAGCGCTCTGCCAGCAGGGTCACTTTGACGTCGTTTTCGACGACGCTCTCGACCTGCTCCTTCACCTGCTGAATCATCGCACCGGCGTAAGGGCAGAAAGGTGTGGTCAGGATCATCTTGATCTCGGTCTGGTCCTTGCTCAACAGGACTTGCCTGATGAGCGCCAGTTCGACCACGTTCATGCCGATCTCAGGGTCCACCACGGCCCGCAGCGCGTCAAGAATGGCGAGTTCGGTCGCTCGCGCCTGGGGGTCGAAGGGCGGCGGCGGCGCGGCAGCCGGTTCGGTGGCTGGCGCATCGGGTTGGCTGGTCGAAATCTGATCGGTCATGTCGGATATACCTGCCGTCGCATCGTAGCACCATGCGCCGGGCAACCCGCTCCCTGCGTCAGCTGACCACCACGCCATTCAGGTCGCGCAGGTGCTCCGGCAGCACCGCCGCACTGTCGCTGCTGAAGCCTGGACCGCGCAGCGACCCATCCGCCTCGAAGAAGTCAGCGTAGTGATCGCGGTTTTCAGCGGCGTAGCGATAGGCCTCCGCGATGCCGACACGGCGCAGCTCCGGATGGCGCGCCAGGATCGCGTCGGGATCGAGGCCGTTGGAGCGCATCTCGAGCAGGTTGCGCACGGTCAGCCGCGTCGCGTAGCAAAACGGCTCGCCGTTCATGATCAGCCGGTCGCTCTTCACCCATTTGACTGTCATCGCAGCAGCGTTCGCCTCACACCCACTTGTCGTCGCCGACGCCCGCGCCCTTCCAGAAGAAGCGCACGCAGAGCATTGCCCTTGTGATCGCCGGCCAGCCGGTCGTGATGCCTGAGCGTGTCGGCCCAGCTCTTGAAGAGCTCAGCCGCAGCACTGTTTCTCGGCCGGCGCCAGGACGCTCGCGCTGGCCTGCTCTAGACCGGTCAGCAGCGCGGCGAGGTCGCGCATCGGAACGCGCCGGCGCCGGTAAAGCGGCACGAGCGCACTCGGCGTAGCTGGTCACGTAGTAGTCGTCGGCACTTTCCAGCGCCCGGGCGAGTTGCTCAATGTGACGGTCGTAGTCGCGCAGGAAGCGGCGCAGCGCGAGATCGTCGTAACGGACCTCGAACTCCGGCAGGTTGCGGACGGTCGCCTCGAGCGCCAGGCGCGCCAGGCGGGCCTTGTTGGCGCGCAGGCGGGCTGCAGCTTCGGGCAAGCCGGCAGTCATGTCGCGCGGTGCGTGGCCAAGGCTGGGGTGCGGCATTGACCACCTAGTCTACTGGCACCGCCCGGCTTGCCCAAACGCCTTTCGCCGCGCGCCGGCAGGCGCCATGATCAGCACGTGGCCAAGTTGCTCATCGCCATCGTGCACGCACAGGACTCCGGCCGGCTCATCGACGCGCTGCGCGGCGCCGACCTGCGCGTGACCGAGGTCCTGTCGCGCGGCGGGTTCCTGCAGGCACGCAACACGATGCTGTACATGGGCCTCGAGGACGAGCAGGTGCCGACGGCGATGAAGCTGATCGAGGACAACTGCCGTTCGCACGTCGAGACCGTGCCGGCCGAGCCGCTTGGCGCACTCGAGGCGAACTGGCTGCCGACAGAGGTGACCCACGGCGGCGCGACCGTGTTCGTCATGCCACTCGACGAGATCAGGCGCTTCTAGCCGTCACTCGCGCGTCTCGCCCAGGAACGGCATGTTCTGATCCTGAATGGCCTTGAGGCTCATCTGCAGCGCGGCCGTCTTCTGCGCCGCCACGTCGCGAACGTAGGCGCGCGCCTCCTCGTCCGTCATTGATCGGCCGCGAGCCTGGTCCGACCGCCCGACCATCAGCCAGGCCAGGTGATAGCGGTCCATCGAACCCCACGCGGCGGCCAGCAGCTCGTCCGACAGCTGCAGCCACGTGCGCAGCGAGGGCAGGCTCGGCAGGCGCTGCAGGCGCTCCCCCTCGGCGATCAGCCGGCGCGTCTCGCGGATCAACTGCTTCCTGGTCATGCCCGAGTATCGTCAGGCAATGAGCGCGGGATTGCCGAGCGCGGCGACATTGCGATCCGATCCGGGCCGGCTCGATCCAGTGTTCGACCAGCTGCGGCGCGCCGTATCCGACCCCGGCCTGCCGGTCGCCGCGCTGGCCGTGGCCGACGCCCAGGGCACCATCCGCAGCTCCGCGTTCGCAGCTGATGGATCGGCGGTCGCCTCCGACAGCCTGTTCTTCCTCGCCTCGGTGACCAAGCCGATCGTCGCCACGGCCTTCATGCAGTTGGTCGAAGCCGGCCTGACCGACGTTCACGAGCCGTTCGTCGGCCACCTACCCGAGCTCGGCGGCGGCGCCAAGGCCCAGCTGGCACCGTGGCACGTCCTGACGCACACGTCTGGTATCGCCGACCTGGATCCGCAGCAGATGCGCCGCCGCCGGCCGTCAGCCGCTGAGATGACCAGGCACGTGCTGACCGAGCCGCTGCGCTTCGCGCCGGGCACGCGCTGGGAGTACTGCTCGGCTTCGTTCTACCTCCTGTCGCTGCTGGTCGAACGGCTCACCGGGGTCACTTTCGTTACCCATTTGCGCACGAGCCTGCTCGAGCCGCTGGGCATGGACACCACGTTCGATCCACGCGGCACGGGCCGCCAGATCATCCCGGTCGCGGGCATCGGCGCGGACAATCGCTTGATGCGCTGGCTGATGCTGCGCTATATGGCTCGCGCCCAGGTGCCCGGCGGCGGCCTGTTCGGGTCGCTCAACGACCTTGTCGCGTTCGGCTCGGCGACCCTGCAGCCGCGCTCGGCGGGTGGCCGCCAGCTGCCGCTATCGGCAGCGACCATCGCGCTGATGGGCACCGACCAGACGGCCACCTTGCGCGGGCTGTTCGACGGTGTCCAGCGCGAGGTCCACTTCGGCCTGGGTTGGGGCAAGCCCACGTTGATGCGCCAGTTGGCCGGCTCGTCGCGCGTGGTTTCCCACGGCGGCGTCACCGGGACGCGTCTGTGGATCGACCCCCAGGCCGGCCTCGTGTTCGCCTATCTCAGCAACCGTTGGTCGCCCGATCGCGCGGCCGAGATCGAGGCGCTCGCCGGCGTATATCGGGCGATGACCGCCTGAGGCTGCGACTCGGCCGTCAGGGGACGGCGCCCTCGTCGCGCGCAAAGAGGCGCAGGCGCGCCTGACATTCTGCCGCCAGTCGCTCGACCTGGCCGATCAACCAGCGCTCGATCCGCGCGCTGTCCTCGAGCGTCAGCTCTTCGCCATAGGAACCTTCGGTCAGCACGATGCCGTCGGCGCTCCGGAAATCGGTCGTCCAGTTCGCCTGAAGCTGGACCAGCACGTCGGCCACGGCCGCGCGGGAGAAGGACCAGTCGACGTACTCGCCGTTCAGGCGATCGACGATGTCGCGCAGGCGGATGCGTTCGCCACGCGGCAGGCGCGCCACGAGGTGGGCGACGCGCAGTCCGGCAAACGGATCACCCGACTCGGCGATCACCGGCTGGTGGACGTTTGGATCGGGCAGCCCGGGCACGCCGCGCAGTTGCATGGTCATCTCATCATTCGGTGCGCCGCTCCAGCAGCAGCGTCGAGCCGAGTACCTCAGGCGCCAGCATGGCTGGTGTCGACGGATCGCCGCGGTACTTGCGCGCCAGCGCGCGGCTGCAGCGCTCGATCAGCGCTGGGTCATCGACGTGCCGGGCGGTGACGGGAACGCGTTGGCCGGCCACGCGAAGCGTCAACCGACCAGGCGAGCGCAACGCGTCCCGATACCAGCGGCCGCGCTCGCCGAGCCACGACCTGATGAATACCTCGCCTTCGTCGACGACCACCCATATCGTGGTCCGGCGGGACTCGCCGGATAGCCGCTCGGTCTCGACATCGACCTCCCATTCGCTATCCAGGAGATCGACCACTCTGCGCTCGAAGATCGTTCAGCCCTGCTCAATAGAGGGCGTTGAGGCCGCGAATATCGCCCCAGCCGAGCGTCGCCTCCTGGTTCTCGCACACGCCGTCGATGTACGGGCTCATGGTCAGTCGACCGTGGCGCCGCTCGCTGACATGGCCCAGGCCGAACACGTGGCCGGCCTCGTGCGTGACCGTCGACTCGAGCATCACCTGTTCACGACAGCCCTGGAGCGAGAGTGCCCACGACTCACCGCTGTTGATCACCATGTCCGCCTCGACGATGTGGCCGCGGCTGGTCCAGTAGCAGGTCACCGCCAGCACGCCCGACGGCAGGCGGCCAAACGCAACCACGTTCGCACCGTCGCGCGAGTTGCAGTTCGCGCCCCGCTTGGTGCTGCCCAGGTAGGTGGCCTGGATGGCGACGCTCGTGGGCCGACCGCAGTCGTTGTGCTCAGAAGTCAGGTTGTGGAACGAGCGGATGATTGTCTGGCGTACCGCGGCGCGGTTGAGCGAGCGCGGCACAGACGAGCCGTTGAATGACCAGCTGTACGACCCGTTTCGCCATGTGCCGCCGATCAGCTTGTAGGCCTTGTCGAAACACGGATCGGGCACCACGCCGAGGTGACCCGCCGCACGACTGCCCAGACGCACCGCATCGACGTGCATGACCGACTGCGCCGCCGCCGGCACAGATCCGAGACAGAAGACTGCGATCGTCGCCAGCAGCGCGGCGAAGCGAAGCGATTTCACCATGGTGCCTCCCCCGCAAGACAGCCCCGTTCACGACGTCAATGAAGGATACGCCGGCCGGTCCGGCCGAGAGCGGCCGCAGATCCGGTTACAGCAGCTCGCCGTGCGCGGATCCGGTTGGCTCGCCGTCGCGCGGGCGCGGCTCCTCGCCCGGCCCGTACGGCTTGCCGTTCTCCGCTGGCTCTCCGAGTACGGGCAGGTCCGTGCCGACCCGGCCCTCGATCGCGCCCACGCCGTAGGGCGTCCATTTGTCGGGCCGCTGCAGACGATGCGGTTCGACGTTGCCGCGCGCATGGACCTCTTCGAAGCCGGCCGGCTCGATCCACATCTGCTCACCTTCGAGCAGGCCGAGAACGCCGGACTGACCCGGCTCCGCGCGCGCCGACAGGCAGGCTTTACAGCGCGACCTGTCGTGCTGTCTGTAGTCGAGCGGCTCCTCGTAGGTCGTGATGTACCCCTCGTAGTTGCGCAGCACGACCTTGTGGTCGGAGTAGCTGATCAGGTAGTTGGGCATGATCGGGATCTTGCCGCCACCGCCCGGCGCGTCGATCACGTAGGTCGGTACTCCGTAACCGCTGGTGTGCCCGCGCAGGCCCTCCATGATCTCGAGGCCCTTACCGACCGGCGTCCTGAAGTGGCCCGAGCCCTCGACCAGATCGCACTGGTAGATGTAATAGGGCCGCACGCGGATCTCGACCAGCCGATGAACCAGCTCACGCTGGATGTTGACGCAGTCGTTCACGCCGGCGAGGAGCACCGACTGGTTGCCGACCGGAATGCCGGCCCTGGTCAGCTTGTCGACCGCGCGCGCCACCTCGGGCGTGATCTCGTTGGCATGGTTGAAGTGCAGGTTGATCCACATCGGGTGGTACTTCGCGAGCATCTCGCACAGCTCATCGTCAACGCGCTGGGGCAGGAAGACGGGCACCCGCGTGCCGATGCGGATGATCTCGATGTGCGGGATTTCGCGGATGCCGCGGATGATCGACTCGAGCAGCTTGGGCGCCAGCGTCAGCCCGTCGCCGCCGCTGATGAGCACGTCGCGCACCTGCGGCGTCCGGCGCAGGTACTCGAGCTGCGCCTCGTGTTCCTTGCGATTGAAGTTCTGCGTCGGGTCGCCCACGATGCGCGACCGGGTGCAATAGCGGCAGTAGCTGGCGCACTGGGTGGTGACGAGCATCAGCACGCGGTCCGGGTAGCGGTGAACGAGGCCGGGCACGGGCGAGTGGCGGTCCTCGGCCAGCGAGTCTTCCATCATGCCCGTGAACGCGGCGGCCTCGCGACCGGTCGGAATGACCTGCCGGCGGATGGGATCGTCCGCGTCGTCGGGGTCGATCAGGCTGATGAAATACGGCGTGATGTCGACCCGGAACTTGTCCGGCGCAGAGAGGCCCTCGCGTTCATCGTCAGTCAGGTTGAGGACCTGCTCGACCTCTGCGAGATCGTTGACGCGGTGCGACAGCTGCCAGCGCCAGTCGTTCCACTTCTCGTCGGGAACGTCAGCCCACAGCGGTGCACGCCGGCTGACTGCCGGGCGGCCGTCGGGGCCCAGCTGGCGCGCCGGGTCGCGATGGTTGACGAACGGCTCGTCTGCCATTGCGGCCAGCCCGGCTTTGTCGGTGTCGACGATCGCTGCCACGCGCTCCCTCGCTGCGAAGTGAGTGCATATTCCTTATGCACAGTGGATAAGAGGGTGATCATAGCGCGCCGCAGACAACCCCTTGCTGTTTGCTAGACTCGGCGCCAATGTCGATTGCGCGCTGGAAGCAACTGGCCATGCTGTTTGCGCTGCTGCTGACGGGCGTGGCGATCGTGTCGCTGTTCGCCGGCTTCCAGCAGCTCATCGGCCATCCGTTCGCGATGTTCGGGGCCATCCTGATCGCCGGCGTGATGGCGTTCATCTTCCTGCGCGTGGCGCTCGTTCCCAGCCAGCGCTTCACGCCGTGGACGCACACCCTGTTCGGACCGAACGGCCGCTGGTTCTTCCTGATCCTGATCGTGCTGTGGGGCGCCGGCATGGCCTTCCTCGCCAGCCTGGGCCTGGGCCCGCAGCAAGCCGGCGCGCCGGCCCTGGTTGGGCTGTTCGTGGGCATATTCGTGTTCATGGGCTTCATCTGGGCGGTAATCGGCGAGTAACTCGCCGCCGCCGGGAGTAGCTCAACTCTGCGCAGCGTCACGGTTTCCTGGGACAAGGCCGCCGGCCGGTTCAGCGCCGTCGGCTCGAACGCGGCGCACACCGTTGCCATCAACGCACCGCGTGAGCCGCACGAGACGCGCGGCTCGACCGGATTTGCCGCGACCGAACTGCTGCTCGCGGCCGCCGGCTCATGCTCGGCGTGGGACGTCGTCGAGATCATGCGCAAGCGGCGCGCGCAGATGGACTCGCTCGAGGTGGCGGTCGAGGGTGACCAGCAGAGTGACCCGCCGTGGACTTATCGGAACGTGACGCTCCACTACCGCGTGGCCGGCCAGGGCCTGACGCTACCGGTGATCGGGAGGGTGATCCGCCTGAGCATCGTGCGCTACTGCTCGGTCATCGCCACCATCGCCGGCAGCGCCACCATCGCGGCAACGGTTGAGCTGGTCGATGGCCACGGTTCGAGCAGCGGCCGCCAGCCGATCGAGCTGGCACTCCCCGCCACAGACGAGGACCTAGCCGAGGGCTAACGCCTCGCGGATCTGCGCGGCAGCGCGCGCCGCGCTTTGTGCGTCACAGGTCCAGCGCCCTCCGAACACGTCCGGCATCAGGTCGGGTCCCAGGGCGGGCATGTCCGCGTAGCGCGGGATCAGGTGGAAATGCAGGTGGTGCACCGTCTCGGCAAACGAGGTGACGTAGATGCGCTCTGGTGCCAGGACTGGGCGCATCGCCCGCAGCAACCGGCGCAGGACCGGTCCCAGGGTGGCGGCCTCGGCGTCGGTCAGATCGGCCAGCTCGTGGACGTGCCGGCGTGGCTTGAGGATCAGGTAGCCGCGCAGCAGACGCGTCAGCTCATGGTCGGCCTGCCATAGCTCGTCGACCAGGATTGGTCCGCCCGGCGGGTCGGCTCGGCCGTTGTTGACGTCACAGGCGAGGCACGTTCCGGGAACCGGGGCGGCTTTCATGCAACGGAGTATGGGACGCCAACTCCTGGAACGGCGCGGGCAGAGCGGGGCGGCGCGAGCGACACTGGACGCTCCGTGAACGTCTTCTATCGCCTCGGCCTGTTCGCCGCGCGGCACCGCTACGCAGTCGTCGCCACCTGGGGGCTGCTACTCCTCGGCGCGTTGCCTTTCGCGCCGCAGTTGCCGGGCGCGCTGCGCTCGGGCGGCTTCTCGCTCGACGATCTCGAGGCGTCACGGACGCGGCTGCTGCTGCAGGACCAGCTGGGCGTGCCGCCATCGGCGATGGTGATCGTCATCCAGAGCCAGACTGAGGCACGCGCAGGTGATGCCGCCTTCAACCAGGGCGTGGCCCGTGTGCTGGCCAACGTGCCGGGGGCAGACCACGTCACCGGGCTCATCACCCACTTCACCAACCCACGCCAGGTCAGCGCCGATCGGCGCACCGTCTACGAAGTCGTCGCCCTCGACCTGGCACCCGACGACTCGCCAGCGGCCTTGGCGCCGGTCGAGCAGGCCGTCACCCAGGCTCCCGGGCTGAACGTCTACCTCGCCGGCGGGCCGGCCTTCTACGGCGATATCCAGGTCCTGTCGGAAACCGACCTGCGACGCAGCGAATTCATCTCGCTGCCCCTCGCGGCATTGGCGTTGCTGCTCGTCTTCGGCAGCGTCGTCGCGGCGGGCGTGCCGATCGTCGTCGGCGGTTCGGCGGTGGTCATTGCGCTCGGCGTCCTGTTCTTCATCGCGCAGCTCACGCCACTGTCCATCTTCGTGCTCAACCTGGCGACGTTGCTCGGCCTGGGCCTGGGCGTCGACTACGCGCTGCTGCTCACCAGCCGCTTCAGGGAGGAACTGCGCCAGCGCAATGGCGGATGGACGGCTGCCGGCGCGATCGACCAGGACGCGATCAACGAGGCCGTCGCCGCGACGGTGGGCACGGCCGGGCGGGCCGTCTTCTTCAGTGGCCTGACCGTGCTGCTCGGGCTGGCCGGCCTCGTGCTCTTCGAGTTCATGGTCCTGCGCTCGGTGGGCATTGCCGGCGCCGCGGTGGTCGGCGTTGCCGTCAGCGCCGCGGTCACCCTGCTACCGGCCGGGTTGGCATTGCTCGGCCCGGGTGTCGACGCGATGCCGGTGCACCTGCGTGAACGGCTCGCGCGCAGAGTCGGCCTGCCGATCGGCGCGGCCGACCCGAACCGCGAAGGCGCATGGGGACGCCTGGCGCGCCGAGTGATGGCCCGGCCGCTGCTCTTCTTCATCCCGACGCTGACCGTGCTGATCCTGCTCGGCACGCCCTTCCTGCACGTGCATTTCGATGCGCCCGACGCGTCGATCCTGCCGCCCACCGTGCCGTCGCGGGCGGCCTACGACCTGCTCGTCGAGAACTTCGGCGAGGGCGACTTCGCGCCGATCACGCTGGCGATCACCACGCCCGGCCCGGTGACCAGCGCGCAGAACGTGGGTGCGCTGTACGACTACTCACGGCGCATCGCCGCCGATCCGCGCGTGACCCGCGTCGAGGGCCTGGTCAACGTCGACCCGCGCCTCAGCCGCGCGCAATACCAGTTGCTGCTCGGCGCCCCCGGTGGCCCGGCCGACCGTTTCGTAGCCAACGTGCTCGCGGCAACGACCAACGGCAATTTGACGGCCTTCACCGTCTACACGCCGTACGGACCGAACCGAGCCGAGGCTCAGGCGCTGGTGGCCGACCTGCGCAACCCATCCTCCGCGGTGGCTCCGCCGCCCGGCTTAAGCGTCCTCGTCGGCGGTGGCGCAGCCGAGGTGGGCGACGTCGTCCAGCGCATCGCCACCGACTTCCCGCGCTCGGCGGCGTTCATCCTGCTGGCCACCTACCTGGTGCTGCTGGTGCTGTTGCGCTCTGTCGTGCTGCCGGCCAAGGCGCTCATCGTCAACGCGCTGTCGATCACCGCCAGCTTTGGCGCGCTGGTATGGATCTTCCAGGACGGCAACCTGTCGGCGTTGCTCGGCTTCCAGCCCCTCGGTTTCGTCGAGACGACACTGCCGGTGATCCTGTTCTGTGTCCTGTTCGGGTTGTCCATGGACTACGAGGTCTTCCTGCTGTCACGCATGAAGGAGGCCTATGACCTGACCGGCGACAACCGCGAGGCGGTGGTCCGCGGCATGGAGCGCTCGGGACGCATCGTCAGCTCGGCGGCGCTCATCGTGGTCGTGGTCGCCGGCTCGTTCGCCTTTGCCGACATCGTGCTCATCAAGGCGCTCGGCCTGGGCGTGGCCATCGCCGTGGCACTCGACGCCACGCTCGTACGGGCGCTACTGGTGCCGTCGGCAATGCGCCTGCTGGGCAAGGTCAACTGGTGGCTGCCCAACCGGTTGCGCCGCATCCTGCCCCCGCTGGCCGCTGCCCTGCTGGTCCTCGGCTGCTCAACGGGTGGCCGGATCCTGTCCAACCCACTGCCGCCCACCCCGTCACTGCCGACCGCGGCCCCTGCCGCCAGCCGGCTGCCCGACCCACAGCCGATCCGTCTGCCGAACGACGGCCTGCCGCACGACCGGCTCACCGAGTGGTGGTACTACACCGGCCATCTGCGCGCGCAGGACGGCCGCAACTTCGGCTTCGAATTCGTCATCTTCCGCGCCGAGCGCGGCTGGTTCCCGGTTTCATGGGCGTCGCATCTCGCGCTGACCGACGAGCAGGGCGACCGATTCATGTACGACCAGCGCTCCGAGATCGGTCCGCAGGTCTACGTCAACACGCCCGTCAACGGCTACCTGTTCGACCTCACGGGCTCCGACGATGCCGGCGTGCCCGACCTCGCCGCCGCGCCATGGCAGATGAGCAGCGGCGGCGGCGGCGACGCGAGCCTGTCTGCGCAGGCTGCGGACTTCGGGCTCAACCTGACGCTCCAGGCGACGCGCGCTACGCCCGTGCTCCACGATGGCGACGGCTGGGTGGACTTCGGTCCTGCCGGCGGCTCGTACTACTACTCCTGGCCGCGCATGGCCGCGTCGGGCACGCTCGATCTCGGCGGGCAACAGTTCGCCGTCGCTGGCAGCGCCTGGTTCGACCACCAGTGGGGCGATTTCATTGCCGTGGGCGGTGGCGGCTGGGACTGGTTCGCGGTCAACCTCGACGACGGCACGGACCTGACGCTGTCGCTGGTGCGTGCCGCCGACGGCTCGTATCCACTCGTCTACGGCACGCTCGTGCAGGCCGACGGGAGCGTCGAGCACCTTGCCCAGGATGCCTTCACGGTGACGCCGACCGGGACGTGGACGAGCCCGCACAGCGGGGCCATTTACCCGTCTGGATGGCACATCGACATACCCGGCCAGCAGTTGGCCGTTGACCTGGCGCCGACCGTCGCCGACCAGGAACTCGATACGCGCGCGACGACCGGCGTCGTCTACTGGGAAGGGTCGCAGACCGTCTCAGCCACGCGTGCCGGCCAACCGCTGGGCGGCCAGGCGTATGTCGAGCTGACCGGCTACGCGCCGGGAACCTAGCGCAGCACCACCAGGCTGAGTAGCAGCAGCGCCAGCACGATAGCGGTCACCGCGACGTAGAACCAGTCGCGCTCGGCAGCGAAGCCGGCGATCGACACGGCCACGCGCAAGACCGGCGTGCCGATGAGTACCAGCAGGCCGAGTTGGGTTACCGCCAGTGGCTGCAGCACGCCCAGCCGCGGCAGCAGCCCGGAAAAGTCGGTCATGTCCGTAGCGGCCGGCGCGCTGCCCAGCAGCGCGCCGTTCCAGCCCACCACGAACGAGGCGCCAAAACCGGCCGCGACCAGCAGCGCGCTGATGACGACGCCGACCACCAGCACGATGCTCATGCCTCGCTCGAGCCGCTCGTCGGTTGGCCGCTGGCTCATACGTTGATCCCCAGGCCGCGCAGCAGCGTTTCGAGGGCAATGATCAGCAGGACCGGGATGAACACGATGCGCACGTGGCGGTTGGTCAGCCGCGGCAGCAGGCGCGCCCCGAGTACCGCTCCGAGCAGGATGCCGAGGGTCACCGGCGCCGTCAGGCGAGCGTCGACGTAGCCCCGCGCCACGTAGATGCCCACCGAGGCGGCCGCGGTTACGCCGATCATGAAGTTGCTGGTGGCCGAGCTGACTTTCATCGGCAGGCGCATCAGGCCGTCCATGGCAAGCACCTTGAGCGCGCCGCTGCCGATGCCCAGCAGCCCGGAGATCACGCCGGCGGCGATCATGACCAGGAAGCCCGGCGCGACGGCGGTCGGGGTGTACTCGACTTCGCGGCGCAGGCGGAGGCTGTAGTAGCGGCCGGACAGCCGCCACCGATCAGGGCCCGGCGGCGGCTCCGCGCCAGGTTCATCGGACAACCGCAGAAGCTGCATCGCGGCCGACAGGAGCAGCACCACGCCCAGCGTCACCAGCAGCAATTGTGTCGGCACGTCCGAGGTGATCAGGGCGCCGATGATCGCGCCCGCCACCGTCGCGATCTGGAGCAGCATGCCGACGCGTACGTTCGCCCAGCCGTCGCGCAGGAAGGCCACCGCCGCGCCCGAGCTGGTGGCAATCACCGACACGATGCTGGCGCCGGCGGCAACGTGGATATCGAAGCCCATGACCACGGTCAGGACCGGCACGATGATCAGGCCGCCGCCCACGCCGCCGAGAGCGCCGAGCACGCCCGCGGCGAGGCTGATGACGAACAGCAGGGCGTCCGACGACGCCGTCATCAGCCGGTGATCAGTTCGCCACCGTCGATACCGATGACGTTGCCGGTCATCCAGCCCGTGCCGTCGCCGGACAGCGTCACGATCGCGCGCGCAACGTCATCGACGGTCGTCATGCGGCCCATCGGGTTGCTCTCAGTGGCGTACTTGATGAGCGCGTCGTGCTCGGGGATCTGCATCAACGCCGGCGTCCTGGTGACGCCCGCGCGTATCGCGTTCACGGTCACGCCCGCGCCCAGTCGCGCGAACTCCATCGCCAGCTGGCGGCAGTGCGACTCCAGCGCGCTCTTGGCCGCGCTGACCGCGCCGTAGCTGGCGACGGCGCGCGTGGAGCCCTCGCTGGTCATCGCGTAGATCTTCGAGCCGTCGCCGAACATTCCCGCGCGCCAGACGTCCTGGGCCCAGTAGACGAGGCTGTGGGCCATCACGTCGAGAGTCATGTCCATGTTCCTGCGACTGATTGCTTCCGACGCATCGGCCGCCAGAAAGGGCTTGAGCGTGCCGAAGGCAAGCGAATGGAGCATCACTCGCACGTACGGCCGCGCACCTGTCGCGCGCTCTGCGGCGAGGGCAGTCGATAGCTCGCCGATCACCCGCGCGCGCTGCTCGTCGTCGGCGGCGTTGATGTTGAAATACAGCGCGTTACGTCCGAGCGCGGCGATGCGGTCTCGTATGGACTCGACGCGCGCCATGCCCGCCCGGCGATCGAGATGCACGCCGCAGATGTCGTATCCGTCGGCGGCAAGGGCAAGCGCCGTCGCTTCGCCAAAGCCGCTGCTGGCGCCCAGGATGAGTGCCCAGCGGGGGTGGTCGGTCGCAGCGTCGGCCATCATGGCGAGTCTAGCGTCCGCCTTATCATCGGTTGTCGTGACTGAACGATTGACGCTGATGACGGTCCATGCCCACCCGGACGACGAGACCATCGCGACCGGAGGCGTGATGGCGCGCTACGCTGCGGAGGGCGTCCGCGTGGTGTGCGTCACATGCACCGGCGGCGAGCACGGCGAGATCGTGGTGCCCGAGCTTGACACGGCCGAGAACCACGCTCGGCTGGGCGAGATACGGCGCGTCGAGCTGGCCCGGGCGCTGGAAAAGCTGGGCCGGATCGAGCAACGCTACCTGGGCTACGTCGACTCGGGCATGATGGGCACGCCCGAGAACGATGCGCCGGCGAGCTTCTGGCAGGCGGACTTCGACGATGCGGTCGAGCGGCTGTTGGGCCTGGTCAATGAATTCGCGCCGCAGGTGATGGTCAGCTACAACGACTTCGGGAACTACGGGCACCCCGACCACATTCGTGCCGCGCTCATCACCAAGGCCGCCTTCGAACGCGCCGCCGACCGGCCCCACGCGCCGGTGAAGCTGTACGAGACGGCGAGCGGCAACCGGCGCCGCGACGACGTCATGGCGCGTGCGCAGCAGCGTGGCGTCAAGCCCTGGTGGGCACCGTCGGCCGACGAGTCGGAAGAGGTGCGCGTGGCGCGCGAGGAGCACCAGCGCAAGATGGCCGCGGCGCAGGGCCCGGTCACCACGATCGTCGACGTGCGGCCGTACATCGGCGCGAAGTACGCCGCGCTGGGCGAGCACGTCACGCAGTTGCCGCGCGACGGTTTCTTCCTGGCGCTGACCGAGGACGATTGGCGCGAACTGATGCCGGACGAGGAATTGACGCTGCGCGTGTCACGGCGCGGCGTGCGCCTGCCCGAGGACGATCTCTTCGCCGGGTTGCGCTGAGCGCGGAGAATCTGGCGGACCCGACCGGATTCGAACCGGCGATCTCCAGCGTGACAGGCTGGCATGTTTGGCCGCTACACCACGGGTCCGCGCGGAGCGCTGAGGATAGCAGCAACGTTTGGCGCACTCGGTGGCGCGATCCGGGCGAAGCGGTGCTCGCCCGTATACTCGGTTTCCGCCATGACCGACCAACGGATCGACCTGCGCTCCGACACCGTCACCCACCCGTCACCCGAGATGCGGCGGGCGATGGCCGATGCCGAGTTGGGCGACGACGTGTTCGGCGACGACCCCACGGTGAACGCCCTGGAAGCGCGCGCGGCAGAGATGACGGGCAAGGAAGCGGCGCTGTTCGTCGCCAGCGGCACGATGGGCAACCTGGTCAGCCTGATGGCGCAGGTTCCGCGCGGCGGCGAGATCATCGCCGGTGAAGGCACGCACTCCTTCGCCCACGAAGCAGCCAATTTCGCGGTGGTGGTGGGTGCCTCGATGCGGCTGCTGCCGTGGAACGCTGACGGTCGCATGGACATGGGATCGATCACGCGCGCCTTCCGCGACCCGCACGACGTGCATGACCCGATCACCGCGCTCGTCGTCATCGAGAACACTCACGCCGATTCGATGGCGCAGCCGCTGCCGGCCGACTACGTCAACGAGGTCGGCGCCGTCGCGCGCGGCGGCGGCGTGCCGCTCCACGTCGACGGCGCGCGCATCTTCAATGCCTCGGTCGCGCTTGGTACGCCGGTCAGCGACCTGCTCGCCGCCGCCGACTCGGCCAGCTTCTGCCTGTCGAAGGGCCTCGCCTGCCCGGTCGGCTCGGTGGTCGTCGGCTCGCGCGAGTTCGTCTGGCGCGCACGGCGGGCACGCAAGCTGATCGGCGGCGGGATGCGCCAGGTGGGCGTACTCGCGGCGGCCGGCCTCATCGCGCTGCGCGACGGGCCGGCAGGCATGATCGAACGGCTGGCCGACGACCATGCGAACGCGCGCCGGTTGGCCGAAGGCCTGGCCGGTCTGCCCGGCATCGTCGGCCTCGATCCGGCCCGTGCGCGCACCAATTTCGTCTTCTTCGAGCTGAGCCGGCCCGAGCTGCGCATGCCGTTTCTCGATGCGCTCGCCGGCGAAGGCGTGCTGATGATCGACTACCCCGGCAGTATGCGCATCCGGGCGGTTACGCACTATGGCATCGACGTCGGCGACGTGGACCGGGCGATCGTGGCCACACGGCGGGCATTGGCCGCCGTGGCCCTGGCACCGGCGCCAGCCACGCCGGTCGGCATTGCGTCAACCTGAAATGAGCCACCGACCGAAATGAGCCCCGGCGAGACGGCTGACTCAGCCGGCCAGCCGGCCAACGAGAGCGAGCGTGCCCTCGATGCTCTGATTCATGCCCGCTTCGCGGCAGTGATGACCCGCTTCCCGGTGTTGGGAACGTACCTGGGCGTGGTCGATCACGACCATGAGCTGGCCGACGGCAGCGCCGCCGCGATTGCCGGAGACATCGAGGCTGCACGACGATATGTGCAGCAACTCGAGGCCATCGAGCCGGACCAGCTCTCGACCTACTGGCAGACCGAGCGCGAGGTCGCCCTCATGTCCACGCGCCGCCAGCTGTTCGACGACGACGTCTACCGCGTCTGGCAGCGGCGCGTCAATGCCAGCGACGAGATCGGCGACGGCATTTTCCTGCTCTTGGCGCGTGGGACGCGACCGCTCGCCGAGCGCCTCGATGCCATCGCCGCACGGCTCGAAGCGGCGCCGCGCCACATTGCCGAGCAACAGACCCGACTGGCCGGGGGGACGCCGGTTCGGCTGTGGAACGAGATGGAGCTCGATGCGGCCGGCTCACTGCCCTCGCTCTTCGACGAGGTCGTCGCGGCGGGCCGGACGGAGCTGGGCGACAGCCACCCGCTGGTCGGCAGACTCGACCGTGCCCGCGGCGCGGCGAATTCGGCACTGGATGATTACACGGCCTGGATAGGGACCCAGCTGGCGCGCGCCAACGATGACTTCGCGCTCGGCTCCGATGCGTATGACGACCTGATCGGCCTGCGCGCGTTCGATGGACTGGACACCGACCAGATCCTCGAGATCGGCGAGCAGCAGCTGGCCGCCAACCACGCCAGTCGGCGCGCGGTGGCCGCCGAGATCGACCCCATGGCGACCGAACAGGAAGTCGTCGACCGCGTCAAGTCGGACCATCCGGCCGACTTCGATGCTGCGCTCGACGAATACCGCAAGGCCATGTCAAAGGCACGCCAGTACGTCATCGACCATGGCCTCGCGACCATGCCCGCCGGCGAACAGATCTCGGTAATCGCGACGCCCGAATACCTGCGCCAGGTGCTGCCCTTCGCCGCCTACTTCAGCCCGCCCAAGTTCGAGGCCGGCAGGCCGCAGGGCTTGTACGTAGTCACGCCCTCGGTTGATGCCGATCCGGGCGCAATGCGCGAACACAACCATGCCTCGATCTACAACACCAGCATCCACGAGGCGTACCCCGGGCACCACATGCAGCTGGCAGCGGCGAACCAGAATCCCAGCCTGGCCCGGCTGATGATCGATGCGCCCGAGTTCGTCGAGGGCTGGGCGATGTACTGCGAGCAGATGATGCGTGAGGAGGGCTTCGACACCGCACCGACGCACCGCCTGATGATGTACACCGACGCCATCTGGCGAGCGTGCCGCATCATCCTCGACGTCAAGCTCCACCGCGGCCAGATCAGCGTTTCCGAGGCGACCGACTTCCTGATCAAGGAGACCGGCTTCGAGCGCCCGCATGCTGCCGCGGAGGTCAACCGGTACACCTTCACGCCCACCTATCAGCTCAGCTACCTGCTGGGCAAGGTGCTGCTGCTCCGGTTGCGCGAGGATGAGCGCCGCCGGCTCGGCGAGCGGTTCAACCTCGGCCGCTTCCACGACGCCCTGCTGGGCGAGGGGAGCATTCCCATCAGCCTGCAGCGACGGTTGCTCCAGGCACGCTACTACTGACGGACGGCGATTGACCGGATGCAGCTGATCCCGAGCATCGACCTGAGCGCCGGCCGTTCGCGCCTGGTCTTCTGGCCGGGGGCCTCGACTGGCCGCGGCACGCCCACCGACCGGCCCGAGCAGATTGCCCGTCACTTCGTATCGCTCGGGGCGCCCTTGCTGCACCTGGTCGATCTGGACGGCGCTGCGCGCGGCGTGCCCGCCAATGTCACTGCCGTCACGGCCATCTCGCGTGAGGTCGCCGTGCCGCTGCAGCTTGCCGGCGGCGTCGACGGACCGGAGCAGATCGAGCTCGCCTTCGCCGCCGGCGCCACGCGCGTCGTGATCCCGGCATGGAGCGTGGCGGAGGACGCCGAGCGGCTGCGTGCCTGCGTGCGTGCCGCTGGAGACTGGCTCGCCGTCGGACTCGACGCGCGCAGCGAACGATTACGCGACTATCCGTGGCGCGGGCAGCCGCGCACCATGGCCGAGTTGATCGACCACTTCGCAGCGGAGGACGTACGACGCATGGTCATCTCACACTGGACGCCGGCAGAGCTGCCGGAGATCGCCGCGCTGGTGCGCGGCCATGACATCGAACTCGAACTGGCGGGCGGTGTAAGCGGGCCGGCGCTGCTATCGGTGGCCCGCGCTGCCGGCGCCGCGGCGGTGATCATCGGCGAGCCGCTCTTCACCGGCGCCATCGATTACGTTGCCGCTGCTGCAGACATGGCCTCGCCGGCGATGGCAACCCATGGCTAAGCGCCGCAAGTCGCCGCAAATTTCGCGCGTCAACCAGGCCGGCGAGTATCGGCGCGGATTCTCGCGCCGCTCGACGGCGCCGCCCGCGCCGCGCAACAACCTGCCGTGGATCGCGGCCGGTGCCGTCGTGGTCATCGGCCTGATTGCCGTTGTCGCCTGGGCGGCCGGCTTCCTGTCGCTCGGTGCACAGGCAACGCCATCGCCCGAACAAACGGCGGTCGTTACGCCCGGTCCGACCTTCGACCGGAGCCTGCTCCATCCGCCGGGTGCCACGCCGCTCGCCAGTCCACCGGCCGCACCGTCCGGCGACGGCACGCAGGCGACCATCCAGACAGATCTGGGCAACATCGTCATCGAGCTATACACGAACTCCTCGCCGGTGGCCGCACAGAACTTCATCAACCTGGCCGATGCCGGCTTCTACAACGGACTCGACTTCCATCGCATCGTGCCCGGCTTCGTGATCCAGGGGGGCGACCCGAACGGCGACGGCAGCGGCGGCCCGGGATACACCATCCCGGACGACCCGGTCGTGGGTGACTACGTGCGCGGCATCGTGGCCATGGCCCGGCCGGCGAACGCCGACGGCAGCATGATCCCCGACTCGCAGGGTTCGCAGTTCTTCATCTGCCTTGACGACCTGCGCAGCCAGCTCGCCAAGTCCGGTGGTTACTCGATCTTCGGCAACGTCGTGTCCGGCATGGACATGGTCGACCAGATCGCCGCCGGACCGGCCAGCAGCCAGACGGCGCTCAACCCGGTGATCATGCGCACCGTGACCATCCAAGCTCCGTAGGCGGGATTTCGACTGCCGACGAGAGACGTTACGGAATATTAACTATGCACTCTGCATAACCACTTGAGGGCCTTGAAGGGGTCAGGTAGACTTCCCGACGATGTCGCGTTCGCGCGGCAGAACTGCCCCAGGCGCAAGGTCATGGGTAGGTTGGGTTAGGGTAGCCGGTGCAGCCGGCGTGATAGATGCCCTTGTGGCGTGGCAGGGCTCAGCAGCTTCGGTTGCTGGATCGGCCGGGACAGTGCGGCGACCCCTCTTCGGAGGGGTCGCTTCGTTTATCAGCGGCGCTGGATCAGCTGCGCCGCGGAACGGTCTGCGGTTCGCAACTTGGCATCCCACCCGGCGAGTGCGCGCCGCAGTCGTTCGCCTGCCCCCGGTTCGGCACCTGAAACCGACCGCTCTTCGCTGCGATCGAGGGCCAGCAGCACGGCACCGGCGACCGGCGGCCAGCCCAGGCGAACCAGGCGCGCCTCCCGAGCCGCCCCCTGGATACGTCTTTCCAGTGCCTGGTAGAAGGGCGCGAACTCGGTCCGGAACACCCCGCCGGCGAGCACGACCTCCGGTGCCCGGCGGCCGAGGCGCAGACGTTGCATCAGGACGGCCGCCATCGTGCCCAGCTCGTCGGCAAGGCGGTCGACGATGTCTCGGGCGACCTCGTCGCCTGCTTCCGCCTCACCGAACACGACGGGTGATAGCTCGCTGAGGCGGTCACTGGCGATACGGCCGAGATAGAGCGCGTGCACGAGCGCGGGCGGGCGCCTGAGCCCGAAGTAATGCGGCACTGCCCGCTCCAGCGATGTATGCGGCCCGCGGTGGTCGTCGCCGCGCACAGCTGCCTGCAGACCCGCCATGCCCACGCCTCCGGCGCCACCCCAGTCGCCCGCGATGTCACCCACTCCGGGAAAGCGCGCCGAGCGACCGTTCGGGGCGATGGCCGCGGCATTGATGCCTTGACCGCACACAAGTGCGACGCCCCAACTGCCGGATGTGCCGGCGCGCAGTGCACCCATCGTGTCGTTCACGATGCACACGTCGTCCGCCACCGCCATCCGTTCGATGGCGCCCGTCAACAGGCGCACGTCTTCGGGGTAGTCGGCACCGGCCAGCGCCGCAACCAATTTTGCGACGGGCTGCGAAGCATCGTGGCCGGCATCGCGGAGGACTCCCTGCACGAGCTCACGCAGGCGGGTCATGCCGACCGCGAGCGGCACAACCTGGTGCGAGATAGTTGCGCCGCGGCGCGCGCCCAGAACCCGCCCGGCACGGTCGGCGAGGACGACATCGGCCTTGGAATTACCCCCATCGATGCCCAATACCAAGGGCAACGGAGGACGACTGCTATCGATCACCAGACGATGATGGCGGATCAGCCCGTCCCCGGCCACCCGGCGGCCCGATCCCAGGCCGCGCGCACCGGCACGCTGTCCAGCCGGTCGACGGTCACGAACTCTGCGCCAACGTCACGCAACGCTGCGATCAATCCCGGCAGCGCGGTCGCACTCAACCTCGGCCAACCATGCATCAGCACGATTGCCCCGTCGCCGTGCTCGTGTGTGCCGGCGACCACGCGCTCGATGATGGACGCGCTGCTGCGTGACGCCCAGTCACGCGAGTCGACGTTCCAGCCGACATTGCGGTAACCCAGGCGCGCAAGCCCGTCGAGGACACGCGTGCCGCGGTCCACGGCACCGAATGGACAGCGGAACCAAGGGCGCGGATCCGTGCCGGTGACGTCCCGGATCGCGACCGTAGCCGCGCGCACGTCAGAGGCGAGGCCGGCGCGCGAGAACATCGGCATCCTCGCGTGGAAGTGCGAGTGACTGCCGATGAGGTGGCCGGCGTCAGCGATCGCGCGCGCCGTCTTTGGATAAGCCTGCACCCAGCGGCCCTGCAGGAACATCGTTGCCGGTACGGCGGCTGCTCCCAGCGCCTCGAGGATGGCCTCGGTCACGCCGACGTTTGTCGACCGATCGGGATGCTCAACATCGATGGTCAGCGCGACTCGCATCATCGCGTCAGCGCTCCACGCCGGTGATGACCACGCCGCGCGTGAACGCGCGCTGGAAGATGACGTAGACGATTACCGGGATGATCAGGGTCATCAGCGTGCCCGCCTGAAGAAGCGAAGGCTCGCGGCTGTGGATGCCGTTGAAGCGTTGAAGACCGACGGCGAGGGGCTGCAACTCCGGCTGCGTGGTCAGGTAGATGAGCGGCTCGAAGAAGTTGTTCCACGAGTAGACGAAGTGGAAGATACCGACCGCGATGATGACCGGCCACGACTGCGGGAGGATGATCGAGACCAACGTCCGGAACGGCCCGGCGCCGTCCATGGCCGCTGCCTCGTCCATCTCACGCGGGATGGTCATGAAGTATTGGCGCATGAGGAACACGTCGTAGGCGTTGGCGAAGAATGTCGGTACGAGCAGCGGCGCCCAGGCGATCGCCGGGTTCGGATCGCCGATCACGCCCAGCCAGCGCCACACGGCATAAGTCGGGATGGTGGTGACGATCGTCGGCAGGAAGATCGTCGAGATCAGGATCAGGAAGAGCACGTTGCGCCCGGGGAAGCGGAAGCGCGCGAAGCCGTAGGCCACCAGAGTGCACGACACGAGCACCCCGATCATGCCGACTATGGCGATGACCAACGTGTTGAACAACAGGCGCGGGTACTCGAGCAGGTCCCACACAGTGGCGAAGTTCTCGAAGTGCGGCGCGAAGATCCACGCACGGCCGAGTGCGCGCCACGAGCCCTGCCAGGTGATGTCGCCCTGCTCGGGCTGCAGGGGGTCGATGAACACGCTGCTCGTCCGGCCTGGTTGGACAAGCGCCAACTCGAGCGTCTGGCCGTCGATCGGCACCTCGTAGACGTCGTAGGTGCGTCCCTGGTAGTCGAAGGTCACCGGGTCGGCCGGCCATAGCGGCGCACCGAGCTGCGTGATCTGATCGCGCGTCTTGAGCGACATCGAGGCCGACTGCAGCAGGGGCGCCAGAAAGGCGGCGATCGCGCAGGTGGCGATCAGGGTCACCAGAAACGTCTTGCTGCCGTTGCGCAGTCGCGGCGCACGCGGCCGCGCCTGCTTCACCGGCTTCACAGCCTGCGCGTCGCCAGGCCGCACCTTCGCCACCGCTTCAGCCATGCTCAGCGCTCGCCCGCGTAGTAGACCCAGCGGCGCGCCGACGCGAACAGCGCAACCGTGACGACCAGGGTCACCAGGAAGAGCAGCCAGGCCAGGGTTGCCCCGTACGACATGCGCTGGAAGGTGAAGAAGTTCTTGTAGATGTAGAGATTGAAAAAGTAGGTCGTGCCGCCCGGCTCGCCGGTCCCGTTCTTGAGGACGAACGGCACCAGGAAGTATTGCATCACCTCGACGACGCCGAGGGTCAGCGAGTAGAAGATCACCGGCGACATCAACGGCAGGGTCACGTGGCGAAGCTGCCCCCACCAACCGGCGCCGTCGATCTTGGCCGCGTCATACAGCTCGGTGGGCACGCCCTTCAGGCCGGCCATGTTGACGATTACGGCGCCGCCGATGCCCCACAGGCCGACCAGCACCAGGCCCGGATAGATCCACGTTGGATCGTTCAGCCAATCGGGTGGATTGGACCACCCGAGCGCGCGCAGGCCCTGGTTGAGCCAGCCGGTGTCGGGCAGCAGCGTGTTCTGCCAGATGAGCACGCCGGCGACGAACGGAACGACATACGGGAGGAAGACAAGGACGCGGAACAGGCTCGCCGCGCGCAGCCGCGGACTGTTGAGGATCAGGGCGACGACCAGGGGCACGATCATCGTCATCGGCAGCCACAGCAGGGCGAAGGTAAATGTCACCTGCAGCGACGCCCAGACCTGCGGGTCGGCGATCAGATCCTGGTAGTTCTTGAGACCAACGAATGCGAACGGCGCCGACGACGACAGGTTGAGGTTGGTGAACGAGAAGACGATTGTCGCCAGCGTAGGCAACAGGGTGAACAGGAAGAAGCCGATGATCCACGGCGACAGGAAGATGAGCCCCCAGAGCGCCTCACGGCGCTCCAGGGGCGACAGCTTCCGCGGCCGTGGCAGTGCGAGTCTCAGCATCTCGGCCCGGCGCTCAGCGCGTCGTGCACGCGCGCTACTTGTTCCAGATGGTTTGCAGGTCCTGCCTCATCTGCGCGATCTGAGCGTCCATGTCCAGACCGGACTGGGTGTCCCACCTGGTGGCGTACGTGTTGATGGCGCTGACGGACTCGTTATAGGTGTTGTCGCCGGATTGATTGACCGGCAGCGGTGACTCGAAGTTGGGCACGTCGGCATGGTCGATGCCGTCGATGGCCACCTGCCAGTCGACCGGCTGCTGGAGCGTGAAGCCCGACGAGAGCGTGTCGAAGAAGTCCTGGCGGAGCGCCTCGCGCGCGGGCATCGCCCCGTAAATCTGCGTCAGCGGGCCGGCGGCATCGCCGAGCAGGTACTGCAGCACGGTGAATGCCGCGTCGGGATTCTTGGTCTCCTTCCAGATGCGGAACGTGTCGGCATTGAACGCCGCGGTCTGCGACCCGTTGTAGCCGGGTACCGCCGCGATGTCCCAGTTGTCACCGGCACCTTCCATGCAGTACGTCGACCACAGGAAGTTCTCGGCCATGGCGACCCTGCCGTCACAGAACGGCACACCATCCGGGTTCCACACGTTCTGGTCGTTAAAGTGCGAGCCGTCCATGATGAAGTGGTCGTTCCACATTCCGTCGTAGTACCACTTCCAGGCGGCCGACCACTGATCAGGAATCTGCGCGGTTCCGTCGGCCGCGGCGAGCGAGCCGGCACCCCAGAAAGCGCCCAAGCCGCGCAGGTCGTCGCGCTGCGGCTCGAAGCCGTATTGCGCGATGTTGCCCGGGTCGAAGCCAGCCTGCGTCGCGTCCTTGCCGCTCTGATCGACGGTCAGGAGCATGCCGATCACACGCGCGGTGTCGTAGTCCCACGGCACCGACGAGCCGTCGGCCACGCCCAACGCGGTGGCCGCTGCGCCCACGGCGACGTATGGGTCACCGTACTTGTGTGGCGGCTCGTTGATGCCGATTTCGGCAAATGCGTCGCGCTGGTAGTAGAGCTCCGACGGGTAGATGGCGAAGGGCAGCCCTTCCTGGTGATCACCGACCTTGAAGAAGTCGATCGTGCTGCTCTCGAATTGGCTCGTGTCGTAGCCGGTCTGCTGGATCAACGGCCCCAGATCCAGCCAGTGGCCGGAGAACGCGTTGGCACCGCCGAAACCGACCGGGCCAACGATGTCGGGCGGATTGCCGCCGGCGATCTCGGTCGCCAGCGTGTCGTACGCCTGGGCGTAGATCACGAACTCGCCCTGGATCTGGACGTCGCTGTGGGCCGCATTGAAGTCGTTGATGACCTGGGTCTCGACGGCGACCTGCTCAGGCGCATCGCCAGCGCCAAGGCAGCAGTACCAGCGCACCACCTTGACTCCCGGTGCGACTGATTGCGGGGCCACGATGATGGGTGTCGGGGCCGGCGTCTCGGACGGCGCCGCTTCGGTTGGCTGGGCCTCAGTGGGCTGGGCGCCCGTCGGTTGGGCCGTGGTCGCCTGGCTGGTCGGCGCGGCCGCAGTTGGCGCCGGCGGGGTCGGCGTCTGCGCCGGGGTAGCGGCACAGCCCGCCAGCAAGATGCCGACCACGGCAATCGCCGCGGATCGGAGCCATGGTGCTTTCATCGCTCGCCTCCTCGATCGGTGGTGGACAGGGCAGCAACGGCGCTGGTGATCGTCGTGGGTCTCCTCCCTCTCGGTCGTAGCCCGCTCTGATGGCGGTTGACTCTGACGGTGCGTTCGACGTAATAGCGCGTGCGATCGCCGCGCACGTAAGTCCGCGCAAACTCGACAGCGATGCCCGCGACCGAGTAGGCGATGCCCTCGACCAGCAGGGCCGGCTGGCGCGGTTTACCGCCGAGCAACGCCGCTTCGCGCGCGTGGAGCAGGACAGGCTCAAACGTCTCGCGGGCACGGACGACTTCCGTGCCGTAGCGCTCGCTGAGCAGCAGGTAGAGCGAGCCACGCTCGAGATCGCTCGCGAGCAGACCCGGAAAGCGCTCCGCCGGCAGGTGCGACCTGCTCCAGCAGCAGGGGTTCGCCGTCGGCCAGTCGCAGTCGCTCGAGGAAGAGGGTCGGCGAGCCCGGCTCGAGCTCCAACGCGGCCGCAACGATCTCGCTGGCCCGCTCGGGACGCGCCGCCACCACTCGCGTTCGCGGGTCCAATCCGCGCGTCTGCATCTCTTCGGTGAACGACATTGGTTCGTCGAGGTCGCGGTCGATGCGCGGCGCGAGTACGAACGTGCCCCGACCGCGCGTGCGCTCGACGCGACCCTCACGCGTCAGCTCGTCGAGTGCCCGCCGGACGGTGATCAGGCTCACGCCATACTGCCGCGCCAGCTCGCGCTCGGGCGGCAGCTGATGGCCTGCCGGCCAGTGGCCGTCGTCGATCATCGCTCGCACGTCGAGGTAGACCTGGTGGTAGAACGGGATTGGCCCGAGTTCGAGCCGGAAGCGAGCCAACTCGTCTCCTCCATTCGAGCGGTCCGTCCGCGCGGCCAAGGGCTTGACCGCGATTGCTCATATGCTTATAAGCAAGTCGACAGCCTGCTGTCAAGGGGAGCCCAATGGGTTTGAAGATTGCCGTGGTCGGCGGGGGCAGCACTTACACGCCGGAGCTGGTGGATGGGATCGCCCGCCGCTCGACGCGCCTGGCCACCGATGAGCTGGTCCTGTACGACATCGATCCCATGCGTCGCGAGGTCGTCGGCGGCCTGGCGGCGAGGATGCTGCGCCGCGGCGGCTGGCCAGGCCGGCTGGTCATCACCGGCGACCGCGACGAAGCGCTCGACGGCGCCGACTTCGTGCTCGTCCAGCTGCGCGTCGGCGGCCAGCAGGCACGTCTCGTCGACGAGACGCTACCCAACCGCTTTGGCGCCATCGGCCAGGAAACGACCGGCCCGGGCGGCTTCGCCAAGGCGCTGCGCACGGTGCCGGTGGTCCTGGACATCGCCGAGGAGGTGGGCCGCCGCGCCAATCGCGGGGCGTGGATCGTCGACTTCACCAACCCGGTCGGCATCGTCACCCGCGCACTGCTCGACGAGGGCCATCGGGCGATCGGCCTGTGCAACGTGGCCATCGGACTGCAGCGCCGCTTCGCGGCGCGGTTCGGCGTCCAGCCCGACGAGGTCGACCTTGAGCACGTCGGGCTCAACCACCTCTCCTGGGAGCGGGCCGTCCGCGTGGCCGGCGTCGACCGCCTGCCGGAGATGATCGAGGCGGATGCGGACGAGCTGGGCGATATGGTGGGTGTGCCGGGGGGGATCGTGCGCGCTGTCGGCGCCCTGCCCTCCTACTACCTGCGTTACTACTACTGCACCGACGAGGTGCTGCGTGAGCAACGCGACGGCCACACGCGAGCGCAGGAGGTGATGGACATCGAGCACGACCTGCTCGAGCTGTACCGCGACCCGTCGCTCGACACCAAGCCGGAGCTGCTCGAGCACCGCGGCGGCGCCTTCTACAGCGAGGCGGCCGCGCAGTTGATCGCTTCACTCCACGACGGACGGGGCGACGTCCAGGTGGTCGACACGTATAACCGCGGTGCCCTGCCAGGACTGCCCGACGATGTCGTGGTCGAGGTCCCGTCGCGCATCACGCGCGATGGCGCCGAACCCCTCAGCCTGGCGCCGCTGGCGCCGGACATGCACGGACTCGTGGAAGCGGCGCGCGGCTACGAGGAACTGACCATCGCGGCCGCCAAAAACGGTGATCGGCAGGTTGCCTTGCGCGCCCTGCTGGCCAATCCGCTGGTGCCCGGTTGGTCGGCCGCAGAGCCGATGCTCGACGCGCTGCTCGAGGCCAACCGCGAGTACCTGCCGCGCTTCTTCGCCGAGGGCGCGCTGAGTCGCTGACGGGTAATCTGTGGCGGTCGCGCGCCCGTAGCTCAGTGGATAGAGCGTCTGCCTCCGGAGCAGAAGGCCGTGGGTTCGAGTCCCGCCGGGCGCGCCAGCACCACCACGACCTGCTCAGGTAGCGCCCATGCCAGGCCATGGCGGTTGGCATCGTCCGTGAGTTCCGCCTCGACCACCTCCCTGTCGTTTACGACGCCCCTGTCGTAGATGCTCTGCCCGAGCTTCGCGCGCTCCCACTCCCCGCCTTCGGCCCACGACGCCTTCAGGTCGCGCAGGAACCGGACGATCGCGTCGCCATCAGAGATCATGAAAGGTGCCTGCCGCCGGACAAGCGGGCGACAAGGTCTGGGTTTGCATGCGGAAACTGACCAGCATGACGGCGAAAACCGTGCCAAGATGCCTATTGACACTGGGACCAAGCGGGTCCAAGGTGCGCAAGTCTCGAAACTTGATGCCGGCCGATAGCTTGGCCCTAGACACGGTACCGGCTGGGCAGTAACAGGAGACCGTTCTGACGCAGTCAAGACTGGGTAAACTTGGGATTCCGTCGAGGTTTAATGGAATCCTTGTCCGCAACGCCCGCGTCATCCAATGGCTCGCTCGCATGCGGGTCTGGCCACGTGAGCAGGACTTCGTTCGGATGGATAGTCGCGACTTCGAGGCGCTAATGCGGACGACGGGCATGGATCGCGACCTCGCTGGAGCCCAAGCAGAGACAGCAGGTGCCCGTCGTCCTCAAGCCCACGCCCTCGTACCGTTCACGCAGGTCGCTGCTGAGCAGCGACAAGCGCAGATTGCTCGACGAGGTTGAGGCGGACATCCAGTCTGACCCCGCGGTACGCCCGCCAAGGATTGAGATCGATGATGGCGTCATCGCTCATCGGGCAAGCTTCGTCGTCGTCTTCTACCTGCCCACAGCCACCAATGGCTGGCTGTTGACGTTCAGCTTCCTGGACGAAGCACGCTGATGCTGGCTCTGCGCCACACGAGCCGCCCTTAATCAGAAGCGACCGCGCCGACGACCAGACTCTCGGCAAGCTTAGCCACATCCGCACGTCCAAGGAATCGCAGGTGCCGCATGACCATGCGTCGCTCATCTCGTTCTACCGGCGAGTCACCATCACATAGCAGATCGTGCTGGATTACTGTCCGCTCGCGAACGGCTTGGAGTCGCGGCGTGCAGATCTTGGGACAGACCGCATCATCAGGGCAGACGATCTCGTGCATCTCAATGCCCGCGGCGTGAAGCAACTCGAGCGCCGATATCAGCTCTTCTTCCATCTGGAGCCCGAGTTCATGACCGCTGCGGGCTAGCTGAAGGATGACAGTGGGCACTTCGGCGACCCTACCGCTGTCCATTAGCTCTTGATACTGAGCAAGTAACCGCTCGGGTGGACAAAGCGCTGGCGCAACCATCACCAATTTTGGAATGGAATTCCGGATAACCGAACGGGAGACCCCCAAATTCCTGCACTCCCGTATCCATATCGCACAACCCAAGAGTGTAACGACGCCACCCAGGCTGCAGCCGATTGGGATGATCCGTTGCCCCTCGCCGACTTTCGGGAGATACGATCTCGCCAAGAGTCTTGCGGGTATGTGTACGTCGTCCCAGGTCAAGTTCCACGAGTAGTGCCATCCCGGCTCGCGGTAGCTGAACGGCCTCAATGGCAGGTCTAGTGTCGACCACGGAGGCTTGGCGATCAGGCCCGGGGATTGCGAGTTGAACCCATCGACGAGGACCGCGTAACAGTCCTCCGATCTTGCCTTGTCTTCAGGCCACAAGCGACTGCCACTCGGCAGTCTTGTCGCCTCTCGCTTGACCCTCTCAAATGTCTCGGCGAGGTTCACACGCTTTGCTCGGCGCCTCTCCGAACGATTATGCGGATGTCAGAGCTCGGATTCGAGCACCAACTGATAAGCGTCCCGTCCCTTGCTCGCGCCGCCCAGGTCCATCTTTAGTTGCGGAACGGAGCAATCTTGGATGAGGTGCAGGTGCGAAGTCAGGTGCGGACGCAGCGACAGGGTAAGGTCGGCAAAGATGTCGACTACGTCTGGCACGCATTTGGAAGCAGCGGGGCTCCGACCATCTCGTTCCGCAAGATACACCTCGATTGCGGGTATGTCGCCGGGATCCCGGTGTTCGTAGATTCCTATCCAGGAAAAGGCCCGGGACGCCTGCAGCGCTGCCTGGAACTCACCAGCTATCTCGCCAGTGGTCTTGTTTCTGGCTTCCATGTCGCGACGCGCGATGGTGCCAATGGGGTCGCGCCGTCCGCTCTCAGATTGGAGACGGTCCGGTTTCGGCCGGGCATGTGCTGGAGTGCCCAGATCAGTAGCTCTCATGACCCCATCTTCCTTATGCACAGCCTTCGGTGGATCATCTGCCTAGCCGCACGACCTACGGCGCGTCCGAGGTTTGCGCATGCTCCAGCGCACGCCAGAGGGCGTCCGTTACGAACTTCTCGAGGGTAGTGCCTTCGGTCACCGTCTTCACTCGCAGTTGTCGATGTAGGGCAACGGGTATGCGAACGTTCAACTGCACCTCCTGCTCGACCTTCTCGCGGTGAAAGGGCCGCCGAAGGCGCGCAAGCCGGCCGAGAGATTCCGGATGGTCCTCGCTGGCCGTCTGTGAAGCGCTCGTCACCGGTGAACTCCAAGGTACTGAAGGAAATGAGAAGTCGGGCCCGCGGGACTCCTTGCGGATACAAGTTTGCGGTCTCGTCTTCCACGGCACGGACGAGCCGCCCAGTTGGGGACCCGGCTATCTCAGCTAGGATGCTAGCATGCTAGCCACGAGCGCCAGCCGGGTCAAGTGCCAAAGGCCGTGCCAGAGGTACCACGACCACCTCAGTGCGGTGGCAGTTTTCCCAACTGCCCCTGCCCATTGCGGGCGCGTGGCGACAAAACGTGGCGACACAAGAGGTTGCCGTGACAACCGATCCTGCACCAAGCCACTCCCGGCTAGGGCGCGTCCTCGATGCGGCCACCGATTTCGTTTCAGCCCTCTTCCGCACGCTGACTAGGGGTGCGAACTCACGGGAGAGCAAGCTCACGGCGACCGCGGCGGTTACCTGGTTGATCCAGTGGGTAGCGCGACGCATTGGTGTTGACACGGATGCTGGCTTCTTCACGGCAATGTCGGGCCTTAGCTACGTCCTCATTGGAGCTGCCGGCTTCCGGGTCGTGTGGCGGACGGCTCGAAAGGCCTTGCCGTGGCTACGGAAGCCTCGAGGGAGGGAGCCTAGCCGAGACAAACCGCGTCGGGCGAGAGCTACATCTGTCGATGCCACCGCTGGCGTCGATAACGCCGTCCAATCGGCCCGTTCAGGTAGTCATCGCTCCAGGCGGCGTCGGGGATCGGGCGCGTCTCAGTAGTCCCTACCAGCCCAGAAACAGTGCCACCCGAGCACCCGCCGCTCGGCATCACGTCAAGTTCGGCTGGTCAAGTCCACCGCAGGGTTTCCCAGCCACCCTCGCGAAGAGTGCATGCTGCGCCCCACCAGCTTTTCTGGATAACGGCGCATCACGCCACGCTGATGGGCCACTCCCAGGGCATACGCAAGCTCTGCGCGATCGGAGGTACCGGTACGTCGCAGGGCACGGTGAATTGTCGTTCGCACGCTCGCCGCCGGAACGCCGAGGCGGGAGGCGGCCTCCTTGTATGGCCACCTGGACTCGTGGAGCACGACCAGGGTGTGCAGTTGCCCCGGTGTCAATCGCGCCAGCAGATCGCCGGTGCTGTCCATCACGCGGATCGCTCCTGGGTAGCGTCAACCCACTGATCTCGCCCATGGATGGGCACGCGCACGAGGGTGGTTTGCGTGTGCCGGGCGCCCGCCGGGCGCGCCAGCCAGACCGGCTAGGTGCGCAGCGTGCCCTGGCGGAGTACGGCTAGGACCCCCGTCGCGCCCAGCGGTTTGCTGAAGAAGAAGCCCTGGCCGTAGCGGCAGCCGAGCTCGGCCAGCCGCCACGCCTGCTCGCGCGACTCGACGCCCTTGGCCACCACGTCCACGCCACGCACATCGGCGATGTTGATGAGCGACAGCGCGAAGGCCGACTGCTCCGAGGTACCGGTTACGTCGACCACGAATTCGCGAGCCAGCTTGACCTCGTCGATCGGCAGACGCTTGAGGTCGGCCAGCGAGGTCGCCTTCCCGAAATCGTCGAGCGCCACCCTTACGCCAGCCTCGCGCAGCTCCACCAGTGCGGCCAGGATCTGGCTCGCGTCGGCGGGCACGGCGCTGGTCAGCTCGATCGTCAGAAGGTGGGGGTCGAGTCCGGCCCCAGACAGAGTTTTGAGCATCGCGGCGGCGGCGGCCGGCTGGAGCATCTCTGTTGGCGACACATTGACGCTCACGAAACCGGGGTGATCGCTCGAACGCGGCCAGGCAGCCGCCGCCCGCGCTGCCTCATCGAGCACGAAACGGCCGATGCCGACGATCAGGCCTTCGCTCTCGGCAAGCGGCAGGAACTCGCCCGGCGCGATCGTGCCGCGGCGGGGATGGCGCCAGCGCACGAGTGCTTCGGCGCCGGCCACCACGCCACCACCCAAGCGCACGATCGGCTGGTACTCAAGGCGGAATTCGCCGCGCTCGATCGCCAGCGCCAGGTCATGGGCCAGTTCGTCCGGGCCGCCGGTCTGCCGTGCCATCAGTCAACGATAGTTGAGGCGTCGCCGGAACGTTCGCCAGCCGACGCGATGTCGATCGCGCGGCGCAGCACGGCGATCAGCATCGGCTGCGTCAGACGGCCGGTGAACGTGTTCTGCTGACTGGGATGAAAGGAACCCACCAGAACATACTCGCCCACGCGCGCCTCAGCTCCGTGGCCGAAGCGCGGTCGTGGACTGGCGACCGCGCCCAGCCGTGCCAGCGCGCGCAGGCAGCCGTCCCATGCGAACGCACCCAGGCACACGCACACCCGCAGCTGGTCAAGTGCCGCTATCTCCGCGGCCAGGTAGGGCAGGCAGTTATCGCGCTCGCCCGGAGTCGGCCGGTTGCCCGGCGGTGCGCAACGATTGACCGCGCCGACGTACACGCCTGACAGCTCCAGGCCATCACCGCGGTCTGTCGAGGTCGGCTGATTGGCGAGTCCGACGGTGTGCAGGGCGGCGAACAGAAAGTCGCCCGACCGATCGCCGGTGAACATGCGCCCGGTCCGGTTGCCACCGTGAGCAGCGGGCGCCAGGCCGACCAACAGGATGCGCGCCAGCGGGTCGCCCAGGCCGGGCAAAGGCCGTGCCCAGTACGGCTGGCGGGTAAAACGCGCCGGTGGATGGAGGGCGGCTTCGGCGCGCCACGCAACCAGGCGCGGGCAGCGCACGCAGTCGGTGATTTGGGAGTTGACGCGCTCGAGCGCGGCCGCGGTCAACGGTGGCGCGTCATCTGGCCGTGCCGGCGGTCACTCCGCGCAGCACGCTGATGAGCTGGAGCCGGTTGTCTGCGGTGCGGAAGTCGTGCAGGGGCTGCGACGAGAGCAGTGTCTCGACCGCCGGCCGGCCGCGCTCGCGGACGTATACCGCGGGATGGATGTCGCCTGTGTCGTCGGTCTCAACCGTTATCGCCACAGCGGGCTGGCCCTCCTGGTCGACGAAATGCGCCAGCGGCACGATGCCTTCGTCGCGCACGCCCTCCGACGGGTCGAGCGTGAACGCGCGTGCCAGGTAGGACTTCTGATTCCACAACTCAGGCGATTCGGTTGCCTCGCGCAGCAGGATGTCGGGCAGCTCTTCGGCCTTGACCAGCGGCCGTTCAATCGATATCCCGAACCTGGCACGTGCCAGCTCGTAGATCATTGTCCGGGTGTTGTAGCGCGCGCCCTGCACCGCGCCCGAATTGGCCGGCAGGCCGTACTTCTTCATGCCCGCCACGCCCTGGCCGATGGTGCCCGCGAAATAGACGCCGGGGACCGTTGCGCTTTCCCAGAAGTTGGTCATCGACGGCAGCCGGCTGCGGCCGAAGACGGCCACCCCCAGGTCGGGCAGATCGCGCAGCGGCGAAGTGAAGCCGGTCGCCGAGATGACCTCATCGACCTCGATCGCCAGCTCCGCGCCGCCCTCGGAGCGGATGCAGTGGACGCGAAAGCCGTCGGCGACGCGCTCCACGCGCGGGATCGAGGCGTTCAGGATGAAGACTCCACCGCCCAGGATCTCGTCCTCGAACGGCTGGATGTAGCGCGCCCGGACGCCGAGCAGTGAATGGGTGTTGACCGACAGCTTGGCCGGGCGCGGCGACGCGAGGATGATCCGCTGCGCCCACTGGAGCAAACCGGTTGCCAGCTCGAATCCGGAGTTTTCCTTGCCCACGATGAACAGCCGCTTGCCGGCGTAGCTCTCCGGCGCACGCGTGTCGGCGTAATGCGGCACGTGCTCGAAACCCGGCGTATCGGGCTTGAACGGCTCCGCCACGCCGACCGCGAAGACAACGGCCTGGCAGCGGTACTCGCCGTCGCTGGTCGACAGGACGAACCGCTCACCGTCGCGCCGAGTCGACTCCCAGCGTGTGTCGTAGCGAACCTGCAGACCAGTCCGCTCGACGAAGTTGGCCAGGTTGTGCTCCATCTCTGGCCGCGACGGGAACGACGAGTCGCCGTGCATCAGGTCGGGCATCAGGGAGCGGTTGGACTGTTCCTCCGCGAGCAGGCTGTTCCAGTCGTACCACTCGTAGAACCGGTGGGTGCGCGGCACCGGCGCGTACGGCTTGGTCCACGACAGCAGCCGCTGGAAGAAGGGAAACCGGCGGAACATACCGCCCGGCGACGGGTCGGCGGAGATCAGCGCGTGGCGGATGCCCAGGTGGCGCAGGTAGTAAGCGGCCTGGATGCCGCCAGGGCCGCTGCCGACGACGACAACCTGGTAATCGCCCGGCGGAAACGGCCGCGCGTCCGCCCGCTCCAGTTCAGCCACCGTGGTTAGCTGCGTGCCGACTGTGCGTTGCGCAGGCGCAGCGCGACGGCCTTGAGCATCCGGTACATGACCGATGGATGGTCGCGCAGGAAGCCCTCCAGCTCCGGTCCGCCGAGGTGCAGCACCTCGAGCTGGCGGAGGGTGACGATGTCGGCCACGGGGGGTTCGCCAAGCAGGATGGACATCTCACCAAAGAAGTCGCCTTTGCTCAGCCGGGCTCGTTCCTGACCGTCGATCTTGACCGCAACCTCACCGTCGAGGATCACGTAGAACCCGGTGCCGGTAAAGCCCTGACGCAGGATGCGCTGGCCGACCGGATACGACTCCTCGGTCATCTTGTGCGCGACCTGCTCGAGCTGCGGCCGCGAGAGGTCCGCGAAGAGCGACAGGCCGCTCAGCGTGTCGACGAGTTGGTCTTGACTAAGTGCCACCGGTCGCTCCTCGGGTGCTCTGATAATGCGGATGTTCGCCGGAGCGCCCGATCCGCGCAACCGGCTGGTGAGTGCTGCCGAGCGCCGCGTCGGTGGGCCGGCGGACTGGTCCCGAAGATAACAGGGACAGCTTGGCGACCGGTCTTCCGGTGATCAGTCGCCGGGGTGAGCGCCGGATCGGATCTCGAAGCGACTGAACTCGCCCAGCGCGGCCGTCCGCTGACTGGTCACCCGCTCGACGGCGGCGCCGGGCGGCCCGTTCTCGAGACGCCCAACCATTTCATCGAGTGCGGACGATGGGCCCTCGGCGACCACGCGCACCGACCCGTCGGCTTCATTCGCCACCCAGCCGGTCAGCCCAAGGCGGGCCGCCTCGCGAGCGACGTACCAGCGGAAGCCGACGCCCTGCACACTGCCGATGACACGCGCGTCAAGGCGTTCGCGGCCGGTGCCGTCACTCACGCTGCGTCGGCCGGCGCCGGCCAGGCCATCAGCAGCGCGTCCAGCGTCAGCTCGGGATTGGCATAGGCATCCAGAGCGCGGGCGGCCGCGTCAACGCGCCCAAGGAACTGCGTCACGGCGGCCGGCGCCACACGTGCTCCGCGGGACGTCAGTTCGTCGAGCAGGTCGGGCTGGGACAGTTCGCGCCGGCCGCCGAGCGCGGCGACGGCGAGGTCGCGCGCCACCTCGCGCCACACGGCGAGAACCTGCGCCGCAGCCGCGCGCCGCTCAGCTGGACTTTGCCTGCGCTCAGCCGCCGCACCGCCGTCGGCGGTGGCGCCGGCGGCATGCGCCAGCGCTGCGCCATCCTCGAGCAGTTCCGCGGCCACCCGCAGGCGGTGCGCACGACGGTTGCCGAGCAGGGAGAGCAGTGAGCCCGCGAGCCGCGTGCGGGCAATGACCGCGTCCGGTTGCGTTGCCAGGGCGATGGCCACACCCGGCCGGCCGCCGGCCACGCGCCCGAGCGCGGCGCCGCGCGATTCATCGGCCAGGCCGCGCTCGGCCAGCAGTGCCCCGATCAGGTCAGCGGGCACCGGCCCCAGCCTGATCCGTACGCAGCGGCTGATGACCGTCGGCAGCAGCGGTGCCACGTCGTCCGCGGCGAGCACGATGACGACCTGCGGCGGTGGCTCTTCGAGCGTCTTGAGCAGCGCGTTCTGCGCGTCAGCGTTGAGCCGCTGAGCGCTCTCGACGATTGCCAGCCGGAAGCGTCCTTCGAGCGGCAGCAGTGCCAGCTCCGCGGTCAGCGCCTGGACCTGGCCCACGCGGATCTGCTGGCCGCCGCCCTCGGGCGCGAGACGATGGACGTCGGGATGATTGGCGTGGTCGACCTTGCGGCACGCGGCGCACGTCCGGCACGGCCGCGCCGCAGGATCGGGGTCAAGACACAACAGTCCGGCGGCCAGATCGAGCGCGAGCGTCGTCTTACCGACGTGCTCGGGCCCCGCCAGCAGCAGCGCGTGGGGCGGACGCCCCTGGGCTATGGCCCGGCCAACGACGCCGAGCGCGCTCGCATGGCCGCGTGTCCGGAAGTCGGGCCGCGGCGTGGCGTCAGCTCTCCGGTGATGCCGTGCGCCGTCGACGGACGGGCTTCTTCTCCGGCTCCGGCGGGGCAGCGGCCTCGGCCGACGCGCCAACGGTTGCGTCGGCCCTCGTGGCGCGGGTCACGCGCCGGCGCGGGGCCGCTTTGGCCGGAGCCGACTCAGCCGGCACTTCCTCGGCGACGACCGCAGACGCGGCCGAGGCTTCCGCCTTGGCTGGAGCCTTTGGCTTGGTCGTGCGCGTTGCCGCTCGGGTGGTCGTGGCCCGACTACGAACGGGCTTGGCCTCCGCCGGCGCCTCAGGCGCCACGGCGGCCTCGACCTGCTGGGCCGCAGCGGGCACGCCGTCGCGCACCTCGTCGCGAGGCCTTTGCTGGCGCGCCTCGGCGGGTCCGGTCTTGCGTGCCAGTTCGGCCCGCAGGAGTTCCTCGAGCTCGGGCGGCACCTCTGACCACGGTTCGCTGGACGTCTGCCGTTCGGTGCTATGTGATCGCTCTTCGACGCGCTGGAAGCGCTCCGCGGGGCGACCACGACTGGGCTGACGTGGGGCCGGGCCACGATCCCGGCCACGGTCGGCGCGCTCCGGCGTGCGTCCGCCACCGAAGGATGGCTGCGCGGTGCCGCGGCCGAAGCGCTCGCGATCGAGCGCCTGCTGATAGGTCGAACGACCGTGTCCCATGCGTCCGCGCGGCGGGCGCTGGCCCCGCTGCCGGCGCTCGGCGAGCAGGTACTCGGGCACCTCCGGCTCCTCCAGGTCCTCTTCGTCGGACTCGGGCGCACCGGCGTCGATCGCTGCCGGCAGCGTCGTTGGAACGCCGATCTGCGTATCCCATACCGAGCCGAACGCCTGATGTACGGGCTGCGCCGTGGGCAGCTCCTCGAATTCCTCTTCGTCCTCCAGGTTGCCGGCCTCCAGGTTGCCGGCCTCCGGCTTGCCATCCTCGACGGACGGCTCGCCATCGGGCCGCCGGCCACGGCCACGGCCACGGCCGCCGCGCCGGCGGCGACGGCGACGGCCGTCCTCACCGGCAGCGTCACCATTGCCGTCCACGTCGGCCGGCTCCTCTTCAGCCGGTGCGGCCGCCGTTGCCGCTGCTTCCTCGCCGACGCGCGAAAGGTGCTCACCGGGCAGCACGACCATTTCGGACGCTGTTGCTGCGGCTAGGCCCGGCGCGGCCGCCGCGGCCGCCGTCGCCGGCGCGGCCGGCGCGGCCTCGGCAGCGGCTCGCTCTTCACGGCGCGGGCTTCGGCGGCGGCGCGGAGCGCCTTCGGTTTCCTTCTCGGGCACCTCGGTCATCGACAGGTCGTCTTCGGCAGCAACGCGCCGCCCGCTGCGGCTGCCGCGATCGACGCGCGCCACCTGGGCGATGTCGGTGAAGCTGTCGGCAACGTCGATCAGGTCGGAGCTGGTGTTACCGCGGAAGCTGATCACCTCGACGCGTACGCCCATCTCCTGTACGGCGCGAATGGCCGACGCGAAGTCGCCATCGCCCGATACGACCACGGCGATGTCCAGGTTGCGCGCTGTCTTGATCAGGTCGACCACCAGCTCGATGTCCAGGTTCGCCTTCATTCGGCCGTCGCCGTACTTGCGAATGTCCTTGCTGATGACCTTGTAACCATTGCGCGCCAGGAAGGCGTGGAACTGGCGTTGGTTGTCGTTGTCCGGGTCGAGCCCGGTGTATGCATAGGCGCGCACGAAGTCGCGCCCGGCCGTAGCCGACTTCAGCAGCGTCACATAGTCGATGTCTATGCCGGCCGCCTTGGCCGCGTAGAAGATGTTCGCGACGTCCACGAAGACGGCGACGTTCTTGCTCACAAATCTCTCCTGTATTCAATGCGCGCCGGTCGGTTGCTGGCCGCCAGCGCAGCCGAACGTTCTCGGCGTGCTCTATTGCAGATGCCGGTTACCAGGTCGCCGCAGGTACGCGAACGAGCGGGCAACGCAGGCGTGGCCCCGCGTCGGTGAATCCGAGTGCCTCCCACCGGGGCAACTCGGCGGCGTCCTCGGGCAGGCTGGCCTCGAGCACCACGCAGCCCTTGTTACGGGCGGAGCGCTTCAGCTCGCGCAGCATCCCTTCCAGGACACCGTCCAGCTCGTGGCCCGGTTCGACGGACACCAGGTCGACTGTGCCGACCAGCCCGCCGGCAACGACCGACGGTCGCAGGGCGAGCATGGCGGCACCGACGACCATCCGGCCATCGAGCGCCACGAGGAGCGTTGCATTCGGCAGATAGACCATTTGACGTAGGACGTCGGCCGCGTCGCCGAGGCGTTCGCGGCTCCAACCGTGATTCGCATGCTCCAACAAACCGACCATGCGGTCGATGTCCGTCAGTCGGGCGTCGCGGAGTACGAGTTCCACGTTGGCTGATATCCCTCGTCATCGTGGCACTCTCCGCGGGAAGAGCACCCGGACCTCTTCATTCGCCGGTAAATCCGTCGCCGCCCGAGCGCCGCGCCGGCGGGCCGAGGCTGCTCTGCAGCGATCTGCCTCTCGCACCGGGGCGCTCCGACGTCTGTTGCAAATGAGACGTCCGTAGTTATGATACGGCATCGCGTCAGCCGCCCCACGGGCGCGCGTCGTCGCGGGATCTTGGGCTCGAGGAACGATCAAACCGCGAGTGGGTAGTTTGGAGGAAGCACCCACGCCGGCGACCGTAGCTCCCGCCTCGCCGATCCCGCAGCAAAGCGCAGGGGTTCGTGGTCCGTCTGAAGTTGGACCCACCAGAGGAGGAGCAGAAGCACATGAGACATCGTGGAGCGGTCGCGATAGCAGTCGCGGCCATCATCGTCGTCGCCGCGGCGTGCGGGAGCGGCTCGAACGGCACGCCGGTGCCCAGCAGTAAGGGCACCGTCAAGATCGGTGTCGACCTGCCGCTGTCCGGCGGCGAGGCACCTAACGGTCAGCCCACACTGAACGGCATCCAGCTGGCCATCAACGACGCCAATGCGGCCGGCGGCGCGGGCGGATATACGCTCGCACTCGACACCCGCGACGACGCCGTCAACGGCGTCCACGACCCGGTCGCGGGCGCGACCAATGCCAGTGCGCTGGCGGGGGAGCCCGACGTCGTCGGCATGATCGGCCCGTTCAACTCGAACGTGGGCGCGGCCGAGATCCCGGTGACCAGCGCGGCGGGCCTGCTCCAGTGCAGCCCAGCGAACACCAACCCCACGCTGACCAAGCAGGCTGCCGATGGCACCTACCTGCGCGGCAGTAACGCCCCCAGCTACGTCCGCGTGGCGACGACCGACGACGTCCAGGGACCAGCGCTCGCCGCCTACCTGTACACCACCATCGGTGTCCACAGCGTGTTCATCGTCGATGACACCGAGACGTACGGCAAGGGCATCGCCGATACCTTCGAGGCGAAGTTCACCTCGCTCGGCGGCACGGTGACCGGCCGGCAGGGCGTCGCCAACGCCGACGGTACAGCCGACTACTCCGCCGTCCTGACGGCAGCCCAGTCGGCCAACCCGGGCGCAGTCTTCTTCGGCGGCGTGTCGACCACCGGCGGCGGCAAGCTCCGCGCGCAGATGGTCGACGTGGGCATGGGCTCGCTGCCGTATATCGGCGGCGACGGCATCGTCGACGGCAACGGCTCAACGACCGGTTCGTTCATCAACCTGGCCGGCGCCGCGGCTGCCGACTCGCACGGCAGCGTCGCCGCCATCCATGACATTCCTGATCCGACAGGCTTCTCGGACAAGTACAAGGCCGCCTACAACGGCGACAGCCCGGGCGCCTACAGCGCGCCGGCCTACGCCTGCGCACAGATCATCATCGCGGCCCTCAACAACGCCACCGCCACTGACATGGCCGGCCTGCGTACGGCAGTCCGCGACTACGTCTTCAGCGGCGCCTCGTTCACCACCGTGCTTGGCGCGGTGACGTTCGACGCAAATGGCGACACCAGCCAGAAGATCATCTCCTTCTACAAGACGGACATGACGGCCGACGGGGGTTCCGGCGACTGGGTGTTCGACAAGCAGCAGGACTTCGGCGCCTCGCAGTAGGCAGGTTCCGACAACCGTACTGACAGGGGGCCGAGAAGCAGCCGCTTCTTGGCCTCCTGCCATATCCCAGAGGGGAGACTGGCCGACTTGCAGTTCGACACAGTCACACTGGTCCAGCAGCTCTTCAACGCCCTGTCGCTGGGAGCGATCTATGCGCTGATCGCGCTGGGCTACACGATGGTCTACGGCATCATCGAGCTGATCAACTTCGCCCACGGCGACGTGTTCATGGTCGGCTCGTTCGTGGCCATGTGGCTGCTGACGGTCCCGCTCCAGGAAAGCGGCCCGATCTCCGACCCGCTCAGCCTGGCACCCATCCTGATCGTCGTCTTCGTGGTGACCATGCTGTTCATGGGCACGGTCGGCATCGTCATCGAGCGGTTCGCCTACCGCCCGCTGCGCAACGCCCCGCGGCTGGCCCCCCTGCTGACCGCGATCGGCGTGTCGTTCATCCTCCAGAACATCATCCAGGTCGTGTTCGGCGCGTCCCCGCGCACCACTCCCAAGGTATTCGACCCGAGCGCGGGTTTCGAGGTCCTTGGCGCCACTGTCACGTATGTCCGGGTCTTCACCATCGTGCTGGCCATCGTGCTGATCGTCGGGCTGCAGATGTTCATCAACCGGACTCGCCTCGGGCGCGCCATGCGCTCAACCGCCCAGGACCGCGACGCCGCCCAGCTGATGGGCGTTGACATCAACCGGACGATCGCACTGACATTCTTCATCGGCTCGGCGCTGGCCGGTGCGGCGGGCATCGTCTACGGCCTGAACTACGGCCAGATCGTGTTCACCCTGGGCTTCGGCTCGGGGCTCAAGGCCTTCACCGCCGCAGTGCTCGGTGGCATCGGCAACACCACGGGCGCCGCCATCGGCGGCTTCATCATCGGCTTCATCGAAGTCTTCTCCGCCCAGTTCGGCGTATCGCGCTGGTCGGAGGCGATCGTCTTTGCCGTCCTGATCATCGTGCTCGTCTTCAGGCCATCGGGCCTGTTCGGACAGGCACTCGGCGAACGCGCATGAACACCGCTGTTGCCAATCTCGGGCTGATGCGCCGCAACCTGACCGAGTGGCTCGGCCGCCATCAATCGATCACGGTCATCGTCGGCATGGCCGTGGTCGGCGCCGTCCTGCCGCTCATCGCGCAACTTCCACCGTTCTCGTCGTTCCAGCCGCTGACGACCTGGCTGAACAGCTTCACGCTGGCCGGCGTGTACGTCCTGCTGGCCCTCGGTCTGAACATCGTCGTCGGGCTCGCGGGCCTGCTCGACCTTGGCTATGCGGCCTTCTTCGCCATCGGCTCATACACCTATGCCTTCGGCGCATCCAACTACTACGGCAACCACATCCTGTTCTGGGCGATGCTGCTCGTCGGCCTCGGCGTGGCCGCCGTCTTCGGCCTGCTGCTCGGCGCACCCACCCTGCGCCTGCGCGGTGACTACCTCGCCATCGTCACGCTGGGTTTCGGCGAGATCGTGCCGATCGTCTTCAAGAACGGCGACAAGTTGACCAACGGCGTCAACGGCATCGGCAATGTCGACCCGCCAACCCTGCTCGGCTACCGCTTCAGCACGATCGAGCTGCTGCCCTTCTACCTGGTGATGCTGGTGCTCGTCACACTGGCCCTGATCTTCATCTACCGGCTTCAGGACTCTCGTCTCGGCCGAGCCTGGATGGCGATTCGCGAAGACGAGCTGGCGGCCGCGAGCAACGGCATCAACACGGTCTCGACCAAGTTGCTCGCCTTCGCCCTGGGCGCCTCGACGGCCGGCCTGGCGGGCGCGTTCTCGGCTTCCAAGCTGACCTTCGTCGGACCAGATCAGTTCAACTTCACCGTGTCGTTCACCGTGCTGGCAATGGTCGTGCTGGGTGGCATGGGCAACAACTGGGGCGTGGCCGTGGGCGCCTTCGTCCTGTACCTCATCAACACCGTGTTCCTCAAGCTGCTCAACCAGTTCTTCGATGCGGTCCGCATCCCGATCCTGACCGACATCGATTTCATCCAGTACCAGTTCCTGCTCTACGGCATCGCCCTGGTGCTGATGATGTTGCTGAGACCCGGCGGCTTCTTCCCCAGCCGGCGAAGAGCGCGCGAGCTACACGGAGACGGCGACGGTGATGGTGACGGTGCGCTCGATTCGCCGTCGGGCGAAGACGCCGAGCCTTCGCTGGCATGAGCGCACAACAGCAGCCCGCGGCGCGGGTGCTCCACAGCGAAGCGGAGGCGGCTGCGCACGCCTTTGCGCCCGCGGCGGAGGTCGCCGTCGGCGAGCCCCTGCTCGTGGCACGCAAGGTGACCAAGCGCTTTGGCGGCCTGGTCGCGGTACGCGAGGCCGACCTGGTCATTCCGCGCGGCTCGATCGTCAGCCTGATCGGCCCCAACGGTGCCGGCAAGACGACGTTTTTCAACATCGTCGCGGGCGTCATCGAACCCTCGAGTGGCGAGATCGACCTGAAGGGCGCATTGATGGTCGCCCGCCCCAAGCGCGCTTGGCTGGAACCGTTCCTATGGTTCCTGCCGGCCGTCGTGGTGCTGGTCGTCGGCCTCGCCATCGCCGGCATGATGGCGGCCGACCTGATCGCCGAGGCAACGGTCTTGGTCGCGCTCGGATTCCTGATCGCGATGCTGCTGCTCGCCGTCATCCGGCCGGTCTGGTACAACCGCCTGCTCGCGCGCATGGGCATCTTCAGGTCCGCACGGCCAAATGACATGGTCGCGGCCGGACTTGGACGAACTTTCCAGAACATCCGGCTGTTCCAGAACATGACCGCCAGCGAGAACGTGCTCGTGGGCATGCATGTCAGGCTCAAGGCAACTCCGGTGGCGGCCGTGCTGGCGACGCGCGGCCAAGCGCGCGAAGAGGCAGCCGCACGTGAGAAGGCGAGCAAGCTGCTCGAGCTGGTCGGGCTCGCCGGCCGCGACGACGCGCTCGCGCGCAACCTGCCCTACGGCGACCAGCGCCGGCTCGAGATCGCGCGGGCGCTGGGCAGTGACCCGGCGCTGCTCCTGCTCGATGAGCCGACCGCCGGCATGAACCCGCATGAGACCGGCGAGTTGCGCGACCTGATCGGCCGCCTGCGCCGGGACCTGGGCTTGACGATCCTGCTGATCGAGCACGACATGCGCGTGGTCATGGGCATCAGCGATCGAGTCACCGTCCTCGACCATGGCGAGACTATCGCCGAGGGGACGCCGGAAGAAGTGCGCGCGAATCCGCGCGTGATCGAGGCCTACCTGGGGAAGCCGGCAACATGAGCACGACACCGACGGCGGCGGCGCAGGCGGGCGGCAACGGCCCAGCCGGCACGGCCGACCAGATGCTCCGGCTCGACGACGTGCATACGTACTACGGCCACATCCACGCGCTCCAGGGCATCAGCCTCGAGGTCGCGCGCGGCGAGATCGTCACGCTCATCGGCGCCAACGGCGCAGGCAAGACGACGACGCTCAAGACAATCAGCGGCTTGCTGCACCCGCGCGCCGGCAAGGTGTGGTTCGACGGCCGGGACGTGTCACGCGTGGCGCCTCATGTGCTTGTCCAGGACGGCATCGGCCAGGCACCTGAGGGTCGCCGCATCTTCTCGCGCCTGTCCGTACTTGAGAACCTGCAGATGGGTGCATATACGCGGACAGCGGCCGAGCAACGCGAGGATCTCAAGCGTGTGCTTGACCTGTTCCCCAGGCTCAACGAGCGCCTGAAGCAGGCCGGCGGCACCCTGTCGGGCGGCGAGCAGCAGATGCTCGCCATCGGGCGCGCCCTGATGTCGCGGCCGCGCCTGTTGCTCCTCGATGAGCCTTCGCTCGGTCTCTCGCCGATCCTGGTCCAGCAGATCTTCCAGATCATCCGTGAGATCAGCACCCAGGGCACGACCATCCTGCTGGTCGAGCAGAACGCCCTCCAGGCACTCGCCGTCGCCAACCGCGGATATGTGCTCCAGACGGGCAACGTCATCCTGGCCGACACGGCGGCCGGTCTGGCGGCGAACGAAGGTGTCCGCAAGGCGTACCTCGGCGAGGACTAGGGTCGATGGCTCTCCTGGACCAGGGCCCAGGCGTCGAGCGGGTGGGGCAGCCATCCTCGAAGCGCCTCCCGTCGCTGCTGGTGGTGTTGGCCGCCGCGTTTGTGATCGTCGCGCTGGCCAAGCCATGGCAATCGTCAAGCTCGGCGGGCGCGCCCGACGATCAGGCGACGGCGACGCCCCGAGCCAGCCGCTCGGTGGCTCCTGCTTCGCCTACGGTCGACCCCGCCGTCGCGGCCGCTCTCGGCCGGCGCCAGTGCCAGTCGGGGACGGGCTGGCGGCTGGTGAGCGTGGAGAACGACGGCGGCCTGCGGTCGCGCACCCTGTGGGATGCCGGTCCGCTGGCGCCGACACCCGGCGACGCCCTCAGTCAGCCGTTCCTCCTGTGGACGCAGCAGATGCTGGCCATCGGCTATTGCGCGCCCGGTGACACGACCGTTGCGCGCGCAGCACATGCCGCGGCCGCGCTGATGTGGCGCCGCCTGCCGACCGGCCAGCTGCAGCGGATCGCCGGCCAGGACACCGTCGACCCTGAGCTGGCAGCAATCGGCGAGGTGTACCTGGCCCCGCCGAAATCGATCTCGGCCGCGGGCGTTTGGCCCCCGGGCGATTACCTATTCGAGATTGTCCCGACGTCGGGGCAGGATCTGAGCGGCTGGTTCGCGCTGCGCGTCCTGGCCGCTACCGAGTAGCAGAGCGGACGGGCCTGGCCGCCGGCCGGGCCCGTCCGCGCCTCACCCGGCGTTCAGGCGGCAGCCTCGGCCATGACCTGCCGAGCGGCCTGCGGCTCGTAGCCGTAGTCCTCCAGCCGTCCGGCGAAGTAGCTCGCGTAGGCCGACAGGTCGAAGTGGCCGTGGCCCGACAGGTTGAACAGGATCACCCGCGGCCGGCCCTCCTCGCGCGCGGCGACTGCCTCATCGATGGCCACGCGGATGGCATGGTTCGATTCGGGTGCGGGCAGGATGCCCTCGGCGCGCGCGAACTTGACGCCGGCCTCGAAAGTCGCGATCTGCGGCACGGCGCGCGCCTCGACCAGCTTCTCCTCGACCAGCAGGCTGACCAGCGGCGCCATGCCGTGGTAGCGCAGGCCCCCGGCGTGGATCGGCGGCGGTACGAAATCGTGGCCCAGGGTGTGCATCTTGACCAACGGCGTCATCTGGCCGGTGTCCCCGAAGTCGTATTCGTAACGGCCGCGGGTCATGCTCGGCGCGGCCGCCGGCTCAACGGCGATGACGCGGTACCTGGCCTCACCGCGCAGCTGCCGTCCCACGAAGGGGAAGGCGAGCCCGGCGAAGTTCGAGCCACCGCCCGCGCACCCGATGATCACGTCGGGCTCCTCGCCGGCCATCTCCATCTGGAGGATGGCCTCCTGGCCGATCACCGTCTGGTGGAGCAGGACGTGGTTGAGCACCGAGCCGAGCGAATACTTGGTGTCCTCGCGGCCGGCGGCGTCCTCGACGGCCTCGCTGATGGCGATGCCCAGCGAGCCCGGAGTGTCCGGCATCTCCGCCAGCACCCGCCGGCCGTAGTTCGTATCGGGACTTGGGCTCGGCACCACCGTGGCGCCGTAGACCTCCATCAGGTCGCGGCGGTACGGCTTCTGGTCGTAGCTGGCGCGCACCATGTAGACCTTGACCTCGAGCCCGAACAGCGCGCCGGCGAGCGACAGTGCCGTCCCCCACTGGCCGGCGCCGGTCTCGGTGGCCAGGCGTTTCACGCCTGCCTCGGCGTTGTAGAACGCCTGCGCGATGGCCGTGTTCGGCTTGTGACTGCCGGCCGGGCTGACGCCCTCGTACTTGTAGTAGATGTGCGCCGGCGTGCCCAGCGCCTTCTCCAGGCGATGGGCGCGGAACAGCGGCGAAGGCCGATACAGGCGGTACGCGTCACGCACCGGTGTCGGGATCTCGATCTCCCGGTCGGCACTCACCTCCTGACCGATGAGCGCCATCGGGAAGAGCGGCGCCAGGTCGTCCGGGCCGACCGGCTGGCCGGTGCCCGGGTGAAGCACCGGCTCGGGCGGCCGCGGCAGGTCGGCCGCGATGTTGTAGTAGGCGAGCGGGATCTTGTCCTCGTCGAGCAGGAACTTGGTCTGGTCGGACATTGCAGGTGCCTCCGCTTCCTGTATCGGCCACGTCCCGGGGCCGAAAACACGTAACCGGCCTTCGTCCTGCCGGGACGAAAGGCCGGTCCTTCCGCGGTACCACCCGTTTTCGACGGCTTGTCGATCCGTCGCGCTCATCTGGCCGACGGGCGCCGGACGAGCCGGGCCGATCGGTGCTGCCGTGATAACGCTGGCGCTCTGCGCCGGAGCCTAGCGATGCGCCCGCCCCCTCCGTTGGGCGCCTCGATCGGTCCGGGGCTCCCGGGTCCATTCATCCTCACCGTCGTCCCGGCTCACACCAGCCGCCGGGTCTCTGGGCCGACGATCGAGGGCTACTTGTCCCGATCAATGCCTTTATGCGATTGGCGGGGAGTCTAGGCAGTCGCCGGCTTAGGCGTCAAGAGTCGCGGACGCGTCACAGAATATTCCAGCCGGTTGGCAAATATTCATAGTCACCACCGGGCCGAGCGGTGTATCTTCCGGACTTCAAAATGAATTCACCCATGCAGAGGAGGCTATGGGCATGGTTCGCCTATCTCGAGGTGTCGTGGCGCTGACGGCCGTGGCGCTGCTGGCTGTCGCGTGCGGTACGGCTGCACCAACCAGCGGACCGACTACCGCGCCAACCACACCACCAACCACGGCGCCGACGGTCGCCCCAACGACCGCATCCACCGCCGCGCCAACGCCCACGGCGATGGCGTCCGAATCAGCAGCGCCAACTGAGGCGCCCACGCCGACGCCTGAGCCGACGATGGCCGTCGTCGCGACGATTCCGAGCGACCAGCTCGTCGTCCCGGGTCAGCTCAACGTCTGCAGCGACATCCCCTACCCGCCGCTCGAGTACCTCGACGACCAGGGCAACCCCATCGGATCGGACATGGAGATCGCCGCCGGGATCGCGGATCGCCTCGGCCTCCAGCTGAAGGTCGTCAACACGGTCTTCGACTACATCATCGCGGCGGTCAACGGCGCCAAGTGCGACATCATCATCTCAGACCAGAACATCACCGCCGACCGGGTGGCGCAGGTCGACATGATCCCGTACTTCCAGGCCGGCCAGGCGTTCGTCGTGGCCAAGGGCAATCCCGAGGGGATCAACACCGAGCTCGACGTGTGCGGCAAGAAGGTCGGAGCGGAAACGTCGACGACCGAGATCCAGTACCTCGAGGGCACCGACCTCTACAAGGACTCGGGCGGCCTTAAGACGAAATGCACCGACGCCGGAATGCAGCCGCCACAGGCGGTCCCGTTCGAGAAGGACTCGGATGCCTTCCTGGCGCTGACCGCCGGTCAGGTCGACGTCTACTTCGCCGACCTGCCGGTCGTCGCGTTCTACGTCCAGCAGCAGCCCGATCAGTTCGAGCAGGCGCCCATCCCGCCACTCGATCCGATCAAGGCCGGCATCAGCGTGCCGCAGGGCCACACGGCCGTTGAGGACGCTGTGAAGTCCGCGCTCATCGCGATGATGAACGACGGCTCGTACCTGCAGATACTGACCAAGTACAGCGTCGACGCCGGCGCGCTCCAGCCGTCCGACGTCGTCGTAAACCAGCCGTAGTAACCCGATGCCGGGAACGTCGCGAACGGTGACGCATCCGGCCCGATCAGAGGGTGGCCCGCGGGGCAAGCTCCTCGCGGCCGCCCTCCTCATTGCCTTTGTCGTTGCGGGCTGCCAGACGAGCAGCTACCAGTACCGCTGGGACTTCTTCTTCCAGTCGATCTTCCAGCCCGACAGCCTGATCATCCGGGGCGTCCTGCTGACGCTCTTCATCTCGGTCATCAGTCAGACGGTCGGCGTCGTGCTGGGCGTGTTCGGGGCGGTCGGCAAGATGTCCAAGGCACGCGTGCCGCGCTACATCGCCGGCATCTACGTGTGGATCTTCCGCGGCACGCCGCTGCTCGTCCAGATCGCGTTGATCTTCTTCGGCCTGGGCGTGACGGGCATCTACAGGTGGCCCGATTTCTCGCTGCTGGGGGACTTCGGCACGGGCGCCGTCCAGGCCGGCATCGTAGCCCTGGGCGTCAACGAAGGCGCCTACATGTCCGAGATCGTTCGCGCCGGCATCCTGTCGATCGATCCCGGCCAGATGGAGGCCGCCAAGTCACTGGGCATGCCCTTTGCCCAGTCGATGCGCCGGATCATCCTGCCGCAGGCCGCGCGGGTGATCGTCCCGCCGCTCGGCAACGAGTTCAACAACATGCTCAAGACCACCTCGCTGCTCGTCGTCATCGGCGTGCCCGAGCTGTACGTGACCTTCTCGCTCAAGAACGCCAGCGGCTCGACCGTCTTCCATCCCTTCGAGCTGTTCCTGGCCGCCGCGGTGTGGTACCTGCTGCTGACCAGCATCTGGGCCATCATCCAGGCGCGGATCGAGCAGCGGCTGGGCGCCGGGTTCGGCGCGGGCCGCGGGCCCAGCCTGCGCGAGCGGCTGTTCGGGCTGCGCTCCGTCAAACCGGACGAGCTCCCCCAGATCAGCGGCGGACGCTGATGACCGAACTGGCGGCCCAGGACCTGCTCGGGGCGATAGGGGGCGTACCGGTCCCCGCGACCGACGTCGTCGTCGAAGCCACCGACGTGCATAAGTACTTCGGCCGGCTGCACGTCCTCAAGGGCGTGTCCATGCAGGTCCGCCGCCAGGAGACCGTCGTCGTGATCGGCGCGTCGGGCTCGGGTAAGACGACGTTCATCCGCTGCCTCAACCATCTCGAGAAGATCCAGAGCGGCCGCATCTTCGTGAACGGCCATCTCATCGGCTACCGCGAAGCAAACGGCAAGTTGGTCGAGGACCGCGAGCGCAACATCGCTAGGCAGCGCCAGGAGATCGGGATGGTCTTCCAGCGCTTCAACCTGTTCCCGCACAAGACCGCCCTGGAGAACATCACCGAGGCGCCCATGCACGTGCGCGGTACGCCCAGGGACGAGGCCGTGACGACGGCGCACGCACTGCTCGCCCGGGTCGGCCTGGCGGCCAAGGCCGACGTGTATCCCGGCCAGCTTTCCGGGGGACAACAGCAGCGCGTGGCGATCGCACGGGCACTGGCCATGAAGCCGGCACTCATGCTCTTCGACGAGCCGACCAGCGCGCTCGACCCGGAGATGATCGGCGAGGTCCTCGACGTCATGAAGGAGCTCGCACGCGAGGGCATGACGATGGTCGTCGTGACCCATGAGATGGGTTTTGCTCGCGAGGTAGCCGATCGAGTGGTGATGATGGACGACGGCCAGATCATCGAGGAGGGCACGCCCGCGCACTTCTTCGAGAGCCCGACGCATGAGCGGACCAAGGCGTTCCTGTCCAAGATCCTGTAGCGGTGACCTCGAGGAGCTGATCGAGGTCGCCCGACGCGAACGTGGGCGCTGTGGCCTAGCGGCGCACCGCGCCGCGCGTCACCAGGTCGCCGACGCCCCACAGCAGGATGACCAGGCCGGCGCCGGTCAGCCATAGCCCGGGCGCCTGTGCCGGTAGTTCCAGCGCGGCGAACTGGCTGATCTCGAATACCCGCCAGGCAAAAGCTGCCACCATGATCAGCGCGAGCAGCGCGTACACGGCTGGGCGGTCGACCGCCGACTGGCCGTCGCGGGTGGCGAGCGGCAGCACGATCACGGCGAGCGTGGCCAGCGCGGCCAGAAACACGAAGATGGCCACGCCCTGCAGCCCGCCGCCGGTCAGGGTCGGCGCGTTGGTGCGCTCAATCGTCCACCAGGTGAGCGGCAACCCGGCCAGAGTGGCCAGCGCACCGAGGGCGACGATCAGGCGACCGCGGCGGCCGCCCTTCACTTGGCTTCGTACAGCTCGCGCCGCAACACGCCGATGAACGGCAGATTGCGATAGAACTCGCCGTAGTCGAGGCCGTAGCCAACGACGAACTCGTCCGGAATGGTGAAGCCCAGGTAGTCGATCTGGATCTCCACCAGGCGCCGAGCTGGCTTATCCAGCAGCGCGCAGATGTGCAGGCTGCTGGGGCTCTTGCCGCGCAGGTAGCGCAGCAGGTAATTGAGTGTCAGGCCCGTGTCGATGATGTCCTCGACGATCAGCACGTCCTTGCCGGCGATCGACGAGCTCAGGTCTTTGAGAATGCGCACCAGGCCGGACGATTCGGTCGTCGCGCCGCCATACGAGCTGACTTCCATCAGGTCGATCTGGACCGGGATGTCGATCGCCCGCATCAGGTCGGCCATGAACGGCAACGAGCCCTTCAGCACGCTGACCAGGGTTACGGCGCGGCCGGCGTAGTCCGCGCTGATGCGCTTGCCCAACTCGCCGACCTTGGCGTGTATCTGTTCCTCGCTGATCAGCACGTTGGCGACGTCGCTGCCGAGATCCGGCGCTTTGGTCAACTGGTCTGCCACTTAGTTCCTCCGCAACTTCAGCCGCCGGCCGCGGCGACGTACGCGCGACGGCCACGCCGCCGGCGGGAACCGCGCGAAACGCGCCGGCGCCTGGCCGGTGCCTGAGCAACGACGGCGAGTGGCTCCTCGGCGTCGTGAGCATCGGTCGTCGTCTTGGGTTCCGTCGCCGGTTGCGTTGCGCTTACCGGCTGGTCCGCCGCGGCGCCTCCGGCCGGCACGGTCACCGCCAGCGTAGGCGGGCCGGCCGATCGGTTGGGCATGATCTGACCCTCGATCCCGCTGAGGGACGCGGCCAGGTCGAAGCGCCCGTACTTGAGCATCAAGGCGCGGAAGTCCTTGCCGTAGAACAGCTTGACCCGGATGTCGGGATAGAGCTCACGCAACCGACGCAGCTTCCGGTTCTTGCGCCGTACGAGACTCTGCTTGAGCGTGGTCAGCTCGAGGTAGATGCCCACTTCGGGCAGGTAGAAATCGGGCGAGAAACTCTCGACCACCTTGCCCTCGAGATTCCACAGGATGGGAAAGGTACGCGGCTCGTATTCCCAGCGAACCCCGTAGTAATCCAGGATGCGCGCCAGCTCGGCTTCACTAGCGTGCGCAAATCGCGGTTGATCACTCACGTGGGCGGGGCACCGTCCGATCTCGCAGCGTCGGCCCGCAGCAGGTGCTTGATGTCGCCCTGAAAGCCGGCCAGAAACTGGTGCATGTCGATCACGTCGTCGGCGCTGACCGCTGCCGCCGGAACCGCGCGCCGCAACTCATTCGCGTCGGCGATCGAGCGCTCGCGGTCATCGACCTCGACGGTCACTATCGCGACAGTCGTGCTGCGACAGCCGACGCACACCAGGTCGACGAAGAAGAGACCGTCTCGTTCTGCCAGCAGGCGCATGCGGCTGCCGCGGTAGACACGGCCGCAAGCGGGACACTCGAATGTCGCGAGTTGGTCGCGCAGCCACTCGGAGGCTTCCATCCGTGCTGAGTCTAGAGCCTGCGGCGGCAGGCCGGCGCGCACGAGCGGCAGCCGCGAGGGCGCGGCAGTGACTTTCAGCGAGCATCGGGCATAGCGCCGCTGCTATACTCCCAGGCAGTATGAGCACCCAGAAGTCCGACGGAGAAACCGCCGCCCGGCCAGACGCCGCTGGCGGGCCGTCGCGGCACAGCTACACCAAGGACCGCGCGCAATTGCTGCGCCGGCTGTCGCGCCTGGAGGGCCAGGTGCGCGGCGTGGCGCGCATGATCGAACGCGAGGAATACTGCATCGACATCCTCCAGCAGACAGCCGCCCTGCGCGCCGCGATCGACGCCGTAACCCTGCTGCTGATGGAGGATCACGTGGCCGGCTGCCTGGCGACGGCGGTCAAGACCGGCGAAGCGGCCGCGTACACCGAAGAGGTGATGGATGTTGTCCGGCGCACCATGGGTCGGCCGGTCAGGGCGCGCACAGCCGACTGACGGAGGCGACCGCCAGCTATCCACAACGGCGTTCGGACCGGCGCCCTTTCTCCACAATCCAACTGTGCCGCCCCGATCTCGTGGAAAAGGTGGTTGACCCCGCGCGCCGCGCTGGTGAACCTCGGGCCCTGCACCACTGGCGCGCCCAGCGGGGACGGCGCCCCAGACCAAGTACGGTAACCTCGCCGACTTCGGCGATCGGAGAGATCCGGTCGGAACGCCGGGCGACGGGGGAAAACTGAAAGGCCGGTGGTGCGAGAAACGATACGCCGCAGGGAGTGGGGACAGCGCAACGGCTCAGGGACGTTCGGGCATGGACGCAGCTCTGAACGGTCCTCTCTCCCGCGGCGAGTTTCTCCCCAGCGATCGGAGCTGCCCCAGGACACCGCGCAGTTACCGTCGCTGGGCGATGACTTCTGGCTTCCGCTTGACACTGGACTGGCTGAACTTGAGTTCGAGCTGTCACCGCCGGCGCGCGCGGCCATCGCAGCCCATGTCCAACTCCTGCTCGCGTGGAACATGGCCATCAACCTGAGCGGTCTTCGCACTCCGGAACAGATCGCGGTCGGCCACGTGCTCGACACGCTCGTGGCCGTGACCGCGCTGCAACGGCTGCTCGGCGCGCACGGCGCGCAGCCGGGGTCGGCGAGCGTGATCGATCTTGGGTCGGGCGGCGGCTTCCCCGGCATCCCCCTGGCGCTGGCGCTCCCGGCAGCGCGCGCGCAACTCGTCGATTCGATCGGCAAGAAGGCGCGCTTTCTCGATGTCGTCGGACGCGCGGTGGCGGCTGCGGCCCGCGCCGCTGATGGCGTACCCCCCGATCTCTCGGCGCTCGCCGATCGCGCTGAGGACCTCGCCGACGAGCCAGATCAGCGCGAGGCACACGATCTGATCGTGGCGCGGGCGGTGGGCTCGGTCGGTGAAGTTGCCGAGCTGGCTCTACCGTTGTTGCGCCGGGGCGGTTATGTGGCCGTCTGGAAGCAATCGCGCGGCGACGGCGCGCTCGAGACCGAGGTCGAGCAGGCTCGGCACATAGCGGTGGCCGCCGGCGGCACCCCGCCACGCATCGAGGTCCTGCCCGGCGCGGAGCGGGTCGGCCTTGCCGGCCACTGCCTGGTGACCATCCGCAAGGCGCGCGTCACGCCAGCGCGGTATCCGCGCGCGGCGTCCGAGCGCCGGCGCGCCTTGCTACCCTGACCGCCGATGCGGATCGCCGTGCTTTCTGACATCCACGGCAACCTGCCCGCGCTCGAGGCAGTACTCGACGCACTGCACCCCTTTGACGCCGTTTGGCAGCTCGGCGATGTCGTCGGCTACGGTCCGCAACCGGACGAGGTGGTCGCCCGGCTCGAAGCCGAGCATGCTGTCGGCGTGCGCGGCAACCACGACTCGGCGTCACTCGGCGAACTGCCGGTCGAAACGTTCAATGACGATGCGCGCACCGCCGTCGAATGGACCGCCACGCGCATCGACGCGGCCACGCGACGCTGGCTCGAGGCGCTGCCGATGCGCGATGTCGACGACCCGTTCACGCTCGTCCATGCGAGCCCGCGCGATCCGAACTGGGAATACGTCTACTCCGCGGGCATCGCGCGCGCGAACCTCGACTGGTTCACCACCACGCACTGCCTGGTCGGGCATACCCACGTGCCGCTTGTATTCCGAGTCCTGCCGTCGGGCGTCGAGACACTACGGCCACAGGCCGGCACCAGGCTGTCGCTCGACGGCGGGCGCATGGTCGTCAACCCGGGCAGCGTCGGCCAGCCACGTGACGGCGATCCGCGCGCCAGCGCGGCACTGCTCGACACCGAAGCGCAAACGATCGAGTGGGTTCGCGTCGCATACCCGATCGAGCGCGTCCAGCAGCTCATGGCGCAGGTTGACCTGCCGGTCCGGCTGATCGCCCGGCTCCAGTTCGGCCTGTGAACCGCTGATGTCAATGAAACCGTGGCTGCACGGGCGCAAGCTGGGCGACCGGCGCGTGCGCGTCGAGCGTCCACATGCGCAGTTCTTCCGCTACACCGGCCCGGGCACTCTCGTCGCGCGCGAGTCGGCCTCGGCGCCGCGCACGGCCACCGGGCGGTTGGCGGAGCGCGCGCGGCACATGCTCTTCGGGCGCAAGCTGTCGACCCACGAGGAGATCTCGGAGCGATTGTCGAAGCTGAAGGCGCTGGCCATCTTCAGCTCCGACCCGATCAGCTCATCGGCCTACGCGACCGAGGAGATCCTGCGCGTCCTGGTGCTGGCTGGCGCCAGCGCGCTGCTGCTCAGCCTGCCCATCGCCATCGCCGTGTCGCTGTTGCTGGCGGTGGTCTCGTTCAGCTACCGGCAGATCGTCTTCGCCTACCCCAACGGTGGCGGCGACTATGCCGTCGCCCGACGCAATCTGCCGGCAATCGCGTCGCTCATCGTCGCCGCCGCGCTGCTGCTCGACTACGTCATGACCGTAGCCGTGTCGACCGCGTCGGCCGCAGAGCAGGTCATCTCCGCCTTCCCGTCGCTGGCGCCGATCCAGCTGGGCCTGGGCGTGGCCTCGATCGTCATCATCACCATCGGCAACCTGCGCGGCCTGCGCGAGTCGGGCAACATCTTCGCCATCCCGACCTACCTGTTCGTCGGCTCGGCGCTGCTGATGATCGCGATCGGCCTGTACCGCATCGTCATCAACGGCGAGGGCACCCCGGCGCCCACGCCGCTGCCCGGTGCGCCGGGTGTCCCGGAGGCAGTCGGACTACTGCTCTTGATCAAGGCCTTCGCATCCGGTTCGGTGGCCCTGACTGGCACCGAAGCGATCGCCAACGGCGTGCCGGCCTTCAAGCCACCCGAACCGCGCAACGCGGCGATTACGCTGAGCGCCGTGGCCGCTCTGCTGGCCATCCTGTTCATCGGCATCACATTCGTCGCCGACTCGTTCGGCGTCGTGCCGATCATCGACCCGGTCCACAAGACGGTGATCAGCCAGGTGGCCGCGATCGCCTACGGTGAGAACTCGATCGGTTTCTACCTGTTCCAGACCTTCACCGCGCTGATCCTCTTCCTGGCCGCAAACACCAGCTACAACGCTTTCCCACGCCTTGCTGCCATCCTCGCCCGCGACGGCTACATGCCGCGCCAGATGAGCTTCCGCGGCGACCGCCTGGCATTCAACCTGGGCATCGTCGTGCTGAGCATCGTGGCGCTCACCTTGCTGCTCGCCTTCGGCGGTGAGACGCATGCGCTCATCCCGCTGTACTCGGTCGGCGTGTTCGTCGCCTTCACCATCGGCCAGTCGGGCATGATCGTGCACTGGCTGCGTGAGCGCCCACCCGGCTGGCGGCGGCGCATGTCGATCAACCTGCTCGGCTTCCTGATGACCGGCGTGGTGGCTGTCGTCGTGCTCATCGCCAAGGCGCCCGGGTCACTGTTGGTGGCGCTGATCATTCCCGCGCTGGTGTTGATGATGCTGTTCATCAACCGCCAGTACCGCGCCTCGGCAGAGCATTTGACGGTGCGCGCCGACGCAGTGATTCCCCCGCCACGGCGCGACGAACGCGTGATCGTGCCTGTGCCGGGCATCACGCGCGCGGTCGTGCAGGCGGTCAATGTCGCCCGGTCCATCGCCCCGGACGTGCGCGCGGTGCTCATATCGGATGAACCGGACGAAACCGTCGACCTGCGCGATCGCTGGGAACGGCAGTTGCCCGATGTGCCGCTGGTCATCGTCGAGTCACCCTATCGGGCGCTGGTCGGACCGATGCTCGCTTATCTCGACGTGCTGGACCAGACGTGGCCCGATGACCGGGAGCTGCCGGTGACCTTCGTGGTCATTCCCGAATACGTCGCTCGCCACTGGTGGGAGAGGCTCCTCTACAACCAGTCGGCGAACCGTTTGCGCCGCGCCCTGATCGGCCGGCCGCACACCGTCGTCGTCAACGTTCCCTATCGCCGCGAGGATCAGGAGGGGCCAAACCGGTCAGCCCCAGAGCAGGTGTAACCTTCCGCGCGGAATGTCAGACCCACAGACTCGACGTGCGTTCAAGAAGGCCGTGCTGGGATTGAATGGTGCGTCGACCGATGAGATCGTCGTGCACCTGGGTTGCCAGCTCGCCAAGCCGAACTCGGCCGAGCTGGTGGCCGTGCACGTCATCGAGGTCGACTGGAGCCACGAGCTGTCCGACGAGCTCACAGCCGAGAACGATGCCGCCTCGGCCATCCTCGACCTGGCGGAGGGCATCGCCGAGCACTACCGAGTCAAGTTGTCGGGTGATCTGCTTCAGGCGCGCGAGGTAGCTGCTGCCCTCGTGGACGAAGCGGTCGAGTTGCAGGCCGACGCGATCATCGTCGGCCTTCCGTACCGCAAGCGCTTCGGCGGCGACTTCGCCATGGGCGATACGATCCCGTACATCTTCCAGAACGCGCCGTGCCAGGTCATCGTCGTTCGCGAGCCGGTCGCCGTCACCGAGATCGCCAGCGTGGCGACCGGGCGGCAGGCCGACTGGTCGCCGGTGGGGGCTGCCTGATGGCCGAGGCGCAGCAGAAGTCACGGGCGATCATCGTCGGCTGCGGCCGGGTGGGTGCCGAGCTGGCCGAGCGGCTGGCGCGCAGCGGCCACGACGTCACCATCGTCGACGTCAGCACGCACGCGTTCAACCGCCTGGAGCCCGATTTCCCCGGCAGCGCGGTGCGCGCCGACGGGACCGACGAGGACGTGCTGCGCCGGCTGGGCACGCAGGACGCCGACATGTTCTTCGCGCTGACCGAGGGCGACAATCGCAATGTCCTGGCGGCGCAGCTGGCGACCGAGACGTTCGGCGTGTCCAAGGTGGTCGCCAAGGTCAACGATCCGGTACGTGCCGAGGCATACACGATGCTCGGCCTGGCCACCATCTGCCGGACCAGGTTGATCGTGGATGCACTTTCGCAGTACGTCGGCCTGGAGCCCGACCCGGGCGCCGACGGCGTTCGCAAGCCGCAGCGCGCGCATGATCAGCGCGAACCGGAGGACGCATTGCCGGAGGCAAGCGCAGCCGACGCCGGCCGGCCAGCACCGCTGGCGGGCGCGACCGAGGCCGGGCTGACGGCGCAGGCAGTGGAGCGCTAGATGTACATCGTCGTCGTCGGCGGGGGGAAGGTCGGCTACTACCTGGCCCGCGAGCTGCTCGAAGCCGGCCACGAGTTGGTCATTCTCGAGAAGAACCCCCAGCGCGCGCGGCAGATAACCGACGAGCTGGGCAGTATCGTGCTCAACCGTGACGGCTCGGAGGGCAAGCACCTGGCCGAGGCAGGCGCCAACCGCGCCGCCATCGTCGCCGCGGTGACCGGCGATGACGAGGACAACCTGGTCGTTTGCCAGATGGCCAAACACCACTTCGACGTGCCGCGCACGATCGCGCGCGTGAACAATCCCAAGAACGAAGACCTGTTCCGCCACCTGGGCGTGGACGAGATCATCAGTCCGACGCGGATGGCGCTCGGCTCGATCGAGCAGGACATCCCCGTTCACGAGCTCCTGCACCTGGCGCAGCTCAAAGGCGGCGAGTTCTCGTTGCTCGAAGCCCAGATCACCGACGGTTCGCCGGCGGTCGGCCGACGCCTCTCGGAGATTGCCCTGCCCGAGGGCTGCTCGATCTTCCTGCTCCTGCGCGGCAGCACGGTTCTGCCGGCCCGCGCGGATACCGTGTTCGAGGCCGGTGACAAGGTCCTGGCGGTATCGCGCAGTGACGACGAGGACTCGCTGCGGCGCGAGCTGATCGGCGAGGATGAGTCGACCGAGCCGGTGCCCGCTGGCCGGTGACGCTGCGTCCGATCTGACGACACCCGACCTGCCCGCGGCGCGACCGTCGGCCGCGGCCGTGCTGCGCCGGTCGCTCGTCGTGTGGGGGCTGGGACATCTTGCGCTGGGCGACCGGCGCGGCCTTTTCCTGCTGATCCTGCAACCCGTCCTGTTGGTCGGCCTGTTGCTGCTGTCCCTCCAGTTGATGGACGGCACCCGCTGGCTGATCATCTTCCCGCCGCTCGCGTTCGTCCTGGTGCTGTGGCTGGCCCAGGCCGTGCACGCCTACCAGTTGGCGCTGCGACTCGGCGCCGAGCCGCGCGGCGAGGCCCAGGTCGCACTGTTCCTGCCCGTAGCGGTGGCGCTGCTGACGCTGTACTGGCTGTACGGCGGCAGCCACGGCTCACCCACGGCGACGGTCGAGGAATACGCGCTGGATTGGATGGCATCGCGCTCGACGCCCGCCAGCCAGTTGTTCGTGACACCGCCATCAACCGACGCGCTGGACGCGCAATGGCAGGCCGAGGACGCTTATCTGCAGGCCCGCGTGGCGGACGCGGCCGAACGCTTCGGACCGGGCAGCGGGCTGCACCCCGAGACGCCGTTCGCCAACCTGCGTTTCAACGCCGCGCAGCAGGAGCACGCCGACGTCGCCGTGGTGACGATCGAGATCGTGCGCCAGCGGGAGATCCAGACGACGATCCTGGGCATCATCCCTACTGCCAGCCAAGAGACCGTGTCCGTGGAGGAGGCCGGCGTCATCACTGTCCGGCTTGTCCCTGAGCAACCGCTCGACTGGCTGCCGATGGGTCAACTCGGTTCGTCGGCGTGGCTGATCGAGGACGTCGCCATCCCCGGACCGTCTGCAATCGCGCCCTAGAAAGCGCCACACTCGGCCCGCCCGAGCCTCTCCCGGGGCGCACGGGCAACATGTATTTTGGACTCTTCACCTACAGCAACCTTGACAACACCATTGTCATGGTTTACTTTCCCGATCGCGCCGATCCGGGCGCCCTGAAGCAACCACAAACTGAAGGCATAAGAGGTTGTGCCATGACTCTCATCCGTCATCCGCGTCCATTCGGTGAATCGCTCTCGCTGCGCCAGGCGATGGACCGCCAGACCGACCAGGCCGCCTGAACGAAGTGGCAGATCGACACGCGGACGAGCGGCCCGGGCGGGACCCACAGCGGCCCGTCTACGTCATCAGCGTGGCGGCCGAGCTCGTCCGGGTCCATCCGCGAACGCTGCGCATCTACGAGTTGGAGGGGTTGGTATGTCCGGCACGCACCCCCAGCAACATCCGGCTCTACTCGGAAAACGACATTCGCCGGGTGCTGTGGATACGGCACCTGACCCGTAACCTGGGCGTCAATCTGGCTGGCGTACGCGTCCTGTTCGAGCTCGAGGAACGGCTGGGCATGCGCATCCTCGAGACACTCTACGAAGACCGCCGGCGCGCCGACGAGGCGGCTGAGGCGGCCCTCAACGACCCCGATATCGAGACAACCGACATCAACGACCACCGCGCGGCGGCCAACCGCTGACACTGCGCACGCGAGCCTCAAGGAGCGAAATGAGCGAGACAACCAAGCCCGAAGAGCAGATCGAACCCGAGCAGAACCCCGCCGAGGCGTCGTCCGGCGTGCGCGAGCTGCCGCTGGTCGCCCTGCGCGAGACGGTGATCTTCCCGGAGATGATCGTGCCGCTGCAGGTTGGCCGCGACAAGTCGGTCCAGGCCCTCAACAAGGCCGTCGCCGACAGCTCGCCGATCGTGCTCGTCACGCAGCGCCAGGCCGACCACGAGGACATCACCGACCCATCCCAGCTGTACGGCATCGGCACACTGGCAAAGATCGCCCAGGTCGTCCAGCTACAGGACGGCACGGTGCGCGCCATCGTCCAGGGCCAGCAGCGCCTGCGGCTGATCGACTTCGTCACGGCGGAGCCGTTCATCCTCGCCCGTGTGGAGACGCTCGAGGAGCAGGCACCGGCCGGGCTGGAGGCACAGGCGCTGGTGCGCAGCGTCCAGGCACAGATCGAGCAGTACGTGCAGGCAGGGGCGCCGGTGCCGCCCGAGGCGGCGGTCGCAGCACGCAACATCACCGAGCCGGGCCTGCTGGCCGACATGATCGCGTACAGCCCGGACATGTCCACGGAGCAGCGCCAGGAGCTGCTCGAGACGATCGACGTGCACGAACGCCTCAAGCTGGTGTCGACCTTCCTCGGCCGCCAGATCGAGATCCTCGAGCTGAAGGGCAAGATCCAGTCCGAAGTCAAGTCCGAGATGGACAAGACCCAGCGCGAATACATCCTGCGCGAGCAGCTCAAGGCAATCCAGCGCGAGCTGGGCGAGGACGACCCGCAGCAGGCCGAGATCAACGAGTTGCGCGAGAAGGTCGACCAGGCCGGCATGCCCGACGAGATCAAGGCCCGCGCGATCAAGGAAGTCGACCGCATGAGCCGCATCCCGTCGGCATCGCCCGAGGTGGGCGTCATTCGGACATACGTCGACTGGCTGGTTGGCCTGCCGTGGAATGTCACCACGGACGATCGGCTCGATCTCAAGGAAGCGGCCAAGATCCTCGACGAGGACCACTACGGCCTCGAGAAGGTCAAGGAACGCATCCTCGAGTACCTGGCGGTGCGCAGCCTGGCGGAGAAGATCCGCAGTCCGATCCTCGCCTTCATCGGTCCGCCAGGCGTGGGCAAGACCTCGCTGGGCAAGTCGGTCGCACGCGCGATGGGCCGCAAGTTTGTGCGCATGAGCCTCGGCGGGATCCACGACGAAGCCGAGATCCGTGGCCACCGGCGAACCTACATCGGCGCGCTGCCCGGACGCATCATCCAGAACGTCAAGACCGCCGGCACGAACAACCCGGTGTTCATGCTCGACGAGGTCGACAAGATCGGCATGGATTTCCGTGGCGATCCGTCGTCGGCACTGCTCGAGGTGCTCGACCCGGAGCAGAACAACACCTTCCAGGACAACTACCTCGAGGTGCCGTTCGACCTGTCGCGGGTGCTATTCATCGCCACCGGCAACCTGCTCGATCCCATCCCGCCCGCGCTGCGCGACCGGATGGAGATCATCCAGCTGCCCGGTTACACGCAGCAGGAAAAGATGGAGATCGGCAAGCGCTTCCTGATCCCCAAGCAGCTCGAGAACCATGGCCTGTCGGGCAAGAAGCTTGAGTTCACCGACGAAGCGATGATCGAGCTGGTGCAGGCCTACACCAAGGAGGCCGGCGTCCGCAATCTCGAGCGCGAGCTCGCCAACATCATGCGCAAGGTCGCTCGGCAGGTCGCCGAGGGCCGCAAGCGCAAGGTCACGGTGGACGTCAAGCGACTGGAGGAGTACCTGGGTCCGCCGCGCTGGGAGTACGGCGAACTGGAGACTGAGAATCAGATCGGTGCTGCCACCGGTCTGGTGGTGACCGAGGTCGGCGGCGACGTCGTATCGGTCGAGGTCACCCGCATGCCCGGCAAGGAGGACTTCATCCTGACCGGCCAGCTGGGCGAGGTGATGCGCGAGTCGGCGCGAGCCGGCCTGTCGTGGATCCGTGCCCACGCCAGCGAACTGGGCATCGAGCGCGAGGCGTTCGAAAAGAACACCCTGCATATCCATGTGCCGGCCGGTGCCATCCCCAAGGACGGCCCGTCGGCGGGCATCACCATGGCCCTGGCAATGGTGAGCGCGTTCACGGGCATCCCGGTCCACAAGGACGTGGCGATGACCGGCGAGATCACCCTGCGCGGCCGCGTCCTGCCCATCGGCGGCCTCAAGAGCAAGATCCTCGCCGCGCACCTGTCGGGGGCCAAGGCGGTCATCCTGCCGCTCAAGAACCAGAAGGACCTGGTGGACATTCCCCAGGAGATCCGCAAGCAGCTCAAGCTGATCCTGGTGAGCACGATGGAGCAGGTGCTCGAGCACGCGCTGATCCGCATGCCAAAGCCCCTGGAGGCCACTCCAGGCGGTGAGCCCGGCAAGGACGAGCAATCCGGCCAGAAGACACCGACGCCCGACAAGATCCGTGGCGGCTTCCCCGCCTCGGATCAGCCGCCGGCCATCGCGGCCGGACTGGAGGCGGGCGCCGGCGGCTGACCCCCGTCGCCCCCGACGGCGGATGGAATACCGCGACTACTACGCCACTCTGGGAGTGCCGCGCGCAGCGAGCCAGGCCGACATCAAGAAGGCCTTCCGTAAGCTGGCGCGGCAATACCACCCTGATGTCAACAAGGGCAAGCCAGAATCCGAGCAACGCTTCAAAGAGATCAGCGAAGCCAACGAGGTCCTGTCGGACCCCGAGAAGCGCAAGCTATACGACCAATTGGGACAGAACTGGCAGGCCTATCAACAGGGCGGCGCGGCCGGCGGAGCGGCGCCCGGCGGCCGCGCGGGTCAGCCGTTCACTGGCTTCGGCGGCTTCGATCCCGGCAGCGGCGGCGTCCGCTTCGAATACCACGGCGACCCCGAGGACCTGGCCGGCTTCAGTGACTTCTTCCGCACCTTCTTCGGTGGCGGCTTCGACGAGCCCTCGTTCGCGACGACCAGTTTCGGCAGCGGCCGCGGCAGCGCGACGCGTACCCAATCGCGCGCACGTGGGCAGGCGCAGACACTCGAGGACCTGCTCGCAGCCAACGCACCGGGCACGAGCCGGACGCCGAGTTCCCGCGGCGGCAGTCGGCCGCGCCTCGAAGCCGCGACCGAGGTAACCCTGGAAGACGTCGCCAACGGCACCAAGCGGCTGCTCGACGTTGGCGGTAAGCGCATCGAGGTCAACATTCCCCCCGGCGTCGCCGACGGCCAGCGCATCCGCTTCTCGCGCGTCGCACCCAACGGCGGCGACGTGTACCTGCGGGTCAAGCTGAAGCCGCACAAGATCTTCACGCGCTCGGGCGCGGACCTGACGCGCGAACTCGAGCTCACGCTGCGGGAAGCACTGCTGGGCGCCGAAGTTCCAGTCAGCACCCTGAGCGGCCGGGTGTTGCTGCGCATCCCACCAGAGACCCAGAACGGAAGGATGTTCCGGCTGGCCGGCAAGGGCCTGCCGCGCTTTCGCGCGGAGGGCCATGGCGACCTATACGTGAAGGTGCGTCCGATGCTGCCGACCAACCTCAGCCCGGAAGCACGCGCTGCGGCCGAGCGCTTCGTCGACCTCGCCAGCAAGCGAAAGGACACGACTGACCGATGAAGATCGATCACTACACGGAGAAAGCGCAGCAGGCGATCGTCGCCGCGCAGCGCCTGGCGACCGAAGCGGACAGCCCGGTGCTTGACGCAGAGCACATCCTGATGGCGCTGCTCCAGGATCCCGAGGGCGTGCCGGCGATGACGCTGCGTCAGTTGGGCACCGACCCCGGCGAGCTGGGCGTCGAGCTGGCAGCGGCGCTAGCCCACCGGGCAAAGGTGAAGGGCGGCAGCCTGACCATCGACCCGCGCGCGCGACAGCTGCTCGAGCGGGCCGAGAGCGAGGCCAAGCGGCTGAACGACGAATACGTCTCGACCGAGCACCTCTTGCTGGCGGCCGCCGAGTCGGGCGGTGACGCCCAGCGCCTGCTGGACGCCGCCGGAGCCAACCGCGAGGCCATCCTGAACGCCTTGCAGTCGGTGCGCGGCGGTCAGCGCGTGACCAGCCAGAACCCGGAGGGCACCTACCAGGCGCTCGAGCGCTACGGGCGCGATCTGACGCGCGACGCACGTGAGGGCAAGCTCGACCCGGTCGTCGGCCGTGACGAGGAGATTCGCCGCGTGATCCAGGTGCTCAGCCGGCGGACCAAGAACAACCCGGTGCTGATCGGCGAACCGGGGGTGGGCAAGACGGCAATCGCGGAGGGACTGGCCCAGCGCATCGTCCGCGGTGACGTGCCCGAAGGCCTCAAGGACAAGCGCGTGGTGGCGCTCGATCTGGGCGCACTGATCGCCGGTGCCAAGTACCGCGGCGAGTTCGAGGAGCGGCTCAAGGCGGTGCTCAAGGAGATCAAGGACTCCGAGGGCCAGGTCATCCTGTTCATCGACGAACTGCACACGGTCGTCGGCGCGGGCGCGGCGGAGGGCGCCATGGATGCGTCGAACCTGCTCAAGCCGATGCTCGCGCGAGGCGAGTTGCACACCATCGGCGCGACCACGCTCGACGAGTACCGCAAGCACATTGAAAAGGATGCCGCGCTCGAACGGCGCTTCCAGCCGGTGTTCGTCGACCAGCCCTCAGTCGAGGAGACGATCTCCATCCTGCGCGGGCTGCGCGAGCGCTACGAGAATCACCACGGAGTGCGCATCACCGACTCGGCGCTCGTCGCCGCGGCGGTGCTCTCCAACCGCTACATCACCGGGCGGTTCCTACCTGACAAGGCAATCGACCTGGTCGACGAGGCCGCCAGCCGGCTGCGCATGGAAATGGATTCGATGCCCGTCGAACTCGACGAGCTCGAGCGCCGCCGCATCCAGCTCGAGATCGAGCGCGAGGCACTGCGCAAGGAGCGCGACGACGCATCCAAGGCCCGCCTCGCGGCGCTCGAGAAGGAACTCGCCGACATCGGCGAGCGCAGCGCCGCGCTGAAGAGCCAATGGGAGCAGGAAAAGGGCAAGATCGCCGGGCTGCACCAGACCAAGTCCGAGATCGAGAGGCTGCAGCACGACATCGAGGTCGCCCAGCGCGACGTCCAGTACGGTGGCGGCGAAGAGGCTTTCCGCAAGCTGGCCGAGCTGCAGTACACCCGCCTGCCCGAACTGCAGGCGCGGCTGGGCGAGCAGGAGCAGGCACTCGCTGCCGAGGGCGGTGGCGCGCGACGGCTGCTCAAGGAAGAGGTCGACGCGGACGACATCGCGCGCATCGTGTCGGCCTGGACGGGCGTGCCCGTAGCGCGCCTGATGGAGGGCGAGCAGGCCAAGCTGATCCGCATGGAGGAAGAGCTGCACAAGCGGGTTGTCGGCCAGGACGAGGCAGTCGCCGCCGTGTCCGACGCCGTTCGTCGCGCGCGCGCCGGACTCAAGGATCCCCGGCGCCCGATCGGCTCGTTCATCTTCCTGGGCCCGACCGGCGTGGGCAAGACCGAGCTGGCGCGCGCGCTGGCTGCCTTCCTGTTCGACGAAGAGCAGGCCATGACACGCATCGATATGAGCGAGTACATGGAGAAGTACTCGGTCTCGCGGCTGATCGGCGCACCACCCGGCTACGTGGGTTACGAGGAGGGCGGCCAGCTGACGGAAGCTGTTCGCCGCCGGCCGTATCAGGTGATCCTGCTCGACGAGATCGAGAAGGCGCATCCCGATGTCTTCAACGTGCTGCTGCAGGTGCTCGACGATGGCCGCCTGACCGACGGCCAGGGCCGCACGGTAGATTTCAAGAACACAGTCATCGTCATGACCAGCAACGTCGGCAGCCAGTTCATCACCGGCTATGCCGGGCAGCGCGAAGAGGCTGCCTACGAGCAGATGAAGAAGCAGGTCACCGACACTTTGCGGCAGGTGTTCCGACCTGAGTTCCTCAACCGCATCGACGAGATCATCGTGTTCCACGCCCTGACCGAGCAGGACCTCGCGGCGATCGTCGAGTTGCTGCTCGCGGACCTGTCGCGCCGCTTGGCCGACCACGACCTGCAGCTTGAAGTGATGCCGGCCGCGCGCCGGCTGATCGCCGGCGAAGGCTACGACCCAGCCTACGGCGCGCGGCCGCTGCGCCGCTCGATCCAGCGGCTGGTCGAGAACCCGCTCGCGCGCGCGCTGCTCGAGGGCCAGTTCAAGCCGGGCACCACGATCAAGGTCGACGCGGACCCGGTGGGCGGCACGCTCATCCTCTCCGACGGCGGCAAGACGATCGTGACCAGCGCCGCCCAGGAACGCCGAGACGTGCGCCAGTCCGTGCCCGAAGAACCGGCGTCGGCCGGTGTCGGCGGCGACGGCGAACCCCGGCTCAACTAGCGCGCCCATCGTGCGCATCGGCCTGCAACGGGTCGCCTATCCGTCTCCCACGACGGCCGACGCCGGCGATCCAGAACTGGTCGGGCGCCTGCGCGACGAGATCGCGCAGCACGGACCGATCAGCGTGGCGCGTTTCATGGAACGGGCGCTGTATGAGCCCGGCCTGGGCTATTACGCCACGCGCGCCGATCGTGCGACGAGGTCCGGCGATTTCCTGACGGCGCCCGAATTGCATCCGCTCTTCGGCGCCGCTGTGGCGCGCCAGGTCGACGAAATGTGGCAGCGCCTGGGCTCGCCGCCGGGCTTCACGGTGCGCGAGTACGGCGCCGGAACGGGCGCGCTGGGCGCAGCCATCCGGAGCGGTCTGCGCGATGACGGCTCGCCGCTGGCCGAGATCATGAGTTACGAGCCCATCGAAACGGCGGGCCGCCCGGCGCAACCGGCGGACGTCTCCGGCCCGGTCGTTGGGTGCGTGCTTGCCAACGAGTTCCTCGACGCGTTGCCGTTCCATCGGCTGGTGAAACGTGATGGACAGCTGCGTGAAGTCAACGTCGACTGGTCGGGCGGGCGTTTCATGGAGGTCGAAGGAGGCCCGGCCAGCGAGACCCTGGCGGCATGGTTCGGCGGGCCCGGAACCGTGCTCGCTGAGGGTCAGTACGCCGATGTCAATCCGGCCATGCTCGAGTGGCTGTCGCAGGTGACGGGCCGGCTCGAGCGCGGCTACGTGCTGATCTTCGACTACGGCCTGCCGGCGGCAGAGCTGTACGGGTCGGAGCACCCGGCGGGAACCCTGCGCGCCTTCGCCGGTCAGCAGGTTTCGAGCGATGTCTTCGCCGGCGCCGGAACGCGCGACATCACCGCCACACTCGACCTCGATGCGCTTGAGCGCGGCGCGCGCGATACGGGCCTCACGTTCATCGGCCGCACAACGCAGGCAGAGTTCCTGGTCGGCTGCGGACTCGAGGAGCTGCTGCCGCGCGCGCGTCAACGCACCGGCAAGGATCTCCAGGGTCAGCTACTGCTGCGCTCGGCAGTCGGACGGCTGCTCGACCCGCGTCAGCTGGGCGGATATGCGGCAGTCGTACTCGGTCGGGCTGCGCCGGCAACCCCGCCGTTGCGCGGGCTCGCGTTTCGCCTGCGCCAGAGCCGCTGACCGACGATGCGCATTGACCAGGTCCGCCAGCGGCTGGCGATCATGCCCACGCACTTGCCGCCCACGCCGCCGGCGCTGGTGCCCGTCGCGCTTGCGGCGCACGGCGAGACGACGCCGCGCATCCCGCGTTGGCCGGTTGAGCGCCGGCGCGCGGCGGTGATGGTCCTGTTCCACCCCGCGCCACGATCGGACGAGGCGCAGGTCGTGCTCATCGAGCGTTCGTCCGGACCGCATCGCCATGCGGGACAGGTCAGCTTTCCCGGTGGCGCGCTGGAGGGCGACGAGTCTGCCGTCGAGGCCGCGCTGCGAGAGACGGCGGAGGAAATCGGCCTCGATGCCCACGCTGCGAGCGTCAAGGTGGCCGGCGTGCTGCCACAGGTCGACGTGCCCGTGTCTGGTTTCCTGGTCGACCAGGTCGTCGGGTTCGTTGACGAGCTGCCCACGCTGACTCCCGACGGCCGCGAGGTGGCGGCGGTCTTCTCGGCGCCGGTTGACGCATTCCTCCCCGGCGCCCCGATCGAGATGGTGACCGAGCCGCGCGACGGTTTCGTACTGCGCTACGGCGCCTACCGCGTCGGCCGCTGGTTGGTTTGGGGCGCTACCGCCGGCATGCTCGCGCGCCTGGGCGCCTACCTTGACAGCGGCTGAGCCCGCGCGGCAATCACCACGGCTCGCCTTCGCTCGCGTCGTACTCGTCGCGCAGCGTCGGCCGATCGGCAAGGCTGCCGTCCGCCGGGGTGACCGGGACGTTCTCATCAGCGGCCAAGTCGCTCGTGGCCGCGCGCCCCTCGATCACGTCGCCGCCGGCCGTCAGCTCGATCACGATCGCGCGCATCTCTGTGCCGTCGGTGTAGGCACCGTGCAGCACGCCTGGCGGCCAGACGACGGCTTCTCCGTGGTTGACCTGCGCGCGCTCATCGCCGATCTGCACGACGCCGGCACCACTTATGACGACGAACAGTGCCGTGTTGGTCGGGTTGGCGTGGGGACTGACCATCGCGTAGCGGCTGAAGGCCAGCTCGCTGATCACGGCTCGCTCGTCGTGCAGGATGACCTGCCCGCTGACGCCCTGCGTTCCGGGCGGCCCGCCGGGGCGACGGTGACCCGGTCCGAAGCGGCGTATGTCCATGCGCTCTGGGGCTAGCGGCGCCGGCGCTGCCCCCGCGAACGGCGGGTGCGCACGGTCGACTCGGCGTGCTTGTACTTCGACTGGCTGAAGAAACGCTGCCGGCGCAGCTGCTCGTTGTACATCTCGATGTAGGGCGGGAAGCGGAAGAAGCGGATCCACACGAAGGTGGCCAGGCCGATGACCAGGATGGCGAACACGAACAGGAAATAGAAGTGGAACACCCACGCCACGAGCAGCAGCCCAAAGGTGCTCAGGCCGGTCCACAACAGCCACTCCTGGAGCGTGCGCAGCGGTTCGTGGCGGTGCAACTGCCGTAAACGGACGTTGTACAGCACGAGGGTCGCGACCAACAGCACCGCGCTGGCAATACCCATGGGCCAGTAGAGGTCGGGAAAGTTGAGATCGTCGAACGAGACACGGGTGAGGTAGTCGAGTATCCAGAGGTGCAAGATGCACTCCTCAGTGCGGCGCGTATTGCGTCCGGCGCGCCATTGCCAAGCAGGATAACAACGGACGGCGCGCCGGGCCGCGATGGGCCAGTTGCTATACTCGGCCGGCCGTACCCCGCTCCCGCTCTGGAGCCGCGGAGGGAGCTGTCACCGAGAGGAACAGGAGTCAACGTGCGAGCCCTGCTCTCGGTCGCCAATCGCGATGGGATCGTCGATCTCGTGCGGGAACTCGCCGCGCTCGGCGTCCAGCTGTACGCGACCGAGGCGACCCTCGCCGCGCTGAGTGATGTCGGCGCCGGCGTGCAACCTTTCGCCGCCCTGCCGGGCGCAGCCGATGTGTACGGCGGCTTGTTCGGGTCGACCGCCGGCGGTGAACAGCAGATTGAACTTGTGGTCGCCAACCTGGCGCCGTTTGCGCCGCAGGCGGGCAGCCGCTCGGTCGGGCTCGACGAGGCGCTGGGCATGATCGACGTGGCCGCGGCGTCGCTCATCTCGGCGGCGGCGCGCAACTATCCGGCCGTCGCGGTGCTCTCGAAACCGGAGAACTACGAGCACGTCGTTGCCGACCTGCGCGCGCACGGGGTCGTGTCGGCTGAGCTGCGCCAGCGCCTCGCGGCGGACGCCCTGGCTGCGGTAGCGGCGTACTACGCCGACGTTGCGGCCTATCTCAACCACATTGCCGGCAACCGCTTCCCCGCCCGGCTCGCGCTTGTCGTCGAGAAAGTGCGCGATCTGGACTACGGTGAAAATCCCCACCAGCAGGCCGCCCTCTATCGCGACGCGGGGCTGGTCGGCGGGTCGCTCGCCGATGCGCAGCAGCTGCAGGGTGACGAGCCCACCTTCAACGACCTGATCGACCTCGATGCCGCATATCGCATCGCCACCGACTTCACCGCGCCGACGTGCTGCATCGTCAAGCAGGCAAATCCGACCGGCCTCGCCTCGAACGACCGCCTGGCCGAGGCCTACCAGAAAGCACTCGAGGGCGATGCAGTCAGCGCCTTTGGCGCCGTCGTCGCGCTGAATCGCGAGGTCGACGGCGAAACTGCCGCGGCGATCGCCGGCAACGCGTATGAAGCCGTCGTGGCGCCGGCATTCTCGACGCCCGCGCGCGAGATCTTGGCCGAGAAGCAGCACCTGACCCTGCTCGCCGTGCCCAACCGCATCGATGCACCACCCAGCTACGGCATCAGCCGGCTCGACTTCAAGCGCGTCGACGGCGGGCTGCTGGTGGAGACGCGCGATCGGTCGCAGCTGGATCGGTCCCAGTTGAAGGTGGTGACCAATCGCCGGCCGACGCTCGAGGAGCTGACCGACCTGCTCTTCGCCTGGCGGGGCGTGCGCCACGTGACCAGCAACGCGGTCGTCCTCGCGCACAACACCGCCCTGGTCGGCGTGGGCGCCGGCCAGGCGAGCCGCATGACGGCCGTCGAGATCGCGCTGCACAAGGCAGCCGATCGGGCGCCCATGTCAGTGCTCGCTTCGGATGCCTACTTCCCGTTCGCCGACGCGATCCAGCTTGCCGCCGAACGCGGCGTGACGGCGATCATCCAGCCCGGCGGCTCCGCGCGCGACGAGATGGCCATCGAGGTGGCCAATCGGCACCATCTGGCAATGGTCTTCACCGGCCGGAGGCATTACCGCCATTGAACACGCCGACGCGGCCGCTGGGCGACTGATGGAAACACTCCTCGCGCTCGAGATGGTGCGCGTGACCGAGGCTGCGGCCATCGCGTCGGCGCGCTTCATGGGCCGCGGCGACCGCGATGGCGCCGATCACGCGGCGACGGAGGCGATGCGCCACACCTTCGACGAAGTCGAGATGGGCGGCACAATCGTCATCGGCGAGGGTGAGCGTGACCAGGCGCCGATGCTCTACATCGGCGAAAAGGTGGGCATGGCCGGCGAAGGCCAGCCCGAGATCGACATCGCGGTCGATCCACTGGAGGGCACCAACCTCGTCGCCATGGGCCTCGCCAACGCGATCACCGTTCTGGCCGCGTCCGAGAAAGGCGGCTTGCTGCACGCACCGGACACGTACCTGGACAAGCTGTGCGTCGGGCCGGTTGCTGCCGGGCACGTCGACATCCGGCTGCCACCGGCGGAGAATCTCGAGCGCATCGCCCAGGCACTCGGACGGCACGTGGCGGATTTGACGGTGGTCATGCTCGACCGGCCGCGCCACGCCGACCTGATCGACACCGTCCGCGCGGCCGGCGCACGCATCAAGCTGATCAGCGACGGCGACCTGTCGGGCGCCATCAGCTGCGCCGTGATGGGCACCGGCGTGCACGCGGTGATGGGCATCGGCGGCGCACCTGAGGGCGTCCTGAGCGCGGCCGCGTTGCGCTGCCTGGGAGGCGAGATGCAGGCTCGCTTCCGCTGGCGGAACGACGAGGAGCGCTCGCGCGCCGAAAGGATGGGCATCGACACCTCCGAGGAGCGTGTCTACACGACCACTGACCTGGCGCCGGGCGAGAATCTCGTCTTCTCGGCGACCGGCGTGACCGACGGCGACCTGCTGCACGGCGTGCGTTTCTTCGGCGGCGGCGCGCGTACCCACTCGCTGGTGATGGGCTACCAATCCAAGCAGGTGCGCTTCGTCGACACGGTGCACATGCTCGATCGCGAGCGACCGCCCAGCGTGCGCCTGTAGGCATCGGCCGCCGCCCGTGTCGCTGTCTCGACTGAGGAGCTCACTCGGCCGGGGTATCACGCGCAACGTCATCGCACTCGCCCTGGTCAGCCTGCTGACCGACGTGTCGAGCGAGATGCTCGTCTACCTCGTGCCGCTGTTCCTGGCCAACGTGCTGGCCACCAGCGCCGCCGTGATCGGCCTGATCGAGGGCATCGCCGAGAGCGCCTCGGCCGTGCTGCGGCTGGCCAGCGGCGTGATCTCCGACCGCATCGGACGGCGGCGCTTGCTGGTCGGGGTCGGATATGGCTCGTCGACGCTGGCCAAGGCGATCTACCTGCTCGCCAACGCGTGGCCGATCGTCCTCGTGGCACGCCTCGGTGATCGGCTGGGCAAGGGCATTCGCACCGCGCCGCGCGATGCGCTGATCGCCGATTTCGACCGACGCCGCATACCGCGGCCGGGCGTTCGGCTTCCACCGCGCGATGGACACGCTGGGCGCGTTCTTCGGCGTCCTCATCGCCTTCCTGGTCGTGGGCGCGACCGAGGCCGGCGCCACGTTGCTCGATCGGCCGACCTTCGATCTGCTGGTCGTGCTCGCCCTCGTGCCGGCGGCGCTCGCGGTGGCCGTGATCTTCGTTGGCGTGCGCGATGTCGCCGGACGGCGCGAGCCGGAGTCGCGTCCGGCCGCGGAACAGTCCTCGACTCGCGGCGCCCGGCTGATGGCCGAGCTGCGCGAACTGCCCGCGCCTTTCTGGATGTTCGTCGCCGCCAACGTGGTCTTCGCACTGGGCAACTCGAGCGACGCCTTCCTGGCCCTGCGCACGCAGCAGCTCGGCGTCGCCGTGCGCGACCTGCTCCTGATGATCGTCGGCTTCAACGCAACGAACGCGCTCATCTCGTTCCCTGCCGGGGCGCTGTCCGACCGCTTCGGCCGACGCGTGCCGATCGCCGCGGCGTGGCTGGTCTATGCCGTCGCCTACGCCGGCTTCGCGATTGCCAATTCGGCCGGCGCCGCCGCCTGGCTGTGGCTGCTCTATGGCGCCTACTACGGCATCAACGAGGCCGTCGGCCGGGCACTCATCGCCGATGTCACCCCGAGCCACCTGCGTGCCACCGGCTACGGCATCCTCAACGCCGGCGTGGCCGTCGCGGTGCTGCCCGCATCGGTTGTCGCCGGGGTGCTGTGGGACGTCGTTGCGCCGTCGGCCACGTTCTGGTTCGGCGCGGCGTGTGCGCTGCTCGCCGCCCTGCTGCTGTTCGGCGTGCGCAGCCAGCGCACCGCTGGGCCGAATGCCACCCCTGCCGCCGCATGAGTCGCGTCGACGAGGAGCGCCATGCTTTCCGCTCAGCGGCCGACCGCGAGAGCTACTTGCGCGCCAATTCCGGGCTGCCCGGGCCGCGCGCCAACCTCGAGCTACTTGCCGCCGCGGCCGAAGAGGTCGACCTCGACTGGTCGCGGCGGTGGGCCGCAGCGCGGGCAGGTGACGACCCCACGGACGTGTTCGTGATCTCGGTCGCGCTGGTCGCGCTTGGCCGTTTCGCGGCCGGCGGCGAGGCGCAGGCACTGCCGCTGCTGCACGAACGCGCCGAGGATCGCGAGTGGCGCATCCGCGAAGCAGTCGCGATCGCCCTGCAGCGGCTTGGCGATGCCAATCTGCAACAGCTGGCTGAGATTGCGCGCGCTTGGTCGCTGGGCTCACCGCTCGTCCAGCGGGCGGCAGTGGCGGCCGTGGCCGAGCCGCGGCTGCTGCGTAACGGCCAACTGCTGCCGACCGCACTGGAAGTGCTCGACACCGCGACGCGTTCGGTCGTTGAGGCCAGCGATCGGGCGGCGGCGGATGTCCGCGTCCTGCGCCAGGCGCTCGGCTATGCCTGGAGCGTGGTCATCGCAGCCGATCCACCGGCCGGCTGGCCGCGCTTCGTCGCGTGGGCTGGGTCGTCCGACCGCGACGTAGCGTGGATAGTGCGCGAAAACCTCAAGAAGAACCGTCTGATTCGGCTTGGCCTGACAGATCCAGCCAGCGACCGGTTGCCGCCTGCCAGCGCGCGATCCGCGTAACTGCCCCCGGGCCTTCGATGCCGGCCCGTTGATCCCGCACGTCCGCGACGCTGGCATGCCAGCCGGGTGGGCGCAACCGCGCGACCAGATCCGCAAGCGGGGCGAGCACGAACAGCCGCTCGTGAGCGAGCGGATGCGGCACGACCAGCCACCTGCCGTCGGGCCGGGCGACGTCGAGCGCGTGCCGCCCGAACAACAGCAGATCGAGATCGATCTCGCGCGGCCCCCAGCGTTCGCGTGGCTGGCGGCCGAGCGCCTGCTCAAGGCTCTTCAGGCCGGCCAGCAGGGCGAGCGCGCCAGTCTCAGCGTTGTCGCCTTTGGGCACGTCCAGCGCGACGACCGCGTTCAGGTAGTCAGGCTGGCCGGAAACGCCCACCGGCCGGGTGCGGTAGAGGTCCGACACGCCATGCAGGCGCGCCCCGGGCAGTGCCCCAAGCGCACGGACCGCCCCGGCCAGATTCCGGCGCTCGTCGCCCAGGTTTGCGCCAAGGCCGATATACGCTCTGACCATGCCCGCCACGTGACCAATATGGCAGCCGCGCACCGGCTGCCGCAAACCCGATGCGGCGTAGAATGCAGCGTGAGCTGCGGTCCACCCAGCAAACCCACAACACGCCTTCCGCGGACCGTGGCGCCTGAGAGGCTAGCGTGACAACCGGACTCTGGTACGTGCTCGGGTTCGCCTTCGCGGGCACTACCTTCGTGCTGATAACAATCGGTTTTGCGTGGCTCATCGGCCATCGCTCGAAGGGCGATCGGCACAAGGGCCTGCCGTACGAATCGGGCATCGATACCTACGGCTACACCTGGGGCCGGGTTGGCCTGTCGTTCTACATCTACGCGTTGCTGTTCGTCGCCTTCGACATCGAGGTCGTCTTCGTCTACCTGTGGGCGCTCGTCTTCCGTGACGTGCTCATCGGCGGCTTCCTGGCGATGCTGCTGTTCGTCGGCATCCTGCTGCTGGGGCTCGGCTATGCATGGCGCAAGGGCGTCCTGACGTGGAAGTGAACAAGCCCAAGGAGGCGGCGGCGGTGGCGACGCAGCCGGCGACCGACCCCGTCGCGCCGATCATCGTGCCCAATACCCTCTGGTCGGCCGTCAACCCGCAGGCGTACATGGGTGGCGCGCCATCGCAGATCACGCACCTGAGCGAGCTCGAGCTGGGCGACAAGTCGGACAACGGACGCTGGGGTGCGCTCGACATCATCCCCACCAAGGCCGACTACGTCCTCGACCTGATCCGTCTCAACAGCCTGTGGCCGCTGCTCTCGGGGCTGGCCTGCTGCGCGATCGAGATGATGTCGGCGGCCACCTCGAAGAACGACATGGATCGCTTCAACATGTTCCCTTTCCGAGCCAGCCCGCGGCAGGCCGACGTGCTCATCGTCGCCGGCACGCTGACGACCAAGATGGCCGGCCCGCTGGTGCGACTGTGGGAGCAGATGCCCGAGCCCAAGTGGTGTGTCGCGATGGGCGACTGCACCTGTTCCGGTGGTCGCTACAAGCGCTCGTATGCGACGGTCGAGGGCATCGACCGCGTATTGCCGGTCGACGTCTACGTGCCCGGCTGTCCGCCGCGACCGGAAGGGCTGATCTACGGCATGATGAAGCTGCAGCAGCTGATCAGGGAGAGGCGCGGCCATTGGGCTGAGCGGGCGGTCGGACCGACTGTCCCGCTCGGCGTCTGACGCCGGGGAGGGCGGCACCATCGACACCAAGCTCAAGAAGCAGCTGGAGAGCGCCTTCGACGGCAAGCTCGACGGACCGATTCGCCAGCGTGCGGACACGACCGAGATCACCGTCGGCGCGCAGCACCTCACCCAGGTGATGAGCGCCCTCCATGACGACGAGCGCTTCCGTTTCGAATTGCTGGCCGACCTCGCCGGCGTCGACACCGGCACGGAGATGTGGGTCGTGTATCACCTCTGGTCGCCCGGGACGCCCGACTGGCTGCGCGTGATCGTGCCCGGGTTGGCACGTGAGGATCCGCGCGTGCCGTCGGTGACCTACCTGTGGAAAGGGGCCGAGTGGGCCGAGCGCGAGGCTTACGACATGTTCGGCATCATCTTCGAAGGCAACCGCGACCTGCGCCGCATCTACATGCCGCCCGACTACACCAGCTTCCCGCTGCGCAAGGACTTCCTGCTCGCCGACGACTCGGCGCGCTCGTCGGGTAGCGGCTACCGCAACGTGGAGCAGATGGCCGCGCCGGCCGAAGAGCGACGCCAGCCGATGTTGCGCCAGGCCAAGCATGGGCCGGCGGTAGCCGGCGGTGCGACCGTCGAGCTGGCGGACGCGACCGAGACACCGCGTGAACCCGCGTGACCGAAACCACGGTTCGATCGCTCGACGACCCGAACATCTGGGTCGACACGCCGGCGACCATCTACGACGCCGTCCCGCCCTACCCGCCGCGCAGCGAGCGCGAGGCCGAGTTCTATAACCTGCGCGACGGCGAGATGCTGCTCAACCTGGGCCCGCAGCATCCGTCGACGCACGGTGTCCTGCGCGTGGTGCTCAAGATCGACGGCGAGCGTGTGGTCGACCTCGACCCGGTCCTCGGCTACCTCCACCGCGGCGTCGAGAAACTGTGCGAGAACGGCGACTGGCACATCGCCATCAGCCAGTGCGACCCACTCGAATACGTGGCGTCGATGTTCAGCGAGGCGATGCCGGTGCTCGTCGCAGAGAAGCTGCTCGAGCTCGAGGTACCGCGCCGCGCCGAGTACATCCGCGTCCTCGCCTGGGAACTCAACCGCATCGCCAGCCATGCCCTGTTCATGGGCTGGCAGGCGCTCGACCTGGGCGGCCTGACACCCATCCTGTGGGGCTTCATCGAGCGCGACGAGATCGTCGACATGCTCGCCGCACTCACCGGTCAGCGGCTGCTCTTCAACTACCTGCGCATCGGCGGCGTCAATCGCGATCTGAACCACGACTTCCTGTCGCGCCTGGGCGACTGGATGTCGCACGCCGGCAACCAGCTCGAGGCGACGGCGCGGCTGCTCAACCAGAACGAGATCTTCGTCCGTCGTACGCGCGGCCTGGGCGTGCTCGATCGCGAAACCGCGCTACGGCTGACCATGAGCGGGCCGCCGCTGCGCGCAACCGGCGTGCCCTATGACGTGCGTCGCGCTCACCCGTACAGCGCCTACCCGGAGCTCGACTTCGACATCCCGACGCGCACCGAGGGCGACTCCTACGCGCGCTTCCTGCTGCACGTCGACGAGGTCCGCGAGAGCATCCGCATCATCGACCAGGTCCTGCACGAGATGCCCGACGGGCCGGTCATGGCCAAGATTCCTCGGCTGCTGCGCATCCCGCCCGGGCGCGCTTTCATCGCCATCGAGAGCCCGCGCGGGCAGTACGCGTGTTACGGCATGAGTGATGGCTCCGACCAGCCGTTCCGGCTGCGCATCCACGACCCGTCGTTCTTCAACCTGCAGGCCGTCGGCGCATTGATGCCCGGCAACCTGATCGCCGACACGATGGCCGTGATGGCCTCGCTCGACCCGGTCATGGGCGGCGTGGACAAGTGAACCAGCGTGGGGAGTCCTAATTGAGCGTCATCTCCCGGCCGTGGAGCCGGCTGACGCTGGCCGGCAAGATCCTCCTGCCGCTGCTGCTGCTCGGCCTGCTGCTGACCATCGTCGTGATGGTTGGCTGGATGACCGGCCTCATCCCCGCGCTGATCGACTTCGTCGCGACGATCGTGCGCGACAACATCGACATCGTCCGCTTCGTCATCGCGGCCACCGCGATCCTGCTCTTCACCGTGCCCACGGCGTTCGTGATCATCTTCATGGAACTCAAGGTGATCGCGTTCATGAACCTGCGCCTCGGCCCCAACCGCACCGGGCCTTTTGGCACGCTCGCATCGGTGTTCCACGGCCTCAAGGTGCTCTCGAAGGAGGATTTCACGCCGACCGGCGCGGACACGCCGGTGTTCACCCTGGCGCCCATCGTGACGTACCTCGCCAGCGTGCTGACGCTGCTGGTGGTGCCCTTCGCCCCGGGCCTGGTCGGGCTCGACATGAACATCGGCCTGCTCTATTTCTTCGCCATTTCCGGCCTGAGCGTGGTCGGGCTGATGATGGCCGGCTGGTCGAGCTTCAACAAGTACTCGCTGCTCGGCGGGCTGCGCGCCGCCGCGCAGGTCGTCTCCTACGAACTGCCGCTGCTGCTCGCCCCGGTCGGCGTGATCATGCTCTCCGGCACCCTGTCGCTGAACCACATCGTCATGAACCAGGCCGGCTGGTTCTGGAACTGGTACGTCTTCCAGCAGCCGCTCGCGTTCATCGTGTTCTTCATCGCCGCCACTGCCGAAGGTAACCGCACGCCGTTCGACCTGACCGAGGCGGATAGCGAGATCGTCGCCGGCTTCGCGACCGAGTACAGCGGCATGCGCTTCGGTTTCTTCTTCTTCGCCGAGTACGTCAACGTCTTCATCATTTCGGCCCTGACCGTCGTCCTGTTCATGGGCGGCTGGAACGCGCCGATCGACCCGCGACCCATCCTCGACTTCTTCCACATCACGATCAACCCGGCCCTCGATCCGGGCAGCATGGGCGTCTGGTTGCTGTGGGTGCTCGCGCTTGGCGTGCCGCTCGTCGTCCTGGTGCTCGGGGCGCTGGTCTGGATGCTCAAGAGCAGCTGGTCGATCGTTAAGTCGCTGATTGTCGGTTTCGTGCTGTTCAACGTCATCGCCGCCGGCGTCATCGGCGTCTGGTTGTTCCTGTCGTTCGAGGTCGTCGTCGGCTTGTTCTGGTTCACCGCCAAGGTGTTCACCTTCGCCTTCGTCTTCGTGTGGATGCGCGGCACGCTGCCGCGCGTGCGCATCGACCAGTTGATGGGCTTCGCCTGGAAGTGGCTGGTCGAGATCGCGCTCTTGAACGTGTTCGTGACGGCCGGTGCGATCCTGCTCGTGCAGCAGCTGACCGCGAGTTGAGGGTGGGCAGGGTGATATGAGCTTCGCGCGCATTCCGGGCTACGGCATCGCCAGGGGCATGCTCGATACGCTCGTCCGCTTCTTCCAGCCGAAGGTGACCATCCAGTATCCGGAGGTCGTCCAGGAGATCTCGCCGCACAGTCGCGGCCGGTTGATCCTGCTCTACGACGAGGCCGGCAACCTCAAGTGCGAGACGTGCTTCCAGTGCGCGATGGCGTGCCCGATCGAGATCATCGACATGGGCGGCGTGGACACCAGGAACCGCATCCACGTTCACTGGGGGCCGCCCGAGCAGTACGCCGAGCGACGCGAGGAATCCGCACTGCGCCGATCCGGCAGAACGGTGCCCGACCGGGCGTTCGCCGCATGGCAGCCGATCGACCTGGGACCACTCGAGGAGATCCTCGTGCGCGAGAACTTCGACCCGCGGCACATGGTCGGCATCCTCGAGCAGACCCAGCAGGCATATGGCTACCTGCCGGTCGCCGCGCTGCAGCACATCAGCCATTCGACCGGCGCGTGGTACAGCGAGATCTACGGCACGGGGTCCAGTTTCGGCGAGTTCAACTTCTCTCCGGCGGGGCCGGGCGGCGCCGCGGAAATAGGCATCTGCCGCTGCCCGAACTGCGTCCTGCGCGGCGCCGGCCGCATCCGCGACGCGCTGACGGCGGTGCTCGGGGTCGACATGGGCGGCGTGTCCGCCGACGGCGCGGTGCGTTTCGTGACTGCCGAGTGTGGCGGTGATCCGGCGCTCGAGCCGCTCGTCACGCTCAACGGACAGGCGCAGCCTGACATCACCCCGGAAAGGGCGGCCGATCTCGCGCGCGGGCTGCGCGCCGCGGCGGCCAAGGCGGGCCGGGCATGAACATCCTGAGTGGCCCGAAGGGCATGCCGTCGATCCTGCTGGCGCGCGCCGGCCGGTACGCAGCGGATGGCCCTCTGACCAAGGCCGAAGAGGCCGGCGCATGGGCGGCCTGGAAGAAGGCCGTGCCCGCGCTCAGCCAGGCAGCCATCATCCGGTTGGTCGCCGACGCGAAGCTGCGCGGCCGTGGTGGGGCCGGTTATCCGGCTGGCGACAAGTGGCGCGCCGCGGCCGCGATGGAGGGCCACGAGCGGTACGTGATCGCCAACGGGTTCGAGGCCGACCCCGGCGCGCAGGTAGACCGGCTGCTGATGGAGCAGGATCCACATGCCGTCATCGAAGGTTGCGCGCTGGCCGCCTACGCGATCGGCGCAACGCACGCCTACGTCTGCGTGCACGAGCGCATGGCGACGGCGCGGGCGCGGCTGAGCGCTGCGGTGCGTGCCGCGGAGGAGGCCGGCTACATCGGAAGCGACGCGCTGGGCTCCGGATTTGACGTCCATGTCGAGGTGATCGCGCTGCCCGGTGGCATGGTCGTCGGCGAGGAGACGACGCTCATCCGCGCCATCGAGAACAAGCGCGCGCAGCCGGACCAGCGGCCGCCGTACCCGGCCCACGACGGACTGTGGGGCCGGCCAACCGTGGTCAACAACGTGGAGACACTCGGCCTGGTGCCGTGGATCGTTGCCAATGGCTCGGGCGACTTTGCGGCGATCGGCGACGATGACTTTCCGGGCACGACGCTGGTTCAGCTCGGTGGCGCGCTCAAGTCGCCGGGCATCGTGGAAATCCCCCTGGGAATGTCGCTGCGGCGCATGCTCGACCTGGCCGGCGGGCCTACCGCCGATGCTCCGTTGAAGGCAGTGCTGGTCGGCGGACCGGCGGGCGGCTTCCTGCCGATGGCAGAGCTCGACACGCTGTACACGCCGGCCGCACTCAACGAGAAGGGCGCGATCTGGGGGTCGGGCACCGTCGTGGCGATCGACGAGCGCACCTGCCTGGTCGACATGGCGACCACCCTCGAGCGTTACCTGTCCGACGAGTCGTGCGGCAAGACGATCCCGTGTCGGATCGGATTGCGCCGGATGTATGAGATCGGCCGCCGCGCGACCAGCGGACTGTCCAAGCCAAGCGACGCACAGGTGCTGCAGGATCTCGCCGCCGACATTCGCGCGGCGGCCCTGTGCGGGCTCGAACGGCTGGCGCCCAATCCCTTCCTGACCGGGATGCGATACTTCGCCGACGAGTTCGATCAACACTTCACGCATGGCACATGTCCCGCCGGCGTGTGTCCCGGAATGTCCCCGACAGCTTCCCCGGTGAGCGCATGACCGACACCCTGCCTGTCGTCCGCGACACGGCCCTCGACGCTTCGGTCGAGCGGCTGCTGGAGACGCAGTCACCCCAGCGGCGGCTGACGGCGCCCACCTTCACCGTCGAGGTCGACGGCCGCCAGTACACCGGCCGCGCGGGGCAGACGATCCTCGACATCTGCCGCGACAACGGCATCGAGGTGCCGACGCTGTGCTACGAGCCCAAGCTGCCCGGTTTCGGCGCCTGCCGGATGTGCGTGGTCGAGGTGGACGGCGAGGAGAACCCGCCGATCAGCTGTTCGCGCGCCGCCGAGCCGGACATGGTCGTGCGCACCCAGACGCCGCGCCTGCGTGAGATCCGCAAGACGAACCTCGAGCTGATCTTCTCCGACCACAACGCCTACTGCCTGCCGCCGTGCCAGAACAAGTGCCCCAGCCACATCGACATCCCCGGCTTCCTGAAGGCCAACACGGAGGGCAACTTCGCCGAGGCGGCACGCATCTTCAAGCGCACCATCCCCTTCCCGAGCATCCTCGGCCGGGTCTGCCCGGCGCCATGCGAGGAGCACTGCCGGCGTGACGAGGTGGAAGAGGCGATCGCCATCCGCGACAGCCACCGCTATGCCGGCGACCAGGTGCTCAAGGCGCAGGCGAACGGCGTCAAGGCACCGGTGCCGTTCGAGGTACAACCCACCACGGGTAAGCGTGTGGCGGTCATCGGTTCCGGGCCGGCCGGCATGTCTGCCGCGTACTACCTGCTCATCGCCGGGCACGACGTGACCATCTTCGAGAAAGATCCCGCACCGGGCGGGATGCTGCGCTACGGCATTCCGCAATACCGGCTGCCCAAGGTCGAGGTGCTCGAAGCCGAGTACCAGAGCGTCTACGACCTGGGCGGCAAGATGGTCACCAACGCCGCGCTGGGCCGCGATTTCACTCTCGACGACCTGCAGAACCAAGGCTTCGACGCAGTCTGTATCGCGATCGGCTGCTACGAGACGAACAAGCTGGGCATCCCCGGCGAGGACGCCGACGGCGTACTCGACGGGCTCGAGTACCTGCGCGTCGCGACGCTCGGCCTGCCCTATCCGGGCCACAAGGGCACGCGCGTGGTGGTCATCGGCGGCGGCTTCACCTCGATGGACTGCACGCGGACCTCGGTACGCCAGGGTGCGGCCGAGGTAACCCTGGTCTACCGCCGCGACATGAAGGACATGCCGGCGTCGAACGAGGTCCACGAGGCGCTCGAGGAAGGGGCCCGGGCGATCTTCCAGGCCGCGCCGACGCGCGTGGTGACCGACGACAAGAACAAGGTCACGGGCGTGGAGTTCCAGCGCATGCGGCTGGGTGAGCCCGACGCCTCCGGCCGGCGCCGGCCGGAGCCGGTGGCCGGCACCGAATTCGTGATCGACTGTGACCGCGTGCTGCTGGCCATCGGCCAGGGCCCGCAGCTCGACTGGCTGGCGAAGGGCTCCGACGGCGTGACCGCCACGCGCAACCGCCGGCTGGCAGCTGACGCGGTGACCTTCGCCACCGGGCGCCCGGGCGTCTTCGCCACCGGCGACGTGCGCATCGGCGCAGCGACCGTGGTGCAGGCCAATGGCGAGGGCCGCCGGGCGGCCTACGCGATTGACGCCTACCTGCGCGGCCACGACCTGGCCGCCATCCGGACGCGCCAGACACTGGCCGAGCCGCAGCCACAATTCCTGAACATCGTGCCCTACACCGACGAGGTCAAGGAGCCGCGCTACCGCCTGCGCTCCATGCCGGCCGAGGAGCGCAAGCAGAGCTACGTCGAATACGAGATCCCATACACGCAGCAGGAAGCGATGGCCGAGTCGAAACGCTGCCTGCAGTGCACCTGCGAGGCGATCGGCTATTGCGACCTGCGCCGGCAGGGCATCGAGTACGGGAACACGCTGCCCACGCTCGAGCCGGCGCGGACGGGCTTCTCGCATCGCAGCGTGACGGAGAACCGCTTCACCGGCACGAACCACGACTACATCCGCGACGACAGTCACGCGTTCATCCTGCGCGAGCCGTCGCGCTGCATCGACTGCGGCCGCTGCGCCAACGTGTGCAAGGAGGTCGTCGGCGCCGCGTGCTATGACTTCATGCGCACGAGCTTCGACACGCTCGTCACGACACCGCTCGACATGAGCCTGAACACGACGCCGTGCGTCAGCTGCGGCCGCTGCGCCGAGACGTGCCCGACCGGCGCGCTGATGCCCAAGCCGCGCGTGCTCGAGCAGTACGACGTGGACGAGAGCCGCTGCATCCTGTGCGGCATCTGCGTCGACGCGTGCCCCTACGACGCCCTGCGCTGCGGGCCCGAGTTCGAGCTCAGCCATGACAGCCGCGGCGAGCCGATGCTCGATCTGCTCGCCTACAGCTCAATCGACCGCGACACGGAGATCACGTACGTGCGCAAGGAGCGCGACTGGCTGGATCGCGCCAACGCCGAGGGCCGCCTCGTCGCACCGGGCCGGCTGCTGCCCGTGCTCCCGGCGAGCGTCGCCGGCAACGGTCACGGACCTTCCGGCAACGGCCACGGACCAACTGGCAACGGGCAGCACGCACACTGATGGCCCTGCCGCCGACCATCCCCTACATCAACTGGCCGTGGGATGACCTGCTCTTCCTGATCCTGGCGGGCATCCTGCTGGGAGCCGCGCTGTTCGTGGTCATCGGCCGCGACATCGTCCGCTCGGGGCTGGCCATGATCCTCGCCTTCGGCGCACTGGCGGGCATCTACGTGCTCGCCGGCGCGGTCATCGTCGCCGCCGCGCAGGTGCTCATATACATCGGCGCCATCAGCGTGCTGATCCTGTTCGCGATCATGCTCACGCAGTCCAAGTCGGGGCCGGCGCAGCTCGTTTTCCACCACCAGGCGTGGGCGGCGGCACTGGCCGCCCTCGGCCTGGCCGCGCTGCTCATCACCGCGCTGATCAACACCTCCTGGCCGCTCAGCGTCGCGGATCGCCTGTGGTCGGCGACGAGTCAGATCGCGCTGTTGCTCTTCCAGGACTCGCTGTACATATTCGCGCTGCAGGTCGTGGCGGTGCTGCTCACGGCGGCAGTCGTCGGCGGCGTGTTTCTGGCCAAACGCGAGGAGGCGCCCGACCCGGGCGAACGCGAGCCAGACACGCTGCAGGCCATCAGTGCTCCGGTGACCGCCAATACCGTGGAGGTGTCATGAGTCACTCGCTTGACGCTTACCTCATCCTGTCGGCGCTGCTCTTCTCGATCGGCACCTTCGGCTTCCTGGCGCGACGTAACGCGATCGCCATGTTGATGTCCATCGAACTGATGCTCAACGCCGTCAACTTGGCCGCCATCGCGTTCGGCGCATTCACGCCCCAGCTGCAGGCGCACGCCGCGCTGATCGCGCTGCTGGTGATGGCCGTCGCCGCGGCCGAGGCGACCGTCGGGCTGGCCATCGTCATCGCCATCTTCCGCAACCGCCGCACGCCGCTGGTCGACGAGTACTCCAGCATGCGCGAGTAACAGGTCATCGCCTTGTCACTCGACCAGATCGCCGTAATCGCGCTCCTCGCCCTGCCGCTGGCCGGCTTCGCGTTGACCGCGCTGGTCGGCCGACGCCTATATGCGCGCGCGTGGCTCATCGCCGTACCGATAGTCATCGCCACCTGGCTGGTCGCCATGTACCTGGTCTACCGGACGCTGATCGAGGGCGCATTCGGCGCCCAGGGGCTGCACTTCACGCTGTACACCTGGATCCCGGCCGGCTCGTTCAACATCTCGGCCAACTTCGCGGTGGATGGGCTCACCGCGGCGCTGCTGGTCGTGGTCACCACGATCGGCATGCTGGTGCACGTCTACTCGATCGGCTACATGGCCCACGACCCCAGCCGCTGGCAATTCTTCGCCTACCTGAACCTGTTCATGTTCAGCATGCTGCTGCTGGTCCTGGCCGACAACTTCCTGCTCCTGTTCGCGGCGTGGGAACTGGTCGGGCTGTGTTCGTACCTGCTCATCGGCTTCTGGTACCGCCGGCACTCCGCGGCACTGGCGGCCAAGAAGGCGTTCCTGGTCAACCGCGTCGGCGACTTCGGCTTCGTGCTGGGCATCGCCGCGGTGTGGACGACCGTCGGTTCGCTTAACTTCGGCGATGTCTTCACGATGCTCCCCGCTCAACTGCAGAGCGGCGTCATTCAGCCGTGGATGATGAACGGCATCGCCTTGCTGCTGTTCACCGGTGCGGTCGGCAAGAGCGCCCAGTTCCCGCTCCATGTCTGGCTGCCCGATGCGATGGAAGGCCCCACGCCGGTGAGCGCCCTGATCCATGCCGCGACGATGGTCAACGCCGGCGTCTATTTCGTGGCGCGTGCCAATCCGATCTTCATCCAGGCGCCGGCAGCGATGGTCGTCGTCGCCGCGATCGGCATCTTCACCGCCATCCTGGCCGCGTCGATCGCCTTCACCCAACGCGACATCAAGCGCGTGCTGGCCTATTCGACGCTGTCACAGCTGGGCTACATGTTCGCCAGCCTTGGCGTCGGCGCGTACGTTGCGGCGATCTTCCACCTCATGACGCACGGCTTCTTCAAGGGCCTGCTCTTCCTCGATTCTGGTTCGGTCATTCACTCCGTGCACGAAGAGCAGGACATGAACCGCATGGGCGGCCTGTGGCGGCGCATCCCGATCACCCACTGGACGATGCTCATCGCCGCCGTGGCCATCTCCGGCATTCCGCCGCTGGCCGGTTTCTGGAGCAAGGACGAGATCCTGGGCGAGAGCTTCAAGAACGGCTTCGTGTGGGTCTGGCTCATCGGCGTGATCGTCGCCGTGATGACCGGCTTCTACATGTTCCGCCTGATGGGCAAGACGTTCTACGGCAAAAGCCACGTCGACCCGCAGGTTGAGCCCGACATCCACAAATCGCCGCGCAGCATGACCGTGCCGCTCATCCTGCTGGCCATTCCGGCCGCTCTGCTCGGCCTGGCGATCGGCTATCCGCCCGCGGGCGGCCTCATCCACCAGTGGCTGGGACCGGTGTTCGAGCATGCCGATTCGGTGCTCGGCCATCAGCCCGAGGCATTCGCCCTGTTCGGCATCGATGGCGGCCTGCTGCTGATCGGCGCAACGGCCGGGGCGCTGGGCGTCGTGTTTGCCATCTGGCTGTTCGGGTTCTTCCGCGCCGGTGAGCGACGCGCCACGGTCGAGCGCTGGACGGCCAGGTTGCAGCCGCTCTATCGCGCGTCTTTCGCCAAGTGGTGGTTCGACGACCTCAACGACCTGATCTTCGTGCGCTTCGGCGGTGCGGTCGCCCATGCACTGTGGTGGTTTGACGTGCGTGTCGTAGACGGCACCGTCAACGGCATCGCCGCGCTGACCCAGGGCACCGGTCGCGGCATCCGCCAGATCCAGACCGGCCACGTGCAGAACTATGCGCTGGGCATCGCCGCCGGCCTGCTCGTCATCGCCGCCACCTACCTGTTCATCGTGCACTGATGATCGACACGCTGCGCAGCCTGCCGCTGCTCTCGGTGGTCACCTTCCTGCCGTTGCTCGGCGTGATCGTGATCGCGCTGCTGCCCAAGGAACGGCTCGGCCTCATCCGCGCGGCTGCGCTGATCACGTCGCTCGCGGCATGGGCTGTGTCGATGCTGCTGCTGCTCGGCTTCGACCCGAACGCGGGCGGATTTCAGTTCCGTGAAACGGTCGACTGGGTGCCCGCCTTCGGCATCCAGTACAAGCTCGGCATCGACGGCATCTCGTTGGCACTCGTCGCCCTGACCACGACTCTCACCTGGATCAGCATCCTGGCCTCGTTCGGCCCGATCAAGGTGCGCGTCAGGGAATACATGATCTCGTTCCTGATCCTTGAGATCGGCATGATCGGCGTGTTCGTAGCGCTGGACATGTTCCTGTTCTACGTCTTCTGGGAGATCGTGCTCGTGCCGATGTACCTGATCATCGGCATCTGGGGCGGCGCCAACCGCATCTACGCGACGCTCAAGTTCGTGCTCTACACGCTGGTCGGCTCGTTCCTGATGCTGGTCGCCATCCTGGGCATCGCCTACACCTACCAGGCCACGGCAGGCACCTGGCAGGGCGCCTTCGACTACGAGGCGCTGCTCAAGGCGGGCTTTGACCCGACGCTGCAGTTCTTCGCCTTCGCCGGCTTCTTCATGGCGTTCGCCATCAAGGTGCCCATGTTCCCGTTCCATACCTGGCTGCCCGATGCCCACGTCGAAGCGCCTACCGCCGGCTCGGTCATCCTGGCCGGGGTGCTTCTCAAACTGGGCGCCTACGGCTTCATCCGCTTCGCCGTGCCGCTCTTTCCCGACGCCGCCGTGCAATGGGCACCACTGATCATCGTCCTGTCGCTGATCGGCATCGTCTACGGCGCGATCGTGGCCCTCGTCCAGCCCGACCTCAAGAAGCTGGTTGCCTATAGCTCGGTTAGCCACATGGGCTTCGTCACGCTGGGCATCTTCGTATTCACCGAACAGGGCCTGCACGGCGCGGTGCTGCAGATGATTGCCCACGGCATCATCACCGGCGCCCTTTTCCTGCTCGTCGGCGTCATCTACGAACGCACCCATGACCGGACTATCGCCAAGATGGGCGGCCTGGCACGGTTGCCGGTATATGCCGCCCTGTTCGGCTTCTTCGTGCTGGCCAGCCTGGGGCTGCCCGGCCTGGCTGGTTTCGTCGGCGAGTTCCTGGTGATCGTCGGCTCGTTCGACTACGCGCCTTATGTCGCGGCGGTGGCCGCTCTGGCGATGATGCTCGGCGCGGCATACCTGCTGTACATGTACCAACGGGTCATCTTCGGCGACCTGAGCGACTTCCTGCGCGGCCTGGGTGATCACCTGACCGACATGACTCGCGTGGAGATATTGACTCTGGCGCCGCTGGGCGTGCTGGCGATCGCCTTCGGCGTCGCACCCGGCCTGCTGCTGCACCTCTGGCAACTGCCCGTCAACGACTTCCTGTCGCGCGTCGCGCCGGCCATGCTGGCTCTGCATTGAGCGGCGCCCGATGATCCAGTTCGACGCCAACACCATCCTCGCCTTGCTGCCGGTCGCCGGGCTGGCACTACTGGCGCTGGCCATGATCGTGATCGACATCGCCCGGCCGGGGCGCGACGGGCTGCTGGTCGGCTTTGCCGCGGTCGGGCTGGTGGTGCTGATGGCACTCGTGGTCATCGTCGGGCCGGTCGACCTGGGCTCCGTGTCGCTCGGTCTGCTGACCTCGCCGCAGGAGGTCTTCGGCGGCGCCTACGTGCGCGATGGGCTGACCGCGCTGCTCGACCTGCTGCTGCTGTCGATCGCCCTGTTGACGCTGTTGTTCGGTCCGGATTACCTGCGCCCGCGCGGCCTGCCGACGGCCGAATTCGCGGCGATGCTGTTCTTTGCCATCACCGGGGCGATGCTCATCGGCGGCGCGCGCGACCTACTGCTGCTCTTCCTCGCCCTCGAGTTGCTGGTACTGCCCGGTTACCTGCTGGCGGGCTACGCCAAGCGCGACGGCCTGTCGACCGAGGGCGCGATCAAGTATTTCCTGCTCGGTTCGTTCTCGAGCGCCATCTTCCTGTTCGGGCTGGTGCTGACCTTCGGCTACACCGGCACGACGAGCATCCCCGGCGTCGCCGCGGCAATTGCCCGGCTCGTCGGCGGCGGTTCGATCACCGTCCTGCCGCCGGCCCTGCTGATGGGCCTCGCCCTGCTGACAACCGGCGCCGCGTTCAAGATCGCCGCCGTACCGTTCCACTACTGGACGCCTGACGCCTATCAGGGCTCACCGACGCCGGTCACCGGTTACCTGTCGGTCGGGCCCAAGGTCGCCGCGTTCGCGCTGATCCTGCGCCTGTTCGTCGAGGCGCTCGGGCCGGTCAAGGCCGACTGGACGCCAATCGTGGTCATCCTCGCCGCCGCGACGATGACGCTGGGCAACCTCGTCGCCCTGACGCAGGACAACATCAAGCGCATGCTCGCCTACAGCTCGATCGCGCACACCGGCTACATCCTGGTCGGGGTAGCGGCGTTCGGCGCCGCCGCGGCCGGCTCGGCCGCCGAGGCCAGCGGGTTGCAGGCGGTGCTCTTCTACAGCGTCGCCTATTCGTTCATGAACCTGGGCGCCTTCGCCTGCGTTGCCGCGCTGCAGCGTCGGCCCGGCGTGACCAGCCAGATCTCCACCTTCGCCGGTCTCATCCAGCGTTCGCCGCTGCTTGCCTGGCTGATGCTCCTGTTCATGCTCTCACTCACCGGCATCCCGCCGCTCGCCGGCTTCTGGGCGAAGTGGTACGTCATACAGGCCGCGCTGCAGGTCGGCGGCTGGCTCAACCTGCTTGCCGTGCTGGCCGTGCTCAACGCGGCGGCCGCGGCCTTCTACTACCTGCGTGTCGTCGTATACATGTTCATGCGCCCACCGCCGGAGCACGCTCGCGAAGTCAACGTCGGCAGACAGACGCGCCTTGGCCTCGTGGTGGCCGGCCTGGTGACACTGTTCATCTGGGTCCCGCCGTTCACCACGATCGTCATCTCGCTCGCCGACCAGGCGGCGCGGGCGTTGCTGTAGACGCTTGAGCGATCGCGTCCAGGCGGTCCGGCGCGAGCGGCACCAGGCGAATCGCGACCAGCTGCTCGAATACCTCGGCAGCCTGCTGGGCCGCCATGAGCGGCTCATCGTGGTCTCCAACCGCGGCCCACTGACGTTCAAACACACGCGTGGCAGCTGGCGCGCACAGCGCGGCTCAGGCGGCCTCGTGACGGCCCTGGCCGAGGTCGGCCACATCGCCCCGGTAACCTGGATCAGTGGGGCGTTGGATGCCGGCGATCGCGCCGCCGCGCGGGTGCTGAACGATGCCAACGACGATCAGCGAGCGGGGTTGCTGGCGGAGATCGCCCGCGTTCTGCCGGGACAGGACCTGCGTCTCGATCTGCGCGAGGTTCCGCCCGACGCGTGGCAGAAGCACTACGCGACGGTGGCCAACCCATTCCTGTGGTTCACCCAGCACCAGCTCTATACGCTGCCCTACGCGCCGAACATCGACCGTGCTTTCATTGCCGCGTGGCAGGCGGGCTACCGCGTCGTCAACGAGGTGTTCGCGGATGCCGTCCTCGAGGCCACACGCGAGACGCGGCGGCCCGTCGTGCTGCTGCAGGATTACCACCTCTACCTGGCCGCCGCGCGCATCCGCGCCGAGCGCCCGGACAGCCTTCTGCTGCACTTCAACCACATCCCCTGGCCGGCTGCCGACACGTGGATGGTGCTGCCCCAGGCGCTGCGCCGAGTGATCTGTGAGGGTCTGCTGGCGAACGACATCGTCGGCCTGCAGACCGATCGCTACGCCAGCAACTTCCTCGCCTCGGTCGACGCTTTCGTGCGCGACGCGCGGGTCGACCCAGACGGTCGCCACGTCCGCTGGCGAGGCAGGACGATCTGGGTGCGCGCCTACCCGATCTCGATCGACGCCGATGCGCTTTCTGCCTTCGCCGCCGGACCGGAAGTGGCGCGCCGCCGGCGCGAGCTCAGCGAGCGGCTCGAGCGAGCGGGGAAGCCGCGGCTGATCGTCCGCGTCGACCGACTGGAGCCGTCCAAGAACGTGCTGCGCGGCTTCGTTGCCTTCGAGGAACTGCTCCAGCGGCGACCGGACCTGCGAAAGTCGGTGCGCTTCCTGGCCATCCAGTCGATCAGCCGCGAGAACGTGCCCGAATATGCCGAGTACGCCGCCCGGGTACGCAACGTCGTTGCGCGCGTGAACGGGATGGCTGATCCCGACGAGCAGCCGATCTGGCTGCTCGACGGCACCGACTACGCACTCGCGATCGCCGCGCTCTCACTGGCCGACGTGGTCCTGGTCAATCCCGTCGTCGACGGCATGAACCTGGTTGCCAAGGAGGCCGCCGTCGTCAGCCAGGCGGCGCTGGTCCTGTCCGAGACGGCCGGCGCCGCCGAACAACTGGCGGCCGATTCGTTGATCGTCAGCGCGGCCGACATCGCCGGCACCAGCGAGATGCTCGAACGCGGACTGGAGATGCCCGCGGAGGAACGACTCGGTCACCTGCGTCACCTCCGCGCATCGGTGCGCGGCGAGGACCTGCAGTGGTGGCTGACGCGTCAGCTGCGCGACCTGGCCGCGGTCGCGCGCGGCGGCCGGCCGCCGTCGCGCGCGCTGCGCGACACGGTGCGCCGCTTCGAGCCAGCCCTGAACGAAGAGAGCATCGCTCCCCCTCGCCGTCAGCGCAGCCGGTAGAGACGCTCCTCCACGCCGTCGGGTGCTGGCCCGGGTTGTTCCGCGGCCGGCTCGAAGCCGTTCTTCTCGAGCACGCGGATCGAACCCGTGTTGTGGGCCACGACGTGCGCGTACAGCGGCCGTTCGGACAGCTCGGCCAGGAACAGGCCAAGCGCCGCGGTGGCCACGCCGCGGCCCCAGAATTCCCGGGCCAGCCAGTAGCCGATAAATCGGCGCTGATCGTCGGGCCAGCTGCCCATGTTGCCCGCCACGACTCCGTCGACCACGATCGTGCGCGAAACATTCAGCGCATCGCGCAGGACACGCCGCCAGTGTGCGTAGTGCGCCGGCCGCGAACGCGACGGGAAGGCGGCCATGGCACTTGCCCCCCGATCCGCCTGGTGGACAAAGAATGGCTCGAGGTCTTCCTCGACCACCGGTCGCAGTGTGACGTTCATCGCAGCCGTCGGGCGAGGGCGGCCAGGAAACGCGTCGCGTCGGCGGGCGAGCTGAGCACCACGTCGGCTGCCTGGGCGACCTCCGGCGGCACCTCCGAGCGTGCCTGGACGGCCACTGCCAGACCGTCCGTCTGACCGGCGCGGCGCAGCCGGCGCAACTCGTGGAAGGCCTGCGCGTCGCTCACGTCGTCGCCCAGCAGGAACACACTGCGTGGTCGCGCCTCGGCGAACAACGCCGCGAAAGCCCCGCCTTTAGCCACGGCACCGGGCGGTCGCAACTCGAGCACGCGCCGGCCGGGAAAACGCTCCAGCAAACCGTCCGGGTCAAGCTCGTCGACGGCCCGTCGTACCTGCCGCGCGGCAGCCTCGAGGTCGGGCGCCGTCCGATAGTGGAAGGCGACCGTCGGTGTCTTTCGTTCGACGACCAGCCACGGCGCGGCGACCAGCTGCGGAACTCGATCGGCCAGCAACTCGGCCGCGTGGACGGCCGTATCGGTCGCATGGTCGAAGTGTGGCCTGAGTCGCTCGGGACGCCCGCCGCGAGGTACGAAGCCGCGCTCCATGCCGTGGTTGCCCAGGTACGTCACGCCACCCACCCGCACGCGTGCCGCGACATCAGCGGCGGAGCGGCCCGACAGCACAGCCACGTGGACCTGTGGCAGACGGCTGAGCGCGCGCAGGGCGCGCCGGCCGAGCGGCAGGATCTCGGCTCCCCACGGATCGTCGACGATCCGGCTGAGCGTACCGTCGAAGTCGCTGACCACCAGCAACGGCCGGCGCTCGAGGTGGCCTGCCGCCGCCGCGACCGCCTCGGCAACTGAGACGGCTGTGGTCACGACCCCGGTGACGGCGCCAGGTCGGGCAGGATCGCGCCCAGCGCCTGGTCGAAGACCTCCGGCGGCGCGCCGCCGAAGACGATCTGCTCGATCACGCCGTCGCCGTCCACGAAGTAGTGAACCGGCAGCGCGAAGGCTCCCCACTCGCCCTGAATGCTCGAGTCCTGATCGAGGCCAACCGGCAGGTCCACGCCGAGCGCGTTGATGAACGAGGTCACCGTCGTCTTGTCCTCACCTACGTCGACCAGGACGATCGTCGCCTGCTCGCCGAGCTGGGCCTGGTAGTTCTGCATCAGCGGCAGCTCGTCGGCGCACTGCGGGCACCACGTGGCCATGAAGTTGATCCACAGCGGCTGGCCGGCATAGTCACGCGTGTCGAACAGGCTGCCGTCGGCGAGAGTGACCGTGAGGGCCGGCGCCGGCTGGCCCACGGCCACTTCGGCGGGCGTGCCGGATGCCGGCGCGGGCGTGATCAGCGCCGGCGTCGGCGACTGCTGGGCTGGTTGACTGGGCAGCGGCGGAATGGTCGGGGGCGACGGCATGACGAGTACCGGCGACTCGCCAATGACGTTGGCAAACAGGAGGACGGTGAGCAGACCGCCGACGACGAGCGCTGCCAGCACACCGAGGAAGTCGGCTAGGCGCATGCCCGCGGAATGTACTACGGCAATCGAAAGGGGGCTGCGCTAGGATCGGCCGCCCGATGCAGGCAATCGTCAGGCTGTTGGATCGTCTGGTGCCGACACTGCTGCTGGCGTGCAGCGTTGGCCTGCTGACTGCTGGCCTGCTGCTGTACGCACCGTCTGCCTTCGGGGAGTGGCGAACGCCCCAGCCGTCACTGGGCGGCGGCAATCCCCTCTTCGGAGCGGCGTCATCGTCGCCTGCGGGGACCGGTGCGTCGCCGCTGCCCGACGGCCCACCGGGCACCCCCTTTGATCTGACGCCCACACCCACGCCCGGCCCCGTGCCGTCAGGCGTTGCCGCACGCGCCCATGCGACGCGCATCGTCATCCCCGCGCAGGACATCGACCTGCCCGTCGTCGCCGGCGACCTGGAGCTGCCCGGCAACGTCGGCAACTATCCGTTGTGCGACGTCGCCATGTACCTGACCCAGTACGCGCAACCGGGCGAGACGGGTACCACGTATATCTATGCCCACGCACAGCACGGCATGTTCGCGCCGCTGCTCAAGGCGAGTGAGACTGACCAGGGCGCCGTCCTGGTCGGCGCGCTGGTCGAGGTCTACACCAGCGCCGACAGGCTGTATCTGTACCAGATCTCGGTCGTCAAGCAGCATGCGACGGACCTGTCGATCACCGACATCGCGGCCGGCCAGCAACAACTCGTGCTGCAGACCAGTGAGGGGGTCGCGGGCACCATCCCGAAGCTTCAGTTGGCCGCCCAGTTGATCGGCATCGTGCCCGCCGGCCATGGCGACGCCAACCCTGCGGCGCATCCGCGCGTGTGCCTGCCAGCGTCCTGATCAGATCCAGCCGCGGCGTCGGAAGTAGAACCCGACCACGCCGGCAATCAGAATCGACGCCAGCGTCACCAGCCAGAAGCCGGCGCCTTCCGCGAGCGTGAAGGCCGGGCCCGCCTCGCTCATGCCGAATATGCCGGCGGTGGCGGCGATGGTGGCCAGGATGACCGTTACGCCGGTCAGCCGCTTCATGATCTCGGACAGGTTGTTATTGATCTGCGAGAGATAGATGTCGAGCGTCGTGCTGACCAACTCGCGATAGGTGTCGAGCTCGTCGGTCAGCCGAATCAGGTGGTCGTAGACATCACGGAAGTAGATCGACCGTTCGGGGTTGATCAGCGCGACGTCGCGGTTGGTGAGCTGGTTGAAGATCTCGCGCTGCGGATTGACGGCGTGGCGGATTGCCAGCAGGTCACGGCGCACGTCGAAGAGTCGCTCGACGATCTCGCGGTTCTGCACGCGGATGACCAACTCCTCGAGCTCGTCGATCTCGTCACCGAGCTTGTCGAACACCGGGAAGTAGTCGTCGACCAACCAGTCGGCGATCTCCCACAGGATGTAGTCGGCGCCCTGCTCGAGATGCGCCCCGGCATCACGGCGCAGGAACGGCGCCTCGCGCAGTCCCATTCCGGGGTCGTGAACGGTGAGCAGGAAGCGCTCGCCGAGCACCACGTCGAGCTCGTAGCTGGTGATGCCTTCGCCGTGCTTCAGGCCGAACATCACCAGGTGCAGGTGCTCGCCGGTCAGCTCGGCCTTGGCGCGCTGATTGCGTTCGAGGATGTCCTCGGTGACCAATGGGTGGAGATGGAAGGCGCTGGCGACTGCGGCGACGATCTCGCGCGACGCCGCTTCCAGGTCCACCCACACCCGGCCGTCAGGCACGCCGATGGCCGCCTGCAGTTCGGCCAGCGTGCTGATGGGCGAAACGCCGCCGGTCGGCGTCCAGCTGAGCCCCCACAGCGCGGCTGGATCGGCCGTACTCGCGTCAGATGGCGACCGGTGCCTGCGGCGCCTGCTCGACCTCGCCAAGTTCGTCCTCGTCCCTCGCTGCCGGCGGCACCGTCGCACGTGGACGGTTGCGCATTGCGAGCGTAGGCAGTATCGCGACTGCCGTCACGGCCGCAGCGACAACGAACAGTGTGCTCAGGATGTCGGCCGCCTGCCCCGCCGCCCAGCGCTCGAGCGCGTCGACCACGAGGTAGTCCTGGAGCGGCCGGCCGCGCAGCGCGGCGGGCAGGATCGCGTCACGTGCCGACTGGTCGGTGAGCACCGCGCTGAGCGCTTCGATGCGGTTCGAGCCGAGCACGGTCAGCGCGGCGAGGCCGACACCCATGCCGAGCATGCGCGCCACCGTGAGTGCCGCCGATCCGACGCCGAACGCGCGCCGGCCGAGCGCCTCAAGTGAACCGGTCGTGCGCGCCGTCACGGTCACGCCGAATCCGGCACCGAACAGCGCCAGGCCGACGCACAGCACGGCCAGGTCGGTGTCCGGACCTGCGGTCGAGACCACCAGCAGGCCGACGATCTCGGCCAGCAGCCCGGCCAGGCTGGGCAGCATCACGCCCAACGGGCGCACCAGGTAACCGGCCCCGAGCGCACCAATCGCCGTGGCACCAGCCAAGGCTCCGAGGGCAATCTGCTGCTCGCCCGCGCCCGCGTAGCGCACGCGATCGACGAAGACCGCTGCGCCGACCACGGCGGTGGCAAACGAATAGCCGGTCAACAGGCTCATGAGCACGGCGCCGGTGAAGGTCCGGTCGCGAAAGTAGCGCACGTCCAGGAATGGGTCGCGCGACCTGGCGAACCACGCCAGCGCGGCGACAAGGCAGACGGCGGAAGCACCGGCCGCGACCAACGGGTCGATCGCGGCGTCAGCGCCGATCAGCGTAATGGCGAGTAGCCCAAGGCCGACACCGCCGGTGAACAGGGCCGCACCGACGACATCGAGCCCACCGGCCCGGCGCGGCATCGACCAATTGCGGGCGGCGGCCCACGTGTACAGACCGGCCAGCACAGCAAACGGCGCACACAGGTAGAAGATCCAGCGCCAACTCGGCGCTACCAGGGCGCCACCGCTGATCTGAAACGTCCCGATGATGGTGGCACCGATGAACGGACCGGCGGCCATGCCCAGGAAGGACAACGCGCCCACGACACCGATGGCGCGGGCACGGCCGTGGCCTTCGAACAGATGCCCGGCGGCGGCCGTGGCGAGCGGGAAGATGGCGCCCGCGCCCGCGCCCTGCACGATTCGCCCGGCGATCAGCCAGTCGAGACTCTGTGCACTGCCGGCGACGAGCGAGCCGATGGCGAATGCGGCCAGGCTCAGGCCGTAGAGCGCGGGCAGGCTGTAGCGATCGGCGGCCCGCCCGGCGAGCGGCATGACCGCGACATAGGCGACCAGGTAGCCATTGATGATCCACGATGCGTGGCGCAGTTGCGTCCAGTCGGTCAGCGAGGACAGGATCTGCGGCAGCGCGACCGCGGTGACCATCAACTCGATGCCGACCAGGAACACGCCGAGTCCTAGGGCCACGAGCACGATCAGCCGGGCGTTGCGCGACATCGTCACCGAGTATCCACCGCGGAGGCTTGACGAGGCTCGCTCGGCGTGATTAATATCAATGGCCGTTTATATATCGGCGGCGCCCCAGTGCGCTGCTGCAGCCGGACCAGACAGGATCGACGTGCCTTCACCCGCTCACCTTCGTTCGACCATCGCCGCCATCGCCTCACCTCCCGATGATCTGCGGGAGCTGCGCGCGTTCCACAAGGCGCTGGCCGACACGTCGCGACTGCGCATCCTGCACCGCCTGTCATCCGGTGCGGCAACGGTCACCGAGCTCACCACTCACGTCGACCTGTCACAGCCGCTGGTGTCCTGGCATCTGCGGCGACTGGAGTTGGCCGGTGTCATCGACATGCGCCGCAACGGTCGCGAAGTGATCTGCTCGTTGCGCCGCGAGGCACTCGATCGCTTCCGCGCCCGCGAGCGCGAGCTCCTCGGTCTCGCCGGCTGATGGCGATGATCTCCAATTCGTTCCGGTCGCGCGTGCGGACGAGCATCGAACAGCCCGCCGGGCGCGTCTTTAGCCGGCTCGGCCTCACGCCCAACGCGCTGACCCTGATCGGGTTCGGCATCGCGGTCGTGGCCGGCTTCGCCGCGGCCGGCCAGGCCTGGCTCGCGGCCGGCCTGCTGGTCGCCTTTGGTGCCGTCTTCGACCTGTTCGACGGTGCGGTGGCGCGCGCAACCAACAGGACCAGTCGATTCGGAGCCTTTCTTGACAGCACGATGGACCGTGCCGGCGAGGCCGTGGTCTACATCGGTATCGGCGTAGGCGCGGTCTCGTTCGGGGGGGCCTACTTCGTCGCGATAGTCGCCATGCTCGCGATGGCTTCGGCGTTCATGGTCAGCTATGCGCGCGCGAAATCGGAAAGCCTGGGGTTCGGTTCAGGAGCTGGGATAGCAAACATAGGCCTCGCGCCGCGCGAGATTCGCACGGTAATCATCGTGGCCGGGCTTGTCATCGCCGGTAACGGTCCACTCCTGCGTCAGGAGATTGATGGGTTGCAGACCGTACTGCCGGCAGGCACCGCCCTGCTCGTAACGCTCACCGTGATCGCGGTACTCGCAACCATCACCACCATCCAACGAATTCTCTTCGTCTACCGCCAATCCAAGGCACAGGAGGACAGTCACTAAGCCATGACAGACAAGAACGGCAAGCCGAGTGGCAACGGGCGCCACGTGCGCGGCCACGACGGCAAGATCCGCGTTGCGATCGTGGGCGTCGGCAACTGCGCGAGCAGCCTCGTCCAGGGCCGCTACTACTACGAGAACGCGGCTGACGATGAATTCGTGCCGGGTTTGATGCATGTCAACCTGGGCGGCTACCACGTTCGCGACATCGAGTTCGTGGCCGCCTTCGATATCGACAAGAACAAGGTCGGCAAGGACCTGTCCGAGGCGATCTACACCAAGCCGAACAACACCTACGTCTTCCAGCAGGTGCAGCACCTCGGCGTCCCCGTCGAGCGCGGCATGACCCACGACGGCCTGGGCAAGTACCTCAGCCAGATCATCGAGAAGGCGCCCGGGCCGACCGCCGACGTGGTCAAGATCCTCAAGGAGCGTGAGGTCGACCTGGTCGTTTCCTACCTGCCGGTGGGCAGCGAAGAGGCCACCAAGTGGTATGTCGAGCAGGCGCTCAAGGCCGGCGTCGGCTTCATCAACTGCATCCCGGTGTTCATCGGCCGCGAGCCGTACTGGCAGCGTCGTTTTGCCGATGCAGGCCTGCCGATCATCGGCGACGACATCAAGAGCCAGGTCGGCGCCACGATCAGCCACCGCGTGCTGACCCGGCTGTTCATGGATCGTGGCGTCCGACTCGATCGGACGTACCAGTTGAACTTCGGCGGCAACACGGACTTCCTGAACATGCTCGAGCGCGAGCGACTCGAGTCCAAGAAGATCAGCAAGACCAACGCGGTGACCTCGATGCTCGACTATGAGATCAGCGAAGACGACATCCACGTCGGACCGTCCGACCACGTGCCGTGGCTACTTGACCGGAAGTGGTGCTACATCCGCATGGAAGGCACCACGTTCGGCGACGTGCCGCTCAACGCCGAGCTGAAGCTCGAGGTCTGGGACAGCCCCAACAGCGCCGGCGTCGTGACCGATGCCATCCGCTGCCTGAAGCTCGGGCTCGACCGCGGCCTGAAGGGGACGCTCGTAGCGCCGTCGGCCTACTTCATGAAGAGCCCGCCGCGCCAGGTCCACGACGACATCGCCTTCAACCGGGTCGAGGCGTTCATCCGCGGCGAGGACAACGAGACGCTGGTGGGCACCGAGGAGCCACCGAAGAGCAAGCGCCGGCGGCTCGCCAAGGCGCACCAGACGGCGCCGGCCAAGGTGGCCGAGCCAAGCAAGGCGGCGGCCGGCTGAGCGACACGCGACAGGCGTTCGGCACCGTCCCCTGGGAGGTAACGGCCTGAGCGATACGGGCAGCGGTGTCGGTTATGCACCACATCGGCGCGACGCGACCGTCCGCGGCGGTCGCGTCAGCCGCGCAGTGCGGCGTGCGCGGGAACATTCCGCGGTGCGCGGCTACCGAGCAGCGGCGGCGGCGATCTCGCGCGTGCCGGTCCAGCTGACACGGCCGATCGGCCGTGCCGTGTTCGTCGGCAGCTATTACGCGTGGCCGGCCAAGCGCCGCATCATCCTGTCCAACGCCAGTCACGTGCTCGGCCTGCCGGCCGGTGATCGCCGCGTACGCCATCTGGCGCGGCGCATCTATGCCAGCTATGCGCACATGATCATCGACCTGATGCGCCTGCCGTCGCGCCCCGCAGACGAGCCGACGCGCCTGGTGCACTCGGACGGCGAGCGCGGCGAGGATTCTTTCGTGCGGCTGTTCGAGCAGCTGCGCTCGCAGGGCCGCGGCCTGATCGCCGTGTCGGCCCACATCGGCAGCATCGACCTGCTGGCCGGCGCCATCGCGCTGCGTGGCCTGCCCACCTACGGCCTGGCCGACGACACCGCGTACCCGGAACTATTCGACGAGTTGAACGCGCAGCGTCGCCGCTGGGGAGTCGCGATCATCCCCTGGCGCAACCTGCGCCGCGTCTTTCACGTGCTGCGTCAGCCGGCCATTCTGGGGCTGGTAGTCGACTGGGGCTACCGGGCCGACGGAGTACCGGTGCGCCTGTTCGGCGAGTGGACCGCCCTGCCCGCCGGGCCGGCCATGCTCGCCGGCCGCACGAGGGCCGTGATCGTGCCCGTCGTCTGTCGCGCCCTGCCTGACGGAACGTACCGGGCGAGTCACTACGACCCGATCGAGGTCGCCGACGCGAGCGAGGCCGAGATACAGCGCGCCACCCAGGAGATCGCCGACGCCCTCGAGGACATGGTCGCCACCGCGCCGGAGCAATGGTTCACGTTCAAGCCGGTCTGGCCGGAATCGGCCGCCGAGAAGCAGGCCCTCGCCCAGCGCGTCGCCGCCCAGGAAGGCACATCGTGAGTGCCATCTCAACGGCCACCACGCCCAAGCCGGCGCGGACCGTGAGTGGTCGCTTGAAGGTCGGCGCGATACGCGTCATCAGCGCCGTGCTGCGCCACGTTCCCGACGGCATCCTGCATCCGCTCGCGCAGCGCGCCGGCGTGTTGCTCTACGTCGCCCAACCGCGGCGGCGGCGGCTGGTGCGCGACAACCTGCGCCGCGTATGCGGATACCTAGCCCTCAACAACATGGCCACCGAACATGTCGCCGCCGCCGCCACCGACACGCGCGCCCTGGAGCGGATGGTGCGCGCGGCTTTTGGACACTACCTGCGCTCTTATCTCGAAGGCGCCACCCTGTCGCGCTACGGGTCGCCTGCCGCACTCGATCGCGTAGCACCAGACGACCAGGCACTGGCCGACGCGGTGTTCGGGCCGGCCCAGTCGGGCCATGCGCTGATCCTCGTCGGCATGCACTTCGGCGCCGTCGAGATCCCGGCTTTGTGGGCCACGCGGCGGCTGGGGCTGACGATCACCGCGCCAATGGAGACGGTCAGTGATGTGGCGGCCCAGGCCTACTTCACGAGTACGCGTCGCGCGACCGGGCTGAATGTCGTCCCACTCGAGGGCGCTGCGGCCGCCCTCCGCCACGAACTGGCCGACGGTCACACCGTCGCGTTGGTGGCCGACCGGCCGTTGGCCGGCACGGGCACCCCGGTCGAGCTCTTCGGTGCGGCGGCCCGGTTGCCGCTCGGGCCCGCTGTTCTGGCCCTGGAAACAGGGGCGCCAGCCTGTCTCGTCGCCATCCGGCGCACGGGACCGGGCGTTTATCGCGGCCGACTCGAGCCGATCGAGTTGCCGGATAACGGCACGCGGCACGAACGTCTGACCAGCTTCCTAGCCGCCACTGCACGCGCGTTCGAGCGGGCCGTGGCGGACGCACCCGAGCAGTGGTGGACGATGTTCTTCCCGATCTGGAAAGGCGCTCCGGATGCCGATGACTGACGAGCGCGGCGGGCGGGCCGACATGCACATCCACACGCTCGCGTCAGACGGCGTGTCGAGCGTCGACGAGGTCCTGCGCGCTGCCGTGCGGCGCGGCCTCGACGTCATCGCCATCGCCGACCATGAGCGCATCGACGCGGCCCAGGCGGCCCGCGAGATGTGCCTGGCGCGCGGCTTGCCACTCGAGGTGATCGTCGGCGAGGAGATCACCACCCGGGGCGGCCACCTGGTCGGGCTGTTCCTCAAGGAGCGCATCAAGCCGTGGGGATCTCTGCGGGCGAGCGTGGCGCGCGTGCACGAGCAAGGCGGCCTGGCGATCATCGCCCACCCGCTGGTGCCCTATCCGCTGTGCGCCAGCGCACGATCGATCCGGCGACTGGTCAACGAGGCCGACCCGATCTTCCACCCCGATGCAATCGAGGCCTTCAACCCGACGACGGCGCGCATGCCGTGGTCACGCGCGGTGCCCGCCTTCGCGGCCGAACTCGGTTTGACGGCCGTGGCCGCCAGCGACGCTCATCGCGCGAGTGACGTGGGCCAGGCGATCACGCTGTTCGCGGGCAAGAATGCCGCCGATCTGCGCAGGGCGATCGAGAACGGCGAGACGGATTGGCAGGGAAGTGCCCACACGTGGCGCAAGCAATTGGCGATGTTCGGCGCGCAGCAAGGCAAGAACGCCCGCGCCGTGCGCGACACCGTCCGCCACCGCGTGCTCCGGACAGGCACCGGCCGTGACCTGGGCTATCCGGTCAAGCGATGAAGATCGGCCTGGTAACGCCCTACATCTATCCGCTGCCGGGCGGCGTTAACGCACACGTCCATGACCTGTACGAGCACCTCGTCGCGCGCGGCCATGACGTGCGCATCATCAGCAGCGTCCACGGGCCACAGCGCCAGAGTGAGGGCGACATCATCCGCCTTGGCTATGGCTTCTCGGTGCCCGCCAACGGGTCAGTGGGCACGCTTACCTTCTCGCCACGCTACGCGACGCTGGTGCGCCAGATGCTCGAGCGGGAAAGGTTCGACGTCCTCCATTTCCACGAGCCGTTCGTGCCCTTCCTGTCGCTCGTCGTGCTGCGCGAGTCGCAGAGCATCAACGTCGCTACGTTCCATGCGTATGCCGGCTGGAGCCCGGCCTACGAGTTCGGTAAGCGCGCGCTCGCGCACTTCGCGCGACGGCTCGACGGGCGCATCGCGGTCAGCGCCGCGGCGCGCCACTTCATCGACCGGTACTTTCCGGGCGACTACAAGGTGATCCCCAACGGCGTGGACCTGGCGCGCTTCGCCAACGCCCAGCCCATCACGCGCTACCGCGACGGAACGCCGAACATCCTGTTCCTCGGCCGCCTGGAGCCGCGCAAGGGCGTGATGTACATGCTCAAGGCGTACCGCCAACTGCGCAAGCGCGGTATCGAGTGTCGTCTACTGCTTGCCGGCACGGGGCCTCAGGAGCGCGAGGTGCGCCGCTATATCGCTACGCGGCGGCTGCAGGGAGTAGAGCTGCTGGGTCGCGTGAGCGACGCCGACAAGGTGCGCTATTTCGCCACCGCGGACGTCTACGTCTCGCCGGCGACCGGCCAGGAATCGATGGGCGTGGTGCTGCTCGAGGCGCTCGCTGCTGGTACGCCGATCGTGTGCAGCGACATCCACGGTTTCCGCAGCGTGGTCCGGCGCGGCGAATCGGGACTGCTCGTGCCACCGCGCGACGCCGACGCGCTGGCCGACGCGATCGGCACACTGTTGGCGGACCCGGCATTGCGAGCGCGGATGGGCGATTCCGCGCGGCAACGCGCGAAGCAATACGGCTGGGACAACATCGCCGCCAAGGTCGAGGACTACTACCTCTTCGTGATCCGCCGCGCGGCAGCCCAGGGCCGGCTGCCTGCTCATGTTGATCCCGTATTGGCCGCACTGCCGGCGCCGGCCTCACCGCCGGTTGGCGCGCCGGCTGACGTCACGCCCCTTCGACTGGGTCGCTGAGCTCCTGTCGGCCAGCACGGTCGGCGACCCAGGCGTGCGCGGCGTACGCGGCTGCGATGCACAGTCCGCCGACCGCGACCACGAGCAACCCGATACTGCCCAGATCCAGCGCGGCGCGGTTCGGTTCGTCGAGGTTCACCCCGAACTGGAAGCCCCAGTTCCAGGTTGGCAGGAAGCCCAGGTGGATCTGTGACAGCGGGGTGGGTACGGGGAGGCTGGCGATGTTGGGGTAAAAGGCGACGAACCACGCCACGGCGGCGACCAGGACGCCGATCACGAAGCGGCGCGGATCCGTCGCGCGCAGGGCGAAGTAAGCCGGAACGGCGAGTAGCAGCAAGGCGATGAACGCGGGCTCCTCGGCGAGCACCTGTGCCTGGAAGACCGGCGCTCCGGGCAGGCCGGCGCCGAGCACGACTATGGCGACGCCCAGCAGGGCGACCGAGAAGAGCACCGGCAGCAGGAGTGCGAGTGTCGGACGATCCTCGCCTCGCGGCGCAAGGTCTTCGAGGTCGGTTCCCTCGCTCGCGGCCGATCGACTCTGGACTCGCAGCCAGAAGACGGCGGCGGCGGCGACCAGGCCGCCGACGGCGAGCAGCAGGCCAACGACCTGGATGTCGGTGAGCGTCAGTTGGCGCGAGAGCTGAGCGCACACCTCGGTGCCTGAGTTGACCTGTTCCGTGCGCGCCACCCCGCACAGCGGCAGGCGGAGCAGCCACAGCAACGGGGCTCCGATGATCATCAGCGCCGCCGACGCGCGCGCCAGCAACCAGGTGCGGGGCGACGGGCCGTGCCACAGCTCGGCCAGGAAGTAGGCGAGCGCCAGGAACGAGAACGGCAGGGTGGTGAAGATGTGGTACTGGAACGTCGCCCGATCAATACGCGCCCATGGCAGCCACATTGCCAGGATGGCGATGATCACCAAGGTCAGCGCCAGGCTGCGTCGTCGCCAGGCCTGCCACGCGGCCCATGCGACGGCCGGAATGGACAGCCAGAAACTGATCACGTTGCCGGTGTCGTAGATGACCGCAGTCGTGCCGTTGGCATAGTCGTTCTGGGCGAACCAGACCGGCTTCAAATCGAGCGGCCACGCCCACCACGGCGACGAGGCTGGGTGCGTGGCGCGCAGGTAGTTGTGGTAGTCGTACATCGATACCTGCAGGTCGAGGAAGGTCTGCCCGGTATGGCCCGGCGGATAGCCGGCGAACCACTGGTTGCCCAACGCGATCCACGGTATGTAGCTGGCGACGTAGACGACCAGCGGCACGGCCACGACGATTACCAGCGCCAGTAACCACGGCAATCCCAGGAAGCCAGAGCCCGGTCGCAGCCAGCCGCGCGGCGGGGGTGGCGCGGCCGGCTCGCTGACCGCCCGCGGGAAGCGCGCCAATGGGCCGCGACCGGTGCGACCGGCCAGCCAGCCGCCGAGCAGGCACACAATGCCGAACGCAAGCGACGCCGCGCCAGCCAGCGCGATGAATCCCGGCGTCAGCAGCGCATCCGCGACGGGCGGCGGTCCGGCGATTAAGCGGTAGGCGCCGTAGGCAAGCACCGGCAGGCCGACCACGAGCGGCCCGACGATGAGCAAGCGCAGCTCCTCGAGCGTCAGGCGCACGGGTCGCACCACCATGGCCACGGCCAGCAGCGTCGTTAGCACGATCATCAGACCGAAGAACGGATAGTTGATCTGCGGGTTGATCACCGCCGGGTTCGGCGTGATTGCGATGTAGCCGAGCAGGCCCGTCATCAGGATCATCAACGCCAGCGCGACGAAACGGCCCGCCGCCGAACGCAGCAGGATCAACAGCCCGACGGCGCCGAGCGCATACAGCCCGACCCACTTCGAGGCAAGCGCCAGACCCAGCAACAACCCGACCAGCAGCAGGCCGGTGGCGATTGCCCAGCGGTTGCGCCAGCGTCCGAGCCACAGCGGCACGAAGACGGCGAACGCGGCGACGATGAAGAGGGCCACGTAGATGTCGTTCATCGCGATGCGCGAATTGGCGAAGAACATGCCGTCGGCCAGCACCAGCAGCGAGACGATGACCGCCACGCTGCGCCGCCGGAACAGGAAGCGCGTGAGCAGGTACAGGAACACGGCCAGCAGCGCGCCGCCCAGGACTCCTGGGAAGCGGTAGGCAAACTGGTTGCTGCCGATGTCGACGGTCGAGAGTTGGCCGCTGCCGCTGAAAGCGAGCAGGTCGTCACGATCCTCGGCCGGCCGCTGCGGTTGTACGTCGAGTGCCACGGCCACAGGCGTGGCGCTCAAGCGGGCGTCGGCGAACACGGCGTTGGAGCGCGGCTCGACCACGTACACCGTGGGCGAGCTGCCGTCCTGGGTGACGCCCAGAGCGTGGATCATGGTCGTCGCCGGATTCCAGTAGACCTGTGTCACCTGGTTGGGCATGGGCACGGTCGCTCCGGCGGCCGGCGCACCGTCGCTCGGCAATTTGACTGTCATCAACTGGTCGCCATTGGCGGCGTAGAGGGTGGGCTGCTCCAGGCCGCCGGCGAGTAAGTCGATGCCGGTGACCGGCGATGTGCTGGCGATGAAGTCGAGCTGACCGAGGCTGCTCGCATCGAGGATCGCGATACCGGATTCCGTGGCCACGGCGATGCCCGACCCGTCCTGGATCGATACCCCGGGCAGGCTGCCGTCGTCGATCGCCGACTGCAACGCATCGACCTGTGCGTCGACATAGCCGGCCACGGCGACAGGTGCCGTTGCCGAGGAGAGCAGCGACTCGATGCGCAGCTGGCTGGCGTCGATCAGGTCCGCCAGGCGGGCGGCGAGCGCCGATTTGTCGGGCACGGCTGCCGGGTCGACGATGACCAGCGCGTGGGCCGGTACTCCGACGAGCGCGGCCGGCGACAGCAGGGACGTGCGCCCGGTTTCGGCGGCGGTGTCGGGCGCGAGACTGATCAGCGTTCCCTGACTCGAGGTAGCGATCAACTGGCCGCCGGCGAAGTCGAGTCGCGCCAGCTGGCCGGGAAGGTCGGTCAGCTGGGCGAACGGCGCGGGCGCCAGGTTGCGCGCAGCCGCCGGATCCGAGCGCGTCAAATCAACGGCCGCCGTCGGCAACTGCCAGATCTGACCGGCTGAGTCGCCCAAGTACAGGGTGTGCGACGCCTGGTCAACCGCCAGCGCGTCGAACGACCCCGCGATGGTCGTGGCCAGTTGGCGCGTGGCGAGGTCGTAGATGCGTACGTCGTCACTGGTCGCGACGTATAGCCAATCGCCATCGCGCTCATTGGGCTGGTCGCTCGGGCTCCAGCGGGTCTCCGTGACGGCCGCGACCACCGGGGCGCCGATATCACTGACGCTGGTTACCTGGTTGTTGCCCAGCGTCATGATGCCGACGGCCATCAGGTACTTGGCCATGTGCGGGTGCGTGTACTCGTAGATGCCGTGCGGCATGTCGTAGCGCCAGTCCTGCAGGAACTCGATCGCCGTTCGCGCGTGGTACACCTCGTCGAAGTACGGTCCGTAGGGCACCTCGACGCGATAGGTGCGCAGCAACATCGAGGCCAGGAAGACGAGCACGACAAGGGCGAAATCGCGGCGATCCAGGTGGCCGCCCGGCTCGTCGGCGAGCTCGGCACTCCGGTCGCGGCGGAGCGAGACCATGCCCGCAAACCTGGTGAACTGCGTCGACCAGCCGGGCGAAACGACGGATCCAACATCAACGCCTGCCCGACCAGCGCGCCCGAAGTCTTGGCGCGGCGGGGGCGTCGGAGCGCTGAATGGGTCGGCCTCGGCGTGCGCCACCGGTCGCATCTGCCAGATGACGAATATGAAACCGGCCACGCCCAGGATCACCGCCGTCAGCACGCCCGCAGGGGAGCGGAAGAGGTCACCCAGCGGCAGGCTGGTGACATTCGCGGAGCCGTACAGGTTGATTGTCAGGATGCCGTGCAGGTTGATGAAGGCGCCCACGGACAGCGCGATGGTGGCCACCAGCCAGCGCCGATCGACGACCGCCAGCAGCGGCAGCAGGGCGAAGATGGGGAACATGTAGCGCTCGTGAACGCGCGTCGGCAGGATGAAGAAGCACAACGCCAGGAACGTAGTGACGATGACGATGCTGCGGCGGTCGTCGTCCCAGAAAGCACGCAGCGCACCAATCGCAAAGCCGCCCAGCAACAGCGCCGCGCCGATGACGACACCGGGCAGCGGGCCGAGCAGCGGCACGGTATCCGACGACCAACCGCCGCCGAACGCGAGCGGTTCGGCCCCGCCCGCGCCAAGCAGCGCCCACGGGTTGTAGGCATTGACACTGAGATACGGGTAGCCGCCGGCGGTCTGGCTCATCTGATGCAAGAAGCTGACGATGTCGAGCGAGAACGGCCACAGCACGGCCACCATCACGCCCAGCGCGAGCACCGCCGATGAAACCAGCCGCCACGGTCCCTGCTCGCTGGCCAGCCAATGCTGCACGCGACCCCGCGGCAGCAACACCGCGTTCTGCGGACCCGACGCCGGTCGCAGGAGGTGGCGGCGCAACAGCACGACGCCAACCACCGGCAGCAGCACGATGCCGAACTGGGGCTTTATCAGCGCGGCGAGCACGCCCAATACCGAAGCGCCCTCCGAGTTGCCGCGCACCAGGGCAGCGACGGTCAGCAGCGTGACCAGCGCGCCCACCGCGTCGGTCTGGCCCCAGATCGCCGAGTCGTACCAGGTGACCGGGTTGAACAGGTAGATCGCCGCGGCGATCAGCGCGAGGCGAGTCGCGTCCGGGCGCGGCGCCAGCCAGGAGCGCAGGACGCGGAAGAGGAGGTAGCCAACCAGGACATCGGCGATGATTGCGGGCAGCTTGATCAGCGCCGTCGTCGCGCTGCCGGCGTCGCCATTGGCCAGCGGCGCGAGCAGGTTGCCCAGCCCGCCGACGACCCACAGCACGTACAGGTAGCCGGGTGGGTAGTCGGCAAAGCCGGCCGTGGCGTAGAAGTTGCCCGACCCGTGGTTGGCCAGCTGCAGCGCCCACGCGGTGAACGTGGCGATGTCCGACTTGAAGCCGGAGTCCGGCAGCAGGACGTATGCGATAGTTAGGCGAAGGAGCAGCCCGACGAGTAGCACGATCGCCAGGCCGGACGCGGCCGTACTCGCTCTGAGCGGGCTCTCGGCGCCAGAGATGCGGTCGGCCCCATCCGCCTGGGGCGGTGTCACGATCGACCGAACCTCCAGAGGTTGACGAGGTGCAGCGGAGTATAGCAACGACCTACCCCGGGCCCGGTCGGAGTTCACCTGGCGCCGGGGGGATCGAAGGCCGTCTTGAGGCGCTGCTCGAACGGGTCAGCCTGACCTACCTCGGGCTGTTCTTCGTCGTCCTTGCGCTGGGCGTCTACGTCTTCTCCGACCCGTCGCGCATCGGCTGGTACAACCACTTCGTCTGGCAGGCCGACGCCTTCCTGCACGGGCGCTTCGTGATCGCCTATCCGGTCACCTCGGGCCCGTACACCAACGCCTACCTGAACGATGTCATGCCGCTGCCATCGACGCCGGGCAGCCCGAGCTACGGCCTGTTGCCGTTCCCGCCGCTGCCGGCCATCCTGCTGATGCCTTTTGTGGCTGTGTTCGGCCTGGCCACCGACGCTCAATTGTTCGGGGCCGTGCTGGGCGCCATCAACGTCGGGCTGTGCTGGCGAATGCTCACGCGCGTCACCGACAACCGCGCCGCAGCATTCGTGGCGACCCTGTTCTTCGCCTTCGGCACCGTGCACTGGTACTCCGCGATGCTGTCGACCACCTGGTTCCTGGCCCACGTCGTGGCGACCACCTTCCTGTTCCTGGGCATCACCATCGCCCTCGATGCCGAGCGGCGCGACAAGCTGCGCTCGGTGATCGGCCGCCTTGGGGGCGCGGCGGATGCGGACGAGGTGGCACAGCGCGGCACAATCGTTGCGACGTTTGAGCGCAGCAGCATGTTCCTGGGTTGGTACCGCTTTCTGCGCACTCAGATCGATCCGCTGCAATTCATGGCCGGCTTCGTGTTCGGCCTGGCCGCCCTGTCGCGCCTGACGACGGTACTCGGTGCGCCGTTCTTCGTGCTCATCGGGGGCGGCGGCTCCTTCTGGCGGCGCGCCTTCTCGGCCGGTCTCGGCGCGATGATCCCGGGCGTACTACTGCTGATCTACAACTTCGCCTCGACCGGCCACGCCTTCAACCCGGCCTACGACTGGCTATTCCACACCGAGTACCACGGCTACATGCCCGCATGGCTGCCGATCGACCAGACGAAGGGGCTCGAGGACCTGGCCAACGTGCCCCGCAATGCGCTGATCATGTTCGGGTGGATGCCGACGATCAATCTTTCATGTGGCCTCTCGCTCTTCAACTCGGCGTGTGCGCTGATCAAGCCGGATCCCATCGGCATGAGCCTGCTGCTGACCAGTCCTGCGCTGTTGATCGCCGTGCCGCTGGTCGTGCGCCGTTGGCGCGAGCCGCTGGTGCTTGGCGCGACCCTCGCCACGCTCGCCATCGGCTTCGGGGTGCTGATGAATTTCGGCCCAGGCTGGGTCCAGTTCGGATTCCGGCGTAGTCTCGACTTCACGCCCTTCGCCATCATCCTGGTGGCTCTCGCGCTGGCCCGGTTTGGTGTCGGCAGGGTCGCGGTCCTGCTCGTCGCCGCTTCGATCATCATCAACGCGTGGGGCGTCTACTGGGGCGTGGCACTGAGTTGGTGAAGCCGGCGTCGAACCTGGCGTGACGTTCGCCGGTAACCGCGGGGCCCTGCGCCATCGACCCGACCGCCGCGGCATGCGACGGAGGACGCGCGGCCTGCTGGCGGCAATCGTCGTAGCCCTCCCGGCCCTGGTCCTCTACCGGCTGACGCTGATGCCCGATGTCGGCTTCTGGGATACCGCCGAGTTCCAGGCCATCGGCCCCGTGCTGGGTATCGCCCATCCGACCGGTTACCCCACGTACACCCTGCTGGCATGGCTGGCGTCAGTCGTCCTTCAGCCTTTCGGAAACGAGGCGCTGCGCGCCAACCTCATGTCGGCACTGGCGGTTGCCGGGGCAGCCGCGATGGTTGCCCTGACCGTCACTCTGCTGACGCGGCATGCGCTGGTCGGCGTCGCCACCGGGCTGGCGCTTGCCATCGCCGGCGAGGCATGGGCGATCGCCCTGCATGCCGATCCGCACGCTCTGCACCTAGCGCTGGTCAGCCTGCTGCTGCTCATCCTGGTCGTGTGGGGGGAGCGAGTCGCGCACGGCCGGCCGGCAGACCGCTGGCTGGTCGCCGCAGCGGCCATCTTCGCCGTCGCCTTGGGTAATCACGCCCTCACGCTGCTGTTGGCCCCGGGCATCGCGCTGTACCTGCTGTTCGTGGACCCCTCGATCGTTCGCCGGGTGCGTTTGACTGTCATCTGCGCGATCACCCTGGCCGGCCTGACGGTGGCGATCTACCTGTACCTGCCGCTGCGCTCGGCGATGAACCCGGCGCTCGACTATGGCAACCCCCAAACGTGGGACGGCTTTCGCTACCTCGTCTTTGCCGAGCAGTTCGGTGGCGATTTCGGCAAGTTTCCGAGCGTTGTGGCCGCGCTGCGGCTGATGGTCAATGAGACATTCGACCAACTCGGCGCATTTGCCCTGCTGGCAGTCGGCGGCGCGATCGCGGGATCGCTGCGACGACCCGGATTAGTGCTACTGCTCGTCAGTTGGTTCACGCTGAATTGGTTCTTCGCGTTGGGCTACGACAACGCCGACATCAGCCGCTACTACCTGGTGCCGATCATGTCGGCGGCCGTCCTCGGTGGAATCGGCGCAGGCGCTCTGTGGGACCTGCTGGCGGGCGTCGTTCGCAGCATCTGGCCCGGACTGTCAGCGACGGCCACCGGCCCGGTGCTGGCGCTCCTAGGGGCGTTGCTGCTGGTCGGCCCCACCATCGCGGCCGTCCCGGATCGCTTCCGCAGCGTGGACGAATTGACCGATCTGTCCGGCCGCATCTGGCTGACCAGCGTGACCAGGGCGCTGCCGCAGAACGCCGTTGTGGTCAGCTGGTGGAGCTACTCGACGACACTCTGGTATGGACAATTCGTCGAGCACCTCCGCCCGGACGTGTCTGTCATCGACGACTCGACCATCGAGCAACAGGACCTGGGCAGCCCACAGGCCGTCATTGACTCGTACCTGGGTCGGCGGCCCGTCTTCCTTATCAGGCTGCCGTTCGACGTGCAGAGCTATGAGCAGCGCTATTCGCTGACCCCGCTGCCGGATGTCATCGGTGGAACCGTCTACCGGGTCGAGCCGCTGAGCGGGCCGCTGCCACACGCACTCCTATAATCGAGCTGTGGCCCAGGTCGAATCACCCCGCGACCGGGTGCGTGTGGCCGAGCTGTCCTTCTTCTTTCCTGCCCACAACGAGGCCGACAACATCGAACCTTTCGTGGCCGAGGCGTTGGCCGTGTTGCCAGCGCTGGCCGAGCGGTTCGAGATCATCGCCGTGGACGATGGCAGCCGCGACGCGACACCGCAGATCGCCGATCGGCTCGCCGCCGAGCACCCCGAGATGCACGCCGTGCACCACGACGTCAATCTCGGCTATGGTGCCGCGCTGCGCAGTGGCTTCCGGGCGGCACGCTTCGAGTTGGTCGCCTTCCTCGATGGCGACCGGCAGTTTCGAGTCGAGGATGTCGGCCTACTGATCGATCGAATGCGCGAGCGGGATACCGGTGCCGATGTCGTGGTCGGCTACCGCCTGCGCCGTGCCGATCCCTTCATCAGGCTCGCCTATGCGCGCGCTTACCGCCTGGCCCTGCGCATCTTCTTCGGTCTGCGTGTCCGCGACCCTGACTGTGCGTGCAAGTTGTTCAAGCGGTCGGCGCTCGACGGCGTTCGCCTCGAATCGGGCGGTGCGTTCATGTCGGCGGAACTGCTGATCAAGCTCCAGCTGCTCGGCCGAACCATTGCCGAGACGGGCGTTCCACACTATCCGCGCACGGCCGGCAACGCGACCGGGGCAAAACCCCAAGTAGTGCTGCGCGCCGTGCGTGACTTCTGGCGGTTGCGCCTCGGGCTATGGGTGAACCGGCGCCGTGCGCTGGTGCGCGGCGAACCAGTGGTGAGCGCCTAGTCGCGCGGCGGCCCCTCGTCCGATTCGCCGGGCAGGTCGACGCCGAGCGAATTCACGAAATCGCGGAACACCGACAGCTTCTCCTCCTCGGCGCTCTCCGGAACCACGCCCGCGCGGTCCAGCACCGAATCGGTGGCATATATCGGCACGCCGGTACGCACAGCCAAAGCGATCGCATCGCTCGGGCGTGCGTCGAGATCTAGCTCGCGGCCATCCAACTGCAACAGCAGGCGCGCCCGAAAAGTGTCCTCGGCCAGATCCGAGACGACGATCTGCTTGACCGTCACGCCGAGCTCGGCCAGGGCCTGGCTGAAGAGGTCGTGGGTCATCGGGCGCTCGGGCGTCACACCCTGCAGCCGCATGGCGATGGCATTGGCCTCCCACGGCCCTATCCAGATGGGCAGATATCGCTCGCGCTGGGTGTCGCGCAGGATGACCACGTGCTGCGAGGAGAGCATGTGGACGCGCACGCTTTCCACGACCATCTCGTTGAGGCCGCCGTTCGCGTCGCCCCCGCCTGACATTGGCAAATTCTAGTCGCGCCCACCCCGGGCCACGCTATGGCGCCGGGCTTGCCGGACGGGGCGTGCGACGTGGCCGCTGGGTCGGCGAGGGACTGGCCGAAGGGATGCTCGCCGTTGGCGGCGGAGTCGTGACCGAGCCACTCGGCGTGGGCACGGACGGCGATGGCGAGGGCGCCGAGGGCGACGGCGATGGCGGAGACGATGGCGAGGGCGATGGGGTCACCACTGGGGCGACGGGTTGCTCGAGCACCGTCCGGTACAGCCCATCCGCGGTAGCCCAGTACAGCATCGGCGCGGCATCGGCCTGTTCCACCAGGTACATGCCCACCAGCCCGGAGAACGCCGGCGAGTCGGATGCAGCGACGAACTGATCCACGTAGCTGCCGTCGCTCTTGTCGAACACGACGATGCGCTGGTGCTTGGTGTCCCACACGAAGAGTTGGCCGACCTCGCGATCACCCGACGCGGTGACCAACCGGTAGTCGTGTCCCGGCCGCAGGTCGCCGTCGTCGGGCAGGTCGGCAAGGGCGAATGTCGTCTGCCGGCCGTCGAAGTAGCGAATCAACGTGTCGCTCGTCACCGCGTACACGTCGCCATCGACGAGCAGCTGATGGAACGACGCGACGTCCTCGCCTTCGCTCACGAAGTACGGGTTCGGGGCTGAAAAACCGCCCCCGTCGGCAGTTGGCTCGTAGCGCAGGATCTGGCCGGACGGCGGATATGGCACGTACAGCCGATATAGGCCCTGGTCAGGGTTGATCAGGAAGGTTTTGATGTCGGCCACATCGCTGCCCCATTGCTGATCGCCGGCGACGCTGATCTGGCCGAGCGTCCCGCCACCCAGTGCGTCGGACGGCCGCCAGCGCCACAGTGCTCCGCTGGCATCGACTATGAGCAGGTCCGGCCCGCCTGCCGACAGGAGGGCGGGCGGCCCGATCGACCCACCCCCTGCCTCGCTGCCCTGGACGACCGTCGCCACATTTCCCGTTTCTGGATCGATGCGCATGACTGCCTGTCCAGCAATCACGTACGCGGCCTGGTCGGGACCTTGCACGAGGTCGCTCAGCGGCGCGCCGGCTGGCGCGGCGTACACCAGTGTTGAGGACGCCGCGTACGTCCCATAGAGCTGATCGAGGCCGGTGGAGACCTGCTGGCGAAGCGAGTTGATGCGCGTTGCGTCCACGGTCGTGGCTGCCCGGTCCAGGTCGGCCCATGCCGACTGCAGCAGGCTGGTCGCCTGAGTTGGGTTGGTGTGAATCAAATCGGCGCTTCCGTACACCTGGCTGACGGCCCGATCCGCCTCGTTGTACGCCGCCTCGCCCACCGTCAGCTGCGGGTTCGGGTTCTCGGCACGGAACGGACCGGCGTACCAGACGACGACGCCGAGCGCGGCCACGACGATGATGATGGCCAGCGCCGCGACGCCGGCGCGGCGGCGCGTCTCCTTGCGCGCGCTCGGTGATTCGACGCGGCGGTACCCCGTGTCGCGCCGCGGCATGAGGTCGAGCACGTGGCCGACCCCGCCCGAGACAACCTCGCGCAGGGCACCGCGCGCGGCCGCGGCGCGGTCCTGAACCGCAGTGGCGGCGCCGGCCAGTTGATCAGCGAGTGGTATCGGAGAGCCGCCGGCGTCCTCCACCGGCTCCGCCGGAGCCACCGGGACGAGGCGGTGTTCGACGCGCGACAGAGCGACCTCGGTCGCCTCTATCACCAACACGCCATCGGAACCGTCGCCACCAGCCGCGACGAACAAGTGGTGAAGGTGCTCTACCGCTGATTGCGGGTGGAGCGTCACCACAGCGTTCTTGAGCTCCTCGGTGCCGACCACTTCAACGACGTTGCTGGAGCACAGCACAAGCGAGTCGCCAACGCCAAAGTCGCCGCGCCACACGTCGACGCGCGGAACCTCGTTCATGGGCAAACCCTGGCCGGGCTCGTGCTCAGGCATCAAGAGGCGCGCGGAGCGGATCAGATAGCTCTCCGCGCCACCACAACTGGCGACGTACAACTCATTGCCGCGCACGACGGCCGCCGACACCCCGAGTGAGCCTGGTTGCAGCCCGCTTGCCTCACGAGAGTTGCGCAAGCGTCGGTTGGCGGCCCTGATCGACTTCTCGAGCACGATCGCGATGCCGGCCGACTCGTCGTAGTAGAACTCGCGCCGGACGGTATCAGCGACCAGGCGGCAGGCCTCGCGGCTCTTGCCGCCGCTCACCGATGAGCTGACGACGACATACAGGCTGCCTTTGGTGCGTGCCTTGGAGCCGGTCGTCGGCTCGCTCACGAGAAGCGCGTCTGACGAATTGGGCAGGCGGTCCTGTTCGGAAACCAGCCCATACTTGAGGGCGAGGCGTGAGGCCATGGGCGGCCTAGTCTAGCGTGGGACGGGCCGGTCACCGGCCGGGCGGGCGTCCGCGGCGGGTCGCACCGTCACGCGCAGCTCGAGCAGGTGAACACCATCGGGCGATTGTGCAAAAGCTTCAAGCAGCTCGAACTGGCGCAGCCGCAGCTCCTGGGCGACCGCCGAACCCGAGGCGCTCACCAGCAGCGCCGGCGGCTGTACCGCAAGCATGCGCGTCGCGCCGCTGGCCGCCGGCACGAGCTCCTCGACCAGGCGCACCCAGGCAGCCATCTGGCGAGCGATGCGAAGCTCCTGGTCAAGGCCCAGCCCGGCGGCGACGCCGGGCAGTAGGTCCCCCAGCCGTTGAGGTTGCCGTCGCGGCCGCGATCCGCCGCTCACTTGCCGCTCATCTGCCGGACGGCCGCGCGGCGGTCCAGACGGCCGGTGGTCACGTCCCAGATGGTCGCCGCTTCGACCAGGGCTGGATCGAGGTCATCGGTCGTGGTGGTGGTCACGAAGGCCTGCGGAAGCTGACCGATGCGGCGCACCAGGTGGGATCGACGCACTGGGTCAAGCTCACTGAACACGTCATCGAGGAGCAATAGGGGTGGCGCCCCAAAGACAGCCCCGAGAAGGTCAAGTTGCGCGAGCTTGAAGGCAAGGATTGCGGTCCGCTGCTGGCCGCGCGAGGCGTAGCCGGCCAGGTCCCGCTGCCCGGCGCGAAACACGATGTCGTCGCGGTGCGGTCCGACCAGCGTCACGCCGTTCCACTGCTCCTTCTGGGCAGTCTCGGTCAGCCGTCTGGCCAGCGCGTCACGTGTGGACTCGCTGGCGGCCGGCTCGGTGTTGGTCTGATACTCCAGCACAAGCTGCGGCTCGTCGAGCGCAATCTCGGAATGGGCGGCCGCCAACGGCTGAGCCAGTTGGGCGAGGACCTGGCGCCGCCAGTCGATGATCTGGCTGCCCTCGTCCACGAGCACGCCGTCCCAGAAGCGCAACTCGCCCGGCGCGGACGTGCCATCCCGGACAGCGCGCAGCAGGTTATTGCGTTGCGTGAGCGCCCGTGAGTAGGTGGCCATGGCCGCCCCCGCGGACGGGACTGTCTGCTCCACGATCATGTCAATCGAGTTCCGGCGGAGCGAGGGGGAACCGACGATCAGCAGCATGTCCTCGGGCGCGAAGAGGACCACGGGCAGCGCAGAGCGCAGTGTCGAGGGTCGGCGCGCGACGCCATTGACCAGTGCTCGTTTGCGGCCGCTGCCGCCGGTTGTGCGGCTGACCACCAGCTCGATGGTCGTCGGGTGCTGGCCGCCGAGGTGCACCTCGGCGCGAGCGAAGTCATCGCCCCAATGGATCACATCGCCATCCTGAGCCGCACGATGCGATCGGCCGCCGCCGAGCATGACCACACTCTCGAGTAGGTTGGTCTTGCCGGTCGCGTTCTGGCCGACGACCAGCTGTGGCCCGGGCGGAAAGGTCACCTGGAGGCTCTGGTACGTCCGGAAAGACGTCAGGCTCAGCTGTTCGACGTGCATCGCGCCGGGCTTACCGGCCAGCTCGGTCAGGACGGCGTGCGCACCGGCATGATGACGTGGACGTAGTCCTCGTCGTTGGTCGGGCGCAGGACGCCGGGTGACAGCGGCCCGGATAGCTCAAGCGCCAACTGCTCGTGGTCGAGCGCCTGCAGCGCTTCCTGCAGGTAGCGCGCGTTGAATGAGATCTGGACCGGGTCGCCTTCGATCGCGGCCTCTACCTCGCCCTCAGTCTCGCCGACATCGGCCGCGGCTGCGATCGTGATTGTGCCCGAGCCCTCGTCGCCCATGCGCAGCCGAATGACGTTTGCCGCCGAGCTGGCGATGAGCGCGGACAGCCGAACGGCCTTGAGCAGGTCGTCGCGCTCGACCACCGCGCGCGTGGAATGTGACGATGGCAGCACTTGCTGGTAGTTGGGAAACTGGCCGTCGATAAGCCGGCTGACGATGTCGACGTCCTGGACGTGGAACAGGATCTGGCTCTTCGAGCTGGCGAGCATGATGTCGACCGGATCGTCGGTGTCGGTCAGTACCCGCATCAGCTCGGCGTACGAACGGGCCGGCACGACCAGGCTGATGTCCTCGACTGGATCCAGCACCGGCAGCGTGCGCACCGCTATGCGGTAGTTGTCGGCTGCGGCCAGCGTGAGCTGGTCGCCAGAGAGCCTGGTCAGCACGCCGGTCAGGATCGGCCGCGCCTCATCGCTGGCAGCGGCAAAGACGACCTCCGACAATGCGCGTCGCAACTCCTTCTGGCTGACCCTAGTGGTGGGCCGCTCACCTGGCGACGGGATGACTGGAAACTCCTCGGCATCGATGCCACGCAACTGGGTCTGGTATCTACCGGCCTTGACCCGCAGCGTGGTGGCGCCATCTGCCTCGAGCTCGATGCGCTCACCGGAGGGCAAGCCGGCTACCAGATCGTTGAACAGGCGGGCAGGGACCGTCAGGCTGCCCTCCTGGTCGATCTTGCCCGGCACCCAGGCAGTTACCCCGATCTCAAGGTTGGTCGCCGTCAGCTTGAGACCGGCATCCTCCGTGCGCAGCAGGACGTTGGCGAGCACCGGCAGCGTGTTACGCGTGCTCACCGCACGACTGGCCACTTGCAGGCCGCGTGCGAGGTTTTCCTGCATCACCGAAAGCTTCACGTCCCTCGGGCTCCCTTCACCGTGTATCGGGCGGCGGGTAACAAACCGGCCTCGTAGCGCCGGGTCGATGGTGGATTACTGTCTCTCTCTATCTTCTCATTCCGTAATCATCATCATGGCGTGGAAACCGGGGATAGTCCGGTTTCGTGCGGACCAACTCCTCAAACACCGATCTGCGCGGTGGAGAACGTCCTCGTCTGGCTGTGCATCACCGTCGACCGGCCGGAAGCATCCGCACACACAAGGGCCCTGATTTCCACAACCCGGCACCGGTATCCACCGAAACTGCCGTCTTGTCCACCCGGCCGCGCGGTCCGCCGGCCCCCAGAGGAGTCCGTGGTGCGGCTTCTCGGACCCGGACCGCCGCCGTCGCTCAGTCGGAATAGATGAGCTCACGGACGGCCGCCAGGTCACGCCGCAGCTCCTCGTTCTCCTGGGTCTCGCGGTCAATCTTGTCGCACGCGTGCAGCACCGTCGAATGGTCGCGCCCACCCAGCTCAGCGCCGATGCGCAACAGTGAAACATCAGTCTCGGCGCGCATTAGGTACATCGCGATCTGACGGGGCATGACGATCGCCCGGTCGCGCTTCTGCCCTTTGAGCTGGTCGAGCTCGACGCTGTAGTAATCCGACACGGCCTGGACGATTCGCTCGGGGGTGACCATCCGCCGCTTGGGGTTGTAGAGGACGTTCGACAGCACCGCCTGGGCAAGCTCGATGCTGATCGGCATGCCGCCCATGTTGGCGTACGCAACGATGCGGTTGAGGGCACCCTCGAGTTCGCGAATGTTGCTGATCACCTTGCGAGCGATGAACTCGAGCACGTCCGAACCGATGCGCACCGACTGCTCTTCTGCCTTAGCGCGCAGGATGGCGATGCGCGTCTCCAGGTCTGGCGCCGTCAGATCGGCGATCAAGCCCCACTCGAAGCGGCTGCGCAGGCGCTCTTCGAGCGTGACGATCAGCTTTGGCGGCCGGTCCGAGGAGAGCACGATCTGTTTGCCGTCCTCGTGGATGGCGTTGAAGGTGTGAAAGAACTCTTCCTGGGTGCGCTCTTTGTCGGCGATGAATTGGATGTCGTCGATCAACAGCAGGTCTATCCGCCGGTAGCGCGCCCGAAAGTCGTCGATCTTGCCCTGTTGAATGCTGGTGATGAACTCGTTGGTGAACTTCTCGCTGGTCGCATACACGACACGCTTGCGCGGGAAACGCGCCAGCACCTGGTTGCCGATGGCATGCATCAGGTGGGTCTTGCCGAGGCCCACCCCGCCGTACAAGAACAGCGGGTTGTAGGCATGACCAGGTCGTTCGGCCACGGACAGGCTCGCGGCGTGGGCGAGGCGGTTGGCCGAGCCGACGATGAAGTTGCGGAAGGTGTAGCGCGGGTTGAGGCTGGCGCTGCTGCCTTCGGGACTGCCGACGCGCCCGGGTTCGAGGCGCACAGCGGCCGCGCCTGAGGCGGCCGCCTCCGTTACGCCTGATGTTCCCGTTGCTGTCGCCGACATCCCCTCACGTACCTCGAAGTCGACCTGGACGCTGTAGCCGACGACGCGCGCGAGAGTCTGGCTGATCAGCGACCGGTAACGCGTCTCGAGCCAGTCCTTGGCGAAGCCGTTGGGCACCGCGACGCGGAAGCGGTTGTCATCGACCGCCACCAGCGCGGTCTCCTTGAGCCAGGTCTCGAAGTTGGCAGGCGAAAGTGAGACCTGCAACTCGCCCAGCGCAGCGCGCCAGACCTGCTTCGCGTCCATCAATACCCGGCCCCGACTACTGTTCTTACTGGGCCCCGAGGACGACGTCGACCGGGCAACGGCGTGGCACGCGGCGATCCTCGGAGTGCCGTCGTCGCCCGCCCGGGCTTCCCGGACCCGCCGGCCAACGCTGGCTGAAAACCTCTCTCCCTCCGCCCCTGCGGGCGCGGGGCGGCAACACTAGCACCGCTTTCGGCGGTCCCGCAACCGCTTTCACTCATACTCATAGGGAGTATCGCCCGAGGAGCCGCACGACGCCCCCGGTCAGCCGACGCGATCGCCGGGCTGGGCCCCTTCGTCGACGCTCAGCAGCGGGATCCGACCGGAAGCAGGAAGCGCTCCCAGGACCAATACCTCGCTCTGAAAGCCGGCCACATTGCGCGGCGGAAAGTTGACCACCGCGGCGACCAGGCGCCCCATGAGCCGCGCCGGATCGGGGTATGTCGGCGGCAACTGGGCCGATGAGTGGCGGATGCCGCCTGGACCGAAGTCGATGGTCAGCCGGTAGGCGGGATTGCGGGCTGCCGGAAAGGGATCCACCGCGACGACCCGTCCAACGCGCATGTCGATGCGGTCGAAGTCACCGATCGTTGCGCTACCAGGCGGCAGGAAGCCACCGCCCGTGTCGTGGCCGCAAGGCCCGCCGCCGGCATTGTCGCTTCTCCCGTCGTCCACGCAATTGCCCCTTCAATACGGATGAGCCGATCTGGCCGGCCATGTCGCTATAATCGCGCCCAACCGGCACGCTTGGCGCTCGCGTGTCGTTTTCGACGCCGCGCCGGCCCACCTGGGCGCGTCCAAGATCTCTGCTTGGTCGGTTGGTGCCGGCCTTCCTCTTATCGCCAGCGCCCCGGGGAGCCTCAGGAGTCATGACCAAACAGACGTTCCAGCCCAAGAAACGCCACCGCGCCAAGGAACACGGGTTCAGGGCGCGGATGAAGACGAAAGGGGGACGCCGGGTCCTCGCCGCCCGTCGCGCCAAGGGACGCCACAAGCTCAGCGCCTAACCGGACCGGACGCCGGGCATGACTTCGCTCGAGATGATCCGGTCACCGGCCGACTTCGCGGCGTTGCAGCGCGGCGGCCGGAGTCGGGCCCATCCGTTGCTCCTACTACGCTATCGCAGGAACGATCTTGACAGCACCCGCTACGGGATCTCCACCGCACGCCGGATTGGCGGCGCAGTCGTGCGCAATCGCCTCCGGCGCCAATTGCGCGCCATATTGCGCGAAGTCGGGCAACGGGTCGAACCTGGCTGGGACGTGCTGATCGTGGTGCGCAGTGCGGCCGCCGGCGTACGCCAACTCGAGCTCGAGGCGGCACTCATGCGGCTGCTGGCAGTCGCCGGCCTGCTACCGGCCGTGTCGAACGCAGACGGCGGTCGACCGTGAAGCGCGTCGGCATCGGGCTGATCCACCTCTACCGCGCCATGTTCTTCTGGTTGCCGTCGAGTTGTAGGTTCGAGCCCAGCTGCTCGCGCTACACGGAGCAGGCGATCACCAAGTACGGCCTGCTGAAGGGCAGTTGGATGGGGGCCAGGCGCATTGCGCGGTGCCATCCATGGAATCCCGGTGGTTACGATCCGGTTCGCTAGGCGGTCGTTGACGTGATCCGTTCGGTCGGCGTCCGCCGGCTGCTGGGGGCGTTCTTTGGCGCCCTGCTGCTGGCCGTCATGCTCGGCCAGCCGGTGGCCGTATTCGCCGCTTCGCCGGAGCCAACCGCGGCGCCCAGCGCAGCGCCCAGCGTCCAACCGACCGAGGGCACGCCTGGTGCGAGTACGGCGCCCACGGCCACACCGGAGGCAACCCCGGCCCCGGCGTCGAGCGCAGACCCCTGTCTGGTACCGAGCCCCAATCCGTCTGAAACGCCTGTGCCGGGTGCCACAGCGGCGCCGCGCGCCCTGTGTCCGGCCACGCTGAGCGGCAATCCGACCGATCTGCTCGCATGGCTCTTCAACCCGATCTTCCAGACGCTGTTCCTGGTGCTGGTCATCTTCTATCGCGTGACCGGTGACATCGGCATCGCGATCATCCTGCTGACTCTTGTCATCAAGACCATCCTCATCCCGCTCTTCCGCGCGCAGATCGTCTCGCAGCGGCGTATGCAAATGCTGCAGCCGGAGATCAGGGCGCTGCAGGTCAAGTTCAAGGGCAACCGCACCAAGATCAATGAAGAGACGATGCGGCTGTACCGCGAGCGCGGTGTCAACCCCGCCTCTGGCTGCCTGCCATCGGTGCTCCAGTTGGGCTTGCTGCTGCCCATCTATTCGGTCATCAACACCGGACTGGCGGCGCCGGATATCAGTTCGGCACTGCAGTTCCTGGGCCAGCCCCTGACCGGCCTCGTCACATGTGTCCACCCGGGCTCGTTGGAACCGTGCATTAACGCCAACGTGTGGTGGCTGGGCAACCTCGACGCGCATCGGCCGGAGATCCTGTTCACCCTCCCGGTGATCGGGTTCGGCGTCAGCCTCCTGGCGGTGATCTCGGCCTTCCTGCAGCTCATCCAGACGCGCATGGCGACACCCAAGACGACTGATCCGCAGGCCGCCACGCAGCAGCGGTTCCTGTTGTTCCTGCCTTTGATCTCGATCGTCTACGGTTGGTTCCTACCAGCAGGACTGTTCATCTACTGGATCGTGTTCACGAGCTACTCGCTCGTCCAGCAATTCTTGATCGCGGGCTGGGGCTCGCTCTTCCCGATCTTCGGCTGGACGCCGGCGTTCGCGGTCGACCACACACCCCGCTTCCCGGTCAGGCCACCAACACCAAAACGACCCGATAGCGGCGACGACCGCTCGACATCGGTAGACACCAGCCGCAGCGCAACCGACCGCGCCGCGGGCACTATCCGGCCGACGCGCCAGCGTGGTCGCACGAGCCGACGAGGGAGGCGGCGATGAGCGAATACAAGGAATTCACCGGTAAGACAGTCGAGGAGGCACTGCGTCAGGCGCGCGAGTCATTCGGCGTGAGCGGCCTCGACGAACTCGATTTCGAAATCCTGACGCCCGGCAGTCGCGGCGTTCTGGGCATGGGCGCCGAATTGGCGCGCATCATCGCGGCGCCGCGTTCTGCGCTGGGTGGCACCACGCCGCGACGCGACGCCGTTGCCGCGACGCCGTTGCCACCGCCACCGCCCCGGGAGGACACGCGCGACCGGCCGGAACGCGGGCCGGACCGCGGTCGCGATCGCGCCGGTCGCGATCGGGGCGACCGCGGACGTGGTTATCCGCGGCGCGATCAGGCGCCAGCGGGACGGCCATCAGCCCCAACTGAGCCGCGCGCACGGACCGCCGACCGGTCCGACGAGCGAGATGATCTAGACCGCGGACGCTCCCGTGCCGGACAGTTGTCGCCCAGCGAGCAGGAGGAGGTGCGAGCCAACCGCGCCAGCCTGTCGGTCGAGCGTGAGGAGATCCAGGCGGCCGAGGCCAGTCCCGAAGCGCTTGCGGCGGGCAAGGAGATCCTCGAGCAGCTGCTCCTGCACATGGGCCTCCAGGTTCACGTGGAGATCGAAGCGGGCGACACGTCCAAGCTCGACGTGCGCGGCGACGCCAACGAAAAGGAGGCGCTCGGTGCCCTCATCGGACGCAAGGGCGAGCGGCTCTCGGCGCTCCAGCACCTGGTCAACCTGATGCTGTCGCGCAAGCTCGGCACGTGGACGCGCGTACTCGTCGATGTCGAGGATTACCGAGGACGGCGTGAGCGTCAGCTGCGCGAGATCGCGCTGCGTGCAGCGGATCGGGTTCGCGAGAGCGGCAAGATGCTGCAACTGGAACCGATGCCGGCGCTGGAGCGTCGCTGGATCCATCTTGCGCTGCGCGACAACCCCGACGTGGCGACCCAATCGATCGGTGAAGAGCCGCATCGCCGGGTGGTCATCCTTCGGCGGCAGACGGCGGGGAGCGCCGCGCCGAGCGACTGAAATGTGCCGAGTGACGGACGATGATCCGCCGTCGGCCTGACGATCGGATCATCGGCCCGACCGGGCATCGCTGGTAGGATTTACCGCCAAATGGCTTCCCGAACCGAGGAATTTCCGCTCGCCTACATGGGCGCGAAGAACGGCTTCTCGTGGCGCCGACTTGCCTTTTCATTCGCGGTCACGCTGCTGGCAGTCGTTCTTTTCGGCGCGTCGTTCGCCGTGGGTTACGCACGTATCAACGAGGGCCGTGTCATCCCCGGCGTCGATGTAGCGGGCATCGCGCTGGCCGGCCTGGACCGCCCGGAGGCACAAGCCAAGTTGCGGTCTGAGCTGCCCGACCTGGGCGCCGGTGCGCTGGCCGTGGAGGTGGGCGGCGCGACGACCACGGTGCCCTACGGCGACTTCGGGCGCGACTACGACGTTGGCTACATGCTCGACCAGGCCTTCGACCTGGGCCGCAGTCCGTCATTCGTCGATCAACTCCAAGAGCAGCTACGGGTCCTGCTCAACGGTGTCTCGGTGCCCGCCGTGATGACCTGGAACAGCGCCTCGCTGGCGAGCCGCATTGCCGCCATTGCAGCCGCCGCCGATCGACCGGCGGTCGACGCAACGATCAGTCGCGTCGATGGCCGTTACGTGGTGACGCCATCGGTCGCCGGCCAGGCCGCCGACGCCGATCAGGCCGTAGCCATGGCCATGTCGGCGGTCAACAGCCTGTCGCCCAACAACAGCTCAATCTCGATCGCCACGACGCCGGTCGAGCCGGCCGTCACCACCCAACAGGCGCAGGCCGCGGTCGACCAACTCGAGCACGTGGTCGCCGACTCGGTTGTCGTCAGCTCCGACGCCGGCTCGGCGACGATTTCGTCCGATGAGTTGCGTGGTTGGACGCATCTGGATACCACCGATCAACCCGGTACGTGGCAGCTGGTTATCGAGCGCGCGCCGATCGACCAGTTCGCGCAGGATCTGGGCCTGACTTTCAACAAGCCAGCCACGAACGCAACGTTTGGCTTCAGCGGCGGTCAGGTGGTCGTGATCCCAAGCGCGGACGGTCAGCAGGTGGACGTTGAGTCAACCGCAAACAACATCATGGCCGCACTGCAGGCGCGCGTTTCGGGCGGTGATGCGATAGTCGCCGGCTTGGCCATGCTCCCGGTCGCGCCGGACCTCACGACCGCCCAGGCGGCGGCGCTGGCGAGTCACGTGAAGCTGCTGTCGACGTGGACCACGCACTTCCTCACCAATGCGTCGAATGGCAACGGCGTCAACATCCAGATCCCGACCAGCATCATCAACGGCACGGTCGTCAATCCGGGCCAACGTTTCGACTACCTCGACACCATCGGACCCATCACCAGCCCGCCCTACGAATCCGGCGGCGCACTGGTCCATGGCCAGATCCGCGAGGACGGCGCGATCGGTGGCGGCATGTGTTCGTGCTCGACCACACTATTCAACGCTGTCGCGCGTTACGGACTGGAAATCGACTCGCGCCACAACCACGCGCTGTACATCAGCCGCTATCCGCTGGGTCTCGACGCGACCGTGTGGATAGCCGGTCCGAACAGTCGCCAGACCATGTCTTTCACGAACGACACCCAGTACCCGATCCTGATCAAGGGCATCAACGCCCACAACATGGTGACGTTCGAGATCTGGGGCGTGGACGACGGCCGGACGGTGGAGTTCTCCGACCCCGTCGTCGAGAACGTCATCCCCGGCATCAAGCTCTATGAGTACAGCGATGACCTGGCGCCGGGGAAGAAGAAGTGGGTCAATGACCCCTACGACGCCATGGACGTGACCGTGGTACGCACCGTCCGCGACGCCAACGGCAACATCATCCACCAGGACACGTTCAAGTCACACTACATCCGCCTGGATGGGATCACGCTCATCGGCCGCTACCCGGGCGATCCCAAGGCCGGCACGACGATCCCCGTCAGCGACTACCAGCCGCCCACGCCACCGACACCATAGCCCGCAGGCCCGCGGACACCCGCGCCTATCTCGTCCGCGGGCTCAGACGGCCCGCATCCGGTTGTTCCTGGCCTCGTGGCTGAGCTCGGCCAGCCCGAGCGCCTCGAGCAACGGCGGCATGTACACACCGAAGCGTCCGCGCAGTCCCTTCTTCAGCCCGTACCAACCGCCGACCGGATTGTCCGGCGACCTGCCCCACGCCTCGACCGTCCCCTCCGCGGCCGGTTTCTGCTCGTCCGCGCCGCCCAACGGCAGCCAGCCGCCATGCGCCCTGAGCATTTCGTGCAGGTCCGTAATGGCACGCTTCTGGTAACGAAGCTGAGTGCCGCCGACCTGGCAAACGATCGCCGGTGGATCTGACGTCTCGTCGAGATACATCACGTACTCCGACGTGCCCGGCGGCGTCTTGAGCACCCACGGATCTTCCCGCGTACCGGTGCCATTGGTCATCTCAACTCCCTCCGCGACGGGTCTGGGTCGCCGAAAGGTACCAGCAAAGAAACGCCCAACGCGAAAGCGCATGGGCATCCGGCCAGACTGCCTGATGCTCGTGTTCGAGCAGGGGGCGACGAGTCGCGCAAGTAGCCGGAAGCCCTCGGCCAGGATGGGCCTCCGGTCCGACATGACGAGCAGGTTCTGGCCGCGCAGAGATGGTGCGTCGTCAGCAGGAAAAGGTATAGCTGGATCTGGTGGAGATGGGGGAGGGTCGAACTCCCCGTCCAGAACCTTCGGCCGGAGACCACTACGAGCGTGTTCGATGCTTTATCGTCGATCCGTCCGGCCGCCATCGACAGCGTCCGGGCTGATCCATCCACGTCCCTTGCGGGCTTTGCGACCGGCTACGTGACCTTGTCGACCGCGCATCCCCGCTGAATGACGCTTCCACAGCCCGCGGGGACGAGGCTGCTTCCACGCTCACCTTACCGCCTTAGGCGGCGAGGGCGAGAGCAGGCTGGCGGTTGCCAGTTACTTCGTTTTGCCGCCTGTTTAACGAGGCCTGACGGCACCTCGGCTCGCGTTCTCCGGGGATCCGGCCCTGTCGAAACCACTCATCCCCAGACCAATCAGTCTACCAGTAGAACGTCTGTTCGACAATGCGGCGCTCAGCCGGTACGCCCACGCTGGATGTCGGCCATTTCGCGCTCGACATCGCGACGCGACTGACGCTCGGCGATGTCGCGACGCCGATCATGGAGTTGCTTGCCCTTGGCAAGGCCAAGCTCGACCTTGGCTCGGCCGCTATCGGAGATGTATAGCCGCAGTGGCACAACGGTCAGGCCCTTGGCCGCGGCGCGGCCCATCAACTGGTCGATCTCGTTCCTGTGCAGCAGCAGCTTGCGGTCGCGGCGCGGCTCGTGGTTCCAGCGGTTGCCGGCCTCGTACGGCGCGATGTGGGCGTTGACCAACCACGCCTCGCCATGTTCGATGCGGGCGTAGGCGTCGGCAAGGTTCGCTTTGCCAGCGCGCACGCTCTTTATCTCCGTGCCGCGCAGCACCAGCCCAGCCTCAAACGTATCGCTGATCAGATAGTTGTGGCGCGCCTTGCGATTCACGGCCACTGTTTCGGACACGAGCAACTCCTGCTGACACACGAACGCCGGCCCTGCTGGGCCGGCGTCACGTGGCTGCTTCCACCACCCTCGGTGTCAGCTCAGTCGAGCATCCTCCGAGAGGCGGTGCAGCACGTTTGATCTAACACTGCACACCACCTCCTTTCGTTCTCGATCACTTTACCGGTCGTCGACCGACACCGCAAGCGGTGGCTGGATGATTGCCGTCAGTCTAGGCGACCGCCTGCAGGACCCAACTTGAAGTAGCGGGCACCGCGGATGGCGTGGCGGACGATGGCGCCGCCGTGGGCTGCCCGAGGACGTACTGGATGGCCCTCTCCAACTGGGGGTCGCCGGCCTGCCCCTGCGCCGCCGGATCGACGGGGATATCGGGCGTCAGGCCAATCCCGTTGATCCACGTCTGATCGGGCGTAAGCCACTTTCGGACCGACAGCCGGTAACCGCCTGACCCGGGCAACTGTTTGAACTCCTGGATGGTGCCCTTGCCATAGGTTTGCTGGCCCACGAGAACGGCGCGCCCGTTGCCCTGCAAGGAGCCAGCAACGATCTCACTCGCGCTCGCTGTGCCGCCGTTGACCAGCACCGCCACGTGCAGGGCAGGGTCGATCGCAACACCGCCCGGAATGGGCTGAATGGGCATGGGCGGCTGTCCGGCGGTCTGCTCCCAGTACAGCGGGCTGACGCTCACGAACTCGCTGGCGATCTTCTGCGCCGCGTCGACGTAGCCGCCCGGATCATCGCGCAGGTCGAGGACGAGCCCTGTCACGTGATCGTCCACCAGCGCCTGTAGTTGGTTCTGCAGGTCGTCGGCTGAGCCCGAGCTGAAACCGGCCACCTTCACATAGCCGACCTTCCCGTTAGCCAGGACCTGGCTGGTGACGTCTTCGCGCTGTACGACATCCCGCTTGACCACGATGTCCTGGCTCGTACCGTCCCGATCGATCGTCAAGGTGACCGTCGTTCCGCGTGGCCCGCGAATGAGCCCGACGACGTCGTTGGCCGTGGAGCCGTCGATGCTCTGGCCATCGATGGCGGTTATCACATCGCCGGCCTGCAGGCCGGCAGTCACCGCGGGCGCCCCGCGAATCACGCCGGTAATCGTCAATCGGCAGGTTGCCGAGATGGTGTCACAGCTCTGACCTTGCGCGTCCTGCGTCGCCAGGTTGATCCCGACCCCCTCGAACTCACCCGACAGCCCGCTCAGACTGGCCTGGTACTCAGCCTCCGTCATGTAGAACGAGAACGGGTCGCCGAGCGCCTCGAAGATGCCCTTGATCGCGCCCTCGACCAACGCGTGCTGATCGACAGTGCCGACATAGTGGGAGGCGACATCGTTATAGGCGTCCCAGAACGGCCGGAACAGGTCCTGCTGGTCGGCAGAGGTGCCCGGCGTGGACCCGGCCAGGCGTCCCAGGGCGAAGCCCGACGTGAACAGTCCTGCGCCGCCGATGACAGCCACTAGGAAAAGGGCGGCGAACGTGGCCCACCGGCGGCCACGGCGGGGCACAGCCGCGGGCGGCGCGCCGGAGGTGTCATCCAATGGATGAGCGGGCTCGGTGTCGGACATGGACGACTCCAGCGGGCGTGAAACCTGCGGCGGCGGGCGCATCCAGTCTATGTCCGGACGCGGATAGAGACCGCCAGCGCGGGGCGAAGGCTAGGCAACCGCCTCGCCATCAGTAGACGTCGTCGCAGAGCGCTCCAGCTCGGCGAGCATGAACGCATCGAGGTCGCCGTCCAGCACGTCGGCCGTGGCGCTCGTCTCGTACTCGGTGCGGTGGTCCTTGACCATCTGATAAGGGTGCAGAACGTATGACCGAATCTGGTTGCCCCAGCCGGCCTCGACGTGTTCGCCTCTGATCGCCGCCAGCTCGCGCTCGCGCTCCTGGAGACGCCGCTCCAGCAAGCGCGCTCGGAGGATCTTCATCGCCGACTCGCGGTTCTGGTGCTGCGACCGCTCGTTCTGGCTCTGCGCCGTGATGCCGGTGGGGAGATGGGTGATGCGCACGGCCGAGTCGGTCTTGTTGACGTGCTGGCCGCCGGCGCCCTGCGATCGATAGGTGTCGATACGCAGTTCGTCCTCGGGAATCTCGCCGACCTCCGTGTCGTCCTCGACCTCGGGCAGCACCTCGACGAGCGCGAAGGTCGTATGCCTGCGCTTCTGCGAGTCGTACGGGCTGATGCGCACCAGGCGGTGCACGCCACGCTCGGCGCGCAGGTATCCATATGCCCGGCGGCCGCTGACGCTCACGGTGACGCTCTTGAGGCCGGCCTCCTCACCCTCGAGTTGGTCGAGGATTTCGGTTGCGAAACGGTGCAGCTGCGCCCAGCGCAGGTACATGCGCAGCAGCATTTCCGCCCAGTCGGTGGCCTCCGTGCCGCCCGCGCCGGCGGTGATGGTCAGGATCGCGTCGTTCTCGTCGTACTCACCCGAGAACAGGAGCGCCGAGCGCAACTGTGCGAATTGGGCCGAAAGCGCGGCGAATTCCTCGTCCATGCCCGTGTCGAGCGACTCATCACCCGACTCGACGGCAAGATCGGCGAGTTCGGCCAGGTCGTGCGCCCGCTGGATCAGCGTCTGCCAGGTGGTCAGCTCCTCGCGCAGCGTCTCGGCACGGCGCAGGACGCCCTGCGCCGCGCGCTGGTCGTTCCACAGGTCGGGCGCGCCAGCCCGTTCGTCGAGCGCGTCGAGAGCCTTCTGCTTTGCAGAAAGGTCAAAGACGCCCCGAGGTCGCCTCGATCCGCTGCACCAGGTCGCGCACCTGTGCGACGTCCATCAGGCGGCCACGGCCGCGGCGTCAGCTGTGCGCGAGCAGGTCCTTGAGCAGGATCGGACGGAGCTCGATGATCCGCAATGCGGTCTTGCTCCGGGCGACGACGGGGTTGACACACGGACAGTATCCGTTGTGCGGGCAGATCCCGCAGTTGCCATCACAGTCAAGCGTCATGGCATAACTACAGGACCGGCATTCTCGTTCGCAGGCAATGAGGTCCACGAACGGCTCGTCGAGCACCTCGGCCTGTTTTGCATCCACGGCTGGCCAAACTCCCTCTTGGCCAGGGCCACCCTCGACCCCGGGAACGTTTTCACATTCTCCGGAGGAGGCACGGCCTCCGGTGCGGGTGTCACGAGTATTGCAGTCAAAGCCCGACTGCTCAAGGGGTCAAATGGCCGAAATCAATGTGAAATTGCTTGAATTGGTGGTCAGCCGGCCCCTTCGGACAGTTCGCGCCTTATCTGGGATGGTGTCAACTGCTCCGTGAGCAGCCGGAAGAAGCGATCGCGCTGGGCTTGCCGGTTACCTGCCGCGGCGCACCACTCGGTCAGCAGTCGCTCGCCGCCGGCATAACAGAAGACATACGCGCGCCACAGCGGATGGCTGATGAACTCGATGTTCTTGCGCGCCTGTTCCGGTGTGCGCAACGCCCTGCGCTCCATGAACTGCTGGACTTCGCCCACTGAACGGCGCTCGGCATGAAGCATCAATGCCGCATCGCCGCTGGCGCCGCGTAGCGGACGCAGGGCCTGGCCGATCGTCCATTCGCGCTCAGCGTCGGACGCCGTCATGGAGATCCCGGCACGCTCGCAGATGGTGACCAACAGCTGTTGCCAGCGCGCCGCGGGATACACGAACGTCCCGCCGATCTCGGCCAGTCCCTCGCTGACGAACGCTTCCGGCGTGTTGATCAACTGCACGCTCGCCTCAGCCCGTCCGAGCTTACTTACCAGGCGCGCCTCCTTCCACGCGTGCTCGACGTGGTGGCCCGGATACGCCTCGTGGCTCAGCAGGCCGATGAGTTGGTGAGCGTGAACCGGCAGATCGGTGTTGATCTCGATGCGTGAGCGCAGGCTGCCCTCGTACCAGTTGTAGGCGCCCCACGGCTGGTTCTTGACCAGAGTTACCGTCAACGACTCGCCGGCCGGCAGCGGAAAGATGTCCACGCACGCTCCGCGCAGCTCCTCCAACAGCCAGTCGACGACCGCCGGTAGGCGATCGGCGGGGACGCTGAGGCGGTCGTCACGCACGCCAAGTCGCCGGCGCAGGTCCCCCTTGCCCGGCAACAGCTCGTCCAGTTGAGCGTGGACGAGCTCGTAGTTCCGTGCCGGCGTCATCTCCGGTCGCGCATCGAAGCAGGCCTCGACCTCCGCCACATAGCCGATTTCCTCGCCGGCGAGGCGGCGGCACATCGTCTCGACGGCGATCAGCTGCCGCTCGAGCCACTCGCGTCGCTGACCAGACACGTTCGATTGCACTTCCGAACGCAATCGCACGGCACGCCCGGCGAGCGTTGCCGGGTCGTCCTTGGCCGCCCGCTCGCGCAGCTCCGCCGGGCCGTAGTACGCATCCACGATGCCGGCTTCGAGCTCGCCCAGCGACAGCGCCAGCGTCAGGTAATCGATTGCCGTCTGGTCCATGACGTCAGCCGACCTCGACCAACCGCCGGCACAGACTGTCGACGCTGGCAGCACCCATGCCCGCGCTGCGTAGGTAGCCCTCGGCCGAGCCGTACCGACCAGTCAGGTAGGCAAGCGCGTCGAGCATGGCCTCGCGCCGCGGCACTGCCAGGTCGGTAAGGCGCGCCCGTTCGATCGGGTCGTCGCTCATCTCGTCCAGCCACTCGACGATCAACGGGCCAAGGCTGCTCGCCGTCAGCGCATAGTCGTCGGCGATCTCCTCGTCGGGGACGCCGGCCAGTGCCAGCAGCACAGCGACAACCAGGCCAGTCCGGTCCTTGCCCGCATGGCAGTGAATCACGACCCCGCCTGGGCGCGCGTCGGCGACCGCCAGGGCGATCGCGGCGATGCCCGCGGCATGCGCGTCGAGATCGACGCGATTCAGCTCCGCACGGCTCTGGGCACGGTGGTAACGGGCCCGGATCTCATCGGCCATCCCCTTGTCGAGTCCAGTGTTGAATGGCACGTTCACGTAGGTGACCGCTTCGGCCGCAGTCGTGGCCCGAAAGGGATACCGGTCGCCGTCGCGCTCGAGTTCCTCGGCCGAGCGGACATCGATGATGGTCCGCACGCCGTGTTCGATGAGCGCTGCCTGGCCGGCTGCGGTCAGGCGTGTCAGCAGGTCGGAGCGGATCAGTGCGCCACGCCGAATCTGTCCGCCGGCGGCCGGCAACCCGCCCGCGTCGCGGACGTTGAAACAGCCCTCCCAGTGGAGGACCCGCGTCAGCGCGTCAGGCGCCGTGACAGCGCTTGAACTTCTTACCGCTGCCACACCAGCACGGATCGTTGCGACCTAGTTTTGGGCCGTTGTTGGTGGCTGGCGCCTTGGTTCCGCCATCCGTCCCGAGCGCGTTCACCTCTCCGTGCTGGTACTGGATTCCGCGGCGGGCCATGGCGGCGAGGGCCGGTGGCACGGCCACCGGCTGGGCCGGCGGCGTCGCTTGGCGTCCGTTGCCGTTGCTGCTCGAGGTGCCGTCGCCGCTGGTCACCGTCGCATCGACCGGGGCGGTCCCTGTTTCGGCCGGTTGCTGCGCCGGAACCTGCTCCACCTGGACGCGGAAGATGGTCGATGCGACCTGTCGGCTGATGAAGCCGCGCAGTTCCTCGTACAGCTGGAACGCCTCGCGCTTGAACTCGTTGAGCGGATCGATGCCGGCGTAGCCGCGCAGGCCGATGCCGCGCCGCATGTCGTCGAGCTCGGTCAGATGGTCGACCCACAGCGTATCGATGCTACGCAGCAGGATCAGCCGCTCGATCTGCGCCCACACGTCGGGTCCGTGGCGCTGCTCGCGCTCTTCAAGGGCCTCGTCGACCACCGCGCGCAGATGGTCGAGCACTTCTTCCCGAGTGCCGATCTCGGCCAATGCGTCGCCGCTTGCGTCGGCGGCCTCGATCCCGAGTTGGGTCATTGCCCGCGAGAGTGCGTCGTAATCCCAATCGGCGGTGACTTCGCCAGCCAGATGCTCGTTGACGACCGTCTCGATCTCGGCGTCGACGAACGAGCGCACGGTGTCGGTCAGGTCTTCGTTGCGCAGGACCTTGTCACGTTCGGCGTAGATCGTCTCGCGTTGCTTGTTGATGACGTCGTCGTATTCGACAACGCGCTTGCGGATGTCGAAGTTGTAGCCCTCGACCCGCGTCTGGGCGCTCTCGATCGTCTTGGACACGAGGCGTGACTCGAGCGCCACCTCCCCCTCGAGGCCCATCCGCTCCATCAGTCCCGCGACCCGATCGGACGCGAAACGCTTCATCAGCGTGTCTTCGAGCGACAGATAGAAGCGCGATGAACCCGGGTCACCCTGGCGGCCGGCGCGCCCGCGCAGCTGGTTGTCGATCCGGCGCGCGTCGTGGCGCTCGGTGCCGATGATGTGCAGGCCGCCGGCGCCCACGACCCGCTCGTGGTCCGCGGCGGTGTCCGCCTTCGCTTTCTCGAGCGCGGCCTCATACACCCCTTCGGGCGCGTCAGCCGGGTTGATACCGCGCCGGTGCAGCTCGGTCGAGGTGAGGCCGGCGGGATTGCCACCGAGCAGGATGTCGGTGCCACGGCCGGCCATGTTGGTGGCGATGGTGACCGCGCCACTGCGCCCGGCCTGCGCAACGATCGGCGCTTCCTTCTCGTGGAACTTGGCATTCAGCACTTCGTGCTTGATGCCGCGCCGGTTGAGCATGTCCGCGAGGACCTCGCTCTTCTCGACGCTCGTAGTGCCGACGAGCACCGGCCGGCCCGCGGCCGTCATCTCGACGATATCGTCGATGAGCGCGTTGAACTTGTCCGTCTCGGTGCGGAAAACCAGGTCGGCCTCGTCGTCGCGGACCATCGGCCGGTGGGTCGGAATGGCGACTACGTCGAGGCCGTAGATCTTGTAGAACTCCTCCTGCTCGGTCACCGCCGTGCCGGTCATGCCCGACAGCTTCTCGTACAGCCGGAAGTAGTTCTGGAAAGTGATCGTGGCGAGGGTCACCGACTCACGCTGGACGCGCAGTCCCTCCTTGGCTTCGATGGCCTGGTGCAGGCCTTCAGACCAACGCCGGCCGGGCATCTGGCGGCCGGTGAACTCGTCGACGATGACGATCTCGCCGTCCTTGACGATGTAGTCCCGGTCGCGCTTGTAGAGCGCATGAGCGCGCAGCGCCTGCTCGAAGTGACGCGCCAGCCGCGGATCGGTGTCGAACAGGTTCTCGACCTTGAGCAGCCGCTCGATCTTGGTGATGCCTTCCTCGGTGGGCGAAACGGCATGCTCCTTGAGATCGATGAAGTAGTCGCCGCCCTCCTCCGCGCCATCGGGCCGCTCCTGCAGCCGCGGCACGAGGCGCGCGAACTGGTAGTACAGGTCCTCCGACTCCGCGGCCTGGCCGCTGATGATCAACGGCGTGCGCGCCTCGTCGATGAGGATGTTGTCGACTTCATCGACGATGCCGAAATATCGTTCGCCCTGCACCCGCTGCGCCAGGTCGTTGACCATGTTGTCGCGCAGATAGTCGAAGCCGAACTCGTTGTTGGTGCCGTACGTGATGTCGGCCGCGTACGCCTCGCGGCGGTCGACCGGCCGGAGGTTGAGCAGATGCTCGTCCGTGCCGCGATGCTCGGGGTCGTACACGAAGGCGGTGTCGTGCTGGATGATGCCGACCGACAGCCCGAGTCCGTGGTAGATCGGGCCCATCCATTGCGGGTCGCGCTTGGCCAGGTAGTCGTTCACCGTGACGATGTGCACGCCACGACCGGACATCGCGTTGAGGGCGGCGGCGAGCGGTGCGACGAGCGTCTTGCCTTCGCCCGTCTTCATCTCGGCGATCTTGCCCTGGTGCAGAACGATGCCGCCCATCAACTGCACGTCGAAATGGCGCATGGACAGCTTGCGCCGGCTGACCTCCCGCGCGGCTGCGAAAACCTCGGGTAGCGCGTCGTCCAGCACCGTCTGGAGATGTTTCAGGTCGTCCTTTTCGCGCGCGCGGCGCAGCTCGCGGCGCCGCTCCGAGCTCTCGTGCTCGATCTCCTCCTCGCTTGGCTCCGACGGCGCGGCGTCCTGTTGGATCTCAGAGCGCAACTCGAGCATCCGGGCGCGGATCTCTTCGTCAGACATCGCCTCGAACTCGGATTCGAGGGCATTGACCTCGTCGACCGTCGGTTGCAGCCGTTTGACGACGCGGTCGTTCGAGTCGACGAGGCGGGAAAGGAGGTTCAGCATGGGAACGTCAAGTATAGGACGGCACTCTGGCCGATCCGGTCAGCCCGCCAGGTGCCAGAATCCGACGCCGTAGCCCACGAACACGATGGCGAAGGTGAGTACGGCCAGCGTTAGCCAGAAGGCGACAGCCAGCCGCGCACTGGTTGGCTGCAGCTCTGGATTGGCCAGCGGTGCTGGTTTCCAGCGCCGAGAGCGCAACCGGCTGCGCCAGGTGCGCTGCTCGACCGGCGCCGGTTCGAGGCCGTTGGGTGTGGGTCGATAGAGCTTCAGTGACATGCCTTCAGCCCGCCGAGCGTATCTCGGCCGGCACGGTCGTGCCAATCGCCGGGTCGTTGGTAAAAAGGCCGTCGCCCGCCGAGTCTTCCTCGTCCCACAAGAGCATCTCCTGAACGAGTTGCAGGTCACTCGAGAAGAGGGCGCCGACCGACTCGCCACGGTGGATGCGCCGGATTGCCTCGCCGATCAGCGGGGCCACCGACAGGACCTTGATCTGCGGGAGCCGGCGCGTCAGCGTGAGCGGCACGGTATCGGTGATGACGACCTCGGTTATCTCCGACGCGCGCAGGCGATCCGTGGCGGGATCGGACAGGATGCCGTGCGTGGCGCAAGCGTAGATCTCCGTGACACCTTCGCGGATCAGGGCGCGTTCGATCTCCATCAAGGTGCTGGCCGTGTCGATCTCGTCGTCCACGATGATCGCCCGCTTGCCTTTGACCTCGCCGATGACGTTGAGCAATTCAGCCGTGCCCAGGTTGCCCGGCCGGCGCTTCTCTATGACGGCCAGGGGCGCCTCGAGAATCTCGGCGAAGGTGCGTGCGCGCTTGGCAAAGCCAAGGTCGGTGACCACCACCAGGTCGCGCAGGTCGAGGCGTTTGAAGTAGTTCGACAGCATGTGCACGGCGGTCAACTCGTCGACCGGGATCGAGAAGAAGCCCTGGATCTGGCCCTGGTGGAGGTCCATGGTCAGCAATCGATCCGCGCCGGCAACGCTGATCATGTCTGCGATCAGGCGGGCGGTGATCGGCACGCGCGGCTGGTCCTTCTTGTCCGACCGACCGTATGCGTAGTACGGAATAACGGCCGTGATCCGGCCAGCGCTGGCGCGCTTGAAGGCGTCGATCATGATCAACAGCTCCATGATCGACTTCTGGACGGGGCGCGAGGTCGGCTGGATCAGGAAGACGTCGCGATCGCGCGCGTTGTCCTCGATACGCACGAAGATGTTCTCGTTGGCGAACTCGAACACCTCTGCATTACCCAGCTCCTGGCCCAGGTAGCGCGCTATCTTGCGCGCCAACTCCGGGTTGGAGTTACCGGCGTATAGGTCGAACTGATCGCTGTACGCGTTTCCGGCACGGCTGCCGAAGGCGGTCACGGGCACCCTCCGAGCGGGGCTGCCATTGTCCGCCATCTAGGACGGCTCCGCCAGTCCCTCGCCGTCGCCCGGCGGTGACGAATCACGCTCGTCGGCGCGGAATACCGCAATGCCGGCAACGTCATCACCCTCGTTCAGGCGCATCACGATCACCCCGCGTGCTTGTGAGCCATAGCGGTTCACGCTCTTGACGTCGGTGCGCACGACCTGTCCGCCGCGACTGATGAGCAGTAGCTCCTCGTCCTGCTCGTCGACCAGCTCGACGGCTGCCACGCGGCCCGTCTTCGAGCCCTCCAGCGAGATGAGGCGTACACCTTGGCTGCCGCGGTGCATGCTGCGGAATTCGGAGAGCGCCACGCGCTTGCCGTAGCCGGTCTCGGTCAGGACCAATATGTCGTTGCCCGGCTTTACCACGCCCATGCCCACGACCTGGTCGCCCTCGCGTGCCAGCCGAATGCCGATCACGCCGGCCGCGTCGCGGCCCATCGGGCGAACCTCGCGTTCGCCGAACCGCGCAATCCTGCCCTGCGATGTCGCCAGCACGATGTCGTCGCGGCCGGCCGATACTCCGACCCACGCCAGCTCGTCATCGTTGGCCACGGTGATGGCGCGGATGCCGGTCGAACGAACGCGCTCGAATTGCTCGATCGGTGTCTTCTTGATGACGCCGTGCCGGGTGGCCATGACCATGTTGTGGCCGCGCTCGAAGTTGGGCGTGGTGATGATCGCCAGCACGAGTTCGCCCGGATCGAGCTGGACGCCCTCGAGGTTGATGACCGGCATGCCCTTGGCAGTCCTCTCCGAGGGTGCCGGGATGGCGTGCACCTTGGAGCTGAAGACGCGCCCGCGATTGGTGAAGAACAGCGCCCAGTCGTGTGTGCCCGCCACGAGCAGGTGTTTGACGGCGTCTTCCTCGACCGTTCGCGCGCCGATGATCCCCTTGCCGCCGCGAATCTGACGGCGGTAGTTGGCCAGCGGCTGCCGCTTGATGTAGCCGCGCGCAGACACGGTGATGACCACGTCCTCGTCGGCGATCAGGTCTTCGTCGGTGAGCTCGCGATCGGCGTCTTCCTGGACCCTGGTGAGCCGTTTGCCGGCGTACTTGTCGGCCAGCTCGCGCAGCTCGTCCTTGATGATTGCCAGGATGCGCGCCGGATTGCCCAGGATGTCCTCGAGCTCGGCGATGAGCTTGATCGTGGCGAGGTACTCATCCTCGATCTTCTTGCGTTCGAGCGCGGCCAGCCGGCGCAGCTGCATCTCAAGGATGGCGTTGGCCTGGATCTCACTCAGGTCGAAGCGGCTTATCAGGTTGGCGCGCGCAGTCTCCACGTCGGCCGACTCGCGGATGGTCTTGATCACCGCGTCGAGGTTGTCGAGCGCAACCTTGAGCCCTTCGAGGATGTGCGCCCGATCGCGCGCCTTGCCCAGGTCGAACTCCGTCCGCCGGCGGACGACCTCGCGCCGCCAGTCGACGTGGTGCTGCAGAACCTGCTTGAGCGGGAGCGTCTGCGGCTGGCCGTCGACCAGCGCCAGCATGTTCATGTTGAAGGCAAGCTTCAGCGCCGTGTGCTTGAACAGGTTGTTGAGCACCTTGCGTGGCGCCGCGTCGCGCTTGCACTCGATCACGAGACGCATGCCGTCGCGGTCGGATTCGTCGCGGATGTCGGCGATGCCATCGACCTTCTTCTGCTGGACCAGGTCGGCGATCTTTTCGGCGAGGCTCGCCTTGTTCACCTGGAAGGGCAGCTCGGTGACCACGATCGCCGTGCGCTGGCTGCGTGTCTCCTCGAAGGCAACGGCGGCCTGCATGATGATTCGTCCGCGACCGTGGGCGTACATGTCGCGGATCGCGTCGACCTGCTCCCATTGGCCGGTGACGCTGTTGCGTCGGCGGTCGAAGCGGAAGATGGTCGCGCCGGTCGGGAAATCGGGGCCGTTGACGAAGCCGCACAACTCGTCGTTGGTCAGCTGCGGGTTGTCGATCAGCGCGATGGTCGCGTCAGCGATCTCGCCCAGGTGGTGTGGCGGAATGTTGGTCGCCATACCCACGGCGATGCCAGCCGATCCATTGACGAGCAGGTTGGGCAGCTTGGCCGGCAGGACCGAGGGCTGCATGCGCGTTCCGTCGTAGTTCTCGACGAAGTCGACCGTCTGCTTGTCGATGTCGGCGAGCACCTCGCTGGCGATCGCGGTCATGCGTGCTTCCGTGTAGCGCATCGCGGCCGGCGGATCGCCGTCGACGGAGCCGAAGTTGCCCTGGCCATCGATCAGCGGGTAGCGCAGCGAGAACGTCTGCGCCAGGCGCACGAGGGCGTCATACAGCGCGACATCGCCGTGCGGGTGGTACTTGCCCATCACCTCGCCGACGATCGCGGCGCACTTCCGGTAACTGGCCGCCGAAGTCAGCCCCATCTCGTGCATCGTGTAGAGGATCCGTCGATGGACCGGCTTGAGGCCATCGCGCACATCGGGCAGCGCGCGGCTCACGATCACGCTCATGGCGTAGTCGAGGTAGCTGACGCGCAGCTCGTCCTCGATGCGGATGGGCACGATCCGTCCGGCCGGGTCGGTCATCTGGTCACTCCTGCCAAGCGCTGACGATCACCCTGCTGGCCAACTGCCCTTTCGGCCAATCGATCGATGTTCGTGAACTCGCGCGCGATTGCGTGGGCCAGGCTCGTGGATGGCTGCCCCGGTCGGCGACGGATCCCGTCAAGACGCTGCCGAACGTCGCGCGCCACCGTTCGATCGAGGCGTGGACTGGTCAGCGTGTCCCGCAGGACGCGGGCACGGTTGCCGTCCTTGCGTCGGCCAGCAAGCTCGGCCTGTTGTCGCAACACACGCTCGACTCCATCGGGATCAACTCCGTGCCACGATCGGAGGGCCCAAGCGAGTGCCTTCTGCACGTCGGCAGCCTCATCGCCGAGCAGCGATTCGATGATCATCAAAGCCGGCGTACCGGAGAGCGCTCGCGATCGGTCTTGACGTGGCAGCTGGAAAGGCATCGACGCGATCGTCGACGCGACCAGTCGACGCTCCCACCGATCGGCTGAATAGACCAACTGTTCGATCTCGGCCCAGCGGAACGGCTCGTTCAGGATGCCGTGGGCGACAAGGCCAGCCAGCGTGTCGACGGCAATCCAGTCCCGGGCCTGACGGGCGAGCCGGCGGATCAGTTGCCACGTTCGTTCGGGATCGCCATCGAGCGAGCGGCGCATTGCCTGCTCGGCGAGCTGCGCCAGTTCACGTTCATCTTCGGCCGCCAGCCGCTCGGCAAGCCACAACGCACTGGCCGGCGACGACTCGGCAAGCGGCGCGCGCAACGGACGCTGAACGGCCGCGAGCAACGGGCCGCGAACGCCGAACGAGGCTCCGGAGTGCGGCGCCATACGTTCCAGCTCGGAACGGTAAGCGTCGTCGGCCAGGTCGCGCAATCCGTCGCGTGCCACTGCCACGAACCGTTCGGGGTCGTCGGTCAGACCAGTGAGCGCCTGGCCCAGGCCGCGGGCGCGCTGCAGCCGCTCCCTGACCAGTTGTCGCGCGCGGTGCGTCGTTTCAGACGTCAAGGTTCTGCACCTGCCGGGCGCGCGCCTTGATGAAGTCGCGGCGCGGTTCGACGCGCTCGCCCATCAGCGTGCTGAACATCCGGTCGGCCTCGGAGGCATCCTCGATGTCGGCGCGCAGCAGCGTGCGCGTGGCCGGGCTCATCGTGGTCTCCCAAAGCTGCCCGGCGTTCATCTCACCGAGGCCTTTGAAGCGCTGGATGCTGAGATTGCGCGACCGCATCTCCTTGACCACCAGCTCCCGCTCGGCGTCATCCTGTGCGTAGCGCGTCACCTTGCCCGTGCTTATGCGGTACAGCGGCGGTTGCGCGATGAATAGATAGCCGTTTTCGATCACTTCGGCCATGTGCCGGTAGAAGAAGGTCATCAGCAGAGTACGGATGTGGGCGCCATCCACGTCCGCGTCGGCCAGCAGGATGATCTTGTGGTAGCGCAGCTTGGAGATATCGAATGTCTCTCCGATGCCTGCCCCCAGGGCGATGATCAGCGGGCGGATCTTCTCGCTCGACAGCACCCGATCGATGCGCGCTTTCTCGACGTTGAGCATCTTGCCAAACATGGGGAGTACTGCCTGGAAGTGGCGGTCGCGGCCCTGCTTGGCCGAGCCGCCGGCGGAGTCGCCCTCGACGATGAACAGCTCGCTGCGCGCCGGATCGCGTTCCTGACAGTCGGCGAGCTTGCCGGGCAGGGCGGAGCCTTCGAGCGCGCTCTTGCGGATCACCAGGTCGCGCGCTTTGCGCGCCGCCTCTCGCGCTCGCGCCGCGGTAAGGGACTTCTCGATGATGCGCCGACCATCCGCTGGGTTCTCGTCGAGATACTGCGCGATGCCTTCGCCTACCGCCGCCTGTACCTGGCCCTTCACGTCGGCATTGCCCAGCTTCGCCTTGGTTTGGCCCTCAAACTGTGGGTCCGTCAACTTGACCGAGATGACCGCCGTCAACCCCTCGCGCACGTCGTCGCCGGAGAGATTGGCATCCGACTCCTTCAGGATGCCCTGTCGCCGCGCGTAGTCGTTGAGCGAGGTAGTCAGGGCCGCGCGGAACCCGGTGACGTGAGTGCCACCGTCGACAGTGTTGATGTTGTTCGCGAAGGCAAAGACGTTCTCGCTGAACCCGTCGTTGTATTGGAGGGCGACCTCAATCTGGGTGGCCCCGTCACGTCGCTCGACATACATCGGGCGAGGGTGCAGCACCTCGCGGCCCTTGTTCAGATGGCGCACGAACGAGACGAGCCCGCCCTCGAAGTAGAACGATTTCTCGTGCTTGGGTGTCACGCGCTCGTCGAGCAACTTGATCCAAACGCCCTTGTTCAGATAGGCCGACTCGCGCAGGCGCTGGGCAATGGTCTCGAAGCTCCAGTCCACAGTTTCGAAAACCAGGGCATCCGGCTTGAACGCCGTCAGCGTGCCCACCCGGCCATCTGCGGAGCCCACCGCGCGAACCGCCGACGTCGGCTTGCCGCGCTCGTAATCCTGGCGCCAGATCTTCCCGTCGCGGGCCGTCTCGACGTACAACCATTCGGCGAGGGCATTGACAACACTGACGCCCACGCCGTGCAGGCCACCGGAGACCTTGTAGCCGCCGCCTCCGAACTTGCCGCCGGCGTGCAGCACGGTGTGTACGACCTCGAGGGCATCACGGCCGGTCTGCTTCTGGCGGCCAACGGGGATGCCGCGGCCGTTGTCCTGGTTGACGACGCTGCCGTCCGCCTTGATCGTCAGTTCGATGTGCGTGGCGACTCCCGCCATCGCCTCGTCGATCGAGTTGTCGACGACCTCCCAGATGAGGTGGTGCAGCCCACGGCCGTCGGTCGAGCCGATGTACATGCCTGGTCGCCGGCGAACGGCCTCCAGACCTTCGAGCACCTGGATGCTCTCGGCCGTATACGCGGCCGCCCCCGCCGACGCGTTTGCGCGCCCCGCCCTGGCGCGGCTCCCCGCGCCGGTCGCCGCCGGCTTCGGGCGGCTGGTGATCGAGTCGGTCACGCGGGTCCTCCCGTCAGGCGGTCATAGAGTCGGGCAAGGTCATCGTTGTCGTAGTAGCTGATCGTGATTCGGCCGCCGCGGCGTCCGCTGCTGACCGACACCTTCGTTCCCAGCGCATCGCGCAGACCGTGTTCTACTCGCTCGATGTCTGCGGGTACCTGCTGGCTCTTCCGTGGTGCCGGCCGAACGCGCGTCCTGCGCACGAGTTCCTCGGTCTGGCGCACCGACAGCCCTCGCCCGACAACGGCGTCGAGCGCCTCGGTCTGCGCCTGCTCCCCCTCGAGTCCACCGATTGCCCGCGCGTGGCCTTCGGACAGCCGGCCGTCGTGTACGGCCTGCTGGATCGCGGGCGCCAACTCGAGCAATCGCAGGCTGTTGGCGATAGTTGAGCGGGCGCGGCCGACGCGGGACCCCACTTCTTCGTGCGTGAGCCCGAATTCGGAGATCAGCTGACGGAATGCCTGCGCTTCCTCGAGCGCATTCAGATCCGCGCGTTGGAGGTTCTCGATGAGCGCCCATGCGAGCTGCGACATATCGTCGGCGCTGCGCACGATGGCCGGGATATGGTCGAGGCCGGCCATCTCGGCCGCGCGCACGCGGCGCTCGCCGGCGATGAGTCGGTAGCCACCGGTCACCTGCGTGACGAGGATCGGTTGCAGAACGCCGTGCTCGGCAATGCTTGCTGCAAGCTGCTGGAGTTGTGCCTGCTCCACCGTCTGGCGCGGCTGGTATGGATTGCGCTCGATCGCCGCGAGTGGCAATTCCACGCTCTGTGGCGTGTCGTCGCGTTGCGGGATGAGGGCCGCGAGGCCGCGGCCAAGACCACCCTGATTGCGCTTGGCCTCGGTCGTCATGCGCTGGCCGCGAGTGTTTGGTTCACCCCACCGCGAGTGTCGACGGCGCGGGCCAGAACCTCGGTCGCGAGCTCCCGGTAGGCGTTTGCCCCGCGCGATTCCGGGCTGTAACGGGCGATCGGGCGGCCGTAACTGGGTGCCTCTGCGAGACGGACACTGCGCGGGATGATGGTTTCGTAAACGTTCGGCCCGAGGTGCTTGCGCACTTCACGTGCGACGTCTGCCGACAGCGTCGTACGGCCGTCGTACATGGTCAGCAGCACACCGGCAAGCCGGAGCTTTGGATTGAGGTTGTCGCGCACGAGGTCGATGGTCGCAAGCAGTTGACTGAGGCCCTCCAAGGCGTAGTACTCGCACTGGATGGGCACCAGCACGCTGTCGGCAGCGGTGAGCGCGTTTATCGTGATCAGACCAACTGCCGGTGGGCAGTCGAGCAGCACGAAGTCAAAGTCCGCGCGGATGCTTGACAGGGCCTGATCGAGACGCCGCTCGCGCTGGGTCACGCCGACCAGCTCGACTTCAGCACCGGCAAGGTCCTGACCCGATGGGATGATCCACAGACCCGTGACCTGGGTTGGCTGCACTAGTTCAGGGGCGGCGAGGCGTTCCAGCAACGCGGGATAGATGGATCCGGCGCCTGATTTAGCCACTCCCAACCCGCTCGTCGCGTTCCCCTGGGGATCCAGATCGATCAGCAGCACTCGGCGCTCGGCGAGTGCCAGGTACGTCGAGAGGTTGATGACCGTCGTGGTCTTGCCGACGCCGCCCTTCTGGTTCGCGCAGGCGATGACTACGCCCACTCAGCAGCCGAGGCGGTTCGCATCCACGTCCATGGATTCTATCTGAAACACCCTCCCAGCGTGGCCGCGCCGACCACTTCGGCAGGCTTCATTCTGTCTGCCTGCACTTAGCGCGGGCTTACCGGCGAGTTGCCGGGCCACGCCTGGACATTACTCGCGGCCGTCCACTGTTTCACGTGCAACGGCGTTTCACGTGCAACGGCGCGGCGGCCTCGTCCCAGTCGACCGTCGATGCGACGCTGAGCCACACGTACGAGCGAAACAGAGGCGCCGGCATAGCCGTCGAACAGGCACGGCCAATCCGCACCAAAAGTCGACCTCGTCAGAAACGGGCCGTCCCAGCGGCCCGACCTATACTCGGCCGGCGGCAGGCGCGCACTTGGTACGCCGCACAAATCTCGACCGGGGTATCCATCTTGACCATCCCATTCGCGGCGCTCGTGGCGCTGCTGGCGGCCCTCCTCGAGACGTCTGTGCTGCCTGAGATCCAGATCGCGGGGGCCACAGTCGACCTCGTCCTCATTTGCGCAATTGCGGCTGCATTGGCCTTCGGCGTGACCGACGGTCTCGTCGCGGCCTTTCTGGGCGGCCTGCTGGTCGACCTGCTCGTGCCTGACCGCCCGCTCGGCGCCGCCACATTGGCACTGCTTCTGGCAACCGGCCTAGCGGCCGCGGCCACATCGCTGCTCGGCAGTAACCGGCGGCTGGCCGCGGTGGGCCTGGCGTTCGCGGCCACGATCGTGTACGAGGTCGCCCTGACACTGGTGCTGGTGCTAACCGAAAACGCGCCGCTCGCCGTTTCGCCCTCGACCGTGCTCGTTGCTTCCGTGATGAGCGCCGTGCTGATCATTCCCGTTGTTGCCATGTTCACTGTGCTCGACCGACGTTTTGGCCCGGTCGAGCGAACACCGTGGTAGCAGCACGCTTGACGGCACTTTCGTGAGGGAACCCGCGTGACCGACCTGATCCTGGGCCAGCCAGAGCCACCACGCTCGCGCCTTGGCGTTCGCTTCGCGGTGGTCGGCCTCGTTGTAGTACTCGTCGTCGGCCTGTTGACCACGCGGCTGTTCTACCTGCAGGTGTTGCAGGGCGGTTACTACGCCGCGCTGGTCGACAACAGCCAGAGCACGACCGTGCCGCTGCCGTCGGCGCGCGGTCTTATCTACGACCGCGAGGGTCGACCACTGGCGATCAACGTGCCTTCGTACGTCGTGCGCATCCGCCCGGCCGACCTGCCGTTTCCTGATCGTGATGCCGTCGTCGGGGAGCTGTCGACGCTGCTGGGCATCTCCGCGCCGCAGATCATCCAGGCTCTCGACAGCTACGCCAGCCAGCAATTCGAGGAAGTCCAGATAGCCGCGGACGTGCCGAGTGACGTCGCTCGCATCCTGATCGAGGACAGCCGCAATCTACCCGGAGTTGAGGTGACGGTTGATGAGCGGCGCGAATACGAGTACGGCTCGCTGGTGTCCGATGTCCTGGGCTACACCGGCCAGGTCTCGGCATCCGACCTGGCCGACCTGAGCGGCCTGGGCTACCTGGGTGGCGATCAGATCGGCCGCGCCGGCGTCGAGCAGAGCTACGAGACCGATCTGCGCGGCGCGTACGGCGAGCAGCAGGTCGAGCGCGACGCATCGGGTCGAATTGTTCGCACGGTGGCCGTCACCCAGCAGCCGCAACCCGGCGATTCGCTTGAGCTGACGATCGATGTCCAGACCCAGACGGAGGCACTGCAGGCGCTTCAATGGGCAACCAACATTGCCCACCTGCAGCGTGGCGTAATCATCGTCATGAACCCGCAGGACGGCGAGATCCTGGCGATGGTGTCCCTGCCGACCTACGACGACAACGCTTTCGCGCTGGGTATCTCGTCGGCCGACTACCAGGCGCTATTGGACGATCCCAACCATCCACTCATCAATTACGCGATCGGCGATCAGTTTCCGCCAGGATCGACGTACAAGCTGGTAACCGGATCGGGAGCGCTGATGGACGGGTTCATCACCGACACCACTCAGCTTGAAACGGCTGGCTACCTGTCGATAGGCGATTACAAGTACTACGACTGGAACCGCAAGGGGTTCGGTCCGCAGGACATCTACCAGGCGTTCGCACACTCGAGCGACACATTCTTCTATCAGTTGGCTGGCGACCTGGGCATCGATCGGCTGGGCCAGTGGGCGAACGAATGGGGCTTCGGCCAGCGGACCGGCATCGATCTGCCAGGCGAGGTTCCCGGCATCGTGCCGACCAATGCATGGAAAGAGAACGTTTTTGACCAGCCGATCTATCCCGGTGAGGTGTACCAAGCCGGCATCGGTCAGGGATACGATGCGTCTACCCCCCTTCAACTATTGAACGCCTATGCGGCGCTCGCCAACGGTGGCACGCTGTACCAACCGCAGGTCGTTCACCGCATCCTGGCGGCCGACGGGTCGGTGATCCAGGACTACCAGCCGGAGGCGCTGCGCCAGCTCAACGTCTCGCCCGACGTGCTCGAGATCATGCGCCAGGCCTCGCGGGAGGTTGTCACCAGCAGGACGACCACGCTGAACTTGGTCGACGAGCCGATCGCCATCGCCGGCAAGACCGGCACCGCCGAGTTCGGTACGCGCGACGCCAACGGCCATCTTCCGTACCACACCTGGTTCGTCGGCTACGTTCCGAATCCGCCTGATGCTCCGTTCGACCCGACAAAGACCGATTCGCAGCTGGCGATCGTGGCGCTTGCATACGCGTCCAACAGCAGGGGTAACGCGGCGGTCGAGATGGTCAAGTACTTCCTGCAAGAGCACTACAACTTGGGCGTCGACCTGACGCGGCCCGGCCTGTTGCAGGCCGGCTTCGAGTACGCGGGGCATTGATCGATGACGCTGATGCGCGTCGAGCGGTCGCAGTCGACCGCACTGGTGACCAAGCCACAGTCCGGCTCCTGGCAGCAATTCGACGTTCAGCTTGCGTTCTATGCCCTGGCGCTGGCCGTGATCGGCCTGGTCATGGCGTGGACGAATAGTCCGACGGATGCCCTTGCGCCGGGCTCGACCTTCACTCGCGGATTGATCTGGTTCGCCGTCGCGATCGTGGCGTTCAGCCTTGCCGCAGCCTTCGACTACCGCTGGCTGCGCACGTTCTCGTGGCTGCTGTACCTGGTCAACATCGGCCTGCTGGCGCTGACGTTGGCCATCGGCACCGGCATCGGCGGCGTGCAGCGCTGGGTGACGGTATTCGGCCTGCAACTCCAGTTTTCCGAGATCTCCAAGGTGCTCATGATCGCCGTGCTGGCGGCCTTCCTGGCGGGGCGCCAGAACGATCTGGGCAAGCTCTCGACGCTGGTCGGGGCCGGCCTGCTCATCGCGCCGCCGTTCGTGCTCGTGATGGTCGAGCCCGATCTGGGCACGTCGCTCGTCTTTGGGGCAATCCTGATCGGCGCGCTCTTCCTGAGCGGTGCGAGCATGCGCTGGCTCATCTTGGCCGCCGGAGGTGCCCTCGCGGCACTGCCTGTCGCGTGGTCGGTGCTACAGGACTACCAGCGTCAGCGCCTGCTGTCCTTCTTCGATCCAACATCCGATCCCCAGGGCGCCGGCTATCAGGTGCTGCAGTCGCAGATCGCGGTCGGCTCAGGGGGAATCTTCGGAAAAGGTCTGACCAACGGCACCCAATCCGCCGCCGACCTACTCCCGGTGCAGTCGACCGACTTCGCGTTCGCCGGCCTGCTCGAGCAGCTCGGTTTCGTGGGCGGGATGGTCGTCTTCCTGCTGTTCATCGGGTTGATCTGGCGCGTACTTGTCGTCGGGTGGCGCTCTGGAACCGTCTTTGGAGTCGCCTTTGCCGGCGGCGTGACCGCGATGATCGTGTTCCAGCTGCTGGTCAATGCCGGAATGGTTTCCGGCATGATGCCGGTCACCGGAATTCCGCTGCCGTTTATCACGCACGGCGGCGCGTCGTTGACCAGCATGGCGATCGCGCTCGGCATCCTGCAGAGCATCCACATTCACGAGTCGCGCAGTCTCTGGTAGGGCGCCGTCCCGTGTACCGAAGATGGAACATGCGTTCGATATGCGGCCGATCAGGTCATCCGTGGTATGCTTCGCCGTCGCGCCGAGTGCAGCGGCGACCCCCGCGCCGGGCGCAGCATCATCAACAAGAATGGGCGTCAGGGTGCGCCTCCTGGAGAACCCATGTACGCAGTAATCGAGACGGGTGGCAAGCAGTATCGGGTGGAGCTCGGGACCGAGCTTGCCGTGGAGCGCTTGGCCGCGAATCCTGGCGATACGATCGAGTTCGATCGTGTTCTGCTGGTGGCCGATGGCGCGAACGCGCAGGTGGGCACGCCGACGGTCGCTCAGGCGGTCGTCAGCGCCGACATCCTGCGCCAGGATCGCGGCGACAAGGTGATCGTGTTCAAGTACCGGCCAAAGGCTCGCCACCGCGCCAAGAAGGGTCACCGCCAGGAGCTCACCGTGCTGCGCATCGCCGACATAAGGCTGAACGGGCGGAGCGCGGCTGAGGAAGCCGGTGTGCAGGCCAAGGAAGACGCATCCACGCGTAAGGCGGCGGCGGCCGAGGCACGGCGCAAGGCTGCGGCTGACCAGACATTGGCGGACAGGCTGGCGAAGGAAGCTGCCGAGCGTGAGGCCAAGGCGGCGACCGCCAAGTCAGCCAGTGCCAAGCCCACCGCCAGGGCGAAGAAGGCGCCGGCGACGCAGGACGAGACGGTCACGGGCGCCACTGCCACCAAGGCGAAGAAGGCCGCCGCAACTGCCAACGGCAGCGCTGCGCCCGCCGCGAAGTCGCGCGCGAAGGCGGCGGACCTTTCCGCGACGCCAGGCCAGACCAGCAAGGACCAGTCGGCCAGCAAGAGCGAGAAGGCCGAGCCGCCGGCCAAGGCCACTCGGCGCAGTCGGTCTGTCAAGAACACCAAGAAGGACTCCTGATGGCACACAAGAAGGCAGGTTCCAGTTCGAAGAACGGACGCGACAGCGTCGGCCAACGCCTCGGCGTCAAGGCTGGCGACGGTGAGCTTGTGTCGTCCGGCTCGATCATCGTTCGTCAGCGCGGCATGACCTTCCTGGCCGGCCCGGGCACCGGCCTGGGCCACGACTACACGGTCTTTGCGACCGTTGACGGCCGGGTGAAGTTCGAGCACGAGCGGCGTGACAAGAAGCGCGTGCGCGTGGTGACCGAAGCGGCCCGCGCAGCCAGCGCAGGAGACGCAACATGAAGTCAGGCATTCATCCGCGCTACCAGCGCGCGACGGTCGTTTGTGGCTCCTGCCACACCACGTTCGAAGTGGGGTCGACACAGCCCAGCCTGCACGTCGATATCTGCTCAAACTGCCACCCGTTCTTCACCGGTAAGCAGACCATCGTCGACACTGCGGGCCAGGTCGAGCGCTTCCAGAAGCGGCTCGAGCGCTCCGCGCGCCTGTAGCCGGGTCTCCGCGCCCCGCTCCTGTCCGTACGGCTCGCGGCCGCGCGGCGCTGGTCGGCGGTATCTAGACTCGGCTGATGGCACGAACCGATTACGGCGGTCAGGCGCTGCTCGAGGGCGTGTTGATGCGCGGCCGCGCCGCGCTTGGCGTTGCTTTCCGCCACCCGGATGGATCGATCGTCGCGACTCACGAACAGCTCAACTCGATCCTGCATCGCAGCCGCTTCGCGAGGGCGCCGTTCTTTCGTGGCCTCGTCGTGCTGTACGAGACGCTGGTGGTCGGCACGCGCTGGCTGATGCGTTCGGGTTCGGTCCAGGCCGAGGGCGAAGGCGTCGAGTTGGGTCGCGGCGCGATGGCCGCCACCTTGCTGGTGACGCTTGCGCTGGCCGTCGGCCTGTTCGTCTTGCTGCCGCTCTTTCTGGCCGGCGCGACGACCACCGCCCTGGGCAACACGCAGGCGCTGGTCCAGCACCTGCTGGAGGGCCTCATCCGCGTCGTGGTGTTCGTCGGCTACCTGCTGATCGTCAGTCGATCGGCGGAGATCAAGCGCGTCTTCCAGTATCACGGTGCAGAGCACATGACCATCCATGCGCTGGAGCACGAGGATCCGCTCGACGTCGAGCACGTGCGCCGCTATCCGACCGCTCACCAGCGCTGCGGCACGGAGTTCCTGGTCATCTTCATCATCCTGAGCATCCTGATGTTCAGTTTGCTGGCCGGCCAGGACCTGCTCGTGGCCGTGGTCGGCCGCATCCTGCTGGTGCCCGTCATTGCGTCGCTGGCATACGAGTTGTTGCGCATCGGCGCGCGCTACCGCGAGCGGCGCTGGATTCGCTGGCTGTTCCTGCCGGGTATCTGGCTGCAGGCCATCACCACTCGCCAGCCGGATGATTCGATGATCGAGGTCGCCATTGTGGCGATGGAGGAAGCGCTCGCGGCGAATGGCGAAGCAGCACCAGCAGGTAGCTACGCGCCGCCGCGTCGGGCGCTCGCCGAAGCCGTGGCGCCGGCCGGCGAAAGCGCAGCCGCGGAGGCCGAGCCGGCGCACGAACGACTGGCCTGATGAGTCTCGACCGCGGCAATTTCGAGCGACAACTCGAAGCGCTCGAGCAGCGCCTGAGCGACATCGAGTCCGAGTGGGCACGTCCCGAAGTGGCTGCGGATCGCGACGAGTCGCGTCGCCTGGGCCAGGAGCACGCTCACCTGGCACCGATCGTCGACCACTACCGCCAACTTCGAGAGGTCCGCAGCGAGCGCGACAGTGCGCGCCGCTCGCGTGAGGCCGATGCGGATCCCGAGGTCCGCCAGATGGCGACCGAGTTGATCGCCGAGAGCGAGCAACTCGAGGAGCGATTGCTGCGGGAGTTGCGGCTGCTGCTGCTGCCGCGCGATCCCAACGACGAAAAGAACGTGATCATCGAGATCCGCGCCGGGACGGGCGGCGAGGAGGCGGCTCTTTTCGCAGCCGAACTGTTCCGGATGTATCGGCGCTACGCCGAGCGTCGTCACTGGCAGACCGAACTGCTGACGGCCAACGAGACCGGTATCGGCGGATTGCGCGAGGTCATCTTCGGGGTACATGGGCGCGGTGCCTACAGCAGGCTGAAGTACGAGGGTGGCGTGCATCGTGTCCAGCGTGTCCCAGAGACGGAGTCGGGCGGTCGCATCCACACCTCGACCGCCACCGTCGCGGTGCTGCCCGAGGCGGACGAGGTCGAGGTCGAAATCGACGAGAAGGACCTCAAGATCGACGTCTATCGTTCGCAGGGTCCCGGTGGCCAGAGCGTCAACACGACCAATTCGGCGGTGCGCATCACGCATCTGCCGACCGGCTTGGTGGTGGCCATCCAGGACGAGAAAAGCCAGCACAAGAACAAGGCCAAGGCGATGGCCGTCCTGCGCGCCAGGCTGCTCGAGCTCGAGCAACGTAAGGCGCACGAGGCAGAAGCAGAGGCGCGCCGCAGCATGGTGGGTTCTGGCGAGCGATCGGAAAAGATCAGGACCTACAACTTCGCGCAGGACCGCGTGACCGATCACCGCATCAACGTGGACGTCCACAATCTCCCGGTCGTGCTCGACGGCGAACTCGATCGCCTGCTCGACGAGCTCATTGCCGTAGACCAGGCCGAGCGGCTGGGGCATGCCGGCACCGGGTGACCGGGGCGTGGCATCAGCGGCCGAGCGCGGGGTGGGCGGCCCGACCGTTGGCGAGATCCTCGCCAACGCTTCTGCCACGCTGGAGCGCAGCGGCTCTTCCAGTCCCCGGCTGGATGCCGAACTGTTGCTCGCCCATGTGCTCGGCGTCAACCGGTCGACGCTGCTCGCGGAGCCCGAAGCGCTCGTCAGTGAGGGCCAGCGGGACGGCGTCGGCGCGCTGATCGAGCGCCGCGCCAGCGGTGAGCCGGTGGCCTATATCCGCGGATTGAAGGAGTTCTATGGGCTGGCGCTCGGAGTCGATACCCGCGCACTGATCCCGCGGCCGGACACGGAAACGATCGTCGAAATCGGTTTGGCGCGGCTGAGCGTCGCGCTGACCAGCGGGCCGCGTGACGGGCGGCGGCTCACGGTATGGGACGTCGGAACCGGCAGTGGCGCCATCGTCATCGCGCTGGCGGTCGAGGCGCGCCGCCGAGGTTACCTGTCGGACCTGCGCTTCCGGGCGACGGATGTATCGGCCGACGCGCTGCGCCTGGCCGTCGAAAACGCCGTGGCCCACGGTGTCGCCGACTCGGTCGAGTTCGCGACTGTCGATCTTGTCGACCCGACGCTGGGGCTCGAGCCGGCCGACCTGCTCGTCGCCAACCTGCCCTACGTGCCCACCGCTGAGCTGCCGCGACTGCCCGTCGCGGCCCACTTCGAGCCCCAGCTCGCGCTTGACGGAGGTCCGGACGGCATGGCCGTGATACGCCGGTTGGTCGGCCAGCTGCCCGGGGCGCTGGTACCCACTGGTACGGCGCTGATGGAGATCGGCTCGGACCAGGTCGAGTTGGTCCGGAACGCGACGGACAAGGACCTGCCCGGCTGGAGCGTCCAGTTTCACGCTGACCTGGGCGGCCAGCCGCGCGTTGCCGAACTCACGGGGCCGCGGCCATAGCTCGCCTCTTGGCTGCGGGCGCGCCCGATGCGCTCGACCGTGCGATCGCCGCGCTGCAGGCCGGCCAGTTGATCGCCGTGCCGACCGAGACGGTGTACGGCGTCGTCGCGCTGCCGACCGAGGCGGGGGTCGAGCGCCTCATCGCCGCCAAGCAGCGTTCGAGCGAGAAGGGCATCCAGCTGTTGATCGATTCCCTGGCGCAGGCCCGCCAGGTGGCCATGCTGGGTGCGGCCGGTGAACGGCTGGCAGCTGCCTTCTGGCCCGGCGGCCTCACGCTCGTGCTGGCCCGCAAAGAGGAAGCGGCTCTGCCGGAACTGCTGGGCGGCGGCCGGCGAACACTGGGCCTGCGGCTGCCCGATCACCCCGTGCCGCGGGCATTGGCCCGCAGGCTGGGGCCGCTTGCTGCCAGCTCGGCCAACATGTCCGGATTCCCGCCCGCACTCGATGCGCCGACCGTGATGGAGGCACTGGCCGACGAGCTCGCCTTGGTGCTTGATGACGGGCCGGTGCGCGGCGGCGTGGCCTCGACGGTCGTGGATTGCTCCGGCGGCGACAAGGCCATCACCGTGCTGCGCGAGGGAGCGATTGCGGCCTCGGACATCGCTCGGCTGATCGGGTGAGGGCTACACTGACGGCGACGCGTCGCAGATCTCTTTGCGTGACGCGAGCGGACCACGGAGTGTTTCGGTGAGCGTCTCTGCAACGCCGCGCGGAATTGCCTGGGCCCCGCTGGCCGAGGTCGATCCGGAACTGTGGGCGGCCATGCTCGGCGAGCGTGCGCGGCAGCGTTGGAAGATCGAGTTGATCGCCAGCGAGAACTACGCCTTTGCGGCCGTGCTCGAAGCGCAGGGTTCGTGGCTGACCAACAAGTACGCCGAGGGACTGCCCGGCCGGCGCTATTACGGCGGCTGCGAGTACGTGGACGAGGCCGAGCGGCTGGCCCAGCAGCGTGCCCTGGCCCTTTTCCCAGGGGCCGAGCACGTCAACGTCCAGCCGCACTCCGGGGCGCAGGCGAACATGGCCGCCTACATCTCGGTCCTCGAATTAGGCGATCCGATTCTGGGCATGAACCTCGCCCATGGCGGCCATCTGACACACGGCTCACCGGTCAACTTCTCCGGCAAGTGGTTCAAGGTGCATGCCTATGGAGTCCGCGAGGAAGACGCCCGCATCGACTACGACGAGCTGGCGCACCAGTCACGTGAAGTGCGACCGAAGATGATCGTGGCCGGTGCCAGTGCCTATCCGCGCACGATCGACTTCGAGCGTATGGCCCACATCGCGCACTCGGTCGACGCGCTGCTGATGGTCGACATGGCACACATCGCTGGCCTCGTCGCGGCCGGCCTGCATCCCAGCCCTTTCCCGCACGCTGACTTGGTGACCACGACGACGCACAAGACGCTGCGCGGGCCGCGCGGCGGCATGGTCTTCTGTCGCGCCGACTTAGCCAGGCAGGTCGACAAAACCGTCTTCCCCGGACTGCAGGGCGGCCCGCTCATGCACGTCATCGCCGCCAAGGCGGTTGCGCTGCGACTGGCTGCCACGGAAGAGTTCGCGACCGACATGCAACGCACGGTGGACAACGCACAGGTACTCGCCACCACGCTCGCCGACCGCGGCGCGCGCGTCGTCTCAGGTGGCACAGACAACCACCTGATGCTTGTGGACGTCACACCACTGGGGGTTACCGGGAAGGAAGCCGAGGCAATCCTCGACGGCGTCGGCATCACCGTGAACAAGAACGCGATTCCATTCGACCCTTTGCCGCCAAACACAGCCTCCGGTATTCGCGTGGGCACCCCGGCGACCACTAGCCGAGGCTTCGGATCCGACGAGATGCGCGAGGTCGGCGGCCTGATCGTGGACGCTATCCGCGACCGCGCTGACGGCGCCAGGCTGGGCGAGCTGGCCGGACGAGTGCGCGACATCTGCGCCCGCTTCCCGGTGCCCGGCCTGCCCGAAACGTGAGCCAGGTCGCACTCAACACCCTGCCGCTGATCCTCCTGGCGCTCGTCGTATCAGCGGCGGCCAGTTTCGTTCTGACGCCGCTGGCGATTCGCCTCGCTCCGCGCCTGTCCGCCATCGACGTGCCCGATGCCGAGCGCCGCGTTCACAGCACGCCGATTCCTCGGACCGGGGGCCTGGCGGTGGCGCTCTCATTCGTCGGCGTCGGGCTAGTGGGAGTGCTGGCCAACGGCATCTTCCACTTCGCGCCACCGCTGCGCGCGGTCCGCGTGCCCGAGGTTGGCGGACTGTTCGTGGGCGTTGCCGTGGGCGCGCTGATCGGCTATCTCGATGATCGACTGCAGCTCAAGGCACGTTGGCAGTTCGTGGGCCAGATCGCGCTCGCGGTAATCGCCCTGGTGGCCGGCATCACCATCGACCGACTGCCCAATCCGCTGACCGATTCCGGGCTGGAGCTGAGCGGTATTGCCGCCATCGCGGCGACCACGTTGTGGGTGATGGGCATGATCAACAGCGTCAACTTCATCGACGGTTTGGACGGCCTGCTGACCGGCGTGGCGATCATTGCCGTCACGGCGCTGGGCATCAACTCGCTGCTCACGCCGGAGCAGCCGGTGGTGGCCGCGCTGTGCGCCGTGCTGGCCGGCGCGTTGCTCGGCTTCCTGCCCTACAACTTCCACCCTGCGCGCGTCTTCATTGGCACCGCCGGCGTGTTCACCGTTGGCTACGCCCTGGCCGTGCTGTCGGTGCTCGGCACGGCCAAGGTCGCGCTCGCGCTGCTGGTGCTCGGCGTGCCCATCATCGACACCTTCTGGATCATCATTCGACGGCTTTCGGCGGGCCGCTCGCCGTTCTCCGCGGACCGTGGCCACTTCCATCATCGGCTGCTCGACCTGGGCTTGAGTCACCGTCAGGCGGTCGCCTTGATCTATGTCATCGGCGTCGCCCTGGCTGTCGCCGGGTTCGTGCTGTCGGGCCGTGGCCAGATCTCGTTCTTCCTCGTGGTCGTGATCGGCGGCGGCTTGCTGCTGTTGCTGCTCACCCGCCGTCGGCCGGGTGGCCTCGATCGCAGCAGTTATGCGCTCGAGGCCGAGCCGAAGGCGCTCGAAGAGGTGCGTCACGTGGGAGATGAGGTCACCGGCGGCCGGGGGGACGGGGCCTGACCCGCTGCTATACTCCGCGCGCGTTATCGGAAATTCGATGAACGACGTGCCGCGGCTGGGCGCCTACCTCGCCCTGTTCTCGGAGATCGGCCTGGTCCTGTTCGTGACGACCATGGCAGGAGCGTTGGCCGGTCATTGGTTGGATCTGCAGCTGGGCACGAACCCCTTACTGGTAGTCACGGGGTTTCTCGCTGGGGCCGGGCTCGGCGCCAGCGCCGATTACCGCTTAATCACCAGATTTCTGAGCAGACTGAACTGAAACTGCGCGCGCAGAGCCCGAGGGAGCGAGCTTGTCGACCGAGAAGCCAGACCGCCCGAGCACGACCGACCTGACCGCCGCCGACGGTCCGGCGACCGACGACCAGCCGCTGCACCAGCCCGTCTCGACGAAGGTTCGGCGGTTCGGAGCACGGACCGTCATCGTCGCCGCGCTCGTGCTGGTCCTCGTGGTCGATGCGTTTGCGTTCATGTTCTTCCCACCATTTCCGCCCGGTCAGCCGGGCTCGCCGTGCGCATTCCCCATCTGCTTCATCCAGGGCACGCTCGAATTCCCTGCGCCGCACGTTCTGGTCAACCTGGCCGCCAATCCCGCGGCCGCTGCCGGGGGGCTGTCGATCATCGCCGAACCGAGCATCACCTCGACCATCTTCACGTTGTGGATCGTGTCGATCCTGCTACTGATCGTGATCTTCGTGTCGTCGCGCGGCGGCCCCGGCGTCCCCGGCCGGCTGCAGAACGTCGCCGAATGGGCGTACGAGATGATGGAAAACTTCGCGCTGTCGATCGGCGGTGCCGCCTCGCGGCCCTATGTTCCGATCTTTGTCGGGATCTTCATCCTGATCCTGGTCTCCAACTGGGCCGGCCTCATCCCACCGGTCGGCCGCATCGAGCTGCTGCGCGCACCGACGAGCGACGTCAACGTGACCATCGGCATGGCCCTCGTCAGCTTCGTGATGTTCGAGGTCGAAGGCTTCCGCAGGCTGGGTGCGCGGCGGTACCTGGCCAAATTCTTCCCCCTGTACGAGTTTCGCAACGGCATCGCCGCGGGTTTGATCGCCATGTTCGTGGGCGTGACCGAACTCGCGCTCGACTTCGTCCGACCGTTGACGCTCTCCATGCGTCTCTTCGGCAACATCTACGGCGGCGAGGTAGCGCTCGGCGTCATTACTGCGCTCACGCTGGCGGCTTTGCCAGTGCTGCTGCTCGGCCTGGAGTTCATGCTCAACCTGATCCAGGCGCTGATCTTCAGCATCTTGTCGTTCATGTACATCGTGCTCGCCGTCGAGGAGCACGGACACGAGGAGGGGCATCTGGCCGAAGAAGCACTCGGTACCGCCAGCGCACCGGCTGAGACGCAGCCGGTCGCAGCGACCACAGCCAACGCTCGATCAGCGATGCACGGGAGTGCATCGCTCGGACAGGCGCAGAGCATCTAGCATCGCCACGCACCAAAAACAGGAGGAGAGAACCCAAATGGAGCACATCGGCGCAGGTCTCGCAGCCATGGGGGTCATCGGCCCGGGCATCGGCATCGGCATTCTCGCCGGCATGGCGACTGGTGCCATCGGCCGCAACCCTGATGCGGCCGGCCAGATCCGCGGCCTGGCCATCATTCTCGCGGCGTTCGCTGAAGGACTCGGCGTGCTGGCGATCGTGGTCGGCCTGCTGGCGATCTTCATCACCGGCTGAGCGAAGGAGCCAAGCGCCCACCGTGGACCTGTTTGCCGTCGCCGGTCTGTCCCTTCATCTTGGCGCCGCACCGCCGGCGGCCGCAGAAGGCAGCGGCCTCGTCATCAACCTCTTCTGGGTCCTGATCGTCGCCGCCAACTTCGTGTTCTTCCTGGTGGCGGCGTGGTATCTCGGCCTGCGCAACCTACCGCGCACCCTCGCGGCGCGGCGTGCACGCATCGAACAGGCCCTGCGCGATGCCGACGCCGCGCGCCTCGAACGCGAGAACGCGGCCAGCGAGCGACTGTCGGTGCTGGCGGCGGCGCGTGCCGAGGCTGAGGACATCCTCGCGCGCGCCCAGCACCTGGCTGATCAGAACCGTGAGCGTGATATGGCCGAGACACGCGCGCAACTGGAGCAGCTGCGCGAGCGGGCGGCGGCCGACATCAACACTGAAAAGGACCGCGCGCTCTCCGATGTGCGTGGCCAGGTCGCCGAGCTGGCACTGGCCGCCGCCGCCCGCGTCGTGGGCGAGACGACGTCCAGCCAGCGCGAGCGCCGGCTGGTCGAGGAGTTCCTGGCCGAGGTGCAGCCCTCCAATCAGCCCGCGGAGCACGGCTGACATGGCCCACACACCGTCGACCACCGCACGCCGTTACGCCGAGGCCATCTTCCAGATTGCCCAGCGTGACGGCACGGTCGACGCGTGGCTCGACCAGCTTGCACGTACGGCCGCCGCGGTGGCCGATGCGGGCGTCGTGCGCAGGCTGGAGGATCCGGCGGTGCCCTTCGCCGAGCGCCACGACGTATTCCGTGCGCTGCTCGGGCGCGACATGCTGAAGCCGCTGTACAACCTGGTCGGCATCACGTTGCGTCGGCGGCGACTTGAACTGCTGCCGGGCATCTCACGTGAGTACCGGCGCCTCTACAACCGCCAGGCGGGCATCACCGAAGCAACGGCCACCAGTGCCGCCCAACTCGATGATCGAGAGGTCGCCGCGCTGCGCGAGCGGCTCGAGACAAGGACCGGCGGCCGCGTCGAGCTGAGCCTTGCCGTCGATCCAGCACTGCTGGGCGGCATCCAGGTGCGCATGGGCGACCTGCTGCTCGATGGCAGCGTGCGCGGCCGACTCGAGCGACTGCGCGATCGCATCATCAGCGGCACCCTCACCCAGTGACAACGACCGGGAGTTAGGCATGGCAATCAAGGCAGACGAAATCACGACCATCATCAAGTCGGCGATCGACCAGTTCGAGACCGGTGTGGAGATGCGCTCGGTTGGCACGGTAGTCGAGGTCGGCGACGGCATTGCCCAGGTCTACGGCCTGCAAGGAGCGCTGGCGTCGGAGTTGCTCGAATTTCCCGGCGGCGTCATGGGCATGGCTCTCAACCTCGAGGAAGAAACCGTCGGTGTCGTCATCCTCGGCGACTACACGACGATCAAGGAGGGCGACCAGGTCAAGACGACCGGTCGTGTGATCGAGGTACCGGTGGGTGCCGCGTTGATCGGCCGTGTCGTCGACCCGCTCGGTCGGCCGATCGATGAGAAGGGGCCCATCCAGGCGACCGCAACGCGGCCGGTGGAGCGCATCGCGCCGGGCGTCATCAAGCGCCAGAGCGTCGACACCCCGGTGCAGACCGGCATCAAGGCGATCGACGCGCTGATTCCGATCGGTCGCGGCCAGCGCGAGCTGATCATCGGTGACCGTCAGACCGGCAAGTCGGCGCTGGCCATCGACACGATCATCAACCAGAAGGGCAAAGGCCTGGTGTGCATCTACGTCGCCATCGGCCAGAAGCTGTCGACAGTGGCCAAGACGGTGGCCACGCTCGAGCAGTACGGCGCCATGGAGCACACGATCGTGGTCGTCGCCGGCGCAGAGGACCCTGCCTCGGTCCAGTACATCGCGCCATACGCCGGCGCGGCGATGAGCGAAGAGGTCATGGAAAACGGCGTCGAGCTCGACGGCGTCAAGGTCAAGGATGCGCTGTGTGTCTACGACGACCTGACCAAGCACGCCTGGGCATACCGCGAGATGTCCCTGCTGCTCCGCCGGCCGCCCGGCCGCGAAGCCTATCCCGGCGATGTGTTCTACCTTCACAGCCGGTTGCTCGAACGCGCCGCGCGGCTCAACGCTGAGAACGGCGGCGGCTCATCGACGGCGCTGCCGATCATCGAGACGCAGGCCAACGACGTTTCGGCATACATCCCGACCAACGTGATCTCGATCACGGACGGCCAGATCTACCTCGAGTCGGACCTCTTCAACGCTGGTCAGCGGCCCGCGCTCAACGTAGGCATCTCGGTGTCGCGAGTTGGATCGGCAGCGCAGACCAAGGCGATGAAGAAAGTGGCCGCTCCGCTCAAGCTGGACCTGGCCCAGTATCGCGAGCTGGCGGCGTTCGCCCAGTTCGCGTCCGATCTTGACAAGGCCACGCGCGACCAACTGACCCGCGGCGAGAAGACGTCCGAGGTGCTCAAGCAACCGCAGTACCAGCCGCTGTCAGTCGAGAAGCAGGTGGCCATCCTGTGGGTAGTGACCAACGGCTATCTCGACGACGTGCCGACGGCGCGCATCCGCGACTTCGAGCAGCGCTTCTATCGTTTCCTCGAGAGCGAGCAGCCGGACGTGCTCAAGACGCTCGGCGATAAGAAGGAGCTGACGCCCGAGATTGTCAGCGGCCTGAAGGGCGCCACTGAAGCGTTCAAGCAGACGTTCCTGGGCTGACCGGTGCCAAGTCAGCGCGAGATCAGGCGGCGCATCTCATCGGTGCGCAACATCAAACAGATCACTCGTGCGATGCAGTTCGTCGCTGCCTCGAAGCTCAAGCGTGCCCAGGACTCGACGCTCCAGTCGCGGCCGTACGCCGAGAAGATCGACGAGGTACTCGCCGATGTCGCGTCGGTGCTCGGGGGCGAGGAGCATCCGCTGCTGGCCAAGCGCGTGGGCGGCACGCGCGCGATCGTGCTGCTGACCAGCGACCGTGGCCTGGCCGGTTCGCTCAACACCAACACCATTCGCTTTGCCGCAGAGGAAGTCACCAAACACGAAGGCGACCTGCGTGTGATCACCGTCGGCCGCAAGGGCCACGCGGCCATGCGCCGCTCCCATGTGCCCATTGCAGCCACATTCGAGGGCTTCGGCGAGCGACCCGACTTCGCAGCCATGGTGCCGCTCGCCCGGCTGCTGACAGATGACTACCTGGCCGAGACGTACACGGCCATCGATCTCGTCTACCCCCGCTTCGTGTCGACCCTGGTCCAGCGACCGATGATCGACCGCCTGCTGCCGATCGAGCCGAGCGACAGTGCTGCAGCGGGCATACCGGGCCGGCAGTTCATATTTGAGCCGAACCCGGACGTCGTCCTTCGCCAGTTGCTGCCGCGCTACGTCGCCACGCGCGTCTTCCAGGCGGCACTCGAGCTGACGGCCAGTTTCTATTCCGCCCAGATGGTGGCGATGAAGAACGCCACCGAGAACGCCGAGGATCTGATCGAAGACCTGACGCTGACGTACAACAAGGTGCGCCAGGCCAATATCACCCGCGAAATGATCGAGATCGCGACGGGCGCGCAGGCGCTCTGACGCAGAGGAGGTTCTGACCAACATGGCTGTAGCCGCGCCGAGCAAGAGCGGCCACGTGATCGCGATCACGGGTCCGGTGGTCGACATCGAGTTCCCGCAGGGAGAGTTGCCGGCCATCTTTAACGCCGTCGAGATCAAGCGGCCGGGCAACTCGGTGATCTGTGAGGTCCAGCAACACCTGGGCAACAACTGGGTGCGTACCGTGGCAATGACGAGCACCGACGGCCTCGCCCGGGGAACCGAGGTGGTCGACACGGGTGGCCCGATCAGCGTGCCGGTCGGTCCGCCGACGCTCGGGCGCATGTTCAACGTGCTCGGCCAGCCGATCGACGAAAAGGGGCCGGTCGAGGCGGCAGAGCATCACCCAATCCACCGGGCGCCGCCCGACTTCGAGGACCAGGCGACAGCGACCGAGGTATTCGAGACCGGGCTCAAGGTGATCGACCTGATCGCGCCCTTCGCCAAGGGTGGCAAGGTGGGCGTGTTCGGTGGCGCCGGCGTGGGCAAGACGGTCATCATCCAGGAGTTGATCCGCAACGTTGCCGAGGAGCACGGCGGCTACTCGGTCTTCGCCGGCGTCGGTGAGCGTTCGCGCGAAGGCAACGACCTGCTCCACGAGATGACCGAATCCGGAGTCATCAGCAAGACGGTCATGGCCTTCGGCCAGATGAATGAGCCGCCCGGAGCGCGCCTGCGCGTGGGCCTGACCGCGTTGACGTTTGCCGAGTACTTCCGCGACGAAGGCCGCGACATTCTGCTGTTCATCGACAACATCTTCCGCTTCACCCAGGCCGGCTCGGAAGTTTCGGCGCTGCTCGGCCGGATGCCATCCGCGGTCGGCTACCAGCCCAACCTGGCAACCGAGATGGCCGGCCTGCAGGAGCGCATCACTTCGACCAAGAAGGGCTCGATCACCTCGCTGCAGGCCATTTTCGTGCCGGCCGACGACTACACCGACCCGGCCCCCGCGACGACCTTTGCCCACCTCGACTCGTCGATCCGCCTCGAGCGCTACCTGACCGAGCTGGGCATCTACCCGTCGGTGGATCCGCTCACATCTACATCACGAGTGCTCGATCCGAACGTGGTTGGAAATGAGCACTACGACGTCGCCCGAGAGACGCAGCGCGTGCTGCAGAGCTATCGCGACCTGCAGGACATCATCGCCATCCTGGGCGTCGACGAGCTGTCCGAGGATCAGAAGGTGACCGTCGCCCGCGCGCGGCGGCTCCAACGCTTCATGAGCCAGCCGATGTTCGTGGCCGAGGTATTCACCGGCCGCGAAGGCAAGTACGTCCCGATCAAGGACACCGTGCTGTCGTTCAAGGAGATCCTCGAGGGCAAGGCCGACGACTTGCCCGAGCAGGCGTTCTTCCTGGCGGGCACGCTCGACGACGTCCGCGAGAACGCCAAGAAGCTCGCGTCGTGACGCGCGCACGACACGCCGTCACGCCGTCGCACGTCAGGAATTACTAGATGCCACTCTTGTTGGAGATCGTGACGCCCGAGCGACTCGCCTACAGCGAGCAGGTCGATTCGGTGGCGTGCCCCGGGATCGAAGGCGAGCTCGGCGTGTTGCCGCACCATGCGCCGCTTCTGACGACGCTCGGCGTTGGCGAGCTGCGCATTCGCCGCGGTGATGACGAGGAGTTCTTCGCCATCGCGGGTGGCTTCCTGCAGGTACGGCCGGATAAGGTCGTGGTGATGGCCGAAACCGCCGATATGGCATCCGAGATCGATCTCGAACGGGCGATGGACGCCCGCCGCGAAGCCGAACGCGCCCTGGCCGAGGGCTTCGAAGAGCCCGCCGACCTCGCTCGTGCGCGGGCCGCGCTGCAGCGCGCGCTGCTCCATATCCGCGTCGCCGAGCGGCGTCACCGTGAGGGACCGCGTTCGCGCGGCTGACTCGATTGACCGGTGACCGTCGGTTCCATTGGGAATACCAGGAACTACCCGTCGAACACGAGGCCTTCCGGGTGACCGGCGGGCAGCCACTGCGCGGCCGCGTGCGGATCAGCGGCAGCAAGAACGCCGCGCTCAAGATGCTCGCCGCGGCCACGCTGACCGGCGAGCGTTGCCGCTTCACGAACGTGCCCGAGATCGAGGATGTCCGGGTGATGACCGGCGTCCTGCGCGACCTCGGCGTCGTCGTCGACCATCCCGAACCCAACGTCTACGAGGTGGCCGCCGGCGACGTGGAGTGGCTGTTCGTGCCGCTCGAGGCGGCGGCCAAGATGCGCGCCAGCTTCATCCTGCTTGGTCCGCTGCTGGCGCGCTTCGGCCGCGTCATCATGAGCAACCCGGGCGGCGACCGGATCGGCCGTCGGCCGGTCAACCTGCACGTGGACGCGATGCGCGCGCTGGGCGCCGACATCGAGTATCGCAACGGCTACTACTTCGCGCGCTCGTCGGGGAGGCTGCGCGGTACGCACATCACCTTTCCTGCGGTCACGGTGATGGGTACCGAGAACGCGATCCTGGGCGCCACGCTGGCAGAAGGACGCACTGTCATCAAGCCGGCGGCCCAGGAGCCGGAGGTGGATGACCTGATCGAGCTGCTGCAGAAGATGGGCGCCCAGGTCGAGCGGACGGCGCCGGACACGATCGTCGTTGACGGCGAGCGCCGGTTGCGCGGCGCCGAGCACAGCGTGATGTCGGACCGCATCGAGGCGGGCACGTTCGTCGTGGCCGCGGCCGTGACCGGTGGCGACGTGACGATCGAATCCGCGCCGTGCGACCATCTGGGCACGTTCCTCGACGTTGTCGCCGACATAGGCGTGCCCGTCTCCTGCGGACGCGATTCGATCGATGTCCATTGCGCTGGCGAGGCACACACCACGTTTCGTGCGCGCGACGTCGCAACGGCGCCGTATCCCGGACTGGCAACGGACCTACAGCCACCGACGTCAGTTCTGCTAAGTCAGTCGAAGGGCACCAGCCGGCTGCACGAGACGATCTTCGAGGATCGGCTCGAGTGGCTGTCCGAGCTGCGCCGGCTGGGCGCGCAGGTCGACCTCATCGACGATCATCACGCTGCAATTCACGGCCCGGCCAAGCTGCGCGGAGCCGAGGTCGAGATGGGCGATCTGCGCGCCGGCGCATCGCTGATGGTGGGCGCTCTCGCCGCCGAGGGCACGAGTCTGATTCACGGTGCGCATCACGTTCGGCGCGGGTATGAGAACATCGAAGGCAAGTTCCTCGATCTCGGCGCGCAGATCGAGCGTGTCTCGGAAGGGGCGGGCGTCACGAAGTCATGAAGATCGGCATTGATCTGGGTACGGCCAACATCCTCGTCTACGTGAAGGGGCGAGGCATTGTCGCGCGCGAGCCGTCGGTGGTCGCGGTCAGCGACGACAACCACATCGTCGCGGTCGGCGAGGAGGCGCGCGAGATGATCGGCCGCACGCCGGGCAACATCACGGCCATCCGGCCGATGAAGGACGGCGTCATAGCCGACTACGTCATCACCGAGGCGATGCTGCGCTACTTCATCAAGAAGGCTGGCCGATCATTCACCAAGCCGGACGTGATGATCAGCGTTCCCTCCGGTGTGACCAGTGTCGAGAAGCGGGCAGTCCGCGACGCGGCGCTCAAGGCCGGCGCCAAGGAGGCCTTCCTGATCGAGGAGCCGCTGGCGGCTGCCATTGGGGCCAACGTGCCCATCAGTGGCCCTTCGGGCAACCTGATCATCGACATCGGCGGAGGAACGTCCGAGATCGCCGTCATCTCGCTGGGTGGCATCGTCGTGGCCCGCTCCGTGCGCGTCGGCGGTAACCGTTTCGACGAGGCGATCGGCAACTACGTGCGCAAGAAGTACAACGTGATGATTGGTGACCGAACCGCCGAAGACGTCAAGATCCAGATCGGGACTGCGCTGCCGCTCGAGCGCGAGCTCCACATGGAGGTGCGCGGACGAGACCTGATCGCAGGCCTGCCGCGCACCGTGCCGCTGACCAGTTCGGAGGTAATGGAGGCGCTTGAGGCGCCACTCCAGCAAATCGTCGGGGCCGTGCGCGGCGTGCTCGAGGAGACGCCGCCCGAGCTGTCCAGCGACATCATCGACAAGGGCATGGTCATGAGTGGCGGCGGATCGCTGCTGCGCAACATCGACAAACTGCTCACCCAGGTCACCGGCGTTCCCTGCCACGTCGCCGAGAACGCGCTCAATTGCGTGGCCCTGGGCACCGGCCTGGCGCTCGAGAACTTCGAGTTCTTCCGGAAGTCACTCGTCCAACGCATCTGAGCGCAGCCCTGACCGACCAGACGCCGGCTGATCAGCGATCCTTTGTCGATCTGCACTGCCACACGTCGGCGTCGTTCGATTCACTCAGTGCACCCAGTGCAGTGCTGCGAGCGGCGGCCCAACGCGGGCTGACCCATCTGGCGATCACCGATCACGACCGGCTGGACGCCGCCCTGAAGGCCCGTGACGCGGCCCCGCCGGAGTTGACCGTCATCGTCGGCCAGGAGATTCGCACCTCTGCCGGAGACCTGATTGGGCTCTACCTGCAGCGACCGATCGCGCCGGGCATGTCGCCGCGCGCGGCTGCCGAGGCCGTTCACGAGCAAGGCGGCGTGGTTGGCCTGCCGCATCCGTTCGACCGATTTCGCTCAGGCGCCGGACGGCCTGAGTGGGCGGCTGCGCTCGATGAGTTGGTGCCGCAGCTCGACTATGTCGAGACGTGGAACGCGCGCCTCATGCTGGGCGACGGTAACGCCCGCGCCGCCAAATTCGCGACGCAGTGCGGCCTGCCTGGTGTCGCCGTATCCGATGCACACACCGTGGCCGAGATCGGTGTGGCCTACACGGTCGTGGCCGGCCCGCCCGACACCGCCGACGACCTGCGCCGCGTTCTCGGCAGCGTTCATCTGGTGACCGGTCACGGATCCCGACTGGCGCGGCTGGGCATGCCGGCGACGAAGCTCATACAGCGCATGCGCGGCAACCGCCGGGTATCGGTGACGTGAACGACCAGCAGCTGGTCGACTATCCGGGCGTTCACGAAGAAGCCGGCCCGCCCCCGTCGCTGTCGCGTCGCTTGCGTGACCCGCGCACCATCGTCTCGATCGTCCTGCCGATCGCCATCATCGTGCTGCTCATCGTCGCCCTGCCCGGCTTCCACCTCGACAGGCTGCCGGGCCTGCTGGCGAACGCCAACCCATGGCTGCTGCTGCTCGCGCTGGGCATCTACTACCTTGGATTCCCGCTGCGTGGCTACCGTTGGATGCTGTTGCTGCGCGGCGCCGGCACGGGCATTCGTCTGCGCGACTCGACCGAGATCGTCTTCATCAGTTGGCTGGTCAACTGCCTTGTGCCGGCCAAGCTGGGTGACGTGTACCGCGCCTGGTTATTGCGGGCGAACTTCACGGTCTCTCTCAGCCGAACCTTCGGGACGGTCTTCATCGAGCGCATATTCGACCTGTTCGCGATCGTCGTGTTGGGTCTGGCGGCGGGCTTCTGGAGCTTCCGCGACGGACTGTCACCGGAGGTCCAGGTCGTCTTCGGCATCGGTGTCGCGGTGGTCGTCGCGCTGGCGATTGGCCTGTTTGTGGTGCGCAACTTCGGCGGCCGCATGATCCGCCGGCTGCCGCTGCCCGGCCCGATCGTGGAGTTCTACGACCGCTTCGAGGAGGGTGTCTTCTCGATCGATGCCCGGCGCGTGCCGATCCTGGGCGTCGTCACTGCCCTTATCTGGGCGACCGAGGCGACGCGCCTCTTCCTCGTCGTGCTCGCGCTTGGCTTCGGACTCAAACTGGGCATCTCGGGCGCCTTCTTCGTCGCACTCATCGCCTCGCTCTTGACGGCGATTCCGTTCACGCCCGCGGGACTGGGCGCCGTGGAGGGCGCGTTGGTCTTCATACTGACCACGCTCTATGGGGCGACACCCGATCAGGCGCTGGCCATTGCGCTGGTTGACCGCTCGATCAGCGTGCTGTCGATCATCGTCTTCGGCGGGATCGCCTACGTCGTTTCACCTAAGACAAAGGGCAGGCCCCGCGTTGCGGTAGAAGCGGACGGAGCAGCGCCGCCGGACACGTCCGTCGTCGGCGACGGCTAGTTGCGGTTGGGCAGGCGCGAGAGGAGCACCGACGTATCGCCGCCCGGCCGCGCGGACTGGACATTGCCGCGGGCGACCGCAAGCCGGCGCATGCGCAGTGCGAGGTAGTACTCCATCACCTGGCGAACCTGCGGCTCGCTCAATAGGTCATCGGACCGAAGGGCGTATTCGACACGCGCCGTGGGGTGACTTGTCGTCGAGGCGACGAGGCCGAAGTAGTGCGGCGTCTCTGTTTCGTCGCGCAACTCGCGCAGGCCCCGGGCGAGTTTGGTCGCCGTGCCCAGAGACGGCGTGCGATCGCCGCGCACCAAGCGTGAGATCGTCGAGTGGTCGACGCCCGATTGCTGCGCAAGCTGCCGCTGGGACATCTTCTTCGCCTTGAGCTGGGTCCTGAGCCACTCGTTGAAGGCTCGGCCGTTCTGAACGCTCATTGATCGCTGTCTTCTCCCTTGGCCCCTGTTCGGGCGACAGCCGCATCATCTGGTGCGCGTCCGTTGCTCGATATAGGCCCTTGGTACGGTTCACCTCGGCACGACCGGGTCAGGCCGGCGGTGCCGCTGTCCGGGTCCGTGATCCCTGTGTTTCGAAGGCCTCTGGAGGCAGTACCGGCAATCGCTCACCCGCTAGCAGCATGCGCACGCGATCCAGGTTGACCTGGTCGTAGCCATGGTCCATGCCGGGCGTCTCGAGGAACGTCGGCAGGGTCGCCAACCACGGTTCGGTCAGCAGCGCGCCCATCCCCCGGGGGCCCAGCCGTCCGGCGCCGATGTGCTCGTGGCGATCCACGTGTGACTCGAGCGCCGTGCGTGAATCGTTCAGATGGACCATCAAGACGCGCTGTCGACCGAGCCGCCGTTCAACCTGTTGCACCAGGCGGGCGGTGCCTTTCTCTCCGGAGATTTCGTAGCCGGCGGCCCACAGGTGAGCCGTATCCAGGCAGATCCCGAATCGCTCGAGCGGTGACGAGCCGCCGGCCAGGGCGTCGAAGATGTCGGCCAGGTCCTCGATCGTGGCACCGATGCCGTCTCCGCTGCCAGCCGCGTTCTCTAGGACCAGGCGAGGCATGACGTCGCCAGCGGGCAATGGCTGCGCGTCGGCCAGTTCGAGCGCCGCGCGGAGGCCGCTCACCAGGCGGGCGATGCCCTCGTTCCGCGAGCGTCCCCTGTGCGATCCGATATGCATGACCACGAAGCCAGCTCCGTACTGGGCGGCCACGCGCAACTCGTTCGCCATGGTGGCGACCGACCTGTGCCAGAAGTCTTCGTCCGGCCCGCACAGATTGACGAGGTAGGGGGCGTGGACTGCAATCGTGCTGATGCCAGACTTCGCAAGACGTGCCCTGAACTCGGCCAGGTCTGCCGGCAGTTCAGCCCGCCGGCGCCAGGCGGTCGGGTTGTCGGTGAACACTTGGACAGCCGTGGCGCCGATCGACGAGGCGCGCTCGGATGCCTTGAGCAACCCGCCGCCCAGCGGCAGATGCGGGCCGATCAAACGGACGGGAGGTGACTCGACGCGTTGGTCGGCCGGCTCAGGATCGAGCGCGACCATCGTGCAGATGTTAGTCCCTGCGACAAGTTTTGACGTCAATCAAAGTGGCGGTTAGAGTCGCTCGGATGATCGATCCCGAGCTGCTCACCGCGCTCAAGGCGTTGTCAGACGCTTCTCGACTGCGGATCGTCGGCTTGCTGGCCGACGGTCGCCGGATGTCGGTCGAGGCCCTCGCCGCCGCGCTCGAGCTCACGCCCGGGACAGTGGTTCATCACCTGAAGCGCCTGCGCGACGCCGGCCTCGTCGAGTCGCAGCCGCGGCCGCCGTACATGGACTATTCGCTGCGCTTCGAACGGCTCTCGCGGATCGGTGGCGATCTTCATCGACTTGCGGTCGAGGAATCTGGCGGAGCGCCCGACGAGATCGAACTACCGGGTTGGGCAACTCCGGTGGACGTACGGGTCCTGCGGGCGTTCTTCGAGGGCGATCGCCTGATCTCCATCCCGGCCCAGCACTCCAAGCGGCTGGTCGTACTGCGCTACCTTGCCGACACGATATTCGAGCGCAAGCGGAAATACCCCGAAAAAGAGGTCAACCAGCTCCTGGCGACGCGGCACCCTGACGCTGCGTCGCTGCGTCGTTACCTCGTCGACGAGGGCTTCATGTCGCGCAAAGCGAGCGTGTACCGGCTGCGGCCGAGGCGCGCCTGGCCCATGTCGCCGCAGGACGAGGCCGAAGCGCCGCACTGAAACTGGGTCATCGCTCGTGGGCCAGGCATAGCCCCGATACCGTGACGGCGCCGGCCTGGTACATGGCATGGGCGCAGCCGGCGAGCGTTGCCCCGGTCGTGACGACATCGTCTACCAGGATCGCCCACCGCCCGGCGACGGCCGCGGCCTCCTTCATGTCGGGCGCGAAGGCGGCCGCCACGTTGCCCGCGCGGGCCCCGCGGCCAAGTTGATGTTGGGCGGCGGTGCGGGCCGCCCGCCGCAGCGCGTGCGCCACCGGGAGGCCGAGCATTTCACCGAGCGCGCGCGCCAGCAACTCGGCCTGGTCGAAGCCGCGTTGACGCAGTCGTTCGGCATGCACCGGCACGGGCACCAGCACGTCGCCGCCAATCCCGGCGCTGCGCCACCGCTCGGCCATCAATTGCGCCGACGGAGCGACGAGTCGCCGCTCACCGTCGTACTTCAGAGCATGGATCGCTGCCCGTGCCGGTCCGGTGTAGGAACAGCACCACTCGAGTTGGGCGATGCCCGGTGGCACGCGCACTGGCAGACCGAGAGGCGCGCCGGGCGGCTCGCCTGCCCGCCGGCTCATCTGCGCGCGGCATCCGGAGCACAGCACTGCGCCCTCGCGGCCGCAGCCCGGACAGGTGGGGGGTAGGACCAGGTCGAGTACGTGCTGCACCGGGCCAGCGTGACTGCTGCCGCTTATCGCGCGCTTAGACGCCACTTATCATCGGCTTGATGCGGCTTCCGTGGCCTCCCGCGCCAGCCCAGCCGGAGCTGCCCGCGCAGTCAGAGCTGTCTCGCCGCTGGCTAGCGCCGCTCGGCGTCGGGATTGCCGCCGCCGGGTTGCTGCTACTGTGCCTGACGGTCACGGTCTGGTCGGGCAACTCGCCGGGCTGGGCGTACGACCTGCGGGCGTACTACGACGGCGCGGTGCGCCTGCTCCAAACGGGTACGCCCTACCAGCTCGAAACGCTCAGCGGTCCGTTCCGGCCGGGCCCTTTTGGGCTGTACCTCTACTCGCCTCTGCCGGCGCTGATGTTCGAGCCGCTGACGGCGCTGCCCATTGGCGCGGCGGCATTCGTGTGGATCGCCCTGCGCGTGCTCCTGCTCGGCCTGACGTGCGCTTTGATGCCCATTCCGCGCAGCCTGAGATTGCTGGTGTTCGGCATTGCTGCCTTTTCGGGTCCGGTGCTGTATGACCTCAGCCTGGGCAACGTGAGCCTCGTGGTCACCTTCCTGTCGGTCGTCCTGTGGCGCTGGCTCGACCGTCCGTTGGGCTCCGCAGCGCTCGCCGTCTCACTGACCGTGCGCACACCGATGGCGCTGCTGTGCGGCTGGTGGCTGCTGCGCCGGCGCTGGCGCCCGATCGCCTGGACCGTCTTCTTCGGGCTTCTGCTTGTCGCCGCGACTTTGCCCTTCATGCCCATCGACCGCTGGTTCGATTTCGTGACAGTCCTGCGCAACGTCAGCAACGTCACCGGAGTCGAGGGCAACGTCGACCTGGGATCCGCCGTACTGCTCGTTGGCGGTCCCAGCTGGGCCGCGCCGTGGGCGCTGTTCGCCGGATACCTGATCTCAATCGCGGCGATGCTGTGGAGCCTGCGCCGCGACCGTGAGCTCAGTTTCGTGGTCACGCTCATGGCCACGCTGCTGCTGTCGCCGTTGCTCTGGGATCACTACCTCACGCAGTTGATAGTGCCCGCCGCCTTCTTGGCGGGACGCGGGCGTTGGTGGGGGCTTGGACTGCCACTGCTGGGCTGGCTGCCGCCGCCTGCCTTGCCCATCGTCGCCGTCGTCGGTCTGCTAGTGCCGTTTCTGGCGCCCGACCGCGGACCGCGAATGACGACGCTGTTCGATGGCGTCAGCGGCCTATTGCGCCCTCGCCGGCTCCAGCCATAGGACATCGCCGCGCCGGACGCCTGAGGCTGCTGCGCTCCCCGCGCCCACCTCAAGACAATCCTTGGCATGCCGCGCCCACCACACGACTCCGCGCCAGGGACGCAGGTGCTCGCTCAACGCCACCACCTCGCGGCCGCCATCCGGTCGAGCAGTTGAGAGAAACACGCAGTCGATCGGAAAGCGCATGAACATCATGTGGATGCTGTTGGCGCCCGTCAGCAGCAGGCCGCCCCCGTCCTCGAGCCGCGGACGTCCGATCAAACCGCGCAGGCGGCCGGCCCACGAACGGGCGACGCCGACGCGCCACACCGTGCGCCCATCAGCCGCGCGGACATCGAGGGTCTCGGCGGCCCGGGTAGCCTCCCCGCTGTTCAAGTGCCCGAGGACATGTTGAGCGCGATCAGGATGACCGCCGGGCCAAGGATGACGATGAACATCGACGGGAAGATGCACCCCACCAGCGGGAACAGCATCTTGATCGGCGCCTTGGCGGCCATTTCCTCGGCTCGCTGTCTGCGCTCGATGCGCAACTGCTCGGATTGAACCTGGAGCACCTTGCTGATCGGCACACCAAGTTGTTCGGCCTGGATGATGGCGCCGATGAACGCCGACAGGGCGGGTACGTCGGCGCGAGCGACGACATCACGCAGTGCATCCCGGCGCACCTTGCCTACGCGAATCTCAGCCAACGCGCGACGGAACTCCACGGACAGAGGACCCTGCGTCTTTTCGACCACTTTGGCCAGGGCTCCATCGAACGACAAGCCGGCGCGCACCGAGATAGTTAGCAGGTCGAGTGTGTCGGGCACGGCCATCAGGATCTGCCTCTGGCGCTGTCGGATGCGCCGGCTCAACCACAACTCAGGCAGGAAGAAGCCAAGTACGGCCAGGACGGCTCCGGCGATGACACTGAAGGCCGCGCTGCCAGCCAGCAGCACCAGCACACCGAAGGTGGCTGCCGCAAGCAGGACTGCCATGAGCAGCTTCAGGCCCAGGAAGTCGACCGTGCGCAGGTCGCCGGGGTTGCCAGCCATCGCCAACCGCTGCTCGGTCCGGCTGACTTTCTGCGGGCTGGCGAAACGCTGGGCGACACCCGAAAGGCGGGTGGCCAGCGGGCGCAGCGTCCGTTCGAACAATGGCATCTGCAGCTCGAGCTCTTCGAGCGTACGCGCCTGCATCGAGCCAAGTTGCGACAGGCGCGCCTGGACCGGATCCATCGGTCGGGCGCCGGCAATGGCCGCGAAGATGAGCAGCACGCCGAAGGCGGCTAGGGCGGCAATGAGCCAGGCAGAAAGCATCGCTTAGACCTCGATGTCGACGATGCGGCGGATGAACACGAAGCCGATGAGCATCATGATTCCGCCGCCGGCGAGGATGAACATGCCCGCGGGTAGGCCGAGGAATTCCGGCGGCGAGCTGAACATAGGCGCCATGAAAGTGGGCGCAATGACTGACAGAAGCAGCACCAAGGCCACGGGCAGGAAGCCCACGACGTAGCCCGACATGCGCTGCTGGGCGGTCAGCGTGCGGATCTCGCCCTTGATGCGCACGCGCTCGCGGATGGTGAAAGCGATGGCGTCGAGGATCTCGGCCAAGTTGCCGCCGACGGTGTGATGGATGGCGATGGCGGTGGTCATCAGGTCGAGGTCGTCCGAGCGCACGCGCCGGTTCAGATTGGCCAACGCCTCGTCCAGGGTGAGTCCCAGGTTGACCTCGCGGATGACACGCGAGAACTCGGTCGAGATGGGTGGCTGAGTTTCGCGCACGATCATCTCGACCGCCTGGAGGAAGGACGATCCCGCGCGCAGGGCGTTGGCGAGCAACATGATTGTGTCGGCCAGGCTCGAATTGAATGCCTTGAGGCGGCGCCCCTTGCGCCTGCCGAGCCAGAAGCCCGGCAGCCAGAAGCCCAGCACCAGGCCCGCCAACCACGCGATCGGGCTGGACAGCACCGGCACAATCGGCCCGAGCAGGAAGGCGGCCAGCGGCAAGCCGAGTAGCGCGCCGAGCCGGATGGCGAGGAACTCGCTCGGCTTCAGTGCCAGATCAGCGCGCGCCAGTTCGCGCGCAAGGTTGCTGCCGTAGTCACGGCGCTCGACCATGCGGTTGACGCTGGCCATCATCGCCGAGCCGGCGAGCATTTCGCCCATGTCGCGCCTCGGCTGGGCTGCCTTGTCGGAGGGCGCCGCAGCAGCGTAGCGCTCCAGGCGCGCGTTGACGTCCGACCCGCCGGTCAAGCTGATGAACACCAGGAGCACGCCAACGGCGGCAGCAGCGGCGACGAGGATTGCGATCGGGTCCATGACTAGAACGGCCGTCCGAACATATTTGCCGGCAGGTGAATACCGCGCGCCTCGAACTTTTCGGTGAAGCGCGGCCGGACGCCGGTTGGGCGCAGGTGGCCTTGCACCTTGCCTTCAGTGATGCCAGTCTGCTCGAACATGAACACGTCCTGGAGCACGATCACGTCGCCCTCCATGCCCTGGACTTCAGTGATATTGGTGATCTTGCGCGAGCCGTCGCGCAGCCGCTCCTCGTGGACGATCAAGTCGACGGCTGATGCCATCTGCTCGCGCACGGCGCGTAGCGGAAGCTCGACACCGGCGAACAGGACCATCGTCTCGAGGCGGGCGAGCATGTCGCGCGGCGAGTTGGCGTGACCGGTCGACATCGAGCCGTCGTGGCCGGTGTTCATCGCCTGGAGCATGTCGAGCGCTTCGCCGCCGCGGCACTCACCGACGATGATTCGATCGGGCCGCATGCGCAGCGAGTTGCGGACCAGCTCGCGGATCGGTATCGCGCCCTTGCCCTCGATGTTCGAGGGACGAGCCTCGAGTGTCACCACATGCTCCTGGCGGAGCTGCAGCTCGGCGGCGTCCTCGACGGTGACGATGCGCTCATTGCTGGGGATGAAAGATGACAACACGTTGAGCATCGTCGTCTTGCCCGAGCCGGTGCCGCCAGAGACGAAGATGTTCAGGCGGGCCTCGACGCAGGCGCGTAGGAAGTCGAACATCTCCGGCGTCGCCGTGCCGAAGCGGATCAGGTCGTCGGTGGTCAGCGGCGTGGCGGCGAACTTGCGGATGGTGAGGACGGGGCCGACCAGGCTGATCGGCGGGATGATCACGTTGACGCGCGAGCCGTCGACCAGTCGTGCATCGACCATTGGGCTCGACTCGTCGACGCGCCGGCCAATGGGCGAGATGATGCGATCGATGATGCGCATCACGTGCTCATCGTTCTGGAAGCTGACGTTGGTTATCTCGATCTTGCCACCGCGTTCGATGTAGACCTGGCGCGGTCCGTTGACCATTACCTCGGTCACCGTCTCGTCGCGCAGCAACGGCTCGAGCGGACCCAGGCCAACGATCTCGTCGGTGATCTGCTCCAGCATGCGGGTGCGCTCGGCGCGCGTAAGCGCCAGGCCGTCGGCGTCGAGCGCGCGGGTGAACGCCTCCTCGATCTCGCGACGCACCTCGACCTGATTGGCCAGGTCCAGCTTCGGGTCGATATCCGAGATGACTCGCTGCTGGATGCGCAGCTTGGCGTCGCGGAAACTCTCCCGCAGCGGTACCTGGGCCAGCATGCGACCGCTGCCCATACCCGTCGTGACCGGGCCGACCGGATTCGCGCTGCCGCCGTTCGCGGGTGAGGCGGGCGTGCCGCTGCCTGACGACGCGGCCTGTGTCGGGGGCGCCGGACGACCGTCGGCGGTGCGCCCGGTGGTGGGGGCGTTGGGCTGCTTCGGTGGCGTTACGGGAGCGTTCCAGTCGGACGCTGGTCGGGCGCTTTCAATGCGGCGCAGGAGTGACATCTTGTCTACTTCCTTCTACTCAGTGGGTGCGCCACTGGAAGATGCCTTTGCGCGGCACGACCCGCAGCGGCATCTCGGGCATTAATGCGGTCTCGCCGCCCGCTACCTCGCGCACCATCCTCGTGACGTCCTCGCTGACGCGCGCCTGGGGCGCGGCCAGGACGAAGGGAATGCCGCGGTTGAGGGCGAAGACGACTGTGCGGCCGTCCGAAACAACGGTGTGCGTAATCTTGCGGCCGATCGACGTCTCGACGTCCTGCAGGCGGATGCCGTAGCCGGAGTCGGCGCGGTTGAGAACCAACTGCACCTTGCCGTCTGCATAGCCGAGCTGGTTGGTCAGCGACAGGAACTGGCGGATGTTCTTGATGTTGGTGATCTCGAGTGTGAGCACGGTCAGGATGACGTCCGACTGGTCAAGAAAGCTCAGGGTTATGTCCTGCAGCAATGGCGAGGAGTCGATAACCACCAGGTCGTGGCTCGCGCGAAGGCTGCTGACGATGCGCGACATATGATCCGCCGTGACCAGCTCGGCCATTTCCGGACTGGGCGGCGCCATCAGCACGCGGATGCCCGAGCTGTGGTCGACCAGCGCTGAATCGAGCGTATCGAGGTCGCCGCCGGCCATCTCGCGCGAGACGTCCGCGACGGTCCGGTTCTTGGGGTTCAGATTAAGCAGCACACCCACGTCGCCGAACTGCAGGCCACCGTCGACGAGCGCGACGCGCTTGTTGAGCGCTTGCCCGGCGGCCACCGCGAAGTTGACGGCGAGGGTGGTGCGGCCCACCCCGCCCTTGGGCGCGAAGAAGGTGACGACCTTGCCCGGCACGCGCTGGGTATGGGCGGGCGACGGCTCCGAGCGCGCACCGGCGGGCATCGACTCCGCTGCTCGATCATGCTTCTGGCGCTCCCGCTCGTAGACCTGGCGGATCGATGCCGCGAGCTCATCAGAGGTGAACGGCTTGACCAGGAACTCGCGCGCGCCGGCGAGCATCGCCCGGCGCAGGTAGTCGGCCTCGCCCTGGACGCTCATCATGATCGTCGCTGCCATGGGCGCCCTGAGGGCCAGCTGTTCGGCGGTCTCGATTCCATCCATTCCCGGCATGTTGATGTCGAGCAGAAGGATGTCGACCGACTCTTTGGCCACCAGCGCGAGCGCCTCCTCGCCGGAGGCGACACTGCCCGTGACCGCGATGTCCGACTCGAAGCTGAGCAGCTTGGCCAGGTGATCGCGCGTTTCGGCGATGTCGTCGACTATGACGACCTTGATCGGTTCAACCATCGGGTGGCCGGCGATCAGGGGACGACCGGCTGCGGCGGCAGAACTCCCCACTTGTCGACCAGCTCATGGAGCGTGATGCCGGTCGTCGTGACGTCCGGTTGGCCGGCGTCGGCGGGAGCGCGCAGCGCGAGTGACACGTGGCCATCGAGCTGTGCGTAGCGGACTACTTCTGCCTGCTGCGGCGTGACTGCCAGGATGACGGTGACATCGGGCACAAGCGTGCCATTGCTCGTCACGTCGCTGCCCTGATTGGTCGTGTCCTTGGGAATGACGCCGAGGACCTGAACGCCCTGGACGACGACCTTGATCGTCGTCTTGTTCACGAACTCGTCGATCGACAGGTAGGGCGGCTGGCTGCCGTCGGAGCCTGTCTGGTAGGCGCTCGGGTTGTTGATGACCGCGGGGTCGAGGCCGTCGGTGTCTTCCATCGAGAGCAGGACGTCAACGAAGTCGCCCGACTGGACCAGTGCCCCAACGGAGTCCACGGTGCTCAGCGGAACCGCGATCGCAATCATGCCTGAGCCGAGCGAGCTGACCACGTCGGGCAGCGCGACGGTCGTCTGGAAGTCAGCGTGGGTGATCGCATCGCCGGCCTTGACCGGACGGCGGAGGACCTGGCCGACCAGATCGGACGGCTGCGAGTAGGTATCGATCGCATCAGCCGGTGCCATCGTGCCAGTGGTCATCTGGTCCGCAGTGAGTGCCGCACCCAAGGCGATGTCCTGTGCGGCCACGACGACCTGGACGTCAGGGACAGGTGTTGCCGCTGGGGCCTGGCCGAACCCGCCGAAGGCCAGCACGGCGACGAACGAGATGGCCGCCAGGAAAACCCCGACGATGAGCATGAGTCGGTTGCCGCGCTTCAAGGTGGTATCTCCACTCCATGTGTGACAGGTGTCAACGAATTTAGAGTGGGTCTAGGGGGGTGACGATCCTACGAATGGGCTAGGACCCCCCGGAAAAGAAGGAAGGGAGCGCTTGCTGGTCCGGAGGAGGATGGACCAGGAAGCGCTCCCCGATTAGGAGGGCGCTCGACTAGAGGGCGTTGCCGAGGGTGGACAGCAGACCGTTGATCGACCCACCCATGAACGTCAGGCCGGCAACAGCGAGGATGCCGACGAGGGCGAGGATCAGTGCGTATTCAGTCAGTCCCTGCCCGGCTTGTCGCGGCGCAGGCCTTCGTCGTAGGGCGTTCTTCACGTTGCGAGTACCTCTCCTTCCGCTGCGCCGGCCGGCGCGCCCTGCGAATGTGGCGCAGCACGGCGTGCTCGGCTATGGGAAAGCAGTACCTCACGGTCGCTCCGGGCGGGCGATCGCCAGGATGCCGGGTCAGCCGTTGATTTGCTGGGCGATGGCCGAAAGGATGTCGTTGATCTGGGTGCCAAAGAAACCCAACGCCACAAGCGCGACGATCACTATCAGCGCGACGATGAGCACGTACTCGGCCAGACTCTGGCCGCGCGCCTGCTCGCCTCGGTGTATCCCTCGGGTTTCCTTCAGCATCGGACGCCGGCGATGCTAACAGCGTGTCGCTCAGGTGGCGCTGACGATCGCCTCGAGTTGCCAGCCATCATCGGTGAGCTTGACCTTGATGCCGCTCACATCGGCGCGCTGGCGTATGTCCGCCCACACCTGATCGGGCAAGCCACGCCCAGCCGCGTCGAGGCCCTCCTGCTCGTGGATCATCTTCACCATCGCAGCCGGCAGCCGGCGGTCGCGTCGGGCAGTCTCGACCGCTGCGCGCGCCTGTTTATCAGCCGGCTGTTCCGTGGCCGTTGGACGCGCGCGGACCGTGCTGTGCAGATCGAGCTCGCCCCATTCGAGCGTGATGGTTACGTCAGTCGGTCGCCGTTCGAGGTAACCGACCACGGCGTCATCCAGCATGCGGAACAGGGCGCTCTCCATGTCGTGCGGCAGACGTCGGTCGTTGCCCACGCTGTGAAAGCCGACCGCGACGCTCGACCGGCGACCGCGCTCGGCCGCGGCACGACGCAGCGTTGGCACCAGGCCGAGGTCGTCGAGGACCATCGGCCGGACGTCGAAGATGAAACTCTTGGTTGCGTCCAGCGCACGCTGGACCATGATCACCAGTCCCTCTAGCTCCGCGGCCGCCTGGGCCGGCTCGCGCTCGAAAAGTCGCTGCACGACCTGAGCCTGGAGGGCAATGTTGGCAATGCTTTGAGCCGGCCCATCGTGCATCTGCCGCGCGATGTCACGGCGCATCTCCTCCTGGGCCGCGAGTACCTCGCCCGACGGTGTCGCGTCGGCAAGCGCCACTGCAGCCTCGGCAGCCGCCCCCGCCGGGGCCTGAGATCCGTTCCGGTCGAGCTGGTCAAGCACCACGCCGATTACGTCGTCCAGCCGCTGTAGCACTCGCTGCTTTCCGCCTAGCACCTCTGTCTGCGACTGCATCATGCCGGCGCGACGCGTCTGGGCGAGCAGCTGAGCGTTCGCCTCGCGCAGCGCCTCGGCTGTCGTCTGATCGTCGCGTTCGAGCCCTTCGAGTCGCTGCGCCGCCTGAACGCGCCGGGCCTCGTGACGCTCGGCTTCGGTCGCCGCCTGCTTGATCAGCAGGTCGATTTCGGTCGCCTCGCGTTCAACCGTTGATCGTTCCCGCTCCAGGTAGGCACGCAGGTCGAGCTCTTCGGCTTCGTCCGGCGAAGTGCTGGCCATTGCCGCTCAGTCCTCGGGGATGCGAATCCAGCCCTGCTTCATCGCATAGACGACGGCCTGCGTGCGATCGTTTACGGACAGCTTGCGCAGGATCGAGCTCATGTGGTTCTTGACGGTCTGCTCACTGATGGTCAGCGTATAGGCGACCTGCTTGTTGGTCATGCCCTTGGCGATGTTGTCGAGGATCTCGACTTCGCGCGGCGAGAGCGGCGCGAAGATCGGGGCCGCCTCCTGTCCGTAGACGGCCAGTTCGCGGAACTCCTTGAGCACTCGGCTGGCAACCGACGGACGGGCGAAGACTTTGTCGTTGATCAGGTACTCACCGGCGCGTACGCGGCGGATGATGGTGACCAGGTCCTCCGGGCTGATGTCCTTGAGCAGGAACGCCGCCGCGCCGGCCTTGATCGCCTCGAACAGCTGATCCTCGTCCTCGGCCACGGCCAACGCGACGATGCCCACGCTGGGCACTTCGCGCTTGATGCGGTGAGTCGTCTCGATGCCGCCCGGAGCAGGCAGCGACAGGTCGAGCAGGACTATGTCCGGTGTCAGCTCGACGGCCAACGTGAAGGCGTCGCGACCATCCTCGGCCTCGCCGACCACGTCGAAGTCGGGCTCACGTTCCAGGATCTGGCGCATGCCGACGCGAAACAGCGCATGGTCGTCGACCAGCAGGATCTTCGTTCGCTGCTCCGGGTTGCGGCGGTCCGGGCCGCCACGGCGGCGATCCGGTCCGGTGTAGTCCGTGTCCATTGTGCTCATCTCCTATCCCCTCCCAGATCGATGGTCAGGCGCACGACCGTACCAGCCGCGCGGTTGGTGTCGATCACGAGTTGCGAGCCAAGCAGTTCTGCTCGCTCACGCATGAACCGCAGACCGAAGTGGCGCCGATCAGCGCGCGCCGTGACGTCGTCCAGGTCGAAACCCACGCCGTCATCGCGTACCTCCATGATCCAGCGGTCGTGTCCGTTGGCGCTTCGCTCGACCCGTGTCGAGAGCGACGCATGAGTCGCGCCAGAGTGCTTGGCCATGTTGCGCAGTGCTTCCTGGGCGACGCGCAGCACTGTCGTGCGCGCCGTCGAGTGGAGCAGTTCAGGCGGCGCCTCGAGCCGAACATCAACAGCCAGCGGGCTGCGTTCAGTGATCGCCTCGAGCGTGTCGCGCAGCGCCTCATCGAGGCTCGCCGGTTCGCCCAGAGATGGGCGCAACTGATTGATATATGCGCGCAGCGTGTTCAGCTCGCGCTCGAGGATCTTGCGCAGATTGGCCAGCTCGGCGCCGGCTTCAGCGGGGTGGTCGCGCAAAGCACGTTCGACTATTTCGGTTTGAAAAAGCGCGTTCGCGAGCGCCTGGGCGGTGCCGTCGTGCAGTTCTTCGGCGAGCCTGGTGCGCTCCTGCTCGCGCGCTTCGATGAGCGCCGCGCCGGAGGGCATCTCGACGTCAGACGACTCGCGGGTGACAGGCGCCAGCCCCGCGGCCTGCGGCGGCTGCGGCTGGTGGCTGCTGCCTATGCCGCCGCTCTCCATGGGGTTTCGAGTATAGGTGCTGGATTCATGCTGCCCGGTGCGATTCGGCCGATCGCCTGCGTCGCTCATTTCATGCACTCTTCCGCGATGGTGAATACGTGGACGTCACCGCCCGCGTCGGTATTGTGCGGGTCGAAGCACGAGTTGGGTTCCCCATCGAGCAGCGGCGTCGGGAAGACGTCGAAGACTACGACCGTACGGGCGCCGAACGCGCGCGCCAGTTCGAGCACATTCGACGCGGGCTCGGGCGGCAGCGCCAGCGTCGGCACGGTCAGCGCATCAGACAACCAGATCGGACGATTTGTCACCACCGGTGCAGTCGAAGGAACTCCGGCCGCTTCGCGCACCGCCGGCAGGCTGCTGGCCACCTGGTTGACTGAACGCGACTCGTCGGCGGCCTGTCCAGCGGCACCGGTCACCTGGACCAGCGTGATCGGCAGGGTCAAGGCGATCAGGGCGGCAGGCGCCAGCCAGGCGTTGTTGCGTTGCCAGCTGCGCCAACGGCCGATTCGGTCGACAAAGAGGTCGCCCCCGATGACCGCGGCCACGATCAACCCGACCAGCAACGGGCCGGCGGCATGCTGGAACGTGCCCCACAGGGTAGCGATCGGGAACAGGACCGCCGTCACCACGAACGTGATGGAGCCGAAGAGGAGCAGCGCGCCCAGCGGCGTACGGAGCGCAGCACGCGGCCTGGAGGAGCGCCGGCGCAGTGCGGTTCCCGATCCCACCACGACCGCCGCCAGCCCGATCAGGATGGCCGGTCCACCGGGCACCAGCAGTACGTCGACGAGCTGATAGGCGAGGCCAGCGACGATGTTCGCCGCGATGCTCAGCGGGCCCTGCGCCGCGAACGCGGCGAACGTGGGCCGTTCGAGGTAAGCGAAGATCTGCTCGTTACTGGTCAGCCACAGGTTGTCACGGATCTGCGTCGGAAATGGTGTCCCGAAGACGTCCAGGTTGCGCAGCCACCATGGCACTGCAACGAGTGCAGCGGCTGCAGCGACCGCCGCCACCCGGACCAGCAGCTGTCGGACGGGCGCGTTGGCGGCGAGGGTCACGCCGACGAAGGTGAGTCCGAGGTAGATGGCCTCCATCCGCGTGAGGTAGGCGAGACCGAGGACGATGCCCAGAGCAAGCAACGCACGCCGGTCGCCGCTGCTGGCGGCGGGCATCATCAGGCATGCACCAACGCCGAGCACGGCAAAGGGCAGCGTCGAGTCGGGCACCGCGCCCGCCAGCAGGAGAGGCCCGCTTACAGCTGTGAGCAGGCCGGCACCGATGGCTGTCCATGCGCCGCGCCGTGCTGGCAGATCCAGGTACCGGGCTGCCTCGCGGGCAACCAGCCAGGCGAGCGGCGCCAGGGCAGCGCCGACCAGCGCAAACGCGAGCTGGGCAGCCACGAAGGATGGCCCGAGCGCCGCCATCGGGATGGCCGCCAACGCGCTCGCCAACGGCTGCCACAGCTCGAACGCCGGCCGCGGCAGGACCAGCGGCGGCGTCGCGTAACTCCAGATGGCGTCGACGACCAGGCCGCGGCCGGCGACCAGGTTGCGCGCGACAGCCACGTAATATGCGCTGCCCTCGGTAAGCGGGAAGCGCACTGCGACCACCGTCGCCAGCTGCGTAGCCGCGGCGATGCAGTAGAGCGCGACTGGCACCGCCCAGCGCCTGCTCGTCAGATGGGCCAGCAGCGACGGCTTGCCCGGCTTCGCGGCCTGCGCGTTGTGCGCGGTCGTGATCGGCTGCGGCGACGCGGTCATTGGGTACATCTCGTGTCGGTCGGTGCCAGACAGACGGCGTACAGAACGGCACCGGGCACAGGAACGGACGCCCGGCCGGCGCCGGCCGCCGACGCACGATCCGTGGACGTGGCTACAGGGCTGGACAACCACGTCGGATGCTCGTCGCCGGTCAGGATGGGTGCCAGCGCCGGCACGATCTGGGCACGCTCGAGCAGCAGCCAGCGCACGTCATAGTCACGCAGCGCCTGTTCGATAACGGGCAGGGTGTCGTTGGGCGTGACAATGCCCCCGTGGCCGGTCAGCCAGCGCACGGCGCCGGGATCGGCCGACATGACCAGGTCCGTGCCAGCGATGTCCGCGAACGCGCGGGTGACGGCCAGTTGCGGTGCTCGCACCGCCTGCCACTGGCCGACCGTGGTCAAGGTGCCCATGATCGCCCCGAACAGCGTGACCACCGAGGCGCCGGCGACAAAGACGCGCGTGGCCTGCGGCGCGTGCCAGCTCGGCCGCCGGCGCGCCGCGGCCTCAACGGCGGCCTCGACGCCCACGATCACCAGCAGGAACGTGTGGGGCAGCAGGGCCGCCGCCGAGTGAATGAACGTTCCGTGTGGCACATGCACGGCGAACAGCAGCCCGCTCGCGGCGAACAAGGCGCCGGCATAGACGAGAAATGGCGCGAATGCGATGTCGTGGCGGCGTCGCCACGCTCCGATTACGGCGAAGGGCGCCAGAACGACAACCAGCGGGAGCAGCGCGAACAGGCCCACGGCTGCCGCCAAACCGCCGATCCGGCTGGCCAGCAGCGGGCCTGCGCCTTGAGCAAGCCACCCGTTGACTGTGGCCGGATCACCGACGCTGAAGAGCTGGCTGTAGTCCCGCAACCACAGGATCCCGCTGTCGGCTGACGGCAATGGGCTGCCGAACACGACGTCCTGCCTGACCAGCCACGCTACGACGACCAAGGCAAACGCGAGCGCACAGCCGGTGACTGAACGCCAGCCGAGCAACGACCCGGTGGGCAGTCTGGAACGCCATAGATCACGTACCCCGACCAGCGCAAATGGCAGTCCGAGGAGGACGCCGTCGGAGCGCGCCAATGCGGCCAGCCCGACCAGGGCGCCGCCAACCACGAACGCTCGGCGATCGCCGCGCAGACCGCGCGCGCACAGCCACAGGCTGCCCGCGCCGAGCGTGATGAACAGCCCGAAGTTGTCGGGTTGCGAGAAGTACGGTGTTAGGGCGCCAGGTGCGGCGACCATCAGCGCGGCAGCCACAGCTGAGCTCCGGCTGAACTGCGCATCGCGCGCGATCCAGAACGTCAACGGCGCCGCCAGAGCGCCGATGATCCAGAACGGCAGCATGGCCGCCAGCGGCGTTGCACCGAGCACCCAGATGAAGGGAACCTGGACCAACTCGGCCAGCGGCATCCAATGCGCGTTGGCCGCGATCGGCAGGGTGGCCTGGGTGGGTAGCCGGCCGCCGACGTCGACGAAGTTCCAGATGTAGTCAACGGTCAGTCCATGGCCCGCGGCCAGCTGCTGCGCGACGTTGGCGTAGTAGTAGCTGTCGGGGTACGCCGGGCCCGTGAACAGGGCGCCAACGACCGCGCGAACCAGCAGGGCAGCGACAAACAGGACCACGGGGATCATGCGCTGGTGCAGGCTAGCAACGGCCGTCCCGGTCACGCACCCGTACTAATTGCCTATCCAGCATTGAGCGGAGCCGTCGGTAGCCTCCGGGCGTGATGTCCGACCGCGGCACCTGGCTTCGTCGAACGCTGCGTGACGCCGCCATCGTCGCCGGCCTCGTCTTTGCTGTCTACCTGTTCACTGTCTCGGCCGCCCAGAAGGGCTCGCTCGGATTTGATGTCGTCGCCTATTGGCGCCTCGACCTGGCCGCTCCCTACCACGGGTCAGTGGGCGATCTGGGGTTCTTCCCCTACTCGCCAGCCATCGCCCTGCTCATGGCCCCGTTCACGGTGTTGCCATGGCTGGTCTACGTGGCCGGCTGGTACGCGTTGCTGGGCGCGGCACTCGTTTACATGGGCCGTCGATCGACGCTGCTGCTGCTCGCCTTTCCGCCCGTGGCCGTCGAGCTGTACCACGGCAATATCCACCTGCTCATCGCCGCAGCGATCGTGCTCGGGTTCCGCTATCCGGCAGCGTGGTCGTTCGTGTTGCTGACCAAGGTCACGCCCGGCATCGGCCTGCTGTGGTTCGTCGCACGGCGGGAGTGGCGCTCGCTGGCCATCGCGCTCGCCGCGACCGGCGCGATCGTGGCCGTCACCGCGGTCGTGCTACCCAGCCAGTGGACCGCCTGGCTGAGCATGCTCGTTAGCGACGTGGGCACGCCGCCGCCGTGGCCGGCGCTGCCCGTCCCGCTGTGGTTGCGACTGCCGGTCGCGGCCGCGGTGGTGTGGTGGGGGGCCCACCGTGGCGCGCGCTGGACCGTGCCGATCGCGGCGGCGCTCTCCGTGCCCGCCCTATGGCCCGGCGCGTTCGCGATAGTCGCGGCGTGCTGGCCCCTGCGCCACCGGATTGCGGAAGGAAGTGCGGCCGAGCCCGGCTACCATGCGCCAGATGCCGGACTCCGAGGAAGCAAACCCCAGCCAGCCGCGGCCTAGCGTCACCCTGGTCCTGCCCGCGTACAACGAATCAGCGCGCATTGGACCTGCCCTGGACGACCTGTTCGGATATCTGGACGGCCGGACCCAGCCGCGTGACGGAGGGCGGTCGGCGAACGACATGGGCGACGTTGAAGTGCTGCTGGTCGACGATGGCAGCACGGACGACACGATCTCCATCGTCGAGCATCGACCAGAAGTGGCGCAGGGTCGGCTCAAGGTGCTGCGCCGACCGCACGGCGGGAAGGGCGCGGCAGTGCGTGCGGGCATGCTCGCTGCAGAGTGCGACTACGTGCTCTTCGCCGACGCAGACCTGGCCACGCCGCCGGACCAGATGCCGCTGCTGACCGAGGCGCTGCTCGATCACGACGTCGCACTGGGCAGTCGGGTGCAGCCCGACGGCAGCGATCGGCGCTCCACGCAGCCTGCCTATCGGCGGTTGGTGGGCCGAATGTTCCACTCGCTCGCTGCCCTGTGGGTTACCGGGCCAGTCCCCGATACCCAATGCGGCTTCAAGGGCTTCACGCGTGCCGCAGCAGATGACCTGTTCGGCCGCCAGGTAATCACCAGCATCGTCTTCGATGCCGAGATCATTCACCTCGCCCGTCGGCGCGGCTACTCGATCGCCATCGTGGCGGTGCAGTGGTCGGACAAGCGCGGCTCGCGCATGCGCCTACGGCCTGGCCTGGCGTTGCAGGTGCTTGCCGACCTGGTGCGTATCCCGCTCATCCATCGGCGCGACTCGCGGGCCTGATTTCGCCAGTCCGCGTAACCGATGCTAGAGTGCGAAGCGGTTCGCATGACTGTCTCAACCCACTGATCCCGCCCGTCTTGTCATCGCTGTCGATCGCTCCCCGCGCAGGCAGCTCATCGGCGCTGGTCGCCAGGCCCGTCGATTTCGCGGACATCCCTCGATCTGACTGGGATCGCCTGCTAGCGCTCACTCCTGCCGCGTCGCCGTTCGCCCGCTGGACGTTTCATCGGGCCTGGTGGGACGCGTACGGCGCGACCGCTCACGCGCAGTACCTGGTCTGCCACCGGGCGGAGGACGGCCCTGCCGCGCCAGAAGGTCCGCCGGTGGCGATCGTGCCCTTGATGCACCGCCACGCCGTCGAGCCTGGAGATGAGCCGACGCACACCTTCCTGCGCCACCGTGAGCACGAGCTCGATAGCACGGTGGTGGCACCCGAAGCCAAGACCATCTATTTCGCGGCTAGCTATCACGCCGACTACGCGACCATCCTGGCGGCCCCCGACGACCTGCCGGCCGTCGCGACCGCGCTCGTGGATGTCCTGACCGGCCCCCCCGACCTGGCTCACGGCAGCCAGCCGTGGGACGCTCTCGACCTGCGTCGCCTGCGCACCGGCGACCCGGCACTGCTCGCCCTCGAAGGTGCGTTTCGATCGGCAGCAGATGGGCAGCGCTGGGACGTGCAGCGCGAGCTCGAGGACGTATGCCCGGTGATCAGCGCGCCGAGTGGCGATTGGGACGAGTACCTGGCCACGCTCGATAAGAGCGCCCGCCACGAGATCCGCCGCAAGCTCCGCCGAGCGGCCACTGTGGGGCCCCTGTCGATCGAGGTGGCCGCGCCCAGCGACGAGGCAGTCGGTCACTTCATCACGCTCCACCGCGCGCGCTTCGGCGAAGAGGGCCTGTTTCCCAGTGGCGCCGGCGGCGCGCGCAGCGAGTTGTTCATCCGCCGCCTGGGAGAACTGGAGCGTGCCGAGCCGGACGGTGGCCAGATGCGCGTCGCGCTGGTCCGCTGCGGAGAGCGAATCGTCTACGTGGCGGTCGCGTTCGATGACGGGGCGACGTGTTACCTGTACAACGCCGGCATGGACCCCGAAGCTTCGCTCGCGTCACCCGGCATCACCGGGACGGCGCTGTACCTGCAGGACCGTCTCGCCGCCGGTCGCCGGCGGTTCGATTTCCTGCGCGGCGATGAGCCCTACAAGTACGAGTGGGGAGCAGTTGACGAGCCGATCGAGCGGCTCGTCGTCCAGCGCGAGGGTTCGGCCGAGTGACGATTGCAGTGACCCAGGTCATGGCCAGCGGCGCCGGCGGCGGCGCGCAGGTGCACGTCCAGAACCTGGCCGCCGGTCTCGATCCGGCGCTCTTCGATGTCGTCGTGATCAGCCTGTCCGACGGTCCGGCGGTGCGCCGCCTGCGCGCCGCCGGCGTGACCGTCCATGTCGTCGACGAGCCTGACGACGCACCCGCCCTGGCGCGCGTAACCGAGCTGCTGCTCGAGCGACCGCCCGAGGTCGTCCACAATCACATGTTCCGGGCGGAAGTAGTCGGCACGCGTGCGGCCATGGCCATTTCGGAGCTGGGCCTGCCGCGGCCGTTCATCGTCGGCACGGTTCATTCGAGCCGGGTGAGAAGCGAAGAGGACCGCGCGCTCATGCGACGGCTCACGCCATCGATGGACCGCCTGATCGCGGTCAGTCGGGCGATCGAGTCCAAGCTCGTCGCCGAGGGGCGGACCGGCGCGCCGGTGGAGCTCATCTACAACGGCGTCGATCTTAAGCGCTACAGCTACACGGAAGCGTGCTGCACGCTGCCCGAGGAGTACGGCTTCCCCGAAGGCGCGCCGCTCGTAGGCGTGGTGGCACGGCTCGAACCGGAGAAGGGCCATCGCACGCTGATCGAGTCGTGGCCGCAGGTGCTACGGAAGGTTCCTGAGGCACGGCTGCTGATCGTTGGCGAAGGCAGCCAGCGCCCGATTCTGGAGGCCCAGGCGGCTGAGTTGGAGCTGCTCGGCGAGGAGTGCTCGGCCGATCGCTGTGTAGGCACGCGAGGGGCGCGACCAGGCGCCAAGGTGCTCTTCACCGGGCTGCGCGACGACGTGCCCGCCGTCACCGCGGCGCTGGACGTGTCTGTGCTGCCGTCGTATCGCGAGGCTCAGGGACTGGTGCTGCTGGAGGCGATGGCGCTCCGCCGACCGGTGGTCGCGACCTCAGTCGGGGGAGTGCCCGAAATGATCGAGGATGGCCACACGGGACTGCTCGTGCCGCCGCGTGATCCGGACGCGCTGGCGCACGCCATCGTCCGCCTACTGACCGATCACCCGCTGGCGGACACCGTCGCCCGCGCTGGCCACGACTTCGTGCATGCCAACTTCTCGCTCGATCACATGATCAGCGCGGTCAGCCAGATCTACCTCCACGGCAGCACCGTAGTCCACGAGCGCGCAGAGCCGACTCGTACCGCTGCCTGACCAGCGGCAGTCCGGCCCAGCCGCTATGGCTTGACTGTCGCCCAGTACCGCTCCGCATAACCGCGCACACCGCCAGCGAGCGCGATCCGCGAGTGATAGCCGGCCAGATCGTCAAGCATCGATTGCTCCGATTCGAATAGCCGTTGAATCTGGCTGGCGTAGATATTGATGCCGGCCGCCTTGCGGTCGAACACGTCGGTGATGTCGGAGTATTGCGCATGCAGTCCGATGTCCTCGGGCACGTCCAGTTCCACGGCCGAGCCGCCCCTTGGCTCGCCCCCGCCGAAGTTGGCCGGTCCGGCGAAGTCGTTCCACCACGCGTACGGGAAGTCCTCGTAGAACGACAGACGGCCGACGAAGCTGCGCGCAGGCATGACCCACCGGCGGCCCTCGGCGAGCAGCGCCAGGCCGACCTCGCGGCACAGCTGGTGATCGACATGACCGCCGACGCCGAGCGGGAAGTAGACCATCTGTGGCTCGAGCCGCATGATTTCGGTCCGCAGCAGGTCATAGGGTGGCAGGTCGTCCTCGCGCACTGAGCCCAGCAACTGCGCGTCACCCTCGTAGCCGCGGTAGACCGCGTCGGGCAGGTCGAGGAACACAGCCGACAACTCGGCGAAGAATGCGTAGCGTTCCTCTTCCGCTTTGCGGATCTGCATCGCGTCGGCGGCCGCGAAGTCGACCGGCACCAGGCTGCCTTGGCCGCCGACGGTATCTGCAATCGGACGCGACTCGGTTTCAAGGTTGGTGACATTGGCGCTGCGCGTCCACGCCGCGCGCTGCCAGAACTGACGCGCCTGGGTGTTGGCCCGCTGCTGCGTCATCTCGATTCGCTCCGGGTCGGCCATCCAGGGCGGTGCGGCTGCGCCGGGCGTGACCGCAGCCTCAACCGGGAAGTCGGGCGCGATGTTGCTCGGGCGGAATGCTTCGGTCAGCGGCCAATTGGCCTTCGAACCGAAGCCCAGCGCCGCGCGCTGATACTCGGTCACACCGCCGGTGGTCGCGCCGCTGCCCGAGTAGACGTTGATGATGGCGACGTTCTGGCCGAGTTCGCGCAGGCTGGCGACCAGCCCGCCGCACGACAACGCGATATCGTCGGGATGGGGCGAGATGAAGACGTGGGTCATCGCAGCGACAGGCTCATCGGCGGCCGAGCATATCAGCGCTCGCCAAAGCCATGCTCGCCGAGTAGCGGCACAAACACCGCCGGTTCCATCGACTCGCGCGAGAAACCTTCCGCGGTTGGACGGACGATCACGATTTCCTGTTGCCAGCGCGGGCCGACGGGGATGACCAGCCGCCCGTCGGGCAACAGCTGCTCGACCAAAGGCTGCGGTATCTCGGGTGCCGCCGCACCGACGACTATGGCCGCGAACGGCGCCTCGCCCGGCGCCCCGCGGCTGCCGTCACCAACGATCACGTCAATGTCGTAGCCGAGCGACTCGAGCCGTTGCCGCGCGTCCTCGGCCAACGCCGTGTCGAGCTCGATGGAGATGACGCGTGCGCCCATCTCGGCCAGCACTGCTGCCTGGTAGCCAGAGCCGGTGCCGACATCGAGCACCTTGGGACGCTCTCCGCCGTGTGCAACCAGCCAGGCGGGCAGGGCCAGCGCCTCTGTCATGTGCGCCACGATGTAAGGCTGGCTGATCGTCTGGCCGTGGCCGATTGATAGTGCTCCGTCCTCGTAGGCGCGGCTAACCATGTCAGACGGCACAAAGCGCGGGCGTGGCACTGTTCGCATCGCGCGCAGTACGGCCGGATCTTGAATCCCACGCCGTTCGAGTTGTACAGCCGCCCAGTCGCCACCGTTCGAGCGGTTCAGCCATCGGCGCACTGGTGTGTACCCGCGCGCCGTCTGCTCGTGCCCCGTCAGCTGGCTGGCGCGCTCGGCGACGGAGACGCCGAAGGCGCGGCGGTAACCGTTGGTTCGACCGAAGGGCTCGCCGACGGCGCGATCGACGGGCCGTGAGGAGCCCCCGAAGGCGTCGCGCTCGGCGACGGGACAGAAGACGATGGCGAAGCCGACGCGGTCGGGCTCGTCGACGCGCTCTCGATCGGGGAGGCCGACACGCTGGCCGCCGGCGTTCCGGTGGGCAGCGGCGCGATGGTCGGTCGCGCTGGCGACAGCAGGCCACCATGGCCGAGCAGCACCGCATAAAGGAAGACCACCGCGAATACGCCGACGACTACGCCAACCCAGACTTTGGAGACCGGGTCGTCGACGTAGGGCAGCGTTTCGGGCTCGCCCAGCGGGCGGGAGGCAGACTGCGGCTCAGACCCGGCCGAGGTGATGCTGCGGCCGCGCGAGGTTCGCGGACCCGCCGGCTGTGCCGCGGGCTGTTCGCTGTCGTCGCCTTCGGCGCCCTCTTCGAAGTCGTCGAGATCCGTCGGTTCGTTAGGTCCTGTCACCAGCCGAGCATCCTTCCCAGTTCGATGGCGCGCTGCAGCGTTTGCCAGCCCCTCTTGATCGTTGCCGCAACGTCCTTGGTCTTCGCCAGCGTGGCGCGCATGTCGTTCAGTTGCTCCCTTCGTCGGCGCAGTGCGGTAGCAGCCGAGGCGATGCCCTCGTCCACCCGTGGCAATGTCCACAGCGCGGCCTCGGTGGCCGTTCCGTAGCTCTTCAACTGGTTGCTCAGCGAGGCCATTTGCCGCGATGTAGGAGCTGCGGCAGTCTCGAGGCCGCTGATGCGCATCTCCAGTGTCGCCGACGATCGAGCTGCGGCGTACCACAGGCGCAGGCTGGCGTACGCCGATAGTGCGGCCAGCGTGGCCAGCACGACGACAGCGATCATGACGACCGGGTCGACAGGGAGCACGTGCCGATTATGTCAGGCGTCGCGCACCGCCGGCAGTAATGCGCCGATCAAACCGCCGAGGGCCGTCAAGGCGCCGAACGCCGCGATGACCAGGCCGACCGAAAAGCTCTCGGCGAGTACGCCTGCCACGGCCATCGCCCCGGTCATTGCACCGAACACCAGGCTGCTGCGAAAGGCGACGACGCGGCCCATCAATTCGATTGGCGTCATCTCGATGAAGATGGTCTGCGTGGGAATGATGTACACGAGGTTGGCGATGCCGATGATCGTCGCCGCGATGAGCGCGAGCACCACGTTGCTGGTCAGGCCGAGCACGACGGTGGACAGGCCCATGACCACGAAACCACCGACGACCAGCCAGCCCTTGCCCGAGCGCGCGCCAATGACGCCCACCGCCAGCCCGCCGAACAGGTTGCCGAAGCCGATGGCGGTGTCGATGGCGGCGTAGTTCTGCGGGTATGGAATGACCTGCCCATCGAGCGCGTCACGCGCGTAGACGACCGTCAGCGCGAGGGTCACACCGACGCTCATCTGGGCCAGCGCGCTGATCAGCGTGTTCTGAATCAGGGGCGCCTTGCCGCGCAGGAACCGCCAGCCGTCGAGCAACTCGGCGGTAAAGGTGTGCAATGCGCCACCAACGGCAGGCACCGTCTTGCGCACCAGCGGACCAACCGCTATGCCGGCAATGAGCAGCGCCGACAGTGTGTAAGTCGCTGAATCCGCGAAGAAGGCCAGCGCGAGGTCCGCCGCGCGGCTGCCCAGGAAGGCGACAAACAGGCCGGCAATCGGGAAGCCGACGATGTCGGCCAGCGTGTCGGCCGTCCACGTGGCGCTGTTGGCTGCCATGAGGTCATCGGTCCCGACGATGCGTGGCAGGAAGGCGACCTTGGCCGGTCGGAAAAAGAGGCTCACGGAAGTGACCAGGAAGACCAGCGGATAGACGAGCACCAAATTGGCCGTGGCGGCAAACGGAATGAAGACGACCAGCGCGGCGCGCAGCAGGTCGCTGACGATCAACACGCGTTTGTGCTCCCAGCGGTCGACGAAGGTGCCCGCTATGGGGCCAAGCGCAATGTTGGGTAGCGTCGCCGCCAGGAACACGAGGCCGGTGGCGAGTGGCGAGTTGGTGAGCGCATAGACGAGCACGCCCAGGGCGACCTGGTTGAGTCTGTCGCCGAACAGGCTGATCGTCTGCGCCAGCCAGTAAGCGGCGAAGCGAGCGTCAAGGGCCAGCCGCACATAGGGGTGGCCGAGCACGCGCGTGCCCAGCGGTGCGGGCGTCGCCGCGCCTGCCCCGAACGAGCCGCCCAGCACGATCGGCCGTTCCAGGCCGATCGTTGCAGCCGCGACCGCGCGGCGCGGCCCCGGCCCCAGGCTGACGCCGCCCTGGGGGTCTTCGTGGCCGCGCAGCAGCGTCGCGAACACGAACCAGCCCAGGCCGGCCGCGATGAACACATCACCAATGCTCGATACGTTCGTCAGATACGGGAGGGGTATCGGCAGGATGTCGCCGATAGGTCCGGCGTGCAGGAAGAAGTCGGCGTTGAGCGCGTTGGGTAGCAGGGCGTGAAACTCGACGTTGAGATCGGCCACGTTCATGCCGACCGCGGTCAGGGCGGGCGGCCAGACAGGCATCCAGCCGCCGTTGACGACAATCGCCAGACCGTTCGCGGCGGCGCCCACGATTACGGCCAGTAGGCCGGGGTGATTGCGGTTAGGCCACAGGCCGGCGATCAGCAGGCCGAATGCGCCCGCGTACAGCGGCAGCCGTAGGGCGTCGGCAATCTGCACGCCGTTGGCGATGGCGAGCTGAGTGCCGAACCGCAGCGCGAGGGCAAGGAAGATCAGCACGACCCAGCGCAGCCGCACGTCGATCAGGCGAACGACTCGGCCGCCCGCAAACAGGCCGGCGACGAGGCCGATCAGCAGGCCAAGGAGGATCACGCGCTGACGTTATCGAGTTCGACGAGCGCCGTTTGCGCCGTCAAACGAGTCGGCGGTTCGCCCTACGCGGGCAGAGGATCGGTCGCCTCGGCCTCACCCAGGCGCGGTATGTGCCGCTGCCGGAGACCTTCTGGAATGTTGGGCTTGATCCACTCGGGATTGCGCGTGACCAGCCGGTCGAAGGCAGCCACCACCTCCGGGTCGAACTGGATGCCGGCGAACTTGTGCAGCTCGTCCAGCGCCTGCTTCTGGCTGAGCGGCGTCATCCGGTATGGCCGTGCAGCGGTCATTGCCTCGTACGAGTCGGCCACGTGGAGGATGCGCGCGAGCTTTGGAATGTCGTGGCCGACGAGCCGGTCCGGATAGCCCGAGCCGTTGTACCACTCGTGGTGATGGCGAATTATCGGCAGTTCGGGCTTGAGCTTCTCGACCGGGCGGATGATCTCCTCGCCCTTGACCGGGTGGGCGTTCATGACCATCCGCTCTTCCTTGGTCAGGGCGCCTTGCTTCAAGAGGATCGCGTCGGGGATGCCGATCTTGCCGATGTCGTGCAGCAGGCCGCCCCACTCCAGGGCTTCGAGCTCCGTGTCGGAGCAATTGAGCTCCGCGCCAAGGTCCTTGCCGATGCGCTGGACGCGTTCGCTATGGCCGGCGGTGTAGGGATCCTTGGCATCGACGGCGCCCGCCAGACTGCGCACCGTTTGGGTGAACATATCGCGGATCTCGACCACCTTCTTATAGCCCGCACGCGTCGCGTAGAGCGGAACCGCGAAGGGAAGGACACCGATCGGGCCGGCCACGACGTACATAGCTGCCATCAGCCAGGCGAGCGGCGCCAGCCCAGCGAGACTCACCCCGAACTGCCTGAGGTTCGCCACGAAGACCGACCTAATCGAGCGATCTTCCCTAAGAGCGATTGCGGTGGCAGTGAGGAGATTGTTGATGGAGATGTGGAGCACTCCAAGGCCGATCAGGCCGAGCAGTACCGGGAGGGTTGGCTGGAACGTCCCTCCGAACCAGGTCGTATATGCCCACGCGACGAACACCGCGGGTATGAGAACGGAGGCGTGGTTGTACACGGTGCCGTACCACGGGACTCCGCCTGAGGATCGCGGCATGAGGCCCCGGATCTCGCGGAGCTCGAGCGTGCCGACGAGCGACACAAGAGCAGCTGCCAACGGACCGCCGAGAACAGCAGCTGCAAGCACCGGTGCTACACCGACATCGACCACCGCGCCGCCAGGCATGCGCACCGAGACAGACCCGAGCGCCACGACCGCGATCCAGAAGGCCAGCCCCGCCCACCCACCGATCGGCGGAGACAAGGCCGTCAACCACGCTGCGGTTGCTGTGGCCAGCAGCGCTACGAACCCGACGGCGACCACTAGCGCGGTCAGGCGCGGCGGCACGGCATTGCGAACGTCAAGCGACACAGCGAAAGTGTGGAGGTGACGAGTCACCTCCACACTGACTACAAGGTACTAACGAACTGGCCCAGACTAGACCAATCTGACTGCTGCTCCCCCCGATAGTGCGAGCGACGCGAGGCTTGCCGCTAGTACTGCTAGGCGGAGTAGTCGCCGACGCACGGTACTACCAAGCCTTCGTGTTCTTGTTCGGCTCCATGTGCCCGCTCCTTTGTCCGGCCCCGAAAGGCCGATGTGCCCTGCCTTCCCTCCTCAGGCGGGTTTGGCTTCCCGGTACTTTCGTACGAAGGCAATAAGAACCTATGGCCGTTCCGACTGCGCGGCCAATAAGCACGTCGACGTATTTGCCCGTTCTACGTGTCGCCCACGACTTCCCGGAAACGAGGCACCGGAAGCCCATCCGAGCGCATCTGCGCCGTCAGGTGCGTGAACTGGGCCCTTGCCGCCGATCGATGCCCTAGGCGGAAGTACAGTCCGATCAGTTTGCGCTCGATCTCCTGCGCGCTCGCATCGGTGCCGAGAACTGTCGCGGCAGCTTGACAAGCCGATACCAGATCATCCGTCCGGCTGAAGGAGTCCACGGCCCAGTTGCCGAGCTGGAGGTAGTGACTGTGCACGCGTGCGCGCCACGCCAGCGCCCACTCCTCGTACTCAAATTCCGGGGAGAACTGCCCACCGTACGAGTTGAGCACGCTCAGCACTTCAGTGTTGGGCCCAGCGGCCATAGCTCCTTGTGCGGCAGCGACAAAGTCCACGCTGGCCACGCGAACGAGGTCGGAGTCCATCCAGACGACATCCGACTGGAGGCCGAAATACTCCACAGACACGTCGTCCTCATACCAGGGATCAACATCACGCCTGAGGTAGAACAAAGCTTGGTTCAGATTGTTCACAGCGCTGGCCGGATCGCTATCAGGCCATAACTCCTCGAGGATTTGCTCGCGACTGGCCGTGTGGTTGGGCCGTGTAATCAGGTACATCAGTAACGTCCCAGCTTTTCGACGCCGGCTGCCTAGCGACCACTCCCTATCACTGATCCGAAGGGCGACCCGGCCGAGATCATGGATGTATAGCGTTGGCGTGACGCGGCGTGCAAGCGATCGACCGACCCCTGAAGCTCCCAGTCTCCTTCCATACGTCTTGGCGAACGCTCGCAATAGAGGCACGTCGCCGGGCTTCCCGTACTCGTCTAGCAAGCTGGCCGCCGCAAGCGCATTTGCCGTGGCGCCGCTCGAGAGCTGGCGTCTGAGGATCGGCAGCCACCGTGCTGGCCACCGAGAAATTGACCTCCGCAGCTCGTCAGGACCGTCCGGGATGAGCCGGAGAGACTGTCCGATTGCATCCGCCGCGGCAAGAATCGCCAGGTCACCACCTTGATCCGCGGCGGCGAGGGCCCGGCGGAGCGATGTGGCGTTGGCGTCTGCTAAGGCGAGGAGGAGTGCTAGTCGCACCTCGCTGCGCATCGCACCTCGTTCGGAAGCGAGCACTTGTGCCGCTAGCGCCGTTGAGCGTGCCTCGTCGTCATTCCGCTCGAGGAGTCGCGCCGTTGCAAGTAGGATGCGCCGATCTAGGTCATAGCCGGTGTCTAGCGGCATGTTGGGCGGGACGGCCTCCAACATGCCTATCGCCTGTTCTGGGCGCGTTGGAGCCAGCAGCAGAGCCGACGCGAACATGCACGTCAGCTCGCCGGGCACATCCAATCGCCCCTCTCGTCTGCTGTCCGCGGCTCTCGCAAGCAGCTGCTGCGCCCTGTCGCGATCTCCTATCGTGGCCATCGCGTAAGCCGCCTCGGCATGAACATCCCCGGCTTCGGCTCCAGACGACAGTGCCAGCGAAATCTGCGCATCACCCTCAGCGGGCCGGCCCATTTCGAGCGCCACCAAAGCAAGGACAATGTGGGTGGAGTAGCGTTCGTGGTCACCCCCGGGTAGGAGGTCGAAGGCCCGCAGAGCCTGAATGGCCGCGTCCTCGGCCTCGCGGAACTTACCGGCCGCAACGAATGTCAAGGCCGCATTGTGCAGGCTGACTGCCGCAAAGTACGTGTGCTTCGTGGCCGACTGCCTCCCCGCCATGTCAAGCATTCGGATGGCGAGCGAGGTGAAGGTGCTGGGCGAACTCGCTAGCGGGCTGGAGTCGATGAAGATCTGGAAGATCTCGGCGAACGGTTCCGGCGTCGCCGGGTCGGATTGGATCTCACGAAGAGTCCCGAACATTAGGTCGCGGTCCCCCGTCCGCCAACCGAGCGACAGTTTGGAATAGCGAACGGCCGCCCGGACCTCGGGTGCCGCCGTCGTGACCTCGAGCCCGTTAAGAAGCTCGGCAGCGGCTGCCAAGGATCCCCGATCCAGTAACCAGCGGGCGTGTATGGCTGCAACGGCAGGGTCAACGCTGACCCCGTCCAGCTTGTCGACGAGGAGGGCGGCTATGCCGGATTGTCCGGAGCCCATCGTGAGCATCACAGACTTGCCGAGTAGCTGCATGGCCGTGTCGTTCTCGCCAGCCTCGATGTAGTGCCGGCATGCGGTCAGCGGATCCGAGCGCGAGATCGCGTTGGCAAGCCGGAGGTGCATGTCGCGAATCGGCCCAGATTCGTAGCGCAGTTCGAGTTGCCGGAGCAGGAAGTCGCGCAATAGGGGATGCAGCTGACGGATCTCACTGGACTGGCTCGTTCGGGTGAGCAGGCCCAGGCGATCTGCCTCCTCGATGCATTCCTCAGCCGCTGAGTGGGCCCGGGCCGAGTCGGGCTCGTCCAAGAGGGCAGCGGCGTGGTCAACCGCCACCAGATCGAGGAGTGCCGACCGGAGAAGGAAATCCTCCAGTTCGGGCGCGATGTTGGCGAGCACCTCTTCGGCGAGGAAGTCGTACACGGGGCTTGCCGAACCCGACAAGGACCGTGCGAGCGAGCGTACCGCACTCGACGAACGGCCCCTGATCGAGCCGTAGAACAGCTGGAGGCTCGCCGCCCAGCCCTGCGTCCGCGCGTCGACTTCGGCCAGGACGTCCGACTCGAGCGGCTGCCCATAGCCGTCTGCAAACAGCTGTTCAGTCTCCGACATGGAGAATCGCAGGTCATCGGTGCCGAGCTCCGCCAGCTCGCCCATGGCGGCCAGGCGCCCCAGCTGCAGCTCCGGGAGGCGGCGTGTTGAAATGACCAGGTGCAGCCAGGACGGCGCATCGCGCAGCAGTCGGCCGATTATCTCGTTGACCTCCGGGCTGTGGTCGACAAGATGGAAGTCGTCGAGGACCAGCGTCGTCGGCAGCGAGGTGAGAGCGTTGAGTTCCGCCATGAGCGTGCCAACGATGACCGGCCGAGGCGGTGTGCCGGTTGCCATCTCGGACAGCAGCGACAGCGTCGATTGGCCGAAGTCCGGCTCCGCCTCGCGCACGGCGGCGACGAGGTAGTTCGCCCAGGTGACCACATCTGCGTCGGTGATGTCGAGCTTGAACCAGAGGACGCGACCAGACGATCGTGCCGAAAAGTCCGCTAGCAGCGTGGTCTTGCCGTAGCCGGCCTCCGCGACCAGCAGCGTCAGCCGATGCTTCGTGGACTCCGCGAGCCGGTCGAGCAACCGCTGCCGCGAGAGCATCGAACTGCGGACCGGCGGCGGCTGGATCTTCGACCGAATCACGGGCGCCAGCGACAGTTGTTGCGACTTGTCGTCGCCGGTCAGTTGCTCCTCGAGGGAGTCACCACGATTGGCAGTCTCGCTGGATCCACTCGCGTCGCTCTCGTCCCGAGGCCGACCGGCAGGCCGGCGGGTCTTCGACGTGGGGGTCACGGGCAGCGTTGCTGTTGGCTGTCGCAGCATCGCCCCATGATCAGCGCGCGTCCTTAGCAGCTAGTTATCGCGCCTGCATGTGGATAAGCGCCTACTGGCCGCCTTCGTACTCAAAGTGCAGTTTCAGTTCGACGCGGTACTCGACGATCTCGCCGTTCTCGACGCGCGCGGTCGATTTCACGACCTCGATCTCGCGGATATTGCGCACCGTTCGTGCGGCGGTCGCCACGGCCTGACGCGCCGCGTCGCTCCATGAGCGCGGGCTCGTGCCGACCATCTCGCGGATGATGATCACACCCATGCCTCTCTCCTCCCGCCGTGGCGATACACCTGTTTGGGCGAGCAGTCTATGTGGGCTCGGCGGCAATTACGAGTGGTGGGCACCGGTCGGCGGAGGTAGATCCGTCCACAGGTTTTCCACAGTCTCAGTGTGACTCGGCGCGAAACCAACCGATAGGGCGACCGGCGAACGGCTAGTTGTACGCGCCCGCGAAACGGCTCTCTTCGGCGATGGAGACGAAGCGCGTTTGGCGCTTGCGGAAGTAGAGACTGGTCTCGCCGGTCGGACCATTACGGTGCTTGGCCAGACGTAGCTTGATGACCTCACCCTCCGGGTCCTCGTCTTCGCCGCGCTCCTTTTCGCGCCACAGGAACATGACCAGGTCCGCCGACTGCTCAAGCTCACCCGACTCGCGCAGGTCCGACAACCTTGGCTCGCGTTCGGTGCGCATCTCCGGCTGGCGCGAAAGCTGGGACAGCGCTACCACCGGGACCTGCAGTTCGCGCGCGAGCGCCTTCAGGCCACGGCTGATCTCGCCCACCTCCTGCACACGGTTCGACTCGCGCAGCGTGAGCGACGACTGCATCAGCTGAAGATAGTCGACGATGATCATGTCCAGGCCCGACTCCGCCTGCAGCCGACGCGCCTTGGTGCGCAGCTCCATCGTGCTGATGTTGGGCGTGTCGTCGATGTAGATCGGGGCTTCCGCGAGGGCGTTCATGGCCGGCGCGAGTCGGGTGAAGTCCATCTCCTCGAGGAAGCCGTTGTGAAGCCGCTGCGAGTCGATGTTGGCGACTGACGAGAGTAGGCGCAGGACGAGCTGCTCCTTGCTCATCTCGAGGCTGAAGATGCCCACGCTCTTGCCTTCGTGGACCGCCGCCTGCTCGGCGATGTTCAGCCCCAGGCTTGTCTTGCCGACGCTCGGCCGGGCGGCGATCAGGATCAGATCACTCTTCTGCAGGCCGCTGGTCAGTGTGTCCAAGTCGGTGAAGCCGGTGCGGATGCCGCTGATCTCGCCCTTGTGCTGATGCAGGTAGTCGAGCCTGTCGTAGGCGACCATGAGCAGCGACTTGAGCGGCGAGAAGCCGCTCTGCACACGGCGCTCGCTGACTGCAAACAGCTCGGATTCGGCGCGATCGATCGCCTCGCCGACATCCGCCGAGTCGTCGAAGCCGATCGAAGCGATCTTGCCGGCGGCGCCGATCAGGTTGCGCAGCACCGCCTTCCGCTCGACGATGTGCGCGTAGTGGACGGCATTGACCGCAGTCGGGGTCAGGTTGATCAGGCTGGTCAGATATGCGGAGCCGCCGACCTGTTCGAGGGCATCATGCCGTTCGAGCGCCTCTGAGACGGTGACGATGTCGATCGGCTCGCGTCGTTCGAAAAGCTCGAGGATCGCCCCGTAGATCTGGCCATGCGCCTGGCGGTAGAAGTCCTGCGGACGCAGCGCGTCGGCGACCTCAATGACCGCGTCATGGTCGATCAGCAGCGCGCCGAGCACGGACTGTTCGGCCTCGATCGACTGTGGCGGAAGGCGGTCTATAGACACGTAAACGCTCCAGCGGGTTATGGCGTGGCGGGGCCGATCTTCTCCCCATCCGGCTGGACTCCATCGTCGGCCACCGGCAGCCAGCCGACAACGGACTTATGGACGACCTGCGTCCCCTGTTTTGTGGCCTGTTGTGGATTGTGTGGAAGCTGGTGCCACCGGTCAGTCGACGCGGCGGATGACCCCGATCAACTTGCCCTGGATGCGGACGTCGGCATAGAACTGCGGCGCGTAGCGCTCGTTGGCCGGCTGCAGACGTATCCGGTCCTTCTCCTTGAAAAAGCGCTTCAGCGTGACCGCGTTGTCTTCGACCTGGGCAACGATGATGTCGCCGTCAATCGCGGTCTGCTGCGGCCGGATCACGACGTAGTCGCCATCAGTGATGTGGGCGTCGATCATCGAGTCCCCGCGGACACGGAGGACGTACGCGTCGCCGTTGGCGGCCACAGCCTCCGGGACGCTCAGCGTCTCCGTCATCTCCTGGTAGGCCTCGATGGGACCGCCGGCGGCGATTTCACCGATGATGGGCAGCGAGCGCCCGGACGAGGGCTGCCCCAGCGAACCGCCGACAGAGCCATTGAAGCCGGCGCGCAGAGCTGCCGCGGGCGTCAGGCGAATGGCGCGCGAAGTACTCGCACCGCGCTCCAGTAAGCCCTCGCGCTCGAGCGACTGCAGGTGGTGATGAACGGCCGACGTCGAGGCAAGGTCTACCGCCTGCGCAATCTCGCGGACGGAGGGTGGATAGCCACGTTCGCGGATGGTGGTGGCGATGTATTCGACGATGCGTTGCTTGCGCGCGGCGTCGTGTTTGGTCACCGGCGCCTCCTTCCGTCCGCGACGATACCGAACGTCTGTTCGATTGTCAACTTGCGGCGCCTAAACAGGACTGGAGGGGTCGGCTGCGCGGCGACTTATATACTCGGCGCTCCGATGACCCGACGTAAGAAGTCCCGCGCGCGCGATCTTTTCCGTGCCGCCAACCTGTTGCCGTTCGTGCCGCTTGCCGGGCGAGCGCCGATGTACGCACGGCTGCTGTGGGCGCTGATTGGCGACGCGCGCGTCCCCCCTGGCCGAAAAGCCCTGCTCGTGGTTGCCGGGATATACATCATCAGCCCGTTCGACCTGATACCCGAGCGCGTCCCGCTGCTGGGAGCACTCGACGACGTGGCCGTCATGGTGCTGGCCATCGATACCTTTCTCGAGGGATTGCCGCCGGCGCTCGTGGCGGAGAAGCTCGACGAGCTTGGCATCGGGCGCGCGGAGCTCGACTCGGACCTGGCGCGCGTGCGTCGCCTGGTGCCCAAGCCGATCCGGGCGGCCGCCGCCGCGCTGCCGGAAGCGATTGAGTCAATCGGGCGCTGGATCGCCAGCTACATCAGCCCAAACAACACGGCAACGGAGGAAGAGCCCGGGTGAAGATCATCCTGACGTCGGACGTCGACAAACTCGGCAAGAGCGGTGAGCTCAAGGAAGTTGCGGAGGGCTACGCGCGCAACTTTCTGCTGGCGCGCAAGCTGGCCGTGCCGGCTACCGGCGGTGCCTATCGCGCCTGGCAGCACGACATCGCATCGCGCGAGGAAAAGAGGAAGCGCGAGCGCGAGGAGGCCGAAATCGCGGCCCAGCGCATCAGCTCGACCACGCTGACGATGGGCGTCAAGGTTGGCGAGGGCGGCAAGCTGTACGGCTCGATCACGGCCAAGGACATCGCCGACGCGCTCGGCCGGCGCGGGATCGTGGTCGATCGGCACAAGATCGATCTCGACGAGCCGCTCAAGATGCTCGGCACGTACAAGGTCGCGGTGAAGGTCTATGCCGGCCTGACGCCCGAGGTAACGATCGCCGTCGAACCCAAGGGCTAAACGATCACAGCTGGCGCGACAAGGGCCATCTCGTGTCGTAGCGATCCTGGACCGACCACAAGTTGTCGCCCAGGAAGCGGACCAACGCGATTAATCCGATGCCGATGGCCACCGCCGCCACCAGTTGAAGGTCGGCCGACGCCAACCAGACCAAGGCGAGCGCGCAAACTACCAACAGTCGCGCAGCGATCGTCCAGATGTGCAGGTCGCGTGTACGGTGCATTGACCGCTCCACCGCCTTTCACTACCAATTCTACGACCGCGTGTCCAGCGGCTTGTCGCTGCCGCTGTTTTCAGCGAGCAGCGCGACAGGCTGGGCCGCCGCCCGAATGGGTGAACCTTTCCGCCACGGCGCGGGTCTATAGACGCAGATGAAGAGTTCGCTGGCGCATGTCTCGGCGCAGGCCGATGCGAGATCAGCGGATTTCGAGGCGTTCGTGGGGCCGTGGGCAGACGAGATGTATAGGGCCGCAGCCGCGATCGTCGGTGCTGTTGATGCCGCCGACGTAACGCAGGACGCGTTGATCGATGCCTGGCGCGGGTTGCCGCAGCTACGCGACCGGAACCGTGTCAGGCCATGGTTGCACGCGATCGTGGCCAACCGCTCGCGCAAGCACCTACGCGGGCAGCGCAGCCGCCCACGTCTGATTGCAGTCGAGGTCAAGGATGCGTCCGAGGCGACGGGATCGCACGCCGACTTCGCCGCGGGCGTGGCCGAGCGGGACAGGCTGAACCGGGTCTTTGATCGACTGACTGCGGACCAGCGCATCTGCCTCGCGTTTCGCTACGCGATCGACCTGTCAGTGCCGCAGATCGCGGCCACGCTTCGGATACCGGAAGGTACGGTCAAGTCGCGGCTGCACGGCGGCCTGCAGCAGCTGCGCCTGGCCCTCACGGAGGACGAGGGGTGAGCACCGGACCGCACGACCCGCTGGATGAACGGCTGGAGGGCTATCTCAAGGCGAGGTCGGCCGTGAGCGTGCCTGACGATCTCCTGCCAGCTGCGATGCGTCGGCTCGGTTCCGAGCCCAACCGCCCGCTGTGGCTGAGGTCCTCGCGCATGGTCGGCGGTCTCGCGGCCGCAGCCGCGCTGCTGGTCGTTGCCGTGATCGTGGGTGTCAACCTGCCCATCGCGCCCGGCCCTGTCGCGACACCGCCCGCGTCGTTGCTGGCGCCGGCATCGGTTGCTCCTTCACCCACGCCCGTGCCGACTGCTTCGCCGTCGACGTCGCCGTCAGGCTTCCCGTCGTCGGTCGCCGACATGCCGGTCATCACCGTTGCCCAGGCAGTGGCACTGCTCAACGCCGGCCAACTGAACGGCCGCGCCGTCGCCGTCGCCGGCTACTTTGCCGAGGAGTTCCTGCCCTGCCCGATGCCGATGGGCTATGTCGCGCCGCTGCAGGACTGGTGCCGCGCAGTGGCCTTCACGGACGATGACCTGGGTCTGGGCATGGACAACCCAATGGGCTGGAGCATTCCATCCGGCGTGGCGAACCTGTCGCCCTACCTGGTGGCCGAGACGGCCGGAGGGGAGGCCATCACTTACAGCGGGGGTTCTCAACCGCTGGTAGTCATCGGCCACGCCGACGACCCGCGCCAATGGCAGTGCCCACCCGCCTCAAGGAGCCAATGCGCCGGTGATTTCGTGGTTGACCGCATCGCCTGGGCCGACGGTGCGGCTGTTCCCCTTGCACCACTGACGACCAATGTGCCTGCTCGCATGTCACTTAACGATCTGGCGCAGGCGACCGGCGGCCACGGGCTGCTTACCGCCGACGCGGTCAAGGCCAGCGATGCCTGGACGATCGACCCGCGCTTCCACGCCGTTGGTGACAACACGGTATGGGTCGTCCGCAGGTTGACGAGCACGATTACGGCAACGCCGGACGACGGGACGCGGCGAGTGAGCGTTTGGCTGGTCGCTGACGCGACAGGCACCGTGCTGGACCAGACGGACCTGGCCCTCAGCCCTGGCTATCAGCCTGCACGCCTCAGCATCCAGGCGACGCGCCCGCAGGTCAACGACAGCGTCTACCCGTTCTATCGGATATCGAGCGGCGACACGACTGTTCTCGAGACGGTGGTGGGTGGGTCGACGTACGGCAGCCGCAGCGAGACGCGCTACGGGCCGGACATGCCCGCCATCCTTGATCCGGGTACGTACACCGTCGAGGCGTGGCTGGCTACCGTTGACTGGTCAGCAGGAGATCCCGTAGTGGGCGAGGCCTTCGGTAACTGCTCGACCAGCATCAGCCTGAATGCGCTCGACGATGTCACCATGCAGGCCGCGTACACCAGGAGCGGTTCATGTACCTGGGGCCCGGCTCCGAGCGCATCGCCGTTCTGAGATCGGACGTTTGACAAGCTAGCTGCGCCTGCCGGGGTGCATGATCGCAGCGTGAGCGAGCCCAAATCGCCGCGGACGATCCTGCATGTCGATCTCGACGCGTTCTTTGCCGCGGTCGAGCAACGCGATCGGCCCGAGTTGCGCGGCAAGCCGGTCATCGTGGGCGGTGGTGGGCCGGGTGATCGCGGGGTTGTGAGCACCTGTTCCTACGAGGCGCGCAAGTTCGGAGTCCGCTCGGCGATGCCGCTGCGAACGGCGGCGGCGCTGTGTCCGCAGGCTGTATTCCTGCCCGTCGACGGCCAGAAGTACATGCGCGCCAGCGAAGAGGTGATGGCCATCCTGCGCCGCTTCACGCCGGCGATCGAGCAGTTGTCGATCGACGAGGCGTTCCTGGACGTAACTGCGGTGGAGACGCTCTTCGGCTCGGGCGAGGAGATCGGCCGCAAGATCAAGCAGGCGGTCCACGATGAAGTCGGACTGACGATCTCCGTCGGCGTGGCGGCCAATCGGCTGGTGGCCAAGATTGCGTCGGACCTGCGCAAACCGGATGGTTTGGTGGTGGTCGAACCGGGGACCGAGCGCGAGTTCGTGGCGCCACTCCCCATCGAACGGCTGTGGGGCGTCGGGGCCAGCACACGGCGAGTACTGGCCGACTTTGGCGTCCGCACCATCGGCGATCTGGCCGAGTTGCCGGTCGACGCATTGCTGCGCCGGTTGGGCAGCCACGGACCGGAGTTGATCGCCCGCGCTCAAGGCATCGGCGAGACTCATGTTGGCGGACTGGACCACGCCAAGTCGGTAAGTCACGAGCACACGTTTGATGCGGACACGAGGGATTGGGACGTGCTCGAGCGAACGCTGCTGGCGCTCAGCGAAGGCGTCGGCGAGCGGCTCAGATCGAGCGGCGTGCGCTGCTCGACGATCGCGGTCAAGATCCGCAACTCGGAGTTCGTGACCGTTACGCGGCAGCGTACGCTGCGGGACCCGACCGACCTGACCGAGACCATCTGGCGGACCGCGGTCAGCCTGGTCCGGCGCGAGGTCGGCGGCATGACCGTCAGGCTCCTGGGCGTGGCTGCGAGCGGGCTGACCGAGCAGCGGCAGATGGAGCTGTTCGAAGTGGCTGACGAACGGCGGCGCCGAGTGGTCGAGGCGTCAGATGAGCTGCGCGAGCGGTTCGGCTCGAAGGCCATTCGGCGGGCGCGCCTGCTCGATGCCGACGTACATGCTCCGTTCGAACGTGACCCGCGGCGCTTGCCACTGGTTGCCAAGCACGACGCCGACGAAGAACCCGAATCCGAGTGACGCACTAGCTGTCACACGCCCGCTCCACTCTGCCCTTGGATGTTGACAAGTGAACATCCGTTCGAATATGGTGGCAGAGTAGAACAGATGTTCGAGTCTGGAAGGACTGGCATATGGCAATCGTTCGTGTGACGCCAACTCAAGTGGACGTGCGGTGCGGGTTGTTCGATGGTCGGCCCCGCGCGGTCAAGGTCGCGCGCGAGCGCGTGCCGGTCATTGAGATCGAGCATGTGCGCGACGAACTCGCGGCATATCCCGCCGGCCGCGGGCCGCGACGCATCTTCGAGGTACTTACCCCGGACGCGCGGATGCGCCTTGCCTACGAGAGGCGCCATCGGCGCTGGTTGCTGGAGGGCATGGAAGCCGCCTGATCGTCGAGCCGCCGACGTCCAGAGTTGACCGGCGTCGGGATAGCGGATGGCGCCGGATAGCGTGCGACAATCGGGCCGATGTCCGCCCCTCGATCTGCGCTTGGCCGGTTGACGCTGGCTGGCTTCTCGGAGCAGCTCGCTTCGTCCGAGCCAATTCCCGGCGGCGGCAGCGCTTCGGCGGTGGTAGCCAGTTTCGCGGCCAGCCTCCTGGCGATGGTTGCGCGGCTTTCGCTCGACCGGCCGAAGTACGAGCAGTACCGCAGCACCAACGAGGAAGCGCGCGACGCTGCGGAGACGGCGCGTACACGTCTATTGATGCTCGCTGATGACGATTCACGCGCATATGGCGGCTTCGCCCAGGCGCGCAAGCTACCCAAGGAAACGCCCGAGGAGCAGCAGGCACGCACCCTGGCCGTTCATGCGGCAGCGCGCGAAGCGTCCGATGTCCCTTTGGCCGTCGTGCGTGAATGCGCGGCGCTGCTGACCCGGATCGAGAGTGCGGCCGGACGCAGCAACGTCAACGCGGCAAGCGATCTGGAGGTAGCAGCACGGCTGACCGCGGCCGCCGGTCGGGGAGCAGCCGCCAACGTCTTCATCAACCTGCCGATGGTCGATGACGAGGTTTATGCGCGTGACACAACGATCGAGCTGGAGGGGCTGATCATGGGCATGGACCGCGTCGTGGCGCAGGTGGCTGAAACGCTCGGAAGCGGAGCGGCACGGTCACCGGAGGGCCACTGACGACAACGCCGATGACGCCGCTGCTGCCGGCGCCGAACCAGGTGGGTGATGCGCGTGTCCTGGAAGGTCGCCCGCTGGCACTTCAGATTCGCGCCGGCGTGAAGCGGCAAGTAGCTGCTTTCCACGGCCGCTACGGCTTTCGACCCGTGCTGGCGGTGGTCATGGTCGGCCACCAGCTCGCCTCGAGCGTCTACGTCCAGCAGATCCTGCGCTCCTGTCAACTTGTTGGCGTGCCCAGCCGCGTGGTGGACCTGCCACGCTCGGCCAGCGCGGCTGAGCTGCGCACCCAGATCGAGACGCTCAACGATGACCCGCAGGTGGCCGGCATCATCGTTCAGCAGCCGCTGCCAAGGCACATACCGTTGAGCACGGTTACCGACACGATCGTGCCGGCCAAGGACATCGACGGCATACACCCGCTCAACACCGGGCTGATGACGCTTGGCTACGAGGGATTTCTGCCGGCGTGTGCAGAGGCCGCGGTACACATCCCCAAGTTCTATGGCTATCAGCTGGCCGGTAGGCGCGCGGTGGTCGTCGGTCGGAGCAACGTCGTCGGCAAGCCGGTGCAGCTGTTGCTCGTACGTGAGCACTGCACGGTCACCGTGTGCCATCGCCAGACGCGCGCGTTGGCGGAGGTGGTGCGCGGCGCCGAGGTAGTCGTTACTGCGGCCGGCTCACCCGGCCTGATCGGCGGCGACATGCTCAGCCCAGGGGCATTGGTGATCGATGTGGGCATCAATGTCGTCGACGGGCGCATCGTGGGCGACGTCGACTTCGACAGCGCGCGGCACGTGGCCGGCGCCATCACGCCTGTGCCCGGCGGGGTCGGCCCGGTGACCAACGCCGTGCTGCTCGAGCACCTGGTGCGCGCCGCGCGCTGGCAGCAGACCGGCCACCCGCTCATCGCCGGCCGCGCACGCAAGCACCGTGCGGCGTAAACAGGCAGCAGCATGAAGTCCAGCCTCGAGATAGCGCGCGCGGCGGCACTCCGCCCGATTGCGGATGTCGCCGCCGAACTCGGCCTGCAGCCGGACGAGTACGAGCTGTACGGCCCGTACAAGGCAAAGGTGCGACCGATCGCCGCCGAGAGGCGCGCAGCGGCAGCCGACGGACGCGAGATCGTGGTCACGGCCATCACACCCACTCCGCTGGGCGAGGGCAAGACGACCACGACCATCGGTTTGGCGCAGGGCCTCAACCGTATCGGCGTGCGCGCGGCGGCGACCATTCGCCAGCCATCACTCGGCCCGGTCTTCGGCCTGAAGGGTGGCGCGGCGGGCGGCGGCTACAGCCAGGTCCTGCCGATGGAGGAGATCAACATCCACTTCACCGGCGACCTGCACGCCGTTGCGGCGGCGCACAACCTGGCCGCCGCGTTCCTGGACAACCATCTCTTCCGCGATAACCGCCTGGGCATCGACCCAGCGACCATCCGCTGGCCGCGCGTGATCGACGTCAACGACCGCTCGCTGCGGCGCGTGATGATCGGCCTGGGCGAGAAGACTGACGTGCGCGAGTCCGAGTGGCATATCACCGCAGCCTCGGAAGTGATGGCCATCCTCGCGCTGGCCTCTGACATCCACGACCTGCGTACCCGGCTGGGGCGCGTGATCGTTGCGGAAACATTCGCCGGCGAGCCAGTGACGCTCGACGAACTGCGAGTAGCCGGCGCGATGACGGTGCTCCTGCGCGAGGCGATGAAGCCCAACCTCGTGCAGACGCTGGAGGGAGGGCCCGCGTTCGTACACGCCGGCCCGTTCGCCAACATCGCGCACGGCAATTCATCGGTCGTCGCCGATCGCATCGCGCTCAAGCTGGTCGACGCAGTGTGCACCGAGGCCGGCTTTGGCTCGGACATGGGCTTCCAGAAGTTCGTCGACATCAAGTGCCGGCTGTCCGGCCTGCGGCCCGCCGCCGCGGTCATCGTCGCCACCATCCGTGCTCTCAAGATGCACGGCGGCGTCGGCCACATCGTGGCCGGCAAGCCGCTCGATCCGGCGCTGGCGGAGGAGAACCCGGAGGCGGTCGAGCGCGGCTGCGCGAACCTCGCGCGGCACATCGAGATCGTACGCACCTACGGCATCCCGGCGGTCGTGGCGATCAATTCGTTCCCTTCCGACCGACCCTCAGAAATCGCCGCGGTTCAGGCCGCAGCGATCGCCGCCGGCGCGCACGGCGCAGTCGTGACCGATCACTTCGAACGAGGCGGTGAAGGCGCGCAGGAACTGGCGCGCACGGTGTGGGCCGCTGCGCAGTCGGGCGCGCCCGAGTTCCACCTGTTGAATGACGAAGCGGCGACGCTAAGTCAGCGCATCGAATCGATCGCCATGCGCATCTACGGCGCCGATGGCGTCGACATCTCCGGTGAGGCAGCCAAGCAGCTCGGGGACTTCGAACGGCTTGGTTACGGAACGTTGCCGGTGTGCATGGCCAAGACGCAGCTGTCACTCAGCCACGATCCACAGCTGAAGGGCCGGCCGACCGGCTTTCGCGTGCCGATCCGCGATGCGCGCCTGTTTGCCGGCGCGGGCTACGTCACGGCCTACTGCGGCGACATGCTGATGATGCCCGGTCTGCCCTCACGGCCATCGGGCGAGGACGTCGACATCAACGCCCAGGGAGAGACCGTCGGGTTGTTCTGAGGCGGGCGTCAGCCGCCGACGGCAAGCCAGAAGCAGAACACGACGACCAGCCCCGCGGCGATGCCGACTATGCCGTAGCCCCAGGCGGCCCAGTCGATGGGACCGAGCCGCGGCTCGGCATGGCCGTGATCGTCGTCGCTGAGATGCGCGTGCAGATCCATGTGCGTCGCGGCGTGGTCCGCCTCGGGCGCCGAGTCCGCGTGCGGTGTGAGTTCGGCAGCTCCGGTCTGGTGGTCGTCGGTCACGGCAGCAGCTCCTGCGTCAGCAACTGGTCGACTGTGAGGCTGGTGGGAATCGTCTGGTCGGGCAGGCCGCGCATGAAATCGAGCGAACTCTGCCACCCGGCAGCGTCGATCGCGCCCAGTCCGTGCGCGCCAGTGTAGGCACTCTGCCACATGGAGATCGTCGCCTCGAGGATGGCCTGCTGGGTCGCCCGGTCCGTGCCGAGATCGGGCACCTGGGCGATCGAGTCATCAAGGCCGAGCTGCGGGTCGGCGATGATCTCGTTCATCGCGCGCAGTGTGGCGGCGACGAACGCGCGGAGCGCGTCCCGTTTGTTGGCCAGCGTCGCGCTGCCCACGACCAGGCCCGGGCCGGGCAGCGGAACGACCTGATCGACGGTCAAGACGTTCGTGGCGAAACCCTGCTGCCCGAGCTGGATCGGCTCATTGTTCAGGAAGCCGGTCGCGGCGTCGACCTGGCCCTGCTGCAGGCCGATCGCCTGGCCATAGTCCGGGAAGAGCTGGATGTTCAGGTTGTCGGGCGTCAGGCCGGCGCTCGACAGCAGCGCCTGGAGCATGATCCAGCTCGAGCCGTAGCGGCCGGGGATGCCCAGTTTCTTGCCGTTCAGGTCGGCGGCACCGGCGATGCCGCTGTTGGCGCCGACCAGCACGACGCTCGGGAACTGCGCGTAGATGGTCGCGGCGTAGCGGACCGGAATGTCCTGCGCGACGGCGGGAATGATGCTCGTGCCGTCGCCAATGCCGATGTCGACGGCGCCCTGGCCCAGCAGCGTGATGAGATTCGGGTCGATCTCGTTCTGGAAAGTGACGTCGAGACCGGCGGCGGCGTAGTAGCCCTGGCGCTGGGCGCGGTAGAACTGGGCAAACTGGACGCTCGGAATGTAGCCCAGGCCCACTGTCAGCTTGGTGGGTGCGGCCGAAGGCTGAGGGGAGGCCGGGCTGGGCGAACAGCCGATGGCGAGCAGCAGGGCCAACAAGACCAGCAGACGACGACCCACGATTACCTCCACGCTCCGACCAGGGCTCGTTCCGCGAGCACGACGACGAGATACAGCGCCACGCCGATGCCCGCGATGGTGAGCAGCGTGGCGAACATGAGTGGGATGTCGAACAGGCTGCCGCGCGCGATGTTGATGAGCACGCCCAGGCCGCGGTCGGCGCCCGCCCATTCACCAACGACGGCGCCGATCACCGCCAGGGTCACGCCCACGCGCATGCCGCCCAGGATCTGCGGTAGCGCGGCGGGCAGCTCGAGCTGGCTGAAGACCTGCCAGCGGGTGGCACGCAGGCTGCGGCCGAGCTCGATCAGCCGCGCGTCCACCGAGCGGATGCCGACCATCGTCGCGACCGCCACCGGGAAGAAGACGATCAGCGCACAGATGACGACCTTCGCCGCCAGGCCGGTGCCCAGCCACAGCACCAGGAGCGGGGCGAGCGCGAGGATCGGGGTGGCCTGGGCGGCGACGATGTACGGCGAGAGCAACCGCTCGGCCAGCGGCGAGCGGGCCAGCAGATATCCCACTACGAGCGCGACGGCTGCACCGGCCGTGAAGCCGAGCAGGATCTCGGTCAGGGTGGCCGCGGCATGCGGTTCGATCGTGCCGTTGACCCACGCGTCCACCAGGCGCTGGCCGACCACTTCCGGGGCGGGCAGGATGAACGGCGGATAACCACCGACGACCACGACCGCTTTCCAGGCCAGCACGAAGACGGCAGCCGCGGCGAGCACGGGCAGGCCGACGCGTACGAGCGCCGGGCGACGATCGGCAACCATCTGGCGAACGTTCATCAGCCGCCGCTTCCGAATGGGTCGAACCAGGCCGGTGAGCCGGCGCGCTCGAGAACGTCGTGGACCGGCGCTGCAGCAGCTTCCTGTTCGAAGTATTCGGCGGGCGTGCCGGAGAGGTATGCGCGTACCGTCGCGGCGGTACGCGCGAAGTCGGGGCCGTCCAGGACGGCGGTGGCGCGCGGACGCGGCAACGTCACCGGGATGCGCGCCAGGACACGGCCGGGATGGGGCGACAGGACCACGATTTCGTTGGCCAGCAGGACCGCCTCAGAAATGCTGTGCGTGACCACGACGATGGTCGTGCCGGTGCGCCGCCAGAGGTCGAGCAACTCGAGGTTGAAACGTTCGCGCGTGAGTGCGTCGAGCGCGCTGAAGGGCTCGTCGAGCAAGAGCACCGCGGGGTCGCGCGCGAGCGCGCGCGCGATCGCCACACGCTGGCGCATGCCGCCCGAAAGTTGGTACGGGTAAGCGCGCTCGAACGCGCTCAGCCCGACGAGGTCGAGCAGCGCTCGCGCACGCTCGTGGCGCGCGGTGCGGCCCATGCCGGCCAGCTCGAGCGGGAAGGCAACATTGTCGATGGTCCGCCGCCAGGGCAGCAGGCGCGGCTCCTGGAAGACGAGGCCGACGCGCTGGTCGGCGTCGGCCAGCGGCTGGCCATTGATTGTGATCATGCCTTCGTCGGGGTGCAGCAGGCCGGCCATCAAGCGCAGCAGCGTGCTCTTGCCCGATCCGTTCGGACCAAGCACGGCCGTGACGCCGTGATCGGGCACGCTGAAGGTGACCTGCTCGAGCACCAGTTGGCGCCGGTCGCCGATGACGAACGAGCGCGAAACCTGGGCGAGATCGATGGTCGCCGTGGTCAGTCCTCCATGCCTGCCTGGCAACGAGGCTCGGCGATGGGCGAACAGGCGAGCAGCGCGTGATCACGCGAGGCGCGCCTCTCTTCTCCCATCCGGACTCTGACCGTCGGCTCCCTGCCAGGGGATCCACCGCTGCCACCGAAGTGGCCACGGGTCGTGGGCTGGCGGGCGGCTGCATCAGCCGTGTCCGCCGACCACCGGTCGGGAATTTCACCCAACCCCGAAGCGAGGCGTATGTGCTTGTGACACGCAGGATACCGCCGATTTGGCCGCTATCGTTTGAGGGTGCTGACAATCATGCTTACGCGCCACGGTCACACAGTTCGGTCGGAGCCCGAGCAATACCTTGGCAGGCACGTGGATGCGCCATTGAGCGAACGTGGTCGCGGCGAGGCGGCTGCCCTGGCGAAGCGCCTGGCGCCGGTCCACGTCGACCGCATCGTGACCAGCCCGCTGGGTCGTGCGGTCGAGACCGCCGGCATCCTGGCGTCGGGTCGCGGGATCGCCGTCGAGCAGGATGATCGTCTGGCCGAGCTCGACTACGGCGTGTGGGAGGGGCTGACGATCGACGAGATCGAGCGCCGCTTTCCGGGCGAGTACGAGCTGTACGACGACAACCCGGCGATCCACCATGTGGGTGGCGGTGAGAGCGGGCAGCAGGTTGCGACGCGGCTGGCGGCGCTGCTCGACGACGTTCTCGACTGGTGGGGGCAGCAATCGGGGGACCGCGTCTGCCTGCTCGTCGGCCATTCGTCGGTGAACCGCATATTCCTGGCCAACGTCCTTGGCGTGCCGCTGCCCGACTACCGCCGGCGCTTCAGGCAGGACTGGGCAAACCTGACCGTGCTCGAATGGCCCGACCGGCGATCCGGCCCGGAGCTTGTGCTGGCCAACGATCTGGCGCATACACGCGGTACGGTCGGCAACACGTGGGATTTGACGTGATCGAACTCAACGGACTTGACCTGTCACTCGAGGACGTCGAGCGCGTCGCCCGCGGCGACGCGCAGGTTCGGCTGGCGGCCGGGGCGCGTACGGCGATGGCGGCCAGCCGGCGAACGGTCGAGGAACTGGTCGCGTCGGGCGCGACGGTGTACGGCGTGACGACCGGTTTCGGTGATCTCGCCTCGCACCGCATCGACCCGGGCGATGCCGCCAAGCTGCAGGAGAACCTGCTCGTAAGTCACGCCGTGGGCGTCGGTCCGCTCCACGACCGGCACACCGTGCGCGCCATGATGCTGCTACGTGCCAACGCCCTTGCGCGCGGCCAGAGCGGCTGCCGCCCGGAGGTCGTCGAGCGGTTGCTCGACTTTCTGCGCACCGGCATCCATCCCGAGGTTCCCGAGCAGGGTTCTGTCGGCGCATCGGGCGACCTGGCGCCGCTCGCCCACCTGGCACTGCCGCTGATCGGCCGCGGCCGGGCGGAGGTCGGTGGCGCTGCGGTCACCGGCGCCGATGCTCTCCGACAAGGCCGCCTGGAGCCGCTGTCGCTTGGCGCGAAGGAAGGCCTGGCGCTGCTCAACGGCACGCAACAGATGACCGCGGTCGGCGTGCTCGCCCTGCTCGACGCCGAGCGCCTGCTGGCCACGGCCACTGTGGTCGCGGCGATGTCCACAGAGGCGCTGCAGGGCACGGACGTCGCCTTCGCCGAGGCGTACCAGTTGGCACGGCCGCACCCCGGGCAGGCTCGCGTGGCGGGCCAGTTGCGCGCGCTGCTGCGCGACTCCGAACTCATGCGCGCCCACCACGCCAAGTCGCACAAGGTCCAGGACCCGTACTCGCTGCGCTGCGTGCCACAGGTCCATGGGGCGATTTCGGACGCGCTTGGCTACGTCCGGCGCGTGCTCGAGATCGAGGTCAACAGCGCGACCGACAACCCGCTCGTCTTTCCCGATGGTTCGGACGTGGACCCGGCCGCGGCGGCGACCGGCGGTGGCAAGGTCGTGTCGGGTGGCAACTTCCACGGTGAGCCGGTCGCCCTGGCGATGGACATGCTGGCCATCGCCGTCGCCGAACTGGGCTCGATCAGCGAGCGCCGCATCGCCCAGCTGGTCGATGACCGGTCGTCCGGGCTGCCGCCGTTCCTGGTCGACGACGCGGGTCTCAACAGCGGCATGATGCTGTACCAGTACGCGGCCGCCGCGCTCGTCTCGGAGAACAAGGTGCTCGCCCATCCCGCGTCGGTCGATTCGATCCCGACCAGCGCCAACCAGGAAGACCACGTGTCGATGGGCCCGATCGCCGCGCGCAAGGCACGTGATGTCGTACGCAACGTCGAGCGCGTGGTTGCCTTCGAGCTGCTGTGCGCGGCGCAGGGCCTCGACTTCCGCACGGCGGACCGCGCCACGCCGGGCACGGGGGTCGCGGCCGCGCACGGCGCCGTCCGGGCACGGGTGGCACACCTGAGCGGCGACCGCGATCCGCAGCCAGACATGGCCAGCGCGCTGGACCTGGTCCACGGTGGCGAACTTGCCGCACTCGTAGTCGCGGACCGTTAGGGCCATGGCCGAGGTGCGGATCGTTGACGTTCTCGGTGACTCGGGTCTGGCGCTACTGCCGCCGTGTGCGGACGCGCGCTTCGACCATCGCACGTGCGACTACTGGGAGGACGCGGAGCGCGGGACCAAGGCCAGCCGGCCGACCTGGTTGACCGCCCCACAACCGCGGTCGCGACCGGCGGGCGGGTTGGAGGACAACCCCTTCGCGCCAGCGAGCGACATGGTCGCGGCGAACCCATTTGCGCCAGCCGCACGCGCGTCCCTTCCCGGCTCTTTCGCCGACGACGACCTGTTCGCCGTTCCGCTCGAGAACCCATTCGCCCCTCAAGCTGTACGCGAACGGCCCCTCCGCGAGGGCATTCCGCGCAAGCTGGCACTGCTCGATCGCGGGCGGGGAGTGTTCGGCTCGTACGCCAAGGTGCTGCTGGCCGATGAACAGCCCGTCGCCTACTGCCAGTTCGGGCCGCTGTCGGCATATCCACGCGCCATTCGGCTGCGCGACCTCTACCCGCAGTTGCCGCAGTCGCCGCTGCCGGCGGTGATCACGTGCATCGCGACGACCAGCACGGCGCGGCGCGAAGGCCACGCGCATGCCCTGCTGGACGACGTCGTGCGCGACCTGACCGAGCGCGGCTTCAGCGCGATCGAGTCCTATCCGGACCTGACTCGGGGCGAGGAGGAAACGAGCGGCGGGCAGTTGTGGCTGTGGCAGGAGTTGGGCTTCGCGATAGCGGTCGACGATGACCGCTTCCCGGTCATGCGCCGCGAACTGTAGAGCGCGCCTCGGGACTAGACTCGGACCTCAGGAGGTATCCGATGGCCGTCGTCCCGGCGCACAAGCGCGTGGTCCACGCGCCGCGCGGTAGCGAACTCAGCTGCCGCGGCTGGCCGCAGGAAGCGGCGCTGCGCATGCTCATGAACAACCTCGATCCGGCGGTTGCCGAACGACCCCAGGACCTGGTCGTCTACGGCGGCACTGGACGCGCCGCGCGCAGCTGGGAAGCGTTCGACGTGATCGTGCGCGAACTGCGCCGCCTGGGCGACGACGAGACACTGCTCATCCAGTCGGGCAAGCCCGTCGGCGTCTTCCGCACCCACGAGTGGGCGCCGCGGGTGCTGATCGCAAACTCCAATCTCGTCGGCAAGTGGGCCAACTGGGACACCTTCCGTGAGCTCGAACGGCAGGGCCTGACGATGTACGGCCAGATGACTGCCGGCTCGTGGATCTACATCGGCACACAGGGCATCCTGCAGGGGACGTACGAGACCTTCGCCGAGCTGGCGCGTCAGCATTTTGGTGGCTCGTTGCGCGGCCGGGTCGTGCTCACCGCCGGCCTTGGCGGCATGGGTGGCGCGCAACCGCTGGCGGTGACCATGAACGAGGGCGTGGCGCTGGTCATCGAGGTCGACCCCGAGCGCGTCCGCCGTCGACACGAGATCGGCTACGTCGATCGCGTCAGCGAATCACTCGACGAGGCGCTCGGCTGGGCGCGCGCATCCGCAACGGCGGGTCGCAGCGAATCGATTGCGCTGGTCGGCAACGCGGCCGAGCTGGAGCCGGAGCTCGCCCGGCGCGGCGAGCATTTCGACGTGGTGACCGACCAGACGTCGGCCCACGACGCGCTCAATGGCTACGTTCCGGCCGGGCTGACAGTTGAGCAGGCGGCCGAGCTGCGCGGGACCGATTCGGCCGGCTACGTCCAGCGAGCGATGGCGTCGATGGCCTACCAGGTGCGGGCGATGCTCGCGCTGCAGGCCGCCGGCGCGGTGACGTTCGACTACGGCAACAACATCCGCGCCCAGGCGCACGACGCGGGAGTCGACAACGCCTTCGATTTTCCGGGTTTCGTGCCGGCCTTCATACGGCCGCTCTTCTGCGAGGGCAAGGGGCCGTTCCGCTGGGCAGCGCTGTCGGGTGATCCGGCCGATATCCGGCGCACCGACGAGGCCGTGCTGGAGCTGTTTCCGGAAAACGAATCGCTCGCCCGCTGGATCCGCATGGCCCAGGAGCGCGTGCCGTTTCAGGGCTTGCCGGCGCGCATCTGCTGGCTGGGCTATGGCGAGCGCGCCCGGGCCGGACTGCGCTTCAATGAGCTGGTCGCCAGCGGTGAGGTCTCCGCGCCGATCGTGATCGGCCGCGACCACCTCGACTCGGGCTCGGTCGCGTCGCCGAACCGCGAGACGGAGGCGATGCGCGACGGCTCTGACGCGATCGCCGACTGGCCGCTGCTCAACGCGCTGGTCAATACCGCCGCGGGCGCGAGCTGGGTGTCGATCCATCACGGCGGCGGAACGGGCATCGGCTATTCCCAGCACGCGGGCATGGTGGTCGTGGCGGACGGCAGTGAGCTGGCCGCGCAGAAGCTCGAGCGGGTACTCACCACCGATCCCGGCACAGGCGTCATGCGCCACGCCGACGCGGGCTATGAGCGGGCGATCGAGGTCGCCCGCGAGCGGGGCGTCCGCATCCCGATGCTCGAGCCCGAATAGGCGCGGAGTGGCGCAGCACATAGTTGCCATCGGTGGCGGAGGCTTCAGCGACGCAGAAATGCTGACGCCGCTCGACCACTACCTGATCGGGCTCACCGCGAAGCGGCGGCCGCGCGTCTGCTTCCTGGGGACAGCCTCCGGCGACTCCGACCGGTACGCCGCCAAGTTCTACCGCGCGTACGCCCCGGTCGCCGACGCCTCCGATCTGGTCCTTTTCGGGGCGCCCGATCGCGGTGCCGTCGCGCGATTGGAGACGCAGGACCTGATATTCGTCGGCGGCGGCAACACGGCGAACATGCTTGCCGTCTGGCGCCTCCACGGGGTGGACGAGACGCTGCGTCGGGCCTGGCAGGCGGGCACCGTGCTGGCCGGCATCAGCGCTGGCGCAATCTGCTGGTTCGAAGCCTGCCTGACGGACTCGTTTGGGTCCGAGCTCGCCCCGTTGAACGATGGGCTGGCACTCCTGCCGGGGTCCGCCTGTCCGCATCTTGCGAGCGATCCCCTGCGCCGCTCTCGTTACGCCGAGGAAATCAGCGCCGGGCGGCTGCCCACCGGCTATGGCATCGAGGATGGCGCAGCCCTTTGCTTCGAGGGCACTCAGCTCGTCGCGGTGGTCACCGAGGTTGTGGGCAGGGCCGCTTGGCAGTTGGAGCTGCGCAACGGCGTGGTCGACGAACGACGGCTTGATGCCGTAACGCTGCCTGGCGCAACCGAGCTGGATTGAGCGCGGGCCTAGCCCCGCTTTGCCGCGACCAGCACCGCGTCCTGCTTGGTGTTGTCGCCGACCGAAGTGATCGTCAGCAGGCGGTGGACCGCCTCATGGTGCCGGGCGCTGGCCTCGATGTGGATGGTGACCGTGATGACGATGTACGCACCGGGCGGCATCAGCGGCGACACGTAGGTGCCGGCGTTGATCGCCGTGGTGATGTCGTGTGAGCCCTTCATGTAAGTGATCGTGAAATCGACCGTCGTCGGACCGGTGGCCGCCACCATGAAGCTGTCGCTGGCCGTCGGCGCGTCGTTCTGGACCTCGACCTGGTAGGTGATCGTCCGCCCCGCACGGGCCTTGATCTTGACCTTCTGCTGCGCGGCACTGGTGTTGTAGATGTTGTTGCCCTTGTACGACCCGCTGGTCCCCTTCCTGACCTTGCCGTCGGGTTGCCTGATGACCGGCAGGCCCCAGGCGGCGAGGTGGTCAGCGGTGGCGATGCCGGCGGCGGCGTGGAAATCGCCGCCCACGAAGAGGTTGTCATCGAAGATGGCCAGTGCGTAGACGGTGTCGTTGATCGCGCCGTTACCGCCGTTCGAACCCAGCGCGGACCACGCGTGACCGTCCCACAGGGCGACGTGGTCGGCCTCGGGAATGTTGCCGGCATCGGTGAATCGACCGCCCGCATAGATGTCGTTGCCGTTATTGGCAAGGGCCGTGACATCGCCGTTGATCGCGCCATCGCCATGCAGGCTGCCGAGCGACTGCCAGGTGCCGGAACTCCAGCGGGCGATGTAGTCGGCGGTCGGGTTCCCGCCGGCGTCGGTGAAGTGGCCGCCGACGATGAGATCGGAGCCGTCCGCCAGCAGCGAGTAGACCTCGCCGTTCAGGGCGCCGTTGGCGCCGATATTGCCCAGGTTGGTCCAGGATGCTCCCGTCCACTTGGCCACATAGTCGGCCTGCTGGTTGCCGTCGGCGTTGGTGAACAGCCCGCCGGCGAAGAGAGTGCCGTTCTTGAATGTCAGGGCGTCGACCTTGTCGCTCAGGGTGCCGACCTTGGACCAGTTGTGCCCGTCCCACCTGGCAACGTAGTCGGCCCCGGCCACGCCGCCGGCCCCGGTGAACTGGCCGCCGGCGTACAGGTCGCCGTTGTGCATGGCCAGCGCCAGAACCGGCGCGTTGAGGCCCGAGCCGAGTGCCTTCCAGGTCTTGCTGGACGCGTCCCACATCGCGATCCGGTCCGCGTCGGGATCGCCGAACGCGTCCTGGAACGTGCCCGCGACGTAGAGATCCTTGCCATCGACGACGATGGCGCGCACGCCGGTGGTGATGGGCCCATTGCCGCTGTGTGAGCCGATCCCTTTCCAGAGGGTCCCATTCCAGCGGGCAATGTCATCCGCCGTCGCGACGCCGCCGGCGTTGTAGAAGTCGCCGCCGACGGCGATGTTGTGGCTGGCGGCCGCCAATGCGTAAACGGTTTCGTTGATCGCCGGCGACGCGCCATTGGGCCCGACCGACGACCAGGTACCGGCCGCCGCCGGCTGGACTACCGCATCTGCCATGCGCGCTGGGGTGCGAGCGGCGGCCGGCATTACAGCGGCCACCGCCAGGATGGCGGTGATCGACAGGCACACGACGACCTTTCCCGCAGACGAACGAGCCATCACGATGGTCCTCCCTCCGACGACCGGCGGGCCGTGGGGGCCGGCCGGGGCGCCTTCCTCGTGGTGCAGCTTGGGCGGCGGCACCTTGGGCGAGCCTACCACCGGCCGTCTACGGTACGGCTGCCGCCGCACGAGACGCTGTAGCAGCCACCCCGCCGATCAGTCGGCCGCCACAGCGGCCGCCACCGCGGCCGCCTGGATCGTTGGTTCGAGCCCCATGCGACGCATGCGGCCAGAGAGCAGGGCGCCCAGTGTCAGCGTGGCCATGCCCGCGCCGGCCACGAACAGCAGGCCACCGAGGCTGACCTGCACGACTGCACCGGCGACCACCTCGGAGACGGGCACCAGCGCGACGGAGGCGAGGCCAAGGAGGCTGATTACGCGGCCCATCAGCGCCTGCGGGGTGCGCAGTTGTGCCCAGGTGATCAACGAGAGGTTGCTGTAGCCGAGGCAGACACCGATGACCCCGGTCAACGCCAGCGCGACAAGAGTCGTTTCGGCGAGCGCCAGCGCGGCCAGGCAAGCACCGCTGATCGCGGTCACGACGATGACCAGCGGCCCGAAACGAGACGGCGGCGGCGCCGGCAGGAGGGCGGCCGCGGCCATGCCCAGCAGTGAGCCTCCACCAAACGCGGAAATGATCGTGCCGAAAGCGGCCGCGCCCTCGGGCAACCGGGCATAGGCCAGTACCGGCAGGCCAACCTCGAACGGGCCCACGACGAGCAGGTTGGCCCCCACCGAGAGCAGCATCACGATCCGCAGCGTTGGCGAGTTCCACACGAAACGGATGCCCTCGGCGATCGCCTCGCGCATCGCCGCCTTATGGGTCCCGACACCGCGGCTGCGGATCATCAGCAAGGTCACCAGGGATACGACGAAGGTCACGGCATCGATGAGCATCGCCGCGCCGATGCCGAGCTGGCCTGGGGTGGCGTCGTTCGCTCCAAGAACGGCGATGGCGATGCCGGCGAGCGCCGGTCCCACGAATACCGCCAGCTGCGCCGTTCCCTGCACGATGCCGTTGGCCCGCTGAAGCTGGTCGCCGCCGATCAGTTCGGGGACGATCGCACTCTGGGCCGGAAAGAAGAACGCGTCGGCCACGCCGAATGCGAGGCCGAAGACGTACAGCATCCACAGCTCGGCCGCACCGGCGAGGACGATGGCGCCGAGAACCAGGATCGCCACCAGGCGAACGGCGTTCGACACCAGCATGACCAGCCGCGGCGAGAACCGGTCGACGTACGCGCCGCCGATCAGCATCAGCAGCGCGCGCGGAATGGCCATCACGGCCAGGACCGTGCCGAGCGCGAGCGCGCTGCCGGTCAGCACCAGCGCCAGCCAGGGCAACGCGATCAAGGCGAACTGATCCCCCAGGGCCGAGATCGACTCACCCAGCCACAGCAGCCGGAAGTCGCGCACGGCGAGCGGAGACTGGCTGGACGTGGTCATGGCTCGGCGACTACCAGCGCCGCCGGTTCTGTCTCCCGTTCCGGATCGCGCACACCGGGCACGAAGAGCAATCCGCCCATCAGCACCGCGCCCAAAACTCCGGCCGCGACGATGGTGGTTTCCGGCCCGAGCACCCCTGACACGGGTCCGGTCAGCGCATATGAAACTGGGACCAAGCCTGTTGACACGAGCCAGTCGAGGCTGGACACCCGGCCCAGCAGACCGCGCGGCACACGCTGCTGGAGCATCGTTTCCCAGATGATCTGGCCGGCCGTGAAGAGGGCCTGTAGAGCGATGCTTATCAGTACCGCTTGCCAAAGCGCGGTCATCACGCCGTACAGGGCGATCACCAGCACCCCCAGTGACCATGCGGCGTACATCGCCGTCACGCGTCGCCGCGGGATGCCGAACGACCCGATGACCAGCGATATGCCTATCGATCCGACTCCGCCGGCAGCGAATATGACGCCCAGCGACTCTGGCCCGAGCAGGAGCTTGTTCTTGACCAGGTACGGCACGAGCACCTCGACAGGGCCCATGAAGGCAAGCAGGCTGAGCAGCGCGGCCACCAGCGTGGCCCAGATCCAAGGCTTGGAGCGAGCAAACGCCAGCCCTTCGCCCACCTCGCGTAACGTCTGGCGCAGACCATGGCCGACGCCGGCGCGGGCGACGGGCCGGGTGCGAATGGCGGCGACGGCCGCGGCCGATACGAGAAAGCTGGCTGCGTCCACGGCGAAGGCCGGCGCCGGGCCAAAGGCGGCGACGACCAGGCCCGCGATGGCCGGCCCAGCGATACGCAGCATCAGCGGCCGGTACATGCCCGCGAGTGAGTTGGCCGCCCCCAGGTGCTCGTCGGCCACCAGGTCGGGAATGATGGCGGTCGAGGCGGGGTTGAAGAACGCGCTCGCGGCTGCCTGCACGGCGACGAGCGCGGCGACGTGCCACAGCTCCATCAGGCCGGAGGCGGAGAGTGCGGCCATGGCGCCGACCGTGAGGGCGCGGATGATGTCGGCAGCGACCATCATTCGGCGGCGGTCGTAGCGATCGGAGAAGGCTCCGCCCAGCAACAGGAACAGGACGAACGGCAGTGTTCCAGCGACACCCACGAGTGCCAGGGCGGTGGGCACGTTGCTGATCGCATAGACCTGCCAGGTCAGCGCGAGGTAGAAGAAACCGTCGCCCAGCAACGACACGATGCTGCCGCCGACCAGCAGGGCGAAATCGCGCCTGTGGAGCGGCTGCAGCATGCGTGCGTCGGCGAGACGCCGTGAGATCGTCATCCCTTCGGGACGAGGCTAGTTCTGGTTGTTGACCTGGCGGCCGTCGCTCGAACCGGCGAGCATGGACCCGAGGCGAACCAGGCCCAGACCAACGGTCCGGCGCAGGTCGCTTCGCTGTCCGCTGACCGACTCGGCTGCGATGCAGCCGTTTTTCTCGGCCTGAGCGCGCAGCTCACGCCAGCCGTACCAGTGGTACAGCTCGATATTGCCCATCACTTCAACTCTCTCTTTCTCTTCTTGCTTACTCGGTCGTGATCAGCACGCGATCGCCGCTCTCGTCGCCGATGTCGACGATCGGACCGCGGAGGCCCGTCCGGATCGAACTCCGGATGCGTTCTGCTTGCTGTTCTGAAAGGCCCGGCAGGAAGGCGGTGGCCAGCCCGGCGATGTTGATCGGGACACGCAGATTGACCACGCGCCGTCCGTTCTCGATCACCTCGATGCGCAGCCTTCGGCTCTCTTCGGCGGGCGGTGCCGCGGTCTCGCTGGACTGCGGGCTGGCCGCCGACTTGGATGCCGACAGGATCTCGTCGGCCTCCTCTGGAGTCAGCACGCCGTCCGCGACGAGCTTCAGGATCTTCTCCACGTCAGCCATTACTTGTTACTCCTTGAAGGCGTCGCGACGCTTCCTCTACGTCGATCTCGCCGCGCTCGAGCGCGCGCAGGACCTCCAGCGAGTCGGACGCCGCCGTCGGGGCGTCGGCCTTGGGCGGCTGCCCAACCTTTTCGGTCGGCTCTTGGTTGCCGGCCGTGGTTGCCGGGCTGTATCCGTGCGCGCTTTCCATGTCGACGTCACCGGAGAGTGACCTGAAGCGAAGCTGGGCGGCGCCGTCGCCGACGACCAGCCGCCGGCCACGGCTGCGCGAGAAGTCCAGGCCGCGATTGACATCCACGGTGAGTCCCGAGGTCGCCCGGATAGACAGGTCGCCGCTGACCGACTCGACCGCGTGGAGTGGGCCGACCGCGAACGCGCCACGCAGCGAGATGTCGCCACTCACCGTTCGGAAGCGCAGGCCGTCGAACCGGGGCGTCTGAGCCCCGGCGTCGCCCGAGGTGGTGGTGATGTTCGTGTCGAGCGGCTGGCTGGCGGCGAGTTCGACGTCTCCGGAGACGGTCGTCACCGACACGCGTCCACCACAGGCCGCCAGGTTGATATCGCCGGAGACGGTCTTGTAGGACTGCTCGCCGAGCAAACCCCGGGCGACTACGTCGGAGCTCACCGCGCTGATGTCGACCTGCGCATTGATCGGCAGGGTCACGTCAAACTCGACGCCCGACATGGTGCTGAACGCGCGGCGCAGCAGGGACTGCGCCTGGTCGTTCAGGTCGATGCGCAGATAGCCATCGCCGCGCTCGACCGAGAGCGGCAGCGGCTCGTCGCTCTTGTGCTCCCAGCGGGCGACGACGACAACGTCGTCGCCGTCCGCGGCGTGGATGCCGATATCCCCGGAAACATTGTTCAGCCGGAAGCTGCCGGTGGACCCGATGCGATGGCGGATCTCGGCCGGGCTGGTGTAGTCCTGTTCGCTAGCCATCTAGCTTTCCTCCACTGGTGGATCGGCAGGTGCTTCTTGATCGGCGTTGTCGGCGACGGTCTCGCCGCGCAGGGCGGCGGCCGCCTGTTCGGCAGTCAATTCGTGGCGCGCCAGGCGCTCGAGGACGGTGCGCCGGCTGTCGGCGTCCATTTCCGACTCGACCGTGCGTACTGCCGCGGGCTCGCCGTCGGCCAGGCCCAGCGCCCGCAGCAGGTTCTCGACACGGGCGCGCACCGTTGGGTAGGACACGCCCAGCTCGCGCTCGAGCTCGCGCAGGTTGCCGCGCGACCGCAGGAACCCCTCGAGCAGCAACAGCTGCTCACGGTTCAGCTGAGCGAAGCGCCCGACAGTGAACTCGCCATCGATGGTCGTGCCACATGTCTGGCAGTGCAGGCGAGTCACGTGAAGTTCGCTCTCGCAGACGGGGCAGATGGAGATGACTTCTCTTTGCATGGCGCGCAATGTAAGGCGCTGCTTTCACTTTGTCAAGTCCAATATCAACAAAGTGAAAGATGCTGAGCACTACGCGGCGGATAGCACGGCATTTGCGAGCCGCATAGACTCAACCGGTCGATGAGCCAGCTGATCGAGTGCGTGCCTAACTTCTCGGAGGGCAGGCGGTCCCGCGTGGTCGACGCCATCGCCGGTCGGCTGGTCGCCACGGCTGGTGTGCAACTGCTCGATCGGACGTCTGACCGCGACCACAACCGCAGCGTGCTGACCGTTGCCGGGCCACCGGCCGCGGTGGAGCAGGCGATGGAGGCGGCCGTGCAAGAGGCGATCGCGCTCATCGACATGACCCGCCACGAGGGGCAGCACCCGCGCATCGGCGCCGTCGATGTCGTGCCCTTCGTGCCGCTCGGCGACACGACCATGGAGCAATGTGTCGAGCTGGCGCGCCGGTTCGGCCGCACGGTCGCCGAGCGCTTCGACCTGCCCGTGTACCTCTACGCGCGCGCGGCCACGCGCCCTGATCGAGTGGTGCTCGCCGACATTCGCCGGCCCCAGTTCGAGGGCCTGCGCGACCTGATTGCAACCGATGAGTGGGCGCCCGACTTCGGCCCGCGCCGGCTGCACCCCACCGCCGGTGCGCTGGCCGTCGGGGCGCGGCCGTTCCTGATCGCCTACAACATCAACCTCGAGTCACCCGATGTGGAGCTCGCGCGCCGCATTGCGCGTGGGGTGCGCGAGAGCTCGGGCGGCCTGCCGCGCGTCCAGGCGCTGGGCATGTACCTGGAGGATCTCGGCTGCGCGCAGGTGTCGATGAACCTGCTCGACCACACCATCACGCCGATGTGGCAGGCCTGGGAGGCAGTTGGCCAGATGGCCCGCGAGAACGGCGTGGAGATCCGCGAATTGGAACTTATCGGCCTCGCGCCGCTGGCGGCCCTGCTCGGGGTCGCCGATCACGCGGGAGTCGACGCGGCGCTGCCGCCCGAAGACCGCATCACGCAGGCGGCGCGCTGGCTCCACATCCGCGATTTCGAGCCGAGCATGGCGCTCGAGCTGCGCATGTCGTCCGGGACGTGACCGGGCCGGACCGATGACGACGCCTGCCCGCCCGGCCCTGCTCGTGCACGGCGCGAGCGAGGTTGCAACCATGGCCGGCGGCGTCCGGCGCGGGGCCGGCCAGGCGGACCCCGCCCTGCTGCTCGACGATCCTGCGGTGGCGGCATACGAGGGCCGCATCGTGGCCATGGGCCAGTTGGCCGATGTCGAGCGCGAGCTCGCTGGCATGGGCATCGCCCAGCATGCGATCGCGCGCATCGACGCCCACGGCGGCATCGTCACCCCGGGCTTGATCGATCCGCATACTCATCTGCTGTTCGGAGGTACCCGCCAGGCGGAGTTGGAACTACGTCAGCGAGGCCTCGGCTACCTGGACATCCTGGCCGCCGGCGGTGGCATCCTGCAGACCGTCCGCGCGACGCGTGCGGCGACCGACGACGAGCTGCTGGCCAGCGGCCGCCGCTGGCTGGCCGAGATGCTCAGCCACGGCGCGACGACGGTCGAGGTCAAGTCCGGCTACGGCCTGGATACGCCCACGGAGCTGCGCCTGTTGTCACTTGCCGGTCAGCTCGGCGACGAGGGACCGATCGAGTTGGTGCCCACGTTCCTTGGGGCGCACGCGGTCGGTCCCGAGTTTCGCGACCGAGCGGACGCCGCTGAGGCGTACATCGACAGCGTCATCGAGGAGCAGTTGCCGGCTGTTGTCGAGCAGGGCATCGCGAGTTCGTGCGATGTGTTCTGCGAGCGTGGTGTCTTCGGTGTGGGCAGCAGTCGCCGGCTATTGCGTGCGGCCCGGGACCGGGGCCTCGAGGTTCGGTTGCACGCCGACGAGCTCGCCGATTTGGGCGGCGCTGTGTTGGCGGCCGAGGCGGGCGCACTGTCGGCCGATCACCTCGGTGCCATTTCCGGCGCGGGCATCCGCGCGCTGGCTGCCGTGGCAGATGGTGAGCGACCGGTTGTTGCGACGCTCCTGCCGTTGACCAGCTTCTACCTCGCCGAGAAGCACTATGCGCCTGCGCGCCGGCTGATCGAGGCTGGCGTGCCGGTCGCCGTGGGTACCGACTTCAACCCGGGTACCTCGCCCGCGCCCAACGCCCTCCTCGCGCTCGCGTTCGCCGTCCATCGGCTGGGCCTGACCGCAGCCGAAGCACTCGCGGCACTGACCATCAATGCCGCAGCCGCGCTGGGCATGGAGCGTAGCCACGGCTCGCTGGAGGTCGGCAAACACGCCGACGTGGTCGTCTGGGATGTCGCCTCGGTGTCGCTGTTGCCTTACTGGCTGGGGGCTGGCTTGGCGCGCACGGTCATCAAGCGCGGCCGCGTCGTGTACCAGGCTCCCTGAGACTGCCGCCTTCAGCTGCGGTTGCGCGGCTCCAGCAGCACGACGGTGGTTTCGCCGGGCAGCGACGATGAGGTGACCGAGAGTTTGGCCGCCGGTTCGCCGTGCTGGACGCTCATCTCGTGCAGGAATTTGGCGAGATCCGCGGCGCCGGCACCGGCGCTGTCGAGCGACATGGGCACGACCAGGTTGGCGTCGAACTGAGCCACCAGTTCCGCGCCACGCGCCGGTGCCAGGGACCCGCCGATGGGGACGCACACCACATCGACGGGGCCGATCTCATCCAGTTGTTCCTCGGTCAGCAGATGGCCGATGTCGCCCAGGTGGACCACGTGCAGCCCATCGAGCTCGTACACGAAACATGTGTTGGCGCCGCGCTCGCCGCCGAGGTTCTCGTCGCGGAACGTGCTGACACCGGTGATCAGGACCTCGTGTACCTCATACTCGCCCGGCGAATCGAGCAGGAAAGCATCTTCCAAGCTGGTCGGCACGCGCCGGTTCGAGCGGCTGCCGTGCGTCGGCGGCACCTTCGCTCGGCCACCGCCGCGAGGCGACTTGGTCTCGAGTCCAAGCGTGGCCTGATCGTCGGCGTGACTGTAGGTGATGATGTCGGCCGTCAGCCCACGACCGGTCGGGCCTACCAGGTGGGGATAGGCATCGGTCACCACGATGCCCTCGCGACCACGCAGGCGCAGGCAGGTGTCGCCAAATGAAACGATCTCCACCGGCGGATTGTCGCAGCGCAGGGCGGGTGGCCGCAGCCGCGCGGTGCACAGCCCACAAAAGAAACGAGGGGCGCCTGCCCAATTGGCGCCCCTCGTTCCGAGGGAGGGAGAGGGAACGGGAAGCGATGCTTCACGGTTCCGCTGACTTGCAGACTAGGTGGCGAGCGTGAAGCCACCAGCCGCTAGGTGGTGAAGAAACGCACATCATTGGCGTGCTGCCACAATCGGCTCATGCCCGACCGCCTGCGGCAGCTCCTTGGTGCGCTGGCAATCGTCAGCATCGTCGCAGCGTGCGTCGATGTCACTGTCGTGCCCACGCCGCCGCCCGCATCGTCGCCCACCTCCAGCCATGAGCCGGCCACCGTGCAACCAGCCACCGTGCCACCGGCCACCGTGCCACCGGCCGCGACAGCCACGCCGGCCGTGTCGGCGTCACCAGGGCAGTCGAGCACGCCGGGCACCATCGATCCCGGTCTCGCCGCACAGATCGATGCGGTCACCAGCGCCATGCCGGCGATTCGCCAGCTCAGCGCGACGCACGAAGTGCCCTACGACTTCATCACACGTGAGCAATTCAGCAACGACCTCGTCGAGCTGAACAACCAGGACACGCCGCCTGAGGTCCAGGCGGCCGAAGAGCGCGCCCTCAAACATCTGGGCCTGCTGCCACCGGACGCCGACCTGCAGTCATTGCTCATCGACCTGTACAGCGCGGAGGTTGCCGCCTATTACCGGCCCGACACGAAGGCCTTCTACATCATCGGGCGGGGCCAGCCGTTCGGGCCGCTCGACAAGGTCACCGTCGCGCACGAATACACGCACGCTCTGCAGGACATGCACTTCGACCTCGAGGGCACGCGCATCGCCGATCCGAGTGAAGGCGACGCCCAGCTGGCGCAACTGGCGATCATCGAAGGGGACGCGACGCTGGCCTCGCAGCTGTGGATGGTGCAGAGCCTGACCACTGACGAGCTGTTGCAGATGCTCGGCGATTCGCTGGCGGAGCTCGACCAGAACCAGCTCGCGACGATGCCGCTGATCCTGCGCCGTGAGCTCGAGTTCCCATACACGGAAGGGTTCGCGCTGGTTAGCCAGCTGCAATCAGCGGGTGGCTGGGACGCGATCAACGCCGCGATCGTCACGCCACCGCCGTCGACCGAGCAGGTCCTTCACCCGGAGAAGTTCGGCGTCGACCAGCCAGTCGCGATCGACCTGCCGGACCTCTCATCGACCCTTGGCGACGGTTGGTCACAGACCTACACGGAGACTTTCGGTGAGCTGGGCATCCAGGTCTTCGTGGCCGGCGGCGAGGCGCCCGACACGCTGCCCGGCCTGCCCGCCGACTGGCCGCACCAGGAGGATGCCGCGGGCTGGGGCGGCGACCGCCTGGCGATGTACGAAGGACCGGCCGGCGGCTGGGCAGTCGAGTGGCAGACGGCATGGGACACGCCGGCCGATGCCGACGAGTTTGCCAGCCGGGCGAACGAGCTGCAGCCGACATTGCAGGGCGTCACGGACATCAGCACGCATGGGCAGCAGGTGACCGTGCTGCTCGGCAGCGACGCCGAAGTGTTGGCGCTGTTGGCGGCGGCCTAGCTACATCGACCCGGGCGCGGAGATGCCCAGCAGGCCGAGCGCGCTGGCCAGCGTGGTGCGCGTCGCGTCGACCAGCGCCAATCTATTTGCGGAGGTCGACGGATCGGCCGGGTCGACGACGCGGCGGTCGCGGTAGTAGGCGTGAAAGCGGGTCGCGAGGTCCGTGGCGTAGGTCGTGATCGCCTGGGTTTCCCGGGCGTCGGCGGAATCTAGCACGATCTCCGGCAGGCGCAGCAGCTCCTTGGCCAGGGCGAGTGAGATGTCGTCATCAGCCAGTGAACCGGCCAGGGAGTCGGCCGTGGCGACGCCTTCGTCGTGCGCCTTGCGCAGGATCGAACTGATGCGCGCGTGCGCGTACTGCACGTAGTAGACCGGGTTCTCGTTCGACTGCTTGCGCGCCAGCTCGATGTCGAAGTCGATGCCCGTGGATGGTGCGCGCGAGGCGAAGAACCAGCGCGCCGCGTCGACGCCAACCTCGGCGAGCAGCTCATCGAGGGTGATGAATTCGCCCGACCGCTTGGACATCGAGATCTCCTCGCCCGCGCGCACGAAGCGCACCCACGCGATCAGCAGCACGTTGACGGAGTCGCGCGCGAAGCCCATGGCTTGGGCGGCATTCTTGAGGCGCGCGACCGTGCCATGGTGGTCGGCGCCCCACAGGTAGAGCAGCTCGTCGAAGCCGCGGCTGAACTTCTCGGCCAGGTAGCCGATGTCGGCAGCGAAATAGGTTGGCTCGCCGTTGGAGCGGATGACGACGCGGTCCTTGTCATCGCCATACGCCGTCGAGCGGAACCACAGCGCGCCGTCCTGCTCGTACAGGACGCCCAGCTCGCGCAACTGCGTGATCGTCCGTTCGACCCAGCCTTCCGAGTGCAGCGAGCCCTCCGACTTCCATAGGTCGAAATGGACGCCCAGCCGCTCGAGGCTGGCCTGGATGCCCGCCCTGACCTGCTCCGACGCCCAGCGTCCGACCACCCAACCGGCCTGCGCGTCATCCGCCACGGCCTGCTCCCACACGTCGGCCGGCACGTCGCGCGCCAGGTCCTGCACGTAGGCACCGTGATAGCCGTCCTCGGGCACCGGCTCGCCGCGCCTGATGGCGCGGATCGACAGGCCCAGCTTCTCGACCTGGGCGCCCGAATCGTTGAAGTAGTACTCGCGCGTCGGCTGGTGGCCGACTGCGGCGAGGACACGGCACAGCAGGTCGCCGACGAAGGCGCCGCGTGCATTGCCGATGGTCAGCGGGCCGGTCGGGTTGGCCGACACGAACTCGACGTTGATCCGCTGCGGACTTGCCGCCGGCGTTCGCCCGTAGTCGGGCCCCAGCCGGCGGATCGCGTCCACGCCACGTTCGACGTAGGCGGGCACGAGCCAGATGTTGACGAAGCCGGCGCCGGCCGCCTCGGCACGCAGCAGCAGGTCGTCGTCGGGGCCGGTGCCCAGATGCGCGACGAGTGCCTGAGCGATCTGTCGCGGCGGCCGGCGCAACGCGCCGGCCAGCTTCAGGGCAAGGTTCGTGGCGAAATCGCCGTGCTCGGGCGCCGCGGGACGCACCACCTCGACGGCCGCAGCATCGACGTGCGCCTCACCGGGCAACTCCCCGGCTGACAGGGCGGCGGCCAGCGCAGCGGCGATGCGCTGCTGCACGAGCGCGCGGGTGGTTGGGGACGCGTTGCTCACCGACACGCTGAGCAGCCTAGAGCATTCGCCCGACGAGTCAGGCGATGTCGACCACCAGCCCCGGTTCGGTCAGCGACACCGGTCCGGCGAAGCGGACCTGCGCGGCCCGCAGCGCACCGTCGCGGTCGCTGCGGTCCTGGATGTGGGTCAGCAGCAGTGTCCGTGCGTGGCGGGCCTGGGCCACGCCGGCCGCCTCGTCCGCGTTGAGATGAATGGCGTTGTCGTTGGGCCGTGTGCCGAGCGCCGCCTCGCACAGGAGCGTGTCGCCCGGCCGGACCAGCGGTTCCAGGTCGGCCGCCACGCCGCAGTCGCCCGAGTACACCAGGCCCGCGCCCTCACGGTCGCCGGGCGCCAGGCGGAAAGCGAACGAATCGGGGATATGCGTCACGTGGCGCGCCTCCACGGTCAGCCCGGCAACGCGGAAAGTGCCCGGCATGAGCGGGATCGGAGCGAGGCGATCGAGGAAGCCGGTATGCGCCTGGAACGCGTCAAGGCGGTTGCCCAGGTCGGCCGGCGCGTGCAACTCAAGCGGATGCCCGTCGGTTGCCTCGTAGGTCAGGTAGTGGCGCAGTGGGATGAGGTCGACCAGGTGGTCGGCATGCAGGTGGCTGATGACAATGCCGTCGATCGTCTCGGGCGCGGCGTACTGCGCCAGCTCTGCGAACGCGCCCTGTCCGAAATCGAGCACGACGATCCGGCCGCCATGCTCGACCAGGTAGCACGACGAAGGATGGCCGCGCCGCCGCGTCCACGCGGCAGCGTCGCCGACCACCGTCAGGCGCATCAGCCGAGCTCCCCGCGCGCCGACCAGACCTCGTCGATGCGATCGCCGAACTCGGCGAGCGAGTTCACCACGAACGCCTCCGGCGGCGGCGCTCCGGGCGCGCAGAAGCCCCATGGACCGCGGCGCAGCCAGATGCTGCGCATGCCCGCCGCCAGCGCCGGCAGGACATCGTTGTCCAGTCGGTCGCCGACGTGCGCCACGGCGGCTGGATCGGTCGCACCGGTCAGTTCGAGCACGCGCCCGAAGAACAGCGGCGAAGGCTTGTGGACGCCCAGTTCGTCACTCATGGCCACGACATCGGCGTTGATCCCCAGCGCCTGCAGCTCGCCACTTCGGCGCAGGGGCTGATTGGCGACGATCGCGAGGCGGTAGCCGGCGGACCGCAGCCGGTCGATCGTCGGCAATGCGTCCGGGTACAGGTCGGCGGGGGTGAAGCCGCCGTACGCATCGTCGAACGCGGGCCTGAGCGAGTGCCAATCGGACCGACCAACGAGATCGAACACGCGCTGGTGTGGCTCGCCGTGGGCGATGACGGCGCCGAGCGCAGCCATGAAGGTGAGGCGCGGCAGTCGGAGCAGGTCGGCCCAGGTGCCCCACACACGCGTCTCGTCAATCAGCGTTTCGCCTACGTCGAGGCAGACCCAACGCTCGGCGGCCCCTGCGGCCGCCATCAGATCAGGCGCAGCTCGCGGCCAACCTCGGCGAATGCGTCCAGGCAGGTCTGCAGGTCGTCGCGGGTGTGCTCGCTCGACACGATCGTGCGCACGCGCGCCTTGCCGAGTGGCACGGTTGGATACACCACCGACGTGGCAAAGACGCCCTCCTCGAACAGGCGCGCCGCGAGCTGCTGGGCCTTGGCCTCGTCGCCGGCCATCACCGGCGTGATCGGCGTCTCGCTGATGCCGATGTCGAAGCCGAGCTCCTTGAGCCCCGACTTGAAAAAGCGCGTGTTGTCCCACAGCCGCTCGATCCGCTCGGGTTCGTTCTCCAGCACGTCGATGGCGGCGATGCAGGCTGCGGCGACGGCAGGCGGTTGAGAAGTCGAGAAGAGCAACGGGCGGCAACGCTGGATGAGGAAATCCTTGAGGTGCTGTCGGCCGGCGATGTAGCCGCCCATGACCCCGACCGCCTTTGACAGCGTGCCAACCTGGATGTCGACTCGGCCGTGCAGGTCGAAGTGGTCGACCGTGCCGCGTCCGTTGCGACCGAGCACGCCCGAGGCGTGGGCGTCGTCGATCATCACCGCTGCCTCATAGCGCTCGGCGACCTCGCAGATGCCCGGCAGGGGCGCGATGTCGCCGTCCATCGAGAAGACGCCGTCGGTGATGACCAGGATCGCCCGGTACGGCCCGTTCTTGCCACCCTTCGCGCGCGCGTCGCGCAGCACCGACTCGAGCCCGTCCACATCGCGATGCGGGAAGACGGCCCGCGCGGCCTTCGACAGCCGCACGCCGTCGATGATCGACGCGTGATTGAGCTCATCGCTGACGATCAGGTCGCCCTCGTCGGTTATCGCCGGGATCGTGCCGCTGTTGGCGGTCAGGCCCGACTGCAGGGTGAGGACCCCCTCGACGCGCTTGAAGTCGGCCAGGCGCCGCTCGAGCTCCTCGATCAGCTCGGTGGCACCGGCGATGGTGCGCACCGCCCCGGTGCCGACGCCGAAGCTGCGGACGGCGTCGAGCGCCGCCTCGACCAGCTTCGGATGCGTGGCCAGGCCCAGGTAGTTGTTCGATGACAGGCTGATCACCGGCCGGCCGTCGACGATCGTGTGCGGCGCCTGCGCGCCGGTCATGATGCGCAGCGGGCGGTATAGGTTCTTGGCGCGCAGGTCGTCGAGTTCGGCGCCCAGGTAGGCCAGCGGATCGGCGGCGACGGCGTTGTGCATCTCTATTCCTCCTGCGGCAGCAGCACGATCTTGCCCGCGTGGCCGGCGGCAACCAGATCGAAGGCCTTGGCATACTCGGCGAGCGGCAGGCGGTGCGTGATGATCGGCGTCAGGTCGAGGCCGCCCTGGAGCAATGCGCTGGCGCGATACCAGGTGTCGAACAGCCGCCGGCCGGTGATGCCGTAGATGCGAATGCCCTTGAAGATGACCTCCCGTGAAAGGTCGATCGTGGCCGGCACTGCGTGCGTGCCGAGCAACGAGACGCGACCGCCGTTGGTGACCGCGGCCAGGCCCTGGTGGAGCGCCGCCGATGCGCCGGACATCTCGAGCACGATGTCGACGCCGTTGCCGTCGGTCAGCGCCCGCAGGCGAGCCGCCACATCATCGCGGCCGTCGAGCACCAGGTCGGCGCCCATGCGCTCGGCCATCGCGCGCCGCTCGGGATTGATGTCGGTCGCATAGACGGCGCGCGCGCCGGCCTTCTTGAGTACCGCGATGCTCATCAAACCGATCGGCCCGCAGCCGGTGACGACGGCGGTCTGGCCGGCGACATCCTCGACGAGGGCGGAGAACACGGCATTGCCGAGCGGTTCCTGCAGGGCCGCGATCTCCGGCAGGAGTCCATTCGACGGCCACGCGTTGACCTCCGGGATGCTCACGTACTGGGCGAACGAACCGGGACGGTGGACGCCCAGGATGCGCAGGTTCTGACAGACGTACGAGCGATTGGTGCGGCACTGGTAGCAGGTCCAGTCGACGACGTGCGTCTCGGCGGCGACGAGGGTGCCGACCGCGATGCGCGTCGCGCCGGGTCCGCGATCAACGATGCGGCCGGCCATCTCGTGGCCGAAGGTCATCGGCGGTGGTCCGAAATTCGCCTGTGCCCACTCGTCCCAACGGTGGATGTGAACGTCCGTGCCGCACATGCTGGCCGCTTCCACCCGGACCAGGACCTCGCCGGGACCGGGGATGGGAATGGGCACTTCGCGAATGGCCGCGCCGGGTGCGGAGGTCTCCTTGACCAGCGCGCGCATGGTTGTGCCGACCGGCGGTGGCACGAGCACGGCCGCCGGCTGAGCGCTCATGTGCTGGCCGAGCTCCTCACGTCAGCAGAGGTTCGGTTCCGGCACGGCGGCATGATCCATCCATTGTTGGGCAAATGTCAGCGCGTTGTCGAGATTCAATTGATCGAATAAATACGCGCGACCCCAGGCCAGCTCGGCGAAGTTGGTGCTCATCGAGTCGAAGCGGGCAACCAGCGTCTCTCTGCTGCAGCCCTCGATGGCCGCGGGGGTGGGTGCCGCGTTGTACCACTGCTGCAGCTGGTTGTAGTCGTCCTGGGAGATGCAGTCGCCCTGGCCGATGGTGCCGCTCGGACAGCGGTACAGCAGCACGATCCAGCCGTGCTCCAGATTGTGCACCCAGCCGCCAGGCACCTGCTCCGACGCGGCGCCGTAGATGTTGGCGGGTATCGGGCCGAGCGGCGGGTCGTTGTAGTGGTTCCCGGAGTCGGGCGGGCAGAAGCCGTATTCGATCGTCGAGCCCGTCGCCACGTGCGTTCGCCCGAGGACTGTCGTGGTGAAGCCGAGTCGCGGAGTGGGTTGCGGTGTAGGCGAGGGTGAGGCGGTTGGTGACGGCTGCTCGGTCGGAGACGCTTCAGCGGTCGGAGACGCCGCGACGCTGGCCGATGCGGAAGGCGACTCGGAGGCCGACGCCGAGACGCTCGGCGATGGCGATGGGCTCGGGCTGGGCGTGGGAGTGGCAAGCGCCGTTGGCGTCGGATTAAGCGTCTCGGCCGGCGCGGGGGTGAGCTGCGTGTCGCAGATGTAGGCGGCGTGAGCCGAGCCCTGCATCATGAACAGGCCGATGATCAACACGCCGACTACGGCGATGCCGCCGACCAGCGCCGTCCGGTAGCGGTCGAAGAAGCTCGGTTCGGAGGTATGGCGCGCGCGCGTACGCCGGCCGGTCCGCCCGCTGGCGGCGGCGGTAGGTACCTGACCGCTGCCGGCCCGTTCTTCGCGCACAATGCGGCGTGATCGTTTGGCCACTGCCTGGGCAACTCCTGTCGCAACTGTTCGGGTAGATGTCGGGAGCTCCGCCGAAGGCGGGCGTGACGTCGGTACAGCCTAAGGCAGAGCGCGTTTGGATGTCGTGGTGATGCCGCTACGGCTCACTGAACCAGGCGCGGACCGCCTTACCGCGCAGCGACCAGAAAAGCGCGACGGCGACGGCCAGGCCGATCAAACCGCCGATCAGGCTCGCCCAGAAATACATCACGATGGCGATCGGCACCGACAGGGAAGCGAGCCCCAGGCCCAGCATCCAGGCCGCCTGCTTGCGCTGCAGCATGAGCGTCAGGGTGAAGATCAGATAGGCCAGCAGCAGCATCCACAGCAGGCCCTGCCAGGACACCGGCGCGTCGATGGCCAGGCTGATGATCAACGGCAGCGTCAGCCCGACGCCGGCCAGCAGCAGGAAGCCGAACGCGAACAACAGCACCACGCCAAACGGAATGCGCCGCAGGTCAGACGACATGAGGATCAATTGTCCCACTCGGTCGCCGCCGTATTGACAAGCGCGATGGGTTCTCCCTAGCGTTCGTTGGCTTTGGGCATGGCTCTCAACCTGGGTGACACCCCGCAGTGGGTGCGCGACGCCGTCTTCTACCAGATCTTCCCGGATCGCTTCGCCGCCAGCGAGCGGGTCGCCAAGCCCGGGCCGCTGGAGCCGTGGGACGCGCCGCCGACTTTCCACGGGTTCAAGGGCGGCGACCTGCTGGGCATCGTCGAGCAGCTCGACTACCTGTCCGACCTGGGCGTCAACGCGCTCTACCTGACGCCGATATTCACCGCCGCCGCGAATCACCGATATCACACGTACGACTACTACGCGGTTGATCCGCTGCTCGGTGGCGACGCGGCGCTGCGCGAGTTGCTCGACCGCGCGCACGGGCGCGGCATGCGCGTCGTGCTCGACGGCGTCTTCAATCACTCCGGCCGCGGCTTCTGGCCCTTTCATCACGTCGTCGAGAACGGCGCCGGTTCGCCATACGTGGACTGGTTCTACGTCGACGAGGCGGCCCTGGTGGCCGGCGGCAGCCTGCGGCCCTACCCGTCCGCGGCCGAACTGCGCGAGTTGGCAGAGGCGGCAACCGACGAGCAGCACCGCGAGGGCGATGTCTCGCTGCAGCACCTGGGCTACCGCGCGTGGTGGGATATGCCCGCACTGCCCAAGCTGAACACCAACAATCCGTACATGCGCGAGCACCTGCTCGGGGCGGCGGAGCACTGGCTGCGCTTCGGCATCGATGGCTGGCGCCTGGACGTGGCCGAGGAGATCGACGCCGGCTTCTGGCGCGAGTTTCGCGAGCGAGCCCGCGCGGTGCGCGATGACGCCTACATCGTCGCCGAGATCTGGCGCGAGAAGCCGCACTGGGTGTCGGGCGACACGTTCGACGCGCTGATGAACTACCCCCTGGCCCAGGCGTTGCTCGGCTTTACTGCCGCTCGTCACCTGGACATGGACGTTGTTGCCAGCCACCACGAATACCGCGAGTTCGTGCGGCCACTCGACGGGCCTGCCTTTCTCGAGTGGCTGAACCGGTTGATGACGGTTTATCGGCCCGCGGCGACGGAGGTCCAACTCAACCTGCTGGGCAGCCACGACACGGCGCGCTTCCTGACGCTGGCCGGTGGCGATGAAGCGTCGCTGCGACTGGCCATGCTCGCGCTGATGACGCTGCCCGGTGCGCCGTGCATCTATTACGGCGACGAGATCGGCATGACTGGGCGGCAGGACCCCGAATTCGCGGCGCGGTTTCCCGTGGGACCGCTCGGCCTGGAACCAGCCGCTGCTCGACTTCGTGCGCGGGCTTATCCGGCTGCGCCGCGACGAGCCCGTGCTTCGGCGAGGCACTTACCGCGGCCTGGGCGCGAGCGGCGACGCCGTGGCGTACGGGCGCTTCCTCGGCGATGCGCCGGCTGGGGCGACGCGCGCAGCAGTGGTGGTCATCAACGCCGGCGAGGCGCCCACCCGTGTGGCGCTGGCCGCGCCGGAACTGGTCGGCCTGCACCTCGAATCCGTGGCGCTGCCGGGCCTCCCGTCGAGCAGCGTGGGCCAGCCGGCAGTCGACGGCAGCGCGTGGGTCGACGTTCCCGGCCGGTCGGGCGCCGTAGTTCTAGGCAGAATGTAGCCATGAATCCGGTTCGCGCGATGCTCCTCGTGCTGGTCGCTGGGGCCGCCATCGTGGCCACCTATGCGCTGTTCATCGACAGCTCGGACGCCAAGCTGCCGCTCATCGTCAGTAGCCTGGCGGTGTTGGCCCTCGGCATGGGGCTGCTCGGCTTCATGCTCGCGGGGTCGGCCATCACCACCGGCGAGGGCGGCCGTGGGATGCGTGCACTGGGTATCGCCTTCGTGGGTGGCCTGTGCGTGCTCGTCGCCGCCGGTGCGCTGGCCGTCGCACTCATTCTGGGTATCCTGACCGGGACCGCCTGACCGCGGCTACTCGCCCCCATCGTCTAGAGGCCTAGGACGCCACCCTTTCAAGGTGGAGATCAGGGGTTCGAATCCCCTTGGGGGCACTCGGCTCCGTCGAAGACGGGCGGCTAGAACGTTGGTCCGACGTCCGACGCAATCGCGATCAAGTCAGCGACGACTTCATCAAGCGGTCGGCTGGCGTCAAGTTCGTGCGTGCAACTTTGCCTCAGAAGCGGCTCGACTTCGGCGAGATCCGCGAGGATCTCCTCTCGTTCCATTGCATTCTTTCCGTAGGCGTTCGTCGTTCTTCGGGCGACCCGACCAAGCATTACGTCAGCTGGCGCGCTGAGCAGGACAACCGCGTCAAATCGGTCATAGAACTTCGACTGGTTGCGCACGCCTCCTCCAACGAACAGCGCGCGACCATCGTCGAAGTCCAGCAACGCGTTCACGCGCTCCTCGACCCAGAGCCACTCACCGCGGTGCAGCTCGTCGATGGGCTCCGGATACCGGCGATACTCGCGCCAGCCAGGGTCATCCGTGTCGACAACGCGATAACCGCGCCGGCCGAGTTCGCCGAGCGCCGAGGACTTGCCGGTTCCCGAAATGCCGGTCAGCAGGATCCGCGTCATCGGACAACCCTTGTTCTAGTCAACCGGCGGTAGCGAGACTGGCCGCCGCCCAGCGGGCCAGCTCGATGTCGGCCTCTTCCGGCAGGCCGCTGACGCCGATGGCTCCGATCACGTCACCGGCCACGATGATCGGGACCCCACCACCCCAGCCCACGTAGCGTGGGTCTCCGAAATTGGTGATCGGGAAGCCCTCCGTTCGGGAGCGCTCTCCGAGCACGCTGGACTCGACGCGTTCGCGGGCCGCCGTGAACGCCTTGTTCATAGCGATGTTGATCGACGCCAGGCCACATCCATCCGTGCGCAGAAACGCGACGAGCTCGCCGTGCGGGTCGACCACGGCGACGGCCGCGCCCTGACCGTCAGCGTCAAGCTTGTCCGCGACCAGCGCGATGAGGCCGCGCGCCTCCACGGATCCGATCTCCCTGCGTTCCGGCATCACGACTTCTCCTTGAGCGACAGCCTGGCGTCGGTCCAGGCACCGTTCGCGCGGCTCGACGCCACCGCCGCATCGACGAACTTCACCCCGATGGCGCCGTCGCGCTCGTTGGGGAACCACAGCGCCAGCGGATCAGGCGACTTGCCGGCCCGTCGCGCCGCGATCGCCTCGGCCGCGTCCGAGTAGATGTTGGCGAAGGCCTCGTGAAAACCCTCCGGGTGGCCGGCGACGATCCGGCATGCCCGGGCTGACGCCGGCAGAGCCCCCGGCCCGTTAGGCGTGTAGACGCGAACGGGTCCCTCGAGAGGCTTGAAGGTGAGCCGCGTCGGCCGTTCCTGGTGCCACTCCAGGCTGCCCTTTGTGCCCGACACGCGGATCCGCAGACCGTTTTCCACCCCAGCTGCGGTTTGTGTGACCCAGAAGTTGCCGCGCGCGCCGTTGTCGAAGCGCAGCATGGCGGCGCCGTAGTCGTCGACAGGCCGTTCCGGGATCACGTGCCCGATCTCAGCGGCGACTTCCGCAACTTCGAGACCAGTCACGAATCGCACGAGGTTGTGAGCGTGCGTGCCGATGTCGCCCATCACCAGCGACGGTCCGCCCCGCACCGGGTCGTAGCGCCAGGGCAAGCCTGTCGCCGGGTCCGGGTCGGACTCGTCGGCTTTGCCTCCCTGTACGTATTCGACCTGGACCAGCCTGATCTCGCCGACCTGCCCATCCTCAACAAGCGCACGAGCCTGGCGCACCATGGGGTACCCGGTGTAGTTGTGCGTGAGGCAGAAGACGAGGCCGGTGGCCCGCACCTTGGCAACGATGTCCAGGGCCTCGTCCAGGGTGTTGGTCATGGGCTTGTCGCAGATGACGTCGAAGCCGCGATCCAGGGCGGCCACGGCATACCGATGATGGCTGTCGTTCGGGGTCATGATGGCGACGACCTCGGCACCGTCCGCGCGTTCGCTCTCCGCATCGAGCATTCCGATCCCATCGGCATAGGCGCGCGAGGGATCGATGCCCATCGCCACCGCGGCCTTCCGTGATCTCTCGGGATCGGTCGAGACCACCCCCGCCACGAGCTCATAGCGACCGTCGAGTCGTGCGGCCGTTCGGTGCATCGCACCGATGAAGCTGCCCGGCCCACCGCCGATCACCGCCAGGCGAAGCGGACGGCCAAGCATCTCGATGACGGGATTGGCGTCCATTGGGTTCTCCTTCAATGACTAGCCGCCCGAGAGTTGCGCGACGCCGTTGCCCTGTTCGGCCCCAAGCACGACCCAGACCGACCCATCGGGCGCGGTGGCGGGCCACCACGGCTGGCTGTTGGCACCAAGATCGTACGTGCGGATCCGGTCTGACTGCGGATCGTAGGAGTACACCGAGTCGGTGAATGAACCGATCCAGACCATGCCACCCGGCCCGATGGCGACACCGTAACCGTTTGACGTGGGCAGTTTGTGGACGGTCATGGCCAGCCCATTCGGATCGAGCTGCACCAGCGACCCGGCCGTCGTCGCGAACCAGACCGTGCCCGATGGATCCACGGCGATGCCCGTGGGCTGCTCACCGCCGGGCGTCGCGACCTCCCGCACGGACCCCGAAACCGGATCCACGACGCCAACCTGCGCTGCCTGCAGCTCGGTGAACCAGACGCGCCCGTCGGGGCCGACCGTCAGCCAGTACGGGATGCTGTCCTTGCTGCCCAGCGCGTACTCGCGGAACTGTTCAGTGGCTGGATCGTAGCGTCCGATCTTGCCCGCACCGAGCTCGGTGAACCAGACGATGCCGGAGGCATCGACCGCGACGCCCGATGGTGCGGCCGCAGGGGTCGGGACGCGGATCTCCGTGTAGTCGCCGGTCGCCGGGTCGAGCCGGCCGAGCGCATCGGGCACCTCCTGCGCCAGCCAGAGGATGCCGGCCTGGTCCAGCGCCGCGCCCATCGTGCTGCGGATCGGTGAAGGGAAGGTCAGCTCGCGCAGCGTTCGGGTCGTGGGATCGAGCGCGGCCACGCGGTTCACGTTCATCTCCGCCACCCAAACCGTTCCGTCCGGTCCGACGGTCGGCATCATCAGGCCGGCATTGGTCGTTGGGAACACCCATTTGGTCGCCGTCCCCGTGTCGACCGGAACAACTGCCGTGCGCGTGCCCCACGGCGCACTGGGCAGCACGGCCAGTGCGCTTCCCGCCACGATGGTGGCACCGACCACCAGCGCTCCGGCCGAAGCGACGAACCTGCGCACGCGTGGCTGGCGGACCGCGCGCGCCGCGGCGATTCCTGTCGCACCAATGGCGGCGATGGCCAACAGCGCCAGCCATTGGACCGGCGGCTCCGGCGGCGTCTGGACCGGCGTGCCGGCGCTGGCGGCCGCGAGCGGCACGAGGAGAGGCGCGCCGTCCGCGGATTCACCGGGCCGCGAGAGGCGCAGCTGCCAGCCTCCCGGTGCGCCGTCGGCCGTCAGGTTGCCGCCGTAGACGGTATGTATGAGCCCGTCGCTCCCGGGTTGAGTGCCGACCCGGTCGAGATCGACGTTCGTCTGCTGTTGGTCGGGCCCCACGGCGTCGAGGATCAGCCGGCCGCCGAGGTCGACGACGGTCTCGGCGCGCACGACATTGGTGCCCACGGTCGCCGGCGTCATCGTCACTGTCACGGGCGCCCCGGCGACGCTGGTCGAGCCGGAGAAGCTGCGCGCCGGGTCGGTGTCGGCAGCCGCCTGGTCGATGGCGGCGCGTGTCGCGTCTTCGGAGCGTGCCGGGACGAGGATGCTCATGGCCGCCGCCAGGCCGACCACGGCCACGGCCAGCGCGACCTCAGCGACGACGGTCCGTCGCAGGTGGTGCCCGGCGGGTGACCCGCGCATTGCCGCCGGCCGAAGTCGCACGGCGTTCAGCCCGGCTACCGCGAGCAGCGCGAGGGCAGCGAGCAACTTCAGCCCGAGCGTCTGCCCATATGCCGTGTCGAACAGGTCGGCGGGGCTGGCCAGCTCGACCACGGCACTCCCCAGCCCGCCGAGCAGCACGAGCGGAACGGCGATGCCGGCCACGATCGAGATACGGCCAAGCAGCTTGAGCCGGTAGGTCGCCTGGGTCTGATCGCCCGGGTCGAGCAGTCGGTAGCCGAGTGCCAGGGCGACGATGGCGCCCACCCAGACCGCGGCTGCAGCGATGTGCACGCCGTCGAAGGCAAATCCCCAGACCGGCACGGCCGACGCGGCTCCATGGCTGGTCGCCGCGGTGGCGGCCAGCGCGGCGCCCACGACGACGGCGCGGCCGACCCTGGCCCTGCCGGAGGCATCCAGCCAGTTCGACCGCCAGCCGGCCGCGAGCAGGAGGACGGCGATGGTACGCACCACCCAGCCGACGCCGAACGGCTCGCCCAGCAGACTGCCCAGCGCGCTCAGGCCGCCGGCGGGCAGGGCCGCGCCCAGGAGTTGGATGGCGGCGCCGGCGAGCGCCAGGATCACGCCCAGGCCGATGGCGGTACGAAAGGCACCCGCGAGCCGGTCGAGCTTGGCCGACGGCGGCGGTCGGGCGACGAGCGAGACGAGGATTGGGCTGGCGAGCAGCGTCACGCCGATGAACGCAAACCAGGCCGCTACAGCGAGGACCGCGTCGGGCAGCGTTGGCGGCTGCGCGGGTGGGGGCTGGATGACGGTGCTGATCGGCGGCTGGGTGCCGTCGGGCTCGAGCACCGTAAACGGGTACGAGCCGGTACGCGTGTGACCGTCGACCAGCGACACGGTGTGCCAGGTGACCGTGTACCGGTCGGGCTGGAGCACGGGCAGGTCGACCTCGTACGCGCGGCCGTCCTGCGGGTCGACGCCGCCGCCGTTCACGCCGATCGCCGATCCGGCCGAGTCAAGCAGCACGATCCCGCTCAGGTCGGCGTTGAGCGGCTCGCTGAACACGATGCGCACGTGGCTCGGCGGAGCCGGCAGAACGGCGCCTGGGGGCGGATCGGCCGACACGAAGACCGCATGAGCAAGCGCCGGGCCGGAGGCGATGAAGGCGGCGAGGAGAAGCGCCGCCGCGACCGGGATGAGGCGGGTCCAGCGACTCGCGTGGAGCAGAAATCGTGGACGAGCCGTCGCCTCAGGCCCGGCGCGGAGCGCCGCGGACATGAGAGTCAATGGTGCACAAAGGTCTCGCGGATTGGGTGTCGAGCTTACGCCTGCTGGCGCCCATGGGACTCCGGCTCCGCTACCTTGCCCGCGGCGTTCGCCAAGTAAGTTGCCGGCCGCCCGGTGACAATCGGCGCCTATGAGTCAGCGACGAGAGGACAAGCCGAGCTGGTCGGCGGTGCCCGCGAGCGTCAGGCGGCGTGTCGAGGAGACGCTGGGCGGGCGGGTGAAGCGGGCCGTGCGCGCCTACGGCGGCTACGGGCCGTCGGCGACTTTCGCGCTGACGCTCGAGGACGCGTCGCGCGCGTTCTTCAAGGGCACCTATCCGCTCGAACAGGGGTCGGGCGTGCGCTGGTCGTTGGACGTCGAGGAGCGGGCCTATCGCCGGCTGGGCGACATGCTGCGACCGTGGGCGCCGGCCTACCTGGGTTCGATCCGCCGTGACGGATGGCACGTGATGCTGATCGAGACGGTGAGCGGCGAGGCGGCGCTGCCGTGGACTCCGGCGAAGGCCGAAAGCGCGACGAAGTCGTACGCGGAGTTCCATGAGTCGACCGCCGGCCGGCCTCTGCCCGCGTGGCTGCCACGTGGCAGTCACCGCGAGTTCGCCACGCTACTGGCGCCAAATCACTGCGGATGATGAACCAGTCGAGCGCCTGGCGGCGCTGGCCGGCAGTGACCATGCGGCGGCGCGCGAGTGGCTGCGCGACCCCCTGCCGGTTCTTGCCCGCGGCGAACGGGCGCTCTACAGGGTGCCGCCACCGGCGGCGCTGCTGCACTTCGACACGCGCTCGGACAACATCCGCATCGACGGCTCGCTGCTGCGCATCTTCGACTGGCCCTTCGCCTGCGCGGGACCGGCCGAGATCGACTTGGCCGCCTTCGCCCAGTCGATCGCATCGGAGGGTGGCCCGCCGCCCGAGGCCGTGGTCGGCTGGTATTCGGCCGTTCGACCGATCCGTCACGAGGTGCTGGTCGCGTCGGTCGTCGGTATCGCCGGCTATTTCGCCGATCGCGCGCCGCGCCCGGACATTCCCGGGCTGCCCCGCCTGCGCTGGGTGCAGCGGCGGCAACTCCGGGCTTCCCTCGAGTGGGCGGCGTGGCTGCTGGAGCTGCCACGGCCCGGCTGGTTGGATTTGCTGCCGGACTGATGCGCTTGGCTACAATCGCGGCGCCGATGACCAGCAAGTTCAGGGGTGGCGAGATCTACGGCATCCCGATCACGACGCTTTTCGACGAGAACGATGCGATCCGGTGCGAAGGCTGCGGACAGCCCATTGCCGGCACGCCGTTTCGCATCACGCTGCTCGATGTCGTCTCGCCCGAGGCGCCACCCAGCTGGGCCGTCGGCGCGCGCCTGAATCCCGGTCCGCACGAGTTCCACGCCGAGCCGAGCCACTTTCGCTCGTGGGCCAGCAGCCGCGGTTATCTTTTCTGCCGGCTGTCCGACGTGCGTGAGATCATGCGGCCGGTGCCCATTCCGGGCGAGGGTGAACAGTGGGGCCTGTGCGACGGGTTGCATCAGCAGGCGCATGAGTTCGTGCCAGCCTGAGGGATAGAACATGGACCTCGCATTCGTGGTGCCCGTCGTAACAGCGGTACTTGGCCTGGTCTTTGCGATTGCCCTGTTCGACCAGTGGCGGCAGCGCCGCCGCGCCTATCAGTTGATCTGGGCGCTGGGCATGCTCTTCTATGGCATTGCCGCCGGGTGCGAGGCATTTGCCCAGTTGAGCGGTTGGAATGAGCCGCTCTACCGTAGCTGGTTCCTGGTCGGCGGCGTGTGGCTGGTCGGTTGGCTCGGCCTGGGCACGGCATTCCTGCTCGGCCGAACTCGCTTTGGCTACGGCTTCGCGCTGTGCATCTTCTTCGCCGGCCTGTTCACGTTCCTGACGCCGCGCCGCGACCCGACCGGGTACGCCGATGCCGGCATGCTGCCGCTCATCTATTTCCTGGTGGCCGCCGCGGTGGCTGCTGCGATCGTCATCGAGACCTACTTCGCCAACGAGCGCTGGCCGTGGATAGCCGCTGCGGCGGTCGTCGGGGCCACCGTCCTGTCGGTCGTCCTGATGTTTACCACCAACCTGCCCGCGCCGGGCTATCTCGTGTCGGCCGGCAGCAATCAACCAGACGCGTCGCTTTTCCCGTCGAGCCTGCGCCTGTTGACGCCGTTCATGAACATCACCGGCGCGTTTGCGCTGGTCCTGGGCGCTATGTTCTCCGCGTACGTGTTCATGCCCAAGCGGCGCGTGTTGAAATACTCGCTCGACCCATCACAGCCGGGTGAGCAGTTCCTGTTCAACCTGATCCTGTCGCCCTTCGCTATCACCGTGAACTTCTTCGCCTCGCTGCCCGGTGCATTGCGCGCGCTCGGCGCGGGGCGGATCCACAGCCGCGTGCCGGCGACGCTGCTGATCGCCATCGGCGCCTTCATCCCGACCATCACCGACGGCATGTATCGCCTGGGCTCGCCTGCGCTGTACGAAGCCGGCCACCTGCTCGGCGTGGTGCTCATATTTGCCGGCTTCCTGGTCTCCAGCGAAGTCTTCCGCGACATCCGCATCCCCTTCACCGGTCGAATTCTGCGCCCGGCACGGCAGGAGCGGGTCAGCTGACACCCTGAACCGGTCGCTGCTCGGCGTCGTCCTGGTCGGCGGCGGCGCCGCCCTCTTCGGCACGCTCAGCTACCTGTCGCGCACGGCGGATACTTTCGGCGTCGACGCGCTCAGCTTCGTTACCTGGCGCGCCGCGATTGGCGCCCTGTGCCTCTTCGCCGCGGCGCTGGTCATAGGCAGCCTCTCCGGCCGCCGCCGAGTTCCCAACCCGCTCGTGCTGAGCCGCCGTGATCGCCTGGCGCTGCTGTTCGCGGCCGTCTGCGGCGCGGTCCTCAACATCGCCATGTTTGCCGCCTTCTCGACGACCACCATCGCCGTCGCGCTCATCTGTTTCTACTCGTACCCGGCGATCGTGACCATCACCGCCGCGCGGCTCTATCGCGAGCGGTTGGGACCGCTGCGGATTGGCGCGCTGGCGCTGTCGTGCGTCGGCTTGGTGCTGGTCGTGCTGGTGCCCGTGTTCGGCTCAGACAGCGTCGTCGTCAACCCGGTCGGTGTCGGGCTGGCCTTGCTGGCGGCGCTCTGCCAGGCGGCGTTCATCCTCGTTGCCGGACGCGGTTTCCCGCCGATGCCCGCGCTGCACGTCTCGACCTGGGTAGTCCTCGCGGCCGCGTTGCTGGCTGCCCCGCTGGCTGTGCTGGTAGGCGACACGGCAGCGTTGAGCGTCCCGCTCAGCAACGCAGGCGTCTGGCCGGTGCTGCTGGCGGGCGGTGTCGCGGCGGCGGCCGTTTCAACGTTTGCGTTCATCACGGGCATCGACCTGATCGGTCCCAGCCGGGCCGCGATCATGATGACCGTCGAGCCGCTCGTCGGCGTCACGCTCGCCGCGCTGCTGCTCGGCGAGCAGACCGTGCCCGTTCAATTGCTCGGTGGCGCGGCGGTCATCGTCGCCGCAGTCGTGCTGCAGGTCGCTCCGCGCGCGCCGGCGGTGCCGGATCCCGATGCCGCCGTCCTCCAGCCTGCCGCCGCCGCCGAAATCGACTGAAGGTCGCCCACCAGGTAGGCCCGGTGAGGGTGGGCGGGCACCGCGGCTATACTCCGGGCGGCCGCCAGGCCGGCGCGACCCCTGTGAGTGCGCGCCATTCCACGAGAAGCGATAAGGGGTTCCGTTGCGCGTCCGAAAAGCAGTCTTTCCGGCCGCCGGCTGGGGTACGCGGCTCCTACCCGCGACCAAGGCGCTGCCCAAGGAGATGCTGCCGCTGGTTGACAAGCCGGTCATCCAGTACAGCATCGAGGAGGCAGTGGCCGGCGGCATCGAGCAGGTCATCATCATCACCAGCAGCCAGAAGCGGCCGATCGAGGACCACTTCGATCATTCCTACGAACTCGAGGCCCTGCTCGAGGAGAAGGGCGACATCGACATGCTGCGCCGGGTCCGGCAGATCGTCGATATGGTGCAGATCAGCTACGTGCGCCAGAAGGAGCAGCTCGGACTGGGCCACGCCGTGCTGATGGCCAAGGAGATGGTCGGCGACGAGCCCTTCGCGGTGATGCTGCCCGACGACGTTGTCGTCGGCAACCGGCCGTGTATCGGCCAGCTGATCGAGGCCTACCGTGAAACGCATTCGTCGGTGGTCGCGGTCATGAGCGTCGCGCCGGATGACGCGCCGCGCTACGGGATCATCGATCCTGACCCGCACACGTCGAGCGCCGACACGCGCCTGCACCGGGTGCGCGGGATGGTCGAGAAACCGGCGCCGGAAGCGGCGCCCAGCAACCTGGCGATCATCGGCCGCTACGTGCTCACGCCCAAGATTTTCGAGAAGCTCGAGACGACACCGCATGGTGCGGGCGGCGAGATCCAGCTGACCGATGCAATCGAAGCGCTGATGGCCGAGCAGGACATCTACGCCTACGCCTTCGAGGGTCATCGGTACGACGCAGGCACTACCATGGGCTGGCTCAAGGCCTCCGTCGAGCTGGCGCTTGAGCGCCCGGATCTGGGCGCCGATTTCCGGCACTTTCTTGCCGGCCTGGACCTCAGCTGAGGCCAGAACAGGCGCGCCTCCGCCGCGGGCGAGGCTAACGGTCTAGATACAGGGCAGGAGAAGACTTGGCCGAAGTCGGACAGGTACTTGCCGGTCGCTATCGATTGGTCGAGCTGCTCGGCCAGGGGGGCATGGCAACCATCTACCGCGCGCACGACGTCCAGCTGGGACGTGACGTGGCGGTCAAGGTGCTGCGTGCCGAGTACGGGCGAGACCCCGCCTTCGTGGCGCGCTTCCGGCAGGAGGCTCAGTCGGCTGCGGCGCTCAGCCACCCCAACGTGGTCAACGTCTACGACTACGGCATGGAGCAAGGCGACCCGTTCATCGTCATGGAGCTGATCGACGGTGGCGAACTGGCCGCCATCATTCGCGAGCGCGGCGCCTTCGAGCCACTCGCCGCCGCGCGCATCGCCCAGCAGATCTACGAAGCGCTGAACGCAGCGCATGCGCGCGGCATAGTCCATCGCGACATCAAGCCCACCAACGTGCTGCTGACTCGCGCCGGCAGCGTCAAGGTCGCCGACTTCGGCATCGCGCGGGCCTTCTCCGAGGCGCAACTGACGATGCCCGGAACGACCCTCGGCAGCGTCCACTACTTCAGCCCGGAGCAGGCACGCGGCGAGCTGGTGACCGCGGCTTCGGACATCTACTCCGCCGGTCTGGTGCTGTTCGAGATGCTCACCGGGCAGCGGGCGTGGACCGGCGATTCGGCCGGCGCCGTGGCAGTGGCGCGGCTGGCCGGCGATCCGCCGGCGCCATCCTCGATCAACCGCGACGTGCCACCCATCCTCGACGCGATCGTGCGCCGGACGCTGGCGCGCGCGCCGGCCGACCGGCCTTCGGCCGGCGAGGTGGCAACGCTGCTCGAGCGGTACATCGCCGACCCGGCCGGCGCGGCGGCGATGTCGATGGCCGCGCCGCCGGCTCCGCCGCCGGCGCGACCCGCCGGACCGCCGCCGATGTTGATCCCGTCCGCCGACGCGCCCCGGCAGCCCGCCGACGGGGCCGTGCCGGGCGTGGCTTACAGCTCGCTCCGGCGCGGTGCGGCCGTCCGCCGGCCGTATGCCGACGACGAGTACGACGAGGACGGCGACGGCGCGGGCCCGTGGGGATGGATTGCTGCCATCCTGGGTGTGTTGGTGCTGGTGGCCGGAGCGGTGCTGCTGTTCCTGCTGCTGGGCAGCCGCGCGAGTCCACCACCGACGCCGATTGCGTCGGCTGGCCAGTTCACGCTGGCCTCGTATGTCGGCCAGTCGGTTACCGACGCTGAGCGCAGCGCCGATGCCGCCGGCCTGCTGCTGACCGTGGGCGCATACCAGGTCACCGATACCTCGGCCGAGGGCACCATCCTTGCCCAGGACCCCCCTGCCGGCGCAACTGTCCAGCACGGTGACAGGGTGACCGTCACGGTCGCCACGAAGCGCGTCACCGTGGTCGTGCCCGATCTGCGCCTGCGCACGGAGGCTGAGCTGTTCAGCCTGCTGGCGCAGAGTTCGTTGGTTCCCGGTGATCGCAGTGAGGCGTACGACCCGGACGTGCCGGCCACGCTGATCGTGCGCACCAACCCGCGCGCCGGTGTCGAGGTGGCCAACGGCACGAGCATCGACTACGTCGTGTCGCTGGGACCACCGCCGACGCCGACGCCGAACTTTGGGCCGTCATTCACGCCGACCCCATCACCTACCCCCTCACCCACGCCATCGCCGACGCCGATACCCACGCCGACCCCATCACCTACCCCCTCACCCACGCCATCGCCGACGCCGACTCCGTCGCCCACGCCGGCCCCGACACCAACGCTAACGCCGGTGACGGTCGGCAATTATTCGGCGACATGCGAGAGCCTCGGCCAGGCCCGAGATGAGATCACAACCGCGGGACTGCAGCTGGGCGCCGTCTTTTCGGGGTCGAACAGCAGCTTTGGCTCTCCGGATGACAGCTGGCAGGTGGCCCAGCAGTATCCGCCGCCGGCATCGCAGGTTGCACCCGGCACGGAAGTGGACCTGCTCGTCAAAGCACCTACCGACGCCTGCCCGTAACACCTAGACTGGTTGTCGATGGCAACGTGGCGCTGTCCGAACTGCCGGACGGTGCAAGTCGACTCGAACCGATGCTTCCTATGCGGCCGATCGGCGACGAGTTGCGGGACGTGCAGCAGCTTCCGTCGATCATTCGTGGGCGGTCTGGGTTTCTGCGCCCAGAACAGGGCTCGTGAACCGCTCACCGGTGATGAGCAAAGATCGTGCTGGTGGTCGGCCCAGGACTCCCCGTCAGAAGACGTCTTCGCTCTGCCCGGTTCGGCCGCGACGAAGCGAGGCTTGCTGATGCTGACACCCGCGCGTGAGATCCGCCCGCGTCCGCCGGTCGAGGGTGCGGCTCAGTGAACCTTGAACGAGGCGTCGTCGCGCAACTCCGTACCTGACGGCAGCGTCGCCAGCGCGGTCACCAGCCACTGGCCACTTGCCTGTCCATCGTCGTTGACGACGAAGCTCGGCCAGCGCGCTCGGCCGCGCGTCGCTTCTGTGTAGTACGTCACCGTCGCCGCGTTCGGTGGCGAGACGCTGAAGGTGACCGGGGCGCCGTCATCGGCGAGACCCTCGTCGTCGGTGATCGCGGCGGTGATGTCGATCGTGGCCGGCAGGTCGGCGAGGTCGACGGTGGTCGGCGTCAGCACCAGGTCGATGGTGCCGCGACTGGCTGCCCGCATGATCTCGATGCGTTGCCGGCGACGTTGCTTGCCTCGTCCTCGCTCTTGAGCATGAACCAGTTGCTGCCCAGGCTCAGTGGCAGGGTCGTGTCGAAAGACCCGTTCGCATCGGTCGCTACCTGGAAGTCATCGCCCGCGGCCTGGTCGCTGACACTCACCGTCGCCCCGGGCTCGGTATTGCCGAGCAGGGTCACGGTTTCGGCGTAGATCGTCGCTCCGGCGGGCGGTTGCGTCACGCTGATGTCGGGCGGCTGACGGTCGTTCGTGGGCGCCGGCGTCGGCACACCGGTCGGGGCCGATACCTGGGCGAGCGGCGTCGGCGTCGGGCGGCCCGTGCCGTGACCCTGCTGGAGTGAGCTGCTGGCGAACGCTATCGACGCGCCGATGAGCAGCACCAGGGCAGCAGCCACCCCGATCCGCCGCGACCAACTGAAGCGTGGCCCACGCCGTGGCGCGGCCGCCTTGCGACGGCCCGGTCTCGCGCCGTTCCGCCGGCCGGCGTCGCGCGACGTCGTCCTGCTCCGTCCCACCCGCGCCACGCCTCGATTCTGGCAGGATGGGCTTGCGCACGTGGGCCGCGCACGTCGCAGCGTGTACGCTACTTTGGCGTTGACGAATTGCCTTTCCGACTTCGGAGGTTGAGTGGATACGGGGCGTAAGCCTCTTGCGACGATGGGTCGCAGCGCGCTCCACGGGCGGCCGGTGCCGCCCTCGCCGCCGCGCGGCCCGATCAGTCGCGTGCAGTCCAATCTGCTCATGCGCCGGCCGCCCGCGCCAGTCGCCGATCGCCCGCCGATGCTGCCGTTCGGCATGCCCAACCTGCGGCGCAACGTCTGCCCGCACTACTACATGACCGGCCCGCGCGGGCCGATGCCCATCACGGCGCCGCACCTGCTCAAGGCGCTCATGCGCCAGGACATCGACGTTGCTCGCTGCCAGCTGCGCGGCGGCGTGCATCTCGAGCAGAGCTACGTATCGGACATCTGCTTGTCGCCACGCTTCAATCAGTGCGTCTTCTACGAGGACGAGCTCAACGTATAACGGGTGACCCCGCTTGCTCGCTGAGCCACTCGCGTCGGAGCGGCCGACGCCGCTACCGGCCGCCCTCGAACGGCTACATGGCCGTGGCCGTTTCGGCATCCGCCTGGGCCTGAGCCGTATTCGCGCGTTGCTGCGCCGGCTGGACGATCCCGAACGTGGATGCCCGGCGTGCTGATCGGCGGCACCAACGGCAAGGGCAGCGTGCAGGCGCTGGCGGCAGCGGCTCTTGGCGAGGCCGGCTACCTGACCGGCCAGATGCCCAGCCCGCACCTGTCGAGCTACCGCGAACGCATCCTGGTCGGCGGCCGAATGCTGGCGCGCGACAGGTTCACCGACCTGCTGACCGAGGTGCCGATGCGTCGGAGAGGATCACCGCGCGCTACGGCCCGGTGACGGAGTTCGAGGTGCTCACCGCTGCCGCATTCCTGGAGTTCCGGAGGGCGGGCGTGCAGGTCGGGGTGATCGAGGTGGGCATGGGCGGCCGGCTGGATGCCACCAACGTGTGGCAGGGCGGCATCAGCGCGATCACCAACGTCGAGCTCGACCACATGGAACACCTTGGCCCAACGATCGACGCGATCGCCGGCGAGAAGTCGCACATCATCAAGCGCGGCGATAGTCAGGCCATCACAGCGCCCACGACGAGGCACTGGCGATGATCGCAGCGCGCGCTCGCCGGGTTGGCGTGCCGCTGCGTGTCGTCCAGCCGTGGCCCGTCGCCGGAGTGGATGGCGAGGGAACGTGCGTGCGTGCCCCGGACGGGCTCGAGCTGCGGCTGGGGCTGCTCGGCCGCCACCAGGCCGTCAACGCCAGCGTGGCGCCGGGGGTAATCGATGCCCTCGCCGCGGCGAACATCGCCGAGGTGACCGGCGAGCAACTGGCGCGCGGTTTCGCAGCGCGCGCTGGCCGGGCCGGCTGGAACTGGTGCGCCTCCCGGACCGGCCGATCGTGCTGCTCGACGGCGCCCACAACCTGACGGCGGGACCGCGCTGGCGGCCTCCCTCGCCGAGTTGCTGCCGCTCGTGTCGAGCGGCCGGCCGACGCTGCTGGTCGGGATCCTCGCCAACCACTGGAACCGGCATGCTCGAGCCGCTCAACGCCGCCCTGCCCGGCGCGGCACTCGTCGCCACGCGGGTGCCGGGAACGACCAACTCGCTCCAGCCGGCCATGCGGCCAACTGATGGGGCGCCGGCGCGACGACGGCGGGCGATACCGACCCGGCGCTTGACTCGGCGCTCGCCTTGCCGCCCGTTCCGGCGGGCCGCTGGTGGTGTGCGGTTCGCTCTACCTGGTTGGCCGAGTGCGTGACTGCTCGTGCCCAACGCTGCCTAAGCCCAGGAGACGCATGGACGCCACGCCGTCAGTCCGGTTGCCCGCGGGGAGATGCAGGGATTGCGCCGCGCCCGCCCCGGCCGCTCAAGATCGGCGCGCACAGTTCCGCTGGGGCCGGCGCACCTACGTCATGGGCATCGTCAACGTGACCCCGGACTCGTTCTGCGGCGACGGGTTGCTGGCGGGATCGCCGACGTCGTCGCGCCGCCGTGGCCCTGGCCCGCGGATGGTCGCGGACGGCGCGGACATCCTCGATGTCGGTGGGGAATCGTCGCGGCCCGGTCACGCGGACATGGACTCCGGCCGAGGAAACGGCCGGGTGTTGCCCGTCATCGGCGAAATCCGAGCGGTGCTGCCGAACGTGCCGATGAGCATCGACACGGTGAGGCGCAGAAGTGGCCGAGCCGGCGCTCGACGCCGGCGCGGACATGGTCAACGATGTCTGGGGCGTGGGCCCGTCGGACGCGATGGCGCGGCTGGCGGCGGAACGGAGAGTACCGTGCGTCGTGATGCACAACCGGAGCGACCGCGATACCACAACGTGCTCGCCGAGGTGATGCCGATCTCCGGCGCGCCATCGACCGGGCCGTGTCCCTGGTTGCGCGTGGGAATCGCTGATCGTCGATCCCGGCATCGGCTTCGGCAAGACCGCCGAACAGAACCTCGTGTTGCTGCGCGGCCTCGGCCGCTGCAGCGCTGGGCGCCCGATCCTGCTGGGAACGAGCCGCAAGTCGACGATCGGCAGCATGCTGGACCTGCCGGCCGGCAGCGGCTGGAGGGTACGCTCGCGACGACGGCGTTGGGCGTCGGCGCCGGGGTGGACATCGTCCGGGTTCACGACGTGCGCGCCAATGTCCGGGGGCGCGGATGAGCGACGCGATGGTCCGTGGCGGCTGGCACGAGCCGGGCACGAGCAACGAGCCCGATAGGGAGCCGGATACCAAGAGTAGGCGCAAGGTGACCGACCCGATCTACCTGCTCGGCATGACGTTCGGGGTCGGCTCGGCGTCAGGGACGAGGAACGGGGCTGCCCCAGGAAGTCGAGATCGACCTGGAGCTGCGGCTGACCTACCGTCGGCCGGCGTGTACGATGACATAGTGCGCACCATCGATTACGGGCCGCCGTGTGAGTCTGCCGCCGGGCGGTGGAGGAACACAGCTTCCGGCTGCTGGAGGCCTCGCGGGGACGGTCGCCGCCGAGGTGCTGGCGACCAGCCCGCGCTCGGTGTGACCGGCGGTCAGGGTCGCGGTGCCAGCCGATGTGCCGACTCGACGGCGTGATCGATCACGCCGGGGATAGGTCGAGCGCGAGATACACGGCGGGCCGGGCTAGCCCGCCGTCCGCGACGAGGGGGGAAGGTGCCGATCCGGGCGCCGGCCTGAGTCCCCGGGTCGGCACTGGGACCAGGTCTGGCCGGGCCGTCCAGCGGAGATCCATGTCCGAGCGTCACCGTGTCGTCCCGGCACGTACTGGCTGAGGATGTCGTCGAGGGTCTGGCGTCATCTCTCGTCGTCGACGGCCGTGACGATGTCGCCCTCCTTCAGGCCGGCCTGGTCGGCGGGGCTCCCGGGCCACGATCGCATGGCTGCTGCGGCGCATGGATGAGCAGCGCCGTAGTCGATGGGAGGTTGTTCTGGCGCCTTCGGCGCGGTCGAGCGGCAGGTAGTTCATGCCGATCCACGGCCGGGAGAGCGGCTCGCCGGCCAGCGCCTGGGCTCATGATCGGCTTGGCGATGTTGATCGGGATCGCGAAGCCGATGCCCTGCGCGTCACCGGCGACCGCCGTGTTGACGCCGATCACCGCGCCGGTCGGAGTCGACCAGTGCGCCGCCGGAGTTGCCCGGATTGATCGCCGCGTCGGTCTGGATGAGGTTGCGCAGCGCTTCCTCTGTCTCGTGTTCACCGGGTCGTCGCCGACCGTGATTCCGGCCCGAGGCCGAAACGACGCCGGACGTGACGCTGTTGGTGAACGTGCCGAGCGGACTGCCGATCGCCACCGCCAACTGGCCGGGCTTGAGCGATCGACGAGTCGCCGATCCTCGCCGAGGGAAGGTCCGTGCCTTCGACCTTGACGATCGCGAGGTCGGTCAGCGTGTCGATACCGTAGTCGTGGCCGCGAACTCGCGGCCGTCGGCCAGCTTGACGGTGAGGGGTCGGCATCGCCGACGACGTGATGGTTGGTCAGGATCCAGCCGTTCGTGTCGTAGATGATGCCCGAGCCGATTCCGGTCGCGGGGAGCGAGAACGGGTCGGTTGTCCGGCCGAGCTGGGTGGTGATCGTCACGACCGCCGGACTGACTCGCGTCGGCCGCGTGCGTCACCGCGGTCTGCTCGTCGACGGCGGCGGTCGCGTGCCGTGGTCAGCGGAGTCTGGGAGGGCAGTGCCGCCGGCGGCGCGCTGGACTGGTCGTCGCCAGCCGACCACGATCGGCGGCGCCAGGCCGCCGGCGACGAGGGCCATGTAGGTCAGCCCGAGCCCAACGCGCTGGCCACCAGGGCGATGACGAAAAGCGCCGCCACCCACGGGCCGCTGACGTGGTTGCGTGCCTGAACGGGAGTCGGCTGCGGGACGGCATGGGCTCGAACCAGCGCTCGGGCGTCCGGCTGGTCCATGATTGACCCGCCCACACGAGTGGCTGGCGCGGTGGACGTAGCTCGCGGTGGGCTGGTCGTAATTCGAATCGGCAGTAGCGGCGGTCATCATGGCTGATATCCGGTCATGAGGGGATGCCGGCCGCCGCCCCGGCGGTGGATCGCGGCTAACCGAAGCGTGACAGGCGGCGGTTCAAGCAGGGCGAGCAGCCGGTGAAGAAACGGACATGTCGCGCGGCAGGTCGACGGCACCTCGTGCCGATGCCCGGCGCGCTGGTGATCGAAACGTCGCCATCGTGCATCTCGACGATGGATTGGACGATCGAGAGCCCGAGTCCCGACCCGCGGCGCGCGATTCGTGCGCCGTGCGCGCCGCGGTAGAAGCGCTCGAAAACGTGCGGGCAGCTCCTGCGGGTCGATACCCACGCCGGTGTCGGTGACCCGCAGCTCGGGCGCCCGACCGGTCGCCGACAAGCGCCACGTCGACCGTGGCCGCCGCGCGGCGTGAACTTGATCGCGTTGCCGATCAGGTTGCCCAGAACCTGGCCGATGCGCTGCGGATCGTGCGGCTGGCGGATCGGCTCGGCGGGCAGGTCGCATCCTCAGCGTCACGCCCTTGCGGCCGAGCTGCCGGCTGGGCCTGCTGGCAACCGCGTTCTCGACGACGGCGCGCAGGTCGTCCGGCCGCAGGTCGAGCGTACCAGGCCCGAGTCGAGCTTGGACAGCTCGAGCAGGTTGGTCGCCAGCCAGTCGAGCCGCTCGATCTGCTGGCGCGCTCTGTTCGAGGAATTCGCCCGGGTCTGCCTCGTCCTTGCCACGGCACCTCGCTGAAGCAGCTCGTTGAACGTGCGCAGCGCGGCGATGGGCGTACGCAACTCGTGCGACACGTCGGCCAGGAAATCCCGGCTGACCGGTCGCGGTCGCGGCGGATGACTCGATCGATGCTCTCGACCGCTCCGCCATCGAGTTGAACGGCGACCGTGAGCTCGGCCACCTCGCGGCGAGTCTGCTGTGCCGGCGTCACGCGCGCGTCGAACTTTCCCTCGGAGAGCTCGCGCGCGGCGGCGGTCAGGCGGCGGATCGGGTTCGGCTGAGGCGATCGGCGACAGGATCGAGGCAATCGCCACCGCGACGAGCAGCGCAATCACCGCGGCGACGACATGACGCCGAGGATCGACTGGAGCGTCTGGGCGCGGTAGGTGAACGGATCCGAGAGCGTGACTCGACGACGCGATGGGGGCCCGGCGGCTGCTGCGACCAGAACAGGTCTGGATGATCATCGGATGGGCGACGATCGGATCAAGCTCTCGCGCTGCTGGCCGGCCTCGGCGACCTCGTCGGCGAGGGCACGTCGAGCCGGTAGAGGACTGTCGTCCGGATGGGCCGATCTGCGGCGATCTCACCGTTACGTTTGCTCGGCGAGTTGCTCGGCGATCGTGCGGACATACCCGTTTCGGCGCGTGCCCAGGGCCTGCCTTGAGTCCGTCGGTGACCGTCTGGCGGACCGGTCGCCCTCAGCAACGGGCGCTGCGCGCGCCCGGTGGCGACTGGTACGGTGAGCGATCGCGATGAACGGCGGACCGGTTCGGCGCGCCGATTGAGGTCATCCTGCGCCTGCTGCTGGAAGTAGCCGTCGAGCAGGCGGGGCAGGGGACGACAGACGAGGACCAGGGCAACGTCGATCGACGACGGCACAGAAAGCCGAGGACAGCCGCGCGCGCAGGCTGGTGCTCGACCCGCGGCACGGCCGCACCGTCAGGGCCTCGGCCATCGGCGCGGCACGAGCCCTTAGCGTTCGGCGAAGGCGTAGCCCGCGCCGCGGACGGTCAGGATGAACGCCGGATCGGCCGGGTCGTCCTCGAGCTTCTCGCGCAGGTGGCTGACGTGGACGTTGATCGTCTTCTCGTCCTGGTCGAGCGCCTCGTAGTCGCGCACCAGCTCGAGCAGCTCGCGGCGCGTGAAGACGCGGCCGGGCCTGGAGGCCAGGTGGCGCAGGATCTCGAACTCGGTCGCGGTCAGGCTGATGCGCCGGTCGCCGCGCTGGACGCGGCGGCGCTCGAGGTCGATCAGCAGGTCGTGGTGGCGGATGACGCGCCCACCGGCGGCATCGGCGAGGTCGCCGTACGCGCGCCGCAGGAGGGCCTTGATGCGGCTCATCAGCTCGCGCAGGCCGAACGGCTTGGTCAGGTAGTCGTCGGCGCCAAGCTCGAGGCCGATGACCTTGTCCATCTCCTCGTCGCGCGCGGTGAGGAAGAGCACGGGCGCCTTGTTGCCGGTCGCGCGCAGGCGCCGGAGCATCTCGAAGCCATCGATGCCCGGCAGTCGCACGTCGAGGAGGACCAGGTCCGGCGCGCTGCGCACCGCGATCTCGAGCCCTCTTCGCCGTTGCGCGCGACGGTCACCTCGTAACCCTCCTGCTGGAGGGCGTACTGGACGCCCCGCGCGACCGCGTATTCGTCCTCGACAATGAGAATCGAGGCGGCCATCACGTCTGATCGTACAATCCGGTGGATATGAGCCGTCCATCACTCAACGTGCGCGAGCGCAGCGTGCACGGCAAGCACGTTTCGCGACTGCGCCGCGAGGGCGTCCTGCCGGGCGTTGTGTACGGCCCGGACCTGCCGTCACAGCCGATCGAGTTCGATGCGCACGATTTCGAGCTGCTTCACCGCGGCACCGGGCGCAACACAGTGGTCGATCTGCGGATCGACGGTGGCAATGCCCGGCCGGTCCTGCTTCAAGCGATCCAGGAGCACCCCGTCACGCGGCGTCCGCTGCACGTGGACTTCCTGGCCGTGAACATGGAAGAGGAGCGCACGGTCGAGGTGGCCGTCGTCGCGATCGGCCATTCGGAAGCGATCGAGCGCATGGGCGGGGTCCTGCTGCACCTGCGTGACACGGTATTGGTGCGTGCCAAGCCGGCGGAGCTGCCTTCGGCGATCGAGCTCGACATCACGCCGCTGGTCGACTTCGAGGCCGTGCTGCACGCCGCTGACCTGAACATCCCGGCAAACGTGACCCTGATCACCGATCCGACCGAGGCAGTCGTCCGAGTCCAACCGCCGCGGCGTGAGGAAGTGGTCGTGGCGCCGGTCGGCGAGGGTGAGGTTCCGGCCGAGGAAGGCGCCGAGGAGGCACCCGCCGAGGGAGTCGAGGAGCCAGCGCCCGAGTCCTGATCGCGGGCTGACGGACGCATCCGCCGTCGGCCACGCTGCACACGTGCCCCTGACTCCGTACCCGGAGCCGGCAGACCGTGCCCGGCTCCGTGGCACGCCCGATGGTCCGCGGAACCCGGGGCGACTAAGTTCCGTCTCACACGTTGCTCGCCGAGATCCCTCTCCTCGGCGCACGTTTTGAGGCCGGGTTCGCAGCGCTGGGGCGCGCGCCCGGCCTCACTGTTTGGGTAGTTCTGCGCGACGGTCGGCTCAGGCCGCACCCCGCGCCGGCGCCACAGGTCGCCAGGGCGATCCGGTGAGCCGTGCGCCAAGGTTGGATGGCGCCAGAGTCCCCGCGACCCTTTCGCGCGGTTATCCTGCGGTCGTCCGGATGATCCGTTCGGAGGGAGGCCCGAGTGCGCGTCATCATCGCCGGGGCGGGCTCGGCCACCCGGGCAGTCCTGGAGCGTCTCAGCGATCGCTGGGACATCGTGGTAATTGATGCGGACGCCGACCGACTGGCCGGTCTCGCCCGCGTGCGCGAGATCACCAGCGTGCAGGGCGATGCCTCGAGCAGGGTGGTCCTGGAACGCGCCGGATTGGCTGGAGCAGATGCGCTCGTCGCGGCCATGGAGGATGACGCGTCGAGCCTTGAGGCCTGCCGCCTGGCAATGGCCGCAGATGTCGAGCGGGTCCTGGCAACAGCCGACGATTCTGAGGCGCTCGCGGTATATCGGGGAGCAGGGATCGCGGCTGTCTCGCCGGACCGCCTCGCGTCCCGGCAGGTCGAGATCGCACTCGAACCCCGGCGCGTCAACTCCGCGGCGTTCGCCGGCGGTCGAGCCGAGGCGCTCGAGTTCCGCATTTCGCCCGACTCGCCGTTGCGCGGCCGAGCGCTCCAGGACGTCGCGTTGCAGGGCTGGCTGGTTGCTGCCGTCCTGCGTGCCGAAGAGCTGATCGTGCCCAACGGCCGGACGACGCTGCAGACCGGCGATCTCGTCACCGTCGTTGGTTCCGCCGGCGACCACGCGGCGATGGTCGCCACCTTCACCGGCGGTCAGGCGCACTTTCCGCAGCCGTACGGTCGCGACGTCGCGGTACTTGTCTCTCGGTCTGGTGCGTCGCAGTCATTGCTTGACGAGGCAATCGCCATGACGCGCATCGTCAGTGGTGCGACCTTGCTCATCGCCCGCGAGGAGTCGGCCGAGGCCGGTGCAGATGATCGAGACGAAAGCGCTCTCGAGCATGCCGCGATCCCAACCGGCGGCGTCGACACCCGGTCTGTTGCCGTGCCTCGCGTCGACCTCACTGCGCTGGCCGTCCTGCGGCAACGGGAGAGCGTCGGGCTGTTCGTGCTCGCCAAGCCCATTGGACGGCTGTCGACGGTCCGCACGCTCGAGGCGATCCGCCGCTCAGGAGCTGCGGCGCTGCTCGTCGCCGGCGTACATCCGTACCGCGGGATAGTGACACCGGCACGCGACAGCATCGCCGGCTGGAGCGCGACCTGGGCGGCGATCGACCTGGCCGCTCGAGCGCAGATCCCGCTGGAAGCTCTCGGCGTCGTGCCGCCACGGTTCGTCGCCGGCGAACAGGAGGCGTCGGATGCGCGCAGGGCGGTAGCGCGGATCAGGAATGAGGCCTCGGTCCAGGGAGTTGACGTCAGCGGTCGGATCGAGATCGGCAATCCGGTGCGGGTCTTCCGCGAATTGCCGGCGGATCGGCTGTTGGTTCTTGGCCTCGGTCGCCGACCTTACGGCCTGCTGCGTCCCGGCATCACCGGCCACATCGTGGCGGGCACGCGTGAATTGGTGGTCGTCGTGCCCGACCGAGACGAGGGGTGATCGACTCGAGCGCCTCGACGCTCATCATCGTCGGGCTGGCCGCGTTCTTGCTGCCCCTCATTGCCGGGCGCTTCGGGCTTCCGGCGGTGGTGCTGGAGATCCTGTTCGGCATCCTTGCCGGCCCGGTACTCGGCCTGGTCCGAACCGACGAGTTCCTTGCCGCGCTGGCCGGGCTGGGTTTCCTGCTCCTCCTGTTCCTGTCCGGCTTCGAGATCGACTTCCGGATCTTCGAGCGCCACGGCGCGCGGCCTCTCGTCGTCGGTCTTGCGGTGTTCGCCGGCACGCTCGCGCTGGCGTTCGTGGCAACGCAGGTGTCCGGTCTGGGCGTGTTCCTGACGCTCGTCCTGGCCACCACTTCGGTGGGGCTGGTCGTCCCCACACTGCGCGCCACGCGGCGGATCGCCACGTCGCTCGGTCAGGACATCCTGGTTGCCGCGCTGCTCGCCGATTTCCTGACGCTGTTGGCGGTGACCGTCGTCGCCCTGTTCGTCCAGTACGGATTGAGCTTCCGACTGCTCGCGCTGCCCGCCTTCGCCCTCGTCGCCGGCGCCGTGTTGATCGTCCTGCGCCGGACTGCCTGGTGGTGGCCGGAGCGCTTCAGCCGGCTGTTCGACGAGGACGATCCCGACGAACTGGGCATCAGGTTCAGCCTCGCGTTGATGCTCGTCTTCGTCGGCATCGCGCTCCTGTTCGGCATCGAGCTGATCCTGGGCGCGTTCCTGGCCCGGACGAGTTTCGCTGCCGTGTTTCGCAATCGCCAGAGCCTCGACCGCAAGCTTGCCGCTTTCGCCTACGGCTTCCTGATCCCGATCTTCTTCATCAATGTCGGCATCCGCTTCCAACTCAGTGCCGTCGATGATCCATCGACACTGGTGCTGGTTGGCCCCTGCTCGGGGTCGCCATGCTGGTGAAGATCGTCCCCGCGTTGCTGCTCATGGCCCGCCGCCACGGATCACGGGAGGCGGTCGCCGCCGGCTTCCTCCTGTCGGCCCGCCTGTCGCTGATCATCGTCGTGGCCGAGCTCGGCCTTGACCTGGGCTTGCTGGATGCGCGCATGCAGGCGGTCATCGTGCTGCTGGCGGCGGCCACCGCGACGCTGTCTCCCGCGTTGTTCCGCTGGTTGCTGCCCGACCTGGCCCCGGCACGCTGACGCGACGCAGGATGGCCGAGGCTATGCTCGGCCGGGCGCACTCGGCCTAGAAATAGCTGGAGGTTGCCGCGAGCCGTTCGTCGGTCATGCGTTGGGCTGCCGTATTCATCCTGCTGGCCGTGGTCGTCGTGTTGCTTGCCGCCGCTCGATCACATCCCGCCGCACCGCTCGCCACCGCCACCGCGTCGCGGACGCCGGCCACGCCGGCCGTAAGCGAGCCGTCTCAGCCAACTGCCGGATCGACGCCCTCGCCGAAGTCGACGCCCTCGCCGAAGCCCACGCCGATAGCGTCCTCATGCGTGCCGACCAACCAGGACCGGTATGTCTACAACCCGAGCCGGCTGTCGGTCAGAGCCGCATGCGTCAGGGTCACCGGGGTCGTCGAGGCGGTGCGCGAGGAGGCCGATGGCGACTTCCACCTCCTGCTGGCGCTCGATCCGCCGTTCAGCTACCTGCTGACGCGGGCGAACCAGGGCGAGGAGCTGGGCGATCTGGTGGTCGAGCCGGTCTGCGTACGCTCGGTCACCCAGGCGGATGCCATCGCCGTCTGCGCCGCCGATCCTGATCCGTTGGCGCCGCCCTTCCCGTCGGTCGGGCAGCGAGTGTGGATGGAGGGCCGCTACGTGCTCGATCTCCAGCACGGCGGCTGGGCCGAATTGCATCCGCTGTATCGCTGGGGCACGATCTAGTGGGCGGAGCGTCCCGAGCCTTGACATCGGTTTTCATTGCGCGCACCGTGATCCACGGACCTGTCTCCACCTCCACCATCGCTGCCCATCCGGCGGCCGGGGCGAGTGACTCCTCCGGCGAGTGCCACATGAGCGAGCGACGAGCGCAGGTACTCCCGACCAAGCCCATCTTGGACCGTGCACGCCCCGCTGGCGCGACCTCTGCGCCGGCACAGGCGTCAGTCGCCACTCAACTGCGCCGGGCCGAGCAGGCGAGCGAGGCCCGACTCCGCGCGGCTCCCGATGCGACACCATTCCCGGTTGCGCTGGTCGATCTGGACGACGAACGGATCGTGTTCTGGAGCGCCAGCGCCACCAGCCTCTTCGGCCACACCGCGCCGACCACGGCGGAGTGGTATGAGCTTGCCTATCCGGATCCCGACTACCGCCGCGAAGTGATCCGTCGCTGGAGGCCGGCCGTGGCGACGGCACGGCTGTCGGGCCGCGCGGTCAACGCGGGCGAGTACCGGGTCACCTGCCGCGACGGCTCAGTCCGCATCTGCGAGCTCCATGCTGCTCTTTGTTGCAGACGGGCTGATCGTCACGTTCGACGACATAACCGAACGTAAGCGAGCGGGCCGCGAACACGACCGGATGGCCGCCGCGCTCGAGCAGTCGCCCGACAGCATCTTCATCGTCGATACCGACTTCCGGATCGTCCATGCCAACCCGACGTACGTGGCCAGCGTCGGGCGTCGTCGGCCGAGGTGGTCGGTCGGGGCGCGGCCGACATCGCGGACGGCATCCTCGACGCAGCCGTGCATGGCCGACGGAGAACCCGTGCTCCTCTGGTCCGGGCGGCCGTGGTCCGGAGAGGTCGACCACCGTAACCCCGACGGGACGCTGAGTCGCATGGAGGCCAGCATCACCCCGCTCCGAGAGGCCACCGGCGAGATTTCGGGCTGGCTGGGAGTGGCCCGCGACGTGACCGATCGCAATCAGTCGCGAACGACCTCGCGATCTCAGAGGCGAGGCTGGCGGACGGCCATGGATTCGATGCTCGGCGGCGTGGTCGTGGCCTCGGCCATCCGCGCGAGGCCGGCCGCATTACCGACTTCCGGATCGACTATGCCAACAAGGTGATCGGCACGATCTCGGGCTTACCGGCCGAGCGCCAAGAAGGGCACACCCTGCTCGAGTTGTTTCCCGCCCACCGCACGAACGGCAAGTTCGACGCCTTCGTCGCCGTTGTCGAGACTGGCATGCCCTGGAATCGCTCGACTTCCACTACGTCGACCATGATGCCGCGGGCGGGCCGCTCGACCAATATGTCGACTCACACGTGGCGAGGATGGGCGACGGCTACGTGACCTCGATCCATGACGTGACCGAGCGCCATCTCGCGGAGCCGAGATGCGCCGACTGTCAGCCGCCATAGAGCAGTCTGAGGATGCCATCGTGATCCTCGACTCCGAATTGCGAATCACGTACGCCAACGGGGCCTTCGCTGCCGATCTGGGCCGCGACCGGTCCGAGCTGCCGGGCCACGGAATTGTCGAAGTGGTGGGCAGCATCCTGGATGCGACCACGATCGCGGCACTGCTTGAAGTCGCCAGCTCGAGAGTGCCGTGGCTGGGCGAGGCCGAGCGTCACCTGCCGGACGGATGGCCGGACGCATCGAGATCAGGGTCACGCCGCGCCTGGCCGCGGATGGCGCGGTCGAGGACTTCCTGATCAACGTCCGTGACGTCACCGAGCTCCACCGCGGCGAAGTCGAGCGAGCACGACTCTCCGCGGCCATCGAGCAGTCGGCCGACGCGATCGTCATCACCGACGCCGACGCCAACATCGAGTACGTCAACCCGGCCTTCGAGCGCGTCAGCGGATACACGCGCGAGGAGGTCATCGGCCGGAACCCGCGCATCCTCAGTAGCGGTGTCCAGGATGCCGTTTTCTACGAAGCAATGTGGGCCGCGCTGACCAGCGGGCAACCGTTCGTGGGCGATATGACCAACCGCCACAAGGACGGCTCCCTCTTCCAGGAGCGGGCCGTCATCTCGCCGGTTGTTGGCACCGACGGGCAGATCACGAGCTACGTCGCGGTCAAGCACGACGTGACCCGTGAACGAGCGGCCGAAGCCAGGCAGCAGCGCCTGGCGCGCGAGCGCTCACTGGTCGCCGACGCCCTGACGCGCCTAAAGCCCGGGCCCACGCCCGAGGCAACGGCCGAGGACTTCTGCCGCGAGGTCGTCAGGCTGGCCGGCGTCAGCAGCGCCGCGCTGTCCTACTTCAGCGTCGAGGAGCAGGTGACACCGCTCGCCTTCGTGAGGGCCGACGGGACGCCCGTGCCTCTTCGACAACTACCAGCCGAGCGCGGCCACTACCTGCGCGAGCGCGCCGCACAGGGGCCGTGGGTCGAGGCCTGGGTCGAGCGTCCCCGGCAACGGCACGAGCAGCTGTTCCGGGAGATGGACGTTCGGGCATTGGGCTGCGCCGGTGTTCGTTACGGCGGTGACCTGGTCGGGCTGTTGACCATCACGTCCTCGGATGACGACGCGACCTCGCGCCTGACCGATTCCCTGCCCGCGCTGCTCGAGTTCGCGGCCGGTGCGGGAGTGCTGATGGGGCCCGCCGTCGTTGGATTGACCGCCGCCGTCAGCGTTCGCAGGCGGATGACCGGGATCATCGGCGATGAGCTGTTCCATCCCGTCTTCCAACCGATCATCCAGCTGGAGACGCGCGAGACGGTCGGCCATGAAGCCCTGACGCGCTTCGATTCCGGTCAGCGACCCGACCTATGTTTCGCCGATGCCCGTGCCGTGGACATGGGGCCGGACCTCGAGCTGGCGACCATCAGGGCGGCCATCGCGGAATCTCGCAAGCTGCCGGCCGGACGCTGGCTTTCGCTCAACGTGTCGCCGCAGGTGCTCCTGCAGACCGAGCGCCTGAACGGCTTGTTGTGGCCGTCGGAGCGCCCGATCGTCCTGGAGATCACCGAGCACGAGATCATCGATGACTACGGGGCGTTGGCCGTGGCCATTCGAGCGCTCGGTCACGAAGTGCGCCTCGCGGTGGACGATGCCGGTGCCGGGATCGCCAACTTCTCCCATATCGTCGAGCTACGGCCCAACCTGGTGAAGCTCGACATCGGTCTGGTGCGCGACGTGAACAGGGATCTCGGCCGGCAGGCCCTCGTGGTGGGGATGCGCCATTTCGCCCGGCAGGCGGGCTGTCTCCTCCTGGCCGAGGGCATCGAAACCGAGCCGGAGGCCCGGACGCTCGCCAAGTTCGCGGTCGAGCTCGGCCAGGGCTACCTGTTCGGCCACCCTGAGCCGGCCGAGGCGTGGGCTAGTGAGCCCAAGATCTCGGCCCCGTCGAGGCGCGCGCCTAGAAGTGGCTCCACCAAGTGATGGCCGCGGCGCTCGCGTTGCGCGTGAACGCGGCGGCATCCTCGCCCGTCATCCGCGCCGGCTTATGCGACGCGCAAATGTGTGCCTCACACAGTCCGCACAAGAAGGCGTCCGGGCGCCCGTGTCGAGGGACCTGCATGCGGTCGGAGAAGAAGACGCTGCCGACCGCCGTCTCCTCGCCGCAGGAGGCACACGGCTCCTTGACCGAGACAGCCGGCGCGACATGATGCCTGCCGATCTGTCCGACCTCACGCGCGAGCTCGGACACGCGGCCTGCAAGCGAGTGCAACTGCTCGACCATTCGTGAACTCCCACTTCGATGAAGTGCGATCCAGCCTGCGCGGCCCACACCGCCGAGTCAAGTGCCGGATGGCGTGGCCAACTTCCCGACGTCCCGGCCGTGCACGGGTGACTCGTTGGGTGACTCGGAGCCTGTCCATGAAATCGGACGAAGGGCCCTTGACGCGCCGATCGAGCAAACCGAGACTCGTGGAGAGGGCTTGAGCTCGATACCTCAACTTGGAGATGTTGAGCGATGGCAGTTGGACACACTCACCTCGCCGCGCGGCCGGACCGCATCAGCACGCGAAGACGGATCGTTCTCGCGGTCGCTCCGGTCGCAATCCTGTGGCTTGGCCTCGGCTTCGTGCGCGCTCCCGCCATCGCGCGGGAATTCCTCGCCAGGGAGAGTCCCGGAGCCGCAATTGACGTCCAGACCGTCTCCGTGTTCCCGGCGCTTCCTCCGTTCTTCGTCGTTCAGCTCGAGGGCACAAATACCGAGCCCGGCGCGGTGAGCCCGGGCTACGCCTTCGGGCGGATACTCGCGATCGAGCCGTTGACCGGTTTCGTCATCAGCCTGGCCTCGGGTTGATAACGACGTGGTCCGTCGCGTCAGGAGACGCCAGGTTCCAACGGCGGGTCGAAAAGGCCCAACTCCTCGTCTGTCGGGGGCTCGAACATGACTCGATACCGCTCCATGTGGCTCGCGGTGATTGGGATGCCGCCGCTTGCAGTCCGCTCAACAACCCGCTGCACCAGTTCGCCATAGGGCACCTCGAGGAAGCGGAGTTCGACGGCGGCCCCGAGCGATCGCGCGACCTTGCGCAGCTCGTCGCGTTCCGACCGCGCCCAGAAGCCCCATTCGAGGATCACCGAGGTTCCCAGCGTGAGAAGGCGCCGCGTTAGCGCCAACAACTGTGTTTCGAGCCGGACTCGCGCAGCGTCATCGAACGGGTCGATGCCCAGCGCCAGCTTCCACTCATCAGCGTTGAGCCGAACAGCGCCATAGGTTTCGGCAAGCTCGCGCGCGAGCGTGGTCTTACCCGACGCGGGCAGGCCGCACAGCAACACCAGTCTCGGCTGCTTGGTCGTGCCTTCGATCATCAGGGGACCCTGCGGGCTGGCGGGCCGAGCTGTTTTAGAAGACCCTGCGAGTCGCGGTCGAGTTGATGGACGCGCCCGTTGAGCGTCTGGAAGGAGGTGGAGCCGACACTCAGATTTGAACTGAGGACCTGCTGTTTACGAAACAGCTGCTCTACCGCTGAGCTATGTCGGCGCGGCGCTCAGTCTATCAAGCGACACCCTCGCCACCGTCAGATCGTGCCCGCCGCGCGCAGGCGCGCGATATCCGCATGGCCGTAGCCAAGCTCGGTCAGGATCTGGTCGGTGTGCTCGCCGAGCAACGGCGGCGCCGAGCGGATCGCGGCCGGCGTGTGCGTGAACTTGTAGGGCAGGCCGATCTGGTCGATCGGGCCCAGCCGGGGATGGTCGACCGATACCTTCATCTCGCGCGCCTGCGCCTGCGGCTGGGCGAATGCGGCGGCCACGTTGTTGATCGGCCCGCACGGCACGCCCGCGGCGTCGAGTGCGGCGAGCCACGCGGATGAGGCCGCGGCACGGAAGCGTTCCGCGAGCAACGGTCGCAGCTCCAGCCGGTTGCGGACCCGGACATCGTTGGTCGCGAAGCGCGGGTCGGCGGCCAGCGTCTCGAGGCCGAGCGCGGCGCACAGACGTGGCCACTGCCGCTCGCTGCCCACGGCGACGGCAATCTCGCCGTCGGCCGTCGCGAACGTTTCGTAGGGCACGATGTTGGGGTGCGCGTTGCCGCGGCGCGCGGGGGAAACCCCGGTCGCGAAGGCGTTCTGCGCCTGGTTGATGAGGACCGCCAGCGTGGATTCCAGCAACGACACGTCGATGCGCTGCGCAATCCCTGAGCGCAGGGCGGCCAGCACACCGACGGCGCCCAACAGGCCGGTGACGATGTCGCTGATGGCCACGCCGACCTTGGTCGGCTGGCCGCCTTCCTCGTCAGACCCGCCGGTTATCGACATCAGGCCGCCGACCGCCTGGGCGATGAAGTCGTAGCCGGGCTTGCCTGCGTCAGGCCCGTCCCGGCCGTAGCCGGTGATCGAGAGGTGGACCAGACGTTCATTGAGTTCGAGCAGGTGTGCATCGGTCAGGCCGAGGCGCTCGAGGGTGCCCGGCCGGAAGTTCTCGATGAGCACGTCCGACCGCCCGATCAGCCGTTCCACGACCTCCCGGCCGGCTGGTTGACGCAGGTCCAGGCGCAGGCTGCGCTTGTTGCGGTTGACCGATAGGAAGTAGGTGGCGACCCGTTCCGCGGGTTCGCCCGGTCCACCGTCGGCCGCCTCGATCCAGGGCGGTCCATAGCCGCGTGTCGCGTCGCCTTCGGGCGGCTCGACCTTGATCACCTGCGCGCCCAGGTCGGCCAGCACCATCGCGCAGTAGGGTCCCGCCAGCACGGTCGAGAGCTCGAGTACGCGCAGGTCGCTCAGCGGTCCGGTCCCTTCCTTGTCGCCCACGGGCCGATCGTAGTCGCCCGCGCCTCGATAATCGCTGGACGTGTTCACCCTCGAACTGCTTGCTTTCGTCGCTGCGGTCGGTGCCGGCACTTTCGGCGCGCTGATCGGAGTGGGCGGTGGCCTGATCATCGTGCCGCTGCTGTCGGTCGTGCTCGGCGTCGACCTGCACAGCGCCATCGCGGTCAGCCTGCTCGGAGTCATCGCGGTCTCGACCACCGCTTCGGCGACCTACCTGAGGCTGGGCCTGCCCGATCGACGCATCGGCCTGCTGCTGTTGAGTGCGACCGCGCTGGGCGGCGTCGCCGGCGGCTACATCGCCGGATTGCTGGATGCGCGCACGCTGGCCGGCATCTTCGGCGTGCTGCTGATCATCGTCGCGCTGCAGATGCTGCGCGTTCATCGCCGCCCGGTGGCGGTGGTCATCGGCGAACCAGGCTGGCTCGAGTACGACTGGAGCTATCTCGAGCCGACCACCGGTCTGGAGGTCGGTTACCGCGCCCGGCGGCTATGGCTGGGGATGGTCGCTTCGCTGTTCGCGGGCGGGTTGTCGGGCCTGCTCGGCATCGGCGGCGGCGTGGTCAACGTACCGACGATGAACGTGCTGATGAACATCCCGTTGCGCGTCGCGACGACCACCAGCACGTTCATGCTTGGGGCCACCGCCGTGGCCAGCTCGGTGCTCTATTTCAGCCGCGGCCAGCTCGATCCGCTGCTGGCGGGACCGGTCGTGGTCGGTGTCGTCGTGGGCGGCCTTTTCGGGTCGCGCCTGTCGCACCGCGTGCCGCAGCACTGGCTGATGCTGGCGTTCATCGTCATCGCGGCGTTCTTCTCCGTCCAGATGCTGCTCAAGGCAGTGGCATCGTGACTCCGATCGACGTAAGTCGCCGGCCGTCAACCGCTTGGACGGTCAGGGTGCTGCACGTTGGCAGCCTGTCCGCGGCGGCGTGCCTGACGGTCGGCTTCGTACTCAACCTGGTGAACCTCGACGAACCGGCGCGGCTGATCTCGCTGGCCGGCGTCCTGGTGCTGCTGGGCACGCCGCCGGCCGCGCTATTGACGACGTTCGCGGAGATGCGCGCGGTGCAACCGCGTGCGGCGTGGCTGGCCGTGGTCGTATTGGTGACGCTCGCCCTCGCCGCCGGCGCCGCTGTCCCTTCGGGAAAGAAGGATAAAGAAGAGCACGAAGAAGATGAAGATGTTTATTTCTTTTATAAAACTGTCTTCGATATCTCACAGACAGAAGAACTCCCGGTATATAATTAAGGAGAAGCTATGCAGTATAATTTAGATGAAGCAATCAGAATTTTATCTGCTCACACCCTTGCTGAGGTCCAAAACTATTTTGGGCCTCAGTGATGATGATATTATTGATATCCTTCTGAATAAAAGATATGACCGGAAAATAATGGATTGGTATGCCGACTATATCAATAAACAATCATTCCGGAAAGAAGAGAGGATAATCAGTAATGATAAATAAAGTTTACCGGTGCGGCACTGATGTAGTGCTGGCCGGCAGAATAAGATTTATTACAGGGGATGACGTACTGGTATTAGCTGAAGATAAAGATTCATTTAATATCCCGGTACTTATAATCAAACACAGAGAAAAAACATTTTCAGTTCATAAATGTTTTTCTTCAAATACTTTTATTTCTTAAAACAAATAAATACAGAAAGGACCTAAAAATGAACTTAAATGATTTTGCATCGGAATTAGCAGCAAAGAACCATTTTATTAAAGCAAGTTTTGGTGGATTCCAGGGCTCGGAAAAACTTGGTCGTCAACTAATTTTATTATCGGTGTTTATAAAGAACTCAAACTAACAAAACCTAGCTTGATTATTGATAATGAAAGGAGTAGGTTCTTAATTAAGCTATTTCAGAAAGCCGGTATAAAAGCAATTGCAAAGGATACAAAAAGACTTGCAGACGTTATACAGGCATTTGAATTTCTTTCTAAAAAGGAAATTGACTTCCTGTTTATCGATTCACTGGAAATATTTACTACCAGTACGTTAAAGATTACAAATTAAAGAACAGAAAAGAGAGGATGTTCTTAAACGATTGGGGAGCTTTGCTCCCAGCATGGCAGGA
>CAWAGP010000002.1:0-244139 GCA_963781705.1 uncultured Chloroflexia bacterium
TTTGTTGATTCCATTAGCGCTGGCAGCCGCGGCAGAAGGTCGTCACGAAGCCGCCCGCCGACACTTCGCTGAGACGCGTGCCACAGCGCGGGCAGGCCTCGCCACCTTTGGCGTGCACGCTGAGGAACTTGCGCTGCTCCACCTCCAGCCGCGGCGGTACGAGGCCGTGCAACTCGTTGATGGCTCGCGCCAGGACCGTGCGCATCGACTGATAGAGGGTGTCGATCTCGGCTGGCGCCAGTGATGAGCGCGTGCGATACGGCGCCAGGCGCGCGTCCCACAGGATCTCGTCCGAGTAGGCGTTGCCGATGCCCGCTACGAAGGCCTGGTTACGCAGCAGGTTCTTCAGCTCGCCACTGTGTCGCGCGATGCGGGTGCGCCAGACGTCCGCGCTCAGCGACGGATCATCCGCATCCGGACCCTGGTCGTCCCAGCCCGCCACCGCGCGCGCTACTCCACTCGGCAGCAGGTAGAGCTTGCCCATGCGCGTCGCGTCCCGATAGCGCAGTTCGACCGATCGATCGCGCGCGGGCAACCAATCGGCACCCAGCAACCAGTTCGGCGGCTGGCTGACCGCAGCGCCCGGTCCGAATTCGAGCACCGCGGCGACCTGTGGCCACGGCTTGGCTCCGACGGGCGCGAAGCCAAGCCGTCCGGTCAGCATCGGATTGAGGATCATTCGGTCGCGCTCGAAATCGAAAACAAGGAACTTGCCGCGACGCGTGACGCCTTCGAGCAGCTGACCCTCGAACGCATCGAGCTCCGCCGGCGTGCCACGCAGCACGAGCGACTGCGGCGTTGCCGCGGTCATCAACGGCCGGCCGGCCAGACCGGCATCGAGTGCGTCAGTCAGGATCGCCAGATCTGGTAGTTCGGGCACCGCAGCGATGTTACCGACGCTCGTAGCGCAGCCATCTTGCACGCTGCACGATCAGGTGCGTGGTAACATGCGTCGGCCCTACGGGGAGCATCAAGAAGAGCGCGCGCGTGCCGACGGTACGGAAGGAGTCTGAAGAGCCCACCAGGACACGGAAGACACCCAGCAGGACTGGAGGCCCGGGCGTGTTGCTCGGGTCTTGTTGTTCTCCTGGGAGCTTTCGACGGAGGACACCACCAGATTGACCGTAGAGCGCATAGACCCGGCCGACCAGGCAGACGCCAGTTCGCCTGAGTTGACCGCCACGCCACAGACAGACGGCGCCGAGCCGGCCGCCGAAGCGATGGCCGAGCCAGCCGAAGCGATGGCCGAGCCCGCCTCGACTGCCGAGCCACAGGCGCCCGAGTCGACGGCAGCCGACGGCACCACGGACGCCGAGGTGGCCGCGACGACCGCCCCGGCGGAGGAGCCGGCAGGCGACGCGTTGTCCGCTGTGGACGCCGCACCCAGCACCGGCGTGGAGTCGGGCACGGCCGACGAGCAGGCGCCCGTGATCGAGACCGTGGCGGCAGGCAGCGATGATGATATGGGCGCGGCCGCGGCTGCCGAGAGCAGCTCTTCCGCAGCTGAACCGGCCGTGGTCGAAGCGCCGATGGTGGCCGAAGAGGCGACTGTTGAGCCGTCCGCCGGGGGCAGTGCGCCGACTACTGACGTGGTCGCCGGGGCCGTCCCGGCAGGAGACGAGGCAGCGAAACCGGCGCCGGAGACCGCCACGGTCGCTGCAACTGAGCCAGCTCCGCCCGCGCCGGCACGTCCGGCCCCGACTGTCTTTGAGGGGCCCGAGCCAACGACCATGGAGGAGCTGCTCAGCCAGCAGCACACCGAGATCCGCAGCCTCAAGCATGGCGATGTGGTCGAGGGCAACGTGGTGCGGATCGACAAGGACGAGATCCTCGTCGACATCGGCGCCAAGTCCGAAGGCGTCATCAGTAACCGCGAGCTGTACGGCCGCAACGCGGAGACCCAGCCGCAGCTCAACATCGGCGATGTCGTGCTCGTCTACGTGCTTCAACCGGAGTCGCCCGAGGGCCACGCCGTCCTGTCGCTGCGCCGAGCCGGCCTCGAACGCAAGTGGCGCGCGATGCAGGAGCAACTCGACGCGGGCGAGATCATCGAGGCTCCGGTCATCGACCACAACAAGGGCGGGCTGATCGTCGATTGCGGCATCCGTGGCTTCGTGCCCATCAGCCAGATCGTCGACTTTCCGCGGCGACCGCAGAACGAGCAGCCGCGCGATGCCGCGCAGGAGATTGCCGAGAAGCTCCAGCCGTATGTCGGCCGCAAGCTGCGACTCAAGATCCTCGAGGTCAACCGCAAGGCGAATCGACTCATCCTGTCGGAGAAGGTCGCCCTGTACGAGGAGCGACGCGAGAAGCGCGACGAGCTCTTCAGCAGCCTGCAGGTCGGCCAGAAGGTGACCGGCACGGTCCGTTCGATCGCCCCGTTCGGCGTGTTCGTCGACCTGGGTGGCATAGACGGTTTGGTGCACAAGAGCGAGCTCTCGTGGAACAAGGTCAACAACCCCGAGGCCGGTTACCGCGTCGGTGAAGAGGTCGAGGCCGAGGTGATCGACATCAACCACGAGCGCGGCCGCATCTCCCTTTCGATCCGTCGACTGCAGCCCGATCCGTGGCACTCGACAGTCGCGGACCTCAAGGTCGGCGACGTCATCGATGGGACCGTCACCAAGATCGTCAACTTCGGTGCCTTCGTGCGAGTTCGCGACGGCCTCGAGGGGCTGATCCACATCAGCGAGCTGTCGCACCAGCGGGTTGCCCATCCGGGCGATGTCGTGCATGAAGGCCAGACGCTGAAGCTCAAGATAATTTCGCTCGAACAGGAGCGCCACCGCCTCGGCCTGAGCCTCAAGCAGGCAGAAGAGGCGCCGGCGCGGCCGGAGCCATCCGAGCGGCGTGAGCGTCGGCCGCGCACCGAGCGTGGCTACGACATGAGCCAGGCCGTGCAGGAGCCGGAGGGCGGCATCGACAACACACTCGCCGCGGCCTTCGCACAGGTGCGCCAGCAGATCGAGCAGTCGGAAGCGGCGCGCGATCATGCTGAACCGTCGGATGAGACCGCGGCCGATCAGGCCGAGCCTGCCGCCGGCGTCGTTCAGGTCGAGGACCCGGCGACAGCCGGCGAGACCGAGACGGCCGTTGACGCGGAAGCATCTGCTGAGGCGGCGACCGAGATGATCCACGAGCTGGCCGAACCAGAGGACGAGGCCGAAACAGCGGACGCGCCCGCGCTTGAGGTGGGCGAAGCGGCCCCGCGCCGGACGACCGCACGAAAGAGCAAGGCGAAGCCCAGCACCACTGCATCGCCGGAGAGCGACACCGCCATAGATGCCGCGGCCGAGCCGACTGAGGCTGCTGCCGACGAGCCTGTTGCCGACGAGCCTGCCGCCGAGCCGACTGAGGCTGCTGCCGACGAGCCTGTTGCCGCGGCCGAGCCGACTGAGCCTGTTGCCGACGAGCCTGCCGCGGCCGAGCCGACTGAGGCTGCTGCCGACGAGCCTGTTGCCGCGGCCGAGCCGACTGAGCCTGTTGCCGACGAGCCTGCCGCGGCCGAGCCGACTGAGGCTGCTGCCGACGAGCCTGTTGCCGACGAGCCTGTTGCCGCGGCCGAGCCGACTGAGGCTGCTGCCGACGAGCCTGTTGCCGACGAGCCTGTTGCCGCGGCCGAGCCGACTGAGCCTGTTGCCGACGAGCCGACGGAGCCTGCTGGCTCCTGACTAGGGCGAGGCGCGCCTCGCGGGTTGGTTTTTCTTTAGCGATTTCGCGCCCGGGCTAGGCCATGCCGGGCGCCGGCCGGAGGATGATCCCCGTGGCCTGGGTTGCCGATCGGCGGTCACCGACCGGGACCGCAGGGGGGTCGGTGGCCAGGCCGCGAATGGTACGATCAGACGAACGGCGGGCGGGCCGCCGGCATGGAATAGGTTTCAGGCTTGATGGATCGCTTCGACAAGTTCACGGACCGCGCGCGCAAGGTCCTGACGCTTGCTCAGGACGAGGCGCAGCGGTTCAACCACAACTACATCGGGACGGAGCACCTGCTGCTCGGTCTCGTCCGCGAGGGCGAGGGCGTTGCTGCGCGCGTGCTCGAGAACATGAACGTCGAGCTATCCAAGGTCCGCACGGCGGTGGAGTTCATCATCGGCCGCGGCGACCGCCCGGTCGTCGGTGAAGTCGGCCTCACCCCACGCGCCAAGCGCGTCATCGAGCTGGCCATCGACGAGGCGCGCCGGCTGGGTCACAACTACATCGGGACAGAACACCTGCTGCTCGGCCTCGTCCGTGAAGGGGAGGGCATTGCCGCCGGCGTGCTCGAGAGCCTGGGCGTCAATCTCGACAAGGTCCGCCACGAGGTGATCCGCGTGCTCAGCCAGTCGTCGAGCGCCGGCCCGGCGACCGAGACCAAGCGCGCGAGCAAGACGCCCACCGTCGATCAGCTGGGCGTCAACCTCACCGACGCAGTACGCGCGGGCAAGATCGATCCGGTCATCGGCCGCGAGAAGGAAATCGAGCGGGTCATCCAGATCCTCAGCCGGCGGACCAAGAACAACCCCGCCCTGATCGGGGAGCCGGGCGTCGGCAAGACGGCCATCGCCGAGGGTCTGGCCCAGCGCATCGTGGCGGGCGACGTGCCCGAGACGCTGATGAACAAGCGCGTCCTGACGCTGGACATCGGCAGCCTCGTGGCGGGCACCAAGTACCGCGGCGAGTTCGAAGAGCGGCTCAAGAAGATCATCGAGGAGCTGCGCAGCACGAACGACGCGGTGCTGTTCATCGACGAGTTGCACACCCTGGTCGGCGCCGGCGCAGCGGAAGGCGCCATCGACGCGGCCAACATCCTCAAGCCGCCGCTGGCGCGTGGTGAGCTGCAGTGCATCGGAGCTACCACTCTCGACGAGTACCGCAAGTACATCGAGCGTGACGCGGCCCTCGAGCGGCGCTTCCAGCCGGTGATGGTAGAGGAGCCAACCCTCGAACAGACGGTCGAGATCCTGTTCGGTATCCGCTCGCGTTACGAGGAACACCACAAGGTCAAGATCACTGACGACGCGGTGCGCGCCGCGGCCGACCTGTCGATCCGTTACATCACAGATCGACATCTGCCCGACAAGGCGATCGACCTGATCGACGAGGCCTCCAGCCGCGTGCGGCTGCGCAATGGGTCGATGCCGCCCGAAATCAAGGAGGCGCAGAAGGAACTCGAGCGCGCAACCCAGGAGAAGGAAGCCGCGATCAACGATCAGAACTACGAAGCTGCGGCGAGCCTGCGCGACTCCGAGGCACACGCCAAGGAGAACATCGACAGCCTGCGCGCGGCGTGGCAGGCGGTGCAACAGGCCGACATGCCGCAGGTGACGGATGAGGACATCGCCCAGGTAGTGGCGATGTGGACGGGCATCCCGGTCACTCGCATCGCCCAGGAAGAGTCCGAGAAACTGATGGGCATGGAGAGCGCCCTGCGCGAGAAGGTGATCGGCCAGGACGAGGCCATCGACACCATCTCCAAGGCGGTCCGCCGCGCCCGCGCCGGGCTCAAGGATCCCAAGCGGCCGATCGGCTCGTTCATCTTCCTGGGGCCAACCGGCGTGGGCAAGACATGGCTGGCCAAGGCGCTGGCAGACTTCCTGTTCGGTTCGGAGGATTCGCTCATCAAGATCGACATGAGCGAGTTCATGGAGCGCCACAATGTCAGCCGCCTGGTCGGCGCGCCCCCGGGCTACGTTGGCTTCGAGGAGGGTGGTCAGCTGACCGAGGCGGTTCGCCGCAAGAGTTACTCGGTCGTGCTGCTCGATGAGATCGAGAAGGCGCACCCGGAGGTCTTCAACATCCTGCTGCAGATACTCGAGGACGGCCACCTGACCGACGCCAAGGGCCGCCGCGTGGACTTCCGCAACACGGTCATCATCATGACCAGCAACGTCGGCGCCAAGTCGCTGCTCAAGGACACCAGCCTGGGATTCCGTCCCGTGGCGGAGGACCAGGGCAAGCTCGCGGACCAGCAATACGACCGCATGAAAGAGAAGGTCCTCGACCAGCTCAAGACGCAGTTCCGACCGGAGTTCCTGAACCGCGTCGACTCGGTGGTCGTCTTCCACAGCCTGCAGATCGAGCAGATCCGCGTGATCGTCGAGCTGATGCTCGAGCGCGTTCGCGAGCAGCTCAAGGCGCAGCAGATGGGGCTCGAGATCACCCAGGCGGCGAAAGACCACATCATCAAGCTGGGTTACGACCTCGACTACGGGGCGCGTCCGCTGCGGCGCGTCATCCAGAGCATGATCGAGGACCAGCTCGCCGAAGCACTGCTGATGGGCCGTTTCCAGCCAGGCATGACGGTCGTCGTCGACAAGTCCGACGAGGCCGGCCTGACCATCGAGCCCGCCGCCGAGAAGATCGCGGTCGAGGCCGGCACCTAAGAGGCCGGTAACCACCATGGCGCGGCTCGAGAGCCGTTACGTGTGCGGCACGTGCGGCACGACAAGCCTGCGCTGGGAAGGCCAGTGCCGCAGTTGCGGCGGCTGGAACACGCTCGTCGAGACGGCCGTGGAGCGCGGCCATACAGGCAAAACAGCTGGGCGGCGAGCTGCCGTTGCCGCCCCGCGCGTCACGCCGCTCGACCAGCTGGACGAGGCGGACAGCGAGCGCGTGGCGATCGGCATCCGCGAGGCTGATCGAGTCCTGGGCGGCGGCATCGTGCCCGGCTCGCTGGTGCTGCTCGGTGGTGAACCGGGCATCGGCAAGTCGACGTTGGTGCTGGCCATCTGCGGCAGGCTGGCGGCCGGTCTGGCGGAGGGGCGCGTGCTGTACGCATCAGGCGAGGAATCGGCCGCCCAGTTGCGTCTGCGGGCAGCCCGACTTGGCCTGATCGGCGGGCCGGCCGGCCAGCGCATCGACATCGTGGCCGAGACCTCCGTCGAGCGCATCATCGCGGCTGCTGAGGCCAGCGCGCCGGCACTGCTGGTGGTCGACTCGATTCAGACGCTCACCGCCGACGAACTATCCGGGCCGGCCGGCTCGGTGGGCCAGGTACGCAGCTCGGCCGGCGCGTTGCAGGCCTACGCCAAGGAGGGGGCCGTTCCGATCATCCTCGTCGGCCATGTCACCAAGGACGGCACGCTCGCCGGCCCGAAGACGCTCGAGCACCTGGTCGACGTGGTGCTGACGCTCGAAGGTGAGCGCTTCTCGGGGCTTCGGCTGCTGCGCGCGAGCAAGAACCGTTTCGGCTCGACCGACGAAGTGGGCGTGTTCGAGATGACGGCTGACGGGCTTACCGAGGTCGCCGATCCCGCAGCCGCTTTCCTCGAGCCTGACTCACTGGGCGCCCCAGGTGTCGCCGTCGCCGCCACGCTGGAGGGCAGCCGACCGCTGCTGGTCGAGGTGCAGGCACTCGTAGCGCCGCAGGTGCACGGTTCGCCGCGTCGGACCACCGCCGGGCTCGATGGCCAGCGACTGGCATTGCTGATTGCCGTGCTGGGCCGTCGCGCCGGACTCAACCTGGCCGGCCACGACGTGTACGCCAGCGTCGTTGGCGGCCTGACTGTCGAGGAACCGGCGATCGACCTGCCGTTGGCGCTGGCGCTGGCGTCGGCGTTGCGTGACCGTCCACTGATAGCGGGCACGGTTGCGCTGGGCGAGATCGGCCTGACCGGCGAGTTGCGCGCCGTTACTGGCCTGGACCGGCGTCTGCGGGAAGCGGCGCGGCTCGGCTTCCGGCGGGCCGTTGTTCCGCGCACGACCGGTCGCGCGGCTGGTCACGAGGCCCTGCCGGATGTGCTTGAGATCGTCCGTGTCGGCTCGCTGCGCGAAGCGCTGGCGGCCGCGCTGACCAGTGTCGAGCTACCCGCCCGGCCGCGCGCGATCTCCGTCGGTTCGCTGACCGAATGAACGCGGCGTTCGCCGACGCGGTCGTCGTTGCGGCGGGATCAAGCTCGCGTATGGGCGGAGTAGACAAGCTGACCGAACTACTGCTCGGCCGGCCGCTGCTGGCATGGTCGGTCGAGGCCATGTCGCGCGCCCGGTCGGTCGATCGCATCGTGGTCGTGGTGCGGCCGGACCGGGTCGCGGAGATGGAGACGGCCGCGTGGCGAACAGCCAGGACCGTGATCGTCGCCGGTGGCGGACGCCGGTCCGACTCGGTCCGCGCCGGCGTCGCGGCGACGACAGCGGAGATCGTGCTGGTCCACGACGCGGCGCGCCCGCTGGCGACGGCCGCGCTGGCCGACTCGGTGGCTGCCGCAGCACGAACGCACGGCGCCGCCGTTCCCGTCCTTCCGGTGGTCGACTCGCTCAAACGGGTCGCCGGGGCTGGGCTCGAGTCGGTCGACCGCGACGGGCTGCTGCGCTCACAGACACCGCAGGCCGTGCGCCGCGAAGTGCTGCTGGCTGCTTTCGAGGCTGCCGGCGCTGCCGCGTTCACCGACGAGGCCGCGCTCCTGGAGAGCCAGCACATCGCCGTCGCCACCATCCCCGGCGAGCCGGCCAACATGAAGATCACCCAGGCCGCCGACCTGGAGTTGGTCCGCGAGCTGACGCGCGGTCGCGCACAGGAGCGACTGGGCTTCGGCCAGGACAGCCATCCGTTCGGGCCGGGGCTGGGCCTGCGGCTCGGTGGCGTGGAGATGGCGGACGCGCCGCGCCTGTACGGTCACTCCGACGGTGACGCGGTGCTGCACGCGCTGGCGACGGCCGTGCTCAGTGCGGCCGGGCTGGGCGATCTCGGCCGCCTCTTCCCGTCCAGTGATGTGCGCACCGCGGGCGCGGACAGCGCGCAGCTCCTGGCACATGCCGTTGCGGAGGCCGGTCAGGCAGGCTGGCGCGTGAGCCGGGCGCAGGTGTCGCTGATCGGCGCGCGGCCACGACTGGGTGGCCGTCGGCTCGACCAGATCCGCGATCGATTAGCTGAGCTGGTCGGAGTTTCGAGCGCCGAGGTGGCGGTCAACGCGTCCACCGGCAACCTGGGCGGTGCCGAAGGCGCCGGCCGCGCGATCAGCGCCACAGCACTGGTTACGGTCGTTCGGCGATGATTGGCGTCGTATGACGACGCTGCGACTGACCAACACCCTCGGCGGGAAGATCCAGCAGTTCACGCCGCTCGACGCCGATCACGTGCGCATGTACAGCTGCGGCCCGACCGTGTACGGGCCGGCACACGTGGGCAACTTCCGCGCGTTCCTGCTGGGCGATCTTGTCCACCGATATCTGGAGTGGCTCGACTATCGGGTCACGTGGGTGATGAACATCACCGACGTCGACGATCGGATCATTCGCGATCTCGTCGCCGCGGGCGGAACGCTCGACGAATTGACGGCACCGCACATCGCGCGCTTCGTGGCCGACCTCGCGGCACTGCGCATCGGCCCGCCGGATGTCCTCGCGCGCGCCACCCAGCACATACCGGAGATGGCCTCGCTGGTGGCGAAGCTGCTCGAGCAGGGCCACGCCTATCGGACCGACGACGGCTCGATCTTCTTCCGTATCAGCTCTTGGCCGGCGTACGGGCAGCTGGCGCATGTCGACGCGTCGACGGCACGCACGGGCGAGCGCGTCGCAGCCGATGACTACGGCAAGGACGACGTGCGCGACTTCGCTCTGTGGAAGGGCGCCAAGCCCGGCGAGCCGTCGTGGACGGCCGAGATCGGGGAGGGCCGGCCGGGTTGGCACATCGAGTGCTCGGCCATGAGCATGAAATACCTCGGCCCGTCGTTCGACATCCACACCGGCGGCGTGGACCTGATCTTCCCGCACCACGAGAACGAGATCGCCCAATCGGAGGCGGCCACCGGTCAGAAGTTCGTCGGCCTATGGCTGCACAACGCGCATCTGCAGATGAGCGGCACCAAGATGGCGCGCCGCGTGGGCAACATCGCCAGGCCGGAGGAGGTGTACGCCGACGGCTACTCGCCGGCGATGCTGCGCTATGCGCTGATCGCCACCCACTATCGCGCACCGCTCGAGTGGGGTGACGAGACGCTCGATCACGCGCGAGCGGCCGTCGAGCGACTGTCGACGTGCGTGGCGGCCCTCGACTCGTACGGCGAGGAGCACGCCGACGACGCTGGACTCGACGCGCCGCTGGCCGCCGCGCGCGACCAGTTCAAGGCGGCGATGGACGACGACCTGAATGTGTCGGGCGCGCTGGCCGCCGAGTTCGACCTGGTGCGCGAGTGCAATCGCCGCCTCGATGCGCGCTCGCTGTCGACAGCCGATGCCCGGCGCGCCGCTGCAGCACTGCGCGACCTGGACCGTGTGCTCGCCGTACTCGACCTGCCCGACGCACTCCCGGAGGGCGCCGCCGCGCTGCTCGATCAGCGTGCGGCGGCGCGCGCGGCCAAGGAATGGGCCAGGTCCGATAAGTTGCGCGATGAGTTGGCCCGGCTCGGGGTGGCGGTCGAGGACACGCGCGACGGTCAGCGCTGGCGCGTGGTGCGCAGCACGACTGGTGGCTGACCGCGATCGGCCCGGCCGGGATGGTCCGCGCCGAGATCAGAACCGCAAGGGCAGCGGCCGCCCGCCAGGCAGACGTGAGTGGCAGGAAAGGCCGCGCCGCGACGCTCAGCCGCCGACGGAGGGCCAGCCGCGCCACGAGGGCCAGCCGCGGCGTGACGGCCAAGCGCGTGCGGGGAACCAGCAGCGGCCGGCGGGCAATCGTCCGCTCCCCGGCGACCGGCCGCGTTTCGAGGGCCGGCCGCGCTTAGAGGACCGTCCGCGTGGAGACGGCCGCCCGCCGTTCGATCGCCGGTCGCGGCCACTGGGCCGGCCGGTACCTTACCGATCACCCGCGTTGACGCGCGCCGCCCGGCCAGCCGATGGACAGCTGGTGGGCGAGGGAGCGGAGTTGATCGCCGGGCGGCGGCCGGTTGAGGAAGCCTTTGCGGCAAAGCGCCCGGCTGTGCGCCTGCTCGTAGTGCCAGAGCGACGGGCCGCACTCGATGCCCTGGTTATCCACGCCACGACCCTGCGCATTCCGGTGATGGAGGTGGAGGGCGGCACGCTGACCGCGCTGGCCGGCTTCGATGGCCATCAGGGCGTCGCGTTGGTGGTCGAGCCACGGCCGCCCGCCTCTCTCGACGACATCCTGGCGGCGGCGCTTCAGCGCGGCGAATCCCTCTTCGTGCTGGTGCTCGACTCGCTCGAAGATCCCCAGAACTTTGGCACTCTGCTGCGCAGCGCGGAGGCGTGCGGGGTTCACGGCGTGATCTATCCGACGCGGCGGTCGGCACCGCTCAGTCCCGCCGCCATCAAGGCCGCCGCGGGCGCAACCGAACACCTGTTGCTGGCTGCCGTCGAAGACCTGCCCGGCGCGCTGGCCGACCTGCACGGCCACGGCGTGCGCATCGTCGCCGCCGAGGAGGCGGCGGCCCTGGACTATGCCGAGGCGGATCTGCGGGGTCCTCTGGCGCTGGTGGTCGGCAGCGAGGGCAGGGGTATCTCGGCGCCCGTACGCCGGCGGCTCGACCTGTCGGTGCGCATCCCCATGCGCGGCCACATCGCCTCGCTGAACGCGGCGGTCGCCGGCTCGATCCTGTTGTTTGCCGGGGCGGCCCAGCGCCCGCGACCCGCACTCCGTCCCGCTGTGGTGACGGGTGAGCTCGATGGCGAGCCGTCGCCGAGCGCCATCGCGCCACCTGAGACGGACGCCGAAACCGTGGTCGAGCCGGACGAGGGGCTCGCCGGCGACGACTAGGTGTGATTCCCGCGGACGTTGTTGACACCGGTCGCGTAGGGCGTTGAGCCAAGGAGCGCCGTGTGCGGGCGCTCGTGATTGTAGAAGTGGAGCCACTCTGGCAAGGCCGCCAGGCGCTCTGAGTTGGACCGATACGGGCGACCGTAGGCCCACTCGTTGATGAGCGTCTTGATGAAGCGCTCGGCCTTGCCGTTGGTCTGCGGCCGGTAGGGCCGGGTGCGCTTGTGGCGGATGGCGTGGCGCTCGAGGGCGGCGGCGTAGGCCAGGCTGCGGTAGTTCGAGCCGTTGTCGGTCAGCACCCGCTCGATGTGGATGCCGCGAGCCGCGAACCAGGCGAGCGCCTCTTCGAGCGCGTGGACGGTGGCCGCCGGCCGCTCGTCAGGCACGACCACGACATGCGCCAGGCGGCTGGCGTCGTCGACGAAGACCTCCAGGTGATCGTAGCCGTCGCCGCGGTGGCGCCGGTCTGATCGTTCACGACCGAGCACCCGATGGCCGCCACCGTCGGGCACGCGGCCGAGCTTCTTGTGGTCCTCGTGCAGGAGGGCGCCCGGATGGCAGGCCACATAGCGCACCGGCGCGCCGGTCACCCGGTCGGCATCCGCCAGGCGACTGACGCCGTGCCGGCGGAGGACGGCGTAGCAGGTCGAGCGCGGCCGGCCGGTCAGATAGGCGAGACGGTGAGGTCCGTAGCGGCTGGCCTGGCGGGCAGCCAGAATCGCCGCTTCAGCGCGCTCATCTAGCCTGCGTGGCGAGAGCTTCGGCCGGGAGCTGCGATCGACGAGCCCGGTCACTCCCTCGCTCCGGTAGCGACGCAACCACTTGGTCGCCGTGGTGCGGCTGATGCCCTGCGCCTCGGCCGCTTTGGCGATGGTGTAGCCGGCCGCGATGCGGGCGACCAACAGCTGCCGGCCGGCGACTGTCAGCTTGGCTTTAGCATGGCCCACGAGAGCCTCCTGTCCGTGCGGGCTTCTAACACCCCACACGGTGCAGCGAGGCTCTCAGATGTCAACAACGTGTCTGGGTACCACAGCTAGGCGTTTCAGACCGCGGCCACTGGCGCGAGCTCGGCGTCTCGCCCGACGAGTCGCGTCCCCGGCGTCCTCTTCAGCCGATCAGGATCGCGATGATCGATAGCGGCGTGCAGCTGATCGTGTCGCCCGTCGTCTTGTCGATGACGTGCAACGAGCGGAGGTGGCTGAGCTGGCGCCGAGACAGGCTGATGTTGCGCGAGAGGAAGTCGCTGTGGAGCGCGTCGACGAAGCCGAAGGCGCGGTGCCCCGCGATCGGCTTGCCGCACGCCGCGCTCGACCCGACGAAGCGATAGGTATCGCCATTGCCCAGGCCTTCCATCGCGAGCGAGATGCGGCTGGCGCCACCGCCGACGAACTCGAGCGACTCGATGGCCACCTCGTTGCCGCTTGACTTCAGGCCGTATGCGCCATCCGTGCCACGGCGGTTGGGCGCAGTGACGGTCACCTGGAGCGGCACACAGGTGACCTGCGCGCTGTTCGTGTCCCTGATCCGCGCCGAAAGGACCTGGTACCAGCGGCCGCCGTCGGCCCTCACGACCTTGCTGCGGAAGAGTGTCCCCGAGCTGTCGGCGACGCCCAGGCCAACCTCGGCAACCCGCTGGCCGGCGCCGGTCGGCTCGGCGCAGCTCGACGTGCCAAAGGTGGCCCGGTAGCGGTCGCCCGCGTCGAGCTTGCCGGTGCCGATCGTCAGGCGAGCGCGCCGCGGGCCAACGTGGTCGACCACCAGCAGGCCGTCGAGGCCGGCATCCGCCAGGTTGCCGTAGACGCTGGTCGGAAATGCCTGCGCCGGTAGCCGGGCAGCGTTCGCCGGTGTGGCAAGCACGAACAGGGTCAGCGCGGACAACAGGCCGGTGAACAGGCGCAGCATGGGTTCCTCCTCAGTTAGGCCTCATGCTCGCATCCCTGTCCATCCCGCGCCACACGGATCGCCGCGCGGCCAACCTTGCTGTATCCTTAGCCGTCGCGCCGCCGTAGCTCAATTGGTAGAGCAGCGGTTTTGTAAACCGCCGGTTCCGGGTTCGAGTCCCGTCGGCGGCTCCACTATGAGGACAATCGAATAGACTGCGTGCGCCCGTCACCAAGGCGTGCCGGCCTGCCGGCAGCGCGGTCGACCGACTCGTGGGTAGGTTGAGCAGGTGGTGAGCTCCGCTGACTGTAGATCAGCCGTCTTCGACTGTGGGGGTTCGATTCCCTCCCTGCCCACCATCGATAGCAAACGGGCCCACATAGCTCAGCTGGCAGAGCACTTCCTTGGTAAGGAAGAGGTCTTGGGTTCAAGTCCCAATGTGGGCTCCAGCCGTCTGCCATCCCCAGTCAACCCAGAGGTATAGGAACCGACCACGACCATGGCCAAGAAGAAGTTCGAGCGCACCAAGCCGCACGTCAACATCGGCACCATCGGCCACATCGACCACGGCAAGACGACGCTCACCGCGGCGATCACCAAGTACCTCAGCCTGAAGGGCGGTTCCGAGTACCGCGCCTTCGACACCATCGACAACGCGCCCGAGGAGCGCGAGCGGGGCATCACCATCGCCATCGCCCACGTCGAGTACGAGACCACGGCGCGCCACTACGCCCACGTCGACTGCCCGGGGCACGCCGACTACATCAAGAACATGATCACCGGCGCGGCGCAGATGGACGGCGCCATCCTGGTCGTCGCCGCGACCGACGGGCCGATGCCCCAGACGCGCGAGCACATCCTGCTCGCGCGCCAGGTCGAGGTGCCCTACGTCGTCGTCTTCCTCAACAAGGTCGACATGGTCGACGATCCCGAGCTGCTCGAGCTGGTCGAGCTCGAGGTGCGCGAGCTGCTGTCCAAGTACAACTTCCCGGGCGACGAGGTGCCCGTCATCCGCGGCAGCGCGCTGAAGGCGCTCGAGGCGCCGGCCGACCCGGCCGATCCCGCCTACGCCTGCATCCAGGAGCTGATGGACGCGGTCGACTCGTACATCCCGACCCCCGAGCGGGCGGTCGACAAGCCGTTCCTGATGCCGATCGAGGACGTCTTCGGCATCAAGGGCCGTGGCACGGTCGCCACCGGGCGCGTCGAGCGCGGCATCGTCAAGGTCGGCGACGAGGTCGAGATCGTCGGCGTCAAGGACACGCGCAAGGTCGTGGTGACCGGCGTCGAGATGTTCAAGAAGCTGCTCGACGAGGGTCGCGCGGGCGACAACATCGGTTGCCTGCTGCGCGGCATCGAGCGCGACGAGATCGAGCGTGGCCAGGTGCTCGCCAAGTCGGCCAGCATCACCCCGCACACCAAGTTCCTGGCGCGCGTGTACGTGCTGACCAAGGAGGAGGGCGGCCGCCACACGCCGTTCTACAACGGCTATCGGCCGCAGTTCTACCTGCGCACCACCGACGTCACCGGCGCCATCGGCCTGACCGGCGGGGCGGAGATGATCATGCCCGGCGACAACGTCGACATGACCGTCGAGCTGATCACCCCGATCGGCCTCGAGACCGGCCAGCGCTTCGCCATCCGCGAGGGTGGCCACACCGTCGGTGCCGGCGCCATCACCGAGATCTACCACTAGGTCGCGGGGGAGAGGAAAGACAGATGGCCAAGGCAGCCGAGAATCGGCCCGTCATACAACTGGCGTGCACCGAGTGCAAGGAGCGCACGTACAGCACCACCAAGAACAAGAAGAACGACCCCAACCGGATTGAGCTGCGTAAGTACTGTCCGCGTTGTCACAAGCACACGCTCCACCGTGAGGCAAAATAGGCTTGCCCATGCGGCATAGGCGCGTAGCTCAATTGGTAGAGCACCGGTCTCCAAAACCGGCGGTTGCAGGTTCGAGTCCTGTCGCGCCTGCCAGTCCCATCGCCCAGAGGTAGTGAACTCGTGACTCGTATCCGGCGCTTCATCGAGGAAGCCTGGTCAGAACTGAAGAAGGTGACCTGGCCCACGCCAGAGCAGACGCGCAACCTGACCGTGCTGGTCTTCGTGATCAGCGCCGCCGTCGGCGCGTACATCGCCGTGTTCGACGCCATCTTCACCTTCGTCATCTCGCACATCGAGACGTTCTGATGGCAGAGGCGGAGGCGCCCGTTCGCGCGCCAGAGAAGCGCTGGTACGTGATCCACACGTACTCGGGCTACGAGAAGAAGGTCAAGACCAACCTCGAACACCGCATCGAGTCGATGGGTATGGAGGACAAGATCTTCCAGGTGCTGGTGCCCGAAGAGGACGAGATCGAGATCCGCGGTGGCCAGCGCGTCACGGTCCAGAAGAAGGTGTACCCCGGCTATGTGCTGGTGGAGATGATCCTCGACCCTGACTCGTGGTTCGTGGTGCGCAACACACCCGGCGTGACCAGCTTCGTTGGCGGCGGCAACATCCCCGGCTCGCGCAATGAGCCGGTGCCGCTCGAGGAGCACGAGGTCAAGCAGATCCTGCGCCAGATGGGTGTCGAGACGCCCAAGTACCGGGTGGCCTTCCAGAAAGGCCAGAGCGTGCGCGTCACCGACGGCCCCTTCGCCGAGTTCATCGGCACGGTCGACGAGGTCAACCCAGAACGTAACAAGCTCAAGGTGCTGGTCAGCATCTTCGGCCGCGAGACGCCGGTCGAACTCGATTTCCTGCAGGTGGAGAAGCTGTAAACCGTGGCCAAGAAGATTCGCATCGTGCTCACCCTGCAGTTGCCCGCCGGCAAAGCCACGCCCGCGCCGCCGGTCGGCACCGCGCTCGGGCCGCACGGCATCAACATCGTCGAGTTCTGCAAGAGCTACAACGAGAAGACGGCGGCGCAGAGCGGCCAGATCATTCCGGCACAGATCACCGTCTACGAGGACCGCAGCTTCAGTTTCGTGCTCAAGACGCCGCCGGCCGCAGACCTGCTGCGCAAGGCGGCGGGGATCGAGAAGGGCGCCGCGACGGCCGGTCGCGAGGGCGTCGGCACAGTCACCAAGCGCCAGGTCCGCGAGATTGCCGAGACGAAGATGGCGGACCTCAATGCAGTCGACATCGAAGGCGCCGCGAAGATCATCGAGGGCACAGCGCGCTCGATGGGCATCGAGGTCGTCGGCTGACGCACACCCCGCGATAGAGGGGAGGCCCGTCCGGGCCGCCAGCAAAGGAGAACATCGGGATGTCCGGTCGAGGCAAGAAGTACGAACAGGCGGCGGCGCTCGTCGAGCGCGGCCGCGCCTATGAACCCGAACAGGCGATGGACCTGCTCAAGCAGACCAGCTTTGTCGGTTTCGACGCATCGGCCGAGGCGCATATCCGTCTGGGCGTCGACCCGCGCCACGCCGACCAGATGGTGCGCGGCACGGTCGTCCTTCCCCACGGCACCGGCAAGAAGATCCGGGTGCTGGTGTTCGCCCAGGGCGAGAAGGCGCAGGAAGCGCTGCGTTCCGGCGCCGACGAGGTCGGTGGCGAGGACCTGGTCAAGCGCATCGAGTCGGGCTGGCTGGAGTTCGATGTCGCGCTGGCAACGCCGGACATGATGGGCATGGTCGGCAAGCTCGGGCGCATCCTGGGCCGGCGCGGGCTGATGCCCAACCCCAAGTCGGGCACCATCACCTTCGACCTCGAGCGCGCGATCAAGGAGGTTAAGGCAGGCCGCGTCGAGTTCAAGGTCGACAAGGCCGGTATCATCCACACCCCCTTCGGCAAGGCGAGCTTCGAGCCTGATCAGCTGAAGGAGAATCTGGCCATGCTGGTGGACGCGATCAATCGCGCCCGTCCGGCAGCGGCCAAGGGCCAGTATTTCAAGAGCCTGACGGTGGCATCCACGATGGGCCCGGGCATCCGGGTCGACGTGCCGGCGGTTCTCGCCGCGGCTGCCGCCTAGCTCACCAAAAGAACACAGTTCCGCCGCAGACAGCGCTGCGTCCCCTCGGGGACTCAATTCGCCGGAGCCACCATCGTGGGTGGGCCGGCGGGCACGCCGAGGCAAGGGGACTAACGTCGGGGCCCTCCGCCCTCTGACGCTGCAGTCGCAGCGCCGCGACGCCCTCGCGCGGAACCAAGCGAGGACGTCCGGTGCGCCGGGCGTCGGAGGAAAGGAGGCAGCATGCCGACGGAGGCCAAGCGGGCCACAGTCGCGGCACTGGCTGACGAACTGTCGGCCAGCCGGGCGACCATCGTGGCCGACTATCGCGGTCTGACCGTTTCAGACATCTCCGCGGTGCGCAGGTCGCTGCGCAAGGAAGGGATCAAGTACCGCGTGGTCAAGAACCGGCTGGCCAAGATCGCGGCCCAACAGGCCGGCCAGGAGGAGCTCAATACGCTGCTCGAAGGGCCGTCGGCCCTGGCCATGGGCAGTGGCGATGAGGTCAGCCTGGCGCGCGCCTTCATCGACGCGATCCGGCCCTTCCGAACCGTCGCCGTCCGTGGCGCGATCGTAGGTGGCCGGCGCTATGACGCCGACAGTGTCAGTCGGCTGGCGACCCTGCCGTCGCGCGATGTGCTGCTGGCGCAGTTGGCCGGCCGCATGGCGTCGCCGCTGTCGTCGATGGCGTCGCTGCTCGCAGCTCCGCTGCGCAACCTGGGCTACGCCCTGACTCAATTGGCCGAGCAGAAGGGCCAGCAGGCTTAGGCACCGACTCAAACCAGCACGTCCAACTCTCAACCGGAAGGAGACACATCACATGGCAAGCAAGGTGACGCAGGACGATCTGCTCGAGGCCATCGACGGGATGACCGTGCTTGAGCTGTCCGAGTTCATCAAGAAGTTCGAGGAGCGCTACGGAGTCACCGCCGCAGCGCCGGCCGCGGCGGCCGCACCGGCCGCCGCCGGTGCAGCTCCCGCCGCGGCAGCGGCGGAGGAGCAGACCGAGTTCGCCGCTCACCTGACCGAGGTCGGGCCGAACAAGATCCCGGTCATCAAGGTCGTGCGCGAACTGACCGGCCTGGGCCTCAAGGAGGCCAAGGACGTCGTCGACGCGGCGCCCAAGGCGATCAAGGAAGGCGTCACGCGCGAGGAGGCCGAGAAGGTCAAGGCCGCTCTCGAGGAGCAGGGCGCGAAGGTCGAGATCAAGTAAGCGATAGTCCGCGATCCCAGAAAGGCCCGCCGTGCAGGCGGGCCTTTCGCCGTCTCTTGACCCATCATCCGGTCATTGACAGATCGCATCGACCTCGATACTATGTGCGGTCGTTGAGCGCGGCTCCCATCAACCTTCGGACCTTCTCAGCGGACGCCCATGTCCGCCTTTTCGTGCATCTGCGAATTACCGGAACCTACCGTCCCGACCACCGTACCGTTAGCCGCTAGGAGCGCCATTGATGCTTTCCGTCGCTGATCCCGTCAAGCGTGGCGCGTTGGTTGAGCCCGACCGCAAGGCGTACGCCCGTATTCCCGAGGTCCTGCCGATCCCGAACCTGATCGAGCTGCAGCTCGATTCGTTCCGCTGGTTCATCGACCACGGGTTGCGCGAGCTGTTCGACGAGATCAGCCCGATCCAGGACTTCACCGGACGGGTGATGGAGCTTCGTTTCCGCGAGTACGAGTTCGAGGCGCCCAAGTATTCCGAGCTCGAGTGCCGCACCCGCGACCTGACCTTCTCGATGCCCCTGTACGTATGGGCCGAGCTGCTGATCAAGGAGACGGGCGAGATCCAGCGCCAGCGCGTGTACATGGGCGACTTCCCGTTCATGACCGAGCAAGGCACCTTCATCATCAACGGTGCCGAGCGCGTCGTGGTCAGCCAGCTCGTTCGCTCACCAGGCGTGTACTACACCGCCGTCGAGGACACGGCCACCGGGCGCAACCTGTTCAACGCCAAGGTCATCCCCAACCGCGGCGCGTGGCTGGAGTTTGAGACCGCCGCGCGCGGCCAGTTGTATGTCAAGGTCGACCGCAAGCGCAAGCTCGAAGCGACCAAGCTGCTGCGCGCCGTCGGCTACGAGTCGAACGACGAGATGATGGCCATCTTCTCGCGGGTCGACACGGGCGAGGTCCCGTACATCGCCTCGACGCTTGAGAAGGACAACACGAATACGCGCGGCGAGGCGCTGATCGAGGTCTACAAGAAGCTGCGCCCCGGCGATCCGCCGACCGGTGACAACGCCGAGAAGCTGGTCGAGAGCCTGTTCTTCAACTTCCGCCGCTACGACCTTGGGCGCGTCGGCCGCTACAAGCTGAACAAGAAGCTCAGCCCGGTGGCGGACCGGATGGGCATCAACATGTCAACCGAGCGGACCATCAGCCGCGAGGACATCGCCGCCATCGTCGGCCACCTGATCGAGCTCAACCGCGACCAGGGCCTGGCTGATGACATCGACCACTTGGGCAATCGGCGCATCCGCGCCAATGGCGAGCTGATCCAGAACGCCTTCCGTGTCGGCCTGCTGCGCATGGAGCGCGTCGTGCGCGAGCGCATGTCGATCCAGGAGGCTGAGAAGGCGACGCCGAACGCGCTCATCAACATCCGCCCGGTTGTGGCGGCGATGAAGGAGTTCTTCGGCGGCAGCCAGCTGTCGCAGTTCATGGATCAGACCAATCCGCTCGCCGAGCTGACCAGCAAGCGCCGCCTGTCGGCACTCGGTCCCGGCGGCCTGTCGCGCGAGCGGGCCGGTTTCGACGTTCGCGACGTGCACCACAGCCACTACGGCCGGATCTGCCCGATCGAGACACCTGAGGGTCCGAACATCGGCCTGATCGGTTCGTTGGCGACCTATGGTCGCATCAACGAATACGGCTTCATCGAGACGCCCTACCGCAAGGTCAAGCGCACGATCGGCTTCGACGACCCGCAGGCGCTCGAAGAGACGGCCGACGCCGATGTCGCCACCAAGAGCGGCACGGTGGTGCTTAAGAAGGGCAAGACGCTGACCAAGGAAGCCATCGCCGAGCTCAAGAAGCAGAAGGCGACTGCCTTCCCGATTCGGGCGCGGGTGACCGATGAGATCGTCTACCTGGCGGCCGACGAGGAAGAGGAGCACCACGTCGCGCAGGCGAACGCGCCGCTCGACGCCTCTGGCCACTTCGTCGACGAGCGCGTGCCGGCACGCTTCCGCGACAGTTTTCCCGAGTCGCGGCCGAACCAGATCGAGTACATGGACGTCAGCCCCAAGCAGGTCGTATCGGTGGCCACCGCGCTGATTCCGTTCCTCGAGCACGACGATGCCAACCGAGCGCTGATGGGTTCGAACATGCAGCGCCAGGCGGTGCCGCTGCTCGAGCCTGAGTCACCCATCGTGGGCACCGGCATGGAGCGCCGAGCGGCGCTCGATTCGGGCCAGGTGCTGACCAGCCGCGCCGCCGGCGTGGTCACCAGCGTGACCGCCGAGCGCATCCAGATCGAGAGCGACTCAGGCGAGCTGACCGAGTATCGGCTGGACAAATTCGTGCGCAGCAACCAGGGCACGTGCATCAACCAGCGGCCGATCGTCGAGGTCGGCCAGCGCGTCGATGCCGGCCATCCGATTGCCGACTCCAGTTCGACCGACAAGGGCGAACTGGCCCTCGGCCGCAACATCCTGGTCGCCTTCATGAGCTGGGAAGGCGGCAACTACGAGGACGCAATCGTCATCAGCGACCGACTGGTGCGTGACGACGTCTTCACCAGCATCCACATCGAGAAGCACGAGATCGAGTCGCGCGACACGAAGCTGGGGCCCGAGGAGATCACCCGCGACATCCCCAACGTGGGTGAGGAATCGCTCAAGGATCTCGATGACGACGGCATCATCTACATCGGTGCCGAGGTGCAGCCGGGCGACATCCTGGTCGGTAAGATCACGCCCAAGGGCGAGACCGAGCTGACCGCGGAGGAGCGCCTCCTGCGCGCGATCTTCGGCGAGAAGGCGCGCGAGGTGAAGGACTCGAGCCTGCGCCTGCCGCACGGCGAGCGCGGCAAGATCGTCGACGTTCGCGAGTTCAGCCGCGACCATGGTGACGAGTTGCTGCCGGGCGTCAACCGGCTGATCCGCGTCAGCGTGGCCGCCAAGCGCAAGATCAGCGTGGGCGACAAGATGGCTGGCCGCCATGGCAACAAGGGTGTCGTGGCCAAGATCCTGCCGCAGGAGGACATGCCCTTCCTGCCCGACGGGACGCCGGTCGACATCATCCTCAATCCGCTCGGCGTGCCGAGTCGTATGAACATCGGCCAGATCCTCGAGACGCACCTCGGCTGGGCGCTCATGGAGCAGGGCCGCCGCGACGGAGGCAAGCCAATCAAGGCCGCCAGCGCCGTGTTCGACGGCGCCAACGAAGACCAGATCAAGGAGGAGTTGCTGGCGGCGGGGCTGCCCGGCTCCGGTAAGACGACCCTGCGCGACGGCCGCACCGGCGAGAAGTTCGACCGTGAGATCACCGTCGGCTACATCTACATGCTCAAGCTTCACCACCTGGTCGAGGACAAGATCCACGCCCGCTCGACCGGCCCATACAGCCTCATCACCCAGCAGCCGCTGGGTGGCAAGGCGCAGTTCGGCGGCCAGCGGTTCGGAGAGATGGAGGTCTGGGCGCTCGAGGCGTACGGCGCGGCCAACATCCTGCAGGAGTTGCTGACGGTCAAGTCGGACGATGTGGTCGGCCGCGTGCAGACGTATGAGGCCATCGTCAAGGGCGAGGACATCCAGGCGCCGGGCGTGCCCGAGTCGTTCAAGGTGCTCATCAAGGAGCTCCAGAGCCTTGGGCTGAACGTCGAAATCCTGAACGAGAACGAAGAGGAGATCCACTTCGCCGAGGACGCCTCGGCCTATCCGTTGCCCGATCTCGGCGGAATCAACCTCGCCGGGTTCGAGGACTAGTCCTGATCTGTAACCGCGCCGGTCGCCGGACCGGCGCGACCCACCTTCGGACGGCAGCCGTGACTGACGACCGAGGAGCCGAAGTTCGCGCACAAGCCGGCGTGCGCGTGACGAAGGAGAGTCATGCTCGAGGTCAATAACTTCAACGCCATCCGTATTTCGCTGGCCTCACCGGACCAGATCCGCGACTGGTCAAAGGGTGAGGTGACCAAGCCCGAGACGATCAACTATCGGACTCTGCGGCCGGAGAAGGACGGTCTGTTCGACGAGCGAATCTTCGGCCCGTCGCGCGACTGGGAGTGCTACTGCGGCAAGTACAAGCGCATTCGTTACAAGGGCATCATCTGCGACAAGTGTGGCGTCGAAGTAACGCGCGCCAAGGTGCGGCGCGAGCGGATGGGCCACATCCAGCTGGCCAGCCCGGTCAGCCACATCTGGTATTTCAAGGGAACACCGTCGCGCCTGGGCATCCTGCTCGACATCAGCCCGCGCAACCTCGAGCGCATCCTCTACTTCGCTTTGTACATCGTTACCAACGTCGATGAGGATGCCCGCGCCCGGTTGCTGCAGCAACTCGACGAAGAGGCCGAGGGTCGCGGCGGTCGCGCCGGCCGTGAGCTCACTGAGCTCGAGGATCGGCTGCGCGCCGACCTCAACCGGCAGACCGACGAGCTCAACCAGGGCCTCGGCCAGTTCAAGGCCGAGCGCGAGGAAGAGCGCACCAGCCGAACGGCAGAGCTGGTTGCGGCACAGCAGGAAACGAAGGCCCAGATCGACGCCCTGTCAGGCGCGGCCGACGGCCCGATCGTCTTCGCGCCCACCGGCGAGGTCATCGTCGATGCCGGCGGGAAGGGCGGCAAGGCCGGCGTCACGGCACTGAACAAGGCCGCCGCGGCTGAGGTCGAGCGCGTTAACACCGAGATCCAGCAGCGTGAGGCCAACGAGGAAGACAACGTTCGCCGCCAGCTCGAGGACGCGCGGCTGCAGCTCGACGCCACGCTCGAGGCCGAGCGTGAGCGACTGCGGGGCGAGGCCGAAGGCACCAAGGACGACGTCCGCAAGGCGCGCGACGAGATCAACAAGCTCCAGCCCGGCATGATGCTGCCCGAGGTAAGCCTCGACGGCTGGAACTACCGCGACCTGGACCGCAAGTACGGCACCGGCGTGCGCGGTGGCGCGCGCCTGTTCAACGCCGGCATGGGCGCCGAGGCGGTGCGCGAGCTGATCCAGCGCATGGAGCTCGACGAACTCGGCCAGCGGCTGCACAGCGAGGTGCGGACGACCAGCGGCCAGCGGCGCAAGAAGGCGATCAAGCGGCTGCGCCTGATCGAGGCATTCCGCCGCTCGGGCAACCGGCCCGAGTGGATGATCATGAATGTCCTGCCGGTCATCCCGCCCGACCTGCGACCGATGGTCCAGCTCGACGGGGGTCGGTTTGCCACCTCCGACCTGAACGACCTCTACCGGCGCGTGATCAATCGCAACAACCGGCTCAAGCGGCTGCTCGAACTCGGCGCTCCCGAGATCATCATCCGCAACGAGAAGCGGATGCTCCAGGAGGCATGCGACGCGCTGATCGATAACGGCCGACGCGGCCGCTCGATCGTGGGTACCGGCAATCACCGCCTCAAGAGTCTGTCCGACATGCTCAAGGGCAAGCAGGGCCGCTTCCGCCAGAACCTGCTGGGTAAGCGGGTCGACTACTCGGGCCGATCGGTCATCGTCGTCGGTCCGGAGCTGAAGCTGCACCAGTGCGGACTGCCCAAGAAGATGGCGCTCGAGCTGTTCAAGCCGTTCGTCATGCGCCAACTGGTCGAGCAGGGCCTGGCTCACAACATCAAGAGCGCCAAGCGCATCGTCGAACGGGCATCGAGCCGGCCGGAGGTTTGGGACGTCCTCGAGGAGGTCATCCACGATCATCCCGTGCTGCTCAACCGCGCGCCGACGCTGCACCGCCTGGGCATCCAGGCGTTCATGCCGGTGCTCGTCGAAGGGTCGGCGATCCAGATCCATCCGCTGGTCTGCTTCGCCTTTAACGCCGACTTCGACGGCGACCAGATGGCTGTCCACGTGCCGCTTTCGCGCGCTGCGCAGGAAGAGGCAAAGCGCATGATGCTGTCGACTGCCAACCTGCTCAGCCCATCCGACGGCGGCCCGGTCGTCGCGCCCACCCAGGACATGGTGCTGGGCTGCTACTACCTGACCATCGAGGAGGAGCAGACGCAGGACAAGCCGGCGCTGGCGACCTTCTCCGATGAAACGGAGGCGCTGCTGGCCTACGACGTCGGGCGCATCGATACCCGCACTGATCCCGAACTCGCCAACCACGTGATCCCCCATCTCGAGCTGCATTCGCCGATCCAGGTCGGCGTGCGGCTGTGGGACGAGGAGCTCGGCGAAGCGGTCAATCGGTCGATTCGCACGACCATCGGTCGGGTGATCTTCAACCAGGCGCTGCCCGACCGGCTGCGCTTCGTGAACAAGGCAATGAATCGCAACGCCCTGCGCGAGCTGGTGGCCGACTGCTACCGCCTGCTGGGCTCGATCGAGACGGCGCACCTAGTCGACGGCGTCAAGCAGATCGGCTTCCACTACGCGACGCGTGGCGGCATGACCATCGCCGTCGACGACATCACCGTGCCGACCGAGAAGCCCGCCCTGCTGCGCGCCGCGGACGACAAGGTGGAAACCATCGACCGCCAGTTCCAGCGCGGCCTGATCACCGACGACGAGCGCTACGAGCAGGTCGTCAACGTGTGGAAGGCGACCACCCAGGAAATCAGCGACCGGATGGCCGATGCGCTCGATCCAACCGGCGCGGTGACGATGATGACCACCAGCGGCGCCCGTGGTAACAAGGGCAATATCGGTCAGCTGGGCGGCATGCGCGGCCTGATGGCCGACCCGACCGGCCGGATCATCGACGTGCCCGTACGCAGCAACTTCCGCGAAGGCATGACCGTGCTCGAGTACTTCATCTCGACCCACGGCGCCCGCAAGGGCCTCGCCGACACCGCCCTCCGTACCGCCGACTCGGGCTACCTGACCCGGCGCCTGGTCGACGTGGCGCAGGACGTGATCACGCGCGAGGACGATTGCGGCACCGAGGAAGGCACCTGGATCACGCGCAAGGAGACGGAGGAGTTCGCCACCGAGCCGGATGCGTTCCAGCGCCGCGTCATCGGCCGTCATGCGGCCGGCCCGATCAGCGACCCGAAGGCGCGCAAGAAGGGCGCCGAGCCTATCGTCGAGCGTAACCAGGAGATCACCGAGGCGATCGCCGAGCGCATCGTGGCGGCCGGCATCGACGAGGTGCTCGTCCGCTCGCCGCTCACCTGTCAGTCACGTCACGGCGTATGCCGCACGTGCTACGGGCGCGACCTGGCCACCGGCCATTTGGTCGGCATCGGCGAGGCGGTCGGCATCATCGCCGCGCAATCGATCGGCGAGCCCGGCACGCAGTTGACCATGCGCACGTTCCACACCGGCGGCGTCGCCGGCCTCGACATCACCGCCGGCCTGCCGCGCGTCGAGGAGCTGTTCGAGGCGCGTATGCCCAAGGGCAAGGCCGAGATTAGCCACATCGACGGCGTGGTCGAGATCATCCAGGGTGAGAACGGCGCCCGCCGCGTGAAGGTCACCTCGCGTGAGGAGTTCGACACGCCCCTGCGCATCGGCAAGGGGCACGAGGTGCTGGTCGCCCCCGGCGACCACGTGGAAGCCAACCAGATCGTCGCCAAGCTCGAAAAGGACGGCACGGTCGACGAGGTGCGTGCGCCCGAGGCGGGCTTGATGGTCCTTGCCGACAAGGGCCTCCACGTCCACAGCGAAGACGTAGTCGAGCGCGAGTACGCCATCCCGCACAACGCCAAGCTGCTCGTCGAGAACGGTCAACTTGTGCGTGCCGGCGATCCGATCACGGACGGTCCGATCAACCCGCAGGAATACCTCGACACGCGCGGCCGCGATGCCGTCCAGCGCTACCTGGTCAAGGAAGTCCAGCGGGTATACCGCAGCCAGGGCGTGACGATCAACGACAAGCACATCGAGATCATCGTGCGCCAGATGCTGCGCAAGGTACGCATCGATCAGCCGGGCGATGCCGAGCAGTTGCCGTTCGAGCTGATCGATCGGTTCGATTTCGAGGAGATCAATAACAAGGTGATGGCCGAGGGCGGCGAGCCGGCGACGGCGGAGACCGTGCTGCTGGGTGTCACCAAGGCTTCGCTGAATACTTCGTCTTTCTTGGCTGCAGCGTCATTCCAGGAGACGACCCGGGTGCTGACCGAGGCCGCCATCAACGGTGCCAAGGACAATTTGATCGGGCTCAAGGAGAACGTCATCATCGGCAAGCTCATCCCTGCCGGGACGGGCGCGCCGCAGAACCTGGCCGCCGCCAGGGCCGCTTCCCGACGGGCTGCCGCCGAGGCGCTGGCCGGTGGCGAGCTGCCCGAGGGCTTTGGCGAGGAGGAAATCAACATCTTCCTGGCCGAGGCCCAGGCACGCGCCGAAGCCGAAGCCGCCGCAACCGTGGAGTACAACCCGCTGCTCGGCGAGGCCGGCGCCACTCTGGCCAGTGGCGAAGGCGGCAACGGGGACAACCCGTTCCTGGCCGAGGAAGAGGATGACGACGAGGAGGTCGAGGACCTCGGCGAGGAGCCGGAGACCGTCGCCTAGCCGGTGCCGGGCTCTACCCGGCAACGGAGCCTGACGCTGCCGCCCGCCCGAGATCGGTAGGTTTCGCGAACGTGGCAGTACAGCTCGTGTTCGAGACCCATGCCATCACGACCGACAACGAGGCCGGGATCGCCACCGGCTGGCTGCCGGGCGAGCTGTCCATGCGTGGGCGACAGGCCGCGACCGAGTTGGGCCGGCGGCGACGCGACGACGGCATTGACGTCGTGTACGTGTCGGACCTCGAACGAGCGCGCGAGACCGTGCGCATCGCCTTCGCGGCCAGCGCCATTCCGGTCACGATCGATCCACGGTTGCGCGAGTGCAACTACGGCCTGCTCAACGGCGCTCCGGTAGCGGTGATTGAGCGCGAACGCGTCGCGCACGCCGAGTCGCCATGGCCGGCCGGGGAGAGCTACCACCAGGTGGTTCTTCGTACCGCAGCGCTGCTGGCCGATCTGACTCGAACGGCCGACGGCTCGCGCGTGCTCTTGGTCGGGCATTCCGCGAATCGCTGGGCGCTCGAGCACCTGTTGCACGGCCACCCGCTCGAGCGCTTGCTGGCAGAACCATTCGCGTGGCAACCAGGCTGGGAGTTCACTGTTGGCCGACAGGACGCGACGGCTAACCAGCCGCGAGGCCGGGAGGCTGACGCTGGGCGTCCGCCGTCATGCTGACCGCTAGCTCAGGTCGCCGTCGATTGCCACGTTCGGCCTCTTTTGCTACACTCCTCGATCGTGGCCTGAGGGCTGCGGCCATTCCCGACGTGGGAGTCGGCGCCATCGGTTGAACCCGCCGGTGGGTCGGGCGTCGGGGTCCACTCAAGCAAGTCAAGACCAAAGTCCGGCGGTCGCCGTGCGCCGCGCAAGCGGGCCGGTGCCGCAGGCCAAACCAGCCCAGGGAAACCAGGAGTCAGACTTCGTGCCGACGATCAACCAGCTAGTGCGCAAGGGTCGCCAGAAGGCCTTTAAGAAGGTCAAGGCGCCCGCCATGCGCAAGAACTGGAACAGCCTGCGCCAGCGGCAGGAGAACATCCCGGGCGCCCCGCAGAAGCGCGGCGTCTGCCTCCAGGTGCGCACGATGACGCCCAAGAAGCCGAACTCGGCGCTGCGCAAGATCGCGCGCGTGCGCCTGACCAACCAGCAGGAAGTCACCGCCTACATCCCGGGCATCGGCCACAACCTGCAGGAGCACAGCGTCGTGCTCGTGCGCGGCGGCCGCGTGCGCGACCTGCCCAGCGTGAAATACCACATCATCCGCGGCACGCTCGACGCCGCCGGAGTGCGCGACCGCAAGCAGAGTCGTTCGCTCTACGGCGCCAAGAAGCCCAAGTAGGCCGCCGAGCCACACTCAGAAGGACGAGTTAGACACCGATGCCCCGCCGCGCCCAGACCCCGCGCAAGGACAAATACGCGCCAACGCTGACCCGCAACACGGACCGCTTCGTCGTCAAGCTGATGATGGACGGCAAGAAGGGTCTGGCCGAGCGCATCCTGCGCCAGGCACTCGCGCGCGCCGAGGCGGCCACGCGCCGGCCCGGTCTGGAGGTACTGGACTCGGCGCTGCGCAACGCGATGCCGATCATCGAGGTCAAGCCTCGCCGCGTCGGTGGCGCTACGTACCAGGTACCGGTCGAGATCCGCGGCGACCGCCGCCTGTCGCTCGGCGTGCGCTGGCTGGTCCAGGCCGCCCGCAAGCGCGGCGGCAAGTCGATGAGCGAGAAGCTCGCCGGTGAACTGGTCGACGCGATGAACGGCGTCGGAGCCGCGGTCAAGCGCCGCGAGGAAACCCACAAGATGGCCGAGGCCAACAAGGCCTTCAGCCATTTCAAGTGGTAGGCCGAGCTACCTCAGGCCTACCAGAGCGTATCTAGGAACCACCAACATGCCACGCCAGGTACCCCTCGCGCGTACGCGCAACATCGGCATCATTGCCCACATCGACGCCGGCAAGACCACGGTCACCGAGCGCATCCTCTTCTACACCAAGAAGATCTACAAGATCGGCGAGGTGCACGAAGGCGCCGCGACGATGGACTGGATGCCCCAGGAACAGGAGCGCGGCATCACCATCACTGCGGCCGCGACGACCTGCTTCTGGCGCGATCATCGGGTCAACATCATCGATACGCCCGGGCACGTGGACTTCACCGTCGAGGTCGAACGCAGCCTGCGCGTGCTCGATGGCGCGGTCGTCGTCTTCGACGGCGTGGCGGGCGTCGAGCCGCAATCGGAGACCGTCTGGCGCCAGGCCGACCGCTACGGCGTGCCGCGCTTCTGCTTCATCAACAAGCTCGACCGCACCGGCGCTGATTTCTGGCGCGGCGTGGAGTCGATTCGCGAGCGCCTCGGCGCAACGCCGGTGCCGGTTCAGATCCCGATCGGCGCGGAGGACAAGTTCCTCGGCGTGATCGACCTGATCAACATGAAGGCGATCACCTACCCCACCGACCTGGGCGACGAGGTCATCGAGGGCGACATCCCGGCCGAGCTGGTGGCCGAGGCGGAGAAACATCGCGCGGCCATGATCGAGGCCGTCGCCGAGATGGACGACGAGCTGACCCACAAGTTCCTCGAAGGCGAGGAGCTGACCGCGGCGGAGATCAAGCGTGGCCTGCGCCTGGGAACCCTGCAGAACCGGATCGTGCCCGTGTTGACGGGCTCGGCGCTCAAGAACAAGGGCGTCCAGCCGATGCTCGACGCGGTCATCGACTTCCTGCCCAGCCCGCTCGACGTCCCGCCGATCATCGGCCAGGACCCGCGTTCGGGCAAGGAAGTCGTTCTGACGGCCAACGACAGCGAGCCTTTCGCGGCGCTGGCGTTCAAGATCGCGGCTGACCCGTTCGTCGGCAAGCTGGCCTTCTTCCGCGTCTACTCCGGGACCCTCAAGGCAGGCTCATACATCCTCAACCCGGTCAAGGGCAAGAAGGAGCGCATCGGGCGCGTGCTGCAGATGCACGCCAACCACCGCGAGGACCTCGACGTGGTCTATGCCGGCGACATCGCTGCCGCGGTCGGCCTCAAGGACACCTTCACCGGCGACACGCTGTGCGACCCCGACCACCCCGTCGTGCTCGAGTCGATGACCTTCCCGGAGCCGGTCATCGAGGTCAAGATCGAGCCCAAGACGAAGGCCGACCAGGACAAGCTGGCGATCGCCCTGCAGCGCCTTGCCGAAGAGGATCCGACGTTCCGCGTCAAGACCGATCCGGAGACAGCCGAGACGCTCATCGCGGGCATGGGCGAGCTCCACCTAGACGTCTTGGTCGACCGCATGGTGCGCGAGTTCCACGTGGCGGCCAACGTCGGCAAGCCGCAGGTCTCCTATCGCGAGACGATACGCCGGGCTGCGGAGGGCAACGGCCGTCACGTCCGCCAGACGGGCGGCAAGGGCCAGTACGGCCATGCGGTCATCAAGCTCGAGCCGATGGAGAAGGGCGGCGGCTACGTGTTCGTCGACAAGATCGTCGGCGGCACCATCCCGCGCGAGTACATCAAGCCCATCGACCAGGGCATTCGCGAGGCGCTCCAGACGGGCATCTACGCCGGCTACCCGGTGGTCGACGTCAAGGTGACGCTGTTCGACGGCTCATATCACGACGTCGACTCGTCTGAGATGGCCTTCAAGATCGCCGGTTCGCTGGCTATCAAGGACGCCTTCGACAAGGCCGATCCGACGATCCTCGAGCCGATCATGCGCGTCGAGGTGATAATGCCCGAGGAGTTCATGGGCGACGTCATCGGCGACCTGAACAGCCGGCGCGGCCACATCGAGGGGATGGAGATCCGTGGCACGGCTGAGGGCCACCGCACTCAGGTGGTGCGCGCGTTCGTGCCGCTGGCCGAGATGTTCGGCTACTCCACTGACCTGCGCAGCATGACCCAGGGTCGTGCGGTCTATTCGATGGAATTCAGTCACTACGCCGAGGTGCCGACCTCGATCGCCAGCGAGCTGGCGCAAAAGTCGGCCAACCGCCAAGTTTCCACCCAGCGATAAGGGAGCGATAAGGGAGCGTCAGAATGGCCAAGAAGAAGTTCGAGCGCACCAAGCCGCACGTCAACATCGGCACCATCGGCCACATCGACCACGGCAAGACGACGCTCACCGCGGCGATCACCAAGTACCTCAGCCTGAAGGGCGGTTCCGAGTACCGCGCCTTCGACACCATCGACAACGCGCCCGAGGAGCGCGAGCGGGGCATCACCATCGCCATCGCCCACGTCGAGTACGAGACCACGGCGCGCCACTACGCCCACGTCGACTGCCCGGGGCACGCCGACTACATCAAGAACATGATCACCGGCGCGGCGCAGATGGACGGCGCCATCCTGGTCGTCGCCGCGACCGACGGGCCGATGCCCCAGACGCGCGAGCACATCCTGCTCGCGCGCCAGGTCGAGGTGCCCTACGTCGTCGTCTTCCTCAACAAGGTCGACATGGTCGACGATCCCGAGCTGCTCGAGCTGGTCGAGCTCGAGGTGCGCGAGCTGCTGTCCAAGTACAACTTCCCGGGCGACGAGGTGCCCGTCATCCGCGGCAGCGCGCTGAAGGCGCTCGAGGCGCCGGCCGACCCGGCCGATCCCGCCTACGCCTGCATCCAGGAGCTGATGGACGCGGTCGACTCGTACATCCCGACCCCCGAGCGGGCGGTCGACAAGCCGTTCCTGATGCCGATCGAGGACGTCTTCGGCATCAAGGGCCGTGGCACGGTCGCCACCGGGCGCGTCGAGCGCGGCATCGTCAAGGTCGGCGACGAGGTCGAGATCGTCGGCGTCAAGGACACGCGCAAGGTCGTGGTGACCGGCGTCGAGATGTTCAAGAAGCTGCTCGACGAGGGTCGCGCGGGCGACAACATCGGTTGCCTGCTGCGCGGCATCGAGCGCGACGAGATCGAGCGTGGCCAGGTGCTCGCCAAGTCGGCCAGCATCACCCCGCACACCAAGTTCCTGGCGCGCGTGTACGTGCTGACCAAGGAGGAGGGCGGCCGCCACACGCCGTTCTACAACGGCTATCGGCCGCAGTTCTACCTGCGCACCACCGACGTCACCGGCGCCATCGGCCTGACCGGCGGGGCGGAGATGATCATGCCCGGCGACAACGTCGACATGACCGTCGAGCTGATCACCCCGATCGGCCTCGAGACCGGCCAGCGCTTCGCCATCCGCGAGGGTGGCCACACCGTCGGTGCCGGCGCCATCACCGAGATCTACCACTAGGTCGCGGGGGAGAGGAAAGACAGATGGCCAGGCAGCGCATACGCATCCGCCTCAAGGCATACGACCACCGGCTGCTGGATCAGTCCGCGCTCCAGATCGTGGAGACGGCCCAGCGCACCGGTGCCGACGTCGTCGGACCCGTGCCGCTGCCTACCCGGATTGAGAAGTTCACCGTCATTCGGTCGCCGTTCATCGACAAGGACAGCCGCGAGCAGTTCGAGATCCGGACGCACAAGCGCCTGATCGACATCCTGGACCCGGCGGCCAAGACCGTCGACGCACTGATGCGACTCAGCCTGCCGGCTGGTGTCGACATCGAGATAAAGATGTAGATGAGCATCGGACTTATCGGCCGCAAGGTCGGCATGACATCGGTCTTCGCGGAGGACGGCACGCTCGTGCCGGTGTCTGTCGTGGAGGTCGAACCGAATACCGTGACTGCCCTGCGCACGCCCGACCGCGACGGCTACACGGCCGTCCAGTTGGGTACCGGCACGGCGCGCCGGCTGACCCGGCCGCGCGCCGGCCAGTTGGTCGGGCTGCCGCGCGTCAAGCACGTGCGCGAGTTCAGGCTCGATGACATCTCCGACTATCACCTCGGCCAGACGCTCGACGTGACGCTCTTCGGCGCCGGCGAGTCCGTCGACGTGTCGGGCGTGTCCAAGGGCCGCGGCTTTTCCGGTACGGTCAAGCGCCATGGCTTCCGGCGCGGACCGGAGACGCACGGCTCCGACTCACACCGTCAGCCGGGCTCGATCGGCGCCGGTACCTACCCCGGCAAGGTGTTCAAGGGCACCGGCATGGCCGGGCGCATGGGCAGCGACCGGGTGACGATCAAGAAGATGACCGTCTTTCGCTCCGACGCGGAAAAGAACCTGCTGCTGATCAAGGGCTCCCTGCCCGGCTCGCGCAATTCGCTGATCTTCGTCAGGAAGGCAAAGTGATGCCCAGCACGACGCTCTTCGACAAGACCGGTGCCGAGAAGGGCACGATCGAGTTGCCCGAGGCGCTGTTCGCCGCCGACGTGAACGAGGCGCTCATCCACCAGGCGGTCACCGCCCAGCTCAACGCACGGCGGACCGGCACGGCCAGCACCAAGACGCGCGGCGAGGTTTCCGGCGGCGGCGCCAAACCGTACCGCCAGAAGGGCACCGGCCGCGCGCGCCAGGGTTCGCGCCGCGCACCGCACTACGCCGGCGGCGGCGTTGTCTTCGGCCCGCACCCGCGCAGCTACGCGCAGCGCCTGCCCAAGCGCATGAAGCGCCTTGCCCTGCACGGCGCCCTGACCGCCAAGTACGGCGACGGCGCGCTGCGCGTGGTCGACGAGCTCGGCTTCGAACAGCCCAAGACGCGTGAGCTGCTGAGCTGCCTCGCGGCGCTCAAGGCGAACGGTCGGGTGCTGTTGGTCGCCGCGGCGGACACCAACCTCGAGCTGTCGGCGCGCAACCTGCCGGCCGTCGTCGTCATCCGGCCCGATTCGCTCAACGTTGTCGACGTGCTTAACGCCGACACGCTGCTGATCCTCCAGCCCTCGCTGTCGACCATGGCGGAGGTGTATGCATGACTCTCGTGGCCAGCGAGGTGATCATCAAGCCCGTCATCAGCGAGAAGTCGATGGACGAGACGCAGCGGGGTAAGTACACCTTCCGCGTTCACGGCGATGCCAACAAGCTGCAGGTCAAGCACGCCATCGAGGAGCTCTTCAAGGTCGATGTGGTCACCGTCAACGTACTGACCACCAAGGCCAAGGAGAAGGTTCGCAACCGCAAGCGCGGTCGTACAACCGGCTGGACCACGCCATGGAAGAAGGCCGTGGTCACCGTGGCCGCCGGCCAGAAGATCGAATTCTTCGAGGGGATCTAGTCGGATGCCGCTGCGCAGTTATAAGCCAACCTCAGCCGGGCGCCGCCTCATGACCCGCTCGACGTTCGAGGAGATCACCACCGACAAGCCGCACAAGCCGCTGCTCGAACCGCAGCAGCGCATCAGCGGCCGCAACAACCAGGGTCGCATGACCGTCCGCCATCGCGGCGGCGGCGAGAAGCGCTTCTACCGGCGCATTGACTTCCGGCGCGACAAGTGGGACGTGCCGGCACGCCTGGCGACGATCGAGTACGACCCCAACCGCTCGGCGCGCATCGGCCTGCTGCACTACCTCGACGGCGAGAAGCGCTACATGCTCGTGCCCAACGGCCTGAACGTGGGCGACACAGTCGTCGCCGGGCAGCGCGCCGAGGCGCGCGTGGGCAACTCGCTGCCGTTGCGCGGCATCCCGCTCGGTACCACCATTCACAACATCGAGCTCGTGCCCGGGCGCGGTGGGCAGATGGTTCGCTCGGCGGGTACCTCGGCGCAACTGCTGGCCAAGGAAGGCGACTACGCTCAGGTGCGCATGCCGTCGGGCGAGGTTCGGCGTGTCGACCTGCGCTGCATGGCGACTGTCGGCCAGGTCGGCAATCTCGACCACGAGAACCAGAACCTGGGCAAGGCGGGCCGCGCACGGCACATGGGCCAGCGGCCGGAAACCCGTGGCGTGGCGATGAACCCGCGCGACCATCCGCATGGTGGGGGCGAGGGCAAGTCGCCAACCGGAATGCCGCCAAAGACGCCGTGGGGCCAGCCGGCAATGGGCCATCGCACGCGGCGCAACAAGATCACCGGGCAGAACATCGTTCGCTCCCGGCACCGCAAGAGTTAGGCCGGGAGGAGGTAGCCAGTGTCCCGTTCACTCAAGAAAGGTCCGTTCGTCGAGGCGCGCCTGTTCGGGCGCGTCCAGCAGATGAACAAGAAGAACGAGAAGAAGGTCCTCAAGACGTGGTCGCGCGCAAGCGTCATCTTCCCCGACTTCGTGGGTCACACGATCGCTGTCTACAACGGCAAGAAGCACATCCCCGTCTACGTGACCGAGAACATGGTCGGGCACCGGCTGGGTGAGTTCAGTCCCACGCGCAGCTTCCGTGGGCATGGCAAGCACACCGAGCGCTCCTCGGCGCTCAAGTAGGTGACCGACGCGATGAAAGTCAGGGCGACCGCCAGGTACCTCCGCCACTCGACGCGCAAGACGCGGCTGGTTACGCGCGCCATCATCGGTCTGCCCGTCACCCAGGCGGCGGCGATCCTGCGCCACATGCCGCAGGAAGCCGCGCGTGACGTGGCCAAGGTGCTCGCCAGCGCGACGGCTAATGCCGAGAACAACCATGACCTGGCCGTCGACGACCTGGTCGTCGTCGGGGCGACCGCCGACGAGGGGCCGACCATGAAGCGCTTCCGGCCGCGCGCCCAGGGCCGGGCATTCGCCATTCACAAGCCCATGACGCACATCACCGTCGTAGTCGAGAGCAAGGAGGCCTAGCGAATGGGTCGCAAGGTTCACCCATACGGCTTCCGCCTTGGCACATCGCGGACGTGGAACGCCAAGTGGTATGCGGACAAGTCCTATACGGAGTTGCTGCGCGAAGACATCGTCATCCGCCAGTTGATCACCCGGCGGCTGGCCAACGCCAGCGTGAGCCTGGTCGACATCGAGCGTGGCATCAACCATGTCACCGTCACCGTGCACACGGCCAAGCCGGGCATCGTCATCGGTAAGGGCGGCGCCAATGTAGAGGCGTTGCGACAGCAGATCGGGCGGCTGACGTCGGCCAAGGTCAAGCTGGAGATCAAGGAGATCCGCCAGCCCGAGCTCGACGCGGTTCTGGTGGCGAGCAATATCGCGCAGCAGCTGTCGCGCCGCATCGCCTTCCGCAAGGCCATCAAGCAGTCCATCCAGCGGACGATGAAGGCCGGCGCGAAGGGCGTGCGCATCGCCGTTTCGGGCCGACTCGGTGGCTCGGAGATGGCTCGCCGCGAGTGGGATAAGGAAGGACGCATTCCGCTCAACACGCTGCGCGCCGACATCAGCTACGGCCAGATCCACGCGCACACCACGTACGGACGCATCGGCGTCAAGGTCTGGATCTATCGCGGCGATGTCGTGCCCGAGCGGTTCGCTCCGCCGGAGCCGGCGGCCAGCGGGGCGGGGGCCTAGCCATGTTGATGCCCAAGCGTGTCAAGCACCGACGTGTCCAGCGCGGTCGCATGTCCGGTCAGGCCAAGGGTGGCACCTCAATCGCCTTCGGCGACTTCGCGCTGATGAGCGAGGAACCGGCGTGGATAACGGCCCGCCAGATCGAGGCTGCACGGCGCGCCATGACTCGCTACGTGAAGCGCGGCGGCAAGATCTGGATCCGCGTCTTCCCAGACAAGCCGGTCACCAAGAAGCCGGCCGAGGTGCGCATGGGCTCGGGCAAGGGCGCGCCCGACCACTGGGTAGCAGTGGTCAAGCCGGGCCGCATCCTGTTCGAGATGGCCGGCGTGCCGGAGAGCGAAGCGGCCGAGGCGATGCGCCTGGCCGGCAACAAGCTGCCGGTTGACGTCAAGTTCCTGGTACGAGAGGGAGTGGTCGCCGATGGACATCGTTAAGGTGCGCGGGCTGACCGACCCCGAGCTGGCCGTCGAATTGACTACGCAGCGGCGCAACCTGTACGACTTGCGCTTCCAGCTCGCCACGCGCCAGTTGACCGACCACAGCCAGCTGACTCAGACCCGGCGCACGATCGCGCGCATCCTGACGGTCATGACCGAGCGCGGTCTCGATGGGCAGGCTGCCGCGCCGCAGCCGGCCAAGCCGGCTGCGGCCGTCGCGACGAGCGGCATAGGAGGGAAGAAGTGACCGCGCAGCACAAGGAAAAGATCGGCCGCGTGGTGTCGGACAAGATGGATAAGACGATCGTCGTGTCGGTCGAGCGCCTGTCGCGTCACCCGCTGTACAAGCGCGTCATGCGCCTGACAACCAAGTTCAAGGCGCACGACGAGCGCAATGAAGCCAAGATCGGCGACACCGTGCGCATCGTGGAATCGCGGCCGTTGTCGGCAACCAAGCGCTGGCGCATGGTCGAGATCCTGCTGCGTGCCGGTGAGGGCGCGGGCGAGGCGGTCATCGGCGAGGAAGAGTCGACCAGCGTTGCCATCCACGGCGCCGCACATCCCGGCCGCGAGCGGGCGGCCGACGAGGCTGAACTGGAGGCGGCCAACCCGTGATCCAGCAGTACAGCCGGCTGAAGGTGGCCGACAACACCGGTGCGCGCGTGATCCAGTGCATCCGCATCATGGGCCGCTCGCAGAAGACGACCGCCGCCATCGGCGACGTGATCATCGCCAGCGTCAAGCAGGCGATTCCCAACGCTGCGGTCAAGAAGGGCGATGTTGTGCGCGCCGTGATCGTGCGCACCAGCAAGGAAATCGGCCGGCCCGACGGGTCGTACATCCGGTTCGACGAAAACGCCGCCGTGCTGATCAACAACCAGGGCAACCCGCGCGGAACGCGCATCTTCGGTCCGGTCGCGCGTGAGTTGCGCGACCGCAACTACATGAAGATCGTCTCGCTCGCACCGGAGGTGCTGTAGGTGCCCAAGTCTCGTGTCCTGCCCCGCTCGCCACGCGTGCCTGACGTGCGCACGGGCGACGAGGTGGTCGTGCTATCCGGCCGGGAGGCCGGCAAGCGCGGTACCGTCGAGCACGTCATCCGCAATCGCCAGGGCTACCGCAAAGTGGTCGGCAAGTACGGCTCCGACTGGCGGCTGGTCACTCCACTGTCCGACGTTGGCGTCGTCGTGGAAGGCCTCAACGTTGCCAAGCGGCACACCAAGCCGCGTCCAAAGGCATCCCGAACCACGGACCGCCAGCCGCGCATCCAGCAGGGCGGCATCCTCGAGATTCCACAACCGATTCCGGTCAGCAGGGTGATGCTCGTCTGCCCGCATTGCGCCCAGCCGACGCGCATCCGCCACGCCATCGCGGCCGACGGCCGGTCAGTGCGCCTGTGCTCCAATTGCGGCCAGCCGGTCACCCGCGAGGTGCGCAAGTGAGCGCGGCCAAGGCGCGCGCGGCCGCCGCCGCCGCGGCGGACGTGCTCGCGCCCGCGGACGAATCTGCGGAGGCGGCCGTGGAGGAGACACAGCAGGTGGTCGAGAACAGCGCGGCGGAGCAGTCGGAGGAAGCGGCGCAGCCGGAGGCAACTGCCCAGCCCGAGGCTCAGGCTGAACCAGCGGTCGAGGATGAGCCAGCGCTCGAATCGCCTGCGACCCATGCCGCGCCGACGAAGAAGGCGGCCTCACCGAAGCCGGCCGAGGCGCCCGGCGACGGGCTGCATCGGCGCTATCTCGACGAGGTCGTGCCCGCACTGCGCAAGGAGTTCGGTTATGCCAACGGCATGCAGGTCCCGCGCCTGACCAAGATCGTCGTGAACATCGGCCTGGGTGAGGCGCTGACCAACGCCAAGGCACTCGATGCGGCGGTCGCCGACCTGGCCTCGATCAGCGGCCAGAAGCCGATCGTGACCCGCGCGCGACGCTCGATAGCCCAGTTCCGCGTCAGGACGGGCAACTCGATCGGCGCCAAGGTGACGCTGCGCGGCCAGCGCATGTGGGACTTCCTCGAGCGCCTGACGCGGCTGACCCTGCCGCGTATCCGCGACTTCCGGGGAGTTCCGACCAAGTCGTTCGATGGCCGCGGTAACTACTCGCTCGGGCTGCGCGAACAGCTTGCCTTCCCGGAGATCGACTACGACAAGATCGACCGACTGCGTGGTCTCGAGGTGAGCATCGTCACCACCGCGCGCACCGACGAAGAGTCCAAGCGGCTGCTCCAGCTGCTGGGCATGCCGTTCGCCTCGTAGGCGTGATGAGACAGGAGTAGGGATGGCCAAGAAATCACTCATTGCCAAGCAGAAGCGCAAGCCGCGCTTCCCCGTCCAGGGCTACAACCGCTGCTTCGTGTGCGGGCGGCCGCGCGGCTATCTGCGCCGCTTCGGCCTGTGCCGTATCTGTTTCCGCGAGCGGGCGTTGCTGGGCGAGGTGCCTGGCGTGACCAAGTCGAGCTGGTGAGCCGATGAACGTTTCCGATCCGATCGCCGACATGCTCACGCGCCTGCGCAACGGCTCGCGCGCGCGCCATGCGGAGATCGTTGTGCCATCCTCGCGCACCAAGCTGGCGATCGCCCAGATCCTGCGTGACGAGGGTTTCATCGAGGAAATCGAGCAGACCCATGAAGGTCCACGAGCGGTGCTGCACCTCAAGCTGAAGTACGTCGGCAAGGTGCCGGTGATCAGCGGATTGAAGCGCGTCAGCAAGCCCGGACTGCGCGTGTATGCGCCCAAGACTGAAATCCCGCGCGTGCTCGGCGGTCTGGGCCTGGTCATCGTCAGCACGAGCCAGGGCATCATGACCGGTGCCCGGGCGCGGCAGTCCCAACTCGGCGGGGAAGTCCTCGCCTACGTCTGGTAGGTCGTCATGTCGCGTATCGGCAACCTCGCCATTCCCATCCCGTCCGAGGTGGACGTCGCCGTCGACGGCCGCCACGTGACCGTAACCGGCCCCAAGGGCAAGCTCGAGCGCGACGTTTCGCCGATCCTCAATATCGTCAAGGAGGATGGCGAGTTGCGCGTCGAGCGCGCTACGGAAGACAAGACCGCGCGTGAGCTGCACGGGCTCACGCGGACGTTGCTGGCCAACATGGTCATCGGCGTGACCACGGGCTATCGCAAGGGCCTCGAGATCACCGGCGTCGGATACCGCGCGCAGCTGGTCGGCGAAAAGCTGCAGCTCAGCCTGGGCTACAGCCACCCGATCGAGATCGACCCGCCCGCCGGCATCAGTTTCGAGGTCGAGACGCCCGTGCGCCTGGCCGTACTGGGTATCGACAAGGAACTCGTCGGTCACATCGCGGCACGCATCCGCAGTACACGTAAGCCGGAGCCGTATAAGGGCAAAGGCGTCCGCTACGCGGGCGAACAGGTTCGCCGGAAGGCCGGCAAGGCGGGCAAGATCGGAGGCAAGAAGTGAGCACCGCACCATCGCGCGGCGCGGCTCGCGCCAAACGCCACACCCGGTTGCGGCTCACGCTTGCGGGTACGCCCGAGCGGCCGCGCCTGGCGGTCTTCCGCAGCGTCAAGCAGATCTACGCCCAGGTCATCGATGATTCGGCCGGCCATACGCTGGCCAGCGCCTCCTCGCTCGAGGAGGGCCTGCGCAAGTCTCGTGCGACCAAGTCCGAGCAGGCCAAAGTGGTCGGCCGGTTGCTCGCCGAACGCGCCCGCAAGGCGGGCGTCGACAAGGTTGTCTTCGACCGTGCCGGCTTCCGCTATCACGGCCGCGTGCGCGCGCTGGCCGACGCGGCGCGCGAAGCCGGTCTGGACTTCTAGAGGAGAAACGCTTTGCCCAGAATCGATGCCAGCCGCCTGACGCTCGAGGAGCGCGTCGTACAGATCAACCGCGTGGCCAAGGTGGTCAAGGGCGGCCGTCGCTTCTCGTTCAGCGCGATCGTCGTTGTCGGCGACGGCGCCGGCCACGTTGGCGCCGGGCTGGGCAAGGCGGGCGAGGTGCCCGAGGCCATCCGCAAGGGAGTCGAGGACGCCAAGAAGCACCTGATCAAGGTGCCGCTGGTGGGCACGACGATCCCACACCAGGTCATCCAGGATTACGGTGCCAGCCGCGTGCTGCTCAAGCCCGCCTCGCAGGGGACCGGCGTAATCGCCGGCGGCTCGGTGCGCGCCGTGGTCGGGGCGGCGGGCATCCGTGACATCCTGAGCAAGTCGCTCGGCTCGACCAACCCGGTCAACGTCGTACGCGCCACGCTCGAGGCACTGCGCAGCTTACGCAGCGCCGAGGAGATCGCCGAGAGTCGCGGCAAGCCGATCCGCGGCGCTGCCAAGCCGGCCGAAGCCAAGGCACCACAGGAGGCACCGACCAGTGCCCGGTAAGCTGCGCGTCACGCTGGTCAAGAGCCCGATCGGCCACACACGCGAGACGCGCGCTACCGTCAAGGCGTTAGGCCTGCATCGCATCGGCGAAACGGTCGACGTGGTCGACAATCCGCAGGTGCGCGGCATGGCGCGCGCCGTCAGATTCCTCGTCCGCACCGAAGAGGTCGGCGAGGCGACCGAGTCTGGGCAGGAGAAGAAGAAGTCGTGAAACTGCATGAACTTCGCCCCGCCGCCGGCGCGCGCCGCCCGCGCACGCGCGTCGGTCGTGGCATAGCCGCCGGCCAGGGCAAGACCGCGGGCCGCGGCACCAAGGGCCAGAAGGCGCGCGCCGGCGCCAGCATCCCGGCCTGGTTCGAGGGCGGCCAAACGCCGATCCACATTCGCGTGCCGAAGCTGCGCGGCTTCAAGAACCGGTTCAAGGTCGAATACGCCGTGGTCAACGTCGGCCAGATCGCCGACTATGCAACGACCGGCCGGTTCGGTGTCGAAACGCCGGCCAAGGGCGGTGCCAAGAAGGCCGCTGAGCCAGCCGTCCCGACGGTGAACGCTGACGTGCTCGCAGCGGCCGGGCTGATTCGCGGCGACGGCAAGCCGCTCAAGGTGCTCGGCAGTGGCGAGGTAAGCCTGAAGCTGTTCGTGGCGGCGGAAGCGTTCAGCGCGTCGGCCCGGCGAAAGATCGAAGAAGCGGGTGGCTTCGTCCAGGTCCTGGCGTCCGCACGGCCCAGCGAACCGGCCGAGCCAGACGCGCGACCGGCCGCTGACGCCGAGCCGGCCGAAGCTGTCGCGCCGGCTGAGGCTCCAGCTCCGGCCGAAGACGTGGCCCAACCGGCCGACGAGCCGGCGCCGGCCAAGCCTGCCCGAAAGCGCCCGCCAAAGTCCAAAGAACCGGCATAGTGTCGGTATCGGCTAGGTCAGACAGCGAGAGGGGCCGCTAACCACCGTGTTCGATGCGCTCGTAAACGCCTTCCGCGCGCCCGATATTCGGCGGCGCATCCTGTTCGTGCTGGCCATGCTGGTGGTGTACCGCCTGCTGGCCGTCGTGCCGGTGCCCGACATCAACCAGAGCGTGCTGACGAACCTCATCAATCAGCAGACCTTCCTGCAGCTGCTCGACCTCTTCTCGGGTGGTGGCCTGCGCTCGTTCTCGATCGTGGCTATGGGCGTCAACCCGTACATCAACGCCTCGATCATCATGCAGCTGATGACCGGCGTCGTGCCGCGCCTGACGGCGCTGTCGCGCGAGGGCGAGTACGGCCGGACAAAGATCAATCAGTACACCCGCTACCTGACCGTCCCGCTGGCGCTCCTCCAGGCCTACGGCTACCTCGCCATCCTCGCCAACAGTGGCGCGGTCAACGAGTTCGACATCCTGAGCGTCTCGACGATCAGCCAGATGATCACGTTGGCCGCCGGCACCGTGCTCGCGATGTGGATCGGCGAACTGATCACCGAGCGCGGCATCGGCAACGGCATCAGCTTCCTGATCTTCGCCGGCATCGTGGCGCGCATTCCGCAGGGCCTGGCCTCGTTCATGCAGGCGCCCGACATTCCCGCCGGCATCGCCTTCGTGATCCTGGCCCTCGTCGTCGTGGGCGTCATCGTCTACATCCAGGAGGGCCAGCGCCGGATTCCGATTCAGTACGCTTCGCGCGTGCGAGGTCGGCGCATGTATCAGGGCGGCGCGACGTTCCTGCCGCTGCGTGTCAACCAGGCGGGCGTCATTCCGATCATCTTCGCGGTCAGCATCCTGCTCTTCCCGACCCAGATCGCGTCCTACTTCGCGACCCCGACCGGCGCCGACCCAGCGACAGCGACGATCATTAACCAGATCGCCGACGCCATCGTCGGCTTCCTCAATCCGCAGGGCATCCCATACATGGTTGGCTACTTCCTGCTGACCATGGGCTTCACCTACTTCTACACCGCATTCACCTTCAAGCCCGACGAAACCGCCGACCAATTACGCAAGAACGGCGGCTTCATTCCGGGCATCCGGCCCGGTGCTCCAACGCGCGATTACCTGGCCAAGGTGGTGTTCCGGCTGAGCCTTGCGGGGGCCATTTTCCTGGCCATCGTCGCAGTGGCGCCGATCGCCGTCTCATCGCTGTTCAAGGGCGGCGTCGTCGGTGGCTTCGCCCTCGGCGGTACGGCCCTGCTGATCGTGGTGTCGGTGGTGGTCGAGACCATGAAGCAGATCGAGGCGCAACTCATGATGCGCAACTACGAGGGCTTCATTCGTTGAGGGTCTACGTCATGGTCGGGGCGCCGGGCGCTGGCAAGGGCACGCAGGCGGCGCTCCTGGCGGAGCGCCTTGGTCTGCCGCACGTGGCCTCGGGCGACCTCTTCCGCGACAACATCAAGCGCGTCACGCCGCTGGGTAAGAAGGTCAAGGACTACCTCGAGCGCGGCGCGCTGGTGCCGGATGACCTGACCATCCAGCTCATCGCCGACCGGCTAAGTCAGGCGGATGCACGCGAAGGCGCCATTCTCGACGGCTTCCCGCGCACGCGGCGGCAGGCGGAAGAGCTCGACGCCATGCTCGCACGACTGGGCGGCCGCGTAGCTGCCGCGCTGTACATCGACGTCGATCGCGAGGAACTCATCCGGCGGCTGGCCGGCCGCTGGATCTGCTCGGTCTCGCCCAAGCACGTCTACCAGGACGTGGCTCGACCGCCGCGCGTCAAGGGCGTCTGTGACGTCGATGGCGCGAAGCTGGTTCAGCGCGACGACGACAAGCCGGAGACCATTCGGGCGCGGCTCGAACAGCAGTTGCCACCCATGTTCGAGGTGGTTGACTACTACTGTGAGCACGACGTGCTGAGCACCATCAACGGCGACCGCCCGGTGGTCGAAGTCACCGACGAACTGCTGCACGCGGTCGCTGCGCCGGCGCAATGACGCCGCTTACCAGGCGATGACCGACCCGCTCGCCGAGCGGCATGTCACGCTCAAGAGTTCCGCCCAGATCGAGAAGATGGCCGTCGCTGGCCGACTGGTGGCGGACGTGCTCGAGCGCATGGCGGCCGAGGTTCGGCCGGGCGTCACCACGGCGCAGCTCGATGAGATCGCCGAGGAGATGATTCGCGGCGCCGGCGGCATCCCGTCGTTCATCGGCGTGCCGGGGCGGCGCGCGCCCTATCGCCATTCGCTGTGTATCTCGCTCGACGAGGAGGTCGTGCATGGCGTGCCCAGCGCGCGCCGCATCCGCGAGGGACAGCTGGTATCCATCGACGCGGGCGCCATCGTCGACGGCTGGCACGGCGATGCCGCACGAACATTCATCGTGGGCGAAGTACCGGAGGCGGCGCGCGCGCTGGTGGCCGCGACTGAGCGCGCCACGCTCGCCGGTATCGCCGCGGCGGTGCCGGGCAATTACCTGGCCGACATCAGCGGCGCGATCGAGGACGTTGCCACGGCTGCCGGCTACGGTGTCGTGCGCGCGTTCGTCGGCCACGGTATCGGGACCGAAATGCACGAGGAGCCGCAGGTCACCAACTATCGGACCGGCAGCCGCGGCCGACGGCTCGAGCCCGGGCTATGCCTGGCCATTGAGCCGATGTTCACGCTCGGCGCCGATGACGTGCGCATCAAGGCGGACGGCTGGACGGTCTACACCGCCGACGGCTCGTTGTCGGCACACTGGGAGAACAGCATCGCCATCACCGCCGAAGGGCCGCGGATCCTGACCAGCAACGAAGGAGCGGGGCGACCGATACCCGCTGAACAGCGGGCCGCGGGACGGAGGGCACATGCATAGGGGTCGCGTTGATCGAGTGACGCGATCTCTGGTACACTCCGCTTTCGTGCGCCGGGCCTGTCCCGGCGACTCTTCGCGCTCAGTCGTCGGTCCCAAGCCGCCTCGCTGATCGCCTCATCCACACTTTATTGAACACGAGGGAGCCTGCCGCCGCCTGTGGCCAAGAAGGACGCAATCGAAGTTGAGGGAACGGTCATCGAGCCGCTGCCCAACGCGATGTTCGCCATTGAGTTGGAGAACAAGCACCGCGTCCTGGCGCACATCAGCGGCAAGCTGCGGATGAACTTCATCCGGATCCTGCCCGGCGATCGGGTTCGCGTCGAGTTGTCGCCCTACGACCTCTCACGCGGCCGGATCACCTATCGATTGAAGTAGGAGAATCGTGAAGGTCTCGGCATCGGTCAAGGCACGCTGCGAACGCTGCAAGGTCATCCGCCGCCACGGCGTCGTGATGGTCATCTGCAGCAATCCCAAGCACAAGCAGCGGCAGGGCTAGTAGATGGCCCGCATCTCCGGCATCGACATCCCGCGCGAGAAGCGCGTCGAGATCGCGCTGACGTACATCTTCGGCATCGGCCTGCCCACCAGCCAGAAAATCCTGGCCCAGGCGAACGTCAACCCGGACACCCGGGTGCGCGATCTGACCGAGGACCAGGTCAACCGACTGCGCGAGATCATCGACCGCCGCTACAAGGTCGAGGGTGACCTGCGGCGCGAAGTGGCGCTGAACATCAAGCGCCTGCAGGAGATCGGCTCGTACCGCGGTACCCGTCACCGGCGCAATCTGCCGGCGCGTGGCCAGCGCACCAAGACCAACGCCCGCCAGCGCCGCGGCCCGCGCCGCACCGTCGGCGTCCGGCGCAAGAAGTAGAGGGATATCGATAGCACATGGCGGAACGCAAGCGCGCGACCAAGACGCGGCGCCGGGAGCGCAAGAATGTGCCGGTCGGGCACGCGCACATCCAGGCCAGCTTCAACAACACGATCATCACCATCACCGACCTGGCCGGCTCGACAGTCGCCTGGGGCAGCGCCGGCACGGCCGGCTTCAAGGGCTCGCGCAAGAGCACGCCATATGCCGCCGCTCAGTCGGCCGATGGCGCCGCGCGCAAGGCGATGGAGCATGGCATGCGCCAGGTCGAGGTTTTCGTGAAGGGCCCAGGCGCAGGCCGCGAGCAGGCCATCCGTTCGCTCCAGGCGGCCGGCCTCGAGGTGACGGCGATCACCGACGTGACGCCCATCCCGCACAATGGCTGTCGTCCGCCCAAGCGTCGACGCGTCTGAGAGGCGGCCACTAGATGTCACGCTACCGCGGTCCTGTTTCCCGTCTGTGCCGGCGCGAGGGCATGAAGCTCTTCCTGAAGGGCGCAAAGTGCTACTCCAAGAAGTGCCCGTTCGAGCGTCGGCCGAACCCGCCCGGCCAGCACGGCGTGCGCCGGCGCAAGATGTCCGAGTTCGGCGTGCAGCTGCGTGAAAAGCAGAAGATGCGCCGCATCTACTCGGTCCACGAGCGGCAGTTCAAGCGCTATTTCGAAACGGCCGAACATCGCCCCGGGGTGACCGGCGAGAACCTGCTCCGTCTGCTCGAGACGCGTCTGGACAACGTCGTCTTCCGGATGGGTTTCGCGGCCAGCAGAGCGCAGGCGCGCCAGCTCGTGACGCACGGCCATTTCGCGGTCAACGGAGTGCCCACCAACATCCCCTCGTTCCGGGTGGCCGAAGGTGACAAGCTCGAGGTGCGCGAGACGAGCCGTAAGTCGAACTACTTCAAGAACGCGCTCGATGGCATGCGTGGTGCACCGCGCCCCGACTGGCTGAGCGTCGACGTTGACCAGCTCACCGGCAGCGTGACCGCGCTGCCACGGCGCGACCAGATGCCGGTCGAGCTCAACGAGCAGCTCGTCGTCGAGTACTACTCGAGGTAACAACAGATGATTGAGATTGAAAGTCCGCAGATCGAGCCGGTAGGCGAACCGCAGGAGTCGTACGCCAAGTACGAAGCGAGTCCACTGCCGGCCGGTTACGGCGTGACTATCGGCAACGCGCTCCGGCGCGTTCTGCTGTCGTCGCTCGAGGGCGCGGCCGTAACGTCGATCCAGATCCGCGATGTGTACCACGAGTTCAGCACAATCCCGGGCGTCAAGGAAGACGTCACGCAGATCGTGCTCAATGTCAAGAAGCTGCGGCTCAAGAGTTACGCCCCACACCCGGTTCAGCTGCGGCTGATGAAGTCGGGCGCGGGCGCAGTGACCGCTCATGACATCGAGCCCAACGCGGATATCGAGATCGTCAACGCCGACCAGCACCTGCTGACACTCGACTCGGACGACGTGCCGGTCGAGATCGACATGACCGTCGAGCGCGGAGTCGGCTACCTGGCCGCCGAACGGTCCGAACAGCTGCCCATCGGCGTCATTCCGGTCGACGCGATCTTCTCGCCCGTACGCAAGGTCAACTACACGGTCGAGAACACCCGTGTCGGACAGATGACCAACTTCGACAAGCTGGTGATCGAGATCGAGACGGACGGGACGATCACGCCCGAGGAGGCGCTCAGCCACGCGGCAGAAGTGCTGGTCGCTCAGTTCAACCTGTTCACCACGGCCGGCAAGGCACTGGTCGCCGGCGAGCACGGCCCGGCGAGCACGACGGCCCTGCCGCCGAACATGCTCGACATGCCCATCGAGGAACTGGACCTGCCGATGCGCGCCTACAACTCGCTCAAGCGCAACAACATCGTCAAGGTCGGGCAGCTGCTGCAGTTGCAGGACGAAGACCTGCTGCGCATGCGCAACTTCGGCAAGAAGTCGCTCGACGAAATGAAGGAGCGCCTGCGCATGCGAGGTTTCCTCCCGCCCGAGGAGGCCGGTGAGGGCGCCGATTTCGGAGCAGACGACGCACTCGACGGCCTGCCGCTGGACGACGAAGAGGAAGGCTGACGCGTGGCCCATCGTATCGGCGGCCGCAAGCTCGGGCGCAAGACCGCGCCGCGTCGCGGCTTGTACCGCAACCTGATCGTCGCCGTGTTGCGCTACGAGCAGATCAAGACGACGGAGGCGCGCGCCAAGGAAGTCCGCGGCCAGGTCGAGCGTGTCATCACGCTGGCCAAGGACCCGACGCTCGCCGCGCGACGGAGAATCATCGCCGAACTGCCCGACGAGCCGCTCGTCATCGACAAGTTGATCAATGAGATAGCGCCCAAGTACGGCAACCGGACGTCGGGCTTCACGCGCATCGTGAAACTGGGTCCGCGCGCCGGTGATGCAGCGCCCATGGTCCAGCTCGAGCTGGTCTGAAGGAAGAGATCGCCCAACTGGGCGACACAGTCAAGATCGCCCGAGAGGGCGGCCCCGTTCGGTACCGCGCGCGGGTCGAATACGACGGCACCGGTTTCGCCGGCTTCCAGGTTCAACCTGGCCAGCGCACCGTCCAGGGTGAACTCGAAAATGCCCTCGCGCGTCTCTCGGCCAGCGGCCGGGTGCGCGTCGCGGGCGCCGGTCGCACTGACGCGGGCGTTCACGCCCGCGAGCAGGTGATCGCCTTCGACTACGAGGGGCGGCTCAAGCGAGCCGAGCTCGAGGCGGCGCTGACAGCCTCGCTACCGGCCGACATCGGCCTGAGCGGGTTGCACAGGGTCGAAGCCGGTTTCAGTCCACGCCACCGGGCCAGGTACCGCGAATATCGGTACGTGATCTGGAACGGGCCACGCAGCCCGTTGCGCGAGCGTTACGCACTCGGCGTGCGCGAGCGGCTCGACGTGCCAGCGATGGCCGCCGCGGCAGCGGTCTTCGTGGGTCGCCACGACTTCGCTGCCTTCGGTGGGCAGGATCTACAACCGATCCGCACCCTTCACCGGGTACGGGTCCGCAGCAAGGGTGATCTGATCACCATCGAGGTGATCGGGGACGCCTTCCTGCGGCAGATGGTTCGCCGGATCGCGGCCGCGCTCATGCGCGTCGGGCGCGGAACGGCAAGCGCGGCGGATGTCGCGGCGGCGCTGGCAGCAAAGGTGCCGGCGTTCAGCGGCGAGACGGCGCCGCCACACGGTTTGGTGCTCTGGCGAGTGCCGATGGGACCGCCCCGCCGGCGGTGAACGACAATACGGAAAACGCACAACAGGTAGAACGAGAACGATGAGCAGGACCTACAGCCCGCGAGCTGCAGATATCGAGCGCCACTGGTTCGTGGTTGATGCCACCGGCCAGCGCCTGGGCCTGCTCGCCTCGCGCATCGCGGTCGTTCTGGAGGGCAAGCACAAGCCCGGCTACGCCACGCACATCGACACCGGCGATCACGTGATCGTGCTCAACGCCGCGCACATCGACGTTTCCCGCGGCAAGCTCGAGCACAAGGTCTATTCGCGTCACAGCGGCTATCCCGGCGGGCTGCGCCAGGAGACGCTCGGTGAGCTGCTCGCGCGCCGGCCGGAAGAGGTCATCCGGCGCGCGGTGAAAGGCATGCTGCCGCGCAACCGGTTGGGTGTTCAGCAGCTGCGCAAGTTGAAGATCTACGCGGGCGGTGATCACCCGCACGAGGCGCAGCAGCCCGAGCCGCTGCCGATGGGAGGATCTACCCGCTAAATGGCCAACGCGAACGCATTCTTCTACGGCACCGGGCGGCGCAAGACGAGCATCGCCCGCGTGCGGCTGCTGGCCGGCGAGGGCGAGATCGTCGTCAACGGTCGTTCGCTCGAGGAGCACTTCGGCAACGCGGTCGACCTGGCCGAGATCACCATGCCCTTCCGGGTCACCGGCACGGAGGGCCGCTACAACGCGATGATCAAGGTCGAAGGCGGCGGACATCATGGGCAGGCCGGCGCCATCCGCCACGGCATCGCCCGCGCACTCTTGAGCTCCGACCCCGAAGGCGCCCGCGCGCCGCTGCGCCAGGCTGGGTTCTTGTCGCGCGACCCGCGCATGAAGGAACGCAAGAAGTACGGCCTGAAGCGAGCCCGCAAGGCGCCTCAGTACACCAAGCGCTGACCCAGACAGTCGCGCGCTGAAGCGCGCGACCATTACCGATGTCGGCCAGTGATTGGCCGGTTCGCCGAGTAGCGCGCGGGCACATTCGCGTCCGACACTGGTGACGTGAACATTGCGGTCCCGCTCGCGCCGGTGAGACCTCCGGGCGACGACGTCTTTCAGCGATACACCGATTTCCTCCGCCGCGGCCACCAGCTGGCCGCCGAAGGCAAGGTAAGGGACGCCCTCGGGCAGTACGAAGCCGCTGCGCAACTTGCCCGTGATCGTGCTCGTCCCCATGTCGCCGTCGGCGACATGCTGCTGCGACTTGGCCGCGCCAAGAATGCCCTGGCGGCGTATGACCGGGCGCTCAAGAACGAGCCGGCCGATCTGGACGCGCTGAGTGGCCGCGCGGCAGCGCTTCTCTCACTCGGCCGACGGTCTCAGGCGGCTGAGGTGACTGAACGACTCAACCGCCTGCGTGTTGCGGCCCGGCCACTCGCCCCGCCGACGGCCGAGGAGGCGGCACTCAGCGGTGCCGAAGCGTTGCACGCCGCCGGTGAGCGAGCCTTGCGCAGCGACGACGCCGCGGCGGCCGTCGATGCCTGGCTCGGTGAGAGCCGCGCGCATGTCGCGGCGGAGCACCTCGAGGCTGCCATGGATGCCTGCCTGCAGGCGCTTTCGGTCGCCTCGGGGGCGCCGCGCGTTCATCTTGAACTGGCGCGCATCTACTTCCGGCGCGGCTGGCGCGGTCTGGGCGCAGAGTGCGTGCGCTTGCTGGATCTGCTCCTGACGACCGAGCCGCAGCCGGACTCTGAGATGAGCTTGGCCGTGGCGCAACTCGCCGCCGAACACAAGGTGCCACTGCCGCAACGCGCGGCGTAGCCGGGACGGACGGCTCCGGGCCGCCCCATGCCCCCGACGACGGAGCGATTGCCGGCGCTCCCCCTGACAAGCGGCGGCCACAGTGTGGCCGCCGCGGCTGACCCGTTCATGTGCCGCCGGCCCGCGCGGCTACAATCCGGCCAATGGACCAGCTGCTCGAACTGGTCAGGGGCTTACAGGTCCAGCCGGTAGCGCTACTCGACATCGCGATTACCGCGTTGCTGATCTACGGCCTGTTCAGCCTCATCAGGGGCACCCGAGCAGTCCGCCTGGTCATCGGCGTAACGGTGCTGTACGCGATTTACGTCGCCGCGCAGACGCTGGGCCTGCAGCTGCTGTCGCAGATCCTGCAGGCGGGCGCGGTGCTCGGCCTGCTCGCCCTGGTGGTCGTCTTCCAGCCTGAGTTGCGCCGTGCGCTCGAGCGCATCGGCCGCGTCGGCTCGCTCGGCTGGTTGCTGGCGCCCGGCACGCGGCGCAGCGACGAGCGTGTGGCACGCGTCATCGCCCAGTCCGCCGCCACGCTCAGCAACGAGCGCATCGGCGCGTTGATCGTCATCGAGCGCGAGACGGGTCTGCAGGACATGGCCGAGGCGGGGGTCATGCTCGACGCCGAGCTGTCGCCCGACCTGCTGGGCACGATCTTCACTCCCCACGCCCCGCTGCACGATGGCGCGGTGGTCGTTCGCCACGAACGAATCCTGTCGGCGGGCGTGGTCCTGCCGCTGTCCGAAACGAACAGCTATCGCGAGCGCTTCGGCACCCGCCACCGGGCGGCGCTGGGCATCAGCGAGCAGACCGACGCGGTGGCCGTGGTCGTGAGCGAGGAGACCGGCGCGATCAGCCTGGTCGAACGCGGCCATATCGCGCGCAACCTCGATGAGGAGCGGCTGCGGCGCGGCCTGCTGGCCCTGCTCGAGCACAACCAGCTGAATGCGGCGCGCCTGCCGGCGCGCGCTAATGCGCTGCGGCGAACGCTGCCAATCGGCCGGCGTTCGCGCCGCCGGCCGCGCGGTGACGCCGGCAATGCCGCGCGAACAACGGCGCCGGCGCCGACCAGCGGCCGAGTCGAGTGAGGCGCGTCGCCGACTTTCTGTTGCGCAACTGGCCGCTCAAACTGGGAGCGGTACTGCTCGCGACAGTGCTGTACGTGGGCCTGGTGCTCGGCCAGAACGTGCGTACCTGGACCGGCACACTGCCCATCGATGCCATCCGGCCGCCCAGCGGAGCCACGCTGCTGACCGATCTGCCGCCGGTGAGGATGGTGCGCTACCGGGCGCCGCTCGATGTCGGCGTGCTTTCGCCCGACTCTTTCACGGCGACGGTCGATCTGTCGCGAGCCACGGCCACGGCGGGTGGCGCACCGCAGACCGTGCCGGTGACCGTCATAGCTCTCGACCGGCGCGTCCAGGTGGTCGACTACCAGCCCAGCGAGGTTGAGGTGCGGCTCGACTCGGTCGCGACGCGCCAGTTTCCGGTTACCGTCGATCTGGGCACAGTGCCGCAGGGCATCACGGTTGGGCCGCCCCAGACGGATCCGTCGGCGGTCACGGTGCGCGGCGCCAGCTCGCGCGTGGATTCGGTTGCCTCGGTCGTCGCTCGCGTGACCATCGACGCCTCGGCGCTAAACGTCGATCGCGATGTCGACCTCACCCCGGTCGATAGCAACGGCAACCAGGTGCCCAACGTCGAACTCGACCCGACTCTGGCGCGGGTGCGCGTGGCGGTTGCTAAACAGCTGGCGAACCGCACGTTGCCCGTCGTGCCACAGATCACCGGCCAACCTGCGGCGGGTTACCACATCACGTCGGTGACCGTCGACCCTCCGGCGATCACTGTCAGCGGCGAAGAGGCGACCGTGACGCAGCTCGAGACCGCATTGACCGAACCGATCGACGTGTCCGGCCGAACCAGCGACCTCGAGGCGATGGTTGGCTATTCACTGCCCGGCGGCGTGAGCGTCGCAGGCAGCGACCAGGTCCAGGTCGTCATCAGCATCGCCGAGCAGACGGGCGCCCAGACGTTCCAGGTAGCGGTGCGCCTGACCGGCCAGAGCTCCGGCCTGTCGTATTCGACGACGGCTGGATCAGCCGACATCACGCTGGCCGGCCCCGTCCGGCTGCTCGATCAGGTCGACCCCGCCGCACTGTCGGCAACGGCCGACCTGACCGGCCTGACGGTGGGCAGCCACCTCGTCGACGTCAGGCTCACGCCACCTGACGGGCTGGCACTGGTATCGATCGACCCGCTTCAGATCTCAGTCAACGTGACGTCACTGGCCACTCCTTCGCCGTCGCCCGTGCCGTCGGCCACGCTCTAGTCATGCACCGCAACTCATGACGCGCCTGTTCGGCACGGACGGCATTCGTGGTGTGGCCAACGTCGACCTGACCCCCAAGCTGGCTTTCGACCTGGGCCGCGCGACCGGCTCGTACCTGCTCCAGCCGGGCGGCCGCCTGATCATCGGCCAGGACACACGTCGCTCGAGCGACATGCTGGTCGCCGCGGTCGCCGCAGGGGCCATGTCCATGGGTTCCAACGTTCACCGCCTGGGCGTGTGCCCCACGCCCGCCCTCGCCCACATCACACCTGCGGCGGGTTTCGATGCCGGGATCATGGTCTCCGCATCGCACAATCCGGCGCGCGACAACGGTCTCAAGGTGGTCGACCGTGACGGCCTAAAGCTCGATGATGAGATCGAGGACGAGCTCGAGCGGCTGCTGTTGCGGGCGGACGAGCTGGCCGGGCCCGATAACGCCGGCCTGGGCCGCGAACACGACGGCCGCCATCATCTCGACGCCTATGTCGCCCATCGCGAGGAGCTGGCGCGCCGCTGTCCCAACGACATGGACGTCGTCCTCGACTGCGCCAACGGTTCGGGCAGCGTGGTTGCGCCGCGGATCGTGGCGGCGAGCGGCGCTCGGGTGGCCGCTCACTTCGCCGAGCCGGACGGCGAGAACATCAACCTTGACTGCGGCGCGACGGCGCCCGCCGCGCTGGCCCGGTTGGTCGCGCGGGCCGGTGCCGACATCGGCTTCGCGCTCGACGGCGATGCCGACCGATGCGTGGCCGTCGACGAGCGCGGCGCCGTCGTCGACGGGGATCAACTGATCGGCATCATCGCCCTCGACCGGCTAGGGCGCGGGGCACTGCCGGGCGGCATCTGCGTGGCCAGCGTCCTGTCCAACGGCGGATTGGAGCGCGCGATCGAGGCGGCCGGCGGACGGCTGGTGCGCACTCCAGTCGGCGACAAGTACATCCTCGACGGGATGCAGGTCATGGACGCCGGGCTGGGCGGCGAGAAGAGCGGTCACATCATCATCCGCGAGCACGCCAACGCCGGCGACGGCATCGTCACAGCGCTCGAAATACTGGGCATCGTTGCGCGCAGTGGACGGTGCCTGTCCGAGCTCGCCGCGCAGATCAGCCTGCTGCCGCAGCAGCAACACACCATCCCCGCGCGTCACAAGGAGCAGTGGGAGGCAGATCCGACCTTTGCGCAGGCCGTGGCTGACGCGCGGCAGGCGCTCGACGGGAGCGGACGGGTGTTGGTGCGACCGTCCGGTACCGAACCGGCGCTGCGGGTGATGGTCGAAGGCGAAAACGAGGCGGACGTGGCGCGGATCGCGGCCGAGCTCGCGTGGTTGGCTGGAGAGCGGCTAAACTAGCCCGCTCACAGGCTCCCTAATAGCGCGGAAGGGAACCAGGCTGCATGTGTGGAATCGTCGGCTATATCGGTCCGCGCGAAGCGGCGCCCATCCTGCTCGAGGGCCTCGCGCGCCTCGAATATCGCGGTTACGACTCGGCCGGCATCGCCCTCGTGACGGCCAGCGGCGACATGTTCGTTGAGAAGCGCGCCGGCAAACTGGTCAACCTGCGCACGGCACTCCTTGATGCCACGCCGTCGGCCGCCGTCGGCCTGGCCCACACGCGCTGGGCGACGCACGGCCGGCCGAACGATATGAATGCGCACCCGCATGCCGACTGCACCGGCCAGATAACCGTCATCCACAACGGCATCATCGAGAACTTCAAGCAGCTGCGCGACGGTCTGCGCGAGCGCGGCCACACGCTCTCGTCGGACACCGATACCGAGGCCCTGGCACACCTCGTCGAAGAGGCCTACGACGGCGACATCGCGGAGGCGACACGGATCGCCCTGCGCCAGGCGCATGGCGCCTACGCGGTGGCGGTCATGCACGCGCGCGAGCCGAACCGATTGGTCGGCGCGCGGATGAACGTGCCCCTCATCGTAGGTATCGGCGTGGGCGAGAACTTCCTCGCCTCCGACGTCGCCGCGGTGCTCGCCCATACGAGCCGGGTGATGTTCCTCGAGGAAGGCGACGTTGCCGACATCACCGCCGCCGGCGTGACGATCACTGGCGTTGATGGCAGCCCGCGCGAACGAATCGTGTCCGACATCGATTGGTCGATCGAGGCGGCCGAGAAGGGCGGCTACGCGCATTTCATGCTCAAGGAGATGCATGAGCAGCCTGAGGCGCTGCTGGCGGCGATCACCGGCCGCGTCCACGACGACACGATCGAGCTGGACGAGCTCCAGCCGATCGCCGAGCGGCTCAAGAACATCGAGCGTGTTGAGTTCGTCGCTTGCGGCACGGCCAACTACGCCAGCGCCGTGGGTGCCTATGTATTCCAGGACTGGCTGCACATCCCGGCGCGCTGGAACATCGGCTCGGAGTTTCGTTACAACCCGCCGCCGCTCGACGAGCGCACACTCGTTGTCGCTGTCACCCAGTCCGGCGAGACGGCCGACACGATTGCCCCGACGCGCTACGCACGAGCGCAGGGCTGCCCGATCATCGCCATCACCAATACGGTCGGCTCGGCCATCACGCGCGAGGCGGACGCCGTGCTCTTCCTGCAGGCCGGCCCGGAGATCTGCGTCCTCGCGACGAAGACGTTCGCAACCCAGGTGACCACCCTGATCTTGCTGGCCGCGGCGATGGCCAAGCAGCGCGGCCGCCTGCCGCGTGAGCGCGAACGCCAGCTGATCGCCGAGTTGCGCGCGCTCCCCGGGAAGGCGGAACGCGCGCTGCTCCTGGCCGAACCGGCAAAGGAGCTCGCCCGCCGCTATGTCAACTCGCGTGGCTTCATGTTCGTCGGCCGTGGGATCGGCTATCCGGTCGCGATGGAGGGCGCGCTGAAGCTCAAGGAAGTGAGCTACGTCCACGCCGAGGGCTATGCCGCCGGCGAACTCAAGCACGGACCGATCGCGCTACTCGACGTCGAAGTCCCCCTCGTAGCTATCGCGACCCGATCATCCGTCCAGGAGAAGGTCATCAGCAACGTCATGGAGAGCCGCGCCCGAGACGCGCGCGTCATCGCGGTGGCGACCGAAGGCGACGACGCCATGCTCGATTTCGCGGACGACATCCTGTGGGTGCCCGAGACGATCGAGGAGCTCAGCCCAATCCTGGCCGCGATCCCGCTCCAGCTGTTCGCCTACCACATGGGCGTCGTCCGCGGTACGGACATCGATCAGCCGCGCAACCTCGCCAAGTCGGTGACGGTCGAGTAGCCTCAGGCGCCTATGGCGCTCCCCGCGGTGCCCGACGGCACGACCGAGCTCGGCATCGACATCATCAAGGTCGAGCGCATCGCCGCCGCGCTGAAGCGCTTCGGCGATCGCTTTCCGCGGCGGGTGCTGACCGACGACGAGCAGCGCTACGTGCGCAATCGGCCGACCAACTTCGCCGGTCGCTGGGCGGCCAAAGAGGCAGTGTCCAAGGTGCTCGGGCTGGGCGTACGCGGCGTCGGCTGGCGTGACATCGAGATCGTCCGCCTGCCGACCGGCCAGCCGTCGGTCCGCCTCCATGGCCGGGCGCGCGCGCGGGCCGAGCAGCTGGGCATGGGCCGCGTCGCGGTATCCATCAGCCACGAGGGCGAATACGCGGTCGCGATCGCCTTCGGCATACGGATGGCCGGTGGCGCGTTCGTGTTCCCGCCGGACATCGACGAGCGCCTCGACGCGCACGAACGGCAGATACTGGAGCGCATGGCAAGGTTGCGCCGGCTGGAGCGGGCTGAGTAGCTCGTGATCGAGCCCCCAGCGGTGATCCAGCTCGATGCGCAAACGTGCGCCGACCTGCTGCCAGCGCGGCCCAGCGACGGGCACAAGGGCACCTTCGGAACGCTCGTATGCGTGTGCGGGTCGCTCGAGTACGCCGGCGCGGGATTGCTGTGCGCGCTGGCGGCGGCGCGTGCCGGCACGGGCCTGGTCGTGCTGGCCGTACCCCGTTCGCTACAGCCGACCTTCGCGGGCCGCATTCCCGAGGTCGTGACGCTCGGGCTGCCGGAGACCACCGATGCCGCTGACGTCGACCCAGCCGTCTGCGGCCATGCAATCAAGGCGCGCGCGCCGGCCGCGTTGGTTTTCGGCCCAGGCCTGCGCGAGTCGGACGGGTACCGCGACCTGCTGCTCGGCCTGCTGGCCCGATCAGGCGCGCCGATGGTCGTGGACGGCAGCGGCCTCAATCTCCTGTCGCGCACCGACGGCTGGGCGGCGAATGTCGCCCGTGCGTGTGTGCTCACGCCCCATCCGGGTGAGTTCGCGCGGCTGACCGGCTCGCCCGTCGGCCCGGCCGACGACGAGCGTCAGCGGCGTTGCCTGGCGGCTGCTCACGATTTCGGCCAAGTGGTCGTGCTCAAGGGGGCGCGCACCGTCGTGTGCGCGCCCGACGGCCGCTGCGCGATCTCGCCGTTCGCCAACCCGGCGTTGGCCACGGCCGGTAGCGGCGACGTGCTGGCCGGGTTGACCGGTGGCCTGCTCGCCCAGGGTGTCGGCCCGTTCGAAGCGGCCTGCCTGGGCGTCTACCTGCACGGCGCCGCCGGCGAGACCATCGCGGCCAGGCTCGGCAACGCGGGTCTGCTCGCCTCTGACCTGCCCTACGAGATAGCTTCGGCGCGTCATCGTCTGGCCGACCGATGACCGCAGCGTCGATCGACGAGCGCCTGGCAGCGGCCGGACTGCCGCCACTGCCGCGGCGGCTCTGGGCGGAGATCGACGAAGCGGCATTGGTTCACAACGTGGGCGTCGTTCGCGGGCTGGCCGGTCCGGCCGTGGCACTCAACGCCGTGGTCAAGGCCGATGCGTACGGCCACGGCCTGGTGGCGGCGGCGCACGCCTTCGCGGCGGCTGGAGTCGATCGCCTGTGTGTCGCTGGGCTCGACGAGGCGCAGGTGCTGCGCGCGGCCGCCGTCACCATTCCCATCCTGGTGCTCTTCGCCGTTCCACCGGAGCTCGTCATGCGCGCCGCTCGCGCGGATATCGAGATCGTGGCGGCAGACGAGACGCTGCTCGCCCAGACGCTCACCGAGTGGCGGGCGCGGGCGGCGCCCGGCGACACGCTGGCCGTCCACCTCGAAGTCGAAACGGGACTGGCGCGAGCTGGACTGCGGCCCGACGCCGTCGGCCGCGCAGCCCGCCAGATCGCGGACGCGCCGGGCGCGATTCTGCGCGGCCTGTGGAGCCATCTGGCGCGGTCCGATGATGGGCCTGCCACAGCCGTCCAGGTCGACGCCTTCGAGCGCGCGACAGAGGCGGTCCGGGCGGCCGGCGTGCCCATTCCGCCGCGCCACATCGACGCGACGGGCGGCCTGTTCACCGGGCACGCGCCGGCGTACGAGGGAGTGCGCGTCGGGCTCGCTCTGTACGGCATACTGCCCGAGGGCCTGTCGCTTGCCCCCGACGCGGCAGCGCCGGGACGCATGCTCGAGCCGGCGATGTCGCTCAGGTGCCTGCCGTTGCGCATCGAGCGCGTCGCCCGCGGCACGCCGGTCAGTTACGGCGCGCTGTGGCACGCACCGCGCGCGTCACTCATCGCGACGCTGCCTTTCGGCTACGGCGACGGCCTACCGCGGCACGCCGCCGAGCACGCCCAAGCGCTGGTACGTGGACGGCGCGTACCACTTGTCGGCTCGGTCGCGATGGACGCGGTGATGGCCGACGTGACGGACGTGCCGGGCGTCACGCTCGACGATGAGTTCGTGCTCCTCGGACGGCAGGGGGATGAGCAAATCTCGGCCCTCGAATTGGCGCGCCTCCGCACCACGATTCCGTATGAAGTCGTAACCAGCGTCGCATACCGGGTACCCCGGGTGTACCATGCCGGCTCGGTACTAAAGGGCCTGCGGACGCTGGAAACAGAGACGAGGAGCGACAGCGACCCTGCGGCCGACTTGAGGGAGCCAAACAAGCGTGACCACCAACGCGCGGTGTAGCAGATGAGCGGTCCCGGACCGGAGTTCGGGTTCGACGATGTCGTCGAGAACGCGGCACGCGAGATCCAGCTCTACGGCATGACCGGGCCGGCAATGATGTTCCTCGAAGCCAGTCGGCCGTATCGCGCGCTCGGCAGTCAGGCGATGCTCTTCTTCGATCCGGTGTTGCGCTCGATCTTCGGCGGTGGCTCGAGTGCGCTCCAGCGTGTCCTGGCCGACGAGGGCGGCATCGAGCGGCTGATCGAGCGACTCGAGGAGATCGACGAGGAGCCCGGCTTCGACGCCTGAGTTCAGGCTAGGGTCCCAAACGGCGAAGCTAGCGTTCCTGCTTCAGCGCGTCTTGGCGCGCCAAGCGTCAGCGATCGCCAACTCCGCTGGGTACCAGTAGCACGGCCGCGGCGCTGACCAGCGCCGCCACGAGGAACGGCGCGGCCGGTCCGACAGTGACGAACAGGACGCCGCCCAGTGCCGGCCCGACCACGCGCGCCAGACCGCCTGCTGAGCGCGCGAGGCCGAGCGTGGCGCCGGCGCTGCCGGCGGGCGCCACGTACGACAGCAGCGATGAGCTGGTCGGGTTGACAAGGGCCATGCCAATGGTCGTCAGGCCCGCGCCGGCGATCAGCGTGGCGAACAGGCTGCCGATGGGCAGCACCGCCAGGCCGGCGGCCACCAACAGCAGGCCGCTGATAAGCAGCCGCCGTTCACCGAAGCGTTTGACGATGCGCCCGATCAGCCCGCCCTGGATGATGACCAACGTCATGCCGACCAGGGCGAAGGCGAGCCCATTCTCAGGTGCGCCCCAGCCAAGTGCCAGCTGCGTGAACAGCGGCAGCACCGTCTCCATGGCGGCGAACGCCGTGGTGAACAGCAGCGTCACGCCCACCAGCGCGCGGACGTTGGCGATGGAGAGTGGCGCGAACAGGTTCGGGCGCCGCTCGGCGCGCTCGTGCCCGGGATGCGTCTCGGGCAGAATCACGATCACCAGGAGCGCGTCGAGCAGGGTCACCACTGCCGCGCCCCAGAACGGAAGTGACGGTCCGAAGATGCTCAGCAGCGCACCTGCCGCGGGGCCGACGACGAAGCCGACGCCGATCGCGGCGCCGATGATGCCCATGCCGCGGGCGCGGTCGCTGTCGCCGGTCACGTCGGTGATGACGGCCTGGGCCGAGCCGATGCTCGAGCCGCCGATACCCCCCACGAAGCGGGCGATGATCAGTGTCGGCACCGACCATGCCAGCGCCGTCCCGACGAGGCCGATTGCCTCGAGCGCGAGAGCCACGAGCAGTGCGGGCCGGCGTCCGAAACGGTCGGATAGCAGGCCGACCAGGGGGGTGAAGATCAACTGGGCAATCGAGTACGCCGAGAGCATCAGCCCGATGGCCGCCGCATCCGCGCCGAAGTGCTGTGCCCAGAAGGGGAGCATCGGCAGCGCCAGGGCGAAGCCGGCCATGTCGATGAACACGGTCGCGCCCATGAGCAACAGGACCCGCCCGTTCGGCGGCCGGGTCGTCGGACGCGAGCTCACCGATGGAATCTAGCGGAGTCGGGCGATGGGTCGGCCGGGCCGACCTGGTCGTCATCGGTGGCGGCATCGTCGGCCTGGCGACCGCCTATCAGTTGCTGGGTGCCCACCCGGGCCTGCGCCTGGTCGTGCTCGAAAAGGAGGAGCGGCTGGCGGCGCACCAGAGTGGCCACAACAGCGGCGTGATCCACGCCGGCATCTACTACCCGACGGGGTCGCTCAAGGCGCAGCTGTGCGCGGCCGGCAAACAGGAGCTCGAGGCGTTCGCGGCGGAACACGGTGTGCCCTTCGAGCGCTGCGGCAAGCTGGTGGTGGCCGTCGAAGACGCCGAGCTGCCACGTCTCGAATCGTTGCGTGAACGAGCGGCCGCGAACCAGGTGCCCGGCCTGGAAGCGGTCGGCCCGGAGCGCATCGCGGAAATCGAGCCGCACGCTGCTGGCATTGCCGGCCTGTGGAGTCCGACCACGGGGATCGTCGACTACGTGCAGGTGTGCGACGCGCTGGCCGGCGAGATCCGGCAGCGCGGCGGGTTTATCGAGACGAGCCGCGCGGTGACCGGCATCGCGGTCGGCAGCCGCGAGATCGTGCTGGCAACCTCACGCGGCGAGCTGGTCACGCGCGATCTGGTTGCATGCGCCGGCCTGCAGTCCGACCGCGTGGCGCGCCTGACCGGCGAACGGCCGCGTGAGCGGATCGTGCCCTTTCGCGGTGACTACTGGCAGCTGACGGCCGTGGCCAGACCGCTGGTGCGCGGCCTGCTCTACCCGGTGCCCGACCCCCGTTTTCCGTTCCTCGGCGTGCATTTCTCGCGCCGTATCGACGGTGCCGTGTGGGCGGGCCCGAACGCCGTGCTGGCGTTTGCCCGTGAGGGGTACCGCCGGCGCGACGTATCGGTCGGTGACCTGGCCGGGACGGTCCTGTCGCGCCGGTTCGTCGGCCTCGCGCTGCGCTACTGGCGGATGGCCGCCGGCGAGATGTGGCGCGACCTATCGAAGCGCGCTTTCCACCGCTCGCTGACGCGCTACCTGCCGGAGCTGCGCTTCGATCAGCTCGAGCCGGGGCCGTCGGGCGTGCGTGCGCAGGCGCTCGACCCTGACGGCACGCTGGTAGACGACTTTCGCCTGGGTGGCAGCGGACACGTGCTGCATGTTCGCAACGCGCCGTCGCCGGCGGCGACGGCGTCGCTGGCCATCGGCCGCGTGCTGGCCGAAGAGGCCGCACAGCGGTTCGGCCTCGGCCGCGCCTGATCGGCTCGATCTTCGGGTAACGTTGGACGGGTGACAGGGTCCGCGACGACGAAGCCCGCGACGTTTGCGCTCATCACCCGCTCGGCGGAAGAGACGCGCGCTTTCGCGGCAGCGCTCGCGTCGGCGGCGCGCCCGGGCGATCGCCTCGCGCTGCTCGGTCCGCTCGGCGCGGGCAAGACGCAGTTCGCCAAGGGTTTCGCGCTTGGACTGGGGGTGCGCGAGGTGGTCAACAGCCCGAGCTTCACGCTGATGGCCGAGTACGCCGGAAGGTTGCCGTTGTTCCACCAGGACCTGTACCGGCTGGCCGGCGCCGCGGAGGCGATCGCCGGCGGGCTGGTCGACGAGCGCCAGGCTGACGGCGTCACGCTGACCGAGTGGGCCGAGCGCTTGCCGGCGGAGATCGAGCCTGAACGAGTGACGGTGCGCTTCGTCGTCCTTGACGGTGACCAGCGGGATATCACGGTCGAACCGGGCAATCCGGCACACGAGCGGTACCTGGCCGCGGCGCGCGCCTGGACGACGGTCACCGCGAGCGGCGCGAGGGCGGCGTCGTGAGTGTCGGCGGGCCGTTGCTGGTGCTCGATACTGCGACACGCACCCCGGTGCTTGGACTCGCCCGCGAGAACGGCGATCTCATCGCCCACAGCGAGTGGACGAGCCGCCACCGTCACGGCGAGGAGTTGCTCGAGCACCTCGACCAGCTGCTGGCGTCCGCCGGCGTGCAACGGACGGCCATCGGTGGCGTGGTCGTCGGCACGGGGCCGGGCAGTTTCACCGGTCTGCGCATCGGCCTCGCAACGGCCAAGGTCATCGCCTACAGCCTTGACGCGCCGCTGATCGGCGTGTCGACCAGCGCGGCCATTGCCCTGGCGGCCTCCGGCGCGCGTCCACTGACGCTGGCCGTGGCGCTGCCGGCCGGCGTCGCCGATCGCTATGTTCACCTGGTGCGCGTCGCGGATGGGCGCGCGATTGAGGTCGCGCCGCCGCGGCTGGTCGCCGGCGACGAGCAGTTGATCGCGGCGGCGGGTCAGGCTCGCCTGGTGGCCGTCGACCTCGATGCGGCGGCGGTACCGGAGTCAGCGCGCGAACTGGGCCGCCGGGCACTCGATGGGCTGGCCGCGGCGCTGGCCGCTGATGGCGCACGACGACTTGCCGCCGGTGAGCGCAGTGCGCCGGCGACGCTCGTGCCGGCATACGTCGCGCTCCCGCGCGGCGTGGGTGAGGTGAGGGGAGAGATCGAGTGGTCCGTCGACCGCCGTTGAGGCTGCTGGTCGAGCCAATGACGCTCGCCGACATCCCGGCCGTCCACCACATAGAGCAGGCCAGCTTCCCCGTACCGTGGCCCGACTACGCCTTCAGCCAGGAGATCCAGGCCAATCGTCTGGCGCACTACCTGGTGGTGCGCGCCGGTGGCGAGACGGTCGGCTACGGCGGAATGTGGCTGATGGTCGACGAGGCGCACGTCACCACGTTCGCCGTGCTGCCGGCCTGGCGCCGGCAGGGCATCGGCGGCCGCCTGCTGCTCGCCCTGATGCAACTTGCGCGCGACCAGGGCGCGCGGGTGGCGACGCTGGAGGTGCGCATCTCCAACCGTGCCGCGCGGTCGCTCTATGCCCAGTTCGGCTTCCGGCCGGTGGGGGTGCGGCCGCGCTATTACTCCGACAACGGCGAGGACGCGCTGATCATGACCACCGGTGCGCTGGCGTCGGCCGACATGATCACTCTCCTCGCAGTACTCGAGCGGCGCTACGGCAATGAACTGGCCGGAACTCCCGAGTCGGTTGCCGGCGCCAGCGCGGACGAGGCGAACGATGGCCGCTAGTGGGCGGATCCTGGCCGTCGAGTCGTCGTGCGACGAGACGGCCGTGGCCGTGGTCGACCATGGCCGTCGCATCGTCACCAGCGTGGTTGCCAGCCAGGTCGCATTGCACAGCGTCACCGGCGGCATCGTTCCCGAGGTGGCCGCCCGAGCGCACCTGCGCTGGATGATCCCGGTACTCGAGGAGGCGCGCCAGCAGGCGCACATCGACGACTGGTCGGAGATTGAGGCCGTGGCCGTGACGGAGGGGCCTGGCCTCGCCGGTTCGCTGCTGGTCGGCATCACCATGGCTAAGACGCTCGCCTGGCTGCACGAACTGCCGTTGGTGCCCGTGAACCATCTCGAGGGTCACATCTACGCCGCCTGGCTGCTAGATCCGGACGAGCCGGACCGTCCGGCGCCCGAGTTTCCGTTGGTGGCGCTCGTCGTCAGCGGCGGCCACACCTTCCTGGTCGAGATGACCGATCAGCTGACCTACCGCCTGCTGGGCCAGACCGTCGACGATGCCGCCGGGGAGGCCTTCGACAAGGTCGGCCGGCTGCTCGGCCTGCCGTATCCGGGCGGCCCGGCCATCATGCGCGCGGCCGAGGGCGCCCGCCGGCAGGACCGCGTGTTTCCGCGCGCCTGGCTGGGCGAGTCGTTCGATTTTTCGTTCAGCGGCCTGAAGACCGCCGCTCGACGCGAGGTCGCGCGCGAGCTGGGTCTCGAGGTTTCGGCGATGGGCTCCGACGCGCAGCCGCTGGCCGGCGAAGCGGTGGCCGAGCTGGCCTTCGGCTTCCAGGAGTCCGTCGTTGATGTGCTGTCGGCGAAGACCCTGCGCGCGGCCGAGGCGATCGGCGCGCGGACGATCATCGTCGGCGGGGGAGTGGCCGCCAACAGCGTTCTCCGCGGACGCATTACCGAAGGCGCGCAGCTGCGTGGCATCAGCGTGGTCGTGCCGCGACCCGGACTGTGCACCGACAACGCGGCCATGATCGGCGCGGCCGGCTACTTCCGTGCCTGCGCCGGCGAGCGCGGCGGGCCTGAACTGTCCGCCAAACCGTCGCTCAAGCTGGCGCTGCCGCAACCAATCTGAGGCCGCCCCTCCCGCTGGGGGCCACTCGGCCCGACCCGATCGTGACGAATGGCCTGCGGCTTCTATAGGTTGGCGACATATATTCGTTGACAGCGCATATGAGCGCTAAGCAGGTTGAAGCAACGTCGCTACGAGGAACTGGTTGTGCTGAGTCTGACCGAGGATCTCGACGAGTTGCAGGCCTCCGTACTGCGCACGCTGGCTAGTGCCACTCGCCTGCGCATCATTCACGCCCTTGCAGTCGGCCCGTCCGAGGTTCATGACCTGGCCGATGCGCTGGGCCTGAGTCAGTCGGCGACTTCCCAGCACCTGGCGGCGATGCGTGGCGCGGGCGTCGTGGAAGCGACGCGCGACGGCCGCATCGTGCAGTACCGCCTGAGCGATCCCGATCTGCTGGTCGCCTGCGACCTGCTGCGCGTGGCGCTGGTCCGACGCCTGACCCTGTTGGGCAACCTGGCTGCCAGCGCCGATGGCGGGGGCCGGGCCGAGCGATCGACTGTCGTCGTCGGTCATTGAAATAGTCAGGTTCGAAAGGAGCACGCGACGATGGCTGAGCCGGAGAAGCTGGTAATCATGGTCACCCACGGGCCGGACAGTCCCGAGATGGCAACCATCCCGTTCGTCATGGCCGGGGCCGCGCTGGCCTCCGACGTAGAGGTGGTCATCGGCCTGCAGGGCGACGGTGTCCGTCTTGCGCACGAGGGCGAAGCGGCAACGGTAGCCGCGCCCGGTTTCCCGCCGCTCGCCAAGCTGCTCGCCGACTTCGCTGAGCTGGGCGGCACGATCCTCGTCTGTGGGCCGTGCGCCAAGAGCCGCGAGATCGAGAACGCGCTCATTGCCGGCGCCGAAATCGTCGCCGCGGGTCGTTTCGTGGCCGAGATCACGTCGGCCAGGGCATCGCTGAGCTACTGAACCAAGAAGCTGAGTTACTGACCAAGAAGGAGTTCGAAACATGACCGCCATTGCCACGTCCGAGCTGGACACCATCGTTGCCGACAAGGTCATCGACGCGCGCGGCGCGGCGTGCCCAGGCCCATTGCTCGAAGCCAAGAAGGGCATGAACAGCGTGCCCGTCGGCGGCACCATCGAGATCTGGTCGAGCGACCCGGTGACCAAGTCCGACATCGCCGCGTGGGCGAACAAGGTCGGCCACGAAGCGCTCGGCTTTATCGAGGCCGAGGGCTACGACCGCGTCTTCGTTCGCCGCGGCAAGTAACCGGACACGCACTAGCGGCAGGCAGTGACCATGACCGACACACACGCCGAGCAGGCTCATTCGGACGCGGCCGCGCCGCGCATCCTGGTCTTCTCGACGAACACGATCTCCGATCCGGGAATCGACCTGGCCGGTAGCTCGCACATGAGCTATCCGCCGGGCGTCATGGTCATCAGCCTGCCGTGCACCAGCGGCATTCGACCGTCGTGGATCCTGCACGCCATCGAGCACGGTTTCGACGGCGTGTTCATCGCCTCCGACGGCGACGAGTGCGCCTTTCTGCCCGACTGCTCCAAGCGTTCGTCGCGCATCGTCGGCGAGGCCCAGACGCTCATGAAAGAACGTGGCCTCAACCCCAACCGGCTGAAGCTGGCGGCGATCTGCTCGGTCTGTTCCGAGCCATTCACGAAGCACGTGACCCAGTTCTCGAGCACGCTCGCCGAACTCGGCGCAGCGGTGGCGAGGTGACCCGATGAACGATGCCTGCGCAGTGCCCGCGACCACCAAGATGGACTACGACGTGCTCGTCGTCGGCAGCGGCATCGGTGGCATGGAGTCCGCCCTCAAGCTCGGCGACATGGGCTACAAGGTGCTGCTCGTAGAGAAGGATGCCAGCGTCGGCGGCAAGATGATCCTGCTGTCGAAGGTCTTCCCCACGCTCGATTGCGCCAGCTGCATATCGACACCCAAGATGGCGGCGACCATCCACCATCCCAACATCACCGCGCTGACCTACAGCCAGATCGACGGGATCCGCCGTTCGGCGGACGGACATTTCCACGCATCGGTCACCAAGAAAGCGCGCTTCGTCGACATCGACACCTGCACCGGCTGCCAGAAGTGCGAGACGGCCTGCACCGTGGCCGTGCCCGATCAGTTCAACGCCGATCTCGTGGCGCGCCGTGCTGCATACATCGCCTTCCCCCAGGCGGTGCCCAAGAAGGCGGTCATCGACCGTGCCGGCAGCTCGCCGTGCTCGTATGCCTGTCCGGCCGGCATCCAGGCGCACGGATACGTGTCGCTGATCCGCAGCGGCGAGTATGAGAAGGCCTACCGGTTGGTCCTCGACGCCACGCCGCTGGTAGGTAGCCTCGGCCGCGCCTGTTACGCGCCGTGCGAGGGTGAGTGCACCCGTGGATCGCTCGAGGGCACGCTGCCGATTCGGCGTCTGAAGCGCTTCATCTCGGACGAGCACGACGCGTCGGGCACCGGCCCGGGCATCGACATCCCGCCGTCCAACGGGCGCCGCGTCGCGATCGTCGGCTCAGGCCCGACCGGGCTCACCGCCGCCTGGCAGCTCGCGCGCAAGGGTTACTCGGTGCGCATCCTCGAGGCGGCACCGGTCGCTGGTGGGTTCCTGCGCCTGGGCATCCCGTCCTACCGCCTGCCCGAGTCGGTCGTCGAGCGCGATATCGACAACGTTCGCGCAGCCGGCGTGGAGATCGTCACCGACACTGTGGTGCGCGACATCGCCGCGCTGAAGGAAGACGGCTTCGACGCCGTGCTGGTCGCCACCGGTACCCACAAGTCGCTGGGCCTGGGCGTGCCGGGCGAGGACCGCCTGGGCGTCCTGGGCGGGACCGACTTCCTGCGCAAGGTCAAGCTCGGCACGCCGATGGACCTGGGCGGCCGCAACGTGGTCGTCGTCGGCGGTGGCAACGTGGCCATGGACGCCGCGCGGACCGCCCGCCGGCTGGGCGCCGCTTCGGTCACCGTCGCCTATCGGCGCGGTCGAGAAGAAATGCCTGCCCATCATGTCGAGGCCGACGACACCGAACGAGAGGGCGTCCGTTTCAGCTTCCAGGTTGCCCCGGTCGAGGTGACCGGCAACGCGCAGGGCGCCGTCGACAGCTTGCGCTGCACGCGCATGCGGCTGGGCGAGCCCGACGCCTCCGGGCGCCGGCGGCCCGAACCGATCGTTGGCAGCGAGCACGTGATCCCATGCGATCTGATCATCGCGGCCATCGGCATGCGCCCCGACACGAGCCCGTTCGCGGGCCAGCTCGCGACCGATGACGGTGGCCGCCTGCGGTCCGACCCCGATACCACCCAGACGGAGCTCGGCTACGTGTTCGCCGCAGGCGACGCCGTGCACGGCCCGACGGACATCACCAGGGCCGTCGGCGAGGGACGGCGCGCCGCGCACATGATCGATCGCTGGTTGACCGGTGGGGCCATGGCTGGCTTCGACGATCGGTTGCCGGTGGTCGACAAGCAGCAGGTCCTCGCGCGCCAGAAGGCCTACGCCGACCGAGCCGGGACCGCCGACGGCACGACGCTGATCGCGGCGCCGAGTGACTTCTCCGAAGTCGAGGCGCCGCTCACCGAGACCGAGGCGCGCGCGGCTGCTGGCCGATGCATCGACTGCGGGGTGTGCTCGGAATGCAACGAATGCGTGGCGGCCTGTCCGGTTGACGACTGCATCGACCTGCATGCGCGCGACCAGCATTTTGAAGCCGAGATCGGCGCGGTCGTCGTTTCGACCGGCTTCAAGCTGTTCCCAGCCGACCTGAAGCCAGAGTACGGCTTCGGTCGCTACAAGAACGTCATCACCGGCATGCAGATGGACCGCCTGCTGGCGCCCACTCGCCCGTTCAACACGATCCTGCGCCCGGGCGACGGCAAGATGCCCGAGCGGATCGCCTACATCCTGTGTACCGGTTCGCGCGACCAGACGGTCGGCAACCCGCTCTGCTCACGCTTCTGCTGCATGTACTCGATCAAGCAGAACCAGCTGCTGATGGGTGCTCTGCCGCTCGCCGAGATAACCGTCCACTACATGGACATCCGCGCCCCGGGCAAGCGCTACGACGAGTTCTACGAGCAGGCCAAGGCGATGGGCGCAACGTACGTCAAGGGCCGCGTGGCCGACGTCACCGAGAAGGAGAACGGCGACCTGGTCCTCAAGTACGAGGACATCGAGCACGGCGGCGGGGTCGTCGAGGCCGAATACGACCTGGTCGTGCTGGCGGTCGGCGTCATGCCCAACCGCGATGCCGAGCAGTTGTTCGAGGTCGGCGAGCTGTCGCTCGACGAATGGAACTACGTTGCCGAACCAGATGAGGACCTGAATCCGGGCCGGACCAACATCCCCGGAGTGTTCGTGGCCGGGGCCGCGTCGGGGGCCAAGGACATCGCCGACTCGATCGTCCACGCGGGTGCCGCCGCGGCCCAGGTGGCCGCCCACCTCGAGCAGACGAAAACCACCGAAGTACCGACGATCGCGATGGTGCCGGCATGAGCGAAGAGCAGATCCCGAGTCCCGAGAACGGTGAGCAGCCGGCTCGTCGGATCGGCGTGTACGTCTGCCATTGCGGCGGCAACATCTCCGACTACGTCGACGTGGACAAGGTCATCGACGGTATCCGCGACGCGGGCGACGTGGTCGTGGCCAAGACGGCCATGTTCACCTGCTCCGACGCGACCCAGAGCGAGATCGTCGCCGACATCGAGGCGAACCAGCTCGACGGCCTGGTGGTCGCGTCGTGTTCGCCCAAGCTGCACACCTACACGTTCCGTGGAGTGGCTGCGCGGGCCGGCCTGAACCCGTACGAATATACGCAGGTCAACATCCGCGAGCAGTGCTCGTGGGTGCACCAGCACGACGAAGCTGCCGCGACCGACAAGGCGACGGCGCTTGTCCGTGCCGGTATAGCGCGTACGCGGCTGACCGAGCCGCTCAAGCCGTTGGTCGTCGATACGGTGCCGCACACGCTCGTCATAGGCGGTGGCATCGCCGGCCTGCGCGCCGCGATCGGCCTGGCCGACATCGGCCTGCGCGTGACCATCGTCGAGCGCGCGCTCGAGCTGGGTGGCTGGGTGCGCAAGTTCGGGCGCATGTATCCGCACGGCAGGGAAGGCCGCGAGCTGGTGGCCAAGCTCGTCGCCGAGATCCACCAGCGCCCGGCGATCACCGTCTTGACCGGCGCGGAGGTGGTCGGCAAAGCCGGCAGCTTCGGCAACTACCAGGTCAGTGTCAGGATCGGCGGACCGGGCTCGGGCACGATCGAGGTCAGCGTGGGCACGATCATCGTTGCCACCGGCTTCGACGCCTACCAGCCCGAGGCCGGTGAATTCGGCTACGGCATCGACGGTGTGGTCACCCTGCCCGAGTTCAAGGAACTCGTCGACGGCTCGACCGGCGGTCTCGCCTGGCATGGTCGGCCCGTGCGCAGCCTGGCCTACGTCTACTGCGTCGGCAGCCGCAACACGAACGGCTGCGCGAACACATACTGCTCGCGCTTCTGCTGTGCCGCGACCACCCAGACGGCTGTGGACGTTGCCGGCCTCGATCCGTCGATCCGCCAGTTCCACCTCTACCGCGACATGCGCACCTACGGCAAGTTCGAGCCGCTCTACACGGAGGCGCGCGACCAGGGTTCGGTCTTCCTCAAGTTCGAGAACGACGCACCGCCTGCCGTGCAGCGCGGCGACGACGGCAACCTGACCGTCACCGTCCGCGACGTGCTCACCGAGAACGTCGAGCTGACCATCCCGGTCGACCTGGTCGTGCTGGTCACCGGCATGGTCCCGCGTGAGAACAGCGAGCTGGTCGGCGTGCTCAAGCTGCCAGCCGGCTCGGACGGCTTCTTCAACGAGATTCACCCCAAGTTGCGGCCGGTCGAGACGGTGGTCGACGGCGTGCTCATTGCCGGCACCAGCCAGGGGCCCAAGACGTCGGCCGAAAGCGTCGCGTCGGGCCTTGCCGCAGTGACCCAGAGCGCGGCGGTCCTCAAGAAGGGCTTCACCGAGCTCGATCCGCTCGTTGCGATCGTCGATCCCGCCAGCTGCACGGCGTGCGGCGACTGCCTGACCGTATGTCCGTACGACGCCATCTCAATGGCCGAGGAGGGCGACCGGCACTTCGCCGTGATCAGCCCGACCGGCTGCAAGGGTTGCGGCGGTTGCGTGCCGATGTGCCCGGAGAACGCCATCGATCTGCTCGGCTACACCGACGCCGAGATCACCGCCATGATCGACAACCTCGTGGAGGTGCCCGCCTGATGACTACGACCCACCGCGACATCCGTGAGGTGATGCGCGAAGAGCCGGTGATGCGCACCCGGATCCTGGGCGCGCTGAAGGACGGCCCGCTGACCGTTCCCCAGATCGCGAGCGCCATCGAGGCGCCGACCGATGAAGTCGTCTTCTGGGTCATGGGCATGCGCCGTTACGGCTGGCTGGCCGAGATCAAGGGCAGTGACGCCGACGGTTACTTCCAGTACGAGCCGACGGGGAGGACATCCTGATGACCGCGGCGCCAACCATCGCCGATCTGAAGCTCTACCCGGAAATTCAGCGCTACGGCGCGGCGGACGTTTCGGCGTGCTTCTCGTGTGGCACCTGCACCGCCACTTGCCCGTTGGTCGAGGGCGACTCGACCTTCCCGCGGCGAATCATCCGCTACGCCCAGCTGGGCATGAAGGATGCGTTGCTGTCGTCCAAGGAGCTGTGGACCTGCTACGCCTGTGGCGAGTGCTCCGAGTCGTGCCCGACGCAGGCCGAGCCGAGCGAGTTCATGGCCTCCGCGCGCCGCTATGCGATCGCCCACTATGACCGCACGGGCATCGCCCGGCTGATGTACATGCCCTTCGTGGGCACCGTCGTGGCGGTCGTCCTGGCCGTGTTCTTCGCGCTGTTCATGTATGCCGCACACGGCCCGATGAGCAGCGGGTCGCTCGACATCTTCGGCTTCATTCCCGAAGAGCTGATCCACAACACCGGCATCGTGCTGATGATCGTCGTCTTCCTTGCCGGCCTCGTCGGGCTGGTGACCATGGCACGCGGCATCGCGCGTCAGATGGAGGTCGGCCGGCATGCCCTGCTGGGCAGTCGCGCTGCGCTGCTGCGCGCCGCACGATCGGCATGGAGCGCGCTGGCGGTCGAGGCGCTCGGCCAGCGGCGTTACCGAGCCGACTGCGACAAGGACACCGCCTATCCCTGGTACCGCCAGCGCTGGTTCATCCACGCCGCCACGATGTGGGGCTTCCTGGGACTGATGGCGGCCACCGCCCTCGACTACGGACTGGCGGTTATCGGCATCAAGGAGACCGGAACGCCGGTGCCGCTGTGGTATCCCGTGCGCCTGCTGGGCACGGTCGCCGGGCTGGCCCTCGTATACGGCACGACGATGCTCATCTGGCGTCGTGCCCGCAAGTCGGAGAGGTCGCTGCGCACGTCGACCTCAGCCGATTGGACGTTCCTGGTGCTGCTCGAGATCACCGGTGTGACCGGCTTCGGCCTCGAATTGGCGCTGTACCTACCGCAGGCGCCCGAGTGGGGCTACTGGATGTTCCTGCTTCACGTCGCGGTGGCTATGGAGCTTGTCCTGCTGGCGCCGTTCATGAAGCTGGCGCACGCCGTCTATCGGCCGCTGGCGCTCTTCTTCCTCGCGCTCGCCGGTCAGCCACTGGAGATTGCAAACCGCCAGGCTGCCAAGGAGGCGCTGCCTTGACCGACACCCTGCTGGGCGAGCCGCGCGTCGCGCGTGAGCATCATCAGCGGTTGGTGCAGCATGTAGATCGCCTGCCGCAGTTGGGCGAGTTGATCGACCAGCGCCAGCCGGCGCAGCTGCGCCCGGCGTTAGACGACACGTGCACTTTCCTGACTGACCTCCTCCTGCCGCACATCGCCGCGTCGGAACGCGTGCTCTATCCGCAGCTCGAGCACGTCATGCAGAACCGCCACTCGATGGCTCCGATGCGTCACGTGCACGCGGAGATTCGCGCCTGCGTGGATGATCTCGTGGCGCTACAACGGACGATCTCGGCTGACCAGTTCGACACACGCGAGCAGATCGCCCTGCGGCGCGCCGTCTTCCGCCTGTACGCCCTGCTCAAGGTCCATCTCGCGGAGGAGCTGCTCTACGCGCGCATCATCGAGCATGGCGCGACGCCCGAGGATGAACTGGCACTCGCGACAGCGATGCAACACGGCGGCGCAAGCGACTTCTAGGCGGTTATCCTCCTGAGGCATATGAGTGCCTCGGGCGACAAGGGCGCCAGGTCTAAGCGTGCGGACCAGTGGGAGGAGACCGTCTCGCGCACTGCCGCGCCGGACGCGATTGCCTCGGACCGCGACATGGAGGGCATGCCGGTTCATCGCGGCTGGGCGCCTCTCGGCGGTCGCCGGCGATGGATGGAACCGTTCGTCCTGGTGCTGCTGGCCGGTGGCGGAGCGCACGGCTACTCGATCATCGCCCAGCTGGAGGAGCTGGGCATCGCCGGGGGGCCGGTCGACGTCGGCCAGGTCTACCGCACGCTGCGCGACCTCGAGAAGGCCGGCCAGGTTACCTCTGAGTGGTCAAACGAGCCGAGTGGGCCGCAGCGCCGCGACTACAAGCTGACCGCGGCCGGCTATGCCGAGCTTGACGAGTGGGCGGCGGTAATGAAGGAACGCGCACGGCTGATCGCGGAGTTCGATGGACGCTACCTGGAGTGGGTAACCGCGCGGCGAGCCTAGCCCGGACGGTCAGACGGGCTCTGCCGAGGCGTGGTCGACGCCCCGCGCGAGGACGTCCCTCTCCTCCGCTGACATGTCGCGGTCGATAACCCGCAGGTACATCTCCTCCTCGGCCAGGTGGACCTTGAGCAGCGTGTACAGGCGATACAGGATCCGGCGCAGGCGAAGCGTGTCTATCTGGGTCAGCTGCCCGGCGGCGACGTCATGCCGCGACAGGCACATCGATTGCACCAGGTCGACCAGGCGCGCGTGTTCCTCGCGCATCGGCTGCATCGAATGACGCTTGTCCATGAGCCGGTCGAGCTGCGGGTAGAGCGTCTCCTCGATGGTCCGGATATGTGGCACCACCTGTTCCAGGATGAACTGGCACTCCTGCTCGAAACGCGCCGCGAACTCTGCCGTATCGCTGTGATCGAGCATCTCGGCCAGCTGCGGGAGGGCGTCGACGTAGGGCATCATCCGTTCGTGGTGGTCGCGGTGCGTGGCGAGATAGCGCCTGCTCCTGGCGGGTGTGCCGCGGCTACGCTGTGTTGATGCACTCACTGCGGCACCAAGATCCCACGCCGCGCCGCGCCGCACAGATGCCGACCGTCCCGAAAGCGCGGGCCGACAAGCCCGGTGCCGTCGCGCGGCCCGACCTGTCATGACGATCGACGCGCGTCACCTGGGCGCCGAGCAGGTGGCCCGTTACCTGCGCCGGCACGGGCTAGACGCACGGCGCAGGTTCAGCCAGAACCACCTCGTCGACGCGGCCGTGCTCGAGGACATCGTCGCCCAGGCCGAACCGGTCGCCGGTCGCACGATTCTCGAGATCGGGCCGGGGCTGGGCATCCTGACCGACGCGCTGCTCGAGCGCGACGCCGTCGTCACGGCCGTCGAAATCGACCACCGGCTGGTCGAGCACCTTGGGGAACGTTTCGCCCAGCCCGAGCACGGCCGGCTGAAGCTCGTCGAGGGCGACGTCCTCGACATGGTCGTCGGTGACCTGGTCGCGAGCCCATACGAGCTGGTCGCCAACCTGCCCTACCACATCACCAGTCCGGTGCTCCATCATGTGCTCGGCGGCGAACTGCGGCCCGAGCGGTTCGTGCTCATGTTGCAGCGCGAGGTCGCCGAGCGCATTGCCGCCCCGCCGGGTGGCATGAGCTACCTGTCGGTGTTCGTCCAGTACCATGCGGCCGTGCGCGTCGCGCGCATCGTGCCCGCGTCGGCGTTTGAGCCCGCACCAGAAGTCCAATCGGCGATCCTCGTCGGCGACACCCGGCCTCGCCTCCTCGCGCCCGAGCGAGAAGAGGAGCTGTGGCGGCTGGTCCAGGCCGGCTTCCGGGAGCGGCGCAAGATGCTCCACAACGTGCTGGCGCGACAACTGCCGCAGGTCGGCCGCACGCGGTTCGATGCCGCCCTGTCGCGCGTCGCGATAGCTTCCGACCGCCGCCCCCAGACGCTCAGCGTTGACGAGTGGATCGCGCTGCAGGACGCTGTTGGACCGCTCGGTTGATGCTCGCTCAAGCCCACGCCAAGGTCAATCTGACGCTCTCGGTCGGGCCGCGTGGCGACGACGGCTACCACCAGCTGAGCTCCATATTCCTGCGCATCGGCCTGGCCGACGAGCTGACCGTCGGACCGGCGCCGGGAGCCGGCCGTGACTTGCTGACGGTGGCCGGCCCGCCCGACGTGCCGATCGAGGGCAACCTTGTCCTGCACGCCTTTGCGGCGCTGCGCCGCGCCGTCGGCCATGGACTGCCGCCGCTCGTCGCCCACCTCGAGAAGCGCATTCCGATGGCCGCCGGCCTGGGTGGCGGTAGCTCCGACGGGGCGGCCGCACTCGATGCCGCACTGGCGGCCTGGGGGGTCGATCTGCCGCCCGCGCAACGGGCCGAGTTGGCGCTCAACCTTGGGTCGGACGTGCCCTTCTTCGCCAGCGGTGCGCCGGTGGCACTCGTTCACGGTCGTGGCGAGCGGGTTACGCCGCTGCGCGCGATCGATGGCGAGCTCGGCTTCTTGTTGGCGACGGGTCGGCGGGGCCTGTTGACCGCTGCCGTATTCCGGGAGTACGACACCGACCGGCAGGCGGGTGGTGACCGTAAGGTGAGCGACAGCCTGGCGATCGCCATCGACGACGGGCTCGACGGTCACGCGCTGCTGGGCTGGGCGGATCGGTTGCGTGCCACCAACGACCTTTGGCCCGCGGCGCGCAGGATGATGCCCGAGCTTGCCGCCCAGCGGCGCGAGCTGGAGCGGTCGACGGCTCGGCCGTGGTTGCTGTCCGGCTCCGGGCCGACCCTGTTCGCCCTCTATCCTTCGCTCGAGGAAGCCCACGCGGCGGGTGTCCAGGTGGTGACCGCCGCATCCGCATTGCTCGGCACCATGACGTTCCAAGCGGTAGATCTCGAGGGCCGCGACGCAGTCTGGAGGTACCCATGACGCTTCGATCGATCAACACCGGCGGCGCCCCGTCGGCGCTGGGGTCGTACAGCCAGGCGATCGACGCCAACGGCTTCGTGTTCGTGGCCGGCCAGTTGGGTATCGACCCGGCCACGGGCGAGCTGGCCGATGGCATCGAGGCCCAGGTAGAGCGTGCCCTGCAGAACATCGCCGCTGTGCTCGACGCCGCCGGGCTGAGCATGTCCGACGTGGTCAAGACCACTTGTCTGCTCGCCAGCATCGACGATTTTGCCGCCTTCAACGAGGTCTACACGCGCTTCGTCGGCGATCCACCGCCGGCGCGCGCCAGCTATGCGGTGGCGGCTCTGCCGCGCGGCGCACGGGTCGAAATCGAGGCAATCGCCGCCCGCAGCTGACGGACACCATTCGTGTATGACACGGCGGGGTGATCAACCTGCCCGACCGATTGATGCCGAGTCCACCGCCATGTGACCAATGGCCACGCTTGGGTGCCGTTCGGCAGTGGCGGCGGTGAAGGAGAGATGCCACATTCGAGCGTGAGATGACTCACGACTCGATTGGGCTGCCTGTGCTGCATGATCTGCGGCTCGACGCTCTGCCGCCAGATATCGATGCGCCACTCGGCGTGGCGGTACTGCTGGCCGATCGCACCCGCACAGGCATCCTGGCCATCCTTGGCAGTGGGCCGCACTGCGTCTGCGAAATGGCGGCGGCGCTGGGCGAGCGGCAAAACAACGTCAGCAACCACCTCGCACGGCTGCGCGACGCCGGCCTGGTACGCGCCGCCCGAGCCGGGGCCGACTCCCGGCGCGTCTATTACGAGCGCGACGAGCAGGCGTGCCTGGCGGCCCTGTTCGTGCTCGGGGACGTACTTCGGTGAGTGCGCTTTCCTACGCGCACCGCCCGCGCCGCGTCCCGCTCGGATTGACCGTGGTCGCCGCCGTAACGGCGTGGCTGGCCGCCTGGTTCGCGCTCGCGCCGATGGTGGACTGGGTCAGCTACCGCGTGCTCGGACTCGAGCAGGGCACGCAGTTCGGCGATGCCGTCGCGTTCTTCCTGTTCGACGTCCCCAAGGTGCTGCTCCTGCTGCTGGGTATTGTCACGGTGGTCACCCTGGTGCGCGGCTTCTTCCCACCCGAGCGCGTACGTGCGGCGCTGGTCGGTCGCGGCAACTTCGTCGGTGCGGTCGCCGCGGCGGGGCTGGGCGTCGTGACGCCGTTCTGCAGTTGCTCGGCCGTGCCGTTGTTCATCGGTTTCGTCGAGGCCGGCGTGCCGCTCGGCGTGACGTTCGCCTTCCTCATCAGCAGCCCGATGGTCAACGAGGTCGCCCTGGTGCTGCTGTGGGGTTTGTTCGGCCCGCAGATCGCGCTCGTCTACATGGCCGCCGGCCTGGTGACCGCTGTTGTCGGCGGCTTGCTGATCGGCCGTCTCGGGCTCGAGCGCTACGTCGAGGATTACGTGTGGCAGGTGCGCGCCCGAGAGGGCGCCGAAATCCAGTTTCGTCCGACCTGGCATGAACGCGTCGAGGATGCCTGGCACTACACGGTCGACCTGGTCCGCCGCATCGCGCCGTACCTGCTGATCGGCATCGGCATCGGGGCGCTCATCCACGGCTACGCGCCGACCGATCTCGTGGCGGCCATCGGTGGTCGCGGCAACCCGCTGGCCGTCCCGCTGGTCGTGCTCCTGGCAGTGCCGCTGTACTCGAATGCCGCGGGCACCATCCCGATCGTTCAGGCGCTGCTCGACAAGGGCATGCCGCTGGGCACGACGCTCGCTTTCATGATGGCCGTCACGGCCATCAGCCTGCCCGAGTTCATCATCCTGCGGCGCGTCATGAAGCCGCAGTTGCTGGCGATCTTCGCGAGCGTGGTGACCGGCGGAATCCTTGCCATTGGCTTTCTCTTCAATGCACTCATTCCCTGACCGATGAAAGGAGAAATCTCGTGAAAAAGATCGAAGTCCTCGGCTCCGGCTGCGCAAACTGCAAGCGGCTGGAGGCCAACGCGCGCGCCGCCCTGTTGCTCGCCGGCATAGAGGCCGATGTGGTCAAGGTGACGGACTATGCCCAGATCGCGGCGTACGGGATCATGAGCACGCCCGGCCTGGTCATCGACGGCAAGGTGCTCAGCACCGGCCGCGTGCCAAGCGCCGGCGACATCGCGGAGTGGCTGTCCCAGGCCTGAACCGCCACTGAACGCCGTGGCCTGTTTGACACTGCCGATGGGGCGCCCCTAGAGTCATTCGCAACTAGATGTCGTCCAGCAAACCCCCATCAGCCAGCGGCGGTCGCCGAGCGCCGTGACGTCCGCCAGTCCCCGGACCAGGGCCGTCATCCTGGCCGCCGGCCTGGGCACGCGCATGAAGTCGCGCCTGCCCAAGCTGCTTCATCCCATCTGCGGTCGACCGATGCTCGCCTATGTCGTTGACGCGGCCCGTGCTGCGACCGCTGACCAGCCGCTGGTCGTCTACTCGGCCGCCACGGCGCAGATCTGCGAGGTCTTCGCCGGCCAGGCCGATTTCGCGCTGCAGGCCGAGCAGCGCGGCACCGGCGACGCCGTGCGCGCGGGGCTCACCGAGTTGCCAGGAGACCTGGACGACGTGATCGTCATGTACGGCGACACGCCGTTGATTGACGCGGCGTCGGTCGGCTGGATGGTCAGCTCGCGCCGGCGCCGCGGTGCCGCCATGGCGCTGGCCGCGATCGAACTCGACGACCCCACCGGTTATGGGCGGGTGCTGCTTGGCGACGGCGACGGCGTGACGCGGATCGTCGAAGAGAAGGACGCCACTGCCGATGAGAAGCAGGTGCCGCTGGCCAACTGCGGCCTGTACGCGTTCGATGCGGCCTGGCTGCGTGGCGCCCTGCCGAGATTGAGTCCATCGGCGGCCACCGGCGAGTTGTACCTGACCCAACTGGTCGAGATAGCCGCCGCCGACGGGCGGCCGGCGATCGCCGTCGATCCGCCGGGCGACGCCGATTGGCAGTCGGAGCTGATGGGCATCAACGACCGCTCGGACCTGGCCCAGGTGCAGCTCATGCTGCAGTACGAGATAACCCAGCGCCACATGGAATCTGGCGTCACGTTCACCGACCCGGCAGCCGCCATCGTCGACGCCACTGTCCAGATCCAGCCGGACGTCACGCTCGAGGCGAACGTCATCCTGCGCGGCACGACGACGATCGGGCGCGACACGGTCATCCGTGCCGGCAGCCAGGTCGTCGATTCGGCGATCGGCGAACGCTGCCTGATCTGGTCGAGCGTGATCGAGGGCTCGCGGATCGGCAATGACGTCAGGATCGGACCTTTCGCACATCTGCGCGGCGGCTGTGAGATCGGCGATGGGGCGGAGATCGGCAACTTCGCCGAGCAGAAGAACACGCGCTTCGGCGCCCGCTCGAAGCAGCACCATTTCAGCTACCTGGGCGACGCTGAGGTAGGCGAGGACGTCAATATCGGCGCGGGCACCATCACCGCCAACTACGACGGGCGTCGCAAGCACCGAACGGTGATCGGCCGGGGCGCATTCATCGGCTCGGACACCATCCTGCGCGCGCCGGTAACGGTTGGCGAGGGTGCCTACACGGGCGCCGGTTCGGTGGTTACCAGGGACGTCCCGCCGGGCAAGCTGGCCGTTGGCGTGCCGGCGCGCATCCGTTCGCGCAAACCGCCGCCAGAGATATCGCCGGAATCGGACTGACGTGGACATCCTCATCCTGGCCCTGCTGATCCTGGTCAGCGGCCTGTTCTCGGCCGCCGAGTTTGCGCTGGTGCGCGTACGTCGCAGCCGCATCGAGCAGCTCATCGACGAGGGCAACGCCGGTGCCGTGAGCGTCCATCGGCTGACCTCGCAGCCGGGTCGCTTCCTGGCCGTCATCCAGATCGGCGTGACCTTTCTGTCGGTGTTCGCCGGCAGCTTCGCCGGCGCTAACCTGATCGGCGGCCTCCAGCGACTGCTCGCCACGATCCCGGTGATCGCGCCACAGGCGGGCTTCATCGCGCTGCTGGTGGTGACGTTCCTCGTCGCGCTGGCCACCATCGTCTTTGGCGAACTCGTGCCCAAGACCATCGCCTTGGCCTACTCGGAAAGGCTGGCGCTCTTCTTCGCGGGGCCAATCGAGCTGCTGGCGCGCGTGCTGCGGCCGATTGTGTGGCTACTCACCGGGCTTACCCGCGCGGTCACCGTCGTCTTGCGCGTACCGGAAGCCCAGACCGACAGGCTGACGGCCGAGGAGTTGATGATCCTGGTCGAGCGCGGCGGCGAGCAGGGCACCATCGAGGCCGAGGAGCAGCAGATGATCGGGGCAGTGCTCGAGCTGGGTGAACAGCGCGTGCATGAGGTGATGGTGCCGCGCATCGACATCCAGGCGCTGCCCATCGCGGCGAGCGTTGACGAGATCGTTGCGTTGATCGTCAACGAAGGCCACTCGCGCATCCCCATGTACGAGGAAACGATCGACAACGTGCTCGGCATCCTGTATGCCAAGGATCTGCTGCCGTACTTCGCACGCGGCAAGGTACCGCCCATCCGCTCGATCCTGCGCACGCCGCTCTTCGTGCCGGAGTCGATTTCGGTCGACGACCTGCTGCATAACTTCCAGCGGCGCAAGGTGCACATCGCCATCGTGCTCGACGAGTACGGCGGCACCGCCGGGCTGGTCACCATCGAGGACCTGATCGAGGAGATCGTCGGCGAGATCCAGGACGAGTACGACGTCGAAGAACCGATGATCGAGGCGATCTCGGACAACGAGGCGCGCGTCGACGGGCGCATGAGCGTCGACGACCTGGCCGACCACTTCAGCGTCGAACTCGACGGTGCGGATCGAGAGCAATACGACACGGTCGGCGGGCTCGTGTACCACGCGATCGGTGGCGTGCCCATCCCCGGCGACAAGGTCGAGGTCAGCGACCTGACGCTGACCGTCGAGTCGACCGAGGGCCGGCGGGTGGGCAAGGTGCTCGTGGTCAAGAAGGCGCCCGAAGACACGGACGAGAACCACGGCGAGGGCGACGGACGCTGATCTGACGGTGGCGAACTGGCCGCCCACCTCGCGCCGAGCCGGCGTGATGCGGTCAGGCGTTGATGGCGGACTCGATGATCGAGCGCAGGCGCCGCAGCGCGTCGTCGCCGACGATGCCGGCCAACTCAAGGCGCATCAGTGCCGCGTCGCGCTCGGCGCGCGCTCTCTCGCGCGTGTACTCCCGCGCTTCGCAGCGGTCGAGGATGGCACGCGCGTCCTCGATGTCGGCGGCCGTTGAACTCCCGTCGGCGAGAATCTGGCGCAGGCGGGCGCGGTCGCCAACGGCCGCTTTCTCCAGCGCGTAGATGACCGGCAGCGTCTTCTTGTGTTTGGCCAGGTCGGACGGTTCCTTGCCCGTCGACTGCTCTTCGCCCCAGATGCCCAACAGGTCGTCGTTCAGTTGGAAGGCGACGCCCAGTGACCAGCCGAACCCGCGGTAGGCGTCGATGATGCGTTCGTCGTTGGTCGCCAGCATCGCACCGGCCTGCACCGACGCCGCGATCAGCGCGGCCGTCTTGCGCCCGATCATGTCGAAGTAGAAGTCGACTGACAGGCGATCGTCGTGTTCGGCGCTCCAGATGTCCATGAATTGGCCTTCGCACAGGGCCAGGCAGGTCTCGTCATAGAGACGCATGAGAGCGAGCACCTTCGCGTCGGAGAAGCCGAGCTCGGTCAGCCGATGCAGTGCCATGCGCGATAGCGTGAAGAGCGTGTCGCCGGTGTTGATCGCCTGCGCAACGCCGAACACGGTCCACAGCGTGGCCCGGTGGCGCCGCTCCACGTCGCGATCCTCGATGTCGTCGTGCACCAGGCTGAAGTTGTGGCCCAGTTCGACGGCCGCCGCGCCCGGTAGCGCGCGCCGGTGGTCGCCGGTCAGCGACTCGTAGGCGAGCAGGCCGAGCAGCGGCCGCAGGCGCTTGCCGCGCGGCCCGTCGCGGTCGAGGCCCAGGTGGTAGCGCACCATCTCGTACAGCGCACCGGTGCGCTCGTCCTCGGCGCGGTCGATGACGCTCAGGATCTCGGCCTCGGTATCGGCGATCAGGGCATCGAGATCGGAGGAGGTAAGCACGGGCACGAGAATACAGTCCGCCATAGCGGCTAGCCTTCGAGCGTGCCCGCGCCGCGCATCTACCAGACCGAAGCCATCGTGCTGTCGCGCTTCGAGCTGGGCGAGGCAGATCGCGTGCTGACCCTGCTCACGCCGCACGAAGGCAAGATGAAGGTCATCGCCAAGGGCGTGCGCAGGCCGCGCAGCCGTTTGGGTGGAGCGGTCGAGCCGTTCGCCGAATTGGTGCTCGTCCTTGCGCGGGCGCGGACCTTCGACGTCGTCACATCAGCCAGCGTCGGCCACGCCTGGCTGGCGCTGCGCGAGAAGCTCGAGTCGACGGCGACGGCGTGGTACCTGGCCGAACTCGCCGAGCGCGCCGTCGAGGAACGTGCGTTCGCCTATCCGGTATACGCGTTGCTGCGGCGCGCGTACCAACTGCTCGACGACGGTATGGCGCCGTCGCGGGTGGCGCGCTGGTACGAGTTCGGATTAGCCGATGCTCTGGGCATGCGTCCAGAGGTGGAGCGCTGCGTCGAGTGCGACAGCGTGCTCGAGCCGACCGACGAGTTCCGCTGGGTGCCCGCGCTGGGCGGCGTGCTGTGCTCGCGCCACGCGCCGCCGCCGGGCGAGCAGGTCCGGCTGTCGCTCGACGCGCTCAAACTGCTGCGCGCCTACCGGCGGCTGGACATCGAGGCCATCGCCGGGCTGCGGCTGCCGACCTCGGTCGAGAGCGAGGTCGAGGCGGCCCTGCGGGCCTTCATCCGCAGCGTCCTCGAACGCGAGCCGCGCTCCGCCGCCTTCCTCGACGAAGTGCGCGCGGGGCCCGCGCGCACCGGTCACGGACGACACGTGCCGGTCATGGCCACTCCGGCACATGAAGAGGTACTTCCCAGCGCCTGATTGGTCGCGCATCATTGCGGCTTCGCGCTGCCGTGGGCGCACCGTCATGCTCAGGGAGGGCAACATGGGCCACCGCTCCAGGTTCGGTTTCGCATTGGCGCTTGTCGTCGCTATCAGCGCGCTGGCTATCGTCGCCGCGCCGGCGGCAGCCGAAACGGTGCTCGTCAACTGCAATGGGACCTGCGGCAGCTTCCAGGTGGGCGACCACGAAAGTGGCGGCAAGGGCGCGGTCTGCGTCTACCAGAACGGCGGTTCGTACAACCTCAAGGAAATTACCGTACGGCCACCCAAGATGTACGGCGTCCACAGCACCAAGACCAAGGTCGGCTGGCGCTTCAAGGTTCAGCGGCAGTCGGTCGGTGGCGGCAGCTGGCACGCTATCTTCACGAGCTCCTATCGGACCGCCAAGGCAAGCAACGCCGTGCCCGCCAGCGTCGGCAGCGGCTTCACCCGGGGCGCGTGGCACGCGCCGAGCAATCCGACCGGCTACCGCTACCGCGTGTGGATCGAGATGCAGTGGTGGCACGGCAGCGGGGTGCAGGGTTTCGCCCGCGTGCAGTACGACTGGTACAAGGCGCAACGAACCGGCTTCTCGTACACCAACCCGGACTACTGCCTGCAGTCGTACTGATCCAGGCGGCAATGGTAGGCGGTGGTGGATCTGCCGTAGCTCTGCGAGAATCGCCGCTCGCGACCGGCCATGCCAGAGTCGGCGCCCGCAGGAGAGATTTCCCTTGACGCTGACCACTGATCCGGCGCCGGCTGTCGCCAGTCTCGACACGATCGTCTCGCTCGCCAAGCGGCGCGGCTTCGTCTTTCCCAGCTCGGAGATCTACGGCGGCATCAACGCCGTGTGGGACTACGGGCCGCTCGGCGTCGAGCTGAAGAACAACGTCAAGCGCGCCTGGTGGCGGCACATGGTCCAGCTGCGCGACGAGATCGTGGGCCTCGACGCAGGCATCCTGATGGCGCCCCAGGTGTGGATCACGTCCGGCCACGTCGACTCGTTCACCGACCCGCTGGTCGAGTGCGCCACCGACAACCTGCGTTTCAGGCTGGACGAGCTGCCCGGCACGGAAGGCCTGAGCGAGTCCGACAAGCGTGATCCGACCATCGTCGAGCGGCTCAACCTGCGCTGCCCGGTGGACAACGGGCCGCTGTCGCCGCCCCGTCGCTTCAACTTGATGTTCAGGACCTTCATGGGCCCGGTCGAAGAAGACGCGGCCGTCGTCTACCTGCGCCCCGAGACGGCGCAGGGCAGCTACGTGAACTTCAAGAATGTCCTCCAGTCGTCGCGCAAGAAGCTGCCCTTCGGCATCGCCCAGATCGGCAAGAGCTTCCGCAACGAGATCAGCCCCGGCAACTTCGTCTTCCGCATGCGCGAGTTCGAGCAGATGGAGATGCAGTACTTCGTGCCGCCCGACGACGCGGCGCGCATCTTCGAGGAATGGCTGCCACGCCGCTGGAGCTGGTACACCGGCTATGGCGTGACCGAGCAACGCCTGCGCTTCCGTGAGCACGCCAAGGACGAGCTGGCCCACTACGCGCGCAAGGCGATCGACATCGAGTACCTGTTCCCGTTCGGCTGGAAAGAGCTGGAGGGCATCCACAACCGCGGTGACTTCGACCTGTCCAACCACGCGCGAGAGTCCGGCGAGAACCTCGACTACTTCGACCCGGCGAGCGAGAAGTCTTTCATCCCGTGGATCGTCGAGACGGCCGGCGGGCCCGACCGCGCCGCCTTCACCTTCCTGATTGATGCCTACCGCGAGGAAGAGGTCCGCGGCGAGAAGCGCGTGTCGCTGGCGCTGCACCCCGACTTGGCGCCGTACAAGGTCGCCGTCCTTCCGCTGCTCAAGAAGCGGCCGGAGATCGTCGAGTTGTGCCAGCGCATCCTGGCCGACCTCAAGGACGACATGATGGCCGTGTACGACGACACCGCGTCGATCGGCAAGCTATATCGCCGCCAGGACGAAATCGGCACGCCGTGGTGCGTCACCGTCGACGTCGACTCGCTCGACGACGGCGCGGTGACCGTGCGCGACCGTGACTCGATGACCCAGCAGCGGGTGCCGGCCGACGGCGTGAAGCAGTTGATCCTCGACCGGCTGCGCGCGGCGCGGCCGGTCGTCAGCGCTTGACGCTCAGGGAGCCGCCGGTATCGAGTAGCTCATCAGCTGGCTGGCCGGGTCGACGCCCGACGGGCCGACGTTCTCCAGGAAGTAGGTACTGGAGTCGTTCAGGTCGGTGACCTTGCTCGTGCCGTTGCTGTCGATGCGCGTGCTGGTGCCGTTGCAGGTGATCTTGACGCCGTTCAACGTGCCCGCGGCGACGGTGATGGACTGCGGACCGGCGACCGTGCAGTCGAATGCCAGGTCGATCTCGTAGGTCGACTGGCCGGTGTACGCGCCCTGAGCGTCGAACGCCGGAAAATCGAGGCTCGACCTGGTCGAGTAGCTGAAGGTGGCGCCGTCGACCAGCGCGGCGGCCGGCGGCAGCAGGGCGCCCACCCGGTCGATCGTGGTGCGCGTCCCCGTGTGGCCGTTGGCCAGGTGGAATGTCGCGTCGCCGAACTGGATTCCACTGGCGTCGCAGGTCAGTTGCTGCGTGATGGTCGATGCGCCGCTGACGGTCTGCTGGGTGGCGGTGGCACCGTCCGCTCCGACAGCTACCTGTGTGATGGTCACCACGTTGGTGCCGCCTGCGCCGTTGCCGGAAGTCCACGTCGCGCCGGTGCGCAGCGGCCAGTAGGGATGGTCGCAGGCGGTCGCGGCGGCGCCGGCGGTGGCAGGCGCACTCGCGGGCGCTGAGGCAGTCGCGGCAGGGGATGGCGTGCCTGTTGCCGGAGCGCTGGTCGGTGTGGCCGGCACGGTGGGCGTGCCCGGCGCAGCTGTAGGTGCGGCCGTGATGGCCGGTGTTGGTGACGCGCCGGCCGATGATGTCTCGGGCGCCGGGGATCCGCCGCAACCGGCCAGGACATTGACGATCACGGCCGCGACGACGGCCGTGCGCCTTGGTGTTCTCAAATTCATGCCGGCAACTTTACCGGCTCGGCGGATCCGCTGGCGGGTTCAGGTCGCCGCCGGCACTCGCTCGGCCAGGTAGTTGTCGATCGCGGCGGCGGCGTTCTTGCCGTCGCCCATGGCCAGGATGACCGTCGCCGCGCCGCGCACGATGTCACCGCCGGCGAATACGCCGGGAACGCTGGTCATGCCCTGCTCGTCGGTCTCGATGTAGCCCCATTCATTGAGCTTGAGATCGCCGCTGGCGGAGGTGAGCAATGGGTTACTGCGCGTACCGATGGCGACCACGACCATGTCGCACTCGATCACAAACTCGGAACCGGGCAGCGGTTGCGGGCGCCGCCGGCCGGATGCGTCGGGCTCACCGAGCTCCATGCGCACGCAGCGCAGGCCGGTGACCCAGCCGTTCTCGCCGATCACCTCGACCGGTGCCGTCAGGTAGTCGAACTTGATGCCTTCCTGCTCAGCGTGGTGCACCTCTTCGCGCCGCGCCGGCAGCTCATCGGGGCCACGCCGGTAGACGATCATCGCCTCGCTCGCGCCGAGCCGCCGAGCAGTGCGGACGGCGTCCATCGCGACGTTCCCGCCGCCGACCACTGCCACGCGGCGGCCCTTGATCACCGGCGTGTCGCTGTCCTTGGCATACGCACCCATCAGGTTGACGCGGGTCAGGTATTCGTTCGCCGAAAGCACGCCTTTGAAGTTCTCGCCGGGCACGTTCATGAAGATCGGCAACCCCGCGCCGACCGAGATGAACACCGCGTCGAAGCGTTCGCGCAGCTCGTCGAGCGTGTAGGTCTTGCCGATGATGGTGTTCGGTTCGATCGTTACGCCCATGCCTTCGAGGCGTGCGATCTCCTGCTTGACGATGTCCTTGGGCAGGCGGAACTCGGGGATGCCGTAGATCAGCACGCCGCCGGGCGCATGAAACGCCTCGAACACGGTCACCGCGTGCCCGCGCTTGGCCAGCTCACCAGCTGCGGTGAGACCGGCCGGCCCGGAGCCGACGACGGCCACCTTCGAGCCAGCGGCCGCTTGTTGCCGAGGCTGGGTGGCGCCGGCACCGCCATCGGCCGGGTGCTCCCCGGCCCAGTCGGCGACGTAGCGCTCGAGGTAGCCGATGGCCACCGGCGGGCCTTTCTTGGCGCGCAGGCAGACGCCCTCGCACTGCGTTTCCTGTGGACAGACGCGCCCGGTGACGCACGGCAGCGCATTGTCATCGAGCAGCGACGCGGCCGCGCCGGCCATGTCGCCGCGGGCCATCAGGTCGATGAAGCGCGGGATGTTGACGCGGACCGGGCAGCCCTCGATGCAGGTGGGGTTCTTGCATTGGAGACAGCGCTCGGCCTCGAGCATCGCCAGGTGCTCGGTCAGGCCCAGGTTGACCTCGCCGAAGTTAGTCGCGCGCAGATCGGCTGCCTGCTCGGGCATGTGCTGCCGATCGATCGTCATCCGCTCGCGCGGGTTGATTGCTGCGCGTTCGCCCTGCGGATGATCGAGGCGTTCTTCGATCGGTCGCGGGTCAACCGGCACGACCGGGCGGTGGGGTGGTGTGGTCTCAGGCATCAGGCGGCCTCCACGGCGCAGTGGCGCCGGTCGAGTGCCTGCTGCTCGAAGTCGCGGTAGGTGGAAAGTCGATCCGCCAGCTCGGCGAAGTCGACCTCGTGGCCGTCGAATTCAGGCCCGTCGACGCAGGCATACATCGTCTTGCCGCCGACGCTCACGCGGCAGCCGCCGCACATGCCCGTGCCGTCGACCATGATCGGGTTCAGCGACACGATGGTGTGTACGCCGAGCGGCTTGGTCAGTGCCACAACCGCGCGCATCATCGGCACGGGGCCGACGGCATAGACGGTGTCGACCTTCTCGTTGGCCAGCACGTCGGCCAGCGCCTGGGTAACGAAGCCAGGCCGGCCGTATGAACCGTCGTCGGTGCACACGATGACCTCGCCGGTGCGGCGCAGCTCTTCCTCGAGGATCACCCATTCGCGCGAGCGACCGCCGATGACGCTGGTCACCGACACGCCGCGCTCGTGCAGGCCCTGGGCTATCGGGAGCACGACGGCCGTGCCAACGCCGCCGCCGACGCACACCACGTGGCCGTGGTCGAGTAGCTCAGTTGCCCGTCCGAGCGGCCCGGCGATATCCCTGATCGAGTCACCGACCTCGAGTGCGACCAGGTCCTCGGTGCTCTTGCCGATCGCCTGGATGATCAGCGTGATCGTGCCTGCCACCGGATCGGCGTCGGCGATGGTCAGTGGGATTCGCTCGGCGCCTTCGTCGGCGTGGACGATCACGAACTGGCCCGGCTGGCGGATCTCCGCGATGCGCGGCGCCTCCGCGACCAGGCGGGTGACATTGGGCGAGAGTTGGCTCTTCGCGACGATCGGGTGCATTCGTCCTCCATTCGCAGCTGGACGAATGCATACTCGATCGCTCTTGATTTCGCGGCCACTTCGCCCAGACCCCTTTATCGGGGCCGAAAGTCACACCCGTGATGTGACCGAGGTCGCGCCGATCAGCCGACGGACGCGCTGACCTCGGGGCGCGGTTCGCGCGCCTTGGGCCAGTAGAGCTCCTTCTTGACGTGGAACTCGGGGAAGCCGGCGTCCATCAACCGGGCCTCGGTGCTCACGATCATCTCCGGGTTACCGCAGATGTAGACGACCGTGCGCTCCGGGTTCAACTCGAGATCGCGGCACACGTCGAGCACGATCGTCTCAACACGGCCCGTGCGCCCCTGCCAGCCGGCGTTGGCCGGATCGTTCGGCCGCGAAATTGTTGGGATGAACGTGAGCGGGTACTCGCCACTCGCCTGCCACTGCTCGAGCAACGACCGGTAGCCCAGGTCGTGGGCATACGACACGCCGTTGAGCAGCACCACGCGGCGCAGCGTGCCGTCGATGAGCAGTGTGCGCATCATCGACAGGAACGGCGCGATGCCGGTGCCGGTCGAAACGAACAGGTGCACGCGATCGTCTTCCGGCTCGAGCATGAAACGGCCCTTGGGCCCGATCATGCGCATGCGGTGGCCGACGGGCAGCTGCCACAGCACGTCGGTGAAGCGCATGACCGGCACCAGCCGGACGTAGAACTCGTAACCGTCGCCGGCGCGCCGCGGCGACGAGGCGACGCTGTACGGCCGCTGCAGCAGCTTGCCGTCCACGTACACGCCGATGGTCATGTACTGGCCCGGCTCGAAGGGCGTCGGCTCGCCATCGAAGCGCACCCAGAAGCAGGCCAGGTCGGCCGTATCGTCCTCGCGCCGAACGAGCGTCGCGTTGTACGCCTCGTGTTCGGCCTCGATGACGCGCGTGATTTCCTGTTCTTGATTCATGCTCGGGGAAGTTCTCCTCACGCCTGATGGTGTCGCGGCGTTCAGGGCGATGGTAAATGCTCCGGGCACGGCGGTCTCAGTCGGGCGGCGCAGCGTGCGACCGGCCAAGGTCAGGCCGGATGGCCCGCCAGATGGGGCCCGAAGGACGCTGCCGTCAGGGGCGCCTCCGACGGACATTCGGTGCATGAGTACCGCAGTTGTAGTCAACAAGGATGCCGCGGTGGCTGCGCGCCACGCTGCGGCGCTGCGCAACGCCGGCTACATGGTCGAGATGTGCGGCGGTCCCGACCATGAGGCCTGCCCGCTGCTGGGCGACCTGCCGTGTCCGTTGGTCGACCGCGCCGACGTGCTCGTCTACGACGCCTTGGTCGTCGGCGGCGGCGATGGAGCCCGTCAGCTGATCACCGAACTGCGCGACACCTACCCCGACCTGCCGATCGTGCTGACATCGGTCGAGCCCGGGCTCGATTGGGTCGAAACCGCAGGCCCGCATCGCGTGACGCCGCTGCCCGCCGACCCCTCCGCGGAAGCGCTCCAGGCGGCCGTCGGGGCCGCGCTCGACGACCAGGGCATGGCCGTCTGAGCTCACGGGAGTGCCGCCGCGCGCGGCTACAATCGAGCCACTGAAACCTATTCCTGCCGTGTTTGCGACGGTTCTGACCACCTGCTTCGAGGTTTCCGATGACTGAATCAGCCACGCTTCCTGCCGACCGTCGCAGCGACCGCCTTCACAAGGCCGACGAGCGCTACATCTACGCCTTTGGCGGTGGCCATGCCGAGGGCGACGCGGGCATGCGCGACCTGCTCGGCGGCAAGGGCGCCGGCCTGGCCGAGATGACCAATGCCGGCCTGCCGGTGCCCCCCGGCTTCACCATCACCACGGAGGCCTGCAACGCATATTTCGCCGCAGGCGAGAAGCTGCCCGACGGGCTGTGGGACGACATTCTCGAGGCGGTCGGGCAGGTCGAGCACGAAACCGGTAAAGGCTTTGGCGACATCCACAATCCGCTCCTGGTCAGCGTCCGCTCGGGTGCCAAGTTCTCGATGCCGGGCATGATGGACACGGTCCTGAACCTCGGCCTCAACGATCAGACGCTGCACGGCCTGATCGAGCTGACCGGCAACGAGCGCTTTGGCTGGGACGCCTACCGGCGCTTCATCCAGATGTTCGGCCGGATCGTGCTGGACATCGACGGCGGCAAGTTCGACGAGGCGCTCGAGGGCGCCAAGCACAAGCACGGCGCAAAGCAGGACACCGAGCTCGATGCAGCGGCGCTGCGCGCGCTGGTCGATGAGTTCCTGGCAATCGTCAAGAGCGAGACCGGCAGCGACTTCCCGACTGATCCCAATGGCCAGCTCGATTTGGCCATCAAGGCCGTGTTTGCGTCGTGGTTCGGCAAACGCGCCCACGACTACCGCGAGTACAACAAGATCGCCCACGACCTGGGCACGGCGGTCAACGTCGTGACGATGGTCTACGGCAACATGGGTGATGACTCGGGCACCGGGGTCGCCTTCACGCGCAACCCGAACACCGGCGAGAAGGTGCTCTTCGGCGAGTACCTGACCAACGCCCAGGGCGAAGATGTCGTGGCCGGCATCCGCACGCCGCTGCAGATCAGCGACATGCGCGATCGAATGCCCGATATCTATACCCAGTTCGAGGAGATCGCCGGTCGCCTGGAGCGCCATTACCGCGACATGCAGGATCTCGAGTTCACCATCGAGCGCGGCCATCTGTACATGCTTCAGACGCGCTCGGGCAAGCGCACCGCAACGGCCGCCGTGCGAATCGCGTCGGACATGGTCAGCGAGGGCATCATCACCGAGCACGAGGCGCTGGCACGGATCGAGCCGGCGCACGTGGACCAGTTGCTGCGCGACCAGTTCGACCCGCAGGCCAAGGCCAAGGCGACCAAGATCGCCGCGGGGCTCAACGCGTCACCGGGCGCCGCTGTGGGCAAGGCCGTTTTCGACGCCGACCGGGCCGCGGAACTTGCCGGCCAGGGCGAGAAGGTCATCCTCGTGCGCATCGAGACATCGCCTGACGACTTCCACGGCATGGCCGCGGCGCAGGGCGTGCTGACCGCCCGTGGCGGTGCCACCTCGCACGCGGCAGTCGTCGCGCGCCAGATCGGCAAGCCGTGCGTGGCCGGTTGTGCCGCGCTGGTCATCGACTACGGCACGCGCTCGGCCAAGGTCGACGGGCTCGGCTTCGGCGAAGGGGAGTGGATCAGTCTCGACGGCACCACCGGCGAGGTGTTCGCCGGCGCGCTGCCCACGACGGCCGCCCGCTTCGAGGACCAGGCCGAGTTGCAGAAGGTGCTCGAATGGGCCGACCGCGCCCGCCGGCTGGAAGTGTGGACCAACGCCGACAAGCCCGAGGAGGCCGCCCAGGCGCGCCGCTACGGCGCGCAGGGCATCGGGCTGTGCCGGACCGAGCACATGTTCCGTGAGGGGGAGCGCCTCGAGATCGTGCGTGACGCGATCCTGGTTGCCTTCCAGGCGACGCGGGCCAAGGAGCGCCGCGCTGCAGGCGGTGTCTTGACGGCCGAGGACGAGGAGGCGGTGCGCCGCTTCGATGAGGCGCTGGGCAAGCTGGAAAAGCTCCAGGAAGGCGACTTCTACGGCATCTTCGAGGCGATGGACGGCCTGCCGGTCGTCGTCCGGCTGATCGATCCGCCACTCCACGAGTTCCTGCCAAATCACTCCGACGTGCTCGTCGACGTGACGCGCATGGAGGCGACGGGGGTTGCCAAGGACGATCCCAAATTCGTCGAAGCGCGCGAGGTTCTGCGCGCGGTCGAGGCGCTGCGAGAGCAGAACCCGATGCTCGGCCTGCGCGGCATCCGCCTCGGCCTGATGATCCCCGACCTCATCAAGATGCAGACGCGGGCGATCCTCAACGCCGCGATACGGCGCAAGCAGGCCGGCGGTCACCCGCACGCGGAGATCATGATCCCGCTTGTCGGCCACGTGAACGAGCTGGCCACCACGCACGGCATCCTGGAGGCTGAGGCGAAGCGCGTCCAGCAGGCGGCCGGCGTCGAGGTCGACTACATGTTCGGGACGATGATCGAGGTGCCGCGCGGTGCGTTGACGGCCGACCAGATCGCCAAGTACGCCGAGTTCTTCAGCTTCGGCACCAACGACCTGACCCAGATGACGTTCGGCTACAGCCGCGACGACGCGGAGGGCGGCTTCCTGCTCAGCTACGTCGAGCGCGGCATCCTGCCGGCCAACCCGTTCCAGACGCTCGACATCGCCGGTGTCGGCCAGCTCGTGCGGATGGCAGTCGAGAAGGGCCGCGCAGCTCGACCGGACATCAAGCTCGGCATTTGCGGCGAGCATGGTGGCGACCCGGCGTCGATCGCGTTCTTCGACGAGGTCGGCCTGGACTATGTCAGTTGCTCGCCCTTCCGCGTGCCGGTGGCCCGCCTGGCCGCAGCGCAGGCCGCCCTCAGCGGCGCAGCGGAGCGCGACAAGTAGATCTGCTAGATCTGCGCAAGTGAATCAGAAGAGCCTCGGCCAAGGGCCGAGGCTCTTCTCGTTTTGCGGTCTGTCAGCTACGCGCGACGGCGGCTGAAGCAGTCATCGCAGTAGACGGGCTTGCCGCTGGTCGGGCGGAACGGCACCATCGCCGTCTTGCCGCAGCTCGAGCAAGTTGCTTCGAACATCTCGCGCGGGCGCCGCTCGCGGTAGCCACCGCCACCACTGCTGTAGCCACCCATCGCCGAGTCGCCGCCGCCGCCGCCGCCCATGGAGGCCTTCCGCGTGGCACGACAGCTGCGGCAGCGCCGCGGATCGCTGAAGCCACGGTCAGCGTAGAACTGCTGCTCGCTTGCTGTGAATACGAACTCCTGGCCGCAATCGGCACAGGTCAACGTCCGATCGACGTTCATCAACGAAAAACACTCCTTCTCGAGCCGGACTTCGCGACTTTTCTCGCGAGAGTCCGTGAGAGGAGCGTCGTGGTGTACCGGCAAATATGGGCGCCCGAACCCGGGCCTGCTCGCCCGATCGTACAGCGTCGGGCACGCGGAGTCTGGCGCTTCCGCGAGGGCTGGTCAAGAGGCATTTCCGGAAGCCGCCAAGAAGCCGCCGAATGACTCTCAAAATCACGACAATTGCGACGGCTGGCGTGCCGTGAGCGGCCGCGGCTACACTCGCCGCTCAGTGAGTCACGAGCAACAACCGGCCGGCGCGCCAGAACCCTCTGTCGAGCCGGGCGGGGCCCCGGAGAGTGGGGCATGGGTGCCGGCGAGCCATGACGCACGCACCGGCGGCATGCAGCAGCGCTTCGCCCGCGGGCTGACCTGGACGTTCATCGACAATTGGGGCAGCCAGTTCGTCGGCTTCTTCATCGTCGTCCTCCTCGCCCGTCTGCTGACTCAGGCCGACTTTGGTCTCGTGGCATACGGGATGGTGTTCGTCGGATTTGCCCAGCTCTTCGTCGACCAGGGTTTCGGCGACGCGCTTGTCCAGCGTCGTGAGCTGACCCGCACCACTATCGACACTGCGTTCTGGGTCGCCGTGCTGACCGGTCTCGCCCTGCTCGCGCTGGGCGTGCTGCTCGCCGGGCCTATCTCGACGCTTTACGGCGAGCCGGACCTTGCCCCGATCCTCGCGGTGCTGTCACTCAGTTTCCTGATCACCTCGTTGAGCAGCGTGCAGCTTGCGCTGCTGCGCCGCGAGCTGGCCTTCCGCAGCCTCGCCCTGCGGCGGCTCGCCGCCGGCCTTATATCGGGGCTGCTCGGCGTTGCCATGGCGTTCCTCGGCTTTGGTGCCTGGGCCCTGGTTGCTCAGCAACTGTCCTGGGGCGCGGTGTCCATCCTGCTGCTGTGGACCGCCAGCCCATGGCGGCCAGGATTGTCAGTGAGCCGGGCCGAGTTCCGCAGGCTCTTCGGCTTCGGCGTCAACGTCGTCGGCGGCGACGTGATGACATATCTGAGCCGGAACAGCGACAACTTCATGGTCGGCACGTTCCTGGGCGTAATCCCCTTGGGCTTCTACCAAATCGGCTACAAGGTCCTCGACACGACCCAGACGCTGCTCGTCGCCACTGCGCTCAAGCTCGTCTTCCCGACCTTCTCGCGCCTGCAGGCCGATGCCGACCGCCTGCGCCGGGCCTACAGCCGCATCAACCGCGGCCTGAGCGTGATCATCCTGCCCGGATATATCGGCATCGCTCTGGTTGCGCAGGAAGCGGTACCACTGCTCTTCGGCCACAAGTGGATCGACAGCGGTCCGGTGGCCACGACGCTCGGCCTGGTGGGCCCGTCGCTCAGCCTTCAGGTGCTCAGCGGCGCAATGCTCTTCGCACGCGGGCGGCCGGACATCGTGCTGCGTTTCCGGCTGCTGACCACCGCAGCGCATATCACCGGCTTCCTCATCGCCGCGGTCGTCTTTCAGAGCATTGTGGCGGTGGCCGCCGCCTTCGTGATCGGCAGTTACCTGCTGCTGCCGGTCAACCTGTACCTCGTTCACCGCTACGCGGGTATATCGATCGCCGACCACCTCATCGAAGTGCGCTGGCCGGCGCTGGCCACGCTGATCATGGCCGGCGCCGTGCTGGCCGTGAAGTTCACGCTGCTCGGCCACGTCTCGGAATTGGTGCTGCTGATGGCGGAGATCGCGGTCGGCTTCGTGACCTTCGTGGTGGCGCTGTTCCTGCTCGAGCGGACGCTGTTCCTGGAGGTGCTCACGGTCGCACTACAGGCACTCCCCGGCGGTGTCCGCATCGGCCGGCTGCTGCGCCTGTCGATCGCACCACGATCGCGGCCCTTGCGCGGTGGGAGCCGAAGACGCATGGCGGCCGAGGCGCAGGCGGCAGCAGCGGCGGAGGCGGTTGAGGAGGAGGCGATCGAGATGCTCGGACTCTCGGGCGGAACTGGAGCAGCCGACCCGACACTCGGGCATGACGCCGATGTCTGATGGCGGGTCGCCAGCGGCCGGCCCTCACCTTCGGGCGCTGATCGAGCTGATGACCGAAGCGGCGGTGCCGTTGACGACGACTGAGGCCGAGTCGCTGGAAGACATCGTCGCCGCCTACCCAGGCGACGCCGCTCGCGCGCTCGGCATCGTGCTGCTCGCGCCGTCGGCGGCGGCCGGCGAGCCGACGCGGATCGTGGCTGCTTACTACATGCGGCCGGTGGAGCGCGACGCTGGCGGGCACCTGCAACGGCGGCCGCCCGCGCTGCTGGCGGCCTGGGACGCGCAGGCGGCTCGTTACGACCACTTCGATTGGGCCGTCACTGATGAGCTGGCGGCGCGCAGTGGAATGACGCGCGCCGACTTCGAGCGCGAGTGCCGCCGGCGCGAGGCGGCGCTGGCCGGCGTCGATTGAGCCATCCGCCAGGGCTCACCCAGGGCGCGTAGCCGCAACCGTGTACGCTCGCTCGGTGAACGCGGCCAAGGCTGCCGGGCGGACCCGCCGACCGGCGACACTGGGGGAGCTGCGCGAGACCGGCTATCGCTCGCGTACCGTCAAGGACGAGCTGCGCGCCAATCTGCTTGCGCGGCTGAGCTCGGAGCAGCCCATCTTCCCGGGCATCGTGGGCTACGACGACAGCGTCGTGCCGGCTATCGAGAACGCCATCCTGGCCGGGCAGGACATCTGTTTCCTGGGCGAGCGCGGCCAGGCCAAGACGCGCATGGCGCGGCAGCTTGTTGGCCTGCTCGACGACTTCATCCCGATGGTCGCCGGCGGTGAGCTCCATGACGACCCTCTCGCGCCGGTCAGCCCCGCAGCCCGCGCCGTCGTCGAGGGCGAGGGCGACAAGACGCCCATCAGCTGGCTGGCGCGCGATCGGCGCTACTCGGAGAAGCTGGCCACGCCGGACATCACCGTGGCCGACCTGATCGGCGAGGTCGACCCGATCAAGGTCGCCGAGGGCCGCTACCTGGCCGACGAAACGACCATCCACTACGGCCTGGTGCCGCGCGCCAATCGCGGCATCTTCACCCTCAACGAGTTGCCCGATCTCGCCGAGCGCATCCAGGTCGGCCTGCTCAACATTCTCGAGGAGCGCGACGTCCAGGTGCGTGGCTACACGCTGCGCCTGCCGCTCGACCTGTTCGTCGTCGCCAGCGCCAACCCGGAGGACTACACCAGCCGCGGCCGGATCATCACGCCGCTCAAGGACCGCCTGGGATCGCAGATCCGCACCCACTACCCGCGCACCATCGAGGATGAGATCGCGATCATGCTCCAGGAGCGCACGCCGATCGTCGGCGAGGGCATCCCCGAGCTGCTCATGCCCGACTTCATGCTCGAGCTGATTGCCGAGCTGACCCAGCTGGCACGCCGCTCCCCGGAGGTCAGCCAGCGGTCTGGTGTCAGCGTCCGCGTGAGCATCGCCAACCTCGAGACGATCAGCGCCAGCGCCATCAAGCGCGCCGTACGGCTGGGCGAGAAGCAGGCTGCGCCGCGCGTGTCAGACCTGCCCGCGCTGGTCGCATCGACGTCGGGCAAGATCGAGCTTGAGACGCTCGCTGACGACGCACCCGAGGAGCGCATCGTCGACCGGCTGGTTACGCGCGCGCTGCACAACGTCTTCGCAAGGCGCCTGGACGTCGACGCCCTCGACGGCGTGGTCGAGGCGTTCGAGAGCGGCCTCACCTTCGAGACCGGTGAGCTGGTGCGCGCTGCCGATTACGTCGCCTGGTCACGCGACGTGCCGGGCATGAGCGTGGCAGTGCGCCGCCTCGGCGCGGGGCGGTCGCCCGCGCTGACCGCCTCGGCGGTCGAGTTCGTGCTCGAGGGATTGCATCTCAACCGCCGGCTCAACAAGGACCGCGCCGCGACCGGGGCGCGCTACCGACGTTGACCCAGCTGACCCGCGCCAGGTACCGCTACGCGCGCTGGGACGGCACGCAGCGCGTCGAGGATTTCAACGCCGAAGACCTGCTCGCCGAGTTGTCCGACGACCTGCTCGCCGAGTCGGACCTGAATGCGGCCCTGACGCGGCTGATGTCGCGTGGCATGCGCGGCGAAGGCGGCGACATGCGCGGCCTGGACGATCTGCTCCGGCGCCTGGCCGGCGCGCGCGACAAGGCGCTTGCGCAGTTTCAGCTGGGTGACGTGCTGCGCGAAGTGCGCGAGGAACTACAGCAGGTCGTAAACCTCGAGCGCCGCAGCCTCGAGCGTCGGCTGGCCAATTCGCCGGCCAGTTCACCGACGGGTGATACGCAGATGCGCGACCTCGCGTCCGACCTGGCCAGCCGGCGACAGGCGCAACTGGCGGGGCTGCCCGACGATGTCGGGGGCCGCATCCGCGCGCTGTCGGACTACGACTTCCTGGAGCCGGAGGCACGCCGGCGCTTCGACGAACTGCTCGATCGCCTGCGCCGGCAGGTGCTCGACACGCAGTTCGCGGGCTTGTCGGATGCCATTCGTGGCATGACGCCCGATGCGCTCGCCGCCAACGGCGAGATGGTGCGCGATCTCAACGCGCTGCTCCGGGAGAGGCTCGCCGGAGGCGAGCCGGACGTATCCGAATTTCTGTCGCGCTACGGCCAGACCTTCCCGGGGGCAAGGACACTGGACGACATCATCGAGCAGCTCGCCGAGCGAATGGCCGCGATGCAGTCGCTGCTCGCGTCGATGAGCGCTGAGCAGCGCCAGGAACTGCAGGGCATGATGGACGCGTTGCTGCGCGATGACCGGCTGCGCTGGGACCTGGCGCAACTGGCAGCGACGCTCGACCAGCTGCTGCCCGAGGGCCTCGGCCAGCGCTTCAACTTCCAGGGCGCCGAACAGCTGTCGCTCGAGGGGGCACTGTCGCAGCTCGGCCGGCTGAAGCGGCTCGACGAGATGGCCGCGCAGTTGGGCGATGTACGCACGCCTACCGCCCTCGACCAGGTCGACCCCGACGAACTGGCCGAGTTGCTCGATCGTGAGGCGGCCGAAGACCTGAACGCGCTGAAGTCGCTCGCCCAGCGCCTCGAGGAAGCCGGCTACGCCGAGCGCCACGGCAATCGGTTGCAGCTGACCGCGCGCGGCGCGCGAAGGGTGGGCCAGCGCGTGCTCGACGAGCTGTTCGGCAGGCTGCGCCGCGACGTGTTCGGCGATCACGCGCGCCGCGCGAGCGGCGGCCAGGGTGAGCGAGGCGACGAGACGCGCGCCTACGAGTTCGGACGTCCGTTCGACCTGCACCTGCAGCGCACGCTGACGAACGCACTCGCGAGCGAGGCGAACCGCACCGGCAGTCGCCCGCCGATCCGCCTGGCGCCGCAGGACTTCGAGATCTACGAGGCGGAGGACTCGACGCGCAGCGCGACCGTGCTATTGGTGGACATGAGCCGCTCGATGCTGCTGCGCGGCTGCTTCATGGCCGCCAAGAAGGTGTCGATCGCGCTCGACACGCTGATCCGCACGCGCTATCCGCGCGACGAGCTCCATGTCGTGGGCTTCGCCTACTACGCGCGCGAGATCCCCGCAGCCTCGCTCGCGTCGCTGTCGTGGCATGGCTACGAGTACGGCACTAACCTGCAGCACGGGCTGATGCTGGCGCGTCAACTGCTGGCCGGCTCGCACGCTGCCAATCGATCGGTGGTGGTCATCACCGACGGCGAGCCGACGGCTTATTTCGAGCACGGCGAGGTCGAATTCAGCTACCCGCCGACGCGCCAGACGATCCGCCAGACGCTGCGTGAAGTGGCCCGCTGCACGCGCGACGGCATAACCATCAACACCTTCATGCTGGAGCGGTCACGTGCCCTGACCGAGTTCGTCGAGCGGATGACCAAGCTCAACCGCGGGCGCGCCTTCTATGCCACGCCCGAGCGGCTCGGCGAATACGTGCTGGTCGACTACGTGGATCGACGCGCGCGTCATTAGCCGCGCCGGGCCGGCTCAGCCGCCGGCGACCGCAGGAATGATGTGAACGATGGACCGTTCGCCCAAGGTCGCGGACAGGTCGCGCTCGCGCTCGCCGTCGACGAAGACGTTGATGTGCTCGCGGATGCGCGGCCCCGGCTCGCACAGGCGGTCGTGCATGCCCGGCCAGCGTTGCTCCAGTCCCTCGATGAGCGCCCGCAGCGTCGTCGCCGGCAGTTCCACGCGGCGCGGCGGGGGGTCGGCGAAGAGCGTGACCAGCGAACGAGGCAGGTTGACGGTAGCCAGCGCGGTTCAGCCCTCGCCGACGGCCGCTTCGACCGACCAGACCGGCGGCAGGTAGTCGGCCAGCAGCTGCCAGTGCTCGCCTTCGTCGTTGCTGCCGAAGACCTGGCCGGTGCTCGTCCCGAAATAGACCCCCGCCGTGTCGAGCGCATCGATCGACATCGCCTCGCGCAGCACGCCCAGGTAGGCGTGTTCCTGGGGTAGGCCGGCGGTCAGTCGCTGCCACGAATCGCCGCGATCGCGGCTGCGCCAAACAGCCGTCTTGCCATCGATCATGTGGCGACCCTTGTCGGCGCCGTTGAGCGGGATCACGTAGATCGTCTTCGGATCGTGCGGGTGGACGACCATCGGGAAGCCGAATTCAGAGGGCAAGTCGCCGGTGATCTCCGTCCACTGGCGGCCGCCATTGTCGCTGCGGTAGACGCCGCAGTGGTTCTGCTGATAGAGCATCTCCGGGTCAGAGGCGACCACGCGCAGCTTGTGCACGCATTGGCCGAACTCCGGCGCTGGCCCCGGATAGAAGTCGGCACGCACGCCCTTGTTGCGCAGCGCCCAGGTCTTGCCGCCGTCGGCCGTTTCGAAGGCGCCCACCGCCGAGATACCGACCCACAGGCGCTGCGGGTCGGTGGGATGCGGCGCGATCGAATGCAGGCACAGCCCGCCGTTGCCGGGCTGCCATTCCGGGCACGATGGGTGTTCGCGCAGGCCCGCAACATGGGTCCACGTCGCGCCGTGATCCTCGCTGCGGAACAGGCCGGCCGGCTCAACGCCGGCGTACAGCGTGTCGCCGGCGGCAGTGATGTTCCAGATCGTGCCGATCTTGGGGGCGTCATCGCCATAGGTCAGGCCGTCGCTCGATTGTGTCCACGTCGCGCCGTCATCGGCCGAGCGGAATACCGTCGGGCCATACCACGGGCTGCCGCCCGCGGCGTACAGCGCGCGGTCAGCTCCGGCGCGGATGACGTGGTGGATGGGCCACGTCTCGCAGAACGGCCCGCGCACGCGCCAGTCGCGCCGTGCCGCGTCGCTCTCGAGGATGAACGCACCTTTCTTGGTGCCGACCAGGACTTCGACTCGCTCGTTCACGCGCGCAATGTAGCGGCCATGGGCCTCGCGCGCGAACCACCGCGTGAAGGGGCGAACGAGCGCATCGCCGGAATGACACATAGCCCGTAGCAAGGGGCCACTCCGCCGCTCATGGTTACTGCGGTTCCCGTCTACGATGCAGCCAGGTTCGTCGACAGGAGGAAAGCATGAGTTACCCCGCGCCCGCCGCCTCGGTCAGTGAGTTGCTCCGCGCGCTCGAGGGCAGCGTCCATCTCGAGGCCGGCCGGCTGATCATCGATGACGAGGCGCGGCTGCGCGGTGAAGGCATCAAGGCAGCGGTGTGGTCGGCCACCTTCAGCACCGAGCCGGCCGTGGTCGAAGCCGGGCGCTGGATCATCTGGGAAGCGGCACAGCAGCTGGGCGTAATGTCGGCGAGCATCTACGACCTGTACATGGCACGCGGCCGGGGCGAGGTGCACGGTTTCACCGTGCCGGCGGTCAACCTGCGCACCCAGGTGTTCGACATGGCGGCGGCAATGTGCCGGGCGGCCCAGTCGATCGATGCCGGCGCGATGATCTTCGAGCTTGCCCGCAGCGAGCAGGAGTACACCTTCCAGCGGCCCGGCGAGTACATCACCAGCGTGTTGGCCGGTTGCATCGCCGCGGGCTGGGACGCGCCAGTGTTCATCCAGGGCGATCACTACCAGTTCAACGCCAAGAAGTACGCGGCCGACGCCGAGGCGACCACCGAGGCCATCCGCAAGGCTACGCGCGACGCGATCGCGGTTGGCTACGGCAACATCGACATCGACTCCTCGACTCTGGTCGACCTGTCGCAACCCAACGTCGACCTCGAGCAGCGCGTCAATTACCAGCGCGCCGCGGAGATCTCGGCGCTCATCCGCGAGGTCGAGCCCGCTGGGCTGACAGTCAGCATTGGCGGCGAGATCGGCGAGGTGGGCAAGCAGAATTCGACCGAGCCGGAGCTGCGCGCCTATCTCGATGGCTATCGCGCCGAACTGACGCGGCTGGGTGGCCCCGATTCCCTGGGCCTGGCCAAGGTCAGCGTGCAGACCGGCACCTCGCACGGTGGCGTGCCGCTGCCTGACGGTGGCGTGGCGCAGGTCAAGCTCGACTTCGGCACGCTCGAGCGGCTGTCAGCGGTGGCGCGTACATACGGCCTGGCCGGTGCCGTCCAGCATGGCGCATCGACCCTGCCCGACGAGCTGTTCCATCGCTTCCCGCTGATCGAAACGGCCGAGATCCACCTGGCGACCGGCTTCCAGAACTCGCTCTACGACCACCCGGCCTTCCCGGCCGACATGCTGCGCGAGATAGAGGCTTGGTGCCACGCCAACACCGCCGACGAACGTAAGCCCGACGATACCGACGAGCAGTTCCTGTACCGGACACGCAAGAAGGCGCTCGGGCCCTTCAAGCGCCAGCTGTGGGAGCTGCCGACCAAGGACGAGATCATCGCCGCCCAGGAGCGCAAGTTCCGCTTCCTGTTCGAGCAACTCGGGGTGGCCGGCTCGCGCGAGATGGTCGCGCGCTACATCTCGCCGGCACGCACGGCTCGTCCGGCGCCGGCATCACTGACCGATGTCGCATCACCGACCGCCCACTGACCAATTCAGCGCCGCAGAATGCGGCGCCGCGATCGGCTTTCGGGCCGAATCACCGACGGCCGGTAAACTGGCTCAGATTGCCATTAGACGACGAGCGAGGTGCTCTTTACGTGTCACACAGCCGCACCACGGCGGCGCCCGGCCAACTCGGCCTGGTCCAGGCGTTTCTCAACACGCTCGAGCGTGAAACAGGCCGCGACGAGCTTGCCTCGCCGGGGTCCGGCTCGGCGTGGCTGGCCCACCATCGGTTGATCTCGCCGGGCACCGTTCTGGACGAGCGCGACCGGCGACGGCTGATCGAAGTTCGCCGCGCGCTGCACGAACTGCTCGATGCCGACGATGGCAGCGGACAACAGCGCCGGGCGGTGACGACGCTCAACGAGGCAGCACGGCGCGTGCGCCTCGGGGTTCGATTGCATCCTGAGGACGGCTACCGGCTGATGGCCGAAGGGGTCGGCGTCGACCGGCCCATCGGCGACCTGCTCATCGCCGTCACCGGGTCGATGGCGACCGGCACCTGGGCGCGCCTCAAGGCGTGCGCCAATCCCGCCTGCCGCCTGGCGTTCTACGACGAGTCGCGCAACAGCTCAGGTCGCTGGTGCTCCATGGCGACCTGCGGCAACCGCATGAAGGGCCGCATCTACCGTCAGCGTCACGGTGGCCGGCGAACATCCGCGGCGATCGCCGAGCATGCCCGGGTGGCCAGCTGAGATGGCCGAACTGAACGAGGCCGCCATCACGCAGGCACTCGGCACCGTCATCGAGCCCGAGCTCGGCCGCGACATAGTCAGCCTGAACATGGTCAAGGACATCACCGTCGAAGACAGCAAGGTGGCGCTCAAGATCGAGCTGACCACCCCGGCATGCCCGCTCAAGGACGAGATCGAGCGCAATATCCATGAGGTGCTCGCCGGCCTCGGTGCAAGCGAGGTGACCGTCACCTGGGGGGCGATGGTCCGCCGCGCCCAGCCGGCACAGCCGGAGCAGTTGCTGCCTGGCGTCAAGAACATCATCGCCGTCGCGTCGGGCAAGGGCGGCGTCGGCAAGACGACGGTGAGCGCCAACCTGGCGGTCGCGCTGGCGCTCGAAGGCGCCAGCGTCGGTCTGCTGGATGCCGACATCACCGGCCCGAACGTGCCGCTCATGCTCGGTGTCGAGGGCGCGCCAGTGGCCAGTCCGGACGGCAAGATCACGCCGCTCGAGCGCTACGGCGTCAAGGTCATCAGCATCCAGTTCTTCGTGCCCGAGGGCCAGCCCATCGTGTGGCGCGGCCCGCTCGTTGGCGGCGCGATCCAGCAGTTCCTGCGCGACGTCGACTGGGGCGAGCTCGACTACCTGGTCATCGACCTACCGCCGGGCACGTCCGACGCGCAGCTGACGCTCGCCCAGGCGGTGCCCATCAGCGGGGCGTTGCTCGTCACCACGCCGCAGGACGTCGCCGTCATGGATGTGAACAAGGCGCTCCAGATGTTCCGGCGCATGAGCGTGCCGGTCATGGGCATCGTCGAGAACATGAGCTCGTTCGTCTGCCCGCATTGCGGCGAGGAGACCGAGATATTCGGCCGTGGCGGCGGGCAACGTTTCGCGGAGCGGAATGAGCTGGAGTACTTCGGCGGCATTCCGATCGACGTCAAGGTGCGTCAGGGCGGCGATGCCGGCGTGCCGGCGGTCGCTCAGCGTGAGCCCGGTCCGGCGGCCGAGGTGATGCGCAAGCTGGCACGCACGGTAGCCGCTCGGATGAGCGTGCGCGCCGCGCAGCAGGCCCCGGCCATTACCATCAGCTGACGTCGATGATTCTTCGAAACGCGGCACGTATCGCACTCGCTCTGGTGGTCGGCTTGATGCTGCCCGCCTTAATGCCGGTGACGCCAGCCGACGCGCTCGTCGGCGGTCACACGACAGCCAACACCGGCGGCTTCGTCGTCGCGCTGACCTACCGCGCCTGGCACGGCGGCAGCGCCGCCGACCGCGAGTTTTGCAGCGGCACGCTGATCGATCGTGAGTGGGTATTGACCGCGGCGCATTGCCTGGCCGACGGAACGAAGCCGCGCGACTACGAGATCGTCCTCGGCCGGACGCGGCTGTCAGCGGGCGGCGGCGAGATCATCGAGCCCGCTCAGCAGTTCATCCAGCCGCGCTACCGACGCTCGGGCAATGCCGGCCACGACATCGCACTCGTCCACCTGGCCCGGGCCGCGGCCGAAACGCCGGCGCCCGTCGCGAGCAAGGCGCTGGCTCCCCTTTGGGCGCCGGGGCGAAACCTCCTCGTCTTGGGTTGGGGCTACACCTGTGTCGCCGAGACCGTTGCCTGCCAGGGCGACGACCTGCAGGCGGACGCTTCGCGGGTCAGGACCGACGCTGCTTGCATTCGCGCCGTGGGCCGGATCAACCGAGCGACTGAGATGTGCACCAAGACGAGAGGCGTCACACTGGGCGGCGGCGACAGCGGCGGTCCGGCGGTGATCGAAACGAACGGCGGTCCGCGCCTGGTGGCGGTGAACAGCTGGGGCGAGATCAACCGTCGTCGTCGATCTGTGATTGGTGGCTGGATGGGCTACGCCGAGGTCGCCGACTCGAGTCTCGCGACCTGGATCAGCAATACGATAGCCGCCGTTCGCTGACGGCCGCGCCCTAGCGCGGCCCTAGTCGCGCCGCTCACCTCGCTTGTCTGTCGCGGCACGGAAGGCCGCCACGTCCGGCCACTCCGCGCCGCAGGCCGCGCAGCCAATGGCCGGCTCCTGCTCGGGGTGCACGTCGCCAAAGCCGAGCATGTCGTCGTAGGGACGCACGCCGGTCACGTCGATTACGGGGAAGTAGAGCAGGTGCAGGGTGTGTTGCCCGCACACGGGACACGTCTCCTGTGATCGGGTGCTGTCGCTGTCGGTCATTTCGTCTGCTCCTGCCGCAGCCACTCCCAGAGAACTGCGCAGGCGACCGTCGCCGCCCGTTGGCGGCCCGCCTCGCCAGCCAGGAAGGCCACCCGCTCGAACTCGGTGACGCCGTCGGCCGAAGCGACCGCGACGCGCAGGTGCGTGTCGCGCGACTGGCGGACCAACAGTGCCATACCGATATCAGCGTGCCAAGCACCGCGTGCAGCCAGCGCCGCGTGGCGCACGTCCGCGCTGGCCGGCAGGACCTCGCCGTGGACCAGGAAGGGCGTCGCGCCGAGCAGGGCCAGCAGCTGCCCGCCACTACCCGTCTCGACGGTCGCGACAGTACGTGCGGCCAGGGCGGCGGTGAGCGTTTCTGACCATGACGCGTCGCCGTCGGCGAATACGTACCGACCGATGCGCTCGCGGAGCTCCGAGATCGTGCGGTCGACCAACTCCTGCGCGGTCGATGCTCCGTCGGAAGTTGCTGACACGACCACGTCGACGGCTTCCGCGCGGGCGTACGTCGCCACCTGCGGATTTGCCGTTCTGAGCACACCCTCGCCGATCAACGGCACCAGGGCCGATTCGCCCACGCCAGTCAGGCGCAGCGTGTGCGACGCGCGATCGACGCCCAGTCCCTGTGCGTGCAAAGCGGGGAGGGCGTGCTCGTGCCACATCGGCCGCATCTCGCGGGGTGGGCCGGGCAGGGCGACGATGAGCCGGCCACCGGGCGCCTCGACCAGCCAGCCCGGTGCGGAGCCGTGGTTGTTGGGCAGCGCCCTCGCGCCGGCGATCAGCCATGCCTGCTTGCGGTTTGCCTCGGGCATCGGCGCGCCGCGGCGGTTGAACAGCTCTTCCACCCAGGTGAGCAGCGCGGCGTCGACATACGGCTCCAGGTCGCATGCAGCAGCAATCGCTTCCCGCGTCAGATCGTCCGGCGTGGGACCAAGCCCGCCGGTCGAAACCACCAGGTCCGCGCGTCCGAGCGCCGCGTGAAAAGCCTCTGCGACCACCTTCAGGTCATCCGGCAGCGCGGTCGCGCGCAGGATGCGGACGCCGCTCGCGGTCAGCTCGCGTGCCAGGTCGCCGGAGTTCGTGTCGCGCGTGGCGCCCGTGGTGAGCTCGGTGCCGACGGCGATGATCTCCGCCGTCGCGATCGGCTGCTGCATGGGTCCACGTTACGGCACGCACGGGCGTCGAGCATGTTCATGCATCGAGGTTGACTCAGGCGGCAAAATCTGTTAGCAATCTCCCACTGAGAGTGCTAACCAAAGGTCAGCGTCGCCGCCCAGCTGGCGCGGCCGCCGACCGGCCCCAAATCCAGTCAGCGAGAGAGGATGCCGACAGACCATGGCCAAGTTGATTACCTATGACGAGGACGCCCGCGCGGCGATGAAGCGCGGCATGGACGCGCTCGCCGAAGCGGTCAAGACGACGCTCGGGCCAAAGGGCCGCAACGTCGCGCTGGACAAGAAGTACGGCTCGCCGACGGTCACGCACGATGGTGTCACCGTCGCCAAGGACATCGAGCTCGAAGATCCGTTCGAGAACATGGGCGCGCAGCTGCTCAAGGAGGCGGCGACCAAGACGGAGGACGTCGCCGGTGACGGCACGACGACCGCCACCGTGCTCGCCCAGGCGATCGTGACCGAGGGCCTCAAGAACGTCGCCAGCGGTGCCAACCCGATGCAGATGAAGCTCGGCATCGACAAGGCGGCCGAAACCGTCGCCAACGCGATCAAGAAGGCGGCCCAGCCGGTCAAGGGCCACGATGAGATCGCCCAGGTGGCGACCGTCAGCGCGGCAGACGCGGAGATCGGCGACCTCATCGCCGAGGTGATGGACAAGGTCGGCAAGGACGGCGTCATCACCGTCGAAGAGTCGCGCACGATGGCTTTCGAGACCGAGTACGTCGAAGGCATGCAGTTCGACCGCGGCTACACCAGCGCCTACTTCGTGACCGACACCAACCGCATGGAGGCCGCGCTCGAGGATCCGCACATCCTGATCACGGACAAGAAGATCAGCGCGATCGCCGACATCCTGCCGACGCTCGAGAAGCTGCTGCAGACCGGACGCAAGGACCTCCTGATCCTCGCCGAGGACGTCGACGGCGAGGCGCTGTCGACGCTCGTCCTCAACAAGCTGCGCGGCGTGCTGAACGTGCTTGCCGTCAAGGCGCCCGGCTTCGGCGATCGGCGCAAGGAGATGCTGCGCGACATCGCCATCCTGACCGGCGGCACGGTCATCAGCGAGGAGCTCGGGCGCAAGCTCGACTCAGTCAGCCTCGAAGACCTGGGTCGCGCCCGGCGCGTGGTCGCCAACAAGGACAACACCACGATCATCGAGGGTCGCGGCTCGGAATCGGATATCGCCGGCCGGATCAAGCAGATCAAGTCGCAGATCGAGGACTCGACCTCCGACTATGACAAGGAGAAGCTCCAGGAGCGGATGGCCAAACTGTCCGGCGGCGTAGCGATCATCAAGGTTGGTGCCGGCACGGAGGTCGAGCTCAAGGAGAAGAAGCACCGCGTCGAGGACGCTCTATCGGCGACGCGCTCGGCGGTCGAGGAGGGCATCGTGCCCGGCGGCGGCGTGGCGCTCATCAACGCCCAGTCGTCACTCGACGGCCTCAAGCTCGAGGGTGACGCCCAGCTCGGCGTAAGCATCGTGCGCAAGGCGCTCGAGGAGCCGCTCCGCCAGCTGGCCGAGAACGCCGGCATGAACGGATCGGTGGTGCTCGAGAACGTCCGGCGCCGCGCGGCGGAGGCGAAGAGCAAGACGCTCGGCTACGACGTGTTGCACGACGAGTACACCGACATGCTGGCGCGCGGCATCGTCGACCCGGCCAAGGTCACGCGATCGGCGGTCGAGAATGCCGCATCGATCGGCGCCATGGTGCTCACGACCGAAGTCATGGTCACCGACAAGCCCGAGCCGAAGCCGGCCATGCCGGCCATGCCGCCCGGCGGTGGTATGGGCGATTTCTAAGGTCTGTCCTGCCAGGCGGCCGCGTCGGCCGCCTGGCGTTAGCTACGAAGCGATGAAAGTGGGCATGGGCCGTTCGGCGCTTGACGGGCCACGTCCCAACAGGCAAGCATGAACAGGTGGCACCGCTCGAGTCCTCCGGCTTTGCCGATTTCGATCGCATGGCCGACCTGTTCAGGCGCACTCGCGAATTGCTCGACCTCGCCACGGTGACGAGCGAAGTGTCCGATGCCGCGGCTGAGGTGCTGGCCACCGAAACGCTGCCCCATGTCGAGGACATCGAGGAGGGCTTCCGCGTCTGGTTGCGCGCCGGCACATCCGAGCTGGCCGAGATGCGCGCCCTGCTGAAGCGCGCCGGGGTGAACGACAACGGCCCGCGCACGGCCGCCGAACGGCGCGCGGCACTGGTCGAGGCGATGCACGAACTCGGCGCACCGTCCGCGGCACAGCCGGAGATCGTCCCCGCACCCGCTCGCGCCCTGGCCGCGCTGCAGCACGCGCGGTTGGTGTTCGCACTGCTCCCCGCGACGCCGAGCGACGCGGTCCACTATCCGGTCGGCCTGCGCAGCTACGGCGACATCGCCGCGCCGCGCGGCGCCATCGACCTGGCCGAGCGCATCGAGGAGCTCGAGCGCAGCGTGTGGGCGCTGGCCACGCGGCACCTGCCGCGCCTGAGCGACGGCCGCTACCGGCGCACCTACGGTTTCTTCGACACCGCCGCGCGACTGGCAACCGGCGGCTTCGTGGCCGGCGCATGAGTGCTTCGGGCGCCGACCGGCCGCGCGGGCTGGGCGAGCAATTCGGCCAGACGCGTGCGTCGTTCATGGCGCTCATGCACGCTCACATCGACCTGCTGCGGGCCGAGATCTCGGAGATCCTGGGCGTCGTCAAGCAGATAGCGGCGGGCGCGGGCATTGCCCTGGTCTTTGCGTTCTTGATGGCCAACATGCTCTACATCGGTGGCTTCCTCTTCACCGGGGAGTGGCTGTTCGGATCGATGGGCTGGGGTTTCGCCCAGGGCGTGCTGCTGGCGTTGGCCGTGATCGTCATCGCGCTCCTGACGATCCTCGGTGTGCGCGCACGCACCTTTGCCGTCGCGTTCCTGCTGTCCGTGCTCATCGGCGTGGTGGCGGGCGTAGTGATCGGCCTCAACTGGACCTACAACGGTGCCGACTACATCGCCGGGCAGCTCGCCGAGCCATTCAACACGAGTGGTTTCGTGGCGGCGCTGACGGGCGCCGTTATCGGCGCGCTGCTGTTCATCGTCGTGGTGTTGGCGCTCGGCGGTCGACTGCTCGGTGCGCTGGGCGGGATGTTCATGGGCGTCCTCATCGGCGCACTGGTTGGCTGGCTGATGGGCGGCGCGCCGTGGACCTGGCCGCCGGCGGCCGGCTTCGCGCTCACGTTCGGCCTGGCGCTCTGGCCGATCCTGTGCGTGGTGCTCGGCTGGCGTGGCATCGACCTGGAGAAGCGCTTCGGCGGGTTGTACCCGCGGCAGTCGATCGAAGCGGCGAATGAGACGAAGGCGTGGCTGGAGGAACAATGGCGGACACGACGGCCGAAGCTCGGCGCGAAGTAAGCGACGCTCGGCAGGCTGCCGAACACCAGCTCGACGAGCTGGCCGCTTCGGCGCGCTCGGCGATCGACATCCCCGCCAAAGTGCGCCGCAACCCGGCACGCACTGTCGGGCTGGCATCTGGCGCGGCGTTCCTGCTGCTCGGCGGTCCGCGGCGAGTCGCCCGCGCGGCCGAGAAGCGCTTCTTCCCCGCGCGCGCCACGCGGCCGCCAAAGGTCGTGCCGCGCGACATCGAGCGGACCCTCGAGCGACTGCCTGAGCAGGATCAGGAACTGATCAGCGCCCACCTCGAGCGGGATTTCGCCGCCTACCTGCGCCGCGAGCACGCCAAGGACCCGGCTGGACCGCGGCAGTCAGCCTGGAAGACGTACGACCTGCTGCTCGCCACGGTAGGCGCGCGTGCAGCGCGTGAGCTGACCAAGCGGCTGTTCGAGCCGCAGCCCGAACCCGGCGACGAGGCGCATCGCAAATAGCGCGCCGGGTCGGGATGCTAACGTCGCGCCAGACGTAGCTTCAGCGGCGGCGATCTGCCGGAACCGAAGGCATGTAGCCGCGCGGACGTGGGCGAGTGGTGAAATGGCAGACACGCCAGCCTTAGGAGCTGGTGTCGCGTAAGCGACGTGTCGGTTCGAATCCGACCTCGCCCACCAGGCTCGTCAGGGAGGGTCTAGTTCGTGCCGGCGAGCTGACTCATCAGCCGCCGCATGTTGACCGTGCCGCGAACATTGAGTCCGGACGCCGAGACCCAGGCTTCGTCGAGTTGCCACGGGTCGGACGGCGCGGCCTGGGCGAGCACTATCGCGTCCCCCAGGCCGGTGTCGAGCAGCAGCGCGCCGCTGCTGACTGTCAGCCTGGCAGTTCCCTGAAGACCGTGCGCCGCCACGGTGACCCCGGCATCGCTGAATGTGACGCCGTCGAGCGCCACGCCCTGCCGCCGGGCGACTGCCATGATCAGGTTCTGGGCCTGATCGACCGAGAGACGGCCGGTCGTGCTCGCCGCATCGGCAGGGCCGCTGACGTCCACCGTGTCGACCGTCAGCGTCGCGTCCTTCGTCGTCAGCGAGACGTCGTGCAGCTCGCCCGAGATCGATTCGAAGGTCCGATCGAAGAGCGCCACGTCGTGCAATGTGAGCTGCAGGCTGCCGATCTCGGCCGGCGACTCGGTGATGTTGCTCGCATCGATCTCCACGCTCCGCGCACGCCCGAAGACGAGACCGGGATCGAAGAGGCCGACGCTTACCTGCACGCTGTCCGCCGCGAGGCCCGCGTCGCGCACCTGTTGGGTGAGGAGCGGACCGAGCGCGAGTGGCAGCGCCACCAGCACGAGTACGGCCACGAGTGCAACGAACAGCAGCGCAAACCGGAGAAAGCCGCCCACGCCCCTATACTCGTTGCTCCCAATGATCGATGCCGAGAATGGCCGCATGAAGGTCACCACGCGACCCGCAGAGCGCAGTACCGTCGTGCTCGAGGTGGAGTTTCCGCCCGAGCAGGTACGGCGCGCGGTCGAAGAGTCCGTGCGCCATCTTTCGCGGCGAACCAAGGTTCCCGGCTTTCGCCCGGGCAAGGCGCCGCGGCCGTTGCTCGAGCGCGCGCTGGGCATCCAGCGTGACGATCCAGCGGCCCCCAACGCGTTGTATGACGACGCCAAGGAGCACCTCTTCGAACGCTCGGTGATCGAAGCCGTCCGCGACAAGGATCTCGACGTCCTGGCGGTGCCCGAACCGGTGTGGCTCGAGTTCGGCGAGGTGGGCGGCGCGCACTATCGCGTTGCGTTGCCGCTGCGACCGGAAGTGAAAGTCGGTGCATACACCGACTATCCGTTTGGCATCACCATTGACGAGATCAACGACGAGTCCGTCGACAAGGTGGTCGAGCAACTGCGCGACCAGCAGGCGAGCCTCGTGCCGGTCGATGAGCGCGCCGCGCAGGACGCCGACTATGCGGTGATCTCCTTCTCGGGCTCGCGTCAGGGCGTGCCGGTCGAGGGTGCCCAGTCGGAGCGGACGCCGCTGATCATCGGCCGCGAGCGCTTCATTCCCGGTTTCGAGGCCCAACTGGTGGGGCTGCGCGAAGGCGACCAGAAGAAGTTCCCGCTCAAGTTCCCCGACGACTACGGCGAAGCCGGGCTGGCCGGACAGCAGGTCGACTTCGACGTGACCCTGCTTGAGTTGCGCGAGAAGCGGCTGCCGTCCGCGGACGATGATTTCGCGCGGTCAATGGGCTCGTATGTCGACCTGGCCGCCTTGCGCGCCGAGATCCGTCGACGGCTCGAGCGCAACGCGCTCGACCGCGCCCGGCACGTCTTCGCCGACCGGATCATCGAGTTCGCGGTGGGCAACGCGACGCTCGAGCTGCCCGATCTGCTGGTCGAGCGCGAGCTCGAGGTGATGCTCGATGAGCTGCGCGTGCGGCTCGCCGAACAGGGCATCGGCTTCGACGAATACATGAAGGCGACCGAGCGCGACGAAGCCAAGCTGCTCGAGGAATACCGGCCCGACGCCGAACGGCGGGTGAAGACGCTGCTCGTGCTGTCACAGATCGCCGAGCTCGAGGCGGTCGAAATCAGTGACGCCGAGCTCGAGGCGGAAGTGGCCCGGTCGCGCGAGAGCTATGTCGGCAACCCCAAGCTCGTCGCCTATCTGGAATCCGAACGTGGCCGCAATTACACGCGCTCCCTGTTGCGCCGCTCGAAGACGGTCGAGCTGCTCATCGATCGCTGGATCGAGGAGCATCCCGAGTTCGCCAACGTGCAGCATCTGCACGACGACGGATCCCCCGGCGAGGGACAATTGATGGCCCCCGGCGAAGTGCCGGCAGTGGCGCAGGGTGCGGAACTCGAGAAAGGAACCGGCTGATGCTCGTCCCGATGGTCATCGAAACATCGAACCGGGGTGAGCGTGCCTACGACATCTACAGCCGCCTGCTCAAGGATCGCATCATCTTCCTGGGCGACGCCATCGAGGACCATGTCGCGAACCTGATCATCGCCCAGCTGCTGTTCCTGGAGGCGGAAGACCCCGAGCGCGACATCAGCCTGTACATCAACTCGCCCGGTGGCGTCGTCACCGCCGGCCTGGCCATCTACGACACCATGCAGTACCTGCGCGCTCCGGTCAGCACGATCTGCATCGGCATGGCCGCCAGCATGGCGTCCGTCCTACTGGCGGCCGGTGCCAAGGGCAAGCGCTACGCGCTGCCCAACAGCCGGATCATGATCCATCAGGGCTCGGGCGGCTTCCGCGGCAACACGCCGGACGTCTTCATCCAGGTCAAGGAGCTCGAGTCGCTGCTCAAGATCAACAATGAGATCCTGGCCAAGCACACCGGCCAACCGCTCGACAAGATCATCAAGGACACGGAGCGCGACTACTTCATGGCGCCCGACGACGCCAAGGCCTACGGCCTGATCGACGAGGTCTACAACGTCCCGGACCGATCGCTGATCAGCGAAGCCCGAGCCAAGGGTCTGATCGGCGGCGACAGCGGCTCGGCCTCGAACGAGGACCAAGGAGCGCCCAAACCGGCCAAGGGCTGACCGCGCCGGCGTGCTGAGAGCGGTCATCTGGCCGGTTTCAGGCTCGTATACTCGGACGCCCATGCCAAGGGCGCGTCGCTGAGGGCAGGATCATGACGACCACAACCAGCAAGGGCACCAAGGTTCCCTACCGCTGCAGCTTCTGCGGCAAGAGCCAGGAGCAGGTCCGCAAGTTGATCGCGGGCCAGGGCGTCTACATCTGCGATGAGTGCATCAACCTGTGCCAGGAAATCATCGAAGAGGAGATGCTCGACGCGCCGCGCGCCAAGCCGCAGGCCGCCAAACTGCCAAATCCGCGCCAGATCATGTCGGCGCTCGACCAGTACGTCATCAGCCAGGACCGCGCCAAGAAGGTCCTCGCCGTCGCCGTCTACAACCACTACAAGCGGGTGTCGGCCGGCCACCAGGTCGATGAAGTCGAACTTCAGAAGTCGAACCTGCTGCTGGTCGGGCCGACCGGCTCGGGCAAGACGCTGCTTGCCCAGACCCTGGCGCGCGTGCTGGACGTACCCTTCTGCATCGCCGACGCGACGTCGCTGACCGAGGCGGGTTACGTCGGTGAGGATGTCGAGAACATCCTGCTGCGGCTGATCCAGGCCGCCGACTTCGACGTCGCGCGAGCCCAGCGCGGGATCATCTACATCGACGAGATCGACAAGATCGCACGCAAGTCGGACAACCCGTCGATCACCCGCGACGTGTCCGGAGAGGGCGTGCAGCAGGGCCTGCTCAAGATCCTCGAGGGCACCATCGCCAACGTGCCGCCGCAGGGCGGCCGCAAGCATCCGCACCAGGACTTCATCCAGATCGACACGACCAACATCCTGTTCATCTGCGGCGGTGCGTTCGAAGGGCTCGAGAAGCTCGTCGAGGAGCGGGTCGGCAAACGCACGATGGGTTTCGGTTCGCAGGCCCAGGTCGACAAGGTGCATCGCGAGAAGATCCTCGAGCAACTCATGCCGGAGGATCTGCTCAAGTTCGGCCTGATCCCCGAGTTCGTCGGTCGCCTGCCGGTTATCGTGTCGCTGTCGGCGCTCACGCGCGACGACCTGATGCGCATCCTGGTCGAGCCCAAGAACGCGGTGACGCGCCAGTTCCAGAAGTTCCTGCAGCTGGACAAGGTCGAGCTGCACTTCACGCCGGCCGCGATCGAAGCGGCCGCCGAGCTGGCCCTCAACCGGAAGACCGGCGCTCGCGCGCTGCGCTCGATCGTCGAGGAGTCGCTGCTCGAGGTGATGTTCGACATTCCCGAGCGGACCGATGTGCGCAAGTGCATCATCACCGAGGAGACCATCCGCCACGGTCGCGCGCCGCTGCTGCTGACCAAGGCGGAGATAGACCGCGGGGTCGACGAGAACAACTACTCCGAGCTGCTCGAGCGCCCCGCCTAGTCCGCGACGCGCCGTGGCCGCGGCGACCCACCACCTCGTCGGACGACTTTTCAAGTCATGTGAACGACCGACGCCCCGCCGCGCCGATCGAACCGGTTTGGGCCACGCCAGGCTGGCAATTCTCCAAGTGACTTGAAGAGTCGTTGGTGTATCGCGTCGATGCGCGCCATCACGCTGGACGGCGTGTCAATCCGTGCAGGACTGATGCAGATCATTTGAAAAGCTGGTCGTCGGTGCCTGTCGCGCGGCGTGCGATGATCGTGGCATGAACGGGATCGGTGGTTACGGCGGAAGACGGCTGGCGAGGGCGCTTGGCCCGCTGGGCGTGTGGAGCTTCGCCCTGCAGCGGCTCACCGCCGCGGCCGAGATGGATACGGCGCGCCAGATGGAGGCGCTTGGCTTCCCTGCCATCTGGTTCCCGGAGAGCCTGGGCAGCAAGGAGGCCATCGCCCAGTCGGCGCTATTGCTGCAGGGGACGCACCACGCCCTGATCGGGACCGGCATCGCCAATATCCACGCGCGCGACCCGATGGCCATGGCCAACGGCGCGCGCACTCTCGCCGAAGCTCACCCGGGCCGCTTCGTGCTGGGCATCGGCGTCAGCCACGCGCCGTCGGTGATCGAGCGCGGCGGCACGTACGACAACCCCCTTCAGCAGATGCGCGCCTACCTCGATGCCATGGACACCGCGGTGTACGCCGCTCCGGCGCCGGAGCCGCCGGTGCCGCTCGTCCTGGCCGCGCTGGGGCCCAAGATGCTCGAGCTGGCCGCCGAGCGCGCCGACGGCGCACATCCCTATTTCGTCCCCGTCGAACACACGGCCATGGCACGCCAGCGCCTGGGCGCCGAAGCGTGCCTGGTGACCGAGGTCAGCGCGGTGCTGACCAACGACCGGTCGGCCGGCCTGCGCATCGCGCGCGGCTTCGCGCGCCACTACCTCGCGCTGCCCAACTACGCCAACAACCTGCGCCGGCTGGGCTGGGGCGACGACGACCTGGCCGGGGAGGGTAGCGAGCGCTTGATCAATGCCGTCGTCGTCATCGGCGACGTGGACACGATCGTCGAGCGGGTGCGCGCCCATCATGAGGCGGGCGCGGACCACGTCTGTCTCCAGATCAAGGCCGAATCGTCGGCCGATCCGTCGCTCGACGCCTACCGCCAGATCGCGGCGGCCTTCGGCCTGGGCTAGGCGGCCGGCGTGTGCCGCCCGACGAACTCGAGCACCCGACGCCAGGCGTCGGCCGACGCGTCGCTGAACTCGTCCGACTTGCGATCGAAGAAGCTGTGCGGTGCGCCCGGGTAGCTGACGATCTCGTGCTCCGCGCCAGCGTGCTCGAGGGCGGCGCGGTACTGGTCAACGACGTCGGGTGTGATGCCCTGGTCCGCGCCGCCGAACAGGCCCAGGATGGGCGCCTTGTTCGATCCGGCCCGATCGATCGGTGCCGGCACGCCGCGTGACTCACCCACCGGCCATCCGTAGAAGCCGGTTACGCCGGACATCGACAACTGCGGCTCCGATGCGAGCAGGAACGAGAGCTTGCCGCCGAAGCAGAAGCCGATGCTGAACACGGCGCGCACCTCCGACCAGGCGCCCAGCTGGTCGCGCGCCGCCGCGATATCCAGCAACAGGGCCGGCCATTGCGTCTGCTCGACGTGCGTCCGGTAGTCGAACTCGTCGCCGCGCTCGCCGAGGCCGGCGGTGCGTCCGAAATAGTCGATCGCCAATGCGGCGATACCCGCTTCGGCGAAACGCAGCGCCAGCTCTTCGTAGAACGGGTAGAGGCCGCGGACATCGGGCAGGACGAGCATGCCCGCGCCGGTGGGCGCCGTGGGGCGCGCTTCGAAGGCCGCGAAGGCCGTGCCGTCGGCGGCCTGCAGCTGGATCCGCCGGCCGTCTATGGCGGCGCCGGCGAGCGGTGGAATTGGTGGGTGGCTGTCGAGATCGAAACACATGGGCCCGATGGTAAACTCGCGCCTCACAACTGTGACCGGGAGGAGTAGCACCGTCCCGCGCTGAGCAGAGAAGTCCGGCCTAGGGCTGCAAGCCGGACCGGCGGCACCGGTGCGAACGTCGCCCGCGAGTCGTGCGGCAGCGCCCGTTATCGCGCACTCGAGAGCCACCGGATGCAACGGCCGTGGGATGACTGCGGTACGCCGGCGACTGAACCAGCAGGTGGTACCACGACCCCGTTCGTCCGCTGGACGATCGGGGCGTTTTCCTTCAGGGAGCAGACCGACCAGCCGATGACCAGAACCGCCAGCGACATGCCGCCCGTGTACCAGCCCGCGGAGCTCGAGCCGCGCGTCTATGAGCGCTGGCTGGCGGCCGACGTCTTCGCCCCGGACGGCGCGGGCAGCCCGGCCGATTGGTCGAAGAAGCCGTTCGTCATCACCCAGCCGCCACCGAACATCACCGGCGCCCTGCATATCGGCCATGCCTTGACGGCGACGGTGGAGGACATGATGGTCCGCCGCGCGCGCATGCAGCGCTTCCCAACGCTGTGGCTGCCGGGCGTCGACCATGCCTCGATCGCTGCGCAGGTGGTGCTCGACCGAATGCTCGCGAAAGAGGGCGAGTCGCGCGCCTCGCTCGGCCGCGAGCGCTACCTCGAGCGCATGTGGCAGTTCATCAACGAGACGCGCGATGTCATCTCGGCCCAGCATCGCCGGCTGGGTGCATCGGTCGATTGGGGCCGGCTGCGCTTCACCATGGATGCCGGCTCGGCGCGGGCCGTGCGCGTTGCCTTCAAACGGCTGTACGACGACGGCCTGGCGTACCGCGCCGAGCAACTCGTCAACTGGTGTCCCGGTGACAAGACCAGCGTGTCGGACCTGGAGGTCGTGGCCACGCCGACGACCGGAACGCTGTGGTCCATCCGCTATCACTACGTCCGGGACGATGGCTCGGTCGATCCGGACGACACGATCACCGTGGCCACCACCCGGCCCGAGACGATCCTGGGCGACACCGCCGTGGCCGTCCATCCCGACGACCTGCGCTATCGAGCAGCGGTCGGCCGAAAGGTGATGATCCCGTTCGTCGAGCGGATCGTGCCGGTCATCGCCGACGACGTCGTCAAGCTCGACTTCGGCACCGGCGCGGTGAAGATCACGCCGGCCCACGATGCCGACGATTTTGCCACCGGCCAGCGCCACGGTCTGCCCTTGATCGACGTGATGACCGACGACGGACGCATCAACGAACGAGGGGTGGCGTATGCCGGCCTGACTCTTGAGCAGGCTAGGGCGGAGATGCTGGCCGACCTGGAGCAGCGCGGCGACCTGGCCGCGGCGGTGCCCCACGAGATGACCATCGGCCGTTGCGAGCGCAGCCACGACGTGATCGAGCCGCGGCTCAAGACGCAGTGGTTCATCAAGGTTCGGCCGATGGCCGAGAAGGCGATGGCGTCGGTGCACGCCGGGCGGACGAAGTTCGTGCCCAAGCGCTACACGAAGGTCTTCTTCGACTGGATGGAGAACATCCATGACTGGAACGTCAGCCGTCAGCTGTGGTGGGGCCACCGGATACCGGCGTGGTATTGCCCGGACGGGCACGTGACCGTCTCCGACGCCGAGAACGGGCCCGACGCCTGCGCCGTGTGCGCCCGCCCCGCGAGCGAGCTGGAGCAGGAAACGGACATCTTCGACACCTGGTTCTCGAGCGGACTGTGGCCTTTCTCGACGCTCGGCTGGCCCGAAGACACGCCCGACTACCGCACCTACTACCCGACCAGCGTCTTGGAAACGGGCTGGGAGATCATCTTTTTCTGGGTGGCGCGGATGATGATGCTGGGTGAGTGGCTGACCGAACAGGCGCCGTTCCACACGGTCTACCTGCACGGCATGGTGCGCGACCCGTTGGGCGCCAAAATGTCCAAGACCAAGGGCAACGTGGTCGATCCGCTCGAGGTGATCGACACGATGGGCGCCGACGCCATGCGCTTCGCCCTGGTCCACGGGTCCGACCCGACCGCCGAGCAGAAGATGTCCGGCACGCGTATCGAAGGCGCCCGCAACTTCGCCAACAAACTGTGGAACGCCGCTCGTTTCGTCGTCGGGGCGCGACCCGAGTCGATCGATCACGCAGCTCCAATCGCACCGCCCACGGAGCATCTTGGCCCGGCCGAGCAGTGGATCCTCGATCGCTGCGCCCGGACCGTCGCGGCTGTGGATGCCGCCTATGCCCAGCACGAGTTCGGCGAAGTGGCGCGGCTGCTGTACGACGCGATCTGGAGCGAATATTGCGATTGGTACGTCGAGATCGCCAAGGTCGGTCTGGCCGAAGGCGGTCCGCGAGCGGAGGCAACGTGGGCCACGCTGGTATGGGTGCTCGACCGCTACCTGCGCCTGCTCCACCCTTTGATGCCACACGTCACTGAAACCGTGTGGGAGCGCCTGCCACACCCGGCGGGCGATCGTGAACTGCTGATCGTGGCCGCTTGGCCGCAACCTGGTGACGGCGGTATCGAGCCGGACCAGGACGCGGCGCGTGGGGCGGCCACACTGATCGAGTTCGTGGCCCAGGTGCGGACGGCGCGCGCCGAGTCCGGTATTCCTGCCGCAGACTGGCTGCCTGCGCGCATCTGGTTGTCCGACCCGGCGGCGCGCGCCGCATACGAACCGCTTGCAGGAGCGCTGGCCCGATTGGCGCGGATCCAACCAGACCTGGTCGACGGCCGCGGCGGGCTCGAGACCGGCGACGCCGGTATTGCTGTTGTGACGGCGGCCGGTGAAGCGCGGCTGGCCCGGTCGGCTGCTGGTCGGGAGCGAGAGCGCGAGCGCCTGGCCAAGGAGTTGCTCGGCCTGGAGGCGCAACTGGCAGGCGTCGAGGCCAGGCTCGCCGACACGGCCTTTGTCACGCGTGCGCCTGCGGCCGTTGTCGATGGCGCGCGCGAGCGCGCATCATCACTGCGTGACCAGGTCGCTACGCTGAACGAGCGGATGAGGGAGTTGTAGATGCCGTTGCCGTTTCTCAAGCGTTCAAGCAAACGCAGGAAGGCGCCACCGATGCGCGTCCAACTCGCACCGGACCAGCTCGAATCAGAGGAGCAGTCACTCCGGCTGCAGTATCACGCCCTGAGCAGCCACGGCGTTCGGCTGTCTGCCGAGCATGACGTGCCGGTGCGCCTGCCCAGCATGCTGCAGGGCTTCGCCCAGACGGAGGTCGAACTGATCGAGCCCCTGCCGCTCGAATTCCAGGACGCGACGCCGAGCATCGTGCGCCCCGAGGCAGCGCTGCACTGGATCAACGTTCACCACGGCAGGTCACCGATCGCCCGCCACGCGCTGCTGATGTTCGAGTCAGTCGACGCCATCGACCTGGCCTACGAGACCTTTGCTGTCGCTCTGCTGCAGGGGGACGTTGATGGCGAGGGTTTCCCACGGTTCGACGCCGTTGTTGGCGGACCAGTCAGCTACTGGGACGAGGCGACCGGTGAGCTGATCGTTCGGCTGATCGTCGGCTGGGGCGGCGCCGGCGTCCGCGGCGATACACAGCGCGTGGCCCAGCGCTTGCTGGCGCGCCTGATGGTCAACCTGATGGCCAGCCAGGGCGCAACGGAACTGGGTCGCGTCGAACGGCCCGTGGCAATTACCGACGCGCACCACACCGCCTGCCCGCATTGCGGCTTTCGCGCTGTCGACCGGCGCGCAGCCTACTGCCCCAAGTGCGGCATGCGCACGCGAGGCTAGCGAGTGCCGATCTACGAGTACGGCTGCCAGAGCTGCGGCCACCAGCTCGACGTGACACATGGAGTACACCAGTCCGGTCCGTCCGCTTGCCCCGTTTGCGGTGGTCCATTGCGCAAGCTGTTGTCGACGCCCACCATCGTGTTCAAGGGGTCAGGCTGGGCCAAGAAGGAGCGTGGTGGGAGCCAGGGGAGGGCCGCAGGGGCCGGTGCCGGGGAGAGCAAGAAGAGTGGCGACAACAGTTCCGCTGCGCCGGATAAGAGCGGCGCCGACGACAAGCCGGCGGGAAGCAAGGCTGGCGCCGACGACTGATTCGTGAGCTCCTCACGCGAGCGTGCCGTAGCGAAGTCGGCGGCGTTAAGGGCGCGCCTTAACCGGACGATCGCGCGTATCACCGCCAACGTCGTGGTCAGCCGGGTGCTCGCTGTCGTTGCCGACGCAAACGAAGCGGGCGTGCCGCTGTTCGCCTCGGCGCTGGCTTTCACGACGATGTTCGCGGTCGTGCCGGTGCTCCTGCTGATCGCCGGATTGCTGGGCTGGCTGGTCGAGGACGCGGCCCAGCGCGAAGCGCTGCTGGGACAGCTTGTTTCCTATCTGCCCCCGCTGCAGAGCCTGCTGCAGGCGTCGCTCGACACCGTAGTCCGCGAACGCAGCGCGCTGTCGATAGCCGGGCTGGTGGGCATGTTGTGGGGCTCGAGCAACTTCTACGCGGCGCTGGACGAGGTCATGCGCCGCATCTTCCCGGGTGGGCCGGCGCGCAACGAGTTCGCACGCCGGGGGCGCGGTGTCGTCACCGTATTGATCCTGCTCGCGCTGATAGCCGGCACGGTGTCGCTCGGTGGGCTCTGGGCATTTGTCGGCCAACTCGTCGGCAACCTGGCGATCTGGAGTTATGTCGTGCCGCTCTTCTCGCTGGCGGTCATGGTCATGGTCGTGCTCGGGGCCTACCTACTCGTGCCAACGCGACCGCCGAGTGCTCGGGCAGCATTGCCGCCGGCCATCGTCGCCGGGGTCGGTATCGGGCTGTTGACCAACCTGTTCAGCCTGCTGGCGCCGTGGTTGATCGGCGGGCTGTCAGGCTTCGGGGTCATCGCGACCGTGTTCGGCGCGTTCGTGTGGCTGAACCTGAGCTACGAGGTGTTGCTCTACGGCGCAGCCTGGGCGCGGCTGCGGCGAGACCGCGAGAGCACTGGCAACGAGGTGCCGGAGTGATGAGCGGCCCTGTGGGCCACTGCCAGATTGCTTAGTCGAGCGGTTGCGCTGACCCGCAGCGACGACAGAAGTGTGCCCGCGCGCTGACCGGCAGGTTGCACTGGCGGCACGGCCGCACCGGCGGAACTCCCGATTCGTCCACGGCCGGCTTGTGGATGGGCAGCGGTGCGAGAGGCATCGTCGGCGGCCACTCGCTCTGCTGGCTGGCGATTACGTAGACCGGAGGCGCCTGCGGTAGCTCGGGCTCGACACGCGGCCAGCGCGGCAGCCCGATGAACGGGGGCAGCTCGGTCCTTGCAGGCTGCGGGACCGGTGCGGGCTCGGGCTCCGGCTCGGCCTCGGGCTCAGCCATAACCACCGGCTCCGGCTCGGCCATGACAACTGGTTCTGGTTCGGGCTCGGGCTCAGCCATAACCACCGGCTCCGGCTCGGCCATGACAACTGGTTCTGGTTCGGGCTCGGGCTCAGCCATAACGACCGGCTCCGGCTCGGCCATCACGACTGGTTCCGGCTCAGGCTGGGCCATAACAACCGGCTCGGGCTCGGCCATGACAACTGGTTCTGGTTCGGGCTCGGGCTCAGCCATAACCACCGGCTCCGGCTCGGCCATGGCAACTGGTTCGGGCTCCGGCTCAGCAACGGCGACTGGTTCCGGTCGTGGCGCGCGGGCGACCTCTGGCGCGACAAACACAGGCCAGGGCATGGGCTCCGGCTCCGTGGCGAAGGCTGGCTCTGGCTCTGGCGAGAACAGGGCGGGGGACGAGTTGATCGGCTGAGGGGCAGTCGGCGCGACGACCGGCTGCGGAACCGGCTGCTCGGGCAGCGGCGCGCACGTCTGACACAGCGCCGCCTCTTCGTTCCAGCAGGCAGGGCAGGTGTAACCGCGGCAGCTCAGGCAGAGGGTCAGCATCGGCTGCGAACTGGTCGGCGTCTTCGGCTTTCGCCCAACCGCTCCAAGCACGCGTTGTGACAGCTTTCCGCCGCTCGAGGTGGGTGCCATCTCGTAGCGCGTGCCGCACCGTTCGCAGAACATCTCAAACCCAGCCATAAGCCACACAAGCATCAACCGCCACACCAGCCATCACAGCGACGCGGGAGTACCTCTGGACTGCGGCAGATGGTCCCCTACGCGGCGGGACTCTGGGCTGAGCCAACAGGGTCCTCTGCTAGACTCGGCGGCCGATGGCAGGCCCCCTTGCCTCAGTTGAGCGCTTCTTTGAGCGCCTGTTCGAGCGACCCGCAGCGCGCCTGTTCCACGCGGCCGTCGAGCCGACCCAGATCCGGCGGTCGATAGAACGCGTAATCGAAGGGGAGCGGCGAACCAGGGCCGGGCGCGTCTACGTCCCCGGCTCGTTTCGCGTGCTACTGAACCGCACCGATCTGGAGGCCATCGCGCCCGAACGCGCCGCGCTCAGCCGGCAGCTCGCCGAAGACATACGCACCTATGCGCGAGCGCACGGCTATGTGCTGCCGGCGAGGCCCGCGGTGGCGATTGAAGCGTCGCCGGTGCTGGCACCCGGTGACGTGAAAGTGTTCGCTGAGGGTGAGGCCCGGCCGGCGGACCTGCAGGAAGGATCGCCGCTGGCCTCGGCCGACACGCTCGATGGCGGCCCGCTGGAACCGTCCTTGACCTCGGTGTTTCCCATCCCGCGACCGAACGTCCCGCGCGCGTGGCTCGCCGCCCGTTCGCCGGGGCGACCGGTCACGCGTATAGCGGTTCGTCCGGGGACACTTCGCATCGGCCGCTCGGTGGACAACGACGTTGTGCTCATCGACGATCGTGTGTCCCGTCATCACGGGCAGGTTGCGGTGCGCCTTGGGATGCTCGTGTACACCGACCTGGCCAGCACCAACGGCTCATTCGTCAATGGCGGCGCCGTCACCGAGATCGCCCTGGGCCCCGGGGACGAGCTCCAGCTGGGCTCCTCGACGGTGACAATCGAGCCCGCCTCGTAGACTCAAACGTCCGTCATGGACGTCTTCACCCTCAGCCTGTGGATCCTGCGCCTGGCTTTCGTGGCGCTGATCTATGTCTTCCTGTTGGCCGTCGGCCGGGCACTTTGGCGTGATCTGCGCGCCAGCGTTGCGGGGGCCGGGCGAGCGCTCGGCCGGCTGGTCGTGATCGCAGCGCCAGAGGGTCGCCCGGAGCCGGGCAGTTCGATTCCGCTTGATGCGGTCAACTCGCTCGGCCGCGACGTCAACAATTCGATCGTGGTCGACGACACGTTCGTTTCCGCGGAGCACGCGCTGCTCACCTTCCGCGGCCGGGCGTGGTACGTCGAGGATCGCGGCAGCACCAACGGAACGTGGCTCAACGGCCAGCGCGTTGATGGGCTGTTGCCGCTCGGCTACGGCGATGAGCTGCAGGTCGGTCAGGTCCGGCTACGGCTGGAACGCGCCAGCTCATGAAGCAATGACCGGGACGGTTCGGGGCCGATGACCGCTGCGGCAGCGCTGCTCAACCGCGTCGGCATCCGGCCGCACCTGCGCCGGCGTGAGCTGGGCCTGCTGATGCTGGTGGCGCTAACCCTCTCGGTGGGCTGGTTGAGCCTCGCGTCATTCCGTGCCGGCCGGCTCGACGTGGGCGATCCCAGCTTGCTGGGCGCGTATCTCGTAATGCTGCTGGTCGTCCACGCCGCCTTCGTCATCACCGGCCGGCGCATGGACGAGGTCCTGTTTCCGGCCGCGGCGCTGCTGGCGGGCCTGTCGCTGCTGCTGATGATCCGTTTGCCGCAGGACCTGGTCGAGCAGGATGTCGGCGGCGAGACGCTGGGCCTGGGCCCGCTGCAGCTGGTCTGGATCGTGCTCTCGTTCGGCCTGCTGGCGGCGCTCGCCATCTTTGTGCGCAGCGACGGCTGGCTGCGCCGCTACAAGTACACCTGGGCGGCGGCGGGCATCGGCCTGCTGCTGCTCGTCTTCCTGTTCGGCGATGTCGTCGGCGGCGCGCGCCTGACACTGCGCATCGGGCCGTTCTCCGGCCAGCCGTCCGAGCTGCTGAAGGTCGTCCTGGTCGTCTTCCTGGCCGGCTATCTGGCCGAGAACCGGGCGCTGCTGTCAACGTCGAGCATGCGCCTCGGCCCACTGCGCTTCCCGCCGCTGGCCTATCTGCTGCCGATGCTGGCGATGTGGGGCGTGGCCTTGGCCATCGTCATTGTCCAGAGCGACTTGGGCGCCGCGCTGCTCTATTTCATGGTTTTCCTGGCGCTCCTGTATGTCGCCACGCGGCGCATCTCGTACGTGGTGCTCGGCCTGGGCCTGTTCATGGCCGGAAGCCTGGTGCTGTACCAGTTCGTGCCGCGCGTCCAGGAGCGCATCGACATCTGGATCGACCCGTTTGCGTACGCTCAGACCAGTGGTTACCAGATCATTCGTGCGCTGTACGCGTACGGCCGCGGCGGCATCCTGGGCACCGGCCTGGGCGCCGGCCTGCCGCAAATCGGCGACGTACCGTCAATCCCGCTCATCCACACCGACTTCATCTTCGCCGGACTGGCCGAGGAACTGGGCATGCTCGGCGGACTGGCGGTGCTGGCGGTCTATGCCGTCATCGCCGAACGTGGTTTCCGAATTGCGGCGACGGCCGCTGACGATTTTCGTGCCCTGCTGGCAACCGGGCTGACGCTCGTCATCGTCGTCCAGGCGGCAATCATCGTCGGCGGCAACCTGCGCGTGGTGCCGCTCACCGGCATCACGCTGCCGTTCGTCAGCTATGGCGGCTCATCACTGCTCGTCAACGGCGCCGTCGTCGGGCTGCTGCTCGCGTTGAGCGACCGGGGCGTCGATCCGCCGCCGCCGGATGCCCATCGACGACTGATCGATCGGCTCAGCGGCAGAGCGCGATCGGTGGGCGGTCGTATCGAGGGCGCGCTCTCGTGAGCGGCCAAAGTGATCCCATGCGCGGGGCGCCGCCACGCATCGCCGGCAGCCTCGTTCGCCTGGCGCTTGCGCTGGCCATCGCCTACGCGGCACTTGCCGCCGGGCTCACCTGGTGGCAGGTAGTGCAGGCACAGCAGCTCTCGTCCGACCCGCTCAACCCACTCACCCTGCAGGCGGCGCGGGAGGCGCCGCGCGGCAGCATCTACGCGGCCGGCGGCCAGCTCCTGGCAAGCAACGTCAAGGTTGGCGGGCAGGCTGTGCGCGTATACGCCTACCCGGAGGCAGCGCCGGTTGTGGGCTACGACAGCGACATCTTTGGCACTGCCGGTCTGGAGCACACCTACGACGCACAGCTGACCGGGCTGACCACGCTGCGGCCGGGCGACGACCTGTTGCGCAAGTTCAGCCAGCAGCCTTACAACCCGTCCGACCTGTACCTGTCGCTCGACATCGACCTGCAGCAGGCGGCTGCCGAGTTACTGGGCAGCCAGCGTGGCGCGGTCGTCGCCATTGAGCCCAGCACCGGGCGCATCCTGGCGCTGGTCTCCAGCCCGACGTTCGATCCCAACAAGGTGGTCGACCCGCAAACGGGTCGGCGCTACATGGCGGCGCTGCAACAGAACGATGCCTCGCCGCTGCTCGACCGCGCCGCGCAGGGCCTGTACGTGCCTGGCTCGGTGTTTAAGATCGTGACGGCGGTGGCTGGCATCGGTTCGGGCACGATCAGCGCCGATACGACATTTCCTGATCAGCCGGGCGAGTACCGCACCGGGTACACGGTGGACGGCTACGTCATCCACGACTTTCCGCGGCGCGTGCAGCTCGATCACCCGCTGGACTTCTATGAGGCGACCGAGGTCTCCGACAACATCTGGTATGCCCATGCAGGCCTGCAGATCGGTGCCAACAACCTGGTCGATTGGGCCGCCCGTCTGGGTTTCGGGGCGGCCATTCCGTTCGACCTGCCGACCTCGCCCAGCCAGGTCAACTCGGGGCAGGGGCCGCTCGACGGCTTCCGCGACCAGGTGGACCTGGCCAACGCCGCGTACGGGCAGGCGCAGGTGCTGGCGACGCCGTTGCAGATGGCGCTCGTGGCGGCCACCATCGCCAACGGTGGCGTGCTGATGCGCCCATCGCTCGTCGAGCAGCTGCGCACCGCAGACGGTAGCGTGACGGCGCTCGACCCACAGGTCTGGACGACCGTGCTGCCGGCCGGCCAGGCAGCGATCATCGGCCAGGCGATGCTGCAGGCGGTGGAGGGTCAATACGGCCGGGCCTTCGCCGGCGGCGCGCGGGTGCCGGGCATCCCGACCGCCGGCAAGAGCGGCACGGCGGAGCTGGGGCCGAATCAGGCACCGCACAGCTGGTTCATTGGCTACGCGCCCGCCGACTCGCCGCGCATCGCCATTGCGGTGATCGTCGAAGGTGGCGGCGAGGGCGCGCAGAAGGCGGTGCCGATGGCGGGCGAGCTGATGAGCCGGTACCTTGGGTTGGGCAGCCAATGACTCGACCGGCGCCGGCATGGAAACCGATTCGCGGACCACGACGTACTATCTCCCGAACCGTCCGGCACCCACGTCCGGGCGTCAGCATCGCCGCTCGGGATCGCGGCCCGAAGGAGCGCTGAGGCAGTGGCAAAGATCCAGGAATCGGCCGAGAAGGTCACCGCCAACGTCGAACGAGTGATCGTTGGCAAGCACAACGAGGTGCGGCTGGCGTTGGTCGCGCTGCTCTGCCAGGGCCATCTGCTCATCGAGGACGTGCCGGGCACCGGCAAGACTTCGCTGGCCAAGGCGATCGCCCGCAGCCTGGGCTGTAGCTTCCGGCGGATCCAGTTCACGCCCGACCTTCTGCCGTCGGACGTCACCGGCCTGTCGATCTACAACCAGCGCACCCAGGAGTTCGAGTTCCGGCCCGGGCCGATCATGGCCCAGATCGTGCTGGCCGACGAGATCAATCGCGCCACGCCCAAGACCCAGTCCGCGCTGCTCGAGTGCATGGAGGAGCGCCAGTCGACGATCGACGGGGTTACCTATCGGATGCCCGAGCCTTTCCTGGTCATCGCCACCCAGAACCCGATCGAATACGAGGGCACCTTCGCACTGCCCGAAGCACAACTCGATCGCTTCATGCTGCGGCTGCGTCTCGGCTACCCCGAGCCGCTCGAGGAGATCGTCATCCTCGACGAGCAGAAGCGTGCCCATCCGCTGGACGAGATCGGCGAGGTAGTCGGGGTCGACGAGCTGCGCGCGATGCAGAGCGGTATCCGCGAGATCTATGTGGACTCAGTCGTGAGCGACTACATCGTCCGCCTGGTCAACGCCACGCGCAGCCACCCTGACGTTTATCTGGGCGCCTCGCCGCGCGGCTCGCTCGCGCTCTATCGCGCCGGCCAGGCGTTTGCCGCACTGGCCGGCCGCGACTACGTCATTCCCGACGACATCAAGGTGCTGGCTGTGCCGGCCCTCGCTCATCGCCTGATCATCAAGACGGCGGCCACGGTTCGTGACGTCGACGCTGGGCTCATCGTGCGAGAGCTGCTCGATAGTGTGCCGGTGGAGGGCCGCGCGCAATCGGAGCGGCGGGCGGTCAAGCCGGCCTGACGCCGAACCCGCCATGTTGCGCCGCATTGAGTTCACGATCCTGGCGCTGATCGTGCTCATCGGCGCGCTCTCGACCGGTGCCGTGTTCCTGTGGTTCCTGGTCTATCTGGCCATCGTTGCCGTCGGCGGCGCATACGTCGTGACCCGTTTCGGGCTCGCCGACCTGGAGGCGGGCTACGTGCTCGACCGCCAGCACGCCCAGGCCGGTGACCTGTTGCGCGCCAGCTACACGGTGCGCAATACCAGCCGCCTGCCCAAGCTGTGGCTGGAGGTACACAACCCGACGACTCTGCCCACGCCGCTACCTGGCCGGGCAATGACCATTGGCCCGCGCGGCGAGCAATCATGGTCGGTCCGCGTGCCGCTACAGCGCCGCGGTCACTATCGCGTCGAGCCGCTGTCGCTGCGCACTGGCGACCCGCTCGGTCTCTTCGAGTCGCAGGCCAGCGTGGGCGGCGCGGCCAACGTGATCGTCTATCCGCGCGTCGAGCAACTGCCGGCCTGGCGCCTGCCGCCGGCGTCGCTCGAAGGTGCCCACGCACACGCGCTCAAGACGCCGCACCGGACCACCGACGCGACCGGTATCCGACCGTACACGCCGACCGACTCGTTCAACCGTATCCACTGGAAGAGCACCGCCCGCCAGGGTGAGCTGCAGGTGAAGGAATTTGAGCTCGAGCAGACCGCCGACGTATGGCTCTTCCTCGATCTGGAGGCCGGTCCGCATGCCGGCCGCGGCGACGAGTCGACGCTCGAATACGGGGTCCGCGCAGCAGCTTCGATCGCGGCCCGCGCCCTGCTCGAGAACCGCAACGTGGCCATGACCGCGTCCGGCCGCCACGCGATCGTGGTGCCGCCCGACCGCGGGCCGCGGCAATACCAGAAGGTGATGGCCGTGCTCGCCGGGGTCCAGGCCGACGGTGACAAGCCGCTGGTCGACTTCCTGGTCGAGGGCATTACCAGGCTGCGCCGCGGCATGACGGCCGTAGTCATCACGCCGTCGCTCGAACGGCAGTGGGTACGGCCGTTGAGCGGTCTGCACGCGCGCGGCGTCGAGCCGCTGATCGTGGCGCTCGACCGGCATGCCTTCGCGGCCGGGTACCGCCACGAACACGGCCTGCCGGCTCCCGACGACGACGCGGTCGCGATCGACGAGCGGGCCGCGCGCGCACTGCGTCATGCGTTGGCCGAGTACGACCTCGACACCTCGACCATCGTCCCCGGCCGGCAGTTGGCGGAACAGCTCGTGTCTCGCTCACTAAGACCCCAGGCGGTGCGCAGGTGAGCCTCTCGAATGCCGCGCGTGCCCAGGCTCGGCGGTTGCTCGGCGATCCGGCCGATCCCGAGGAAGGCTACGCGTTCATGCCCTACGGTCCGCGCGAGGGCTGGGCCAGCGTCATCGCCTTGACGCTGATGATGGTGGTGGTGGCGCTCGCCATCGATGACGCCCGCTGGGCGGGCGTCATCTCGCGCACGCCCAATTCGCAGACGGGCTTCCTGCCCTTCGTCGCCGGGTTCAGTGTGCTGCTCGGAACGCTGATGGCCAAGAGCCGCGTGAGCAAGCTTGCCGGCTACCTCATCGGTGTGCTCGTGGGCGCCGGGACCCTGCTCCTGTCGGTCAGCTCATCGATCTCGGGCGCGCCGTCGGTCCTGAGGCGCCTGCACGATCTCAACCTGTCGGTGTCCAGTTTCGTCCACGACGTATTCATCATCGGTCAGCGATCGTCGGAGACCTCGGTCTTCTTGCTGGTGTTGGGCGCGGTGGTGTGGGCCGCTGGGATCTACTGCGCCTTCGCCGTCTTCCGCTATCAGCGGCCGGTGGCGGCGATCGTGGTCTCCGGCCTCATCCTCCTGATCAACATGTCGATCACCATTCATGACCAGTACGCGCATCTGGTCGTGTTCGTCATTGGCGCGCTGCTGCTGCTGGTCAGGATGAACGTGCTGCAGCAGATCCGCGAGTGGCGCCAGCGCGACATGGGCGACCTCGGCGACATATCGGCGACGTTCATGCGCAACGGCGCGGTGTTCGTCGGCGTGGCCATCCTTGCCGCCACGTTGCTGGCCGCCAACGCCAGCTCGGCGCCGCTGTCACGTGTGTGGCACGGCGCGGATTCCCAGCTGCTCGCGCTGGGCTCGCAGGTGAACCGATTGCTCGGTGGCGTCAGTGGGCCGGCGCGTGGTCCGAACGTGCTGTTCACGCCGACACAGACCATCCGTGGCGTATGGCAGGCGTCCGATGCGCTCGTCTTCACCGGGCAGACGAGCGATTCCGTGGGCCATCGCTGGCGCGGCGCCACGTATGACTCCTTCGATGGCCACAGCTGGGAGCAGCTTGACGCCACGTCCTATACCCAGCCGGCCGGTGCCAACCTGACCGACGGAACCGCCGATCCACCGCCCAACATCGCCGGCACAGCGCAGATCACGGCCACCATCACGCCGGTCGACTACGGCGACGACATCTATGTCGCGCCGGGCAGCCCGGTTGCCATCGACCAGCCGAGCCAAGTGGTTACCAGCGGCAGCCACGGCCCGTTGGTGGAAGGCCAGCTCAGCTATGGCGTGATCCCCGGCGAGCCCTACACCGTGACCTCCGTGATCGATGTAGCCACCGGCGCGACCGCGCTGACCGCCGGCGAGCTGGCTTCGGCGGGCACCAACTATCCCAGTTGGATATCGCGCTACCTCGACATCCGGCCGGGGTCGATCGGCACCGGCACGACCTCCGTTGCCCAGACGATCGTCACCGGCCTGAGTCGCAACCAGCGCGATCCGTTCCACATCGCCGCGGCGATGCAGGATTACCTCTACCGCACCGGTGGTTTCACCTACAACACCGACGTCCGTGGACTGTGTGACAGCGACTTGCTCGTGGATTGCTTCCTGCGCGTCAAGCAGGGCTACTGCGAGTACTTCGCGACGGCAATGGTGATGATGCTGCGCGCGGTTGGCGTACCGGCACGCTACGCCGTTGGCTACCTGCCCGGCCAGCGGCAGGGCGACGGCAGCTGGCGGGTCGGTCGCGACGCCGCCCACGCCTGGGTGCAGGTCTTCTTCCCGGGCTACGGCTGGGTCGACTTCGACCCCACACCCGGCAATGCCCAAAATGGGCAGCGACCCGCGGAGTTTGCCGCCGGGGCGCCGCAGCCGGTTCCCACGCCGCTCGGCTCCGCGGGACCACGCGAGCAGGATTGCACTGATCCGCTGGACCCGACCTGCAACAAGGGCAACCTGCCCATCCCGCCGATCACGACGACTAGGGGCACCCCGGGCGTTGCCGCTTGGGTGCCAATCTCGCTCGCCATCGGCGGCCTGCTGCTGCTCCTCGTCGTGGCGTTGCTGATCGTGTTCCGTCGGCTGCCGCGTGCCGAGCCGGAGCTGGCCTATCGCGGCGTGGCATCACTTGCCAAGCGCCTTGGGTACGGGCCGAAACCATCGCAGACGGCCTATGAGTTCACCGCTCAGTTGTCCGAGTTGGTGCCTGTCGCGCGCGGCGATCTGCAGCTCATCGCCCTGGCCAAGGTGGAGTCGACCTACGGCCGTCGAACGCCCAGCGCATCACTGCTGGGGAACCTCGCGCGCGCCTACCGGCGCGTGCGTATGGGCATGCTCCGCCTGATGTTCCGCCGGCCGCTGCGACGGCGAGCGCCGCACGACGAGCCGCCGACGCCGACCGGCAAAGTCACCTAGCGTGGCCTGGGCGCGGTCCGGCTAGAGGGCGCCACCCCGGTCGCCACGGGCCGCGGCGGGTGCCACGTCGCGCGCGGCCATTGACACCACGTGGTCGCCAAGGTTGTGGGCGCGCAGCGCCGCCACACCGGCGCTCAGGGTTACGACTGTGATGGCGCACAGGTCGAACGGGAAGGACCAGAAGCGCTCGACCGGCACCCCGATCAAGGTCATCAGGCAGAGGCGAAAAATGCCGTCGTGCGCCACTGCGATGGCCCACGGTTCCACGCCGAGCGGCTGGCCCGTCGTTCCGGGCGTCCGCGGGTAGCCGGACACCGGTTCGTAAGGCGGCCGCCCACCGGCCGGAGAGGCGTTCTCGAGCGCCGTAACGATCTCGCCCAACGCATCGCCCACCCGCGCCACTGCCTCTGCGAGTGACTCACCACCAGGGGCGTGGCTGGTTGCGGGCTGGGTGCGCCAGGCGTCCAGTTCTGCCGGCCAGCGCGCCATCACCTCGGCCTTCAGCAGGCCCTCCCACTCGCCCTGGGCGATCTCGGTCAGAGCGGGCGTCGCGTGCCGCGGAACCGGCGCAGCCTGGCTCCGGGCGATCCTATCGGCGGTCTGCGCCGCCCTCTTCAGCGGTGAGTGCCAGACACCGATCGGGGAACCGGCCGGGATGGGCAGCGGCGCGTCTCTCTCGCGATTGGCCAGCCGCTCGGCGACGAGCGCCGCCTGGCGCCGGCCGAGTTCCGACAGCGGCGGGTCGCCACGGCCCTGAAAGCGACCCTCGGCGACCCACGTCGACTCGCCATGGCGAACGAGGACGAGCGTGGCGACCAGACCGTGCGGCAGGGCCACGGCTGTCGCGCGCTGCTCTTCCAGCGGCTAGCGCCTCGCTCCGGTGGCCACCGGAGTGTTTACTGCGAAGCGCGGCGCGCGGCCGGCCAGGGCGTCGAGTACCTGCTCGGCGACCTCGACACCTGCCTTCGCCTGCGCCTCGCGCGTCGATGCGCCGAGATGCGGCGTGGCGACCAGGTTCGGCGCACCGACCAGCGGCGAGTCGTTCGGCGGTTCGTGCTCGAATACGTCGACGGCGGCGCCGCCCAGCCGGCCGTCGCGCAGCGCCGCCGCTAGGGCGGCCTCGTCAACCAGGCCGCCGCGAGCAACATTGACGAGCAGCGCGTCCGGTTTCATGCGCCCCAGCTCACGGCTGCCGATCATGCCGCGCGTCGTGTCGTTGAGGGGGACGTGGAGCGTGATCACGTCCGCCTGCTCGAGCAGCTCGCCGAGATCGACCAGCTCGATGCCGTAGCTCGCGGCAGCCGGCGCGCCGACGAACGGATCGCTGCCCAGCAGGCGCATCTCCATTGCCTGCGCGCGGGCGGCCACGGCCAGGCCGATCTTGCCCATGCCGACGATGCCCAGCGTGAGGCCGCGCAATTCGCGGCCGACGAACTGTGCCCGCCGCCACTCGCCGCGGCGGAGAGAGGCTTCAGCGGCCGGGATGTGGCGTGCCACCGCGTACATCAGCCCGACGGTCAGCTCCGCCGCGGCGATCGTGTTCGCCGTGGGCGCGTTGACCACGACGATTCCGGCACTTGTCGCCGCCGCCACGTCGATGTTGTCGACACCGACCCCGGCCCGGCCGATCACCTTCAGGCGCCGGCCGGCCTCGATCGCCTGCCTGTCCACCTGCACCTGACTGCGCACGACCAGGGCGTCATAGTCGGGCAGCAGTTCGAGGAACTGCTCGCGCGTCAGGTCCGTGCGTACGTCGACCTGGTGATCGCCCGCGAGCAGGGTGACGCCGGCCTCGGCGAGCGGCTCGGCGACGAGGACGTTCACGCGCCGGCGGCGGCCAGTGACTGGGCTGCGGCCGCGCGTGCCGCGGCCGTCGCCGCATCGACGTCCCCATCCAGGCCCAGCGCGCGACCCGCCTGACCGATGGTTTCGACGGCTGCGACGACGTGCTCCACGTCCACATCGCCCAGGTGTCCGATGCGCAGGATGCGACCGGCCAGCCGCTCCTGCCCGCCCGCCACGATGAGGCCACGCGTGCGCAGTTCGCGGTTGAGCGCCGACCACTCGATGCCGTCGGGTACATACGCCGACGTGACGGTGCATGAGGCGTGCTCCTGGTCGGCGAAGAGTCGATAGCCGAGCGCGACCAAACCAGCCCGGGTCGCTCGGGCGCAGTCAGCGTGGCGCGCAAAGACGTGCGCATAACCCTCGGTCTCGAGCATTTCGAGGGCTGCGTCGAGCGCGAATAAAACGCCGACAGCTGGTGTCCAGGGCGTCTCGCCGTTGCCCATCGACTTGCGCGCCCGGGCAAGATCGAAGTAGAAGCGCGGCATGGTCGCCGCGGCGTTCACCGCCCATGCGCGCTCCGAGACGCTGACCATGGCCAGTCCCGGGGGCGACATCCAGCTCTTTTGCGAACCGGTGGCCACCGCGTCCAGGCCCCACGCGTCAGTCTCGAAGGGCACCGCGCCCAAACCGCTGATGGCGTCGACCAGCACGAGCGTGTCGGGCGATTCGCGATGGACCGCACCAGCCAGCGCGGCCAGCGGGTTCTCGATGCCGGTCGAAGTCTCGTTGTGCGTCAGCAGTACGGCGCGCGCCGCTCGCCCGGCGGCGGCCATCGTCCGCAGCGCCTGCGCGACCTCATCGGGATCGGCCGCATGGCCCCACTCCACGTCGAGCTTGGTCACGTCCGCGCCGTACGTCTGGGCGATCTTGGCGAAACGGTCGCCGAACGCGCCGATGCTCACGGCCAGCACCGGGTCGCCGGGCGAAAGGTGATTGACGATGAGTGCCTCGAGCCCACCGGTGCCCGAGCAGGTCAGGATCAGGATGTCATTCGTGGTCACGAAGGCCTGCTGCAGGCGGCCGGTAACGCGACCGATCAACTCGCGAAACTCAGGCCCACGGTGGTTGACCATCTGGCGGCCCGCCGCTTCGCGCACGGCGTCGGGTAGCGGCGTCGGGCCGGGGATGCGAAGGTTGATCTGGTCGGTCAATGTGGCCTCCCGATGTAGCTGCTGCGGAGAGTCGATGGTAGCCGAGCCGGGCCCCACCCGATCGCGCTAGGCGCCGGTCACGAGCGCGACGGCGATGCCGTCGTAGCCCTTGTCGCCCACCGTCTGGATGATCGTGGCGCTGAGGCGTTGGTCATGCGCCAGCATCTCGTTGAAGCGGCGTATGCCGGTCACCCGTGGATCGCTGCTGCTCACGTCGGCCACTGCGCCCTGGCGGACGACGTTATCGGCCACGATCAGAGTGCCCGGCCGCGACAGGGCCAGCGCGCGCTCCAGGTATTCCGGATAGGCGTCCTTGTCGGCGTCGATGAACACGAAATCGAAGGGCGGCGCGTGCTCGGCAATGAGCTGGTCGAGGCTGTCGCGCGCGGATCCGACGCGGACCTCCGCCCGGTCGGCGACGCCGGCGCCGCCTAGGTTGCCGCGCGCCACGTCGGCGTGATGAGGGTCGATCTCGAGGCTGAGCAGGTGACCGTCGGCCGGCAGGGCGCGCGCCAGCCAGATCGCGCTGTAGCCGCCCAGCGTGCCGATCTCCAGGATGCGCCGCGCGCCGATCGCGCGGGCCAGCAAGGCCAGCAGGCGCCCCAATGCGGGCGTGACCTGGATGGTGGGTAACCCGGCGGCGGCACTGTTGCGCAGCGCGGCCGCAAGGGCATCGTCCTCGAGCCCGAACAGTTGCTCGATGTAGTGGTCGACCTCGGTCCAACGTTCCATGACCGGCAGGGTAGCGCGGCGGCTCGAAACGCGGCATACCATCGCCATGTAATGCCTCCGCGTTCCCGGGCGCCGGCGCCCACGCAGCCGCTCGATCTATCCGGTTCGGCGGCGCATGCGCCGCTGGCCGCGCGCATGCGCCCACGCACGCTGATCGAGTTCGTCGGGCAGGAGCATCTCGTCGGTGAGCGCGGCGCCCTGCGGCGCATGATCGAGCGCGGCCACCTCGCCTCGATGGTCCTGTGGGGACCACCGGGCTCGGGCAAGACGACCCTCGCGCGGCTGCTGGCCGAGGCGGTCGATGCGCCTTTTGCCACGCTGTCGGCGGTCATGTCCGGCGTCGCCGACGTGCGCCAGGTGATCGCCGGCGCGCGCGTCGCGATCGACGCCGGCGGACGCTCGACGGTGCTGTTCATCGACGAGATCCACAGGTTCAACAAGAGCCAGCAGGACGCCCTGCTGCCGCAGGTCGAGGACGGCACGATCACGCTGATTGGCGCCACCACTGAGAATCCGTACTTCGAGGTCAACTCGGCGCTGCTCTCGCGGCTGCGCGTGTTCCGCCTCGAGCCACTTGCCGACGGAGACGTCAGGAGTGTGGTGGAGCGCGCTTTGGCGGACGAACGGGGGCTGGGCGGCCGCATCGCGTTCGCAGAGGAAGCGCTCGCGCACCTGGTCGACATCAGCGGTGGCGACGCGCGCACGGCCTTGAACGTGCTCGAGTCGGCGGCCGCGATGACCGACAGCCCCGGCATCGAGGACATCGAGACCGCGGCGCAGCAGCGCGTGCTGACTTACGACCGGGCCGGTGACGGCCACTACGACACGGTCAGCGCATTCATCAAGAGCTTGCGCGGCAACGACCCGGATGCGGCCCTGTACTGGCTGGCGGCGATGGTCGCGGCGGGCGAGGACCCACGCTTCATCGTGCGCCGGCTCATCATCAGCGCCTCGGAGGACGTCGGCAACGCCGATCCGCACGCGCTTCAGGTGGCCGTTTCGGCGGCCCAGGCGCTCGACTGGGTCGGCCTGCCGGAAGCGCAGTACGCGCTGGCCCAGGCGACCGCTCTGATAGCTGCGTCACCGAAGTCCAATGCGGTCACCCTGGCGTGGCAAGCCGCCCAGGAGGACGTTCAGCGCTTCGGCTCATTGCCGGTGCCCAGCCACCTGCGCGGTGCGACCTGGCGCGAGCGGCGCGACTTCGGCACAGGCATGGGTTATCTCTATCCGCACGACTACGAAGCCCACGATGTCGAGCAGCAATACCTGCCCGACAAGCTTCATGAGATGAACCGGCGCTACTACTACCCGACCGAGCAGGGCGTCGAGAAGCGGCTGAAGGACTACACCGAGGCGCGAGCCGAGCGGCGCAAGACCGCGCGATAAGGGATAAGACAGACATGGCACGGATGGCGATTTTGGGACTAACGGTGTTGCTCGCCATCAGCGCCACCGGCTGCCAGCAACCCGGCACCATCGCAACTGGTCCCGATGGTCTGCGTACCTTCAGCACCTCGGATCCGAACGTCCTCTGCAACCTAGGCGCCTACCTAAACCCTTTCTCAGGAGTGCTGGCCGGGGACCCGAACGACCCGGAGCGAGTGTGGCTAGTCGGCGTTGCCCCGTTGAATCCAGGCGTTTCTGTGGTATGGCCGCAGCGCTTCCATGTCCGGTTTGAACCGGACGCTGTGCTGTACAACGAGAAAGACTTCCCAGTGGCCCGTCAGGGCGAGACGGTGACCTTTCCGCAGGTGAAGATCTCGGAGCACGCCGGGACGTACCCGGACCCCTATCGCGCTCACGGTCTCATTTTCAACGGGTGCTACCCGGCCTAGGCACGGCCTAGCGCTGCGAGGTCGACGCTTTGGTGCTGCGGGGTGCCTTCGATGTGCTGAAAGCCGATTGTCCGGATCGTCCACCGATCAAGGTTCTAGCCGTATGGCGGCTTGATCAGGACCCCTCCTCCCTGCCTGAGAGCTCCCAATAGCCATGGGGATCGCGCACGCTGTTCGCAACGTGAGTGACATAGCCTGCGTCCGCCAAGACCATCAGGTATCGGCGGGCAGTGTTGACGGAGACTCCCAGAACCTGCCTCGCTTCGCCTGTGGTCACGCGCCATACCCGCCGCGCGCGTTCCTAGGCGCTTAGCTTCGCCGCCGGTCGCGGGGGGGCAACTTCGCACCCCTGTAGCTACTACCCCGATGTGCGCTTGACAAGGAGAATCAGGACCCGATCACGTGGCGACGTGCAATCGGACCTGGCGCCGCTGGCGCGCTCGGGGATAGATAACCCGGCCGTGCGACATGCTCGATGCATGCCGGCTCAGAGGGATCGGCCACCGGATAGTCCATTTGGCCCTATGCAGGGCGATCGGTCTGCGGCAAGCTCGTCCCGCAATGCCAAACTGCCCGTCGGCGCGTTGCGTTTTCCCCAGTCGATGGTCGCGCCTCGGCGTCGGGCGCATGCTGTCGCTCTCTAATTTCCCGGGCGGCGATCGGGCCGGCGGTCTCTGGCGCTGCTCGTGAGGTGAAAACCGCGCCGCCTGCGCGTCTGGCGCGCTTGGTGAGAACGTGGAGGACGGCCATGCCTAACTTTCCGCTTCGTGTTCGACCCAAGTTGATGGGGTTCGCTGTGCTCACATTCCTTGTGATGCTGTTGCCGCTCCCCACCGTGGGTTCAAGTGAGACGAATGCGTCAACCGCGGACATCTACCCCGGGGCGGTGATGTATGCGAACAGGTTTGACGTCAGCCTAGCGGAGGCAAATGAACGACTCGCTCGGCAGAGTGTCATTGGAACGCTGGGTGCTCAACTCGCAAACTCGTTTCCAGAGAGCTTCGCAGGGCTTTGGATTGAGAACGCCCCTACGTACCGTGTTGTGGTCGCGACTACGTCTTCAGATCTCGCCGATATCCGTGAAATGACTGAAGAATCCGGCGTCGCACAGTACGTGGTGTTGCGGCACGCCGATTACTCATTGGTTGAGCTCGATGCGAAGCGGGCCGCGATCCAACCACTCGTCGAGGCGATTGGATTTGCTGACGTTGACATACCAGCAAACGGCCTGACGGTGGATGTCACCCACCCCCTCAACCTCGCCGACGCTGCAAGAGCGGTGGGGTTGCCACAAGACCGCATCACGGTAAGGTCGGCCGCCGCCCTACCGCGGGAGCAGACGACCCTCCACGGCGGCGGTCGGCTATCCACCTGTACATCGGGCTTTTCTGTGTGGAAGATGATCAGTGGAACCAAGTGGAAGGGCATAACGACAGCCGCGCATTGCGGCAACTCTCAGAGTTGGGTGGCATCAGGCGAGAGCCTGACGTTTCGCGGCGAGCTGTATGGGAATGGCTACGACACCCAGTGGCACACGCTTCCTGGCCAACCCAATGCCGCGACGAACCAGGTATTCGATGGACAGTCGTGGCATACGCCCCCGTACTTTCAGACGATAACTGGCTACACCGGGAAGCAATGGCTTAGCATCGGGCAGTGGATTTGCAAGTATGGGAAGGTCACCGGGTTCGATTGTGGCCAGATCACTAATCTGAACTCAGGAGGGTGCGCACCGCTGGAACTTAGCGCAATCCGTATCCATGCAGCCGGTGTCGATCTCGGAGAACCTGGCGATAGTGGCTATCCGTGGTTTGACAACTCGCTAGCAATAGCCACCCATTCGTGCGGAATCAATGGGTCGGGTGAAGGAGATTCTTGGGCGGTTGGCATTGAGCTTGTTACGGCAAGCATTGGCGTCAGCTTGCTCACTAACTGAAAGCCTGTTCGTGCGGCCCGTGAGGGCGATGCCATTGCGCCGCGTCGGCGAGCTCGGCATCTTGGTTGTGGTCGTGGCCTGCACTGCGCCTGCTCTTCCGTCACAAGTCGCGCCGTCGGCAGCCCCGACCATGTCGCAGATCGGCCCGGATATGACCGCCGCGGTTGTCTACTTTCCACAGCATAACGTGTCCGCGAACGAACCTGGATGGCAGGCCGTTACACGCGGGCGCATCTCGCGTGTAGGAGAGTGCATTGTCTTGCGGAGCGAATTCGGCGAAGACTACTTGCCGCTCTGGCCCCCCGAGTATGTCCTGACCGCGGCAGAACCGCTCCGAATCTCCACTCTCCCGGGCCAACCGACTGTTCAGCCCGGACTGCTCCTGCGGTTCGTTGGAGGCGAATTCGTCGGAAGTGGCAATGACCAGTTGCTCACCACCTTGCTGGGCGGCCGGATCCCACCGAATCGCTGCCTGCGCGAACGCTACTGGGTTGTGACAGCCGTAGACTTTCCTCCGTAGTTAGGGGCAGGCTTCACGGCTGATTTGGGCGGTTACTTTGGCGGCTGGAGCAGCTTGGCGCCCACATAGGCATCGGCCCAGGCGACTGCCTACCTGGCCGCCGCGCCAAAGTCGAACCGGGCCGGATCGGCCTACTGGGAGGCGATGGACGACGTGCTCCAGCACGGCTCCTTGCCGGGGCCCAACCACCTGCGCAGTGCGACCTGGCGCGAGCGACGCGATTTCGGTACGGGCAGGGGCTACCTCTATCCGCAAGACTTCGAGGGTGCCGATGTCGCCCAGCAATACCTGCCCGACCAGCTGGCAACTGCCGGGCGGCACTATTACCGACCGTCGGAGCAGGGCTACGAACGGGTTATCGGCGAGCGCATGGCGGCGCGCACCGCGGCCCGCGACGAGGCGGCCGCCCGCGGCGGAGCGCGGCGGGCGGCTGGCCCGCAGGGCAAAGTCAATGCCATGAAGGTGGCCGGCGGCGTGATGGCCCAGCGTGACGGCAAGCGCCGCGAAATGGCCGACCGCCAGCGGCGCGAGGCGGGCGAGGGGTCCTGAGGGCGGCCCTCAGAAGCCCACCGCAACGACTGCGGATCTCGATAATCCACGCACACCCTGTTCGAGGCACTAGAGGAGGAGAAGCGATGGCCGGGGCTGCGCCCACGACGAGCGACCGAGGTGAGCTAGAGCGGCTCAAAAAGGAACTGACGGAGCACATGCCGCACCACGTGACCAAGGCGGAGATCCATCGCCAGATACACGGGTCAAGCGCGGCCGGCCGCTTCAATGCCTGGCTGGCAGTACACATAACCAGCCTGGTGGGCACGATGTGGGCGGCCTACGTCTTCGCCTTCATCTCCTTCGTGTCCTTGCCCGCGGCGTTGGCGGCATTGCAGAAGGGCGACATGCTGACGTTCATCACCTGGCTCAGCCAGTCTTTCCTGCAGTTGGTCCTGCTGCCGATCATCATCGTCGGCCAGAACGTGATCTCAACTGCGCAGGACGCCCGGGCCGAACACGATCACGAAACGCTGACCGTGCTCCACCGGATCAACGTTCAGCAACTGAAGATGCTCGAACAGCAGCAGCGGATCCTCGATCAGCTCGAGACCCAGGAGTCGTCTAGTAAAACGGCAGCGGGATAACGCGCAGGACGACCACCAGCAACCAGAGCACGACCAGGACGCCGAAAAGGCTGCCCGCGACCAGCAGGATGCGCCGCATGTCCTGTGCCACGTAGAGGTATTCGGTCGCGGCGCGAGCGGCAAGCAGGCCAGCGGATTTCGCCCGCTGGCGCGGCGTCACGCTGCGCGCCACCGCCTGCAACTCGGCCGCTGCCTCCGCCGGCTTCTCCTCGACGACGTCCTCGGCGATCACCTCTGCCGCTGCGAGTTGGCTCGGCCCCTGCTGTCGGCGGCCACTGCGGTTGGCCTGGCGGCCTGCCGACCGACGCTGACCACGGGCGGGCCCGCGTACTCGCTTGCTCACCAATCGAGTCTATCAGCCACCTCGCGCCACACTAGAATCGTGCGGCAATGCCGACCGATACGCCCACACTGATCGCTCTCACCGCACTGGTCCTCGCCGGCCTCGCGCTGCTTCTCGGCCTATGGCTGGTGGTGCGCGTGCGCCGCCTTGGTCGCCGGCCGGCCAGCCTGCCGGTGGCGGGCGCCGACGTCGGCCCGCTCATCGCCCAGCATGCGCGGCAGCTCGACGACCTTGCTCGCGCGCTGACCGAGGTGCACGGCCGGCTGTCGCCGCTCGAGGAGCAGGCCCGCCACTCGGTACAACACGTCGGCCTGGTGCGCTACAACCCGTTCGACGACACCGGCGGCCAGCAGAGCTTCGCCCTGGCCCTCCTCGACGCCGCGTTCGACGGCGTGGTCATCTCGAGTCTCCACTCGCGCCAGCAGACCCGCATCTATCTCAAGGAGATCAGTGGCGGTAGGTGTGACGGCCAGTTGTCGGCCGAGGAGAGCGAAGCCCTCAAGCGAGCCGGCGCCGCGCACTGATCCTCCCCGGCGCACCGGCGCGCCGGGGAGTGACAACCTAGATGGCACGCGCGCGGCCGAGGATCGCGCCATGTCGATCGTCGCCCTGCCGCGCACGCCCGTCTTGCCGGTTCTGCCGCCACCGCGCGCCGTGGCCGAACCTGCCATGCCGGGCGATTCCGCCACGCGGCTGCTCGAAGGCCTCAATCGCGAGCAGCGTTGCGCGGTCACGCATGGCGAAGGACCGCTCGTCGTCATTGCCGGTCCGGGCACCGGCAAGACGGAGGTCGTCACGCGGCGCATCGCCTGGTTGATCGCGGCCAAGAAGTCCCTCCCACGCGAGATCCTCGGCCTGACCTTCACGGACAACGCGGCACAGGAGATGCAGGCGCGCGTCGACATGCTGGTGCCGTACGGGCAGGCGGACACGCACGTCCAGACGTTCCATGCATTCGGCGACCGGACGCTGCGCGAGTTCTCGCTCGAGCTCGGTTTGCCGGGCGACGTCCGCCTGCTGTCGCGACGTGAGCTGGTGGTGCTGCTTGGCGAGCACCTGTTCGAGCTCGGTCTGGAGCGCTACCGCCCGCTCGGTGACCCCACCCGTTTCTTAGAGGCGCTGGTCGAGTTGTTCCTGCGCGCCAAAGACGAAGACGTCACCGTCGACGCCTTGGCCGACCATGCCGCCGGCCTGCTGGCGAGTTCGGAGTCGGCCGCTGGCGAGGAGCGGGCGGCGCTCGCCGACCTGGCTGCGGCGCGGACGGAGATTGCGACTGCCTTTCGGCGCTACGGCGAGCTGCTTGCGGCGCGTGACTGCATCGATCACGCAGACCAGATTGCCCTGCCGCTGCGGCTGCTGCGCGAGCGTCCCGCCGTCCGCGCGGCCCTCGCCCGGCGGTACCGCTACGTGCTCGTCGACGAGCTGCAGGACACCAATCGGGCCCAACTCGACCTCGTGCTGGAGTTGACCGGGAGCGCCGGCAACGTGACCGTGGTGGGCGACGCGGACCAGGGCATCTACGGCTTTCGCGGCGCCGCCACGGGCAACGTCGAGCGTTTCGCCATGACGGTGGCCAGCCCGCGCACGGTCGTGCTGCGCCGCAACTACCGCTCGCGCCGGCCGATCATTGAAGCGGCCGGACGCCTGCTCGGGCACGCCCGTGTGGAACACTCGTCGCCCGTCGCGCAGCTGGCGCAGCGCAGATCGCGGCGGCCACGGCCGGTGCAGTGCCGCGCGTTTGTCAACTTCGCGCAGGAAGCAGATGCCATCGCCGGCGAGATAGCACGGCGCGTCGAAGCCGGTGAGCGTCCGTCGGATTTCGCCGTGCTGACACGCAGCAACGGCGAGACGGAAGCGGTGCGGCGCAGCCTCCGCGCGCACGGGGTGGCGGTGGGCGAGCCATCGCGCTCGGGGCTGTTCGATGACCCTTTCGCGCGTGCCCTGGTTGCCTTCCTCCGAGTCGTAGCCGATCCGTGGGCGGATCTCGAGCTGTATTGCCTCGCGACGGCAGCCCCATACGGGTTGGAGCAGGTCGCTCTGGCACGTCTGTTGCGCGCTGCCAGGCAGGGCCACCAGCCATTGTGGGACACCCTGTGCGCTGCGGTCGACGATAAGGACGCGCTGCTGCTGCCGGCGGCCGCGGCACCGCCCGCGGCGTTGTTGGTGCAGCACGTGCGTGCTGCCATGGCCGATGCGGCCGAGCGCACCAGCGGCGACGTGCTCTACCGCTATGTCCGCCAGAGCGGCCTGCTGGGCCGGCTGGCGCTGCCGGCCGCGGGCGCGGATGGGCGCGGCGCGCGTGCCGTCGCGCGTCTGTTCGAACTAGTCCAGCGCCGCGCCGAGTTGCTGGCCGTCGATCGCGTCGCGTTCCTCGTACCGCACCTCGGGCCGGAAGAGGCCGGACGGGACGACGGCACGGATACGGACCCCTTCGACGATCGCGTGTCGGTGCTCACGGTGCATCGCGCCAAGGGCCTGGAATTCAAGGTCGTTTACATCTGCGGCCTCGTCGACGGCCGTTTCCCGGTACGGGCCCGTCCGCCGGCACTGGCCCTGCCTGCTGAACTCTTGTCGCGCTCGGCGTCCCAGGAAGACGACCATCTCCAGGAGGAACGGCGCCTGTTCTACGTGGCGCTGACGCGCGGCCGCGACGAAGTCCATCTCAGCTACCACACGACTACCGCCAACGGCCGCGGTCGATGCCGGCCCTCGCCATTCATCGCCGAGGCGCTCGACCTGCCGGTGATCACGGGCGAGCCGGCACCATCGTCAACACCGCTCGAGCAGATGGCGCGGCTCGATAGTGTGGCTCCGCCAACCGCCGAGGCGGTTCCGCGCCCAGGCGACGGCCCAATGTCGCTCAGCTTCTCCCAGGTCGATGATTATCTGAGCTGCCCGGAGCGTTATCGGCTACGCCACGTGGTCGGCCTGCCCACTCCGGCGCACCACGCGCTGGCCTACGGGATCGCCATGCACTCTGCGGTGGCGGCATTCCACGTCAGCCAGGCGTGCGGCGAACCGCTCGGCGAGGAGCAGTTGCTCGCTGAATTCGGACAAGCGTGGAGGTCGGAGGGTTTCCTGTCGCGGGAGCACGAGGATGCCCGTTTCGCCGCCGGACAGGATGCGCTGCGGCGTTTCCGCACGCAGCAGCTGCTCGCGGTGCAAGCGGCCCCGGTTGCGGTCGAGCGGCCATTCACGTTTCGTCTCGGCATTGACATCGTGCGCGGTCGGATCGATCGGCTCGACGGGACCGTTGACGGACTGGTCATCACCGATTACAAGACCTCGGACGTCCGCGACCAGCGACGGGCCGACGCCAAGGCGCGTGAGTCGCTGCAGCTGCAGGTCTACGCGATGGCGACAGCTTCGGAGGTCGGTCATCTGCCCGCCGAGATGCGCCTGCAGTTCCTCGACAGCGGGCTCATCGGACACACGCGACCGGACGTCGCACGGCTGGAGAAGGCGCGCCAGACGCTGAATAGTGCTGCGGCAGGCATCCGCGAGGGCCGGTTCGTTGCGAAGCCAAATGCGGTCGCCTGTGGCTACTGTCCGTATCGCACCATCTGCAGCTCGAGCGCCGCCTGAGAACTCCTTGTCCTTGGCGCGCGATCGGTTACACTTTGGATTGTGACGGTGATCCATATTGACTCCGTAGTCGCACCGCTCAACCGACCGGGACTGCTCGGGCCGGCTGTCGGCCTGGTGCGTCGCGCGCTCGCGCTCGGGCTGTTGCGCGACCGCGCCGTTGTCGACCGGCTGGACCTCGATCTGCTGCGCGGCATAGCCCGCGCCGCCTCGGCCGAAGGGATCGGCCACGATGCCGCGCTCGACCTGTTGAGTCGTCCAACGCCTGCGCGCCTCGGACCGGCGATCGGCCGGCTCGATGAGGCACTCAGGGCATCGCCATTGCCGCGCCGCGAATTCCAGCAGTTGCTCGAGGTATTCGAGATCGATCAACTTGCCGCGCTGGTCGGAACCTCGGTGGTCAGCCTGCGGCGCTACATGGCCGGCTCGCGCGCAGTGCCCGACGAGGTCGCCGCGCGCGCTCACTGGCTGGCGCTGGTTGCAGCCGACCTGGCCGGTGCCTACAACTCGATCGGTATCCGGCGCTGGTTTGAGCGGCCGCGCAGCCAGCTTGATGGCCGCGCCCCGCGCGGAGTATTGAGCGGGCCGTGGCAGCCGGACGACCCGGTCGTCGAGCACGCCCGTGTCCTGGCGGCCGCGCTGGCAGGGGCCGGGGGAGCCACGTGATCGTCTTTCGTCACGCCGACCCGCGCTTCCCGTTCCTGTGGGAGTCACCTGACCAGCCTCCGGCACGCTGGCACGCGGCCGGGGAGGGCCCGGTGCAGTACTTCTCGACGACGCCCGACGCGGCATGGGCCGAGTTCCTGCGTCACGAGGAAATATCCGACCCGCGCGACCTGGCGACGATCAGGCGATCCCTATGGGCAGTCGAGTTGAGCTCACCGCCGCACGTGCGTCCGCGGCTTCCCCACGCGACGTTGACCGGCGATCAAACGACCTATCCGGAGTGTCGCGCCGAGGCGGCGCGGCTGCGTGCGCATGGTGCGGCGGGACTACTTGCGCCGTCGGCAGCAGTCAGCGAGGACACGCCGTCCGGATTTCGAACGCGGGGCGGGCTGCGGCCGGCGCGGCGACGCGTAGAGCTGGTCGTGGCGCTGTTCGGGCCACAGCCGGACCTGGTCGGTTGGGCGGCCTGCGACGCGGGGCGGCCACGCGCCGACCTACTTGGCCGCGTGCGTCGATGAACCGCGCCGACCGGTGGTTCAGTCTGGGCCTGTTCCTGCTCGCCGCGCTGGCGTGGCTGGCCGTCGCCTACGTGCTGCTCAACCTCGACCCAAGAAACGACTCGGCGAGGCTCCTGGCCGGCGCGTTGCTACTCGGCGGCGCGGTAACGCTGACTCTCGCGCCGCTGCTGTGGCTGGGCGCATTCTTCGTCGCGCACCAGATCGCCTATCGCGGTGCATGGTGGCGGGCTCTGCGGCGGGGGCTGCTCGTGGGCCTCATCGTTGCCGCGTTCGTTGTCCTCCGCGGTCAGGCGGCGCTGGCGCCGGCGCTTGCCCTGTTCATCGTGGTGATGGCCGTGCTGGTCGAGGTGACCCTGTCCCTGCGCCGCTGAAGGGGATGTACGATGCACCGCAGGCGCCCTGCTGGACCTTGGCGGAACCGGCGGCGACTCGCGCCGAGTGGCTGCGATGAGCGACGACCATGCCCGGTCAACCCATACCCGGGCCTCCCACGGCCGGCCTGACTATGCCCACCAGAACGGCTGGGATGCACCCCATGACATCTTCCTGAACGCGGAGGGACCGAGCTACGTCGGTGCCACGGTCTCCTTCTGCAAGGTGCCGCTGATCGAGGGCCCCACCGCGCTCGAGCAGCGCCGCGCCGACGTGGCCATCGTGGGCGCGCCGCTCGACGAGGCCGTCAGTTACCGCCCTGGCGCGCGTTTCGGGCCGCGCGCGATCAGGCAGGCGAGCTACACCGACGGGCGGCACTCGCTGCAGCTCGACGTCGAGCCGTTCGACGTCCTCGACGTGATCGATGCCGGCGACGCCAACATCGTTCCGGCCGCACTCGAGCGCGGCCACGCGATGATCTTCCGCAAGGTCCTGGAGGTCGCGCGCAGCGGCGCCATCCCGATCATCTTCGGCGGTGACCATTCGATCAGCTGGCCGGCGGTCAGCGCCATCTCAGAGCTGCGCGACCCGCAGCGCGTCGGCATCGTCCACTTCGACGCGCACGCCGATGCCGCCAACGACGATTGGGGCGTGCTGGTCGGCCACGGCACACCGATGCGCCGCCTGATCGAGTCAGGTGCGGTCAGCGGGCGCAACTTCGTCCAAGTTGGGCTGCGCGGTTACTGGCCGCCGCCGCACGTCTTCGAATGGATGCACGAGCACGGCATGCGCTGGCACCTGATGCGCGAGATCGAGGAGCGCGGCGCGGAGGCGGTCGTCGACGAGGCGATCGAGCAGGCGCTCGATGGGCCCGACGTGATCTACCTGTCGATCGACATCGACGTGCTCGATCCGGGCCTGGCACCGGGCACCGGCACGCCCGAGCCGGGCGGCCTCCTGACGCGGGAACTGCTGCGCGCGGTGCGGCGCATCGTCGGGCGCGTCGAGCTCGCGGGCATGGACATCGTCGAGGTGTCGCCGCCCTACGACCAGTCAGAGGTTACGGCCGCCGCCGCCAATCGCTGCGCGCTCGAGGCGATCAGTGCGCTGGCGGTCAAGAAGCGCGACGGACACCCGGTTCGCTTCGAGCGGCCCGAGCCGGCGCTCGTCGGCCGTGGCGCTGGCGCGCACGGCGGCCGAGGCTAGCCATCGCACCGTCGAAGCCGGACGACGTGCGCGCCGCCCTGGCGCGCTACTACGACCTCGACCTGGCCGACGAGACCGCCGATGTCGATCTCTACCTCGCCCTGGCACGGGCCGTCGAGGGTCCGGTCCTGGAGCTCGCCGCCGGCAGCGGCCGCATTGCCGTGCCGCTGGCGGCGGCCGGCCATGCCGTGACCGCCGTCGACATCGATGCGCGCATGCTCGAGCGTGCTCGCGCTCGCTGGGCGGCCGCCCACCCGGCGGCCGGCGGCGGCTCACTCGACTTGGTCGAGGGCGACATTACGAAGCTCGATCTGGGACGCCGCTTCGGGCTCGTCATCCTGGCCCTGAACACGTTGCTGCTGCTGCCCACTCGCGCGGCCCAGCTCGCGACGCTGGCGACGATGGCGACCCACCTGCGCGACGGGGGCCGCGCCGTGATCGATGTATGGCTGCCATCACCGGACGACCTCGTGCTGTACGACAGCCGGGTGGTGCTCGACTGGCTACGGCGCGACGACGAAACCGGCGAGTGGGTGGCCAAGTCAACGAGTGCGCGCCACGACAGAGCCACGCAGACGGCGCACGTCACCACGTTCTTCGACGCATGGCAGGACGGCGCGCGGGTGCGCCGCACTCTCCGCGAAGACGACATCGCGTTCATTGGCCGGCACGAGCTGGTGGGACTGTGGGAGCGCGCCGGGTTGTCCGTGGACACGCTCGCGGGGGATTACGAAATGACCCCGTTTTCCGCCGGGGCAGAGCGGTTGGTAATGGTCGGTCGAAAACTCATAGGTTGATATAGTCGGCTCGTGGCATCTTCCTCGGCCGACGGTGAGATTCGCCTGATACTTGTCGAGGACATGGCGCAGGTTGCGCAGTACATCCGCAGCCTGATCGACACTCAGAGCAAGGTAAGACTGCTCGACGTCGTGACCGATGGTCGTGCGGTCGTTGACCAGGTGCTCGAGCTAGGCCCCGACGTGATCATCGTCGATGCCCTGCTGCAGGGGAAGATCAACGGACTGCAGGTCGCCCAGGACCTGCGCGAGGCGGGCGTCGACGTGCCCATCGTCGCCCTCACCGTGCCGCAGAAGCCGATCACCATCGGCGAGGGGATGGGCATCACGCGCGTGCTGGCGATGCCGTTCTCGGGCTACGACTTCATGCGCCTGCTGCACGACGTCCACGCGGCGCACCTGGCCCAGGCGCCCGAGGCGCTGTCGCGCGTCTACACCGTGTACGGCGCCAAGGGTGGCGTGGGCACGACGACGTTGGCCTACAACCTGGCCGCCGCCATGCGCGCCGATGGCTACCGCGTCGCACTGGTCGACGGCAGTCTGCAGTTCGGCGACCTGCGCGCTCTGCTCCACGCCCCGCCGGACGTGCCGTCGATCCTGCAACTGCCCATCACCAAGGTGCAGAAGGCGGACTTGGCGGAGGTGATGTATCGCGACTCGTCGGGCGTCGACGTGCTGCTGGCGCCACCGCGCATTGAGATGGCCGAGATGATCACCGCCAAGGACCTTGAGCGGCTGCTGTCGCTCATGCGCAAGATGTACAACGTGGTCATCATCGACACTTCGTCGGCGGTCGACGACACTCTGCTTGCCTTCCTCGATGCCAGCGACTGTCTCCTTGAGGTGGTCAGCTATGAGTGGACCGCGCTCCAGCAGACCAGCGCGATGCTGGCCACGCTCGAGGCAATCGGCTATCCCGCCGCGAAGATTCGGTACGTAGTGAACCGCGCCGACTCGACCGGTGGCCTGCCGCGCGACGCGATAAGCAAGCAGTTCGGGCGTGCGGCCGATTACGAGGTGGTCAGCGACGGACGCCTGGTGGTCGAGGCCAACAACCGCGGCGAGCCATTCGTCCGGCTGGCACCAGAGGCGGCCATCAGCAAGAACATGAGCCAGATCGCGCGCGACCTGACGCGGGCGATGGCGCAGGCAACCGCGCGGGTGTCGGCACGCGTGTCGTGACACAGCGGGTGGATGCATGAGCGACGGGCGCGCCATTGGCTTCTTCGACTCGGGGGTCGGCGGCCTGACCGTGCTGCGCGAAGTGGTCCGCCGGCTGCCCAACGAATCGACCATCTACCTGGGCGACAACGGCCGTGCGCCGTACGGCCCGCGCCCGGACGAGGAGGTGCGTACCTTCTCGGCCGAGTGCCTCGACGAACTCGCCGCGCGCGACGTCAAGGCGATCGTTGTCGCCTGCAACACGTCGAGCGCGGTGGCCCTGCCGGAACTCCGGCTGCGCTACGACATCCCGTTGCTGGGCGTGGTGCGTCCCGGCGCGACGGCCGCTTCGCTGGCCACGCGCAATCGACGCGTCGGCGTCATCGCCACCCAGGCCACCATTCGATCGCGGGCGTATTTCCAGGCGATCAATGAGGAGGATCCGTTCATCGAGGTCTTCGAGCACGCCACGCCCGACCTGGTGCCGCTGGTCGAGGCGGGCCAGCTCGACGGAGCGCTGGTTGAGGACATCGTGGCGCGCTCGCTCGGGCCACTGCTCGAGGACGGAGTGGGTATCGACACCCTGCTGCTCGGCTGTACTCACTACCCGCTGCTCGCGCCGGTCATCAGGCGTCTGGTCGGCGACGACATGGCGGTCATCGATTCAGCCTCGGCCACTGCCAGCTCGCTGGCCGGCCTGCTCGAGATCCACGGGCTCGAGGCACCGGCGGACCGGCCTGCCGAACACGTCCAGCTGACTACCGGCGACGTGGGCGTATTCGCGCAGATCGCTGAGCGGCTCTTTGACAGCATGTTCGCGCGCGTCAAGCCGGTGGCGGTTGCCGGAGCGATCTCATAGGCGGCGGTTGATTGGCCGCTACTGAAACGGCGCATCGAGGGGAGCGCGCCGTCGGTCTGGGCCTGGTGATGGGCGCGGCGGCCGTCGCGATCGCGTCGCGCTACGTCGCCCGGCGCGCCCGGCGCTCGGCGGCCGAAGGCCTGGTCGACTGGCCCCGCGTCGAAGAGATCGCGGTGGCCCGCCTGCGCCGTGCACCGGGCGCGCTGCCTGCCGACGACTTACAGCGGGCCGAGGCGGCATACGAGCGGCACATGCAGCGCGTGGTGCCGTTGCTGGAGCAGGAACTTGGCGTGCCGCTGCCGGGGGTGGTCGAGCGTCACGCGGTAGTCGATCGCGCAGGTTGGGCACGGGCCAACGTGGGCACCTTTCGCCACCTGGTCGACCGGCTCGAGCCGCACATCGCCCAGATGAGTGCCCAGCGCGGCTTCGCGGCCGACGTGGCGCGTGCCGCCAACCGCTTCCTGACCACGCAACAGCTCGGCTTCCTGCTTGGCTACCTTGGCGGCCGGGTGCTCGGCCAGTACGACATCGCGCTTCTGTCGGCCGAGGCGGAGCCGGGTCGCCTGCTGTTCGTCGAGGAGAACATCCGCGCCGTGGCGGCCACGCTGGGCGTTCCGCTCGACGACTTCCGGCTGTGGATCGCGCTGCACGAGTCCACGCACGCATTTGAATTCGAGGCCAATTCGTGGCTGCGGCCGTACCTTCGTGAGCGGCTCGAACGCCAGCTTATCGGCGTGCTCGACGAGGCACGCTCGATCCAGTCCGGTGGCCTCGCCGACCTGGTCCGACGGATCCGGGAAACGGCCGACAACCCGCTGATCGCGCTGCTCGGACCGGAGCAGCGGCGTCTGTTCGAGGAAACTCAGCGAGTGATGAGTCTGCTCGAGGGCTTTGGCGACTGGGTCATGGATGAAGTCGGCGCGCAGGTGCTGCCCAACGTGACCGACATCCGCAAGCGCTTTGAAGCGCGCCGCCACCAGCGGCGCGGCACGCTCGACCGCATCGTGTCGCGCCTGACCGGACTCGACCTGAAGCTCGAGCAATACCACCGCGGCGAGCAATTCGTAGCCGGCGTGGCCGCGGCCGGCGGCCGGCAGGCCGTCGCCGCCATCTGGAGCGGGCCGTCGGCACTGCCCAGCGAATCGGAGCTGGCCGATCCAGCCGCGTGGGTCCGGCGGGTCATGCCCAGCGCGGTGGCGGCCGGATGACCGACACCACCGTCGCTATGCGCAGCACCGGGCCGGGTTCAGGTCCCGGCGGAGTGCCCGCGGCGATCGGCCTGACGCCCATCCTGTCGGCCCGCTACCGACCGCAGGATCTCGCCCGCATCGAGGCGGCGGCGCCCGGCAGCCGGCTGGTCAGCGTCTCGATGGAGGGCCTGGCCGACAGCGACCTGTCGAGTGTCGAGGTACTCCTGCGCGGCCCGCTGCCGCGCGTCATGTTCGACCGGCTGCTGGCTCGCTGCCCGCGCCTGTTGTGGGTCCACTCCGCCACGGCCGGCGTCGAGCGCGTGCTCACCCCGGCGGCCATCGAGCGCGGCCTCGCGATCACCAACGGGCGCGGCGTCTTCTCCGAACCCATCGCCGAGTACGTGCTGATGATGATTCTCGCCGTCAGCAGGCGCCTGCCACAGTTGCTTGAGCTGCAGCGCGAACGGACCTGGCAGCCGCTCGAAGCACGCGAGATGGCCGACGTGACCGTGGGCGTCGTTGGGTTGGGCTCGATCGGCCGGCGTGTCGCGGAGATCTGCCTGGGCATGGGCAGTCGCGTCATCGCCACGCGCCGTCGGGCTGAGGACACCGCTGAGCTCTCCGGCGTGACCCTGCTTCCGGCGGACCAACTGCCGGAGCTGATGAAGCAGAGTGATTTCGTCGTCCTGGCCCTGCCGCTGACGACCGACACGGCCGACCTGTTCGACGCCGACATGCTTGCCCACGCCAAGCCCAACGCCTGGCTCATCAACATCGCTCGCGGCGCGCTCGTCGACGAGCGCGCGATGGTGCGCGCGATTCGCGACGGCCGCCTCGGCGGCGCAGTGCTCGACGCTTTCCGCGAGGAACCGCTGCCGCCCGACTCGGAGCTCTACTCGACGCCCAACGTGATCGTCACCCCGCACACGTCGTGGTCTTCGGGACGCGTGCTGGACCGCACGATCGAGTTGTTCTGCGACAACCTCGAGCGCTTTCGGCGCGGCGAACCGCTGCTCAACCTGGTCGATCCTGCGGCCGGCTACTAGTGGAAATCGCGATCGTCGGACTTGCCCGATCGGGCAAGACGACAGTCTTCAACACGCTCACCCGGGGCGAGGCCCAGACCGGCGGCTTCGGCGGCATGACCGTCAACGTCGGCGTCGTCAAGGTCCCCGACGAGCGGCTGACGGCGCTGACCGAGCTGTTCAAGCCCAAGCGCGAGGTCCAGGCTGACGTCGAATACGTCGACCTGCCGGCGCCGCCACTGTCAGCCGACGGCATCGCGCCGGCCGAGATCCCCGCCGACCAACTGGCGCGGCTGCGCACTGCCGACGAGCTCCTCCACGTCGTCCGCGCGTTCGAGGATCCGGCCGCACCTCATCCGGACGGCTCGATCGACCCGCTGCGCGACGCCGAGAGCCTCGAGTTGGAGTTCACGTTGGCCGACCTATTGGTCGTCGAGAAGCGCATCGAGAAGCTGCAGACCTCCGGCCGCCATGGCACGCCGGCCGAGCGCGAGGCGAATGAACGCGAGCTGGCCGTGCTCGAGAAAATCGTGCCTTCACTGCGCGAAGGCCGGCCAATTCGCGACGTCGAGCTGGCTGATGACGAATCGAAGCGCATCCGTGGATTTCGCTTCCTGACCGAAAAGCCGGTGCTCGTCCTGCTGAACGTTGGCGAGGGGGATATCAGCCGCGAACAGCAGATCGTCGAGCAGTTCGCGGCGGGCTACCGGCATGCGCACACGCAGGTGGCCGCGCTGAGCGCCAAGATCGAGATGGAGATCGGCCAGCTCGACGACGTGGAGGCAGCCATCTTCCGCGCTGACATGGGCGTCACCGAGTCGTCGCTCGAACGCATCATCCGGCTGAGCTACCAGCTGCTCGGGCTGATCTCGTTCTTCACCGCCGGGGCCGACGAAACGCGCGCCTGGACGATCCCGGTCGGCTCAACCGCGGTCGACGCCGCCGCCGCGATCCACACCGACCTGGCGCGCGGCTTTATTCGCGCCGAGGTCGTGCCGGTCGCCGACCTGCTCGAGCTGGGCTCGACGGGCGAGGCGCGCAAGCACGGCCGGCTGCGCTCGGAAGGCAAGGACTACATCGTCCTCGACGGCGACACGATCGAGGTCCGCTTCAACGTCTGACGCTCGCAGGTTCTGCTAGTTGTCGCGGTAGGGGCGGTCCTCGGGTTCGACTTCGATCAGCATCGAGCGGAAGTCGTCCTCCTCGCCCAACACGGCCGCGGCGCGCTCGTCGACGGGTGTGACGACGGTCTCACCCTCCTCGCTCGACACCCGCACTGACGCACGCAGGTTGGTCTCGACCTCGACGAAGCCATGGCGGCGCTCGAGTTCGGCGGCAATCGCCTCGATCAGCGACTCTTCCTCGAAGGACTTGATTACCGCCTCGCGCGCCTCGAGGGCCAGGTCCAGGAACTCCTGCTCGTCATACTCGGCATCGTGCGCGAGCAGGATGTTGGCAAAGATCTCGTCGTCAGATTCCGTTAGCTCGTAGAAGTACACGGGCCGAGTATAGGGATGACTGACGCACCCTCCGAGTCGTCCGTTCTGCTGGTCGTCGGCTCCGCCACCCGCGACCTCGATCGTGCCGATCCGCGCGGCTGGCGGCTGGGCGGCAGCGTCGTCTACTGCTCGCTGACGGCTGCCAGGCTCGGGGTCCGCGTGCGCGCGCTGGTTGGCGCCGATGAGCAGGCCGCCGGCGCACCCGAGCTCGAGCTGTTGCGGGCCGCGGGTGCCGAGGTGGCCGTCGTACCGCTCGAACGCGGGCCGATCTTCGAGAACCGCCAAACGCCCGGCGGTCGCATCCAGTTCGGCCACGAGGCAAGTGATCAGATACCCGTTGCAGCCGTGCCCGGGCACTGGCGGAAGCCATCGGCGGTACTGCTCGGTCCGGTGGCGGGCGAGATTGGAGACGACTGGGCGAGCATCGACTCCCAGTTCGTGGCGCTTGCCTGGCAGGGGCTCCTGCGCGAAGTCGTGCAGGGCCAAGCGGTGCGCCGGTTACCGCCGGAGCGCCGTGTCTTGACCGAGCGCGCGGACCTTGTCGTGGTCGGCAACGACGATGCTGCGGCCGGCGGCCCGCCGCTCCACTCGTTATTGCGCGACGGCCAGCAACTTGTGGTCACCCACGGACCTCTGGGCGCCCTTTCGCTGCGCCGGACTCGTGGCGGGCGGCTCGCCGTTCGGCTCGTGCCGGCACTGACGCCGCGGGTCACGGTCGACGAAACAGGCGCGGGCGACGTGTTTCTGGCCGCTCTGTGCGCCGGCCGGTTGCTGGCTCGCGCGGATGACGACTGGCGTCTGCTCGCGCTCGCCGCTGCTGCGGCGAGCGCGTCGGTAGAGGGCGCGGGCCTCGCGTCCGTGCCGACCCGGCCGGCGGTCGGCGCGGCACTGATCAGGCTGCGCGAAGAGTTGCTCGCTCGGCAGGCTGCCGCCGGAAGCTGACCCGCCGCAGGCGGGCCATTCGCTGTATCAAGTCACGCTCGATGCGGGGCAGCGGCCTTCCCCACAGACGGCTGCGATATGCGGCCGATGCGGCCTCGTGACATGCGACGAGCGCGCCGTCTGCGTCGCGCTGGACGTGCTCGTAATGCCGCGCGACGCGCAGCCACGCCTCCGCCGCGCCGGGGCCGCCACGCAGCGCGATCGCGTGCCACGCGGCAATTGATTCCTCGCGCCGGCCGAGCCGTGCCAGCAGCCGCGCCTGCTCGGCCGCCAGCCGCCGCCGCAGCGCGGCCGCGCCGGTGAATCCGAGCGTCCATTGCTCTGACCTCAGCGCGGTGTCGACGCAGTGCAGCGCCTCGACCGCCCGTCCGCTGCGCGTGAGCCGCCGCGCAAGGCCGGCCAGGTCGCCGGGATGCTGGGACGTCCAGTGCTGCGGTTCAGCCAGGTCGCGCGCCAGCAATTGGAGCAGCAGCCCCAGCGACACGATGTCCTGGCGGTTGTGCTCGATCACCGGACGCAGGAGGTCCGCCCGGCGCGAGCGCAGGTAGGCGAAATAGCGCTCGGGCACGAGCGCGCCGGGCAGGTCTTCGTCGCGTTCGACGCCACAGATCGCCTCTTCGACGACAGCCAGCCGGGCACTGCCCAGGCGGTGCTTCCAGAGCGACCGGGCGATGGGCAGCAGGTCCAGGTGGCCGGCGATCGGCGGTGGGTCGCGCCGGTGTACCCGGAAGCGCGCAACGAGCAGCGGCCAGTCGAACGAGCGGCCGTTGTAGGTCACCAGCCACGCGTCAGGCGGCAGGGCCGCGACAAGCGCGTCGAGCCACGCCACCTCCGCGGCGTGGTCCGGCAGGAGCAACTGCCGCACGGTCAGGCGATCGCCTGTCCAGACGCCGATGCCCACCAGGAACGCGAGCGTGCCGGCGGCCGTGGCGAGGCCGGTCGTCTCGAGATCCAGGCAGACCAGCGGTTGATCTACGCCGGCCGGGTAGGGGAGGGCGCTCAGCGCACTTCGATCCACCGGCAGCTCAAAGGTCCGCTCGACCGACACGACCGGGCCCAAGGCGAGCCCGCCGACGCCAAGTGCCAGCGCGGTCGCATGGTCGGGCGGAGCGCGGCGCGCGAACAACCCTTCGGTCGGTCGTTCGACGGCCCTGAGCCGATCGAGGCGCCGCGTGAGCAGTGCGTCCATCGCCGGCAGACTGCGACCGGTCGGTGCCAGCTAGGTTGTCACGCTCAGCAAGGTCAGCAGCCGCCTGGCCCACGCTTTCGGGCTGCCGCCGGTTTCCAGTCGCGGCCCGACGCACGCCGGGCAGCCGTCCTGGCACGAGCACGACTCGACCAGGCCAAGGGCGCCCGACACGAGTTCAGCGTGGCGCTCCCACAGGCGTGCCGCGAGGCCCACGCCACCGGGCACCGAGTCATACAGGTAGACCACCGGTCGCTCCGCGTGCGGCGAGCGAACCTGGGCGACCATGCCCAGGTCGTGCGGGTCGGCCATCAACAGCACCGACCCGACGGTCTGCAGCGCGCGCCCGGCACCGGCCAGCGCCACGTCCAGCTCGTCGCGCCGCCATTCGGCCGCCACCGACGGCGCCAGCGCGATCCAATAGGCAGTCGTGTGCAGCTCGATCTCGGGCAGATGGATCCTGCCCCAGCCCAGGTTCTCGTGGGTCTCGAGGCGCAGCTTCTTGAAGATCGTCGCGAGGCTCGACACCATCACCTCGCCGTGCGCGTGTTCGGCCACGGCCGGCGCGCCGTCGCCAACCGCGGCGAACGTCTCGAGCGGTTTGAGCGTGACCGCCAGCTCCGCCTGCGTGTAGTAGTCGACGTCGACCGGCCGCACGTAGGCGCGCTTCTCGTCCCAGTCGAGCCGATCGACGTGGTACTGGCGCGACTCGTGCAGGTAAATCGCGTTCTCGTGGACCAAGCGTCCGCGCCGAGAACAGGTCGACCTCGCCGATGACCACCGGCCGCGGGTGGCCGAGCGTGTCGATGATGACCACGTTCTCCGGCGCCGCGACGCGCAGCGAGATCTCCGACGCGGGGAAGTTCTCGCTCGCCCAGTACCAGCGCCCGTCGTCGGCCTGGCGCACGTGGCCTTCCTCGGCAAGGAAGGCAAGCAGCTCGTCGGTCGGCACGCCGGCGAGCAAATCGCCGGGCGCGAACGGCAGTTCGAAGGTGGCCGCCCGAACGTGGGCGAGCAGGACGTGCAGGTTGGTCGGGTCGAGGCGCGCCTCTTCGACGGGCGACTCGAACAGGTATTCGGGGTGCGTGGCGACGTACTGGTCGAGCGGCCCGGCACCGGCCACGAGGATCGCGGCGCTGGCCTCCCGGCGGCGGCCGCTGCGGCCCATCTGCTGCCACGTCCCGGCGATCGTGCCGGGATAGCCGGCCAGGATCGCCGCGTCCAGACGGCCGATGTCGATGCCCAGCTCGAGCGCGTTGGTCGACACCACTCCCAGCACTTCGCCGGTGCGCAGGCCGGACTCGATCGCGCGTCGTTCGGTGGGCAGGTAGCCGCCGCGGTAGCCGCGCACCCGACTCAACGGTCCACGCCCCTCGCGGAGCGCCTCGCGCAAGCCGGTCAGCAGCAGCTCCACGCCGACGCGTGAGCGACCGAACACGATCGTCTGCCGCCCGGCACGCAGGAACGCCAGCGCGGCGGAACGGGCCAGGCCCAGTGCGCCCGGCCTGATGCCGGTTCGCCGATCGAGCAGGGGCGGGTTGAGCACGACGATGTGCTTCTCGCCGGCCGGCGCGCCGTTGTTGTCGATGACCGTGACCGGCCGGCCGGTGAGCGTCTCGGCCAAGACGCGCGGATTGCCGATGGTCGCCGAGCAGCACACGATCTGTGGCGTGCTGCCGTAGTGAGCGCACAGCCGCAGCAGGCGGCGCAGGACGTTCGCCACGTGGCTGCCGAAGATGCCGCGGTAGCTGTGCGCCTCGTCGACCACGATGTACTGCAGCTGCTCGAACAGCTGGAACCACTTGGTGTGATGGGGCAGGATCGCCGTGTGCAGCATGTCCGGGTTGGTGACCACAACCTGGCCCGCTGATCGGACGACCGACCGAATGGGCGCCGGCGTGTCGCCGTCGTACACGCCTGCCTGGATGTCGATCTCCGCCGCCTGCGCGAGCTCGCGGAAGACGGCCAGCCGGTCCTGGCTGAGCGCCTTGGTCGGGAACAGGTACAGCGCCCGCGCCGCGGGATCGTCAATGACCGACTGGAGGACGGGCAGGTCGTAGCACAGCGACTTGCCGGAGGCGGTGGGGGTGACGACGACGATGTCTTCGCCGCGTTTGAGTGCCTCGAGCGACTCCGCCTGGTGCGTGTAGAGCATCTCGATACCCTGCGCGTGCAGGGCGCGGACGAGTCGCTTGTCCATCCAGTCGGGAAAGGGCGCGGTCTGTGCCGCGCGCTCAGGCAGGACGCGGTGCTCGACCATTGCGTCCGCAACCTCCGGGATGGCGAGGAAGCGTTCGAGCGTTTCGACCGTGCCGGCGGGTGCATACAGCCGCATCGTGCCTCTCCCATTTAGACCAAACGTTCGGTTTGACCGGAGAGTCTAGCAGCGCGCGCAGCGATCGTTACGGGCAATGTGGTTGCCTGGCCCAGACGCGTCAGCAGTTCAACGTGCCAATGAGCTCTTGCTTGGCCGCTCTGGGCGGGTAATGTGGGCGCGGGCAGGCAAGGGTAGCTCGGCTGAGTCCGGGCGATCGGGAGGTGTCCGATGCACTTGAGGCGCGTCTTACTCGTCGGCCTACTGCCAGCAGTGCTTGGCTGCTCGCCCGCCTCAGCGGCGCCGTCGCCGCCACCAATACCCAGCGCGCCAGATGGCTGGGTTGCCGTGGGTGGCCTTGCCGGCTCGAATTCACGAACGAGCGTCGTTGTTTCGCTCGGCAGCGGGCCAGTTGCGATGCACGCGGCGTGCACGCCGGCCGGCCGGCTGATCGTCGTTCTGGCGCCAGCCTCCAGCGGGCCACCCGACCCGACGTTGGGAACCGCGGCGGTACTCACCTGCGAGGAACAAGCCACCGACCAGCGCATCGACGTGCCTGGTTCGCCCGTCGGCGTGGTAACGGTGTCGGCGTATCTCATCGGGGGATTCGGCGACAACCGATCCGACCGCGTACAGTATCTCCATAGAGCAGGCATCGACAGCCGGATCGGACTGAGCCAATGAGTGGCAGGCGCTTCGAGTTCGTGCTCGGCCTGGTCCTGGGCCTTGTCGCATCGCTGGCGATCTCGCTAAGCCTGCTCGTCGCGGTTGGCGCGATCGTCGCCCTGTTCGTCATCGGGCTGGTTCGCCCCGCGCTTCGCGTTTCTGTCCGGAGCGCTGCTCGGACTTGGCGGCGCATGGACGGTGTTTTCGCTCCAGGACTACGCGAGCTGCGCCGCGTCGGCCGACTTCTGCGGCAACGCCAATCCGTGGCCGTTCTACGCGATTTCCCTGACCCTGCTCGCGCTTGGCTTGCTTTTGCTCGTGGCCACTGTTCGACCGCGTCGCAGCGCATGGTGGGTGTTCCTGCTGACTGCCGTAGTTCTCACGGTCGGCATCGGGGCGGCCATGCTCTCAGCCGGCGGCCTGCCGCGCCTTTCTCCAACTGAGTCGTTTCCCATCGACTCGGCCGACGCGTTGCACGTAGCGAATGGCACGACGATCGCCATTTCCATCGAGCTCAACGGCGCGATTGTGGCGACGGTCGAAGCCAACACGGAGCGCGACATCGCCATCGCGCAGCTACCGCCAGCGCCATGGACCGTGGACGCCATCTCTCCTGCGGGTCGTGCCCTGGCGACCTTGAGCGTGCCCACGCTCACAGGCGTGAGCAACAGGTCCGGCTACGGGCAGCGCGCCGACCTGAGCTGCGGCCGGTTAGATCTCTGGATTGGGCCGCCGTTGCTAGGCCCGACATTCATCGCCGGCGCATCTGGCGACTGCGACGCACCGTCGTCGGCGATCCCCAACCCGACGCCTACTCCGACGCCCAGGTTCGTCACGCCCGGTCCGACGCCGTGGCCCTCGAATGCCTGCGGCGGTTTCCACCTGAAGGTCGTGAACGAGGACAGCGACGAGGTCACGGTCACCATCAACGGCACATACTCGGAGACCGTCGCGGGCGGCGCTTCGGACACCATCGTCGAGTGGCTGCCGCCGTTCCCCAAGCCGCTCATGCCCTGGACGGTCGTCGTAACTCGTACGGCCGACGGCACCCAGATCGGCAGCGTCTACCTGGCCGGCCCGGTCGACCAGAAGGTCATCGTCTCCGGCGGGCAGCTGGAATACGGCCCATACGACATCCGCGGCGACTGCTAGCAACGGTTCGCCCGGCCAAGAACGGAATCTGCCGGTCGTGCGTCTGGAAGGGCGCGATGATGGGTACGGTCACCATCGAGGGCAGCGCTTGGGAGGGCGTGCGACCAGCTGGCATGGTGGAATCGGAGGCATTCGCGCGGCAGCTCGAGCTTCAGCTCGATCGGGCGTACCGGCTTGCCGGGCTGATCCTGGGCAACGCCTCCGAGGCGGAGGATGTGGTCGGCGACGCCATCGAACGGGCGTGGGCTAGGCGTGCCCAGCTGCACGACCCGGAGCGGCTGCAGGCATGGCTGGATCGGATCGTCGTCAATGCCTGCCGTGATCGCATGCGCCGGCGTGGGCGGGTGCGCACCATACAGCTCGAAGCGGCTACCGACCCACTGGGCCAGCCTGACGCCTTTGCGGCGCTGTTCAGTCGCGACGAGCTTCTCCGTCTCGTCGACTCCCTCCCTGACGACGAACGCGCGGTCATCGTCCTCCATTACTGGGCCGACCTGACGCTGGAAGCCGTCGCCGACCGGCTGGGCTGGCGGACGGGGACGGTCAAGTCGCGCCTGCATCGGGCGCTCGAACAGTTGCGCGCCTCGATGCCACCGACGGATGGGAGGGAGCCGGAATGACCGACGATCTCGAACGCCGACTCCGCGACCGTCTGCAGCATGCCGCACTGCCGTCGGCACCCGACAGCCTCCACGTGCGGCTGACCCAGGCGGCAGCCGAGCCGGCAAAGCGACCGCGCCCCCTGTTCAACGGCCGCTGGCTACTGCTGCCGATCGCGGCCATCGTCGCAGTCGCACTAGCCGGAGGATTGCTGGTTGTCGGCGGCCGCCCAGGCCCGACGCCAGGGTTGACTCCATCACCGGTAGCTTCCGAGGGGATCTTCCTGCCGATGTATCGGCCGCTGGACGGATATCCCGCAGCTCTGCTTCAGGGGACCCTCGTCCATGATGGCGGCTGCCTGTGGATCGAGTCCGGAAGCACGCGATTGCTCGTTCTGTGGCCGAGCGATACATCGGTGGTTGCCCAGGGAGGTCAGCTGGTGGTTCGAAATGCCGGTCAGCAGGCCATCGTCGGAACAGCGGTCTCGGCCGGAGGCGGTGAGTACTACCCGGAGAACTATGACTTCGTGGTGGGGCTGATAGGCCAACAGGTGCCGCCCCAATGTCGCGGATCAGACCTTTATTGGCTGGCAAGCTCGGTCGAGCCGGCGTCCCCGTTGCCATCAATTCTTCCAACGACTCCGACGCCAGGCCCAACGCTGAGCCAGGCTCCCACGCCCGAGCCGACCGCGAATCCGGCGAAGCAGGGCGGCACGCTCTACCTGCTGTATTCGACCGCGACGGCCGGTGGTACCAGCTTCCAGGACCTGGATCCGCAGCGTATCTACACTGGCGAGGACCTCGCCTTCTTCGGCGCGACGATCATGCGTTCGCTGACGGCCTACGTGTACTCGGATGATCCGACCGTGGCCACCACGCTGACGCCCGATGCCGCGACCGATACCGGTACGCACAACGCGGATGCCACGCAGTGGAGCTTCACCCTGCGTGACAACCTGACCTGGCAGGACGGCTCGCCGGTCACCTGCGCGGACTTCAAGTACGGCGCGTCGCGCGCGTTCCAGAAGGACGTCCTGGCCACCGGCCCGACCTATGCCATCCAGTATCTCGACATCCCAGCTGATCCCAACGCGTACAACGGCTCACAGTACCCCGGGCCGTACACGGCCACGTCAGAGCAGCAGGCGCTGTTCGATAACGCGGTTCAGTGCGACGGCAACAGGATCACCTACAAGCTGAACCAGCCGGTAGTTGACTTCAACTACACCGCCACCATCGGCTTTGGCGCGGTGCCCAACCCGGTCGACCATCCCGGCATCGACACCGGCGAGGCCTACACCAACGCGCCGTGGTCGGACGGCCCGTACATGATCGGGAGTTACACGCAGGGTGTTGGCGGCAGCCTGGTGCTGGTGCGCAACCCGAACTGGATCCCGTCCAGCGATCCGTATCGGCCGGCCTACCCGGACAAGTGGGAGGTCGACTTCGCGATCGATCCCGAGGAGCTCGACCAGCGCCTGATGCAGCCGACCGGCAACGACGTCTACGCGCTGCAGTACGGTGCCATCCAGCCCGACCACCTGGCGACGATCTTCAGCGATCCGCACACCACGGCCCCGGCGTTCGCCGGCCGCGCCTTCAGCGACTACGACCCGTACGCCCGCTTCATCTGGATCGACACCGCCAAGGTGCCCAACCAGCAGATCCGCCAGGCAATGGCCGTGGCGCTTGACCGCGCGGCCATACGCGACGCCCACGGCGGTGATTTCTACGGCGATTACGCCGATGGCGTGATCAAGCCCAACATCGGCCTCGACTACGCGCCGACGCACCTGTGGGACGTGTCGGGCCCCTTCGGCGAGGACGTCCCGGCCAGCGGCGATCCTGCCCTCGCCCGGCAACTCATCGCGCAGTCGGGCGAGTCTGCACCCACCCTGACCTACGACTACGTGGCCGGTCCTAGCGGTGACCAGATCGCGGCCATCATCCAGTACTCGCTTCACAGCGCTGGCTTCTCGATCAAGCTCAACGCGATTCCGGAGTACAACCCGTACGGGATGCCGTTCACCGAACCCGACGAGTTCGCTGGCGCCGGCTGGGGCGCTGACTGGCCGAACGCTTCGACGGTGATTCCGGCCCTGTTCACCGATGCCACCGCCTACGGCCTGCCGCGCCTCGACGCGAACAGCTATCCGGGCTTCTACAGCCAGGTCCAGGACGCGCTGACAACGATCGATCGGACCCAGCAGGCGGCGAAGTGGCAGGCGCTCGACAAGGCAGCGGCCGACGAGATGTTTGTCATCCCGACGTTCTTCGGTCTGACCCAGACGATCGCCGGTACCGGCGTTGGCAACCTGTATCGCTGGGCGCCGTACAGCTCGTGGCCGTACGGGCAGCTGTACGTCAGGCAGTAGGGATTTCCGGAGTCGAGTTCGGCGACGTCGGCGATGCAATCATCGCTACCGCTCGAACTGAGCGAGCTCGTTGCAAGGGCGTCATCGTTTCCATGGCAAGATGGCGCGATGCTGCGTGCCCAGAGGCGCATCTTCTCGGCGCCCGACGTCACCCTGGCCGAGTTCCGGGTGCTGCCCGGCCACCCGTCGTGGCGGCGCGTCAACCGGACCGGCGACGAGGGCGCGCTGATCGTCTTCCCGCGCACACCGGTGGTCATCGACCAGCTGGGCCGCGGCCGCGTGGTGGCCGACTCGACGCGCGTCCTCTTCTACCCACCCGGCCAGCAATACCGCCGCGAACTGCTGAGTGCCGACGGTGATCGCTGCTCATACATCGGCGTCAGCCCCGCGCTGATCGGCGAGGCCATGGCCGGCGAGCCGCCACCGGTGGCGGTCCAGCTCGAGTCCTCGGACTTCCTCTTGCATCAGACCGTTCGCAGGCGCGTGATCACCGGCCGGGCCGACCCGGACGAGGTGCGCGAGGCGCTCTACCTGCTCGTGGCACGGGCGCTCCGAGCAGGCGGCGCGAAGGTCACTTCGCCGCCCAAGGGCGACGCGGACGTGGTCGAGGAAACCCGCCTCGTACTGGCACGGGACCTCGATAAGCGGCTGAGCCTCGATGAGGTCGCTCGCGCGGTGCACCTGTCGCCGTTCCACCTGAGCCGCGTCTTTCGCCAGCGCACCGGCAGTTCGATCCACGCCTACCGGACCAGCCTGCGGCTGCGCGCCAGCCTCGAACCCATCGCCGACGGCCAGCCTATCGCCCATGTCGCGGCCGACCTTGGCTTCGCCAGCCACGCCCACCTGACCGATCGCTTCCGGCGCGCGTTCGGCGTGAGCCCGCAGGCGTGGCGGGCGAACCTGCGATCGGGTCGGACGTCCACAAAAGAGCAGGATCGTGAAAGCCTGCGCGGGAGGGCAGCCATAGCCTGAGGCGATGCTGGTCCGTCGCCATCGGTTGCTGCTCCTGTCGGTCGCCTTCGTGCTCGTCGGGTGCGGATCCTCGCCCGCGACCACGGCCCCGACCAGTCAGCCGACGCCCACCGTTGCACCGACCTCTGCTCCCACGCCGGCGCCCACTCCATCACCAACGCCGGCGCCGACACCAACCCTGGCGCCCACGCCAACACCCGCACCGACTCCCACGCCACTGCCGTCCGGGCCCAGCGGGCTGCAGGCGACGATCGATGCGGGTCCCGGGCCGTGTGCCATCGCGGCGCTCGACGACAAGGTCTGGGTACCGGACAACTACGTGACGTCGGTCGTCAGCATCGACGCGGCGACCAACGCCGTCAGCGCCCCGATCGACCTGGGTGGGTCGCCGTGCGGGATCGGCGCGATCGACGGGGCGCTATGGATCGCGGTGCTGAGCAAGCAGGAGGTCGTCCGGCTCGATCCGGCGACCGGGCAGGTGACCGACTCGATCGACGTCGGCGGGCAGCCGTGGGACGTGGAGGTCGGCTTCGGGTCGGTATGGGTGCCGGTGCGCGGCCGAGACGTGGTCGTGCGCATCGACCCGCAGCAGGCAAAGGTCGTGGCAACGATCGACGCCGGCCCGTACGTGACCGGAATTGGGGTGACGTCGAACGAGGTCTGGGTGGCAAACCAGATCGGTCGCAGCATCACTCGCATCGATCCGGATACCAACCAGGTGCTGGGCCAGATCACGCTCGACGCCTCGCCCTACTGGTTTGCCGTGGCTCCCAATGGCGTGGCGGTGTCGCTGTCGATGAACGCCCAGGTCGCCGTCCTGGATCCGGCCAGCGCCACCGTCCGCGGCATCGTGAACGTGGGCCACCTGCCGCGCGACCCCGGGGTGGTCGGCGGCATGATCTGGATGCCCAACGCCGGCGACAACACGGTGTCGATCATCGATCCGGCAAGTGCCCAACTGGTGGGCAGCTTCGCCATCCCCGGCGCGAAGGGCGTCTTCCTCGCCGACGAGCTGCTGGGTAGTGGCTGGGTCCTCGACTACGGCGGCACGAACCTCTATCGCATCGACCCGTCCCAGGGTCCGGAGTAGCGCCGGGCGCCGACGCCCCACAACTGCGGCCCGCTGCTACCCTCAGCCTCAGAACATGCTCCCGCGCATGGTTTTCTGCTGACCTGAAGCTTCCCTGGGGGTTCCCGCATGACCACCACAAAGCGTCCGCCCGACTCCCGCGCCGCACGCCGCGCCGCCGACCGGCGCCGGGCGCGCGAGAAAGCTGCTGCGCCGCGAGGCGGCGTGTCAATCGGCCAGGTGTCCATCGGTGTCCTGCTCGTCGGCGTAGCCGTCGTGGTGATCCTCGTGCTGGCCAACGGACTTGGGTCCTCTGCCGGAACGCCGATCAAGTCGCCCGACCTGGCGATACCCAGCGGCCTGATGGGCGACCGAACACTGGGCCAGGCGGATGCGCCCATCACGATCGACGAATGGGCCGACTTCCAGTGCCCGGTCTGCCGCCAGTTCTACGAAACCATCGAGCCGTCGCTGATCGCCTCGTACATCAACCCCGGCACGGTGCGGCTCGTGTTCCACGACTACGCGTTCATCGGCCCGGCGTCGATCGATGCTGCGGCGGCCGCGCGCGTGTCGGAGGCCATCGGGCCGGGCTTCTGGCCGTTCTACGGCCTGTCTGTATTCGAACCAGGGCACCGAAAACGGCGGGGCCTTCAGCCAATCACGACTGGCCGACATGGCCGTGTCGCTGGGCATGGACCGCAGCGCTTTCCTGGCTGCGCTGGCCGATCCCACGTACACCGGCGCGGTGACGGCGGAGACCGCCCAGGGCGCCCAGTTGGGCGTCAACTCGACGCCCACGTTGATCATCGACGGGCAGCTCTACCCGGGTCTGCCCACCTGGGACCAGCTCAACGCGCTCATCCAGCAGGTTGCCGCGTCGCCCAGCCCCAGCAGCAGCCCGTGACGGACCCCGGCGGCGAGGCTGACGACCAGCCCGCGCCAAGAGGCATCACCGGTGCGGCGATGGTGGTCCTCGCGCTGGCTGCCGTCGGCGTGGCCCTGTATCTGACCTGGGCGAAGCTGGCCGGTGCGCCGGTCGTCTGCGGGCCGCTGCAGGGCTGTGAGACCGTCGAGACGAGTCCCTACGCCGCGTTCCTGGGCATTCCCGTCGCTGCGTTCGGCGCCGGCGCCTCGGTGCTCACGCTCATCGGTGCGCTCGCGTGGTGGCGCCGGGCCAATCGCTACGGCCTGTTGGCGGCATACGGCCTGGGACTCGCCAGTCTGCCCATCCTGGGCTACCTCGCCTACCTCGAGGTGGCCGTGATCCACGCGATCTGCGTGTGGTGCGTCACCTATGCGCTGCTCACCCTGGGTTGCTGGCTGCTGTCCGTGAGGGCGATGCGGCGGTAACCCGAACTTGCGCGGGCGGGCGTTCAGCCGCATGCGTTGGGCGATCGTCGGCAGGTTGAGGTGAGGGCACCCTCGCCCACTGCGGCGCCATCTCGCCTGCGCCGACGAAGGAGACCAACTGCCGAGGCGTCTTGGCTCCATACTGCGAAGACCGCGGTCATGCTGCGACACGAGCGTCGATGCCCGTCGGCCGCCGGGATAGCGAGGTGCGTGACATGGACGAGAACAAGCGCAATCTTCAGTACTTCGAGGCCGAATCGATGGCGGGACTCTTTGACGCGCTGCGGGCCTGGCAGCACGAGAATGAGAAACGCTTCCTGTCACTCAATGTCCAGAACGATCACGGGAAGTTCTGCTGCATTGCCCTTACGAACCCATCGGAGGTGGTCCTCATGGATAAGGACATGCACTACATCGCAAGTAGGCACACCACTGGTGGTTACCTGTTGGGGACCACCGGCGGCAGGTGACCCGTAGAGGATTTGTGGAGGGTTCTGAGGACCCGGATACACGTTTGGCTCTGCCCTGAAACCCACTTGCTCAGTCCTCGCTGTCGTCCTCGGAGTCGGGCCACGCCGCGATGTCAACACCGTGGTTCTCTGGCGAAGCGAGGGTCCACCAGTCGGGCGCGTGCGAATCGTCGGCCAGTCGTCCCCCAGCCGCGAGCGCGGCGGCGACGCGGGCCTCCGCCTGATCGGCCGGCACGCTGACGTCGATGTGGGTCCGCCCGCGTCCGGGCCTGGGCGGGTGAAGTTTCTGGAACGACAGGTTCGGGTTGCGTCGGTGGGGGTCGATCGCATCCGTTGTTCCAAGGTCCCGATACCCCAAGGCAGCGGCCCAGAACGGTCGAACGTCGCTGCCGGCATCCTGCGCCACGGCGATGCCCACCACCTGCAGCTGGGAAGGGTCGGACTCGAGCTTGAGGGTGCGGGCCACGGCCGAGATCCGCCGGGCCAACTCGATGTCACGCTCGCTCAGGCCACCGTCCTCGCGCGAGAAGGTGCGCACCGTCACGCCGTCCGGGCGCAGGTCCACGTCAGGGAAATGGCCCATGGCGCTTGCCGCCTCGGCGATGGCGTCGATGAATCTGGCACCTTCCACGAACGATCCGATGCGGTAGTAGGCATACGCGCCCCAATACAGGACCCGCCAGTCATCCACGCCGTCCGCGTCGTGGAAGGCTCGTGCCGTGGTTCTCTTGTCGCTCATGAAGCACCTCCCGGTGGCGTCGGCTCCCGACCGCCTGGTCCGCCGTGGTCAATCGGGCCCCGGAATTCTAGGGCCGCACGACGGCATCGACCGGGCCGCGCTGGGCGTCCTCATGCTCGCCGTTCTGTTTGACATGCTGGAATCGGGGGCCTTACGCTCCGCGCGATGCCGAACTCAGCCGGTGCCGGGGGCCGTCCGCGCGACGACGGCACTCCTCCGGCCGGCGCCCGAGTGGCGTCCCTCGAAAGCCAGGTCGCCGCACTCGGCGGTCCGACAGGCCGGCGGCGTCTGCGTATCGGGCTGAACCAGGTCGTCGTCGTCATCATCGTCGTCGCCGCCTTCTGGCTGGTGTACGTGTTCGGGAGCGCGGTTCAGCAACTCAACGATGCCAACGCCCGCGAACAGGCCGTTCAGGCCGAAACGACGGCGCTGCAGCGGCGCTTGGCAGCCGACCAGCGCGAGCCCGCCATCGTCCAGAGCGTGGCGTTCCAGCAGCTCCAGGCACGCGCCTACGGCTTGGGCAAGCCGGGCGAGCAAGTCTTCTCGCTCGAGACGAATGCGCCCTCGCCGGCGCCGCTGCCCGAGCTCGGCAGCGCTGCCACATCGCCGGTGCCGGAGACTCCTCTCAACGCCTGGCTAAGCCTGCTGTTCGGAGACTGACACCCCCGCCCTGACCGGCAGCGGCGGCTCGCCGTGCTTCCAGCGCAGGTCGTAGTAGAGCAGGGTGAAGACCAGCGGCGTGATCGGCGCGACGAGGACGTCGACGATGGCGTCGAACACGGTGCTCACGGCCACGTCCGACGAAACCAGCGGATTGAGCTGGAGCACGCTGTCCGGCAGGCCGCTGACCATGGTGCCGACCAGGCCGCTGAGGAGCCCGACCACGATGGCGTAGCCGATCACCCGCCATCCCGACCCGGTCGTCAGGCGCCAGCTGCGCACGACGCCGGCTATCGGCCCCAGGCCCTCGAGCACGATCGCCTGCTGCATGAACGACGTGCGCATGCCGACGAAGATAAGCGCGGCCAGCGCGCCGACGATGACGATCAGGCCGACGAAGGCGAGGAAGCCACCGCTCAGCACCAGCAGCGAACCGGAGATCAAGCCGACGCACAAGATGACCGCTGCCACCGCGTAGTAGATCAGCAGCGCGCCGGCGAGTGCCGGCAGCCGGGCGATGGCGCGAGCCAGCGAGGAGCGCAGCGGTGCGGCGATGCCACGGTACGCGGAGTCGGCCGTCTGGATGATCGCCGCCGCAGTGGCGGCGCCGGCGAGCAGGAGCACGATCGCCGCGAAGCCAAGGGTGGCCAGCACGGCGCCCGCGTCGGCAGGCAGCGTCGGGATCGTGCCGTTGACGGCCAGGCTGGTCTGCGCCATGCCGACCCACTCGTTGAAACGCGGCGCGTAGCTGCTCGCCAGCACGTCCATCAGGGCGTACGCCGGCACCATGAAGGTGGCCGCGGCCACATACACCGTCAGCCACCGACGGCCGAACAGCCTGCTGGCCAGGTCCAGGATGTGCGCGAACGAGAAGGGATGTGATTCGTACTCGGCCATCGGCGGCGAGTCTAGGCGTTGGCCACTCGCGCCCGACGCATTGCCCGCCCGACCGCCCGCCCGGCCGCCGGCTCCGTTAGCCTCGCGGCCATGACCGGGGCGCCCAAGACCTGGAAATGGCAGGCGCTGCGCCTGCCGCCGTTCGAGCCGCTGCCGGTCGACCTTGCGGCGCTGCGGCTGCGCGCGGTACGCGACGGGTTGATCATCGCCGGCTGGCTGGCGACCGGTTTCGCGCTGGTGGTGGTCACGTCGATCGTCCACAGCGTGGGCTACGACGCCTATGCGTACTGGTCGGTCGACCCCGCCCAGCCGTACGCGCTCGCGCTGGCCAACAACTTCACCCTGGGCGGCTTTCGTTACGCGCCACCGATCGTGCTGCTGTTCGCGCCGCTCGGCGTGCTGCCGTGGTGGCTGTTCCTGGTGCTGTGGGAAGCGGTCATGCTGGCAACCGTCTTCTGGCTCGGCGGTCGCTGGGCGCTGGTGTTGCTGGCGTTGCCGCCGGTCGCGCTCGAGCTGTACCACGGCAACGTCCACCTGCTCATCGCCGCGGCCGTCGCGCTCGGCTTCCGTTACCCGGCGACGTGGTCCTTCGTGTTGCTCACCAAGGTCACCCCGGGTGTCGGTCTGCTGTGGTTCGCCGTGCGTCGCGAGTGGCGCTCGCTGGCCATCGCGCTGGGCGCCACAGCCGCGGTCTGCATCGCCACGACGGTCGTCGCGCCGCAGTATTGGGGCCAGTGGATCGACTCGCTGCTCAGCAACCTCAACCAGCCGCAGTACTACAGCGTCCCGCCGCCCGCGCCCATCCGCCTGCCCATCGCTGCGTTGCTTGTCATCTGGGGCGCGCGCACCGACCGGCCGTGGACCGTGCCCATCGCAGCGATGATCGGCCTGCCCATTGTCTGGCCGCACGGCCTGACGGTGGCCATCGCCGCGATCCCGTTCCTGCGCCGCGGCGATAGGGCCGCGCTGTCACCCGATTGGCGGTCGGCGGTCAGCCTGCGGTCGTACCTGGCCTGGCTGGGCGTCTTCATCGGCGGCGCGCTGGCCATCGCGGTGCTGCTCACCGGTCCCGTCCGACAGCTGCTCGACGACGTGTCGCGGAGCCTGCAGCCGTACCTGCGCCACCCCTGAGCGCGGCCTCTGGGGGCGGGAATCAGGACCACCCGGGCTGGGCCAGCGGCGCCGTGCCGGCACTATCGTCAGAATCGGCCGAACGCGTCTCTGAAAGTCGGCCGAGCGCTGGCGGCAGGCCCCGGCGGGCGCGAAGGTCGCTCGCCCAAGCGTGGGATCGCCACTCCGTCCGTAGCCAGACCCGAGTTAGTCGGGCGAGTCGAGACGCGAGGCCATCCGCGCCGATAGTGCCGGCATCGGGCGGGCGAACGCGGGCGAACGCGGGCGGTCGAGGCTTGGGTAGAATCACTGGCCGCGGCGGAGTAGCTCAGTGGTAGAGCAGGGGACTCATAAGCCCTTGGTCGGTGGTTCGAATCCGCCCTCCGCTACCAGTATTCGAGCGTGAAACGGGCCCGTTTCCATGTAGCCGCCCGTACTCCGGGGCGTATACCGAGCGGCAGATCATCGCGACCCTCGCCGGCGAACTCGCCGCGCTGTACCTGGCGCCAGCGGCTGCGCGGCGCCAGACGCGAGCGACCGGGCCAAGTCGAGTTGCATGACCAGGCGGGCGGTTGCGCTAGGCCTTCTTGGGCGTGATACCGTCGGGGGGTTGCGGGCGTTTCGCCAGGGGAGGACCGATGCGGCGTCCTCCTCGACTCGACACGTTGACGCTGACCTGACGGCGAGGAGGGATCGGGATGGGTCGAGGGGCCTTGGGCCACACACGTGTGCGGAGCGTGATTCTGGCCGCGACGATGGTCGCGCTTTTGTCAACGGGTGCCGACGCGGCATTAGCTCCAGGCCGTCCGGCTTCGCCCGGTGCCGCTCCCGCCAAGGGCACACCGGCGGTGATCGTTGGGCACGACTACAAACGGGACAAATCGCCGCGTTTGCGCAACATCGCGCCCGTTTCGCTGGACAAGGGGACGGACACCGAAGACAACCCGGCAACCGGCCTGCGGCACACCGACCAAGCCGACCCAGTCGTCCAACGCAGCCTGGCCGCGCCGAACATGCCCTCGACGACTCTCAATATCGATGGTACTTCGATCACCGGTGGCTGCGGTTCCTGCTATCCGCCGGATACGAACGGCGAGGTCGGTCTGACACAGTACGTCCAGAGCGTCAACGAGGGCTACCAGGTCTTCAACAAGACGACCGGCGCCTCCGTTCTTGGGCCGGTCACCATCGAAACGCTGTGGTCGGGTTTCGGTGGGCCCTGCGAGACCCGCGGCGATGGCGACCCGGTCGTGCTGTACGACCAGTTGGCCAATCGCTGGATCGTCAGCCAATTTGCGGATACGGGTGCAGGCACCGCGGTTACGGACGAGTGCATCGCCGTCTCGACCACGAGTGATGCGACCGGCGCCTACTACCGCTACGGCTTCCACCTGGGCAGCAACTTCTACGACTATCCCAAGCTCGCTGTCTGGCCGGACGGCTACTACATGAGCATGAACGTCTTCAACGCGGCGGGCACGAGCTACCTTGGCCCTCAGCCCTTCGCGTTCGACCGCTCAACGATGCTCACCGGTGCGGCCGCATCGTTCACCACAACGGCTGCCCCCCTCGGTAGCAACGTCGATCCCATGCTGCCGGCTGATCTCGACGGGTCGACGCTGCCCAGCTCGGGCGCGCCGGAGACCTTCGTCGGTTTCCCAGGCGGCGGCGCCTACACCACTTATCACTTCCACGTTGATTTCGCGACACCGGCGAACTCGACATGGACCACCTTCGCCAGTCCTACTGCTGCAGCCTTCACGCAACTCTGCACGACCACTTCTAGCTGCGTACCCCAGTTGGGGACGACGGTTGGCCTCGATGGTATCGGCGACCGGTTGATGTTCAGGCTGGCGTATCGGAACTTTGGCGACCACGAGTCGGTGGTGGGCAATTACACCGTCAGCTCGGGCGCTGTCGCCGGGGTGCGCTGGTTCGAGCTGCGCAATGTGACCGATGGTCCCGAGACGGTCTACCAGGAAAGCACCTACCAGCCGGACAGCACGTGGCGGTGGATGGGCAGCGTTGCGATGGACAGGTACGGCGACCTGGCACTCGGCTTCAGCGCCTCCTCGGCCACCATCTATCCGCAGATTCGTTATGCCGGCCGGCTGGCAGGCGATCCGCTCAACAGCCTGGCCCAGGGTGAGGCGACCCTCATCGCCGGCACGGGCAGCCAGACCGGCAGCAGCAATCGGTGGGGCGACTACAGCGACATGACGATAGATCCCGTCGACGACTGCACGTTCTACTACACCACGGAGTACTACTCGACCACCAGCACGGTCAACTGGCGCACGCGGATTGGTTCTTTTTCCTTCCCCTCGTGCCACGAGGTAGCCATCACAAAGGTGGCCGACGCGGGTAGCGTCACGTTCGGCTCGCCGATCGGCTTCACCGTCACCCTGGCCGACAACTCATCGACCGCGGCGACCGGCCTGTCAGTGAGCGACAACCTGCCGGCCGGTCCGGGGATCAACTGGTCCATCGACTCGGCGCACAGCGACTCCGGGTGGTCAGTCACTGGTAGCGCGCCCAACCAACAGCTGGCCTACAGCCCGACATCGCTGGCGGCTCACGCGAGCACCCATGCTCATGTCGTGAGCAACGCGCCGGCCGGTTCGTGTGGGACCTACGACAACACCGCGTCCTTCAGCACCACTAATCTTGGCTCCGGCAACGCGTTGGCATCGGAAATCGTCAAAGGCACTCCGGTCGCGTTGTTGACCCAGAACTTCGACGGCGGCACCTCGCTGCCAGCCGGTTGGTCGGCCACGCAGGGTGTCAACGATGCGGGCGCCGGCGTGTGGGCGATCTCCAATTCGGGGACGCCTACCCCGGTCGCGGACACGTCTCCGAACGCTGCCTATTCCAGCGATCCGAGTAACCTGCTCGACAACCGTCTCGACAGCCCGTCGATCGCGATCCCCACAAATGGCGCACAGGTTTCCTTCAACAGCAACTACGTCCTGGAAACCGGTTATGACGGTGGCGTGCTCGAGATCAGCATCGACGGCGGCAGCCTTCAGCGACATCATCGCCGCCGGCGGCAGCTTTGTTACCGGCGGCTATACCGGGACGATCTCGACGTGCATTCAGCAATCCAATCGCCGGCCGCTCAGCGTGGACCGGCACGACAGGTGCGTTCGTCCCGACGGTCGTGAACCTGCCGGCGAGCGCCGCCGGGCACACCGTCCAATTGCGCTGGCGGATGGGCAGCGACTCGAGCAACTCCCAAGCTGGCTGGCGAGTCGACACCGTCGCCGTCACCAGCGCTACCTGCGTCGGCCCGGCAGGGGCGACGCAACTGGTCGTCAGCGGCTATCCCAGCGCAACCACCGCGGGCGCCAGCCATAGCCTGACGGTGACCGCCACCGACGCCAGCAACAACACCGCCACGGGCTACCTGGGCACGGTCCACTTCAGCTCGTCCGATGGGGCCGCCGTGCTGCCCCCCGACTACACCTTCGTCGCGGGCGACGCGGGCAGCCACGTCTTCAACGTCACGCTCAACACCACCGGCAGCCAATCGATCAGCGCCACCGACACGGTCACGAGCAGCATCACCGGCACGCAGACGGGCATCGTCGTCGGCCCGGCAGGGGCGGCGCAACTGGTCGTCAGTGGCTATCCCAGCGCGACCAATGCGGGCGCCAGCCATAGCCTGACGGTGACCGCCACCGACGCCAGCAACAACACCGCCACGGGCTACCTGGGCACGGTCCACTTCAGCTCGTCCGATGGGGCCGCCGTGCTGCCCCCCGACTACACCTTCGTCGCGGGCGACGCGGGCAGCCACGTCTTCAACGTCACGCTCAACACCACCGGCAGCCAATCGATCAGCGCCACCGACACGGTCACGAGCAGCATCACCGGCACGCAGACGGGCATCGTCGTCGGCCCGGCAGGGGCGGCGCAACTGGTCGTCAGTGGCTATCCCAGCGCGACCACTGCGGGCGCCAGCCATAGCCTGACGGTGACCGCCACCGACGCCAGCAACAACACCGCCACGGGCTACCTGGGCACGGTCCACTTCAGCTCGTCCGATGGGGCCGCCGTGCTGCCCCCCGACTACACCTTCGTCGCGGGCGACGCGGGCAGCCACGTCTTCAACGTCACGCTCAACACCACCGGCAGCCAATCGATCAGCGCCACCGACACGGTCACGAGCAGCATCACCGGCACGCAGACGGGCATCGTCGTCGGCCCGGCAGGGGCGGCGCAACTGGTCGTCAGTGGCTATCCCAGCGCGACCACTGCGGGCGCCAGCCATAGCCTGACGGTGACCGCCACCGACGCCAGCAACAACACCGCCACGGGCTACCTGGGCACGGTCCACTTCAGCTCGTCCGATGGGGCCGCCGTGCTGCCCCCCGACTACACCTTCGTCGCGGGCGACGCGGGCAGCCACGTCTTCAACGTCACGCTCAACACCACCGGCAGCCAATCGATCAGCGCCACCGACACGGTCACGAGCAGCATCACCGGCACGCAGACGGGCATCGTCGTCGGCCCGGCAGGGGCGGCGCAACTGGTCGTCAGTGGCTATCCCAGCGCGACCACCGCGGGCGCCAGCCATAGCCTGACGGTGACCGCCACCGACGCCAGCAACAACACCGCCACGGGCTACCTGGGCACGGTCCACTTCAGCTCGTCCGATGGGGCCGCCGTGCTGCCCCCCGACTACACCTTCGTCGCGGGCGACGCGGGCAGCCACGTCTTCAACGTCACGCTCAACACCACCGGCAGCCAATCGATCAGCGCCACCGACACGGTCACGAGCAGCATCACCGGCACGCAGACGGGCATCGTCGTCGGCCCGGCAGGGGCGGCGCAACTGGTCGTCAGTGGCTATCCCAGCGCGACCACCGCGGGCGCCAGCCATAGCCTGACGGTGACCGCCACCGACGCCAGCAACAACACCGCCACGGGCTACCTGGGCACGGTCCACTTCAGCTCGTCCGATGGGGCCGCCGTGCTGCCCCCCGACTACACCTTCGTCGCGGGCGACGCGGGCAGCCACGTCTTCAACGTCACGCTCAACACCGCCGGCAGCCAATCGATCAGCGCCACCGACACGGTCACGAGCAGCATCACCGGCACGCAGACGGGCATCGTCGTCAACGTTACCTCGCTGTCGCCGTACGCCCGCAAGCAGGCCGCCGTGGCCGAGCTGCAGGCCCTCCTGCCGACGGGCAGCCATGCTGCCGACAAGCGCCTCAACAAGGCGATCCAGAACATCACCGCCAGCCTCGCGATGTGGCGCTGGAACGGCGCGGATGCCCTCAGCCCGCTGCATGGCTGGAAGGTCTTCAACTACGAGAAGCGTGCCGTCAGCCGGCTGTGGACGGGTCCCATCCTGAGCGACCCCGTGCTCAGCCACACCGCCAACGACGCGATCAACCAGCTCATCGCCGCCGACCGCCAACTGGTCGTCAACGCCATCGCCGCGAGCAGCAATTCAGCTGCCATCGCCCAGGCCAACAGGCGCCTGGCGAGGGCCGATGCCCTGATCGCCCGCAACCTACGCGGTCCAGCCATCTACAGGCTGCGCGCAGCCTGGCTGGCAGTGAGGTAGGAAGAAGGCGCAGACGCGACACATCAGCGAGCACCCGAAGGCAGTGCTCGAGAGCGATCACGGGCGGCGCCGCGGCAACGATCGACGGCGCGCTGGCGGTCAGCGATCTCGACGACGCCTGAGCGTACCACTACGAGTGGCGGCCCTGAGCGCTGTGACGCCGCCGACGCCACGCCGCCCGGCTGGTTCGTCGGCCGCCCAGGGCAGCGCTACGGCAGCCAGCGGCTTGGACTCACAAGCCCTCGGTCGGTGGTTCGAATCCGCCCTCCGCTACCAGCTCGCCGAAGCGCCGTCTTCCTCGTCCCGGTTGCGGTCGCGCACCGGGCTGGAAGGTTGCTGTGAGGGTTCTCAGGTTGGCGCACCTATAATCGGCTAGCTTTGGCGCGCCAGCCGTGCCAGGTCACTCGGAGGCCATCCCCCCTTGAACAGTCGCTTCCTCCGCAACGGTGTCGTCACCCTCGTGCTGGTGATCGGTACCGCGGCGCTCCTGTATATGTTCCTTTTCCCCGGCGAGACGAGCACGACCATTGCCTATAGCGGTTCGCAAAACTCGTTCCTGTCACTGGTGGCCCAGGGCAAGGTGGCCAAGGTCACCCAGCAGGGCCAGGACCTCCAGATCACCGAGACGACCAATGACCCGCAGACTGGTAAGCCCATGGTCGTCACCAGCAGGGTGCCGAGCGAGTACGTGACCAATGTGAACGCCGACATGGCGGCTGCGTGCAGCTCGTCGCCGACGTGCCAGACGGCGCCCGACCTGGGCGCCCTGCCGCCGTCTGATAGCAGCGCCTGGCTGAGCATCCTGCTCACCGTGCTGCTGCCGATGCTGCTGATCGGCGCGCTGCTGTTCTTCATGTTCCGCCAGGCTCAGGGCACCAACAACCAGGCGATGTCCTTCGGCAAGAGCCGGGCGCGGATGTTCCTGGGCAACAAGACAGTCGTCACGTTCAACGACGTGGCCGGCGTCGATGAAGCCAAGACAGAGCTCCAGGAAGTTGTCGAGTTCCTGAAGTACCCGGAGAAGTTCAACCAGCTCGGCGCGCGTATCCCGCGCGGCGTGCTGCTGGTTGGTCCGCCAGGTACCGGCAAGACGCTCCTTGCGCGGGCCGTGGCCGGCGAGGCCGGCGTGCCGTTCTTCAGCATCAGCGGTTCCGAGTTCGTCGAGATGTTCGTCGGCGTCGGCGCCAGCCGCGTGCGCGACCTGTTCGATCAGGCCAAGCGCAACAGCCCGTGCATCGTCTTCGTTGATGAGATCGATGCCGTCGGCCGCCAGCGCGGCGCCGGCTTGGGTGGCTCGCACGACGAGCGCGAGCAGACGCTCAACCAGATCCTGGTCGAGATGGACGGCTTCGACACCAACACCAACGTGATCGTGGTCGCCGCGACCAACCGGCCCGACGTGCTTGACCCGGCGCTGCTGCGCCCCGGTCGCTTCGACCGCCAGGTCATCCTCGATCGGCCCGACATGAAGGGCCGGCTCGAGATCCTCAAGGTCCACATCAAGGGCAAGCCGCTCGACAAGACCGTCGACCTGCAGTCCATCGCCCGCCAGTCAGCCGGCTTCAGTGGCGCCGACCTGGCCAACCTCGTCAACGAGGCCGCCATCCTCGCCGCGCGACGCAACAAGAAGGTCATCAACACGGGCGAGTTCTTCGAGGCGCTCGAGCGCGTGGTAGCTGGCCCGGAGCGCAAGAGCCGCGTCATCAGCGACCAGGAGAAGGCAATCATCGCCTACCACGAGGGCGGCCACGCCGTCGTCCAACGCGTGCTGCCCAAGACCGACCCGGTCAGCAAGGTCAGCATCATCAGCCGCGGTATGGCCCTCGGCTACACGATGGGCATGCCGACTGAGGACCGCTACCTGCAGAGCAAGAGCGAGTTTGAGGACAAGATCGCCGGCCTGCTCGGCGGCAATGCGTCGGAGAAGCTCATCTTCGGCGACACGACGACCGGTTCGTCGAACGACATCGAGAAGGCGACCACCCTGGCGCGGCGCATGGTGACCGAGTTTGGTATGAGCGACAAGCTCGGCCCGCTCTCCTTCGGCACGCGCGATGAGCTGGTCTTCCTGGGCCGCCAGATCGGCGAGCAGCGCAATTACTCGGACGATGTCGCCAAGCTGATCGACGAAGAAGTGCGCGCGATCATCGATCGCGGCTATGCCCGGGCGATGGACGTCCTGGTGCGCTACAAGGAGCGCCTCGTCCAGCTCGCCGAGCGGCTCGTCGCCGAGGAGACGATCGAACAGGAAGAGTTCGAGAAGATGTTTGCCGACATCCCCGACCCGCGCAAGGACACGCACATCACTCCGTTGCCGCTCGACGGGCCGATGCAGCCGCGGCGCAAGGCCGACGAGCCGCCGCCGCCGGTGGCCGGCCCGGCACCCAAGGCAGCGCCGCAACCCGCGTGAGCCGGGTCGACTGACCGACAACCCGAGTCGCCCGCTGTGCCGGCGCGCGCCTCGGCGTCTCGGCGCGTCCGCGAACCGGGCAAGATTGGCGGATGACCAATCACGCCCATGCCGGCAGCTGTCGTGACGCCTGAGCAACGGCCAATGTCTGGGCGCCGGCCGATGGCTGCGCGGCTGTGGACCGCCACCGTCGTCGAGCAATTGGCCGAGTGGGCGGTGCTCTTCGCGCTGGCCGTGTACCCAGCTTCGCGCGGTGACTACTCGATCACGGCGGCCGTCGTCGCCAGCCGCTTCGGTCCCGCGCTGGTCATCTACTGGCTGCTGACGGCCGACAACAGGGCGCGCCTGGCGCGCGTGCCGGTGGCCGCTTACACGGCGCTGCTGGCGGCGATGGCGTTGATGGTGTGGTTCCTCGCGGCGTCGGGCTCACTGTCCGACGCGGTGGCGGTCGGCCCACTGCTCGGCGCCGCAGTGGTGCTCGGCCTCTTCTCGGCGCTGGCCGCTCTCGCTCGGCGCGCATCGCTACAAGCCAACTTCGACCTGTCGCAACTCGGTTCCGCGGCCGGCGCCGACGCGCTCGCCGGTCGCGCCGCGCTCGCCATCGCGCCGATCCCTGCCGGCGTGCTGGCGTTGATCAGTCCGCCCGCGACCGCGCTCGTCGGCGCGGCGCTGTTCGTCGTAGTGCTGCTCGTGGGACGCGATCCGCGCGTCGCCGGCCAGGTGCGGCCGGCAGACACCCCGAAGCCCGGCCCGAGCATCCTCGTCGTTCGTCAACTGTGGGTGCACTGGGCGGCCGTACTGGCCAGCGGCGCGCTCGCCGGTGCGCTGTTGAGTTTGCTGTTCGCCGGGCCCGGACCGGCTTTGCTGGCGCTCTTCGGGGTGGGCTTGCTGCTCGGACGGCTGCCCATGCCGCGCGTGCTGCTGCGCATCTCGGCACCGATCCTCGTGCTGGGCACGGCCGTGGTGGAAACGCTCGTCATGGTCGTCGTGCTGGCCATGGGCCAGCCGTGGTACGGGCAGCCGGCGTGGCTGCTGATCGTGGCCTTCCTGATACTCGGCTTCAGCGCAGCGTCGCAGGACGCCGTACGCCGCATCGCTGTGCGCCGGCTGGCCGGCGGCTCGCACTACGAGGATGCGGCGCTGGCCGACCGGCGGCTGCTCGTGCTCGGTCAGGTGCTCGGCGCGGCTGCGGTCGTGCTCGGGGCACAGTCACCCGGTCCGGCCGGAACCGTCATCGGCGTTGCCGTCGTGCAGCTGCTGCTGGTCGCCGTCGCGTTCGCGGCCGGCGGGCTACGCGCGAACCTACAGGTCGGCAGCCTGAGCTCGCTGCCGGTCAAGTCGGTTGTCCACAAGCTGTCCTGGGCCACCGATCCGCCGGCGCGACCGGCGTTCTTTGTCTCGGCCGGCGCGCGCCCGACTCGGCTGGCGCGCTGGGTGGAGCGGCGCGTCGCGCTCGAGCGCCTGGACGTCACGCTGCCCATCAGCGGCCGCAGATACGAGATCGTGCGGCCCACCGACGCATCGCGCGAGAAGCTGTTCGAAGCCGGCCGGGCCGACCCTGACAAGCAGATGCCCTATTGGGCCAAGGTCTGGCCGAGCGGCGTGGCCCTGGCCGACGTGGTCGTCGAGCGCGCCGACCAGGTCAAGGGCGCGCACATCCTCGAGCTGGGTGCCGGGCTGGGTGTCACCGCTTGCGCAGTGGTCGAGGCGGGTGGGCGGCTGATGACGGCCGACTATTCGGCGCTGCCGCTGGCCATCTGCCGGCTGAATGCGCTGGTAAACGGCGGCCAGGCACCGCGCGCGACGTGTTTCAACTGGCGCTACCCGCCGGAGGTTGAGGCGGCCATGGCGCAGCCCGACTTCGAGGGTGGCTTCCCGCTGATCCTTGCCGCGGACGTGCTGTACGAGGGTCGCGACGCGATCCCGCTCCTCAACGTGATCGAGCGCCTGCTGACGCCCGACGGTGAGCTGTGGCTGGCCGAGCCCGTCCGGCGCACGGCGCAGCGGTTCCTCGACGCCGCCGCCGACCTGGGCTGGGACATCGACAGCCGCCAGGTTCAGGCCGATTGGCCCGACGCGACCAGCGGACCTGTCAACCTGCATCTGCTCAAACGAAGCGCACAGCCCGACGCGGTGGTCGGCGATCTTGGAGGGTGGCGGATATGAGCGACACGATCGGGCAGCTCGACCAATTCATCGAGCGCACGGCTAACGAACGGCTGGCCGACTACATCGAATTGCTCAAGATTCCCAGCATCGGCACGCTGCGCGAGCACGATGCCGATACCCAACGCACGGCCGAATTCATCGCCGACCACCTCCGTCAGATGGGCTTCGAGCACGTCGAGGTCTCGCCCACGCCCGGCCATCCGATCGTCTATGCCAACTGGCTGCACGCGAAGGACGCGCCCACCGTGCTGCTGTACTGCCATTACGACGTACAGCCGGTCGATCCGCTCGACCTGTGGAAGCGGCCGCCCTTCGAGCCGGTCGTCGAAAACGGCCGCATCTATGCCCGCGGCGCCGCCGACGACAAGGGCAACCTGCACGCCCACCTGTGGGCCGCGCGGGCATGGCTCGAGACGCAGCATCGGCTGCCGATCAACCTGCGCATCGTGTTCGAGGGGGAGGAGGAGTCCGGCTCCGACAACTTCGACCCGTGGGTCGAGGCCAACGTTGGGCGCCTCACCGCCGACCTGGTGGTGGTCAGCGACAGCGGTTTCTACGAGGGTAATCGGCCGGCCATCACGGTCGGGCTGCGCGGGCTGATATACACCCAGATCGACGTGTACGGCTCGAAGCTCGACCTGCACTCGGGCTCGTTCGGGGGCAACGTGCAGAACCCGGCCAACGCCCTGGTGGCGATACTGGCGAGGCTGCGCAACGCGGACGGGTCGATTGCCGTGCCCGGCTTCTACGACGAGGTACGTGAGTTGACGCCGCGCGACCGTGAAGAGTTCGCGCGCATCCCGTTCGACGAGGCGCAGTTCAAGCGCGACCACGGCCTGTTCGAACTGTTCGGCGAGGCCGGCTTCTCGCCGCTCGAGCGCAAGGGAGCGCGGCCGACGCTCGACATCAACGGCATCTGGGGCGGCTTCGAGGGGGAGGGGTCGAAGACGATCATCCCGGCTCACGCGCATGCCAAGGTCAGTTGCCGGCTCGTCGCGAATATGGACCCTGAGCGCACCTTCCAGCGGCTGGCCGCCTTCGTCATGTCGCTGGTGCCCGACGGTGTGCGCGTCGACATCAGCAAGATGAACGACGGCAACTGGTCGTTGACGCCGGTCGATCACCCGGCCGCGCGCGCCGCAGCCGAGGTGCTCGAGGACGTATTCGGCGAGGCGCCGGTCTACTTGTACGAAGGCGGCTCGATCCCAGCCGCTGCCACGCTCACGCGCGTGCTCGGTCTACCTGCCGTACTGCTTGGCTTCACGCCACCCGACGACCAGGCCCACGCGCCGAACGAGTCGATGCGGCTCGACAACTACGACAACGGAGTGCGTACCATCGCGCGCTACTGGGAGAAGTTGTCCACGACGAAGTTCTGAGGTGCGCTGGAGGAACCCTGCCCCGGACCTCTGGCACTCCCTCTGCTAGGAGCTTCGGCTGGTGCCCGCGGGCGCCGATAGCCACTAGCCTGCGAATGTGACTGATCAGATGACGGTGCGCGAAGAGCTCGCCTTGTTGGACCCGCCGACGGGCGGTCCGGACGCTGCGGTCGCGGCCGCACCCGAACAGGCGCTCGCCGCCCGCAACGGCAATGGCGCGGTCGCGCTTCACCCGCGCAGCGCCAGCGACGTGCTGGCCGGCCTGACCGACAAGGTCAGCAAGGGCGCGATCAGCGAGTACCAGCCGATTCCGCTGGGCATGTCGCCGCTTGACCGCACGCTGGGCGGCGGTATTCGCGCCGGCGAGCTACTGCTGCTCGGTGGTGCGCAGGGCACGGGCAAGACCACCTTCGCCCTGCAGGTCGCGCGCAACATCGCGCAGAGCGGCCAGGCCAACACGCTGTACATCTGCTTCGAACACGACGAGGAATACCTGCTGTCGCGCATGGTCGCCATGGAATCGGCGCTCGCCGGCCAGATGCCGCCCTCGAGCAGCAGCGCGGTCAAGATCGGCGACGTCCGCCGCGAGATGCTCGGAACGTGGCTCGCCCAGGGCAACGAGGCGCCCGCCGATCTGCGCTCCAATCCCCGCTTGCGGCCAGCTCTGGATCGCATCGGGCGCTACGGGCAGAGCCTGTTCATGCTGCGCGGCTCGAATGCATCGACGACGATCGCCAATGTTCGGGGACTGGTCGAGGCCTACCGCCGCGAAGCGCCGCAGCGACCGCTCGTCGTGTTCATCGACTACCTGCAGCGCGTGCCGGTGGTGCCCGATCCACCGAGCGAAACGGAGAAGGTCACCACCCTCGTGGCGGCGATCAAGGACCTGGCACTGTCGCTGGGGGTCGCTGTCGTGTGCGTCGTGGCCGCCGACAAGGAAGGCCTCAAGGCGTCGCGCTTGCGCAACCACCACCTGCGCGGCTCGTCGGCGCTCAACTACGAAGCCGACGTGATCCTGATCCTGAACGAGAAGTACCAGATCGTGGCCAAGGTCAACATCGAGTTCAATCCTTACCAGGCGCAGCGCTTCCGCGACTGGACGATCGTGACCGTCGAGAAGAACCGCAGCGGCCGGGACGCGGTCGACCTCGAATTCGAGAAGCACTTCGAGTTCTCCTGCTTCGATCCGAACGGCAAGCAGGTGCAGGAGAAACTGATCGAGGAGCGCCTCTACAACGACACCTAGCCGGCCGCCTGCGTCGGGCACTACCGCCCGGCCGCGACGCCGCCTGGGCTTCTTCTTGCATAGACTGGCCGGGTGACCGAGCCTCCCATCGCCGCGCCGAAGGTTGTCTTCCTCGACCTGGGCAACACGCTGATCCGCGCCCATCCTTCGTGGGCCGGCATCTACCGCCAGGGCCTGCTCGAGTGCGGCATCGATATCGCCGAGGAGGACCTGGAGCGTGCCCTGTTGCACGAGACGCACGGTGGCGGCTGGTGGCTCGACTCAGAGCCGTTCGAGCCGAGCGAGGCCGTGTCGTTCGCCCGCGTCGCGCAGTTCGACACGGCCGTGCTGGCCCGCCTCGGCCACGTTGACCTGGACGTAGAGGTATTCCGCCGGATCGAGGCGATCTTCGCCCGCCGCTCGGCCTGGTATGTGTATCCCGACGTACTGCCCGCGCTCGAGGCACTGCGCGCCGCCGGACTGCGGCTGTGCGTGATCAGCAATTTCGTGTGGGGCGCGCCGGAGCTCATTCATGACCTCGAGCTGGCGCGCAACTTCGAGCACATGGTGATCAGCGCCCGGGTGGGCTACCAGAAGCCGAACCCGGGCATCTTCCGGCATGCCCTCGAGGCGATGAGCGTCGCGCCCGGGGACGCGCTGCACGTGGGCGACTCGTACGCCGCCGACGTTCAGGGCGCGCGAGGTCTGGGCATCGCGGCCGTGCTGATGGACCGTGACGGGAGCGACCCGGCTCGGATCCGCGAAGAGCATGCCGACCCGCAGGTGGCCATCATCCACGACCTTTACGAGTTGCTCGACCTGTTCGGCGTGGCACGACCGGCCGCGCCGCCGCCCGCTGTCTGACGCGGCCAGTCGCTGGCGGCTGTTCGTTGCGGCGCCGCTGCCGGCGCGCGCGGCCGCGGATGCGTGGACGGCACTCGGCCCATTGCGCGCGCGCTTTCCGGCGGCACGCTGGCTGCCGCCGGAGAAGCTCCACCTGACGCTGGTGTTCCTGGGCGCGACGCCATCTGACAAGGTCGAGCAGATCGCCGGCGCCGTCACCACTGCGGCGGCCGGCTTCGAGCCTTTCGTGGTGCGCACCGGCGAGGGTGGCGGCTTCGCCGGCGGGCGCCGCGGTGGCGTGGCGTGGCTGCGCCTGTCGGCCGGCACGGAGACCGTGAGTAGCTTGTCGCGCGCGATCGACGAGTCGATCGGCTCGTCCATCTATGCCGTGGCCGATCCCCGGCCGCACCTCACCCTGGCACGCGGCGTGGATGAGCCAATGCTCGACCAGGTGCGCTCACAGGCGACGCAGCTGCGCTTCGAATGGACCGTCGGCGAGGTAACGCTGTTCCGCAGTTACACCGACCCGCACGGCTCTCGCTACGAGGCTCTGCGTGCCTTCAGGCTGGACTAGCCGCGCATAAGGAAATGCTGGCCGCCTGCCCGAGCGGCCAGCATTTTGCCGCCCGAAGGCGGCGCGCTCAGGTTATCCGATCTGACCAGCCTGACTCGGCATAGACTCGCCCGATGGACGAGCTCGTGTTGGGCATTCCGCGCGTGATGTTGCCCGGCGGGGCGACCTGGCACGGAGTCCGTGTCGACTGCACGCAACAGGTTCTGTCGGAGGTTGCTGAGCACGGGGCATATCGCCCGCGCGCGGAGGCGGAGAACGACGCGAACTGGAAGCAGATCATCCCGTATGTCGTGCTGCGCGACGATGAGCGGCTGTTCCTGATGCACAGGACGCGCGCGGGCGCCGACGCTCGATTGCACGAACGCTACTCGATCGGCGTCGGTGGCCACGTCAACCCGGCCGACGGCGGCGTCGATGGCGGTCTGCGGCGCGAGTGGACGGAGGAGATCGAGGCCGATTTCGTGCCTGAGTTCCAGCTGATCGGTGTGCTCAACGAAGAGGACAAGGGCGTCAGCTCGGTGCACCTGGGCCTGGTCTATGCGGCCGACGCAGCCGGCCGGCCGGTCGCAATCCGTGAGCGGGAGAAGCTGTCGGGCGAGTTCGTGGAGCCCGCCGCCGTCGCGGCGGTGGCCGATCGGCTGGAAGGCTGGAGCGTGTTGCTGTTCGCATTCCTGACGGCGGGCGGATAATCGTCCTGAACAAAATGAATCATCATGTCGCGCGCCCTGTCCGCTGGCCGAGGCGACTGCTCTTGTCGCTGAGTTTGGGCGTTCTCGCGACCGGCCTCATCGCCGGCATGGCGGCCGGCCAGGGCGACACACCGCGGGTCTACCTGCTGCCCACCAGCGGCACGGTTGACCAGGTCATGGCGCAGTACCTGCATGACGGCATCGCCAGGGCGCAACGCGACGGTTACGACGCGGTCGTGGTGCAGCTCGACACGCCGGGCGGTTCGCTTGGTTCCGTGCAGGACATCGTCCAGACCTTCCTCAATTCGCCCGTGCCTGTGATCGTGTGGGTCGGCCCGGCTGGCAGCTGGGCGGCCAGCGCGGGCACCTTCATCACCATCTCGGCGCACGTCGCCACGATGGCGTCGGGTGCCAGCATCGGCGCCGCCTCGCCGGTCGACAGCAGCGGCCAGAACCTGAGTACGACCGAGGACCAGAAGGTGCTCCAGATCACCGAGTCGATGCTGCGCAACATCGCGACGGCACGCAATCGCAGCTACGACTGGGCACTCTCGACGGTCACCGACGCGAAGGCTTACACGGCCGAGGAGGCGGTCGCCCAGGGCGGCATCGACGGCGTCGCCAACAGCGTCGAACAGGCGGTTGCCTTCGCCGACGGACGGACGGTGACGGTCAGCGGCCAGCAGGTCACGCTGCACCTCGCCGGAGCGCAGATCGACGAGCTGGGGATGAACCCGATGCAGGCCTTCCTGCACCTGCTCTCGGACCCGAACATCGCCTTCGTCCTGTTCACGCTCGGCGTCTACGGGCTGATCTTCGAGGCTGCCCATCCGAACATCTTTACCGGCGTGGTCGGCGGCGTGTCGATCGTGCTCGCTTTCATCGGTTTCGGCAGCCTGCCGCTCAATCTCGCCGGCGTGCTGCTCATCGCTCTCGGCCTGGTGCTCTTCCTGATCGACTTGCACATCACCAACCACGGCCTGCCGACAATCGCCGGATTGGTGTGCTTCGTGCTGGGCGCCTCGGCGCTGTACACGGAGCCGGGCGTGCCCGGTGCGCCGGACGTGAGCGTAGCCGTGCCCGTGATCGTGACAATGACCGTGCTGACGGGCGGCTTCATGGGTCTCATCGTGCTGGTCGCCATGCGCACGCGGCGCGAAAAGACCGCGCCGGGCCTGATCGGCGCCGGACTGCCGCCCGATACCGTGGGTGAAGTGCGCAGCCCGTTGGTGCCACTGGGCTCGGTCTATGCTGGCGGCGAGGAATGGACTGCCAGAACGACTGACGAACGGCCCTTGCCACGCGGCACATCGGTCAGGATCATTCGCCAGGAGGGGCTCACGCTGATCGTCGAACCGGCTGAGTAGCCGCGCCAGGGAAAGGAACGAGGGAAGAAATTGGATGCCGTCGCGCTGTCGATCGTCATCGCGGTCGTCGTATTCGTGCTGATCGCGCTGTACCTGTCGATCCGCGTTGTCCAGCAGTACGAGCGGATGGTCATCTTCCGGCTCGGCCGAACCGGTCCCAACCTGGTGCGCGATCCAGGCCTGCGCTTCCTCATTCCGGTCATCGACCGCCCGATGAAGGTCGACATCCGCGAGAAGTTCATCGAGGTCCCCAGCCAGACCACGATCACCAAGGACAACGCGCCGATCAACATCGACTTCCTGATCTACTGGTACATCGTTGATCCGCTGCGCTCGATCGTTAACGTGCAGAACTTCGCCGGCGCGCTGCAGGGCATCGCGACGACCACCCTCCGCGCGGTCATTGGCGACATCCTGCTCGACGACGTACTGAGCAAGCGCGACCAGATCAACGAGGTTCTCCGCGCGAAGCTGGACGAACAGACGGAGCGCTGGGGCGGCAAGGTGACCACGGTCGAGATCCGCGAGATCATTCCGCCGCGCGATGTCCAAGAGGCGATGAACCGGATGCTCAGCGCCGAGCGCAACCGGCGCGCCGTGATCACCGAGTCGGAGGGCGCGCGGCAGGCCAACATCAACGTGGCCGAGGGCGAGAAGCAGGCCAACATCCTGCGCGCCGAGGGCCGCCGGCAGTCGCAGATCCTCGAGGCGGAAGGCTTCGGCCGGGCGCTCGAGCAGATCTTCGCGGCGGCCAAGCAGATCGACGAGAAGACCATGACGCTGCAATACCTGCAGGCGCTGCGCGACCTGGGCGCCGGTCCGGCGACCAAGTTCGTCATCCCGGTCGAGCTGGTCGAACTGGCCCACCGCATCACGTCATTTACCGAGAAGGGGCTCGAGGCCGGCGCCGCCATCGACAAGTAGTCTGCGCGGCAGTAATGGTCCTTCCGGACGGGTCTGGGGGGTACGTCCGCAGCGTGGGTGGCGCCACCGAATACGCATAGCATCTGGCCCGACAGTCAGACATACCCCTTATCAGGAGCCAGATGCCAGCGCGCATTCTCGTTGTTGCCGCCCAACCACCGGTCCAGGTGCAGCTGGGCAACATGCTGCGCCGCGATGGCCATGACATCACCATGGCCGCCTCGGGCGTCGATGGCCTGCGCCGTTGGAGCAACGACCGGCCCGACCTGATCGTGCTCGACGCCGATCTGCCCGACGTCAACGGGCTGGACGTGGTCGCGCGCATCCGCGGTGGCGAACAGCCGGGCACGCACACGCCGGTGGTGCTGCTTGGTGGCGCGAACGACATCGAGGCCAAGGTGCGCGGCCTGCGCGCTGGCGCCGACGACTATCTCGCCAAGCCCATCCATCCGCAGGAACTGTCTGCCCGCGTGCGTGGGCTGCTGGTCCGTTTCGCCCGCGCGCCGCAACTGCCACGCAAGCATACGTTCGGCCGCGTGATTGCCTTCTATGGCGCCAAGGGCGGCGTGGGCACGACCACGCTGGCGATCAACACCGCCATCGCGCTACGCACCGAGCTGAAGCGCAGCGTCGCCTTGGTCGACGCCAACCTGCAGTTCGGCGACCACCGCGTCTTCCTGGACATGGGCCCCAGCGTGCACTCCATCGTCGAGGTGGTCACCGCGACGGCCATCGATCCCGACGTCGTGCGCCGGGTGATGGTCCGCCACGACTCGGGGATCGACCTGTTGCTCGCGCCGCCGATGCCCGAGAACGCTGAGCTGGTCAACAAAGAGCAGCATCACCTGCTGCGCGTCGTCGAGATCCTGCGCACGCTGTACGACTACGTCGTCGTCGACATGGACAATCAGCTCGATGACCACGCGCTGGACGTGATCGGCACCGCCGACCGGCTGATCGTGGTCATGACCGCCGACCTGTCGTGCCTCAAGAACGTCCGCCTGTTGCTCGAGACGACGCACCAACTGGGCATTCCCGCCGAGCGCCTGTTGCTCGTGCTCAACCGCTCCAACGCTTTCACCGGCATCAGCGTCAAGTCGGTCGAGAGCGTGCTCAAGCGGCCTATCGAGCAGCAGATCGGTAACGACTACCGCGCCGCCATCAGCTCGCTCAACAGCGGCACTCCGTTCATGATCAACCGCTCCGATTCGGCGATCGCCCGGGGCGTCATCGAGCTGGCGCACCTGGTCGACCAGAGGACCACCGAGGCGGTCGAGCAGTCGGCCTTCGAACTCGCTCCGGCGCACGCCTGATAACTCACCGATAAGTCACGGCTAAGCCGGCGCCAAGCGGCGCTGGCTAGCCTCGCGGTGTGCTGGCGACGCTGGTGACTGCGGTAATCAATGGCCTGCGCGGCGAACTGGTGCGCGTCGAGATCGACGTTGCGCCGGGCCTGCCCGCGTGCCACATCGTCGGGTTGCCGGACGCCGCTCTGTCCGAAGCGCGCGAGCGGGTGCGCGGCGCCATCCGGAATAGCGGCTTCGACTATCCGATATCGCGCATCACAGTCAATCTCGCCCCCGCTGACCGGCGCAAACGTGGGGCGGCATATGACCTCGCCATCGCGGTCGGCATCCTGGTTGCCTCGCGCCAGATCCGGCGGGGCAACGGGTCCTGGGCGCTGCTCGGGGAACTGTCGCTGTCAGGCACGGTCGAAGCCGTGCCGGGTGTGCTGCCCATGGTCGCCACGCTTGCCCGCGCGGGCTACCGGCGCGTGGTCGTGCCGATCGGCAACGAGGCGGAGGCGCGCCTTGTCGCTGGTGTGGAAGCCGTCGGCGTGGAGGGGCTCGACGATGCCGCGCGGCTGGTGGCCGGGCCACGGGGCAGGACTGCAGGACGCGCGACGCGGCGCCCGGCGGTGGAATTGTCGCGTCCCTCGGGAGGCGCACCCACCGCGCCGCCGCCTGCGCGGACGTTGAGCGCGTCGCTCGAGCCGGTCGACCTGGCCGACATCCGCGGCCAGCAGCACGCTCGCTGGGCGCTCGAAGTCGCGCTGGCCGGCAGCCACAACCTGCTGCTCGTGGGGCCGCCCGGTGCCGGCAAGACGCTACTCGCGCGCGCCGTGCCTGGCTTGTTGCCGCCGCTCGACGACGACGAGGCGCTCGAGGTAACCGTCATTGACAGCGTTGCTGGTGTGCTCGGCGGTGGTGGCCTGCGCCGCGAACGACCATTTCGTGCCCCGCATCACACCAGCTCATACGCCGCGCTGGTCGGCGGCGGACCGCAGCTGCTGCCCGGCGAAACGACGCGCGCGCACCACGGAGTGCTCTTTCTCGACGAGCTGGCAGAGTTCGACCGGCCCACCCTGGATGCCCTGCGCGAACCGCTCGAGGAGGGCATGCTGACGATCGCGCGAGCGAGCGGCCACGTGCGCTATCCGGCTCGTTTCCAGCTCATCGCCGCGATGAACCCTTGCCGGTGCGGCAACTTCAACGACTCCGAACGGCGTTGCCGCTGCCCCACGGGCGAGCCGGAGCGCTACGTCCAGCGGGTCAGTGGGCCGCTACTCGACCGCTTCGACATGCAGATCGAGATGGCCCGGCTGCCGCCCGAGCAATTGCTGTCAAGTGCGCGAGTCGAGTCGAGTGCCACCGTCCGCGAGCGCATCGCTCGGGCGCGCGCGCTGGCGCTGGCACGTAATCGCGGTCGGCCCAACGCCCACCTGCCGGCCGCCGCGGTGCAGGACATGTGCGCCCTGACCCGCCGGGCAACGGGGACGCTCGCCGAGTGGGCTGACGTTAGCCACGCCAGCGGCCGCTCGATCCACCGCGTCATGCGCGTGGCGCGCACGATCGCCGACCTGGATGGCGCCGAGAGTGTTGATCGCAACCATGTCCTCGCCGCGGCGCAGTTGCGCGATCCACAGGCCAGCCCGGACGAGCGGCTGGCGGCGTAGCCGATGGTCGACGAGGTTGAGCGACAAGCGTGGATCGCGCTGGTCTCGACGCCCGGTATCGGCGAGGAGTCGACCGCCGCACTGCTGACCCGCTTCGGTGGGCCGAGGGCGGTGCTCGCCGCCGCGCTCGACGGCAAGCTGGCCGCGTGGATCGGCGAGTGCCGCTCACGCGACGGCCGCCCGCCGATCAACGCCAAGCCGTTCGCCGAGCTGATGGCAACAGCCACTGATCCCGGCGCGCGCCTGAGCGACATCGACGCGCTGGGGCTGACGACGCTCACCTCGCTGGACGCGGGCTTCCCGCTTGGCCTGCGCGACCTCGACCCGCCGCCCGCCGTGATGCACGTGCTGGGTGACGCCGACCAGCTCTCGGCGCCGCGTCTGGTGGCCGTTGTGGGCACGCGCCGGCCAACCGCGGTGGGCCGCCTGCTGGCCACGCGCGTCGTGCGTCGATTGGTCGAATGCGGCGTCACGGTCGTGTCCGGGCTGGCGGTCGGCATTGATGGCGCAGCCCACGCGGCAACGTTGGAAGCAGGCGGGCAGACGGTGGCGGTGATCGGCGGTGGCCACTGTCACCCAGGCGTGCGCGCACACGCCGCGCTGCGCGCGGCGATCGTCGAGCACGGCGGCGCCATCGTCAGCGAGCACCATCCGGCCATGCCGCCGGCCAAAGGCACCTTCCCGCGGCGCAACCGGATCATCGCCGCGCTGGGCAGTGCGACCATCGTCATCGAGGCGCCCCGCCGTAGCGGCGCACTGATCACTGCGCGATTGGCGCTGGAGCTGGGCCGGCCGGTGTTCGTCGCACCCGGGCGGGTCGGCGACTGGGCTACGGCTGGCTCGCTGGCGCTCCTCCGCGAGACGCCGGCGCAGCCGCTGGTTGGCCTCGATGAATTGATCGAGGACCTGGGTTACCTCTCGGCCGTGGCCGACGCGCCGACCGCCGACGCGCCAGCGGCCGGCGCGCAGACTGGCGGGGCTGAACCCGCACTGGCCATGCTCGGTTCTTCTGAGCGGGCGGTCGCGGCGCGGCTGGTCAGCGGACCGGCCAGCCTCGACGTGCTGGTGCAGGACACGGGCTTGTCACCGACCGTCGTGTCGAGCGTGGTGACGTTGCTGTTGATGCGCGGCTGGGTCCAATCGGCCGGGCCGGCCTTCGTCGTCAGCGGTCCGTTGGCGCGCTAGCGATGGCGGTCGCGCGGCCGGCCGCGGGGGACCTCCGTACCGTTGCGGCGCCGCCCCGCACGCGGCCAGACTGGTGGCGTGATCTCAAACGTGATCGTCCACATGGTGGGCGAGATGCCGCTCCTGGTCGACCTCGTGGAGATGCCCGGACCGGGCGACCGCAGCGTCCGCTGCACGAACGTGCGGACGTTGGATGGCAAGCGTCCATCCTTCGTGCACGAGCGCACTTCGACCTTCATCCTGCCACTGGCCACCATCAAGGTCATCGAGGCGCCCGCCGCGGAGGGCGAGCAGCCGTACCTATCGGAAGAGCACGGCCGGGGCCGGACGGTACCGCCGCCGGTGATCGACGAGGAACCCGACGAGGACCTGCTGGCGCGCATCCGCTCCGTCTGACCGTTAGGCTGCGCCTTTTGGCGCGGCACTAGCGGTAGACTCGAAAAAATGAGCAAGAACCTGGTGATCGTGGAATCACCTGCCAAGGCGCGCACCATCGAGCGCTACCTGGGCCCGGGCTATCGGGTCCTGGCGTCCTACGGCCATGTGCGCGATCTGCCCGAGAACCCCGGCAAGAACAAGCTGGGCGTGGACGTCGAGCATGACTTCGCGCCGGAATACGTGATCAGCGAGGACCGCCGCAAGCAGGTCGACGCGATCACCCGCGCGGCCAAGTCGGCCGACGCGGTGTTCCTCGCCACCGACCTCGACCGCGAAGGCGAGGCGATCGCTTGGCACGTGGCCGAAGCGGCCAACGTGGCGCCCGACAAGGCGCGCCGGGTGACTTTCTCGGAGATCACGCCCGACGCCATCCGCGACGCCTTCGCGCATCCGCGCGGCATCGACCGCAATTTGGTCGATGCGCAACAGACGCGACGGATCCTCGACCGGCTGGTCGGGTACACCCTTTCACCGCTGCTGTGGCGCAAAGTGCACTCCGGCCTGTCGGCCGGCCGCGTCCAGTCGGTCGCCGTGCGCCTGGTGGTCGAGCGCGAGCGCGAGATCACCAAGTTCGTCGCGCGCGAGTACTGGTCGATCGCGGCACTGCTCGAGACGGCGCGCGGTGAGCGCTTCGCCGCGGAGCTGCTCAAGGTCGACGGCAAGAGCATTGCCATTGGCGACGGCACGACGGCCGACGAACACGCCGCCGCACTGCGCGGCACGCATCCACAGGTCACCAAGGTCGGCCGCAAGCAGACCAAGCGCAATCCGGCACCGCCTTTCACCACCAGCACGCTGCAGCAGGAGGCCAGCCGGCGGCTGGGCTTCAATCCCAAGCGCACGATGCGCGTGGCGCAGGACCTGTACGAGGGCATCGACACCGCCGATGGCCGCGTCGGGCTGATCACCTACATGCGCACCGACTCCGTGGCCTTGGCCGGCGTGGCAATGCACGAGGCGCGTGATGTGATCGCCGGCCGCTACGGACTTCGCTACGTGATGCCCCATGGGCGCGCCTACAAGACGAGCACCAAGGGCGCCCAGGAGGCGCACGAGGCGGTCCGCCCGACGAGCTTCGGGCGCCACCCGGACAGCCTGGCCGGCGCGCTGACGCCCGAGCAACTGCGCCTCTACCGGCTTATCTGGCAGCGTGCGCTGGCGTCGCAGATGGCGGCCAAGGAGCTCGAAACGACGACGGCCGACCTGGCCGACGGCCGCTACGAACTGCGCGCGTCGGCCACCCGCACGACCTTCGACGGCTTCAGCGCGGTGTACACCGAAGGCACCGATGATGCCACCGAGGAAGCCGAGCGGACGCTGCCCGAGCTGACGACCGGCGAGCGGACGACCGTGCGCGAGGTGACGCCCGATCAGCACTTCACCCAGCCTCCGCCGCGCTACACGGAAGCGACGCTGATCAAGGCGCTCGAGGAGCGCGGCATCGGCCGTCCGTCCACCTACGCGGCGACGATCTCGACCATCGTCGACCGCGGTTACGTGACGGTCGTCGAGCGACGGCTGCGACCTGAGCCGGTCGGCGAGGTGGTCACCGATCTGCTGGTCGAACACTTCGGCGAGTTCGTGGATCCTGACTTCACGGCGCGCATGGAGACCGGCCTGGACGAGGTGGCCGCCGGGACGCGCCAGTGGGTACCGCTGCTGCGTGACTTCTACGGGCCCTTCGTCGGGCTGGTCACCCAGAAGAGCAAGGAACTCCGGCGCAGCGACTTCACGACCGTGGAAACGGACGAGGTCTGCTCGCAGGGCCACCCGATGGTCATCCGGCTCGGTCGGACCGGGCGCTTCCTCGCCTGCTCCAAGTACCCCGAGCACAGCGAAACGAGGCCCTTGCCCGGCGAAGAGCCCGAGGCGCCAGTGGTCGAGGGCGCCGGTGAGCCGTGCCCAGAGTGCGGGCAGGGGGTGCTGGTCGCGCGGCGCGGTCGCTTCGGACCGTTCGCCGGCTGCTCGCGCTACCCCGAGTGCGGGTACATCAAGAAGAGCGGCCCCCCGCCACCCGAACCGCTCGCCTTCGAGGTCGTCTGTCCCAAGTGTGGTGAGGGCCATCTCGTGGCTCGCCGCGCGCGACGCACCGGCAGCGTCTTCTGGGGCTGTTCACGCTACCCGAAGTGCGACTTCACCTCGTCGCGCGAGCCACTCGGCGCGTTGCACGACGCCGACGAGGGCCCGGTCGCGCGCGAGGGCGAGCAGGGCATCTGCCTGCGCTGCGGCGCCGCGATCGAAATCCCGGCGCCACTCGAACCGGGCGCCCGCCTGGCCGGCGGCGAGCCCAACCTGGAAGCACTGGCGCGTCCGCGGGGCCGCCGTCCACCGACGCGCCGCCGTGGCTCGACGAACTCATCAAGCCGGCCGCGGACGCGGCCGACGACGACCGCCACCGGCCGGCGCTCGCGCCCCGCCGCCTGACCGGGCGGACGCTGCTGGCTGGCACGGGCGACACCGTGGATGGCGCTGACGCGCTCGACGTCTTCCTCGACCGGCTGACGGCGCGCGACGCGTCCGTGCACACGCGGCGTGCCTACGCGACCGCCATCGGCCAATACCTCGAATGGCTCGCCGAGCGCGACGCCGACTGGCGCAACCCGACGCGCCAGCAGGTGCGCGGTTACCTCGGCGTGCTGAGCGATCGCCACCTCGCCCGACGCTCGATCAGCAGCCGGCTGGCCGCGCTGCGCTCGTTCTACCGGCACGCCCAGCGTGAAGGCCTGGTGAGCGCCAACCCGTGGGCTGCCGCGCTCACGCCGCGCCTGCCACACCGGCTGCCGCAGGTGCTCGAGATAGGCGAGGTGGCGCGCGTCATCGACGAGGCGGCCACGTCGAGCAAGCGCCGGCCGCTGGTGCTGCGTGATATCGCGCTGGTCGAGACGGCCTACGCGGCCGGCCTGCGCATCAGCGAACTGGCCGCCGCCCGATTGGCCGACCTCGACCTTGGCCGCGGCGAGTTGCGCGTGCTGGGCAAGGGGCGCAAGGAGCGCATGACGCTCCTGGGCCGGCCGGCGTGCGCCGCCCTCACCGCCTACCTGCGCGACGGCCGGCCGGCGCTGATCCCGGCCGGCGCGCCCGACCCCGGGACCGTCTTCCTCAACGCGCACGGTGCGCCGCTGGGGGTGCGCGGACTGCGTTATCGGCTCGATCGGCTGATGCGCGCCGCGGGCACACCGGCCGGTGCCTCGCCGCACACGTTGCGGCACTCCTTTGCCAGCCACCTGCTCGATGGCGGCGCCGACCTGCGCGTCGTCCAGGAACTGCTCGGCCATGCCAGCCTGGGCACGACGCAGGTGTACACGCACGTCACCCCGGCACGCCTGCGCACGGCGTACCGTGCCGCTCATCCGCGTTCGAGCCGCTGACATCACCGAGGGACAAGGGCACTGACCGAAACCGCCACAACCCGGGGAGGGGCCCTGGCGCGCGCCGGCCTGATCGTCGCCGGCGCGTTCTTCCTGTCGCGCGTGCTGGGCTGGGTGCGCCTGGTGGTGATCACCAACGAGTTCGGTGCCGGCGTGCAACTCGACGCCTACTTTGCCGCGTTTCGGCTGCCCGACACGATCTTCCAGCTGGTCGCCGCGGGCGCGTTGTCGTCGGCCATGATCCCGGTGCTGGCCGGACTCTTCGAGCGCGAAGAGGAACAGCGTGCGTGGCGCGTCGTGTCGACCGTGCTCAACCTGGTCATGATCGCGCTCGTCGGCGCCGCAGCGGTGGTGGCCATTTTCGCGCCCCAGATCGTGCCGCTGCTGACGCCCGGGTTCGACGCAGTCGGCACCGAGCTGACCGTGCGCCTGACGCGCATCATGCTCATCTCGCCCGTGCTGCTGGCAGTCGGCGCGGTCGCCTCGGCCGTGCTCAACTCGCGCGGCCGCTTCGCCGCCGCCGCTGCGGCGCCGTCGCTCTACAACATCGCCATCATCGGCGGCGCGCTGTTGCTCGGCCCGTCACTCGGTGCGGAGGGCCTGGCCATCGGCGTCGTGGTTGGCTCGCTGCTGCACCTGGGAGTGCAGATCCTGCCCATGGTTCGCGAACGATTCCGGCTCTCGTTCGAGGTCGACCTGTCCGATCCGGCGGCGCGCCAGGTACTCGCCCTGATGGCGCCGCGCGCGCTCGGCCTGGGCGCCAACCAGATCACCTTCATCATCGCCACGACGCTGGCCACCAGCGTGGGCCTGGGCGCCGTGACCGCCTACAACGTCGCCTGGACGGTGTTCCAGATCCCGCTCGGCGTGATCGGTTTCCCGCTCGGCGTGGTGTTGCTGCCGTCACTGTCACGCGCTGTGGCCAGTGGCTCGGTGCGCGAATTCGGCCAGCTCGTCGTCCGCTCGACGCGGCTGCTGCTGTGGATAATGCTGTTCCTGACCGCGATCGGCATCGTCCTTCGCCGTCAGGGCGTGACCCTGCTGTTCGGCTACGGCCTCGACGACGAGGCCATCTCGCTCACCGCCGACACGGTCTCGTTCTTGTTGCTCGGCCTGGCCGGCCACTCGGTCGTCGTCGTCTTGACGCGCGCCTTCTACAGCGGCCACGACACGCGTACGCCGGTCTTCACCGCGCTCTTCGACATGGTCGTGTTTACCGCGGTGGCCGTTTCTACCGCGGGCGGCCTGGGCCTGTCGGGCATCGCCCTGGGCCTGTCAGCGGGCGGCTGGGCCGAGGCCAGCGCCCTGGGGGTGTTGCTATGGCGGCGCATGCCCGGCGTGGGCGTTGAGAGCGTTGTTCGGCCGCTGGTGCTCTTCATGGGCGGTGCCATCTTGGCCGGTCTGACGGCACTCATCGTGGTGCGCCTGACCGACCCGATGATCGGGCTGAGTCCGGGCAAGATCGCTCTGCTCGGGCAGGTGATCGCCGCGAGCGGCGCCGCAGCGGTGGTCTACGCCGGTTACACGCGCCTGCTGCACATCCCGGAGCTGGCCGAGTCGATCGACGTGCTGCGCTCGCTGCTGCGGCGCCGTTGACGATGCTCGGCGAAACTGGTTCGGTGAGCGACGCGGAACGGCCGGCTGGGGTGCGACTGCTGGGCGACCTCGTGCGCGAACTCGAGCTGCGCGGCATGCTGCGCACCGTCCTTGCCGCGCCGGGGGCATCGGTCGCCACGGTGTCGGTCGGTGGCATCGCCTTCGACTCGCGCGAGGTGACGCCGGGCCAGCTCTTCGTGGCCGTGCCCGGTGCCGCGAGTGACGGGCACGAATACGCCGCTGCGGCGGTCGAGCGCGGCGCCTGCGCGGTCATTGCCGAGCACGCCATCGCCCGGCTGGGCGTGCCCCAGCTGCTCGTCCTCTCGTCACGATCCACGCTGGCCACGGCCGCAGCATGGTTCTTCGATTTTCCCAGCCGCAAGCTGGGCATCGTCGGAGTCACCGGCACGGACGGCAAGACGACAACTTCGTACCTGGCGCGCTCGATGCTGGCGGCCGCCGGCCAGGCGGCGGGCATGCTGACCACGGTCGACGTGGTGATCGGCGGCCACAGCCTGGGTGAGACCGGCCACACCACGCCAGAGGCGCCGGTCATCCAGGCCGATCTGGCGCGGATGGTCGAAGCGGGCGACCGATTCGCCGTGCTCGAGTCCACCTCGCACGGGCTGGCCCTCGAGCGGGTGGCCGAGGTCGCCTATGACGTCGCGGTGCTGACCAATATCACCCACGAGCATCTCGACCTGCACGGCACGTACGAGGCGTACGTGGCGGCCAAACGCTCGCTGTTCGAACGGCTTGCGCTCAGCGCCGCGAACCCCGACAAGGGTTGGGGCAAGTCGGCAGTCGTCAACGCCGAGGATGAGCAGGCGCCCGGCTTCGTTGAGGCCGCCCGCCGCGCCGGTGCACGCGTGCTGACCTACGCCGCCGACCCCAGCACGCCAGCCGACATCTCCGTCGTGGCGATGAACGATGACGGGCGGCGGTTGCACCTGCGCGTGCGCACTCCGCGCTGGGAGGACGACCTCGAGCTGCAGCTCACCGGCAGCTTCAACGCCTACAACGGACTGGCGGCGATCGGCGTAGGCGAGGCGCTCGGCCTCGATGCGGACGCCTTGCGGCGCGGGTTGGCCGCGTTGACCGGCGTGCCCGGCCGGTTGCAGCGTGTCGAGGCCGGCCAGCCGTTCACCGTCTTCGTCGACTTCGCCCACACGCCCGGCGCGCTCGCCGCGACACTCGATTCGTTGGCGCCGAACGCGGCCGCGCGCGGTGGCGGCCTGATCTCGGTCTTCGGCTCACCCGGCGCGCGCGACACGCTGAAGCGGCCGATGATGGGCCGCGCGGCCGGCGAGCGCTGTCGCGTGGTGGTGCTCGCCGACGACGACCCGCGCGACGAGGACCGTATGGCCATCCTCGAGCAGATCGCCGCCGGGGCGGAGGAGGTCGGCCGGCGGCGCGGGCACGACCTGTTCCTGATCCCGGATCGGGACAAGGCGATTAGGCAGGCGTTCGAGCTGGCCCGGCCCGGCGACGTGGTGCTGCTCGCCGGCATGGGTCACGTCGATCGGATCATGACCGCTGCCGGCCGCGTGCCGTGGAACGAGGCGCAGATCGCGCGCGACACGCTGGCCGACATGGGCTTCCGCGCCGCGGATCAGCGACCCAGGTAGTCATTCGCTGCCGGCAACGCCACGGCGGCCAGCGCGTCGGCGAGCGGATTGGGGTCGACGCGACCCAAGTTGTTGAGCACGACCACTGTCAGGTCCGAGTCGGGGTAGTACCACATCGCGTCGTAGTAGCCGCGCAACGTGCCGGTGTGGCCGAACATGCGCTCGTCGTCGAAGACGCGCGTGCGCGTGCCCAGCCCGTAGCCTTGGTCGCTGCGCGGCGCGTAGTTGTAATCCTCCATCTGTGCCAGTGACGAGGCGTCGAGCAGGTGCCCGCCGTACAGGGTTCGAGCCCACGTGGCCAGGTCGGGCGCGTCGCTCACGATCGCCCCGGCGGCCCAGGCGATGGTCGCCTCGGAGAGTGTCGGGCGGTAGTCGGTGCCGTCGGAGATGTCCTGGCCGGTAACCGTCACCGAATGGCCGCGCGCGGCGCCGGCCGGGGGCGGGTTGGTGCCCTGGAAGTAGGTGTTGTCGAGCCCGACCGGCGCGAACAACCGTTGATTGAGTACGGCCCCCAGCTTCATGCCGGTCACCTGCTCGATGACCATGCCCAGCAGCAGGAAGCCGGTGTTGCTGTAGTGATAGCCGGTGCCGGGCGGGAAATACGGACCGCGCACGAAGGTGTCGATCGTCTCCTGCGGCGTCCACGCGTGGCCCGGCTGGTGGATGACCAGCTGGTTGTACTGGGGGTTTTCGAAGAAGTCGTACACGCCGCTGGTGTGGCCGAGCAGCTCACGCAGTGTGATCTGGGCCGCGTTGGGGAAGTCGGGCAGCCAGTTCGCCAGCGGATCGTCGATCGACAGGCTGCCGTCCTGGGCCAGCTGCATGATGGCTGCCGTGATGAACGTCTTGGTTATCGAGCCGACGCTGTAGAGCGTGTCCGGGGTGGCTGCTTGCGGCGGGTCAAACTGCGCCATTCCACTGGCGTCGCTCCACGTGCTCCCGTCGGGAAAGATGATCGTCGCCGATGAACCTGGGATGCCGTATGCCGCGCGTTGCTGCTCGAGAACGTCACTGAGCGAGTTGCCGAGGACAACGGCGAGCGGAATGCCCGGCGCGGCGCTCGCATCCGGAGTGCCGCTGGGCATCGCGCTCGGGCTGGCTGTAGCGGGCGAACTCGGACTGGGCGTCGCCGGCATGGTCGGCGTAGACGTGACCGCCGCGCTCGGCGTGGGACTCGGCGCAGATGGCGTAGGCGTGGCTGCCGCGGTGCTCGTGGGCGCCGCAGTCGGGGTCGGCGTGGGCGTTGGGATGGCGGGCGCGGAGCACGCCGTCAGCACGATCGCCAGCAGGATGCCCGGCAAGGGCAGCGTCGGCCTGGTCATGAGGACCGACGGTACACTCAGTTGAGGATGTCCATCGAACCGCTGACTCCGTCGCGATCGCGCGTCGCCGTCGCCGCGAGCCGCGAGCGGCCCGGTCGCGCGCTGTCATTCGGCTATCAGCCGGCGGGCGCTCAACGCCGCCGAGCGGCGCCTCGAGGACGAGCTGCTGGCGCACTACCCGACTGCCGACCTGCCCGCGATCAGGCGCGCATGGCTGTTCGCGGTCGAGGCGCACGGCGCGCAGCGCCGCGAGAGCGGTGAGCCGTACGTCAGCCACCCACTGACCGTGGCGCGCATCCTGGCCGAACTGGGCCTTGATCCTGAGGCGATCCAGGCGGCGCTGATGCACGACATACCGGAGGACACCGACTACTCGCTGACCGACATCGAGGAGCGTTTCGGACCCGACGTGGCGCGGCTGGTCGACGGCGTCACCAAGCTGTCCAAGTTCGGCGCGCGGAGCCACGAGGAACAGCAGGCCGAGAACATCCGCAAGATGCTGCTGGCGATGGCGGAGGACATCCGCGTCGTGCTCATCAAGCTGGCCGATCGGCTGCACAACATGCGCACCATCGGCGCTTTGTCGCCCGAGAAGCAGCAGCGCATTGCCCGCCAGACGGCCGAGATCTACGTGCCGCTGGCCGAGCGGCTGGGTATCTGGCAGATCAAGTGGGAGCTCGAGGACCTTTCGTTCAAGGTGCTCGAACCGGACGCCTACCACCGCCTGGCGGAGCAACTCGAGACGCAGCGCCGGGCGCGCGAGGCGTACGTCAAGCGTGCCCAGGTCGTGTTGGGCGACGCGCTCCAGAAGTCAGGCATTCATGCCGAGCTGTCGGGCCGGCCCAAGCACATCAGCAGCATCTGGAAAAAGATGCAACGCAAGGGGGCTGCGTTCGACGAGATCTACGACGTGCATGCACTGCGCGTGCTGGTCGATGAAGTGGCCGACTGCTACGCCGCGCTGGGCGTCGTGCATTCGATGTGGCGGCCAATCCCCGGCCAGTTCGACGACTACATCGCGGTACCCAAGGCGAACGGCTACCAGAGCCTCCACACGGCGGTGGCGGCGCTCGACGGCAAGCCGCTCGAGGTCCAGATTCGCACTCATCCGATGCACCGGGTGAGCGAGATGGGCATCGCCGCGCACTGGCGCTACAAGGAAGGCGGCAGGGTCGACAAGGACTACGACGCCAAGCTCGCCTGGGTGCGCCAGTTGATGGATTGGCAGCGCGACGTGGCCGACGCGACCGAGTTCGTCGAGGGCCTCAAGATCGACCTGTTCCAGGACCAGGTCTTCGTCTTCACGCCACGCGGCGATGTCAAGGATCTGCCCGCCGGTTCCACGCCGCTCGACTTCGCCTACCGCATCCATACCGACGTCGGCCACTCGTGCATCGGCGCGAAGGTCAACAACCGACTGGTGCCGCTCGACTACAAGCTCAAGAACGGCGACATCGTCGAGATCGTCACCACCAAGGCCGCCCACGGCCCATCGCGCGACTGGCTGAAGGTCGTCCAGACCACCCACGCGCGCGAAAAGATCCGCCAGTGGTTCAAGCGCCAGGAGCGCGACGAGAACATCGTCCACGGCAGAGAGTCACTCCAGCGCGAGCTGCGCCGCCTGGCGCGCTCCTCGCTCGAGAAGCTCGGCCCGGATCGGATCAGCGAGATGGCCGAGCTGTATCGCTACCCGTCGGTCGAAGACTTCTTCGCCGCCGTGGGCTACGGCGCCGTGTCGGCGCAACAGGTCGTGTCTCGACTCGACGTGGTCGACGACGCCAACGAGCAGGTGCTACCGCAGACCGCCCCGCCGATGCCGGCGCGCGCCGAGGGCGGCGTGCGGGTCAAGGGTGTGGGCGACCTCATGATCCGCTTCGCGCGCTGCTGCCACCCGATCCCGGGCGACCCGATCGTCGGCTACATCACGCGCGGCCGCGGTGTCACCGTCCACCTGCCCACCTGCCCGACGATCATCAACGAGCGCGAGGTTGGCCGGCTGATCGACGTCGAGTGGGAGGGCGGCTACCAGCAGACCTACCCGATCGCCATCCGCGTCGAGGCCTATGACCGGCCCGGGTTACTGTCCGAGATAACCAACGTGGTGGCCGAGAACAAGGTCAACATCCTGGCCGCCAATGTGCACACCAACCCCGATCACACGGCGACCTTCCTGGCCACGTTGCAGGTCTCGTCGGTGGCGCAACTGGCGCGCGTGCTGTCGCGCATCGAGCAGGTCAAGGACGTCCACACCGTCCAGCGTGACTGAGCTAGCCGGAGCGGCGCGCGACCACCTCGGCCGCCGACTGCGCGGCCCGCTCGAAGGCGTTGTCCCGGTAGCTGTCGCCGCCGGCGCGTCGTGCCCGCCACGACGCGCGGAGATAGCGTGGGACGTAGGTCAGCCCGAAGCGCTGCCACTGCTCGACGTGGGTCAGCTCATGCGCCAGCTCGGCCTCGTTGAGCGGCCGCCAGGCAAAGACCCAGCGGCCGATGGTGATGGCCAGCCAGTGGGGCACGAGAAGGTGGTGGCCTAGCCGGCGCGCCCAGGGCACGACTAGCAGCCGATGCTCCGGGGCTAGTCGAGTCACCCCCGGATTGTGCACGCTGATCGGTACACTCCGTGACATGCCCAAGTTCCAGGCGCCACGCGGCACACGCGACCTGCTGCCGGCCGACATGACCGCCTGGCGGCGCCTGGAGGGGATCGCCCGCGAGCTGGCCGAGCTGTACGGCTTCCAGCCGATCGAGACGCCGCTGTTCGAGGACAGCGGCGTGTTCGAGCGCGGCATCGGCGAGGCGACTGACATCGTCGAAAAGGAGCTCTTCCGGCTGCGCAGCCCAGGCTCCGCCGAGGACCGTTGGGCATTGCGACCCGAAGCGACCGCGGGCGTCGCGCGGGCCTACGTCCAGAACGCCATGCATACCCTGCCGCAGCCGGTTCGGCTGACGACGTTCGGCGCGATGTTCCGCTACGACCGGCCGCAGGCCGGCCGCTACCGGCAGTTCTGGCAGTGGAACGTGGAGGCGATCGGCGACGCCGGTCCGGCCATTGACGCTGAGATCGTCGAGCTGGCCTACCGCTTCATGAGCCGCGCCGGTGTCGGTGAGCTCCAGCTGCACATCAACTCGATCGGCGACGGTGAGTGCCGGCCGGCCTACAGCGCCGCACTGACGGGTTATCTCGAGCGCTTCGAGGACGTGCTGCCCGCGACCGAGCGCGGCCGGCTGCGGACCAATCCGCTGCGCCTGCTCGATTCCAAGGACCCGCGCCTGGAACCGATCGTGGCCGACGCGCCACTCATCGGCGACCACCTGTGCGCCGCCTGTCAGACGCATTTCGCGGCCGTGCTGGACCACCTCGACGCGCTTGGCGTGCCTTATGTCCTGGCGCCGCGGTTGGTGCGCGGGCTCGACTACTACACGCGCACCGCGTTCGAGTTCTACCAGGCGGGTGCCCAGGGCCAGCAATCCGCGCTCGGCGGCGGCGGCAGGTATGACGGCCTGCTCGAGCTGTTCGGGGCGCGGCCGACGCCAGGCATCGGCTTCGGGCTGGGCATCGACCGCATCGCCGCCGCGGTCCGCAGCGATGGCGTTCCCGGGCCAACGGCGGCGGGTCCGCTGGTCGTCGTGGTCGGGGCAGATCCGCAGGCTACAGTGGCTCGCCTGTCGCTGGCCACGCAGCTGCGTGGGGCCGGCGTGGCGGCACAAGCCGACCTGGGCCATCACCGGCTGGCCCGCCAGCTCGAGGGCGCAGCGCGCCTGCGCGCCCACTTTGCCGTGGTCATCGGCGATGAGCTCGATGCCGGCCAGGTTCAGCTGCGCGACCTGGAGGCAGGCACACAGCGGCTGACTAACGTGAGCGACTTGACCGGCAAGCTGCAGCGAGCGGCTGCTGCCCACCACCACGGCGACCAATAGGTGACCGTCCAGGACGGGCGGACCGCGCTCGACTTGTCGACCCAGGCGGCGTTGAGGGACCCGCGCGAGGGACACGTACTCGAAACCGACGATGTCGCGTGGGACGCGTTCGTGGCGGCCAGCCCCGGCGGAAGCTACCTTCAGACCAGCGCGTGGGCCGAAGTCAAACGCGCCAACGGCTGGTCGCCGCGCAGGGTGGCGTTGACCGTCGACGGTCGACCGCTCGGTTCGCAGATGCTCATCCGCCGCGCTGGGCGCCTGCCCTGGAGCGTGGCGTACATCGGCCGCGGCCCGGTCGGCGCGGAGCTCACAAGGGATAGCCTCGCGCCGTTGACGGAGGCGCTGGCCAGGGCCGCGCGGGCAGCTGGCGTCGCCTACCTCGTCTTCGAGCCTGAGGCGGAGACCGCCCACGGCATGGAGAGCGAGCTGCTCTCGCTCGGCTGGCGGCGCACCACGCATATTCAGCCGGAGGCCACGCGGATCATTGATCTCCGGCGATCGCCCGACGAGCTGTGGGCCGATCTACGTCCAAAGTGGCGGCAGTACGTCAACAAGGCGCGGCGGGCCGGGCTCCAGGTCGTCGAGGCCGGCGAGGACCGGCTGAGCGACTTCTATGCCATCTACGCCGATGCCTACCGCCGTGCCGGGGTCTCGTCACGCAGCGCGGAGAGCTTTCTGGTGCTCTGGCGCGCGCTCGCCCCGCGCGGCATGGCCCGGCTGCTCATCGCGCAGTCGTCCGACGGCCAGCCAGCCGCTGTGCTGATGCTCCTCTCGTGCGGCAGCCGCTTGGCCGAGGTGTACGGGGGGTCGACGCCGGCCGGCAACGCCGCGCGGGCCAACTACCTGCTCAAGTGGGAATCGATCCGCATCGCTCGCGAGCGAGGCTTTGCCGAGTACGACATGTTCGGCATCCCGCACGCGGGCATAGCACACTTCAAGGCCGGTTTCGGCGGCCGCGAGGTGCACTACGTCGGAGCCTGGCAGCGGCTGGTCGATCCGTTCGGCGGGCGCATCCTGGCCCTGGCCAACGCCCTGCGCGCGGCGTACATCCGCACCACGCTCCGATCCTCCGCCCGAGGGGCGCAGTTGGTGTCGGAATGAGTGCCCGCCTCGGCTGAGGGGATCGCGTGACCCGATCGCTACGATACGGGCCATGATCGCTGAAGGAACCCCCGACCTGGCCACCGCGTACCGCACCAACACGTGCGGCGAGCTGCGCGCGGCCGATGTCGACGCCGAGGTGTCGCTCGCCGGCTGGGTCAACCGGCGGCGCGACCTGGGCCAGTTGGTCTTCATCGACCTGCGCGACCGCCACGGCATCACCCAGGTCGTCATTGACGCGGCCGAATCGCCCGCCGCCCACAGTGCCGCCGCGGACGTGCGCAACGAGTACGTCCTGCGCGTCAAGGGCGTGGTTGCCAAGCGCCTGACCGGCATCGAAAACGCCAAGCTGGCGACCGGCGAGATCGAGGTGCGAGCGTCGTCCGTTGAGGTGTTGTCCGCCGCGAAGACGCCGCCGTTTCCGATCAATGAGCCGGAGGACACGGACGAGACACTGCGCCTGCGCTACCGCTACCTGGACCTCCGCCGCGAAGCCATCAGTCAGCGCCTGGTGCTGCGCTCGAAGCTGCTCAAGGCGCTCTCGGAGGTCCACCACCGCAACGGCTTCGTCGAGGTGGAGACGCCCATCCTGATCAAGTCGACGCCAGAGGGCGCGCGCGACTTCATCGTCCCCTCGCGCCTCCAGCCGGGCAACATCTACGCGCTGCCACAGTCGCCGCAGCAGCTCAAGCAACTGCTGATGGTCGCCGGCTTCGACCGCTACTACCAGATCGCCCACTGCATGCGTGACGAGGACGCCCGGGCCGACCGCGGACCGGAGTTCACCCAGCTCGACATCGAGATGTCCTTCGTCAGCCAGGAGGACGTCATGTCCTTCGTGGAAAAGGTGGTCGGCGAAGTGTCGCGCGAAGTGGTCCCCGACCGTCCGCTGCGGACCAGCCCGTTTCCGCGCTTCACCTACCGCGAGGCGATCGACCGCTTCGGCTCGGACAAGCCCGACGTGCGCTTCGCGATGGAGTTGCACGACCTGGCGGCGGTGGTGGAGGGGAGTGGCTTCTCCGTCTTCGATTCCGCGCTTGCGGCCGGCGGTCGCGTGTTCGGCATGACCGTGCCCGGCTATGCCGGTGCCAGCCGCTCCCAGATCGACGACCTGACCGCGCGTGCCAAGAAGGCCGGTGCCAAGGGCCTGGTCCACCTGGCCGTCACGGCGGACGGCTCCGTTCATTCGCCGGTGCTCAAGTTCCTGGGCGAGGGCCGCGCGGAGCAGATCGTGGAGGCGGCCGGGGCGTCACCGGACGACCTCGTGCTGATCGTGGCCGATCGCGACATCCACTGCCAGGAAGCGCTCGGCGCGCTGCGCGTCGAACTCGCCGCGCGGCTGGGCCTGGTGACCGATACCAACGAACTCTCCTATGTCTGGATCCACGGCTTCCCGATGTATCAGTGGGACGAGGAGAATCACCGGTGGGACGCGACGCACAACCCGTTCAGTGGCGTCGAGCCGGCCGACGAGCCACTGTTGACGACGGTCGACGGCGACCTCGCCCACCTGTCGCCCGAAGACCCGGCCGGCCGCGCCCGCGCGCTGCAGCACGACCTGGCGCTCAACGGCTGGGAACTGGGCGGCGGCTCGATCCGCATCCACCGCCACGACCTGCTGCAGCGCTCATTCCTGCTGCAGGGCCACTCGATCGAGGCGCAGCGGGCGAAGTTCGGGGCGATGCTCGACGCGTTCGAGTACGGCGCGCCGCCACACGGCGGCATCGCGCTGGGCATCGACCGTTGGATCGCGCTGCTGACCAACCAGGAGAACATCCGCGAGGTGCAGGCGTTCCCCAAGACGGGCACCGGCTCCGACCTGATGCTCGGCGCGCCCTCACCCGTCGAGCCCGCTCAGCTGGCCGAGCTGGGACTGCAGCTCACTCCCCGCGCCACGCAGGAGCCCACGTCCGGCGCGTAGCTCTCGCCGCCCGCTTGGGCCGCCGTTTCACGCCAGCTGGGCGTATTACGTCGAACGTTCCGGTCCGGGTCGCCATTTCGACGCCAGGTAGGGGCAATTTCGCGCCGTTTGGACCGAATCCGCGCCGAATGGCGCAACCCGGGCCGGCTGAAGCATCTTCAGTCGGGAACGCTGGTCGTGTGCCGTCCATCTGACAGGAAGTAGATCGCGCTGAGGTCGATTGAAGGCTCCCGCAGCCAGGCGCGAACCTCAAGACTGCGCGCCGGAACTTGCTTGCCATCGTCGCCGCGTGATGTGCGATCGTCCGCCTGATCGTGCTGCTTCCGGGCACGACGAGAAGAGGCCGACCACGACAGGTCGCCAGCCCAGCGCCGCTCGATGAGCAAGGCGCGACGCGCACCTTCACATCGAGAATTCGGATCGTCTCCACAATCGAGCCGAACGCGGTCTTCGCCTCGCACACGGCACAGCGCGCCTGACCGGGTGCCACGCGAGGACATCGATCGATCCGCGCTCGCCCCATTCGTTGAACGAGACCTCGACTTCGACGATCCAACCCCGTTCCCGCAGCAGCGCCACGAGGCGCTCGACGAGTTCCGCGTGGCGCTCGTCCAGCAGGCGATCCGCGGCCGCGCCGCGCCACCACGGCGACAGGTATAGCCGACCATCCACGGCCTCAAACGCCTTCCGAATCCTGGCCAACCTCACCGATCCCGCAACACCCGCCTCGATCCGCTTGACGTCGTTCAGCGGGATGCCGGCACTGACCGCCAGTTGGACCTGGGTCTGGCCGAGCTCACGGCGAATGGCACGCACGAGCTCGGCCAGACGTTCGTCGTCCCTGTGCATGCGGGGATTGTGGTGGAGTCCACTTATCTGCCACTCATTTGTCGTTCAGTCACACGGAGTGCGTGAGGTCGGTCCTAGACGAACGCCTCTTGACGACTGGGCATGGCTCGCCAAACTTGACTCGTTCGGCGCGAGAACGCCTCGCGTTTCGTCATTCGGAGAGAAGCAGGTGACGCGCATGTCCAGAAGGGAGCTGGCTCGGCTGCCGGGCCCTGCTGTTGTCGCTTGTGCCGGACCTGTGCTCGCCCCAGCACGACGACTTATCCGCTTCCGTCCGGGGCCAGAGCACTCCCGCTTCCAACGCAAGGTCCTCCACCAGGCGGCGTGGTGGGCTGTCCCGCGAGCGGGCCGGTTGGCCCGGTCGTCATGCAGTGGGACCGCATCGAGCACACCGTTTCGTTCAGTTTCGAGCCGTGGGGCGGCTCGGACACGATCTTGTGGCCGGACGGGTTCTCCGCCCGCGAGTATCTGGGTCGCGCTGAACTGGTCGCCCCGGACGGCGCGGTGGCCGCTCGAGACGGAGAAGGTCCGGAAACCGGCAGCGAGCCAAGTGGATCCGCGAGGTGACTGAAAAGGGCTATTTCTAGCCAACCCGCGACGAGCTCGTCACGTGGCTCGTCGCAATTCGCCCCACATGGACGCATCTGGTCCAGCATTTCGCGCTCGTGCGCGGCAACCATGGGTGTTTTGCACCAGGTGGACGGAAACCGCACGAAATGTCGGTATCCGGAGGTCCGTACAGGCAGGGTGAGCGGAACGCTGGACCGATCACGTCCAATCGGTGCGAAGCGCGGTTGTTGGGAGCCTGGCAGGCGGACTCGCCTGCCTATCGGCTGGCCGGGGGGCAAAGGCGCCAGCGCAGGTCCCTCGAGCGGGGCGTCGTCGGGGGTGTCGGCTGCTGCTGCGCCCCATTCGGGGGCGGGCCCGGCAACCGGCTCGGGCGGGCCTTGTAATCGGGCAGCTGGTCGAGCGCGAAGGAGATGTCGTGCGTCACGCCCGGGTCGCCGGTGTCGATCGGCGCGAGCTCGGCACGCCGGCGCCAGCAGGGCTTCGACGATGTCGTCGGGCATCAGGTCGGCGGCAACGTCGGCAAGCGCGCCCGAGAGCCGATCGGCAGCAGCGCCGGCCAGCCCACCTCCTCGGCGTAGCGCGGGCGCAGGATCGACGCGCGGCTCGCGCCGTGCGCCTCGATCAGCGTCGTCACCGTTTCTGCATCGACCCAGGCCAGGCGTCCCGGCCAGACCAGGCAGGCGTGGGTTTCGGTCACGTGCTGCTGCGCGACCTGCATGCCGCGCACGATCTGGGCCGACCGGGCCGCGTTCCGCTGGCGCGGGCTCGGCCAACACGGCGGGCGAGCCGGCCAGCGAGGCCGCCACCGTGCCCTCGGGATCGGCGCAGACGACGACGACCGGCGTGGCGCCGCCGGCCCATGCGTTCTCGACACAGCGCCGGGCAGCGCTCCGGCCGGCGGCATCGGCGAGCGCGCCTTCAGGGCCGCGGCGAAGAGGATCGACGGCGGCGACGGTCATTCGCGGATCGTAGCGAACGCCCGCATGTGGCGATCAGCCGGTCCGTAGCGATATGCCGCGGCGTAGCGACTACCTCAGCGCGCGAAAGCCGCCAGGGCCGGGCGTGCGACAATTGGGCCTCCCCATGAGTACCACCGCGCGCGTCGCCTGCCCTCCAGCCGAATGACTAGCCGCCGACGCTGCGCAACGACCTGCGCAACCTGGCCATCGTCGCCCATGTCGACCACGGCAAGACGACGCTCGTCGACGCGATGCTGCGCCAGACCGGCGTCTTCCGCGCCAACGAGGAGCGTCATCGACCGGGTCCTGGACTCGGGCGATCTCGAGCGCGAGAAGGGCATCACGATCCTGGCCAAGCAGACCACGGTCGAGTACCACGACGGCGACGAGACATCATCCGGCTGAACATCGTCGACACGCCCGGCCATGCCGACTTCGGTGGCGAGGTGGAGCGCACGCTGCTGATGGTCGACGCGATCCTGCTGCTGGTCGATGCGGCAGAAGGGCCACTGCCCCAGACGCGCTATGTCCTGCAAAGGCGCTTGCGCGCGGCCTGCCCGTCGTCGTCGCGGTCAACAAGATCGACCGTGGCGATGCGCGCCCGGCGGAGGTCCTCGACGCGATCTACGAGCTGTTCATCGACCTTGGCGCGAGCGCCGCGCAGCTCGACTTCCCGGTCCTCTACACCAATGCCAAGGCCGGGTACGGCGACGGCCGACCGGGCCGGCCGGGAACCGACCTGCGCCCACTGCTCGATGCGCTGGTCGACCACTCCGCCGCCGATGTACACGCCCGACCACCCGCTGCAGTTGCTGGTCACCAACCTGTCGGCCAACGACTACGTCGGGCGCATGGCGGTCGGGCGCATCTGGAACGGCAATATCCGCACCGGCCAACGGATCGCGTCGTGCGCGACGACGCCGCGACCGACGGTGCCGTCGATCCGGGCCGAACGACCACGCTCACCGGCACGGTCACCAGCCTGACAACTGCAAGGGCATCGAGCGCGTCGATATCGCCGAGGCCGGTCCGGGCGAGATCGTCGCGGTCGCCGGCATCCCAGACGTGACCATCGGCGACACGATCACCGATCCGCGCGATCCGCGTCCGCTGGCCCGGCTTGACGTGGACGAGCCGACGCTCTCCATGACCTTCGGCGTGAACACCTCGCCGCTGGCCGGTCGCGACGGCAAGTTCGTGACCAGCCGCCAGATCAAGGACCGGCTCGAACGAGAAGTGCTGGGCAACGTGTCGATCGAGGTGTTGCCCACGGCATCACCCGACACCTTCGAGGTGCGCGGCCGCGGTGAGCTGCAACTGGCCGTGCTGATCGAGCAGATGCGCCGCGAAGGCTTCGAGCTGCAGGTCTCGCGGCCGGAGGTGCTGCTGCACGAGGTCGGCGGCGAGACACACGAGCCGTACGAGCGCATCACCATCGACATGCCGCCCGAGTTCATCGGCCCGGTAAGCCAGTCGCTGGCCGAGCGGAAGGCACGGATGGAGCTGATGTCGACCGATGCCGACGGCCGGGTGCGCATGGAGTTCGTCATCCCCGCGCGCGGCCTGGTCGGCTACCGCGGCCAGCTGCTGACGGAGACGCGCGGCACGGCGCTGCTGCACCAGATCGGTGAGGGTTATGGCCCGTGGGCGGGCGAGGTGACGCACCGCACGAGCGGCGTGCTGGTCAGCGACCGCTCTGGCGAATCGAACGCCTACGCGCTGTTCAACCTGCAGGAGCGCTCGGCGCTGTTCATCGGCAGCGGCGTGCAGGTCTACGAGGGCATGGTCGTCGGCGAGAACGCGCGCGCCGAGCGACATGGACGTCAATCCGACCAAGGAGAAGAAGCTGACCAACATCCGCACGCACTCGCACGACGAGGCGTTGCGCCTGACGCCGCCGCCGCCGCTGACGCTCGAGCAGGCGATCGAGTTCATCGCCGCCGACGAGCTGGTCGAGGTCACGCCGCACGACCTGCGCCTGCGCAAGCGCAGCCTGAGCGTGCACGACCGCCGGCGCGCGGCCGGCCGGCAGTACGAGGAGCGCCATGCCGGAGAGTCGGTCAACGGCTGACCTGCCTGTTCGGCCGGGCTGGTGGGTGGGACATAGAATTCGACCGGACTCGAAGATAGGCGTGCGCGCGAAGGTTGATCCATGGACACTTTCGAGCTTGCCGTGCTGGTAGCGCTGATGCTGTGGCTCGCCCGACGAGCCGGCCTGACCCTGAGCGACCGCGGCGTCGCTTCGCTCGTGATCGGCTTTGGCCGCTGGACGGGCCGGGAGCAGATCCGCGGCGTACAGGAGGAGGACCGTGACCGGCCTTGGGGCAGCGCCGGCGCGCCGGCAAGAGACAACGGCGGAGACGCATCCGATCGACCGGCGCCCGGCCTGGTCCTGGTTCGGCCGACAACTCGCCTCCGCAGCCTGACCGCAGCCTGACGGCCGCCGGAACCCTCTGCGTCGGCGCAGGGCGGCCGCGTAAAATCGGCCGGATGCCCACGTACCTCGACTATGCCGCGACCACGCCGCTGCGGCGCGAGGCGCTCGAGGCCATGCTGCCGCTGCTCACCGACGACTTCGGCAACGCCTCGTCGGTGCACTCGTTCGGCCGCCGCGCGCGCGCCGCGCTCGACGAGGCGCGCGACCGCTCGGCCGCAGCGCTCAACGCCGAAGCGCGCGAGATCGTCTTCACCAGCGGCGGCACCGAGGCGATCAACCTCGCCCTGAAGGGCGCGGCATGGGCCGGCAAGGCGCGCGGCAACCGCCTCGTCACCACCGCGGTCGAGCACCACGCCGTGCTGCACTCGCTGCGCCACCTGGAGAAGTTCGGTTTCGAGCTGGTCGTGCTGCCGGTCGATCGTTACGGCCGCGTCGATCCCGAGCAGCTCGACGCGGCGATCAACGACCGGACGATCCTCGTGTCGCTGGCGATGGCCAACAACGAGGTCGGCACCATCCAGCCGCTGACCGACGTCATTCGCCGCGTCCGCACGCACAAGGGCGTGGTCATCCACCTCGATGCGGTGCAGGCGGCGCCGTACCTGGCCATCGACATGGCCGAGCTGGACGTCGAGCTGCTGTCGATCGCGGCCCACAAGTTCGAGGGGCCCAAGGGGGCCGGCGCGCTGTACATCCGCCACGGCACGATCCTGCTGCCGCAGCTGCACGGCGGCACGCAGGAGCGCTATCGCCGCGCCGGCACGGAGGATGTCGCCGGGGCCGTCGGCATGGCCGTCGCCTACGACCTCGCCTGCGCCGAGCGTGCGGAGGTTGCGCCGCGCCTCGCGCGCCAGCGCGACCGGCTGCGCGACGCGCTCCTCGAACTGCCCGGCGTCGAGCTGACCGGCCACCCGCGCAAGCGGCTGCCCGGGGCACCTGTCGGTCATCGTGCGCGACGCGGAAGGCGAGGCGATCGTGCTCGCGCTCGACCTGGAGGGCATCGCTGCCTCGACCGGGTCGGCGTGCACGACCGGCTCGACCGAGCCTTCGCACGTGCTCACCGCGCTGGGCTATCCCGACGAGGAGGCGCGCGGCTCGTTGCGCCTGACGCTCGGGCCGGCCGACAACCGACGAGGAGATCGAGGCGGCCGCCGCGCTCATCCCGCCGGCCATCGCGCGCGTCCGCGCGGGCGCGGTCGCTGGTCGCCGCCGACCCGCTCGGCGAGCAGGTCGGCGCGTCGATGGGCGGATCAAGGCGAGGGCGAGCGGGTGCTCGTGGCGATGTCCGGCGGCGTGGACTCGTCGGTCGCGGCGGCGCTGCTGGCCGAGTCGGGCGTCGAGGTGGTCGGCGTGTGGCTGCGGCTGCACGACGTCGCCGACACGTACAGCGAGTTCAAGAAGAGCTGCTGCTCGCTCGACGCCGCCGACGACGCTCGCCGGGTCGCCGGCCAGCTGGGCATTCCGTTCTACGTGCTCAACCTCGAGCGCGAGTTCGACGCCGGCGTGCTGCAGCCGTTCCTGGACGCGTATCTCGACGGGCGCACGCCGAGTCCGTGTGTCGACTGCAACAGCTACGTCAAGTTCGGGGCGCTGCTCGGCCGGGCGCTGCGCCAGTACGAGTGCGACGCGGTCGCCACCGGCCACTACGCGCGGGTCGACGCGCACGAAGACGCCGACTTGCCGGGCGGCCGGCGCTACCGCCTGCTGGCCGGTCTAGATGCCAACAAGGACCAGAGCTACTTCCTGTACGGCCTGCGCCAGGACCAGCTCGCTCACGTGCGCTTCCCGCTCGGCGAGCTGACCAAGACGCAGGTGCGCGACGTCGCCCGTCGAGCACGGTCTGGCCACCGCCGACAAGCCCGAGAGCCAGGAGATCTGCTTCGTGCCGGGCGGCGACTACCGCACTGCGCTGGCGACGCGTGCGGGCTGGACCGAGCAGCCCGGGCCGCTGCTCGACGACGACGGCCAACTGTTGGGCACGCATCGCGGGGCGGCGGCGTACACCGTCGGCCAGCGGCAGGGACTGGGCGTGGCGCTTGGCGAACCGCGCTACGTGCGCGAGATCGACGCCGCATCCAACGTGGTCGTGCTGGCGCGGCGTGAGGATCTGTACCGGCGCGACTTCACCGTCGAGCAGGTGTCATTCGTGGCCGGCCGGCCGCCGGCCGATGCCAGCTTCGCGGTACAGGTACGCATCCGCCATCGCGCCGAGCTCGTTCCTGGCACCGTAAGCGAAATCAGCGGCCCGGGTGGGCGTCAGTGGCAAGTGCATCTCGAGCGCGAAGCATGGGCGCCGGCGCCCGGCCAGGCGGCGGTGTTCTACCGCGGCGACGAGGTGGTCGGCGGCGGCCGTATCAGCGCAGCGCGACCGCGGGCCGATCTGGCCGCGGCCGTCAACTGAGGTCACCTGTGCCAGTGGTAGCGCCGGCCGTCCTGCTCGCAGTCATCGTCGGCCTGTTCCACAGCGGCCTGTACCTGACCATCCGCGGTTCGGCCGGGCTGCGCTTCCCGTTCATCGTCACCGCCGCCGTGCTGGGCGCCTTCGCGGGACAGCAGGTCGGCTCGCGGCTGGGCGACCCGCTCGCCATCGGTGACTTCGGCGTGGTCTGGGCGTCGCTCCTGGCCTGGCTGGGCATCGTGCTGATAGTTGCGGCGAGCATGCTCTCGCCGGCGCGCGACTGATGACTGCCGATCAGGTCAACGTCGTCTTCGTGCGCCGTTGGCATCGTTGCGCTGCTGATCATCGTGATGTCGGTGCTGGTCGGCGCTGTCGCGCTGGTGCGCCTGTCGCGCGACGCGCGCGCCACCGCCGACGCAGCGCGGCGGGTCATCGAGGTGGTCGAGGGCGACCTGCCGGCCGCCCTACGCGACCTGCGCACCGCATCGGCGCAGCTGGCGCGATTGGCCAGCGAGTTGCCGCCCCGCGTGGAACGCGTTGACGCGCTGCTCGACGAGGCGGATGCGACGGTCAGTTCCCTGCGCGCAACGGTGGAAGCAGCCGAGGACATGGTGCGCGGGCCGGCAGCGGCCGTGGAACGCGCGCGGCGCGGTGTCAGCGCTGCCGGGCAGGGCCTGGCGCGCGGCGCCGACCGGTTGCGGCGCAGCGTCGAGGAGCGGCGCGGGCGCCAGTAGGCGGCGACCAGGCGGCGGCTGGCAGCGCTGCCTGCCAGTCCGCCGCAGGCTCACGGAGAGGGCGGCGCCGGCTTTCGCTAGAGTTAGCCCATGCCCGAACGCACCCTCCGCGAGGCGGGGCGTAGGACGGCGCGCCGATCCCGTCAATGCCCGCCGCCGAGATCCGCCAACGCTTCGTCGATTTCTTCGCCGACCGCGGCCACGCCGTCGTGCCCAGTGCCGGCCTTGATGCCTGCCGGCGATCCAGACGCTGCTCTTCGCCAACTCCGGCATGGTCCATTTCAAGGACGTGTTGACCGGGCGTCGAGCAAGCGCTCGTACACGCGCGCCGTTGACGTCCAGCGCTGCCTGCGCGTAGCTGGCAAGCACAACGACTTCGAGGAGGTCGGGCGGACCACCCGCCACCACACGTTCTTCGAGATGCTCGGCAACTGGAGCTTCGGCGACTACTTCAAGCGCGAGGCGATCGCTGGGCGGTCGAGCTGCTGACGCAGGTCTACGAGCATCCCCTTCGAACGCTCGGCGCGCCACGACCTACAACGACGACGAGGCATGGAGCATCTGGCGCGACGAGATCGGCATGCCGCCAGGAGCGCATGGCGCGCTGGGGCGACGTCGACAAGGGCGACGACCACAACTTCTGGCGCATGGCGGACACGGGCCGTGCGGCCCGTGCAGCGAGATCCACTTCGACCGCGGCGCGCACCTTCAGCGAGGGCCCGCACTGCGTGCCCGACCACTCCGAGAACTGTCCGCGCTGGCTGGAGATCTGGAACCTCGTGTTCATGGAGTTCGACCAGCCAGCCGAGCGGGCCGCGCACCGCCATTGCCGTTCAAGAGCGTCGACACGGGCATGGGCCTGGAGCGCCTCGCGAGCGTGCTGCAGGGCGTTGCCGACCAACTACGACACCGACCTGTTCACGCCCATCCACGAATGGATGCGCGGCCTGCTCGGCCACGATCCGGAGACGTTCGAGGCGGAGCGCTTCAGCTACCAGGTCATCGCCGACCACGTCCGCGCGCTGACGTTCCTCGCCGCGGACGGCGTGCGGCCATCAAACGAAGGCCGCGGGTACGTCATCCGCCGGATCCTGCGCCGCGCCGTGCGCCATGGCCGGCTGCTTGGGCGGCACGAACCGTTCCTGGCCGAGCTGTCGTGCGGTCGTCGTCGAGACGATGAATGGCGCATACCCGTACCTCGACGAGCGCCGCGCCGAAATCGTCTAGCGTCATCGCCGCCGAGGAGCGGCAGTTCCAGCGCACGCTCGATGCCGGCATCGATCCACTTCGAGGAGGCGCTCATTCCCGCTCACGTCGGCCGAACGGATGGTCGGGCGGCGCGGCGGAGGACCTGCCGCGCCGACGCGCCGGTGCTGCCCGGCGATGTCGCCTTCCGACTGCACGACACATATGGCTTCCCGATCGACCTGACCGGTCGAGCTGGCCGCCGAATACGGCGTGCGCGTCGACCGTGCCGGTTTCGAAGAGGCACTGGCCGAGCAGCGCGCAGCGGAGCCGCGGCGGGCGGAAGGCCGAATTGACTCGCCACGCCGAGATGCAGGCGCTGCTACGACCAGGTCGTGGCGCAGGCCGGGGCGACCAGGTTCCTGGGCTACGAGACGACGTCTTCGACCGGGCGGGTGCGCGGCCATCCTGCGCGACGGCGATCGAGTACGAGCGAGTTGAGGCGGTGGCGGAGGCGGAGCTGCGCGTGCCGGCCGGAGCCGAGGCCGAGATCGTGCTCGACCAGACGCCCGTTCTACGCGGAGGGCGGCGGGCAGGTCGGCGACCAGGGTGTATTGCGACTCCGCCGACGGCAGCGTCGCGTTCACGGTCGAGGACACGCAGCGACCCGTGCCCGGGCTGATCGTCCACCGCGGCAAGCTGCACGGCCGATCGAAGGTCGGGCGGCAGCTGCGCGCCGAGGTGGACGCACGAACGCCGGGCGCGGCACGATGCGCAACCACACAGGCGACGCACCTGCTGCATCGCGCGCTGCGCAACAACGATCGGGCGAGTCCGGCGCGCCAGGCGGGCTCGCTGGTCACGCCCGACTACCTGCGCTTCGACTTCCCGCTCGACCGGCCACTGACCGACGACGAGAAACGCGCCGATCGAGGCCGAGGTGCGGCGCGTGGTGCGCGACAACGAGACGGTCACGCCGCAAGCTCATGAGCATGGCCGAGGCGATCGCCGCAGGCGCCGACGCGTTCTTCGACGAGAAGTACGGCGAGACGGTGCGAGTCATGTTCGTCGACGGCTACAGCCGAGAGCTGTGCGGTGGCACGCACTGCTCGCGCCACCGGCCAGATCGGCAACTTCGTCATCACCGGCGAGCGATCGATTGGCAGCGGCATGCGCCGCATCGAGGCGCTCACCGGCGAGGCTGCGGATGCCTATCGTCGACGCGCGCCTGGCGCTGCTCGACCGCGCGGCCGACGAGGCCGGCGCGCGCGACGGCGAGGCGCTGCCTGATCGGGTGCGCGAGCTCCAGGAGCGCAACCGTGAGCTCGAGCACGGCTGCGTGCCGGCGCATGAGCGCGTCAGGACCGACCCGATCTGGCGCGCAGCGCGCAGTCGGTGGATGGCACGCCGTTTCGTCGGCGCATTCGAGCGAGTTCGAGTCGATGAAGGAGCTGCAGAGCTTCGCGCGCGCGCTGCGCGCCGAACTGAGGCGACGGCGTGATCGCGCTTGGCCTCGAGGCGGACGAGCCGCAGCTGTTCGTGACCGTCAGCGACGACCTTGTTGCGCGCGGTGTGTCCGCCGGCGCCCTGGTCAACAGCGGGGCGCCGCAGATCGACGGCCGCGGCGGCGGCCGGCCGGAGATGGCGCAGGCGCGTGGCCAGCGGCGTGATGGCCTGCCTGATGCGCTGGCCGCGATCCGCGCCGCGCTGGAGGCCGCCCTCAAGAACGACGGCCGCGGCGGCGACAGCGCGCGACCGGACTGACGCCGATGGCCTTCTGGCGCCGCTTCCTGCCGATGCCGGAGACCGACCGACTTGCCGCCTGCACGGCGCTCGACGTGGGCACCGAGTTCGCCAAGGCGCTCGTGTTCGAGATTGATGAAACGGGCAAGGGCATCGTGCGCGGCGTCGGGCGCAGGCGGCAGGGTCTGGCGCACATGCAGTCGGGCACCGTGGCCGACATCTCGGCCGTCGTCGACAACTGCCAGGTGGCGCTCCAGGAAGCGGAGGAGATGGCCGGCTTCCGCTCGAGCCAGGTCGTCATCGGCATCGCCGGCGAGCTGGTCAAGGGGTTCACCACCAGCGTCAGCCAGGAGCGGCGTCGGCCCGATCAGCCAATCAGCGGCCGCGAGCTGGAGACACTGATCGAGGCGGTCGAGCACGATGCCATTCGCGAGGCAGAACGGACGATCACCTGGGAGACGGGCCTGCCCAATGTCGACATCCGTTTGGTTCACGCGGCAGCGACCGGTGCCACGATCGACGGCTACGCGGTGACCAACCCAGTCGGCTTCCAGGGCCGCCACGTGCGCATCAGCATCTTCAACGCGTTCGCGCCGCTGATCCACCTGGGCGCGCTGCAGACGGTGGCGAGCATGCTCGATCTGGACCTCGTGGCCATCGTCGCCGAGCCGTACGCCGTGGCGCGCTGCATGGACGACACGCAGGTGCAGCAATCGGGCGGCCTGTTCATCGACGTCGGCGGTGGCACCACCGACGTGGCGCTGGTGCGGCCCGGCGGCATCGAGGGTACGCGCATGTTCGCCCTGGGCGGCCGCGCGTTCACCAAGTCGCTCGCCGACCGGTTGGAGCTGCCCTTCGGCCGGGCCGAGGACATCAAGGTCGACTTCGCCAAAGGGGTGCCGGTCGACGACCAGGCCGAGGTCGAGCAGATCATCGGCGAGGACGTCGCAGTCTGGGCGGCCGGCGTCGAGCTGGTGCTCGAGGAGTTTGCCAAGTCGGGCATGTTGCCGGGCCGCATCTACCTGTGCGGTGGCGGCGCGCGGCTGCCCCAGATCGCGGCCGCGCTGCGCGATCCGGGCTTCGCGCGGCAGGTGGCCTTCGCCCGGCCGCCGCAGGTCGACGCGATCTCGGTAGCCGAGGTGGCGCAACTGCACGACGAGACCGGGCTGCTGGTCGACGAGCAGGACGTGCCGCCGCTGGCGCTGGCTCACCAGGCGCTCGAGATGAGCGCACCCGAGCAGCCGCTCGACGGTGCGCTGCACCAGGTGCTGCGCCAAATGAAAGCGTGAGTCGACGGCGGTGACGGAGGTGGCTCGGTGACCGTCTGCTACCTGGAGGTCGATGATGAGATCACCGGCGCCATCAAGCGCCTGCGCGCAATCGCCGACGGCGAGGCGTTGCTGGTCATCCCGCCCGGCTCGCGCATTGCCACCAGCCGCATCAATTTCCGGCTGCTCGTGCGCGAGGCGGCTGAGCGCCGGCTGAACGTCGCCGCGGTCAGTGACGAGCCGGGCGTGCGCGCCCTGGCGATATCGGCCGGGCTGCCCGCCTACGACTCGATCGGCGCCGCCCAGGCCGCCCTGGCCACGTTCCGCGACCAGGACCGCCGCCTGGCCGAGCGGCTGGGCAAACCCGGCGGCGATACCGCCGTGCTGCGCGTGCCGTCGGCCGTGGCCGCGGGCCACGCCGCCGGACCAGGCGCCGGCCAGGGGGCTGCTCCAACCGAATTCGGCGACAGCGGTGTGCTGCCGGCACCGGCCGCGCGCCGGCGGCGGCGCGCCAGCCGGCCGGCGCTACTGCCGCTGCTGGTCCTGGCGCTGATCGTGGTGTTGGTGATCGGCGTGGGCTACGGCGCTTATGTGCTGCTGCCTACGGCCACGATCACGGTGCATCCAACGGCCGCCCAGGTGACGCTGCCGACATACACGGTGACGGCCGACCCGAACGTCGCGGTGGCCGATCCCGACGCCCGGGTCGTCGGTGCCCAGCGGCTGACCTTGCCTATCTCGGTGAGCGACAGTTTCGCGGCGACGGGCGCCGAGGTGAACCTGACCAGCGCGCATGGCACGGTCACTTTCAGCAGCACCAACACGCTTAACCAGGTGCCCGTTGCGCGTGGCACCGTGGTGAGCACGGTGGACGGCATCGAGTTCACGACGACCGACGCGACGATCATTCCGCTCGCGGATTTCTCGACAGGTACTGCGGGCACGATCGACGTCCACATCAAGGCGTCAGTCGCCGGGCCGCACGGTAACGTGCCCGCCGGCGCGATCACCAAGCTCCCCCCTGAGTTGGCGGCGCAACTGGTGACCGTGAGCAATACCGACCCGACCACCGGCGGCCAGCGCAGCGAACAGACCGTCGTCGCGCAGGACGACTACGACGCCGCGCTCGCGGCGCTGACCGCGCGCTTGCCCGCCGCCGCGGCGGCCGCAGCCGCCATACCGGCCAACGTGCCGCGCGGCCTGACTGCCTATCCCGCCACGGCGACTGTCGGCGATGCGCTGCCGGACCCGGCGGCGGCCGACGTCGTTGGGTCGGCCGCCGAGACGTTCGACCTGTCGCTGGCTGCCAGCCTCACCATCGTGGCCGTCAACGAGGCGCAGGTCGACGACCTGGGCGCGAGCCGCCTGCAGTCGTCGTTGAGCAGCGACCAGCAGGTGGTCAGCAACTCGATGACCGTCACCCACGGTCCGGGCAGCGTGGTCGGTCAGACAATCGTCTTTCAGGTAACGGCTTCGGTAACGGTGTACGCGGCTCCCAGCGCGGCGCAATTGGTCCAGGCCGTGCGCGGCAAGTCCGTCGCCGAGGCGCGCCAGGCGCTTGCTCCTTATGGTTCGGCCGACATCGTGATGTGGCCCGATTTCGTCGATCACCTGCCCGATCAGGCTGCCCGCATCAGCCTGGCGGTCGTGCCGCCGAGTTTCAACCCATGACCCGCCTGCTGGCGCTCGACGTGGGCGAGCGGCGTATCGGCGTCGCGGTGGGGGACAGTTCGACGGGCGGCGTCCAGCCACTCGCGACGTTGCAGCGGCGATCGCCGGATGCCGACACGCGCAGCCTCGCGACGCTCATCGCCGAGCAGCGCATCGACGAGATCGTCGTCGGCCTGCCGCTCCACGCCGACGGCCGCAGTGGCGAACAGGTCGCCCGCACCAGGGCTTGGGCGGACGCGGTTCTGCCGGCGCTCGATCGTCCGGTGTGCTGGCGTGACGAACGGCTGACGAGCGTCGCGGCCGAGGCGCAGCTTGGGCCGCGCGCCGAGGGGTTCGTCGGGCGGCCCGCCGTCCGCTGCCGCGCGCGCCTCACGGCGGGCGCGCATCGATCGTGAGGCGGCCGCGCTCATCGCCCAGGCCGAACTGGACGCGCGCCGATGAGCGCGGCCACCGGTGGCGGTGACGGCACGGGCAAGGCAACCGGAGTGGCGGTCTATGACGCGCGCGGCGGGGGATTCCGGCCGCGCGCGCCGCGCCGCGGTGGACGACGCTGGCTGATCACGCTGGCCGTGCTGGCGATCGCGTTGCTGGCGGGCGTCGTGGTACTGCCGCCGCTGACCGGTGCCACGCTGCGCACGCTGGCCGAGTCGAACCCCGACCTCATGCGCGTGTCGTTCGTCGCCGATGCGGTGGGGCAGGTGATGGACGGACGGCCCGACAAACCGGCCGGCACCGATCCCACGCCGGTCAACTTCGTCATAACGTCGGGCATGAGCAGCGGCGAAATCATCGACCAACTGGTCGAGCGCGACCTGGTCACCGACCGACTCGCCTTCGGCTACGTCCTCGCCACCGACAACGGCTTCGACCGGCTGCTGGCCGGCACGCACGTGCTGAACCGGACCATGACGCCGCGCCAGGTTGCCGCGGCACTCGAAGGCCCCGTCCAGAATCCGACCAGCACGTCGGTCACCGTCGTGCTGCGCGACGGCCTGCGCTTCGAGCAGATCGACGCCTACCTCGAGACGCTGCCGCTGCCCAACTTCGACGGGCAGCAGTTTTATGACCTCGCCAGCAATCCACCCGCTTCGCTGCGCGCGAAGTTCTCCTGGCTGAGCGTCGTTCCCGCGGGCGCCAGCGTGGAGGGCTTCCTGGGGGCCGGCGTTTTCGACGTCGATCCCAACATCGACGCGGCGACAATGCTCGACACGCTCCTCCAGCGCTGGCAGGACGGACCCGAGTACGCGCTCATCGACCAGGCCCAGACGGGCGGCCTGGACTTCTACCAGACGGTCATCCTGGCCAGCATCGTCGAGCGCGAGGCGGCCGTCGACTTCGAGCGGCCACTGATCGCCGGTGTCTACCAGAACCGGCTCGACGGCAAGGGCGGGCCGCCGCTGCTTGGCGCCGACCCGGTCGTCATCTACGTCAAGGACACGCTCCAACTGCGTGACCTGCCGGTTACCAGCTGGCCCAGCTACGCGTTCTGGACGCTGAACGATATGGGCTCGCCGACGCGCTTCCAGGTGCCGGCAGACCTGTTCGGGTACCAGGTCTATCACTCGCGCGGGCTGCCGCCGACGCCCATCTGCACGCCCAGCCTGGCGTCGCTGGAGGCGGCGCTCAGCCCGGACACGAGCGAGGGTTATCTCTACTTCGTGGCCAAGAACGATGGCAGCCATACGCATGCCTTCGCCCGCACCTACGCCGAGCACCAGGCCAACGTCCGCCTCTATCGGGGCGGCGGCTCACCCTCATCTCCCAGTCCATCAGCAGAGGCAACACCATGAGCGCTTTGATCGATACCGTCATCAGTAAGCCGACCCAGTCAGACATAGAACGCTGGCGTGCCGCCGACCGGCTCGCGCGCCCGGCGCGGGTGGCCGCCCTGCGTGAGCGGCTGGCGCGCGAGGACGTCGACGCGTACTTCGGCGTCCGCCGTGAGAACACGCGCTACCTGACCGGCCTCGAGCTGGCCGACGGCGAGGAGAAGGTGGCCGGCAATTCGGGCCAGTTCCTCGTATCGGCGACGGATCTGGTCGTTCTGGCCGACTCGCGCTACACCGCCCAGGCGGCCGAGCAGTGCTCCGATGCGCGCATCGAACGCGTCTACCAGGACATCTATTCGCGCTGGGTGGAGTTGCTCGCGTCGGTCGGAACTGTGCGCCGCCTGGCGGTCGAGTCGGGCTTCGTCAGCCACGCCATGTGGCAACTGCTGGCCGAGGCGGCGCCCGATGTCGAGCTGGTGGCCGCCGAGGGCTGGGTCGAGAGCCAGCGCCAGGTCAAGGAGCCGTCCGAGATCGAGCGCATCGCGTCGGCGTGCGCCGTCGCGGATGGCGCGCTGCAGCGGCTGCTGCCGTCGATCAGGCCCGGCGTGAGCGAAGCAGAGCTGGCGCTGCAGCTCGAATGGGAGATGCGCACCAACGGCGCGGAGGCCCTCGCCTTCGAGGTCGCCTGCCTGTCCGGGCCGCGCGCCGCATTGCCGCACGGCTCGCCCGGCCCACGCAAGGTCCGCGCCGGCGAGGTGTTGCTGTTCGACTTCGGGGCGCAGGTCTACGGCTACCGATCGGACATGACGCGCACGCTGTTCGTCGGCGAGCCGACCGCCGCCGACCTCGAGATCTACCGCATCGTCGCGCACGCCCAGCAGTCGGCCATCGACGCGCTGGCGCATGCCCTCGCCGAGGGCCGTCGGCCGAACGGGCGTGAGATCGACAAGGTCGCGCGCGATGTCATCCGCGAGGCCGGCCACGAGCAGCATTTCGGGCACGGCCTGGGGCACGGCATCGGACTGGCCACGCACGAGCTGCCCAGCCTGGGGTCGCGCGCGGCGGAGACGCCGCTGCCGTCACCGACCGTCTTCTCGGTCGAGCCGGGCATCTATATCGACGACGTGACCGGCGTGCGCATCGAGGACCTGGTGCTGTTCGATGCCGACGCCGGTCGTATCGATCGGCTGACGTCGTTCCCGCGAGAGGTCACGGTCGTCGGCTAGGATTGGGCCGTGATTTCGACCGGAGAACTGCCGCAAGGGCGTCGTCATCGAGCTCGACGGCGAGCTCTGGCAGATCCTCGACTACCACCACATCAAGATGGGCCGCGGCTCGGCCCAGGTGCGTATCAAGTTGCGCCACATCAAGCGCGGGCAGACCGTCGAGCGCAGCTTCCAGGCCGGTGAGAAGTGGCCGCGCGCCTACCTCGACACGCGCCAGGTCCAGTACCTGTACGGCGATGGTGACCTGTACAACTTCATGGACAGCGAGTCGTACGAGCAGTTCTCGATGACGGCCGAACAGCTGGGCGACGCGGCGCACTACCTGATCGACGGCATGACCCTCAGTCGGACGTCGCATGAGGGCGAGACGATCGGCGTGGAGCTGCCCGTGACCGTCGACCTGGAGGTCGTCGAGACCGAGCCTGGTTTTGCCGGCGACACGCAGAGCGGCGCGCGCAAGCCGGCCACCACCTCGACCGGACTGGTCGTGCAGGTGCCGCTGTTCGTCAGTGCCGGCGACACGATCCGCGTCGACACGCGCACGGGCGAGTACCAGACGCGCGTCTAGCCCCTCGGGCGAGTCAGCGATACGCCTGGTCCCGGCGACCCGGCGCCGCCCGATTTCAAGTGATTTGAACGTCGCTCGCCGTCGACGCGCGCGCGGGCCGATCAACGGGCAGTGCTCGCCCGCCCAAACCACGCAGCTTTCAATTGACTCGAAAGATTGCCCGTCTGGACGGCCGTCGAGGGCGCTCTGAGCGCACTGCGGGCCGAATCCGTTCAAGTCATCTGAAAAGTGGTGTCGGCCGCCAGGTCTGAGCGACTCCTGGGTCGCGGCGAGGCCACCGCGAGGCCGCCGCGCTAGGGTAGGAGGATGAGGGAGCCGCTCACGCCGCCGGTTGCTCCGCTGCCGGTGCCGGGCGACGCGGCCAAGCTGCCGATCCTGACCGTCGGCGAGCTGACCGGCCTGGTCAAGGGAACACTGCGCTCTGCCCCCAGGCTGCGCGACGTATGGGTCGAGGGCGAGGTCGGCCAGGTCAGTATCAGTGCCGCCGGCCACTGCTACTTCACGCTCAAGGACGAGCGCGCGCAGCTCAAGTGCGTCATCTTCCGCGACGACCGGTTGATGATGCCGTTCGAGGCACGAACCGGGCTGCGGCTGATCGCCCAGGGCAGCATCGACGTGTTCGAGCCACAGGGCACGTACCAGCTGTACGTCAAGTCGCTCCAGCCGTCGGGCTTCGGTGACCTGGCGCTGCAGTTCGAGGCGCTCAAGGCCAGGCTGGCGGCAGAGGGGCTGTTCGACTCCAAGCGCAAGCGTCCGCTGCCGCCATTCCCGCTCAACATCGGAGTCGTGACCAGCCTCAACGGTGCCGTACTGCACGACATCCGTCGCGTGCTGGCGCGCCGCTGGCCGCTGGCGCGCGTCGTCGTGTCGGCCTGCCAGGTGCAGGGCGAGGGCGCCGGCCGGACCATCGTGGCCGCGCTGCACCGTGTCGCACGCTGGACCGACGAGCAGACAGGGCGCGCCGCGGACGTGGTCATCCTCGCCCGCGGTGGCGGTTCGCTCGAGGACCTGTGGCCGTTCAACGAGGAGGCGGTGGTACGTGCCGTGGCAGCGCATCCGTGCCCGATCGTGGTCGGCGTCGGGCACGAAACGGACGTGACGCTGGCCGAGTTTGCGGCCGATGTCCGCGCCGCGACGCCGTCGGTGGCGGCCGAACTGGTGGTGCCCGCGCGCACCGACGAACTGGCCCGGGTAGACGCCTACGGTGGCCGCCTGCGCGCGGCCGCGGGACGCTTGACGACCGACCGCCGCCAGGCACTCAACAACGAAAGGCGCGCGCTCGAGTCGTTCCGGCCCGATGCGCTGTTGGCCGGCGAGCGCGAGCGGGTCGGGCTGCTGTTCGACCGCGCCGCGCGCGTCGTCGCCCGCCGTCTCGAGCTCGATCGCCGCGAGACCGGCCGCGCCGCCGAGCGGCTGCCGGCGCTGCTTGCCGGCCGGATCGGCCTCGGACGAGCCGAGCTCGGCCGGCAGTCCGCGGCGCTGGCGGCGCTCAGCCCGTACGCGACGCTCGAGCGCGGCTACTCGATCGTGCGTGGCCCGGACGGCCGGGTGCTGCGCGACCCGCGCCGGGTCGAGGCAAGGCGACCCGATCAGCGTGCGCCTGCAGCGGGGCGAGCTGGGCGCGCGGGTCGAGTCGGTGCGAGACTCATCGGCATGACCGAGCCGACGGCCAACGCCACCAGCACGGGCGACGCAGAGCGCCAGCGCATCGCGGCACTGCCGTACGACAAGGCGCTGGCCGAGCTGCGTGCCGTCGTCGAACGGCTCGAGGCGGGCAACCTGCCACTCGAGGAGTCGATGGCCCTGTTCGAGCTGGGCGTGCTGCTCCAGGAGCGCTGCGAGGGGGTCATCGACCGCGCCGAGCTGCGCTTCCAGCGCCTGGTCGAGTCGGCCGGCGGCCACGTCCGCGCGACCGACCTGCCGGTCGCCGACGGCGAAGAGGGCAGCCCTGCATAAGGCATCGTCGGCGGTAATGGCCGCGGGCAGTCGTAGAATCGGCGGCCGGCGCAACTACCGGCGCAACACATCGATCCCGCTGCGTTCGTCCGCATTGCGACCACCAACCTAGCTGGAGACCAAGTGGCCGTCCTGGACCAGATCACTGACCCGCGCGATCTGAAGAACCTCAGCGAGGTTCAGCTACACGAACTGTGCAGCGACATCCGCGGCACGATCATCCAGACCGTGGCCAAGACAGGCGGCCACCTGGGCAGCTCGCTGGGCGTGGTCGAGCTCACCGTGGCGCTGCACCGGCTGCTCGACAGCCCGACCGACAAGATCGTCTGGGACACCGGCCACCAGGCCTACGCGCACAAGCTGCTGACCGGCCGCCTGGATCGAGTTCGGCACGCTGCGCCAGCTGGGCGGCGTGGGCGGCTTCCCGCGTCGCAGCGAGAGCGCGCACGACGTTTTCGATGGCGGCCACGCCGGGACCGGCCTGTCGATCGCCGAGGGCCTGGCCATGGCCCGCGACCAGCGCGGCTCGAACGAGCGCATCGTGGTCGTGGTCGGCGACGCCGCGCTGATGTCGGGCATGGCGCTTTGAGGCGCTCAACGACATCGGCCACCGCCAGACGCGCCTGTTGATCGTGCTCAACGACAACGAGATGAGCATCTCGCCGACCGTCGGCGCGCTCAGCCACTACCTGAGCCGGATCAAGCTGTCGCGCACCTGGCGCGGTTCTCGGCGCGTGTACGACGAGGCCGTCGAGCAGATGCCGATGGTCGGGCCGACCGTGCTCGAATGGTCGCGCCGTTTCCGCAAGTCGGTCGTCAACTTCGCCCAGCCCGGCCAGCTGTTCGAGGATCTGGGCATCGTCTACGCCGGCCCGGTGCCCGGCCACAGCCTGCGCCGGCTGCGGTACGTGCTCAGCCGCGCGCTGCGCGACATGGACGGCCCGGTCATCGTCCACGTGCGCACCCAGAAGGGCCGCGGCTATCAGCCGGCCGTCGCCGACAAGGTCGGCTTCCACGGCGCCGCCCTGCCGCCGATGACGGTCGTGCCCGGCGGCATCAGCGGAGCGCCGTCGCCGAGTGCCATCGCGAACGGCGACGGTGACGCCACGCCGTCGATGGCCCAGGCCGTCGCGGCACGCTCCAAGCCGCCCAGCTACACGAGCGTCATGTCGCGCGAACTGATCGCGCTGGCTCGATGCCGATCCGCGCATCGTCGCCATCACGGCGGGCATGCCCACCGGCACCGGGCTGGCCAAGTTCCAGGCCGCGTTCCCCGACCGGATGTACGACGTGGGCATCGCCGAACAGCACGCCATCACGCTTGCCACCGGACTGGCGATCGGCGGCTGCCGGCCGTTCGTGGCGATCTACTCGACCTTCCTGCAGCGCGCCTTCGACCAACTCGTGCACGACGTCTGCCAGAACGATCAGCCGGTGGTCATCGGCGTCGACCGGGCGGGGCTTGTCGGCGAGGACGGCACCAGCCACCAGGGCATGTTCACGCTGTCCGCGCAGCGCCAGTTGCCCAACCTGGTCATCGCCTCGCCCAAGGACGAGCAGGAGCTGCGCCGGCTGATGCACACCGCGTTCGAGCAGGAGCATCCGTTCGCGCTGCACTACCCGCGCGATCCGGGGTTCGACCTGCCCGACGTCGAGCCCACGCCCATCCCGGTCGGCCAGGCGGAGGTGCTGCGCGACGGGTCGGACATCCTGATCGTCGGCTTCGGGCCGATCGTCATGCGCGGCCTCGAGGTCGCGGATCAGCTGGCGGCCGAGGGCTGGTCGGTCGCCGTCGTCAACGCGCGTTTCGCCAAGCCGCATCGACCGCGACCTGATCCTGGACCACGCGCGCGGCAAGAAGCTGGTCGTCACGCTCGAGGAGAGCGTGGCGACCGGCGGCTTCGGATCGGCCGTCCTCGAGGCGCTGGCGGAGGCGGGCCTGGCCGACGAGGCCCTGCGCGCGGTGCCGGTGCGCGCGATCGGCCTGCCGCCCGACCAGTTCGTCGACCACGGCGCGGTCGGCGACCTGCGCCGCACGCTGCGGCTCGACGTGCCGGGCATCTCCGGCCAGGTGCGCGAGGCGATCGCCGAGCTGGGCATCAAGCCGGCAACCGATGCAGCCGACACAGCCGGACAGGAAATCGCCCGCACCGCCTGACACGAAGGCTCGCGCTGACGGGACAATCTGAGCACCTCGTTCGTTGTTGAGGTGTGACTATGGCGAGAGCCCACTCGCAGGATGAGCCAGCAGCGCAGAACGACACTATTGTCGTGCCCATTCAGCCGCTGGCGCGCGTTGAGCGAGCCGCGATCGAGCTTCTCTATGCGGACCACTACCGAGACGTCTTCCGGTACGTCCTTGGCCTGACGCAGATCGCTCGAGGATGCGGAGGAGGTCACCGAGGACACCTTCGAGCGCGCGCTTCGGTCGTGGCGTGAAGTCCCCGACCGCCCGGTCGCCTGGCTCCTCCTGACCGCCCGGCGCATCGCCACCGATCGTTGGCGCCGAGCGCGCCATCTGGCCCGACTGCTTCCGCGCATTGGCAATGCGCGATCCGAATTCGCATCCGGCGCGGACAGCGAGTTCGGCGCGTGGTTCAACGCACTCGCCCGCGTCCTGACCGCGCGCCAGCGCGAGGTCTTGGTCCTGCGCTATCAACGCGACCTGACCGACGCCGACATCGGCGCCGTCATGGGGCTTTCCGAGTCGGGCGTCCGATCGCTCGTCGCGCGTGCCCTGACAGTGCTGCGTTCACACCCGGAGTTGCTCTGATGAACAACCGCGACGACATCGACTTCGCCCGATTTGCCCGCCGCTTCGCGAGCATCGAGCAGCTGGTGCCGGACCCACCGGCGCGTGCTCTCCCGCCGATGACCCGCGCACAGCTCGGGACAGCTGGATTGCTGCGACCGGTCATCCTGCTTGGCGTCGTGCTCGTGCTCGGCGCGGCGCTCGCCTTTGCGTGGATCGGGTCACGCTCATCGCCCCTCGTCCCGTTGCCGTCCGTCTCCCCAAGTCCTTCGGCGGCTGTCACGATCCCGCCTGATTCCGCGGCCCCCGAAGTTGTGCTCGATGCCTATCTGTCGGCGCTCCGAGCCGGCGAGTGCGACATTGCGAGCGCTCTCGCGGTCCCGACCTTCATGACCCAGTGGAACAGCTTCCTATGCGGTGGTGGCACGCGGATCACTTCTTTCTCGATCATCGATGACGGCTGGGCGCCCCCTCTGCAACGCACCACGGTGTGGCTCGGGGTGCAGATGAAGACGACTGGTATAGGCGTCACCATTCCGGCCGGGCGCGATGTCTTCGTTTCCTTCATGCTCCAGCACCAGGTCATCCAGCGCACGCCGAGCGACGCCTGGCGAATCTTCGGGGTTGCCTCCAACGGTTCGCCGGGTAGCACGCTGCCGGACCCGGCGGCCACGCCTCGTCCTGTTCGTTCGATCGATATCTACTGTGCGCAGTACCTGGATGACGGCGTCAGCTTTGACCCTTACCTTAAATCGCGGTTTCCCGACGAGATCGCCGGCCGCGCAGTCGGCCCGGTGCGCTCGACGCAGCTGATCGCCGGCCTGTGCATGAGTGATCCCAGTTCCGCTCAGCAATTCATCGACTTACTTCCCGCGAGCATCGATCCGGCACAGATTGGCTCAGCGAGGGCTTCGGTTGACTTGCCGTCTGGCCTGGAATCGATTGCGGCCATCCGCGCACCGAACGGTGACGCCGCGAAGCTCACTGACGCGGTGATTGACTATTGGTCGCGCGATGCCAATGGCGGCGCACAGACAGGCACAGCGAGTTTGGGCGGCAAGCTGGTTACGGTGCTGACCGATGAGGACGGGACGACGTATCTGTATCCAAGCGGAGACGTACTGTTCGTAGTCGATGGCGCTGATCTGAACCGTGCCACCCTGACTCTGCAGGCCTTGAACTAGACAACAGCGCGACCGGTCGCGAGCTCGCAATCACCGCGCTGCAACGAGCGCCACTTCTGCCGGCCGCGGGGCGGCCGATACTTCAAACATATGGTTGGCACGAAACCCCACCGCCGACGGCTCGACGACCTCGTCGTCGAGCGCGGGCTGGCTCCGGACCGCGACACCGCCGCACGCCTGCTGCTGGCCGGCCAGCTGCTGGTCGGAGATGGAGATGGCGCGCGGCGTGACCGGAAGCCGGGCGAGCTGGTGGCGCCGGACCTCGGGCTGACCCTGGCGGAGCGGCCACGCTTCGTGTCGCGTGGCGGCGAGAAGCTCGACGCTGCGATCGACGCCTTCGGCATCGCCGTCGACGGCCGGGTATGCCTGGACGTCGGTGCTTCGACCGGCGGATTCACCGATGTTCTGTTGCGGCGGGGTGCGGCCCGCGTCTATGCTCTCGACGTGGGGCGCGGACAGCTGGCCGACGTGCTGCGCGCCGACCCGCGCGTGGTTTCGCTCGAGCGTACGCACGCTGCGCGACTCGATCCGGAGGCGGATGATCGACTCGTGCTGCCGGAGCCGATTGACCTCGCCGTGATCGACATCTCGTTCATCTCGCTGACGCGCGTCCTGCGCGGCGTACGGGCGACGCTCACCCCCGCGGGCGAGATCGTGGCCCTGGTCAAGCCGCAGTTCGAGTCCGATCCCGCCGACGCGCCGCGCGGCGTTGTGCGCGATCCGGCCGTGCGCCGCGCGGCGGTCGACAAGGTCGCCGGATATGCCGCGTCGATCGGCCTGCGCCTGGCCGGCGAGATGCAATCGCCCCTGCGCGGCCCGGCCGGCAACGTCGAGTTCCTCGTCCAGCTGTGCCGCGCGGGTGCGAACTCGTGAAGCGCATCGGCTTCGCCTTCAATCCCACCAAGCCCGCGGCGATCGAGCTGCGCGAGCGTGCGCTTGCCTGGTGCGCAGAGGCCGGCTGCGAAAGCTGGGCGCATGAGTCGGGCGACACCCCCGGACTGCTCGCCGAGCTGGAAAATACCGACTGCCTGGTCGTGCTCGGCGGCGACGGCACGTTCCTGCGTGCGGCGCGCGCGCTGGCGCAGGTGGACGTCCCCGTGCTCGGCGTGAACTCGGGGCGCGTTGGCTTCCTGTCCAAGGTTGATCCCGACGCTCTCGAGCAGACGCTCGGCGAGCTGCTGCGCGGCGACTACGCCATCGAGGCGCGCATGATGCTCGAGGCCAAGGTCTCGCGCCACGCCCATTCCGACAGCCCGTCGCCGTCTGGCCCGATGGCGCATGGTGCCTTCGCGGCGCTCAACGACGCAGCCATCGTGCGCGGGCCCGAGGCGCGCGTGCTTCACCTAGACGTGTCGATCGACGGTTCGCACCTCGCCTCGTATGTCGCCGATGGCGTGGTGGTGGCCACGCCGACCGGCTCGACGGCGTACTCGTTCAGCGCCGGCGGGCCGATTCTCGATCCGACTGCGCGCAACCTGATCGTGACCCCGGTCGCGGCCTACCTGTCGTCGATCCGGTCGGTCGTCGTGGGCCCGTCTCACGTCGTGTGCGTGCGCATCGTCGACGGCCCGCCTGCGATCGTGAGCATCGACGGCCGCGACGACTATCCGGTCGAGGCGGGCGACTCGGTGGAAATCCGTGCCCTCGACCGTCCATTGCGGCTGATCGAGCCGCGCGGCGCGCTGCCTTTCTGGGAGTTGCTGCGTCAGAAGGCCGCGCTGCTGCCGGCCTGATGATGGGACCACCAACCTGATGCGGTCCGGGTAGATGCTGCGCGAACTGGCGGTGCGCGACCTTGCCCTGATCGAGCGCGTACGCGTCGTGTTCGAGCCGGGCTTGACGGTTGTCACCGGCGAGACCGGCGCCGGCAAATCGCTCCTGATCGATGCCCTGGGCCTGGTAATGGGCGCGCGCGCCGACTCGTCGATGGTTCGCCACGGGGCACCGGGCGCGCGCGTCGAGGCGATCCTCGAGACAGACGACGCGACGCTGATCTGCGTGCGCGAGGTATCGGCCGAGGGGCGCAGCCTGGCCCGCCTCGACGATGAGACCGTCACGGCCGGTCGGCTGGCGGCGGTGGTCGGGCCGCTGATCGAGGTCCACGGCCAGCATGAGCAGCAGCGGCTGCTCTCGGCCGCGTGGCAGCGCGATGTGCTCGACGCCTTTGGCGGCCATGCAGCGCTGCGCGCGCAGGTGGCGAAGGACGTGCAGGCCCTGCGCGCCAACGAGGCGGCGCTGCGCGAGCTGGCCATCGAGCCGGCCGAAATGGAGCGCCGGTTGGAGCTGGCCGAGCACGCCGCGGAGGAAATCGAGAGCGGCCGCGCCGCGCGCCGGCGAGAGCGACGACCTGCGCGCGCAGCTGGCTCTGCGTCGGCAATGCCCAGAAGATCGCCGCGTTGCTCGATCAGGCGCACGACGAGCTGGCCGGAGAGGGGAGCACGGCGCGCGATCGCATCGCGACGGCGGCGCACGCGCTGGCCGAGCTGGCGCGCCTCGATCCGACAGCCACCAGCCTGGCCGAACGCGCGAGCGGCCTGGAAGCGGAGGCGTCCGACATCGCGCTCGAACTCCGCCGCCGGACGGAGCAGATGAACGAGGCGGTCGGCGACTCGGCGCACATCGAGACCCGCCTGGGCGTGCTGTACGGCCTGATGCGCAAGTACGGCGAGACCGAGGCGGCCGTGCTGGAGTACGGGGAGCGTGCCCGGGCCGAGGTTGAACGGCTGCGCGGATTGGACGACGAGCGGCGCAGTCGCGCGGCGGACGCCGAGCGCCTGCTGGCCGTGGCGGAGTCGAGCGCCGCCGAGCTGACCGCCGCGCGGCGGTCAGCCGCGGAGCGTCTCGGGTCGGCGGTGACCGAGCACCTGGTCGAGCTGGGCTTCCCGTCGGCCGCGCTGCAGATCAGGGTCGCTCCGGCCGCGCTCGACGAAAGCGGCGCGGACACCGTCGAGTTTCTCTTCGCACCGAACCAGGGCGAGCCGCCGCGCGAACTGGCGCGCATCGCGTCCGGCGGCGAACTGTCGCGGGTCGCCCTCGCGCTCAAGACCGTTCTGGCACGGGCCGACCAGACGCCGACGCTCATCTTCGACGAGGTCGATGCCGGCATCGGCGGGCGCTCGGCCGACCCGATCGGCCGGATGCTGTGGCGGCTGGCGCGCGACCACCAGGTGGTGTGCGTCACCCACCTGCCGCAGATCGCCGCTTACGCCGATCTCCACCTGCGCATCGAGAAGCAGTCCGACGGGACGCGCACCACGACCAGCGTCGAGCGGCTCGATGACGAGGCGCGCCGCCACGAATTGGCGCAGATGCTCGGCGGTACGGCCGGTCAGTCGGCCAGCCTGGCCGCCGCTGACGCGCTGCTCGAGCGGGCGCGCGCTGGTGAGGCCGTCGCGTGAGCGTCGGCGTCAGCGCCAATGCGGAAAGCCTGGAGGCATCCATCGAGGCGTACCTGGCCTATCTGCGCGTCGAACGCGGCCTGTCGCCGGCCACTATCAGCGCCTACGGCACGGACCTGCGCCGCTTCGCTGCCCATGTGGCGCGCGGGCACGGCGATTGGCGCGGCGACCCCCAGCCGGCGCGCGACCATCTTGCGTCGCTGTCGCGGCCGCCGCGTGTGCTGAAACCGTCGAGCCACCGGCGCAAGGCGGCAGCGATCCGCGCCTTCTACCGCTTTTGCTACGGCGAAGGGATCATCGAGCGCGACATCGCCGGGCTGCTCGACCTGCCGCGCGCCGCGCGCCAGTTGCCCGATACGCTCGACGTCCACCAGGTCGAGGCGCTGCTCGAGGCGCCCGACCCTGCGCAGGCGGACGGCATTCGCGACCGGGCATTGCTCGAGCTGCTGTACGCCTGCGGCCTGCGCATCAGCGAGGCGCTCGGACTCGATCTCGATGACCTGTCGTTGGTCGAGGGGACGGTGCGCGTCATCGGTAAGGGCGATCGCGAGCGCAGGTTGCCGGTGGGTGACGTGGCGCTCGGCGCGCTCGAGCTGTATGTCGACAGCATTCGTCCGATCTATCTCGCCCAGGCGACCCAGCTCCAGCCGCGCGGCGGGCCGGTGTTCGTGACCCGGCGCGGTCATCGGCTGAGCCGGATGACCGCGTGGCGGATCATCCGCCGCGCGGCGCTCAAGACCGGCATCAGCGGTCACGTCACGCCACATACTCTGCGACACAGCTTCGCCACGCACATGCTCGAAGGAGGCGCCGACCTGCGTGTCGTGCAGGAATTGCTGGGACACGCCAGCATCACCACAACGCAGCTGTATACGCATTTGACAGGCGAGCGGATCCGGCAGGTCTATGCGCGGGCTCACCCGCGCGCCTAGAGGAAGGACGAGGGAGATGCGTTACGCGGATAGTCTTCTGAGCGAAGGCGAGGTCGTCGTCCTGCGGACGCGGCAGCACTGGCTGGCGCTGCTCATGCGGGCGCGTGTCGCGTTGCTGCTGTGGCTGATCGGCATCGTCCTGCTCGGGCTGATCATCTGGTTCAACGTCCAGGCCGGGCTCATCCGTGATCTGCTCAGCGCGGCCGCGCTGGTCGCTCTGTTCGCCGGCCTGATCGTCTTCCTGTGGGCGTTCTGGCACTGGTGGGCGCAGGACTACATCGTCACCAATCGGCGCCTGCTGAAGGTGACCGGCGTACTCAACAAGCGCTCCGGCGATAGCTCGCTGGAGATGATCAACGACGCGATCCTCAACCAGAGCCTGTGGGGCCGGATACTCAACTATGGCGACCTGGAGATCATGACCGCGGCCGAAGTAGCGGTCGATCGCTACCGCATGATCATCGGGCCCAAGGAATTCAAGAAGACCATGCTCAACCAGAAGCACGCGCTCGAGACGGAGCTGCGTACCACCCGGCCGCCGACGCCGCCGCTGCGCGCGTCCGATGCGCAGGCCGCCGACCAGTCGGGCGCAGTCCAGTCGCCGGTCATGGCGCAACAGCCGGCCGCGCAGGTTGCGCCGCCACCTCCAACGACGATGGCACCGCCGGACGCCGCGAGTCCAGTGGCATCCGCGCCCGATGCCTCGCTCGAGGTCACCCAGACGCTGGCGCGCCTGGCCGATCTGCGCGACAAGGGTGCGATCACGGCCGAGGAGTACGAGCAGAAGAAGACCGAGTTGCTGGGTCGTCTGTAGTCGTGGATCAGCAGCTCGTCGAGCGGGTCGCCGCCGTCGCGATATTCATCCTCGTCGCCTTTCCGGTCCACGAGTTCTTCCACGCCTTCACCGCCTTGCAGCTGGGCGACTCGACGGCACGCTGGCAGGGTCGCCTGACGCTCAACCCGGTCACGCCATTTCGATCCACTGGGCGGCACCATGCTGGCGCTGAGCGCCATCTTGGGCGGGTTCTTTATCGGCTGGGCCAAACCAACTCCGGTCAACCCGTACAACCTGCGCTTCGGCCGCCGCGGCGAGGCGATTGTCGCGCTGTCCGGCCCGCTGTCGAACCTGATCATGGCCGCCATCGTGGCCATCCCGATCAGGTTGATCGTGATGAACGACAACCTGTTCAGCTCGATCGTGACCAGCCAGGCGGGCACGTTCGTGTTCGATATCGCCGCGTATTTCGTGGTCATCAACGTGTTCCTGATGGTCTTCAACCTGCTGCCGATCCCGCCGCTGGACGGCTGGCACGTGCTCCTCGGCCTGGTCGACGCCCGGACCTCGTACACGCTGCGGCAGTACGAGCAATACGGCTTCCTGCTGTTGCTGGTGATCTTCTTCGCGGGAGCGACGGTGATCGGCAACCTCGCCGTCCCGATCATCAACTTCCTGGTACCCGGGCTGTTCGGTTGATCTCTGCCTGGTGGGCCGCCAAGGTCCGGCGCTTCGGCCGCTACTTCTTGGGACGCGTGAAACCTTCCGAGCGCGAGCACTTGACGACGTGGCTGACGCGGGCCGAATTGGCGCTGTTCGATGAGATGCATCCGGCTGACCGGCGCCACGGGCTCGACGTCGTTGCCGCCCTGCGCGCGGCCGGCCACGCGGATCCCGACCTGCTGATCGCCGGGCTGCTGCACGACTGTGGCAAAGGGCGGCGCATCCACGTGTGGCATCGCGTCACCTGGTCGCTCGCCGACCACTACGGCGGCCCCATCCGGCGCATTGCCCACAGACTGCCGACTTTCGCGGCTGCGTTCGCGACGCTCGACGACCACGCCGAGGCGTCGGCCGGGATGGCCCTGCGTGCGGGGGTTTCGGTGCGCGCGGCCGACCTGATCAGGCACCAGTCCGAGCCCATCGATCACGAGCTCGGCGCCGCGCTGTTGCTGGCGGACCAGGCCAACTGATGGCGCCATCGGTGGCAGCGGTCGAGTTCGACGTGACCGGCCGCGAGCGACCCGAAGACGCGACCCGCGTGCGCCTGGAGGGTTTCGAGGGCCCGCTGGCGCTGCTGCTGGCGCTCATCGAGCAGCGCCAGCTCGACGTGCTCACGGTCAGGCTGGGTGATCTGGCGGGCGCCTACCTCGAAGCCGTCGCGCGCATCGAAACCGGCCTGCTGTCGATGCTCAGTTCGTTCGTCGCTGTGTGCGCGCAATTGATCCTGATCAAGTCGCGTGCGCTGCTGCCGCGGCCGCCGGCCGCGGCAGCAGGGACCCCGGCCGGCACGGAAGGCGATCCCGAAGAAGAACTGCGCCGCCGGCTGATCGAGTACCGGCTCTACCGCGACGCCGGACTGGTCCTGGGTGCGCGGGTTGCGCTGAACATATCGCTGTTCCATCGTGAGGCTGACGCGGCCACGGCGGCCGGCCGCGCCGGAGCGCGGCCGGCCGACCACGAAGTACTCGACGCGCATGGCCTCGCCGACGCGTTGCTCACCTCGCTCAGGCTGGTGCCGCCGGCGCCGGAGCCGGCCGCGGTGGTGGCACGAACGATCACGCTCGAAGAACGCGCGGCGGCGATCCGCGACGCGCTGCGCCACGCTCCGGCCGTGGTGCTGCAGGAACTGCTGAGCGGCGTCACCGATCGGATCGTGGTCGCCGTGACGTTCCTGGCGCTGCTCGAACTGGCCAAGGGTCGCGAGGTCCTGATCGACCAGGCCGAGCCATGGGGGCCGATCAATGTCCGGCCGAATCCGAATCCAGCGGTTTCCGCCGATGGCTGACTCAGCGCATCCGGCACCCGTCATGGCGATGCGATCCGGCCGACGAGGCTCCCGGCGCGCTGACCGTCACCCAGCTTGAGGCCCTCCTGTTCGTCGCCGAACGGCCGCTGACCAGGCGTGAGATCGGTGCCTTGGCGGGCGTCGATCGCGCCACCGTCGACGGGCTGCTGGGCGATCTCGAAGTCGGCCTGCACGAGCGCGGCCTGCGCCTGCTGTCGACCGGTGAGCAGGTGCAGCTGGTGACGGCGCCGGAGGCCGGCGCGCTCATCGCCCGCTACGTCGGCGCGGATGCGGTCCGACTGTCACCGGCCGCGCTCGAGACGCTGGCCATCGTCGCCTACCGCCAGCCGGTCACGCGCGGCGTGGTCGAGCGCATCCGTGGCGTCGACTCCGACTACGTCCTGCGCAGCCTGCTGCACCGCCGCCTCGTCGTAGAGCAGGGTCGAGCCGACACGCCCGGCCGGCCGATCCTGTACGGCACCGGACTCGACTTCCTCGAGCGCTTCGGGCTGACCTCGCTGGACGAGCTGCCGCAGCTCGAGCCGGAGGCGGCGCTGCGCCTGGATGAGTGACCGGGTCCGCATCCATAAAGCGCTGGCCGACGCCGGCGTTGCGTCGCGGAGGCGGTCGGAGGCACTCGTGGTCGAAGGACGTGTGACGGTCAACGGGCTGGTCGCCGGCGTCGGCCAGCTGGTCGATCCGGCGAGCGATGCGATCAGCGTGGACGGCCGGCCGATCGCACAGCAGGCCGCGCCGCTGTACCTGGTGCTGGCCAAGCCGGCCGGTGTCACCAGCACGGTCGGCGATCGTCATGCCGCGCGGACGGTCCTCGATCTGGTGCCGGCGACGCTGCGCCCGGAAGACGCACGCCTATACCCGGTCGGCAGGCTGGACCGCGAGTCGGAGGGTCTGCTGCTGCTGACCAATGACGGCGCATGGGCGCAGCGCATGCTCCACCCCAGCAACGGCGTCGAACGCGAGTACGCGGTGGGACTCGCGCAATCGCTGACCGACCAACAGCGGTCGGCGCTCGAAGCCGGCATCGACCTAGAGGAAGGCGGCGCACACATCGTCCGCCTGGCCAACGCGACCAGCGCCGACACCCGTCAGCTGGTGCAGTTGCTGGGCCCTGACGCGCAACGGCTGACCTGGTTGCGCGCGACGCTGCAGCAGGGCATGAAGCGGCAGTTGCGGCGCATGTTCGCCACTGTCGGTGCGCCGGTGCAGCGACTGGTGCGCATTCGTTTCGGCACGCTGCGTCTGTATGGCATGACGCTCGGCGAGGTCCGGCCGCTGACACAGGCCGAGCGGCGCGGCCTCAACGCGCTCGTGATCCGGCCGGGCGACACTAGCGCCGCGCACAAACTACGCCGTGCCGGTCTTGTGGTCAGCGTGGACGGTCCCGGCGGCAGCGGCAAGTCGACCGTCGGTGCGGGCGCGGCGGCACGCCTGGGCTACCGTTTCTGCGATACCGGCGTGCTGTATCGCGGGCTCACCTGGCTGGCGCTGCAACGCGGCGTCGACCCGGACGATGCCGATGGGCTCGTCGCGCTGGTACCCCAGATCGAGCTCGTCGCCGACGCCGCCCAGCGCTATGTTCACCTGCGCGTGGGCACGGTCGAGGTCAGCGACCAGCTGCACACGGCCGATGTCGACCGAGAGGTGAGCCGTGTTTCGCAGCACGCACTGGTGCGCGAGCAATTGCTGCCGCTCCAGCAGGCGCTGGCCGCGCCGGGCCGGATCATCATGGCCGGGCGCGACATCGGTAGCGTGGTGCTGCCCGACGCCGACCCCAAGATATATCTCGACGTGTCGGTGAGTGAGCGCGCCCGGCGGCGCGCTGCCGAGCGCGGCCAGCTCGACGACGCCACAGCCGTGTCGGTCATTGAGTCAGATCTGCGCCGGCGCGACGGCATCGACAGCACGCGCGAGACATCGCCGCTGCGGGTACCGCCTGGCGCGCAGGTCGTCACGACCGAGGGCAACACGCTCGACCAGACGATCACTGCCGTCGTCGACATCATCCGTGCCCGCGAGCGCGAGCTCGGCGCACCGGCTGCGCCGTGACCGGTCCGGCCAGGAAGTCCAAGTTGCCCTTGCTGCTGCGCCTGGCCGCAGCGATCGCGCGCGCCACCCTCTCGGCGATGGCGCGCGTCCACGTCGAGGGTCTCGCCGACCTGCCGCATGACGGGCCGCTGATCGTCGTCGCCAACCACCAGTCGAATGCCGATCCGCCGCTCGTCGCGGGCTGGCTGACGCCGGCGCTCGGCCGCCAGATGCACATCCTGGCCAAGCAGTCGTTGTTCATGTGGCCGGTGGCGCCGGTCATCCGCGCGCTTGGGGCGACGCCGGTGCGCGCCGGCGGCAGCGACATCGAGGCCTACCGCGTCGCCCTCGGAATCCTTGAGCGTGGCGAAGTGATGTGCATCTTTCCCGAGGGCACGCGCAGTGCCGACGGCGTGCTTGCCGACGCGAAGCCGGGCGTGGCCATGCTTGCGACGCGGTCGGGCGTACCAATCCTGCCGGTAGGCGTCTCCGGCACGGACCGCTTCCTGGGCCGCGGCGCACGTTTCCCGCGCCTGGGTACGCGGATCACGCTCCGTGTCGGACGCCCGTTCACGCTCGAGCTCGACCCCGGCAAGCCGCGGCGCGCGGCGGTGAACGCAGCGTCGGAGGAAATCATGCGGCACATCGCCGAGCTCGTCGACGACAACCATCGCGGTCGGTACCGCTAGCCGGCGCGACCCTCGCTCGACTCCCTATAGTTCGCGGACCGGCCGCCCATGGCCGGTCTGGAGGAGAGGGAAGAGTGTCCGATCAACCGCCGAGCTATTCGCCCATGCCGCCCGGACAGCCGCCGGCTGGCCCATCGACGCCGCCTCCGGCCGGCTCGCCGATGCCACCATATGAGGCGACGCAGCCACCGATGGGGCCGCCCGAGACGCCGATGCCGTACATGCCTCCGCCTCGGCGCAGACCGCGCTGGCTGGGTGCATTGATCGGAATCGTCGTGATCGCGGTGCTGGTCGTTGCCTTCTTCCTGTTGCGCAACCAGCTCTCGGGCAACGTCACCGACCTGCAGGTCGGTGATTGCATCGACCAGCCGGCTACCACCGGCACCGTTACCGACGTCCAGCACCACCCGTGCACCGATGCGCACGACGCCGAGGTCTTCACCCTGATCACCGATTCGACCTCCGGCGACTATCCCGGTCAGACCCACTTCGAGACGATCGCCAACACGCAGTGCTTCGCGGCCGCCTCGGCCTATCTGGGCACCGACTTCAATGCCCGCGACGACATCGGCGGCGGCTTCTTCTACCCGTCCACCGACAGCTGGTCCAGCGGCGACCGCACGGTCACCTGCTACCTCGACCGTACCGACGGCGGCCAGCTGACCGGATCGTTGCGCGGTATCGGCGCCTCGCCGCTACCCGCGTCGTAGCCGATGCCGGCCGCCGGCTGTGCCGGCGGCCGGTGCCATACTGGAAGTGTCATGGGAACAGTCGAAGAGGTCCGTATCGCGCGTCGGACCGGCTTCTGCTACGGGGTGCGCGAGGCGATCGACTACGCGCGGCTGAGCGCGACGCAGGGCAAGACGACGCACACGCTCGGCCAGGTCGTGCACAACGAGGGCGTGATCGCGCAACTCGAGGGGCAGGGCATCCGCACCGTCGACACGCTCGATGACGTCGAGCGCGGTGCGGCCGTGGTCATCCGCGCTCACGGCGTCACGCCGGAGGTCATGGCGCGTGCCGAAGGGCGCGGCCTCGAAGTGATCGACGGCACTTGCACGTGGGTGATCCAGGAGCAGCGCGAGCTGCAGCGCCTCGTCGACGACGGCTACACCATCGTGCTGCTCGGTACTCCGCGCCATCCTGAGGTGGTCGGTCTGCTCGGCTTCGCGCCCGACGCGATCGTCGTCGACGAGGAAGAAGACTGGCTGCGCATTCCGCGCACCAAGCGGATGGCGCTCATCAGCCAGAGTACGCAGCCGCCGTGGAAGTTCGAGAGGCTGGCAGCGTTCCTGGTGAGCCGCTGCCATGAATTGAAGGTGGTCAACACGGTCTGCCCGGTCACCATCCGGCGACAGCAGGACACGATGGAGCTTGCCCAGGCGGTCGACGTAATGGTCGTGGTTGGCGGGCGCAACAGCGCCAACACGCGTGAGCTGACTCGGCTGTGTGAGATCGAGGGCAAGCCGGTAGTGCAGATCGAGAGCACGCGCGACCTTGACTCTGCCGAAATCTTTGACGGCGCGCGCGTGGTCGGCGTGAGCGGCGGCACGTCGACGCCGATCGAGGATCTCGAGAAGGTCGCCGAGCGCGTCTACGCGCTGGCCGGCGCGCCGGCCATCCGCGATCGGGCGGCCGAGCTGGCCGCGGCGGCGCTGCGCAACGTGGCCGAACCCGCCTACCGCAGCACCTCACTCGACGAGCACGGCCGCCAGCGCCGGACGCCAGTCGCCGGCGCGGCCTGACATGGCGCCGCGCCGCGGCCGCCGCGCGACGAGCAGTCGCGATGAAGATGCTCCGCGCGAAGGACTCCCGGTCGTCGCCTTCGTGGGCCGCCCTAACGTGGGCAAGAGCACGCTCTTCAACAGGGTCATCGGCGATCGCGTGGCGATCGTCGAAGATCGTGCGCGGACGACGCGCGACCGGCTGTACGACGTGGGCGAGTGGAACGGCCGCCGCTTCATCGTGGTCGACACGGGCGGACTCGAGGTCCACCCGGGCGACGCCATCGAGGAACGCGTCCAGGAGCAGGCGCGGCTGGCGATCAGCCAGGCCGACGTGATCGTCCTGGTGGTCGATGCGGGGGCTGGCCTGACGCCGGCCGACACTGAGGCGAGCGAGATTCTGCGCAGGGCGCGCGCGCCGGTGATCGTGGCTGCCAACAAGTCGGACAACGAGCGGCGCGAGCTGGAAGCGGCCGAGTTCCACATTCTTGGCTGGCCGGAGATCTACCCCATCAGCGCGCTGCACGGTCGGGGCGTGGCCGATCTGCTCGACGTGGTGGTCTGGGCGCTGCCGCCCGAATCGGCCGCCGAAGTCGAACGCAAGCGGGTAGAAGCGCAGGTCGCCGACATCGACGCCGTCGCACCGATCGACGGCGAGGTGCCCGAGGAAGCTGCCTTTGCCATGGCCGACGAGCCCGCGCGCATCGCCATCATCGGCCGCCCGAACGTGGGCAAGAGCTCGCTGCTGAACTCGCTGCTGGGCGAGCAGCGCGCCATCGTCAGCGACGTGCCGGGCACGACGCGCGACGCAATCGACACCTCTTTCGAATGGGCCGGCCGCACCGTCCGCCTGGTCGACACGGCCGGCATTCGCCGGCGCGGCCGGGTCGCCTCCGGCCCCAACGCCGAAAAGTTCGCCACGCTCCGCGCGCTGAAGGCGGTCGGTCGGGCCGATGTCGCGGTGCTCGTGCTCGATGCGCGCGATGGGCTCACGACGCAGGACGCGCACGTCGCCGGCTACGCGCTGGAAGAGGGGAGTGGCGTGGTCCTGGCAATCAACAAGTGGGACCTGGTCGAGAAGGACGCAGGCACCTTCGACGATTACGCCGCGCGCATCCGAAAGGCGGCGCCTTTTCTCGATTTCGCGCCGGTGCTGGCGATCAGCGCGATGACCGGTCAGCGCATCGGCCGCGTGCTGGAGGCGGCACTAGAAATTGCCGCCGAACGCCGCCGCCGCGTGCCGACCGCGGCGCTAAATGCGTGGCTGCGCGAGGTCACCCTCAGGCGGCCGCCGCCGACCCTGCGCGGTCGCCGGCCGCATTTCCTGTACGCCACCCAGGTGGCCATCGAGCCGCCAACCTTCGTCCTCTTCGTGAGCGATGCCGAATCGGTCCACTTCAGTTACCGCCGGTACCTCGAGAATCGGCTGCGCGAGGCGTTCGGCTTCGCCGGCACGCCGATCCGTCTCGTTTTGCGTGAGCGAACGCGCGAGCAGCACGAACGACCTGCCCGCCGGAGCGGGCGCCCGGCTACCAGCCGGCGTGCCGGGTCGTCTGCGCGGCGGTAGGGTCTAACGAACATGGACAGATATCCGCGCCGCGCCGTGGTCGGCGCCGGCGCGTGGGGCACCACGCTCGCGCTGCACCTGGCCCACCATGGACCCACCATCCTTCTGGCGCGCGACGCCGAGCAGGCCCGCCAGTTGGCGACGGCGCATGAGAATGAGCGCCACCTCGCGGGGGTCCGGCTACCGGTCGAAGTCGAGCTGACCGCAGACCCCGACGCGCTGGATTCGGCCGACGAACTGGTCGTCTTCGCCGTACCGGCTGCGGCCATGCGCGAGGCGGCGCGGCGCGTTCACGGCTCGCTCAACTCTCAGGCCGTCCTGCTGTCGGTCGCCAAAGGCATTGAGCACGACAGCCTGTTGCGCATGACCGAGGTGCTGGCCGAGGAGCTGCCCGAGTCGCGCGGTCGCATCGCGGTCATGTCCGGCCCCAACCTGGCCCTCGAGATCGCGCGCGGATTGCCGGCCAGCTCGGTCATCGCCGCCGAGGACGAGCAGGTCACCATCGCCGCCTCGGAGATGCTCGGCACGCGCTCCTTCCGGCTCTACCGCAACCGCGACGTGGTCGGCGTCGAGCTGTGCGGCGCACTCAAGAACATCATTGCCATCGCGGCCGGCGCCGCTGAACAGCTGGGTTTCGGTGACAACGGCAAGGCCGGCATCATCACGCGCGGCCTGGCCGAGATGACGCGCCTGGGCATCGCCGCCGGCGCCAATCCCTTGACATTTGCCGGCCTGGCCGGGCTGGGCGACGTGATTGCGACCTGCTACTCGGCGCTGTCACGCAACCACCGCCTGGGGGTCGAACTGGCACAAGGTCGTCGATGGCCCGAGCTCGAGGGCAGCCTGCCGGGCGTCGCTGAGGGCGCTTACACGGTCACCTCGGCCTTGGCGATGGCCGAACGACTGGGCGTCGAAATGCCCATCGCGCAGGAGGTCTACAACGCCCTGTTCGAGGGCAAGAGTGTGCAGCGCTGCCTGATCGACCTGCTGTCACGCGAGCAGAAGGACGAACTGGCCGGCGTGGAGGATTGGGC
>CAWAGP010000003.1:0-34818 GCA_963781705.1 uncultured Chloroflexia bacterium
GGACCGGGCGAACCCGCGGAACGGGTCGCCACCTACTTCCTATCGGTCAACCGCAACAAGCGCAGCCTGCGCCTGGACCTGCGTCAACCAGCCGGCCGGGAGGTCGTGGAACGGCTGATCGGGCGGTCGGACGTGCTCATCGAGAACTTCCGGCCGGGCACCCTCGAGCGCCTCGGCCTGACCGATGCACACCTGCTCGAACTCAATGAACGTCTGGTCCACCTCTCGATCACCGGCTACGGCCGGGACGGGCCTGACGCAGGCAAGCCCGGCTACGACTTCATCGCCCAGGCGGTCGGCGGCCTGATGTCGATAACCGGCGGGTCTGACGAGGAAGGCGGCCAGCCGACCAAGGTCGGCGTGGCCATCAGCGACATCGTCACCGGCCTGTTGGGCGCCGTCGGTGTGCTGGCCGCCCTGCGCTCAGGGATTGCGCAGCGCATCGACGTGTCGTTGCTGGAATCCACGCTGGCGGTCCTCATCAACCAGGCGCAGAACGCCTTCGCGACCGGGGTTTCCCCCGCGCGCCGCGGCAACGCGCACCCCAACATCGTGCCCTACGAAACGTTCGCGACGGCCGACGGCGAGATTGCCGTCGCCGTGGGCAGCGAGCGGCAGTGGCCACGTCTGTGCGCCGCGCTCGGCCTCGAGACGCTGGCCGCCGACCCGCGCTTCGCGACCAACGATGTCCGGGTCCGCAACCGGCTGGAGCTGCGACCGTTGCTCGCGGAACGCTTCCGTGCCGCGGCCTCATCCGCGTGGCTCGCCGCACTCGACGCCGCGGGCGTGCCGTGCGGGCCGATCAACAACGTGGCCGCCGCATTCGCCCAGCCGCAGGCGCAGGCGCGCGAGATGAAGGTATCGGTCGACCATCCCCGGCTGGGCCCGATCGACCAGATCGGCCTGCCCTACAAGTTCACGCACACGCCGGCCGCGATCCGCTCGGCGCCGCCGTTGCTCGGCGAGCACACCGACCAGATCCTGACCGAGCTTGGCTACGGCCATGCGGATATCGCGCGCCTGCGCGCGGCGGGCACGATCTGACGGTGGCGAGGGTGTCGCTTGATAGACTGAGCGCCGCGCCGACATAGCTCAGCGGTAGAGCAGCTGTTTCGTAAACAGCAGGTCCTCAGTTCAAATCTGAGTGTCGGCTCCACTCACCTCCGCACGGATCACACCAATGGATGGTCTGCCTTCTGCTCATTGGCCGGGACGTGACGCCCTAACTGACGCCCCGAGGCGGAACCTGTCTGCCGGTGTGAGCGGGTGATGGGCGAAGGCAGCACGCTCTGGAAACCGGACGACCGCAGTGAGGCTCCTCCTGGTCTCCTTGAGACCCACCGGCAGACGGCCCACAAGCTGGAGCTGATGCGCCGCTATTGGCGTCTCTGGTGCCGGATCCTGGCGCAGGCACGTGGCAATGCTTTCTGCGTCGGAAGTCTCTGGCTCGTGGACGGTTTCGCAGGCCGAGGACTGCATCCGGCTAACTCGCATCCAGACGGCGCCGTGCCAGGCTCACCCATCCAAGCCTTTCGGGCAGCGATGGAGACGCGACGCCGGTATCCAGATGTGGCGATTTATCTGCGGGCCATCGAGCTGAATTGCGATCGCGCCCTGGAGTTGGAGAGGCGCCTTGTCAGGAGGAATGATCCAGCAGGCCCCGAATGGAGGGTGGCGCGGCGGTCATTTGAGGATGCCGTCCCCGACGTAATCGCCGAGATGGCGGCAGACGACAAGCATGGCCACACTTCAGGTGGGTATCGGCGTCACGACCACCGAAGTCTGTGGTTCATCGATCCAGATGGGCTGCGCGACATCCCGCACTTGGCCTTGGAGCCGCTGATGTCCCTGCCTGGCGCCGAGGTCATCGTCAACCTCGATATGACCGGCATGTGGCGGGTCAAGGGCGCCGCCCAGACAGCGGTCGCCGAAGGTGACAGACGCGCCCTGCTAAGGGCACTAAATGAGAACAGGCTGGACTTGACCTTCGGCGGCGACGTCTGGCGGGATGTGTTCGAGCATGCAAGCGCTGACGACATCCTGCGGTCTGTTGCGCAGGGCTATGCCGACACGTTCGCGTCGTTCGAACACCGCCACGTGTACCGACTCCACGGTACGGTACAGCGCCGTTTTCTCGTGCATCTGACGCACTCCGAGGTTGCCGCCAACCGGTTTGCCAGCGAGTACGACGTGTCGTGGCGTCTTGGGACCATCGTCGCGGGGGAGCATCTCGACCAGAACCAACGCGCATACCTTGCCGACCGGTTTGGCCGTCAGATGCACGGATCCGTCGTCGGCGTCGCCGAGATGTACGAGCTGGGTCTTGCTCCCAGCCGAAGACAAATCGAGATGATCTGCCGTGCTGCTCAGGAGCGCGGGTGGGGCGAGTATGACGAGCAGCGGCGGTTAATGACTTGGTACGACGAGCGTCTGCCTGACCCCGACTTTGGCTTCTAGGCCGCCGTCTGCCTCGTAACATCTAGCGCACTCGGGTATTCATCCCAGGTGCGACCATCCAGCTGGCGGCCGTTCGCCTTCGGCGTCAAGCCACCCCACTGCTTGAAGAAGAAAGCGACCTGCGAACGAATGGCGCTATCGCGCAGACTTCTTACCCAGTCCCGTTCAACGTGTCGGTGATGCGGGCCGCTTTCGCCGCCCGCAATCAGCCAGTCAATGGCACGAAGATCAAGCGATGGCAGCGGGCCTAGCAGCGGTTCCGCGCTTATGAACCTCACCGCTGCCGGGGTGGCGCGCAGGGCATCGGCTCGTCCGACCCACCGATCATTCTCGATCGACGTCCCGAGCCAGACGTTAGCCAGGGGTGGTCGGTTCATCTCGCCAATGACCGCACGCATTCTCTCGGGTCGTTTGGTCAAGATCTGAAAGGTATGGCGTGGGCATGCCTCCATGCACTTCCAGACCTTGGCGATGAACGTGTCGGGGACAAGCTCATGGAATAGGTCGCTCATGCTGTTGACGAAGACCATCCGTGGCGCCCGCCATCGACGCGGCTGATCGAGGCGCTCTGGGTGCAGGATCACGTTCTCCGCCGCGTTTGCAGGTAGCCAGGGCTTCTTGGACCACCCGAAGCGGAGAGATAGGGTCTCCGCGTAGCAGTTCGCGCAACCGGGCGACACCTTCGAGCACCCGGTTACCGGGTTCCAAGTGGCATCCGTCCATTCGATTGCGCTTCTGTCAGACATATTTCTGACCGAAGTATGCCAGCCAGGGAGTGACGCGCGAGTACGTGCGAGGAGATCGCGGCGCTGCTGGACTAGTCTGCTCGTTAGCGTGGCTGGACCGGATGCGGACATAAGCAAGACACGGGGGACCGCTAAGCCCGATCCGGCCGAGGGTACGGCATGACCGATGAAAACTGAGGGAAGACTCTTCCGCCGGGTGCTGGCTGTGGCGTGCGCCGGACTCGTATCGGCGTCTGCCTGTCAATTCGCTCGCCAGACGTCCCCACCTCTGCTCCGCAGGAGACGGCTGGCGCCGTGGCGACGGCACCGAACCCGGCGGCTCAGGGCCTATCGGGGTGGATTGCGCGCTTCTCCAACGGGGTTAGGTTGATCCAGTGGGTCGAGAGTGGAAGCTGGCCCTCACGGGGACATCGACGGGGCTTACTCCGATCGATGACCCGACCACGATGCGATCAGGGAGCGACGCCTTTACGGGGACCGTGTCAGGGGGTTCCGTCACGCTCACATTTCCAGAGGGCCTCGGCGCTGTTCAGACTTGGGTCGGGTCGCTATCCGGCAACACACTCACCCTCAGCTTCACCTCGTCGGACGGCAGCATTGAGGTAGACACATACCAGCCAGGGACAGTCGCCGACTACAACGCGGCGGTGACCCAGGTGCAGGCGCAGGTGCAACAGGCCCTAGACGCAATCGCTTCTGCTAACGCGGCGAACGCCGCAGCGACCGCTTCGGCGGCAGCGGCGAGTGCCGAGCCCAGAAACACCAGTAGGCCGTCTTTCCCAACGCTGCGCCTCGCTCGGCGGTAGTTCCAGCTACAACGACCTATGGGACGAGATGATTTGCACCGTGGACTTTCCGGACGCGCAGGACCAAAAGGTTCCCATGAATCCAGACGGTTCCCTTGACGCTGCTGGCGTACAGATCAACCACGAAGACTGTCTGGTTGCCCTTGAAGACGCGCAGATAGCTGCGCAGGACGGGCACCCTTGGCGATACCTCCCTGTGTGGCACAGCGAGATGGGTGTCTGCGACCCAGGCGAGCCGGGATAAGCGGAACGTGGCATCGGCCCCGGGAGGCTTTGAACCGCTGGGCGCCCCCGTGATCCCGGCCGAGACCTGGTGCGAGGTGCAGGGCGAGTACGCGGAGGCGCTGGCCGACGTTGCCGGGGAGCTGACCGACATCGGGTTCGCCCGGCGTGCGATCGATGAACTACTGGGCCAATGGCCCGCCGCAGCACCGTACGGCCCGGACACGATTGGTGCGCAAGCGCTCTGGGCGGCAGCGATCGTGGCGTACGCGCGGTGCTTCGGGGGCGGCGTCCGCGTGGCCGGAGCGGCTGTCACGCTGGTCGAGAGGCTCCCATCGGATGAGCAGGCCGATCATGCGCGCTTCTGGCTCTTCGAAACAAGCATGCCGCGCACTCAGGAACGCGACGAGCTGCCCAAGGTCGCGCGATCGCTCGGGGCCGACCGGAATCGAGCCTGTGGACGTAAGGCCGATTGAGATCCTGACAGCGGTGCCCGATCGGCCGACGGCGGAACGTTTCGGGCGCCTCTTGGAAACGTGGACCGCTCTCCTGCTGAAGGCCATCAGGGATCTCGGGGCCGGGGTGATGGAGCACGTGCGGGCGAGACTGGTGCAGCGGGTTGTTGAGCGGACTGCAAGCGGCGGCATCCCAATCACCGCGAGCCACATGGAGCGGTATCGAGTCATGTTCGAGCCCCCGACAGACGAGGAGTTGGGCCTTTTCGACCCGCCGTTGGAACCTGGCGTCTCCTGACGCGACGGACCACGTCGTTATCAACCCGAGGCCAGGCTGATGACGAAACCGGTCAACGGCTCGATCGCGAGTATCCGCCCGAAGGCGTAGCCCGGGCTCACCGCGCCGGGCTCGGTATTTGTGCCCTCGAGCTGAACGACGAAGAACGGAGGAAGCGCCGGGAACACGGAGACGGTCTGGACGTCAATTGCGGCTCCGGGACTCTCCCTGGCGAGGAATTCCCGCGCGATGGCGGGAGCGCGCACGAAGCCGAGGCCAAGCCACAGGATTGCGACCGGAGCGACCGCGAGAACGATCCGTCTTCGCGTGCTGATGCGGTCCGGCCGCGCGGCGAGGTGAGTGTGTCCAACTGCCATCGCTCAACATCTCCAAGTTGAGGTATCGAGCTCAAGCCCTCTCCACGAGTCTCGGTTTGCTCGATCGGCGCGTCAAGGGCCCTTCGTCCGATTTCATGGACAGGCTCCGAGTCACCCAACGAGTCACCCGTGCACGGCCGGGACGTCGGGAAGTTGGCCACGCCATCCGGCACTTGACTCGGCGGTGTGGGCCGCGCAGGCTGGATCGCACTTCATCGAAGTGGGAGTTCACGAATGGTCGAGCAGTTGCACTCGCTTGCAGGCCGCGTGTCCGACCTCGCGCGTGAGGTTGGACAGATCGGCAGGCATCATGTCGCGCCGGCTGCCTCGGTCAAGGAGCCGTGTGCCTCCTGCGGCGAGGAGACGGCGGTCGGCAGCGTCTTCTTCTCTGACCGCATGACGATCCCTCGACACGGTCGGCCAGATGCCTTCTTGTGCGCACTGTGTGAGGCACAGATTCGCGCGTCGCATAAGCCGGCGCGGATGACGGGCGAGGATGTCGCCGCGTTCACTCGCAATGCGAGCGCCGTTGCCATCACCTGGTGGAGCCACTTCTAGGCGCGACTCGGCGAGGATCCCCCCGAACGGTGACCGTCTCTGGTCGGTCGAGATTGCTTTCAGTGCTGCTGCGCGAGGCGGCGCTGACGAAGCTCGGCCACGGCAAGGCAGGCAAGAGCGATCGCGTACGGGATGATTGCGAGGACGATCAGCTGTGCGCCGGTGTCGTAGTCCGGCTCAAGCCGGCCCGTGCTCGGATCGAGGGACGAGCCGAATGGGGTGTATGCGCCCGGTGCCACCCAGGCCAGGTAGGCGATCACCGCTATCGAGAACACGAGTGCGATGTGGGTCGGCCAAGGCCTGGCCCGCCACATGCTCCAGGCCAGCCAGACCAGCACGGCGCCACCCAGGACCAGGGCTGCGCCGAAGGCAACCATGCCGGGAGCAATTCTGCCGCTATCGGGCCCATTGTTAGCTGCGGCACCAAAAGGGATGACAACCCCCGCGAGGGCCAGGAACACCGCCGTCAGCAGAAGCACCACCGCTGGGATGCCCCTGACTATCCAACGCATCATTCGGCCGTCACTCATGCTGACCACCTCGTCGAGTTCGCCCCACCTAACCGTTTGCCGCAGGTCACATTCGATAGACGGCCCATCGCCGTCAAGGGCCGATCGCCAGATTGGTGCGAGCCTTTCCACTCGAAGGAATCCCGGCCCGTCGTGGCAACCCGCGGACGTCTTGGCTACACGGTTCCGAACGAACCGAGTTAGCACGCAGGAGAGCAACGCCTAGAACCGCGCTGGCACACCCACTCGCCCCGATTACGCTTAAGACGCTGGAGTCGCGAGGCCGCAGTCTGGGGTATCGCACAGGGTCAGCCCGAGCTCAGCCAGCCCTTCCCGCAGCGGCGTGAAGCCCAGGCGGCCACCGAAACTGCGCGACGAGACGCCGGCAGGGATGCCGCGCACGAGTACCGCGCCACCGGAGTCGCCCGTGGCCACGCCGATGTCAGCGGCGATCATGCACGGGAAATAGACCGGGTCCTGGGCTGCCGGTTTGAGGTTGTCGCCCTTCTCGACCACGTGCCCAGTGCGGTAGACATCCCGCCCGTCGATCTCGACGGGATCGCCCACGTTCACGTCATCGCACGACAGCGGAGTCGTCCCCGGCGCGAGGACGCGGTACCCGCCGGTGCCCATGTCGATCTCGTTGAGGTGGCCCCACGGGATGCGGTCCGCAGCAACCACGAGATAGTTAATGTCCGATGCGGCACAGGTGTGGTCGGGGTACAGACAGGTGGCGTCGCGCGCAGCCGGGCCGAACACACCGCGTATCCCGCGGCCATCGGGGTCGGTGGCCACAGTGCCTTGGCTGGCGCAGTGGGCGGACGAGGTGAGCACGATCACGTCGCCGAGGCGAGCGTAGACGCCACCTGAACATAGGCCCCATAGGGCCTGGCCGGCGAGCACGGGCGGGTCGTAGATCGGAGTGGCGCGCCTGGGTGCTGTCGCGATACCCACCACGGCGTACGCCGCCCCGGCCAGCACGACTATCGCAAGCACCAGGACGCCCAGGCGGGCTCGGGTCATCTTCACGGGTTGGCATGCTAGGCCTTAACTTCATCTGCACTGACCGATGAACAGAACCGTCGCCCTGGCCACCTGCGCCGCGCTGCCTGAACTCGATCCGGACGACCGGCCGGTGATCGAACCGCTGCACGCGCTCGGCGTGGAGGCGGTGGCGGCAGTCTGGGACGATCCGTCGGTCGACTGGTCGGCCTTCGACCTGGTCGTCATCCGCTCGACCTGGGACTACGCCGGCCGACTGGATGCTTATCTCGCATGGGCGTCGGCCGTCCCCCACCTGCTAAACCCGCCCGATGTCGTCGCCTGGAACACCAACAAGCGCTACCTGGCCGACCTCGCGGCGGCTGGCGTGCCGACCGTCCCGACGACCTGGCTGATGCCCGGCGACGTCGTCACGCTACCGGCGACCGGTCGTCATGTCCTGAAGCCGGCGGTCGGTGCGGGATCGCTCGATGCCGCCGCTTTCTCGTTGCACGACGGGCACGAAGCGTCTCTGGCGCGCGCACATGCGACGCGTCTGCTGGCCGCACAGCAGACGGTCATGGTTCAGCCATATCTGGACGCGATCGAGGAACGCGGCGAGACGGGGCTGATCTTCATCGGCGGCGACTTCAGCCATGCAGTCGGCAAGGGCGCGATGCTCACCGACGAGCGTGAGCTGGTCGGCGGTTTGTACAAGGAGGAGACGATCGAGCCGCGCATCCCGACCGCCGCCGAGCTGGATCTCGCAATGCGCGCCCTGAACGCTGTACCGGGCGGCCCCACTCGCCTGGCCTACGCCCGCGTCGACCTGGTGCCAGATGTCAACGGGAACCCACTCCTCATCGAGCTCGAGCTGACCGAGCCGTCGCTCTTCATGGGCACATCGCCCGGATCCGCCAACCGCTTTGCCGACACGCTCACTCGGATGGGATGATCCAAGACGAGCCACGGAATGCCGGGCGGCGCAAGCCGCCCGGCTCATTCGTTTCTGCAACGACCTTCTGCGACTAACAGCGAGGCCGGGCGAGCGCCCCAGCGCTGCTAGCCCGGCCTCTTGTTGCGCCGAGGAGAGGGATCTCGGCGAGCAACTACAGAACGCAACCTAGGCCCGATTGGTTCCACAAACCATCCGGGCGATTACTGAGCGCGCCACGGCCAGCCAACTAGGTACCCGGAGCGCGAACGGGCCCAGGTCGGTCGCGGTTGCTTCTCAGGTGGCTTGCACTCCGGCATGGGCCGCGCAATTTGGCGGCCGGCACGCCGAGCCACCCCTGGCGAAATCCCTGCCACCATGGCGGCGTATGGATCGGCGCCATTTATGCCATTTGTGCGAGTCTGTCGACGTTACGCCGATATCCGGCGCATTTCGGCGCGCCGACGATGGCCGTCCACGCCCAGTGGCGCTCGATTGCGCCGCCTGTGCGCGAGTTGGACCCGCATAAGGTTGACCAACTCGACATGTGGCGGGAACGCCGCCAGTCGATGCGGATAAGGTCGACCGGTCCGGCATTTGGCGGAACACCGCCCCGTCGGCGGACCGGGCAAGCTAGGCCTCTGGTGCGGGCTCCTCGCCTGCCTCGGCGGGCGCCTCCGCGGCGCCCTCCTCGGCCGGAACCTCAGCCTCGCCGACCGGCGCCACGACCACTTCCTCACGCCGTGGCGGCTGAACTCGAACCACTGCCTCGGCCGGGTCGGTGACCAACGTCACGTTGGCCGGGATGTTCAGGTCAGAGGCATGCAGAACCGCTTCGAAGTCGACCAGCGGCGTGATATCGAGCTCGATCGCCGAAGGCAGATCCGCCGGCTTGGCACGCACCAGCACCGTGTCGCGCAGGTGCAGCAGGACGCCGCCCAAGCGCTCGATTGCTTCTGAGTGGCCGATCGCGACGACGGCCACCTCGACCGTGCGCTCCTCTTCCATGTTCACGGCCAGAAAGTCGACGTGGAGCGGACGCCGCGTCACCGGGTGCTCCTGGATCGCCCGGAGCAGGACCGGCTGGGCCTTACCGCCGTCGACATGCAGGTCGACCACGGCGTTGCGACCGGTGTCGCGGTGGAGCAGCTCGAACTCGTGGGCATCGAACTCGATCGGCTGCGACGGCAGGTCGGGGCCGTAGACGACACCCGGCAGGATGCCCTCGCGGCGCAGGCGCGAAACGTGCTTGCCGTGCACGCTGCGCTCGCGCACGTTGAGGGAAGGACGGCTCATATCCAGCGGATTGTACGATCAGATGTGATGGCCGCCTCGATTCTCATCGTCGAAGACGAATACGCGGTTGCGCGCGGCGTCCAGTACGCCCTCCAGCAGGAGGGTTACGAGGTGACCGTGGCGCGCAACGGCGAGGAAGGGCTCGAGATCGCTGTGCGCAGCGCGCCCGACCTGGTCCTCCTCGACGTGCGGCTGCCGGGCATTGATGGCTTCGAGATGCTGCGCCGGATGCGCGCGGCCGGCAACAAGGCCCCGGTACTCTTCCTGACCGCGCGCGACGAGGAAATGGACAAGGTCATCGGGCTCGAGCTGGGCGCCGACGACTACCTGACCAAGCCCTTCGGCCTGCGTGAGCTGATGAGCCGCATAAAGGCCCTGCTGCGCCGCGCCTACGGCGACCTGGCGGACGCCGCCGGCGGCCGCGTCATACGTCACCGCGACCTGCTCATCGACCTCGAGCGGCGGCGCGTGCAACGCGGCGACCGCCGCGTCAGCCTGACCGCGACGGAGTTCGAGATACTGCGCCACCTCGCGTCACGGCCGGGGCGCGTGTTCTCGCGCCGTGAGCTGCTCGAACTGGTGCGCGACTACGAGGCGCTCGACCAGGACGAGAAGACAATCAACGTGCATGTCAGCCACCTGCGCGAGAAGCTCGAGGACGACCCAGCCGAGCCGGTCTTCATCGTGACCATTCGCGGAGCGGGCTACGCCTTCGCCGAACGCTAGCCGCTGTTACTGACGGCCATGTCGAGGCGCTTCGTGCCCCGCGTCGAGATCAGCCTTCGCCTTCGCTTGGTGATCGCCTTCCTGATCGTGGTCGCGATTGCGCTGGTGCTCGTCTTCGTCTCCCTGCCACGCCTCCTCGACGGCTACTTCGTCAAGCAGTCGCAGGATGATCTCGAGCGGCGCGGCAATATCGTGACCGTCTGGCTGGCCAGTCAGCTACAGCAGTACGACTCGCCGCCCGGCCAGGCGCCGCGTCCGCTGCTCCAGGAAACGGATCCGGCGACCGCTGCCAACGGACTGAAGGAGGCGCTGGGCACGCCCGACAGCGGCTTCGTCCTTCAACTGGCCAAGGACGTCGCCGAGGCGGACGTAACGGTCACTATCGCTCCCGATCGCGACCATCCCGACGACATCGCCTACCAGCTCGACGTGCAGTTGCCCGATTCGTTCGGCGAGCCGGGCCAGCAGCGCGAGCCTATCTCGGCGACGAGACACATCGAGGTGCCCGACTGGTTCTGGTCGCAGCAGCCAGCGGGCGCACCCCTGCGGCTCGTTACCGTCACTCTGTCCGAACCGTTCACGTACCGTGCGCAGACCCTCGACACGATCGTCAGCGTGATGATCGTCGCCGCGATCATTGCCCTCTTTGCCGCGGTGGTGGCCTCGCTGCTGATCGCCGACCGCCTGACACATCCCATCCGGCGGCTGACCGGCGCCGCACGCGAGCTTTCCGAGGGACATTTCGACGTGCGCGTGCGCCAGGAGAGCAGCACTCCGGAGGTTGGCGAACTTACCCTCGCGTTCAACGCCATGGCCGCGCGGCTCGAAAGCTCGATCGAGATCGTCCGGCGCGACCGCGACCGCAGCCGGGACTTCCTGGCCGACGTGTCGCACGAGTTGCGTACGCCGATCGCCGCGTTGCGCACCTTCAACGAGCTCTTCAGCGACGGTGCCGTCGCCGACGAACAGACTCGCCGCGAATTCCTGGAGCAGAGCCGCCAGCAGATCGAGCGGCTCGACTGGCTGGCCACAAACCTGCTCGAGCTGTCCAAGCTGGATTCCGGCCTGGTGCTGCTCGACCTGCGGCCGGACGACCTGCGCGCCGTCGTCGAGAACGCCATTGCCCAGGCGCAGCCAAATGCGGCGCGCAAGGGCGTGACCCTGTCCACGGACCTGCCTGCTGAGCCGCTCCGCCAGCGCCACGACCCGCAGCGCATCGGACAGGTACTGGGCAATCTGATCGGCAACGCGGTCAAGTTCACGCCCGTCGGCGGCACCGTCGAGGTGGCGCTTTCAGCAACCGATTCGGGTGCCCGGCTGCGGGTCAAGGACAGCGGCGTTGGCATCGACCCGCACGAGCTGCCGCACGTGTTCGAGCGTTTCTACCGGGGCGCCTCGGCGCACGAGCCGCGCGCGGCCGGGTCTGGACTCGGCCTGGCCATAGTGCAATCGATCGTCCAGATGCACAATGGCCGGGTCGCCGTCACCAGTGCGCCGGGCAGTGGCACCGAGGTGACGGTCGACCTGCCGCGCGACGTATCCGTTTCTTCACCGGCTTCTGTCCGTGCTTGAACCGCGGGGTGTCAAGCTTGCGCTAGCCGCGGTCCGTAGCCGGCTCAGCGGCAGCATCCCTTCATGACCGGATACAACCCAAGATGACCGACGAAACTGCCGATTCGAATTACGACCAGCCCACGGCGAGCTACGTGCCACCGCGCGACAGCCAGTCGTCGTGGGCCGGCCAGCCGTGGTCGAGCCAGACGCCCGAGCGCTGGTTCGAGCCAATGCCGGTTACACAGACGACGGCCGTGCGGCCACGCAACAACATCAGCGGCGCGGGGATAGCGGCGCTGTTCGTCATCGCCCTGGTGGCCAGCGCGCTCGGGTCGGGCGTGACGTACATGGCTCTCGTTGCCGGCGGCCAAGTGGCGCCGCCAATCGTGATCGGCGCCGTGACGCCGAGTCCCAGCCCGACGCCCATGACGATGCCATCGCAAACGCCAGCGGCTACAGCACCAACGGCCGTTGTCGACGAGCAGACGGCAGTGACTCACGCCGCCGACGCGATCAGTCCAGCCGTGGTGACGATCACCACCCAGATCGGCCAGACAACCGATCCGTTCTCTCTGCCATCCACCGGCGTCGGCTCGGGCTTTGTCTTCGACGCGAACGGCTGGATCCTGACCAACCACCACGTCGTCGCTGACGCCACGCACGTAAGCGTGCAGGTGGCTGACGGCCGCCAGCTCGATGGCACGGTCTACGGCATCGACACGCTGACCGACCTGGCCATCGTCAAGGTCGACGCCACGGACCTGCCGGTCGCGGCAATCGGCGATTCGGGATCGCTCAAGCCCGGCCAGTTATCGGTCGCCATCGGCAGCCCGCTTGGGACGTTCACCAACAGCGTCACCTCGGGCGTCATCTCGGCCACCGGCCGGAGCCTCGTGGTGAGCGACCCGGTGACCGGCCAGCAGGAGCGTCTGCACAACCTGATTCAGACCGACGCGGCGATCAACCCGGGCAACTCCGGCGGACCGCTGGTCGATGCCAACGCCCAGGTGATCGGCGTTAACACGGCACTCGCCAGCGACGCCCAGGGCATCGGCTTCGCCATCCCGATCAACATCGCCAAGCCGATCATGGCCCAGGCGCTCGCCGGCCAGCCACTGACCCGGCCGTGGATCGGCATCAGCTACGTGCCGCTCGACCGCACCCAGGCAGACCAGAACAACCTGCCGATCGACTACGGCGCCTGGCTCGAGCCGGCGACCAACGGCGGCCAGCCACCGGTCACGGCCGGTGGGCCGGCCGACCAGGCCGGGCTCAAGGCGGGCGACATCATCACCGCCATCGACGGCCGCCGGGTCGACGCTGGAGCGGGCCTCGACGACATCCTCAGCCTGTACTCGCCGGGCGACACGGTGACGCTGGACGTGCTCCGTGACGGCTCGACGATCCAGATCCAGGTGACACTGGGAACTCGGCCGAGCGGCCTGGGATAGCCAACTCGCTCAATGCGCCGCCTGCCGGCGCGATGCCTTACGGGCGCGAGCGCTCGATCCTCACTCCGGCGTGATCGAGCACGCCGTCGATCGGTACACCGGGCTTGCGCACGTCGACCGTGACTGCCGCAACCTGACCGAACTGCGTGAGCACGGCATTGGCGACCGCAGCGCCGAGCGCCTCGAGCAGCCGGAAGCTGTGCTCCTCCGCCTGCTGGCGGCAGATCTCGAACACCGCGCCGTAATCGACGGTCCGTTGAATGTCATCGCTCGCTGCGGCGACCGCCAGGTCCAGGCGCAGCTCCACGTCGAGCTGGACCTCCTGGATAGCCTCGCGCTCCTCGTCGGTGACACCGTGATGGCCCTCGAAGGTCATGCCGCACAGGTAGATCGCGTCGCTCACCGTGCTGCCTCGTTCTTCGTGTCGAGCTCGTGCCAGCCGCCACGCACGATCGCGTCGGCCATGCGCGCCACGCGGACGTTGGCACGTATGTCGTGAACGCGCACGATATCGGCGCCGCTCGAGACAGCCAGCGCGGTCGTCGCCAGCGTGCCCTCCAGGCGCTGATCGCCGGGCAGGTCGAGCACCTTGCCGATGGTCGACTTGCGGCTGGTGCCCAGCAGGATCGGCCGGCCTAGCGCTGTGAGCGCGGACAGGTCGCGCAGCAAGGCCAGATTCTGTTCCGCCGTCTTGCCGAAGCCGATGCCCGGATCGATGATCAGCCGCTCCCATTCCACACCCGCCGCGACGGCCCGTTCCACGGCGCGCCCAAGGTCGGAAAGCACCTCGCCGACAACATTGCGGTAGACCGGCTGTTCACGGTTGTGCATCACCACCAGCGGCACCCTGCGTTCCGCGACGACGCGGGCGACGGCGTCGGACGGGCCCGTGCCCCAGACATCGTTGACCATGTCCGCGCCGGCGTCGAGCGCCGGCGCGGCCACACGAGCGCGGGTCGTGTCGATGCTGATGGGCATGTCCGGCAACGCCGACCGGATGGCGCTGATCACCGGCAGCACGCGGCGCAGCTCCTCGTCAGTGTCTATTTCGGCATGCCCGGGTCGAGTCGACTGGCCGCCCACGTCGATCATCTCCGCGCCCTCAGCGGCCATGCTCAGCGCCTGCGCCACCGCCATGGCGACGGGGTCGTGACCGCCCGTCTTGCGCAGTAGCCCATCGCCGGAGAACGAGTCGGGCGTGACATTGATGATGCCCATCACGAAGGTTCGCTCGCCCCAGCAGAACGTGCGCGCACCGATCTTCAAGGGCCGCGGCGGGCGCGGCGCGATACCTGCATCTGCACCGCTGGGCAGCCGAACTGACGGCGTTGCGTCCATCTGTCTCCTGAGGTTAGGCGTTGGGCGCGAGCAGGTTGGGCACGAGCAGGTCGCGCACCCAACCAACAAGGTAGAGCGAACCGCACACCACCAGTGGCCCGCCGGAACGGGCCGCATTGGCGAGCGCCGAGTCAAGCGCCTGGTTCGTGTCGCTGACCGTCGTCGCGCCGGCGCCCCAGGCCGTCGCCAGGATGACCGGCTCGAGCGAGTTGGTCGTCCCCGGCACGCGCGTTGCGATGAGCGTTGCCCCCGGCAGAGCAGTGTTGAGCGGCTCGAGCATGTCCGGCTGCCAGTGGTTGGCGAGAATCCCGACCAGCAGCGTCGGCCGGCCACTCGACACGAGCGGTAGCAACTCGGCGAGAGACACCGCCAGCGCAGCTACTCCGTGCGCGTTGTGGGCGCCGTCGAGCAGCACAATCGGCCGGCCGGGGGTGCGCACCAGCTCCAAGCGTCCCGGCCAGCGCGCCGCCGCGAAACCCCGTGCCAGTTCCTCGCCGGTGACCTTCGCGATGCCCGCCCCGCCCAGGGCATCGATCACCGCGGCCGCCACGCTGGCGTTGGCGGCCTGATAACGGCCGAGCAGGGCCAGCCGCAGCTCGAGCCCGTCGGGGGCGCGGACGCGCGTTCCCTCGCCATCCACACCGGCCACCGGCCACGGCTGTACGACACGCAGCGGCACACCGACCCGGCGAGCGCGCGCCGCGATGACCCCCAGTGCCTCGTCCTGGGCGCCCGTGATGGCCTGGCTGTCGCCGCGCTTCATGATGTGCGACTTCTCGCCGGCGATCGCGCTGACCGTCGGGCCGAGGTGCTCCATGTGATCGAGCTCGACGTTGGTGATTGCACTCACGCCACCCTGCCACACGTTGGTGGCGTCGAGGCGGCCGCCCATGCCCACCTCGATCACCCCGACCTGCACCCCCGCTTTCCGGAACTCCAGGAATGCGGCCGCGGTGAGGGCCTCGAACTCCGTCACCGGGCCGTAACGCGCGGTGAGGGTCTCCGACGCGTCGAGTACCTCGGTCAACAAGTCGGTGAACACGTCACGCGGCAGCATCTGGCCGCCAACCAGGATGCGTTCGCGGTAGCTCGACAGGTGCGGGCTGGGCATCTGGCCGGTCACATACCCGGCTTCGCCCAGAGCCGCCGTCACCAGCGCCTGTACGCTGCCCTTGCCGTTCGTGCCACCGATCAGCACGCCGGGCAATCCACGTTCAGGATGGCCCAGCCGGCGCAGCAACGCGCGAATGCGGGTCAGGCCCAGGCGGATGCCGAAACGGCCACGGCCGTGGAGCCGTTCCAAGACGGCCAGGTAGCCAGCGTCGGCCGACTCCGACGCGGTTGGCTCAGCGATCAAGCGGGTTCACCCGTTATACGTTGAGCTCGTCCTCGTAGAAGACGCACTGGTTGAAGCGTGGCGACAGACAGATGTCTGATACGTAACTCTGCTCGAGATGTACGCCGCCGCGAAGCTGACAGCGGGCAACGTAGATGTCCTGGCGCATGAGCGCCTTGAGCAGGTGCGGCGCCGTGATGGGGATCGGGCCGCGCGGGCCAGTCATGTAGTAGTGCGGGCAGACGTTGCGCCGCAGGTTGGGCATGCCGAACGGCAGCATTGGCGGACGATAGTTGGCTGGCTCCGGCGGCTGACGCATGAGCAGATTGGCCTGCACGCGGCTTATCGGCACGCGCGGCGGCGCGGGCGGCGCCGGCCGCCCATTGAGCGCGCTGCGACCGATTGTCGCAAGAGGCTTACGCGCGTTATCCACTCAACCTCCGAAGTCGGCAACGCCACTCATCGCGGCCAAACTAGCGTACACGCTGCGACGCGCGCGGCCCACGTGCGCCGGCCCACCCTGCCAGAATCGAGCGGTGGCGCGGGTGGGACGGAGCAGGACGACGTCGCGCTCCGCCGGCCGGCGGAGCGGTGCGAGACCCGGCCGTCGCAGGGCGGCCGCGCCGCCGCGCGGGCCACGCTTCAGTTGGTCGCGACGCATCGGGGTGGCCGCCGCCCTCGTGCTACTCATCGGCGCGTCGATCGCGTTCGCCAGCAGCTCACTCCAACAAGGACACGGCCGTCCGTCGCCAACGCCGCTCGCTCTGGTATCGGCCCCGGCCGGCGCGCCGACGTCGGTGCCCACCAACGATCGGCAGCCGCCCGACATCAGCGTGACGCAACCGGCAGCCGGCGCGACGATCTACACCGAAAGCGTAGTCCTGAGCGGCACCTCCGAGCCCGGGGCGACGGTGAGTGTCAGCGGTCAGGCCGCGGGGGATGACTTCCAGGTAGCGATCGGTGCGGACGGGTCTTTCGACGCGACGCTGCCACTGAGCCTGGGCAGCAACTGGTTCACGGTCAAGAGCGAGGACGAGGCAGGCAACGTCGCCAGGCAGCGCATCGAGATCGTGCGCGTGGCCAGTCGCGCCGCCATCGACCTCACCGTGACGCCGACCACCGTCGACCTCGCCGACCTGCCGGCCACGATCGACATCACCGCCGCGATCACCGACGACGAGGGTCTCGCCGATGACGGCGCCCCGGTCACCTTCAGCGTCTCGCCACCGAACGCGGCGACGGTGACGTACTACACAGAAGCGACGCGCGGCCGAGCGCGGTGGCCGAGCTTCGTCGTCAACGACGATGGACAGGCAAGTGGCCAGTGGCTGGTGACCGCGCTGGCGACGCTGCCGTCAGGTACGGAGTTGCGCGACGACGCCTCGTTCAAGGTTCACTGAGCCGCACCCTCTACCGGCGGACGCGGGCGGATCTCACGCGCGGGTGTCAGCATCAGCAAGCCTCGCTTCGTCGCGGCCGAACCGGGCAGAGCGAAGACGTCTTCTGACGGGGAGTCCTGGGCCGACCACCAGCACGATCTTTGCTCATCACCGGTGAGCGGTTCACGAGCCCTGTTCTGGGCGCAGAAACCCAGACCGCCCACGAATGATCGACGGAAGCTGCTGCACGTCCCGCAACTCGTCGCCGATCGGCCGCACAGGAAGCATCGGTTCGAGTCGACTTGCACCGTCCGGCAGTTCGGACAGCGCCATGTTGCCATCGACAACCAGTCTAGGTGTTACGGGCAGGCGTCGGCGGGTGCTTTGACGAGCAGGTCCACTTCCGTGCCGGGTGCAACCTGCGACGCCGGCGGCGGATACTGCTGGGCCACCTGCCAGCTGTCATCCGGAGAGCCAAAGCTGCTGTTCGACCCCGAAAAGACGGCGCCCAGCTGCAGTCCCGCGGTTGTGATCTCATCTCGGGCCTGGCCGAGGCTCTCGCATGTCGCCGAATAATTGCCGACCGTCACCGGCGTTAGCGTTGGTGTCGGGGCCGGCGTGGGCGACGGAGTCGGCGTCGGCGATGGCGTGGGTGAGGGGGTAGGTGATGGGGTCGGCGTGGGTATCGGCGTCGGCGATGGCGTGGGTGAGGGGGTAGGTGATGGGGTCGGCGTGAATGACGGCCCAAAGTTCGGCGTCGGCGTCGGCGGTGGTCCCAGCGACACGACGTAGTCGATGCTCGTGCCGTTGGCCACCTCGACACCGGCGCGCGGGTTGGTGCGCACGATCAGCGTGGCCGGCACGTCCGGGTCGTACGCCTCACTGCGATCACCGGGAACCAACGAACTCTGCGCCAGCAGGCTGAACAGCTCAGCCTCCGTGCGCAGGCGCAGATCGGGCACGACCACGGTGACGCGCTTCGTGGCGACCGTGACGGTCACCCTGTCACCGTGCTGGACAGTTGCGCCGGCAGGGGGGTCCTGGGCAAGGATGGTGCCCTCGGCCGAGGTATCGGTGACCTGGTATGCGCCCACGGTCAGCAGCAGGCCGGCGGCATCGGCGCTGCGCTCAGCGTCGGTAACCGACTGGCCGACATACGAGGCCAGCGTGAACTGGCCAGCCGACGCAATCGGCGTCGGTGTCGGACTCGCGCGGCTGCCCAGCAGCAGGAACAGCAGCACCGCTCCGGCCACCAGCACCAACACACCCAGGATGGCAGCAATCCATCCCCACGGGCCCGCGCCGTCGCCGTCCTCGTCGTACTCGTCGTCGGCATACGGCCGGCGGACGGCCGCACCGCGCCGGAGCGAGCTGTAAGCCACGCCCGGCACGGCCCCGTCGGCGGGCTGCCGGGCCGCGTCGGCGGACGGGATCAACATCGGCGGCGGTCCGGCGGGTCGCGCCGGCGGCGGAGCCGGCGGCGCGGCCATCGACATCGCCGCCGCGCCGGCCGGGTCGGCGATGTACCGCTCGAGCAGCGTTGCCACCTCGCCGGCCGAAGGCCGGTCGGCCGGCGCGCGCGCCAGCGTCCGGCGCACGATCGCGTCGAGGATGGGTGGCACGTCGCGGTTGATCGAGGATGGCGCCGGCGGATCGCCGGCCAGCCGCGCCACTGCCACGGCGCCGGCCGAATCGCCGGTCCACGCCCGCTGCCCGGTGAGCATCTCGAACAGCACCAGACCGGCGGAGTAGATGTCCGAAGCCGCGGTCACCAGCTCGCCGCGTGCCTGCTCCGGGCTGAAGTAGTGGACGCTGCCGAGGGTCGTTCCGGGCATCGTCAGTTGCGCCTCGGAGAAGGCCCGCGCGATGCCGAAGTCGGCGACCTTGACGCTGCCGGCGCGAGTCAGCAGCACGTTGGTGGGCTTGATGTCGCGATGGACTATGCCGCGCGCATGCGCTGCGTTCAGCGCTTCGTAGATCTGCTGGGCGATGCGCGCGGCGGCGAGTGGCTCGAAGGCGCCGCGCTCGCGAATGATGGCGGCCAGTTCGCCACCGTCGATCAGCTCCATGACGATGAACGGGTCGCCTTGCTCCATGCCGTAGTCGTAGACGTTGACCACGTTGGGGTGGCTGAGCGCCGCAGCCGACTGAGCCTCCTGCCGGAAGCGCGCCACGAAGGCGGGGTCTCGCCCGTACTCGGCACGCAGCACCTTGACCGCCACGTCACGTCCCAGCTGGACGTCGTGCGCGCGGTAGATGGTTGCCATGCCCCCCTGGCCGAGCAGCTCGACCAATCGATAGCGACCGGCAAGTACCTGTCCGACTTCGGCCAAGTCTTCTCCTGCCCTGTATCTAGACCGTTAGCCTCGCCCGCGGCGGAGGCGCGCCTGTTCTGGCCTCAGCTGAGGTCCAGGCCGGCAAGAAAGTGCCGGAAATCGGCGCCCAGATCCGGGCGCTCAAGCGCCAGCTCGACGGAGGCCTTGAGCCAGCCCATGGTAGTGCCTGCGTCGTACCGATGACCCTCGAAGGCGTAGGCGTAGATGTCCTGCTCGGCCATCAGCGCTTCGATTGCATCGGTCAGTTGGATCTCGCCGCCCGCACCATGCGGCGTCGTCTCGAGCTTCTCGAAAATCTTGGGCGTGAGCACGTAGCGGCCGATGATCGCCAGGTTGCTGGGCGCCGCTTCCGGCGCCGGTTTCTCGACCATCCCGCGCACCCGGTGCAGGCGCGTGTCGGCGCTCGACGTGTGCGGGTCAGGATCGATGATCCCGTAGCGCGGCGCGTCATCCGGCGCGACGCTCATGACCGCGACCACCGACGAATGCGTTTCACGGTAGGCCTCGATCAGCTGGCCGATACACGGCCGGTTGCCGACGACCACGTCGTCGGGCAGCATCACCGCGAAGGGCTCGTCGCCGACCATCTCCTTGGCCATCAGCACGGCGTGGCCCAGTCCGAGCTGCTCCTTCTGGCGCACGTAGCTGATCTGCACCATATCGACGATCTGCCGGACCCGGCGCAGCATGTCGATGTCGCCCTTCTCCTCGAGCAGGGCCTCGAGTTCGTAGGAATGATCGAAGTGGTCCTCGATCGGCCGCTTCTGGCTGCTGGTGATGATGATGACCTGCTCGATGCCGCCGGCCACTGCCTCCTCGATGCTGTACTGGATGACCGGCTTGTCAACCAGCGGCAGCATCTCCTTGGGCAGCGCCTTGGTCGCGGGTAGGAGCCGCGTACCCCAGCCGGCGGCCGGAAAGACTGCTTTTCGGACGCGCAACGGAACCCCTTATCGCTTCTCGTGGAAGGGCGCGCACTCACAGGGGTCGCGCCGGCCTGGCGGCCGCCCGGAGTATAGCCGCGGTGCCCGCCCACCCTCACCGGGCCTACCTGGTGGGCGACCGTCAGTCGATTTCGGCGGCGGCGGCAGGCTGGAGGACGGCGGCATCGGGATCCGGCACCGCCGGCGCGCGCGGAGCGACCTGCAGCACGACTGCGGCGACGATGACCGCCGCGCCACCGAGCAATTGAACGGGCACGGTCTGCTCGCCGAGCAGCAGCGCGGCGAGCGTGACGCCGACGAGCGGCTCGACGGTCATCATGATCGCGGCCCGGCTGGGACCGATCAGGTCGATGCCCGTGATGAACGCAAACGTTGACACGGCCGCCGCCGCGACACCGCCCGCCAGCAGCACCGGCCAGACGCCTGCGTTGCTGAGCGGGACGCTCAACGCTGCCGTGTCGCCTACCAGCACAGCCAGCGGGGCAGCGAGCAACGCGGCCGCGAGGACTACCCAGGTCGAGACGTGCAGCGCGGGCATCGGCGGGAAACCGCGTCCGGCAACGAGGATGAACGCCGCCTGGCAGAGCGCCGCCAGCAAGGCCAGCCCGACACCGACCGGGTTGACGACGACGCTGTCTGAGCCGAACACGGGCACCAGCACGACCAGCACCAAGCCGACGCACGACAGCGCCAGCGCGCCAATGCGCAGCGGTCCCAACCGCTCGTGATAGAGCCGCGCGGCGGTGACGGTCACGATCGCCGGGTACGAGTAGAAACAGATGAGCGCGACGGCGATGGTGGTCGTCGAGAAGGCGGCAAACATGGCGATGTTGAGGACCGCGCCGCAGACGGCCGCGAACAGCAGCGCCAGGCGATCACGGCGGCTCAGCACGAGCGGGTTGGGAACTCGGCGGCGGCCGGAGAGGCTGCCTATGACCAGCGCCGCGGCGAAGAGGGACAGGGCGCCAATCGCGGCGCGCCAGGTAACGAAGCTGAGCGCGTCGACGCCGAATGTATCCGCCGTGCGCGACAGGTAGCTGAGCGTGCCGAAGAGGGCGGCGCCGCCGCCGACCAGGACGACGCCGAGCAGCGACCGGTTCAGGGTGTCAGCTGACCCGCTCCTGCCGTGCCGGGCGCAGGATTCGACCCGTGAAGGGGATGCGGATGTCGCGGAAGACTTCGCTGGAGACCAGGAAGCCGGCAAATATGAGCACCACGCCGAGCAGGTGGCCGGCTTCGTACAGCGCAGGCGAGCCCAGGCGATACATGCCGTCGGTGATGGTCGGGATGAAGGCGCCGATGGCGATCAGCAGCGTCGCCGGCACGCGGCTGTGGATCCGCCCCGCGCCGAGCGCGCGCAATGCACCGGGCAGCGAGGCGAAGAAGTTCACGGTGATAGCGAAGGGCGACAGGATCAGGTTGAACAGGAACTGCTCACCCGGCTGTGATGGGTCAAGCGAGTAGTTCAACACGCGCCGCTTGGGCATGAACACGTACGCCGAGAACAGAGCGCCGAGGACCAGTGCGAACGCGCCGGTGACGTTCATGAACGGGGTCAACAGGCGCAGGTCCGATGGAAAGAGCGACGCGTCTGGTTGATTGCTGCCGGCCGACACGAGATAGCCCGGCGCCGGCAGGCTGGTTGCAAACATCAGCACGACCGACAGGACGGTGGCCCCGACGACCGCCGCAGCGGCTATCCACGGCCAGCGCTCGTTGGCGAAGTAGGTCTCGATGACGATGGCAGCAGCCACCGCGGCAGCCACCAGGAAATAGATGAGAGGCAGCATGCCGGCATCGGCGTACCCGGTCGGGTCGCGGCGCGGCGTGAGGAAGGTGAACAGGCCGGCGAAGAAGATGCACAGCGCAAAGCCGTAGCCGAAGCGAGTTCGGCCGAGCAGGAACGCCGTGCCCAGGCCGAGCCAGCCGACCAGCCACACGCCGCCGACCAGGAACCAGCTGCGGTAGAGCAGCTCATTCCAACCGCTCAACTGGGCGAATGCTTCGCACCCGGCGGCAATGCCATAGAAGAGCATGCCCAGCGCCCAGATCAACTGATAGGCGCGGCGGCGCTGCCGCCACTGGTCGAACAGGGCAATGGCAAAGACGAGGCCAAGCACCGCTGTTACGACGGGCACCACGAATGCGAGGTCCATGTTCTATCCCTCAGGCTGGCACGAACTCATGCGCCTGGTGATGCAACCCGTCGCACAGGCCCCACTGTTCACCCTCGCCCGGGATGGGCACCGGCCGCATGATCTCACGCACGTCGGACAGACGGCAGAAGAGATAACCGCGGCTGCTGGCCCAGGAGCGAAAGTGACTCGGCTCGGCGTGGAACTCGTGCGGGCCGGGATTCAGGCGCGCGCCGACGGCCCAGCTGGGTGGCGCCTCGGGCGAGACGACATCGAGCAGTGTGATGCGAAACGGCGTGCCGGCAATGAGCTGTCCGCAGCCTTCGCACCGGATCGCATCGTTCTCGTCGAAAAGCGTCGTGATCGGGATGCCGTAGATCTCGCCACCCCTGAACTTGCTGGTCATCGGCCCCGCGATTGTAGCCAAGCGCATCAGTCCGGCAGCGCATCCAACCAGCCGGGGCGCGGCAGCTCCAGCAGGCGCGCCGCCCAGTCCAGCGAAGCTCTGAGTTGGCGCCGCTGCACCCAGCGCAGGCGGGGCAGGCCGGGAATGTCCGGGCGCGGCGCGCGATCGGCGAAATAGCCGGCGATGCCGACGATCGACGCGACCAGCACTTCATGACGGATCGGTCGCACGGCCGAATACCAGCCGACGACGGCATCGGGCGGCGGGCCACCCTCGGATGCGATCGACTGGGCAAAGGCGGCCAAGTCGATCTCGGGCGGACCGGCGCAGGCGAAGGGCCAGTCGAAGATGCGCAGCAGCGAGCCGTCGATGCGGATGTTGTCCGAGCGCGTGTCGAAGTGCAGCAGCGCCGCCGGTGGCGGCGCTCGGTAGAGCGCCCGTTCGCCGCGGGCAAGAACCGGCAGGGAGTCGCGCAGCCACTCGCGCGCCGCCGCATGGTCGCCGCCGGCCAGCGTCGCCAGGCGCTCGACTCGTTCGTCGTCCGCAGTGATTTGGCGCCAGTAGCTGGCGAACTCGCGGTGACTGCCACGCGGCAGCCACGCGGGCAGAGGCCGGCCGGCGGTCGACTCATGGAACTCCGCGTACGACCTCGTCGCCCTTTCGGCCTTCGCCGGCGTCCACGGCAGCGCCGCCTCGCCGGTCACCGCCTCGAGCAGCATCACGTGCCATCCGTCACGGCGGATCGAACCCAGGTAGGCGGGCGCCCACGGTCGCAGCATGTCGCCCAGACGGCGATAGGCCCGCTCCTCGACGTCCAGCGACCAGCGCACACCGGACCCCTGTTCGAGCGGATAGGTGCCCTTGAAGAACGCGCGCGACGCGTCCTCGAGCGTCAGCACGAAGGTGGCCGACGGCCCGTAGCCGCCGTAGGCGCGCACGGCCCGCTTCACGCGCGCGCCCAGCGTCTCATCGACACGCCGCCTGACGCTCGCGGGCACCGCCAACCAGCTCGGCTTGTCCTCTCGTCGCTGACTCATAGGCGCCGATTGTCACCGGGCGGCCGGCAACTTACTTGGCGAACGCCGCGGGCAAGGTAGCGGAGCCGGAGTCCCATGGGCGCCAGCAGGCGTAAGCTCGACACCCAATCCGCGAGACCTTTGTGCACCATTGACTCTCATGTCCGCGGCGCTCCGCGCCGGGCCTGAGGCGACGGCTCGTCCACGATTTCTGCTCCACGCGAGTCGCTGGACCCGTCTCATCCCGGTCGCGGCAGCGCTGCTCCTCGCCGCCTTCATCGCCTCCGGCCCGGCGCTCGCTCATGCGGTCTTCGTGTCGGCCGATCCGCCCCCAGGCGCCGTTCTGCCGGCTCCGCCGAGCCACGTGCGCATCGTGTTCAGCGAGCCGCTCAATGCCGACCTGAGCGGGATCGTGCTGCTTGACTCGGCCGGATCGGCGATCGGCGTGAACGGCGGCGGCGTCGACCCGCAGGACGGCCGCGCGGACGAGGTCGACCTGCCCGTGCTCCAGCCCGACCGGTACACGGTCACCTGGCACACCGTGTCGCTGGTCGACGGTCACACGCGTACCGGCTCGTACCCGTTTACGGTGCTCGAGCCCGACGGCACCCAGCCGTCGATCAGCACCGTCATCCAGCCCCCACCCGCGCAGCCGCCAACGCTGCCCGACGCGGTCCTCGCTGTAGCGGCCTGGTTTGCGTTCATCGGCGTGACGCTGCTCGCCAGCCCAATCCTCGTCTCGCTCGTCGCCCGACCGCCGCCGTCGGCCAAGCTCGACCGGCTCGCGGGTGCCTTTCGTACCGCCATCGGCCTGGGCGTGATCCTGGCGCTCGCCGGCGCCGCCATCCAACTCCTGGGCGCGGCCCTGCCCGCCGGCGGTCTGAGCGCGCTGGGCAGTCTGCTGGGCGAGCCGTTCGGCGTCGGCTGGGTGGTGCGTACCATCGCCGTCCTCCTGCTCGCGGCCGGCTGGCGGTCGAACTGGCTGGCTGCCTCCCTCGGGATGAGAGTCGGCCGCGCCGTCGTCGTGGGCGCCGCGCTGGCCGCAACGGCGGCGACCAGCCATGGAGCCGCGTCGGCCGTGCCGGTCTGGGGATTTGCCTTCGACGGCGTGCACATCGCTGCAGCCGCGGTGTGGGTTGGTGCCATCGTCGCCCTCGCACTCGGCTACCGATTGCTCGATCCGGGCGATCAGACCCAGGCGACCTACCGGCTGAAGCTGCTTGGCCGTATCTCGATCGTGGCCGGCATCGCCGTTCCGCTCGTGCTGCTCGGCGGGCTGGGGAGTGCCGTGGTCGAGCTGGCCGGCCCCGCCGACCTGTTCGACACGGCGTATGGACAGACGCTCGGGCTGAAGTTGCTCGCGGCCCTCGCGCTGCTCGCGGTAGCCGGGCTGAACGCTGTACGACTTCGGCCGGCGGCGATGCGCGGGTCACCCGCCGGGCACCACCTGCGCCGGACCGTCGTCGCGGAGGTCGCGCTGGCCGTGGCCGTGGTCGGCCTGGCGGCGGCCATGAGCATCCTCGTCCCGGCACGCTCCGAAGACGCGACACGCGCCGCCATCGACCAGGCGGCTGCCGACACCGACCCGGCGCGCAGCTTCTCCGGCTCGACCAGCGTCGCCGGGGCGCCCGTGACAGTGACGATGACGCCGGCGACCGTGGGCACCAATGTCGTGCGTGCCGAGACCGTCGTCGACCTCGGCGGCCGGCTGATCCTCGACGCCGTGGGGCCCGACCAACAGCAGACGAACGTCGATCTCGACCGGGTCGGCACTCAACCCGGGAGCGACGGGCTCATGCATACCGTCTACGGCGGCAACCTGACGACCGACGGCGCACCGGGAGGCTGGCAGCTGCGCCTCTCGCGGCCCGGTGAATCCGCGGACGGCGCGCCTCTCCTCGTGCCGCTCGCGGCCGCCAGCGCGGGCACGCCGGTCCAGACGCCGCCGGAGCCGCCGGTCCAATGGCTGGCGCTGTTGGCCATCGCCGCGCTTGGCGCGACAGGAATCGCCGCGGCGCGCGCGGTCCGCCAGCCACGCGTGCGCAGGTTCGTCGTTTTGGCCGGAGCGCTGGTGGTCGGTGCCACCATCGTGGCGGGAAGCGCACTGGCCGTGCTGCCCAGTGCGCCGTGGGGCACGCGCACGGCAGTTGTTCCGGTCGACACGGGGACGGCGACCAAATGGGTGTTCCCAACGACCAATGCCGGCCTGATGATGCCGACCGTCGGACCGGACGGAACGGTTTGGGTGGCGGAGATGAACGTGAACCGCGTGGCCGCGCTCGATCCCACGACCCGAACGCTGCGCGAGCTGACCTTCCCTTCACCGATCCGCAGCACGATGGGCGCGGCGCTGGACCAGGCCGGCATCCTCTGGCTGGCGCAGGAGGTGCCCGATGCGCTCGGCCGGCTCGACCCGGCGACCGGCGACTACACGGAGATCCGCGTCCCGACCCCTGCAGCCGCACCATCGGGCGTCGCGGTCGATGCCTCCGGCATCGTCTGGTTCACCGAGCTCGGTGCGGGCAAGATCGGACGCTACGATCCAGCCACTGAACAGTTCCGCGAGTACGCGCTGGGCAGCATGGACAGCATCCCGTACTGGCTGACGGTCGGCCCCGACGGGCGCGTCTGGTTCACCGAGCTGCAGGCAGCGCAGGTTGGCGTCGTGGATCCGGTTTCGGGGTCCGTGCGGGAGGTCGCGACGCCCGGCGGTGAGCAGCCCACGGGCATCGCCGTGGATCCATCGGGCACGGTCTGGTTCGCGACGACGGCCGGGTCGCTGGTGCAGCTCGATCCGAATGGGCTGGCCATGACCGTCCACAAACTGCCCACGTCAAACGGTTACGGTGTCGCCATCGGGCCGGGTGGCATGGTCTGGATCGGTTCATTCACCGACTCGGTGTACTCCTACGATCCGCAGTCAGACCGGATCCGCACGTACGATCTTGGTGCCAACAGCCAGCCGTGGTGGCCCGCCACCGCGCCCGATGGGTCGGTCTGGGTCGTGCTTGGGGCCGAACAGGGCAACGGCGTCGCGCAACTCTCGGGCGGCTAGTCATTGAAGGAGAACCCAATGGACGCCAATCCCGTCATCGAGATGCTTGGCCGTCCGCTTCGCCTGGCGGTGATCGGCGGTGGGCCGGGCAGCTTCATCGGTGCGATGCACCGAACGGCCGCACGACTCGACGGTCGCTATGAGCTCGTGGCGGGGGTGGTCTCGACCGATCCCGAGAGATCACGGAAGGCCGCGGTGGCAATGGGCATCGATCCCTCTCGCGCCTATGCCGATGGGATCGGAATGCTCGATGCGGAGAGCGAACGCGCGGACGGTGCCGAGGTCGTCGCCATCATGACCCCGAATGACAGCCATCATCGGTATGCGGTGGCAGCCCTGGGTCGCGGCTTCGACGTCATCTGCGATAAGCCGATGACCAACACCCTGGACGAGGCTCTGGACATCGTTGCCAAGGTGCGGGCCACCGGCCTCGTCTTCTGCCTCACGCACAACTACACCGGGTACCCCTTGGTGCGCCAGGCTCGTGCGCTTGTTGAGGATGGGCAGGTCGGCGAGATCAGGCTGGTCCAGGTCGAATACGTACAGGGAGGCAAAGCCGACGAGTCCGACCCGGACCCGGCGACAGGCTTGCCCTGGCGCTACGACCCGGTGCGGGGCGGACCGTCGCTGGTGATGGGCGACATCGGCACGCACGCTCACAACCTCGTGCGATTCGTGACTGGTCTCGAAGTTGCGGAAGTCGCCGCTGAGATCGGGCACGTGATCCCGGAACGGCTTGTCGACGACTACGGCGCCGCCATGCTGCGCTTCGGCAACGGCGCGCGCGGCAGTTTCTGGGTCACACAAACCGCAGCTGGGGTCGAAAACGGTTTGCGGATCCGCGTGTCGGGCACAAAGGGCAGCCTGGAGTGGCACCAGGAACGGCCGACGCGGCTCATCTTTAAGCCTCTCGAGGGACCCGTTCGCGTCTACACGCCTAACGGGCCGGGGGCTCTGCCGGCGTCAGCCCGGGCATGCCGGATCGTCGCCGGGCACCCGGAGGGTTTTCACGAGGCCTTCGCCAACATCTACTCGGACGCCGCGGAGGTGATCGCGGCGCGACGGGCCGGCAAGACGCCTGATCCGCTGGCGCTGCAGTTTCCGAACGAGCGCGACGGCGCCATCGGGGTGAAGTTCGTCGATGCGGCGGTGGCGTCGAGCCGCGCGAATGGTGCCTGGACCGACGCCAGACTGTCGCTCAAGGAGAAATCGTGATGCCGGAACGCAGGGAGATCGGATCCGTGGAGGCGCGCGGCCTCATCGCGCTGGTCACGGAGAAGCTGGACGCTGACGGTTTGGGCGCTGCCGTCGCCGTGGTCGACCCGCACGGCGAGCTCGTCGCGTTCCTGCGCACGGATGGATGTGGCCTGGCGTCGATAAACATCGCTATGAACAAGGCGTTCACGGCAGCCCGAGAACGCGTCGAGTCCAGCGTCCTCGGAGAGCGGTCCCGAACGGAGGGCTTCCCCATCACCAACTTCGGCGACTCACGCTACGTGGGCTGGGGCGGTGGGGTCCCGATCATCGTGGACGGTCACGTGATCGGAGCGATCGGGGTCAGCGTCCTACCGGAGGAGGCCGACATCGAGCTGGCCCGCTGGGCGGCGGCGAGCGCTCACCGCCGACATCGGGCTCCCGCCGCGGCTTCGGGTGGTGGCGATGTGGGCTGCGCCGAGCCTAGAGCGGATGATCCTCCGGAGGCCACAGGTCGACCTGCGGCAGGCCCGCGATGCCAAGGGTCTGCGACAGCTCGCCCGCGTGGTACGCGTCGTGCGAGAGGAGCCGAAGCAGGATCGACTGCCGACTGAACGATCGGCGCGACTCGGTGACGATCGTCTCGTCGAGCATCGCGGGTGTCCACCGATCGAGGCAACCGGCGATCAGGGACCACGTGCTCTGGAGCGCGCCGACGAGCTCGTCAGCGCTCCGCGGGTGGTCGAGGTCGTCCTCCCAGCCGCCGTCGAGCGTGGGATCGGCAAAGGGTGTGGGTTGTACACCTCCCAGTCGGCGTAGAAGGGACGGATGACGCCGGGGCCCACGGCATGAGTGCAGCCGCCGCGTCGGCGTGATCGAGTCGGGATTTCTGACTCCCACGGGCCTCGTCCGTCACCGACCAGCCTTGATGGGCATGGTCCGCACGACAGGTCTCGATGTGCATCCCGCCGATCGCCATTACGACCTTCACGCGCCGGGGGTCGGCCGATCCGGTTGGGCGCGAAGCCGGTCCGCCCGCGCCCGAAGATATCGCTGCTGCGCGAGGTTGCCGGTGCGGGCCGCGGCGGCTTCATAGGCCTCACGCGCCACGCCGCGACGGCCGAGCATCTCGAGCAGGTGGGCGCGCACTGCGTATAGCCGGTGGTCTTCGGCGACACGCTTGTCTTCCCCGACCGCCGCGAGCAGTTCGAGGCCCGCTTCTGCGCCGCGGGCCATGGCGACGGCGACGGCGCGGTTGAGCGTGACCACCGGGCTGTCCGAGATCGATGCCAGCTGCTCGTAGAGAGCCTCGATCCGAACCCAGTCCGTCGCCTCTGCCGTCAGCGCCTGGTCGTGGACGGCGGCGATGGCGGCCTGGAGCAGGTACGGGCCGGCGACACCCCGGTCGAGGGCGCCACGGACGAGCTCGATCCCCTCGCTGATCTCGCCCGCGTCCCATCGGCTCCGGTCCTGCTCGGCCATCGGGACAAGCTCGCTGTGCGGGCCGCTCCGTGCGGCGCGCCGGGCATCGGTGAGGAGCATGAGCGCGAGGAGCCCGGGGACCTCAGGGTCGTCAGGCAACAACATGTGGACCATCCGAGCGAGGCGGATCGCCTCGGCAGAGAGATCGGGGCGCTGCAGGTTCACGCCTGCGGTGCTCACATAGCCTTCGTTGAAGATGAGGTAAAGGACGCGGAGCACGACCGCGAGCCGCTCGACGCGCTCGGACCTCGAAGGCAGCCGGAAAGGGACGCCGCTCGTCCTGATGGCCTCCTTGGCCCGAGTGATGCGGCGGGCCACAGTGTCCTCGGGCACGAGGAGCGCTCGCCCGACCTCTGCCGTCGTCAGTCCGCCGAGAGCGCGCAGCGTGAGGGCGATCTGCGAGGCCTCCGTAAGGGAGGGGTGGCAGCACATGAAGAGCAGGATGAGCGTGTCGTCCGCGTCCTCGACACGCGCGTCGGCCGGCGGTGCCACCCGATCGGCGTACGGCGTGTGCATGGCCACTGAGTCCTCGCGCCGCCTGCGCGCCTGCTCCTGCCGCAGCACGTCGGTTAGCCGCCGCGACGCGACGGTTACGAGCCACCCGAGCGGGCTGCCGGGCATACCTTCAGCGGGCCACTGCGTCGTTGCCGCGAGGAGCGCCTCCTGCACCGCGTCCTCAGCGGCGTCGAACCGGCCGTAGCGCCGGACGAGTGCGCCGAGGACCTGCGGCGCAAGTGGGCGCAGCAGGTCCTCGATCCGCGCTTCCATCCGCGGAGTACTCCTAGCCCTCGAGGAGCTCGACGCGCGACTCGACGATCGGCCGGACGTCGGCGTAGGCCCGCGCCTGGATGCTTGCTGGGCCGGGCACCGCTGAGAGCTTGGCGGCGATCTCGGTCGCCCGGTCAAAGCTCACGCATTCGACGATCCAGTATCCGGCGAGGACCTCCTGCGTCTCCGCATATGGCCCGTCGGTCACCACGGGCAGACCCTCCTTGAGCTGGATCCGGCGAGTGTGGACCGGCGCGTCGAGGCCGCGGGTCTCGACGAGCTCGCCCGACGCGTCGAGCTCGCGGTTGAACGTCTCCATGAAGGCGCCCATCGCCTCGAAGTCGGCGGGCGACCACTCGGCCCCCTCGCCGGCCACGCCGCCCATCGCGTCGTAGTCGCGCTGCATCCCGTAGGTCGAAATCATGAACTTCATCGGGGTCTCCTTGTTCCTGCGGCACCGATTGTGGACCGTTCACTGGTGATGTCGAAGCCGCGACCGGATTCCGGACCTCGGTTCGGCCCGGTCAGGCGGGCTCGTATTCGGCCAGGCGGAACCGCACCAGCTTCGCCACGAGCTCGTTCGGCAACGGTCGGTCCGCGCAGAAGTTGACCGTCCCCTTCCAAACCCGGTAGCCCGCCAGGTCGTGAGCGCAGGCCTGCACGGGCACGCGGCCGATGTAGAGAGAACACGCCTGTTTGGTCGCGCCCAAACCCGCGAAGTAGCGCTCGCCCAGGCGGAATGCGGGCATCCCGTAGCTGATCGCCTCGGTGGCCTGCGGCACGAGCGACCGGATCTGCGCGCGGAGCCGCTCGAGCGCGGCGCGCTTGTCGTCGGATACACGTGCCAGGTAGTCGTCGATCTGGTTCATCGTCCATTGCTCCTTTCCGCCGTCCGGGCGGGCCGTGATTGGTGCCCGCGAGAAGTCATTTCGTCAGCCGCCGCGCTCGCGCAACCGCTCCGATTCGCCACGCTAGGGCAGCCGCCCAAAGGCAGTTCGACACGACGATCAGACGGTCGGCCCAGCCGGCGCGCCTGAATACGCCCAGAGGCAGAAGCGCCGGCGGAGTCTGGGGCAGCTGGCCGCCGTAAGCCTGTGCAACCTGGATCGTCATGAGGTGAACATCGGCGATGAACGGGCGTGTCTTCACCGGTCTTCCCATGCTCGCGGCATCCTTGGAGGTGCCCATATCCAGGAGTCGACGCCGGCTGCCGTGTCCGGACATCGCGCCTCGCGAAGAGCGACGCGTCAGCTGATCGTCCGAAGCGCCGGCCACATCACGGACCACGGCTGGCGAAGACCGGTACACACCGAGACGGCCGTGCCCTGCTCGCCGTTCTCGATCCCGAGACCGTTGTCGATGGTCGTGACGTCGCGGCAGCCGGTGAAGTAGTTGCCGTAATCGGTCGGGCGCCAGTCGCCGACGTGGATGACGACGGTGAGCTCGTCCGGCGGTGGCCCCCACGACCAGTAGCTGTTGTGGCCCGAGTAGACCGGTGGCAGCTCGTCGCCAAGCAGGATGAGTGGGCTCGCCTCGCTGTAGTCGTTGGTCAGGATCACGGCACGAGCGCGCTCATCCGCAGGAAGCGCCGCGACCACGCCCTCGACCGTCGCAACGAACTGCGGCCAGCCGACCTGGTTGGCGGTGTCCTGGACGGTTGCCGGGAGCGACGTGGTGGCGTAAGTGGCAACCGGCAGGATCGGCAGCGTGAGCAGCATGATCAGCGCGCTCGACAGCACGGCAGCGACGGCGAGGCCGGCAGCCTTGATGCGGGGGTGGCCGCGCGCCAGCCAGCGGTCGAGCAGGACGCCGCCGGCGGCCATGCACACGGACACGGTACCGATGGCGTAGTAGGCCTTGCCCCCGATGACCACGACGAGGACGAGTGCAACCAGCGCGGCGATCCCGATCGCGCGCCAGGGCGCGGCGGCCCTCGCGAACAGCAGACAGGCCAGGCCCGCGGCGCTCACCGGGAACAGGAGCGGCCCGGCGAACAGCCATAGCAGGGGCACGACCTGCGCGCGGTTGTCGGCCGCGTAGCCGGAGATCTGCGCGGCCATGGTGAGCTGGGGCCAGCCGTTTGCCGCCTGCCAAGCGAGGTTCGGCGCCCAGAGCAGAAGCGCGATTCCGATCGCTGCCCATGCCCATGGCGAGCGCACGACGTCCCAGCGCCGGGCGAGAACGAGCCCCACCGCGAGCCCCGCACCCAGGAACAGGAGGGTGTCCTTGTTCTCGAGGCCGATCCCGGTCGTCACGCCCACGCCAAGCCACAGGCGCCGGTCGCCGCCCGCGAGGAGCTTCACCAGCAGCCACAGCACGATCGCCCAGGCGAGCAGGTCGGGCTCGGTCGTGGTGTCGAGGTGGCCCGCGCCAAGATAGCCCGAGAGGGCGGCCGTGATCGCTGCGAGTGTCTGGGCCCGCCGCGACCCGCCGAGTTCCCTCGCCATGAGCGCGATCAGGACCACGATGAGCCCCATCTCGAGTGCGGGCAGCACGCGCACCGCCGTCGGCGAGACCCCGAGCACCGCCACCGACACGGCTGACAGCAGCGGGGTGAGCGGCGGCTGGTCCACGTAGCCGAAGGCGGGGTGCTGCCCAGCCACGACGAAGTACATCTCGTCGCCGTGGAACCCGTACTGCCCCGAGACCGCCAGCAGGAGTGCGACCATGAGGCCGGCGACCACGAGCACTGGCCAGGGGACGTCGAGCGACCCGAAGCGATGGCCGGATGGCCTCGCGTCCGAAGTCGTCACGCTTCGAGCCGGGTCACGCCTGGTCGACCAGCTGGTAGGTCACCTTGAAGTAGGTGATGCCGAGCAGGGGGATGCCGTACTCGCCGGAGGCCACGACCCGGTAGCCCTGTCTGGCCATCGCGACGGCGTCGTCCTCCATGTCTCGGGCCGCGGATTCCTGCCAGCCGTGCATCCCGCGCGAGGCCATGAGGAACGCGAATGGGAGGCTGAGGAAGCCGAGCAAGCTCCCGCGGCCGTACGTCTTGACGACGACGCCGCTGGGTTTGCCCCTTGCGAACCGACCCATCGTTAGCGCCTCTCGACGAGCTTCATGACCAGCACGTTCCTCGGTGTCCGATCTGGGCCCTGATCACAGCGATTGTCCCTCTCGGGGCACATGGTTGCAGGAGCCCATGCCGTGTCTGGCCCCGCAGGCGTAGCACCGCGAGCGGATAGACCGCACCAGCCCGCCCGTCGACGATTGGCGGATGAAGCTGTGCACGGTCTGCGGTGTCGTCACCAGCCGCGCGGGTAGCCGCTGCACCGACCACGCGCCGCGACAGCGGGAGTGCCCCCAAGGGGGCTCAAGCACCCGCCCGCTGTCTCTTGAGAAGGAGGACTCACTCGCCTGGTACGTCGCGTAGCCCTTTTCTTGGGTTCTATGCAGGCCCAGACGGTCGGTCCGTAGCGCTTAACTGGCCCACCACCGGCGACCATTGGCCGTAGCCTGCAACACCAAGAGCATCGCCGGGCCGCCGCGTCCGGGCGTCGGCATTCATTCGCCAGGCTTGGCCTCCCGTCGGCACAAGTTGAATGCCATTCCACGCGAACACGGCAGCGTCCTTGGCAACCACTATGGCGTTCTCGTTTTCCGGTACCAGGCCCTCCACCGTGGCCCAGCCTACGTCTGACCACACAACAACCTGGTGGTCTGAAACAAAGGCAATCAGTCCATTTGCATCGTTCGTCCCAGCCGGCGTCTTCTCGATGTCCCATGCGAATCCGACCAGCTTCTGAACGTCGTCATTACTCGTGTAAGGGCCGGCGACAAGCAGCCTCTCCCACGCAAAATCAGTCAGATCAGCAATCGCGATCGTGTCCCCGATCTGTGCGCGTGTCGTCCAATCGTGGAGTTGGCTACCAATGTCGTCACGGCGTACGCCAGCTGGACCCATGAACTGGCATCCGACCAGGACCACTGGCGCGAGCACGAACAGCAACCAGCGCACTTGCACCGGTGACCGAGAAGACGTCGCGAAAGCCATCCCAGACATCGTAGCCCGCCGCACCGTACGGTCGACCTCGCTAGCCGTATCAAGCCCAGCATGACTTCGGACCGCGGGGCGGG
>CAWAGP010000004.1:0-62579 GCA_963781705.1 uncultured Chloroflexia bacterium
CGCCGCCGCGTTCAGGGGCTAGCCGGCCGCTAATCCAGGAGCGCCTGCTCGGCGAGCCCGAGCGGCAACTTTCCACTGCCCGCCAGCCGGTCGTGGAAGTCGCGCAGTACCTCAATCGGGACGTCGGCGGGCGGCTTGCCGCCCTGGCCGTGCGCGTCGAGATAGCGGTCGCGGATACGCAGGATCTCGAGGCACCCGGTCAGGTAGGCGGCGGCCTGGGTGGGCCACCAGCAGTAACGGCCTACCTCCGCGCGCGCCGTCGGCTCGGGCATGGGCAGCTTCGCGGTCATGTACGCGACCGCGTCCTCGTAGTCCATGTCGCCGATGTGCAGGCTCGTGTCGACCACGACCCGGACTGCGCGGAAGATGGTCGCCTCGAGGTGATACAGCTCGTGGATCGGCTCGGTGAAGAAGCCACGCTCGCGCATCGCCCGCTCCGCGTACAGCGCCCAGCCTTCGCTGAAGTAGGGCGTGCCCAGCACGTGGCGAATGGCCGACGAGTGGATCTTGCTCCAGGTGATGTGCCAGTGATGGCCGGGATATGCCTCGTGCACCGTGACGGTGGGGATGCTGCCCGCGCTGTTCGAACCGAGGCGCTTCTGCACCTCCTCCGGCGGCGTCCCGTCGGGCGCGAAAGGCACGAAGAAGTGGCCGGCCAGCCGGTCCGAAAAGGCCGGCGGTCCACTGTACGACGCGACCGCGATCAACGGCCGCTGGAAAACCGGCGACGGCTCGACCGTGCAGCTCTCCCCTTCGGGCAGCGTTACCAGGCCGGTGCGAGCCAGGAAGTCGCGCGCCTTAGCCGTCCAGTCGGCGTAGTCGGCGCGCATCTGATCCTCGGTCGCGGGATGGTTCTCGTTCGCCGCGTGCATGACCGCGCGCCAGTCGTCGGTGTTGCCGATCTCGCGGGCGAGGCCGCGCATCTCCGCGTCGAGTCGCGCGTATTCGCGTTCGCCCATCGCTCGCAGGGAGCGCGCGTCATAGTCGAGCCGCTCACGCTCGCGCAACTGGCGGCTGTAGCGTTCTTCGCCGTAGCGCCACTCCCCGCTGGCCCGTTGCGCGAGGGTTTCGAGGTGCGCGACGTAGATGTCGAACGCGGCGCCGGCGTGCTCACCTGCGGCGTGCAGGCGATGGCGGTCCGCCTCGCTGTCGGCCTCGTGCTCGAGCGTGTCGCGCACGTAGCGCGCGCCTGCCCTGGCGGAGGCGACGCCCCGTTCGACGATCAGCCGCGAGGCGAGCGACGGGTCGAGGTTCGCCGCACCCTGTGCGAGTGCGCGGGGGACCTGTTCCAGTCGCGCCACGGCGGCGTCGACCAGCTCGCCGTTCGGTCGCAGGCGGTTCAGGAAGAGATAGAAGAGGCCGTTCAGGATCGGCCCCGAGTACGCCACCGGGTCGCGCTTCCACGCTTGCCAATCCGCGTTGATCACGCGCCCGCGCAAGGTCGCGATCGCCAGCTGCCGATCGATCTCCTGTTCGGCCGATAACCCACCGCCGGCCGACTCGAAGCGCCCCAGCCAATCCACTGCGTCTGCGTCGCGCCGGCCGAAGGCGTCCGCCGATAGGTCGTCCAGCCGCTCGTCGAACTGCGTCAGCCCGAGGGCCGTCGCGGAAACCGGCGACAACTCGAACTCATTGGCCAAAAAGCTGTCGACGAGTGTGCTGAAGTTCTCGATCACAGTGCGGATGGTACGGCGGCGACGAAGGCGGGTGCTGACCGGTGCGCTCCACTACGCTCTGTCGCGGTGAAAGATCGGCCGTCGCGAATTTGGGGGACGATTCTCAGGTGGGTGCCCGAGCTTGTGCTTGGAGCGCTGGCTGTCTGGATGGTCCTCGCCGACGGGTTTCGGAATTTTCCGGGCGACCCCGACGTCTTCTACAAGTACGCGGCGCTGGTCAGCCACGGCCAGCTGCCATTCCGCGACTTTTCGTTCGAGTACCCACCACTGGACATCATTCCGATGGTGTTGCCGTATCTGCTGGCGGGCGGTGCACCGTCGGTCGAGACGTACCGGTTCCTGCTCTATTTCCAGAACGTCGCGCTGATCGGCGCGATAGGAATCGGGATCGTGTGGCTCGCCCGCCGCGGTGCGTCGCGCGAAACGCCGCTGCGCAGTCTTGTGCTGTTCGGGCTTCTGGCGCTGGCGCTGGAGCCGGTGATCACATGGCGCGTCGACACAGCTGTAACCGCGCTCACCGTCGTTGCGTTGATCGCCGCGGCGAGGAACCGGCCGATCTCATCGGGACTCGCCATTGGGGCTGGCGTGATGACCAAGCTGTACCCGATCGCGATGCTGCCCGTCCTGGCGCTCGGGCAGGTCACGCAGCGGCGCTGGCGGCCGGGCGTTTTGCTGGCGGCTGCTTGCTTCTGGACGCTTCTCTTGATCGCGTTGGCGCTGGTGGTTATGGCTGGAACATCGTCCGGGTACTTCGTCCTATATGCAAGGGACCGGGGCGTACAGATCGAGAGCGTATCCGGGGCCCTGGCGCTTCTGGCAGCCGTCATGGGCGGCGCCAGCGCCCACATTGCTGGCGGGTTCGGCACTATCCAAGTCGAGTCTTCCGCTGCTGCCGGCGCTCGGTTTGCTAGGGTCGGCCATCACCGTCGGCGGGCTGGTGGCCCTCGGGTTGGCGGTCTGGCACCGGTTCACCGCCGATCGGCGTGCCTTCGGCGCAATGCAGCTTTCGAGTCAGGCCACGTACCTGCTGGCGGCGGGACTGCTGGTGCTCGTTACCTCGCGCATTCTGTCGCCCCAGTACATCTTCTGGATCGTCCCGTTCGCTGCTCTGGTCGCGCGGCCGAAAGCGCTGCTGTTGCTCGTGGCTTGTCTACTGACGACCTTTGTCTATCCGCTCAACTATCGCCAATTTATCGATCTGGATCCGTCCACAGTCCTCGCCGTCAATGTTCGCAACGCGCTCTTGCTCGTTCTCTTTTGCTGGTTGATCTGGTCGGATCTCAGGTCGTTCGTTCAGGGCGCCTTTGCGTCGAAGTACCGACAGCGGGGGGCGATCGCGCAGCGGTAGCACGCCGGCCGCAGCGCGTGGCACGTCCGGCGGCCGTGCGTGATCAGGTTCACGTGCGCCTCGTGCACCTCTTCCGGGGCGAGTTGGCCCTGCAGCAGGTCGTGCGCCTGGTCCGCGCCGGCCTTGGCCGGGATCAGGCCAATCCGCTTGGCGACCCGTTCGATGTGCCGATCCACCGGCATCAGCGGCATCCCAAACGAGAACAGCAGCACCACCGACGCGGTCTTGCGCCCGACACCCGGAATGGCGGTGAACCAGGCCAACGCCTCCTGCGGGCTGCGGTCGGCCAGGAACTCGAGCGAGTAGCCGCCGCTCGTCTCGCGCATGTGTCGCAGCGAAGCCTGGATGCGCGGCGCCTTCTGCGCCGCCAATCCGCCCGGGCGGATGACCCGGACGAGCTCATCGGGGTCGGCGTTCTCGACCGCGGCCCAGTCGGCGGTGGCGCGCTCGATGCCGCGACCACCCCAGCCCGGCCGATTGACCGCCCCGCCGGCGTCCGCGCGACTCCGTGCTGCCGGCGACCGGCGGCCAGTGCCGGCACAGCGCGTCGAACGCGCGCTCGGCGTTGATGTCGGCGCTGTTCTGCGACAGGATCGTCAGCACCAGCTCGCTGGTCGGATCGTGCACGCGCTGCCACTCCGGACGGCCGTACATCTTGCGCGCCGCGGCAAGCGTGTCGGCCATCAGGTTGGGCCGGCGGCGCGCCAGGCCACGCAGCCATGTCTTGACCGGGTCCGGCTTGGCGCGCCGCTTGCGCGTGCCGGTCGCCTTGCGCGTGCCGGTCGCCTTGGTCCCGGCCATCTATCGCCGCCCTCGGTCGCCCAATGAAACGAGCCGGGCCGTCCGTTCGGCCGCGCGGCTGAGTGGCGCGCTGCCGCTGGCCATTGCCTCCTCGACGGTCATCGGCTGCTCGACAACGGGGACCGTCAGCGCGCCTGCCCCGGTCAGCGCAGCGATGCCGTCCGGGGTCGCGCCACCGGCGAAACAGATGCACGGCACCGCGGCTGCGGCGGCCCGGCGCGCAACCCCGAGGGCGGTCTTGTTGAACGCCGTTTGCGCGTCGACGCGGCCCTCGCCGGTCAGTACCAGATCGGCGGCCGATAGCGCGTCTTCGAAGCCGGTCAGCGACATCACCACCTCGACGCCGGGGCGCACCGCGAACTCCGCAAAGTGACCGGCGACGGCCAGCAGCCCGGCGCCGGTGCCGCCCGCGGCGCCGGCGCCGGGGACATCGCGCACGGAGCGGCCGGTCGCCAGTTCGAGCACGTCGGCGTAATGGGCCAGGTTGCGGTCGAGCAGTTCGACCTGCTGCTCGTCGGCGCCCTTCTGCGGGCCGTACGTCGCGGCGGCGCCGAATTGGCCGAGCAACGGGTTGGTCACATCCGAGGCGACGGTCAGCCGAACCTCGGCGAGTACCGGCGACAGCTCCGTCAGGTCGACTCGCGCGAGATCAGCCAGCGCGCCGCCGCCGTTGGGCAGGTCGCGTCCATCGGCGTCGAGGAAGCGTGCGCCGAGCGCGGTCAGCAGGCCGGTGCCGCCGTCGGTCGTGGCACTCCCGCCCAGGCCGAGGACGAGATCGCGCACGCCCAGGCCGATCGCGGCTGCGATCACCTGGCCGGAGCCGAACGTCGACGCGGCAAGCGCGTCACGCTCGTCGGCCGCCAATAGGGACAGGCCGGATGCCGAGGCAAGCTCGACGACGGCGGTCGCGCCACGGCGCAGGAACGTGGCGCGCAGCGGCCGGCCGAGCGGGTCCCGGGCATGGACGGGCAACTCCAGCCAGTCGCGGCTGGCCGCCTTCAGTGCCGCGAGCGTGCCCTCACCGCCGTCGGCCAGCGGCACGAGGGTGATCTCGTCGAGTGGCCGCGCTCGCCGCCAGCCGGCGGCGAGCGCCGTGGCAACGGCCGCCGGGTCGAGCGAGCCCTTGAACGCGTCCGGCGCAATCAGGATGCGCACCGGTCAGTCGGGCGTGGCCGCGCGGGCGCGCTTCTCGGCGTACTCCGGGATGCGGATCATCGGCGGCCGTTCGTTGTCGGCCAGCTCGGTAACCTCGAGCGACAGCCGGCCGGGTCCCGAGCGCGGCAGTTTGATGGTCGATCCGAGCTCGGCGAACAGGCGCGCCTTGCGTCTCTCCTCGAGCCGCTTCATGACCGCCTGGAGAATGACGAAGCTCATCTTCGAGAGTCCCTCGAGCTCCTGGTTGCGGTGCACCCGGATGTCCAGGTCGACCTGCCCCAGGCCGGCCAGATCGAGCTTCTCGACCAGGTCGATCAGGTGGCCTATCTCAACCGCATAGCCGGTGAAGAAGGGGATCTGCTCGAGGTGCTCGCGCCGGCCGGCGTACTCGCCTGAGAGTGGCTGGATGTAGCCCGACAGCTCGGGGAACAGCAGGTTGATGAGCGGTCGCGCGACCAGTTCGGTGACCCGTCCGCCGCCGCCCTGCTTGAGCACGCCACCCTCGACGATCGGCCGCTGGTAGTAGGCCTTGACGTAGCCGATGCGCGGTTCGGTGAGCAGCGGTCCGAGGGTGCCGTACAGGAAGCGCGGGTGCCAGTCGACGATGTCGGTGTCCGACCACGCGACCAGGTCGCCACTCGTCTCGTACAGGCTCTTCCAGAGTGCCTCGCCTTTGCCGCGATAGCTGCCGTAGCGCGGCAGGACGTGCGAGTGGATCACCACTCGCGCGCCCTCGGCCTCGGCGATGGCGCGCGTGTCGTCGTCCGAGTTCGAAATCGATTACCAGCAGCTCGTCGAGCAGCGGCACCTTCTCCATCAGCTCGCGCCGTGCCGAACGGACGATGTCGCCGATGGTGGCGGCCTCATTGAGCGTCGGCAGCACGGCGCTGATGGTCAGCCCCTGCTTGTTCTTCAGGTCGACCAGCCGCCCCAGGTCGGCGAACTCGCTGTGGTGGTAGTTCGACTCGGCGAACCAGCGGTCGACGCGCGCGGTGATGCTGCGGCCCTGCTCCGCCGCCCGGTCGGCGGCCTCGAGTGATTCGGCCTGCTGAGCACGCTTCTCGAACGTCTGGTGGCTGATCGTGTCGCGTGTCTTGACGACGATGACCGACGGCTTGGCATGCTGCGCGATCGTCTCAGCCAGGACGCCGAAGAGGGCACTGTCGGTCTGGGCGACGGCGGTCGGGGTCACGGCCGATGCGCCCATGACCAGCAACTGGGCGCTGTCGGCTTCGCGCAGGATGGCGCCGCCAACGTTGAAGCCGTCGACCAGCAGCGGCCGCGCCGGATCGCCGCCGTGCTGCTTGACGAACGTGGCCAGGGCGCGCTCCGCCTGCGAGCGCACGACCGGCGTGATGTCGGGCGGCACGACGTGCATCACGTCGACCTTCGCCTCGAAATGACGGGCGAGCGCAGCCGCGTAGGCGAGCGCCAGCTCCGCATGCGGCCCGCCGCGGACCGGCGCCAGGATGCGCTCGACCGTCTTGATGCCGCGTTGCTTGACCACCGCGATGTTGCACGGCGAGTCGCGCACGACCTCGTCGATGGTCGGGCTGAACACGGCCTCGCCGCTGCCCTTCTTGCCGCCCGGCCGGCCGCCCCAGCCAAAGATGATCAGGTCCGCCTCTTCTTCGGCGGCCAGCTCGACGATTCCCTCCGCGGCGCGCCGGCCGATGCGCACGACTGTGCGCAACGCGACACCGGGCGGCGCGAACTCGAGCACCCGCTGCAGCAGGCGGCGCGCCTGGCGGGCACGTGTCGCGCCCTCGGACAGTGCCATGCCCTCGGGCACCTCGACGATGCCCAGCGCGGTAAGCGATCCACCGGGCTGCAGAAGCGCGGCGCCGATGCGCACGAGGTCCGCTGCCGTGCGCGGATTGGCAAGCGGCAGCAGGATGCTCTGCGGCAGCTTCGCGCCTGTCTGGCGCGTCTCCTGCCGGACCGGCGCGGTCACCTGCGCTTCCTCGTCGGCGGTTTGGCCGCCGGCTCAGGTATCGCTGACCACCGCTCCACCAGATACGGCTTGGCCAGCTCGAATGCGCGTGCCTGGCGCTCGACGAACGCCTCGGCCTGTTCCGTCGTCAGCGCGCGTGTCTCGAAGATGAGACTGGCCACGCGGCCGAAGTAGAGCGGAATGAGCGCGGCGACCAACTGGTCGAGGGGCAGCCGGCGCGCGTGGAACGCCGCACATATGTCGTAGACAACACGCGCCCATGTTTCGTCGGGGAAGGTGAAGCTGGACGTCGCGTTCTCCGCCGCCGTGTCAGGCGAGTCGGCGCGCAGCCAGCTTTCGACCAGCCGGCCCGCTTCCGCGGACAATTCACTGACCACCTGGTAGTTCTCCGCGCTCAGGGCAGCCTGCCACTCCTCGCCGACCGTCAGCCGGCCCTTGGCCAGCTCGTCGAGCAGGCGGCGCGAGTCGACTTCCAGCGGCGGCGGGTCGACGATCCGCTCGAAGCCATAGGCGGGCACGTCATGCGAGCCGCGGACGCCCAGCCAGCGCTCGGCGTGCTTCTCGGTCAGGCGCAGCAGAGTGGCGACGACCTGGCTGAACATCGGGCCCAGGTCCGCGCCGGGGTCCTTGGGGTCGTGCACCTTGGCGCCGAGCCGCGTCTGGCAGACGGCGAAGCCACCGGCGACCGCCGTGGTCGTCATCCAGATGTCGATCCCGAACTTGGATACGTCCGTGTCCCAGTCGTCCTGCTCGAGGTAATGAGCGATCAGGTCGCTGCTGACGCCGAAGTCGCCGCCGATCGGCTGGCGGATGCGCAAACCGTAGAGGGCGCGGGTCAGGGGATAGGTGACCGTGTTGGTGATCGTGCCGTCGTACTTGTAGCGGGAGTACAGCGGCGCCACGAAGTCGAAGCCACCCTTCTGGATCGGCCCGGCCAGCAGCTCGATCCATTCGGGCGCAATCGAGCGCAGATCAGAGTCGACAACGACCAGCGCCTGCACCTTGAGCGCGGCCGCGATCTGGAAGATGGTGCGCAGCGCAGCGCCCTTGCCGCCCACGCCGTCGACCTCTGGATAGGTCAGGCTGATGCGCCGCAATCGGTTGCGTGGCCGGACCAGCAGGATGCGCTCGACGTAGTCGGGGGGCTCGGTTTCGACCACCACGCGCTGCGTGCCGTCGGGCGAGTCGGCGTCGGCGTTGACCACCACCGGGCGCAGGTCGGGGAAGTACTGGACCAGGCCGGCCTGGGCGGCGCGCACCACGTAGCCGATCGTCGCCGCGTTCCGATACGACGGGATACCGACCATGATGTCGGCGCTCCCGAGCCGAGCGACCTCGTCACGAAGCGCCGCCGGCAGGCTGTTGGGCATCGCGCTGACCTTATCTGACGAGTGGCGCCGGTGGGTCGGCAAGTATCAGCCGTTGGGCATCGATCGGCGGCAGCGACGACGCCGCGAGCTGCCGCCCGAGCACGTCGAGCCGGAACTCGCCGACGTGGAGAGCGGGCCCGGGCAGCTCGGCCCGGAGCGCGGCCATCAACGGCGCCCCGTCGGGCAGGCGGAAGCGGATCGGCTCATCGGCGAGGTGGTGTGCTCGTTCGAGCAGCGCGGCGGCGCGGCGCCCGTCGCCGGCCAGCAGGGCGAGGCGCAGCGACGGGTCCTCGGCGGGCTGATGCTCGCGCACGAAGATGGCCATTGCCCAAGTGCCCACGCCGTCGTCGCGCGGCGTGCCACTGACGATGACTTCTTCGTGCTGGACGTGGCGCTCGAAATCGGCCCGCGTCAACTCCTGCATCGCCCACGCTCGCGGCTCGTATAGCCGAATGCCGGCGCCGAAGGTGGGATCGTTGGTCAGCGCATCCCATAGCGGCCCGGCATCGCGTGCCTCGGCAGCCCAGCCGTCGCTGGCCAGTGCCGTCAGCAGCGCCTGCCGCCGGCGACTGGTGTCAGCCCGAACCTCGGCAGCGAAGGAGCTGGGCAGGTGGCGATCGGCGCCCGGCTCGTCGGCCAGCTCGCACTGGAGGAAGACGGCCTGCCGGCCGAAGCCGTGTCGCGCGCCGAGCCGCCGCGAACCTTCGTTGCGCTCGCTCGTTGCATAGCGCACGACGTTGGCGCCGAGAGCCGCGGACCAGTGCAGTTCGGCGACCTGCATGTCGGTTGCCACGTCGATGCCGCGCACGCGCGGATCGACGCGAATGCCCTCGAGCCACGCCTGACCAATGGCCGGCAGGGCCACCCGGGCAACGGCCACAGCCTGATCAGCAGGCAACGGCCGGCCCTCGGTGTCCAGCGGCTGCGTGCCGTCGGGCAGCTGAGCGGGTGCGCCGACCAACAACACGCCGTCGTCGGCGGCCAGCCACACCGGCCAGGCGTTCGGCAGGTAGTCCCAGTCATCCCAGGTGCGCGAGGCGAAAGCAAGCACGGCCGCCGCGTCGGACGGCTGGGCACGACGGACGACCAGCGGCCAGCCGCGGCGTTCCTTCACGTTAATCCTTGGGCGCGTGCTCGACGATCATCCACTCGGTTGTTTCCTCGCCGGGCCTGTACCGACTATTGGCGCTCTTCATGACCAGACCGCGGAAGCCGGCGCTGCGCCACGACGCAAACCAGTTGCGGGCGGGAGGCCGAACCCAGGGCGAGATGCGCACCAGGGCGCTCGTCTGGATCGTTGCCTCGAGCAGACGCTTGCGCTCTAGCAGCGGCACGTCGAGCAGCGACTGCCCGTCGACGCTGAGCAGGTCGACGGCGATGAAGCCACGCTCGCCGTCGCGTGGCCGGACGCGGGGTCCGGCGGACCGAATGCCCGTCCGCGACACACCCTCGACCAGCTTGCGCAGCGGCGAACTGACATCGACCATGACCGGTGAGACCCCCTCGCCGCCGAGCATCGCCTGCTCGCTGAGCACGCCGTCGATCACTGCTTCCGCCGCACCCACCGATCGGCGCAGCTGGTCGACGGCGCGCGGCGCCATGGCTGTTGCCTCGCCGCCATGTTCATCGAAGACCTCGATCGTGCCCCATTCGTCGGGCTCGGCCGACTGGGTGAAGTAAGCCAGCACGCGCTCGCCGCTCCACCATGGCTCGAGGATGGCATCGCCGATCTGCGCCCGGAAGCGGCCGCGATAGATAGTCTGCGGTCGCCAGTCTCGCCGATTGGCCGGGGCGTGCCCGGCGTCCGTCTCGAGGGGCATCGCGCTGACTCTACGACTGCGCCTGCCCGTTGGCATAGCCCGTCGGATGCGCTCGGCGCCAGGCCCACGCAGAGCCGATGATCTCCGCCAGCGACCCGCGTCGCGGCTGCCAGCCAAGCATCTCGCGCGCCCGCTCGTTACTGGCCACCAGCGCCGGCGGATCGCCGGTCCCGCGTCGCTCGGCCCACTCATGTGCAATCTGGTGGCCCACGACCGACTCCGCCGTCTCGAATACCTCGCGAACGCTGAACCCGGCCGCGGTGCCCAGGTTGCAGGTCAGCGTCGATGGCTCAAGGCTGGCGGTCAGCTCGAGCGCCGCAAGGTGCGCGTCGGCGAGATCCTCGACATGGATGTAGTCGCGGATGCAGGTGCCATCGGGGGTCGGGTAGTCGGTGCCGAAGAGCGCCACCGGATCGCCGCTCAACGCAGCTGCGAGGACGTTGGGAATCAGGTGCGACTCGGGACGGTGATCCTCGCCCAGCGTTGACGTGGCGCCGGCGACGTTGAAGTAGCGCAAGGCGACGCTGCCCCAGCGATAGGCGCGGGAATAGGCGGTCAGCGCCATTTCGAAGGCGAGTTTGGTAGCGCCGTAGGTATTGATCGGGGCAAGGGGGTGGCTCTCCTCGATCGGTACGCGCGTCGGCGAACCGTAGACCGAGGCGGTCGAGGAGAAGACGACGCGCCGAACGCCTGCCGCGTGGATCGCGTCGAGCAGGACGACCCCATCGCGGACGTTAGCGTCGAAGTAGAGCTGCGGCTCGAGCATCGATTCGGGCACCAGCGAGAAGCCAGCGCAGTGCAGTACCGCATCGAGCGTGTCCTCGCGCAGCGTGCGCTCAACCAGGCCCTGGTCGCCGACCTCGCCGACCACCAGGTGGGCACCGTCGGGCACGGCCGCCCGATGACCCTTGACCAGCGAGTCGAGCACGGTCACGGCGTGGCCGGCGGCGAGCAGCCGCTCGACGCTCACGCTGCCGACATAGCCGGCACCACCGGTTACGAGAACTCTCATCGTTCGTTCACCCTCCCATTAGCCGCCTGAGCAGGCTCGGCCGGTGCGGCGCTGGTACGTCTGCTGCCTGTGCGTTCGTGGTCTCATGCTCCTGCTCGAAGCCGGCCGGCCGCTGAACCTGCTCGCCGCGCGTGACGAGCACTTCAGACAGGCGCGCCTCGAGACGCAACGCGGCCGCGTTCTGCGGATCGATGGCCAGCGCAGCGCAGGCCCGCTCGTAGGCCAGCCGATCATCGCCGCGCTCGAGGGCCACCCGCGCCAGGCCGACCATGGCGATGGCGTTGCGTGGATCCGCCAGGACCGCGTTGCTGTAGATCTGCTCGGCCTGGTCGACCATGCCGTGCAGCAATGCCCGCTCGGCCTGGAGCATCGCCTCGATCATCTGTCCGGCGCCACTTTCTGGGCAATGTAGCGGCGCGCGTCGCCGAGCAGCACGTCCGGCTCGTTGCGCGCCGGGTCGGCGATGACCGAGCCGAGCAGTCGATCGAGCAACTCGCCGACGATGCGGCCCGGGCGCGATGCCAAGCTCGCGCACGAGGTCGTCGCCGTGCACGGCGAGGTCGCGCAGCTCGAGCGGCGGGCGAGCCGCGAGCTCGTCGCCGACACGCCGGCGCAGCTCGTCGAGATGGCCGGTGTTGGCCGGCAGGCCACTGCCCAGGTTGTCCGCCGCGCGCAGGTTGAGCAGGTCGTCGATGAGCGGCGGCCCGACGCGCTTGATGAACCGGCGCACCGCGGCGGCGGTCCAGCGCGGCTCGTAGCTGAACATGTGTGCGCCGATGAGCCGGCTCACGCGTTCGATGTCGCGCCGCGGGAAGGCCAGCCGTGTCAGCAGTACCTCGGCCATGCGCGCGCCCTCCTCGTCATGGCCGATGAAGTGGCCGTCGGCGGCCATGGTTGGCTTGCCGATGTCGTGCAGCAGGGCGGCGATGCGCAGAAGCTGATTGGGTGGATCGATGCCGGCCGCGGCATCGAGCGTGGCCAGGGAGTGATCCCACAGGTCGTGGCCGGGCAGCTTGTCCTGGGCCACACCGCTTTGGGCGGCCAGTTCGGGCAGGACCGGTGCCAGCAGGCCGGTTTCGGCCAGGATCGCAAAGGCGGTCGATGGCGGGTCGGCGGCGACCATCCGCCGCAGTTCCGCGCCGATGCGCTCCTGCGAGACCCAGCGCATCAGTTCGGCGGTGGCCGACATGGCCGCGCGCGTGCGCGGCTCGATCTCGAAGTCGAGCTGGGCGGCGAGGCGCGCGGCGCGCACCAGGCGCAGCGCGTCCTCGTCGAACCTGACCGTCGGGTCACCCACGGCCCGCAGCGTGCCCTGCTCCAGATCGGTCAGACCACCACTCGGATCGAGCAGTACGGGATCGCTCGCCGGCCGGCATCACGGCCCCAGGCGATGGCGTTGACGGTGAAGTCGCGGCGGACCAGATCCTCGGCGATCGAAATCCGAGAATGTCACCGCATCCGGCCGGCGATGATCGGCGTAGCGGTGGTCGCGGCGGAAGGTCGTGACCTCCACGTCGCGCGTGCCGGTGGGCACGGTCACCGTCCCGAAGCGGTTCTCATAGCGGCCGCCCGGGAACAGCTCCTTGATCCGTTCCGGGCGGGCATCCGTGGCCACGTCCCAGTCGTTCGCGGCACGGCCGAGCAACTCGTCACGCACGCCGCCGCCGACCACGTACGCCGCCTGTCCGGCACGCCACAGCGCCTGGAGCACCGCTGTCACATCGGCCGGCGGAACGACCGCCATGGGCGCCACGGAGCCGGCTCGCGCGGGCTCAGTTCTGGCCGACGAACAGATAGTCGCGCCAGGGCTCGTTGCGCGGGTCGGCCAGGTATGGCGTGAACAGCGTGTAGACGTCGCAGCGCGGTTCGAACGGCGGGCGCATCAGCCGCATGCGCGCCTCATCGACGAAATGGCCACCCTTGCGGTGATTGCAGTGCTTGCACGCGGCGACCAGGTTGTCCCACGAGTGGGAGCCGCCGCGATGGCGGGGAATGATGTGGTCGAGCGTCAGGTCGTGCGTCTGCGTGCCGCAGTACTGGCAGGTGTACTTGTCGCGCGCGAAGATCTCGCGCCGCGACAGCCGGACGCGCGGGCGCGGGCGCTTGACGCGGTGGTGCAGGCGAATGACGCTTGGCGCGCGAAAGATCGCGGTAGGGGTCCGGATCTCGTGGTGGTCGTACTGAATTACCTCGGCCTTTTCACCGAAGACCAGACGGAAGGCACGCCTGACGTTGCAGACGTTCAGGGGCTCGTAGTCCGAATTAAGAAGGAGTACGACGCTGTCCATTGCTCCCTGAAGTCGGCCGGGACTCGACCGATCGACTTTTGCATCGTATCAGGATTGAGCGTGAGAACCGCTTGGGCAAGCACGGCGTAGACGATGACAATGGCGCCCATGAAGAGCCCGCGCGACGGCCGCCCGACCACGTCGCCGAGCCTTGACCAGGACGATCGCGCAGGCATATCGGCGCCACAGCAGGTCGCGACGCGCTCGTCTTTCGGCTGGCGCAGCGCCGCCCTGGCAGTGGCCGTGGCCATCGTCGGGCTGGTTGCCATCGCCCGATTCGGCGGAGCTTCCGACCAGCCCCTGACTTCCAGCCAGCCGTCCTTTGCAGTCGCCCTCGCCACCGTCACGCCGCAGCCGCCCCAGCCTTCCGCGACGCCGCGACCGCGCTCCATCGGCGGGCTCATCGGGCGGCCGGCCGTTGGCGCGCCGATCCGACGCACCGCCGACGGCCTCGACTACATCGATGGCATCCCCACCGCGGTCGCGGGCGTTCCCGTCGATCGTGTGCGCGACGCCCTGCTGTTGCCCGTCGGGAGCACCGTGCTCGTCGGCGGCTGGTACGTGCCGGGACCCTGCACGACCACTGCCATTCAGCGCCAGTGCTCATCGGCCGTGCTGGCCGACGTGCCGATCGACCAGCAGGGCACCGGCTGGCTGGCCACCGACTGGCTGGTCGTGCAGGGCACCGTGCGCGGGAGTGGCGGGCTGGTGCTGCGCGGCACGCTCGACCCCGACCCGAACTGCTCGATCAACCTCGCCCGGCCGTGCCAGCCGCTGCTGCGTGTCGTGGCGACCAGCTGGACGAGTCCGGGCACGTGACCGGAGCCCAGCCTCCTGTGCCTGATCCGGTCGCGCTGCCGCCCTCCGGCCGCGCGGGCTGGCGCAGCGCCGCGCTGGTGGTCGCCGCCGTCCTCGTCGGGCTGGTGGCAGTGACGCACCTGCCCGGCCCGCCTACGGCATCGCTCGCGCCCAGCGCCGTCGCGACATTGACACCGACGCCGGTGCCATCCGCCTCGCTCGAGCCGGTGCTGATCGATGACCGCGGCCAGCGGCTGCCGCTGACGGTGTCGGTACCGCTCCCGGTCGGCCCGCTCATCCAGCGTCGCGCCGATGGCCAGCGCTACGTCGACGGCCTGCCCACGATCGTCGGTGGCCTGCCCGTCAAGCGCGTGCGTGACGCACTGCTGGTGCCGGTGGGAACCACGCTGCTGATCGGCGGCTGGTACTACGGTCCAGATTGCCAGGTATTCCGCGCCGGCCCATGTCCGCCGGCGACGCTCTCCGACGACCCCAGCGGCTCGCCCCGCACGGACAGCCTGGCGCTCGATGAGAACCAGGGCGCGGCGACCGGGGCACGCGTGTTCGACGTCACCGTCGAACCGGATCCGTCGTGCTACTTCATTCGGGCGACGCTATGCCTGCCCAGGCTCCATGTCGTCGCGGCGATGTGGTCCGATGATGCGCAGACGGCGACCGCGCCAATTGCACCCACGTCGATCCTCGGCTTGCTGTCGATCGGCTTTCCATACCTCGACTTCGCGGCACTGCCGGGAGCGGCGAGCAGCCGGTTATTTCCGAGCCAGACCTATGTGGGCACGCGCGCCAGTGCCGGGCATGGCCTTGAAGTGCCGCCGCCGGTGGCCATGGCCTTCATCTTCCCCTCGACCAGCGCACGCCGGGAAGCGGCGGCGGCGGTGCGTCAGGCGCAGGCGCCGTCCGGATCACGCCCCGGTTCGATGGGCACGCGCTGGGTCGTGCGCGCCAACGTCATGCTGCTCGTCAGCCTCGACCCCCAGACACTCGCCATCGTGAACGCCGCCGTCGCTGCCGCGGTCACGCTCAACGGCAGCTGACGCCTACTGCGCGACGGCGGTACGCCGGCCGGTGTACGGATCCCAGCCGCCCGCCTGTCCGACCTTGGACGACAGCGGCCTGCCCAATACGCCGGCGATGAAGCGCGCCGCGTCGAGGACGCCGGCCAGTTGACCGTGGTGGGCGATGCCCATGCCGTCGAGCAGGTAGATCAGGTCCTCGGTCGCCAGGTTGCCCGCCGCACCCGGCGCATAGGGGCAGCCGCCCGTGCCGCCAGCCGACGAGTCGAAACAAGCGACGCCGTCCTGCAGCGCGGCGGCGACGTTGGCCAGGGCGGTGCCGCGCGTGTCGTGGAAGTGGTAGGCGAGCCGATCGAGCGGCAGGCCGGCGGCGGTCAGCGCGGCCGTCAGCTCGTGGACCTGGCTCGGCACCGCGACGCCGATCGTGTCGCCCGGACAAATCTCGTGGGCGCCCAGGTCGGCCAGGCGCAGGCTGACCTCGACCACCTTGTCGGCGGCCACCCGCCCAGTGAACGGGCAGCCGAAGGCGGTCGAGACGTACGCCCGCGTCCACCAGCCGAGTTCATTGGCCCGCGCCAGCACAGGCCGGAACGCTTTGAGCGACTCGGCGACCGACATGCCGATGTTGCGCTCGGTGAACGCATCGCTGGCAGCCGTGAACACGGCCAGCGCCGTGGCGCCGGCCGCCTCGGCGCGGGCCATGCCGCGCATGTTCGGCACTAGCACCGGGTAGCGCACCTCGGAGGCGATCGAGCTGGCAAGCACGCGCGGCAACAGGTTGTCCGCATCGGCGAGCTGCGGGATGGCGCTCGGCGACACGAAGCTGGTGGCCTCGATCTCGCGCAATCCGGCCGCCGCGAGCAGCCTGATGTACTCGAGCTTGGCGTCGGTCGATATCGCGCGGGACTCGTTCTGCAGTCCATCGCGCGGGCCGACCTCGTAGATGCGGACTCGCCGCGGCAGGGTCATCAGCGGCCGAGTCTATGCCAGCTCGACCAGGGTCTGGCCGCGCTGGACCTGCTGGCCGCGCGCGACGAGGACTCGTTCGACGCGCGCCGCGGCGGGCGCCGACACGCTGTTCTCCATCTTCATCGCCTCGAGCACCAGCAGCACCTGCCCGGCCTCGACCTCGTCGCCGGCGTTGACACGAACGGTGAGCACCGTGCCGGGCATCGGCGCCGTCACGCGGTCCGCCAGCCCACCGTGGTGAGCAGCCGTGCGCACCGCCGACTCGACACTCGGCGCCGGCGCCAACCGCGCGCGAAGCGACTGCCCGTCCAGGTCGAACAGGACCGAGCCATCGCCCATCTCGAGCCACGCGACGCCGCCACGGGTTGTCTGCTCCGGCACGTCGATCGAGCGTTGCACATCGGCCATCACGACGCGCAATCGTGGCGCCGCGTTGAGCCTGAAGCCGGGCGTGGCGCCGGTCCACCACTCGCCCAGGCTCGCCGACAACGCCTGCGCAGCTGCGGTCCACGCCTCGGACGGCAGCTCGTCGACCGGCTGCCAGTTTGCGTCGATCAATTCGGTGTTTGTCAAACCAGCCTTCACGTCGGGCAGCGCCAGCAGCCAGCGCAGGAAGCCGCGGTTGGTCGTCACGCCCAGCACGGCCGTGGCCGCGAGGGCCGCATCGAGTCGCGCCAGCGCACCGGCGCGATCCGACGCATGGCTGATGAGCTTCGCCAGCAGCGGGTCATAGCGCGTGCCAACGACGTCGCCGGTCCCGACGCCCGCGTCGATGCGCACCTCGGCAGGGGCTGCCGGCCAACGCAGCTCGACGATGTCGCCGACGGCCGGCAGGAAGCCGGCGCGCGCATCCTCGGCGTACAGCCGCGACTCGATCGCGTGACCGCTCAGGTGGACCGCGCGCTGGGCGCTAGTCAGCGGTTGACCCGCGGCGATTGACAGCTGGTCGGCGACCAGGTCGCGGCCGGTCACCAGCTCCGTCACCGGATGTTCGACCTGCAACCGCGCGTTGACCTCCAGGAAGAAGAAGTCGCCCGTGTCCGTGACCAGGAATTCGGCCGTGCCGGCACCTTCGTAGCCAGCAGCCGCGGCCAGCTTTAGCGCTGCCTCGCCCAGCCGCGCCCGCAGGTCATCGTCGACGGCCGGCGAGGGCGACTCCTCGATCACCTTCTGATGGCGACGCTGCAGCGAACACTCGCGTTCGCCAAGGTGGATGGCGTTGCCAAGACCGTCGCGCAGGAACTGGATCTCGACGTGGTGCGGCCGCGGCAGGTAGTGCTCGATGACCAGCCGCTCGTCGCCGAAGGCCGCGGCCGCCTCGCGGCGCGCACGCGCAACCGACTCGCGGAGTTCAGCCGGCCGGGCGACCAGGTGCATGCCCTTGCCGCCGCCGCCTGCGCTCGGCTTAAGCAGCACCGGATATCCGATGCGCCGCGCGGCGCGCGCCAGCTGTCCGTCCGACTGGCCATCGCCGTCATAACCGGGCAGTACCGGCACGCCGAGCGACACAGCCATCCTGCGCGCGGCCGCCTTGTCGCCGAGCGCGCGCATTGCCGCCGGTGGCGGCCCAACCCAGGCCAGGCCGGCATCGATCACCGCCTGGGCGAAGTCAGCGTTCTCGGCCAGGAAGCCGTAGCCGGGGTGGATCGCGTCCGCGCGCGCCGCCTGCGCGGCGGCGATGACCGCGTCGCCATCGAGATACGTCGCGCCCGGCAGCGGCACGATCTCGTCCGCCGCGCCGGTCCACCACGCCCGCGCCTGGTCTTCGGCGACAAGCGCGAGGCAGGTGATGTCCAGTTGGCGGCAGGTGCGCGCGATGCGCACGACCAACTCGCCGCGGTTGGCCACCAGCAGGCGCTTGATCGAGCGCGGTTGGCCGGCGCTGCGTCGGCTGCGGCAAGGGCGCTCGCATCGACCTTCATGTGTGAGCCGACCTTGACGGCCGGCAACCGGCCTTCGCGCAGCCAGCGCTGCACCGTCCTGGTGCTGACGCCCAGGCGGCGGGCCGCCTCGCCCGGACCGATCGCGCTCGTCATGAGCCGAATGTCGCCTTTGTCGCGTTAGCTGTCAATCGCGATCGGTGTCCGCCGGCGACTCAGGGGCGCCAATTCGGCTCGCGCTTCTCCAGGAACGCGCGCAGCCCTTCCTGGCCCTCGGCGCTGGTCCGTTGCGCGGCGATCCGCCTGGCCGTGTGCCAGCGCGTCGACTCGTGCGGCAGGCCGCGGACCTCGCGCACGATGGCCTTCGCCGCACGCGCGGCCGTCGGGCCCGCGGCGAGGATGTCGGCCACCGCCAAATCGACGGCCGCGTCGAGCGCGCCCTCGCCCTCGACGATCTCGTGCACCAGGCCGATGCGCAGGGCGCGCGTCGCGTCGAACCGCCGGCCGCCGGGAAACAACGCACGCGCGTGCGACTCGCCGATCTTGGCGATGACGAACGGCGCGATGACCGCGGGCAGGATGCCCAGCCGCGTCTCGGTGAAGCCAAAGCGCGCGCCAGCCTCGGCGATGACCAGATCGCTGACTGCGCAGAGGCCCATGCCACCGCCCAGGCATGCACCGTGGACGCGCGCGACCACCGGTACGACGCAGCTGTCGATCGCGTCGAACATCTCCGCCATGACCATCGCGTCCTGCTCGTTCTGCTCGCGCGTGAGGCCCAGGCTGGCGCGCATCCATGCGACATCGGCGCCGGCGCAGAAGGACGGCCCGCTGCCCGACAGCACGACCGCGCGCAGTTGGCCGGGCGGTTCGTCGGCCAGTCGCCGGAAGGTCGCTCGCAATTGGCCGATCAGGTCGGCGTTGAAGGCGTTGTGAACGTCGGGCCGGTCAAGGATGACGTTCGCCACGGACTCACCCGGCCCGGAGCGCTCCACGCGCAGCAGGTCGCTCAAGCGCGCAGCTCTGACGGCGTGTACAGGTAGTGCTCGCGCGTGCCGATCCGGCGCAGGCCCATGGCCTCGAGATTCCGGGCCGAGATGCCGCCCGGCTCCGCCGAAGCACCGACAAGGTTGCAGCCACGCTCCACGGCCAACCGGACGCGCTCGGCGATCAAAGCTCGTTGGATGCCCCGGCCGCGCGCATCGGGCGCGACCGCCATGCCGCGCATCCACGCCGTCTGGTGATGCACGTGCAGCGCCGCGATGCCTACTGGATGGCCGTCCATCTCGACGATGAGCATCACCCGGTGGGGGTGGTTGGTCAGCGCGGTGTAGACCGCCGGCCATGGATTCGGCGCGCCGGGTTCACGGTCGCCAAGCGAGCCCGACCGCTGATACAGCGCGGAGACCAGGTCGCCTTCGTGCGCCCCGAGACGTCGGACGCTCACCCCCTCCGGCAGGACCGCGTCAGCCACCGCAGATGGGTCGGCGGCATAGACACCGAGTTCGAGCACTCGCTGCGCGTCCGGCCACGGTGGGCCATCAGTGATCAGCCAGCCACGGCAGCCGTTGCGATCGTAGAAAGCGGTCGCGTCGGGTACCAGGTTGGGCAGCCGGGCGAGACCTGCCGCGTGGTTGTAGGCAGGCCCGGGAATGTCGGGCGAGGCGGCCATCATCAGCTCACCGTCGGCGAGGATGCGGACGTCGAAGCCGGCATCCGCTGCCGCCTGCCACGCCGCCAAACTGGACTTCGCCTCGACTTTGTCGAGCTGCTCGAGCAGCAGCTCCTCGTCGGCATGGGAGTCTGCTGCCGGCGGCAGGATGGTTATTGCGTCGCCCGGCCGCACTTCGCCGTCGTGCAGCACGCGTGCGTACATGCGACTGTCGGAAGGGTGCAGGTCGATCGACATCCGGCTGAACTTGCCGTCGCTGAAGTTATGCGACTGCGTCGCGCACGGCCCGGCGTCGCTGGACAGCTCGAGTTCGAGCCGCTCGCCGATGCGCGCGCGCGTGCCGACCGGCAGCAGCGACCATTCGACGCCCGTCGTGGTCAGGTTCTCGCCCACGCTGCCCGGCTCGACCGGATGGCCGTCAGCTCGCAGCCGCGCCATCGCCTCCACGCCGAACAGGCACACCGCACGATGCGGTCCGCCATGGTCGGTGCGGTCGTTGTGGGCGTCGCCGGCGAGCCCCAACCGACCGACCCGCGCGCTTTCGACAGGCAGCTTGGGCACACCGCCGCCGGACACGTTCACCTGCAGCACGCGGCCGGTTGGCTCCATCGGCCGATCGTATCAGCGGCCTTCGGCCAGGCTTTCCGGCAGTTGCATCAGCGCGAGGTGGGTCGCGTCGTCGTAGTCGCGTTCGACGACCGCGGCTTCACGGCGCAGCCAGATCTCCATCGTCGGGTTGGCCACCGCCGCAAACACGTGCCCGCCGATGGCCGAGAGGTCCCGCCGCGCGAGCGACGCGTGAATGTGCAGGGCCGGCCGGCCGTCGCGCATCGTTGCGTTGCCGATCAGGCTGAGCAACTCCATCTGCTCGCCGAGCTGGTGGCGGTCATAGTCCTGCCTCTCCTGGTCGTAGTAGCCGAGTTCAATCTGCCGCACCGCGCCCAAACCGCTCATGGCCGCATAGCCGATGCCCTCCGACTCGAGCAGGCGAGTCAGTGATTCCAAGAGCTCGTCGCCGGCGTGCAGGCGGACCTGGTAGCGATCGCCGAAGCGCTGGTATTCCATGTACACCTCCAGATGAATCCAACCTCATTCGGCCGATAAGTGTCAGTCTTCGCGACGCGCTCGTGCATGATCGTCGTGAGCCTGGTATGCCTCGCATGCTCATCCACATCGTCGGAAAGGAGCACGGACATGACCTTCATGCTTTCCAGTCCGGCCGTCAGCGACGGCGGCGAGATCCCCAGCCAGTACACGTGCGACGGGGCTGACGAGGTACTGCCAGTGGCATGGTCGGACCCGCCCCCTGGAACGGTGGAACTGGCCCTGGTCATGGATGATCCGGACGCGCGCGGCTTCGTGCACTGGGTGGTGGCCGGCATTGCGGCCCCAGCGTCGTCACTGGGCGGTTCTCTCCCGGCGGGTGCCGTGGCCGGCCGCAACGACTTCGACAACGTGGGCTACGGCGGGCCGTGCCCGCCATCCGGCACGCATCGCTACCGGCTGACGCTCTACGCGCTGTCTGCGCCGTTGTCGGTCGCCGGCACGCTCACCGCTGCTGCCGTGCGGGCGGCGGCAGCGAGCAAGACGCTCGCCACGGCCACTCTGACCGCTCGCTACACGCGCCGACGCTAGCCGGCCGCCGCCCGCGGCGTGGACGCTAGCCGCGGCTGGTACGCAGCATCTCCTCGCCGATCGCAAATGTGGCCTTGTGCCGGACCGGCCGCAGGACGTAGGCGCCGCCGGCCGACAGGAGCAGGGCGAGCATCGCCAGTGCGATGAAGGCGGCCCTGAGGCCGTAGTCCTGTGCCACCAGGCCGACGATGACCGGCCCGACCACGAAACCTGTGTAGCCGAAGGTCGTCAGCGAGGCGATCGCCGCGCCGCGGTTGCGCTGATCGGCCATCCGGCCGGCGCGCGCGAAGAGCGCCGGCGCGATGAGCGCGACGCCGGCACCGCCGAACGCCAACCCGACCAGTGCCACCGGCACGACCCCGGCCGTGGCCGCGATCACCAGTCCGCTGGCGGCGAGCAGCGCGCCGGCGGTCAACAGCAGCCGGTCGCTGTAGCGCGCGCCCAACCACTGGCCGGAGCTGCGGCCGACGAACATGGCGCCGGCAAAGATGCCCGGGCCCGCGCCGCTCAGCGCCGGGCCGCTGCCCAGTTCGCGCTCGAGCAGCAGGGCGGACCAGTTCTGGATGGCGTCCTCAACCAGGAACGACAGGGCGCACAGGAGCGCGATGGCCGCGACGCCGCGCAACAGGGTGAAGGCACTCTGGGTGGCTGCCGACAGGTTGGCGCCTGCCTCCGACATCACCGTCCTGACGCGCTGCGCCGGCCCGATCGAGCCGATGGTGACCACGGCGAACACCAGCGCGACCAGCGCCAGCACCGCGTCGGGCCCCGCGCCGAACTGGCGCAGCAAGCCGGCGCCCACGCTGCCGACCAGCACGCCGAGTGAGAACAAGGCGTGGGCGCCGTACATCAATCGCCGGTTGGCGCTCGTTTCCACGTCGCTCACGGCCGAGTTCATCGACACGTCCAGCGCGCCCGACGACGCCCCGACCAGCAGCAGCGCGACTGCCAGGGTCAGTGGCGAGGTCGGCAAGATGAGGCCTAGGGTGCCCAGGCCGAAGAGGAAAGCAGTTGCCGGCACGAGCCACCATTGGACGCGGCGCCACAGGCGCCCGGCCAGGATCATCGCCGGCAGTGAGCCCACGCCGACGCCGACCATCGCCAGTCCCAGTTCCGCATCCGAGGCGCCGGCCTGGGCACGCAGTACCGGCAGCAGTGCGGCCCACGTCCCCCAGAAGATGCCCATGGCCACGAAACAGGCCATCGGCCAGCGCGCGCCGGGCATCGTCTTGGCGCGCGCGAGTGGCGCCCCAGTCACATCCGGAAGACGCCGAACTTGGTTTCCGGGATGGGCGCGTTGAGCGCGGCCGAGATCGCCAGCGCCAGCACGTCGCGCGTCTGTGCCGGATCGATCACGCCGTCGTCCCACAGTCGCGCGGTCGAGTAATAAGGATTTCCCTCACGCTCGTATTTCGCGCGGATCTCGGCCCGGTACGCCTCACGCTCCTGCTCGCCCGCGAATGTCCCGACCATCGACAGCACCATCGCCGCCTGCTCGCCACCCATGACGCTGATCCGAGCGTTGGGCCACATCCACAGCCCGCGCGCACCGTAGGCTCGGCCGGCCATGCCGTAGTTCCCGGCGCCGAACGAGCCACCGATGATGACCGTGAACTTGGGCACTTCCGCGCAGGCGACCGCGGTCACCAGCTTGGCGCCGTCCTTGGCGATGCCGCCCGACTCGTACTCGCGGCCGACCATGAAGCCGGTGATGTTCTGCAGGAAGACCAGCGGCATGCGGCGCTGGCAGGCCAGCTCGATGAAATGGGCGCCCTTGAGCGCCGATTGGCTGAACAGCACGCCGTTGTTGGCGAGGATGCCGATGGGATAGCCGTCGAGGTGGGCAAAACCGCATACCAGGGTCTCGCCGTAGCCCGCCTTGAACTCGTGGAACTCGGAGCCGTCGACGAGTCGGGCGATGACTTCGTGGACGTCGTAACCGCGCCGCAGGTCGGCTGGGACAACGCCGTAGAGCTCGTCGGGGTCGACAGCTGGAGGCCGTGGAGTTAGTCGATCCCAGGGCAGGTCGGGCTTGCGCCAGGCCAGGCTGGCGATGATCTCGCGCCCGATGGCCAGCGCATGCTCGTCGTCGAGCGCCTCGTGGTCGGCCACGCCGCTGATGCGCGCGTGGACGCTGGCGCCGCCTAGCTCCTCGGCCGTGACCTCCTCGCCGGTCGCTGCCTTCACCAGCGGCGGACCGCCCAGGAAGATGGTGCCGGTGCCGCGCACGATGACCGTCTCGTCGCTCATCGCCGGCACGTACGCGCCGCCCGCGGTCGACGAACCCATCACCAGCGCGACCTGCGGGATGCCGTCTGCCGACATGCGCGCCTGGTTGTAGAAGATGCGCCCGAAGTGATCGCGATCGGGGAAGACCTCGTCCTGCAGCGGCAGGAACGCGCCGCCCGAGTCAACCAGGTAGATGCACGGCAGCCGATCCGCCAGCGCGATCTCCTGCGCGCGCAGGTGCTTCTTGACCGTCATCGGGTAGTAGGTGCCGCCCTTGACCGTGGCGTCGTTGGCCACCACGACGACGTCGGTGCCTGACACCCGGCCGATGCCGGTGACCATCCCCGCGCCGGGTGCTTCGTCGTCGTACATCCCGTCGGCCGCGAGCGGGCTGAGCTCCAGGAACGGAGTTGCCGGATCGAGCAGCCGCTCGATGCGCTCACGAACAGGCAGCTTGCCGCGCTCGCCGTGGCGCTTGATCGAGCGCTCGTCGCCCGCGGCGCCGCGTTCGCTGATGGCACGCGTCCTGGCGCGCAGCTCGTCGACGAGCGCCTCCATCGCGGCCGTGTTGGCGCGCGCCTCGTCGCTGGCCGGGTCCACGTGGGTCGTCAGAACAGCCATCGCCGCGATGATAGGTGGCGGTCGTACCCGCCCTGTCCCGGTTGGCTCAGTCCGCCACCACTGCCTCGGGCGCCTCGCCCTCGAGGTCGCCGCCCTGGCGTGCAGGGCGGAAGCGGAAGTAGGCCCACGTCCCGATCGACACGATGCCGAAGCCGACCAGGAAGATGACGCCCACGATCATCGGTGTGCGGCTGTCATCGGAGAGGTAGCCATTGACCGGGTTGACCAGGACGAGCAGGTAAGCGAGGACCGACAGCGCAAACAGCGGGACCCACATGCTCTTGCGCCAGCGGAACAGCGGATGACCGGGCAGGAATCGTATGGGCAGCAGGCCAATGACCAGCATTTCAATGCCGGCCACCACGAACGTGACGAGCACCGTCTGCAACAGCAGTGACAGCCACGGATCGGCGTCCTGCTGCCTGATAAACGTGAGCAGGATCCAGGCCAATACGCTCAGGACAAGCAGCCAGACCGCCGCCAGCCAGGTGCCGACGCCCTCGTCGCGCGCGCTTATCTCGGTGGTGAAGATGATCGCGACGATCAGGCCGTACAGGTAGCCCGGCTCGAAGCCGGCCAGCCGCGAGACGACGACGCAGATGACGGCAACGGGCAGCGTCCACCACAGCGCGCGCAGCGCGCCGGCGTCACGTTGCCTCGCCCTGCGGCGGTGGTAGAGGCGCAGCGGCAGGTCGAAAGCGGCAGTAATCAGGGCGAGGCCGACGAGCAGTCCCAGGAACAGTGCCACTGAGTCACCATCCAACCCGAAGGCGGGGTCGAGGAAGCCGTAGACCAGGGCCGAGGTGGCCAGAAAGACGAGCACGCCGAGCGGGCCGGCGAGTGCTCGCCCGGCTCCGCGTCGCACGGCCCCCAGGGGTCCAACCGCCAACGCGTCCAGCAACCTGTCCCAGCGCCTTCGGACACTCCCGATCCAGCCCTGTATCTCCGTGTAGTTGGCTTCGATCGTCTTGTTGAAGAGGGTGCCCGGGAAAGGCACCAGGAAGGCAATCAGCAGGGCCGCCAGCCCACCCGCGGCGACAGTCCCGAGATCGGCAGACCCATGCGGGCCACCGGGCGTGCTCAGGTGTTGGGGCCACGTCACCACGGCCGCCGGGCTGGCCGACGGCGTGGGTGAGGGCGTCGGCGTGGGTGAGGGCGTCGGCGTGGGTGAGGGCGTCGGCATAGGTACCGGCGGCGACGTGACAGCTGCCGTCAACGGCGATGTGGGCGGGACGGTCGATGTCGGGCTCGGGCCACGCGTCAGGCTCGGCGTCGGGCTCAGGCTCGGCGTCGGGCTCAGGCTCGGCGTCAGGCTCGGGCCAGGCGTCAGGCTTGGCGTCGGGCTCGGGCTCGGGCCAGGCGTCGGGCTCGGCGTCAGGCTCGGGCCAGGCGTCGGGCTCGGACTGGGGCTGGGGCTGGGCGACGCAGTCGGCGAGGGTGTCGGGGTGGGCTTCGGGGTTGGAGATGGCGTCGGCGTCGGCGTCGGCGTTGCCGTCGGCTTCGGCGTTGCCGTGGGCTTCGGCGTTGGAGATGGCGTCGGCGTCGGTGTCGGCGTCGGCGTCGGTGTCGCTGCCAGGATCGTGTACGGCGTCGTGACGGTGTCATCTGCATCACACGCGCCGCCCTTGAACGTGCACGCGGTCACGATGTAGTCGCCACCCGCATCAGCGGTCGTATAGCTGTAGGAGCCAAACGAGCCGCCGGCGTCGGTCGACTTGTTGACGGCCGGCTTGATCTCGTGGACCGAAGCGCTGCCCGGTGCCGCGCCGGGTGGGCCGAAGTACAGGTGCAACTCCCGGCTGCTGTGAAAGCCGTCGCCGGTGACGCTGAATTGGTCGCCAGGATTGCCCGACGAATGGTCGAGCGCGATGTGTGGCGCGCTGACCGTGAATGGGGCGTTGGCGCTGTCGTACGTGTCGCAGGGTTGGCTCTTGGGTCCTCCGGGCGCGTCGCAGACGACGACGTTGTAGGTGCCAGGCACGTCCGTTGGCACAGGAAACGTCAAGTCGAAGGTCGACGGTGGCGTCACTGCCTGAAGGATCGTCACCCCATTGAACTTGATGAGCACGTAGCCATTCGTCTGCCCGGGCACGAAGCCGGAGCCGTGGACCGTGATCGAATCGCCCTGCCGGCCGGTCGTGCGACTGAGCGAGATGGTTGGCCTGGGGATGGTGAAATTCGCGTTCAGGCACACCTGGCCGGTCGAGGTGGAGCCGCATACGATGACTTCATGTATCCCCGGCCGCACCGGAATGCTGCTGCCGTCCTCCCATAAAGGCACCTGAAACGTCAGCGAGAACGTCCCATCGCCGGGCGCAGAGACGTTGCCGATCGAGAGCAGGTGGTTGGCGTCTTCGGTATCCCAGAAGGCGTAGGTCGGCCGGCCGGTACTGTTGTCGGCCGTAAAGTCGCCAGTAGCCGTGATCGTCGTCTGGGTGCCGTTGCCATCGTCGCGCGGTCCGTGATTGGGCGACAGCGTCAGCGACGGAGTCGCGCCGAGGGTCGTGCTCATGCAGAGCAGTAACACGGCGACGACCAGCACGGTCGCCAGTGCGGCCCAGCCCCGCCGCGTTAGCCCGCCTCGCCCGCGCCCTTGCCTCAACCGACAGCCCCTCCCAGGTGGCGCCCGCAGCGCCGGATGCGACATGGTGACATGGCCGCCCGGTGGTGGGAAGTGGCAGTTTCAACGCCGCGGAGGCGGTGTTCGAGCGTCAGAGTTCGAGCGTCGCCAATCCGTGTTGCCGGAGGATGAGTGCGATCTCCGTGCCGTGTTGCAGCTCGTGCTCGATGAGGTGCCAGATCACCCAGCCGCGCGTCTGGGTCGGCCTGGGGCCCACACTGACCGGCAGCACCGTCTCAAGGTCCGCGGCGCTCCAGCGCCGAAGACAGTCGTCGATCAGGTCCCACGTCGTCTCGAAAGCCCGCACCAGCTCAGCGGCACCTCGCGGATGATTCTCGTCGTCCTCCCAGCCGGCATCGCTGGGCGGCAACCCAGGCACCGTCGAACTCGCGACGCGAAACATGTCTCTCACCGCGGTCGGCCCCTCGCCCAGGACATCGTGAAACCAGTACGCTCGGCCGCCGGCCATGTTGCTCGCCAGCTGCCAGATGGCCCAGTGACCCGGTGACGGGCGGAGCGCCAGCTGCCCCTCGTCCAGGCGACTCAGTACGCCGAGAATCTTCGCCTGATAGTCGGCCCAGCCGGCGTAGATGGTGGCCAGGCCGGGAGGTGGCAACGCGACCATGATGCGGAGGCATTATCCGCGATCCGGTCGGCTAGACGACGGAGCAGCCATCTCTGGCATTGCCGGGCATGCGGGCGGTTGCGCAGTGGGTGAGATAATCAGGGACAGGCGGGAGTGATCGGGCCCGCATGAACTGAGGTTCCCACGACCAGCGTGAGCGAAGAGAAGTCGACCTGGACGACCAAGAAGGGCCTGGCCCAGATGCTCAAGGGCGGCGTGATCATGGACGTTGTCACCGCCGAGCAGGCCAAGATTGCCGAGGACGCCGGCGCCGTCGCCGTGATGGCGCTCGAGCGCGTGCCGGCAGACATCCGTGCGGCGGGTGGCGTGGCGCGCATGAGCGACCCGACGATGATCATCGAGATCATGGATGCCGTGAGCATTCCGGTCATGGCCAAGGCGCGCATCGGCCACTTCGTTGAAGCGCAGGTGCTCGAGGCGCTGGGCGTCGACTACATCGACGAGTCGGAGGTGCTTACGCCGGCCGACGAAGAGCATCACATCGACAAGCACGCCTTCAAGGTTCCTTTCGTGTGCGGCTGTCGTGACCTGGGCGAGGCGCTGCGGCGCATCAGCGAGGGCGCCGCGATGATCCGCACCAAGGGCGAGGCGGGCACCGGCAACATCGTCGAGGCCGTGCGCCATATCCGCGCCGTCCATTCCGGCATTCGCGCCCTGGCCGCCATGCGTGACGACGAGCTCTATACGGTGGCCAAGGAGTTGCGCGCGCCGATCGACCTCGTCCGGGACGTCGCCCACAACGGCAAGCTGCCGGTCGTGAACTTCGTCGCTGGTGGCATTGCCACGCCGGCCGACGCCGCGCTTGCGATGCAACTCGGCGCCGAGGGTGTGTTCGTCGGCTCGGGCATCTTCAAGTCGGAGGATCCCGCGCGCACCGCGAACGCGATCGTGCAGGCAACGACGCACTACGACAACGCCAAGATCATTGCCGAGGTCTCCAAGGGCCTGGGTGCGCCGATGAAGGGGATCGAGCTGGGCACCATCCCGGAGGCCGAGAGGCTGGCGGTGCGCGGCTGGTAGACCGGCCCGCGGGTTGCGTGAGCTCGACGTCCGGTGAGCGAGACGAGTAGCGGACACGCGGTGCGCATCGGCGTGCTTGCAGTCCAGGGTGCCCACGCCGAGCACGTTGCCATGCTGCGCCAGCTCGGCGTCGAAGCCGTCCTGGTGCGCCTGCCGGTAGATCTCGAGGGGCTGGCGGGCTTGATCCTGCCCGGCGGCGAGAGCACCACAATGCGCAAGCTGATCGATCGCTGGGGCTTGCGCGGGCCGATCCTCGAACTGGCCGGCAAAGGTGCGCCGATCTTCGGCACGTGCGCCGGCATGATCCTGCTGTCGAGCGACATCACCGATGGTGATCAGCCGGTGCTGCCGCTGCTCGACATCGCCGTCAAACGCAACGCCTTTGGCCGCCAGTCGGAAAGCTTTGAAGCGGATATCAACGTGCCGGTGCTGGGCGATCGCCCGGTGCATGCGATCTTCATCCGCGCCCCCATCGTGGAGCGCGTCGGGCCGGGCGTGGACGTCCTGGCGCAACTCGACGACGGTCGCGTTGTCGCCGTGCGCAGGGGCGCAGTCATCGCGACCGCTTTTCATCCCGAGCTGGCCGGCGAGACCCGCTTCCACCGTTTGGTGGCGACGATGGCGGCTGCCTTCGCCGAGCCGGGCGAAGGTGCCGGCCGCCGGCCGCATCCCGTCCGCCGCGGCCCGGCGGCCGATCGTCAGGCGGTCGACCGTTGACCCAGGCGCAGCGCGTGCCCACGCCGCGCGGTGGTCGCGTGCGTTCGGCTCGACTGACCGATCTCGCAGCGTTGGGCGAGTTCTCACGCCTATCGCACGCGGACGGTTCCAACGGCGCCCCTGCCTCGAACGGTGCGGCGCCGATGCGCACGCTCGGCCTGCCGGTCGCCGCCGCGCACATCGGCGTGTTCAGCCTGTTCCGCCTGCCGCTCAGTGCGTTCGTGCCCGGCGATCTGCTGTACGTCTACGAGGAGCGCGGCCACGTCGCCGGCCTGGCGCGCATCGAGCGCGAATCGCTGCGCGATGAATGGACCATCGTCGAGCTCGACGCCATCGACCAGGGCGCTGCCGGGGACATCCGCTTCCGGCTGGTGCAGCGCCTGCTGCGTGACGCCAGCAGACGCGGCGCGGTCCGATTCCACGTCGCCTGTTCAGACTCGGACGGGAATGTCGAGCTGTTCATGCAAGCGGGCTTCGCGCGCTATGGCGAGGAGCGCATCCTGTATCGGCCGCCGGGCTACGCCGAGCCGGCTGACGTGCTGAGCGGTGGCATTCGCCCGGCCGTGCCGCTCGACGCAGTCGCGCTGGACCGTCTCTACCGCACTGCGACGCCGGGCCCGGTGGCGCGCCTCGAGGACTATCGCCTGCACGACTGGGAGCGGCAGGGCAACCATTGGCGGGTACCGCGCTCGTCGCTGACGCCCATCCTGCGGTTCGCCGACGTCGAGGCCTACGTGGAGGTGGACGAGAGCATCCCGGCGCCCGAGCGCGCGCTGGTCGGCTTCTGCCAGATCGGCGTGGCGAAGGAAGACCAGCCGCACTACATTCGCCTCATCAGCGGAGCCGACCATGACCCCAGCCGCCTCATCTCCTTCGGGCTGGCGACGATCGCTGCGACCACCCGCTCGTCGCGCCCGGATGGTGGCGTGATCAGCGCCGTGAGGACTTACGAGTCGCCGCTCGATCGCCGCCTGGAGGACCAGGGTTTCAGCGAGGTGGCGACCGTGTCGCTGTTGATGAAGGAGATCGCGGTGCGCGTCAAGGAGCCGGCCTTCGTCCCGGCGGCGACTCGTTGAGCATGGCTGACGATCTCGAGGAGCTGCTCGTCGCGCTGCCGCCCGAGATTGTCGACAAGCTGCGCGCCCTACCGCCGGAGCGCGACCTCATCGAGGTGGTGATGGATCTGGGCCGCCGTCCCGAGGCGCGCTTCGGCGCGGGCGGTGAGGAGGTTCTCCTGGAACGCGACGTGACCGAGGAGGACATCCAGTTCGTCATCGACCACATCGGCTCATTCGGCGAGGACAATCGCGCCGGCATCGAGCGCACACTCCACCGCATCAGCGCCATTCGCAATCGGAGCGGCAAGATCGTCGGGCTGACAGCGCGCATCGGCCGCGCTGTGTTCGGCACGATCGAGATCATCAAGGACCTGGTCGAATCGGGCCAGAGCGTGCTGATCATGGGCCGGCCGGGCATCGGCAAGACGACCATGCTGCGCGAGGCGGCGCGCGTGCTCGCGGACGAGCTCGACAAGCGTGTGGTCGTCGTCGACACCTCCAATGAGATCGCCGGCGACGGCGACATTCCGCACCCGGGTATCGGCCGTGCGCGACGGATGCAGGTGCGCACACCGGAGCAGCAGCACGCGGTGATGATCGAGGCGGTTGAAAACCACATGCCCGAGGTCATCGTCATCGACGAGATCGGCACAGAGCTGGAGGCGGCAGCCGCGCGCACCATCGCCGAGCGCGGCGTGCAGCTGATCGGGACGGCGCACGGCAACAACCTCGACAACCTGATGCTCAACCCGACACTGTCCGACCTGATCGGCGGCATCCAGAGCGTCACGCTGGGCGACGAGGAGGCACGCAGGCGCCGGTCACAGAAGAGCGTCCTGGAACGCAAGGCGCCGCCCACCTTCGACGTGGTCGTCGAGATCCAGTCGCGCGAACGGGTGATGGTCCATCCCGACGTGGCCGAGACTGTCGACGCGCTGCTACGCGGCGACCCGATCGCGCCGGAGCTGCGCTGGCGTGACGAGGGCGGCGTTCATCGGTCGCAGTCGCGACCGCGGCCGGGGCCGCAGGCACAGCTGCCGGGCGAGCGCTTCGGCGGCCTGGTGGGCGGCGGGGCAGGTTGGCGCACTGAACCCGGCTGGCGGCCCGACGTCCGCCGAGCCGAGTCCGAGCGCAGCGTCCGGCCGGGCTATCGCCCGGGCGCCGGCGGTGGCTGGCGGCGCGAACCGTCGAGCGGCACGCGACCCTTCCAGGCCGGCGACATCGCCGACCGCGGTCCGTTGGAGCGGGGCACCGAGCCGCCCGAGCCGCGCGCGCGAGATATGCGCGAGCTCGATCGGCAGCGAGAATGGCGCGCGTCGGCCAAGCGTGCGATGACCGAATTGGCGGCACGGGACAATCTGGCGCGCGTTCCACTTGCCGAGGAAGATGCCGCCGCGGAGGCCGCCGCGCTGCTCGACGACGAATTCGACACGGCCGACGAGGAGCTGACCGGTGACCACCCGCCGACACCCCTGCCGGCGTCGGGCAGCAGCTCGCTGCCGTCCCTCAAGGTCCTCGGTTTCGGCGTCAGCAACAGGCGCATCGACCAGGCGGTGCGCGAGCTTCAGCTGCCGGTGACCCTGGTGCGCGACGCGGAGGAGGCTGACGTGGTCATCACCCTGCGCAACTACTTCAAGCAGAAGGCGCCTGCGCTGCGCGAAGCCGAGGAGCGCGGGCTGCCTATCTTCGTGCTCAAGTCGAACACGATGGTGCAGGTCGAGTCGGCGCTGACGTCGATCTTCGCCCTGGAGGTCGATCCGCGCGAGGCCGCGCTGCGCGAGGTCGAGGATGCGATCGGCGTGGTCCGCGAGCAGGCCGCGCCGGTGGAGTTGTCGCCGCAGAATGCATACATCCGGCGGCTGCAGCACCAGATGGCCGAGCGCGCCAACCTCGTTTCGCATTCGCGCGGGCGCGAGCCGTACCGGAGAGTTCGCGTCTACCCGGACAGCGCCCGCGCCCAGCGCTGAACGAACAACAGCGGGGTCCGGTCTGCGAACCTATGCGCGTGAGCGGTCAGCAGGCCGGCCTCTTCATCACGCTCGAAGGGCCGGATGGGTCGGGCAAGAGCACCCAGGCGACGCTGCTGGCCAACCGGCTCCGGCCGGCTGGCCGGGAGATCGTGCTGACGCGCGAACCGGGCGGCACGGCGCTCGGCGAACAGGTGCGCCTGGTGCTGCTCGATCGCGACGCCGCAACGCGTGACGCATTGGCCGACGCGCTGCTGTTCAACGCCGCGCGCCATCAGCACGTGGTGGAGGTCATTCGCCCGGCGCTCGACCGGGGGGCCGTGGTCGTGTGCGACCGCTTTGCCGACTCGAGTTTGGCGTACCAGGGATACGGCGGCGGTGTGCCGCTCGAAGATGTCCGCGCGCTGGCACGGATCGCGACCGGCGGCCTGACGCCCGAACGGACGATCCTGCTCGACCTGGCTGTCGGGGAAGGGCTGGCGCGGCGCTTGGCGGGTGAGGCCACTGATTTGACGCGCTTCGAACTGGATGACGCCCACGGGGCACCGTTCCACGAACTGGTGCGGCGCGGATACCTGGAGTTGGCGGCAGCTGGGCCGGAACGCTGGCGGGTCGTGGACGCGAGCGCCCACGCCGATACCGTCGCGGACGCGGTCTGGGAAGCGGTAAGAGACCTGTTCGCCTAGCCGCGGCTAGGCGCCGTGGGCAACTATCGAGCCACGGCCCCGGCGCTTGGCATCGTCGAGTGCGGCCTGCGCGGCCTGCAGCAATTCTGTGCTGTCTGCACCGTCGCCGGGATAGATGGCGACGCCGATGCGCAGGCTGATGGGCTGACCGCCGGCCTCGCGCTCGGCCACTGCGTCACGCACGCGCCGTCCGGCCACCTCGCCGCCGCCACCGGGCGCAATGAGCCCGAACTCGTCGCGGCCAAGACGTGCGGCAGTGTCCACCAGGCGAATCTGATCGGCGAGCGTCGCCGCGACATGGCGCAGCACCTCGTCGCCGGTCTTGGCGCCGTTCTTCTCGTTGATCTCGCCGAAACCATCGATGTCGAACAGCAGCACACTCAACTGGGACTGCTGGCGTGCGGCGCGGGCAAGCTCGAGCTCGAGCATCCGCTCGAATGTGACCTTATTGGCCAAGCCGGTCACCGCATCCGTGTTCGCCAGCCGGCCGATCCAGTCGGCTCGCTCCAGCAGCGCGTTCTGCAGCCGTGCCTGGCGGATGGCGACCGCGCACAAGTCGGCCAGCGCCGATAGCGTGCTCTCCGGGCCGGCGATGTCCGGCGCACCATCACTGAACGCGGCGACCAACACGCCTTCGGCATCCTCGTCGCCGGCCTCGTCGGCCGCGACGAGCGGCAGCACGGCGAGCGAGCCAGCCTGCACGTTGGGCAGCGTGGTAAGTGCGCCACCATCCGTCGCGGTCTCGCCGCGTCGCTGTTGAGCAACGCGCGCCACGACGTGATCGGGGTCGGCCGACGAGATCGCGCCGCGACTCGCCAGGGCGGCCTCGTCGAGGCCCGCCTGCGCCGCGGGTACCAGCAGTTCGGCGACCGGGTCGTACAGGTAGACCGCGGCAGCCGTCGCGCCGGCGGAGCTGACGACGTGCGCGCACAGCGCGTCCAGCTTGGCGTCCAACTCGGTGCCGCGCGCCACGATGCGCGCGGCGTCGAGCAGTGTGAACTGCGGATCCCGCGATGTCATCAGCCCGATGATAGTGCCGAGGCCGCGCGGTTATCCGCCGGCCGCGGTTGCCGAGTGCTCAGCAGCGCTGCCAACGTCCTGGGCCAGGAACTCGATGTAGCGCGCCGGATCGAGGTTGCCGCCGCTGAGCACGACCACGACCGTCCCAGGCGGCAGGTCGGCGCGCCGGAAGAGCAGGCCGGCCAGCGACACGGCGCCCGACGGTTCGAGTACCAGGTGGGCCTCGCGGGCAGCGATCTGCATGGCCGCCACGATCTCGTCCTCGGTGACCGTCACGATGCCGTCAAGGTTGCGCCGCAGGTGCGCAAACGGGATGGGTGACGGCGCCTCGCCGCGTAGTCCGTCGGCGATCGTCGTCGATGTCTGCTCGGCCGGCCAGGCGGTGATCTCGCCGCGCTGGAGCGAATCGCGAGTATCCGCGGCGATGGCCGGTTCGACGCCGAAGACACGCGCATCAGGCCGCAGCGCTTTGAGCGCGGTGGAGATGCCGGCGGCCAGGCCACCCAGGCCGATCGGCGCCAGGACGACCAGCTCGCCGTGGCGGGCGGACGGCCCGCCTCGCTCAGCTGCGCGTCGATCTCGAGCCCGATCGTGCCCTGCCCCGCCACCACTCGCCGATCATTCGCCGACGGCACCAGGTTCATGCCGTCGCGTTCGAGCAATCTCGTGCGCGCGCGCCACGCGCTCCTCGTTGTGCGGGCCCGACGAAAACGATCTCGGCGCCATCGCGACGGACACCGGCCACCTTGGCCGCCGGCGCGTTGTCCGGCATCACGACCACGGCTCGTATGCCGAGCAGCCGGGCCGCGCGCGCGATCGCCTGCGCATGGTTGCCGCTCGAGTGGGTAACCACGCCACGCGCGCGCTCCTGCGAGTCGAGCTGGGCGAGCGCGTTGTAGGCGCCGCGGATCTTGAACGAGCCTGTCTGCTGCAGGCTCTCCGGCTTCAGGAAGTCGGCCTCGCGAAACGGGAGCAGAGGCGTGCGCAGGGCGATCGAATGGATGCGTTCGGCGGCCGCGCGAATGTCGGCCAGCGTGACGAGCGTGCCGTCGGTGGGCGAATGTTGGGCGTCGGTTGAGGCGGTCACGTCGCTATACTGCCCGCACTCGCCATCCGCCGCTCGGTGCTCGGGACCGCCCGACCTCCGGGCCCTGCCGTTGTCGGAGACGTGATCGATCGTGAGTCTCGGTAGCGCCGTACCAGCTGATACCAGCGACAAGGAACGCGCGCGCCGGCGATCAAAGGCCGATTCGCTCCGGCCGACCTACGGCTTCGACGACGTTTCCCTGGCGCCGGGCACCGAAACGCTCGACCCGGCCGACGTGGACACGAGCGTCGATTTCTGCGGCGTCAAGTTGTCGATACCGATCCTGGCCGCGGCCATGGACGCCGTCGTCGACCCCGCCTTCGCCGGCCGGCTGGCGCAGCTCGGGGGCCTGGCGGTACTCAACCTCGAAGGCGTGCAGACCCGCTACGAGGATCCCGGCGGGATCCTGGCCCGCATCGCCACGGCGGAAACAGACCTTCATCGCGTGCTCGCCGACGCGTACGCCGCGCCGATCTCCGACGAACTCGTCGAGCGGCGCATTGCCGAGATCCACGCCGCCGGGTCAGCGGCATTCGTGGCCGCCACTCCGGCCGCCTCCCGCCACCTTGGGCCGCTTGCCGCACGGGCCGGCGCGGACCTCTTCCTGGTCCAGTCACAGGTCTCCTCGGCGCGCCACCTGGCGGCCGGCTACGAGCCCCTGGCACTCGCCGATTTCACGAAGCAGATGCCGATTCCCGTCTGTGTCGGCAACACGACCTCGTACCAGGCTGCGCTGGAACTCATGCGCCAGGGCGCGGCGGCCGTCTTCGTCGGTGTCGGGCCGGGAGCAGCGTGCACGACGCGCGACGTGCTCGGCATCGGCGTGCCGCAGGTCACGGCCATCGCCGACGTCGCCGCGGCGCGCGACGATTATCTCGACCAGACCGGGCGCTACGTGCCCGTGGTGGGCGATGGCGGTATGCGCCGCGGCGGCGAGCTGGCCAAGGCGATCGCTGCCGGTGCCGACGCGTTGATGATCGGTTCGCCGCTGGCGAAAGCGGCGGAGGCGCCGGGACGCGGCACCAACTGGGGCATGGCCGCACCGTCGCCGACGCTGCCACGCGGCACCCGCATCAAGGTTGGCGTGACCGGCCCGCTCGAGAAGATCCTGCTCGGCCCGGCCGACGTGACCGATGGCACTGAGAATCTGGTCGGCGCCCTGCGCCAGTCGATGGCCGCTCTCGGCGCGGCCGACCTGCGCGCCATGCAGCAGGTCGAGATGGTCTACGCGCCGGCCGTCGCCGTCGAGGGCAAATCGTGGCAGCGAGGCGCCGCCCGATAGAGCAGGATGCCATCGGCGAGGAATTGGCCGGCTGGGGCAAGGTCGCGCTGATCGAGACGCGCGGCCGCCGCTCGGGCCGGCCGGCCCGAGCGGCGGTGGGATTCGTGGACGAGCCGTCGGGTACCCTGGTTGTCGCCGCCGGCGACGACCACGCCGATTGGGTGCTCAACCTCGGCGTAAACCCACAGTGCCGAGCCACGATCGGAGACGAGTCTCGTTCGTATGTTGCCCGTGAGTTGGCGGCCGGCGAGCGGGCCGCCGCGATCACCAGCCTGATCCTCAAGTACGGCACGCCCGCCGAACGGCTCGGCCGCGGCCCGGCGTTTCGCCTCACCCCGACCGGCGGCTAGACTTGGTGCCCAGCCGAGCGAGGAGCGATTGACCGAGGGACAAGCGGACCCCAGCCGTCAACGCGGCAAGACCGTGCATGGCGCGGCGGCCAACGCCGGCCATCGCGTGCTGGCGCCCGACGATGCCGAGGTGGAGGCGTACCTCGAGGTCGCCCTCGATGCGCCGCCGCCGCCACGAACCGCGGCGCACGAGCCGGCGCCCGGGCCGGACTCGGTCATCGTGCTCGACTTCGGCGGCCAGACGGCGCAACTCATCGCGCGCCGCGTGCGCGAGCTGAACGTCTATTCGGAACTGCTGCCGTTCGACACGCCGTGGGATGAGATCGTGCGCCGCCGGCCTAAGGCGCTGATCCTGTCGGGCGGCCCGATGAGCGTCTACGAGCAGGGCTCGCCTCACCCCGATCCGCGGCTGTGGGACGAACCCGGCATGCCCGTGCTGGGCATCTGCTACGGCCTGCAGTTGATGGCCCATCACCTGGGCGGCGATGTCGTCCCGGCCACGCGCCGCGAGTACGGCCCGGCCACGGTGTCGATAACCACCGACGACGGCCTCTTCCGCGGCATCGCCAAGAGTCAGCCGGTGTGGATGAGCCACGGGGACTCGATCATCGCGCCGCCGCCCGGCTTCAAGGCACTGGCGGAGACCGACTCGACCCCATTCGCCGGACTGGCCGACAGCGACCGCCGGCTGTACGGCATCCAATTCCACCCGGAGGTCATCCACACCCCGGCTGGCCGCGACATCCTGCGCAATTTCGTGCTCGACATCGCGCAGGCGCGACCGACCTGGACGCCGGCCAATTTCATCGAGTCCACGGTGGCCGACATCCGCCGTACGGTCGGCGACGGCAAGGTCATCTGTGCCCTGTCCGGCGGCGTCGACTCGGCCGTCGCCGCAACGCTCGTCCACCGCGCGGTTGGTGACCAGTTGACGTGCATCTACGTCGACCACGGGCTGATGCGCAAGCGCGAGTCCGAGCTGCTGCGCGACACCTTCGAGCGCAACCTGGGCATGAAGCTGGTGATGGTCGACGCGCGCGAGCGCTTCCTGCGGCGGCTGGTCGAGGTAGCCGACCCGGAGCAGAAGCGGCGCATCATCGGCGACGAGTTCATCCGCGTCTTCGAGGAGGAGGCGGCCGAGCTCGGCCGCATCGACTTCCTGACGCAGGGCACGCTGTACCCGGACGTGATCGAGTCGACCGCCCCGGAGACCAAGGCGGCGCAGAAGATCAAGACGCACCACAACGTCGGTGGCCTGCCGGCGGACCTGCGTTTCCAGCTGGTCGAGCCGTTGCGCTACCTGTTCAAGGACGAGGTCCGCCAGGTCGGACTCGAACTCGACCTGCCCGAGCAGATGGTCTTCCGACAGCCCTTCCCCGGACCCGGACTGGCGATCCGCATCATCGGTGAGGTCACCGCCGAGCGGCTGGACACGCTGCGTGAGGCGGATTGGATCGTCATCGACGAGATCAAGGCGGCCGGCCTGTACCGCACCCTGTGGCAGTCGTTCGCCATCCTGACGCCGGTCCGTTCGGTAGGCGTGATGGGCGACGGCCGGACGTATGCCAATGTCGTCGCCGTGCGCGCCGTGACCAGCGAGGACGGTATGACCGCGGATTGGGCGAAGCTGCCATACGAGGTGCTGGCCAGAATCTCGAGCCGGATCGTCAACGAGGTGCCCGGCGTCAACCGCGTCGTCTACGACATCAGCAGCAAGCCGCCAGCGACCATCGAATGGGAGTGAGCCGGGCGCGCCTGCCGGCGCCCGGGCCTTCGTTCGCGCGAGAAGAGCCGGTCAGGTTACGCGGCGGCGATGACCAGGCGCGCAGCCTGCTGGCCGGCATGTCGAAACCGAGCGTGACCGACGATGGCTGGTGGCTTGCCCACCTCTGGCTGGCCGACGATGAGGGAGTTCTCGATGCTGCCGAAGTGGCTCCGGCCGGGGGTCCGCCGCCTGGTCCGCCGCTGGCCGCGATCGGGCCGCGCCTGGCCGGCGCCCTGTCCGGGCTGATCGCCGAGGAGGGCGGCCGGCAACTGATCAGGTTGCGCATGCCGGAGGCCGACGATCGGGCGCGACCGTGGCAACGACCGCTGCTGTGCATGCTGGCCATCCGCTGGGACCCGGTGCGGGCCGAGGTCATGTCGCGTGACGAGCTGGCGCGCGAGCTGCTGCGCGCGTTCGCCTCGGCCATCGAGGGCATTGCGCGGCCGGGTTGAGCGGCTTACCGTTCGCTGTCCAGTGCATGATGTGGCCTGATGGACATCCAGCTCGCGCCTGAACGGCTGTTCGTGCTCGAGGAGCGCGTCACCGTCGACGAGATACGGCAGCGCGCCATGGACAAGCGCACCCAGGCGTTCAGCGCCGGCCTGGGGTCGCTGCTGCAGCGCATTCGGCCCGAAGAGGTCAGCCTGGTTGGTCACCAGCGGCGGCTCGAGCCGTTCTGGCACGTGAGTTGCAGCGCACGCTACGTGTACGACCGGCGGCGTGAGTACGCCGTCGCGCCCAGCGCGCCGGACGTTTCGTCGGTCACGATCGATGAGAGGGACTACGAGCTGGTGCAGGCGGCCGGCATGGCGCCGGCCTTTCACGTCCCGGTGCTCGAGCACTGCCGCGAAGAGTTGCACAAGGACGTTCAGGTCGACGGGCTGACCGGGGCGCCGCTGCCCGACGCGGCGGTGCTGCTCGCGGCGCCGCGGTCTGAGGTCAGCGATCCGGCGACGCTGTCAGCCGACGACACCATCGCCATGCCGCCGGAGCATCGCGCGTCCTATGTCGTGCGGCAGATCCTGAGCGAGATGATGAAGCCGGTGCAGGCCGACCAGATACACGAGGAGACCATCCACCTCGACACGACCGACCTGTACTACCGGCCGATCTGGTCCTTTGAGTTTGCGTGGTCGACGCGCGAAAACCGCCAGGGCTTCATCGAGGTCGACTCGATCACCGGCCAGGTGCGTCAGGGCAAGGCCCAGAGCGGTAGCCAGATGGCGATGAAGCTCACCCGAGACGTGTTGTTCGACCTCGGCGCCGATACGGCCAGCCTGTTCATCCCCGGCGGCGGCATCGCGGTCAGGCTGGCGCAGGTGGCGATCGACAGTCGGAAGTCTGGCGAAAGCCACAAATAGGCGGGCGGCTAGACTCGGCCAAGGTGGAACCCTCACGCGCCATCGTGGTCCGCGGGTTGCGCACGCTGCCTCATCTCGGCCGGCGTGCAGAGATCGCGACCGCCCTGTCGGTCGTGGCCGGGCAGCCGCGCCTGTGGCTGATGGGCATGATCGGCTTCGCGCTGCGGGGCGGCATCCTTCTGCTGGTGCTGCCCATCGTGGTGCTGCCGACCCAGGTCGAGGTGCGCTTCATGCTCGGCGACAACCTTGGTTCGAGCGGGCTGACTCCCGGCTTCTTCGTCCTGCTGGCCGCGGGCGGCGCGGTCGCTGCCGTCCTCGCGGTGCTGGTGCTGTTGACCCTCGCCGTTGTAGAGGTCGCCGCGTTCGACACTGTCGTGCGCGCTTCGCAGACCGCCGAGCTGCGCGATTGGCGTGAGCCGCTGACGCTGACGCCGACACTCCGCCGCAGATTGGTCGCGCGCGCGTTCGCCCTCCAGTTGATCTCGCTCCTGGCCGTGGCGCTGGCCGCCGTGCCACTCGTCGTTGCGGTCCTGCAGGCGACGCTCGACGAGATCCTGTCGCCGGCGTCAGACGCCTCGATCTACCTGCGCGTCCTGTCCGATGTTCGCTCCGCCCTCTTCGTGTTCATCGCCGCGTTCGTGGTCATCGACCTGTTCTCCGCGTCGGCGGAGCGCGAATTGCTCATGCGAGCTAGCGGGCTGCGCGGCACCCTGGCCGCCCGGCGCCTTCCTGCTGCGATAATCGACAGTGCCCGGCACACGCTGGCGCGGCCATTCCGGTCGCCGGTCCGGACAATCATCGCGGCAGCCGTCGGCTGGGTGTTGTGGCTGGGCGTTGCGGTGGCTGTCAGCTGGACTTTGACTTTCACCTGGCAGCAGGTCGAGGCGACCTTCCTGGCGCTGCCCGGCGGCGCCGCCGCCGCCGAACCTGCGCACACCCTGGCGCTGCTCGTGGTGGCGGCGCTGCTGGCCGCCGTCTTCAGCGTGTGCCTGTTCCTGTTCGGCGTCGTCTCCGCCGTGCGCGCTGCACTGTGGAGCGTGGCGGGCCTACGCTAGCCTCATGCCAGATTTCTGCGCCGCCGGCGGCAATCGGGGAGCCGCGAACTCAGGCCCTTTGCTACACTCGCGCCGCCCCGGCCGGAGCCGGTTCAGTGAATGAGGCGCACTCTCGATGATTGACCAGCTGCTGCAGGCGCTGGGGACCGAGATCGGCAACATCCTTGACGCGCCGATCGTCCGTCTGGCTCTCCAGGCCATCGCTTTCTACGTCGTCCTGCTCTGGGCGGCCACCGCCTACTGGGCTTATCGCGACCTGCAGGCACGCACGACCAACCCAGTCGCCCCCTACCTGGCGGCGGCGCTGATCATCCTGTTTACACCGGTCTTCTTCCTCTTCGGCGTCATCGTCTACCGCATCCTGCGGCCGTCCGAGACAGTCGCCGAGGCCAATGAACGAGCTCTGGCCGAGGAGGCGATGATCACCGACATCGAGTCTCTGCCGCATTGCGCGAACTGCGGACGGCAGGTCGACGAGGACTGGATCATCTGCCCCACCTGCCGCAACCGGCTGCGCCGCGTGTGCCCCAACTGCAGCCGGCTGGTCGAGCTCGACTGGTCTCTGTGCGCGTGGTGCGGCAAGGACTTCGACCGTCCCGAGTTGCTCCAGGAGATAGCTGTGCCGCCGCCCGTCGGCCGCCCGGCGCCGAGTCCCGAGCCGTTCGGAGAGACCGAGTCGCGTCCGGCGCCGGCCATGTCGACGAGCACGCTCGATAGCCGAGTCACCGAGCGAGCCCCACGGCCGGCGGTCGGCGACCATTGAACGACGGCCCGGTAAGCGGGCCCGACAGCGGGTTGGCTGACCCGCCCGACAGCGCTTTCTCGCTCCAGCACCGCCCGGCCGCTGGCCTGTACCTGTTCGGCTGGCTGCTGACGCTCGGCGGACTCGCCTTGCTGCTCATCGCCTTTCCTGTCGGCGGGCCGGCTGGCGGGGTCTTGCTGATGACCTCGCTGCTGCTCATTGCCGCCGGCCTTGCGGCCGCCGCCGGCTACCAGGTCATCGCCCGCCGGTCGCGCCCCGACGGGGCCTATCGCGGGCCAACACCGTTGCTGCTGTTCCCGCTGCAGGTCGTCGTCGTCAACATGTTCAGCCTCGCGCTGCTGGTGTTCCACCTGGCATCAGCCGACGATCCGGTCGGCTTCTTCATCACCGCGCTGATGCTGCTGGCCGGCTACGCCGGAGTCGTCTGGCTCTTCGTCGTGCGCACCGGCGCGCTGCGCTGGCGCGACCTCGGTCTGACGTCTCCGCTGCAGTCTGGCCGCGTTCTGGCGGACCTGGCCGGTGGGCTCAGCGTCATGCTCGTCGTCGCCGTGGCCGCCTCACTGTGGGGCGGGCTCATCGCGGCGCTGCTCGGGACCACGGCACCTGACGTGGTTCCCGCGTCGACCACCGGCGGCGGCCTGTTGCTCGTTGCGCTGGGCGCGGGCGTGGTGATTCCGATCGGTGAAGAGCTCTTCTTCCGCGGCTATGCGCTGAGTGCCTGGAAGCTTGATCTGGGTGAGCGATCGGCGCTCGTGCGGGCCACGGTCTTCTTCGCCTTCGTGCACATCCTGACCATAAGCTCGGCAACCTTCATCGACGGCGCCAAGCAGGCGGTCCTGGTGGTCGCCGTGATCGCGCCGGTCGGGCTGGCGCTGGGCTGGCTCTTCCTGCGCCGCGGGCTGATCGCCGCCATCGCCGGGCACGCCACATTCAACCTGTTCGCGATCATCGTCACCGCCCTGGCTGCGCTGCACAACTGACCGCTGAGTCAGCGGTTAGCCAACGATTAGTTGGCGGCAACCGGCCGCTAAGCGGCCGTGGCTAGGATGCGCTCGCTTCCGGGTTCGGACGGCGGGGAAATCGGCGGGCTCCGTTGTCCGGGTCCGGGAGCAATTCCACCGCCGGGCTTCGCGAGGTGCCGATTGTCCTCACCCCAGCGTGCGATCCGCGAGCTTGCGCCGGCCGGTCGGCCGCGCGAGCGCCTGCTGACCCACGGACCTGCCGCGTTGACGGCCGGCGATCTGCTGGCCGTGCTGTTGGGCAGCGGTGGCGCGGGCAGGTCGGTGATGTCGCTGGCGGATGAGCTCATCGCGCTTCATGGAAATCTGGGTGAGCTGGCACGCGTGGATCTGCTCGAGTTGACGGCGGTCCCCGGCATCGGCGCCGCACGCGGCGCGCAGCTGCTGGCGGCGTTCGAGATCGGCCGCCGCGCGCTGTTGCCGGCGCCCGGTTCGCGCTGGACGATACGCGCGCCGCGCGACGTGGCCGAACGGCTGATGCCGGACATGGCGCGCCTCGAACGCGAGGAGCTGCGCGTCCTGCTGCTGAACGCCAAGAACGCGGTGCTGCGCCAGACCACCGTCTACCAGGGCAACGTGTCGGCCGCGCTGGTCAGGATCGCGGAACTCTTCCGCGACGCCGTGAGGGTCCACGCGGCGGGCATCATCGTTATCCACAATCACCCGTCCGGTGACCCGGAGCCGTCACCCGATGACCTGCACCTGACTGCCGAGGCCATTGCCGCCGGTCGATTGCTCGACATTCCGCTGCTCGATCACGTGATCCTCGGGGCGGACGCTTACGTCAGCCTGCGCGACCGTGGCGTGTCCTTCGACGCTGGACCGCGCCGGGCGTAACCGCCAGTCCACTAACGTGGCGGGGGCCGCCAGCCGAGGGCGGTATACACTGCCCACGCTTCGGCCGCGGCCTGCCGCGCCAGCGCCAGGCACCCATTCAATAGCAACGAGGACCCGCCCACTCATGCTCGACGCCTTCCTGGGAATGTTCTCGCGCGACATCGGCATCGACCTGGGCACGGCCAACACGCTGGTCCACGTCCGCGGCCGCGGCATCGTCATCAGCGAGCCGTCAGTGGTCGCCATCGAGGCGCGTACCAAACGTGTCTTGGCGATCGGCGCGGAGGCCAAGCGGATGCTCGGCCGAACGCCGGCCAACATCATCGCCGTCCGCCCTCTGCGCGACGGCGTGATCAGCGACTTCGACGTGACCGAGCAGATGCTCAAGTACTTCGTGCGTCGAGTGCACGACCGTGTCGGGATGATCAACCGGCCGCGAATGCTGATCGGCATCCCGAGCGGCGTGACCGAGGTCGAGAAACGCGCCGTGCGCGACGCGGCGATGAGCGCCGGGGCACGCTGGGCCCGGTTGATCGAGGAGCCCATGGCGGCCGCGATCGGCGCCGGGCTGCCGGTCGGCGAGCCGTCGGGCAGCCTGATCGTCGACATCGGCGGTGGCACGACGGAGGTTGCCGTCATCAGCCTGGGCGGCATCGTGGTCTCGCGCAGCCTGCGCATCGGCGGTGACGAACTCGACCAGGACATCATTGCCTATGGCCGGCGCGAGTACAACTTGCTGCTCGGCGAACGGACCGCGGAAGACATCAAGATCGCCATCGGCTCGGCCTACCCGGGCGACTACGACGAGCAGCGTGTCACGCTGCGCGGCCGCGACCTGCTCACCGGCCTGCCACGCGCCGTCGAGATCACGTCCGAACAGGTGCGCGACGCGCTGGAAAGCTCCGTGCAGCAGATCGTCGACACGGTCAAGGACACGATCGAGGAGACGCCGCCCGAGCTGGTCGCCGACATCATGGACCAGGGCATCGTGCTCGCCGGCGGCGGTGCGCTGCTGCAGGGCCTCGATCGGCGCGTGTCCGAGGCGACCCAGATGCCCGTCCACGTTGCCGACGATCCACTGACCTGCGTTGCCCGCGGCACGGGCCGAGCGCTCGAGGAGCTGGACGTCATGGAACGCACGCTCGTCGCGGAGACGTACTCGCAGTCACCGCGCTGACGCGCGGCAGGCGCGTTCGCTCGCCAGATGCTGACTCGTCAATCGACCCGCCGCCGCCTGATCTTCTACGTCGCGCTGCTGGCGATCAGCCTGCTACTGCTCGCCGTCAGTAACTCGGCTCCGGTGACCGAATTGCGCAGCGGCGTGGGCTTCGCGCTCTCTCCGATCCAGGGCTCTCTGCGCCAGGCAACGCGCAGTGTCGGCTCGATCCTGTCGACCTTCGGCGAGATCGACCAGTTGCGCAAGCAGAACGAACAGTTGAATGCGCGCGTGGTTGAACTCGAGGCCCAGAACCAGCAACTGCAGGCGATGGCCGCGCAGAACCAGCAACTGACCGCGCTGCTTGGCATTCGCTCGTCGCTGGCCTATGAGAGTGTCGCGGCCGAGGTGGCCAGCCAGCTGTCCACCGAGCAGGAGCGCGTGATCACGCTCGATCACGGCACTGAGTCGGGCATCGCCGTCAACGACCCGGTGATTGCGGCCGGCGGCGCGTTGGTTGGCCAGGTGGTCGATGTCGGCCAGAACTACAGCCGCGTGCTGCTCATCAGCGACACGCGCATGTTCGTTGCCGGCCTGCTCGAATCCAGCCGGGCCGTAGGCGACATCCAGGGCCAGTCGGAGCGGCCGCTGGTGATGACCAACATTCCCGCCACCGACATCGTCAGCATCGGCGAATCGGTGGTGACCGCGGGCATCGAGCTCGATCAGGGGATCCGCTCGCCGTATCCAAAGGGCCTGCTCATCGGCACGATCGTCGACGTCCACCGCGCGCCGGACCAGCTCTTCCAGACGGCGTTGATCACGCCCGCCGCGCCGCTTGGTCAGCTCGAGTACGTACTGGTGATCACCAACTACCAGGGTGGCCTGCCGGCGCTCTCGCCGGAACCGTCGGCGTCGCCGACCCAATAGCGCGACGCGGCTAGGGCCGGGTGGGCGCCCAGCCGGGAATCAACAACTGCTGACCGACGTGAATGCGGTTGGGATTGGTGATGTCGTTGAGCGCGACGATGTCATCCACGGTGACCCCGTACAGGTTGGCGATGTAAATCAGTGATTCGCCGGCCTGGACGACGTGCACGAACGGCGTCGGTTCGGGCGTGACCGTCGGCGGCGCGGTCGGTGTCCGGCGCGGCTGCGGGGTACCGGTGCCCGGCTGTTCGGTGAGTTGCGGTGAGCTGGTCGGCGGGGCACTGACCGGGCTGGGCGTTGGGCTGGCCATCGCCGCGGGTGCCGGTACCGCGCGCGCGTTCGCGACGACGTATGCAGTCAGCAGCCCGGCAGTCACGGCCAGGATCAGCACAACGGCTGCGCCCATGAACCACGGGAGCGCCGCGCGCGCGGGCGACCGGCGCGCTGGCAGGTATCCGGACTGTCCCCGCGAACCGACCGGCGGGGGATCTCGGCGGTCGTCGGCCACGGGCGCAGACTAGCGGCACATTTCCGGGCGCGCCGGGATGCGGCGGCACCGTGGCCGCCGGCATGGCCCGACTGACGAGCCGGCCTGGTACCTCTGGCTGGCCAGGTCGCCATCGTCGCCCTGGCCAGCCGCCCGCATCCGACCAGAGTGCACCGCACCGATACGCAACGATCAGCGTTGTTGAGCCTTGGAGGCCGGCACGATCGGTGCAGGAAACGGGGGGACCTTCTTGGGCTGGCGGGCGTACCCTATGAGCGCGAGCCTGTGGGTGACAGACGACAGGTGCGTCTTTCCGGGCGTGCCCCAGCAAAACCGGAAGGAAGTGGGAATGAATTGGTCAAGGGTTGCCGTGGCGCCGGCGTTTGATACACACGCCGGCTTCGACATGCCCGCTGGTCGCCTTGCGCGTACGGCGGTCTTTGTTGTGTGCGCTCTGTTCCTCGCGGCGCTGGCGCCGGCGACGGGCACGGTGCGCGCAGCGACGGGCAGTTCGCACGCTGCTCCCGCGGCATCGCCTGCTGACGCGGCCGCGCCTCTCAAGGCAGTCATCATCGTCGGGCCTGCGGGCAGCCTCACCGGCCAGGACCTCATAGACGCCGAGTCCGCCGCTGCGCAGGCCGAGTCGTACGGCATGGACGTCCGGCGCGTGTTCTTCCCGCACGCGACGTGGGACAACGTGATGGCCAACATCCAGGGAGCGAATCTGGTCCTCGTGATGGGCCATGGTTACGGCTGGCCCAGCCCGTACCCGCCCTTCCGGGAGAACCTCCAGGACGGCATCGGCCTCGATCCTTACGACGGCGCCAATGCCAACCAGACCAAGTACTACGGCGGCAACCTGATCCGCGAGAACTGGGTCTTGGCGCCCAACGCCATCGTGATGCTCAACCACATGTGCTACACCGCCGGCAACGGTGAGCCGGGCATGGCCCGGCCGAGCTGGGACGTAGCGGTTCAGCGCGTCGACAACTTCGCCGCCGCCTTCCTGGCTGTCGGAGCGCGCGCCGTGTTCGCGTACAGCGGCCAGAGCTATAACCGCGGCGTCAGGCAGCTGTTCACCACCGACGACACGATCGCGCAGATGTTCACCACGCCGGGCTCCCACCCAAAGGGCTATTTCGGCTACGTCGGCTGGGATCCGCGCCAGTTCGACTCCGTCCGCACGCCAGGCATGACCAACTTCCTCGATCCTGATTCGAAGCTCGGCTTCGTGCGCGCCGTGACCGGCGACATGTCGATGACGGCGAGCGATTGGGCCCAGGGCGCGACCTCGCCCAGCGCGGACCCGCCGGTCCTGTCGAACTTCAGCGTTGACGGCAGCCAGGCAACCGCGGCCAGCGGCGGCAGTTCGCTGCCCGTCTTCACGCCCAACGGCGACGGCGTCAGCGACGACCTGACGATGACCTACACGGTTGACCGCGAGGCCTTCGTAGACCTGTCCGTTACCAACGGCTCGGGCAATGTCGTCCGCACCATCTCGAGCTGGTCACCGGGCGGCGACGGCACCGCCACCTGGGACGGGCGTAACGACAACGGCAACTACGTCAACGACGGCACGTACACATTCACGGCCACGCCGCGCGACCGCACCGGTACGACTGGCGATCCGCAGACGGCCCAGGCCAAGGTGCTCACGGCGATGAGTTCGCCGGCGGTCACCCCCGACCTGTTCTACCCGGCCGATGGTGACAATTTCGCCCAGACCACGACACTCTCGGTCTCGCTCGACCAGGAGGCCACGTTCTGGTGGAAGATCGCCGACGGCGACGGCAACGTAGTGGCGACACATGTCAACGGCGTCGACACAAACCCGGGCGCCCTGACCTGGCAGTGGGATGGTCGCGACAAGGACGGCAACTACGTGCCGGACGGTACGTACTACAGCGTGACCACCGCGCAGAGCGCGGCGGGCATGTACTACCACAGCGTGCCGGTCGAGGTGGATGCCTTCCGCGTCGTGAGCACCAAGACGGAGCTGGTACGCGGGACCAAGGTCAAGTTCCTGATCTACAGCGCGGAGCCGCTTAAGGGCAGGGCCAAGCTGCGCGTGACGTTCCCGGGGCTGGCGCCCAAGACGTACCGCACCTACGCGTCAGCGGCCGGTTACTACTACGTGAAGGTGAAACTGCCGGCGACGGCTGGGGCCGGGACGATCACGGTCCACGCCTTCGGACACGATACTGGCGGTCAGTTGCAGGCGACCGACTACACGTTCGACCTGCAGTAGGCGCGCGACCTTGAGTTGGCGGCGCCCGCGCCATCGGCGCGGGCGCCGCCAACTCGTTCCGGGGGCCGTTCGCGTGTTCGATCAGTTGGGTCAGCGCAACTGCCTACCGAGTCACCTAGACTGCGGCAGCGATGACCGCACAGCAGGCCGCCCCGCCCGAGCAGCCGCCCGCCCCCACCGATGTCGACTACACCGGCGTGTGGGTGGTGCTGCCGACCTACGACGAGATCGAAAATATCGCCTCCATCGTGCCGGCTGTCCTGGCCGCGCTGCCGGGCAGCACGTTGCTCATCGTCGATGACAGCTCGCCCGACGGCACGGGCAAGGTGGCCGACCAGCTGGCCGCCAATGAGTCGCGCATCCAGCTCCTGCATCGGCCCACCAAGCGTGGCCTGGGCAAGGCCTACATCGAGGGTTTCCAGAAGGCGATGGCGGGCGGCGCGCGCATCGTCATTCAGATGGACGCCGACTGGTCGCACGATCCCAAGTACCTGCCGCTGCTCGTGCACGCGCTCGAGAGCGACCTGCCCGGACAACCCGGCGTCAAGCCGGTGATCGCCATCGGTTCGCGCTACATCAAGGGCGGCGGCGTGGTCGGCTGGGGCATCCTGCGCAAGCTCATCTCGCGCGGGGGCTCGCTTTTCGGCCGGACGATCCTCCGTCTCAGCGCGCACGATCTGACCGGCGGCTTCAAGGCGTACCGCCGCCTGGTCCTCGAGCAGATGCCGTTCGGCGAGCTGCACTCCGGCGGGTACGTGTTCCAGATCGAGACCACCTTCCTGGCGACCCGTCACGGTGAACAAGTGGTCGAGATACCGATTGTCTTCGTCGACCGCCAACTGGGCGCGAGCAAGATGTCGCGGCGCATCGTCGTCGAGGCGCTGGCCGTCGTGCTGCGCCTGCGCTGGGAGGAGCTGCGCGGTCAGTTGCCCGGCAGCCGGACCTAGCCGGTCGGTCGGTGGTCCGGCTCGCTGCGCGCTCGCGAAAGGCGCCCGAGATCCACGCACAGCGCGTGGTCATCGACGTCCGTCCGATGCAGGAACCGGAACGATCGCCGCTGACCGCCGAGTACCTCGGCCTGCTGCTTGATGCGTTCGCCAGTGAGCCGCTGGCCGGCGAATCGTTCGTGCTCATCACGCGTGCCCTGCGGCCCGATCCGGGTGACGCCCTGGCCGCCGCTGGGTTGCCGATCGCCGCGCGCCGACTCCTGCCGCCGACCAGCCGCGCGTTTCGCTCGGCGGGCCTAACGCTCGACTCGTTCCTGTTGCGCGGCGCGGAGCTGCGCACCGGCGCCCGGCCAGATAGCGGTGACGGGCCGGCGGGTAAACCGTCGGCCATCTTCCACACGGCGGGAGGTGCGGTGCCCCTCGCCTCGCGGCTGCCGGTGGTCGCCACCCTGCTTGACATGGCCGCCTGGGAGCTGCCCGAGACATACGCCGCGAGCCCGGCGGCGCGCTTCGGCCACCGCCTGCGCGCTCGCGTGCTGCGCGACGCGGCGCGCGTGATCGTCTGTTCACGGGCCACGGCCGATAGTGCGCGCCGCCGGCTGCACCTGCCGCCAGAGCGCATCGCGATCGTGCCCCTGGCCGCGGAGCCGGCCTTCCGCCAGCTGTACGCGGACCCGCCGCGGGCGGCCGAGATCCGCCACGGGCTGGCCTTGCCACCGCGCTACCTGGCGTTCGCCGGGCGCTACGACGCGCGCAAGGACACACGGACCCTTTTCAGCGCTCTGGCCTCCCTTCGCGAGCGGCCCGCCGGCCGGGGCACGACCGAATCGCCCCTGGTCATATTCGCCGCGAGCGACCAGTCCGGCGAGGAAGCCGCCCTGTTCAGCAGCGCGGCGGCCCGCGCCGGGATAGGCGAACTGGTGCACACCGTTGATGCCGGCGCTGCCGAGGTACGAGCGGCCGTCGTCGCGGGTGCCGATGCGTTCGTCTACCCGGCACTGTCGGAGGCGACCGCCCTGCCCGTGATCGAGGCGCTGAGCCTGGGCGTTCCGGTCATTGCCTCGCGCGCTGGCGCGCTGCCGGAGACCGTGGGCAGTGCGGGCATCATCGTCGAGCCGCGCGATCCGCGGCGCCTCGCGGCGGCGCTCGAGGCGATGTGGTCGGCCGGCGCGCTGGCCGAACAGCTGCGCCGGCGGGCTCTGCGCCGCGCCGAGACTAATGTGCGCACCTGGGCGGATGTCGCGGGCGAGACGCGGGTCGCATATTCGGTTGCCGCCGCAGCACGATCGGCCTCAGCGCGGTAGCCTGAGACCGTGGCGGACGATCAGCACATTTCCGAGAACGGTCATTCCATGCCGGAAGACGGCGCTCCGGACGCTGCTCGCGCCCTCAGCGCAGCGCTCGCGCCTGGTGACGATTCGGACGCGCCGGTGCAGTTGCACGACGGCGGGTCGACCGATGCAGATGGCGACCTGCACGCGGAGAACGTCTCGATCAGCCAGGGTGGCGCGCGCGACGTGTACGCGACGCAGGTTTCGCTCAACCAAGGCGGTGCCGGACGCGTCAACGCGGAGAGCATGTCCGTCTCGATGGGCGGCGTCGCCATCGCACGCGTCAAGACGTTGACCATCCAGGAAGGCGGGTCTGCCTTCGCGGTGAGCGCCGACAGCGCGACCGTGGAGGAAGGCGCCAACGTGTTCCTGGTGATTGCCCGTTCCGCCAGCGGCGATGCGCGCATCCTCGACTGGCGCGCCGCGCTTGCATTCGGTGCGGGCGTGGGCCTGGGCCTGCGGCTCCTGCGCCGCCGGTGAAGCAGGACTTTCCGCTAACCGCTTGATCCAGGAAGCCAAATGACCATCCGCAGCCGTCCCGTGAAGCATTCGCGCCGTTCCCGCCTCTCCGGCCTGTTCGAGGATGAGGCGCGTCAGCAGCTCACCGTCACGGTCTTCTTCATCCTCGCCATCGTGGTGGTGCTGCTGATACTGGTCGGCGCGTTCGCGCTGTCCTGGTACAACGACAACCTGCGGCCGCTGGCTCAAGTCGGATCGGTGGAGGTCGGACCGCAGCTGCTCAAGGAAGACGTCGCCTTCGAACAGTGGCGCATCAGCCGCGATCAGTCGCGCATCACCCAGGCCCAGATTGACGGCACCCTCGACACGACCACCGCCCAACAGATGCTGTCGGACCTCGACACGCAATCGACGGACCTCGCCACGACGGGTCTCGACAACTTCGTCGACCTGATCTACCAGTCCCAGCTGGCCGCCGACCAGGGCATCACGGTCGCGGACGCCGATGTCGACCAGCGCCTGCTCGAGGAGGTTTCAGCACCGGAGCAACGACACGTGCTGGCCATCTTCGTGGAGCCGCAGGCCGCTGATCCCACCACCGGCCCCACGGCGCAGGAGGCGAACGCGGCGCGCGACAAGGCGTCGGCCGCGCTCGCGGCGCTCCAGGCCGGCCAGCCCTTCGCCGACGTTGCCGCGCAGTACAGCACCGACCCGAGTGCGCAGAACGGCGGCGACTACGGCACGCTGACCAAGGGCCTCGTGTCCGACCCTGACTGGGGCGACGCCCTGTTCAAGCTGCCGCTGAACGGCATCACCGCCGTCATCCTGGGGAGCGACGGCGTCTATCGCATCGGCGAAGTCACCCAGATCACACCGGGTGCGGAAGAGCCCGGCCAGCGAGCAAGCCTGTTCCAGGCGGCGTCCGAGCAGGACGTCCGCCAGTTCCTGCGCTACCAGATTGCGTCTGATGGGCTGAAGGACAAGATCGTGTCCGACGCCCTCGCCCAGACGCCCGAGCAGGCGCACATCGCCGGTATCTACATCGACGGGCTGTATTCGGGCGACCCGTCCTCGTCGACGGGCGACGAAATCGACTACGCCGAGATCGTCTTCTCGCCTAATAACGACCCGACTAATGCTCCCACCCTGTCGGCCGATGATCCAGCGTGGGCCCAGGCGCTGCAGGATGCGAATACCGCCATGGATCAGCTCAAGGCGATCACCGACCCGGACACGCTCAAATCGACCTTCACCACGATGGCCACGAACCAGAGCGACTCTGGGACGGCCCAGGATGGCGGCGAAGTCGGCTTCGTGACCGCTGACATCCCGGACCCCGCCGTATCCGACGCGCTTTTTAACAGCGACCACCAGGAGAACGACCTGATCGGACCGGTCAAGGCGGACGACGGCTATCACATCCTGCTCTTCCATTCGAAGCGGCCGCCGTCCGAGCAGCGCGTTCAGGCCGTGCAGGACGCGCTGGCGCAGCCGGGCGCCGACTTTGCGACAGTCGCCAAGCAACTCTCCGAAGGCCCGGAGAAGGACAGCGGCGGCGAGATCGGCTGGGTGCTGCAGGACGACCTGGACCCGACGCTGGCGGACCAGATCTTCGGCCTGAGCGTCGGCCAGATCAGCGACCCGCTCGAGGTCGGCAACGGCCACTACATCATCAAGATGGAGGACAAGGGCCCGCGGGCGCTCGATCCCGACCAGCAATCGAACGCTCGCGGGACGGCCTTCGACACCTGGTATACGACGCAGCTCGACAACGCCAAGGCCAACGGCACAGTGGTCGTCGCCGGCGAGACGCCAGTCCCGACGCTGGATGCCGGCGGCGATCAGTCGGTGCCCTGACCGGCGCTCGCCGATCTCGCCGCGCGCCGTGTAGGCTGGCCAGGTGCAGGACGTTCTTGACGAGGTGCAGGCCCGCTACGGCGTGTCCGCCATGCAGGGACTGCAACTACTGACCGCCAGGGCCCTGCTCCAGCGGCCTTTCGATCCGGGCACGGCCGTCCTCCTGCTGCCGCAGCCGGCCGCCGCGGACGTCATCGGGTCCGATCTTGGCGACGGCGGCTTCGCACCGGCCGTCCTGCCCGGTCGCGCCGGCCACGGTGACGACCCGGCCGCGATGCTGCGCGCGCTATATCCGGCGGACCAGGTCCTCCATGGACTGGTCCGCGCGGCCGACGTCCGGGTCGGCGACGTCAGCGCGGCAGACTTGGCCACCGGCACTTACTTCATCGAGGCTTTGAACGAGCTTGCCAACGCGGCCAGCCCGTACGGCCTGCCGTGGCTCGTGGCACGCCTGCGCGCGCCCGGCGGCTGTCCGTGGGATCGTGAGCAGGATCACCTTTCGCTGCGCAAATTCCTGGTCGAGGAGACGTACGAGGTATACGACGCTTTGGAGCACGGCTCGACACCGCAACTGGCCGAGGAGCTAGGCGACCTGCTGCTGCAGATCGTGCTGCACGCGCAATACGGGGCCGAGGATGGCGTTTTCGACATGGCCGACGTGTACCGGGAAGTGATGGCCAAGATCGTGCGCCGCCATCCCCACGTGTTCGGCGACGCGGTCGCCGATTCGGCCGCCGATGTCGTCCGCAACTGGGAGCAGATCAAGGCGGGCGAGCGCGCGGCGCAGTCGACCAACGGATCAGCCAAGCCGGGCAAACCGGGCGAATCGGAGACCATGCCGGCCGCCTTTGCCGGCCTGTCACGCTCGCTGCCCGCGCTGGCCTACGCGCAGGAGATGCAGGAGCGCGCCGCTTCGCTGGGCTACGACTGGCCGACCGTGGACGGCGTGCTGGACAAGGTGGCCGAGGAGTCGGCCGAGCTCGCCGCCGCCGCAAACGACGGCGAGCGGCACGAGGAGTTCGGCGACCTGCTGATGGTGGTGGTCAACCTGGGCCGCAAGATGGGCATCGACGCGGAGAGCTCGCTGCGCGACGCCAGCGCCAAGTTCGCCGCTCGCTTTGCGCACGTCGAGCGCCTCGCCCACGAGCGTGACGTCGAGCTGCGCGCTTTGACTTTCGAGCAGCTCGACGAACTGTGGGACGCGGCCAAGGTCGCCACGGCCGGGGCAGTGGCCGCCGCCGCGGGTGCGCCACGATGAGCGTCGGCGGAGCTCGCTTCCGTGGTGACGGTCGCACGCCGAGCCAGCTGCGGCCGGTTCGCTTCACGCTCGACGTGCAGAAGTGGGCGGAAGGTTCGTGCACGGTCGAGATGGGCGATACGCGCGTCCTGTGCGCGGCGAGCGTGGAGGACCGCGTGCCTCCGCACCTGCGCGGCAAGGGCCTCGGCTGGGTAACGGCCGAGTACAACATGCTGCCCCGGGCGACGTCCGAGCGCACCCAGCGTGAGGCGACCAGGGGTCGCCAGGGCGGGCGCACGATGGAGATCCAGCGACTGATCGGCCGAGCCCTGCGCGGCGTGGTTGACACGGCCAAGATCGGCGACCGGACGATCACCATCGACTGCGACGTGCTGCAGGCCGACGGCGGCACGCGCACGGCGTCGATCACCGGCGGTTACATCGCGCTGGTGCTGGCGCTGCGCAAGGTCGGTGCAGCCGCGGCAGTCGATGGCCAGATCGCGGCGGTGAGCGTGGGCATCGTCGATGGCACGCCGCTGCTCGACCTCGACTATGCCGAGGATTCCCATGCCGAGGTCGACTTCAACGTCGTCGGCACCAGCAGCGGCACTTACGTTGAGGTCCAGGGCACGGCCGAGGGCAAGCCATTCGACCGCGCGCAGATGGACCGCCTGCTCGAGCTCGCCGACGCCGGACTGCAGCAACTGTTCAAGTTCCAGCGGACGGTGCTCGGCATCGAGTGAGCGGCGTTCCCCGCCGGCTGCTGGTGGCGACCGGCTCGCGCCATAAGTTCGGCGAGCTGGCGGCACTGCTCGATCTGCCACGCACGCAACTGCTGTCGCTGGCAGATGTCGGCCTGACCGACTCGGCCGATGAGACGGGCGCGACCTTCGAGGCCAACGCGACGCTCAAAGCGCATCACTACGCGCGACTGTCCGGCCTGCCGACGCTGGCCGACGACTCGGGCCTGGAGGTTGACGCCCTGGGCGGCCGACCCGGCGTGTGGACGCGCCGCTACGCCGGCCCCGACGCAACCGACGAGCAGAACAACGTCAAGCTGCTGAGCGAGCTCCAGGGCGTGCCACCGGCGGCACGGACGGCGCGCTACCGCTGCGTACTGGTCTTCGTCGAGTCGGCCTCCGCCGAGGCGGACGAGGTAACCAACGGGACTTTCGAAGGACGTATTGCCGAGTCGACGCGCGGCACCGGCGGCTTTGGCTACGACCCCATCTTTGAGCCGCTCACCGAGCCCGTCGCCGGCCGAACCGTGGGCCAGATGAGCGATGCGGAGAAGAACGCCATGTCCCACCGTGCGAAAGCTGCACTTGCGATGCACGAGCGCCTGCTCGCCCGCGGCTACTGAGGGGGAGGTCCGCTCACGTGCGCATCGTGCCGATCGAGCTGTCGACATTCCGCTGGCCGTATGGGCCGCTGATCGGCGAACGCGGCGTTGTCCTGGGTTACGCGGTCGAGGCGGATGGGCGCTGGATCCTGTTCGATACAGGCATCGGCGAAAGCCGCCCTGAGCTTGCCGAATACGAAACGACGACACGGCCGATCGTTGCGGCACTGTCAGAGGCAGGCGTCTCCGTCGAAAGGCTCGCCGCGATCATCAACTGCCATCTCCACTTCGACCACTGCGGCCAGAACTCTGCCCTGCCGGGGATACCGATCTACGTCCAGCAGGCCGAATGGGACGCCGCCCACGAGCCCGACTACACAATTCCTGAATGGGTCGATTTCGAAGGCGCCGATTACCACCTCATCGATGGCGGCGAGCACCTGCTGCCCTCCGTCTCGATCCTGCCGGCCCCCGGCCACACGCCTGGATCGCAATCGCTCGTTATCGATTCACGAGATGAGCGCGTGGTCCTGGCCGGACAGGCGTGCTTCTCGCCGGAGGAGTGGCAGGGCGGAGGTAAGGGTGAGGGCCGAGAGAGCGCCTGGAGCCTCACGCACTACGACCAGTCAATCGCCGCGCTGAAAGCACTCGACCCGGACGTAGTTTGGTTCGCGCATGCGCTCGAGCCGTGGCGCAAGGGGTCGCGCGAACCTAGCGGATCTGAGTAGCGGCCGCCATGATCTTGGCGACCATCTCGACTGACGGCGGCTGCATTGCACACATGACCTCAGTCACGCCCTCGTCGCGCCACTTGCCCAGGCCGTCGGCGATCTGGTTCACGTCGCCGAACAGGTGCTCGTTGTCGTTTGCCTGACCCGTCTCGTTCGAGACGATGAGCCCGGCGCTGACCTCGATCGATTTCGGGTCGCGCGAGATAACTGCGCAGGCATCCTCCAGGTCGCGTCTTTCCGCCCGGAATGCGTCGGTCGGAATGCCGTACCAGACGCTGTTCCAGCGATCAGCATGCTTGGCGACGAGCGCCATCATGCGTGGCTTGGTGCCCCCGATGAGAATCGGCGGCCCGCCCTTGCCCGCGCGCGGTCCCGCCGGCCGGAGCTCTGCGACGCCCTTCGCGAACTCGCCGGCGAAGTCGGACTTCCCATCGCGCAGGAGTGGCAGGATGACCTGCAGCGACTCGTCGAAGACGCTCACGCGGCGGGCGAAGTTGTAGTCGAACGCGGCGAATTCGGGCTCGTGCCAGCCGCTGCCCAGGCCGACCACGAAGCGCCCGCCGCTGACCTCGTCGATCGTGTTGCTGATCCAGGCGATGAGGCCGGGGTTGCGAAACGGCACGCACATGACGAGCGGCCCCAGCTCGACCTGCGTCGTGGCGTCGGCGAGCGCGGCGAGGATGCTCATCGCCTCCCACATGCCGCGCACTTCGCCCTCATCCTCGTAGAAGAGGTGGTCCGCGACCCAGATCGAGTCGGCGCTGCCCTGTTCGGCAGCGACGGCCATCTCGCGCAGTTCTCTGTATGGGTGGGCCTTACGTTCTGGCCCTCGTTCACCTATTGGCAGTGCAATTCCAACGCGCATCCGCGGAGGTTACCGGAGAACGTGCGCATAACCTCTAACCCAACCGAAAGCCCGTGGCGCGGGTATTAGTTAGTGTGATCGGAGTCCTCTTGGCCGCTGCCCAGCCCAGAGCCGCCGCATTCGACGACGCCGACGACTTCGCCGCAGCCGTCCGCCCGCATCTGCCGATGCTCACTCGCGTTGCGGCACGGCTCGGACCGCGCGGTGCCCGCGACGACATCGTCCAGGAGGCGCTGCTGCGCGCCTGGGCGCACCGCGGGCAGTTCGATGCCAGCCGCGGCCCGCTGCTGACCTGGCTGCTGACGATTGTTGGCAACGAGGCTCGCCGCGCGGCTCGCCGCCGCACCTGGTCGCTGCCGTTCCGGCTGCCCTTGGCTGTCGACGAGGTGGCGACTGACGATCGGCTGGACATCGAGGCCGCGGCCGCCGCGCTGCCGGAGCGCCAGCGCCTGGCCGTCGACTGCTTCTACTACGTCGGCCTGTCGGTCGCCCAGACGGCGGCGGTGATGGGCTGTTCGGAAGGCACCGTCAAGTCGTCCCTGAGCGACGCCCGACGGCGCCTGCGCTCGGAGCTGGAGAAGTCCTGATGATCGATCCCGACGAGCACATCGACGAGCTCTTGCTGGCGTCGGCCGACCGCTGGCGCGCGTCGCTGCCTGAGCCGCAAGAGTTCGACATCGCCGGGCTCGTCCACCAGAGCCGGCCGCGCCGGCCGTTGGGGTCGCCGCTGGCAAGGTTCGCATCGATCGCGGTGGCACTGCTCGCGACCGTTGGCCTGCTCATGCTCCTCGTCGCCGGTCCCTTGGGCGTGCCTGCGCAAACGCCGGTCCCACCTCTCCCGTCGCCGACGCTCAACCCCGGACTTCCCGATGTGCTGTACGTCGAGAACCGTGGTGGCCCCGCCTTGACCGTCGCCATCAATGGCATCGACGTCGGCACCGTCGCCTGTGGCGCCTACCCGACGTTCACGCCGGGCGACAACAACGTCCCTCCGCTCCCCTGGCAGCTGACGATCGCTCTGACCGCTGACGGCAGCACGGTCCTCGACCAGCAGGTGACCCAGTTGCCACGCTGGTTAGTCCAGATCCAGAACGAGACGCTTGGGATCTCGAACTATCCCGTCCTGGGTCCGCCGCCTCCGAGCTGCCCGCCGGACGGCAGTTATTCCCCCGAAACCGCCACTCCCACCCCTATGTCCCAGTCCCAGACGCTGCTCTTCGAGAACCGAGGTGGACCGGCGTTCACGGTCGCCATCAACGGCACCTACTTTGCGACCGTCGCCTGTGGCACTTACCCGACTCTCAACGTGGGGGCGGGCGGCGTTCCTCAACTGCCCTGGCAGCTGACCATCGTCCGGGTGTCTGACGGCAGCACCCTCGTCGATGAGCAGGTCACCCAGCTGCCCAAGTGGTTCATCCAGATCGGTGATTCTGTCCCCGTACTTACAGGGGGGCCCGCGTTGGGTCCGGCGGGCCCGAGCTGTCCGCCGGCAGGCAGCACTCCGACGGCGTCGCCCGAGCCCACTCCGACCCTTGAGCCTGCGCCGACCGGATACACGGTGCACGTCGCGCGCGGCCTCCATCCGCAATGGACCGCGGAAGCTGCCGCAGCCGCTGCCTTCGATTACATCAAGGCCAACGAGAGCAATGCCGGTCGCGCGCTCGTCCCGGCGCAGATCCTCTCGGTCGAGGCAATGGCCGGCGGGGACGTACCTCAAGCCATCAGCGGGCCATACCCAGACCTTGCTGTCGCGTGGGTCGTACATTCGGAAGGGACGTTCTACTGCGACCTCGGACCAGCGCGATACGACGGTTACTACACGGGCTTCTGGCAGATCTTCTCCGACGAGGGCGTTGGAACCGGTGGCTCTTGGGAACACCCGTACCCGACGCCGTAGACCTCCCGGGCCGGCGGGCAAGTCGGCCATAGAATGATGCGAGAAAGCGTCGGGGCGTAGCGCAGTGGTAGCGCACGTGCTTTGGGAGCTGTTAGCCCTCCAGCGGTGCAGGCTCGGCCGCTCCGAGCGTGCAGGGGCCGGACGAGAAAGCCACCGTTATTGTGGTTTACAGGCGATCAGGAGGAGACCAAGGCAATGGTGCCGCTTGTTGATGAGGCGGTTCAGCGAGTGTCTTCGTACGCGTCGCTCGATGACTGGATCGAGAAGAACGCCCGGAGCGAACGCGAGGGCATTGGAGTCGAGCATGCAGAGCTCTGGTACAACCCTGCCGATGAAGAAGAAGCCGCCTGCGTTCGGGCGATCCAGGCGGCCTATGACGGGAGATCGGCCCAGCGCGGATACAGAGACCCAATTCCTTGCGCGAGCTTCAACTGGCCGGTGAACCGCACCGTCGGCCTAGATGTAGACGTTCTGAGTCGGTCGGCGTCCGAGTCGAGAACCTCTCGGACAGTCCCAATGACAGTTATAAGAAGCACGACGCCAGAGTCAGGCTCCCTTCACAGTCACCGTGATTCGGTCGAGTTCGATGACGTCGGAGGGCAAGCCGGTCAACGGCTCCCAACTCGCTCGCTTACCGACTCTGTCGTAGTAGTCGAACAGGAGTTGGCCGTCCGGACCAACTGCGACGAGCGCGACATAGTGCTTTGATCCTGAGTCGCCGCCTATATGGGCCCCGGCGCTCCAGGTCCCTTGAGCCCGATCCAGGAGGCACACTTGTTGTGGCCACCAGTGCGCCTCCCATACGATCGCGAGCTGAAGTCGGATGCCCTCAGGAAGCGCCGCGTATCGGCCGCTGAAGCGATCGAACAAATCAACTTCATCACCGTCTCGATGGGAAGTGAACTGACCTGACGGTCGTCGAAGGGGCCGGCCACCCGCGAGCGCGTCGTTCTGGGACTTGAGCGCGTTTACCTGCCTCCGCCACAAAGCAAGTCCGACGGCGCCAGCGAGGACGAGCGCCGCGGAGACAGCCGCCCACCCCGTCCAGTCAGCGATGACTTTCAGGAGATCCAAGATGTCAGTCACTTGCTTCCCACCGGCGGGGATGGCTGGTAAGCATGCGGGCGCATCGTTGAGTTCCAGCTCCTCTGGAACCTTATAACTCGGCGTTCCAAAACGGGAGCGGGTCGGAGTCTTCCTCTTGCACGCTCGCTCGTCCCGCGGCTGAGACTGGTCCGGAAAGAGGTCCTTTCGGTGCCGCTACAGGCTCGGCTGTCGCGACCGACGGACCGCCTGTCAATGGCCACGTGAAAGTACCCACTGGTGGCCATGAAAAGTCCCCACCCCAGGGGGCGTCTCAGGGCTTCAGCGATGGCCCACCCGCTCTCGCGCTTCCTTCATCCGGTAGGAGTCGCCCGACGTGACGACCGTCACCGCGTGGTGCAGCAGGCGGTCGAGCAGGGCGACCGCCGTGGTGTGCTCGGGCAGGAAGCGGCCCCAGGACTCGAACGGCCAGTGGGAGGCGACGCCCAGGCTGCGCCGCTCGTAGGCGGCGGCGACGAACCGGAACAGGAGCTGGGCGCCGGTGTCGTCGAGCGGCGCGAAGCCGAGGTCGTCGACGATCACGAGGTCGGCCCGCAGCAGGCCCTCGATCAGCCGGCCGACGCTGTTGTCGGCGAGCCCCCGGTACAGCGTCTCGGCCAGCGAGGCCGCCGCGAAGTAGCGGACCCGGAACCCCTCCTCGACCGCGGCGTGGCCGAGGGCGATGAGGGTGTGGCTCTTGCCCGTCCCCGCCGGGCCCGACGAGGACGAGGTTCTCGCGGGCCCGGATCCACTCGAGGCGACGCGAGGTAGTCGAACGTCGGCCGCGGGATCGAGCGACTCGGCGACCAGGAACTCCTCGAGCGTCTTGCGCACCGGGAACCCCGCTGCCCGCAGCCGTGCCCGGGCGTTGGAGGCATCGCGCGAGCCGAGCTCGGCCTCGAGCAGGGTGCGCAGCAGCTCGTCGGGCGCCCAGCGCTGGACCTTGGCGGTGACGAGGACCTCGGGCGCCAGCCGCCGGATCGCGGACAGCTTGAGGCGCAGCAGGGCCGCCTCGAGGTCGGGGGCCAGGGCGGCGGCGACGCCGCGGTCATCGCGACGGGCTCCAGGGCATAGGCCGCGAGGGACCGGACCGGGACCGCCGGCAGCCCGATGACGAGCTGCTCGCCCGGCTCCCGGTGGCGGGGCACGCCCGGCCCTGCCGCGAGGATCGAGCGCACGTCGGCCGCCCGGAAGCGGCGGTACGCGAGCGCCCGCTCGAGCGCCGCCAACAGCGGCTCCCGGCCGTGGCTGCGCTCGAGGTCGGCGATCAGGGCGAGCTCGCCCGCGAGCCGGCTCGTGCCCGCGGCGGCGGCCGCGCGCAGGAACGCTGCCGCGACCGGGCCCAGGCGAGAGGAACGCGATCTCGCCGGGCGTCCGGGGCCGGATCGCCCGGACCGGGGCCGTGGCCGCACGGCCGTAGTGGGCATCGAGCAGGCTCATCTCGCCCGGTGCGACGAGCCGGTGCCGCGCGATCTCCGAGCCGGCGGCGCTGACCAGCAGCTCGCCGCCGGTCGACGGCCAGCTCGACCCGCGTGCCGATGAAGCGCCCCGGCACGCTGTACCGGGCCGAGCCGAAGCGGACGGTCCGCAGCCGGTCGACCGTGCGGACCGCGGTCGGCGCCGGTGCCGGACGCAGCGACGGCAGCGGGCGCAGGAGCGGCACGCTCGGCGACCGAGGCGCTCGGCTGGGACCGCCGATGTCTCGGAGTGGACCCGGCCGTTGACCTCGGCGCACCAGGCGACCGCGGCCGCGTTGGCCGTGGCGAGGTCCGGCGAACGGCGCACCCGGGATCAGGAGGTCGGCCTTGGCGTACCCCACGAGGTTCTCGACGACGCCCTTGGACTCCGGATCCGCCGCCTCGCAGAAGTCGGGCCGGAAGCCGTAGTGGAGCGGCGAACGCGAGGTATCCGGGCGCCGGCACGACGACGTTGGCGACGACGCCGCCCTTGAGGCAGCCCATCCGGTCGGCGAGCACGACTGCCGGGGACGCCGCCCAGGGTCTCGAAGCACTCGGCGAGCAGCGCGAGGGTCGTCGCCTGGCTCTCGTCGGCCGCGAACCGCACGAACCGGACCCGCGACCAGACCAGGACCGCGCAGAAGACGTGGAGGTCTCCCTCGCTGCCCCAGTCGATGGCGAGGTGCTCGCCCGGGATCGCCTGCCAGGGCCGGTACACCCGGCGCTCGACGCGCCAGGCGGCCTTGGTGACCGCGACGGCGCGGCGCAGGTTGCGCGCCGAGCCCTGCGTACCCGGCGGCCCGGGCCGCGGGCAGCAGGCGCTTGGCGCTGATCCGGCCGTCGGTCGCCCGCACGCGCTCGGCGAGCAGGGCGCCGAGCGGATCGGTGTCTTCGGGCGGGGCGGCCGCTCGGCGGGCGGCCGGCTGGCGCTCCACGACGCGGCGCACCGTCCGGTGGGTGGTCCCGCACAGGCCGCGGCGGCGCGGTAGCTGCCGAGCTCGCGGTACGCGGACAGGATGTCCAACTGGTGCCTCGCT
>CAWAGP010000005.1:0-8029 GCA_963781705.1 uncultured Chloroflexia bacterium
GACCGTCCGTTCGGCCGACGTGATCGGAATGAGTGCTTCCTCGAAGTGGATCACGCCGGCGTCGAGCGTACGCTGGAACTGGCGCTCCTCGGCGGCGATGACCGAGACGATTTCGGCGCGGCGCTCGTCAAGGTACGGGTATGCGCCATTCATCGTCTGGACGACGACCGACGACAGCTCGGCCAGGAACGGGTCGTGCCAGCCAAGCAGCCGGCCATGGCGCACCGCGCGGCGCAGGATACGGCGCATGACGTACCCGCGGCCTTCGTTTGTTGGCCGCACGCCGTCCGCGGCCAGAAAGGTCAGCGCACGGACGTGGTCGGCGATGACCTGGTAGCTGAAACGCTCCTGCTCGAACGTTTCCGGGTCGTGGCCGAGCAGGCCACGCATGTACTCGTGAATGGGCGTGAACAGGTCGGTGTCGTAATTGGTCGGCACACCCTGCAGAACACTCGCCAGGCGCTCGAAACCCATGCCCGTGTCGACGCTCTTGAACGGCAACGGCAGGCGTCGCCCGTCGGCCTGCTGGTCAAACTCCATGAACACCAGGTTCCAGATCTCCAGCCAGCGCGGACAGTTCTCGGAGTGATCGGGCACGCAGTGCGGCCCTTCGGAAAGGTGGGCACCGCGGTCGAAATGGATCTCGCTGCACGGGCCGCACGGTCCCGTGTCGGCCATCCGCCAGAAGTTGTGGTCGTCGCCTTTGTCCACGTCGCCCCACACGGCCATGCGCTCGGGCGGCATGCCCACCTCGTGCCAGTAGGTGCGCGCATCCTCGTCGTCCTTGTAGGTCGTCGCGCCGAGACGTTCGAAGGGGATGCCGTACGTGGTAGTCAGCAACTCGACCGCCCAAGCGATCGCCTCGCGCTTGAAGTAGTCGCCGAAGCTCCAGTTGCCGAGCATCTCGAAGAAGGTGTGGTGGCGCGTGGTCCGCCCGACCTCCTCGAAGTCGTTGTGCTTGCCAGCTACGCGCAGGCAGCGCTGGTAGTCGACCGCACGCTTGTAGCCGCGCTGCTCGCGTCCGGTCAGCACGTCCTTGAACTGGACCATGCCCGAGTTGGCGAAGAGCAGCGTCGGATCGTCGGCGGGCACCAGGCTGGCACTGGACACGACCTGGTGGCCGCGCTCGGCAAAGAAATCGACGAAGCGTTGCCGAATCTGGGCTGCGGGCATTGGCGGAATCGGCGCGCCGCCACCCTCACCAAAGGTGCGTTCGGGCATGGGCTAACTCTAGCGAAAGCGGGCGCCACCCTTCTCCGATTGATGCCTGTGGCCGTTGGTCTGGCAGGCAGCGCTGCCTAGCCGCGGCTGCTGGCGCCCAAGCAGCTACTGGCGCCCGCGCCGCTCCTCGACGCTGCGCCGCAACCGGTCGGCGCCGCGCGCCAGGCCCTGCCCGGCAGCGCTGACACCGCGCCGCGCGCGTTCCACGGCCGCTGCCGGCCCGCGCACCATGTCCTCGGCTGCTTCCACCGTTGCACGCAGGGAACTGACCGTCGCATCCGCCTCGTCGAGCAGCGCATCAACGCGTTCCACGCGGGGCGGCAACTCGCTGGCCAATCGCGCCAGCTGCGCCGATGCGGTGCGCAGGTCGCGTAGGGCGGCCGGCAGGTCGCCCTCGACCACCTCGATGACCCGCCGCGCTGCGTCGGCGGTGGCGCGCGCGTCGCGCGACAGGCGCACCAGCGCGACAGCACCGACCAGCACCGACATCACGATGATCAGCAGCGCAACGATGCCAACGGCGCAGAAGACGATGTTGACCTGATCGGCAGTCATCAGTCGCGCGCCGGCGAGAGCATGCTCGCCGCAACTATCAGCACGATGCCCAGCCAGGCCAGGAGCGACGCCCAGACCACGCCGAAGTCACCGATGGCGAGCGGGTCGCCCAGCCGCGAGCCGACCTGCTGTCCCGCGAAGGCGCCCAGCACGGCGGCGGTGACGATGAACGGGAAGCGCAGCCCGGCCGAACCGCGGATGGTCAGGTACAGGCCGCTGTGGAACAGGCCGACGATGACTGCGAGCAGGACGGCCGGCGCTACCACTGGCACAGGTGACCTCAGTTGACGGCCGCGGCCAGATCGGCCCGCGGTCGCGCTGCGCTGATACGGCCGCCGCCAAGTACCTCGTCGCCGCGGTAGAACACCGCCGCCTGGCCGGGCGCCGGCGCCCATGCTTCGCGCTCGAGATGCACTTGCCACTGACGCCCACCCGGGCCGCTGATTTCGCTTACGGTGCCAGGAACGAGCTCGGCGCGATGGCGGATGCGTACCTGTACCGCGAAGCTGGCATCGGCCGGCGGCCGGCCGGCCACGAACGACACCTGCTCGACGGTGAAGTCGCGCCGGTACAGATCCTCACGCCGCGCCAGCACGACCACGTTGGATGCGGCGTCGATCTCGCGCACGTAGCGCGGTTCGCCAAGGGCCACGCCCAGTCCCTGCCGCTGGCCGACGGTGTACGCCGCCGCCCCGCGATGCGTGCCCAAGAGTTGGCCGTCGTCGTCGAGCAGCGGCCCGGGCTGCTCGGTCCAGCCCGCGCGCGTCGCCAGCGCAGTGCGGTAGTCGCCGCCGGGCACGAAGCAGATCTCCTGGCTCTCGGGCTTGTCGGCCGTGGCCAGACCGTGCTGACGGGCAACGTCGCGCACCTGCGTCTTGGTCAGCTCGCCGAGCGGGAAGCGCACGTGAGCGAGCTGGTCCTGGCGCAGGCCGTACAGGAAATAGCTCTGATCCTTGTTGGCATCGAGGCCGGTCAGCAGGCGGTAACGCCGGCCGCCCGGCAAGTCGGCGTCTTCATGCGCGTCGACCCGTGCGTAGTGGCCGGTGGCGACCGCGTCACACTCGTACTGGCGCAGGGCGCGGCCGAGCAGCGCGCCGAACTTGACGTAGCTGTTGCAGTCGACACACGGACTCGGCGTGCGCCCGTCGAGGTAAGCGTCAAGGAACGGCTGCAGGACTCCGGCATCGAACTCGCGCTCGAGGTTGAGCACGTAGAACGGAATGCCCAACTGGCCGGCCACCCGGCGGGCGTCGTCGGCGGCGTCCAGCGAACAGCAGCTCTTCTTGAACTCGCTGTACGTATCGGCGACGTCGTGCAGCCGCAGCCAGACGCCGACAACGTCAACGCCCGACTCGGCCAGCAACGCTGCGGCGACCGACGAGTCCACGCCCCCCGACATGGCCACGAGCACCCGCTCGCCTTCCCTGTGGCCGTTCACGGGGCCGCGACCTGCTCGCCGAGCGGGTCGGCGGCGACCAGCGACCGGCCGGCGCGGACCCGCGCGATGGCCAGCGGAATGAGCTCGGCGGCCGCCTCGATCTCCGCGTCTGTGGTCGGCCGGCCGATCGTCAGGCGCAACGAGCCGCGCGCCTCTTCGTCGGGATAACCAAGCGCCGTGAGCACATGCGACGGCTCGGTCGAACCGGTCGTGCACGCCGACCCGGTCGACGCGGCGATGCCGTCCAGGTCGAGAGCCAGCACGATTGCCTCGCCCTCCGCTTCGCGCACGATGACCGACAGATGACCGGGCAGCCGTTTGCGCGGGTGGCCGGTCAGCTCCACGCTCGGCAGTTCGAGGAGCGCGTCGCGCAGCCGGTCGCGCTGGCGCGCGAGTCGCGGCGCCACCTCCTCACGCTCGGCGCAGGCAAGCTCGTAGGCGACGGCCATGCCGACGGCCCCGGCAACATCCTCCGTGCCGGCACGGCGATAGCGCTCCTGCGTGCCGCCGTGCAGTTGCGGCAGCAGGATCGTGCCGTGTCTGATGTACAGCGCGCCGGCGCCCTTCGGCCCCTCGAACTTGTGGGCCGCCATGGACAGCAACTCGACATCGATCTCGCCCATGTCAATCGCCAAATACGGCGCCGCCTGCACCGCATCGAGGTGGATGACCACGCCCTTGTGAGTTCGGATCCGGCGGATCACGTCGGTCAGCGGCTGGATGGTGCCAACCTCGTTGTTGGCCATCATCAGCGACACGAGGATCGTCCGGTCGTTGATCGCCGCGTCGAGCTGCTCGGGATCGACGCGACCGTAACGATCGACCGGCAGCACGACCAACTCAAAACCGAACTTCTCCAGGTGGCGCAGCGAGTGCAGCACGGCGTGGTGTTCGACCGCGCTGGTGACGACGCGGTTGCCGCGCCCCTTGCCGGCCCATGCCGCCCCCTTAAGGGCGAGGTTGATCGCCTCGGTGCCGCCGCTGGTGAAGACGATCTCGCGCGCTTCGGCGTTCAGGGCGCTCGCCAAGCGGCCACGCGCGTCGTCGAGCGCGGCTCGTGCGCGACGGCCGAACGAGTGCACCGACGAGGCGTTGCCGAAGTCGTCAGTGAGCAGCGGCAGCATCTGTTCGAGCGCTTCGCGGCGCAACGGCGCGGTCGCCGCATAGTCGAGGTACGTGGGCATCGCGCCGATTCTACGCGGCGCTGGCGCCCATTCAGTTGGCGCCTGCGTCCTCTGACGACGCGTGCCGCTCCTCGTACGCCCTGCCGGCAGCGCGCCGGCGGTCGTGCACGCTGAGGCTGCGCTTGCGCAGGCGCAGGTCGTGCGGCGTGACCTCGACCAGCTCGTCGGCGGCGATGAACTCGATCGCACGCTCGAGCGTCAGCGGCGGCGGCGGCGTCAGGCGCAACGCCTCGTCGTGTGAGTGGGTGCGGATGTTGGTCAGCTTCTTTTCCTTCGTCGGATTGACATCCATGTCGTTGGGGCGCGAGTTCTCGCCGACGACCATGCCCTCGTAGACCTGCACACCGCTGCCGATCAACAGTGCTGAGCGCTCCTGCAGGTTGAACAGCGCGTAAGCGTTCGATTCACCAGAGCGGTCGCTGACCAGCACGCCGCTCGTGCGGTGGGTCACTTCGCCCGCCCACGGGCCATAACCCTCACCGATCTGGTGCAGCAGCGCAGTGCCGCGCGTCTCCGTCAGCAGCTGACCGCGGTAGCCGACCAGGCCACGCGTGGGGATCACGAACTCAATGCGCACCCGGCCGTCGGCATCGGTCGACATCAGCTCCATCCGTGCCTTCCGCTCGGCGAGGGACTGGCTTACCGGGCCGATGAACTCGGGCGGCATGTCGATGGTGATGCGCTCGTACGGCTCGTGTGTTTCGCCGCCGACCTCATGCAGCAGCACTTCCGGCCGCGAGACCTGCAGCTCGAAGCCTTCGCGGCGCATCTGCTCGATCAGCACGGCCAGTTGAAGCTCACCGCGGCCGCGCACCTCGAAGGTGTCGGGCGATGCCGTGGGTAACACCTCGATCGACACGTTGCCCAGCACTTCGCGTTCGAGCCGGTCCTTGATCTGGCGGCTGGTCACGAACTTGCCGTCGCGACCGGCCAGCGGCGAGGTGTTCACGCCGAAGGTCATGGATAGCGTCGGCTCGTCCAGGTCAAGCCGGGCCAGCGGACGCGGATCGCGCGGATCGGTGATCGTGTCGCCGATGGTCACGTCGGGAATGCCGGCGACCGCGACGATCTCGCCCGGACCGGCCTCGTCGATATCGACGCGCTCGATGCCCTTCGCAGTTGTCAGGCTGGTGACCGTGCCGGTGAGCGTGGTCGTTCGGCCCGGATCGACGGTACCGTCGGTCGCGGCGGACTCGTCGCGCACGACCGCAATCCGTTGGCCGGTGCGGATATTGCCGTTCCAGATGCGCCCGACCGCCATGCGCCCGACGTAGTCGTTGGCCGACAGGTTGGTGACCAGCAACTGCAGCGGGTGGTCGGGCGTGTACATCGGCGGCGGAGTGGTCTGGACCAGCGCATCGAGCAGTGGGCGCAGGTCGGTTCCTGCGCCGGCCTGGTCGGCCGTCGCCGTACCCGCCTTGGCATTGGTGTAGAGGACCGGGAAGTCAAGCTGCGCGGCGCTCGCGCCAAGGTCGATGAACAGCTCGTAGATCGCGTCGAGGACCTCCGCCGGGCGTGCATCGCCACGGTCGATCTTGTTGACCGCGACGACGACGGGCAGGCCGCGCGCAAGCGCCTTTGACAGGACATAGCGCGTCTGGGGCAGTGGCCCTTCTGCCGCATCGACCAGGAGCAGGATCGCGTCGACCATCAGCAGCGTGCGCTCCACCTCGCCACCAAAGTCGGCATGGCCGGGTGTGTCGACGATGTTCAGCCGGATGATGTCTGCGCCGTCGTGGTACTCGATCGTGGTCTGCTTGGCCAGGATCGTGATGCCTTTCTCGCGCTCGAGATCGCCCGAGTCCAGGATCCGGTCGATGACCGCCTCGTTGGCGCGGAAGACGCCCGATTGGCGCAGCATCGCGTCGACGAGCGTGGTCTTGCCGTGGTCGACATGAGCGACGATGGCCAGGTTGCGCAGGTCATTGCGCACCGCCGTCGGCGGCGAGGCATGTTGAATCAGTGGCGTGGAGCTGGTCATGGGGAGGGCCAATTGTCGCATAGGATTGGCGAATGACCGTCGCCGCCGTCATTCTCTTCGCGCGCGGCCCTGAAGGCGCGCTTGCCGATGCCGCAGGCCGGAGCGCTGCCCGGCGCTGTGTCGAGAACGCATGGGCCGGTGGCGCCACGCCAGTCGTCGTCGTCTGCGCTGATCCCGAGGGGACGGTGGCGGCCACCCTGGCGGGCTCGCCCGCCGTGTTGGCCGAGCCCGCGCCAGCGGAACGCGGGCCGGTCGCCCAGATCGTGCGTGGCATGCAGGTCGCGCAGCAGCACGTCACCGAAACCCACGCCTGCCTGGTCTGGCCGGGACGCCTGGCGTGGGTCGATGCAGAAACGGTGACGACGCTCATCGAGGCTCACGGCACGAGGCCCGAACGGATCCTGCGCCCGCGCTACGCCGACGAGGTGGGTTGGCCCGTCCTGTTGCCGATTGGCCTCGTGGCGACGCTTGCCGGCCTGTCCGCCGCCCTGCTGCCCGACGAGCTGGTGGCAGCCCTGGCCGCCGGAGCAACCGAGCTCGCGCCGATCGACACCGGCGACCCGGGCGTGACGCACGACATCACCTTCACGCTCGACCAGCTGCCCGATTACCAGGCGCCTCCCGAGCCGGTCGCCGGGCCCGCACCCGACTGGGGCGCAGCAGCAGCCGACACCGCCGACGACGCCCCGCTCGAGGGACCTGCGCTGGCGCCTTTCGCGCAAGCCGCCGAGGAAGGCGAGTAACGCCGATTCGCCACGCATGAGCTTCGACGTCGCGGCTGAGAACTACGACCGGTTCATGGGTCGTTACTCGCGGCGACTGGCCGTGCCGTTTGCGGACCTGGTCGGTGTGCGTAGTGGCGACCGCGTGCTCGATGTCGGCTGCGGCCCCGGCGCGCTCGCGAGCGAGCTGGTGGCCCGCCTTGGACCGGCGGCAGTGGTTGCCGTTGACCCATCGCAGACGTTCGTCGACGCGGCTCGAGCGCGACTTCCCGGCACCAGCGTCCTGCAGGCGGCAGCCGAGCAGCTGCCCTATGCGAGTGGTGCTTTCGACGCGGCCGTCGCGCAGTTGGTCGTCCACTTCATGTCCGACCCGGTAGTCGGGTTGGCAGAGATGGCGCGCGTGACCAGACGCGGTGGCGTCGTGGCGGCGACGGTCTGGGACTATGCCGGCGGTCATGCCCCACTGAGCCTGTTCTGGGATGCTGCCCGCAGGCTGGACCCCGGAGTCCACGATGAGTCGCGCCTGCCCGGTACTCGCGAGGGCCACCTGACCGAGCTGTTCACGCTCGCCGGCCTGCACGAGATTGTTGAGACAACCCTCGCGGTCGATGTCGAGCATCCATCCTTCGAGGAATGGTGGGAGCCCTTCACCGGCGGCGTTGGGCCGGCCGGCTCTTACGTGGTCAGCCTCGACGCCGAGCAGCAGGCCATGTTGCGCGAAACCTGCCGATCGCTGCTGCCTGCAGGATCGTTCACGTCGACGGCGCGCGCCTGGGCCGCGCGTGGCCGCACGTGAAGCGGATCGAGACCATCGTCACGAGCGAGCCAGGCGACCGCTAGGGATCAACTCGCGCGGCCTTCGCGCGTGGGGCGAGGGCGAGTCCCAGCTCGGCCAGCTGAGCGGGCTCGACGGGTGAGGGCGCGCCGA
>CAWAGP010000006.1:0-16217 GCA_963781705.1 uncultured Chloroflexia bacterium
GCACAACGATCCGCTCGCGCAGCAGCTCATTCAGTCGACCGGCCGTGTCCATGGCGCGAGTGTAGGCGGCGGTCTACGCTGGCCGCATGAGCGACGCGCTTCAACCCGCCGTACCCGAACTGCTCGATGCGTGGCGAGCGCGAGTGCGAGCCGACAACGCCCAGGTCGACCGCTTTCGCGAAGAGCCCGATCCGACCGACTTCTACGCGCCCACCGCGGACCGTTTCCGCATGGACCCACACCGGACCGACGACGCCACGCTCAACGCGTTACTGCGCCTGGCGCAACCGGCTGATGTGTGGCTCGATGTCGGCGCCGGCGGCGGTCGTTTTGCGCTGCCGCTCGCGCTCGCAGTGCGGCAGCTGGTGGCCATCGATCCATCGCCGGCGATGCTGTCCGCCCTGCGCGAGGACGCGGCTGCGTTCGGCATCTCGAACATCGCGCAGGTCGAGTCGCGCTGGCCGATGAGTGTCGCGCTGTCAGGCGACGTGGCGCTGATGTCCCACGTGGGCTATGACATCCTCGAGATCGGTCCGTTCGTGGACGCGCTCGAGGCGGCGGCCGGGCGCCTGTGTGTGGCGGTGATGGGCCAGTCGGCGATGGCTACGGTCTCGACCCTGTTCTGGCAGCCGATCCACGGTGAGCCACGGGTCAGGCTGCCGGCACTGCCCGAATTCCTGGTGCTGCTTCTCGCTCGGGGGCGGCTGCCGGAGGTGGGCCTCGTCGACCGCGTGCCGCCATCGTTCGAGTCGGTCGACGCTGCCCACGCGACTGCGCGTCGGCAGCTGTGGTTGCGTGCCGGCAGCGAGAAGGATCGGCGGCTGGCGGCGCTGCTCGGCGCGGCCCTCGAGGAACGCGACGGCAAGTACGCCTTCGAATGGCAGCCGACCAAGATCGGCATCGTCAGCTGGTCTCCGCGCTGACGGCCCACCGCACCCGGCCCCCCCGTCGCCGCCATTCTCGTCACTTGCTCGCTCGCTGAGCCCTAACCCGCCGTCGCCAGGGCGTTTCTGACCATCTGCCCGTCTGCCGAGCACCACCAGCCCGGCAGAGACGTCTCGGTCATCAAAAGCTGCCCATCGAGGCACAAAGCGAGGTCGGCGCCCGACCGCCTCACTTAGTGACGGCCAGCACGAGCAGTAAGCGAATCGGCCCGCCTCCAGGACCAGCGCCACGCTCACGTGGCCGCCCGTCGCGGTCGGCGGACCCGCTTGACCGTGGCAAGTCCGGCCTTCGCGCTGTCCAGGCGGGCATCTGACCAGAAAGACAGACAGGCAATCGGCTCGGCCGGACGCTGCAGCCAAGCGTCCACGGAACGGCCGTCGAGCGGGAACGCGGCGCGCAGGGTCGTGGCGTGCGCATGAACGCGCCGCCGGTTGGTGCTGGAGTCGGCGACGATCACCCAGGCCGACACGCTCGCCGACTCCCAGCCTCGTTCGCGGGCGATCTGTCTCGCCAGCCGCTTCTTGCGATCGACGCTGCCCATCAGATCGTTGACGTCGACGATCTCGGTCTTCAGCTCGATCACGATCAACGAACGGGTTGCAGCGTGCCAGGCAAGGATGTCGATCACGCCTCGTTCGCCATAGACCGAAAAGGACACCTCCGGGGCCAGGGCCCACCCGGGTAGGGCCGCAAACGCGCGGGCCACGGACTCGTGCAGCGCAGAGTGGCGGGCATTGATCAGCCGATCGAGGTCGCCGCCCTGGAATTGCGCGACGAAGTCAACCCTCCCGCCGAGCGCGACGAAGACGCGCAAGACCGTGTCAACCCGCAGCGAGCCGACCCTGCCCAGCTCGAGCATCCAGATTGACGATCGCGAGACGCCGGCCCTCAGCGCGAGGTCCGACTGGCGCCAGCCGTTCCTGGTGCGCAGCGTGCGACAGACCGTGCCAAGACGACCACCATCCACGGACGCCAATGCTGGCGCCGATCACTTATCCGCGAGTTTGTGCCTGCTTGTCGGCGACTTGCAGCGCGGGGAAGGGGATCGGCTCGGCGGGCGGCTCGGCCGGTTCGGTCAGCCGCAACGCGTACCACGCCACATCGGGCCACTCCCCGAGTTTGTAGCCGACGCGTTCGTACACGCCGACCAGGCGCATGCCGATGGCCTCGTGCAGCGCCACGCTCGCCGGGTTGGGCAGCGCGACGCCGGCGTAGGCGTTGACGAATCCCTGCCGACGGAGGATCGGCAGTAGCTCGTCATACAGCGCCCGGCCGATGCCACGGCGGACCCAGTCCGGATCGAGGTAGACGGAGATGTCGACCGACCAGCGATAGCCGGCGCGCTCGCGATGACGACTCGCGTATGCGTAGCCGATCACACGAGCGGACTCGTCCTCGGCCACCAGCCAGGGCGCCCAGGCAAGCGCGCCGCGCATCCGCCCGGCCATTTCTTCGACCGTCGGCGCGATCTGCTCGAACGAGATCAGGGTCGCCTCGACGTACGGTCGGTAGATGTCGGCGATGCGCGCCGCATCGCGATCAGGATCTGCCGTGCGGATGCGCATCAGGGCAGGGGAGTGCTGACTCCACGCTCCGGCGCGATCACGTCGATCGATGCGCCCAGGCGCCGCAGCTCGTCGCGCAGTTGATCGGGCGTGCCGGTCAGGATCGGGAACGTGCCGTAATGGATGGGCACGACCGCGACGACGCCCAGGAAGTCTGCTGCGCGCGCCGCGGCCGCCGGATCCATCGTGAAGTGCCCGCCGATCGGCAGGAAGGCAACCACGGGACCGTACATCTCGCCGATCAGCTCCATGTCGCGGAAGAGCGCGGTGTCGCCCGCGAAATAGAGACTCTTGCCGTCCTCGAGCTCGAGCACGAAGCCGGCCGGCTCGCCCAGGTAGAGCGGCCCTTCGCCGGCCGCCGACCAGTCACCGGCCGAGTGATCGGCATGGACCATGGTCACCCTCAGGCCGCGCGCCTCGACGGTGCCGCCCTTGTTCATGCCGATGAGCTCGACGCCCGCGTCGCCGAGCTGCGTCTCCAGCCACAGCGACAGCTCGTGGATGCACGGCCAGGCCGGCTTGGTCCGTCGGGCGATGTCCAGCGCGTCGGCTTTGGCAATCTCTCGCGGCGCCGAGCCGATGTGGTCGAAGTGCCCATGGGAGACGAGCATCACGTCGCACGCGGTGACATCGCTGGCCGCGCGGGGCGACGTGGGATTACCGAACCACGGATCGAAGATGATGGTCTTGCCGCCCGGCGTGCGCAGCTCGACACATGAGTGTCCGTACCACGTGAAAGTGGTCGTCGACTCGGCCATCGGTCGCCTCCCTATGCTTCTCGAGATGTCCCGTCTTTGGCACGCCACCTATCGAGTTCAGTACCGCATTCTCGCCCTGATTGATCCACTCGTCCGCGCGACGTGGCGGCGGTTCGGCGTCGGCAACACCGTCGAGCTGCGCGTCGCGCACCGGATAGGTGGCGGGAGTCGATCGCGGCTCGTCGGTCTGCTCCGGGTGGGCGACCAGCGCTACCTGGGCCACCCGAACGGCGACGTCGGCTGGACGCGCGACCTACGCGCCGCCGGCCGCGGTGTCCTCAAGTGGCCCAACGGCGACGAATGGCCGTTCGTGGCGCAACTGCTGCCGGCCGGCCCCGAGCGCGAAGCTGTCATTCGCGCCACCGGCCAGCACCCGTTTCCCGGCAACCTGATGTACCGCCTCGGACGCGCCCATATCCGCCATGTCGGAGTCTTCTTTCACGTCGAATCGGCCTGATCAGCGCGTCGGCTGCACCTACCATCAGGTCGGTTCGTCGCGCGCCGCTTGGCCGACGAGAGGGGTAGGAGGGGTCAAACGTGGACGCATTGCCACTCATCTTCTTCGTAGTCATGGCGCTGTGCGTCATTGCCGCCATCTCGGTCACCATCGTGCCCGATCAGCGTGCTCACCAACTGCGTGTGGCGCGCCAGCACGGTGGCCTGGCCGGCGGCGACGACGGCAATGGCCGCGTTCGCTACCCGTTTCGGCGCACCCTCATCGTCGGCTCGGTCGCATTCCTGGCGCTGTGGATCCTGTCCCTGGGCGTCGTGATCGTGCCCGCCGGCTACGTCGGCGTAGTCCGCGTCTTCGGGCAGGTGCAGGGCCAGGTGCTGTACCCCGGCGCCAGCTGGGTCGTGCCCTTCGCCATGCAGGTCGAGGAGGTCGACACGCGCGTCCAGCCGCACAACTTCCAGCAACTCACGGCAGCCACGGCGGAGAACCTGGAGGTGACGGTCACCGGCACGATGAACTACCACCTCGACGGCGCCTACGCGGGCGCGCTGATCCAGAACGTGGGCACCGACTTCGCCAGCAAGATCATCGACCCGGCATTCAGTGACTACATCAAGCAGGTGGTGCCGGCATATTCGGCCGACAGCAGCGCAGCGAACTTCATCCTCAACAAGCGCGACGAGATCCGCCAGCTGACCAAGCAGCAGCTGGGCGACAACCTGGCCCGGTACCACATCATCGTCGACGACATCTACATCGTCGACATCGGCTACCCGGACGCCTACAACGCAGCGATCACGTCCAAGCAGGTCGAGCAGCAGAACGTCCAGAAGGAGCAACAGATCCTCGAGCAGAAACGCATTCAGGCGCAGCAGGCGGTGGCCGAGGCACAGGGCCAGGCCGATGCCAACCGGACGACAGCCGAGGGCCAGGCCGACGCCAACCGCTCGATCAACGAATCGCTGACGACAGAACTCATACAGTGGCAGGCGATCCAGAAGCTGAATCCGAACGTGAACGTGATGCTGCTGCCGGAGGGCAACAACTTCCTGTTCACGCTGCCGTCGCCCGCGCCGAGCGCCACTCCGACGCCGTAGTCAGGTGCAGCTGCTGCAGCGCGTCGTCGGGCCGATCGCGACCAACCTGTACGTGCTTGGCGATGAGTCAAGCCGCGAGGCTATCGCGATCGACACGGCGACCCCCTGCGTGGAGTGGGTTACGACCACGCTTGCCGAGCGCGGCTGGACGCTCAAGCTGATCGTCAGTACGCATCGTCACTGGGATCACATCGGCGACAACGCCGCGGTCAGCAAGGCCACCGGTGCCGCCATCGCCGCGCACGTCCTCGACCGGCACGGGCTCGAACATCCGTCGGCGTTGATGGCGCCCTTTGCCATCCCGCCGAGCGTGCCCGCGCTCGACCTGGCCGAGGGATCGGTCATTCGCTTCGGCGAGATCGAGCTGGCGGTGCTGCATACGCCAGGTCACACCGAGGGCTCGGTCTGCCTGCTGGCCGACGCGGAGCGCCTGCTGTTCAGCGGCGACACGCTCTTCGCCGGCAGCTGGGGACGGACCGATCTGCCCGGCGGATCGGACGAGCAGATGGTCGATTCGCTCGCCCGACTCAGCCGTCTGGCCAATGAGCTGCACGTGCTGCCCGGCCACGGCCGCCAGTCGACGCTCGAAGCCGAGCGGCCGTGGCTCGAGCAGGTCGCGCGGACGCGGATACTGCCCTTCTAGACGTCCGGGCCGTACTTGAGGCGCGTGTGGCGGCGCGACGACACGGCGATCGCTCTCCATCGCCGGCGTTCGCTGGCACTCAGCCCGGCGTCGTGTTTGCGAGCTTGTGCGGCGGCCTCGCGGGCGAGCTTGCGCTGGCTGTCGAGACGCGAGCGCGGCAGCCGACCGTCGCTGATGGCGATTTCCACCGCGCAGCCGGGCTCGCCAGCGTGCCGGCAATCGTTGAAGCGGCACTTGGCGGCGAACGACTCGACGTCGGCAAAGGCCTCGCCGAGGCCCTCTTCCGCCTCCCACAGGCTGACCGAGCGCATGCCGGGGCTATCAATGAGCAGGGCGCCCGACTCGGTCGGCATCAGCTCGCGGGCGGTCGTCGTGTGCCGGCCGCGCTGATCACCCTCGCGCACGGGGCCGGTATCTTGGCGCTGCCAGCCGAGCAGCGCATTGACGAGAGTCGACTTGCCGACGCCCGACGATCCGATGAGCGCGACCGTCATGCCGGGCTCCAGTAGCGGCGTCAGTGATTCCACGCCCAAGCCGGTGCGAGCACTGACGACACGGATGCGGATGCCGGGTGCGACCGAGGTCACGTCAGCCACCCGGCCACCGACGTCATCGCACACGTCGGCCTTGTTGAGGACGATGACCGGCGACGCGCCGCTGGACCAGGCGAGCGTCGCGTAGCGCTCGATGCGGCGCAGGTTGAAGTCGTGATCGAGGCCGCTGACGAGCAGCACCAGATCCACGTTCGCCGCCACGACCTGGGCCTGGGCGACGTCCCCGGGCGACGCGCGCAGGAACTGGCTGCGCCGCGGCAGCACGGCGTGTACGACCGCCGATTCAGCGTCGGCCGGGGTTAGCGCGACCCAATCACCCACGGCCGGGAAGTCGGCTGCGCCACGCGCAGCGTGGCGCAGCCGACCCGAGACGACCGCGACTCGCTCTCCCGTCCGGGTCGCCACGACATAGCTGCCGCGATGCTCGACGAGCACCCGCCCCGGCTGACTGCCGTCGGGCGAGTGCTCGGCGAACTGGCCTGCGACGCGATCGTCCCAGCCGTACTGCTCAAGCACGGTCAGACCTCGAACGGCTTGCGCCAGGCCGTCGAGCGCTCGGCGACGGTGAAGCCGATCTTCTCGTAAAGGCCCAGCGCGCCCGTTGGGTTGTCCGCGTCCACGCCCAGGATGCCCTGCTCCACGCCACGCTCGCGCAGGAGCACGAGCGAACGCGCGATGAGCGCGCGAGCGAGGCCGCGCTTGCGCCACGGCCGGCGGGTGAAGACGCTGTGCAGCCAGCCCCGGTTGACGCCCAGGGCGGAGTTCTCCTCCGGGTCGATCGCGTTGATCACGCCGGCCGCGACCTCATCACCGTCGTACGCCACGACCCACAGGCTGGGGTCGAAGGTGGGTCGTGTTATCCAGCGCTGGAGCTGTTCGTCGGATGCGTCGAAACCGCCCCAGTGATCCAGGAACGCCTCCGTGTCGGCGTCCCACACCGGACGCACGGTCTCGAGCGTGACCGGCCGGACCTCCAGCCCATCGGGGAGAGGCACGTCGGGGATGGGCTCTGACAGCGGACGGGTCATATCGAAGAACCAGCGCACCGCCTCGTAACCATGGTTCTGCAGGACCGCCATGCGTGCTTGCTGCCGATCGTTGGCCCAGCTGCCGAAGACCGTTGGCAGGCCGCTGGCGTGCTGCCGGGCCTGCTCACGGGCACGCCGCTCGCCGTCCTCGAGCAGCGCACTGCCAATTCCGTGATGACGCCACTCGGGCAGCACCGCGGCACCCAGGCGGTACTCGCGCAGGCCGTCCCGGGTGTCGACCCAGTTCTTGTCCGAGTAGGCCACAGTCCGTCCGTCGATCTCGGCGATCATGATGTCGCGCCGCGGGTCGAAAGCATCGTTCGGGTGGCGCACGAAGGCCAGGAAGTCGTCGACCGTGTCGTGATGGGGCACGCCATCGGCGGCCATGTCGGCGTTGGCAATGTCGACGCCCGCCGGGACGTCGGATTCGTCGGTGAATGGTCGCAGGCGGAAGCCGGCCGGCAGCGGCCGACCGGCTGCCGTGGTCGTCGGCGTCTTCAAATCGGTCATCTAGCCAACCCTCTTCAGCTTGCCGGTGCGCTTGGCGTATCGCTCGGCCCAGCCGAACACGTACACGCCGAGCGGAATGAACACGACGGCCATCACCGCCAGTGGCAGCAGGTGGCCGGCCATGGACGTGACCGGCGCGCCTTCGATCAGCGCCTGGCGAACGCCATCAAGGATGTAGGTTGCCGGCGAGAACGCCGCCAGCGCCTGCATCCAGGCGGGCAGGATCGCGACGCTGTAGTAGACGCCGCTGATCAGCAGCAGCAGCGACTGCAACACGAAGACCATCTGGTCGCCGCGCTCGACCCACAGCAGCGGCAGCGCGGCGGCCATCATGCCGATGCCGATGATCGACAGTGAGCCGACGAGCATCAGCGCCGCGGCGGTCATGAAGTCCGCGTGGGACAGGTCGATGCCGAAGAACAGCACCAGCGCGGTCAACACGACACAGGTATGGATGAACCCCCACAGGATGGCGAAGAAGGTCGCGCCGAGCAGCTGCGACACGCGCCGCACGGGCGCCATCATGGTGTATTCGAGCGTGCCCTCCCAGCGCTCCCAGCTGATCTGTTCGGCGACCACCGAGAAGACCACCGACAGGTAGTTCCAGAAGGTCGCACCGATCATCAGCGACAGGATCAGACGGGCACTGCCCTGGTCGCGACCGATGAGGGTGACCGACAGCGCCCCGGCGACCGAGTAGACCATGAAGGCCACTTCCCAGCCCCAGTAACGCTTGGTCAGGTTGAAGTTGCGCTCGACGAAGGCGTAGCTCGCTCGCATCTCGCGTGCCAGAACGGCCATGGTTCAGGTCTCCGGTGGTGGTGGTGGGGTGGGCCCGTCGCGCCTAGGCGAGACGGGCCCTTTGACGGGCGGGATCGGCGGCCAGTCGCCGGCCGATCCGGATCATCGAGTGACCGATGGCGCGGCGGAAGCTGCGCGGCGAGCGGACGACGTCCGCCAACTGCTGAGCGTGCAGCGAGTCACGCAGCTCGGACTGCCGATATCGGTCGATCTCCTGGTGGTAGTAGTTGGTCAACATTTCGGGTTACCTCATTCGTCTTCCTGGTCCTCCTCGACGTCGTCGTCGAGAGAGCGACCCGTGTGGGCCATGAATACGTCGTGCAGCGTGGCTGGCCGATTTCCGTCCCCTGCCTGTACACCGGCCGCCAATTCGGCGACCGTGCCCTCCGCAACGAGGCGGCCGTCGTTCAGCAGTCCGATTCGCGAACACAGTCGTTGCGCCTCTTCGAGGTCATGCGTCGTGAGCACGATCGTCGAGTCGTGCATGTCGCGGATCTCCTCGATGAACGACTGCACCTCCAGCTTCGAGCGCGGGTCGAGGCCGGTGGTCGGCTCGTCGAGCAGCAGCAAGACCGGGCTGGTCAGGAAGGCGCGCGCGATGGCGACCTTCTGCTGCATCCCCCGACTCATTTGCTCGAGCGGCCGGCCCAGGCGCGACTGGGCGATGCCCAGGCGGCCCATGATGCGCACGATCTCGCGCCGCGCGTGGCCGGCGTCTACGCCGTACAGCCGCGCGGCGTAGATCAGGTTCTCGGTCGGCGACAGCTTCTTGAAGAACGCTGCGTCGACGCTGACCCGGTTGATCAAGCGCTTGACCGCCATCTCGTCCCGGATGATGTCGTGGCCGAAGACCTCGACCTTGCCTTCCTCGACCGTCAGCAGCGTGCTGACCAGGCGGATGAAGGTCGACTTGCCGCTGCCATTGGCGCCGAGCAGGCCGTAGATTTCGCCCCGCTCGATGAGTAGCGATACGTCGTTGACGGCAACGACGCTCTTGCGCTTGCGCCGGCTGCCCACCATGAAGCGCTTGGTCAGATGCTCGATGCGCAGCGCGGGCACGCTGTGCGGACGCTGTAGGCGGTCTTCGCGCATCACCACTCGCTCGGGCGGTGACTCGACTGTGTTAGGTGGTGCCAGGGTGATGGCCATGGCGTGTGCTCCTGACTGCTCGACTGACAACGACACGGGCCCGATTGCGTCCGGCGGGAGGTCGGCCTGGTCGATGCCTGACGGCGCAGGGCATCAAAAAAGCCGGGGGCCCATCTGGCCCTCCGGCTTCGTGACTCTGGCGGTTGCCCGCCGGTCAGGTCGAAGAGGGCACAGATCTCCCGCGCTCCGAGGCGCCGAAAGGCGCGACGGTTCGCAGCATGCAAGCTGCGGCGCTGGTGAGATTCACGTTCAACATTTCGTTAGTGCAGCTCCTTTTAGAGGCTGGCGAAGCGCGACTGCAAGCCGGCAGGATACGGGCCGCCGGGGCGGCCTGTCAAATGGCTTTTGCGGGTGTGGGACTCACGGCGTCCAGAAGCCGTTGTGATGCTCGGGCGACCTCGGCGACGGCCGACTCGAACGCCTCCGCGTTGCGCTGTGAGGGCACGCGATAGCCACTGATCTTGCGCACGTACTGGAGCGCGGCGGCGCGAACCTCGGACTCGGTGGCGGCCTGGTCGGGGCGGCGGAGGGTGACGATGCTGCGGCACATGGCCGACACGATACCCGCCGGACGGCGACGTGTGGTGGTACGCACGGTGCGCGGACAGCTGCGTGCCAACTGGACTATGCTGCGGTTGGCTCAACTGGAGTCTCGCGAGCGCGGCAGTTATTCCGCGTTCCGTGTGGCAGCCCTACAGGGCGTGGCGGCGAGAAGAGGGCTCGACGGTCGAATGACCGAATCGGCCGGCTCCGGGGGCAGGACGTCCCGAGGCTTCCGTGCTCTCCGCACCCCTGGTCGACGACTGGCGGCGTTTTGCCGACCCGCGTTTCAGGCCGTACCACTACCTGGCGCTGTGCCAGGGCATCGTCGCGGTGCTGGCTGGCTTCGACGTGCTCATTCCCTTCGCGCTGGCCATCGGCACGCCGGCGCCGGTGGCGGTGCTGCTCGGTGTGCTGCCGCTGTTCGGTGGTATGGCCCAGATGCTCGTGCCGCGCCTGCTCGACTACACCGACGGCAACCTGCGCGGGCTGACGATCCTGCTCGCCGCGGTTGCCGAACCGCGCGGCTTCTGGTTCGTCGCCCTGACACTGCTCGTCGCCACTGGTGCGGTCGGTGGCGTCCTGGCAATCGCGCTGCTGGCCCTGGCCATAGTGCTCGGCAGCGTGCTGTCGTCGGTCGCCGGTGCCAATCTGCTGTCGTGGCACTCGGCGGTCCTGCCGGAACCTGATCGGCGTCTCGTGGTGCCGCGCCTGATGGCGGTGTCGCTCGCCATCGGCGCCCTGTTGCTGCTACCCACGGCGGCGCTGCTAGACGCCATGTTCCACCAGGTCGGCATCATCGCCTATGCCCTGCCGCTGGCCCTGTCGGGCACATTCGGCGTGATCGAAATCGCCGTCCTCGCGCGGCTGCGTCATCCCGGCCGGGTCATCGTGCCACCTGATGCGCTGACCGCCGACGCGCAGACGACGACCGAGATGAATGGCTTCCTGCGCGTCAGTGTTCTCAACGCGCTGGGTATGGGCTTCGCGCCGGCCATGTCGGTGTACATCATCTCCGTGGTGGGCATGTCGGCCGGCTTCTCGATGATGGTCGGCTCGATCGGCAACCTCACCCAGGTCGTCACTGCGGCGCTGGTCGGTGCGCGGCTGGCGCGCGCGTCGGCCGAGAACCTGCTGCGCAACTCGTTCGGCATTCGCGCGGCGGCGATGGTCTGCCCGATCCTCGCCCTGCCGGGGACGCTGACCGCGCCGATCTTCCTGATCGCAGCCTCGATGCTCGGCGCAATCGGTTTCGCGCAGGGCTCGCTGGCAGCCAACGAGCGGCTCTTTCGCCTCATCCACGGGCCCGCGGTCGTTCGCCACCATGCGCGCTATCTGGGCCAGACCTCTGGAGCGATGACCATCGGCCAATTGGCCGGTGCCGCTGCCGTGTCGTTCGGCTATCCGGCGTTCGTGGTGCTTTACGTGATCTCGTCCGGGACGCGCGTGATCGCCTATCGGAAGGCCGGCCAACTTGCCCGCGGCCCGGCCGCCGCGGTGTCCGAGATCCGGCCGACGACCGACTCGCCGGCGACCGTCGCCGCCTGATAACCGGCCGCCGCCAAACGCATCGGCTGGCGCGCTTCAGCGGACACGGCCCATCAACGTCGGCCCGGCCATACATATGGAAAGGCGGAGGCTTGCGCCTCCGCCTTTCGGGCCTGGGACAAGTCTTGTCAGGCTTGCGTCATGCGCTTGTGGATCCGGTCGTGGAAGCTTGCCGATGGAACACCGAGCCCGGTTGCCAGGGAGTTCCAAGTCGCGGCAGCAGGTAGCGGTCGACGCCGTAGTAACCGGCCACCTTCCATGCCAGCACGAGGCCGATGGCGAAGGTGAACATGACCGGGTTGGACGACGTGGAGCCGGCCAGCAGGTACGACACGTTCATCAGCGCCCCGAAGAAGGCGGCGATGCCGGTCAGCATGCCGAAGATCAGGCCCAGGCCGACAGCGATCTCGCCGAAGGTGATCAGCAGTGCGAACCAGCCCTGCGCCTGGTTGTCGATCAGCAGTTGGATGAAACCGCGGTACCAGTCGTACGTGATTGGCGCATGGCCCTGCGCCGGAACCGCGACTGCGTTGTTCCAGTAACCCAGCAGGGCGCTGCCGCCCTGCGTCCAGCTTGCCTCGCTAAGCTTGGTCAGGCCGGCGTCCAGCCAGGCATAGCCGACGAACACTCGGATCGGCAGCCAGAACAGGCCGGCGGCCCGATTGTTGAACAGGAACCGGGCGAAGCCGGGTCCTTCGACCTGTACCTCGTCCGACCCCGGCGCCTGGCGCGCGTCGTAGAAGAGCGCAACGAGCAGGGCCAGGAATGACACCCAGAAGATCCAGGTGACCACGGTGCGGATGTCGCCGGTCAGTCCGATTTGCGAAATCACCAACAGGGCGAGACTAACCGCAGCGACTGCACCCAGTCCGTAGATGACGGCGCGCAGCGAACTCATCCGGAACGACCTCCCTTTTGTCTTGTCCGCGCCGCCTATCTGGCGGCGGTTCGGATGGGTAAAGACTGTCGCAGCATCCAACCCAGCCGGAGGGCCAGATGGCCCGAATACTAAGCCAAATGGTCCACGTTTAGAGCGAGGATCGTCGTCCGGGATGGCTGTCGCAAGCCCGTCGGGCGGGTCGTGGCGGCGTCAGCGCGAAGGGCCGCGGACTTCCAGGAGATGGGCCTTCCACCCGTCGGGCGCGCTGTCTGAGCTGCTGCCCTGCCAGCCACACGTGCAGGTGACGAGCTGCTCGCGGTGCTGGTAGCGATCGATCAGATGTTTGAAGGGCTCGGGCGGTGCGTCCTTGGGAACTGACCGGCGCCAAACGGATGAACTGGAAGTTGTCACGCCTCGACCTCTCGTGCGTCAGTGAATACTGCCGGTGAGATCACCGCGTGACGCTTCCGCTGGCTGCCCGATGCGGGCGCTCGGCAACGTTGGTCGCGTCCCACGCTGGGCTGCTGAAGGTGACCGACCGGCTTGCAGACCACTAATTCTACCTGACGAGTGGAACATCGGCCGAAGAGTGGCCGGTGGCCGTCTAGGCGCTGGACGGCAGCGCCGCGATGAGTTGGACGCCTGCCTCCCAGTCGGACGGCGAGCTTGCTTGAAGCCGGCTTCGTTCGTGGCGCATGGCGTCGGTGATGGCGGGCTGCCAACCGACTCGCCGCGATTCCGCTTCGGCACGCTCGAGCTGGCGCTCCACGAACGCGGCGTATAGCGCCGTGGGCGTGTGCTCAGCCAGCCGCCGCTCGAGGTCGCCCCCCGGCTCAGCCGCCGCGCGCAGCTGGGCGAGGAAGCCGACGATCTCGCGCGACACCGGCTCCCACGTCTGCGAGTGCCCGCCGCGGGCGACGATCGGTGCGGCGGAGGATAGTACGGCGACCGTCACCCCGTCCTCCCTGGAGACGCTCAGGTCGCCGCCGAAAGCAACGAACTCGTTCGAGACACCCAGCCGGTCCACGATACGGATGGTCCCCCAGGCGAACGACGCGTGGCCCTGAGGAGACGCGCTACTTTCGAGCGTGGCGGGCAGGCCGCGGCCGTCGACTGCTTCCCAGTAGTCGACTCGTTCGGGGTCGAAATGGATCAGCGTGGGCCGCCGGCGCAGGGCGATGAACAGGTACGCGGGGCCGACGGCCACAGGCGGTCCGGGAACCAGCAGGAACCCGAGCTGCTCGAGTAATTCCCCGCCAGCTGCGGGGCCAAGAGTTGCAGCCATGTCCATATCCTCCCGCGGAATAAGGGCGCGGCCAAGGTGCCAAGCGGACCGTTGCGGCGTGCCGGCCGTCCGATTCGGGCGGCCGGCACGCGCATCAGTCGATGGCAGCGAACGTCGCGGTGGCGCTGAACGTAGGCTGCGGCCGCCCCAGCAGGTAGCCCTGGGCGTAGCGGATATCGAGCGCGCGCAGCGTTAGTAGCTCGGCTTCGGTCTCGACGCCTTCGGCGATGATCCAGAAACCGGCGTCCTTGGCGAAGTGCTTCATGCCTGCCACCAGCGCCTGGCGTGCACGGTCCTGATCGATATGACTGATCAGCGCTCGGTCCAGCTTCACGAAGCTCGGCTGCAGTTCGAGGATGTGGCGCAGGCTGGCGAAGCCGGCACCGGCATCGTCAACGGCCAGGCGCACGTTTGGGCCCAGGCGGCTGACGGCCGCGCGGAACTGCGCATAGTCGACGATCTCTTCGTGCTCGGTCATCTCGACCACCAGCGCGCGGTCGGCGTCGAGCACCAGTTCCAGGAACCCGTTCCCGCCGGCGATCAACGCCGGCGACGCGTTGATGTTGAGCCACCGGCCGGCGGGCATGGAGGCTGCCGCGATCATCGCCTTCTGGACCACCGCCAACTCGAGCTGTTTGCCCATGCCGGCCGCGGTCGCCTCGGCGAACTGGTCTTCCGGGCCTATGCCACTGTCGAATCGGGTCAGTGCCTCGTAGCCGACGACGCGGTTGGCCACCAGGTCGACGATCGGCTGGAAGTAGGGCACGAACGCGCTCTTGTCGATGATGCTGGCGACGCGCTGACGCACCTGCTCGGCGGAGGTCCGTTCGGCCACCTTGGGCCCGATCAGCGTGCCGGCGATGTCGGCGAACTCGATCATTGCCGGGAGTGCGCTGGACAGCGTCTCTTGGGCATTCGCATCGGCGCTGCTGAGGAGCATGTAACCGATCAGGTTGGTCGCATCGCGAATCGGTGCGTATGCGATCGCGCGCACGCCGAGCTCAGCCAGCAGTCCGTTGTAGGGGTGCGTCGGCTGCGCCTGCCATGCTTCGATCCAGGGTCCCCGAGCGGCCCGCTCGCGCATCTCGGCAACGCGCTGCTTGGGCAGATGCCTGAGCGTCACGCGGTTACCGGTCGAGGTGACCAGGCCGTACGGCATGGCGCGACCGTCGAGTTCGAAGATGACCAGGCCGGCGGTTGCTGCGCCAGGCAAACCGGCTACCTGGCCGCAGATCGTGTCAGCGATCGTTTCGGCTGATGCGCGCGTGTCGATGCCGCGGATCGTCTCGGCAATGAGTGCTCGCTCCCGCGCCAGCTGCGCCGCATGGGCCTCCCCGCGCCGCTCGACCGATACGTCGCGGCTGACGCCCACGAAACCGTTCAGCGATCCATCCGGCTCGCGGATACCGGACACGATGGCGGCAACTTGGTATTCGCTACCGTCCTTGCGGCGGTTGATGAAGTCGCATACCCACGGCCGACCGGCGGTGAGCGTCTCCCACATCGCCCGATAGAACGCGGGCGGTTGGCGGCCGCTCTGAAGCAGGCGCGGGTTACGACCGAGGACCTCGGCTGCGGTGTAGCCGCTCATTCTTTCGAACGCGGGATTGACGTATTCGATGTCGGCATCCGCGTTGGCGATGATCACCGCCTCGGACGTCTGTTCGATGGCCATGCCCAACCGTTGCAGGCGCTGTTGCGAGGCGCGCTGCTCAGTTACGTCCTGGAAGGTCATCACGACACCGCCCACGACTGGATCGTCGACTCGATTGACCGCGGTCACGTTCAGCCAGCGGTACTCGCCGACATCGTTGCGGACCCTCACCTCGCCGTGTTCGCGAGCACCCGGCGTGGCCAGGACCGAGGCCAGCCGCTGGGCGCCCATGGCCTTGTCGTCGGGGTGGAGAAGTTTGAGGAAATCCTGGATCGACTGACCGGCCGACTGCTCGCCAGGGCCACCGATGACCCTTGCCGCGGCCGCGTTCGACAGCAGGATCCTGCCGTCCTTGCCGACCACCGTCAGCGCGTCGGAGGCGTTGGCCAGCAGTGCCGCGATGCGCCGCTCGTGCCGGGCCTCGCGCCTGCCGGCCTCGTACGCGCGCAGGAACAGCAGGCCGACGAGCATGATCTCGGCGGCCTCACCGAGCAGCGGAACGCCGAGCGTGGCCTCATCGGTGACGTTGGTGACGGCCAGTACTGCAGTCGCAACAAGCAGGCCGAGCATCGCCCGGCTTGAACCATCTTCCTTCTCGGCAGCCTGCTGCTCGGTCAGGCCCCTCATCGATGGGAGGAGTGCGGCGAGACCCACCGCCAGGTAGCTCATCATCCACAGCGCGTCGAGCACGGTCGTTGCGTCTTCGACATTGGCAAGTAAGGGCCATACAGCACATCGGCAGCCATCAGCAGGCCAAGGCCAAGTAGCAGCGCTTGCTGGCTCGGCCCCGCCACCCGCCAGCTAGC
>CAWAGP010000007.1:0-15259 GCA_963781705.1 uncultured Chloroflexia bacterium
ACTTAGCACTCACTAAGCTCTCGCCCATGAACGCGACCGCCGTGCGGCTCCATGCCGAGGAACGTAAGGAGAGCGTGATCGCCGAGGCGACGCGCGAGTTTGCCGCGCACGGCTATGCGGGCACCTCGACGATGGCCATTGCCAAGCGCGTCGGCGTGTCGCAGCCGTACCTGTTCCAGCTCTTCGGCACCAAGAAGGACCTCTTTATCGAGGCCGTGCGTGACTGCTTCGGCCGGGTGCGCAACCGCTTCGAGACCGTCGGACATGAGGCGCGGACGAAGTCGACGGATCCGATCGCCATCCTCCATGCCATGGGCGACGAGTACTGCGACATGCTGCGTGATCGCGACATGCTGCGGCTGCAGATGCAGGCCTATGCGGCGGCCAGTGACGACCCGGACATTCAGCGCGTCGTGCGCGGCGAGTGGACGACGTTGTACGACGCGGTTGCGCGGGTGTCGGGTGCCGACGAAGACGCCATCCACTTCTGGTTTGCCGAGGGCATGCTGATGAACGTTGCCGCGGTGGTAGGCGGCCTCAACCCCGAAATCGACGCAGAGCTCGCACGAGGTGGCGCCTGGCACGAGTGACCCCACGTACCCCTTTTTTGTGCTGCGAACTTAGCGAGCGATAAGTAACCCCGACCCGACCCCACAGGAGAACCCACGATGTCCCGCACCCGCTCAGCGGCATGGACCTTCGCGATCACGGCGATCGCGCTGTTCATGGTCGCGCTCGACAACCTGGTGGTGACCACCGCCCTGCCGGTCATCCGCGCCGATCTCGGCTCGTCGCTGTCCGACCTCGAATGGATGGTCAACGCCTACACGCTGACCTTCGCGGTGCTGCTACTGACCGGCGCGGCCCTCGGCGACCGCTTTGGCCGTCGGCGCATGTTCGTCATCGGCCTGGTCATCTTCACGGTGGGTTCGACAGCCGCGGCACTGGCGCCCACCAGTACGGCGCTGATCCTCGCCCGCGCCCTCCAGGGAGTGGGCGGCGCAATCGTCACGCCGCTCACGCTGACGATCCTGTCGGCCGGCGTGTCGCCCGAGCGGCGCCCACTGGCGCTCGGGGCGTGGGGTGGCATCGGCGGCCTGGCCATCGCGGTCGGACCGGTCGTCGGCGGAGCCATCGCCCAGGGCGTGAACTGGCACTGGATCTTCTGGCTCAACGTGCCCGTCGGCATCGTGGCCGCCATCCTCGCCTACTTCCGATTGGAGGAAACCCACGGGCCCGAGGGTCGGCTGGACATCGCCGGCCTCGCCCTGGCCAGCACCGGCCTGCTCGGCGTGGTCTGGGCGGTCATCCACGGCAACGACCGTGGCTGGACCGATCCGCAGATCCTGGCCGGCTTCGTCGTGGGCGGCGCACTGCTGCTCGCTTTCGTCGCGTGGGAGCTGCGCACACGCTCGCCCATGCTGCCGCCGCACCTCTTCCGCAGCCGCGGCTTCACCGCGGCCAACACGGCCTCGCTGCTGATGTACTTCGGCATGTTCGGCTCGGTCTTCCTGCTCTCGCAGTTCTTCCAGGTGGTGCAGGGTTACAACCCCTTCGAGGCCGGCCTGCGCGTCCTGCCATGGACGGCAATGCCGATCTTCGTGGCACCCATTGCCGGCGTACTCAGTGCGCGCATCGGCCCGCGGCCGATCGTCGTCACCGGCCTGGCGCTGATGTCAGTCGGCCTCGCCTGGCTGGCAGCCATTGCCGCACCCGACGCGGCGTACACCAGCTTCGTGGTGCCATTCATCGTCAGCGGCACCGGCATGGGCATGTTCTTCGCGCCGATCGCCAACGTCGTCCTGTCCGCCGTCCGGCGTGAGGAGGAGGGCAAGGCGTCGGGCGCCAACAACGCCATCCGCGAGGTCGGCGGCGTCTTCGGAGTGGCCGTCCTGGCCGCGATCTTCACGGCCAACGGCTCCTACACCTCGCCGCAGGCGTACGTCGACGGCCTGGTGCCGGCGGTCTGGTTCGGCGCCGCGGTCGTGGCCGTCGCCGCGGTCAGCGCGCTGTTCATCCCGCGCCACGTGGTCGGCGAGGTCGTGTCCGGCACACCTGAGTCATCCGAGGCAGGCCCGATCGAGCAGGCCGCCGCCGGATAGCGCCGGCCTGACGGGGTCGGGCCACGGGCCCCGGGCCGGTCAAGATCGCATTTGGCCCCCGCGCGCAAGCGGCACGCCGGGGTCCCCTCCCCGGCAATACTGTCCGCATGCGTCCCGGTCCATGGGTGGTACTCGCGCTGGCCACGCTCGTCGTGCTGTGGCTGGCACGCGACGTGCTGGGGCCGTTCGTGGTGGGTGCCGTCATCGCCTACGCCTTCGGCCCGCCGGTGACCGTCGCCCAGCGGCGCACCGGCTGGCCGCGCATCGCCGTCGTGGGCATCGGCTACATCGTGTCGCTCGCGATCATCATCATCCTCGCCGCGCTGCTCGCGGACCAGGCCGTGCGCGAGTTCGGGACCCTCGCGACGGGCGGCCCGGACGCGCTGGCGACGACGCTGCGCAGCCTCGTGGGCGCCGACTCGATCAATCTCGCCGGGCAGACCTTCTCGATCTCCGAGATTGCCCAGGCAGCGGAAGACCAGATCGCGGGCCTGTTCGCGTCACCCGGCGATGCCCTGCACCTGGCAACCGAGGCCGGCTCGTTCCTGCTCGACTCGTTCCTGGTGGTCGTCGTCAGCTTCTACCTGCTGCTCGACGGCCCGCGCCTGCTCGAGCGCATGGTCCTGCGCGTGCCCGACGACCGACGCGACCGGCTGGTGGCCATCCTCGACCGGATCCACGTCACGCTCGGGCGCTGGCTGCGTGGCCAGCTGCTGCTGATCGCCCTCGTCGCGTTGGCCGTCTACCTCATCCTGGGGCCGATCCTGCACGTGCCGCACGCGCTGGCGATCGGGATCCTCACTGGCATCCTCGAGATCCTGCCGCTCGTGGGCCCGATCGTCGCCACCGCGATTGCGGCGATCTTTGCCTTCTCGAGCGGTGGGCTGACGCTGGCCATCATCGTGGTGGTCATCTACTTCGTGCTCCGCCAGGTCGAGGACCAGCTGGTCATGCCGGTCGTCATCGGCCGCATCGTCCATCTGCATCCGGTCGTGACCATATTTGCGGTACTCGTCGGATTGAGCGCCTTTGGCCTGTTGGGCGGCGTGCTCGGGGTGCCCGTGGCAGCCGCGGCGATGGTCGTCTTCAACGAGTTCTTTCCGCCCGACCAGGAGCCCGAGCCGACCGCGTGACCAAGGGACTGCAGTCATCCGCCATTTGACCCGCGACCGGCGAGCCGCGCTCGCCTAGCCTCGCCACCACCGAGGGCAAAGGAGGCGGAGAGATGCACCTGACCCGTCACGAGGTGATGAGCGACCGGATGCTCGAGGCCCGCCGCGTACGCGCACAGCAGGTCGTTGTTGGCCTGTTGCTGGTTGCGGCCGTCGCCATCTCCGGCTGCGGTGGCGGGGGCGCCGGGCCGGCGGCGACCGTCGCGGCGACCGGGCCTGCGACTGCGAGCGCGGCGGCCACCACTCTGCCGCTGACGGTCGGTGTCGCCCAGGCTGCGGCACTCAAGGATCAGGGCGCGTTCGTCCTTGACGTGCGCGAGCCCAACGAATGGGCCACCGGTCACATCCGTGGCGCCACGCTGATCCCCCTGGGCCAGTTGGCGGACCGAGCCGGCGAGGTCCCCCGCGACCGGACCGTGGTGGTCGTATGCCACACCGGCAATCGTTCCGCGCAGGGACGCGACATCCTGCGCCAGGCCGGTTTCACCAACGTGACCAGCATGACCGGCGGCATGGCCGCCTGGATCGCCGCCGGCCTGCCCGTCCAGACCGGGTCGTAGCGGGCTCCTGACGCATCCGGCCGCACCCAGCCTGTTCCAGTCACGCGTGATGCGCATCTCTCCTGATCAAGCGTGCACCGAAATGCACATTTCGAGTGCGCGTCACTCGGGGATTTGGCGGTCAGCGATGCTTCACGCGCATCAGACGTTCTGGGAGCGGAAGGCACCGAACCTCGGCAAACCGTCCGGACCCGCGACATCGCCAGCAGCTAGGAAGGCGCGCGGACCACCTCGCCGGTCAGGCGCGCCTGCTCGGCCGCGAAGGCGAGCGTATGGCCGACGACTGCCGCTTCCGTCGCGCCGGCGGTCACCGGCTCGCGTCGACCGGCGCGCCGTTGCACCAGGCCCGCTACAAACGCGTCGAGCAGCCGGTCATCGCCGCCGCCGTGTCCATCACCGGCCGCCTCGATGGGTACTGCAACGGGCGCCGTCGCCACGCCCGGCGTGAACGAACTCAGCCACAACTCGCCGGTCACCAGGTTGCCGCTGATCTCGCCGGCCGTGCCCATCAGCCGCACCGTGCGGGTCACGTCGGCGGTGAAAGCGCTGACGGTCAGCGTGGCCGTTGAGCCGTCCGCGAAATCGATCACGGTCACCTGGTGATCGGCCACGTCGTTGTCGCAGCGGTAGACGCAGCGTCCGTAGGGCCCGCTGCTCAGTGCCGCCCGGATGCCGGCCCCCGATTGATCGGCCGTGGCGGCCATCAGCCACGGGTGGCCCGTGGGCAGGGCGCCGTAGAAGGCGACCGCATCGAAGGGACAGGCCGGCTGCACCGGACATCCGTCGGTGCATCGCGCCGGTGCGCCTGCCGGCGCGTTCTCCGACCGAAAGTGCGTCAGCCGGCCGAAGGAGGCGACCGACCGCCAGGCACTCCCCGTCAACCAGGCCAGGACGTCCAGGTCGTGGCAGGCCTTGGTCAGGATGACGGGCGCCGTCTCATCGCTGCGCCGCCAGTTGCCGCGCACGTAGCTGTGGGCGAAATGCAGGTAGCCGACGTTCTCGACGTGGTCGATGGTCATCAGCCGGCCGATGCGCCCCTCGCCCACCAGGCGGGCGATCGCCTCGAAGAAGGGCGCGTGGCGGAGCGGGTGCGCGATGGTCATCCGCCCGGCCGACGAGCGCGCGGTCGCGAGCAGGCGCACGAGTTCGTCCGGCGATCGCGCGACAGGCTTCTCGAGCAGGACGTCACGTCCCTGCTCGAGAGCCGCGATGGCCGGCGCAGTGTGGGCCCAGTCGGGCGTGGCGATGATCACCCCATCGCTGGATGGTCCGTGGGCCAGCAGGTCGGCCCAGTCGGCAAACCGATCGGCCGCGGGGATGCCCAGTTCGTCGCCCAGCACCGCACGCCGGGCTTCGTCGGGTTCCGCGACGGCGACGACGCGCACCGACTCCGCGTGTTTCGAGCAGTAGGCCCCGTAGGTCAGCCGACCGCGCACACCGGCGCCCAGGATGGCCAGCGTGACCGGTGTGTCGGTCACGCTAGAGGGGCAGCGCGACCGCGACGACGCCCACGAGCGCGCCGACCGCCAGGCCGGCAAGGACCATGCGCCACACGCGCGCGCGATCGCGCGCCCGAGCAACCGGATCGGCGATCTGGCGGAGATCGCCTACCGGGCCGAAGTTGAACACGCCGCGCGACCCGAAGGCGACGCAGAAGTGCAGCACCGCCTGCAGGTAGGTGATCGTGGTACCGGCCGCGGGCACGGCCACGATGAGGCGGAACGCCGGTGGCACGCGCAGCACGATCAGCACGACCAGGGTGGCGAGGGTCACGGCCAAGCCGATATGGCCGGCCTGCCGGCGCCGCGCGATTTCGGCCGGGCCGATGTTGCACACGCCGGGCTGGTAGTCGCCTGCCGGGCTGAAGCTGTCGCCGGTCGGCGCCGGCGCAGTGCGCGAGAGAGTCATGCAGCCATTCTGGACCCGCGCTTGGATCCACGCGGCGCGCCGCGGCGCTAGCGCTCGGTCAGCAGCTCGTCAAGCGGCAGGCGTGCCTCGCCCGGCGCGGTCCTCGGCGCCCGTGCCGCGAGCGTGGGATGACCCACGGCCATGATCGTGCGCACGAAGTGGCCGTCGGGTACTCCGAGCAACCGGCCCACCTGGTCGCGCACGTCGGGGCGCACCCAGGTGATTCCGGCGCCCAGGCCGATCATCGACGCACCGATCAGCACCCGCTCAGCGACGCGGCCGTCGTCGTAGGCCAGGCTCGAGCGATGATCGCGATCGTCCGGCAGCACGATGGCCAGTGCCGCGACCGCCGTGTGCAGCGCGCGCGTCTGCGGCTGACCCACCTCCGCAAGAGTGCGGATCAGCAGCTCGTTGCGCACGAGGATGAAGCGCCACGGCTGCGAGTTGCGGCTGCTGCCCGACCAGCGCGCGACCTGGGCCAGCGCACGCAAGTCCTCGTTACTGACCGGTTCGCCGGTGAATTCACGGTACTGGCGCGTCCTGAGCAGCGGCCGGAGCCGCGTAATCGGGTCATCCATGGAGTCCAGACTGCCACCTTCGCTGAACGAACGCTCACCGGGAGTGGGCATTTCGGACTAGACCGGTGCACTCACCGGCCAGCCGATGATCTGGGCATGGCGCTGAGTGCCGAAATCGAAACGCATGAACACGCGCCGGCCGAGGACGTCCTCGTCTTCCGCTGGGCGAACGGGGTCTTCCACCTCGTCGGCGGCTCCGGCCGCGGGGCGGGCTGGGCCGGCATCGTCGAGATCTCGCCGGCCGGCAACCCGTTGCTCGAAGAGGCGTGGCGGTCGGGCGTGCCCGTGCGCGTGCTGTCGGACCGTCCGGTCCTCGTGTGCGGGCCGTACTGGGCCGCCCAGGCGGCGGTCATCCCGGTCGGCCGCGAGCACCTGGTCGTCTTCGGCGGACCGGATGTCGGCGCGCGATCGGATGCGACGCTGGTGGCCGACGCGGCGCGAGCAGTCGCGCACACCGGCGACACGTCGGCCGAGAAGCTGCTGGCCGACGAGCTCGAGGTGGTCCACGCCGTGCGCGCCCTGCAGTCGTACCAGCCCGTGTGCGTACGCGACACGGCGCGCCACATCGCGACCGTCGCCGCCCGGGCGCTGGCCTGTGACGTGGCCGCGGTCAAGGTCCGCGTCGGCGCCGAACCGACCCTGGAGGTTCTCCAGCTGGCCCACGGTCGGGTCGTCGACGGCGAGCCGGCAGCGGCCGGTCGGGACGCGTCGCGTTTCCTCGACGCGGCCTCGATGAGGTCCGAGCCGATCATCGAACAGTCGGTCGGCCGGGAACCGCAGGTGTGGACCGACCCGGTGGTATCGCGCATGACGCTGCCCATCGGCGCGGGCATGGGCGCCCTGGCGCTCGGCCATGCGGTGGGTCACGAACGAGGCTTCACCTCACTCTGCCAGCGCATTGCCCGCGCGCTGGCCGATTCCGCGCAGCCGCTCCTCAACCAGGCCATCAGCCACGAGCAGATGACCGCTGAACGCGCCGAGTTCGAGCGCGCCAGCCAGTTCGATCCGCTGACCGGCGTCGGCAATCGCGCTGCCTGGTACGCCGCGCTGGCGGCGGTACCGGCCGGCACCGAGAAGAGCTACAGCGTGCTCAGCGCCGACGTGGACGGGCTCAAGCAGGTGAACGACGCATACGGGCATCCAACCGGCGACAACCTGCTGCGCCTGGCCGCCGGTGAACTGCGCGCCACCCTGCGCGAGTGCGACGTCGTGTGCCGCGTGGGCGGCGACGAGTTCCTGGCCCTCCTGGCCAACGCCGGTGAACCCGAAGCGAGCGCGGCCGCCGAGCGGGTGGCCGCGACGCTGACCGGCACGCGCCTCAATGACCTCGGCCTGACAGCGAGCCTGTCGATGGGCTGGGCAGCCTTCGACGGCGACTGGCCCTCAACGGTTCAGCGCGCCGACGAGCGGATGTACGCGGCCAAGCGCCAGAAGGGCAGCCAGCGGCTGCCGATGCCGGCGGCCAGGCCCCGCTCGGAGCCACGCCGCAGGCGCACCGACCGCCACGGCTGGGGGCGCTAGATCGAGCGCTGGTAGCTCCTGAACGTCCAGGTCGCCCAGGCGGTGGTGACGATTGCCAGGACGGCGAGACCGGCCAGCCGCGGCAGGATGAGTGACCAGTCGGGATCGGACGAGGTCAGCGCCGATCGTCCGGCTTCGACGGCCCAGTTGACTGGGTTGTACGCGGCGAGCGTGCGCAGCCAATCGGGCACGAGAGTGAGCGGCATGAACGCGGCCGACAGGAAGGTAAGCGGCAGGGTCAGCAAGGTGCTGATGCCGATCACCGTCTCGCGTTGCGGCTGCATGAGGGCCACCGCGTCGGAGAACGCCGCAACGGTCGCGCCCACGAGCATGGCGCACACGGTCAGCACGACGAAGCCGACGATGCCGCCCCGGAAAGTGGCACCGAGCACGATCGCCAGGCCGCCGATGATCGCGACCTGGATGGCCAGCGACACCAGCTCGTAGATGTTGAGGCCGGCGATAATCGCGCTGCGGTGCATGGGCGTCACCAGCAGCCGGTCGATGATCGAGCGGTCGATGTCCTCGACGATGGTCATCCCCGACCAGCCACACGAGAAGAGGGCGGTCATGACGACCACGCCGGGCGTCAGGTAGTCGAGGTAGTTGCCGCCCGCGCCGAAACCGGGAATGGCGGTCACGCTCTTGAACAGCTGGCTGAAGAGAAACAGCCAGATGAAGGGCTGCACCAGCGACATGAGAACGAACCACGGCTGGCGGATGAAGTAGCGCAGGTGGCGGCCGGTGATCTCGGCCGTCTGGGCGATGGCGGTCATGGTGTTCGTCAGGCCTCCGTTGACTGCGGGCGGTAGGCGCGGCCGGTGTGCTGCAGATAGACGTCGTCCAACGACGGGCGGGCGATCGTTACCGAGGCGACGCCGATCCCGGCGCCGTCGAGCGCGGCGAGGACGGCCGGCACCGCGCGCGCACCGTGCTCGGCGCGCGCGCGCACCGTGCGGCCATCGACGACCGGCTCACGGAGGCCGTCGAGACCAGCGATGAGGTGCGTCGCTTCGCGGTTGCGTTCCGGCTCGTTGAGCTCGACCACGATGGCGTCACCCCTGAGCTGCGACTTGAGCTCTTCCGGTGTGCCGCGCGCGACGATGCGGCCGCGATCGATGATTGCCACCTGGGAGGCCAACTGGTCGGCCTCCTCGAGGTAATGCGTCGTGAGCAGGATGGTCAGGCCCTCGCGCGCCAGGCGACGCACCTCGGCCCACAGCTCGGCGCGTGCCTGGGGGTCGAGGCCGGTCGTCGGCTCGTCGAGGAACAGCACCTGCGGCCGGTGGACGAGGCCGGTGGCGACGTCGAGCTTGCGCCGGTTGCCGCCCGACCACGTCTTGACAACGCGGTCGGCGTACTCGGTCAGCCCGAACGCGGCCAGAAGTTCATCGACGCGCCTGCGTAGTGGCCCTCCAGCCATGCCGTACAGGCGGCCCTGGAGGTGCATGTTCTCGCGACCGGTTGCCTCGGGATCGACGGCGGCGTTCTGGCCGACGACACCGATCGAGCGCCGCACGCGATCGGGCTGGCGCACGACGTCGCTGCCGAGCACATGCGCGCTGCCGGCAGTTGGACGCGAAAGGGTGGTCAGGATCTTCACCGTGGTCGACTTGCCGGCCCCATTCGGGCCGAGCAGCGCGTGGATGTCACCCGCGCTGACCCGCAGGTCGACGCCATCGAGCGCGCGCACGCCGGGCGGGTAGACCTTGACCAGGCCCTGCGCCTCTATGGCCGCGCTATCATTCGAGCTGTTCATCGCACTCCTCGTCAGTATCTCATCTGCTAAGATATTCGCATCATGAACGACCCGCCTCGAATCCGTCAAGTCCTGCGCGATTCCGGATACGAACACGCCCTCGCCGACCGCCTGGGCATGAACGTGACCGACCTGCGTTGCCTCGAGCTGGTGATCGATGAGCCGGGCATCAGCGCCGGACGCCTGGCCGAGGAGACAGGCCTGACCACCGGTGCGGTGACCGGTGTGCTCGACCGGCTCGAGCGCGCCGGCTACCTCGAACGGACGGCCGACCCGGCCGATCGCCGGCGCGCAGTCATCCAGCCCACGCCCGCGTCCGACGAGGTGCGTACGGCGCTCGGGCGTCTCGACCGCACGGTGAGCGACCTGCTCGGCAAGTTCTCAAGCCGTGAGCAGCAGGCCATCCGAACGTTCCTCGACGAAACTGCGGCCGCCGTCAGTCGCGACACCGACACGCTGCGCGCGAAGGTGCGCGGCGGCTTCGTGGGCCAGAGCTACCAGGCACCCCTCGGTGCCGCAGCGCGCGGGCGGCTCGTCTTCGTCAGCGGCGCGCCGCGCCTGGCGATGAACCTCGCGCCGCTCGGCCCGCGCGCCGCCGCACGCGTGATCATGGAACCGAGCGCCTCGCGTCTGCGCTTCGAGGGGGTCGCGCCGGCAGAGGACCTGATCAGTGCCTCGTTCGATGGGCCGCTGCCCGATATCCGCTCAGCCAGCGGCCAGGTGAACGTCCGCTACCAGCGCCGCGCATTGTCGGCCTTGAGCACGCGCGTGGCGCGCATCGCGATCAGCGATGCGGTCCCCTGGGCAATCGAGATCGACGGCGGTCTGACCGACCTGACCGGTTCGCTGGCCGATGTCAACCTCGAGCGGCTCGAGCTCAACGGCGGCGCCAACCACGTCGATCTCTTGTTGCCAGCGCCGAGTGGCACGACGCTCGTGCGCATCCGCGGCGTGGTGAGCAGCGCCCGCCTGCGGCGGCCGGCTGGAACGGCCGCCTCGCTGTTGATCGCCGGCGGCGTCTCGCACCTCCGCTTCGACGGCCAGCGCTATTCCCAGCTTGGCGATCGCCGGCTCACCTCGGACGGCTTCACCGGCGCCACCGATCGCTACGAGATCGAGATCCTCGACGGGGCCGCCAAGCTCGAGCTCGTCACGCGTTAGGCGATCAGCGCCTGCACCCGGGCAACTTCGGCCTGGTGGCAGGCAAGCGCCGGGTCGGCGATGCTGTGCGGGTGCGCTACGAGGCGGGCATCTTCGATCTGGGCGGGGTGCTCATCGACTGGAACCCGCGGCACCTCTATCGCAAGCTGTTTGCCGGCGACGATGAAGCGATGGAACGCTTCCTCGCAGACGTGTGCACGCCCGCATGGAACGCCGAGCTCGACCGCGGCCGCCCTTTCCAGGAGGCCATCGACGTGCTCGCCGGCGAGCATCCGCACGAGGCGCCCCTGATCCGGGCGTACTGGGACCGCTGGCCGGAGATGCTCGGCGGACTCGATCGCGAGGTGCTGGCCATCCTCGATCAGTTGCACGCGCGCGGCCTGCGCCTGTACGCGCTGAGCAACTGGTCCGCCCAGACCTACGGCGCGACGCGCCATCTCGTGCCCGAGCTGGACCTGTTCGACGGGGTGCTCATCTCCGGCGAGGCCGGGCATGTCAAGCCGGAGCCGGAAATCTTCACCGTGGCCATCGCCCAATTCGGCGTCGAGCCCGAGCGCGCATTCTTTGTCGACGACAGCGCCGCAAACGTCGCGGCCGCGCAAGTCCTGGGCATGACCGCCCTTCAGTTCAGCGGCGCGGCCGCGCTCCGCCGGGATCTCGCGGCCATCGGCGTGCTGCCCCGCGAATTCTGACCAAACGCACAGCTTCCCGTCACCGAACTGACAGGTTCGCGGGCTTAGCGTCGGGCGTAATGCAGGGGAGTGTTCGCACGCGCACACGGCCGCGGCTGCCACCGGTCCCGCGCGTATGGCCCATCCACCCGCTCGAGGTGTGGCTGGTCGTGGCCGCCAACATCGTCGTCATCCTGGGCATGTGGCTGATCCACGGTGGCTTGAACCAGGTAACCACCTTCGGCGGTCTGTTGACTGCCGCGGGCCAACTGACCGCGCTGCTGGGCACTTTCTTCGCCCTCGTGGGCATCGTGCTCATGTCGCGCAGTCCGTGGCTCGACCAGCTGTTCGGCCTGGGCGGCCTGGCGCAGTGGCATCACTGGCTCGGGTTCGCCACGCTGTGGCTGCTGGTCGGCCACGGCGTCTTCACGACCGTCGGCTTCGCCGCCGATGCCGGCGTCTCGATCGTGGACGAGATCAACGCGCTGCTCTTCAGCTACCCGTACGTGCTGATGGCCACCGTCGGCCTGTTTGCCCTGATCGGCGTCGGGATCGTGTCGGTCCGCGCTGCCCGGCGCCGCCTCTCGTACGAGACGTGGTACGGCATCCACTTGTACGCGTACCTGGCCATCGCGCTCGCGTTCCTGCACGAGCTCGCGGTGGGCACCGACTTCACCAGCGACTTCGCCGCCCAGGCCTACTGGGTGGCGCTGTACGTGGCGGTCATCGCGCTCGTGCTTGCCTTTCGCGTCGGGCAGCCGCTGGCCAGCTACGTCCGCCACGGCTTTCGCATCGCCGAACTCCGGCGCGAGGCGCCCGGCGTCGTATCGCTGTACATCAGCGGCCGCAACCTGGACCGACTGCCCGTGCGCGCCGGGCAGTTCTTCTATTTCCGCTTCCTGGCCGGCGGCGGCTGGTGGCGGGCGCATCCGTTCTCGCTGTCCGCGGCGCCCAACGGCCGCTACCTGCGCATCACCATCAAGCGCAGCGGCGACGACACCAACTGGATACAGCACCTGCGGCCGGGCACGCGGGTCTTCGCCGAAGGTCCCTATGGCGCCTTCACCGGGCTGCGCCGGCGCTACGCGCGGGCGCTGCTCATCGCCGGCGGTATCGGCATCACCCCGCTGCGCGCGCTGCTCGAGGAGTTCCCGCCGAGCTTTCCCGGCGCCGTGACCGTGCTCTACCGCGCGCGCAGCTGGGAGGACGTGGTGTTCCGTGAGGAGCTCGACGAACTCGCGCGTACCCAGGGCGCCTATGTCCATTACCTCATCGGCCGCCGCGCTGCGGGCCGGCGCAGCCAGCCGCTCGACGCGCGCTCGATCGCCCGCCTGGTGCCCGACATCCGCGTGCGCGATGTCTTCATCTGCGGGCCCGACCAGATGATGGCCGCCGTGCGCCGCGCGGTGCACTCACTCGACGTGCCCACCAGCCAGATCCACATTGAACACTTTGCGAACTGATCCGGGAGGTTTCTCAAGCGTGCCCAGGCGTGGCGCTGTCGCGCTCGTGACGACCGTCCTGGCCGTGCTGTTGCTGTTCAGCTTCAAGCCGGCCGATCAATCGCGGGCCAGTGGCCTACCCAGCAATGCCGCGATCGGCACGCCGCCACCAACGCAGGCGCCGGTGGCGGTCGGCCAGCGACCCACGCCAACGCCCCCGCCGACCGGCCAGCCACCCTCTACCCAGGGCCCGCAGCCCACCTCTCAGCCCAACGGCGGCAACGGCAACGCCTCGGGCACCTTCACCGGCGATGCCATCAACACGCCGTACGGGACGGTGCAGATCGCGCTGGTGGTCCAGAACGGCCAGATCGTCGACGTCCAGGAGCTCCAGCTGCCCTCGGACCGGCAACTGTCGGCGCAGATCAGCCGCGAGGCCGGCCCAATGTTGCGCCAGGAGGTGCTGCAGGCCCAGAGCGCGAACATCCAGGGCGTCTCCGGGGCGAGCTATACCTCGTACGGCTTCTACCTTTCCCTCCAGTCGGCGCTGGGCAGGATCCAGAATGACGCCCACCCTGGCCGCGGCGCAGCCGCGTGTCGAGCACATCATGGGCACCGCGATCGTCGTCGACGTCCGCGACGGCGAGGCCGTGCCGGGCTCGATCGCGCGAGCGACGCAGGCCGCGTTCGAGCATTTTCGCCTGGTCGACCAGCGCTTCAGCACGTACCGCGAGGACAGCGAGGTGAGCCGTCTCAATCGCGGCGAGCTGGCGGCCCAGGAGACGAGCGCGGAGCTGCGCGAGGTTCTCGCCATGTGCGAGCAGGCACGCATCGCGAGCGACGGTTACTTCGACATCCGCGCCCACCGGCGCGACGGCCAGCTGGATCCATCGGGGCTGGTCAAGGGATGGTCGGTCGAGGGCGCCGCCCGCATCCTGCGCGTCGCCGGGGCGGCCAATTTCACCATCAACGCCGCCGGTGACCTGGTCGTCCGCGGCGAACCGGAACAGGGCGCGCCATGGCGGATCGGCATCCGCAATCCGTGGGACGCCCAAACGGTCGTGGCGGTCGTCGAAACGCGCAACCTGGCGATTGCCACTTCGGCCACCTATGAGCGCGGCGAGCACATCGTCGACCCGCACAGCGGGCGGGTGGCCAACGGCGTGGCGAGCATGACCGTGGTCGGCCCGAGCCTGACCTGGGCGGACACGTGGGCGACAGCGGCCTTCGCAATGGGCGTGCGCGGCGTGGACTGGGTGGCGCGCGAGCTTGACGGCTACGAGGCGCTCGCGGTGACGCTCGACCGGCGCCTGGTCATGACTGCGGGGTTCGAGCGCCTCCGGGCCTGCGACTGAAGGCACGCGCCGCTAGTCCAGGGTGGCGAAGCTCGGCAGCGGCGCAGTGTCGTCGGGGGGCACGAAGTCGGCCAGGCGCATCGCTTCGGCCTGCGAAAGCCGCGCCCCCTCGGCGACCAGGCGCTCGTATTCGGCGGGCCCCAGTGCTTCGGCGACGCGCCGGCGCAGGCCTTTCGTCCTGACGATCGCCGGCGGCGGGGTGCCGCCCACGCGGTTCCTCGCCGAGTCGACGTAGCCGAACAGTTGCGCCGCACGAGCGGCATCCTTGGCCCATGCCGCCAGCGCCGCCTGACCCTCGAGCGCGAGCCCCACGCCGATCTCATTGCCGGCCTCGGTGAATATCGCGGCCGACTCCAGCAGCGCCGCAACGGCCTCCTGCCACTTTCCCGCGCTGGCCCGGGCGAAAGCGAGGTTGGTCAGCTGGTCGGCCAGCTCGAGCATCTCATGACGCGCGCGAAAGATGGCGATGCTCCGCTCGAGATGCGGGATGGCGAGGCTGTAGTCGGTGCTCCAGTAAAGGGCCAGCGACAGGGTTCCCTCGGTGCGCGCCACCCCCAGGTCGTCGCCGATCTCCTCATACGTGTCGCGTGCCCGCTCGGCCAGCTTTGCGGCCGCCGCTGAAATCGCCGTTCATGAAGGGCACGAACGATTCGTTGAACAACGCCTCTGCGAGGCCCGGCTTGTCGCCCGCCGCGTCGAACAGCTCGCGTGCCTCGGTATACCAGCGCGCCATGGATTCGTAGTCGGCCTGCCAGTAGGCGATGCCGCCCGCCCCGCTGAGCGCCCTGGCGCGCGCCGCCGGTTGCGCCGGGCCGCCGCCGAGCAGGTGGTCGAAGATCGCGCGCGCCTCGGCGAAGCGCCCACGCTGGTGCCAGAAGCGCCACACCGAACCGGCCGCGACGAGTGCCTCGTCGAGCATGCCCAGGGCGGGCGCGTCGATCAGGGCAATGCGCAGGTTGTCGGCGTCGCGCTCGAGCCGGTCGAGCCACCCAGCCTGCTGGGCGCCGGTCAATTCCGGACCACTGGCGAC
>CAWAGP010000008.1:0-7851 GCA_963781705.1 uncultured Chloroflexia bacterium
CGGTCGAGTTCGCGCGCGGTGGCACCCCGCTCGCCTTCGCGCTCGCCGGCGCCGTAGCGCTCCTGACTGCGTACGCCTACGCGCGGCTGTCGGTCGCCTATCCGAGTCGCGGCGGCACGGTGACGTTCCTGGACCGCGCCTTCGGCTCGGGCGCACTCACCGGCAGTCTCAACGTGCTGCTGTGGCTGAGCTACATCGTCATGCTCTCGCTCTACGCCCAGGCTTTCGGCAGCTACGGCGCCACGTTCCTGCCGGCCGCGTGGCAGGATGCCGGCCGCCACATCCTGATCACGCTCGTCATCCTGGGCATCACGCTCCTGAACCTGCTCAGCGCCAACATCATCGGCCGTGCCGAGCTCTGGATCGTGGGCCTCAAGATCGCCATCCTGCTGCTCTTCGTCGGCGCCGGAGTGGCCGGCATCAACGGCGCCAGCGTCGCCCCCGGCGCGTGGTCGCCGGCGCTCCAGCTGGTGGCCGGGGGAATGATCATCTTCCTCGCCTACGAAGGCTTCGAGCTGATCGCCAACGCGGCCGAGGACGTGCGCGACGTGGCGCGCACGCTGCCACGCGCCTACTTCATCGCCGTCATCGGGGTCATCGCGCTGTACGTCGCGGTGTCGCTCGTGACGGTCGGCAACCTGCCCGTCGACCAGATCATCGCGGCCAAGGATTACGCCCTGGCTGCCGCGGCCAGGCCGTTCCTCGGCCAGGCCGGTTTCACCCTGATTGCCATCGCCGCGATGCTGTCGACGACATCGGCCATCAACGCGACGCTGTATGGCAGCGCGCGCCTGAGCTACTCGATCGCGTCGCACGGCCAGCTGCCGCGGATCCTCGAACGCCCGGTATGGGGCGAACCGGTGGCCGGCCTTCTCGTAACCGCCGCGTTGACTTTGTTGGTTGCCAACGTGCTCGACCTGACGAGTGTCGCAACGCTGGGCAGCGCCGGCTTCCTGGTCATCTTCGCCGCGGTCAACCTGGCCAACGCGCGGCGCGCGAGGGACACGCACAGCCGGGCCTGGATTTCGTTCATCGGCTGCCTCGCCTGCCTCGGCGCCCTGGCCGCGCTGGTCTGGCAGACGGCGGCTTCTGCGCCGCAGAACCTGTCGGTGCTCGCCGCACTGATCGGGCTGGCCGTGCTGATCGAGGGCGTTTACCGCTTCACCGGTCGCGAAATTCGACTCAGCCGGCGAGCGTGATCAACCGCGGGTAGAGTCGGCACGACGTGACAGGTTCGCCCGAAATCGCCGATCGCGAAGCGTGGCCCGCGCTGCCCTGGCCGGCGTGGAACGCGACGGTCACGACACTCCACCTCTGGTCGCAGATCGTGGGCAAGATCCGCATGGAGTTGATGCCCCCGGCCGGGCAGTGGTGGCACGTGCCCCTGTACGTCACCGCGCGTGGACTAGGCACCCGGGCGATGCCGTACCGTGAGCGATCGCTCGATCTCGAGTTCGACTTCATCGACCATCGACTGGTGGCCCGCGACAGCAGCGGCCGCGGTTTCGACCTTGCCCTCGAGCCTTCGTCGCTGGCCAGTTTCCACGCGGCGCTGTTCGCTGGGCTTGGCAGGTTGGGCATCGAAGTGACGATCTGGCCACGTGCGGTGGAAATCCCGGAAACGATCTGGCTTGACCGCGACCGGATCGAACGCCCCTATGAGCCTGCCCACGCCCACGCGCTGTGGCGGGCGCTGGTTGACGCGCAGCGAGTGATGAGCCGATTCGCGGCACGTTTCGCCGGGCGCGTATCGCCGGTGCATTTCTTCTGGGGCAGCTTCGACCTGGCCGTTACGCGGTTCTCGGGCCGTCGTGCGCCACTGCACCCGGGCGGCGTACCCAACTGTGCCGACTGGGTCATGCAGGAGGCCTATTCGCACGAGGTCAGCAGCGCCGGCTGGTGGCCCGGCGGCGAGGATCAGGCACCCTCCTTTTACGCCTACCAGTACCCGATTCCGGACGGTTACGGCGAAGCCGCAGTGAATCCCGCTGCCGCGCACTACGACGCGACGCTGGGCGAGTTCGTGCTGCCCTACGAGGACGTCAGGACGGCCGCCGATCCCGATGCTGCGCTGTTCGACTTCCTCGAGAGCAGCTACCAAGCAGGCGCGCGCTTGGCCGGCTGGGATGAAATGGCGCTGGTGTCGCCGGTATATCCGGCCATTCCTCCGCCGCACGCCGCATGGAGCACGGCACTGCGCGGCTTCGGCAATTCGACGGGCGCTGCCGGCCGCGGTATTGCCCACCGCGCACGTCGGGGTCAACGGTCAGGCGTTTGAGCTGTTCGCGAGTCGTGCGCTAGGGTCGGCGATGAGGCCGGCTGGGCCGTCTGCCGCGTACGGAATCTGGCCGCCGAGGGTGCCGAGGTGACTCCCGCCTGACGCCCCAGCCAGAAGCCGTGTCCAGTCGTCCTCGTCGGCCTCACGCTTCTCGTGGCCATGGCCCAGGACGTGGGCATCCGGCCGCCCATCCGCGAGCACGACGGACCCACGCTCCGTGGGTTCTGCGTGTCACTACTATCTAGTAGTTACTATTATTTAGGTGTTACTGTTACACACGCCGATCATGCAAGCGAAGGTGGTGGTGACAATGGCTGGAAACGTTTCTCGACGCTGGTGGGCGCTGGCGGCGATCAGTGTCGCGGTCCTCGCGGTGACCCTCGACGTGACCGTGTTGACCGTCGCACTGCCAACCCTGGCCGTCGCCTTGAACGCGTCCGAGGCGCAACTGCAGTGGTTCGTGACCGCCTACACGCTGGCGCTCGTGGCGGGCATGCTGCCCGCCGGCCTGCTCGGCGATCGTTATGGCCGGCGGCGGCTGATGGTCGGGTCGATGCTGCTGTTCGCCGCCGGCTCACTGGCCTGTGCCTACTCGCCGGATCCGGCGGTCTTCATCGCCGCACGGGTCGCCCTGGGGCTGGCCGGCGCCGGCGTCATCGTGGTCGCCCTGTCGATGCTCACGGTGCTCTTCGATGAGGCCGAGCGCCCGCGCGCCATCGGCATCTGGGGCGCCGCCAACTTCATCGGCCTGCCCCTCGGCCCCATCGTCGGCGGCTGGCTGCTGACCAATGTGTGGTGGGGCTGGATCTTCCTGCTCAACGTGCCCGTGGCGCTGGTCGGCATCGTCGCCGTCGTCCTGCTCGTGCCCGAGTCGCGCGCCGCCGAGCGACCGCATATCGACATGCTCGGCATAGTCCTCTCGAGCATTGGGCTGGTGCTGCTCATGTACGGCGTCGTGGAAGCGGGCGACAACGGCTGGCTGAGCGCCGGCGCGGTCGGCCCGGCACTCGCCGGGCTGGTCGTCCTGGCCGGGTTCCTGTTCTGGGAGCGACGCGCCGCGCACCCGCTCGTGGACCTGTCACTGTTCACCTCGCGCAGCTTCACGTGGGGCGTCATCTGCACCGCGTTCGGCGTCTTCGGCCTGTTCGGTGTGCTGTTCGCCCTGCCGCAGTATTTCCAGGCGATCGTGGGCACCGACCCGCAGGGATCGGGCCTGCGCCTGCTGCCGGCGGTGTTCGGCCTGATCGTCGGCGCGGTATTCGCAGACCGCATTGCCGAGCGCGTCGGCTCGAAGTTCACCGTCGCGCTCGGCTCGCTGATCGTCGTCGGGGGCACGCTCGTTGGCGCGACCCTGAGCACCGCCAGCAGCGATGCCTTCGTCGCCGGCTGGACGTTGGTGGTCGGGGCAGGATCGGGCCTGGCCTTTGCCACGTCCGCGTCGGCGGCACTCGTCGAGTTGTCGTCGGAGCGGGCCGGCGTGGGTTCGGCACTGCTGCAGGCCGTGGTCAAGCTCGGCCCGGCATTTGGTGCCTCGATCCTGGGGAGTGCCCTGAACGCCACGTACCAGTCGCACCTGGACCTCGCCGGGCTGCCCGACGCCGCCGCGCAGGTGGTCCGGGACAGCGTCTTCGGTGGTGTCGCCGTGGCGCAGCAACTGGGCTCGACACAGCTGCTCGGCAACGTCCAGGCCGCGTTCGTGGCGGGCGTCGATGTCGCCGCGCTGCTCACCGCGGCCACGGCCTGCGCCACCGTCGCGCTGGCGCTGCTGTTCCTGCCCAACCGCCGGCTCGCGGCGACGGACAATGTTGGCGGTGGTTGACTCCCAGAAACCCGGTTTGCGTGAGCGCAAGAAGGCGCGCACGCGCACGAGCATCCAGGAACAGGCCATGCGTCTGTTCCGCGCGCACGGCTACGACGACACCACCGTCGAGCAGATCGCCGAGGCGGCCGAGGTGTCGCCGACGACCGTCTACCGCTACTTCCCGACCAAGCCGGACCTGGTCATCTACGACGACCTTGACGAGCCGATGATGGCCGCGTTGCGCTCCCAGCCGGCTGACATGAGCGCCACGGAGGCGATGCGCCACGCCATCACGGCCGTCTTTGGCGGGTCGCTCGGCCAGCAACTCGAGATGCAGCGCCTGCGCGCCGAGCTGATCCGCGACGTGCCCGAGCTGCGCGCGGCGATGATCGACGAATTCACGCGCACGCTACGGCTGATGGCCGGGGCGATTGCCCAGCGCGCGAGCGGCCAGGCCGACCCCGACGAGGTCCTCGCGCTGTCTGGCGCGGTCCTGGGCCTGACGCTCGCCGCCTGGCTCGCCTCAGAGGGTGACGACTGGATCGACACCTTCCTCAGGCGCATCGACAAGGGCATCCGGCTCCTGGAAACGGGCTTCAGGCTCTAGCCAATCGCCTCGGGAATGTTCAGTGGCGAGAGCCGCTGTTGGTCGGCGAAGATGTCGATCTCGGAAATGCGGCCGGCGCGCACCGTGAACGCGAGGATCGCGTAAAGGCGCTCGCCCGAATGGACGACGAAGCCAGGTGCGCCGTTGACCAGCGCCGGTCGCGCGCCGCCCGCCAGGCTGCGGAAGGAAAGCGCCGTCTGCGCCACGGCATGTCGCCCGCGCAGCTCGCGCGACAGGCTCGAACCGGGACCGTAGTCGGCGCGCACGACCACGTCGGGGTCGAGGACGTTGAGCAGCGCGTTGAAGTCGCCCTCGCGCGCCGCGGCCAGGAAGGCGGCGACGACGCGTCGCTGGCGCGCCAGGTCGAAGTCGGCATCGGTGCCGGGCCGTCCCCGAATGCGCGACCGGGCGCGGCTGGCCAGCTTGCGCGTGGCGACGGGGGTCCGCCCGACGATCGCCGCTATCTCCTCGAACGGCAGGCCGAAGACATCGTGTAGCACGAAGGCCAGCCGTTCGGGCGGGCTGAGCGTGTCGAGCACGACGAGCATCGCCAGTCCGACCGAGTCGGCGGTCACGGCCGCCTGCTCGGGGCCGGCATTGGGGTCGACCAGGGCGACCACGGGATCGGGCAGGCGCACTCCGGCCCATTCCTCGCGGCGAGCACGGCGCGCGCGCAAAGCGTCGAGGCACAGCCGGGCGACAACCGTGGTCATCCACGCGTCCAGGTTGCGCACGGCGTCGGTGTCACTGCGCACCATGCGCAGCCACGCGTCCTGGAGGACGTCATCCGCTTCGGCCACCGAGCCCAGCAGCCGGTAGGCGACCGAGCGCAGCTGCGGCCGCTGGGCCTCGAAGCGCTCGGCCAGCCAGTCCGGTCGCGTGTCGGTCACGTCGTCTCGTTTCATTCCGTCAAGGGTCTGACGAAATCAAGGAGGCCAAACGTGACCACGACCATCCCCCACGACGCACCGGCATTCATTCGATTGTCCGCTCCCATTACCCGCCGCATGCTGCGCTTCGGTGTGCCCATGGGTCCGAACGCGTTGCTGACGGTTCGCGGCCGGCGCACTGGCCGTCCACAGACGGTGCCCCTGGCCATCGCCCAGATCGGCGTACGGCGCTACGTCGTGGGCACCTTTGGCGACACCAACTGGGTGCTCAACCTGCGCCACACGCCCGACGCCCAGCTCACGATCGGCACGCACTCGGAGTCGGTCCGCGCGGTCGAGTTGACGGTCGACCAGAAGCGGGTTTTCTTCGGCGAGACGCTGGTCGCCTACATGCGCACGCTGCCCCCGTGGTGGCGGCTGATGGTCCGCGTGCTGCTCACGCTGGCCGCCCCGGCGATGCTGCGCAATCCTGCCCGGGCCGCAGATTCGCGCTCCGTGTTCGAGCTTGTGCCTTGGGCCTGACGCTGGATACTCGCGCCGTGGGTCTGTTCGTCCGCAACGTCGTCTTCACGATCATCGTTCCCGGCGCGGGCGCGGTGCTCTTCCCGTGGCTGATCGTGGGCGGCCGCGGTGCCGCGGGAGGGCCGGCGGCATGGTTCGGTGGTGCGCTGATCGTCGCCGGCGCAACCCTGTACCTGTGGTGCCTGTACCTGTTCGCCAGCGTCGGCCGCGGAACGCCCGGGCCGTGGGACGCGCCGCGCCGGCTCGTCGTGGCCGGACCCTACCGCTGGGTGCGCAACCCCATCTACGTCGGCGCCCTGCTGGTCGTGATGGGCGAAGCCGCCCTGTTCCAGACGCTCGCCCTGGTCATCTACGGGATCGTCGCGGCTGTCTTATTCCACCTGTTCGTAATCGCCTACGAGGAGCCGTCGCTTGAGGGCAGCTTTGGCGCCGACTACCGCGCCTACCGCAAGTCGGTCTGGCGCTGGCTGCCCACGCCACCCGGCGCCGACGGTGACGAACCGCGCTAGGCCTGCCCCATTCGGACAGAATCGGCGCACCCCATGCGCTGCACGCTGACAGGGTCAGTCGCCCACCAGCGGCGACCAGCCGGCGCGCAGGGTGTCGAGGAGCTCAACGTGCGGCAGGGCATGCGCCGTTACGCCGTCAGCGCCGGTCATCGTGTCGGCGGCCAGCATGGCATTCAGGACCGCTTCCTCGGTCGCCTCGATGACCGCGTTGAAAAGGCCATCGATGTGGCTGTCGTCGAGCATCATCACGCCCTGGGTCGGCACGCGCGCAGGATCGTCCTCCGAGAGCGTCAGGCCGCGGTTCCCGGTCGCGAAACACAGGAACAGGTCGCCACTGGTGTTGCCGCCCGCGCCGCCGATGCGGCCGATGCCCAGGCTGATGCGCTGTGCCACGCGAGCGCACTGGTGGGGCAGCAGCGGCGCGTCTGTCGCGGCAATGACGATGACCGAGCCAGTTTCCTGCGCGTTGCCGGCGGGCAACGGAATCCGCTCCGGCGTCAGGTAACGGCCGACTGGCACGCCGCCAATGGTCAATCGCTCACGCCGGCCGAAGTTTGACTGCACCAGCACGCCGACGGTAAAGGCCGGCTCGTTGCCGCCCTCGAGCGGGACCAGCCGCGAGGCCGTGCCGATGCCGGCCTTGAAACCGAACGAGATCATGCCCGTGCCGCCGCCGACGCTGCCCTCCTCGACCGCGCCGTGGCTGACGTTGGCAAGGGCGGCGACGACGTGTTCGGGCTTGACGTGGAAGCCGTTGATGTCGTTGAGCCGCCCGTCCCAGGTTTCGGCGACGACCGGCAAGGCCCAGGCGCTCTGGTCGGCGCCGCGCCGGTGGAGCTCCCAGGCGATGAGTGCGTCGCGCACGACGCCCACGCTGTGCGTGTTGGTGATCGCGACGGGTGACGTGAGCATGCCGTTCTCGCGGATCCACTCGAGACCGGTCATCTCGCCGTTGCCGTTCAGCCGATGCGGGGCCGCGAACACCGGCGCGCTCCAGATGTCTTCGCTGGGTACGACCACCGTCACGCCGGTGCGCACCGGCCCGCGCCCGACGACCAGCTTTCCACGACCGCGGATGAGGGTGGCATGCCCCACGCCCACGCCGGCAACATCGGTGATCGCGTTGAGCGACCCGGGCATCATGGTGCCGATGCGGATGCCCAGGTCGCGTGCCCGCGGCCGGCGCGATGTGGTCATGCCGACAGGCTAGGCGGTTGCCTCATGGCCAGTTGGCTTGACAAACT
>CAWAGP010000009.1:0-15408 GCA_963781705.1 uncultured Chloroflexia bacterium
GAAGCCGATGGTCAGGCCGGTGACGAGCAGGGCGTAGATGACCGAGCGGATGAACTGGGTGCTGTAGGTGTCGATGACCTGCGCGTAGACGCCGAAGTTCCAGGTGAGTTGGAAGCCACTCGCCAGTGAGCCCTGCTGCAGGCTCACGTCGGCCATGACGATCATGGGCACGACGAAGAAGATGATCAGCCACACGCCGCCGGGCAGCAGGAACAGGTATGGCGTCAGCCACTGCAGCCGGCGGCGCATGGTTGATCTCGCCTAGCGGGCGCGCGCGCGCCTAGCCGTTGATGACCTGATTGAACAGGTCGTTCCAGGTGCGTTCCTCGTCCTCGGACAGGACCTTGTACGTGTACACGTTCGCCAGTGCAGCGTCGTCCGGAAATGCCGTTTGCGAGATGACCTGCAGGGTGTGGGCGCGGTACGGACGCCCGCTGGCCTTGGCCGCCTGGGCGTCGGCCTTCACCTGGTCGGCAACGCCCATGACCGGGCTGAAATAGCCCACGTACTCGGTGACCATCGTGGCGTTACCGGTGTCGTAGTAGAAGTTCATCAACGCCTGTGCGTCGATCGGGTGCGCGGCGTTGTTGGGGATGGCCATGTTGTCAACCCACAGCATGCCGCCCTCCTGCGGCACCACGAACTGGATGTCGGGGTTGTCGAATAGCTGCATCTGGCTGATGTCACCCGACCAGGCCATCGAGATGGCCAGGTCGCCGGAGGCCAGTGCGTCGTAGTAGTCGTTGCCGTAGAACGCGCGGAACTGCCCGGCCTGGGCCGCGTTGAGCAGCTTGTCGGCCGCGGCCTGGACGTCGGCGGGAGTCGCGTCCTGCGGCTTCACGCCATCGGACAGGAGGGCGAAGCTCATCGAATCACGCATCTCACTGAACATGCCCACCCGGCCGGCGAAAGCCGGATCGAACAGGTCGTTGATGCTGGTGATGGGCCGGCCGGTCAGCTTGGGGTTATAGGCGATACCGGTGATGCCCGACTGCCAGGGCACCGAGTACTGGTTGCCCGGGTCGTACCAGGGGTTCGTATAGAGCGTTTGGGCGTTGTTGTCGAAGTTGGGCAGCAGGGAGTGGTCGAGCGGCTCGAGGTAGCCGAGCCGGATCATGTCCTGGATCATCCAGTCGGTCATCACGATCACGTCATAGCCGGTGTCGTGGCCGGCGGCCAGGTCGGGCTGGATCTTGCCGAAGAACTCAGCGTTGTCGTTGATGTTCTCCAGGTACGTAACCTGGATGCCCGTGTCCTGCGTGAACTTGTCGAGCGACGGGTGGTCCTGGCCATTGAGGTCGATGTACAGCGGCCAGTTGGCGAACGTCACCTGCCCGGCGGGCGTGGGTGGCGGGCCGGCTGGCGTGGACACGGGCGTTGGCTGCGTCGACTGCCCTGCCGGCTGGGAACCGCTCGGCGCGAGGGAGCCCGGTCCCGTACTGGTGCCGCTGGTCGGACCCGATACGGGCTGGCTGTTGCCCGGCGTGTTGGCCGCAGGGCTCTGGGCCGCGATGCCGCAACCCGACAAGGCCACGATTATCAGTGCGCTGACCGCTACCGCCGGCCACCTGTGTGCGCGGCTGTTCCTGTCAAGCATCGGGCTGCCCTCCTCCTGCGTCCCCCGTCACGATGAATGTGTGCTGCGGCTTCCATGTCAGCCGAATCCGCTCGCCGGGCGAGAACTGTTCGCCGACGCCACTGATGTCGATGTTCTGGGCATAGACCGTCAGCTCGGTGCCGTCATCGAGGCGCACCTCGTACTGCGTGCTTACGCCCACGTACGAGAAGTCGGTGACGGTCGCCTCGAGACTGTTGAGCTGGCCTGATTGGGCGTCGTCCAGTGCTGACGCGGCGGGAAGCATGCGCAGCTTCTCGGGCCGCACGCCCACGCGGACACCTGTCCCCGCTGGCAGTCCGTTGCCGGGCGCGCGAACGGTGCCGCCACTGTTCAGCGCGCATTCGGCCCACGCCTCGCCACCGGGCACGTTGACCAGGCGCGCATCCAGGAGATTCGACACGCCCAGGAAGCCGGCCACGAACTCGGTCGCCGGGTGCTCGTACAACTCCGTCGCCGCGCCCAGTTGTTCGATGCGTCCGGCGCGCATCACGGCGATGCGATCGGACATCGTCATCGCCTCCTCCTGGTCGTGGGTCACGTACACGAAGGTGATGCCGACCTCGGTCTGGATGCGCTTGAGCTCGAGCTGCATCTGCTTGCGCAACTTGAGGTCGAGCGCGCCGAGCGGCTCGTCGAGCAGCAGCACCTGGGGATGGTTGATGAGCGCCCGCGCGAGCGCGACGCGCTGCTGCTGGCCACCCGACAGCTGGTTGGTACGACGGCGCTCGTAGCCCGGCAACTCGACCAGCTCGAGCATCTCGCCGACGCTGCGCTTGATCTCCGCATCGGCGGTCTTGCGCCGGCGCAACCCGAACGCGACGTTCTCGAAGACGTTGAGGTGCGGGAACAGCGCGTAGTTCTGGAACACGGTGTTGACGTCGCGCTTGTACGGCGGCCGATTGGTCACGTCGGCATCGCCCAGGTAGATCGTGCCGGCGGTGACCTCCTCGAAGCCGGCGATCATGCGCAACGTGGTCGTCTTGCCACAACCGGACGGACCGAGCAGCGAGAAGAACTCGCCACGCTCGATTTCGAGCGACAGGTCGTTGACCGCGATGACCTGCGCAAAGCGCTTGGTGACGCGATCAAGACGTACGTCAGCTTGTGGCAATCGACAACCTCAGCACGGGACGAGGCAGGACGCTCAAGGGGCCCGCAAAGTATATGTCCGCTTGTTCACACTTGAAGGGCCATATTTGCCGACCGGCAAGCTCATGCGTCCCGGCGCGGGATGCGGCCCTGACGCGAGTCGTTTCGTGGTGGCTTGACGTTGCGCGCCGCGGGCTGATACTTGGTACGTGACAGTAACAAGTGAGGACACCGATCGGCTCGCCGCCGTTGACGTCGAACGCGTGATCGGTGAAGCGGAGGCCAGCCTTGCCGGCGGGCAGTCGGTCGACCTGAGCCGGATCGGCTTCTGGCGCGCGGTGGCCGCCGTGAAACGTGACCCGGACCTGATCGACCGCTACGCCGAGCGCATCGGCAGGATCGACCGCGTCGCGTTCGAGCGCGCCATCCGGCTCAGGTTCCCGGCGTGGGTCGGCCTGCTGCTCGATACCGCCGGCGTGGTCGTCGGTGTCGTGCTGATGGCCATCGCGCCCGGCTTCAGTGCGCCGTGGCGGGAGATCGTCTTCCTGGTCGGCGTGGCGGCAGTCATCGGGGCCAGCCACACCCTCGCCCATTGGATCGTCGGCCGGTCGTTCGGCATCAGCTTCAGCCACTGGTTCAGCAAGCCGCCGTTCAGCCCGCAGCCGGGCTTCAAGACGGATTACGCCGCGTACCTGCGCACCCCGGCACGCCGGCGCGCGTGGATGCACGCGTCGGGCGCGATCGTGACCAAGCTGGTGCCGTTCGTCGCTTTGCCGGTGGCCGTGGCAGAGGGCCTCGCTGGCTGGGCGCTCGGGCTGCTGCTCGTACTCGGCATCGGACAGCTGCTGACCGACGCATTCCTGTCGACCCGGCACAGCGACTGGAAGCGCTTCCGGCGCGAGATGCGCTACGCGCGCTGAGCCGCACGCCGTCTCTAGAATCGGCCGAGGATCGCCACCGAGGAGGGCTTCATGCAAGGCCACCAGATCGCCATGCTCGGGACCGGGCTGATCGGCGACTTCTACACCATGACGCTTCATTCACAGCGCAGCCGCGACCGCGTGCGCATCGTCTACTCGCGCAGCGCGGAGCGTGGCCAGGCCTTCCGCCAGCGTTGGGACATCGCCGAGTCGACCACCGACATGAAGGCCGCTATCGAGCACCCCGATGTCGACGTGGTGGTCATCGGCGTGCCCAACTTCCTGCACGAGCAGGCGGTCGGCCTGGCGGCCGCGGCGGGCAAGCCGGTGCTGTGTACCAAGCCGCTCGGCCGCAATGCCGGCGAGGCGAAGCGGATGCTCGAGACGGTCGAAAAGGCAGGCGTCTTCGCCGGTTACCTCGAGGACCTGTGCTACACGCCGAAGACGCTCAAGGCCTTCGCCTCGGTGCGCGCCGGGGCCATCGGCGAGGTGACCTGGGTCCGCTCCCGGGAGGCGCACCCGGGGCCGCACTCGGCGTGGTTCTGGGACGGCCGGCTGACGGGTGGCGGGGCGATCGTCGACCTTGGCTGCCACTGCATCGAGATCATGCGCAACTACGTGGGCAAGGACAATCGCCCGCTCGAGGTGATGTGCCAGGCGGACACCCTGGTCCATCCCATCGACGACGAGGACAACGCCGTGGCGCTCATCCGCTTCGAGAGCGGCGCGCTCGGCCAGTTCGAGGTGTCGTGGACCTTCCGTGGCGGTATGGACCTGCGCGACGAGGTGGCCGGCACCGACGGCACGATCTGGACCAACCACTACCTGCGCACGGGCTTCGAGATGTTCAGTGCCGGTAGCGCGGGCGGTTACGTGGCCGAGAAAAGCGAAACGGACCGTGGCTGGATGTTCCCGGTGGGCGACGACATCGTCGAGCTCGGCTACGTGGACATGTTCAGCGACCAGTTCCGTGCCCTCGAGACAGGGTCGCCGGCGCAGGAGACGTTCTACGACGGGTACGTGGTCAACGCGGTGATGGATGCCTGCTTCAAGTCGGCCAAGTCACATGCCTGGGAGCCGGTGCAGCTGGCCGACTGGCGCGGCAAGGGCGTGCCGCGCATAGGTGCCGGGCGGCAGCCCGAGACGTACGACGGCAAGGTCGTGATCAAGTCGGAGCTGCTGCCCGACGGGCGGCGCAAGATGATCCTGAAGGACCCCTCGAGCGGCGATTACGTCGACCGCATCGTGGCCGGCTGATACCCCGCCAGATCCGTCTCGGCCAAGGCGCCGGGCTCGCCGGCAAGCATCCAGCGGCCGATGTTCTCGCGCGCGAACAGCTGATCGACGACCATCGCCGACGCGCCGATGACGCCGGCGAGCCCGCCCAGCGAAGAACGCTGGATGAGCAGCTCGCGCGTTGCCAGCGGCAATGAGCGGCGATAGACGGTCTCGCGAATTGCCGCCAACAGCAGGTCGCCGCTCTGGGCCACGGCCCCGCCGATGACGATCAACGAAGGGTTGAAGAAGTTGACGATCGACGCCAGCATGCCGCCGATACGCCGGCCGGCGGCCTGCAGCAGCGCCACCGATACGGCGTCGCCGAAGGATGCGGCACGGGCGACGTCCGCGGCAGTCACGCGGTCGTGTTGCTCGAGCGCGGCGCGCAACCGCTCGCTGCGACCGGCCCGCGCGGCGGCTTCGCCGTCGCGCGCCAGGGCGGCCCCGCCGGCGACGGCCTCGAGGCAGCCGATGTTGCCGCAGCGGCAGATGACCGCGGCGTCATCGACGACCTGCATGTGGCCCACGTCGCCGGCGCTGCCCTGCGCGCCGCGATGCAGCCGGCCATCGGAAATGATGCCGGCGCCGATGCCGGTGCCGACCTTGATCACGACAACGTTGTCGTGGCCCACCGCGACGCCGCTGCGCCACTCGCCCATGGCCAGCAGGTTGACGTCGTTGTCGACCCACACTGGCGCGCCGTAACGATCGGTGAAGCGCCCCCGCACCGGATAGCCGTCCCAGCCGGGCATGATCGGCGGCGAGATGGGCGTGCCGGTCATGAACTCGACCGGCCCGGGTACGCCGACGCCAATACCCCACAACGTACCGGGCAGATCGCGGGCGGTGGCGCGCAGCTCCGCGAACAGCTCATCGACGCGCGACAGGCAGCGCTCCGGTCCCTCGGCAATATCTGCCGGTTCGTCGCGGTGGGCGATGATCTGGCCGTCGAGGTTGGTCACCGCGACATCGATGCTGGTCGCCCCCAGGTCGGCCACCAGTACGTGGCCGGCGTCGCCGTTGAAGGCCAGCTGGCGCGGCGGCCGGCCGCCCGTGCTCTGGCCAACGCCGCTCTCGCGCACCAGGCCCAGGTCGAGCAGGCCACCGATGCGCTGGGCGACCACCGCGCGCGACAGGCCCGTGCGGGCGACGACCTCGGCGCGTGACCGCGCGCGACCCAGGCGCACGTCGTCCAGGACGGCCACCAGGGCATCCATCGTGACCTCAATCGGCGGTCCGCCCATTTGCAGCGGACTATAGCCGCTATTGCCGGTCACAAACGCACTTTTGCACTTGACATGCGTAAGTTTCGTGGGATAAACAGGCCAGAGGTCCGGCTTCCACGCGACATCAGCGGACAAGGAGAGGAGTGGTCGTAAGGCCAATGCGGCCAGTGAGCGCCATCGGCGCCGCTGTGATCGGCAGCGGTTTCATCGGCACGGTGCATCTCGAGGCTCTTCGGCGGATCGGCGTTTCCGTGCGCGGCCTGCTCGGCTCCTCGCCCCAGAGGGGGGCCGAGCGCGCCGCGCTACTTGGCGTTGACCGGGCGTACGCCGATCTCGACGACCTGCTCGCTGACAAGAGCGTCGAGGTCGTCCACGTCACGTCGCCCAACCACCTGCACTACGCGCAGGTCAAGGCGATCCTCGCCGCCGGCCGCCACGTAATCTGCGAGAAACCGCTGACCATGACTTCACAGCAGTCCGCGGAGCTCGTCGAGCTCGCGCAGCAGGCGCGCGGCGACGGCAGGGTCGCGGCGGTCAACTTCAACATCCGCTTCTACCCGCTCAACCAGCACCTGCACGAGTTCATCGCCGGTGACGGCCTGGGCGAGGTGCGCCTGATCAGCGGCCGCTACTTCCAGGACTGGCTGCTGCTCGATACCGACTGGAACTGGCGGCTCGAGCCTGAACGCGGCGGCGCGCTGCGCGCGGTGGGCGACATCGGCTCGCACTGGCTGGACCTGACCAGCTTCATCACCGGCTGCCGGGTGACCGAGGTCATGGCCGAGCTGAGCACGTTCGTGAAGACCCGCCAGCGGCCGACCGGGCCGGTGGAAACCTTCTCGACGCAACGCACGAATGACACCGTGCCGCGCGAGATCAGCACCGAGGACGCGGCGACCATCCTGCTGCGCTACGACAATGGCGCGCGGGGGGTGATGGCCATCTCGCAGATCAGCGCCGGTCACCGCAACACGCTGCAGTACGAGATCGACGGCGCAGCATCGGCCGCGGCGTGGGATTCCGAACATCCCGACTTCCTGTGGCTGGGCCACCGCGGCCGGCCGAACGAGCTGCTCAACCGCGACGCGGCGCTCATGCTGCCGGCCGGCCAGTCCGCGGCGGCACTGCCCGGCGGCCACGTCGAGGGCTTCGCCGACACCTTTGCCGCGCTCTTCCGCGCCGTGTACGCCGACGTCGCCGCCGGCGCCATGCGCGAACACCCGCCGTACGCAACGTTCGCCGACGGGCACGAGGAGATGCTGGTCGGGGATGCCATTGCCCGCAGCGCGCGAGATGGCACCTGGACGAGAGTCGAGGAGGTAACCCGATGAAACTCGGTTTCCTGACCGCGCCATTCCCTGACACGCCGTTGATGGAGGTCGCCGACTGGGCGGCCGAGGCGGATTTCGAGACGCTCGAGATCGCCTGCTGGCCGCAGGACCAGGGCGCCGACCGGCGCTACGGCGGCACCAGCCACATCGATGTCACCAACCTGTCCGACAGCCATGCGCGCGACATCAGCGGCGAGCTGGCCGCCAAAGGCCTGTGCGTTTCCGGCCTGGGCTACTACCCCAACCCATTGCATCCCGATCCGGCACATCGCGCACGGGTAATCGGCCATCTGCGGGACGTCATCGTCGCGGCACGCAAGATGAGCGTGCCGTACGTCACCACGTTCATCGGCGCCGACGCCGCCAAGACGCCCGACCAGAACTGGGCAGACGCCCTGCGCATCTGGCCGGACATCGTCAGCTTCGCGCGTGACAACGGGGTCAAGCTGGCCATCGAGCACTGCCCCATGATCTTTTCGTACGACGAGTGGCCGAGCGGCCACAACCTCGCCTACTCGCCCAAGATGTGGCGGCGCATCATCGAACAGTGGGGCGGCACGGTGGGCATCAACTTCGACCCGTCGCACTTCATCTGGGAAATGATCGACACCAAGCGCTTCATCGCTGAGTTCGGCCCGCACATCTTCTTCTTCCAGGCTCAGGACCTGCAGATCGACCGTGACGGGCTGTACGAAAACGGCATCATGTCGGCCGGCATGGACTGGCAGATCCGGCGGCTACCGGGACTCGGCGAGGTTGACTGGCGGATGGTCTTCGGCGAGCTGTATCGCGCGGGCTATGCAGGCGACTGTGTGATCGAACACGAGGACCGCGGGTTCGAGGGCAGCGACGAGCTGCTCAAGCGAGGCTTCCGCCTGGCGCGTGACTTCCTGCGCCCGTACGTGAAGTGACCGCCAGCGAGGAGATGCAGCGATGAAGCTCGGCTTTCTGACCGCCCCGTTCCCCGAGACGCCACTCATGGATGTCGCCGACTGGGCCGCGGCCAACGACTTCCAGGTGCTCGAGATCGCGTGCTGGCCGCGCGCAAGCGGCCCGACCCGGCGCTATGCCGGGACGTCGCACATCGACGTCGCCAACCTGGCGGATGCCCAGGCCACGGAGATCGTGGGCGAGCTCAAGGGCAAGGGGCTCGACATCTCCGGGCTCGGTTTCTACCCCAACCCGCTGCACCCTGACGCGGCGGTGCGGCGCGCGGCCATCGACCACATCAAGAAGGTCATCGAGGCCGCGCGCAAGATGGGCGTGCCGTACATGAACACGTTCATGGGCGGCGACTCGCGCAAGAACCTCGACGAGAACTGGGCCGAGGCGCTCAAGGTCTGGCCGGAGATCGTCAAGCACGCGCAGGACAACGGCGTCAAGGTGACGATCGAGAACTGCCCCATGATCTTCTCCAACGACGAGTGGCCGGGCGGCAACAACATTGCCTGGTCGCCGTACATCTGGCGCCGCATCCTCGAGCAATGGGGCGGCACCGTGGGACTCAACTACGACCCCTCGCACCTGGTCTGGCTGATGATCGACCAGGGCCGCTTCATCCGCGAGTTCGGGCCGCACATCCTCCATTTCCAGGCCAAGGACGTGCAGATCGACCGTGACGGGCTGTACGAGCGGGGCACCATGTCGAGCGGCATCGGCTGGCAGATCCCGCGCCTGCCCGGCCTGGGCGACGCCAATTGGGCCGAGATCTTCAGCAACCTCTACCGCGTCGGCTACGGCGGCGACTGCATCATCGAACACGAGGACCGGCGCTTCGAGGGCACCGACGAGCTGGTCAAGCGCGGCTTCCTGCTCGCGCGCAACATCCTGCGTCCGTACATCCCCAGGGAGATCTAGCCAATGACAACCCGGGCCGCCGACTGGACGGTCGCCTTCCCGCCGCTGACCACGGAGCCAACCGCCGAGCAGCGCCAGGCCCTGCTCGAGCGACTGACCTACCACGACATCGCCAAGACGATCGACCACTCGCTGCTCAAGCCCGAATTGAATGACGAGTTCATCGCGGACGGCATCCGCACCGCGGCCGAGTACGACACCGCGTCGGTGACCTGCCGGCCGGTCGACGTCGTCACGGCCGTGCGCATGCTGGCCGGCACCGACGTCAAGGTCGGCACCGTGGTCGGCTTCCCGCACGGCAACCACCTGACCGCGAGCAAGGTCTTCGAGACCCAGCGCGCGCTCGAGCAGGGGGCGCGCGAAATCGACATGGTGCTGCAGATCGCGGCGCTGCGGTCGGGGCGCGACCACGACGTCCAGGAGGACATCCGCGCGGTGGTCGAGGTCGCCCACGGCGGCAACGCCATCGTCAAGGTGATCTTCGAGAACGCCTACCTGACCGACGACGAGAAGATCCGCGCATGCCAGCTGAGCGAAGTCGCGGGCGCCGACTTCGTCAAGACCTCGACCGGCTTCGCCGCCTCGGGCGCGACGCATGACGACCTGCGCCTGATGCGCGCCAATACCAGCGCCCACGTGGCCGTGAAAGCGGCCGGTGGCGTGCGCACGCTCGACGCGTTGCTCGACGTGATGCTGCTCGGCGTGACGCGCATCGGGGCCACGGCGACGAAGACGATCCTCGATGACTTCAATGGGCGCAAGGCGGGCGCCGCGGCAGCCACCTCCGGCGGGCTCGAGCGGAGCGGTTATTGATGAGCATGTCCGCCGCCGTCGCAACGTCGCCGGTGGCCGCTGCTCCTGGCCGGCGCGAGGTGCGCATCGGCATGCTCGGCACCGGCTTCATCGGCGGCTTCCACGCGCAGGGCCTGCGCTACGTCCGCGATGCCCGGGTAACGGTCCACGCCGAGGCGGATGCTGCGCGGCGGGCCGACTTCGGCGCCCGCTTCGGCAGCCGTGGCGTGGCCAGCGTCGAGGAGCTGTGCGCCGACCCCGACGTCGACCTGGTCATCGTTTCGCTGCCCAACCAGTTCCACCTGCCCGCCGTGCGCGCCGCCGTGGCCGCGGGCAAGGCGGTGGCGTGCACCAAGCCGCTCGGCCGCAACGCGACCGAGGCCGCCGAGATGCTCCGCCTGGTACGCGACGGAGGCGTGTTCAACGCCTATCTCGAGAACGTGATCTTCAACCCCGACATGCTGCGCATGCACGAGATGGTGCAGGCCGGCGCGATCGGCCGGCTGACCACGCTGCGCGCGCGGGAGGGGCACTCCGGGCCGCACGCGGCGCATTTCTGGGACGCAGAGAAGGCCGGCGGTGGCGCGCTCCTCGACATGGCCTCACACGGCACCGAGGTGGCACGCTTCTTCTTCGGCAAGGACGTGCCCGTGCAGGAGGTCTTCGCCTGGGGCGCGACGCTGGTCCACGGCGCGCGGACCAGCGGTGAGGACAACGCGATCATGGTCATCCGCTTTGCCGACGGACGCGCCGCGACGTGTGACGTGTCGTGGTCGTCGAAGGGCGGCCTGGAAGGACGCTTCGAGGTCTACGGCGATGCCGGGCGGCTGATCGAGGACATCGCCGTCGGCTCGCTCAAGGCGTTTGTCGAGCGCCCGGCCGGCTACGTGGTCGAGAAGGCCGACGCCGAGACCGGCTGGATCTTCCCGGTGCCCGACGAGGTCCGCGTGCACGGCCACGACCTGATGCTCGCCGACGTCATCGAGGCGTACCGCAACGGTCACGAGCCGACCGAGACGTTCCGCGACGGGTACATGGTCAACCTCGTGCTCGATGCGGCGTATCGCTCGATGAAGAGCGGCCGCTGGGAAGCGATTACCGCCGACGAGGACCTGCTGCGCGTATGACCGAGGTTGCTCCACCCACGCTGAACTGGCTCGCCGCTGCCCGCGAGCTGCTCGATCGCATTGCCGCGACCCAGGGTGGCGTGATCGAGCAGGCGAGCGAGTGGTGCGCCGACGCCATCGGCAGTGGCGGCCTGGTTCATCTCTTTGGCACCGGCCACTCGCGCATCCCGGTCGAGGAGATGTTCCCGCGCTACGGCTCATACCCGGGCTTCAACCCGATCATCGAGCTCTCGACAACGTTCATCGGCCAGGTCGTGGGCGCCAACGGGCAGCGCCAGGCGATGTTCATCGAGCGCGTTCCCGGACTGGCCGAGGTGATCCTGGCCAATTACGAGTTCGGGCCGCGCGACGTGATGATGGTCTTCTCGGCCAGCGGCCTGACCGCGGTTCCCGTGGAGATCGCTCGTGGGGCTCGCCAACGGGGCCTGCGCGTGATCGCCGTGACATCGGTGGCGCAGTCGATGTCGGCCGAGCCGGATGCCGCCGCCGGCGCTCGCCTGCTGGACGTGGCCGACCTGGTTGTCGATTTGTGCACACCCGCCGCCGACGCTTTATCGATAATCGATGACCTGCAGACACCGGTCGGTCCGGGGTCTACCATCGCAGCGGTAGCAATCGTCAATTCCATCAAGGTTCGCGTGGCCGAACTCCTCTCGGGGCACCAGCGCCTGCCGCCCGTCCTCACCCGGGCGTCGGTCGTCGGTCGGGAGCGGTCCGCCGAACTGTTCGAACAGGCCTATCGAGAGCACGCGCGACGGCTCGCTCGGGCTCTCTCGAAAGGAGGAGGTGGCTGACGAGAAAGGTACCGCGGGGGCCGCTACGTTCTTGGTTATACAGAGGAGGTACTCACGGGATGACATCTAGCAGGACCGCGTCACTCTTCGGCCTGTTGGCCGCAGGGGCGCTGGTCGTCACAGCATGCAGCGCCGCGCCGGCAGCATCGCCGACGGCGAACACGACAGGCCCGTTCACGATCGGCTATTCGAACGGCGCCGGCGTTGGCAACGGCTTCCGCGAGGAGCAGGTGTGCACCGCAAAGGCCGAGGCTGCTGCGCTGACCACCAGCAAGATCGCCAGCATCAACGTTATCCATCGCAACACCGACGCTGCCGGCCAGCTGTCCGACCTGCGGACGCTGATCTCGCAGAACGTCAACGCCCTGGTGTTCAACCCGAACGACCCCGACGCGCTGAACCCGGCCCTGGCCGACGCGCACAAGGCGGGCATCGTGACGGTCTCGGTTGACTCCTACGTCACCGACCCGAACACCTGGAACCTGTACAACAACCAGGTCAAGTACGCCTATCTCGGCGCCAAGTGGCTGTTCGACAAGATGGGCAACACGGGCACCGTCTGGTACACGCGCGGTCTCGCCGGCAACTCGGCAGACTCCGACCGTGACACCGGCTTCAACCAGGCGCTCAAGGAATCCACCGACGCGGGTGGCACCATCCAGGTGCAGAACCCCGGCGGTACCTTCACCGGCTGGGACCCGGCCACCGCCACCCAGATCACGAACGATGAGATCTCCAGCGGCAAGTACGATCAGATCCAGGGCATCTGGGCGTCCGGCATGGGCGCGCAGATCGTCCAGGCGATCCACGATGCCGGCAAGACCTACGTTCCGATCGCCGACGCGGACATTGGCGCCTTCGTCAATCAGCTGCTCGATCCCACCACCTACCCGGGCCTGGTCGGCGCAGCCGTGACCAACACGGCTTCCGTCGGCGGCGCCGGCGTCAAGCTCGCCTACGAGCTGCTGACCGGCCAAACGGTCACCCCGAGCGCGGGCGCCGGCCGGCCGAACACGATCCTGCTCGACCCGCAGATCCTGGATAACACCACGGATCAGGGCAAGTCAGACCTCCAGGCATGGGTCTCCGTGCCCGGCCTGAACCCGCTCTGGCCGCTCAGCCTGTCGATCCCCGACTGGACCGACTATGTCCCGGCCAACGTTCCGTCGTCCTGCTCAGGCTCATAGGTAACCGTTGACCCCATGGGCGGTGGACGCCGGCTAGCCCGGCTCCGCCGCCCAAACTCTTGACTGCACAGGCATTGATGACCGTTACCGCCACCAACCTGCTGCTCGAGGCAACCGACGTCTCCAAGACGTACGGCGCCGTGGTTGCCCTCGACCACGCGTCGCTATCGGTCAGCCCGGGCGAAGTCCACGCGCTGATGGGCGCCAATGGCGCCGGCAAGAGCACTCTCGTCAAGATCCTCACGGGCGCGGTCACGCCCGACTCCGGCCGCATCGTCGTGCGCGGCCGCGAGCGTACGTCCCACTCGCCGGCTGAGGCGCGCCGAAATGGACTCGTGTCGGTCTACCAGGAGCCCGCGGTCATTCCCGACCTCGATATCCGCGACAACCTGCGCCTGACCCAGACTCCACTCGAGCCCTTCCGTCACTGGCTCTCCGAGCTCGGCCTGGAGAACCTGAACCTGTCGAGCCTCGCGCGGCGACTCCCCCTGGCGACGCTGCGCATCGTCGACCTGGCTCGCGCATTGGCGCTGGAGCCCGACGTGCTGCTGCTCGACGAGATCACCGCCGCGCTGCCGGCCAACCTGACCGAATCAGTGCTCCGGGCCGTGCAGCGACAGGGCCGCGATCGCTCGGTCATCTTCATTTCGCACCGCATCATCGAGATTGCCGCGATCTGCGATCGCGCCACGGTGCTGCGCAATGGCGAGACCGTTGGCGTGGTCGATGTCACCGCCGGCTCAGAAGACAGGATCGTGGAACTCATGCTCGGCGAGGGCACGCCGGGGCTGGGGCAGCACGAAGCGGCCGCCATGGCGGTAGACCGTGGCAAGCAGACCCCGCGCATCAGCGCGCGGAAGATCAGCGACGGCCGCCGCCTGCGCGACGCCACGTTCGACCTGTACCCCGGCGAGGTGCTGGGTGTCGTGGCCCTCGAAGACCAGGGCCAGGACGAGCTGTTCGCCATCCTGTCGGGGGCCGAGCGGCCGGTGAGCGGAACGCTGCTCCTCGACGGCAAGCCAGTTGCCTACCGTCACCCGGCAGACGCGATCCGCAGGGGCGTCGTCTTCGTCGCGGCCGACCGGGCCGAGGCGCTGCTCATGCAGCGTTCGGTGCGCGAGAACATCTCGCTGCCCTTCTCGGCGCGCATCCCGCAATGGGGCTGGATCAACCTGGGCCGCGAGGGCAAGAAGGTCGACCAGGCGGTCGAGACGCTCCAGATCGACGCTCGCGCCGGCAGCGAGGTGCGCCGCCTGTCGGGCGGCAACCAGCAGAAGGTGACCATCGCGCGCTGGGTGGCTGCGGGCGTGAAGACGATGCTGTGCTTCGACCCGACGCGCGGGATCGACATCGGCACCAAGAACCAGATCTACGTCCTGTTGCGCGACCTGGCCCAGGCCGGTGCGGCCATCCTGCTGTACACCTCGGAGCTGAAGGAGATCCAGCTGGTGTGTGACCGGGCCATCGTCATCTTCGGCGGCGAGGTGGTCGCCGAGATGGCCGCGCTGGGCGCCGACGAGGCCGCCCTGCTGCGCGCGGCGCACAACCTCAAGTCGGGCGCCGAGCTGCCCGAGGAAACCGTCGCCGGCACGCCGGCCGAGAAGGCCGCGGTCGAGGCAGCGGTCGATGACGCCTCCGCCTCCACGGCCGCGAGTCAGCCATGACCGCCAGCGCGACGACCCTCGGTGGGCCACGGCCCAGCTTGACCGACGTGCTGGTCCGGTTCGCCCGCAACCACGCCTGGACGCTCGGCCTGTTCGTGTTCCTGGCGGTGCTGCTGCTGTTCACCAAGTACGTGAACTCGTACTACAACCTGGTCAGCCTCGCGAACACCTCCACGTCGGTACTGCCGCTGGCGCTGGCCGCCGTGGCCCAGGCCATCATCGTCATCTGCGGCGGCATCGACCTGTCCATCAGCTCGCAGATGGCGCTGGTGAGTTGCGTTGCTGCCACGCTCATGAAGACGTATCCCGGCGAGGGGACAGCCGTTGGCATCGTCATCCTCGCGCTGGCCCTGGGAGTCCTGCTGGGGGCGATCAACGGTGGCCTGGTCGTGCTGACCAAGGTGCCCGACATCGTCGTGACCCTGGCCACGTTCTTCGTCTGGGGCGGCTTCGCCCTGCTCGTGAGCCCGGCGCCGGGCGGCGCCGCGGCGGCCTGGCTGAAGGGCCTGGTCGTCGGCTCGATCG
>CAWAGP010000010.1:0-1218899 GCA_963781705.1 uncultured Chloroflexia bacterium
TGGATATGCCTTTGACCTCATCCACGCTCAACTTCGTCGTCGGCACACGTCGCCGGACGCTGTGGCTGGCTCTGCAAAGCCTCTATTCGTCGTTCCGGCCGGCTCCGGCCGGCGGCGGCGGGCAAGTGGGAGCGGGTCCGGCCGGGTCCGGCCGGCGGCGGCGGGAGAGTGGGAACGGTTCCGGCCGACTCCGGCCGACTCCGGCCGGCTCCGGCCGGGGCCTGCGGACACCTCCGGCGGCCGCTATCGGTCCCGCGCATTCCGGAGGAGCCCGGTCAACCCTTCGCTCCAAAGAGTCGCGAGGGCTGTGCGATCGGACGGTATCGGCCCGCTCGGGCTGGCTTCGCGTGACCCTATGAGGCTCGCAGCGATTTCTCGACCGGCGGGAGTCAGCGCCCAGCGACCGCGAATGGGAGACCAGGCAAGTCCCTGGCCAACGAGTGACCGCATTCCACGGCGGACCGTACGATCGGGAAGCGAGCACTACTTCCGCCAGCGCCACGAGTCGACGCGGTTGCGTCCCCGATGGCAGCAAGCGCACCGAGCAGGAGCTCGTTCTGGTCATCGCCATACCTGGAGCGACCGGTCGAGAGCGGTAATCGCCTCGGCCGCTGAGCCCTCGACAACGCCGAGACCGAGCCGGGAAGCGAGCCTCTGTCGAGGAACGGAGATAGGCCCGGAGCTGAGCGACGGGTCGGCCTTTTGCCGCACAACCGGCGCAGAGCCTTCGGGAGTGGGCCTCTTGTCCCGTGTCGTCGAGCAACCGAGCTGCCGCAGCCGGCGCATCGTCCGGTCGAAACTCGTTGAACGGCTTTCCTCGGCTCGAAAGGGGGCCTGGTGCGCGCTCTCGTCGTGCCTCGACCGACGAAGGTCGCGGAGGGCTTCGCTGCTGACCTTATGGGTGCACGCGCTCATCCCCAGGCTGATTGCGGGTAGTCCACTTCGACCGGAAGGTCGGGACCGCGAGAACGCATCGGCCCCATCCGAACCACGGCGTGCCTTCCCTCGGCCCACGAATGGATCGTCAACCGTTAACGTTACGCCGTGGTTCACCTTTCGCGGTTTCGGAGCTGTGGCAGCGAGTTGTAACGGTGTAAGTAGGCCGGAGACCGGGGTAGTCAGCGGTCCCAGGCCGGCCCAAGTCGACCCTCGTAGCCCTTCTGAACCGACCGACCGATACGCAACCCCTTCGCCCGCGGTAGGGCATAGCGGTCCGAAGGAGTGCGGGCTAACCGGCTTGCCTTGGCGACCCACCTCTGCCATGGCTTCTCGTCAGCCAACAGCTCCCGACCAGCACAACAGTCCGCAGTCGAACGCCATGGCGTCGGTCGAAGGCGGCGCGGCAGTCCGCCAGCAGCAGCAGTGACAAACTGCCGTTGTCTAGGTCGGCGCTTGCTCAGAGAACGCAACGCAGCGGCCGGCGCGGTCAGGCATTGAGCCCTCCGCAAGCGTCCGCGATGGTGAGTAGCGGTTCCTTCGCGATCGACTGACTCGATTTGGTAGGGCCAAGGCAGGCGGCGGTGCGGCCCGAGATTTGACTTGGCGACGGCCAAAATGCGGCGGGCATCGTCGTCCGGATCGCGCGGCCACGAGCAACGCACACGCCTGGGCGGGCTCCGGTTGATGCCAATGATGCCGCCGCCTCGGTACAGCGGTGATCCGCCTGCGGACTTATTCAAATGCCGTACGGCGAGGATGGACGCGCTTGTCGCCTCCGCTAAAGCCGACAGTGGGCCGAGCGCTCGCCTGACGTCTTGATCACGGAACGAGTTCACGGCGCTATCCAGGTGCGCTACGAGTGGGTCGATGACGACAAGTGAGGCTCCTTCGTCGCGTACAACGCGCTCAAGCCAAGCGAGGTCGCTCGGGATCGCGAGGCCGCGCTCGATGTCGTTCTCGGAGATCGTGAGGGTAACGACGCGCTTTGGGTCGCCTCCGGCCGCGTCGAGGCGCGGACGGATCGTGTCAGCCAGCCCGTCCTCAGCCGAGAGCACGACGACATTGACGGGGCCGATGGTCGACGGTCCGTCTGGCATCCGCGCACCGGTCGAGAGCCGAGCGGCGAGATCCAGGGTTACTGTGCTTTTGCCGAGACCCGGGTCTCCGTCAAGCACCACGAGCTTTCCTGCGGGAAGCCGACCCGGCCACAACCAGTGCGTAGCTTGCGCTCGGACGTCAGCGAGCCTCGTGACGCGAACGTTGGCAGTAGTCGACACGGCCGACATTTAGCCCAGGGACCGCCGAACTGAGTTCCGCTTCTCTGCCTTCTTCCGGCGGGCCACCGCCGAACAAGCCGCGAGCCGCAGCATATGGGCCCGGAGCGCTCGGTCGGCGCGCACCGCTCGTTCCGCGGGGTCCAGCGTGCCTTCCGGATCGACGAGTCGCTCGAACCGAAGGCGGAAGCCACGGTGTGCCGGCCCTACCAGGACCTCGGGGTCGTTCCGAGCCCAAGCCGTCAGTCCACCGATGCGTCCGGTATTCCGCGGATCTGACCCTCCAGCGTTCATGGCGCCCGACGCTATGCGACAGGCGGGGATCAGATCAGCTCAGAACGGATCAACCTTCGGGCTCATGCAGCGGTGGCGGGGGCCAGCGGCCCATTTCAAGGTCGCTAATGACGCGCTTCAGCGTTGGCTCGGACGTGCCCAGCTCCTCCGCCACGGCGAGCCTGGGTAGGATGGGTTCCGGTTCGACGCCGGACGGCGTCGGCTGCCTCCCGTATGTCGTACTCGGTGAAGCCGCGACTCACGGGACCCTTCCTGTGTGCAGGAGCCGCTTCCTGGAGTGCAGCGATGTGCGCTCTAACGGCTGCCTCGATCACGCTGGCATCGGTCAGGTGCACCGCGAGCAACCGAGCCAGGATTTCCGCGACGACCTCGTGGAAGGCCGGTCGCGGTAGGCCTATCCGCCTTTCTGCTTCGCGCAGAGCCTTCACGCGGTCCTTTGTGTCGATGCCGAATCCAGGCGGCAGGGTCTCAAGAGGAGCGGCGCGATGCAGAGCGAACGCCAGTTCGAACGACACTAGGTCGGGGAAGCGCTGCCGCAGGCTCTGCCTCGATCGACGCGAACGGGGATGGTCCGTAGGAAGTCGGCCTTGCGTCCAGGAGGTCCCGTAGAGCGTGGCGGACATCTTCTTCCTCGTCTGGACGTTTGGTCACCGCTTGGCCTCGCTGAGGCGGTCGCCCGGTGACAGGATGCGCGCCGCGGCCAGAGCCCGCTCCTGCCGAGTGGACGCCGCGTAGCGCGTCAGCATGTCGCGGCTGCGCCAGCCGGCGACGGCCATCAGGTCGGATTCCTGCATCCCCGCCGCGAGCATCGTATGGGCGTAGTAATGGCGGAAGGCATGCGGATGCAAGCGGTCCGCCAATCCGCCCTCCCAACCGCGCTGAGCGACCAGGTCGGCAAGGCCAGTTTCAAGTAGACGGCCCTTGCGGCCGATCCATAGGTGAGGCAGGCCGGCAAACTGATGGCGGGTGCGCGTCCGCACGTAGCGGTCGAGCGACCGGATGGTCGTTGCGCCAATGGCCACTGGCCGTGTGCGGCTGCCCTTACCGATCACCCGCAGGGTGCCGCTATCCAGATCGACGTCAGCAAGCGTCAGGCCCAGCAGCTCACCACGCCTCACGCCGGTGTCGGAAAAGATGCGGATGATCGCCTCGTCGCGTCGCCCCTCGAAAGTCTTGTCGCGTTCGCAGGCCGCGATGATGTGGCGCAGGTCGGCATCGCGCAGGACAGGTGGCGGAGCTTCCGGCAGTCGAGGCGGCTTCATGCGTTGCATCGGCGACTCGCGTATTTCGCCCTCCTCGACCAGCCAGCCGAAGAACGAGCGCAGTGCGCGGTAGCGGTTGTGGGCAGTCGCCGGCTTAAGGCGACCCAGTAGATCAGTAATGAACGCCTCGACGTGCTCACGGGTCAGCGCCGACCGGTGAGGTCGGCATGCCCTGCTCGCGAAGGAAGCGCGCCAGTTGCCCGACCGACGTCGAGTAAGTGCTGATGGTGGCCGGCGAAGCACGCTGGGCGCGCAAGTGGCGCGCCCAGGAAGCGGCTAGGTCGGTCAGTTCATCGGGCCGTAGAATGAGCCGGGTTGGCATGCGCGTTTGGCACGGTCGATGCCTCTGCTGGCGGGTATTCGAGCGGTGCAGGCAACCTGCCGGCCTCCCGAAACCGAGTTATGTGCGGGTCGGGAGCGTGAAATGGCGTCGGGGCGTAGCGCAGTGGTAGCGCACGTGCTTTGGGAGCACGAGGCCGTGGGTTCGAGTCCCACCGCCCCGACCATCCAGCTTCTTTCCTGGCCGATCAGAGTCGACATGACCCGGGAATGACCTGAGTGACGGCGGAACGGCGCGGAACGGACGGATCCCTAACGCGGCCGTAGGCGGGCACTGGTCGTATCGGGCGACGTGGAGCGCGACTCACGGGCCTATGTACTAGCCGGACTTCGCCCTGGACAGATTGTGCTCCACGCCTGCGCGGACGAGAGCTTTCAGTGCGGGCTCGTCGAGCTTGTCCCCCTCGTAGAAATCGATCCCGTGCGACTTACCCTCCAGTTGGGCGTTGAAGAGATGGTTTGGGTCGGGCAGGCTCGCACCAGCAAAGAAGCTCAGTCGCACCCTTTCCTTGAGGATGGGGGCCGCACATATGTTGCCGTTGCGCTGCCACACTGCGACACCCAACGGATTGCCTGGCCGGCGCCACTTCACGTCCTCGACGATCTCAGGGTCCGCCGCGCGGATGATCTCGCGCAACCTGGCGAGGATCGCGCCGCGCCAACCGGGGGTATGAGCGATCAAGTCATCGACGGCCGCAGAACGTTCCATGGACCGCATCATGCCACTGCGATCGCGGGCGCAGGTCAGGCGGGTTGGTCGCGCGTGGCGTCGGTCCAGGTGAAGCGCGTGTCGCCGGGCAGCTCGATGCGCACGAAACGGTCGCGCAGCTCGGCCACCACCTCCCAGCGCGCGTAGCCGCCTCCACCGGTCAGCCCGGTGACGCGCACCGTTGCCAGCTGCGAGGCACCGTCCTGGTAGCGCGCCACCACGCCGCCGCGCTCCGAGTGCTCATCGATGCGCGTGATCTCCGCGCGTGGCCGCCCGGCGAGCGTGGCCAGCCACTCTATGACGTCGAAGACCAACTTGCCCCCTATCGGCCGCAGCACGAGCCAAACGGATCCGCGCGCAGTGTAGATTGTTGCGCAACGCCTTGGTATAGTCCGCCTTGACCGGCGGCGTCTCCTGCCCGGCCGCCGCCGGTAATTCCTTTCCCTGTTGTGCGGCCGTGTCTAGGCGCGCAGCGCCTCGCGGCTCAGGGTGAAGGCACGCTCGATCGCGCCCTGGCCGGCCAGGAAGTCTGCCCACTCTGTCAGTACCCGCCGCAGGAGCGCCGGACGAGCGACAGCACGGGCCAGCTCGGCAGCGGCTTGGTACTGCTGTTCGGCGTCGTCGTACCGGCCCAACTGGGCGGCCGCGCGCGCACCCGTGGTCAGTGCGCTGATCGCTGCCTTGCTATTACCGGTTGCGTCGGCTACTCGGTGCGCCTCGGCGGCGAGTTCGAGGGCAGCGGGCCAATCCTCGCGCGCCGCCGCGATCTGAGCCTGCGTTTCCGCAACGTGGGCGAGGTTGCGCTGGTCGTCCAGCTGCACGAAGCGGCGGCGCGCACTATCGGCCAGCTCGGACGCGCGCTGTGAATTGCCAGCGCCCAGGAAGGCGAGCGCCAGGTCGTTCTCCATGAGCGCCGTTTCGAACTCGGCCGACGCGCTCCGAAACAGCGCCAGGCTGGCATAGCCGGCCCTGATGGCGGCTTCGAAGTCGCCCGTTTCGCGGTAGCTCTGCGCAAGATCGAACAGGTAGTGCGCTCGCCGGCGATCGTCCATCGTCTCAGCCAGCGCGCGTATCTCCTCGAGGTAGCTGAGCGCGGAGTGGTGATTGCCCTCGCGCGCTTCGTTCGAGGCGAGCGCCATCAGCAGGCGCAGCTTGAAGTCAGGCTCGACGCGCAGGCCGGCGCGTACCTTGGCCAGCAGGTCGACCAGGATGGCGCGCGCCTCGGTCACGTTGTCCTGGTAGTGCAACGCGGCCGACAACCAATAGCTGGCCAGTGCGCCATCCGACTGACGTCCGAGCTTGTCGAACAGCTCGACCGCCTGCGACGCACTTGCCGCAGCCTCGGCCCCGCGATCCAGGTGGACCAGCGCCTCCGCCTCGCCGCGCAGCAGCTCGGCCTTACGGCCTGGATCGCTCGCTGCATCGATCAGGTCGCGGTACTGCTCGGCGGCGGTCTGCCATTCCCCGGCCGCGAGGCGCAGGTCGGCTTCCAGGCGGGCCCACGCTGGCGTGGCGTCGGCCATGAGCTGAGCACTGGTCAGGTTCAGCCGCACGGCCAGGTATTCGAGTGCTGCCATCGACGGCTTGACCAGGGCGTTCTCGAGCGCGCTCACGTAGGCCTTCGTATAGCGCTCACCGGCGAGTTGCTGCTGGGTCATGCCGGCGCGCAGCCGTGCCTCACGCAGGCGAGCGCCGACCCGCTGGGCGATGGGGTCCTTGGCCTTGGGCGTGGCGCTCGTTGCGGGGCTGCTCACGCGCCGAAATATACACCGCGCCCCACGGGGACTTGACCGCGCCCAGGAGCGCCGCGGGCGGGATTCGCAAACGCTCTGCGAGCACGACGAGGGCGGTCAGTGACGGAACGCAGTGACCCCGCTCGATCGCACTCACATAGCTGCGCGTGAACGGCGCCCCGATTTCCGTTTGCGTAAGACCGAGGGCCAGCCGGCGTCTACGGATCTCTGCGCCGACGGCCGCGCTAATCCCATGGCGGGGAGGTTTAGAAATACTTGACAATGGCATGAACAGGAGATTAGCGTCCGCGACGCGAACCGTCACCTATCGGGCCGCACGGCGTGGAGGGGATGGGGAGAGGAGCTATCGAATGCGACTTCCCACCATCCGCAGGTTCTGGCCGGTGATCAGTGCCTGGCTGATCTCAACCGCAATCGTCCTGGTGTCGGCTGCCACGGTCTTCGCCGATGGCGGCAGCATGTATCCGTAGACCTAGCGACACCCAGTCGACTGACGTAGCCCATCCCCTCCATGCCGCACATACCCTGAGCGGCCACGCCATCCGCGCCGTACTCCACGGCAAGCGCGTCCTGCCCGCACGCGCGGAGGCCCGTGAGGGAACCACTACTTTCGGGGTATCAGGCGGCGACTCTTCTCCCATTTCGCACCCTTTGGTGGGTCGGTAAGTTCGCCCTGTCCCGGCCAATAAATAAGTGGCTCATCAACGGAGGGTGTCGTAAATGCTTCAGTATCTGATCAGCCTGATCGACCGCGACGATCGCGGCCAGGGGCTGGCCGAGTACGCTCTGATCCTGGCGCTCATCGCCGTCCTGGCGATTGCCGCGGTCACGTTCCTCGGTGGCCAGATCAACAGCATTCTGTCGGACGTCGGTAACTCGATCTGACGTGACGGCCGGCTGGGCCGGCCGATAAGACGACGAAACAGCGCCGGTCGATGAACGACCGGCGCTTTCGTTTGCCATTTGGCGCATGGCCGCGGAGTTAGTGGACGACCGTCACGTCGACCGCGGGACCGAAATCGAACGCGCCCGCTCCGTTGCCGGCCGCCGGGCTCGCAGCCGGATTGAGGCTCGCTCCGGGCTGGAAGCTCGTCGCGCCCGGCTCGACCGATACCGTGCTGCCCACGGTCACGTCGCTCGCCGACCCGCTGGTTGAGTCGTGATAGGTCGTCTGACTGTCCAGCGGCACGGTGACCCGCGTGCCGTCGTCGAGCGTGAGCGTGATCGAATCGGAGCCTATCGTCGTGACCTGACCACGCAGGCTGAGCGAGCGCAGCTGCGTGCGAAAGGCGCCCGCGCCGCCGGGTGGGCCGCCGCCGGCAGCGAAACTGGCGAACGGGAACCCACCACCGCGCTGGAAGCCGTTGCCGCCGCCGGGCGTGGCGGCCGATGCGGGTGCGGTCAGCCGGCCGCCGGCAAAGGCAAGCCCGGCCACGGCCACGAACGCCGCCACGCCGAGCGCCACCGATCCCGCGCGACTCTGCTTGCGCACTGGCCGGACGACCGACGGCGCGGTTGGTGTGACCGGCGCGAGGCTCGGCGTGGGAGTGTCCGTTGCGGCCGGAGTGGTCGGCGGGTCGATGGGGGCGACGCGATCGTCCAAGGGTCAACTCCTATTCATAGCGCAGCGCTGAAACTGGATCAAGTCGGGCAGCCTGGCGCGCCGGCCAGACGCCGAAGACGACGCCGACGAGAAGTGAGAACACGACGGCGGCGAGGACGGTCAGTGGGCTGAACTGGAGACCCCAGCCGGCGACCGCTCCGATCAGCCATGAGACGGCTATGCCGATCACGATGCCGATCGCGCCGCCGAGCAGGGACAGGGTCAGTGCCTCGATCAGGAACTGCGCCAGGATGTCGCGCTGGCGCGCTCCGACTGCCTTGCGAATGCCGATCTCGCGGGTTCGTTCGCGGACCGACACGAGCATGATGTTCATGACCCCGATGCCGCCGACGATGAGCGAGATCGAGGCGATGCCGGCCAGCAGTAGCGACAGGATGGTGGTCACCGAGCCAAATGTGTCAAGCAGCTGTGACTGGTCGGAAATCGAGAAATCATCGGTGCCCTCGCTCGTGCCGTGGCGCTGGCGCAGCAGGGCGGTGATCTCGGCCTTGGCCTGGTCGATCCCCTGCTGGCTGGCGACACTGACGTAGATCGAGCGAACGCTGTCACCGCCGACGAAGCTGTGCTGGACGACGGACAGCGGCACGTAGACCTCGTCATCGGTGTTCAGCGGACCGGCGCCGCCCTTCGCCTGGAGGATGCCGACCAGGCGGAAGGGGATGCCCTCGATGGTGATGTTGCTGCCCAGGTCGGCGGCCGTCAGGCCGAGATTGGTGGCGGTGGTCGATCCGACCACCGCCATGCGCAAGCCGTAGTCGACCGACGCAGGATTGAGGAAGGCGCCCTGTGCGAGTGCCTCGTTGCGGATCGTGGCGTAGTCGGCGGTCGTCCCCACGATGGTGGTGGTCTCGTTGTTGCTCCCGTAGATGATGAGCCCGCTGGTAGTGATCTGGGGGGCCACGCCGGAGATGCCGGCGAGCCCGGCGATGGCGGCGGTATCGTCGAGCGTGAGCGTGTCGGCCGAGCCGGCTGCCTGGCGTGTCAGGCCGACTGAGCTACTGCCGGCGTTGACGGTCAGCAGGTTGGTGCCCAGGGACTCGATCTGCGAGGTGATGCCCGAGGTGGCGCCCTGCCCGACGCCCACCAGCGCGACGACGGAGGCCACGCCGATGATCACGCCGAGCATGGTCAGCGCGGAACGGAGCCGGCTGGTGGCCAGCCGTCCGCCTGCCAACCGCAGAAGCTCGAACAGGTTCATGCCGCGACGCGCCCGTCGAGCACGTGGACCTGCCGGTCGGCATCCGCGGCGATATCCGGGTCGTGCGTGATGAGCACGATCGTCCGGCCGCTCTGGTGGAGCTCGCGCATGATGCGCATCACCTCGGCCCCGGCATGCGAGTCGAGGTTGCCGGTCGGCTCGTCGGCCAGGATGAGCGCCGGCTCAGTGACGAGTGCGCGCGCCACGGCGACGCGCTGCTGCTCACCACCGGACAGCTCCGATGGCTCGTGTGTCAGTCGTTCGCCCAGGCCCAGCCTTTCCAGCGCCTCTGACGCGCGGCGGTGGCGTTCGCGCCGGCCGATGCCCTGGTAGAGCAAGGGCGTGGCAACGTTCTCGACGGCCGACGTGCGCGGCAGCAGGTTGAACGACTGGAAGACGAAACCGATCATCTGGCTGCGCAACCGCGCCAGGGCGTCGTCGCTCAGCTCTTCCACCGGCGTTCCGGCGAGCACGTACTGGCCGCTCGTCGCGCGATCGAGGCAGCCGATGATGTTCATCAGGGTCGACTTGCCCGAGCCCGACGGCCCGACGATGGCGACGAACTCACCTGGGGCGACACCGAGGTTGACGCCCGACAGAGCCGTCACCGCCAGCCGGCCGGTCTCGTAGACGCGCCCGACATCGCGCAGGGCGACGACCTGGTTCACGGCGTGACGATGCGCTGTGTACCTGAGCCGCCGCGGAACGTGCCGCCGCCCGGGAAGGCGCCGCCGCCGCCGAGAGTGAACGTGTTCGAGTTGGACGAGGAGTTGAGTGACGAGGTCGTGCCGGTGACCACTGTTTCGCCGGCGTTGAGGCCCGACTTGATCTCGGCCAGGCTCGAGGTGACCAGCCCGACCTCGACCGAGCGAACGGTCACGCTGCTGGACGAGTCCATCACGCGCACGGAGTAGCTGCCGTTGCTGCCGACGAGCGCGATCGAGGGGACCGCGACCACGTTGTCCGCCTCGGCCAGCGTTACCGCCGCTTGGGCCGACATGCCCGGCATCGCCTTGGCCGGCACCGTGCCGACATCGATGGTAACGGCGTAGCTGACGACGCTGCTGCCGCCCGACGTGGCGGCTACCGGGTCGATGCTGCTGACCGTTCCGGCGAGCACGTCGCCAGTCGCGCTGACGGTCACCGACGCCTTCTGGCCGACGGCCAGCGAAGGCACGTCGGCTTCGGCGAAGTCGGCCGTGACCTGCATGTTCTGGCCGATCATCTCGATGGCGTCGCCACTCGGCGCATCGGCGCCGGCCACGACGTTGACCGCTATGACCGTGCCGTCGATCGGCGCGCTGAGGGTCGCCGCATCCAGCTGCGACTGGGCATCGTCGACCGACTGCTGAGCCTGGAGCAGTGACGCGTGGTCGGAAGCGATCACGTCGGCGGCGGCCGTGGCCGTGTTCTGGCTGTAGTTGTTCTGGGCCGATTGCAGTGACAGCTGCGCCGACGCCACCTGCTCCTGTGCCTGGCGGTTCGACGCGTTGATCTGGATCCTGCTCAGCTTGAGCGAGTCCTTGGCCTGGCTGACGGCGTTCTTGTCATTGCTGATGACCGTGTCAGGTGCGCCCGCGGCCTTGTCGTCGGCAAGCTGCTGCTCGGCCTGGGTCACGGCGTCCTTGGCCTGTGACAGCTTGATGGCATTCTGGTTGAGCGTGTCGTCGCGCGACTTCTTCGCTGCATCGAGCTGTTGCTGCGCCTGATCGACCGAGATCTGGGCCGATTGCTGGTCCGTCGCGGTCGGCCCACCGCTGTCGCTGTCGTACCTGGCCTGCGCGGTTGCCAGATTCGCCTGTGCCACGGCCAGCGCCGTCTGCGCGCTCGAGGTGTCGCCCACGGCCAGGACGTCACCGGTCTTGACCTGCTGCCCGACGCTTGCGTTGACCTGGTTGACCAGCCAGGTGGTGTTGCCGGTCGACGGTGGGCTGGCCGCGGCATCGATGACGTACGGCTTCGAGCCGAAGGCGAGGCCATATTCGACAGCCGCTGCCAGGTTGCCGTTGGCGACCGCCTGTTCGACCACGTTGGTCTGGGTCGCCTGGCTGGTGATGTATTGCGTCGTGTCGCTGCTACCAAGTGCGGGTCCGAACAGAGCGATAACGACCGCGCCGACACCGACCAGGACCAGGACGATCGCGCCCAGCGTCCGCCAACCCATACTGAACAGACTCCGCTGCGGGCCTCGAATGATTTCCGACCGACCTGAACCACCGCTGAGCCTTGGCTGGTAACTCGCTGTGGATGTGCGTGGTGGCCTTACCATCGAACCCGTGAACGCCACGCCCGGTCGCGCGCCGGCTGCCGCCGGAGCTCGATCCATTCCTCGTCTGGGAGTGGTGTGGGTGGCGCTGGTCGTGGTGCTGATCGTGGCCGGCAGCGCCGGCTACGTGGTGCTCGAGGGCTGGTCGCCGTTCGACGCGCTGTACATGACGGTGATCACCATGTCGACCGTCGGCTTCCAAGAAGTCCACGACCTGAACCCCGTCGGCCAGGTGTGGACGCTGCTGGTCGTCGTTATCGGCGTGGGCATCATCTTCGGGTCCGTCGGTCTGGTCGGCGAGTCGTTCGTGGCTGAGGCGCTCAGCGGCAGAAGGGAGAAGCGACGCATGGCGAAGTCAGTCGCGGCGCTCGAGCGCCATTTCGTACTGTGCGGCTACGGGCGTGTCGGCCGTACCGCCGCCGGCGAACTCGAGCATGCCGGATTGCCGTTCGTCGTCATCGACATCAACCAGGCATCGGTCGATGACGCAGCGCGCGAAGGGCGACTGGTCGTTGCCGGGGATGCCACGCGCGACGAAGTGCTGGAGACGGCCGGCGTGCATCGCGCGCGCGGATTGATCACCACCATGGACACCGACGCCAACAACGTCTACGTGGTGCTGTCCGGCCGGGCCCTCAACCCCGGCCTGTTCATCGTCGCGCGAGCCAACCAGGAAGATGCCGAGGCCAAGCTGCGCCAGGCAGGCGCCGACCGGGTGGTCTCGCCCTACTCACGCGCCGGCCGGCAGATCGCCGAGCTGGCCACTCGCCCGCGCGTGGCCGACTTCATCGACTTTGCCCTGTCGCATGGGCAGCTGTCGTTCTCGATCGAGGAGCTCGAGGTGGCGGCCGACTCGCCGCTGGCCGGTCGCACGGTGGCCGACCTGGTGGCGCGCGGCATCCATCTGCTCGCTGTCGTCCATGGACCGCGCGACTTCGAGACCAATCCCCCGACCGACCGCGTGCTGGTGGCCGGCGATCAACTCATCCTCAGCGGTACAGCCGACGCCCTGAGTTCGTTGCGCGACCAGGGCTGAGCCGGCCACGTCCGCCGAGTCGGCGGACGTGCGGCGCGATCAGGCCATCAGACCGCGTCACCGTTGGTGCGCACGATCTCCGGACCCTCGCGCCGGAACGGGACATTGACGACCACGGTGTGGCGCCGGCCCAGCAGTGCGCTGCGCAGCCGGCGCGCGGACTGGTTGTAGAGGATCCGCTCCCACCAGTTGCGCGCGACGAACTCGGGAACGACGACGAAAGTGATCGGCGCCGGCTTGTCGGCCGGCCAGGTCTGGTCCAGCACGTCGAGGTAGGCGAGGAGCGGTCCGATCAGCGCCCGGTAGGGCGATTCGACGATCACCAGGGGGACCTCGGGCAGCTGCTTCTCCCAGCGCTCACGCATCGCCGCCGCTTCCTCTGGGTTGTCGCTGATCAGCACGGCAAGGACGTCGCGCGAAATGGAGCGCGCCACGTTGAGCGCCTGGACCACCGAGCGATTGATGCCCGGTACGGGCACGATGACGCGCTCTTCGCGGTGGGGCCCGGGCAGGTGGACGTCGAGAGGGACCGCCAGTTGGGCGGCACTCGAGCGGTATTGGCGGCTGATGAAGAGCATGACCACGATGAGCACCGGGATCAGCAGCAACACCACCCATGCCCCGAGCAGGAACTTGGAGGCGGCCACTTCGATGGCCACCACGCCGGTGGTGGCCGCGCCGATGCCGTTGACCAGCGCCTTGCGCTGCCAGCCGCGTTCGCTGGCGCGGTGCGTATACCAGCGCCTGACCATGCCCGCCTGGCTCAGCGTGAAGGCGATGAACACACCGACCGTATACAGCGGAATGAGCGCCGTCACGCTGCCGCCGAAGCCGATGATCAGGATGATGGCGAGGCCGGTCAGCAGGAGAATGCCGCTGTTGAAGGCCAATCGCTGGCCTCGGAACTGGAAGACTCGAGGTAGGAAGCCGTCGCGCGCCAGGAAGCTGGACAGGCGCGGGAAGTCGGCAAAGGACGTGTTCGCGGCAAGGATCAACACCACGGCGGTGGCGATCTGGACGAGGTAGTGGAATGGCGTGTCGGCGCCGACGAAGGTACGCGTCAACTGGCTGATCACGGTCTCCTGCTCGGTTGGGTCGGGGATGATGCCCAGCTGGCCCGACAGGAAGCCGATACCCAGGAAGATCAGCGCGAAGAATGTGCCCATCAACGTGATCACGATGCGCGCGTTGTGTGCCTCGGGCGCCTTGAACGCCTGGACGCCGTCGGCCACCGCCTCGGTGCCCGTCAGTGCCACCGAGCCTGACGCAAAGGCGCGCAGGATCAACAGCAGGCCGAGCGAGGTGGTCGCCTCGACGCTTGTCCAGGCAGGCGGCGCGGTGTACGTGGGCATCGTGCCGGTGGCGAAGCGGAACAGCCCGTACGCGAGCAGGCCGAAGATCGAGACGAGGTAGATGTAGGTCGGGGCGCTGAAGACGAGGCCGCTCTCGCGGATGCCGCGGAGGTTGATCATCGCCAGCATGAGCACAAGCACGACGCCGACGATCACCCTGGCATCGAACAGGCTGGGGAAGATCGACGTCAGCGCCGCCACGCCGGCCGCGATCGACACCGCGACCGTCAGGACGTAGTCGGTCAGGATCGCGGCCGCGGCGGTGAGCCCGGGCAAGGTGCCAAGGTTGTCGCTCGCAACGATGTACGAGCCGCCGCCCTTGGGGTAGGCGGCGATCGTCTGGCGATAGCTGGTGACCACGATCGCGAGCACGGCGACGACCACGATGGTGATCGGCAGCGTCAGCACCAGGGCGCCGGCGCCGGCGAGCGCCAGCACGCGCATGATCTCCTCGGTCGCATAGGCCGAGGACGAGATGTTGTCCGACGCGAAGACCGGCAGCGCGGTGGCCACGTTCAGCCGCTCAGTCGCTTCCTCCTCGAGTGACAGCGGGCGCCCGAAGAGCATCCGACTGACACGCGCGACGGCGCGCGCGGCAGGTGTGCGCGGACGCGACGCGGCTTCCTTGGCCACCATGGTCCGCGCCCCGGTGTAGCGGAAATACTCCGCGTGGGGACGGGCGACGCGGACGCGCCGGTCGCCGGGCCGCCGACCGACAAGCCGGTGTGGGCCCGGCGTTTGCTTTGGCTCTGTCATTCGGCGATAGGTTGTATCACCTCGTCAGCGGCTCGGTCGGACATTGCCGCTCGAATCGGCCGGTGAGGTTCGTGCCTCTTCAATCCTGAATGCGCGTGACGAGAAGATCCGTGCCGGATTGATCCGCCCTTGGCAATCGCTTGATGCGCAGTCCAGCCTCGAGCGCAAGCCGCTGCGCCTCGTCCAGCACCCGCTCGCCGTGCCTCATGCCGGCCACGACGACAGACGCCGTCCGGCCTGATGCCACGAAAGCAATCGCCTCTCGGGTCATCTGCAGTTCATGTTCGAAGAGTCCCGCGTCGCCAGCCGGGTCCGGCACAGATGAGTGGCCAGTCATTTCGGGCTAGCCGGCCACCAGGTGGATCTTCACTTCAGGCAGACGTTCCAGCAGTTGCTCGCTCAGCGGTCGCTCGCTGAAGCGCCGCCAACCTGAACGTGGACGGGACGGCAGGACCACGTGGTTGACGCGGCGGCGGCGGGCGAGCTGTTCCACGCCGGCGGCCACCGACGGAGCTTCGACGTGCACGATCTCAGCACCCAGGTCGACGGCGTCGCCCATTGCCTCCTGCAGGTCGCGGTTGTGATCGAAGGGCATCGAGCCGTCCTGCGGCGTTTCGACAACGATGGCCAGCAACGCGCCGTGGAGCGCGCCGGCCAGCTCGGCTGCACTTCGTATCGCCCGCGCCGACCCCTTGCCGCCGTCGACCAGTACCAGCACGCGTTCGGTGACGAGGCGCAACTGTTGACCGGTATCCGAGTCCTCCAGTTGACCCTCGACCCGGCGCGCGACGAGCCGCAGGGCAAGCTCGCGCAGGGCGGTCAGGTTGGCCTCGGTGAAGAACTTGGCGAGTGCCACCGCCGAGCGTTCGGGCGGGTAGACGTTGCCGTGCTTCATCCGCTGCCGCAGCGCATGCGGGCTCATGTCGATCAACTCGATCTCGTCCGCGCCGGCGAGCACCTCATCGGGCAGCCGCTCGTTCACCGGCGCCCCGGTGATCGTGGCCACCGCGTCGGCCACGCTATCGAGGTGCTGGACGTTGAGCGTGGTCACCACGTGGATGCCATGGCCCCGGATGGCCTCGACGTCCTGCCAGCGCTTCTCGTGCAGTGAGCCCGGGACATTGGTGTGGGCCAGCTCGTCGATGAGGGCCACGGTCGGGTCACGCGTGATGATCGCGTCGGTGTCCATCTCCTCGACTACCACGCCGCGGTACTCGATCCGCCGGCGCGGCACGACCTCGAGCCCATCGAGCAGTTCCGCCGTGTGTGGCCGGCCGTGCACTTCGGCGAAGCCGACGACGACATCGGTGCCGCGGGCCAGTCGGCGGTGACCTTCCTCGAGCATCCGGTACGTCTTGCCGACGCCGGGCGCCATGCCGAGGTATATGCGCAGCCGGCCGCCCGGGCCGCCGGCGTCCGACTTGATGCGCGAGAGCATCTGCTCGGCTGTCGGGCGGAAGTCGAGTGGGTCACGCTCGGGGTCAGTCATTCGGCTACTTCAGCAATCCGTCCAGATCGAGGTTCAGCTCGAGGACGTTGACACGCGGCTCGCCCAGGAAGCCGAAGACGGGTCCGTCGGTGTGGCGCTCGACCGCGGCGCGAACGTCGTCCTCGCTCATGTTGCGCGCGGCGGCGACGCGGGCCACCTGGTACGCAGCGGCCGCGGGACTGATATCGGGGTCCAGTCCGGAAGCGGATGTCGTGACGAGATCCACCGGCACGGGGCCACCGCCGTTCGCCGCCCGCTCGCGATCGACCTCGGCGCTGATGCGGTCGATCAGCGCCTGGCTCGTCGGGCCCAGGTTGGAACCTCCCGAGACGTTCGCGTCATAACCGCAGGGATTTTGATCCGTGGCTCCGGCCGCCGACGGCCGGCCCCAGAAATACCGCGGCTGTTCGAAGCACTGGCCGATCAGGCTCGACCCGACGGTCTGGCCGTCGACGACGACCATCGACCCATTGGCCTGGCCGGGGAACGCGACCTGGGCGATGACCGTGACCAGCGCCGGATAGGCGGCACCGGTTATCACCGTCATGGCCAGCAGCAGCGCGCAGGCCGGCCACAGAACGCGGCGGAGGAAGGCAGTCATCGATGACCTCTAGACAAGGTGAAGGGCGGCCACGATCAGGTCGATGGCTTTGATGCCAAGGAACGGGGCGGCGATCCCGCCGAGCCCGTAAATGAACAGGTTGCGCTGCAGCAGCGCGCTTGCTGGAGCGGCTCGGAAGGCCACCCCGCGCAGCGCCAGTGGAATGAGCGCGACGATGACCAGTGCGTTGAAGATGACCGCTGACAGGATCGCGCTCTGCGGGGTGGCCAGGCCCATGATGTTCAGGCCATTCAGCGCCGGATACACACTTACGAACATGGCCGGCAGGATGGCGAAGTACTTGGCCACGTCGTTGGCGATCGAGAAGGTCGTGATCGAGCCGCGCGTGATGAGCAGCTGCTTGCCGATGGCGATGACCTCGAGCAACTTGGTCGGGTCCGAATCCAGGTCGACCATGTTGGCGGCGTCCTTCGCCGCTGATGTGCCGCTGTTCATGGCCAGGCCAACGTCCGACTGGGCAAGCGCCGGCGCGTCGTTGGTGCCGTCGCCGGTCATCGCCACCAGATGGCCCTCCGCCTGCTGACTGCGGATGAAGGCGATCTTGGCCTCGGGCGTCGCCTCGGCGATGAAGTCGTCGACGCCGGCTTCCTTGGCGATGGTCGCGGCCGTGCGCGGGTTGTCGCCAGTGATCATCACCGTACGGATGCCCATTCGGCGGAACTCGGCGAAGCGCTCCACAAGGCCTTCCTTGACGGTGTCCTTGAGCTCGATCACGCCGAGAACGCGGCCGTCAACGCGGAGCGCCAGGGGTGTCGCACCGGCGTCGCCGATGCGCTCGCTGGCGGCCGCCAGTTCGGCCGGCATGCCGCCCTCGACTCCCGCCGCGACCGCGTCGACGGCACCCTTGATATAGGTCTTCCCGTCCTTCGTCTTGGCGCCGCTGGTGCGTGTCTCGGCGCGGAACGCGATGTCCTCGACGATCGTCTCCGCGAGGGCGACGTAGCCGGGGTCGTCCTGCTTGCCGGCAGGCAGCTTGAGCTCGGCCAGCCGGCCGCGGACCAGCTCGACGATCGAGCGCCCCTCGGGGGTCTCGTCGCGGATCGAGGCCAGCAGAGCTCCCTCAAGAACCTCTGGTTCGTCGATGCCCGGAGCGGTTGCCACCGATGCGGCGAGGCGGTTGCCGTAGGTAATCGTGCCCGTCTTGTCGAGCAGGATGACGTCCACGTCACCCGACGCCTCGACGGCACGGCCACTCATCGCGAGCACGTTGAAGCGAGCCACGCGATCCATGCCGGCAATGCCGATGGCCGATAGCAGGCCGCCGATGGTGGTCGGTATGAGGCACACCAACAGGGCAACGAGCGCGACGGTATCGACGGCCGCGCCCGCGTACTGGCCGAAAGGCCGCAGCGTGACCGTCGCCATCAGGAACACGATCGACAGGCCGGCGAGCAGAATCGCGAGCGCGATCTCGTTGGGCGTGCGCTGGCGTTTGGCGCCCTCGACCAGCGCGATCATTCGGTCGAGGAAGGTTTCGCCCGGGTCGGCTGTCACGCGCACGACCAGGCTGTCGCTGACCAGCGTCGTGCCGCCGGTTACGGAACTGCGTATGTCGGTGCCGGGCTCCTTGAGGACTGGCGCGGACTCACCCGTGATCGCGGCCTCGTTGACGAAGCCGACTCCCTCGACAACGTCGCCGTCACCGGGGATCGTCTCGCCCTCCTTGATCTCGATGACGTCGCCTTTGCGCAGCTCCGATGAGCCGACCGTCTCGAGCGACCCGTCCGCCTTGCGCCGCTGTGCCTTGGTCTCTGTTCGCGTCTTGCGCAGGGTGGCTGCCTGAGCACGGCCGCGCGCCTCGGCGACGGCCTCGGCATAAGTGGCGAAGAGGACCGTGAACCACAGCCAGACCGCGATCTGGAACTGGAAACCGCTGCTTGAGGCCGTCATCGGCTGGATGCTGGTGACGTTGGCCAGCCAGATCAGGCTGACCAGAACGGCGGTGACTTCGACCACGAACATGACTGGGTTCTTGATCAGGAACCGCGGGTCCAGCTTGCGGAATGCGTGCGGCAGGGCAGCGCGCAGCAGGTCGGGGTCGAGCACGCCGCGTGGCCGTGGCGGCTGGTTCCCGCTCGGCTTCGTGCCGCGCAGCGTGACGAAGCGCTGGAAACGGCGCGTTCCTCGACCGAGATCGACGGACAGAAGTGATCTGGTGAGGCTCATATCAGAAGGTCACTCCAGCGTTCTGAAGTAGTTGTTCGACGATCGGCCCGAGCGAAAGGGCGGGGAAGAAGGTCAGGGCGCCGACGATGATGACCACGCCGATCAGCAGCACCGTCCATAGCACGCCCGTGGTGGGGAATGTTCCGAGCGATGGCGCCACGCGGCGTTTCGCAGCCATCGCGCCGGCCAGCGCCAGGATGGGCACGATCATGCCGTAGCGGCCGATGAGCATGGCCAGCCCGCCGGTGATGTTGTAGAAGGGCGTGTTGCCGGTCAGGCCGGCGAAGGCCGAGCCGTTATTCCCGGTCTGGCTCGAGTAGGCGTACAGGATCTCCGAGAAGCCGTGCGGACCCTGGTTGAGTGGGCCCGCCCGGCCCTCGGGCCAGACCGAGGCAAGGGCGGTGAAGCCGAGGATGCTCGCGCCCAGAACAAGGGCGGTGATCATCGCCATCTTGATCTCGTACGCCTCGACCTTCTTGCCGAGGTACTCGGGCGTCCGGCCGACCATCAACCCGGCGATGAACACGGCCAGGATGGCGCCGATGATGAGCATGCCGTACATGCCGGCACCGATGCCGCCGGGCGTGATCTCGCCCAGCTCCATGTTGAACAGTGGCACGAGCCCGGCGATAGGCTGGGCGCTGTCGTGCCAGGAGTTGACCGCGCCGGTGCTCGTGCCGGTGGTAGCGGCCATGAACAGGCCGCCGACGGCCGCACCGAAGCGGACCTCCTTGCCTTCCATGCTGCCGATGCCCGCCTGATCGACCGAGGTGGGGAAGAGCGGATTGCCGTTGTACTCGCGGTTCATTGCCAGCACCGCGCCGGCGAGCAGGATGGCGGCCATCGCGGCGAAGATCGTCCACCCCTGGCGGCGGCTGCCGGCGTACTTGCCGAAGGTGTATGTGAGCGCGAACGAGATCGCCAGCAGGGCGAAGATCTCCAGCCAATCCGTCAATGGCGTCGGGTTCTCGAATGGGTGGGCTGAGTTCGCGTTGAAGAACCCGCCGCCGTTGTTACCCAGCTCCTTGATGATCTCCTGCGAGGCAACCGGACCGACGGCGATGGTCTGCCGCGCGCCGCCTTCGAGAGTGGTCACGGCCTGTGCCGGATTCCACGTCTGTGGGGTGCCCTGCCACACCAGGACGACCGCGCCGACGACTGCGATCGGCAGCAGGATGTACAGCACGCCACGGGTCAGGTCGACCCAGTAGTTGCCCAGTGTCTTGGCGCTGCGCCGCGTCAGGCCGCGGATCAGCGCGATGGCCACGGCCAGCCCCGTCGCGGCCGAGGTGAAGTTGCGCACCGCAAACATCGCCGCTTGCGTGAGATAGCTGGCGCCGGTCTCACCAGAGTAGTTCTGCCAGTTCGTATTGGTCTCGAAGCTGACCGAGGTGTTGAAGGCGAGGTCGGGCGACATCGCCGGGGCGGCAGTCGGGTTGAGCGGCAGCATGTCCTGCAGACGCAGCACGATGTAGCCGGCGACGATGGCCACCACGGCCATTGCCAGGACCGCGATCGTGTAGGCCTTCCAGTCCTGTTCGGAGGTCTCGTCAATGCCGCACACGCGGTAGACGAAGTGCTCGACGGGGCGGAGAACGGGGCTCAGGAAGGTCCGCTCGCCCTCCATCACCCGATATATGTAGCGACCTAGCAGCGGCGTGGCGATGAGCAGCGCGACCGCCAGCGTCGCCAGCGTCAGAAAGTCGGGTAGCGACATGCGTTAGAAGTCTTCGGGGCGCAGCAGCGCCCAGAGCAGGTAGATGAAGCCGAACAGAGACGCCAGCCCCGCGATCAGGTCCAGCAGGCTCATCAGCGCACCCTCTCAACGAGAACGAGATATCCGGCCATCACCGCGATCACGAGGATCGCTATGACGAGGATGTGCAGGTCAGTCATCTGTTTGTGTTGCTCCCTCTGTGCTGATCAGTCGTTTGAGCGTGTCGACCAGCGTCTCGAGCGGAAATGGCTTGGGCAGCCAGCCAGCGCAACGGAATTCGGCGAGACGGCGTGGACTGACTGCACCGGCGCTGGTGATGACGACGGGGGGCGACCCTGCTGCCTGAAGGGCGTCGCCGCGCAGCAGGTCCCAACCGGTGTCGCCCGGCAGGTTGAGATCGAGCACAACGACGTCTGGGCGCAGGCCATTTGCCAGCTCGGCAGTTGCCTCCTCTGCCGACGTACTCTCAACGGTGTGCAAGCCCTGACCACGGAGGTGACGCGCGACGATCGGTCGGAGCCCGTCGTCGTCCTCGACGTACAGCACCGTCGCGCGGCGCTCGGTCATGGTCATGCGCTGGGCCGCACGGCCTCTTGCGGTATTCGCTCGATCGCGATGCTGTGGCACGTGTCGTCGATTGACCACAGCGGCGTAACCTGGACCGACGCATCGACGGCCACCCGGCGGGCTGCATCCAGCAGCTCGGTCGCGAAGCTGAGGCTGGCCAGTACGACGCGTTCGGTGTGCCCGGCGGCAACCATCGTCACCGCCTCGCGGATGATCATGAACTCCCGCTCCAGCTGGCCGGGCACGTCGGCCTGCAGCCGGTCCTCAAGGTCTGCCATGGGATGAGCGTCGTCGGCACTCCCAAGATAGAAGTCGGCCGGCGACGGGCGACGGACCTAAAGTTCCTCTTAGGAAGTTGCATCCGCGAGTTGCGTCCGAGCAGGGCGCTTCGCTGCCCAGCGCTTGCCGTGGCGTCGGTTAGCTGATGCGGTAACCGACCCCGGGCTCGGTCACGATGAGCTGGCTGAGTTCGCCGGTTGGGTCGGCATCGGCCAGCTTGCGGCGTAGCTGGCTGACGTGCACGTAGACGTAACTGTCCTCGGTCTGGTAGGCCTCTCCCCAGACTGCTCGCAACAGTCTTGCCTTGGTCACGAGTCGTCCGGCGTTGGCCATCAGCACACGCAGGATCTCGAATTCACGGGGTGTCAGGTCAAGGACGACGCCCGCCACTGCCACCTCATGACGGGTGGGATCGAGGACGAGTGGTCCGTGTGTGAGCCGGCCGTGGATGTCGCTGGCGGGACCCGACGCGTGGCGTAATGCGACTCGGAGTCGAGCGTTCAACTCGTCGACGCCGAATGGTTTCGTCACGTAGTCGTCTGCACCCGCATCGAGAGCCTCGACCTTCTGACGCTCCTCGTAGCGGCCGGACAGGATGACGATCGGCGTGGTCGCCTCGCGCCGCATCCGGCGGATGATCGTCACCCCGTCGATATCGGGCAGGCCAAGGTCCAGCAGCACGACATCTGGCCGACCGGCCGCCCAGTGCTCGAGCGCGGCCCGCCCATCTTCGGCCTCGATAGGCTGGAAATTTCGCGCGCGCAGGTCGCGCGCCAGCACTGCGCGCGTCTCGTCGTCGTCCTCGACGACAAGCACGATGGGCCGGCTCTTGTTCACGCGATCGAGGGTGAAGGCGCCGCCCCAGCAGAGCGCGGCATCTGGGCCGATGCTAGATCGAGGTCGACGGCCAATCCGCCGAGTTCACTGCGGCGTGCCGCAACGCGCCCGCCCATCGCCTCGACGAGGCCGCGCACGACGGCGAGGCCGATGCCGGTACCCGCCCTTGAGCTGCGGCGGGTGCCGGGCACACGGTAGAACTTGTCGAACAGCCTTGGGAGGGCGTCCGCCGGCACTCCCGGCCCGGAGTCCTCAATCGTGACGCGTACCAGTCCGTCGGGCAGGCTGTATGCCGAAATGCGCACAGTGGCGTCGGCGGGCGTGTACTTGATCGTGTTCTCGATGATGTTCGTGACCGCGCCGTCGAAGAAGGTCGGGTCGACATCCACCGGCGGCGCGTTGATGGCGAGCTCGAGATGACGCTGTCCAAGGCGCGTCCTCAGGCGCTGGAGCAAGCGATCGACGAGATCGTCGAGCTCGAACACGTCGCACTCTGAGCGCAACGCCCCGGCTTCGATGCGACTCATATCGAGCAGGTTCGTCACCAGCCGGTTGAGGTACTCGACCTCGCGATCGATCGCGTCGATGCTGTCGTTCTGCTCGGCCGGCGACAGTCCACCCGACGGTCTAAGCCCGCCCGCCGCGGCGCGAATCGTCGCCAGTGGCGTGCGCAGATCGTGCGACACAGATTGCAGCAGCGCCGACTTGAGTTCATCGCTCTGGCGAGCAATCTCGGCTGCCTGTGACTCGGCCGCCAACCGGTCGTGAGCCAGCACCTGCCCGAGTTGGTCTGCCGTCGCCGCCAACAGCCTCGTCTGGGTTCCGTCAGGCGGGCCCGCCGCGGGTGCGCGTAGCGCCCAGATCGATCCGAATCGTTTGCCCTGCGCCTCGATGCGCACGCGGAAAGCGGCGAGATGTCGCTCGCCGCGTGGTCGTCCGCCGGGCGGGTGGACGCGGACCCACTCGGATGGTTGCTCTTCCGGCATCCGACGCAGGACCTCGTAGCTGGTGGCCGGCGGTCGCGGCTGGTCCGAAGTATCGGTGGCGATGCGCTCGCCGGCATCGTCGTCACCGATGCCGATCTGGACACGCTCAGAATCGGCGTCGCGCTGCAGCATCTGCGCGATTCGGGGCAGGACGAGCGGGGTTGAGTCGCGGGTAGCGAGTGCGTGACTCAGCCGGAACATCGCCTGGGCCTCTTGTTCGCGGAGTTGAGCCACCGCGCGCCGGGAGCGTTCGAGAGCTACCAGTTGACCGACGACCACGGCGACGAACAGGAGCAGCACGACACTCACCCATACGCCCGGGTCGGCAATGCTGAACGTCTGGCGCGGCGCCGTGAACAGATAGTCGTAGATCACGAACGAGCCAACCGCGGCGATGATCGCGCCGGACGTCCCGCCAACGAGCGCGGCCAGGACAACCGCGACGAGGTACACGGCCGACGGATTCGGTACGCCCACCTCGTCCTGCAGGAACCACACCGCGAAGGTAGCGACGACTAAGGCGGGCACCACTACGACCACGAGGCGAAGCAAGGCGGCTGGGCTGCTAATCCGCATGCAAAGATGCTACGTGCGCTCGTGGCCGAGATTCATCTGGTGATGGCGAGGCACGCCCCGCCGGTCGTCGCGCGCAACGCCTTCTGGCAGGGAAGGTCAGGTCAACCCCGGCGAGCGGCACGAGAGCGCCGGCACCGCGAGTTTCAAGGGCGGCTCCACGAGTCTCGTCAATCAACACCGGCGATCCGATTGATGCACTGACCTTCGACCTCGTACCCGCGGCCATCGGCCAGCTGACACTGCGCCAGCTGTTGGCCGGGCCGGACACCGCTAACCACGTCCCGGCCGACGCGCACTTCCCGTGCGCTGGACGAGCTGGACCTGAGCGTCCACGGCTACTCGGCGTACCGCAACGACGAGACGCTATGTTGTTCACCGAGCTCGATACGGCCTCGAACGACATGGATGCCGACCACTCCGACCGCTTTCCTAACCTGTTCCCCGGCGGCCGGTAAGCACCACCCGCTACCCTCTTCGACGTGCCCCAGACTGTCACCCTCAACGCGGTCGAGCTGTTCGTCATCCTGCTCGCCACGGCCACCGCGGCGGCGGTCGTCGTGCGCCGCATTGCCGTGCCGTACACGGTCGCACTCGTGGTCCTGGGGTTGCTCGCCGGCGTCATCAACTCGGGTCTGGACCTGAGACTACCGCCCGATCTGATCCTGGCCGTCTTCCTGCCGGCACTGGTGTTCGAGGGCGGCTATCGGCTTGACCTGGGCGAGCTGCGGCGCGTGTACGGAGTCGTCCTGCTGCTGGCGATCCCGGGCGTGCTGATCGGCGCGTTGGTGGTGGGCGTGGTGCTCAACCTGTCGACCGGACTGCCGCTCGAACTGGGCTTCATCGTCGGCGCGGCGCTTGCCGCGACCGACCCGCCCGCGGTGTTGGCAGCAGTTCAGCGGCTGCATGCGCCGAAGTTGTTGACGGCCACCATCGAGGCCGAGAGCCTGTTCAACGACGGAACCGCGATCGTTGTCTTCGCGGTCGCATTGACGGCCGTCCACGGCAGCGTGAACCCACTCGACGCCGGCCTGTCGATCGTGGTCACCATCGTCAGCAGCATGATCATCGGTGGTCTGGGCGGGCTGCTGGCATCGCGCCTGGTGGCCCGCATCGACGACCATCTGATCGAGTTGAGCGTGACCGTGGTGCTTGCGTATGGCACCTACCTGCTGGCCGACCAGTTACATGAGTCGGGCATCATCGCCACCGTGGTGGCCGCCATCGTGCTCGGCAACTACGGCCGCGCGCGGGGCATGACGCAGCGCACCGAGGACGCGATCGACACCGTTTGGGAGTTCGCCGCGTTCTTGTTGACGGCGCTGCTCTTCCTGTTCATCGGCCTGGTGATCAGCGTGCGTGACCTGCTCGACACGTTGGTGCCCATCTTCTGGGGCATCGTTGGCGTGCTGGCGGCGCGTGTGCTGGTGGTCTACCTCATCACCGGCGGACTGAGCCGGTTAACGCACGGGCCGATCACCAGCCGCGGCCTGCCGCTCGGCTGGCTGCACGTCATGATGGCCGCCGGCCTGCGCGGTGCCGTCGCGGTGGCACTCGCCCTGTCATTGCCGGCTGACCTGCCGCAGCGCCAGTTGCTGGTCGAGATCACCTTCGGCATCATCCTGTTCACCCTCATCGGGCAGGGCCTGTCGCTCGATACGGTCGTGCGCCGCAGCCTGGGTCGCGGCAGCGTTCAGGCCTGACGCCCGCCCGCGCGCGGGTCTTTTCGGTGCATGGGAGCCACACATATCCACCCACGGGTAGTACTTCTGGGCCACCCCGGGCAGTACTATCGGGGATGAGTTCACGGGCCTAGATAGGCCTTGTCGGGCAGACCGCGGACGCGCCGCGGGCCAACGTGGGAGTCAACTTGCCCTGCTCTTCCCTGGCCATGGCGCGGTCCGATGACCGCGTGACGTCTTCGACGAGTGCCGCGTCAGCATGACCAATTGGCGTTCTATGGGCACAGGCAACGGCCAAGCGGCCGCGGCCGCACACAATGCGCCCGCGGACCGCCCCGCTGCACAGGCCCCGGCGGCCTTCTACGCGCGCGTCACGCGCATCGTCAGCTATTTCTTCTTGATCGCGGCGCTGGCCCTGGTGACGCTCTTCGGCGGCGCCGACCAGGCGTCGGTATATGCGTTGCTGGCGCTTGGCCTGTTTCTGACCGTGTTGTTCCAGGAGATCCTGCCGCCGACCGTATTCGGCGCCTGGCGCGTGCCGCTCCAGGCAGCCGTCGCGCTCGTCTTCCTGACGGTGTTGCTGGTCTTCACCGGCGGGCGCGGCAGTCCCTACTTCTTCGGCTACGTTCTCCTGCTCTTTGCCGGCGCCCTGTCCGCCAGCGGTTGGTGGCCGAGCGTGCTAACGCTCTCGACGGCCGCGGCTTACGTGATTGGCGTGCTGGTAGCGCCCGACGCGGGACCGGTCGACCGGGCGGCACTCGGTGCGGTTGTCTTCAACGTCATCGCCTTCGGCCTGGTCGCTTATGTCGCTTCGGCTATCGGTCGCGAGCAGCGGCACGCGCGCGAGGAAGCGCTACGACTGTCGCGCTTCGATTCGCTGACCGGGCTGCCCAACCGCGACTACTTCCAGGCGACGGTGGAGCAGGAGATCCTGCGTGCCACCCGCAGCGGCCGGGCGTTCGGCCTCTTGATGATCGACCTCGACGGGTTGAAGGCGGCCAACGATCGCTTTGGGCATGCGTCCGGTGACCAGCTCCTGCAGGCGGTAGCCGACGTGCTCCGCGGAGACACGCGTGCAACCGACCTCGCGGCGCGCTATGCCGGCGACGAGTTCGTCCTCATCCTGCCCGAGACGGACCTACCGGGCGCGCTGCGCGTTGCCGAGAAGGTGCGCGTCGACGTCGCGCGCCTGGCGTTGCCGCACGAAGGCGCGCTGATACGCACGTCGGCCTCGATCGGCCTGGTCACCTATCCCGACGACGGACGCACGTCAATCGAGCTGATGCGCCGCGCAGATCTCGCGATGTACGAGGCGAAGCGGCGCGGCAAGGACCAGATCGTGCGCTACGCGCGCCAGGTGGTCGTGCCCATGGGCGCGCCGGGCAGCGGGCCGTCGATGGCCCAGGCCGTGCCGGCCAATTCGTCCGCGGCTTCCCATCACCCGTCCGTTCCAGCGCGAAGCGCCTTGGCGGAGGATGCCTTCGCGGCCCATGGGGCGCAGCTGGCGCCAGCTGCGCAGCCGGCGCCGGTGCCGCCGGAGTCACCCGGTCCGCCACCCTGGGGAGGGTCCTGAGGCGCCCGATGTAGCCTAGGCGCGTGAGCGAACGCCGCCCGCGCGCTGCGGCTGGATTTGGCACCCGCGCCCTCTCGGCGGCGACCCGCGCGCCGCGGGTCGACCAGCAGCCCGACGCCGTACCCATCTATCAGGCGGTGACCTTCAGCGCCGACGATGCGGCGCAACTGGGCGACATCCTGGCCGACCGTCAGCCGGGCTATGCCTATTCGCGCATAGACAACCCCACCTCGTCAGCCCTCGCCGAAGCGCTGGCCGAGATCGAGGGCGCCGAGGCCGCCTACTGCTTCGCGACGGGCATGGCCGCGATCCACGCCGCGCTGCTGTCGCTCGTCAGTGCCGGCGACCACGTCGTTGCCGCCAAGGCGATCTATGGCAGCGTGCAGCATCTGCTCGAGAACGTATTCGCGCGCCTGGGGGTCAACACGACCTTCGTCGACACCAGTGACGGCGACGCCGTCAGCGCCGCCATCCGTCCCAACACGCGCGTGCTCTACTTCGAAACCATCGCCAATCCGACCATCGTGGTGAGCGACGTGGCCGACCTCGCCCAGCGGGCGCATGCGCGCGGAGTGACGGTGATCGTCGACAACACGTTCGCCTCGCCCTACCTGTGTCGGCCGGTCGAGCTGGGCGCCGACCTGGTCGTCGAGTCGTGCACCAAGTGGCTGGGCGGCCACTCTGACGTCCTGGGCGGCGTGGTTGCCGGCCGCCGCGACCTCGTCCGTGCCGTGCGCGCGGTGCAGGTCGACACGGGTGGCAGCCTGGCGCCGTTCTCGGCGTTCCTGATCCTGCGCGGCGTCGAGACGCTCCACGTGCGCATGGATCGCCACGGTGACAACGCGCTGATCCTGGCCCGCCACCTGGAAGCCTCGGCGCCGGTCAGGCGCGTGTTCTATCCGGGCCTGTCCAGCCATCCGCAGTTCGCGGTCGCGCAGCGCCAGTTGCGCGCCGGCGGCGGCATGCTCGCCTTCGATGTCGGCGACCGGCGGGCCGCCGGCGCCCTGCTGGATGGACTCTCGTTGCCGCCGCGTACCGCCTCGCTGGGCAGCGTCCGCACAATCGCCGTACATCCACCGTCGACCACGCACCGCCAGCTTGATAGTGCCGCGCTGGCGCGTGCCGGCATCGCTGAAGGATTGGTGCGCGTGTCGGTCGGTCTCGAGGATGCGGCCGACCTGGTCGATGATTTCGACCGCGGCTTGGCCGCAGGCCGCGACGCGCTGGCGGTCGGTTCGGTCCAGCCATAGCCTCCATCTCGCTCGGCGCACGCCGCGCCAACAGGCAATCCGACTTCGTCGGCCGCATCGGCTGGCGGGTGTGGCGAACGCTGACCAGCGTTGGCTTCGCCGTGCTGCAGATCGGCGTGCTGACCGTCGCCGGCGTGATCGGCGCCGTGCTGCGCCAGATACCAACTGCCGCGCTCCATGATCCGCAGGGGTACGCCGAGCAACTCGCGATCATCCACGGGATCTATGACCCGCTGTCGCTGTTCGGCATCAACATTGGCCCGGCCATGGTCGACGTGTTCGACTGGCTGGGCTTCTTCCGCGTCTTCTCCGCGCCCTGGTTCGTGTTCATGCTCACGCTGCTGGCGGTCAGCATCGTGGTCTGCACGCTCGACCGAACGCCGGGCCTGTGGCGCGCCGCGCGCCACGTCAAGGTCGTCCACGGTCCGTCCTTCTACGACCTGGGGCTTAACCATCGGGCTCGTTTCGACGCTGTCGGGCCGGAGGCGTTCGACGCGCTCGGCGGCGTGCTGCGGCGGCAGCACTTCCGGCTGCGCCGGGAAGAGGCGAACGGGGCCGTCTACGTGTACGGCGACAAGTACCGCTTCCTGAAGCTGGCGACGCTGCTCACTCACCTGGGGCTGATCCTGTTCGTGGTCGGCGCCGCGCTGACGACCGTGCTCGGCTTCGAAACGGTCGTCTTCCTGGGCCAGGGCGACACGGCGCCGGTGCAGGCAGTCGGCACGCCAGACAACCTGCTCGTCAAGAACATTCATTTCGACGCACCGACGCGGCCGGACGGCACGTTCGCCGACTTCACCACCGACCTGGCCGTGTATGAGAACGGCCAGGAGGTCGCGCGCAAGACCATCCGCGTCAACGACCCGCTCGAATTCGATGGCTATGCCTTCCATCAGAACACCTTCGGACCGGCCGAGATCATGACTGTTCGCAGCGCGAGCGGCGAGCTGGTCTGGCAGGGGCCCGTCCTGCTGACCGGCCAGCTGGCCGGCCTGCCGCAGGGCTTCTTCACCATTCCCGGCTCGGATATCGGCCTGCTGCTGGTGCTCGACAAGACCGACGCCGGCGCGCCGCTGCTGGCCCTCACCGGCATCAGCGCCACGACCGCGCAGCCGGGTGGCACGAACATCGAATTCATCAACGGTCTCAGCCTCGGCCAGACGAGCAACCCGGCCGACACCGGCGGCTTCGCGGTCACGTGGCAGCAGGCCAGCGCCTATACCGGCATGGTCATCAAGCGCGATCCCGGCCAGGGCATGATCTGGCTCGCCTACCTGTGCCTGATCAGCGGGCTGATCCTGAGCTTCTACTTCCCGCGGCGCAGAGTCTGGGCACGTCTCTCCGCCGGCCGTCTCGAGCTGGCCCTCGTGGCCGATCGTTATGCCAACACCGAGCGCGAGTTCGACGCCTTGCTGGAGCAGCTGGCGGTCCGACTCCGTAACCGTCCCGAGCGTCGTTTGCAACCGTCGGCGGGACCCGGCCGCGGGTAGACTCCGAACAGTCGTGCGACGCCGTCGAGGCCAGGCGCCGACAGTTGCGGAGGGTTCATCGACGATGGTCATGAAGCTCGGCGAGCGGACCGTGGCGGAGAGCAACGGCCACCCGGCCAATGGATCGAGCAACGGCAACGGCCGTTCGGCGCCAAGCGCCGCGGCGGGCGCCACGACGGCCACCGGGGGAGCGCTGACCGCCCGCCAGAATGCCATCAGCGCCATCTCGAATCAGCGCGTCGCATCGACCCAGAACTACCTCGAGCACGCCGGCGCGGACATCTACGGTCAGTACGTCTTCGGCGAGGATGCGCAGCGCCAGTACCTGGCCAAGCCCATCTTCAACAAGCTCCGGCGGACGACGGCCGGCCTCGAGCCGTTCGACGAGGCCATCGTCGACGCGGTGGCCCACGGTGTGAAGGAATGGGCGCTGGCCCACGGCGCCACGCACTTCACGCACTGGTTCGTGCCGATGACCGGCTCGACCGCGGAGAAGCACGACTCATTCCTGACGCCGTCGGGCGACTCGCACACCATCGCCGAGTTCTCCGGCAAGAACCTGGTGCAGGGCGAACCGGACGCGAGCTCGTTCCCATCGGGCGGCATTCGGGCGACTTTCGAAGCGCGCGGCTACACCGCCTGGGACGTCACCTCGCCGATCTTCCTGCAGGTCGAGCCGAACGGGGTCACGCTGACCATCCCGACCGCCTACGTGTCGTTCACCGGCGAGGCGCTCGACCACAAGATCCCGCTTCTCCGCTCGCAACAGGCCCTGGGCGAGCAGGCGCTGCGCGTGTTGCGCTGGTTTGGCAACACGGCCGCCTCGCGTGTCTTCACCACCATCGGCCCGGAGCAGGAGTACTTCCTGGTCGACCGCCGGCTGGCCGAGCAGCGGCCCGACCTGCTGCTCACCGGGCGCACCCTTTTCGGCGCAGCGTCGCCCAAGGGGCAGGAGCTGGAGGACCAGTATTTCGGTCCCATCCGGCCGCGCATCCTCGCCTTCATGATGGATCTCGACCGCGAGCTGTGGCGGCTGGGCATCCCGGCCAAGACGCGCCACAACGAAGTCGCGCCGGCACAGTTCGAGATGGCGCCGGTGTTCGAGGCGACGTCGGTCGGCTCCGACCACAACATGATCGTCATGTCGCTCATGCGTCGGATCGCGGCGCAGCATGGACTGGCCTTCCTGATCCACGAGAAGCCGTTTGCCGGGATCAACGGCTCAGGCAAGCACAACAACTGGTCGATGGCCACCGACGACGGCGAGAACCTGCTCGATCCGGGCACCGACCCGCACGCGAACGCCCAGTTCCTCGCTTTCCTGCTGGCGGTCATCCGCGCAGTCAACGTGCACGCGGACATCCTGCGCGCGGCCATTGCCGACGCCGGCCAGGATCACCGCCTGGGGGCCAACGAGGCGCCGCCGGCGATCATGTCGATCTTCCTCGGCTCGCAACTCGAAGACGTGATTGCCCAGCTCGAGCAGGGCGCCGCATCGGCGTCCAAGCAGGGCGGCAATCTAGAACTTGGCGCCACTTCGCTGCCGGTGCTGCCCAAGGACGCCACGGACCGCAATCGGACGTCCCCTTTCGCTTTCACCGGCAACAAGTTCGAATTCCGTGCAGTCGGGTCGTCGGCGCCCATCTACTGGCCGCAGACGGTACTCAACACGGCCGTCGCCGACTCGCTCAAGCAGCTGGCCGATGAGCTGGACAAGCTCCAGCCGGGCGACTTCGATGGCCTGTCGGCGATCCTGTCGGCGATTGCCAAGGCGCACAAGCAGGTCCTTTTCGGCGGCAACGGCTATTCGCCCGAGTGGCACGCCGAAGCCGAACGACGTGGGTTGCCCAACAACCGGACCACCGTCGACGCGCTGCCCGCGCTGGCGACGAGCAAGGCCAAGTCGGTCTTCGCCGCGTATGGCGTGCTATCGGAACGCGAACTTGCCGCCCGGGTCGACATCGCCTGGGAGCGCTATGTCAAGGTCAGCAGCATCGAGGCCAGTTGTGCGTTGGACATCGCGCGCACGATGATCCTGCCGGCGTGCGTGCGCTACCTGGGGACGCTCTATGCCGTCGGCCCGGCGTCTCACGCCGTCGCCTCGCTGTGCACGCGGGTGAGCGGGCTGACCGACCAGCTGGCTGCCGCGATCGACCATCTCGAGCACGTCCAGCACGAGGCACACGAGGCCGGATCGGTCCAGGCCGAGGCGCGCGCCTTCGTGGACGAGGTCATCCCCGCCCAGAACATGCTGCGATCGGTGGCCGACGAGTTGGAGACGCTCGTCGCCGACGACCTGTGGCCGCTGCCCAAGTACCGCGAGCTGCTCTTCCAGTACTGAGACCGCGCGCCGCCCGTACGGTCTGGTTACTCTTCGCGGATGGCCTCGCAAGTCGATCCCGTAGCGCAGCCGAACGAGTATCAGCGCCTGCTGCTCGCCCGGCTCGGTGACGCCGACCCGGCGGCAATCCAGGCGGGCACGCCGGCGGCCATTCGCGAGCTCGTCACACAGGCTGGACGGGATGTGCGCACCCGGCCGGAGCCGCACGAGTGGTCCGTGCTCCAGTGCATCGCCCACATCTGCGACGCGGAGCTGGTCATCGCCGGCCGCTATCGCTGGGTACTTGCCCACGACAAGCCGGACATTCAGCCCTACGACCAGGATCTGTGGGTCGACCGCTTTCACACCGATTCGGCCGAGGGCCCCGACGAACTGCTGTCGTGGTTCGAGCCGCTGCGCGCGGCCGATCTGGCGCTCTGGCGGGGCACGCCGGCCGCCGACCGCGCGCGCTACGGCATTCACCGCGAACGCGGACCTGAGAGCTACGAGCTGACCTTCCGGCTGACCGCCGGCCACGACCTGGTCCACCTTGACCAGGCGCGGCGCGCACTGGAGCAGGTTCGCGCTGGACGCTGATCTGCCGCGCTGCTGGTGGGCGCGCGACGATCCGCTGCTGACCGAGTATCACGATCGCGAATGGGGGCGCCGCACGGGCGACGACCGGGCGCTCTTCGAGATGCTCACGCTGGAATGTTTCCAGGCGGGTCTGTCGTGGCTGACCATCCTGCGCAAGCGCGCGGCGTTTCGCGTCGCACTCGCCGATTTCGAGCCGCGCACGGTGGCCGCCTTCGGCGACGCTGATCGTGCTCGACTGCTGGCAGATGCGGGCATCGTGCGTAACCGGGCCAAGGTCGAGGCTGCCATCGGCAACGCGACCGCCACCCTGGAACTGGCGCGTGCACACGGCTCTTTCGCTGGGTACCTCGAGCTGATGGCTCCGCCACCGCCGGAGCGACTGCCGCCAACCGCCACTGCGGCGGACCTCGCGACGACGACTTTGACTTCCGATGCGCTGTCGGTCGATCTGAGGAGTCGCGGCTTCCGTTTCGTAGGCTCCACGATCGTCTACTCGTTCATGCAGGCGGTCGGCCTGGTCGACGACCACCTGCCGGGCTGCTTCCTATACGGCATGATGTGATGCGGTGAAGCCTCTGTGGAGCGCCGTGCGGCGCGTGCTGTTCGTGGCCCTGATCGGCGTGCTGGTGCTGGTGCTGGCTGTCGGCGGTCTCTTCGCCTGGCTGGCTGAGCGGGATCTCCCGCAGCGGACCGGCACGCTGGAACTGCCCGGCCTCGCGGCGCCGGTGCGCGTCGTCCGCGACCAGTACGGCGTCGTCAACATCTACGCCTCGACCACGGCCGACCTCTTCGCTGCGCAGGGCTACGTTGAGGCGTCCGAACGGATGTGGCAGATGGACGTCTGGCGTCACATCGGAGCGGGGCGCCTGTCCGAGCTGTTCGGCAAGAGCGAGCTCGCTACGGACGAGTTCATTCGCACGCTGGGCTGGCGCCATGCGGCGCAGAACGACTGGGCCGCGATATCCGATGACGGCCGCGTCGCCCTGGAGGCCTACTCCAGCGGGGTCAACGCTTGGCTCGACCAGCACGGCGACCTGCCGCTGCCGTTCGTGCTGACCGGCCTGCAGGGCGCCGGCGGCGGTCTGGCCGGCTACCGGCCCGAACCATGGACGCCGGTCGACACGCTGACGTGGCAGAAGGTGCAGGCGTGGTCGCTGGGCGGCAACTGGGACTCGGAGTTGCTGCGCATGCTGATGCTGCGACGCGGCATGACGGCCGACCAGATCGACCAGCTGGTGCCGGCCTACGACCCGACCCGGCCGACGGTCATTCCATCGGTCGCCGGCCAATCCGTGCCCGCCATCAATGCTGGCGATGCCTTGCCGGTGGCCGCCGTCATCACCAGCGACGCCACCGGCGACGCCCAATTGCTCGACGTGGCCGCCGGGCTGCGCCAGACGATCGCCATGGCCGCCGGCGGTGCCGACCTATCCGGCTCGAACGGTTTCGTGGTTGCGCCGTCGCGCTCGGCCACCGGCGGCGCGCTGCTGGCCAACGACCCGCACCTCGACATCAGCATGCCGTCGGTGTGGTTCCTGGTCGGCCTGCACTGCCAGCCGGTCGGACCCGGGTGTCCGTACGACGTCGCCGGCGCCGGTTTCCCGGGCGTGCCCGGCGTCGTGCTCGGCCACAACAACCGCATCGCCTGGGGGCTGACCAATGTCGGTCCGGACGTGCAGGATCTGTTCTCGGAGACGGTCGACCCGGCCGATCCGACGCACTACCTGTATAAGGGCCAGAGTCTGCCCTTCGATGTGCGCCAGGAGACGATCAAGGTCGCCGGCGACAATGACGTGACGATCGACGTCCGTTCCACTGTTCACGGGCCGGTCATCAGCGATGTCACGACCGAGCTCGAGCCGCAGTCGGCGGGTGGCGACGAGCTCGGTCAAGCCGGCCAGGTCTACGCCCTCGAGTGGACGGCGACGCAGCAGGTCGACCACACCATCGACGCCGTGCTGGGCGTCAACCGGGCGCAGAACTGGGACGAGTTTCGCGCTGCCCTGGCCAACTTCGGCGCGCCGTCGCAGACCTTCCTGTACGCGGACTTGGACGGCAACATCGGCGTCCAGATCCCCGGCCTGATACCGATTCGTGCGTCAGGTGACGGCCAATATCCGGCGCCCGGTGAGGACGGCAGCCACGACTGGACGGGCTATATCCCATACGACCAGCTGCCGTACGCCTACGACCCGCCGCAGGGCATCATCGTCGCCTCGAACAACGAGCCGGTCGATTCGTCGTACGCATACTTCCTCGGCCGTGACTGGGATCCCGGCTATCGCGCGACGCGCATCCACCAGCTGCTCGACGCTGCCGGCTCGTCGATCACCACCGACACGCTGCGCGCCATCCAGTCGGACGTGATGCTCACGCGCGCGGCGCCGGTGATCGACAACCTGGGTGGCGCCGCGCCGCAGACGGCCGATGGGCAACTGCTCAAGCAGACCATCCTCGACTGGCGCGGCGATCTGACGTGCACCACCGATTCGAAGGGGTGCGCGGCGTACGAGACGTTCGAATATCGGCTGTTGCGCGCCACGCTCGACGACGAGTTGGGTGCCGGCGACTCCGCCGACAACACCGCGTGGCGGTACATCGGCTCCGAGCCATCGCACGAGTTCCTGGCGCGCCTCGTTACCCAGCCGGTCAACCCGTGGTGGGACGACACGACCACCACCGGCGTGCACGAGACGCGCGACCAGGTCATGAGCGCGGCGCTGGACGCGGCTGCGGCCGACCTGCGCCACGACCTGGGTGATCCGGCCAACTGGACGTGGGGCCGGATCCACACCGTCACGTTCCAGGAACAGACGCTGGGCACGTCCGGCATCGGCCCGCTGGAGGCGATCTTCAACCAGGGTCCGTTCGCAGCGCCGGGCAGTTGCACCACGGTCGACAAGATCTGCGGCTCGATCAGCAACGAGTGGCCGCAGGGCGGCGCACCGGCGGACCTGCAGCACATGTTCGCGGCGAGCAGCGCGCCCTCTTACCGGCTGGCGATCGACATGTCCAATCTCGATGGGGCAACCATCCTGCAGGCGACCGGCCAGTCAGGCCAGCCGTTCGACACTCACTACGGCGACTTCATCCAGCGCTGGCTGGCGAACGAGCCATTGCCGTTCCTGTGGACTCAGGGCGCGATCGACGCGTCCGCGTACCAGGTGCTCACGCTGACGCCCTGAGCGCGGACGAGTGTTAGGTTCCGGGCCGGCGCTCGCCGATCCCCTCGCCGCCGTCGACGCCGATGGTGTTGCCGGTCATCCAGTGCAGCCGTGGCGAAGCCAGCGCGACGAGCGCCGCGCCGACATCCTCGGGCCTCGTCAGCCGGCCGCCCGGGTTACGTGCCTCGGCCACCGTCCGGAGGTCCTCGTGGCCCGGGATGCGTCGCAACGCGGGCGTGTCCGTCACGCCGGCTCTGATGGCGTTGACCGTGATGCCGTCCTGGATCAGCTCCAGCGCGAGCTGTCGGACGTGGGCTTCAAGCGCCGCCTTGGCCGCGCTGACGGGGCCGTACGTCGGTACCGCCTTGGTCGCACCCTCGCTGGTCATGGCGAAGATGCGGCTGCCGTCGGCCAGCAACCCGGCGTGGAACAGGTCGCGCACCCAATACACGAGTGAATGCGCCATCACGTCGGCGGTCATCTCGAGCTGCTTCTGGCTGACCTCCTTGGCATCGGTAGCCCCGCTGATGTACGAGAGCGTGGTGCCGAAGGCAAGCGAATGAAGCACGACCGCAATGAACGGGTCATGGCCTTCGCGGCGCCGTTGGTCGAACAGTTCCACGCTCGACTCTACGACCCCATGGCGCTTGCCCTCGTCGGCGGCGTTGACGTTGTGGAACACGACCGGCACGCCCATGGCGGCGATCTCATCGCGCACGGCGTTGGCCGCGGCAATCGTGCCACGCAGATCGAGATGGACGCCGATGATGCCGTAGCCGTCGCCAGCGAGAGCCCGCGCCGCCGCGGCACCGAAGCCGCTGCTGACGCCCAGGATCAGCGCCCAGCGCTCGCGCCCGTCGTGTTGCTCGGTGGCCATCGTGTTGGAGTTTAGCGACCACCAGTCGCGCCCCGCCCCGCCACCGTTCGGTGAGACCTTGCTAGCCTCACCAGCGCCGATGACCGACACCGAATTGAGCGCCGACGCGGCCCTGGCCGACGCGACCGTCTACCCCAACCGGACGCTGTGGTTGCTCAGTCTTGCGCACGCCGTCAATCACGCCCAGGCCGCCCTGCTGCCGCTCATCTACCTGGCGATCATTCCCGAGTTCCGCATCACGGTGGCGGCCATCGCGTTCCTGACCGCCGTGGGCAACCTGGCGGCGGGTCTCTTCCAGCTCACCTATGCGGCACTCACGCGCCGGTTCTCGCGGCGGACGATCCTGACCACCGGCGGCCTGTTTTTCGGGGGCGGGATGGCGGCGCAGTCGCTGGCCGGCGGCTTTCTTGGCTTCTCGCTCGCCAATGTGCTCTCGCGGGTGGGTGGCTCGCCGCAGCATCCGGTCGGCAACGCGCTGCTGTCGGAGCAGTTTCCGGAGCACCGACGCGGTTTCGCCATCTCGATGCACATCGCCGGCGGCAACATCGGCACGGTCGTCGTGCCGCTCCTGGGGGCGTGGCTGATCGCCACCGTCGGCTGGCGCTGGACGGTGGTCGCTTTCGGCCTGCCGGCCATCGTCATTGCCGTGGCCTTCTGGCACTTCGTGCGCGAGTCGGGCGCCGATCGCGCGGCCGCGCGCGCCCACGGCTCGCTGCGCCTGGCGCTGGGCGACGTGCTGCGCAACCGCAACCTGCTGCTCGTGTTCGCGTCCGGCGCGGCGGGTGGCGGCGGCCGCGGCCTGGGCGTGCTGAACATCTTCGTGCCGCTGTACCTCAAGTTCGTGGTCGGGCTGGACGACGGCACCATCGCGCTGATGTACACACTCCTGGTTGTCGGCAGCGTGCCCGGTCCGGTGGTTGCCGGCTGGCTGTCCGATCGGCTCGGACGCAAACCGCTCATCTACGCCGCCTACATCGGTGGCGCCGCGGCCCTCGCGGTGTTCGTGACGGCCGGATCCAACCTGCCGCTGCTGTGGCTGGGCATAGCGTTACTGGGCACGTTTAACTTCGTCGAGAGCCCGCAGTTGCAGGCGCTGTTGGGCGATCTGGCCCCGGCCCATCTGCGCGACGCTGCGTTCGCCGTCTACTTCACGCTCGCGTTCGGCGTCGGTTCGCTGTGGGTGGCGTTGTACGGCGGGCTGATCGACGCCCTGGGCGATGCGGCCGGCCTGCCACTTACCTTCTGGCTGATGGCGGCGGCGTTCCTGTTCGCCTCGTTCGTCGTCCTGCCGATCCGCGAGCAACGCGCGGCGCAAGCCCCTTGAACTCAGTCGTCGGGGTTTTGCAGCTGCTCGAGCCGTCGCGGCGCAGGGTGCCGAGGATCGCCAGGTGCTCCTCCTCGAACGCCGCGCGGCCGAGGCGAGCCAGCTCCGGGGCTGCGGCCTCGAACGCCCTCCAGTTCACGCGCCGATGGTAGGCCCGGGCCGCCTGATCTGGGAGCGTTCGACCGGCGGCTATAATTCGACTTCGCCTGGCGCCTGAGCGCGCCGTGGCTTTCTCGGTCGGGGCGTAGCGCAGCCTGGTAGCGCACAGCGTTCGGGACGCTGGGGTCGGAGGTTCAAATCCTCTCGCCCCGACCACTCCAGTGCCGTTTCATCACGCGGTCCTGCTGGGCGTCCTGTTCTTCGTCGCCGCGGCGCCGGGCGGTCAGCCTGCCGCTCATGTGGCTTCGCTGGCGCTTCTAGCCGAGGTCGGCTGCCGCGTCCCCAGCCGCTCCCCGCGCCGATGGAGTTACGGCAGCGCCTGGCACGAGGCGTCGGAATCTGGGCTGGCGAACCTGACCCCGGTCGCCCCATCGAGCCTGAGAACGTCGCCCTTGTGGGCCGTCCCGGTATAGCAGCCGGTCGGCAGGCTCTGGCCATTGAAGGCCGCTTCACCGGTCTCGAAGCTCACCACTACGTCCGCGTCGCTGGTGAACGTCCAGGTCGCGCTCAGGTTCGCTGCATCGAGCTTGTACTGGTGACCGAGCGAGTTCTGGGCCATTCCGACTGCCGACTCGCCTCCGACGTCGAACGGGCGCGGTGTGAACCCGACGACCGTCAGTAAGGCGATGACGGCCACGATGGCAACGACGCCGATGGCACCGAGCACTGCAAGGATGATCCGCATGAATCCCTCCCTCCAACTGGCGTCGGTGCCACCTGCTGCGCACGTGCAGCTCACTGCCCGACAGCGGCTGTGGATCCAGCGGGCGATGGCCCGCGGACGGTAGCCTCACCAGTGCCCGCGATCGCCCCTGGCCCGTCTCCAGTCTCTCTACGGACGGGCGGTCGCGCCTAGGGTCAACCGGATGGGAAACCGGGTGTCATAGGTCCTCAGGTGCGGAGCTCCGGACGAGCTGGCCGGCACCTCCACGGCGTTGAGGACCCGTACCCGTCGCTCATGCCAACTGCCTCGCCGCGGCGAGCCGCCGAGCGGCCAACAGCCGACGGACATCGGCCCACGGAGACATGGGTACGGCCCGCAGCGGGGCTCGTGCACGTTCCGCCGGGCCAGTTGGGCGCCGTGGCTTGGGCCCGCAAGGTGGCGGAGGCCACCAACCATCCGATCGAGGTCAGGCCGTTTCACACCACCGGGCGCCGGGGGGCCTGTCGATCGCCCTCTTGCCCGACCAAACTTCCTTCTCGCCCGTCTGCCGTGGAGGATTCCCGCCGACAATGTGGCGGAGTTTCAATTGACTTGAACGTGGACCGCGCAGATGGTGGCCCGCGCCGCCGGTCTGGCCGCCGACATAGTCAACTTTTGAAATGGATTGAAAACCCGTGCAGCATTGAGCCGTTTTGGCTTGCCATCGACCGCGTCGGCGCGGCCTTTGTTCAATAGGTTTGAAAATCGGTCCAGCAAGAGAAGGTCGCCCGCTGTCCCCCGCTCCAGCCCGGCGAGCCACGCTCCGGGGGGCTACTTCCAAGGCGACGGGAGGTGCGTCAGCGGCTCGTGGTCCGGACGCACGTCCGCTTGCAGCGACGGGTCGGCCGCCGCGACATAGCGCTCCTCGATGCCCAGTTCCTTCAGGACGATGTTGCGCCCCTGGCTGATGCCGGCGGCCTTGTAGAAGGCCACCAGCCGGTTGAAGCCCTGGCGGCCGAAGCCGCAATCGCTCGACAGCACCAGCTTGTCGACCGGGATCACCTCCAGAGCCCGCCGAATTCGCCCGGCGACGACTGCAGGCATGTCCGCCTGCAGGCTGCGGTGGTTGACGACACCGACGGCAACCTTCTTGGCGAGGTTGCTCGCGTACGGCTTGAACAGGTCGATCTCGGCGAAGTCCTTCTCGGTCATCTCGACCGTCCAGACGTCGCCCTTCAGCCGATTGAGGTAGGTGTCGACCGAGTTCGCGTACGACTCGCCGGTGTAGACCTTCTGCATGTTCGGGTTGCCCCAGCAGGTGTGGATCCACAGCTCCACGCCGTCCAGGCCATCGACCTCGTGGTTGAACGCCTCGACCATGAAGTCGAGCAGCTCCTTCTCCTCGGGATGGAAGCAGGCGGTGAAGTGGATCGTGGGCTCCTCGATCTGGATCACCTTCGCGCCGGCGGCGGCGAGCTGACGAAGCTCCAGGTTCATGGCCGTGGCCATGTCCCAGATCAGCTGCTTCTTGTCGTCGCGGTCGTACTGCTCCGTGTGGCTGTCGAGGAAGATCGCCAGCACCTGGGACGAGCAGGTCCCGAACTTGACCGGCTTGCCGGACCCTGAGCGAGCCTGGGCGATGCGCCACAGCTTCGCGTATTCGAGCGGGTTCTTCGGATCGTGCTCGACCTTGCCGACCACGCGTGGCCAGCGCCACGTGGTCTCGATCTCGTTCATCAGCGTCCCGGCCTGGAAGGCGAGCAGTCCGTCGCGCGAGTCGTCGTACTGCAGCTCCTCATGTTCGAGGCCCTTCCAGCGCTGCAGCGGGTAGTGGTGCCACGAACGGCCGGCGAAGTCCTCGTCGAGGTGGTAGTCGCCGTTGGTCAGGATGTCGAGGCCGGCGCGCTCCTGGTCGGCGATCACGGTGGCGTGGGCGTCGAGGAACTGCTCCCGGAAGCGCACGTCGAGCAGCGCCGTGTCGAGCGGCCGGCCCCACAGCCCACCGTCGTACCAGCGCGGCCGCGGCCACGATCCGGTAACGGTCGCAGCGAGCATCAGGTCCTTCGTCGCGGTGAGCATCGCGTGCGCCTCCTCGTCGGGATCGGGTGATGCTTCGAAGCATATGTGTTGGCCTCGCCCATTCGCGCCGGGCCTGGATACCGCTGCTCCGATTGGCACTTGTCGGGCGAGCCCAACGAGCGCACGATTCGCGCAGAGGCGATGTGAAGAAACGCGGCACTCTCTTATACGACGGTGGGACCTATCAGCTCGAGCCTGATGTCGTTCGAGCCCTGCTCGAGCGCAGCGTGATCGTTGCGGATGATCTCGCGGGCCACTATTCGCTCGCGCCGGAGCATCTCATCGATGAGGTCGAACCGGTTGCCAGGGTAAGGAGCCGGCTGGCTGGCAGCATCGCGCGCCAACAAGGGACAGACCCACGCAGCGTGACGGTCAGCCTGCGCGTTCCCAATGGCTTCGGTGGACGCCGATAAGGATCCGCCGTTCGCGGAGCGGCGCGTGCCGCTCGGAGGACTTCCGGCTGCAGCGGTCGCCGAAACGATCAAGGCCAACTGGGCCGAGTTCTAGCCGGCGATCTCGGCGCGCTCCGTGAACACTGCGGCGACGACCAAGGCGCCGATCAGCCACACCACGACCAGCACGAAGGCGGTGTTCGCATCCAGCGCAGCGGCACCGGCCCCACCACCGAAGCCGGTCCTCGTCCCGGTGGTCACGGACGCGGTCGCGACGTTGAACGGCAGGTACTTGACGATATCGGGCAGGAAGATCCCCGCGAACGTCTCTCCGAAGTACAGCCCGATCCCGGCGCCGATGCCCGCCAGCTGGCTGCCGGCCAGCGTCGCGATGGTGAAGCCTAAGGCACCTTCCTCGACGATCGCGACCCAGCCGCGGGCAAACTGCTCGGGCAGTCGGCCGAGCGTGTCGGTGTCCGTCAGCCCGGACGTCGAGACACCCGCGAGCGTCGCTCCGACGAACGCCGCGATGACTCCGATGACGAAGGTGACGACCAGCCCGACGGCGATGGCGGCCGCGACCGAGGCGAATGTCAGCAACACGTAGCGGCTGCGGCTCTGGCCGCGGGCGACGGCATTCTTGAGGGTGCCCCACGTCCACTCGGAGCCGGCGATGGCGGCGCCGAAGATGACGGCGAAGAGGCCGCCAAGGCCGAGGATGAACGAGAGGATCTGGTCGTAGGCGCCGGGGAAGGTGACCAGCGAAAGAATCTGGGCGCGCTCGGCCTCCGAGGCGCCCGGGCGATTGGAAGTTGCGCCCACCGCAATCACGATCAGCGCGAGCAGGCCGGCCAGCAGGCCGAGGGTCACCCAGGTGGCCGGGCGCCGGACGAGCTTGCGCAGTCCGGAAAAGAAGAGCTTCATGCTGAGGCTCCCGTCCCGGTCGTGCCCGGTCCGGGGCGCGACCCGGCCAGGCCGAAGAAGGTTCCCTCGCCGCCGGCGGGCGATTCGCCCCCGGTCAGTTCGAGGAACAACAACTCGAGGTCGTTGCCGGTCTCCAGACCCGTCGCCCAGATCCCGGCTCCGGCCAGGACCCGGTTTACCTCGCCTGCCCGGTCCGGCGTTACGCGGATGGACAGCCAGCCCGGCTCCGCGGCGGACGACGTCACTCCGGCCGGACCCGCAAGCGACGCCAGCGCGGCGGTCGCCGCGCCGACCTCGTCCGGGGCGACCCGGACGCGCACGATTCCCTCCGAGTTGAGGAGCTGCTGGATGGGCCCCTCACGGACCAGGCGGCCCGCGGCAATGATGCCGATAACGTCGGCCATCTGCTGCATTTCGGCGAGCAGGTGGCTGGACACGAACACCGTCTTGCCGATGGCCGCCAGGTGGCGGAGCGTCTCGCGCATCGCCACGATGCCCGCCGGATCGAGCCCGTTGGCCGGCTCATCGAGGAGCAGCAACGTGGGATCGCTGAGCAGCGCGGCGGCAATGCCCAGGCGCTGCTTCATGCCCAGCGAGTAGGTTGAGACCTTGTCGCCGGCGCGATCGCGCAGTCCGGTCAGCTCCAGCAGTTCCTCGATGCGTCCCGCGCTGACTGGTGCCCCGTTCGCCGCCAACTCGCGCAGGTTCTGGCGCCCCGACAGGTACGGATAGAAAGACGGCGACTCGATCAACGCGCCCACGTCATACAGGCGATGGCGGTCGCGCCGGCCGAATGGGCGGCCGAGCAGCTCAATCGTTCCCGCATCTGGGTGGATGAGGCCGGTCAGCAGGCGCATGGTGGTGGTCTTGCCAGCCCCATTCGGCCCGAGGAAACCGTAAACGGTGCCTCTGCGGCACGGACAGGTCGAGCCCGGCCAGGGCGACCTGGGATCCGTAGCTCTTGCGCAGTCCGCGCGTCGCGAGGGCGAGCCCGTCGCTGTCGGTCATTCGTGTTTCCCTCTCGATTTCTCGACGACAGGGTACGTCAAATGGCCCGCCGGCCCGGTCTCGGTATGGGCCGGGCACGTGCCGTGGTAGGTTGCCGCGCATGTTCAAGGACGCCTTCGTCAACCTGTACACGCGCGACATCGAAGCCGGCCTGCGCTTCTATCGGGACCTGCTCGGCTTCCAAGAGACCTTCCGCACACCGGCCGAGGGAACTCCCGAACACGTCGAGCTCGCGCTGAACGGGTTCGGCCTAGGGCTCGGCACGGTCGAGGCGGCTTGGCGGGTCCACGGCGTCGCTCCGGCGCCGGGTAGCCCGGCGATGGTGGTCGTCGTCTGGACCGACGACTTCGACCGTGCCTTCGATCGGCTGACGGCAGGGGGCGCCCCCGTCGTCCAACCCCCTCACATCACCGGTAACAGCAACCGGAACGCGCTACTGCGTGACCCTGACGGCAACCTCGTCGAGATCGTGGCGAAGGTGGAGAACGCGGCCACGGTGTAGTGGTCGCCGCCGGGCGTTCCGGGGCGAGCGGTTGGGAGCGGAGGTTGCATGGAACATACCCAGCACAGGCGCGTCGGTCCGATTGGCTTCCGCATCTCGGCGACCGAGACGGCCGGACTCGACTGGGCAAGGCTCGATGCGACCTGGGCACTCGCCGGCGAACTCGACGTGTTCGATGCGGGCTGGCTGAGCGATCACCTGTCGAATGCCGGCCTCGAGCGCGGTGGTGGCTCGTTTGAGGCGCTCACGACGGCCGCCGCGCTGGCCCATCGCGTATCCGGCAAGTGGATCGGCATCGCGGTTGCGGCCAACACCTTCCGCCAACCGGCGGTTCTGGCGAAGTCGGCGACCGTGCTCGACATCGTCACGGGTGGCCGTTTCATCCTTGGGCTCGGCGCGGGCTGGCATGAGGGCGAGCACGATTCCCTGGGCATCCCGCTGCCGCCGCTGGGCGAACGTTTTGATCGTTATGAAAGCGCCGTGCGGGTGCTGGCGGCGCTTTTCTCCGACGCGGCGCGCGACGAGCCCGGTGTGACGCTCGACGATCCGTTCTATCCGCTGCACGGCGCCGTCAACCAGCCCTCGCCTATCAGCCCAGGTGGACCGCAGATCTGGCTGGGCGGGCAACGCCGGCGCGGCATCGCTCTCGCCGTGCGTTACGCCGCGGGCTGGCCGATGCCCGGCAACCGCCGCAACGATGTCGCCTACTTCAGCGAGAAGCGCGAGCGAGATCCGGCGCGCCCTGGACGCTGCGGGGCGCGACCCGGCGACGTTCACCTTTGCCGCACAGGTGGACTGCGGCGCCACGCCGGCCGAACAGCGGCACGCCCTGACGGTGGCGCTGGCAATGGAGCGTGCCGGCGCAGACCACGTCATCCTGGGCGTCCCCGGCGCGCTCGGTCCCGATGCGCTTGCGAGCATGGCGAGCGCGGTCGCTAGCCCGTTGCGCGAGGCGTTCGCGAGTCGCGCGCGGGGACAGTGAAGCAGACCCAGTGATCGGGCGGGATGTCCGGCTTGCCCGGCACCGGCCGGAGTTCCTCGCGCCAGTCCGTGCCCACGGTATCGGTCGCCACGCGCCGCCAGAATTCGGGCGCGCCTTGGTTGGTGCCCTGGAAGGCGATCTCCCACGGCCCGGGGTGGCGGTCAATCAACGCGCGCGCGGCCGCGTGTCCGATGTTCTTGCGGCGCACGCCGCGTACCACGAAGAAGTCGCCAATCGAGCGGATCGGGCCGGATAGGCCACTGACGAAGGCAAAGCCGACCGGAGCGCCGTCGTACGAGATCAGGTAGCCGTCGTGCTCGTCCGGATGGCCGAAATACGTCGTCAGGCCGTCCTGCTTGTACAGGCCTTCGCTGTTGGGCAGCGTGCCATGCGCTCGCTGCGGGTCGTGCCACCAGCCAAGGTGGGCCGACATGTCGTGCTTGTACAGCTGCCACAGCCGTTCGACGACCGACCGGTCGGCATCGGTCAACCGGGTGAGTGCCGCACGACCATCCATTACAGCTCCTGTCGGCGGAAGCTGAGCAGCGCCAGCCCGAAGGGCAGTGCCACGAACACGACCGCGACGATGACGGGCACTGCAAGACTGATGCCGGATGGCGCGCCCAGCGCCAGGTTGCCGGCCGGGTTGAGCAGCGACGTCGGCATGTAGCCGCCGATCGTGGGCAGGGCCCCGACGATGCCGGTGACGAGCAGCGCCAGGAACCCGAACCCCGCGCCGCCGGCGGCCGAGTTGGTGATCGTGCTGCCCAGGAAGGTGAGCGCGGCGAAGGCAAACAGGGACAGCCACAGCAGCACGGCCATCGCAACCCAGCCGAACAACGGCACGTTGGCACCGGGGAAGAGCAGCACGGTGTACAGGCCGCCCACGGCGCAGCCGAGGGCCGCCGCCACCGCCAGCGTCACGCCGATGGCGAAGAACTTGGCCAGCAGGAACGCCAGGCGCGAGGCGGGCTTGGTCAGGATGAACGCGGCGGTTCCGCGCTCCTTCTCGGCGGCAACCGTACCCATCGCCAGCAGGATCGCGACCAGGACGCCGAACTGGCCCAGGTTCTTGAGCAACTGATTGACGGCATCGGCAGCGGTGGGATCGGGCACGACGATCTGGATGCTGCCGGTCGTCTGCGTGCCCAGTGCGTCCAGCAACTCCTTGATGTAGCGCGCCAGCACCGGCGAGGTGATGCCCAGCAGCAGGAAGACGATCGCCACGACGGGCAGCCGATACGTGCGCAGTTGCTCGCGCAGCTCCTTGAGCAGCAGAACGCGGAAGCCGCTCATCGCCGGCCCCGCCCATCCAGCCCGCTCACCGGGATCTCGATCTGCGGGACGACATGCACCGCCGACTGCTCCGCAACGAGGCGGATGAAGACGTCCTCGAGGTTCGGTCGCGCACGTTCGAAGCGGACCAGCGCAACGCCAGCCTGGACGACCAGCGGCAGGAGCGACGTGGCGGCTTGTCGGGGATCACTGACGAAGACGCGCACCGCGTCCGGCGTGGTGTGCACCTCGCTCACCCACCCCTGGCCCTTGATGGCTTCGGCGAGGCGGCCGATGGCGTTGGGCTGGTGCGCCTCCGGCTGCAGCTCGTAGACCGGCTGGGCATAGCGATCGAGCAGCTCGTCGATCGGTCCCTCGGCGACCAGGTGGCCGACGTTGAGGATCGCCACGCGGTCGCACACTCGTTCGACGTCGTTGAGGATGTGTGTGCTCATGATCACCGTCGCCAACCCACGCAGGCCGTCGATGACCGCCAGGACATCGCGTCGGCCCTCCGGGTCAAGCGAGCTGACCGGTTCGTCGAGGAACAGCACGGTGGGGTGATTGATGAGCGCCTGACCGATACCCAGGCGCTGGCGCATGCCGCCCGAATAGCCACCGATCTTGCGCCTGGCGGCCTCGCCCAGCCCGACCAGTTCGATCACGTCGCCCACGCGCTGGCTGAGCTCATAGCCGTTCAGACCTTCCAGCCGGCCGACCAGCTCGAGCAGCTCGCGACCGCTCATCCAGCCGTAGTAACGCGGGTCCTGGTCGAGGTAGCCGATGTGCCGCGCCAGCCGCCAGTCGGAAGTGCCGATCGGCACGCCGGCAACGGACGCCTGCCCGCTGGTCGGCCGCGCCAGGCCGGTGAGCAGCCGCAACGCCGTCGTCTTGCCGGCGCCGTTGGGGCCCAGCAGGCCGAAGACGCTGCCGCTCGGCACGGTCAGGTCGAGACCCTCGAGCGCCGCGACTCGGCCGTAGCGCTTGGCCAGCGCGGAGGCCTCGATGGCGGCCGGCGCGCCCGCGGGGAGTTTCGGCCAGCTGGCCAGCACGTGCTCGATCGCCCCCGGACTGGTGGCGACGATGCCGCCCGTCTCGACGCCGCGCGACTCGTCCCGGCCGACGAAGAAGTAGATGAGCGGGCCGATGATGTTGACGAAGAAGATGATCAGCGCCCAGACGACCTTGTTGCCGCCGCGTACCTGGCGCTCCTCGGGCAGCAGGTCGGCTGCGGCCAGCAGCAGCAGGGCAAGCTGTACCGCGACCAGCGGGATGCCGATGAGGAGGATCTGATCGGTAGTCATGAGTAGCTGAAGACCGAGTCTGCCACACGTGACCTGGATGTGTGGGAATCGCCCAAAAAGTCACGCGGATTTGGGCCATTGTTGGACGGCCAATTCCTGCTCGAGCTAGCCAGAGGGAAGATCAATGCCAGGACTGGACACAGGCAACACCGGCTTCATGCTGCTGTGCAGCAGCCTGGTCATGCTCATGACGCCTGGGCTGGCGTTCTTCTACGGCGGTCTCGTCGGCCGCAAGAACGTCCTCGCGATCATGAGCCAGAGTTTCGTCTCGATGGGCTGGACCACGATCATCTGGTTCGCCGTGGGCTACTCGCTGTGCTTCTCAGGCGACACCGCCGGCGTGATCGGCAATCTCGACAAGGCTTTCCTCAACGGCGTATCGCTCAGCAGTCCGTCGCCGTTGAATTCGTCCATCCCGGAGATCGTGTTCATCGCCTACCAGATGATGTTTGCCGTCATCACGCCGGCGCTCATCACCGGGGCATTCGCCAACCGCGTCAGCTTCAAGGCCTACCTCGCCTTCCTGACCGTGTGGCTCCTGTTCGTCTACTTCCCGTTCGTGCACATGGTGTGGGGCGGTGGCTTGCTTGCCCAGTGGGGCGTGCTCGACTTCGCCGGCGGCATCGTCGTGCACAACATCGCCGGGTTCGCCGCGCTCGCGTCGGTCCTGTACGTCGGCCGGCGTCGGGTAGTCGACAGCGGGCCGCACAGCATTCCGCTTGTCGCCCTGGGCACCGGCCTGTTGTGGTTCGGCTGGTACGGCTTCAACGCCGGCAGCGAGTTCCGCGTCGACTCGACCACTGCGGTTGCGTTCCTCAATACCGACGTTGCGGCGTCATTCGCCGCGATCGCCTGGCTGGCGACGGCCTGGTTCTTCGAGAAGCGTCCGAGCTTCCTCGGCCTCCTCACCGGCGCTGTGGCCGGACTCGCAACGATCACGCCGGCGGCGGGCTATGTCTCGCCGGTCGGCGCGGTGATCATCGGCATCGTCTCCGGCGTCGTCTGCTATGGGGCCGTTGCGCTCAAGAACCGGCTCCACTGGGACGACGCGCTCGACGTCTGGGGCGTCCATGGCGTCGGCGGCTTCCTGGGCATCATCATGCTGGGCATCCTCGCGACCACAGCGTTCAACCCCAATGGCGCCGACGGAATCCTCGCCGGCAACCCGGAGTTCTTCGTCAAGCAGGTGGTGGCGGTGGTCCTGTCATCGGTCTGGGCGTTCGCCTTCACCTACGCGATGCTGTGGGCGATCGACCGGGTGACCCCGGTTCGCGTCACGGCCGGAGTGGAAGAGGCCGGTCTCGACTCGGGTCTGTTCAGGGAGGAGGCGTACATAGGCGCGCTCTGATCGCCACGGTGGCAGAGATCTCCTGTCTGCAGTGCGGAGCGGTGGTCGAGGACGTGCCCGGACCCGTCCATGCTTACGTCCCGAGCGCTCCAGGGTGCTGGGCGGCGTTCGGTGCACTCCGGGCCGACGAAATGCTCCGGTTCCCCGGATCCGATGCGAACAACCTCGGCGTCGATGCCTACATGGCCCAGCACCCGGGAGACGGGACGGACCGTCGCGACCGTCAGTCCGTGTTCGTCCACCTCGCCAGCCTGTGCGCCGTCATCGAGCGCAACGCATTCCCGGCGCGGTCGCCGGACGTGCTTCGGGCCGTCCTTGCCCGCGAGGCAGCGTTTCCCATCCTGCGTCGGACCGGTGGCCCAGGGGCATTGACCGTCCTCTCCGTCACCAATGCGACAAGTCTCGAGGACCACGATGGCCGAGTCCGCGCATGGCGGCTTGTGTCTGGGACTCCTGGTGCGAGCACCACTCCAGTATTCGGGCTGCCCTGGACGCGGCTGTCTGAGCGGGCTGGGGAAAGCCGGCGTGAACAGCGCGGCGCTGAACCGGGCGAAGTCGTACAGCCGGATTCAGGCGTTCTGACCTGAGGCCATGGCGCGCCCGAGCTCGGCACGCGAGCTCACGCCGAGCTTGCCGTAGATGCTGGCCAGGTGCGTCTCCACGGTACGCGGGCTGATGCCGAGCTCCGCCGCCACGTCGCGGGTGGACAGGCCGTCACCGGCCAGGCGGGCGACGCGCGCCTCGGTGGGCGTCAGGGCAAGGGCCGTTGACCGTGTCAGGCCCAGGCGCGCCGATTCTGCGGCCGCACGTTCGGCCCACACGATCGCGCCCAGGTCGCGGAATATCGTTTCGGCTCGCCGAAGCGTTTCGGCCGCGTCGCGCCGCGACCGGACGAGACGCAGCGCCTCCCCACGCAGCAGCAGCGTCCGCGCGATGTCGAACCGGCTCCACCCAGCTGGGTCGGCGCCGGCGACCGCGGCCGTCGCGTCGACGGCCGACTTAGGGTCGTCCCGGGCAAGAGCGATGCGCGCATGGCCGCGGGCGATGGCCGCCGCGGCCCATGTCTTGGCCACCCGGCGGTGGCGCGCTTCGAGACCCGCCAACTCAATCGCCGCTTCATCCACCAGACCCAGCTGTGCGAGGGCCTCGATGCGCTCGGGCGCAGGGTCAATACGCAGTGACTCGCGGTAGCCGACGGCACGAAGGTGGCCCGCCGCTCGATCCGTCGCCTCCGCGACCCTGGCGGCATCACCCTGGCTGGCGCCCGCAAGGGCGGTCACCATCAACCATGCCGCGGTGAGGCCTCGAGTCCCGGCCCGCTCTGTCTGCTCGACGCCCGCCGTGGCGGCCGCGCGGGCGGCCTCGAGGTGACCTTCGCAGGCATCGACGAGGGCCACCGCTCGGAGCGCCATGTCGGACGCCGTACCGCCCGTTTCGATGTCCGCGTCCACGGCGGCCAGGGCGAGGCGTCGGGCCGTCGGCCAGTTGTCCGCCCACAGCTCGACCTCGGCCAGGCGCGTGAGCAGATTGGCTGCGTTCGAGTACTCGCCGTGCATGAGATCGAAGTCCAGCAGCTGTTGAAAGCGATCGCGGGCCAGGTCCAGCCGGCCGACCCCTGCCCACCATATGCCCGGGCTTGTGATGCGATCGGTCAGTGGGCCCTCAGACTCCACCTCCAGGCCGCGTGCCAGCAGAGTCATCGGTGGCCGCCGGCCCAGCGCCACCGACCAGTGGAACGCCTGCAGCAGGGCAGCTGCGAAGTGACCGCGGTCGGACGTGTCCTCGAGCAGCCGGGCCGCGGCAAGGGCGTGACGGCGCGCCGCCGCGATGTCGTAGTCACAGAAGATCGCAAGGTAGTACTCCAGCAGACCGTGGAGAGCCGGATCGCCGCTCGAGTCGGCCAGGGCGGGCAGCAGCGCGGCGACAGCCTGCTGGGCGGTGCCCATGTACCAGGTCACGAGTCCGATCAGCAGCAGTGCCCTGGCGCGCATGACACCTTCGACGGCGGGCACAAGTGCTGCTGCGCGACTGCGGGCCGCGGCGAGGTCGCCGGCCACGAACCACGCCTCGGCGGCAGCCAGCGTGCGTCCGGCCAGCTCCGGGCTGAGTGGCGGCGTGCGCTCCACCGCCAGGTCGGCGAGGGCGCCAGCTACGCCGGGGGCTCCCCGCCGGCGCGCCCGCGCCGCTGCCTTCGCCAGGGCGCCGGCCACGCCTGCGTCGGGGCCGTCTGATGCCAGCGCCAGGTGGCGAGCGCGTGCCTCGGGATCTTCGGCTGCCGCGTCACCGAGCCAGGTGTGCGTCTGGTGAAGCTCCGCGAGCGATGCCTCGGCCACGAGCGTCGAGGCGTACAGCGGGTGGTCGAAGATGATCGACTGTCCCTCCAGGTGGACGAGGCCGGCGTCCAGCGCGGGGCGCAGCACCAGGTTCGGGTCCCGGCCCGCCGCTGCCTCGAGCAGTCTCAACGTTGGCTTCGCGCTGAGAGCAGCCGTCAACAGCAGCCGTCGCGTCTGGCCCGGAAGGCGTACCAGGCGAGCGCCCACCAGCCCGCGCAGAGACGACGGCACGGGCAGCTCACGACCTGGACTCAGATGCGCACCCTCGGCCACGACTGCGCGAGCGAGCTCCAGTGCATAGAACGGGTTGCCGCCCGACAGCTCGCGGATGCGTGACAGCGTCGATCGGCTGAAACTGGTGCCGGTGGCCGTGCGCAGCAGCTCGTGGAGGGCACCCATCGACAGGGGCTCCAACCACAGGCGCTCAACGGGCAGCGGCCGCGCAGTCTCGCCCAGCCCGAACGGCAGGGAGCCACCCGGCTCGTCGCTGCGCTCGGCGATCAGTACTCGGATCGGCAGGTCGACCAGGCGGCGGAACGTGAAGGCGAGCGCCTCGCGGCTGGCCTGATCGGTCCACGACGCGTCGTCGACAGCGATGACCAACGGGCCCTCGCCGATCAGGGCACGGCAGGCGGCCAAAGCGGCCATTGCCACCCGCTGTGGGTCTGCGACAGGCGTGGCGTCGTCTTCATCTGCGCTCACCGGGTCGGCCGCGCCAATCGCCCGCTGGAGAGCGGCGCGATGCGCGGCGGGAAGCCTCGCCTGGACGGACTCCAGCCGCGGACCCAGCAGATCGGTGAGTGTCGCGTAGGCAAAGGTCGCTTCCGCCTCGACCGGCCGCGCATACATAACGGTGGCGCCGGCTGCCTCGGCGACCGCGACGCCGGCGCGCATCAGGCTCGTCTTGCCGATTCCTGCCGGTCCCTCGATCAGGATGGCCAGCGGTTCTGTATAGGGCGGCAGCAGCGCCGTGCGCAGGCGGAGCAGGGCGGTGTCCCGGCCGATGAGCAGCGGATGGGCGGACTTCTCGGTGGGCATGCTCCTTGGGCGGAACCATAGACGGGTCCGTGAAACGCCGGATGCGCGGGTAACTGGGCGGCGCCACATTGTCCGTGTGGAGACGCACATGAAGGTGATCGAGGCATACCTGCCCGACGCCGACACCAGAGACGACGACTGGTATCTGAGGCTGCGCGACCGGGCCGGCAAGTCCCTTGCGCCGTTCGGCCTCAAGGTCGCCCTGCTCGTCTTGCCGGAGGACGAGACCGCCTTGTGGCTGATCAGCGCCGACGGCCATGCCGCCGCGCGCACCCTGCTTCCGCCGGAGCTTGACCTACCCGGCCTGATCGGCGCTGCGACGGCGTTCGCGGGCGGTCATGTCATGGAGCGCCAGATGGCCGCCCGTATTGTCCGAGGCGAGGATCCGGCGAGCTAGCCCGAGCTCCTGCGCTGCCCGCTCGCCACCGACGGTCGCGCAGGTTCAGGTCCCCAGCCTCCCGAAGATCTGGATGCACAGCGCGCCGAGACGATGGCGATAAACGAACGAAACGCGCGAAGAACCGACGGGTCGTGCGCGGTGCGCACGGCTGTGTCGAGGCCTCACGCCAACTCTTGCCCCCCTGACTTAGGCCGGGCTAGGCGGCACAGCCAGGAGCGTGAAAGAGTAGGTACCCGTGGCGGTGGAGCTCGAGAAGACCTCGATGGTGTAGGTGCCATCGGCCGGCAGAGTCTGACGCCCGATGTCGTTGCAGCTCTGGGCCTGCACGATGTTGTGACCATCTGGGGCAAGCAGGCGCCAGAGCAGGTTGTCGATGCACGTCCCGGTGGCCTGCAGGTAGACGATCTGCCCGGCACTGCCGGCGAAGGTGTAGTCGTGCCATTCGCCAATCTGCGTGATCGTGCCGGTCACGGCCTGGCCGATGGAGGTGCTGGCGACGGTGTTGGGCGGCACACCCAGGAGCGTGAAAGAGTAGGTACCCGTGGCGGTGGAGCTCGAGAAGACCTCGATGGTGTAGGTGCCATCGGCCGGCAGAGTCTGCCGCCCGATGTCGTCGCAGTTCTGGGCCTGCACGAGGTTGTGACCATCTGGGGCAAGCAGGCGCCAGAGCAGGTTGTCGATGCACGTCCCGGTGGCCTGCAGATAGACGATCTGCCCGGCACTGCCGGCGAAGGTGTAGTCGTGCCATTCGCCAATCTGCGTGATCGTGCCGGTCACGGCCTGGCCGATGGAGGTGCTGGCGACGGTGTTGGGCGGCACACCCAGGAGCGTGAAAGAGTAGGTACCCGTGGCGGTGGAGCTCGAGAAGACCTCGATGGTGTAGGTGCCATCGGCCGGCAGAGTCTGCCGCCCGATGTCGTCGCAGTTCTGGGCCTGCACGAGGTTGTGACCGTCTGGGGCAAGCAGGCGCCAGAGCAGGTTGTCGATGCACGTCCCGGTGGCCTGCAGATAGACGATCTGCCCGGCACTGCCGGCGAAGGTGTAGTGATCGCGCACATTCGGCTGTTCGATCGCTCCTTCGACCGATTGTCCGATCGCAATAGCGCGCAGCGTCCCGTTCAGTGCGGCGGGAGTGGCAATACCCACGGACGTAGCCACCGCGGCGGCCGCCGCAGCATACGAGGGGTCTCCCGTGATGCCGACATCAAGCGTGCAGTCCGTGAGATCTGGCTCAGTCGTCACGCCGACGGCGCGACACAGGGCCGCAGCCTGATCTCTCACCCCGGGGTCGAGGTCGTCAACGGTCGCCCGGGCTGTCGGGATGTCCGGCCGCGTGAAGGTGGCCGTGCTCTGCCCGGGCGCATAGTCGAAGAGCGATTCCGCCTGCGTGATTCGCCAACTGTCTCCGAACGCGTGGTACAGCTTGGTGAAGAAGTCCGGGTCGGACGGCTGCAGGACCACGCCGTCCCGGCCGGTCAGGTCATTCGATGGGTCGCCGTCCGCGCTGCCCAGCAGACCGCGCAACGTTGGCGCGTTGGTTGGGTCCGGAGTGAAGTTGTAGCTGAGCGTGTGGTTGAAGCGCTGGATCGCAAGGTGACTTCCGCCTGGCCAATCGACCGTGACGACGGTGCCGTGACGCTCGACGATTCCACCATTGGGTAGTCGCATCGAAACATCGAGGCCGGCCAGCGGGGCGCCATTGACGCTGACCACCAGGTCTTGGTTGGCCAGGGTCACCGCCACGCGGTCACCCGCGACGCCGGCGGCCACCGCGGTCGCGTAGGTTACGTACGGGTATCCGCCCGGCGGCTCCTGGCGGGCCTGCAGCACGATGCTGCCGTCGACGGACTCCGCGATCAGGTACTCCCCCGCAGCCTGGAAGTCCAATCCTTCGCCATCGGCCGTCCGCAGGTGCGGGTCACCGAACGAGCAGTACCCGACGCAGTGCGTCCCCTTGGCGTTCCAGCAATCGCCGATGCACATGAAACCGCCGCCGTTTGGACTCGAGCACATGCCCACACACGTTGCACCGCCGGCCTCGTGGCACGCGCCGAGGCAGAAATATGAGCCTGGACGGAAGTCGCAAATGCCGGCGATGCAGGTTCCAGCGCTCCCGTGCTCAGGCAGTGGCGAAGGCGGCTGTGGCGGTGTCGGAGGCGCCGGAGCAGGGGGCGTCGCCAGCCCAGCGGCCCAGCCGCCGACCCGGCCAGGCAGCCCAGCGGCCCAGCCGCCGGCCCGGCCGGCCAGCCCACCGACGTAGCCGCCGTGGCCGTCAAGACCGGTCGGGTCCGAGCGATTGACGGGGTCGCCGCCTGCGTAACGGTAGAGGTTCTCATCGCCGCCCCCGAACCGGATCGGATCGGGGGCCGTCCAGCGTCCAACCGCCGGGTCATAGTCGCGCGCACCGAACAGCACCAGGCCCGTGTCGGGATCCCGGAGCCCGCCCGCGAACCCGATGGGCAGGAACCCGGGGTTCGTGTCCGAGAGTACGCGACCCCACGCGTCGTACTGCACCTTCTCCGCGATCTGCCCGCTTGCATCGTCCACGACGAGCAGTGGGCTTCCGAGTTGGTCCGTGATGACCCGGTAGCTTCGACCGTCACGAATGACCGACGCCAGTCGACCGCTGTCGTCCCAGGCGAACCGCGCCACGACCGCGCCGGAGCCGTCGAGCTCGGCCGTCAGCCGCCCGTCGACGCCATAGAGGTAGCCTGCCACCGGCGCCCCATCCACGGAGCGCCCGACGCGATCGCCCTCGGCATCGACGAGATAGCCGATGCTGCGGCCGTCCGGCAGTGTCACCGTACGCAGCGAACCCAGGGCGTCGTACTGGAACGCCGTGACGCCGCCTGGTCCGGTCTCCTGCAGCAACGTACCGTCTGGCGCGTACGAGAAGGTTGTGTCGCCCCACGCCAGGAGCCGCTCCCGGTCGTCGTACGTCGCGGTCACCGTGCTACCGGCCAGCTCAACTGAGACGCGGTTTCCGGCCGTGTCGTACGTGTCTGCCTCATCCGCAACGCCGTCAGTACTGACTCCGGCGAGCCGTCCCGTGTCGTACGTGTATGTGACCTCATGCGCGTCCGTCTGAGTCGATCCGCTGGATGAGGTCACGCTGGCCACCCGGCCGAGGAGGTCGTACGTGTAGTGCTGTTCCAGGACGACCTTGCCCGAGACCATCGTCACGGAGCCGACGATCCTGCCCTCATCATCGCGTTCGTCATGGGTCGTGACGACGCCCATGGTCGTATCGGCCACGAGACCGCTGGTTGGATCCCGGGCCAACGTCAAGGCACCCAGCCCGGTCAGCGTGTTGGAGTCGTCGTACGTCATCGACAATGCGGCGGAATCGTCCACCGAGACAGAGGACACGTTGCCCGCGCCGTCGTACGTTGCCGCGATCGTGCCCTGGACGGGACCTGTCCATGCCACGGTTGTGGGCAGGCTGCCCGCGTACTCGAAGCTGATGGCCACACCACCCGGAGCCGTCGCGGAAGCCACGAGCCCCGACGTCGGGTCATAGCTGATGGTGCCTTGGCCATCATCGGACTGGACCCGAACCAGGCGGCCCGCGGCGTCATAGGCATACGAGAGCGCGCGACTTCCTGGACCGCTGACGCCCGCAAGCTGGCCATCGGCGGTGTAGCTGTCGGTCTCGTAGGAGCTGTCGTCGGGCTCCACCGGCGGCAGCCACGCTGTCGGCCTCCCGGCCGGGCTGCTGCCGAGAGTGAACGTGGGACGGCCGGGCGGAGTGACCTGCACCAGTTGCCCTGCGGCGTTGTAGACAAGCGACTCCGTGGCGCCATCGCTGGTTGCGCTTTGGACGGTCTGTCCCGCCTGATCAACGGTGACGACCTGGACGCTGCCGTCCGGCAGGGTCACCTGCATGACCCCGGTCGAGTCATCGTATGCATAGCTGGTCGTCCGGGCGGTGGCGCCACTGCCGATGGTCTCAGCCGACACGCGGCCCCGAGCGTCGTACATCCAGGCCAGCGCCGGCTGTCCGGGAGCACTGCGCGCGGTGACGCGTCCGGCATCGTCGAAGGTGGTGCGGGTGATTCGTTGCTCCGGGTCGGTCTCGACCTCCGTCCGTTCGCTCGGGTCCCAGGATTGCAACCAAGTTCCGCCGTCCGAGGTGACGGTCGTTTCCGTGACGACCCCGAACGGCGTGGCACCCGCCTGTACCTCGGCGCTTCGGGCCGATTGGACCTGATGGCTGACGCCGTCGGGTCGAACCTCTACGTAGGGGGAAAGGATGGGCGCCTGCATCCCCCAGCGTGGATCCGGTTGAGCGCCGATGCTCAGCGTCGTACCGTCGGGAAGGGCGACCGAGCGCTGCCCGACGCCATCCACCGTCAGTACGGTCGTGGCGCCACCGGAATCGACGAACGTATGGCGAACCGCGTCTGAGGTCGCCTCCGAGCGGTACGTCAATGTTGCGCCGCCTGCCGCCGAGACGCGCACCTCGACACTGTCCGGACCAACCGTGCGTTGCCAATTCAGCCGGACGCCATCGGCGTCCTTGGAAGAGGAGAGGCGCCCGGCGTCGTCATACGTAAACTCCGTGACGGCTCCAGTCGGTCCCACGACCGAGGCGAGCAACTCCCCGGGCGACCACGTCATCTGGACCGATGCGCCCGTGGGAGCGTTCAGGAGCGTCAGCTCGCCAGCCGGGTCAACGGCCACGTTTGTCGTGGATCCTGAAGCGCCGGCGAAGCTCTGGGGCACGCCCTCTGGACCGCGTTGCACGCGCAGGCCGATCGGTCGACCGGCCAGCGTCCCGTCGATCGCAGTGAGGCGCCCGGCATCGTCATAGCTGATCGTCAGCAGGGTGGCACCGGTGATGCCGTCCACGGTCCGTACGTGTCTGCCCGCTGCGTCGAAGACGTACACCAGCTGACCATCCCAGGACGCGATGGCCGTCTCGCCGGAAGGGAGTGCGATCGGTTCCACGATGCGCCACGAGCCGTCGCCACTCAGCAGGACGCCATCTGCCCCGTCGTACCGCTGCAGGACGTCCAACGACCACCCAGCGATGCCGAGGTCCGATCCATCCCACACCGGCCTGTCCATGCGGCCGCTTGCCCATTCGGATGAGTACGTCAACGCCACGCCCGTGCCGATCAGCGGAAGGGAGACAAGGGCCCGCTCCTGGTCGCACGGGACGTAGCCGGAGGGATCACACACCTCGAGCGCCAGCGGTCCGACGGTCTTGGCCGCGAGCGCCGGCGACGCGGAAGGGCTTGGCGCGACTGTTGGGCTGGTCGTAATGGAAGCCGTGGGCGCGGCGCTCGACGTTGGGCTTGCCGGGCTCGGATAAGGCACTACGCTCGGGGTAGGGCTCGAGCACCCCAGGAGCACCACCACGATGCCGACACACATGAAGAGCGCCGAGCGACCGGTTCGGACGGACTGAGACGGCGGTCGGCGAAGCGCCGGCACTTGCCTGTCAGCGAGCACGCTACGGGCTCGCCGGCGAGCGCTGGCTTGAGTGGTCATGTCCTCCCCCGATCTGGGGCGCAGCGCGACAACGTCTCTGGGGATCACAGCTAGCTTCCAGGAAGTGCCGCGATGATGGCTTTGGCGACTGCGACGGCTCGGCTGTAGTCGCTGGTGAGTTTTCCGCGGGCATCGGTGAGTGTTCCGCCGGCCCCCTCTACGGCGATGATCCGATCGCCAGCCTGGACGTCGAGTTCGATCTCGCCCGCGATCGCCTGGTCGCCGACGCCACTGACGTTCGTGACGGTTCCACCGTTGCTCTGGATCGACGTCACAATCGCAAAGGTCACGCCGCTCCACGGCTGGTAGACGATAACGGTGAGATCGAAGCCCTCGTCACTTCCGTAGCGGCATGAATCCTGCCCTGGCGCGATTGTCGACGGGGTCGCCGCTGTGTACTGGTTGCCGACGAGCAAGGACGCCTGGGCTGCTGACAGCAGCGAGCAGGCGTCGATCTCTGCGCCTCCGCTTACGCTCGATGTCGCGCCGGTGGCGGCAGGCGCCGGTGCGCTCGCGGCCACTGTGGTGGAGGAGGCCGGCGCCGCTGAAACGGCACTGGTTGTGGCCGCCACCGGGGCAGTGGGCGCACCCGTACTGCCGCCCGAGCACGCGGTGATCGCGAACGCGAGGGCGACGAGGCCGATCGATGCGGTGGTCCTGAAGTTTGTCATCGTGTCCTTCTTTTCACCTGAGGGTCAGCCGCCGACCGAGAACACGTCCGTGCAGAGCACCGCCAGCTTCACCGCGTAGGCCGCCGCGGCTGACGCACTGATCTGGTACATGGGTCCACTTCCGGTCTGGTCGATGGTCAGCTGGCTGGTGTCGGCCGGCGGCTGGGCCTCGCAGGTGAGCGAGCCCTGGTGCGCGATGACCTCCGGCGCGGCCTCGCCCGTCGGCTGCTCCCAGACGGCGACGTCCCCAACCCCGGGCAACGGGTTCGGCGTGCCCGAGCCGGGGCCGCCGACCGAGTCGTTGTAGTCCTGCATGTCGGTGTCGCCCTCGAGGACCGTTACGGTGATGTTGTCCCCATTGAGGCTCTCTCCGGGCAGCACGAACGTGCACGATTCCGGCCCGCCGGTCTGGGCGGCGGACAGTGTCGGCTTGGCCAGCGCCTGCGCGTCGGCGACCTTGATCGCGGCGCAATACGGGGCATCGATGCCCCCGCCGACGCTTCCGCCGGGGGCCACAGGACCGGCACTCGGGGCGCCGGTATCAGTCGTGCCTTGCGGCACGGTCGTCGTAGCGTGACTGGCTGGCGTCGATACGCCGTCCGCGGGCGGCGTGGTGGTGGCGCCGCCCGAGCAGGCGGCCAAGAGGAGAACGCCGAGTGCTGCCGCGACGATGCCGCGGAGCGTCGCACAAAGCTGTACGTGGGTGTTCATGTCGTCTCCCGATATCGCGAGTAAATCAGCGGACTGAAGGTCATCGTTGCCCGCGACGCACGTGTTGCCATCCGGAGAATCACGGACCCCTGTTCGATGAGGCGGGGGATGCAAAGAGCGGCTGCGGCGGTAGCATCGATCGCGCATGAGCAAGCGAGACACGCGGACGGAGGCGACGCGCTCGATCGAGGCGATCGAGCGCGGCTTCCTGACCCGCGACTACGTCGCCGATCGATCGCTGGCGACGGCCGTATTCCTCGCCCTCGAGCTGGGCCGGCCGCTGTTCGTCGAGGGCGAGGCAGGCGTCGGCAAGACGGAGCTGGCGAAGGTGCTCGCCGCCTTGCTGGACACGCAACTGATCCGCCTGCAGTGCTACGAGGGGCTCGACGTGAGCACCGCCGTCTACGAGTGGAACTATCCCCAGCAGATGCTCGCCATTCGCCTGCTCGAGGCGCGCGGCCAGGCCGACCGGGCGACGCCGCACGACATCTTCGGGACCGAGTTCCTCATCCGCCGCCCGCTGTTGCAGGCCCTCGAATCGCCCGACGGCAAGGCGCCGTTGCTGCTGATCGACGAGATCGACCGGGCCGACGAGGAGTTCGAGGCATACCTGCTTGAGATCCTGTCCGACTTCCAGGTGACCGTGCCCGAGATCGGCACCATCCGCGCGGACCTGCCACCGGTGGTGATCATCACCTCCAATCGGACGCGCGAGGTGCACGACGCGCTCAAGCGGCGCTGCCTGTATCACTGGATCGACTACCCGCCGCCCGACAAGGAGCTGCAGATCGTCCTGGCCCGCGTACCCGACGCCCCGGCGCAGCTGGCGCGCCAGGTTGTCCACTTCATCCAGGGCCTGCGTACGGCCGACCTGACCAAGGTTCCCGGCGTTGCCGAGACTCTCGACTGGGCTGCGGCGCTCATGTCGCTCGGTGCGGCCGAGCTGGCGCCGGACACGGTCGACCAGACGCTGGGCGTCGTGCTCAAGTACGAGGAGGACATTCGCCACGTGCGCGGCGCGCTGGCCGAGCAGTTGGTCGCGGACGCCGTCGCGCAGTGAGCGAGGCCGCGCGCGTCGCCGGTGGTCGATGGCCGCCGGTTGATCGCCGAAGTGGTTGGCTTCGGTCGCGCGCTGCACGATGCCGGCGTGGGCGGTGACACGCCGGCGACCGCCCGCTTCGCGCAGGCGCTGACGCTCGTGGATGTGGGCCGGCGCGACGATGTGCGGGCGGCCGGCGCGACGGTCTTCGTCAAGCGGTACGAGGAGCTGGCCGCCTACGACGCCGTCTTTGACGCCTGGTGGCGGAGCCGCGCGGCCGACGCGGCACCGATCGCCTTGAGGCTGGGCGGCCATGCCGACGACCGATCAACGACCGCGGCCGGCGAGCGCCCGATCACCCACGCCGGCGACGCCGCGGCCGGCGATGCTGACCTCGAGTCGCTCGGCGTGCGCGGCCGCTACAGCGCCGTCGAGCTGCTGCGGCGACGCGAGTTCGAGCGCATGACGCCGGCCGAGTTGCGCGAGGCGGAACGGCTGATCGACCTCCTCGCGCCACGGCTGCAACTGCGGCGCAGCCGGCGCGAACAGTTCGGCGGGCGCGGCGGCAAGCTTGCCCCGCGCCAGATGTTCCGGCACAACCTGGCGACCGGCGGCGACCCGCTCGACTGGGTCTGGCGGCGGCCGCGCAGAGAGCCCCGGTCGGTGGTCGTGCTGTGCGACGTTTCCGGCTCGATGGAGCGCCACGCGCGCCTGCTCCTGCGCTTTGTCCACGCGTTGTCGCGCGCCAACGCGTCGAGGACGGAGGTGTTCGTCTTCGGAACGCGGCTGACCCGCGTGACGAGGCTGCTGCGCGCGCGCGATGCGGACGCCGCGCTGGCGCGCGTCGCGGACACGGTGGTCGACTGGTCGGGCGGGACGCGTATCGGCGCCGCCCTGCGCGAGTTCAACGTGCATTGGGCCCGCCGTGTGCTGACAAGCTCGGGCATGGTCATCGTGGTGTCCGACGGCTGGGATCGCGGCGATTCCGAATTGGTGCGCAGCGAGGCGGCCCGTCTGCGGCGTAACTGCCATCGCCTGGTGTGGCTCAACCCGATGGCCGGGGAACCGGGCTACGAGCCGCTCGCCGCCGGCATGGCCGCGGCCTATCCGTACGTGGACGACTTCATGCCGGTTCGCACGCTCGCCTCCCTCGAGCACCTGGCCGGGGTCCTTGGCGGGCAGCGGCCGTGAAGGAGCTGCTCGACACGCTCGAGGCCTGGCAACGCGAAGGCGTGAGCGTGGGGCGCGCGGTGGTGGTGCGTACATTCGGCTCTGCCCCGCGGCCGGAGGGTGCGGTGCTGCTGTCCTCGTCGGACGGCCGCATCGCCGGCTCGGTGTCGGGCGGCTGTGTCGAGGGCGCGGCGGCACACGAGATCGAGCGCGCACTGGCCGGCGGCCGGACGCGCGTGATCCGCTACGGCATCAGCGACGAGCAGGCATGGGACGTCGGTCTTGCCTGCGGCGGCACGATCGACGTGCTCATCGAGCCGCGCGTGCCGCCGGCGGCCGTCGAGGCGGCCACGCGGCGCGGCATTGCCGTCATCACGCCACTGCCCGCCGATGCGCCACCGCCGGCCCACGGCCCGCACTCACCGGGTGACGGCGCCGCGCCCGCGCCGCCGCTGACGTTCGCCGACGGACGCCTGTCGGGCAGTACCGGTGATCCGGCGACCGACGCGGCCATCGTCGAAGCCGCCGGCGAGGCCCTGCTGCGCGGGACGTCGCGCACCATCGAGGCGGGCCTGCGGCAGTTCTTCGTCGAGGCCTTTCCGGTGCGGCCGCGGCTGATCGTGGTCGGCGCCGTCGAGGTCGCCCGATCATTGATCAGACTGGCCGCCGAGGTCGGCTTCGAGACCATCGTGATCGACGGCCGCCCCGCATTTGCCACTCGCGAACGCTTTCCGGATGCCGACCAACTGGTCGTCGGCTGGCCGGACGAAGTCGCCGATCAGATCGCCCTGGGTCCCGGCGACGCGGTGGCGGTCATGACCCACGACCCCAAATTCGACGAGCCGGCCATCGCCGAGGCGCTGCGCCGCGGCTGCCGCTACGTCGGCGCCATCGGCTCACGCAAGACTCAGACCGCCCGCCGCGAGCGGTTGCGCGCGGCAGGCGTGTCCGAGGAAGGACTGGCGCGCCTGAACGGGCCGATCGGGCTGGACCTTGGCGGCCGCGGTCCGGCCGAAACGGCGCTTGCGATCATGGCCGAGGTGGTGGCGTCGCGCTACGGCCGCTCAGGTGGGCGGCTCAGCCAGCCGCGCGACGACTAGGTGTGATTCCCGCGGACGTTGTTGACACCGGTCGCGTAGGGCGTTGAGCCAAGGAGCGCCGTGTGCGGGCGCTCGTGATTGTAGAAGTGGAGCCACTCTGGCAAGGCCGCCAGGCGCTCTGAGTTGGACCGATACGGGCGACCGTAGGCCCACTCGTTGATGAGCGTCTTGATGAAGCGCTCGGCCTTGCCGTTGGTCTGCGGCCGGTAGGGCCGGGTGCGCTTGTGGCGGATGGCGTGGCGCTCGAGGGCGGCGGCGTAGGCCAGGCTGCGGTAGTTCGAGCCGTTGTCGGTCAGCACCCGCTCGATGTGGATGCCGCGAGCCGCGAACCAGGCGAGCGCCTCTTCGAGCGCGTGGACGGTGGCCGCCGGCCGCTCGTCAGGCACGACCACGACATGCGCCAGGCGGCTGGCGTCGTCGACGAAGACCTCCAGGTGATCGTAGCCGTCGCCGCGGTGGCGCCGGTCTGATCGTTCACGACCGAGCACCCGATGGCCGCCACCGTCGGGCACGCGGCCGAGCTTCTTGTGGTCCTCGTGCAGGAGGGCGCCCGGATGGCAGGCCACATAGCGCACCGGCGCGCCGGTCACCCGGTCGGCATCCGCCAGGCGACTGACGCCGTGCCGGCGGAGGACGGCGTAGCAGGTCGAGCGCGGCCGGCCGGTCAGATAGGCGAGACGGTGAGGTCCGTAGCGGCTGGCCTGGCGGGCAGCCAGAATCGCCGCTTCAGCGCGCTCATCTAGCCTGCGTGGCGAGAGCTTCGGCCGGGAGCTGCGATCGACGAGCCCGGTCACTCCCTCGCTCCGGTAGCGACGCAACCACTTGGTCGCCGTGGTGCGGCTGATGCCCTGCGCCTCGGCCGCTTTGGCGATGGTGTAGCCGGCCGCGATGCGGGCGACCAACAGCTGCCGGCCGGCGACTGTCAGCTTGGCTTTAGCATGGCCCACGAGAGCCTCCTGTCCGTGCGGGCTTCTAACACCCCACACGGTGCAGCGAGGCTCTCAGATGTCAACAACGTGTCTGGGTACCACAGCTAGGGCTCAGGCCAGCACACGGTCGACGAACGCATCGTCCAGCGTGCCGTCACGCAGCGCGCGACGATACGTCTCGACTGTCTGCTGCACGCCGTCGTTCAGCGGGGTCAATGCCTGAGTGCCCAGGGCGGCCTCGATTGGACGTCCGTCGAATGCACTCGGGAAAGGCAGCAGCCGCTCGCCGAAGGTGATGCTGCCGCGACTGGTCGGCTCGGCCTCGCCGATCGCCGCCACGACCTGGTCGACACCGATCTGCGGGCCGGGCAGGCTGAACACGGACGCGCCGGTCAGCTCCGAACGAGCCGCGGCGATGAACCAGCGCGCCGCGTCGGCGGCGAACTGGAATTGGTAGCGGCCGCCGAAGTCGACGTGATACGGCCGGCCGGCCGCGGCGGCGATCATCGCCACGGTGGGTTTCGAAGTGACGCCCTGGTCGCGGCCCGGCCCGTACACCGAGTGGGGACGCAGGCCGATGCTGGCGATCGCCTGGGTTTCCCAGGCGACGCGCGCGGCCTGCTCGTTGGCGACCTTGAAGATGCCGTAGTAGGAGGTCGGGAAGAGCTCCGCGTCGGCGGGCAGGACCTCGTCCGAGTAGTGGGTCCGCGGGCCGTAAACCGCGGCGCTGCTGGCATAGACGATCCGACCGATTCCCAGCACGCGGGCCAGCTCGAACATTGTCAGCGTGCCCTGCACGTTGACCCTTGCGCCGGCGATGGGATCGGCCGCGCAGAAGGGAAACTGCAAAGCGGCGAGGTGGATCAGGTGCGTCACGCCGCGATCGCGACCGACGCGTTCGAGCGCCGCGAGGTCGTTGACGTCGACGTTGAGGCTGTCGAGCGACTCGAGCTCGGGCGCCGGCAGGAGCAGGGCGAGGCGGTCCTGCCGGCCGTTGCCGCTGACGACCGTCACCGGCACGCCCTCGTCGACCAGGTTCTTGACCACCCACGCACCGATGCAGCCGGTGCCGCCGGTGACCAGGAAGCGTTCGTCGCTCACGGGCAAGTCACGCCACTCGCGTGTAGGCGACGATGCTGCCGGTGACGACGAGCGCATTGAGGGTTGGCTGCAGGGCCACGTGGGCCTTGCTGGTGCGCCACGCCGCCGCTTCGTCGGCCGACTCCCAGCGGTAGACCATCTGGTAGGCCTGTGGGTTGTCCGTCTCGCGCAGCAGGCTGCACTCGATCAAGCCCGGCATCCTGATCGCCGCTGGACGGTACTTCTCCGCGAAGAAGTGCTCGAATTCGTCCGCTCTTTCGGCCGGGACATCCAGGCTCACGTGGCGCTCGATCATGTGCCGCCCTCCATGGCTAAGTGGTCTGACCAGTTGACGACTTTATCAGACGGCCATAGCATCGGGCCAACGCCGCCGGCGGGCCAGTAAGCGAGGGATAGGCCGTCCACATGGAAGCACCGGGCGCACGGCAACCAGCCGCAACGGGCACGCCGTGGCCGCAGTTCGCGGTGGTCGATCGCAGCACGTTGTCGGAGGAGATCGCCGGTCGCCTGCTGCAACTCATCCAGTCCGAGCGGTTGCGGCCCGGCGACAAGCTGCCGGCCGAGCGCGACCTGGCCGCCACGATGCACGTCAGCCGGCCGGTGCTGCGCGAGGCGCTGCGGGCGCTGTCGATCATGAAGGTGGTCGACATCCGGCAGGGCGCGGGCACGTTCGTGACCGCGCTCGAGCCGCAGCAACTCGTGTCGCACCTCGACTTCGTCTTCTCCAAGGACACCGTTGCGCTGGCGCAGGTGCTCGAGACGCGGCGCGTGGTCGAGGTCGGCAACGTGCGCCTGGCGGCGCAGCGGATCACCGACGGGCAGCTTGCCCACCTGCGCGAAATCGTGCTGGAGCTGCGCGGCGCGGTTGACGACGCGGATCGTTTCGCCACGCTCGACATCGACTTCCATGGTGTCGTGTGCGACGCCGCGGCCAACTTCCTGCTCGGCCAGTTCATGAGCATCATCAACACTCTCGCGCGGGTCAGTCGCGAGCGGACCGGCGCGGCGCGCAGCTTCCGCGCTCGCGTGCTGCGTGACCACGATCAGATCCTCGCCGCGTTGGCGGCTCACGACGGCGAGGCGGCGGCGCGCGCGATGACGGCCCATCTCGATCACGTCGAGCGCTCGCTCGCGCGCGCGAGCGCGAAGCCGGCCGGCGACAGATGAACGTCCATGGTTCGCACCAGTTCGCCGCACCGCGCGCCGCGGTCTTTGCCGCGATCTGCGATCCGCGCGCGCTCATCGCGGTGATCCCCGGCTGCGAGGCCGTCGAGCAGGTCCGCCCCGACGAATACGAGGGCCGCATCAACCTGCGCCTGCCCGGTGCCGCGGGCACGTACCGCACCAGCGTGCGGCTGGTCGACGTTCACCCGCCCGAGAGCTCGGGAATGGACGGCCGAGTCGAGGGCGCGATGGGCTCGATCAGCGGCCGTGCGGACTTCGTACTGAGCGAAGCAGGCGGGCGCACGACCATCGAGTACACCGGTCGGGGCGTCATCCAGGGACCGCTGGCGAAGCTCAATTCACGTTTCACCGAGCGGCTCGCCGAATCGCTCATCGAGCAAGGCCTGAAGGTCCCTGGACTCGCGTCTCAACGCAGCACAACTCACCGGGGAGGGCAGCGAGTGACGGTCAGCAACTACTTCCTGCCGGCGTCGCTGCCGGAGGCGCTCGACCTGCTCGACGACACACGGCGCCGACCTGTTGGTGATGGCCGGTGGCACGGTGGCCATGCCGCTCATCAACGACGGCATCTCGCTGCCGCGCGAGGTGATGGGCCTGCGCCACGCCGGCCTGGACCGCATCGAGCGTGCCGGCGATGAATTGCGCATCGGCGCGACGGCGACGCTCGCCCAACTCGCCGCGCAGCGCGACGCTCCGCTGCTCAGCCGGGCGGCGGCGCACACCGGCAGCTGGGCGATCCGCAACATGGGCACGGTCGGCGGCAACCTGTTCACGCCGCCACCCGGCGGCGACGTCGCCACCGCCCTGCTGGCGCTCGATGCGCAGGTCGAGGTGGTCAGCACGCGCGGTTCGCGCTCCATTCCGTTGTCCGGTTTCTACACCGGCTTCATGACCAACGCCCTCGCGCCGGATGAGCTGGTCGCGCAGCTGCGCGTTCCCCTCGATGCGGGAGCGACCGCGTTCACCAAGTTCGGCCGGCGTGCGGCCAACACGCCGGCGGTGGTAACGGTCGCCGTACACGCCACGTTGGCCGACGACAGCGTCCACGACTGCCGCATCTCTCTGGGTGGCGTCGGCCCGCACCCCCTGCGTGCCAACTCGGCAGAGGCGGTGCTGATCGGGGCGCGCCTGGACGCCAAGTCGATCGCCTCGGCCGCCGCTGCGGCCGCCGAGCATGACTGCGAGCCGTTCAGCGACGCGCTCGCGAGCGATTGGTACCGGCGGCGCATGGTCGTGCTGTTCGTGGGACGGGCGCTGTCTCAGGCGGCGCAGTCGGTGCGCGGGAAGGAGGGCTAGCGTGGCGTCGGTCGTCGTCAGTTTCGATCTCGCCGGGCGCGAGGTGGAAGTCCTCGTCAGCCCGCTGACCACGCTGCAGTCGGTGTTGCGCAGCCAACTCGGCTACACGGGCGTCAAGGACGGCTGCCGGCAGGGCGGCTGCGGCAGCTGCACGGTTCTGGTCGACGGCGAGCCGATGCTGTCGTGCCTGCTGCCGGTCCAGGACGTGGCCGGTCGTCGCGTGACAACCGTCGAAGGGCTGGCACCGGGCAGCGGCGAGCTGGATCCGCTCCAGCGCGCCTTCCTGGATCACAACGGCTTCCAGTGCGGCTACTGCACACCGGGCATGGAGGTGATTGCCACGGCGCTTCTGGAGCGCAACCCGAACCCATCACGCGACGAGATAGTCGAGGCACTGAGCGGCAACATCTGCCGTTGCACCGGCTACCGCCCAATCATCACCGCCATCGAGGCGGCCGCCGCGGAGCGAACCTCAGCGGCTGAGGAGGCCACCCGATGACCGACGAACTGCACGTGGTGGGCCAGTCGGTCGTCCGCAACGATGGCGTCGGAGCCGTCACCGGCCGAACGCAGTTCACCGCCGACCGCGCCATCCCGCGCATGCTCCATCTCAAGGTGGCGCGCAGCCCGGTCCACCACGCGCTGTTGAAGGGCGTCGACGTGTCCGAGGCGCGCAAGGTCCCCGGCTTTGTTCGCGCCCTGACGCACGAGGACGTGCCGCACAACGTCTACACCATCCTGGGCCTGATCGGCGTCGAGCCGGAAGAGGAGTTCGTGCTTGCCGTCGACCGCGTGCGCTACAAGGGCGAGCCGGTCGTGGCGATCGTGGCCGAGACGGAGGCCGCCGCGCTCGAGGCAGTATCGAAGGTGCGCTTCGAGCTCGAGGAGTTGCCGGCGGTGTTCGACGTTGAGGAGGCGCTCAAGCCGGACTCCCCGGTCGTCACCCACTGGGGCAACAACACGTTCATGTTCGAAGGCCACAACTGCCGGCGCGTGCGCTATGGCGACGTGGAAGCCGGCTTCGCGCGGGCCGACCGCATCATCGAGGGGATCTACCGGACGAGCCCGATCGAGCAGGCACCGATCGAAACGACCGGTTGCATCGCCGTGCCCGAGGCAAACGGGCGCTTCACCGTCTACACCAACACCCAGGCGCTGTATTTCAGCCTCGACAATACCGCGATCATCCTGCAGGTGCCGGGCAACCAGCTGCACTTCGTCGGCGGCACGGTCGGTGGTGGCTTCGGCGGCAAGGTCGACGTGATCGTCGAGCCGCTGGCCACGCTCGCGGCGATGAAGACCGGTCGCCCGGTGCGTTATTTCTACAGTCGTTCCGACGAGATGCAGGTCTCGTCCACGCGCAGCCCATGGGTCATCCGGGTCAAGGACGGCGTCAGCGCCGATGGTCGGCTGCTGGCACGCAAGGTCACCAGCTACGCCGACTGCGGTGCGTACAGCCGGCAGACGCCCTACGCGCTGACCAAGCACGCCGCCAATGCGGCCGGGCCGTATGCCATCCCGAATGTCTGGATCGACGCCTACTGCATCTACACCAATCGCACGCCGACGAGCGCCATGCGTGGCTTCGGCGTGACCATGGGTTCGTTCGCGATCGAGGTGCAGATGGACAAGATCGCCGAGGCGTGCGGCATCGACCCGTGGACGGTGCGCTTCCGGAACGCCTACCACAACGGCGATATCAAGCCACACCGCAAGGTCGTCGAGGACGCCACCCTGATCGAGGCGATGCAGGCGGCCGCCAGACTAGTTGGCCACCAGCTGCCGGAGGAACTGGGCGCCATGACCTCCGCGCCGCGCGCCGCCGAAGCCGAAGGAGCCGCCCGATGACCAGGCTGAAGGGCACCGGTATCGCCGCGGTCAACTACCCGACCGGCATGAACCTCGGCGGCGACCCTTCGCAGGCGCTGGTGCACGCAACGACGAGCGGCTCGTTCAACGTGACGCTTTCGGCCACCGACCTGGGTCAGGGCCTCAAGACGGTCATCGCCCAGATCGCCGCGGAGACGCTCGGCGTCGATTACGACCAGATCGTCATCGACACGGCCGACACCGACACCGGCCCGCACGACATGGGCACGTTCGCCAGTCGCGCGACGCATCGAGTCGGCAACGCGGTCAAGGCGGCTGCCCTCGAGGCACGCCAGGCAGTGCTCGAGCTGGCCGCCGAGGAACTCGAGGCGAACGTGGCCGACCTGGTCACCGACGGGCACGGCAAGGTGATGGTCAAGGGCTCGCCGGCGAGCGCGATGAGCATCGCCGACCTGGCCTCACGCGCCCAGTTCCAATACGGCCGCACGATCGCCGGCCGCGGCTCGTTCATGAAGCCCAAGAGCACGGTCGATCCGGAGACGGGCGCCATGGACCCCGATTCGACCGAGGCGCACGCCTGCACGGTGGCCGAAGTTGAAGTCGACACCGAGACCGGCCAGGTCCAGGTGCTGAGCATCAGGAGCGCGTACGAGATCGGCCGTGCCGTTAACCCGGCGCTGGTCCAGGGCCAGATCGCCGGCGGCGCATTCATGGGCATGGCCCACGCGCTGTACGAGACGACCGAGCCCTACTACCCGTCGCGCGAGCACAGCCCAAGGGACTTCGCCGAGTACGTCCTGCCCGGGCCGGCCGAGTTGCCCGAGATCGACAGCGTGATCCTCGAGGTGCCTTCGGCGAATGGCCCCTACGGCGTCAAGGGCGTTGGTGAGATGACCGCCAACTCGCCGATTCCGGCCATCGTCAACGCCATCCACGATGCGTGCGGGGTGCGCATCGACAGCCTGCCGGTCACGCCGGAGAAGATCCTGCGCGCACTTGAGGAGCACAGCTGATGGGCCAGATCACCAATTGGGATGAGTTCCCCACCGTCGAATATGTCAAAGGCGTCTTCCGCCAGACCGTCTCGGGCGAGAAGGTGATGATGACGCGCATCGTCTACCGCGACGGCGTGATCGTGCCCGATCACTCGCACGAGGCCGAGCAGATCATGCTCATCGAGGCAGGCCGGCTGTGGGCCAAGGTGGGCGAGGAGGAGCAGGAGGTCGGCCCCGGCAGCCTCCTCGTCATCGCCTCGAACCAGGTCCATGCGTTCCGCCAGCTGGGCGACAAGGATGTCGTCTTCTACGAGTGTTTCGCGCCGATCCGACTCGAGTACCTGATCGGCTTCAAGGGCCCGGATTCGTCGCTGGCGATGATGCATCGCCAGTTCGACGCGGCCGACGAGGCGCACCGCAAGCTCTGAGCTGGAATTGCGTCGCGGATCATGACTCTGGGGTAGCGTCGTCGTCCGCGGTGGACTCCGTCTCGTCGTCGGCCAGCAGGCGGTACATCTGGCGGCGGACATCCGTGAGGAGTCGCCGCGCTTCCTTGCGAGCACCCTGCGAGCCGAGCTGCTGGACCTGCATTGTCGCGCCCATGAGCTGGATGGCCAGCTGCCTGATGTCCGGCTCCTGGTCGCCGTCCGTTTCATCCCATGGTGCGCGAGTTGTCGAGGCTGCGGCCGCCGTTCGACCTCCGTCGGTCAGGGTGTAGATCCGCCGACCGTCCACCTCCTGGCTGGTGACCAGCCCTTCATCGGCGAGTTGCTGGAGCGTCGGGTAGACCGAGCCCGCGCTCGGCCGCCAGCGGCCGCCACTCTGCTCCTCGAGGGCCTGGATGACTTCGTAGCCGTGCATCGGCTTCTGCGCCAGCGCGCCGAGGATCAGCGGCCGGATCTCGCCGCGCCGCATGGCCGGACCGCCGAAGCGACCGCGGCCAAGGAAGTCGCGCAGCGCTGCCGGGCCGTTGCCGCGCCCGGCGCGGTGGTGTTCGCGCATTCGCTGGCGGATCTCATGGCGCAACTCGTCGTGGTGTTGTCGCCCGCTCGGGCGATGTGTGTTTGTGTCGAACATCGGGTTCTCCTGGGTGTCTATTAGGCGCTACATCGCGCGGCATCACGATATATCGGGATAATGCGGGTGTCAAGCGGCCGGGTCGTGCGTTGGATGTATCGCCGAATCGCGTGTCGGATGTGCGCCGCGAGCGTGTTTCGCCCGTCCGTTCGTGCGACCCTGTAGCCGGCTGGAGCCTGTGAGCCCACCCGTCTCGGTGGCTCGGGCTGACCGCCAGAGGGGTAGGGAGATCGACGATGAGTTGGTCGCAGTACGCGGGTGGCCTCTTCCACTGGACCGAGAAACGCGAAGGGATCATCGCGCCCGACGAACGACTGCCGTGGGGGCAATCGATTGCCATGGGCGTCCAGCACATCTTCGCGATGTTCGGCTCGACTGTGCTGGCGCCACTGCTGATGGGTTTCGACCCCAACACCGCGATCTTCTTCTCAGGCATCGGCACGCTCATCTTCTTCTTCATCGTGGGCGGTCGCGTGCCGAGTTACCTCGGCTCGAGCTTCTCGTTCATCACCGTGGTCATCGCCGCGTCGGCCTATGCCGGGGTCGGCCCCAATCCCAATCTCGGCGTCGCGCTCGGCGGCATCATCGCCGCCGGTGTCGTCTACGCCCTCATCGGCCTGCTGGTGATGGCCGTCGGATATCGCTGGATCGAGATCCTCATGCCGCCGGTCGTGACCGGCGCCGTCGTGGCCGTCATCGGCCTCAATCTGGCACCGGTAGCCATCGGCGACCTGACTCCCGCCGGGGGCACGGCCACCGAGGTGCAGTTCGCCGCCCTGGTCGGTCTGCTCACCGTCCTCGCTGTGGCCCTCGTGGCCGCATATGCACCGGGCATCCTGCGCCGGCTGCCGATACTGATCGGCGGCGTCGTTGGCTATGTCATCTACCTGTTGCTCGCCAACGGTTTGGGCTGGGGCCCGGCGGTCGATTTCAGCAAGGTCGCCGACGCGGCCTGGATCGGCCTGCCCAACTTCACGGCACCAAAGTTCGAGCTGAATGCGATAACCCTGATCGCGCCCGTCGCGATCGTGCTGGTGGCCGAGAATCTGGGCCACGTCAAGGCGGTCGCCGCGATGACCGGCCGCAACCTCGACCCGTACCTGGGCCGTGCCTTCCTGGGCGACGGCCTGGCGACGATCGTCTCCGGGGCAGGTGGCGGCACCGGCGTCACCACCTACGCCGAGAACATCGGCGTCATGGCGGTGACCAAGATCTACTCGAGCCTCGTGTTCGTGATCGCTGCCGTGGTCGCGATCGTGTTGGGCTTCTCGCCCAAGTTCGGCGCGCTGATTGGCACCATTCCGGTGCCAGTCATAGGCGGCCTGGCCATCGTTCTGTTCGGCCTCATTGCTGCGACCGGTGCGCGCATCTGGGTCCAGAACAAGGTCGACTTCTCGAACAGCCGCAACCTGATCACCGCCGGCGTCGCGCTGACGATGGGCGCCGGCAACCTCATCTTGAATTTCGGCAATTTCTCGCTGGGTGGCATCGCCACCGCGACATTCAGCGCAATCATCGTCTACCAGCTCCTGCGCGAGCCGAAGCAGACACAGGCCGGCATCGAGTAGCAGCCGGGCGGGTCAAGCCGCCAACTTGGTGTCAGTCAGCCCGGTCCGTCGTTGAGCCGTTTGGCTCTTGCCCGGCGAAGGAGAGCGGCGAACCATCGATCCGAAAGCGCGCCGCTTGTTCCGGCGCCGCACCGAGAGGACGGATTGATGAGCGCAACCATGACGCCGGATGTGGCCGGCAAGGTCGCCGACCTTGCCGGGCCGGGTATCGGTTCCTACGACGAGCTGGCCAAGGTCCTACCGACCGACTACCACTCGATCCTCGATCCACGCGAGACGCAGCTCGCGATCTACGCCGTCAAGGACTACATCGAACAGAACCTGTGCCGCGAGCTGAACCTCATTCGCGTCCAGGTGCCGCTGATCGTCGATGTCGAATCGGGCGTCAACGACATGCTCGACCGTGACGGGTCGCGCACGCCCATCGAGTTCCACATCAGCAACGACCACGATCAGCACCCGATCGACGCGCAGGTGGTGCAGGCGGCGACCAAGTGGAAGAGGGTCGCGCTGAAGCAGTTCGGCATGGCCGCCGGCGAAGGGCTGTGCACGGACATGCGTGCGGTGCGCAAGGACTACTTCCTCGACCACGATCACAGCGTCTACGTCGACCAGTGGGACTGGGAGCGCACCATCAGCCCCGACGAGCGCAATCTCGAATACCTGAAGCAGACGGTGCGCGCGATCTGGCGCGTGCTGCGTGGGGCCGAGGCGCGTGCCCATGAGCTTTTCCCGCAGCTGAGCACCGACCGCTATCCCGATTTGCCCGAAGAGATCGTATTCATGCACGCCGAGGACCTGCTGGCGCGCTATCCCGACCTGCCGCGCAAGCAGCGCGAGACGCTCATCCTGCAGGAGTACCCGGCGGTCTTCATCATCGGCATCGGCTGGAAGCTGGCCGATGGCTATCCGCATGAGATGCGCGCCGCCGACTACGACGACTGGGTCACCGAGACGACCTCCGACGAGGGACGGCCGATGCACGGCCTGAACGGCGACATCCTGGTCTGGAACCCGGTCACCAAGCGCCGCCATGAGCTGACCTCGATGGGCATCCGCGTCAACGCCGAAACACTGCGCCAGCAGCTCGAGATCACCGGCCAGCTCGATTGGTTGACGCTGCCGTATCACAGGGGCATCGTCAGCGGCGAGCTGCCGCTCTCCATCGGCGGCGGCATCGGCCAGTCGCGCACCCAGATGCTGTTGCTCAAGAAGGCACACCTGGGCGAGGTCAGCGTGACTGTCTGGCCGAAGATCCTCAAGGAGATGTGCGCCGAGCGCGACATCATCGTGATCGAGTAAGGGTTCTTCGCCTATCGTCCGGGTATGACGTTGGCCCCCACGCCTGCCAAACCTCGCCGTATTGCCATCTGCCTCATCTGGCGGAATGGATCGGTCCTCGTCGGCCAGGCGTACGACCGAATCAAGCAACAGCGCTTCTATCGGCCGCTCGGCGGCGAGATAGAAGCGGGTGAGACGGCCGCGCAGGCAGTCGTCCGCGAGCTGCTTGAGGAACTTGGCCAGGAGGTCGAGTTGCTGGGCCATCTCGGCGAGATCGACAACCGGTTCGTGTATGAGGGCAAACCCGGCTGGGAAGTGGTCGACGTGTTCGAGGGCCGGTTCGTCAACCCTCCGGTTGGGGAGTTGCGGGTCCAGGGTGAAGATTGGCAAGTCGCTTGGCTCTCACCCGCGGACACCGATGCCCCGCTCTACCCAGACGGGCTGCTCGAGTTGATCAGGAGTGAATCGACAATGGGCCGCGGGCAGGCGTGAAGCGGTTTCCGATAGCGCTCGGCTCGAAATCGCGGGTGCTGTTGCTCTTGTTCGGCGCAACGCCGGGCAACAGCTACGTCGACCTCGACGACGAGCTCGATGCCCATTTCGGGTTCTTTCGCATTACAACGGCGGTGACCAACATCGTCCGCTGGCAGGCCGAAGGGCCGTGGCCGTGGATCACCGCCATCGGGGTTCGGCGCAGCGTGCGCGGCGGCGACATCAGCTTTGACGGCGTCCGTGACGGTGGCGTTCGTCTTGACTTTCGCGAACCAGTCAGCTTCGGGCCGTTGCGCCCGCCGGCGCTGTATGTGACCGTGGCCGACGTGCCCGGCTTTTCGGCCGCCCTCTCCGAACTTGGCATTCCCGGCGAGGACGTGCGTCAGCCGACGCACTGAACTTCCGCTGCTACCTCAATTGAGCAGTCGCTGACGCAATTCGATCGAGCGACGATCGATCGACAGGCGGCCGTCGACGAGCGCGAAGATGGGCAGGTCCAGCCCGTTCGGGTCCTCGAACGAGATCTCGTCGCGCAGCCAGGCGACGAACTCGCGATCGGCATCGAATGGCGCGGCCAGCAGGAGGTTGCGCATCGGCGCGATGAGCAGGCGCGGTTCGTCGCCGTACCGCTGGAGCAACTCATCCTCGAGCAGCAGCAGGCCGGACGCCAGGCCGTTACGCGACTGGTACGCCCACAGCGGCACGTCATCGCACACGGCGTACTCCAACTCGACATACCGCTCCGCGCGTGCCGACACGCGCAGGTTGGTCATAGCGACTTCGAGCGCCTCGTCCAGAGTGACGCCCCACGTCTCGAGCAGCGGCGAGCCGACATACAGGAAAGCCGGCCCGATGTCGACGCCAAGGCTCACCTCGAGCCCGGGCGGCAGGCGCACGGTGACCGGCGGCGGCGTGCCGGGCGGCAGCGGCCGGCGGCGAACGAAGACCGGCGCCAGGCCCGCCCGCATTTCCGCCCAGGGCAAGTCGTCCGACAGGCTCTCCACTGCCCGGCATACCTCAGCTCGCGAAGGAGCGACGATGTGGCTGCGCGCAACAGGGGCAGTCGAGCGCTGCCGCCCTCGTGGCTGGTTCTTCATCCGGCCATCGTGACGACCGGCGGTTGCCGGCCGCTTATGCGGTAGTTATCGGCGAGTTTCCGCCGCCGCGCCGGCCGCGTCCTCATCCGCGAGCGCATAGGCGACCGCTTCCTCGGTCGACAGCCGGACGCCCTCATCCCACTCTTGGGCCAGGTCGGGGTCTGCCGGGCGTGCGATCCGCTCGAAGTCGAGGAACCTGAGCGGCGAGTCCATCAATCCGGCACCGGTGACCGAGCGCAGCTTGTCGACTGCACCCCACAGGCGGTACGCGCGCCTGGGCCGCGCGTTGCGCTGGGCCAGGAAGGCGAAGGCCGCGAGGAGCAACTGAATCCCCGTTTGGTCGCGCGAGGCAGAGAAGATCTCGAGGCCCTCGCGCAGGTATGGGATCACGACCTCGGGCGGGTCGTCACGGATGCGCAGCGTGCCCACCATGTACGTTCCCCAGCCGGTCCGGAATGGATCCTTGAGGCGGCGAAAGATCTCGAGCGCCTGCTCCCCGACGGCGATGGTCTCCTGCCGGTCCGCGCCGGCTGCAGCGAGAGATATACCCAGACCCCAGATGGCATCAGCCTGGTGAGCGTCATCACCGAGCTCGCGGTAGAGCTCCAGACTCTGTTCAAGCCACGGACGACCCGCTGCCCACAGCTCATCGTTCGGTCGCTCGACGCGAACCGCGGCGAACCCGCGGTTGTAGGTCGCCTCGGCGATGAGCGGTTTGTCGCCACTGCGTTGGGCCGCCTCAAGGGCGAGCTTGTAGTGATCGTAGGCTGCGGCGGAATCGCCCCGCCAGTAGGCGATGCCGCCGGCGGCGCCATACGCGCTGGCCAGCAGGGCCGCCGGTTGATCGCTCACGCCCGGCAGCGCAACGATCTCGTCGACCCGCCTGCGCGCCTCGTCAAGATGGCCGCGCACCTGCCAGAAGCGCCACACCGCGACGACGAAGCGAAGGGCGCATTCGATCTGGTCATGGCGAACGAACCAGTCCAGTGCCGTGCGCAGGTTGTCCTGATCGAGCTCCAACCGATCCGTCAGCTGCCTGCCCTCGACCCCCAGCAGGCGATCGCTGACGCTCTCAATCAACGCCAGGTAGACGTCGGCATGGCGCTGCCCGATCGGGTCGGCGTCAGGGCTGATCGCCAGCTGTTCGTGCGCGTAGTCGCGGATCGTGGCCAGCATCGCGAAGCGCGGATCCTCGTCAGCGCTCAGGTTGGCTCGTACCAGGCTCTTGTCGGTCAGCGACGACAACCCGTCGAGCACGTCCTCGCCGAGCTCGGTCGAAGGTCCGCACACAGCGTCGGCCTGCGTCAGAAAGGCGCCGCCGGCATGTACCGAGAAGCGGCTGAACAGCCGTCGATCGGTCTCGTCGAGCAGGTCGTAGCTCCATTCGATCGCGCCGCGCAGGGTCTGCTGCCTGCCGGGCAGGTCGCGGGCGCCGCCGGTGAGCAGGTTCAGGTGCTGGTCGATCCGCGCGTGGATCGCTGCTACGGGCAGCGCTCGGGTGCGCGCTGCGGCCAGCTCGATGGCCAGTGGCAAGCCGTCAAGTCGGCGAACGATATCGACGATCTGCGGCGCGGTCTCGTCGGTCAGCCTGAACGCTGGCTGGACGGCCATCGCCCGCTCCACAAACAATTGGACGGCCTCGTAGCGGCCTGCCGTCGCCGCGTCGAGCGGTGCTGCCGAATCGGGCGGCAGGCCGAGTGGCGGCACCGGGAACTCCTGCTCGCCGTAGACGTGCAGCGGCACGCGCGTGGTCACGACCATGTTGAGCTGGGGCGCCTCGCGCAGCATGCGAGCCACGTCAGGCGCCGCGTCGGCCACCTGCTCGAAGTTGTCGAGTACCAGCAGCATGTGCCGGTCGCGCACGTACTCGACCACGGCGTCTGTCGGCGCGATCGTGCCGGCGACGTTGAGGCCGAGCGCCGAGGCGATGGCCGATCCAACCAGCGCGGCCTCCTGGACCGCGTCGAGGTTGACGAAGAAGACGCCGTCGTCGAACGCGTCGCTGGCTGTGCCGGCAAGCTGCAGGGCGAGCCGGGTCTTGCCCGTACCGCCAGGGCCGGTCAGTGTCAGCAGGCGCGTGTCCGCCAGGGCCCGGCGGGCAGCGGCGAGCTCGGCGCGGCCGACAAAGCTGGTCAGCTGGACGGGCAGGTTGTTGGGCTTCGTGTCGAGCGTGCGCAGCGGAGGAAAGCGCTCCATCAGCCCACTGCCGGTCAGCTGGTAGATGCGCTCCGGCGACGCCAGGTCCTTCAACCGCCGCTCGCCCAGGTCGCGCAGGCCGAGCTCGGCCGGCAGTGCCGGTAGCAACCTTCGGGTTGCCTCCGACACGAGCACCTGGCCGCCATGGCCGGCACTGGTGATGCGCGCCACCTGGTGCAGGGCGAGGCCGACGAAATCACCATCGACGGCGAGTGCCTCGCCGCTGTGCACGGCCATGCGCACGCGAACCTCGCCGTCGGCGGGCCACTCGTGAGCGGCCAGCGCCAGCTGCGCCTGCGCGGCGGCCGACAGCGCGCCGCTGGCCGTCTCGAACACGCAGAAGAGCGCGTCGCCCTCCGACCCGAAGACTCGCCCGCCGTGCTGGTCGACGGCGGACCCGATCAGGTCCCGATGTTCGGCCAGCACGGTCGCATAGCGCTCCGCCATACGCTGCAGCAATCGCGTCGAGCCCTCGATGTCGGTGAACAGGAAGGTACGGATCGCGCTCGACCCGCGCGGCGGCATTGGCACGGTCGGCCGATGGTAGCTGGTAGCTAGGGCGATTCGAGTTGCAGCCCGTTGTTCGGGCAGGCCAGCCCAGACTCAGTCAGCTTGGCCAGATCCTGGTTGGCCTTGGGCGCATCCGCGGCATCCTGCCGGCGCAGGGCGCGCGCCTGGCGCAGGGCCGCGGACGTGCCCTTGGTGAAGTACTTGGTGTAGTTGTCTGCGGCGCGCGTGGCGTAGTCCATTAACTTGCCGATCTCCGTCACCGCGTCGCTGCCTACGTTCCACTGCGGCACCTGCGCTAGCAGCTGCGTAGCCTGGGTGGCGCTGTCGTGCATGTTGCGGGCGAGACCCTTCGCGTCACGCTGGGCACCCGAGCCGATGGCGCGCTCGATATCGACGATCAGTTGCTGTGCGTCGACCGCGTTGTCGAACATCGCGCAGAAGGCGACGTCCCAGCCGGGCGGCCAACTTCCGGTCCCCGTGGCCGTTGGAGTCGGTATGCCCGAAGCCGAGGAACCGGCCGATGGTGGTGGCGAAGGGCTGTACAGGGCGAGTGACTGGCTGGGCAGCGGCGACTCCGCCGTACCACCGCAGGCGACGACGAGGCTGACGAGCAGCGCGGCAAATACCCCGACGAGCCAGCGCGGGGCTCTTGGTTGCGCACCAAATTCCGACATCAGGCTTCCCTCCGGAGTTCAAGCATAGCCTCACCAACCGGCCGTTTCAGCCGGTGAGTTCGAAGAAGCCGTGCGCCAGGATTTCCGCACCACGCACGTAACGCACCTCGTACACGCCCGGGCCAGAAAGTGCCCGCGTCCGCAGGTAGCTCTGGAAGATCGCTGCATCGGTCACGTTCAGATGGACCGGTGTGTCCCAGAGTTTCTTCTCACCGCCCGATGCGCTGGCGTCGAGCTTGAAGATGAGGACACTCAGGTCGGTGCCATTGGCCGGACTGCTCAGGTGGGCGCTCCAGACGATTCGCGGTTCAGCCGCGCTGAATGTTGCCCGAGGGTCGGTCACGTGCAGGCTGTGATTGACGGTGGTGCCGAAGGTGATCCAGCCCGGGCCCTCGTTGACGACCGGCGTGAAGGTCGGCCCGGGCGTGCCCGTCGGCGGCGCGCTGGTGGCGGGAGCGTCGGTTGGCGAGCTGGGCGCGGTGGGGATGACCGATGCCGGTGGCGACGTGTCGGCCGGCCGGGAGGCATCCGCGCTAGGCGTGGGCGACGGGCTGGTCAGCGCTGCCGCGCTCGCGGGCGCCGACGGTGAGCCACCGATCCCGCCGCCGATCAGCGCGAAGGCACCGAGCGCGAGCAGGCCGAAGGCGAAGAGCACCACGACCACGCCCATCAACGAGGCGAGCAGCGTCATGCCGCGCCTGCCACCACGCGACGGCACGGGGCCGTAGACGACACCCTGGCGGCGCGAACCGCGGTAGTTACCCGACATACCACGATTGTTGCACTGCAAACGCGGTCGCTCAGGCGCGCCGCGCGCGCGTCACATCGTGGCGATGGAGCGGACGGTCGGTCGTGGCGCGTGACGCGGCGGACGGAGGCCCGAATTCTCGATCAGCAGAACCACCCGCGCTCGCTGCCCGGCGTATGGCGACAGCAACTCGAGCATGCGTTCGTCGTCACCGTCCGACTCGCCGGCGAGTACCGAACAAACGAGCCGTGGCAGGTTGAAGTCGCCCACGCTTACCGCGTCGGGGTCGCCGAGCACCAGGCGCAGCGTTTCAGCGGCCGTCCAGGGGCCGATGCCCGGCAGCGCCAGCAGACGAGCGACGGCCCGGCCAGGTGACATACGGGCAGCTTCCTCGAGACGCTCGGCGGCCGATCCGGCTGCGCGGATGGCGTCGGCACGACGACGCTCGATGCCTAGCGGGTGGTAAGCCCAGTACGGCAGCCGGGCAAGCAGTTCGGGCGCTGGTGGTAGCAGCAGGCCAAACGGTCCGGGCGCTGCCTCGCCATAACGCATCACCAGCGCGGCGTAGGCCCGGCGCGCCTCGAACGAGGTGACCTTCTGACCGACGATGGCCGGCACGAGTGTCTCCATCACCGACGTGCCGCGAGTCATGCGCAGGCCCGGCAGCCGGTGCAGCAGCTGGGCGACGATCGGGTGGCGCGGCCGCAGCGCTGAGGGGTCGTCGAGCTCGCCCATCAGGCCTGGCAGCAGACCGAGCAAGTGGCCAGCGCCGGATCCCCACGCCTGTGCCTCGACGCGCCGGCCGGCCACGTGCAGCTCGAGCGTGGCCGGACCGGCCGGCGTTCGTGCCGCCCGCGAGAGAGTGTTGTGCCCCAGCTGCATCTGCCGGTCGAGCGGGCCCAGCCACAGCTGGCGCATGGTCAACAGGGGATCGGTTCCGCTGCGCAACTCGATGACGGTCGAGGCGTCCGGGGTTCGCGGCATGGGGCCCCAGTCTATGGGCTAGGACCTCCGTTCCCTAGTCGCGGCCCGTGCAGAAGGTCACTCTCCTCACGTGACCGCACCTCCGCTGGCCGAAGTGCCAGACAACGGCGTACAGCGGCGCGGATCGGTCGTGCCCCTGACCGCGTCGCTACGCGCCCTTGCCGGCCCCGGCCTGATCCTGGCCGTGGCCGGCATGCTCGCCGCGGCAGGTCAACCGGCGGGCTTCGGCCCGCCCGCGCTCGTGGCACCGATCGCTATCGTCGGTGCGCTCCTGGCCGGCCTGGCCGGCGGCCTGCTGACCGTCTTGGCGGGCGTGACCTGGGCGGTGATCTACTACGGCCAGCCTGTCTGGAGCGGCGCGCCGGGGACCTCAGAGCGCGTCCTGCTAACGCTCGCGGCCGGAGCTGTGGCCGTCTGGCTGACCAGCGCGCTGCGGGATCGGGCCGATGGTTTCCGAACGGCTGCCGCGCGTCAATCAGCCATGGATGATCGCATTGCGGCATTCACTGGCGCCCTGACGGCGCAGCCCGAGGACGCCCTGCCCGACGCGTTGATCAATGGCGCCGTTCAGCTGGTCGACGCCGACATGGGCGTGGTGACCATCCTCGAGCCGCGAACGGGCCGTCACTTCGTGCGTGCCGTATACGGCAGCGCCGGCTCGGCGGTGGGTATCGAGGTCCTGCCAGGCACCGGCATCACGGGACAGGCGATCCGCGAACGACAGATGGTCTCGGCAGCGCCCGAGCGCCGTGCGCTGGCCCACCGGACGGCGCGCCTGATCGCCCGCCGCGAGTCCGACGAACCCGGCCGCGGAGCAGTCATCGCAGTGCCGTGCCTGCAACAGGGCCGTGTCGTCGCGTCGTTGACCATGGCGCGCGCCAACGTTGCGCGGCAGTTCACCGCCGAAGACGAGCATGCCATGGCCCGCGCCGCCCCAATTGCCACGCTCGCCGTTGCGGCTTGGCTGTCGCGCAATGGACAGGCCGACGGCACGACCCACGACACGACCACCGGCCTGTACAACCGCTCATATCTCGACTCTGCGCTTGAGCAGCTACTTGCACTGCGGCGCCGCTCCGAGCCTGCCCAGCGGCCGCCACTGTCGATGATCCTGTTCGACATCGATAGCTTCGCCAGCCTCAATCAGCGCCACGGGCGCCCGGCCGGGGATCAGGTTCTGCGCGCTGCGGCCACGCTGCTGCGCCAGCGCTTCCGGGCCAGCGACATCATCGCCCGTGTGGGCCCCGATTCGTTCCTCGTCGTGCTTTACGGAGGCACCGCGGACATTGCCTCCCAGGCCGCCGCGCAGATCCGCCGTCAGGCGCGCGAGTTCCGGTTGCGCGACGCACGCGGCGAACCGATCGTCGTTTCCATGTCTGCTGGCTGTGTCGCCTTTCGCGAGGGTGAGCCGCCGGACGCTCTCTTCCGGTCGGTCGAAGCGGCGCTGGCCACCGCTCGCTGGTCAGGCCCGGGCGCGTCTGTAACCATCTGAACGCGGGCGCCGCGTCAGGCCAAGGCGGTCGTGTCGAATAGTTCAGCGCCGCCGGCGCGGGCGTCGGCCGCCCACTGCGCCAGCGCGTCATCACTGTCGACCGACTCGCGCACCAGCCCAATCAGCCGGTCGACGCCGAGCGCGGCGTAGCCGGCGACAAGTTCAGAGCGCTGCGCGCCCGCCCCCGCCAGCTGCTCCCACCAAACGTGGACGGACAGTCGCAGGGAGGCCGGGTCGCGGCCGATTTCCGTGCACCGGCTGCGAATGAGCGGCAGCGCCTCGCGCACCTCGTCGGGCGTCATCCCGTCCAGGTTGAGCTCATCGGCGTAACGCGCCGCAAGTCGCCAGGTGACATTCGGTCCGTTGCCGCCGACCATGATCGGAACGTGCGGCTGCTGCAGCGGACGTGGTTGGTTGATAGCACCTTCCACGTGCGCGTGTTCGCCGCGGTACGTGGCGTGATCTTGAGTCATCATCGCGTGCGCCACCTCGAGTTGGTCGCGCAGCATCGCCAGCCTTTGGCGCGCCGGCGGAAAGCCGTAGCCGTAGGCGAGCCACTCGTCGCGTTTCCATCCGGCGCCAACGCCGAATTCCATCCGTCCTTCGCTCATCACGTCGAGCGAAGAAATCATCTTGGTCGTGAGCGCTGGATTGCGATACGCGGAGCACAGCACCACGTGACCGAGGCGGACTCGGCCCGTCACGGGAATGAGCGCCGCGAGCGTGCTGAAGGATTCGAACGTGATTTCGAGCGTTGGGCGCGGCACCGTGTGGAAATGGTCGAAGACCCACAGTGACTCGAAACCTAGCGCTTCCGCTTGGCCAGCAATAGCGCGCGTTCGCGCCCATGCGTCGGCCGGCGACCAGCTCTTGTATTCGCCAGTCCAGCCCTGTGGCACGATCACGCCGATCTTCATCTTGAACACGCTCCTTGTAGTCATCGTTGATAATGGCGTTTACACTCGACAACCGTCTCAAATTTGACGCTATAACGCATTGCGGCGTTGCAGAAGGGAAGCAAGTAATGGTCAAGATTCGACAAGTAGACGTGGAAATGCTGGACAAGCCCAAGACATCCGGCCGTCAAGCCACGCGTGAGCTCAGCCCCAAGGCGCTCGCGCGCCTGGCGCAGCAGAAGCAGTTCGAACGCATGCTGTCGCGGGTGACCGATCGGGCGTCTGTTTTCGAGGTGCGGCTGGAGGCTGACGAGAAGCCGCTGACGGTCCGCCAGCGCCTGATGAAGGCGGCCGAGGCAACAGGCAAGGACATCGTCGTACGCAAGTCGGACAAGGGCTGGCTGGTGGGCCTGGCCACGCCTGACCGCAAGTCGCGGCGCGGCCGCCGGCGCGCCAGCGCCTGACCGCCAGTCGATACTGACCGTCCAGGTTTTCGGCCGGCGGGAGTCGCGCGCCACGCAGAAGGCGCTCCGCTTCTTTCGCGAGCGGCGCGTCCAGGTTTCCTTTGTCGATCTTGCTCAGCGCGCCATCGCGCCGGCCGAACTGCGCCGCTTCGCCGCACGCTTTACGCCGGCCGCACTGGTCGACCGTGAGTCGCGCGCCTACCGTGACGCTGGCATGGGCTATCTCCGTCTCGATGACGACCAACTGATGGAGCGGTTGCTGGCCGACCAGCGGCTGCTGTTGTTGCCGCTGGTGCGCTCGGGCGATGTGTTATCCGTTGGACTCGACGAAGCCGGCTGGCTGGAGTCCAGCCACTGATGGGCAGCCCTCAGCCTCGCGTCGTCAGTAGGGCTGGATCGACTGACTCCAAGTGAGATTGGCGTCGTGATAGACCTGAGTGGCGGTCATCTTGGCCGCGCTGGTCTTGCTCTTCTCGCTCGTCTGCAGCCATTGCACCTTGGTCATCGACCCGTCCTTCTGGACCAGCGCCAGGTCGGCCATGCCGTCTGCGTTGATGTCAAGGGCGGCGACGCCCAAGCCGCTCCACGGCACCGAGCCCATCTGCGCGAGCAACAGCGGATTGGCGAGCGTGCCATCGGGCTGGCTCCTCATACCGTAGATGTTGATGCCGCCGTTGCCGTCGTTGACGACCGCGATCACGTCGTCGCGCCCGTCGCGGTCGAAGTCGCCGATGACGTTCTTGACGTCGCTGGCTGCCCAGGCGGTCTCCAGCATCGGCGTGGCGTCCGCCAAGCCGGCCGGACCGATCGCGTCCGGTGAGCATGGGCCCCACGGCCCGATTGGTGAGCAACTGGCCGGCGACAGCGCGGCGTAGTAGGTACCGGTCGGATCATTGGCATCGCGCATGACGAGATCGGCCTTGCCGTCGCCGTTGACGTCGGCGGCGGCAACGAAGACGTCGGCCGCGGTCAGATCCAGCGGGCCGCTCCACCAGGTCGATTCGGCCGAGAACGTGCCGTCACCGTGACTCAGCATCACCGACAGCGTGACGGTGCCGGGAGCAATCGTCCGCAGCAGGCCGGCGTCGGCCAGCAGGTCGCCGTTGAAGTCGCCGACTACCAGGCCGTCGACGCCGCCGCCGCTGATGTCGGTGGCGATTGGCGCGTCGTAGGCGGTGGCGAGATCACCGTTGGCGTGCGCCACCAGGAGCTTGGCGTCGGCCGAAAGCATTACCAGGTCGGCTAGCAGGTTGGGATCGGAGGTTTCCGGCAGCGTGTAGTTGCCAGTCTGATCGACGTCGCCGGCCGGGCTGTCGACGTTGCCCACGCCGTAGCCCACGATCGACTGGCTGAACGTGCCCACGGCTGGATCGGCGAAGCCGTTGTCGGTGCCCGGATAAAGGCGCCATTGAGTGCCGCCGCCGCCCAAAGGTGTCAGCAGGCCGAAGTCGCCCATCCATGCCCCGTCGTCCGCGAGCACGTCATGGCTGCGAGCATTGACCATCAGTAGCTTGGGCTCGAAGTATTGGCGGATCGTCTCCTCGAGGGTGAGGTCCTTGAGGCCACAATCGCGCAGGCTCTTCTGGTAAATCTTGAAGCCGCGCGAATCGGTGCCACACGGCTTCTGCCTGCCCGACCTATAGCCGGAAAGGAACAGCCTGCTCAGGTTCTTCTTGGTTATCCACTTGCGCAGGCTGATGTTCCACGTCTCGGCCATGGCCCTGTAATTGGCGAGCGTCGGAACGTTCGTGGGCACCCAAGACGAGGTGCCGGCATTCCACTTTTCGGGGCGGTAGATCTGGTCGTTGGTGTTGTCCTGGACGTCGTAGCACTCCACCGTGGTGCTGCCGTCAGGGTTGGTCACGGTGACGCGGCCGCCCCGCCAGTGGATGGTGTAGTACCACGCGTACTGCTTGACGGTCAGCGCGCCGATGCGCATCCACACCGGTGGCTTGTTAGCACCCGTCGCGTACTCGGTGCGCAGCACGGTGGCGACATAGTCCCAGAAGTTGACGGTCTCGACGGAGCCCGCATCTGGTCCCTTCGAACGCCGGACACGGATCGTTGTGGGCGGGTGCAGGTCGTCTGTCCACTGCGTCGGCAGCTGGTCGGCGGAGCATATCGCCGCAGGATTCGGGGCCCTGGCAAACACCGGCGTTGCCACGACAAGCGTACCGGCAACCAGCGCGACCACAACTGCCCACGCCGCAACGCGAAATCCTCTCATGTGCCTGACGCTACGCGGGTCATCACGACCTGTCGATGTGCGGATGGGGGTGGACCGACCGGGACCATCGGTCATCGCGGCGTTGGGAGCACGCCAGTTGTGATCGGTGCGGCTCGTTGCGGACCCGGGCCCGCGCGTGCGTCGGCACTACCTGGTGGCCTCGCTTTCGGCTCGTTCGCGCAGTGTTTCGTTGACCTGTTCGAAGCCGCGCCGCGTCCCGGCCAGCCGGAACGCTGCGTAGAGCGGCACGAGCAGCCCGCGAAAGGTCTCGTCCTGGACGAAACGGACGCGGTCCGGGCCTGTGTCCTCCAGCCGGAAGCCGTGCTCGCCGCTGAACAGCCGGCGACCCAGGAATGTGCCTCGCCAGCGCAGCTCGTACGGTGGCCGCCAGGTGACGACGACCGGCCGCATTACGACCGATCGTCCGCCCGGTGGCCGGCTCTCGATCGCCAGGCGCGCGCCGGGCGCGGGTGTGCCAAGCACGCGCCGAACGTGCGGATTCCACTCCGGATACGTGGCAAAGTCGGTCAATATGCGCCACACGACTTCGAGCGGCGCGCGGATTTCGATTGCGCTGCGAATCGTTCGCGTCGTGCGCAGGTCCACACGCGGATACCCCCTATGGCTTCCCACCGAGTTCACGGCTTCAGCGGATCAGCCCGGCCTGCCTAACTCTAGTCGCTGGCGCCCTCCAGGTCGAGTCGCGGTAGGCGCGCCTCGATCAAACCGTCGCGGATTCGTATTGGGTAGTAGCGCAGCCGGCGGATGCGCGTGGCCGCGCGGGCGCGCGCCTTGAGGTCTGTCGGTTCAGGCCGGGCTGATGCATTGGCGGGCGTCCACGGAGGGTGATAGCCGCCCTCGGCATCGAGTCCGCCGGTGGTCGGGAACTGGACGACGCCACCGGCCGCCAGGTCGAAGCGGCCGCTGTGCAGCGGGCAGCCAACGATGCAGCCGTCGAGCGAGCCGAGTGACAACGGCGCCGCCATGTGCGGACAGCGGTCGTCGGTCACGCAGATGCCCGCCGGCGTGTGAGCAACCAGCAGGTCCAGTTCACCGTGGCTGAATCGGCGCATCGTGCCGGTCGGCAGGTCGGCCACCGTGCCGATCTCTTCGAAAGGGGCATCGGCGCTGCCGAGCGCCACCAGGCCGCGTGGCGTCGGCATCACCTTGGTGACCATTGGCCCATGGTAGCCAGCCCCTCTGGAACTCCACGACGGGTGGGCCGCGTCATAAGAATCCGCTTTGAAGTCGCTGAGAGCCTGTCTGCCCAGCGAAGGAGGCTGTCGATGCACCGTCATCTGGGCCCGCTGGCCGCCGTCATCGCTCTGTGCGCCTGGGCACTGGTCGCGTGCAGCTCCGGTGCCGCGCTGAGTACCGTGGGGAACCCCGTAGATGACTCGGGCGCGATTCCTGCGCCCGCGACAGCGGCGCCGGCGCAGGGTAACTCGAACAATCAGCAACTGGCCGACCAGCCACTGGTCATCTACACCGGCACGATGGAGCTCGAGGTCACCGACCTGCAGGCCAGCGTCGATCAGGCCTCCACGCTCATCAACGGTCTCGGCGGCCATGTCGAATCGTCACAGCAGTCGAACTCCGGCGACAACGCGCGGGCGTCGGTCACCTACCGCATTCCTGCCGAACGTTGGTCGGACGCGGTGGCCGGGTTGCGCGGCATCGGCCAGCGAGTCGTGTCGCTCAACACCCAGTCGGACGACGTGACCGCGCAGGTGATCGACCTCGATGCGCGCATCGCCAACCTGCGCTCAAGCGAGACGGCGTTGCAGGCGATCATGCAGCGCGCCACGACCATTGCCGACGTGCTCAAGGTCCAGGATGAGCTGACATCGGTCCAGGGCGACATCGAGAGCATGACCGCCCAGCGCGATCATCTCGCCAACCAGGCGGCCATGGGCACGCTCACGGTGACGTTCGCCGTGCCGGTGCCGGAGACAACCGTCGCGTCGGGTGGCTGGGACCTGGGCCACGAGGTGGACGCGGCGCTGGCCACGCTGGTACGCATCGCACAACTTGGGGCGAGCGCGTTGATCTGGTTGTTCGTCGTGGCCCTGCCGGTCATCGTGCCGGTGCTCATCGTGCTCTACGTCGCGCTGCGCATCTGGCGCTGGTGGGAGGCTCGCCGTTCTGCGCGGCCGCGCAAGGCGCCGAGCTGGGGGCCGCCACCGCCGGCGCCACCGGCCGGTCAGGACGCGCCATCCGTGTGACCATGTGAGCGCGATGCGTTTGGCGCTCATGAGCGAGCCCCAGCAGGGGCTCAGTTACGACGAAATCCTGGCCCTGGCGCAGGCCGCCGAACGGGCCGGCTTCGAAGCGTTCTTTCGTTCCGATCATTACGCCAGTTTCCCGGTGCCGGCCGCCCAGCCGACCACCGACGCCTGGACAACGCTGGCCGGCCTGGCGCGCGATACGCAGCGCATCAAGCTCGGCGTGCTCGTCTCGCCGGTGACGTTCCGGCCCCCGGGCAACCTGGCCAAGGTCGTGGCCACGGTGGCCGAGATGAGCGGCGGGCGCGTCGAGTTGGGACTCGGAGCAGGCTGGAATGAGCTCGAGCACCGCCAATACGGCCTCGCCTTTCCGCCGCTCGGCGAGCGCTTCGAGATGCTCGAGGAGCAGCTGGCGATCGTGAGCGGGCTGTGGACGCAGCCGGACGGCTGGAATTTCGCCGGGCGCCACTGGCAGGTCGCCGATGCACGCTTTCGGGCGCGGCCGGTTCCGGCGCCGCCCGGTCGCGAGCACCCGAACATCATCGTCGGCGGTAGCGGTGGGCCGCGCATGGCCCGCCTCGTCGCGCGCTACGCGGACGAGTTCAACTTCAGCTCGGCCAACCCGGCCGACGCGCGCGGCGCCTACGAACGAATACGCGCGGCCTGCCGCGCGGCCGGCCGAGATCCCGCCTCACTGACCTACTCGGTCATGACCGGCGTACTCGTCGGCAAAGACCACGCTGACGTCGAGCGACGCACCACGGCGCTGCTGGCGATGCTCGGTCGCAGCCGTAGCGAATCCAAGGAGTGGCTAGCCGAGCGGCGCGCCCGCTGGATAATGGGCACCCCCACCGAGGCGCTCCGGCGGGTGGCCGAGTTCGAGTCGGCCGGGGCCGAGCGGCTGATGCTGCAGAGCTTCCTGCCGCGCGACCTCGATATGGTCCGCCTGCTGGGCGAGGTGTTCCTGGCCTGACTACTCGGCTGCGGGTGCCGCCTCCGCCGGCTGCTGGCGGGCGTACGGACTTTCGGCCTGGACCGTCTTGCGCAGCGGCACCTCGTGCAGCGCGAGCGCGGCGAGGACTGCCAGCAGCGCCGCGCCGACGCCGAGCCACATCGTGTCGGCGATGCCCAGCGAGAACGCATCATGGATGCCGCGTTCGATGGCCGGGATCAGCGGCCTGACCATGTCCTGGAACTGCTGCGGTACCTGCGCGAGGATGGTCGGACCGATGTCGCCCACGCCGGTCAGCTGGTCGAATTGCTGGCCGCTCAGTGACAACTGGCCGGAGAACTGCTGGATCTGATCCGGTGACAGACCCGCGGCGGCCAGTTGATTGGCCACCTGGACCGGCGCCTGGGTGCGGATCGCCGAACCGAAGATGGTGCCTGCCAGGGCCAGCCCGACCGTGCCGCCAACCTGGCGGAAGAAGGTCATGTTGCTGGTCGCCACGCCGAGCTTCTGCCACGGCACCGAGTTCTGGACGATGATCGTGAAGACGGCCATCGTGGGGCCGATGCCGACACCGGCGATGAATTGCCACAGCCACAGAATTGGTGCCGGCGTGTCGGTGCGGATGTTGGTCATCAGCAGCAGGCCGAGCGCCACCACCAGCAACGAGCCGGTGATGAGCCACTTGTAACGGCCGGTGCGGCTGACCAACTGGCCCGACACGATCGAGCTCAGAATCAGGCCGGCGAGCAGCGGCAGCAGCTGGTAGCCGGACGATGTTGCCGACGCGCCCTGGACGGTCTGGTACCACAGCGGCAGGAAGATGATCGCGGCGAAGAAGCCGAAGCTGGCCAGGAAGACCGCGATCATCGACGCGGTGTAGCTGCGGATGCGGAACAGTTCGAGCGGCACGATCGGTTCGGCGGCGCGCGACTCGATCCATACGAAGACGGCCGCCAGTAGCGCGCCGACGGCGATAAGGCCGCCGACCCACGGGTCGGTCCAGTCCCTGGTCTGGAAGTTGGTCAAGCCGATCAGGATGGGGATCAGCGCCAGGGTGAAGACGAAGGCGCCCAGGTAGTCGATGCTGCGCGACACTCCGGCGCCCATGTGCGCCGGCAGCAGCCGCCAGATGATGTACAGCGCGACCGCGCCTATCGGCAGGTTGACGAAGAAGACCCAGTGCCAGCTGATGTTGTCGGTCAGGAAGCCGCCGAGGGCCGGACCGATCAGCGCCGAGATGCCGAACACGGCGCCGAACAGACCCTGGTACTTGCCGCGCTCACGGGGCGTGAACAGGTCACCTATGACGGCCAGCGAGATCGGGAATAGCGAGCCCGCGCCGAGGCCCTGCAGGCCGCGGAAGATGATCAGCTCGGGCATGTTCTGCGACAGGCCGGATAGGGCCGACCCGATCAGGAAGATCGTCACGCCGAACATCAGCAACCACTTGCGACCGAACTGGTCGGACAGCTTGCCGTAGATCGGTCCGCTGATCGTTGCCGTGAGCAGGTAGATGGTCACCACCCACGTGTACAGGTCGATGCCCGACAGGTCGGTCAGGATGCGCGGCATGGCCGTGCCGACGATGGTCTGATCTAGCGCGCTCAGGAAGAGGCCGAGCAGGATGGCGAACAGGATCTCGTTGCGCTGCCGCGGATCGATCCCGATCGACGGCGCGGTGGCGGCCTCTGTGGTGGCGATGTCGTCGGGCATCGGGGGGAGGGCTTCCATCGTGGGTTCAGTTCTCCTTGTCGTTTGATTCGGCCGGCTGGTCGACGGCGAGGGTGGCGAGGGCGGCGTGCAGGTCGTGGAAGGTATGCCAGGCCCGCCCCAGTTGGTCGGGCGTCAGGCGCTGCAACACGGCGGCCAGTTGCTGCCGGCGAACGAGGTCGATCTCCTTGACCGTGGCGCGGCCGGCTTCCGTGGCTGAGACGAGTACGAGCCGCCGGTCGCCATCGTCGCGCGCTCGTTCGACGAGGCCGTGCTCGACCATGCGATCGACGATGCCGGTCACGCCCGGCAGCGACACGTCGAGCGATTCGGCCAGGCGGCTCATTGGCAATGGTCCGTCGCAGTCGAGCAGGAACAGGACATGCAGCTGGGTCGAGCTGACCGTGCGCAGGCAACCCTGGTGGGCGACGGCCTGGCGCTGCTTGTCGATGAGCGGCTCGAGCTCGTCGAGGATCTTCTCGACCAGTGATGTTTGTTCATCTGCCGCTAATAGTTGGGACACGATCGAGGATTATTGCGGCATGAATGATATTCGTCAAACGCCGCCGGTCAGCGCACGCGACCGATCCGTCCAGGCGGCCAGTAGCGGAACCAGGCCCGGCCGATGACATCGGCCCGCTCGACGGGGCCGATGCGGTCAGTCGCGTGAGCGGGGTGGTCGCCCGTCAGCATCAACTGCCCGCCGGTTGTCGATGCGCAGCGCTTGACGAGCAGCCGCCCGGGCGCCCGCGGATCGTGGGCCACCAGTACGTCGCCGGCGACAAGTGCGTCGTCGGGCGACGGGTCGACCAGCAGCCAGTCGCCGGCCAGCAGGCTCGGTTCCATGCTGTGACCGGCGACCGCTACGCGCGACCGCCACGAGCGCAACAGCCGGCGCATCACGCCGGCCGAAGCTGTGGGTTGCCTAGGCGGCCTGGTGCAGCCGCGTCGTCTCCGGCCCGCCCGTTTCGCGCCACATCCTGGCCATCTGGTCGATCAGGTCGAGCAGCTTCTGGGCTTCAGCGAGGTCCACCGTGCGCTTGACCAGCGATGCCTGCTTGGCCGCCTTCCAGCACACGTCCTGGACGTCGGGAAACTTCTGGGCATGCTCGGGCTTGAAGTAGTCGCTCCACAGCACGTCGATGTGATGCTTGGCGAGCTCGGCGCGCTCCTCCTTGACGCTGATGCAGCGCGCGCGGAAGACGTCGTCACTTGAGTCGTGATACTTCTGGATGATCTTGTAGCAAGACTCGGCCTCGATGCGTGCCTGCTCGGGGTCGTAGACCCCGCACGGGATGTCGCAGTGGGCGTGGGCGGTGTGGCGCGGCTCGATCGCGCGTACGAATCGGGAGAACATGGCATCTCCTACTTCACGAATGCGTTCGATGCCATTCTGACCTGAACCGCGTTCCACCGCCATTTGAAGCACGGCCGACGGTCGAACAAATAGCATCCGGCGATGACCCACCAGCAGCTGAGCGTGGCCGCATCCCGGCGCCGGCTGATCGTCGACGGCCTCGGGCTGACCGTGTCGATCGTCGGGTTCGGGCTCGTGTATGGGCTCACTGCGCGTGCCGCCGGCCTGTCGCCGATGGAGGTCGGTGCCATGAGCGCACTCGTGTTCGCCGGCGCTTCGCAGTTTGCCGCGGTCGGCTATGTCGTCGCCGGATTGCCCTGGCTGGCGATTGCGCTGCTCACGGCGTTGATCAACTCGCGCCACTTCCTGTACTCCGCCGCGCTGGCGCCGTATCTCTCTGGAGAGCGTCGGGCGTTGCGCGCAGCGATGGCCCATTTCATCACCGACGAGGCGTTCGCCCTGACCATCGCGCACTTCCGCCGGATCGGTCGGGCCGACGTCGCCGGCTACTGGTGGGCGGCGCTGGGGGTGGTGTTCGTGCCCTGGAACGTGGCCTCGGTGGCGGGCGCGCTGATCGGCGGGGCCATTCCCGACCCACGTTCGTTCGGGCTCGACGTGATGTTTCCCGCCGCGATGGCCGGCCTTGCGCTGGCTCTCATCCACGGCCGGTCCGAGTTCATCGCCGCGCTCGCGGGCGCGGCGATCGGCGTGTTCGCGGGAGTCGCCGTCGACCCGGTCGTGGGCATCGTCGGCGGTGGCATCCTCGGCCCACTCGTCGCCCTTGCCGCGAGACCTTCGCATCGCGCGTTTGCCGGTCGGCCATCGTGAGCACCTTGCTCGCGCCGCTCGCCCTGTTGATGGCCGCGGCCACCTACCCGTGGCGCGCCATACCGCTGCTCGTACCCGGCATCCACCGCCTCGCGCCCGCTGGGCGCGACTACCTGCGACTCGTCGCGCCGGCGATGCTCGCGACGCTGGCCGCAGTCAACGTGATGGTCGGTACCGACGCCGCCGGGCAGCACACGCTGCACGTCGGTGTCGAGTGGCTGGCGGTGCTGTTGTGCGTGGTCGTGGTCAGCGTGCGGCGCAGCCTGCTGCTCGGCCTCGTGCTCGCCGCGGGTGGGGTGGCCGTGCTGCGCGCGCTGGGCCTCGCCTAGCGCGCGGGCGCCGTATTCAGTGGCCCCAGACGAGTGTCGGGACCGACAGCGCTATCGAGGCCACCTCGACCAGCACTGATGCCCGGGTGCGGCCGATGCGGGACACGAGGATCGCGCCGGGGATCATCGGCGCCAGGGAGCCGGCCAGCAGCGGCACGACCAGCCACCAGTCGGGCGTGACGTTCTGCAGTGCGGTCTGGGCGAGCACGTAGGCGATGACCGCCGACGCCGCCATGAAGACTCGGGCGAAGAGCGAGGAGCCGATGGCGTGGCGTGGATCGATCCGCGAGAGGATGAGCAGGGTCATGCCGATCGGGCCCCATCCGGCTCCCGACAACCCGGACGAGAAGCCGGCGGTCAGGCCGATGCCCGCCACGCGTCCGGTGGGGACGTCGCCCTCAGGGCGGACCTTGCCGAAGCCCTTGACCCGCTGGACGGTGAGCGCCATGACGCCGACCACGATGATCAGGAAGGCGATCAGTCGGGCGATCAGGTCCTTGGGTAGCAGGGCGGCGACCAGCGGCCCGATGAAGGCGCCGATGACACCGCCAACGACGAGCGGCACAGCGACCTTGCGCGAGAAGTTGCCGACGCGGAAGTGAGAGCCGACCGCCACGGGGATGACGAGCACCTGCAGGAAGAGGGTGATCGCCGCGGTAAATCGGGCGTCGATGCCGAGCAGCAGCAGCCCGGGCACGAGCACGCCCCCAAAGACGCCGACGGACGACGCGGCCAGCCCGGCGGCCAGCGCGATCAGGGAACCCAGCACGATCGTGGGCTGCTCGCCGACCGGTGCCACGACGAGCGTGCCGACCACGGCAATCAGGCAGACCACCGGCAGCGCCAGGCCGAGTACAGTCGCGCGGTGATCGAGGCCAAAGCGCTCGCCGAGGATGTCTATCCGGCTCTTGCCGGAGTCACCTTCGCCCGGCCCGTCGTGGTCGATGGCAGCCGGAGACGAGGCCCGTGGGTTGGCCTGCTCGGTCACCCGGCTATACTAAGGCCAATCCCACGATTTCGACAATGTCTATCATTATGGTGGTATTCCGCACCCAAAGGGTAAGAGTTAGGTGATCACTTCTCACGGGCGCACTGAGCGCGTGCCGCAGGCCAGCCTGACGCACCTCGACGCCCTCGAATCGGAATCAGTCTTCATCATGCGCGAGGTTGCCGCAGAGTTCGAGCGGCCGGTGCTGCTGTTCTCTGGTGGCAAAGACTCGATCGTGCTGCTCCGGCTGGCGGAGAAGGCCTTCCGGCCGGCCCGCTTCCCATTTCCGGTCATGCACATCGATACCGGCCACAACTTTCCTGAGGTCCTCGAGTTCCGCGACCGGCGTGTCGCCGAACTGGGTGAACAGCTTGTGGTGGCGTCCGTTCAGGAGTCGATCGACACCGGCCGGGTCAGGGAAGAGCCGGGCAACCCGTCGCGCAACAGGCTCCAGACGACGACGTTGCTCGACGCGATAGCCGAGCACCAGTTCGACGCCGTCTTTGGCGGCGCCCGGCGCGACGAGGAGAAGGCGCGCGCCAAGGAGCGCGTGTTCTCGCTGCGCGACGAGTTCGGCCAGTGGGAACCCAAGAGCCAGCGACCCGAACTGTGGAGCCTGTACAACGGCCGCATCCGGCACGGTCAGCACATGCGCGTCTTTCCCATCTCGAACTGGACCGAGCTCGACGTGTGGCAGTACATCGAGCGCGAGGGGGTCGAGGTGCCGTCGATCTACTTCTCGCACGAGCGCGACGTGTTCCGGCGCGATGGCATGTGGCTGTCGACGAGTGACTTCCTGCCCAACAAGCCGGACGAGGCGGTGCAGCGCATGACCGTGCGTTATCGAACGGTCGGCGACATGACCTGTACCGGCGCCGTCGACTCGCGCGCCGGGACGCTGGCCGACATCATCCTGGAGGTCGCGGCCGCGCGGATCACCGAACGTGGCGCAACGCGGGCTGACGACGCTTTCAGCGAGACGGCGATGGAAGACCGCAAGCGGGAGGGCTACTTCTAGCCATGGATCTGCTTCGGTTTTCGACGGCCGGCTCGGTCGACGACGGCAAGAGCACGCTCATCGGCCGGCTGCTGTATGACTCGAAGGGCATCTTCGAGGACCAGCTGGCGGCGATCGAGCGCACCAGCCGGCGGCGCGGCTACAACCAGGTTGACCTGGCGTTGCTGACCGACGGCCTGCGTGCCGAGCGCGAGCAGGGCATCACCATCGACGTGGCCTACCGCTATTTCGCCACGCCGCGGCGCAAGTTCATCATCGCCGACACCCCGGGCCACGTGCAGTACACGCGCAACATGGTTACCGGCGCGTCCACGGCGGACCTCGCGATCGTCCTCATCGACGCGCGCAACGGCGTCCTCGAGCAGTCGCGCCGGCATGCCTTCATCTCCACCCTGCTGGGCATCCCGCACCTGGTCGTGGCGGTCAACAAGATGGACCTCGTCGGCTACAGCGAGGAGGTCTTCGACGCCATCCAGGATGACTTCGCCGGCTGGGCGCAGAAGCTCGACGTGCACGACATCCAGTTCATTCCCATCTCCGCGCTACACGGCGACAACGTGGTCACCCGCTCGCTGTCGATGCCCTGGTACCAGGGCCCGTCGCTGCTGTACCACCTCGAGCACGTCTACATCGGCTCCGACCTCAACCTGATCGACGCGCGTTTCCCGGTGCAGTGGATCATTCGCCCGCAGACCGACGAGCACCACGACTACCGTGGCTATGCCGGCCAGATCGCGGCGGGCATGTTCCGCAAGGGCGACGAGGTGATGGCACTGCCGTCCGGCAAGCGCTCACGCATCAAGCGCATCGAGACGTTCGACGGCGAGCTGCCGTCGGCCGGGCCGCCATTGTCGGTGTCCATCCTGCTCGAGGACGACCTCGACATCTCGCGCGGCGACATGCTCTGCCGGCCGCACAACCAGCCAACCGTGGCTGCCGAGTTCGACGCGATGGTCTGCTGGATGGCCGACGCGCCGCTGAAAGAACGTGGGCGCTACATGCTCAAGCACACCACGCGCTCGGTCAAGGCGATCGTCGACAACCTGCGCTACCGGATCGACGTCAACAGCCTGCACCGCGACCAGAACGCCGATCAGCTCGGTTTGAACGAGATCGGCCGGGTGCACTTCCGCACGAGTGGTCCGCTGCTGCTCGACCCGTACGAGCTGTCGCGCACGACCGGCGGTTTCATCCTGATCGACGAAACGACCTACGACACCGTCGGCGCGGGCATGGTCATTCAGGCCGGCCCGGAGCAGCAGCAGGCCTCCCTCGAGGAGATGATCGAATCCATCGGCGCCGACCGGGAAGGGGCGCTCGAAACGGCCGCCTGACGCGCCGTCTCAAGCGAATCCGCAGCGCGCCGCCCGGCTAGAATCGCCATCAATGGAGCAGCGCGGACCGGTGGCGGGCGGGGGTCCCAATGCGTGTCCCTTCGTCGCCCTCGAACAGGATCGCGACCGTCGCTCGGAACAGCCCGACTACCGCCACCGCTGCTATGCCGAACCCACGCCAGCGCCGCGCGCGATTGCTCATCAGGAGCAGTACTGCCTATCGCCCAACTTCCCGGCTTGCCCCATCTTCCAGGATTGGGCCACCCGCGCCGCGGCGCGCCCGCTGCCGGCGCAGGCCGCCGGTGCGGCGGGGCCGGGCGCCTTTACCGACGACGTGGACGCGGCCGCGGCAATGCCGCCGGAGGACACCGGTCAGGCCGGCCAGGAGCTACCCCAGCAGCAGCTGAGCGCCTTCGATGCACCGGCAGCGGCGCCGATGCCGGGTGCCGACGCCGTCTACGCTGACGACCTGGCCGAATCCGGCGGCGCCGTGGTGGCGCCGGATCCCGGGGCGGCCTCCTACCCCGCCGTCCCGCCACCGGACGCCCACGAGATGGCCGCGGCACCGGCAGCTCCCGCCTTCCTGGCCGGTCGCTCGGAGCGGCCAGCGACGGCCAGCGCGCGTTCTCCCAAGACATCGGGCGTGTCCTCTCCCGGACAGTCCGCGTACGGCGGACCCACACACCGCGAGGACGTCGTCCCGTCGTGGGAGATCGACGGTCGCTTCGGCGCCCAGGCGTCCAGCCATCACGCTGAAAGCCCCACCTCGCGCCTGGTGACCCTGGTGGCTGTGGTGGTGATCATCGGCCTCGCCATTGCGGCGGTGTTCTTCGTCGCGAGTCTGCTCGGCGGTGGCGCACCCGGCCCGTCGAACACGCCCTTCGGCAGCATTCCGGTCGGGGCCAGTGCTACTCCCAGCGCGCTCGCCAGCGCGCAGGCCTCGGCATTGCCAACGGCGACGCCGGTTGCCACCGCCACCCCGCAGCCGACGCCTGAGGCGACGCCGCAGACCTACAAGATCAAACCGGGCGACTCGCTGCTGAAGATCGCGCGCAAGTTCAAGATCAGCGTCGATCAGCTGCTCGCCGCCAATCCGCAGATCACCAACCCGAACCACATCGAGCCCGGCCAGGTGATCTTCATTCCGCACCCTTCGCCGAGCGCTGCGCCCTCGCCGAGCGCTGCGCCCTAGCGCGTTACGCGACTCGGCGACCGCGTCAGCGCGGCGCGAGATTTATCGCGGTGATCTTGCCGGTCTCGACCCGAAACGTGGCGTCGAGGTGTTGCGTCTGCGCTCCCGGGCGAACGACGAGCAGGTCGCACTCGTAGTTGAGCCCGGTGTCGCGCACGGCGCCGGGGATCATCTTGAAGCCCTTGTCGGCGCGCAGGAACCAGCCGCCGACCTGGTCGATGCCGCGCAGCACGCGCGAGTTGCCCTGCACGTGGACGCGCATCTCTGCCTTCTCGTCCATCAACCGCAGCGCCGATTGCCGGTCGCCCGTGTTGAGCAGATCGAAGAACTGCTCCATCGTCTCGACCGCGCCCATTGCCGGCCAGTCTAGCCGGGCTCAGAAGCCGCCGCCGGCGCCGCCTCCGCCGCCTCCGCCGCCGCCACCTCCGAAGCCTCCGCCGCCACCGCTGCCGCTCGAACTGGGCGAGTTGCCGATACTGCCGAGGGCAGACATCATGCCGCCGAAGTCAGGCACGCCGGACGAGGAGAACAGGCCCGGGGCAATCCCTGATGAGCCGCCTCCGATCGAGCTGCCGCCAGCCGAGTACCACACCGGCAGCCAGGGGTTGTACGTGGTCACGCCCGCGGCGGCGTCGTCCGCGCTGCGTTCGATGACATCCTGCACCTGCTGCTGCAGCCCCAGCGCGGTACCCCATACGGCGGCCTGATCGGGCGTCTCGAGCCAGTCCAGCTTGGCTTCCTGGACGACCTGTTGCATCGAGCGCGCCTGCTCCATCGTCTTCTCGAGCGTCCGCCGGTAGGCGGCGAGCATGGCGTAGATGACCGCGCCGGGCATCGTCCGGGACGGCATCACCCGGGCGATGAGCGTCATCACGATGCCGGCCACCACCACGCTGCCGCCGAGCACGGTCAGTCCTCCGCTCGGCAGGCTCTGACCGCCAATGAAGCCGAGCACGCCCAGCGAGGCGACGATGATGCCGCGGCCGGTCCAGCGGCGCATCGACTTGGCCGGTGATTCGCGGAACCAGCTCTTGGCAACTAGGTGCTGCTCGAGCTTGCTGTTGAAGGTGTCGACGTGCGCGCCGAACTGGAGCAGATCGTCGGGATCGATGTAGTTGTCGGTCGTGCCGTAGCCGATCGCCTGCAGCCGTTCAAGGGCGTACGTCTCCGCATCGCTGAGCGGCCGGCGCCGATTGCGCAGCGCATTCGGGTCGGTCGTCGGTTGGGGCTGGATCTGGACGCCCGTTTTCGACGAGACGAGGTGCTTTTCCTGTCTGAAACTGAGGTACCCACGGCTGGCCAGGTCGAGCATCGCCGTGGTCAGCGCGCGACGGGTGGTCTTGCCCTGCCACACGACCGCCGCCGACGCGGCGGTCAGGTCCGGTGGCGGGGCGGGCATCAAGATCGATGGGTCATCGAGATACACCGGATCGCGGCCGAAACGCAGCCAAGCCCAGCCGACCCAGCCGACCAGCAGGACGAATGCCAGCGGAGCGCCGATAAGTCCGACTGCCGCGTCGATGAGGCGCGCCTGCTCGAGGGTCTTGGCGTGCTCGGGCGTGGCTGCGGCGTCGATCTTGTTCATCGCTGCCATCAGCGCGCCATCCATGTCGCACCCCTGCAGCAATGGCAGCATGTCGTCCTGGTAGATCGACTGGCGCTCGGAGTTGCTAAGGAATGCAGCCGCGTAGCCCGGACCGGCGTAGAGCTGTACCTGGCCGTGGCACTGGCTGCTCATGTTGAAGAGGATGGCCAGGCCGTCGTCAAAGCCCCTGCGGCCGACGCCCCACCGGTTGATCAGGTCGTTGGCGTCCTGGACGGTCGAGTCCGTCGTGGCGCCCGGCTTCAGCTGCGTGTAGACGACGATCTGCGCTGCTGTTCGCCCCCGGATGGCGACGATCATGTTGGTCACCGTCGCCTCTGTCGTCGACGACAGCACGCCGGCGTAGTCGTAGACGTACACGCCGTCGGTCGGGGCCGGATATGGCGGTCCGGCCGGCGGGCCCGCGGCCAGGGCCGGCACGACGAGCGCCAGCAGCAGCCCGACGGCGACCACCAGCCGGAGGAACAAACGGGGCGAAAGTAAGAGCCTCATGCTCGGGCCTCCCGTACCGGCGCCAGCCGCGCCAGGGTGACGCGCGCGTCAGAGCGGATGCGACGGACCAATTCGGCGGCCAATTCGTAGCGGCCGAAGCTGGGCATGATGTAGGTGCCCGACACCTGCGGCGCCAATTGTTCGAGCAGCGCATGGGCCATCTCCAGGCCGACCTCCGCGCTGCGCTCGCCGGCTGCGGCCAGGGCAGCGCGCACCTCGGCGGGGATGGTGATGCCGGGCACCTCGTTGTGCAGGAATTCGGCGTGCCGATGAGTGTGCAGCGGTAACACGCCCAGCAGCACCGGCCGCGGCAGACCGCTCGGCCAGCGCCTTGACGCACGCTGCATGAACGCGTCCCACTGCTGGGCGGCGTAGATCGGCTGGGTCATTATCAGGTTCGCCCCCGCGTCGATCTTGGCCGCCAGCCGTTCGATCTCATGGTCTATGTCGGCCGTCGTCGGGTCGAGCGCGCAGGCGATGGTGAAGCCGGCCGGCGCGCCGATGGGCTTGCCCGCCTGGTCCTCACCGCGATTGAGGCGCGCCAGGATGCCGATCAAACCCACCGAATCGACGTCCCAGATGCCGGTGCCGGCCGGGTAATCGCCGACACGCGGTGGATCGCCGGTCAGCGCCAGGATGTCGCGCACGCCGAGCGCGTGCGCTCCGAGCAGCTCCGACTCGAGCGCCATCAGATTGCGATCGCGGGTGGTCACGTGGACGACGCACTCGAGATCGAGGTCATGTTGGATGCCAAACGCGACCGCCATGGCACCCATGCGCACGCGCGCCATCGCGCTATCGCTGATGTTGACCACGTCGACGCCCAATTCCTGCAGCAGCCGGCCGGCCTCGATGGTGCGTTCAATGCGCACCGAGCGCGGCGGATCTATCTCGACGCTGACGATGAAGCGTTCGTGCGTCAGCAGCTCGGCCAGGCGAGTCGGCGGCGGCGGCTCGCTGGTGCTGCCGCCGACCTTCTCGCCGATCGGCGTGCGCGGTCCGGTGACCGACGATGGGCGCTCACCATCCGGCTCCAGTGGTGCGCCGTGCGCGGCATCGAGGGCGCGGCGCATATGACGGATGTGCTCCGGTGTGGTGCCGCAGCAGCCGCCGACGATGCGCGCGCCCGCGTCCAGGAAACGCGTCACCTCGGCGCCGAAGTATTCCGGCCCGGCGGCGTACACGAACTGGCCCTCGATGCGTTGCGGCAGACCGGCGTTGGCCACGATCGAGCGCGCCAGCCCGGGCGAGGGGCGGCCCATCTGGGCCAGGGCGTCGAGGCAGATCAGCGGTCCGCCGCCGCAGTTGACGCCCACGGCATCGACGCTCGCCGCGGCCAGCGCGGTGGCCGCCGTCTGCGGGCTGGTGCCATCGATCGCGGTCAGATCCTCGCCGAAGGTCATCTGCGCGATGATCGGCAGGTCGGACAGCGATTGCGCCTCGGAGATACCCACCAGCAGCTCGGCCAGGTCGCTGAAGGTCTCGAACAGCAGCACGTCGACGCCACCCTCGAGCAGGCCCTCGATCTGCTCGCGAAAAGCGGCGCGGATCTCGGCCTCGGAATAGCGATCGGGTCCGTGGACGGGCGATTCGAGTGGTCCGATCGAGCCGGCCACGAGCACGTCGCGCCGCCCGGCCACGTCACGCGCTTCACGCGCCAACTGCGCGGAGCGGCGGTTCAGCCGGGCAGCGGCGGCGGCCAGGCCATACGGCGCGAGGCGCAGGCGGTTGGCGCCGAACGAGTTCGTCTCGATCGCGTCGGCGCCCGCCTCGATGTACTCGCGGTGGATGCTGCCGATCAGGTCGGGGCGCGCCTCGACGAGCTGGTCGAGAGGCGTCCGTTGGGGTACTCCCCGGCTGTACAGCAAGGTGCCCATCGCGCCATCGAGCAGCAGCGGGGCGCGCGCCAGACGATCGGCGAACGCGCGGCGCGGCTGTGACGCGGTCTTCCCCATCCCGTCACAAGGTTACAGGCGCGTCATGGCTGCCAGCGAAGCGCTGCCTCGATCAGCTCCGCGCACGTCAGGCGCGCGGCGTGATCAACCGAACCAGTGCCAGCATGGTGGAGACGACGCTGACCACGAGGGAGGTCAGGAAGGCGGCGACGACGACGTCCACGCCAAACGCGCCGGTCGGCCAGCCGGCGAGCGTGAAGTCGAGCTTGAGTTGGTCGCTCACCAACGCCAGCAGCAACACCATGGCGATGTTGATGACGAACCCCACCAGGCCAAAGGTGAGCAGGTTGAGCGGCAGGCTGAGCAGCTTTGCGATCGGCCGCAGGTAGGCATTGATCACGCCGAAGAGCGCGGCGACGACCAGCAGGTGCCACCAATCGCCCTTGAAAGCGACGTTGGGCACGAGTTGCACGGCAGCCATCAGCGCGACGGCGTTGATGACGATTCGGACCAGCAAATCGAACACGGCGCGCGTCATGCTACATCCGGGTCGCCGGGCTACGATGGGCCACCGAGCGCACCAGGGAGGGCCCCGTTGACCGACGCTGCTCCGACAGGTTTCGAATCGCTGGCCGAGGACACGCGGCCAGAACCGCAGACACCGTTCGACTTCGCACTGCACCGGCTGCTCGACGATCTCTTTGCGGCCTACCCAACGTGGGCCACCCACGTTGGCTTTCATGCTCACGATGATCGCTGGCCGGATGTCAGAGTGACGGCGCGCGACGCGCGGCTGGCGATGCTGCGCCACCATCGAGCGCGGCTGCACGCGCTGGTCGACGACGAGCTGAGCGCGGCCGAGCACGTCGACCGGGGCATCACCCTCGACGCGATCGACGCGCTCGAGTTCAACGAGGCAGAGCTGCGCGAGTGGTCATGGGATCCGCTGGGCGTGGTGCACATCGCCGGCAGTGGCCTGTTCGATCTGCTGGCGCGCGAGTATGCACCGTGGCGCCACCGCGGCAGCGCCTTCGCCGGCCGTCTGCGCCTCCTGCCGGCTTTCCTGGAAGCAGCCGCCGAGGCACTCACCGGTTCGCCCGGCCGCCCGGTCTCGAGACTCCACACCGAAACCGCGCTGTCCCAGCTGGGCGGGGTCGGCGACCTGATCGATGAGGGCCTGGCCGAGGCGCAACGACATGAACGACTGGGTCTCGACGCGGACATAGCGGCTGACATACGCGTCGCAGCCGGCAGCGCGCGCGCGGGCGTTGCCGAATTCGGCCGTCGCCTGAGCGAGGAAATCGCGCCGCGCGCCGAGGGGGAGGGTCGGCTGGGCGCCGATCTCTTCGGGGCGAAGCTGCGCCACACGCTGTCGAGCGACCTGCCTTATGCGGAGCTCGAACGGCGCGCGCGGCGCGACTATGAGCTGGTCCGCACCGAGATGGCGCGTCTCGCGCGCGCCGCGTGGTCGACCTGGCTGCCCGATGAGGACCTGCCCAGCGCCGACGACGAGATCACCCGGCGCGTTCTCGATGTCATTGCCCGCGACCATCCGCACGCCCCCGAGCTGCTTGACTGGTGCACCGCGGAGGTTCGCCGGCTGGAGCAGTTCTGCGCCGAACGCAACGTGATCGGCCTGCCCGACGAACCCTTGACGCTGACCTGGACGCCCGTGTTCATGCGTGCCTACGGCGGCGCGTTCCTCGATTCGCCGGGGCCGCTCGACAAGGGCCTGTCGAGCTACTTCTGGATCACGCCGCCCGACGAGCACGCCGACCCGGCCGACGTCGAGTCGTACCTGCGCGAGGACAACTCGCGCATGCTGCGGCTCCTGTGCATCCACGAGGGCGTGCCCGGCCACTACCTGCAGGGCGCGTGGGCGAATCGGACACCCAACCTGGTCCGCTCGGTCTTCGGCAGCGGCACGTTCGCCGAGGGCTGGGCCGTCTACGTAACCCAGGTGATGATGGACCTCGGCTACGGCGAACACGAGCCGGCGCTCATGCTCCAGCACTGGAAGTTCTACCTGCGCGCGATAACCAACGCGATCATGGACGTGGCCATCCATACCGGCGGTATGACCGAGGAGCAGGCAATGGCGTTGATGGTCGGTGGCGGCTTCCAGGAAGAGCACGAGGCGCACGCCAAGTGGCTGCGCGCGCGGCTGACCGCGACCCAGCTGTCGACCTACTACCTGGGCTCGCTCGAGCTGTGGGACCTGGAGCAACTGGCGCGCCGGCGAGCGGCACTGGCGGCTGGAGTCGGCGGGCAGGCAGTGCCCGACCTGCGCATCGCCGGCGGCCTGGATCCGACGCCTGGTTTCGACTACCGCGCCTACCTCGAATCGGCCCTTTCGCACGGGACGCCGCCGATCAAGTGGCTGCGGCGGGTGCTGCTCGGCGAGGCGGCGGGCAACTGAGATGGACTTTGGCCTGATCCTGCCCAGCTACCGCGCCGGGGCGACGACCGAATCGATCGACGCCGGCGCCGAGACGGCAGCACGGCTGGGCTGGCACTCGGTCTTCACTACCGACCACATCCTGGTCAACCCGTCGGCGCGGGCCGAGGACTACTACAACATCTTTGACGCGCTGCTCACGCTGCCGCATGTCGCGGCGCGACAGCCTTCATTGCGCGTCGGCATCAGCGTGCTGGTCGTTCCGATGCGCAACGCCGTGGTGCTGGCCAAGGAACTGGCCACCATCGACGCCCTGTCGGGCGGGCGACTGATCCTGGGCGTAGGCGTCGGCTGGAACGAGGCCGAGTTCGCCAACGTCGGCGCGAGTCGCGTCTTCCATCGACGCGGTGCCTACCTGGACGAGTCGATCGCCCTGTGGCGTCACCTGTGGAGCGGCAGTCAAGACCCGTTCGACGGCCGCTTCCACAGTTTCGCGCAGGTCCGTTTCGCGCCGCTCCCGCCACAGGGCGCCGACCTGCCCATCTGGGTCGGCGGCGCGCACGAAGCGACGCTGCGGCGCGCTGGGCGGCTGGCGCAGGGTTATCACGCGACCGCGTCGGGCCCGGCTCAGCTTGCGCCGCGCATCCCCGTCATCCGGGCTGCCGCCGAGCAGGCGGGCCGACCGATGCCGCGTCTCTCAGCACGCGTTCGCGTGGCCTTTGGGCCGCACGAGGCGGCCTCCTACATGCTGGCCGGCACGTCCGAGCAGATGGCCCAGGACGTCCGCTCGTTTGCCGACCTGGGCGTCGACCACCTGGCGCTCGACTTCGCCGTGACCGACCCGGAGGAATTGGGCCGGCTGATGGCGCGCTTCGACGACGAGGTTGTCGCCGCCGTCCGATGAGCGACGACGCGCCGGTCCAGCCGCCCCACCGGCCGGCGACGGCCCGTCCGCGCAGCGACGCCGGCGGAGAGGTCCAGCCGCCGACGGCCGCTGAGCTGACGGCCATCGAGCGTCAGCACTCGCAGCTGTCCGAGCAGGCCGGCGCGACCATCACCCGCGACGATGAGCTGGGAGTGACATGGGCCCGCTTCGGGCGCGGCCCGGCGCTCGACTACGCAGCCAGTCCTGACTGGCCGAGTCATGAGCACGCGGCGCGCCTTGCCCGGCTGGTGGCACGCATGCGCGCCGCCGATGCGTGGCCGACCCTGATCGTGGAGGACAACTCTGTGGAGCGGGCGGAGCTCCGGCTGGTGCTGGAGAGCGCCGGCTGGCTGCCCGTCGCCACCGAGCGGATCATGTTCACCAGGCACGCCGCGGTGGTCCCGCACCTCGATGCCGAGTTGCGCGTCGAAGCGGTCACGCCGGCGTCGGCGGCCGATTGCGTGCGCCTCGAGACCCACGTCTTCGGGCTGCCCACCGAACACGTCACGCGGCGCATCCAGCGCCTGACCGACGACGTCCACTCCGGCCGCGTACGGGCGTTCGTGTTGCGCCTCGTCCGTGAGCCACTCGCCAGCGCGCGGCTGACACCGGGTCGCGGCGTAGCCGCGCTCAGCGCTGTGGGCGTTGCCGAGCGCCACCGCCGGCGCGGCTACGGCCGCATGATCACCGCTGTCGCCAGCCGCGCCGGTCTGGCCACCGGGCACAAGCTCGTGTGGCTATCGGTTGAGGAGGCCAACCCCGCTGCGGTTAGCCTGTATCGCGGCCTGGGCTTCGAACCTTCCTTCGCCTGGTCGCGCTGGATCTCGCCCGCCTAGACGCGCTGCTCGGCGGCCGACCGGTCGTGCCGCTGCTCAAACGTGAAGCGCAGCGCGAAGGTGGCAGCTTCACCCGGACCCAGCAACAGCGGCCAGCGGTAGATCAGGCACGAACCCTGGTAGACGCGTTCGAAGCCGGCCTCCGAGTTGGAGACGGTGTCGACCGGATGCCACTCGGCTGGCGCCGCGGGCTCCGCGACGGCGCGCAGCGCGACTTCCTCGTATTCGTTGCCGAAGGCCAGTTCAAGGCCAGCCACGGCCGCGCCGGCCGAGTCGTGGCGCGCCTCGTTGTCGGCCCAGCGGTAGTACGCCGCCGGGTTGCCGCCGCCGCCCAGCAGGTTGATGTTCCATTCAAGCTCCAGTGAGCCGTCCAGGGCCCCTGCGTCTTCGTTGAGCACCTCGACCGTGACGCTCAACGATCCCTCGCGGCGGCCGCCGTCGAGGCCGATCGTCTTGCGCAGCGCGAGGCCATCGGCCCGTCGCCGGACGATCAACTCTGACGCGCTGGCTTGCTCCACTTCCCAGTTGCCGTTGACGAAGTCGCCGAGCTCGCGCTGCCGCCCGTGGCCGGCCGACACGCGCACCAGTCCGCTGCGCCGCTCGTGGTCGTCGTAGGCGAGGTAGCGCCCGAGGCCGCTCTCCTTGACGGTCATCTGTTCATGCGGGCTGAGCGACTCGCCGGCGCTGGTTCGGCCGAGCGCCTCAGCGTCCATCTCCCTGAGCGTTTCGTGGTACGCCTCCGGTCGACGCCGCATCACCGATGCGAGCGCGACGCGACCGGCGCGCAGATCCCAGGAACCGATGCCCGCGCCGTCGCCCGGATCGACCAGCACCGTCTGTCCCTCGGTACCGAGCAGCACCTCCTCGACGCCATCGAGGTCATAGTCCGCGACACCGTGCAGCGGCCGGCCGCCACTGGCCAGGTCCTCGGCGGCGATCAGCTCCGCCAGCGTCGCCATGCGCATGTGCACGATGTAGATGCCGCCGAAAAGGCCGTGCCAGTAGCAGTCGTTCGACTGGCCGCGATACAAGTGGTCGAGCGCCCGCTCGCGCAGTGCGCCGTCCGGCAGCGCGTCGACTGCTGCCGATGCGCGCAGCATCTGCTTCTCGAGGTCGTTGACTTCGCGGTAACGGGCCTGGAAGTTGCGCCACAGCCCACCGCGCAGGAAGCGCGCAGCCGGCGAATTTGCCGCGACGGCATCGTCGATCAGGTGATGAAATGTGTTCGCTTCGTATGGCGGCAGCGCCCACTCGCTCATCTCGATGTACGAACTCGTGGGCACGTAGATGCGGCCGATCGGTGCATTGCCGGCCAGCCAATCGGACGGCGTGACGGTCGTCAGCCAATCGGCATTCAGGTCGAGCGCGCTGAAGCATTCCTCGATCCAGCCACCCTCGCCCCAGCACAACTCGTGCGTGCCCGGCCAGGCGCCGAACTTCTCGCCATCGTCGCCCATCACGCCCAGCCGATCGCCCTCCTCGGTCGCGGCCGCGCGGAGGTAGTCGATCAACTCGGGCACCGGCCGCCACGGGATGCGGTAGCGCAGCCCTTTCTCCGTGCCGAAAATGGTCAGGCGGCGGCCCTGGTCGTCGGTCGTGTACGGACCCCACATGGCGTCCTCCGGCACCGACGCGCCACGCAGGTGGTTATCGTCGAGCACGGTGTAGCGATAGCCGGCGCCGGCGAGGTCGAACGGCAGGGACGGCTCCCACACTCGTTCGGCCAGCCACGCACCCGCGGGCGGCGCGCCGAAGCGCCGGGCCAGGTCGTCGCGCATGAGTGCCAGCTGGCCGTGCCGGTCGCGTTCGGGCAGACCGACCAGGATCGGCTCGAACTGGCCGCCGCCGAGAATCTCCACCTGGCGGCGGTCGACCAGTGCGCGCAGCCGCTCGATCGCGGTGGGCCGGTTCGCGTCAAGCCACTCGAGCAGCGGCCCCGAGTAATGAAGACCCATCCGTACTCGTGGATGGCGCTCGAGGGCGCCGATCAGCGGCTCATACGCGCGGCGATAGACGTCCTCGATCACCCAGCCGAAGTTGCCGACCGGCTGGTGATTGTGGGTCACCAGAGCCAGCGCGATTCGCCTGGTCATGCCGAGCTGTCTCCGGGAACGATGTGCCGGGGCGGTCGCTAGCCGCGTGTCCTGGTCGCGCCGCCGGCCGCGGCGACCGTGCGCCGCCGCGCACGTGCCGGAGTCTTCAGCTGCTGGGACGCGGGGACGTAGAGCTCCTCGACGTACTGGCGCAGCATCCTGCTCGTCGAGAACTGCCAGATGGAGCTGGCCATCGCCTCTTTCATCATCGCCAGCCAGCGCCGCGGCAGGCCGGCCTGATCGCGCTCGTAGTAGGCCGCGGTGATCTCGTTCTCGAGCAGGCGATAGAGGTCCTGTGCGTCGGCCCAGTCCTGTGCCCCTTCGTCGGCGTTCTGCTCGCGGCTGCCGATCGCCCAGCCGTTGCGGCCGTTGTAGCCCTCGTCCCACCAGCCATCGAGGACCGACACATTGGTCACGCCGTTCATGGCGCCCTTCATGCCGCTGGTGCCCGACGCCTCGAGTGGCCGGCGCGGGGTGTTCAGCCAGACGTCGACGCCCTGGACCAGGTAGCGCCCGACTCGTATGTCGTAGTCCTCGAGCACGAACACCCGGTTGGCGAACTTGGGCGACCGGCTGCGAGTGAAGATGTCCTGGATCACCCGCTGGCCGGGCCGGTCGGCCGGGTGGGCCTTGCCGGCAAACACGATCTGCACCGGGCGCTGCTCATGAAGCAGGATCCGCGCGAGGCGCTCCTCGTCGGAGAAGATCAGCGCCGCGCGTTTGTACGTCGCGAAGCGCCGCGCGAAGCCGATCGTCAGAACGTCCTGGTCGAGCGCCGAAGCCAGCGCCTCGAGCAGGCTGGGCAATTCGCCGTGGCGGGCGAACTGCGAGGTCAGCCGGCGACGGCAGAAGAAAGCCAGCTCGAGCTTCTGGCGCCGGTGCGCCTCCCACAGCTCACCGTCGGGCAGGTCTGAGATCTTCTTCCAGAACGGCTTCTCCTCTGGATCGAGGTTGTCCAGGTCGCCGCCGAGCTGCTGGTACAGGCGCCGGAAAGGCTCTCCCACCCAGCTCGGCGGGTGAACGCCGTTGGTGATCCCGAGGATCGGCTTGTCGACCACCGCGCTCCAGGTCGCATTGGCCGTCTGGGCGTGCAGCTGGCTGACCGCGTTGGCGCCCTCTGTCTCGCGCAGCGAGAAGGCGGTCATGTCGAACTGGTCAGCGTCGTTGTCCGCGCCGCGGCCAAGGGCGAGGATGCGCTCCATGTCCAGGCCGGTTCCTTCGCCGAGCGGTGCCGCCAGCCGGCGCACCAGCGCGGCGTCGAAGCGCTCATTGCCCGCCGACACGGGCGTGTGGATGGTGAACACGGCGTTGCGCTTGACCTGCTCGAGCGCCTGATCGAGCGACTGCCCGCCGGCCGCGAACTCGCGCGCGCGCTCGACGAGCATGAACGCCGAATGGCCCTCGTTGAGATGCCATGCCGTCGGCTCGATCTTGAGCGCGCGCAGCGCGCGCACGCCACCGACGCCGAGCACGATCTCCTGGTGCAGGCGCATCTCCCGGCCGCGCACGTACAGGATGTGGGTGATCGGCCGGTCGGCTTCGTCGTTCTCGGGAATATCCGTGTCGAGCAGCAGCAGCGGCACCCGTCCCACCTGGGCCAGCCACACGCCGCACCACACCTTGCGCCCGGGCAGGTCGACGTCGATGCGCAGCGGATCGCCGTCGGGGCCCATCACCTGGCGCAGCGGGAGACGCGTCGGGTCGTAGTCGGGGTAGGCGTGCTCCTGGTGGCCGTCGGCGTCGATCGTCTGGCGGAAGTAGCCGTGGCGATAGAAGAGGCCGACCGCGACGAACGAGACGGCCATGTCCGACGCCGCCTTCAGGTGGTCGCCGGCGAGGACACCCAGGCCGCCGGAGTAGATGCCCAGTGATTCGTGCAGGCCGTATTCGGCGCAGAAGTAGGCGATGGGTCCGTCGAACTCCTTGGCGTGCTCGCGCGTGAACCAATGGCCGGCGCCGTTCTCCATGTACCGGTCGAAACCGTCCAGCAGCGTGCGGTACTCGGCCATCAGGTCGATGTCGGACAGGATGACCGACCAATCGCGGTGGGCCTGCAGCAGGGGCACCGGGTTGCGATAGCGCAACCAGCCGGTGGCATCGACACGGCGGAATAGAACGCGCACCCGCGGATGCCACACCCAGTAGAAGTTGTAGGCCAGGCGCTGGAGGCCTTCAAGTTGGGCGGGTAGCCGCAGGTCTGCCGGTGGCAGCGTGGAAATTTCGATCCTGCGTGGCAAGGTGGACCCGATGCTACAGGACCTCCGAGTCGACCGTGGACCTGTTCAGCCGGAGGTCGGCCAGCAGCCGCACGCTAGCATTCGCGGCCATGCACATAGCGATGGTCGCCTCCGAGTGTGAGCCCTTTGCCAAGACCGGCGGACTGGCCGACGTGGTCGACGCGCTGGCTCGCGCGGTCGGCCAATTGGGCCACGAGGTCGATGTCTACCTGCCGTTGTACCGCGGCCTGCGGCCGCCTGAGCCGGCGCAGCAGCTCGAATTGAGCGTGCCGGTTGGCGGCGGGCGGCGCGAGCACGTAGTCGTGCACTCGGCCCAGGCGCGTGGCTACCGGTTGCGCCTGGTCGAGCACCCGGCCAGCTTCGATCGGCCCGATTACTACGTCGTCGATGGCGCCGACTATCCCGACAACGGCTTCCGTTTCGCGCTGCTCGGCCGCGCGGCGCTGGAGGCGATGCTTGCCGAGGAGCGCGCCGTCGACGTATTGCACGGCCATGACTGGGAAGGCGCACCGGCGCTGCTGCTCCTGCGTCACCGTTATCAGGCGACGCCGCTGGCGTCGATCGCAACCATGCTCACCTGCCACAACCTGGCGTACCACGGCTGGGTGGCGCGCGCGGCGGCGGCGCAGCTGGACCTGCCGGCAGCGGTCGGCGCGCCCGATGGCGTCGACCTGCTGCGCGAAGGCATCCTTGCCGCCGACCTGGTCAGCACCGTCAGCCCCACCTTCGCGCGCGAATCCCTGGAGCCGGAGTTCGGCGCCGGCGTTGACGACGCCCTGCGCAGCATCGGCGAGCGCTACGGCGGAATTCTCAACGGCATCGACGCCGAGCTGTGGAACCCCGCCACCGACACCGCGCTGCCGGCGCGTTACTCGGCCGACGACCTCGCCGGCAAGGATGTCTGCCGCGCCGAGCTGTGTCGCGAGCTCGGCCTCGATCCGGACGGGCCGCTGTTGGCCATGGTCAGCCGGCTCGATCCACAGAAGGGCTTCGACCTGCTCACCGCCGCCGCGCCGCAACTGCTGCAGGATGGCGCTCGGCTGTGCGTGCTGGGCACGGGGGACCACGCCCTGATCGGCCGCCTGGGTACCCTGGCGCAGCAGCACGGCCGGCGCGTGGCGCTCGTCGATCGCTTCGACCGCGATCTCGCGCGGCGCATGTACGCGGGCGCCGATGCGTTCCTGATGCCGTCGCGCTTCGAGCCGTGCGGCCAGAGCCAGATGATCGCCATGCGCTACGGCACGCCGCCGATCGTCCGCGTGACGGGCGGACTGGCCGACACCGTGGTGGACGCCGACGGCGACGCCGCCGGCTTCGGTTTCACCTTCGGCCCGATTGATCCGGACGCGCTGACCGACGCAAGTCGGCGCGCGATGACGGCCTGGGCCGACCGGACACGCTGGCGGCAGATCCAGCTGCGCGGCATGGCCGTCGACCACTCATGGCATGAGCCGGCACGCGAATACGTCACCGCGTACCGCGAAGCCGCCGCGATCGCTGCGAAGGGAGGAGCTGGGTGAGCTTGCTCGAGGGAAGGAAGGCGCTCGTCTTTGGCGTCGCCAACGATCATTCGATCGCCTGGGGCATCTCCCGCGCCCTTCACGCGCACGGCGCGCAGGTCGGTTTCAGCTCGATCGAGGCGCTCATCGAGAAGCGCGTTCGGCCCCTGGCCCAGAGCATCGGGTCGACTTTCGTGGAGCCGTGCGACGTGCAGGACGATGCGCAGATCGAGCGCGTCTTCCGCGCGTGGCAGGAGCGCGAGGGCCGGCTCGACATACTGGTTCACGCGCTGGCCTTTGCCCGGCGCGAGGATCTCGACGGACGTTTCGTGGACACGTCGCGGGACGGTTTCGCGCTCGCGCTCGATGTGAGTGCCTACTCGCTCGTGGCACTCGCGCGAGCGGCCGCGCCGCTCATGGGCGACAGCGGATCGATCATGACGCTCACCTACTACGGCGCCGAAAAGGTGGTCGGCAACTACAACGTGATGGGCGTGGCCAAGGCGGCGCTGGAGGCGGGGATGCGTTACCTGGCCAGTGACCTGGGCCCGGCGGGCGTTCGCGTCAACGCCATCAGCGCCGGCCCCATCCGCACATTGGCGGCGACCGGCATTGCCGGCTTTCGCTCCATGTACGGCAAGTTTCGCGACATCGCGCCGCTGCGCCGCAATGTCACCATTGACGACGTCGGCGGCGCCGCCGTCTACCTGGCCAGCGACCTGTCGGCGGGCGTGACGGGCGAGGTCATCTACGTCGACGGCGGCTTCAACATCCTGGGCGTACCGACGACCGAAAGTTGAGCGCTTCATCGGCGCGCCGGTCGTCCGGCGCGCGCTTACCGTCGCTCGGACCGCGCGGCGAGGGCTGGTTCGCGCTGCAGGTGCTGCTACTCGGCGCGATCGGCGCGGCGGGAGTCCTGGCGCACTCGGCCTGGCCGGGCGTGCTGGCCGGCCCGGCCGTGGCGGCCGGCGCCATCCTGATCGCGGCCGGCCTGGCGGTCGGCTTCGCCGGCATCCGCGCGCTTGACATCTCGCTCAGCCCGCTGCCCAAGCCGACCGACAACGGGCTGCTTATCGTGCGCGGCCTGTATGGCGTGGTCCGTCATCCGATCTACGTCGGCTTGGTTCTCGCCTCGCTCGGCTGGTCGCTGATGACGGCCAGCTTCGCCGCCCTGGTCGTGACCCTGTTGCTGTGCCTCCTGCTCGACCTCAAGGCACGCCGCGAAGAGGCGTGGCTACGCGAGCGCTACCCGGGCTATGCCGCCTACGCCGAGCACACCCGCCGTTTCATCCCCTGGCTGTACTGACGCCTGCCCGGTAGCACGGCCGGGGACCGCAATCCACACCGGCTATCCCCAGTCGGCGCGCCGTCGTGGATAAAGCGCGCGAATCCAGCGAAAGTCGTGGATGAGTGATCTTGCGCCGGGCACCTGCCGGCCCTAATGTCTGAACTAGCCCGAAGGGGCCACGGAAACCGGACTCAACGACCGGGGCTTGCTCCAGTCGATGAAATTCCGGAGAGGATGCGGAGCCGAAGGACTTGTTCCGGAGGCTGCGGCAGGAGGCTCGTCCTCCCGCCACCCGTTCTCGCCTCCGAGGTTCCTTCGGGTCTTTGATTCGTCCGCCGGTAAGAATTTGTCCGCCGGTCAGGCGACGACGTCGAGGATGTAGCGGAAGAGGTCGCGCGCCGACACGATGCCGGTCGGTCGGCCGCCCTCGACCAGCGGGATGTGGCGAAAACCCCCGACGGCCATCTTGTTGATCGCCACGGCCATGCTGTCGCCCAGGCGGAGCACAACGGGATCGGGTGTCATCAGCTCTGCCACGGTCACTCCTTCGAGTGGTCCGTCGGTCAGCTTGAGCACCAGGTCACGCTCGCTCAGGATGCCGCGCAGTTGGCCCTCGTCTACGACCAGCAGGCAACCGACTCCCGCCTGCCGCATCTGCTCGACTGCCTCGCGCGCGCTGGCCGCGCTGCCGATCACCACCGGCCGGTGCGGGTGGATGTCGGCCAGCGGCGTGACGACCAACTGCGCCTCGAAACGGGTGTCCGGCTGGGGCACGTCCGCGGTGCGCAGGTCGGCTCCGCAGTTGTCGCACTCACCGGTGCCCTGGATGTTGTCGAAGCCGCACGCGGGGCAGATCATTTGACCGTCCAGGTCTCCCCGCTGACGAGCAGCTTCTCTAGATCGCCCTTGCCCTGCCGAGTGATCGCGTCGTCAATCTGGCCCACGACCAACTGGTCGTGCGTGGGCCGGACAACGCGCCGCAGCACGCCGACCGGGACCGGGAATTGCGGCCACCACATGCGCGACAGCATGTACGCCAGGTACGGGTCGTCGGCATCCTCGTGGTGGATCAGCAGGTCCTCCTCGCTGACGCCGTTGCCCAGCTGGACGACCTCGGGATGCAGGCGGTTAAGCCGGATGCCCTTGTCGCGTTCCTTGCCGAAGACCATTGGCTGGCCGTCCTGGAGGAACAGCATCCGGTCGTCGCGCACGTCGCGCTCGGTGAACTCGCGGTAGGCGCCGTCGTTGAAGATGTTGCAGTTCTGGAGCACCTCGACGAAGACCGAGCCGTGGTGGAAGCCGGCCTTGCTGAGCGTCTCCTGGAGGTGCTCGGTATGCGTGTCGACCGAGCGCGCCACGAAGCTTGCCTCGGCGGCGAGGGCGATCGACAGCGGCTGGACGGGATAGTCGACCGTGCCTGCCGGGGATGATTTGGTCTTCTTGCCCAGCTCCGAAGTGGGCGAGGCCTGGCCCTTGGTCAGGCCGTAGATACGGTTGTTGAACATCACGACCTTGATGTCCGCGTTGCGGCGCATCGAGTGCAGGATGTGGTTGCCGCCGATCGACAGCGCGTCGCCGTCGCCGGTGATGACCCAGACCATCAGTGCCGGGTTGGCCAGCTTCAGGCCGGTGGCCAAGGTGGGCGCGCGGCCGTGGATCGAGTGGAAGCCGTAGGTGTTCATGTAGTACGGCAGTCGTCCCGAGCAGCCGATGCCGCTGATGAAGACGACGTTCTCCTTGGGCACGCCGAAGTCGGGCATCGTCTTCTGTGTCTGGGCCAGGATCGAATAGTCGCCACAGCCGGGGCACCAGCGCACTTCCTGGTCGGACACGAAGTCCTTGCGCGTCAACTCGATGACGCGCGCGTTTTCGGGGCTGAGGGCCGGCTGGCCGCCGATGGGGTCGGTCATTGGTGTCGTCACTTCCCGTCGCGGCCGAGCAACTCCTCGGCCGCCTGCTTGATCTCGACGATGCGGAACGGTTTGCCGCGCACGCGGTTCAGGCCGACCACGTCGATCAGGTAACGCGCGCGCAGCAGCAGCGATAGCTGGCCCAGGTTGATCTCAGGCACGAGCACCGTGCGGTAGCTGCGCAGGACTTCCTCGGTGTTGGCCGGCAGCGGGTTGAGGTGGCGCAGGTGCGCATGGGCGACGCTCCAACCTTCGGCCTGCAGCCGTTCGGTCGCGCTGCGGATGGCGCCGTAGGTCGAGCCCCAGCCGAGGATCAACAGGTCACCCGACTGCGGGCCGTAGGCGGTCAGCGTCGGGATGTCGCTCGCGATGCCGGCAACCTTCTGTTGCCGCAGCATCTGCATGTGGTGGTGGTTCTCTGGGTCATAGCTGACATTGCCGGTGACATCGGCCTTCTCGAGGCCGCCGATACGATGCTCGAGGCCGGGCGTGCCCGGCACCGCCCACGGCCGTGCCAGCGTGTGCGGATCGCGCGCATATGGCTGGAAGGTGGCTTGGTCGGTGAAACCGGGGACCGAGATGTCGGGCATCCCGTCGACCGCCGGGATTTGCCACGGCTCGGCGCCGTTGGCGAGGAATGCGTCGGACAGGTAGATCACCGGGGTCATGTACTTGAGCGCCAGGCGCGCGGCCTCGATGGCGTAGTCGAAGCATTCGGCCGGCGTGGCCGGTGCCACGACGGGAACGGATGAGTCGCCGTTGCGGCCGAACATGGCCATCAGCAGGTCGCCCTGCTCGGTCTTGGTGGGCATGCCCGTGGAGGGGCCGGCGCGCTGCACGTCGACCACGACCAGTGGCAGCTCGGTCATCACGGCCAGGTTGAGCGCCTCGCTCTTGAGCGCGATGCCCGGGCCGGAACTTGCCGTCAGGCCGAGCGCGCCGCCGTAGGAGGCGCCGATGGCCGACCCGATGGCGGCAATCTCGTCCTCGGCCTGGAAGGTCTTGACGCCGAAGTTCTTGTAGCTCGCCAGGGCATGCAGGATGTCGCTGGCCGGGGTGATCGGATAGCTGCCGTAGAACAGGTCGCGCTCCGCGAGCTGCGCCGCGGCGACGAAACCGAGTGCGGTCGCCTCGTTGCCGGTGATATTGCGATACGTGCCCGGGGCAAGCTTCGCCGGCGGGACGTTATAGGTGGTGTGGAACATCTCGGTCGTCTCGCCGAAGGCGTAGCCGGCCTTGAGCGCGCGCCGGTTCGCCTCGGCGATGACCGGCCGTGCCGTGAAACGCGTCTCGATCCAGCGCAGCGTGGGATCCATGCTGCGCTCATACAGCCAGAACATCAGCCCCAGCGCGAAGAAGTTCTTGGTCAGATCGATCTGCTTGGAGGTCATGTCGAGGCCCTCGAGCGCGCGCGCGTTGAGCGTGCTGATGGGGATCTCGAACAGGTCGTACTGCTTGAGCGTGCCGTCGGTCAGCGGATTGCTCTGAAAGCCCGCCTTCTTGAGGTTGTTGGCGTTGAACGCGTCCGCGTTGACGATCAGCGCACCGCCCGCCGGCAGATCGCCGACGTTGGTGCGCAGCGCCGCCGGGTTCATCGCCACCAGCACGTCGGGCTGGTCGCCCGGGGTGTAGATGTCGGCCGACGCGAAGCTGATCTGGAAGCCGCTCACGCCCGGCAGCGAGCCGGCCGGCGCGCGGATCTCGGCGGGATAGTCGGGCAGCGTCGACACGTCGTTGCCGAAGACGGCCGCAGTGCTGGTGAACTGCGTGCCGGTCAACTGCATGCCGTCGCCCGAGTCGCCGCAGAAGCGGATGGTGACGCGCTCTAGGTCCTGGACGGTGACGTCCTTTGGTGGGGCAGTCTCAGTAGTCATGATCGGTGGCGGGTCAGGCGCCCTCCGGCTCCTCCATGAATTGATGCGGCCGAGGCGGCAGGTTGAGGATTTCCTGCGGGAACGCCTCGGCGACGTACTCGAGCAGGTCCTGTTGACGAAGCAGCGCGACGATGCGTCCGCTCTCGTCGACGAGCGGCACGTTGCGATAATGGCCGCGCTCCATGGCGCGCATCGCCTCGATCAGCGTGGCATCAGCCGGTAGCGTGTGCGGCGTGGAGGTCATGAACTCATCGACCGGTCGGGACTGGTCGACGGCCTCCGCCAGCACGCGGATGAGCACGTCACGTTCGGTCAGAATGCCCACCAGCCGTCCATCGTCGGTGATCAGTACGGCATCGCCATGGCCGGCGCGCATGTGTACGAGCGCGTCGCGCAGCGATGTGCCCCGTTGGACGGTCTGCGGATCGGGTCGCGCCAGTACGCGCGCCTTCTCGTTGCGCAACTCGAGCCGGGTCACGTGTTCGGTCGTGTCGCTCGGGCTCTTGGTGTTGACGGTCGTTCGCACAGGCTCCAATCGCGCTGTGGTGGGTGGGCCGTTGATTCTACTCTCGGTGCTGACGGCGTCCGTAAACTCCGTTGGCGTGAACGTCGTCTTCCTTTCGCCGCACTTCCCGCCCAACTGGCTGCACTTCGTGCGCGGCCTGCGTGCGGCCGGGGCCACCACGCTGGGTATTGCCGACACCAACTGGGAAGCGCTGCGGCCCGAGTTGCGCGCCGCGCTGGTCGACTACTACCGCGTCGACGACCTGGGCAACTACGACCAGCTCGTGCGCGCGGTCGGCTACTTCATCAGCCGCCATGGGCGGATCGACCGGCTCGATTCGCTCAACGAGCACTGGCTCGAGGCCGAGGCCGCGCTCCGCACCGACTTCAACATCCCGGGCATCGACCGGCGGCTGATCGCCCCGATCAAGCGCAAGTCGTTGATGAAGGAGCGTTTCGTCGCGGCCGGCCTGCCGGTCGCGCGCGGCCGTGTCTGCCACACGGCCGATGAGCTGCGCGCGTTCGTCGCCGAGGTCGGCCTGCCGGTGGTCGCCAAGCCGGACGTCGGCGTGGGCGCGGCGCGCACCTACAAGCTCGAGACACCGGCCCAGGTCGAGCGCTACCTGGCCGACAAGCCGGCGGTCGACTACATCGTCGAGGAGTTTATCGCCGGCGAAATCCTGACCTACGACGGCCTGGCCGGTCGGGACGGCGAGATCGTCTTCGACTCGACCTTGATCTACTCGACCGGGGTGATGGAGTCGGTCAACGAGGGGCTCGACCTGTACTACTGGATCCCGCGCCAGATACCCGCCGACGTGGCCGAAACGGGGCGTGCAATGGCGCGTGCATTTGACGTTCGCGAGCGGCCGTTCCACTTCGAGATGTTCCGCACCGACGCCGGGCGGCTGATCCCGCTCGAAGTCAACATGCGGCCGCCCGGCGGACTGACCGTGGACATGTTCAACTTTGCCAACGACATCGACTTCTATCGCGAATGGGCGAACGTGCTTGTCAACGGACGTTTCGAGGCGACCATCAACCGCCCCCACAACTGCCTCTACGTCAGCCGCCGCGACAATCGCGCCTACGCCATGGCGCACGCCGACGTGCTGCGCGAGTTCAGCGCCCTGATCGTCCATGAGACGCGCATGGACAGCACGTTCTCGGCAGCCATCGGCGACCACGGCTACGTGCTGCGCGGTCCCGAACTCGAACCGCTCATGGCCGCTGCACGCCGGATCCAGGCCACGCCGGCATGAGACGCGCCGAACGCCGCTGGTTCAGCGGCAACCTTGGACACGACATGGACGTGTTCATCTACGGCCACGCCGGACAACCACTCGTGTGCCTGCCCTCGCAGAACGGGCACGCCGGCGACTGGGAGGCCTTCGGCATGGTCGACTGCGTGGCCGATCTGCTCGAAGCCGGCCGGCTGCTGATAGTCGCCGTCGACGGCATCGACTGGCAGAGCTGGACCAGCGCCGACGCCCCGCTCCCGCACCGCGCGCGGCGCAACAACGACTACATGCGCTACATCAACGATGAGGTCGTGCCGCTGGCACGCAGTGAAGGCGGCCGCGAGAGCGTGTGGGCGACCGGCTGCAGCGTCGGCGCCTTCCACGCCGCCAACCTCTTCTTTCGCCGGCCCGATCTGTTCGACGGCATCATCGCCCTGTCGGGGATCTACCAGGCCAGCCATTTCGTGGGCGGTTTCACCGACGACGACGTGTACTTCAACAGCCCGCTCTACTACCTGCCCGAGCTGCGCGATCCATGGCACCTGGAGCGCTACCGGCGCAGCCGTATCGTGGCGTGCGTGGGTCAGGGCGCCAACGAGAACGAGGCGATTGCCGACACGCGCCGGCTGCAGCAGGTTCTCCATGACAAGGGCGTGCCGGCAACGTTCGACTATTGGGGGCACGATGTTGAGCATCACTGGTACTGGTGGCAGAAGATGTTGCGTCACCATCTGGAGGTCCTGTGGAACGACTGAAGCTTGATCCGGCCCGCGCGCTGGCGGTGTGCGTCGGTGCCGTGCTGGTGGCAGCCTGCGGTCCGACGGCGACCGCCATCACCACGCCCACGGTGGCACCGCCGGCGACGGTCGGGGGGCCGCTGGCGAGCGTCCCGCCGTTCTCGCCGCCGCCGGCGCCGAGCCTCAGCGTGCCGCCCGACGCCGCCTGGCAACTGCTGTCCTCGTTCCCGGCGGGAACGGCCTACGAGGTCATGTCGACCGTCGTGACCCCGGACGGCCTGGTGGCCGCCGGCTATGGGCCGCAGCCGGGCGAGGACTATTTCGGCCTGCGCCAGGGCATCACGTGGCGTTCCAGCGACGGGCTCAACTGGCAGATGTCGGCTGATCCGGAATTGAAGTATGAGACGCCGCAGACCATGGTGGCGCTCGGCTCGGACGTGTACCTGCTCGGCGACTACACCGAGTGTTCGCAGCTGTACGACGACAACTGCACCGAATCGCCCAAGGCGGGCAATGTGATCTGGCGGTCGTCGGGCGGCGGGGCGTGGCAGATGCTGCCGCAGGATCCCGGCATGCAGGCGGCTTTCGTTGACGGCCTTGCCGCCGGTCACGATCGGTTGATCGCCTACGGCAGCGCCGACGATGACGCCGGAACGCCGACCATCTGGGCCTCGTCCGATGGTGCGAACTGGACGAGCTCGACCAACCTTGGCGGTATCAGCCAGGCGACCGCGTTCGAGCCGACGCCGGGCGGTTTCGTCATGTTCGGCATCCCGGATGACAGCAGCGCGGCTGACCTGGCGGCGGCCACCTCGTCCGATGGCGCCAGCTTCACGGCGGCCCAATTGCCCGACGTGTCGTCATTCCCCGGCGCGGAGATCGACGGCGTGGCCGTGGGCGCCAACGGCATGGCCGCCGTGGGCTACGGCAACGACGACAACGGCGACCTGCTGGGCTTCGCCCTGTTCTCGAGCGATGGCACCGACTGGAGCCTGGCCAGCGACACCGACGGCAGCTTCCAAGGCAGCGCCGTAGTCGAGATCGAGGCCGTGTCGAACGGTTACGTTGCCTTCGGATTTACGCCCGACCAGAACGACGCGGCGATCGTCGGCCGGGCCTGGTTCTCGCCTGACGGCCAGTCATGGCACGCCGCGGCGACCACCTCCGCCTCGTTCGACGATCTCGACTCGGTGGGTGTCATCGGCAATACCGCAGTGATGTTCTCGCTGATCGAGACGGATATCAGCGACACGAACATCTCGAGCACGATCTATCCGTGGTACGCAACCCTCGACCAACTGGCCCGCTGACGGCGGCGATTCGGATACCGACCACAGCGCCTTCTCAGGTCGCTCTCAGGCGTGGCGCCTAGAAAGTAGCCATGTTGTACCGCGATCCTGATTGGCCGCCTACCTTGCCCGTTTCCCCGGGGCCGGTTGCGCCGCTGTCGACGCCACTTGCTCCGCCTCCGCAGTTCACCCCGCCGCCCGCCCAGCGGACGCCGACGGCGCGCGCGTTCTTCGCCGTCGCGCTCTTGTCGGCGACGCTCACGTCGGCCATTACCTTCGGCCTGGTAACCGCCTTTCCGACGGCAACCACGCCCGCTGCGTCGCCGGCTGCCTCCTCACCGGCGACGCAGCAGCCCGATGTTGTTCCTGCGGTCAGCTCGCAATCGAACGATCTGACCGCGATCGTCGCCCAGGCGACCAAGTCAGTCGTGACCATCACCTCGCAGGCCCAGGTGCGCCAGGGCTTCTCGCCGTTCGCCATCCCGGCCACCGGCGTCGGCTCGGGCATCATCGTCAGTACCGATGGCCTGATCCTGACCAACAATCACGTCGTCGAGGGGGCCCAGAGCCTGACCGTGACCACGGCCGACGGGCAGAATCTGCAGGCCACTGTGGTGAGCACCGATGCGGCGCACGACCTCGCGGTCATCAAGGCCACCGGCGGGCAGCAGCTCACCCCGGCGACACTGGGTGACTCCGCCGGCCTCATGGTCGGCCAGACGGTGCTCGCAATCGGTAGTCCGCTGGGCGAATTCACCGAGACGGTGACCAAGGGCATCGTTTCCGCGCTCGACCGGACCATCACCGTTACCGATGAGATGACCGGCCAGCAGAAGCAGTTGAGCGGCCTCATCCAGACCGATGCCGCGATCAACCCGGGTAACAGCGGCGGCCCGCTCATCAACGACGCCGGCCAGGTGGTGGGTATGAACAGTGCCCTGGCGGGCAGCGCCGAGGGGATCGGCTTTGCCATCCCGATCAACACGGCCAAGGCGCTGATCAGCCAGGCGGCCGGTTCGGCCGCCTGAGCAGGTGGAGCGGGAGACGGGGATCGAACCCGCGACAACCGGCTTGGAAGGCCAGCGCTCTGCCAACTGAGCTACTCCCGCCCGCCTGACACATGTTAGTGGCGTTGTGCCCATCGGCACCGCGCTGCCGGGCCGTTGGGCCCTATGGCCTGCTCGCTCCACGGGGCGAAGGTGGAAGCGTGACGCGAAGTCCGCGTCGAGGAGCCCAAGGAGGCGCTCCAGATGAGCCGGGTGTTGGTAGTCCACCACGATGTCGATATGGCTGACCAGGAAGTGGACTGGCTGCGCCGCGCCGGGCATCTACCCGTACAGTGCGCCGGTCCCACCCATGGTCCATGTCCAATTTTCCAGGGCCTGCCCTGCCCAGCGGTCGACGATGCCGATGTGCTCGTCTACGACGTGTGGGCGAGTGGCGAGTCCCAAGCTGAGCGCGAGCTGATCGAAGGGCTGCGCGAGATGCACCCCAACGTGCCCATCGTGCTGACGGCACCGGGCATGGAGTTCGACTGGGTCGAAACGGTCGGGATCAATGCCGTGGTGCCGCTGGTCGGCGTTCCGACAGCAGAGAGCCTGGTCGCGGCCGTCGAGCGTGCTTTGAGCATGGGCACGCCGGCCTGACCGGTCGGCGCGCTACTTCCTGGCGGTTTCGAACGCCAGCGCCGTGACGAGGCCAAAGGCCATGTGCGGCGCAACGTCGGCCAGCCAGTCGGTGCCGCTCCATGCCTTCGGATCGCTGAGCCCCAGGCGGCTGGCCGGATAGTCCGAGGCGGCCATCGCCGCGCCGCCCAGCACGGCGCCGGCAAGCCACGTTGGCGGTCGCGGCATGATCAGCCGCACCGTCGCATAGGCCACCCCGATGCCCAGGCCGTTGGCCATGCCGAGCAGGGCGCCGAGCGCCTCCTGGCGGTGGGCCAGTCGTGCGCTCGGGGAGTGATCGTCGTCGGCTGCGCCCGTCGCCTCGAGCGCGGCCTCGAGATCGAAGTCGAGCGGCAGGCCGACCTCGTCCGCGATCTTGCCGGCGACCTGCGCCGGCAGCCTGCTCGCCGGTCGACCGCGGACGAGCATGTCGACGTAGCTGGTCACGTTTAGCGCCAGCGTGCCTGCTGCGCCGGCGAGGAGCCCCACTGCGATCCTGTTGGCCATTTCTGTCCTCCGGCTGCGCCGGGCGGCACGTTGCCGGCGGGCGCTGTGCTGGTTCGGTTCTGGTTCGTTGCTGGTTCCGCTAGCGTAGTCGGCCGTGACCAACGGCAGTCATCGGCCGCGCCAGACCGACGTGCACTTCGCGCACCAAATCGACCTTGCGGCCACGCTCGCGCCACTCGGCCGCGCCGGCGACGACCTGCTGGATCGCTGGGACGGCCGCGTTCTGGCGCGGACCGCGATCGTCGCCGGCGTGGCCGTGCCGTACGTCGCGCGGCCGCTCGCAGGCCGGCCCGGTCCGTCGGTCGGACTCGCGGTCGTCTTTCCGGCCGCCGGGCCCAACCCGGCAGAGGTCGCACGCCTGGTGCTGTCGACCCTGGTGCTCGAGCTGCCGGCCCTGTCCGGGCTGGCCGAAAGGGACGAACCGGTCGCGCGGCTCATGCGGGCGTATCCGGGCGTGGTGCCCGTCCTGTTTCGCGACCCATTCGCCGCGTTGATCCGTTCGATCAGCGCCCAGCAGGTCAACCTGCGCTGGGCGGCGACGGTGCGCCATCGCCTTGCCGAGCGTTACGGCGAACGCCATCCGATCGACGATCGTTTCGTCTATCGGCTCGATGCTGCCAAGCTGGCGCGCGCCGCCGTGCCCGAACTGCGCGCGCTGCAGTTGACCAATGCCAAAGCGCGTTCGGTCATCGCCTGCGCGCAGGCCGCGCAGGCCGGTGAGCTTCAGTTCGCCCAGCTGGAGCGTGCCGCTGACGAAGAGGTCATCGCGCACCTCACCGGGCTGCGCGGCATCGGCCGCTGGAGCGCCGAGTGGTTCCTGGCGCGTACGCTGGGCCGGCCACGCGTGGTAGCGGGTGACCTGGGCGTGCGTAAGGCTGTCGGCCGCCTGTATGGGCAAGCGCAACTGCCGAGCGAGAACGAGGTTCGTCGCCTGACCGAGCACTGGCGCTCGGCCGCGACGCTGGCGCAGACGCTCGCGCTGCACGCCCTGGCGCTCAGCGAGCTGCCTCCTCCGCCTCCAGCCGGCTGATCTTGTCGACGCGCCGCGCGTGGCGGCCGCCCAGGAACTCGGCGCTCATGAACGCGGCCACGCAGCCCAGCGCAACCTCGCTGCCGATGATGCGTGCGCCCATCGCGAGCACGTTGGCGTTGTTGTGCTCGCGGCCGAGCCGAGCGGTGACCGGGTCGGTGGCCTCCACGCACCGGATGCCGCGCACCTTGTTGGCCACGATCTGCTCGCCGGTGCCGCTGCCGCCGAGCACGATACCGCGCCCGCATTCGCCGCTGGCGACGGCTCGCGCGGCCGGCGCGATCACGTCCGGATAGTCGACCGGCGGAAGGGCTGCCTCGACGCCGAAATCGACCACCTCGTGGCCGGCCGCAGTGAGCCATTCGGCAATCGGCGCCTTGAGCGGAAAGCCGGCGTGATCGGTGGCCAGGGCAACGCGCATGTCGTCACCGTAGCACTGCCGCAGAGCGGGTTCCGTGCTGCCTCCCAGCGCGTCCCAAGGCGGGCTTTGGCCGCCCTCGCTATCGTGGCGGCCATGCTGCACAACTCGTTCCGCCTGTTCACCATCCGCGGCATCGAGGTCGGCATTCACTACAGCTGGTTATTCATCTTCGGGCTGCTGACCTGGTCGCTCGGCTCGTACGTCTTCCCACAGGACTACCTTGCCAATGGGTTGCGGCCGCTGCCGGCAGCGGAGTACTGGCTGCTTGGCGCGCTCACGACCATCCTCATGTTCGTCTCGGTGCTCATCCATGAGCTGGCGCATTCCTTCGTCGCGCGCGCCCGCGGCCTGGACGCGCGGTCGATCACGCTGTTCATCTTCGGCGGCGTGTCGAACCTGTCGGGCGAGGCCAAGGAGGCCTCGACCGAGTTCCTGATCGCCATCGTCGGCCCGCTGACCAGCTTCGCACTGGCCGGCCTCAGCTTCGGCATCGCGTCCGTCATCGATGAGCCGCGCATCGACCTGGTCGCCAGTTACCTGCTGTACATCAACCTGGTGCTGGGCCTGTTCAACCTCGTGCCCGGCTTTCCGCTCGACGGCGGCCGGGTGCTGCGCGCGGTGCTGTGGACGGCCCTCGGCAATGTCCGCCGGGCGACCGAGTGGGCTGGCAACGTGGGCAAGCTGGTGGCGTGGGGCATGTTCGCGCTGGGCCTGCTGTTCCTGTTCCAGGGCGACGTGATCAGTGGCATCTGGCTGGCGGCGATCGCCTGGTTCTTGCACAACGCTGCGTCGGACAGCGTTCAGCACATGGTCTTCGAGACGCGCCTGCGCCGCGTCCGCGCGGCGGACATCGTCGAGCACGACAGCACCACCGCGCCGCCGGGCATCTCGGTCGCGGAGCTGATCGAGCAGTACGTGCTGCCCACGAACCGCCGCGCGGTGGCCGTCGCCGACAACGGCCGGCTGGTCGGCATCGTGACGGTCGGCGACATCATGCACGTGCCGGTCGAGCAGCGCACCCGGGTGGCTGTGGCGGAGATCATGAGCGGTCACGAGGGGCTGTTCACAATCCGCGCCGACACGCGTGCTCAGGATGCCGTCGAACTCCTCGCTGAGCACGATCTCGAGCAGGTGCCGGTAATGGATGGCGACCGTTTCATCGGTCTGCTGACGCGCGGCGACGTGATGCGCCAGCTGCAGCTGCGCGAGGCGCTCAACGTCGGATAGCACGGGCTGACTTCGGTCGGCACGAGACCGCCGGCGGAGTCAGGCGGGGGGCTCTTCGGTGGCCTCGTGTGCTGCCTTGGACGCGGCGAACGCCTCGACTATCCATGCCACCGCCTCGTCGGTGTCGTCGGTCACGCGCAGCAGATCGAGGTCGCCAGGCCCGATCATCGAGTGCGCGGACAACGTGTCGCGCAGCCAATCGAGCAGCGGCTGCCAGTAACTGCGGTCCCACAGAATGATCGGGAAGTGGTCGATCTTGCCCGTCTGGACGAGGACCAGCGACTCGCACAGCTCGTCGAGCGTGCCGAAGCCGCCAGGAAAGATCACGAAGCCCTGCGCGTACTTGACGAACATCGTCTTGCGCGCGAAGAAGTAGCGAAAGTTCAGGGCGAGCGTGCACCACTCGTTCACGTCCTGCTCGTGCGGCAACTCGATGCCCAGGCCGACCGATACGCCGCCGGCCTGCGCCGCGCCCTTGTTGGCGGCGGCCATGATGCCCGGCCCGCCGCCTGTGATCACGGTGATGTCGTGCCGCGCGAGCTTGCCGGCCACCTCCTCCGCCGCGAGCGCGGCGGGATCGTCGGGCGAGATGCGCGCCGAGCCGAAGATGCTGATGGCCGGTCCGAGCCGGGCGAGCGTGTCGAAGCCCTCGACGAACTCGCCCATGATGCGCAGCGCGCGCCAGGCGTCGCTGTCGAGGAACGAGGTGTCGGCGTAGGGCGCCGGCCGCAGGAACTTGCGATCCTCGGACGGCCCGCTGCGCAGGCGGCGCTGTTGGCTCATGCGCAGGCAGGATACCCGCGGCGCCGATGCTCGGCATGTATCGGCAAAGTGCAGCGCGCTGCAGGCAAAGCGTGGCCAGATGGCGCCCCCTCACGAAACCGCGCGTGACGAATCGTTCGGACGGCCGCAGGCAAGTGCCTGCAATGGCAACGGCGATCCGACGCTGGTCGCCGGCGAGTTGTCCACGATCGCCGGTAAGCGGGCGATAAGTCGCCGTTGAGTGCTGGCTAAGTCGCCCTGCCTAAAGTCGCCGTGCTGACCGGCCACTTCGGGCGGCCACCCGTCGATAGGTGTTGTGAATGGAGAGCCATGCGCATCGCATCGTTGCCCCGCTTCCTGCCCGCCGCGATCGGCCTGCTGCTGCTGGTCGCCATCGTGCCGAGCGCGGTCTTCGTCGGAGCAGGCCTGCTCGGTCTGATCGGCGACCACGCCGCCGTCCCGATCCTGGGCTGGGTTGTTGACTGGTCGCCCATCGAGCCCTTCCGCTGGGGCTGAACTCGCCTGAGCGCCTCAATCGGCCGGTGGGCCTACAGTCGGTCATGTGCCGCAGGAGTCTGGACAGCGCCAGTCGAGAATCTCTCGTGCCCCGGTCTACGTTGCTGCATTCGGCATCGTGCTCGCGGTTGCCCTCGTGCTGCTGGGCGCCGCGCTCGCTCAGGCGCCTGCGGCGCCGCCGGCCATCACCCAGCCGGGCACGCCGGACGCGCCACGCGACGTTAACGTGATCCTGCGTGAGTACGCGTTCGATCCGAACCCGCTCTATCTCGTTGCTGGGGAAACCGTCCGCTTTCACGTCATCAACGGGGGAATGATCGAGCACGAGTTCGTGCTCGGCGGCGGCGACGTTCAGGCCGCCTGGGCAACTGCCGATGCGCTGGTGTCGCCCCCTGCACTGCTGGCCACCGCGCCGCCCGCCAGCGTGGCGCCGGGCACCGGCGGACTGCGCCTGCTGCTCGACTCAGGTGAACAGGCGACCGCCGTGTACACCGTCCCTGCCGGCGGTAGCCTGCAGTTGTTCTGTCACCTACCCGGTCACGCCGAACACGGCATGGTGGGCGAGGTGATCGTGCTCAGCCGCTAAGATGCGCGTGCGCCCCGTTCGGCCACGCCGGCCGGGTTGCTGCGGAGAGACTGCGAGCCCAAGGAGACGCTGCTCAATGACGTACGTGATCGCCGAGCCGTGTGTGGACGTCATCGATCAATCGTGCGTGGCGGTGTGCCCGGTCGACTGCATCCACTTCGACCAGGGTGTCGATCGGATGCTGTACATCGATCCCGACGAGTGCATCGACTGCGGCGCGTGCGAGCCGGAGTGCCCGGTCAACGCCATCTTCCCCGAAGATGCGCTACCGGCCGAGGCGGCCCCGTACACGGAGATCAACGCGCAGTGGTTCCGCGACAAGGATGGGGCACGCGCCGCCCTTGACGCGCTGAAGCCGCCCGCCTGAGCGAGTAAGGCGCGCGCTCAGGCGCGTGCAGTCACTGCAGCAATGATCCGGCGCAGGTTGGGCCGCGTGCCGTAGAGCAGCACCGTCGCGCGGAAGATGCGCCCCGCGGCGGCGATGGCGAAGACGACGAAGACCACCTGCACGAGCAGCGAAACGCCGACCATGATCCACGGCGGCGAGCCGTTCGAGAGTACCTCGAGCAGTGCCGCCGGAGCGGTCAGTGGGATGAGCGCCAGCACCCACACGATGGGCGACGTGGGGTCGCCCAGGAATACCGGCGTGAGCACCAGTGGGATGACCGCGAAGAAGCCGAAGAAGCTCGAGTACTGCTGTGCCTCGCGCGCGCCGGCCGACAGCGCTCCCACCGCGGCGAAGATCGCGCCGTAGGCGAGATAGCCAAGGCAGAACACGATCACCGCCAGGGCGATCGTGATCGGCGGCAGCGCGACATGGACCGCCAGCTGCTGGTCGATGATCGGCAGCGCCAGCAGCGCGGTGCCCAGCCAGATGGCCACCTGGGTCAACCCGGCGACACCCAGGCCGATCGTCTTGCCGGCCATCAGCGGCAGGGCGGGGATCGAACTGAGCAGGATCTCGACGACGCGGTTCTCCTTCTCCTCGGTGACCGACTGGAGCAGGTAGCCACTGGTCATGAAGATGCTCAGCACAAAGATCAGCGTGAACACGTAGGGCACGATGAAGTCCGCCGCGACGGATGCATCGGATACCGCCTCGCCGCTGGTCGTGACCGAGGCGAACGTAATCGGCGTGAGCAGCTCAGCCAGCGTGCTGTCGGGCAGGCCGGCGTTGCGCAGCAGAGATGTGCGCAGCAGCAGCTGCACCTCGGCCTGCTCGGCCTGCTGGCGCGACAGCGCGTCGAGGGCGCGGCCGGTATTGGACTGCGACGACTCGACGAGCAGTACCTGTGGCTGCGTCGGCCAGGTGTTGGGCACCAGGAAGTAGTCCGCCACCGCGGTCGCAGCCAGGCGGGCATCGGCCTCGGCCCTGTCGACGAGGACCACGTTGGGCGTGATCGTGGCGTCGGTCTGCAGAGCCACCGCGGATTGGTTGACGACCAGAAGCGGGCCCTCGACCGAGCCGCTGGTCGCACTGTCGATCGACACCGCGCTCGACAGGATGAAGATGAACGCCATGGACGCCGGCAGCAGCAGCGTTGCCAGGAGGAAGCCACGCCGGCGAACCGTGCGCAGATAGTCGCGCCGGGCGACGAGCAGGACCAGCCTCAGGAAGTGGCCGCGCTCGTTCATCCGACGCTCTCCGCACGCGGGTCGCCGGCCACTGCGCGGATGAAGATCTCGGCGAGGTTGGGGGCCTCGACCGCGAAGCGCTCCACCTGCGCCGGCGTGTCGCCGAGTTCACGGAACAGGTCCTGCGCGCTTGCGCCGTCGCGCAACAGGTAGCGCACCGAGCCGTCGTAGGCGGTCGCGTGGCTGGCGCTCTTGAGCGCCGTGCTGTCGGCCGGTAGCTGCCGGCCGACGACTTCGACCGCGCCGTCGCTGAATGCGCGCCGGATCTCGGCCACGGTTCCGTACAGCAGTCGTCGACCGTTGTCGATGAGCAGGATCCGGTCGCACAGGACCTGTGCGTCTTCCATGTCGTGGGTGCTCATGACCACTGCCGCGCCGCGTTCGCGCTGCGCCATGAGCAGGCTCTTGAGCATCGTCGCGTTGACTGGATCCAGGCCCTGGAAGGGCTCGTCGACGATCAGCAGGTCGGGTTCGTTGATGATCGTGGCGATCAGCTGCGCCTTCTGGTGCATGCCGCGCGACAACTCGCCCGCCTTCTTGGTCAACGAGTCGCCCAGCCCGACTTCGACCAGTAGGTCGTGGGCGCGCGTGCGCGCCTCGTGCGCGGCCAGGCCGCGCAACGCGCCGAAATAGGTCAGCGTGTCGATGATCGGCACGTCGCGGTAGAGTCCGCGGTCTTCGGGCAGGTATCCCGTCCGCGACTGATGCGCGATGCCCGGTCGACCGCCGAACACACTTATCCGGCCGCGGTCGGGGCGGATGATGTCGAGGATCATGCGCATGGTCGTCGTCTTGCCCGCCCCGTTCGGCCCCAGGAAGCCGAGCATCTCACCCGGGCGAACGTCGAACGACAGATCTGACACCACGTCGACCGAACCGAAGCGCTTCCAGACGCCGTCGACGACGACCGGCAGCGCGCCGGCTTCGTTGAGGCGGCCGGCGAGCGTGCTGTTGGGCACCGCTGCTGTGGTCACGCTGCCAGCCTAACCAGCCGGCGCCAGCCGGCGCCAAGGGTCCAACGGCCTATCCTGCGGTACATGCGCATCGTCTCTCTCGTGCCATCGGCGACCGAGATCGTCTTCGCGCTGGGCATCGGCGAAGACCTCGTCGGCCGCTCGGATGAGTGCGATTTCCCGCCGGAGGCGGCTGATGTGCCGGTGGTCACGCGTGCGCTGGTGACCGGCCGGCACAGGGGCAGCCGCGCTATCGATACTCACGTCGGAGCGGCACTGGGCGGCGGCGAATCGCTGTATGCCCTCGATGTCGACGCGCTGGCGGCGGCCGACGCCGACCTGGTCATCACCCAGCGGCTGTGCAGCGTGTGCGCCGTCAGCCACGGTCAGGTCGTGCACGCGCTGGAGCAGCTCGGCTCGTCGGCGCAGGTCGTCAGCCTCGACCCGGAAAGCGTCGAGGGCGTGCTCAACGCCATCTCGACAGTGGGCGCGATGGCCGAGGTCGAGGACGAGGCGATCGGCCTGATCGAGGTCCTGCGCGAACGCCTCGCGAACATCGAGAACCGCGTGCTCGAGCGCCGGCTGGCCGGTGTCGGCGCGCGCCGGGTGGTGTGTCTCGAGTGGCTCGACCCGCCGTTCGCGGCCGGTCACTGGGTGCCCGAACAGGTGCGCCGGGCGGGCGGCTGGGAGGTACTCGGCACAGCCGGCGAGCCGTCACTGCGCACCAGCTGGGAGCGCGTCCGCGAGGTCGACCCCGACCAGCTGATGCTCATGCCATGTGGCTTCGATGCTTGGCGAACGGCGGTCGAGTGGGGCCGCGTCGAGCGGCCCGACTGGCTCTCCGAGCTGCGCGCAGTCGCGCAGGGCGAGGTCTATGCGCTCGACGGCTCGGCATATTTCAGCCGCCCCGGTCCGCGGTTGATCGACGGCATCGCGCTGCTGGCCGAGCTGTTCGACCCCGGCAATTTCCTCGACGAGGCACCGGCCGGCGCGTGGCTGCCGCTGGGCGCGGTCGGCGAACGTGCCCGCTGACAGCCCTTTCGCCGCCCGGTTCAACTGCCTGTGGTGTGGTCGGCCGCACGAGGTGCGTTCGGCCGACGATCTAGAGGGCTACGCGCGGCTGTGCCCCGACTGCATCGGGCGCGCCCAGGACAACGAGTTCCTGCGCTTCCGCCTGCGCGAGGGTCTGCGCCGGCGTTCCGCGGCGTCGGCGGGCGCACAGTCCGACGACGAAACGCTGAAGACCTACTACGCGGCGCGTGCGCCGGAGTACGACGAGATCTACTCGGGCATCGGCTGGCCGCCTGTCGAGCGGGCGGTGTTCCTGGCCGACCTCGACGCAGCCACGCTATGGCTCGACCGATTGCCGTGGCGCGGTGAGATCGTCGAGCTTGCAGCGGGTACCGGCTGGTGGTCGCCGTTGCTGGCTCAGAAGGGCGAGCTGTGGCTGTACGACGCGGTCGGGGAGCCGCTTGAACGCGCCCGCGACCGATTGCTGGCGCATGGCCTGCGCGCGCACATTCACCTGCGCGATGCCTGGGCGGAGCCGGACCGCCCGGTCGATGGTCTGTTCTGCGGCGGGTGGCTGAGCCACGTTCGACGCGAGCGGCTGGCCGACTTCCTGGGCATCTGCCGCCGCTGGCTGAAGCCGGGCGGGATGTTCGCTTTCATCGACGAGGCGCCCGGTTGGGGCTACACGCCCACGGTCGACGATCGCCAGCCGCGCCGCCTCAACGATGGCCGCGAGTTCACGATCGTCAAGGTCTATTACGAGCCGTCCGAGCTCGAGACAGCCCTGCGGGCGGCGGGTTTTGCCCAGGCCGAGGTGGGCACGACATCGCGCTTCTTCCAGCTGGGTCGCTCGACGGCATGAACGACCAACTGCGCGAGTACTACGCGGCGCGGGCCGGCGAGTACGACGACTGGTACCTGCGCCGCGGCCGCTATGAGCACGGCCCGGACGCTGACGCCGCGTGGGCGGCGGAGCTGGAGCATGCGCGCCAATGGCTGGACAGCCGGCCCCTGCAAGGGGAGATCGTGGAGCTCGCGGCGGGCACCGGCTGGTGGTCGCGGCTGCTCGCCCGGAAGGGACAGCTGTGGCTTTACGACGCCGTGCCCGAGCCGCTCGAGCGAGCGCGTCAGCGTTTGCTCGAGCACGGGCTGGCCGCCCACATTCACGTGCGCGACGCGTGGGCCGTGCCCGATCGCCGCGTCGATGCGCTGTTCTGCGGCTTCTGGCTGAGCCATGTGCCGCGCGACCGGCTGGCGACGTTCCTGGGTGTCTGCCACCGCTGGCTCAAGCCCGACAGTGTGTTTGTCTTCATCGACTCACGCCGCGACCCGGATTCGAGCGCGTTCGACCATCCCGCGCCGGCCGATGACGTGTCGCTGCGCCGCCTCGACGACGGCCGCGAGTTCGTCATCCCCAAGATCTACTACCAACCGGGGGATCTCGAGACGGCCCTGCGCGAGGCTGGCTTCGCGACTGCCCACGTCACGACCACGCCGCGCTTCTTCGTGCTGGGCGAGGCGAGCACGGGTGCCTGAGCCCGAACCTATACTCGGCGCGATGTCGCTCAGCGGGGCCACCATCGCCACGATCGGCTCGGGTGTGATGGCCGAGGCGATGATTGCTGGTTTGCTGCGCGGTCATCAGGTCGCCGCGGAGCAGATCATTGCCAGTCACCCGCGCGCCGACCGGCGCGCGGAACTTGTGGCCACCCATGGCATCCGCACCGTCGCGGAAAACGTCGCTGCTGTCGGACCGGCCGACGTCGTGGTGCTGGCCATCAAGCCGCAGATGCTCGCCCGCGTTGGACGCGACATAGCGCCGGCCATGTCGGACGGCAAGCTGGTCATCAGCATCATCGCCGGCGCGACGACTCGGGCACTCAGCCAAGCTCTCGGTCACCGGCAGGTCGTGCGCAGCATGCCCAACACCCCCGCCCAACTGGGCCGTGGCGTCACCGTCTGGTACGCGACGCCGGAGGTCAGCGAGGCGCAGCGCGCCCAGGCGCGCGCGCTGCTGGGCAGCCTGGGCACCGAGCTCGAGGTCGATGACGAGAAGCTGGTGGCCATGGCCACGGCCGTCAGTGGCACCGGTCCGACCTACGTCTTCCTGTTCATGGAAGCGCTCATCGATGCCGCCGTGCACCTGGGCTTTGCGCGCCACATCGCCCACGATCTGGTGATCGAGACACTTGAGGGCAGCACCCTGTTCGCCAAGTCGAGCGGCATGCACCCGGCCCAGCTGCGCAACATGGTCACCTCGCCGGGCGGCACGAGCGCCGCAGCACTGCACGAGCTCGAGTCGGGTCGGCTGCGGACTGTCGTGTCGGAAGCGGTCTGGGCGGCATATCGGCGCACGGAGGAGCTGGGCCGGGCGCTCGAGACCGAGACGGCGCCTGATCGATGAGTGCCAGACGCGCGCGACTGTTGACGGTGCCGCTGCTCGCTGTGTCACTGCTGGCGGGCTGCGCGGCACAGCCGGTCGCTGAGACGACCCAGCTGCCGCTGGTGACGATCGGCCTGCCATCGCCGGGCGCCTCATCTCTGCCGACGCCCGGCGTCACGCCGTCGCCGGGCCCGTCATCGACCGCGTCACCGTCGGCCACCAACACATCCAGCAGCCCGCCGACTCCGAGCACCATCCCGCTGTCCACGCCACCACCCTCGCCGACCGTGCCACCTCCCACGCCGCTGCCCTCCGGCGCGCCCACGCAGGGCTGCGTCAACGGCTGGGCGAGTCCGGCACCGGGCACTCCGCTGTACCAGGAGGCACTGTCGATTCTGGCCGCGCAGATGGGCCAACAGGGCCCCTGGAACGTCGCCGAGATGCGCTACTTCACCGGCCCTGACGTTCCGTGGATCCAGCCTGGCTACGACGTGGTCGAGCGCTGGTACGTCAAGGCTTCGCGGGCCGACGACGCCGGCTTCCAGGGCCGCTGGCTGATCGAGAAGCGCACCGACCAGATCGAGGGCATCTCGGCCGTCGCGCCGTGGTACACGGCCGGCTACCGCTCGCCCGACTGGACCGGTTTCGAAGGCGAGGGGCCGCCGGTCACCTACCTCGGCCTGCCGGGCCAGTGGGCCGGCGTGCCGTACGACTTCGTTACCGGCGCCGGCGACGGCGGGCAGCCCGGCCTTCCAACGCAGGTCAGCGACTGTCTCAAGGGGACGTGAGCATGCGCGTCGAGGTCCTGGCAACGCTCGACTGCCCCCATCTCGAGCGCGCCGAGCAGATCGTCCGCATCGCCCTGCGCGACGATGGTCGCGAGCCGGTCATCCAGCGCGTGTACGTGAGCGATCTCGACACGGCCGCCGGCCTCGGCTTCCACGGCTCGCCGACGGTGCGCATCGACGGCCTTGACGTAGTGCCGCCGCCGGCCGACCTGCCGATCAACCTCGGTTGCCGGCTCTACCCGCAGCCGGGCGGCGGTGTGGACGGCGTCGTGCCCGCCGAGACGATCAGCGCGGAGGTGGAGCGTCGGCACGAGGTTGAGATGCACGCGCGCGCGAACCGCACACACGTGCGCGATGCGCCCGGCCACCTGTCACGCCAGATGTTCCTGTGGGCGTCGCATCGCGGGTCGCTGGCGCGCGTCGCGACGGCCATCCCGATCACCCGCCGAATGGTCCGCCGCTTCGTCGCCGGCGACACGCTCGACGACGCGCTCGGCGCGCTGGAGCGGCTGCGCGAGCAGGGCATGCACTGGACGGTGGACGTGCTCGGCGAATCGGTCGATTCGCGGGAAATGGCAAACGCCGCGGCCGACCGCTACATCGCCACGCTCAACGCCCTGGGCGAGCGCGGCCTCGAAGCGAACGTGTCGCTCAAGCTCACCCAGATGGGGCTCGACATCGATGCCGGCTTCTGCCGCGACAACGTCGGCCGGGTCGTGGAGCGCGCCAGGCAGCTGGGCGCCTTCGTGCGCGTTGACATGGAAGATCACACCAAGACCGCCGCGACGCTGGCCGTCGCCCGGGCGCTGCACGCTGAATATCACGACGTCGGCGTGGTCATCCAGTCCTACCTGCGCCGCTCAGCCGACGACATCGAGCAGCTGATCGGCGAGCAGGTCCGCGTGCGGCTGTGCAAGGGCGCCTACGACGAGCCTGGCGCCGTCGCGTTCCCGGCCAAGGAGGAGGTCGACGAGAGCTACCGCGTGCTCATGGAGCGGCTGTTGCTGGCCGGACGCTACCCGGCCATCGCCACCCACGATGAGCGCCTGATCGACCACGCCGTCGAATTCGCGACCAAGCATGGCATCGGCGCCGACCGTTTCGAGTTCCAGATGCTGTACGGCATCCGCCGTGACCTGCACGAGCGGCTCGTGGCGCAGGGTTTCACCGTGCGCGTGTACGTGCCCTACGGCACGCAGTGGTACCCGTACTACATGCGACGCATGGCCGAACGCCCGGCCAACGTCATCTTCCTGCTGATGAGCGTGTTGCGCGAAGGCCGCGGCGCGCGCAATTAGGTGGCGTCCGCGGCGGCCAGGCGATCCTCGATCTCCCACGCGTGATCGAGCGCGTGCCATGCCGAGCGGCGGATGGCAAAGCGGGCTGGCCAGCGCTGGCCGCCGCGCGGCCCGCGATCGGGTAGCTCACCGCGCGCTCGTCGCTCGACCGCGTCGCTGAATTCGGCCCGGATCTGGTCCCAGCCGGCGGACGGGTGAGAGCTGCCGCCGACGGCCGACGAGTAGGCGGCGTCCGCGTCGGCCACGTGGGCGCGCATCTTGTCCAGGGTCCGCCCCCCGCCGCGCGGCCCGGCGGGGGCGAGCAGGCGGCCCTCGGCCGCGTCCGCCGCGCGAGCGAAGGCCGCCCAGGCCGCTTCGAGCATGGTCAGCTGCCTGCGCAGTTCGGCGGGCGATATGGGCCGCAGGTCGAAGTCGGCGATCCGCGCCGGCGCCCCGATGTCCGTCGTCGCGTTGCCTTCGAGTCGCGCCACGACGATGAGCTGCCCGACACTGATGGGCGGCTCGAGGTCGAGCGCCGACCCGCCCATGCTGGTGCGGTAGCGCGGGCCGTACTCGAGCAGTGCCAGCAGTGCTTCCTCGGCCGACTTGCGTGCCCGCGCCCAGCCCGGCCATTCGACCGCAGCCGCCACCGTGCGCTTGGCGCCGGCCTCCAGGTAGACGTCCATCGGGCTCCGCGGCCCCCTACGCCAGTTCGTCCAGTTGGTCTGCGTGCTCCTCGAGGTGGTGGATCACGAACTCCCCGACGATGGCCTCGACGTCCATCTCGCCGCGGCGCGGGTGGAGGCCGACGGCGTGCCGCTGGGCCGGGGTCAGCCCGCCCAGGAAATGGCGCAGCTCTTCGATCGAACTCAGTACGGCGCGGAGCTGGTCCGCCACCGACGCGCGCCGGTTGGCCTCGATTGTCTCGATCCGGGCGCTGTCTGCCTTGGTTCGGCCGAAGGCCACCGGCACGCCGTGATAGCCGGCGATGACGGCTTCGGCCTGGTGCTGCCAGTAGGGCACGAACTCCGCGATGTGCGCCCAGATCTGGCCGGCGTCCCAACGTTCGTCCGCGCCCGGATCCGGCTCGCTCAGGCCGTGCGGGAAGGGCCGCTGCGCGAGTTGGTCGAGGCGCCCCTCGAGCACGCCGAGTTGCGCCACGAAGTCGACCCGGCCGTCTGTCTGGTCCGCGGCTGGCATGCCGGTCGGCCTCAGTCGGGGAAGGCTTCCGGGCCGCGCTCGGCGAGCGCCTGCGCCTGCTCGTCGGGATTGTCCGGCGGCAGCCAGCTGTACGGGTAGGACTCGTCCTCGAGCCGCGCGGCCTCACGCGTGAGGTTGAGCGGATGGAAGGTGTCGACCATCACCGCCAGCTCTTCGGTGCCCTCCTTGCCGATCGACGCCTCGACCGTGCCCGGATGCGGACCGTGCGGGATGCCGCCCGGGTGGAGGGTGAAGGAGCTGGTCTCGACGCCGCGCCGGCTCATGAAGTTGCCCGCGACGTAGTAGATGACCTCGTCGCTGTTGATGTTCGAATGGTTGTACGGCGCCGGGATGGCCAGCGGGTGGTAGTCGAATTTGCGCGGCACGAACGAGCACACCACGTAGTTGCGGCCGGCAAAAGTCTGGTGGACGGGCGGCGGCTGGTGAACCCGTCCGGTGATCGGCTCGAAGTCGCCGATGTTGAAGATGAACGGGTACAGGTAGCCGTCCCAGCCGACGACGTCGAAGGGGTGGTGCCTGAAGTGGTAGGCGGTGATGCGCCCACGGACGCGCACCCAGATGACGAATGCGCCCGTGTCGGTACGCGCCGCGGTCTCATCGGGCACGCGGATGTCGCGCTGCGAGAACGGGGAATGCTCGAGCAGTTGTCCCCACTCGTTGCGGTAGCGCTGGGGTGGGACTATCTCCGACGGCGACTCGACGTACATGATCCGGTGGGCGCTGCCAGGTTTCTGGGCGAGGCGCCAGGTGGTGCCGATGGGAATCACGATGTAGTCACCGGGGGCGTAGCTCATCGAGCCGAAGACGCTCTCGAACGTGCCCTCGCCCTCGTGCACGAAGAGCATCTCGTCGGCCTCGCCGTTGCGATAGAAGGTGTCGTCAGGCAGGCTCTCGGTCGGTCGCGCGACGCCGATCAGCACGTCGCTGTTGAAGAACAGCGGCGTTCGCCCGTCGACGATGTTGCCACCGGGTGCGATGCCGCCGGTCTTGACCAGCCGGTGCCGATGCAGCCCGTCATCGATCGCCTCATGGTGGATGTCGTGCACGCGCTCGATCTGGTGTGTCTGCGTCGGCGGCGTCACGTGGTACAGCAGCGACGATCGGCCGGTGAAGCCCTCCATGCCGAACAGCTCCTCGGCATAGAGCTTGCCGTCGGGAGCCCGATGCTGGGTATGGCGCTTGTGCGGGATGTTGCCCCGGCTCATGTAGAACACGATCGAAGTCTAGGTCAGTGGCACACAGGCCGAGCCGGTCACGAGCGCGTCGGGTGGTCGACCACGGGAGCGCTCAGCTCGCACAGCCGCTCGACGGCGATGGTCACGGTGTCGCCCGGCTGTAGGTAGCGGCCGAAGCCCGACTCGTCCTTCATCTCGAGCAGGCAGCCGGTGCCGACCGTGCCCGAGCCGAGCACGTCGCCCGGGACGAGGTGGACGTCGGCCGACGCGCGGGCGACCATCGCGCCGAAGCTGTGGCCAATGTCGCGCCAGTTGCCGCGCGAGATCTCCATGCCGTTGATCGTCGCCGTTGCCACCAGGTCGTAGCCCTTGGCAGCGCGTTTGTCGGCCAGCTCGTCGGGCGTGACCAGCCACGGCCCGAGCGTCGTGGCGAAGTCCTTGCCCTTGGCCGGTCCCAGGCGAACCGTCGTCTCGTCGCGCTGCAGGTCGCGCGCCGACCAATCGTTCATGAGCATGTAGCCGCCGATGGCCTGCTCACCATGGTCCGGCGACAGGTCGTGCGCGGGCGTATCGATCAGCGCCGCGATCTCGAGCTCGTAGTCGAGCTCGAGCGAGCCGCGCGGCGCCCAGACCGGCGCGCCCGGGCCGCGGATCTCGGATACGTTGCTGAAGTAGAAGATCGGCAGCCGGTGCCAGGCCTCGGGGATGGGCATGTCACGCCGCTTCCACATGGTGCCCACGTGGCGCTCGAAGGCATAGAAGTCGCGCAGGCTGGCCGGGCGCAGGATCGGTGGCCCGAAGTCAAGATCGGCCGCGTCGCTGACGGCGTCGTCTTCTTCGTCGGCGGGCTCGAAGCGATCGAGGATGTCGGCCAGTGCTTCGACGCGAACGCCGCGCGCCAGGATCTCGTCCAAAGTGCTCAGCGGCTGCCGGAACAGGATGCTGTTGTGAGCCAGCCGCTCGTCGCGCTGCACGGCCCGGCGTCGGCCCACTTCCAGGTCCAGCCAGCGCCCGCCGGCCGGATCGAGCGCCGCATGGAGCCGGTACGGAGCACCGGCCGGCGCGTGCCGTTCGCGGGCGTGGGCAATCTTCATCTACCCGAGTCTATTGGCCTTTGCCCTTACGCTGCTGTCCGCCGACCGCCCGCCAGACCAGCGCCGCGGTGCGCGCCGGCCAATCTCGGCTGGCTGGCGCGCCCGCCAGCTCGCGCGCATACCACGACCCGGTGGGCAGGCTGGTGGCTGCCTCCAGGTCAGCGTCAGCGTCTATCAGACCGCGTTCGAGTGCCCGTTCCAGGATGGCGAGAATGCGTGCGCGTCGCGGCGCGACGACATGGTCGCGATAGCAGGCGAGTGACGTGTCGTCGGTGGACTGCTGGAGCATCGTGCCCACCAACGAAACCGCTCCGGGTCGGGTCATGATGCGCTGGAAGTCGGCCAGTTCCAGCTCAAGGTCGTGCAGCGGATCGTCGCTGTCGGTCCTTCGGTTGTCTTCCGCCCCCAATCGAATGGCGTCCGCGGCCAGGCTCGACTTGCTCGGCCAGCGGCGGTATAGCGCCTGGCGCGTGGTGCCCGCCTCATGCGCCACCGCGGTCAGCGACAGCGCCTCGAAGCCGTGTGCCGCAAGGTGACGATTGGCTACCTCGAGCACACGCGTATCGATGGATGGATCGCGCCGCCGGCCTCGGCAAACGGCTGGCTGGGCGGCAGGGCGGTCAATTGACATACGGTGCAGTATTGTATTGCATATAGCAGGGCCCCAGTGGCCCGGAACAACACTTCAGGCGGGCAGCCGGCCCGCGCACGAGAGGAACACAGCGAACCGTGTCTGATTGGAACTCCAAGATCATCGACGAATTTCATGCCAAGGGCGGCCAGGGAGTCGGTCCGTTCGGTGACCGTCTGCTGCTGCTCACGACCCGCGGCGCCAAGTCGGGGCGGCCGCATACCACGCCGCTGGCGTACACCCGCGACGGCGATCGTTACGTGATCATCGCCTCGATGGGCGGCGCACCCAAGCACCCGGCCTGGTACCACAACCTCGTCAAGAACCCCGACGCGGAGGTCGAGATCGGCCGCGAGCGTTTCGCGGTGCGCGCCACGCCACTACCCAGCGGCCCGGAGCACGATCGGCTGTACGAACAGCAGGCGCAGGTAATGCCCGGCTTCCGGACTTACCAGGAGAAGACCAGCCGGATCATCCCGGTCGTCCTGCTCGAGCGCGCCGACGAGCCGGGTAGCCTCGCCGCCTGATCGTGGCCCGATGTCGTGTCCCCACGCTGCTCGTGACGAACGCGATGCCCTGCTGCCGATACCGACCCCCAGTCGGAAGTGAGCCGGATTTGCTATCGCGGTAGGCCCCGCGGGAGCCGAAACAGCCGGTCTGGGGCCGAAGTAGGCGCCAGCGTCGGCGAATTGACGAGATCCGCGTCCGCGAAGACCGAAACCGTTTCTAGCTTTCGGCGCACGCGCGGATTCGGCGGCGATGAGCGCGGCGCCTCGTCGTGCGTCGGCCGCGCCGGCTAGAGGTTGCCGCGCTTGGCCTGCTCGCGCTCGATCGCCTCGAAAAGCGCCTTGAAGTTGCCCACGCCAAAGCCGCGTGAGCCGTGGCGCTCGATGATCTCGAAGAAGAAGGTCGGCCGGTCCTGGATGGGCCGCGTGAAGATCTGCAGCAGGTAGCCCTCCTCGTCGCGGTCGGCCTCGATGCCCAGCTCCTCGAGCGTGTCCATGGGCACGCCCACGTCGCCCACGCGATCGGGCAGCGCGGCGTAGTACTCGTGCGGCATGCCCAGGAACTCCACCCCGTTGTCGCGCAGCTGGCGGACCGTGGCCACGATGTCCTCCGTGCGCAACGCGACGTGCTGCGTCCCTGAGTCGAGGTACCAGTCCAGGAACTCCTGGATCTGGCTCTTCTTCTTGCCCGTCGCCGGCTCGTTGATCGGAAACTTGATGCGGCCGTTGCCGTTGGTCATGACCTTGCTCATCAACGCCGAATAGTCGGTGTGGATGACCTTGTCGTCGTAGTGGATGAGCTGCGAGAAGCCGAATACGTCGCGGTAGTAGTCGACGTACTTGTTCATGTCGCCCAGCTCGACGTTGCCCACGCAGTGGTCGATCTCGAGCAGCGACAGGCCCTTCGCCGCCGCGGCCGGCTTCTTGACCTTGCGATAGCCGGGCGCAAACGCGCCGTGGTAGTCGTTGCGGTCGATGAATGTGTGAATGACCTCGCCGTAGGTGCGCACGGCCGACTTGCGCAGCACGCCATCGTCGCCGGCATCGATCTCGGTCGGCTCGAGCACGCTCGCCGCGCCGCGCTTGGTCGTCTCGCGCCAGGCCGATTCGACGTCATCGACGCTGAACGCGATGTCCTTAACGCCGTCACCGTGGCGATGGACATGCTCGGCGATCTCGCCGTCGGGCGTGAGTGGCGCGGTCAGCACGAAGCGGATGTCGTTCTGGACCATCACGTACGAGGCGCGATCACGCACCTTCGTCTCGAGGCCCGAGTACGCGACCGGCGTGAAGCCCCACAGGGCGCGGTAGTAGGCCGATGCCTGGCGGGCATTGCCGACCCAGAACTCGACGTAGTCGATGCCCTTGAGTGGCAGGAAGTCCTGTGCCTCGGCGTAGGCATCCTTGTTGATGTGCGCGCCGGCCTGGTTGGCGGCGCCGCGCGAGATGGTCTGCGTCATCGCGTACTCCTGCCGTGCGTGGGTTCGGCCGTCATGGTAGCCCTCGTTCTGCCATGATCGCGCCTGGAGGGGCCAATGGACATCGTTCTGGTCGGGTTCATCGCCGGTCTTACTTTCGGCGGCTGGCGGACGGGTTTCCTGCACCGCCTGGCCGGCCTGGCCTTCATGGCCATCGCCTTCGTGCTCGGTGCCTATCTGCGCGGGCCGTTCGGCGACCTGATCACGGGCTTCTTCCCCAACATTCCGTCTGACTACGGCAGCCTGCTCGGCTACGTCTTCGTCTTCCCGGTCGTGCTGGCCGTGCTGCACATCGCCACGTATCCGTTCCTGCACGGACGACGGCTGGGCAGCATGACCAAGACGGTCGATCGCGGCCTGGGCGCGCTGCTCGGCTTCGCCGAGGCTGTGCTCATCCTGTCCGCCGTGGTGGTCATCCTGGATACTTACTTCACGGGCGGCCAGACCGCCGGCCACACGCCCGGCCTCAACTACATCACCTCGCTGACGGGGTCGTTCAACGGCTCGGTCACGGTTGGCCTGCTGCGCGACACGACGGTGCCGCTCGTGCTGGGCCTGCTTGGCCCGTTGCTGCCGCACGACATCTCATCGCTGGTACCCGGCGGCATGCCCGGCCTGCCCGGCATGCCCGGCGGCCCGGGCGGCCTGCCCGGCGTGCCGCACCTCCCCTGAGCCGCGCGACACTGGCCGATCTTCCGCCTACGACCACCAGGCTGACCCGGCCGCATCCCGACCACCGGCGGCTGGAGGAGCTGGCTTTCCTGGCCGAGGTCGCCCGGCTGGTCAGTTCGGCGCGGACGTGGGACGAGCTGATGGGCACCATCGTCGATCGCGCCACGGCCGCCGCGCAGGCGGAGGTCTGCTCGCTCTACCTGATGGACCGCGACGGCACGGGCGTCACGCTGGCCGCCACCAACGGCCTAGATCCGGAGCAGATCGGCGTCGCCCGGCTGCAGCTCGGTGTCGGCATCACCGGCCGAGTCGCCCAGACGCGCCGTCCGACCACCAGTGTCAACGTGCTGCACGACCGCCGCTTCCACTGGATTCGCGGCGTGGACGAGCCCAAGTTCACTTCGATGTGCTCGGTGCCCTTGATCTGGAACGACCAGGTCGTCGGCGTGCTCAACGTGCAGACGGTGCGGCGCCGCCAGTTCACGCGGCGCGATGTCGGCTTTCTCGAGACGCTGGCGGCGCTGCTCGCCGGCACGGTCGAGCGCAACCGGCTGCAGGGCGAGGCCGAAGCACAGGTCGAGAGCCTGCGCGCGATCGACGAGGCGCGCGCCAAGCTGATCGCGATCGTGACGCACGCGCTGCGCACGCCGCTGGCCGTCGTGCGTGCCTATGTCGAGTTGCTCGGTGGCGCCGCGCAGCACTCCGACCTGGTGGCCGGCGCGGACGCCGCCGACTGGGAGCACAAGGCGCTCGAGCAGGTCGACCGGCTCGACCAGACGATCGACTCGATCCTGGCCAGCCTGCGCGTGCTGCAGCTTGATCTGGGTCCGGTGTCGGCCATCGATCTGGCGCAGGTCGTCGACGAGACGGCCCGCGAGCTGGCGCCGCTCTTCCGCCGTCAGCGGCTGGTGGCGAGCTTTCTCGATCGGCCGCTGCGCGCTATCGCCTCAGCCGAGATGGTCAGCCGGCTGCTCGGTTACCTGCTCGAAAACGCGGCGCGCTACGCGCCGGCCGAGGGCCGCATCGACATCTACGGCTGGCGCCGCGGCGAGCGGGTCTTCCTGGCCATCACCGACGATGGCCCGGGGATTCCCGCGGGCTGGCGCGAGCGGATATTCGAACCCTTCGTGCGGCTCGACGACTCACCACGCGGCGCCGGCATCGGGCTGTTCGCCGCACGACACCTGGCGCGCTCGATGGCCGGTGACCTGCGCGCCGAAGACCGTGCACCAAAGGGCAGTCAGTTTGTACTCGAGTTGCCGGCCGGGCGCTGACGGACAACGCGCAGCGACCGGCTACAGCGAACGTCAGTGGCGCGGGATGTCGGGTCCGCGCCACCACTCGAAGGCGACGACGACCACGGCGAGGGAGAAGGCAACGGCGACGACGGTAAGCATTCGCGGGACCGGCTCAACCGCTCACACGGCTGTTAGGTTCGCGCCGTCAGGCGGCGGCGGCGTCCTGTGCGGGGCCGAAATGCGCGCTTGCCGAGATGAGCACGCGGCCCTCGTGATCGTGCAGGGCGTCGATGCACTGCGGCCGGCAGCCGCGCGCATCCTGACCGCCTGACATCGAGGAAAAGTGGCGGTAGGCGCCATCCTCGGCGCCGCTCAACGCGAGCAGCCGGCAACCGCATACCGCGCACGTGACCGGTCCGGACGAATCGTGCGTCGGCAGCTGCCTGCTCGTGGCGAAATCACTCATGGAATGAGGCTAGTGCCGGCCGAGCAGGGCATCAACGCCGCCGCGGTATCCGTTCGGTGGCGGGACGGTTGCAGCCGGCGGCCGTCAGCCGCTGTATCGTCGGCCGCTTGACCACCCGCCTGCGCGCCACTCTCTCGTTCCACGGCCGTGAACTGCCGCCGGCCTTCTGGTTCCTGTGGCTGGGCACGCTGGTCAATCGTCTGGGCGGTTTCGCGGTCCCGTTCCTGATGCTCTACCTGACCCAGCGTCTGGCGATCGCGCCGGCTACCGCGGCGCTGATGGTGTCGGTGCTCGGCGCCGGCTCATTCGTCTCGCAGCTCACCGGCGGTGAACTGGCGGATCGCTTCGGCCGCCGGCCGACCATGCTGCTCAGCTTCTTCGTTTCACCGATCGCGATGATCACGCTCGGCCTGGTGCACGAGGCGTGGCTGCTGGTGGCAGCCATGTTCGCGCTGGGGTTCTTCATGGATCTGTACCGGCCGGCGGTCAACGCCGCAGTCATCGACATGGTCCCGCCCGGCTTGCGGACGCGCGCCTTCGGCTATATCTACTGGGCCATCAACCTCGGCGCGGCGCTGGCTCCCATCGCCGCCGGCGTCATGGCCAACTACGACTACTTCCTGCTTTTCCTGGGGGATGCGCTGACCACTGCCCTGTTCGGCGTCATCGTCGTGCTTCGCCTGCCTGAATCACGGCCGGAGCACCAGCCTGGCGTGGCGCACGCCGGCCTGAGCCGGCGCTTGGGTCAGGTCGGTCGCGAGCCAGTCCTGCTGGTCTTCAGCCTGCTCGCGCTGCTGTGGGGGACCGTCTACTCACAGCACCTGGTGACCCTGCCGCTGGCGATGGCCGGCAGTGGCCTGCCGCCCAGCGACTATGGCATTGCGATCGCGGTCAACGGTGTCCTGATCGTGCTCATCACGCTGCGCGCGACCCGTATCGTCGAGCGCTGGCCGCGATTCGGGGCGATGGCCGTCGCGTCGCTGCTGCTGGGGACCGGTTTCGGCCTGACCGCGCTGGCCGGTCCGCTCATCGCCTACGCCGCAACGGTCGCCGTCTGGACGATGGGCGAGATCATCAGCGCGGCGGTCGCGCCGGCGATCATCGGTGACCTCTCGCCACCCCAACTGCGCGGTCTCTACCAGGGCATCTGGGGCTCCGCGTGGGGGCTGGCGTTCTTCATCGGCCCCGCCGTCGGCGGCTTCGTCTATGGGGTGTACGGCGGCCCGGTCCTTTGGGCCGGAACGTTCGTCATCGGCCTGGTGCTCGTTGCCGGCTACCTGCTGCTGTCGGTGCCCGCCGCCCGGCGCATGCATGCGGAGGCCGTCGAAACCACCGGCGAAACCACTTGAGTCAGGGTACCGGCTGGCCCGGCAAGCGGTAACCGACGCCGCGCACGGAGATCGGCACTGGCGCGCCGAGCGCGTTGAGCTTCTCGCGCAGGCGGCCGAGATGCGGTTTCAGCCAGAGTGGGTCCGGGTCGCTCACGTCGGGCCAGCCGGCGGCCAGCAGGTCAGCATGGGACACGAGCTCGTCGAGCCGCTCGACGAGCGCCGCCAGCAATTCGAACTCGATCGCCGTTGCCCCGACCAGGTGGTCTTGCCAGCGGATCTCGTGACGCGGAGCGTCAAGATTCCAGCCCGAGTCGGCAAGCAGCGCAGTGTGCGACCGCGCACTCCTTCCTCGGGCGTGCCGGCGCACGACGGCGTGGATGCGCGCGAGGAGCTCGGCCGAGGGCGCGCCCTTGCGCACGAAGTCGTCGGCGCCCAGGTCGAGCAGCTCGGCGGGCACGGACCGGTCACGCTCGCCCGACACGATCAGGATGGGCACGTCCGATGTGGCTCGCATGCTACGGCACACGTCGGCGCCGTCGAGTCCGGGCATGGCCAGGTCGAGCAGCACCGCGTCAAGATGCTCGCTGCGAAATCGGCGCATCGCCTCTTCACCGTCGTAGGCGGCGACTATGCGGTGGCCGGCCTTGCCCAGCACCGCGCCGAGCGCGCCGACCCACGCCGGCTCGTCGTCGACCACCAGCACGGTCAGGCCGCGCGGCACGTCAGCCATGGCTATCGGGCGCGCTCCTCGCGGCACACGTTGCGCAGGCGGCCGATGCGCTCGATGTCGATGACCAGCTCGTCCCCGTCGTGGAGCGTCCGCTGAGGGTGGCGGAACCAGCCCACCCCGGCCGGTGTGCCGGTCGCCAGGATGTCGCCCGGCTCGAGCGTGAACGCCTGGGAACAGAACGAGATCAACTCGGCGACGCCGAAGATCATCTCGGCCGTTGACGCGTCCTGCATCACCTCGCCGTTGACCAGGCTGCGCACACGCAGCCGCTGCGGATCACCGGCCTCGTCCGGGGTGACCAGCCAGGGACCCATCGGGCAGAACGTGTCGAGTGACTTGGCGCGCACGAATTGGCGGTCGGCGTATTGCAGGTCGCGCGCGCTGACGTCGTTCAGGCAGGTGTAGCCGAGGACGTGATCGAGTGCCTGCGCCGGGGCGACGCGCCGGCAGGAGCGGCCGATGATCACCGCGAGCTCGGCCTCGAGGTCGACTGCCTGCGTCAGCTGCGGGTCCCAGCGGATGTCGGCGTCCGGGCCGACCACCGCGGTGGTCAGCTTGGCGAACAACACCGGGTGGTCGGGTGGTTCGCGATTCTGCTCGGCCGCATGGCCGGCGTAGTTCACCCCCACCGCGACGATCTTGCCCGGCCGCGGAAGGGGAGCGAGTAGCTCGACCTCGTCCAGGGCCATGCTCAGAGCATTGATCGCCCGCTCGCTTGAGTCGGCCACGGCCGCTATCTGGCGCAGCTCGGCCGGCCCGCGGCGACACAACTCGGCCATCGTCGCGGGCAGCGACTCGTCGAGTGCCGCAACGGCCACGACGCGCTCCCCGAAGACCAGGCCCAGCCGCGCTTCGCGACCCGTCTCGGCGGGCAGCGCAGTGATCGAGCGGAAGGAGGCAAGCTTCATTGCGGTTGCCGTGATTGTGCAACCAGCACGCCGATGATGACCAGCGCGCCACCGATCAGCTGGACCGGCGTCAACTGCTCGTGCAGCAGGATTGCGGCGAGGGTGATCGTGTACACGGGCTCGACCGTGCTGACCAGCGAAGCCTGCGCCGCACCGATCCGCCGCGCTCCGGCATAGAACGTCTGCAGCGCAATCGCAGTCGAGACGATGCCCACTCCGAAGAGCGGCAGCCAGGCATCGCCGGGGATCTGGGCCGGCCATGCCGGATGACCCGTAGCGAGAACGATCAGCCACCAGGCAATCGCGGTGGCGCTGAGCATGATCGCGGCGGTCGGTGCCGCGTCCGGCGCCGAGGCCACAGCAGCCGTTTCCGACTCATGCGGCGGCACGTTGCCGGCACGTCCGTGGCTGGTCGACCGCTCGCCGGCCAGCCGGCCGGCGAGCACGATCCACACCGCATAGATGACCGGCGACGAGATCATCAGCAGCAGGCCGCCGATGGGCGGCGCCGTCGACTGATCGATGCCGCCGACCGCAAGCGCGACTCCGACCGTCGCTAGGCCCAGTGCACCCCACGCCCGGCGACCCTCGAGCCGCCGCCCGAAGCGGATCGTCATCACCGCCACCAGCGCCGGATAGATGTAGACGATCAGCGCCGCGAGGGAAGCCGAAACCGTCTCGAGTCCGGCGAAGTAAGTCCCGCTGTTGCCGACGAAGAAGAAGCCGAGCAGGACCAGCAGGAGCACGCGCCGGCGCGGCAGCAGGCGCAACGCGCGGCGCTGGCCGGGCCACAGGAGCAGCCACGCCCACGAGGCCAGTGCGGCGAACAGGAAGCGCCAGGCGAGCAGGGTCAGCCAGTCCACGCCGGCTCCGTAGGCGGGCTTGGCGAACAGCGGCCCCGAGCCGTAGCCGCAGGCGGAGATGACGACCAGCAGAATGCCCAGCGCGCGCTGGCGGGTCATCGGTGGGCGTCCTCGGGCATGCCGGCCGATGCTATCGGTAGACTGGCTGCACAGTGGCAGCTCCCGCTACGCCGTCAAGCCCATCAGAGCAGGCGACCGTCGTCGTGCTGGCGGATGATCTGATCTGGGCATCGCGACTGGTCGCGGCCGTGCGCCGGGCCGGCGCCGAGCCGGTCGCGTGCAGCACGGAAGCGACTTTTGCCGCTGCGGTGGCGTCCGGCGGCGGAACGGCCATCGTCGACCTTGCCGGCCGCTCGTACGACGGCATCGCGCAGGTCGGCCGCGCGGCGGCGGCCGGTCACGTGGTGCTGGCCGTCGCGCAGCACGACGATCTCGATCTGCGCCGCCGCGCGCTCGCTGCCGGAGCGCGTCGCGTCTTGTCTTACAACAAGCTGTTCACCGCCGGCCAGCAGGTTGTGGCGGCGCTGCTGGACGGCGACCTGTGAGCACGCGCAGCATCGCCGGCGCTCGCTACGTGGCGCGCATCGCCGCGGCGCGCACGCGACTGCCGACCGAGGATGCCGCGGCGCTGCTCGTCGGCGTCGGTGCCGACCTGCAATGGCTGACCGGCTATGCGGCAACGGCGCTGGAACGCCTGACGATGCTGGTCGTGCCGGCCGAGGGCGCGGTGACGCTGGTGGTGCCGCGCCTGGAGCGAGCCGCAGCGGAGGCATGCAGCGCGGCTCAATCTGGCGCCATCGAGCTGGTCACGTGGGAGGAAACCGACGATCCGTTCGAATTGGTGGCGCAGCTGCTGCAACGGGCCAAGAGCCGCCCTGAGATCCAGCTCGGCGCGCTGGGCGGTGCCTGGGGCCGGCTCGGTGGACTGCTGCTGTCGGACCGGCTGTGGGCCACGTTCGTTCTGCGGTTGCAGGCTGCATTGCCCGACGCTGCCTTCGGTCTCGCATCGACGGTGCTCGCCAATCTGCGCGCCGTGAAGGATGCCGAGGAAACCGAACTGCTGCGTGGCGCGGCGCACGCCGCCGATCGAGCCGTCACGGCGATCGCCCGCGGGCCGCTGGTCGGCCGCAGCGAGGCCGACGTCTCGCGCGAGATACGTGAACGGCTGGTCGCCGAGGGCCACGATCTGGCCAGTTTCGCCATCGTCGGCAGCGGGCCGAATTCAGCTTCGCCGCACCACGAGGCGAGTGAGCGGGTGATCGGCGCGGGGGAGCCGATCGTGCTCGACATCGGCGGCCAGATCGAGGGCTACTGCTCCGATACCACGCGCACCGTATGGGTGACAGGTGAGGCGGCCATCCAGCCGACCGCGGACTACCGGCGGCTGTACGACGTTCTCCAGGCTGCCCAGTCGGCGGCGACCGCGGCGGTCAAGCCGGGCGTCCCGGCCGAGGCAATTGACGGTGTCGCGCGGGGCATCATCGATGCGGCAGGCTTCGGGCCGAACTTCATCCACCGCACCGGCCACGGCATTGGGCTCGAGGGGCACGAGGAGCCCTACATCGTGGCCGGCAACGACGACCCGCTGCTGGCCGGCAACGCCTTCAGCATCGAGCCCGGCATCTACCTCGACGGCCGTTACGGGGCGCGCATCGAGGACATCGTCATCTGCACCCAAGACGGACCCGACGTCCTCAATCAGACGGCGCGCGAGCTGCTGGTGGTCAAGGGATGAGCCGCGACGAGCCACTCGACGGCGCCCCGGAGCGCGGCGTCGCCGTTGGCCGAGAACCCGCCGAGGCGCCGCCGACGTTCGACCACGGACAGCCCGATGCCGCGCTGGCGTCAGAGCGCCGTGGACCGACCCAGGCGCAATTGCGTCGCTTCATCAAATCGCGCCCATATGTACCGCTGCACGAGCTGCGCCGCCGCTTCGAGCTGGCCGGTGACCTAGACGAGGTGTGCCAGATCGAGGACCCGCTGGCAGGAGCAGTCTTCATCGGCGTGCCCGCGCGCGAGGCCCAATTCATCGAGGGCTTGTGCCGCGACGGTGAGGTCGGCCTGGAGTTATCACGTGATCCGGGCGTGCCGATCGTGGTCGGCGTCTTTGCAATGAGGCCGGTCAGCCGCAACTGAGGGGTCCGTTCGGCACTGCGGGGCCGGCGCCGGGGTCGTCTTATACTATGGGGGAGTATGAGCGACACAACAATTCAGGCCCCGCTGCCGGAGATCGAGCTGATCCTGCCAATCGAGGGCATGACCTGCGCCGCGTGCGTGAACCGCGTCGAACGCTTCCTGCGCAAGACCGATGGCGTGCTCGAAGCCAACGTCAACCTGTCGACTGAGCAGGCGCGCATCCGCTTCGATCCGCAGATGGTCGGCCGCGGCGAGCTCGTCCATGCGGTCGAGGCGTCCGGCTATGAGGTGCGCACCGAACCGGAAACCGACGACGCCGCGCGGCTGACGTCCGAACCCGACGAGACCTACGAGCTGCGCCGGCGCGAGACGCGCCGCCTGTTCTGGCAGGCAACGGGCGCCCTTGCGATCGGCGCCGCGATGATGGCCGCCGGGCTGGTCTCCGCCGCCTGGCTGACGGTCGCGCAGCTCAACCTGCTGCTGTTGGTGCCGGCGACGGTGGTCCAATTCGGCCTGGGCTATCGCTTCTATGACGCCGCATGGCGCGCGGCGCGCCACCGTTCCGCGAACATGAACACGCTGGTCGTGCTGGGCACCAGCGCAGCGTGGCTGTACTCGACCGTGGTTACCTTCTGGCCCGGCGCAGTGGCCGGCTCGGGCCTCGCGCCCGCGACCTACTACGACAGTGCGGCGGTGATCATCGGCCTCGTGTTGATGGGCCGTTGGCTCGAGGCGCGCGCTCGGTCGCAGACGTATATCGCGGTCCGCCGGCTCGCCGGCCTGCAACCGTCCACCGCCCGGCTGCTACGCGACGGTATTGAAGCCGACGTTCCCCTCGCGCAGGTCCAGCCCGGCGACGTGCTGCGCGTACGACCGGGTGAGAAGGTGCCCGTCGACGGCCGCATCCTCGAAGGTTCATCCACGCTCGACGAGTCGATGCTCACCGGCGAGGCGATGCCGGTGGCCAAGGGCATCGGCGACGAAGTCATTGGCGCCACGATGAACCAGACCGGCAGCTTCCTGTTCCGCGCCACCCGTGTCGGGCGCGACACCGTGCTCGGGCAGATCGTCCACCTGGTCGAGCAGGCACAGGGCTCGAAGGCACCCATTCAGCGCCTGGCCGACGCAGTGACCGGCTGGTTCGTGCCGGCCGTGTTGGGGCTCGCCACGCTGACCATGCTCATCTGGCTGGCGTTTGGCCCCGAGCCGCGGCTGACCTTCGCCTTGGTCGGCTTCATCAGCGTGCTGATCATCGCCTGCCCGTGCGCCATGGGCCTGGCCACGCCGACCGCGATCATGGTCGCTACCGGCAAGGGCGCCGAAGCGGGCGTGCTCATCCGCGGCGGGGAGGCGCTCGAACAGGCGGAGCGCATCGATACCGTCATCTTCGACAAGACCGGAACGCTCACCCGTGGGCGGCCGCAGGTTGCTGCCGTCGCGCCGGTCGCAGGCGTGAGCGAAGCTGCTCTGCTGGCCGTCGCAGCCGCCGTCGAGCGCGGCAGCGAGCATCCGCTGGCGGCCGCCATCCTCGAGCGGGCCCAGACGGCCGGGGTCACCATCCCGCCGGCGGCCGACTTCGCGGCCGCTGCCGGCCACGGTGCCCACGCGCTGGTCGACGGCATGCCGGTCATCGTCGGCAATCGGACGCTCATGCACGACCACGACGTCGACGTTGCCGAGCTCGATGACTCGCTCAACACGGCGGCCGGGCTGGCTCAAACGCCGGTGTACGTGGCCCGCGACGGCCACCTGCTCGGCCTGATCGCGGTCAGCGATCCGGTGCGCAGCGAGGCGAGGACGGCGGTCAGCCGGCTGGCCGACCGCGGCGTGGCCGTCTGGCTGGTGACCGGTGATCAGCAACGTGTGGCGGACGCAGTCGCGGCGCAGGTCGGCATCCCGCCGGCCCACGTAGCGGCCGAGGTCCTACCCGCCGACAAAGCCGAGGTGGTTCGTCGTCTGCAGCAGGACGGTCACCGCGTGGCGATGGTCGGCGACGGTATCAACGACGCCCCGGCGCTCGCCCAGGCCGATTTGGGCGTGGCCATCGGCACGGGCACCGACGTGGCCATCGAGGCGTCTGATGTCACCCTGGTGGGCGGTGATCCGCGGCTTGTGGCAACCGCCATCGCCCTGTCGGCCGCGACCATGCGCACCATCCGCCAGAACCTGTTCTGGGCGTTTGCCTACAACGTGGTCCTGATCCCGGTCGCGATGGGTGTGCTGTACCCCTACTTTGGGGTACTCCTCAACCCGGTGTTCGCCGCCGCGGCGATGGCCTTGAGCTCGGTCACCGTGGTCAGCAACTCGCTGCGGCTACGGCGTTTCTCGGCGCGCGAACCGGCACCGGCCGGGGAGCAGGCCGCCGTCGCGGGTGCGGTCGCGGGCTAGAGTAGGCCGGAGCCGCAGGCGAACCGTGATCGCCGCGCGGCCGGGCACGCTGAGCGGCCACTGCCAACAACCGGTGGTACCGCTCTGGGGTGACGATGGTGGTGTGGTAGGACGAGCCGCCGCTGCCTAGGTTGTTGCCCTTACCAGTCGTGTTCACCCGCGCACAGGCTCCGTGGCGCCCGGGCGATGGGACAACAAATCAAAGCCCCGCCGGTGCCGCCAACGCCAGCGAGGGATTGGAGGGAAACCTTGGCACTCGTCCGGGCCGCCCGGCTCATCCTCGTCGCCTGCCTCGTCGCGCTGGCCGGTCTCGCACCCGCCGCTCTGGCGACGGCCAACGGCTCGACGACCATCTCGCCGACCGCCGATGCGTTCGTGGTCGCATCCAAGCCGAATCGCAACTTCGGCCGGTCGCCGTGGCTGCAGGCGGCCGATGGCGTATCGGCCAGCTATCTGCGCTTCGACCTCAAGCCATGGCTGGGTATGCATCCCCAGCAGTTGCTGCTGAACCTCAGCGGGCTGGTCGGCGAAGGTAGCGGACTGTCCGTCGTCGAGGCCGTCGGCGGCTGGGGGCAGCGCACGATCGACTTCAACAACCAGCCGGCCGGCTCGATCGGTGCGCCGGTCGCTGCCGTTATCTCGGGTGACGCGGCCACGTTCGATATCGCGTCGCTCTTCCCATCCGGGGCCATCGACCGCGCCTCGTTGTCGCTGCGCGTGAGCAACTCGCTGAATGATCCCGTCTACTTCGGATCACGGGAGAGCAACGCGCCACCCACCCTGGTGCTCGTGGCGCGGGCCGAGACGGACGCCGTCGGCATCGCCGCATCGGCGGATACCTACGTCAGCAAGGCCACGCCGACGGCCGACTACAGCGCGGCGCCGATCCTGGTCGTCGATGGCCGGCCCGCCACTGACGCCTATGTCACCTTCAGCCTGTCGGGTTGGGCCGGGCAGACGATCAGCCGCGCGCGACTCCAGCTGCACGTGCAGAACCCCGGCGGTCGCACGGTCAGCGTCTATCGCGTCGACAACGTCTCTGCGCAGGGCGGTCTGACCTGGGACGGCCGGCCGACGAGCGGCCCGCTGGCGGGCGCCGTAAACACCGCGCTTGCCGTCGGCACGCGCTCGATCGACGTGACGGGTGCCTTCACCAACGGCGTCGTCGACAGCGCGACCATCTCCTTCCGCATCACCAGCAGCAGCCGCAACGGGTTCATCGTCTCGTCGCGCGAGGGGGCCGCGCCGCCGCTGCTCGTGCTTACGCCGGGCCAAAGCGGTGGTGCTAATCCAACGCCGACCCCAACTCCAACGCCGACCCCAACTCCAACGCCGACCCCAACTCCAACGCCGACCCCAACTCCAACGCCGACCCCAACTCCAACGCCGACCCCAACTCCAACGCCGACCCCAACTCCAACGCCGACGCCGACCCCAACCCCGGCGCCGACATCCACACCCGGCTCCGGCGCGGTCTGGTACTTCAGCGGCAACGGCAGCGATCACGGCGTGGGCATGTCGCAGTACGGCGCGCGCGGTCGTGCCGCGGCCGGCCAGACGTACGACCAGATCCTCGCCCACTACTACACGGGTACGACCATAGGCACGATCGACCCGAACCAGATCGTGCGCGTGCTGCTAGCGTCGAACTACACGCCGACCGCCAACGCACCGGCGCGCGTGACCGCCCGCAACGGTAGCTGGTCGTCGGCTTCGTTGGTCGGTGGCAATGGTCAGCCGACCGTATTCCCGGCCGACTCCTACCTGCAACTCGAACAGGACACCGGCGTCTGGACCGCCGACGTGTTCGACGCCAGTGACACGTTGCTCGCATCGGTGCCGGCCAGCGACGTCGTAATGAACGGCCGCGACGGCAACACCGAATTCGAGATGCACTTCCGCGGCAGCCTGACCAAGTACGACATGTATCGCGGCGGCATGCACCTGACCGTCGAGGGCAGCGGAGTACGGGCGATCAACGTGGTCAGCATGAACGACTACGTGAAGGGTGTCGTGCCGGCCGAGATGCCGCCACTGTGGCCGCTTGAGGCGGTCAAGGCACAGGCCGTGGCGGCGCGCAGCTACGCCTACGTGCGGCTCCGGCCCGACCGCGACTACGACGTCGTGCCCACCTCGGCAAACCAGGTCTACGGCGGCGTTGTGCTGGAACATCCACGTTCAGACCTGGCCGTCGATGAGACTGCCGATCAGGTCGTGATGTCGGACGGCAAGGTCGCCAACGCATTCTTCTTCACGGTTGCCGGCGGCTATACCGAGAACAATGAGTACGCCTGGCCGGGCAGCAACGGCAAGGTCATCGCCAAGCCCATCAGTTACCTGCGCGGCGTGCCTGACTATGACGAGAACGGCGTGCCTTACGACGTCAACGCGCCCGGCTTCGCCTGGCAGGGCGGCGACTTCACGTGGGCTCAACTGCAGCAGATGCTCGATGCCGACTCACGCACGGCGGTGGGCACGCTGCTCGACGTGACCTTTGACCGCGGGGTATCGGGCCGCATCTATCGTGCCACGATCACCGGCAGCGACCGTACGGTCCACGTCTCCGGCCAGGTCTTCAAGATCGTCTATAACCACCACCGCGTGTCGGGCGGCCAGCTCCAGTCGACGATGTTCTACTTCCAGCGCGCCAACTGACGCGCACGGGCCGCCGGCGGCCGATAGATTCGACACGTGGACGGCGTGGCCCTGCTGGTGTTCTTCGTCGTCGTTCCGGTGACTACCACGCTGGCAGGCATCTGGCTCGCGCAGTACATGCGTGGCCGATTGAAGTCGCCCCAGTTCCGGATGCAGGCAGCGCTCGGTTACGGCCTGTTCGGCGCCTTCGTCATCGTCGTCGGCGCCCTGGGCGCCAATTGGGCGATGGCCGGAGCCGGGGCCCTGTTGATCCTGATCGCATTTGGCATCGCCCGCCGCGGGTGGTTCGACGGCCAGCCCGGCTCGACGGCCTGAGGCGTCCGGTGGCCAGGCGGCATGATCGGCAACTGGGCGAGTTTCGGTACGAGCACCCAGTCGAGGTCCGTTTCGTGGATACGGACGCCTTCGGTCACGTCAACAACGCGGTCTACCTCTCCTATTTCGAGGCGGCGCGCGCCGGTTACTACGCGACGGTAACCGGCACGCCATTCATGACCGGCGCGCATGGGACCAAGCACGCCTTCGTCATCGCCGAGGCGCGCATCAGCTATCGCGCGCCGGCCCTGTTCGGCGAGACGCTCCTCGTGGCGTGCCGCTTCGGATGGACTTCGCGCTCGTCATTCGGTCTTGAATACCGCGTGCACGCGCCGCAATCGGCAATCGCACCGGCGCGCCTCGTCGCCGATGGCGAGACGGTGCAGGTGATGTTCGATCTCGCACGCAGCCGCATCAGCCGCGTACCCGCCGATCTGATCGCCCAGTTCGAGACCTACGAAGGATGCGCGATCCCGCGGCGGGTCTAGGGTTCGAAGCGTCGAAAGACCGCTACCGCGTTCTGGCCACCGAAGCCGAAGCCGTTGATGATCGCCGTATCCACCCTGGCTTCACGCGCCACCAAGGGCGTGTAGTCGAGGTCGCACTCGGGCAGGTCCGGGTTGTCGAGGTTGATGGTGGGCGGGATGATGCCCTCTCTTATCGCGCCGATGGCGGCAAGTGCGTTCAGCACGCCCGCTGCGCCGATCGTGTGGCCGACCATCGACTTGGTCGAGCTGATGTGCACCTTGTGCGCGTGCCCGCCGAACGCAGCTTTGATGGCCCGCGTCTCGGTCACATCATTGAGTGACGTGCTCGTCCCGTGCGCCGCGATGTAGTCGACCTCGTCGGGCGCGACGCCGGCATCCTTCATCGCCTTGGTCATGGCCATGCACGCGCCCCGGCCGGTGGGCTCGGGTGCGGAGATATGGAAGGCGTCGGCGGTCAGTGCCGCACCGATCAGCTCCGCCTGGATGTTCGCGCCGCGCGCCAGCGCGTGCTCGGCCAATTCGATGATCACGACTCCCGCGGCCTCGCCGTACACGAACCCGTCGCGATCCCGGTCGAACGGTCGCGAGGCGCGTTCCGGCTCGTCGTTGCGCCGTGAAAGCGCGTGCATGTTGCCCAGCGCCGCGAAACCCATCGGCAGTAAGGGCGCCTCCGTGCCGCCGGCGACGACGACATCCACCTCGCCCCGCTGGATCATGCGCAACGCGTCGAGGAAGCAGATGATCGAGGTTGCGCACGCCGCCGACTGAGTGATGACCGGCCCGGTGATTCCATACTGCATCGACAGCTGGCAGGCGGCCATGGACGCCGACAGGGCCGGAAACGCGAACGGACTGACCGACCCGGGGCCTTTGGTTTCGAGCACGCTCTGGTTGATGGTGACCTGCTCGATGCCTCCGCCGCCGGTGTTCAGGGCGACGGCCGCGCGGTCGCGCTGTTCGGGCGACCAGGCGCTGAAATCCAAGCCGGAGTGGGCGACAGCCTCGCCACCGGCGGCCATTCCCAGGTGGACGAAGCGGCTCATCCGGCGGGCCATCTTGCGATCCATCACGGTCGTCGGGTCGAAATCCTTGACCTGTGCCGCGATGCGCACGTCGAAGTCGGACGCATCGAACGTGGTGATCGGGCCAACGCCGCTGACGCCGGCCACGAGGTTTCGCCAGAAGGTCGGGTGGTCGTTGCCGATGGGGGTGATCGCACCGAGGCCGGTGACCACGGCGCGCCGGCTGAGGTCGGTCTGGGGCAAGGCTTGTGTGACTCCTGGGAATTAGCCCGCGAATTGTACCCGCGCGCCCGGGGCGGTCCGGCTGCGCGCAGCGGCAACGGCGACGTGGTTGCGCCGCGTAGGCTTTCCAGTCGATGGACGGCGTGCTCGATCTGATCGTCCGCAACGCGGACCTGGTCAATGCGACCGGCCGGCGCCGAACGGACATCGGCGTCGCCGGCGGCCGCATCGTTGCGCTTGTGCACAACGGCGTGCTCGATCAGCCAGCGCGCGAAGTGATCGATGCAGCCGGCTTGGTCGCGCTCCCCGGCCTGATCGACGAGCACGTCCACTTCCGCCAGCCTGGACTCGAACACGAGGAGGACTGGCTGACCGGGTCACGTGCCGCGGTGATGGGCGGCGTCACGACCGTCCTCGACATGCCCAACACCGTGCCGCCCACCGACAGCGTCACCGCCGCGCGCGCCAAGCTCGGCCTCGCCGGGCAGCGATCAATGTGCGACTTTGGCATCTTCGGCCTGGCCGCGCAGAACCTCGGCGCGCTAGCCGAGATGGTTAGCGCGGGGCTGATCGTCGGGTTGAAGGTCTTCCTGGGCCCGACCACGGGCGGCCAGCCGGCACCATCGGACGACACCCTGCGGCGAGCGCTGGACTTGGCCCACGGCGCCGGCCTGCGCGTCGGCTTCCACGCCGAAGACGACGAGATCGTCCTCGCCAACGAGGCGCGCCTGCTGGCCGCCGGCCGGCAGGATGCGGTGGCACATCTTGAGGCTCGCCCCGCTGGGGCAGAGGTAGCGGCCATCGACCGCGCCGGCAGGCTGCTGCATGAGAGTGGCACCGCCGGCCACATCTTCCACCTCTCGTCGCTCGACGGCCTGGTGGCCGTCGAGCGCTGGCGACTGGCCGGCGTCGACCTGACCTGTGAGGTGACTCCGCACCACTGTCTTCTCGGCCGCGAGGCGTACGCGGCGGTCGGCGGTGTGGCGCGCGTCAACCCGCCCTTCCGCGGCGAGCCACATGCCGCCGGCCTGCTCGCCGCGCTGGCCGATGGACGCATCGATTGCCTGGGCAGCGACCATGCGCCGCATCTGCCCACTGACAAGCGACGGGCCTCGATCTGGAGCGTGCCGTCCGGCTTCGCCGGTGTCGAAACACTGCTGCCGCTGATGCTGACTGCGGTTCACCGGCAGCAGTTGAGCCTGGAGCGGCTGGTCGCGGCCACCTCCGAGCGGCCGGCGCAGATCTGGGGCCTTGCCCCGCGCAAGGGACACGTCGCGGTCGGCGCGGACGCCGACCTGACGCTGGTCGATCTGCAGCGGCGCGGAGCGGTCCGCGCCGCCGAAATGCACGGCAAGAACAACGAGTCGCCGTTCGAGGGCCGCCCGACGATCGGGGCACCGGTGGCGACAATCGTGCGTGGCCGGGTCGTCATGGGCCACGGTCAGCTGCTCGCGCGGGCCGGCTGGGGGCGCGCGGTGAATGATGAAAACGATCAAGCGCGCTCGCCCAGCTAGCGCGCAGGATCAACTCATGGAGATCTCCACGGCCCAATCCGACACGTTCGTCCGGTTCGTGGACGGCCTGGCCGATGCACTCGCCGGCGACGCCTTGAGCGCCGACGAGCACGCTGCCCGCGCATTCATGTCGCGCAGCCATTTCGATCGCGTCATCCGCGCGGTCGCCGGCGAACCGCCGATCGCCTTTCGGCGACGGCTGCTCCTCGAGCGGGCGGCGTATCGACTGGCCATCGCGGGCGACGACATCCTTGAAATTGCGCTCGAGGCCGGCTACTCGTCGCACGAGGCATTCGTGCGCGCGTTCCGCCGCGCCTACGGCGTCAACCCATCCGAGTGGCGCTCGGCACCACGGCAGATCCGGCTGCCGACGCCCAACGACGTGCATTTCCACCCACCCGGCGGCCTGCGGCTGCCGACCCGAAACGAGGTGACATCAATGGACCTGATCGTGCGCATGGTCGAGCACCACGTGTGGCTGCTCGGCGAAATGGTCGATCGCGCCGCGCGACTCGACGACAAGGCACTCGACAAGCGCATCGAGCTGTCGGTCGAGGACATCGACGAGGACCAGACAATTCGTTCGCTGCTCTCGCGGTTGATCGGCCAGATGGACATGTGGAACAACGTCATTCATGACCGGCCGTACGACTGGGAGGTCGAGAAGCACGAGTCGATCGCCTCGTTGCGCTCGCGGCTGGCGAGCGTGGGCCCGGCGTTCCTGGCCGAGGTGCGTCGCGTGACGTCCGAGAACCGGCTCGACGAGACCTTCGTCGACGCTCATTGCGAACCGCCGGAGATCTTCACCTACGGCGGCCTGATCGCTCATGTACTGACGTTCGCGGCCCATCGCCGGGTGCTCGTCCTGGGAGCGCTCGAGTCGGCCGGCATCGCCGACCTGGGCGCCGGCGACCCGCGCAAGTGGGTGGCCGAAGCTGCCTGACTAACCCGCCCTGACGAACGCGGCGAGTTCCGCGATCGCGTCGTCGACGGCCCGGCGCACTTGTGCGCCGGGCCGTTCCGATTCCCAGTGCAGCCGCCGGACGACCAGCTCATTTGTCTTGCGGTTGCGCTCCGAATCGAGCCGCCCGACGAGTTCGTTGTCGAACAGCACCGGTAGCACGAAGTGGCCGAACTGCCGCTCCGCCTTGGGCACGTACATCTCGAGCTTGAAGTCGAAATTCCAGATCAGGCTCGTCCGCTCGCGGTCGTAGATCGAGGGATCGAACGGGGAAAGGAGCGTGGACCGCGACGAGCCGCCGGAGTCGGCTGCCGCGAGCGCGTCGGGCGTCGCCCACGCCGGTCGCTTCTTGGGGTTGTTCGGCAGGCTTACGGGGACCATGCGACCGTCTTCGACGAAACGCTCGATCGCCCGTGGCAGCGCCTTCTTGTCGGCCCAATAGGTGCGTGTCTTTATCTGCGCGAGGTCGGCGACCCCAAAGCGAGCCAGCGCCCCGCTCAGGCGGTGCTCGGCGTACTCGTCGTCGCTCAGCTCGTAGTCCGGCGCGTCGGACGGAATGACGCGTTCGGCAAGGTCCCACAGGCGTTCCTGGCCCTGGCGGCCGGTGACCAGCACGTCGAGCGCCTTGGCCATGAACTCGAGCATGCGCGTCGTGTTCTTGCCGTGCGTCCAGCCGCTCGAGCGCCAACCCTCGACCAGCGTGGAGTCGTCAATGTCGCGTGATTGGAGCGGGCCGCGGTCACGCAGTTGGTCGATGACCGAGTCGTGAAAGGCGCGATTGGTTTCAATCCAGCCCTTGACGCCGGCCCAGCGGTCGATCCACGGCCCGGCCTCGTAACGCAGCTCGGGCAGGCGCTCGATGGGCACGAGGAAAGCATTGTGCTCGAGCAGCCGCCGCTCGCGCCACAGCACCCGGTCCAGTTCGTCGCGATCGTACACGCCGAGCCGGCTCCAGAGCACCAGGAAGTGGGTGCGTTCGACGGTGCGCGTCGGGTCGAGCTGCAGGCTGCCGAAGTGGCGAACGACGCTCAGGATGCCGTCGCCGTTCGCCGCCGGCTGCGCATCCTTGCTCAGCAGAGAGGCATGGACGGCAATCCGGCGCGCAGCCGCCGGGTCGAGCCGAACGGGGGTCACTCGGGCAGGGCTTGCTCTTCGAGCGGCACGTCCCAGTGCGCGTCGAGCAGCTCGAAGCGCCGCTGTTCCTCCCTGCGGTAGGTCTCCCGGTCGGGGAAAAGACGCTCTGAAAGGGCCTCGGGCGTGTGGCCCTCCATGGCCGCCCAGTCACGGTAGGTGATGCGCACCATGACGTCCCAGTCGGCCCGGCCATCGCCGTGGAAGCGCGGCGTGAACAGTCTTACCTCGAGGATGTGGCCGGCACGCATCGCCTCGCGCAGCAGCGGCCAATGGTTGCGCCGGAACAGGTCCAGCCACTCGTCGTGGAAGCCCCAGCGCACCCTGTAGAAGTACTCAACGTTCACCGGTTCGGCCATCGCCTGCAGCGCCCTCCTTGCTTGAATCATCGTAGCTGTCGAATGCCCTTGTGCTGCTTCGCCCGCGGGGGCGGCCCACGCTTCGCGCCGACTTGACACATGCCGATATGGGCATATATTGCGCACATGGCCCGCTCAGCGACGACATCGGACGTCTTCAACGCCATTGCCGAGGCAGACCGCCGCGCGATCCTCGACATGCTCGTCGGCGGTGAGAAGGCAGTTGGCACGATCGTCAGCGGCCTGTCGATGTCCCAGCCGCAGGTCTCGAAGCACCTGCGCGTGCTGAGCGAGGTGGGACTCGTCAGGGCGCGGGCAGAGGGTCGTCAACGGCTCTACCACCTGGAGGCTGCGCCGCTGCAACCGATGAATGACTGGCTATCCAAGTTCGAGCGGGCGTGGAACAGCCGGCTCGACCGCGTCGATGACTATCTCGCGGAGCTGCAACGACAAGGAGAGCTGCGATGACAGGGACCCGGCATGGAACGGCGGTCATTGAGTTTCCGAGTGAGCTGGAGGTCCTGATAACGCGGAAGTTCGATGCGCCCATCCAGCTGGTCTACGACGTGTTCACGGAGACAGAGCATGTGCGCCACACCATCGCCCCGTTCGGCGAGGTGGTGACCGAGTGTTCGTTCGACGCGCGCGTCGGCGGCGAGTATCGCTACACCTTTCTTGCTCCGGACGACGGGCGGGACATGACTTTTCACGGGGAGTTCCTCGAGATCCAGCCGCCCACGCATATCGTCGACACGTGGCACTACGACGGTTGGCCGGACGTGAAGGCGGTCGAGACCGTGGATCTGTCGGAGGAAGACGGGGTCACCACGGTCAGGTGGAACCTGGCCTTCAGCGACAAGGCCGGCCGTGACCACATGACGAAGTTCGATGGCATCGCCGCCAACTTCGACAACGTCGAGGACTACCTGCGCTCGCTGATTGCCTCACGCCCAACCGCCGCGGGCTAGTCCTGCCGCGGTCTACGGACCGCCCTGCAGCGCGTAACCGACGTATGCGTCGTCGTCGAAGCGCACGAAGATGACCGTGGCGCATGGCCCGCTGGCCCACGCGCTGCAGGCGTTGGCTGGGCACGCCGTCAGGAGGCCGGGATCGGCCACGGCGGGCGCAGACCCGCCGCCTTGCGTGCTCGCGTCCGCGAACGTGACACCGCGCCCGGTTGCGTCCTTGCTCCAGGACCGGCCACACGTACCTATCGACTGCGGCAGCGAAGCGATGTCGTGAATGGCCGGTTGCCCATGCCACGGCAGCGGCAGGGAGACCTGCGTTGCGAGCACATTTGCCCCGAGGATAAGCCCCAGGGCGGCAGCGGCGACAACCGCCAACGCCCTCGATGCGGTGGCCACTGTCGTCCTGGCAACCATCGGCTATCTCCCTCCGGGCGCTGCGGAATGCCGGTTGCGCATTCGGCACTCGGATTGTCGCCGCGGTTCGACGCGCGTCAATGGCCGTCGGAGGGCGCACTTTTCACGCGTGGAGTGACCGAGGCTGGTGCGGTGCGTGCCATATACGCGCCTGCCGCGTCTTGGGTCCCCCGCACCAGCCTCACGGCTCGCGAGCCACGTGTGGCGACGGCCTATCGCTGCACCAGCTGCGCGTATGGTGCGCATATGGCAGCCCGGGCATGGCTAACACGCGTGGAGCGCGCATGTGGGCAGTTTTCGCGGCTTTCTGGCGTTAAGACGCGTGTGGCGCGCGCATGACGCCACAAGCCTCGCCGCAGTCGATCGCGCGGGTGAGTTGCGTCAGAGGTCGCCGTCGAGCTGCCGCGTTGGGGTCAGTCGCCCTCATAGTGCTTGAAGATGACCGCCCCGTTGTGGCCACCCAGGCCGATGTTGTCGCTCATCGCGTAGCGGATGCGCATCGGTCGAGCGGTCGGCCCCTGGACGATATTGAGGTTGATCTCGGGATCCTCATCGCGGTAGTTGATGGTCGCCGGCGCGCACTGGTTGTGGACCGATAGGACCGTGAACACGCCCTCGACCGCGCCGGCGGCGCCCATCAGGTGGCCGGTCATCGACTTGGTCGCCGAGATCGCCACGTCGGGCGTGTGCTTGCCGAAGACGGCCCAGATCGCCTCCGCCTCGCGCAGATCGCCGAGCGGCGTCGAGGTCCCGTGCGGGTTGATCAGGTCGATCTCGTCGGAGGGCACGTTATGTCGCTCCAGCGCCTGGAGCATCGCGCGCCGCGCCCCGTCACCCTTCTCGACCGGCTGGATGAGGTCCCACGCATCGGCGGCCGAGCCGTAGCCTACGACCTCGGCGTAAACCTTGGCGCCGCGCGCCCGCGCAAACTCGAGGTCCTCGAGCATCAGCGCGCCGGCGCCCTCGCCGAGCACGAAGCCGTTGCGTGTCCTGTCGAACGGTCGCGACACGGTCTGCAGATCCTCGCCCGGCCGGGGCAGGCCCATGCCGCGCATGTTCGAGAAGCCGATGTGCACCAGCTCGTGGAGCGGGTTCTCGGTCGAACCGGCCAGCGCAGCGATGTAGTCGCCGCGCCGAATTCCCTCGGCCGCCTCGCCGATGTTGTGCGTACCGGTCGAGCAGGCCGTCACGACACACATGTTCGAGCCGCGGATGCCCGTCTCGATGGCGATCTGGCCCGACGCCGTGTCGGGCAGCATGTTGGCGATGAAGAAGGGCGAGACGGTGCGCGCGCCGCTCTTCTCCCACTTCTGGACGTTGTCCATCATCAGCTGCGGTCCGCCGCCGCCCGAGCCGAAGATCACGCCGATGTCGTCGCGGTTGCCGTCGTTTATCTCCAGGCCTGAGTCGGCCAGTGCCTGTCTGGCTGCCGCGACGCCCATGACCACGTTGCGGTCGGTGCGCCGGATGGCCTTGAAGTCCATCCATTGGGTGCCGTCGAAGTCGTTGATCTCGCCCGACGCCTGCGCTTCGTAGGGCGACGGATCCCAGCGCGTGATGCGCTTGAGCCCCGAACGCCCGTTGGCCAGGTTGTCCCAAACCGTGTCGACATCCTGCCCAATCGGGCTGATGATGCCGAGGCCGGTGACCGCCACGCGGCGCGAGAAATCGGGTCGGCGAATTGGCATGGCTAGCTCTGAGCTCCTGTGGTCGTGAGGAAGGTGGGGATGGCCAGGCCGCCGTCGCCCGACGGATCGTCGAGCGTGGCGGCTTCCGCTTGCGGTGCGATGCGTTTGATCAGCCCGGTGAGCACCTTGCCCGGCCCGACTTCGACGAAACGATCGACGCCGGCTGCCGACATGTGCTCGACGGCGGCGACCCAGTCGACGCCCCGGGTGAGGTGCTCGACCAGTTCTGCGCGGCAGGCGTCGGCGGTCTCCAGTGGCCGCGCGTCGGCGTTGGCTAGCAGGGGCGCGCTCGGGTCGTGGAACTCGACGCGCGCGAGGACGCCGCGCATTGCCTCTGCCGCGCGCGCCATAAGCGGCGAGTGTGCGGCCACGCTGACGGGCAGCACGATCGCCCGGCGCGCGCCCAGCGCACGCGCCGCGGCAGCGCCGGCTTCCACCGCCGCGCGCGTGCCGCTGACCACGATCTGCCCGGGCGAATTGCGGTTCGCGACGGTGAACTCACCGTGCGCCGAGCCCGCGGCCAGGAGTGCCGGGATGTGCTCGTCGTCGAGGCCGATGATGGCGGCCATCGCCCCATCCGACGCCGACGCCTGCATCTGGCGACCGCGCTCGCGGACCAACCGCAGCCCGTCGTCCAGGCTGACCACGCCGGCCGCGACGAAGGCGCTGTACTGGCCCATCGAGTGGCCGGCCATGAACGCCGGCGCCAGCCTGGTCTGACCGCCCAACCGTTCCTCGAGCGCGCGCAGCAGCGCGATCGACGTCGCCAAGATGGCCGGCTGCGCGTTGACCGTCTGGTCGAGTTGGTCCTGGGGGCCGTTGAAGCACAACTCGGAGATTGGCCGTCCGAGCGCCTCATCGGCTGCGCGGAAGACCTCTGCCGCGGCCTCCGACGCGTAGGCCAGGGACTGGCCCATGCCGACGTATTGCGAGCCCTGGCCGGGAAAGACGAGCGCGAAACGGTGCACGACGTTGGGCACCGTACCAGCGCTCAGCGGCGGGGCCGACCAATTGCGTGCACTCCTGCACATAACGGCGCGGCAACCTACGATGGCGGGCATGAACGGCGCCGACGACGAGCTGAGCCCCGCCGTGGCGGCGGCGCGCGACCAGTTGCAGAACCCACGCCAGTTGTCTGATCGGATCGCCATGGGCCGGGCGCTGTGGCGCGACCTGGTCGTCGGCTTCGCCGCGCAGCTGCAGCAGTTGGGCCTCGGTTTCGCTCAGCTGGCGGCGCTATACGCGATGGATGGCACCGAGACGATGACCATCGCCGACCTGGCCGAGCGGATCGGTCGCTCCCCGTCGGCTACCAGCCGGCTGGTCAGCGCCCTCGAAACGCGCGGTCTGGCCCACCGCCAGGAAGAGGTCGCCGATCGCCGACAGCGGACGTTGGAGGTGACGCCGGCGGGCAAGGCGCTGCTCGGCCAGGTCGACGGTCAGCGCGCCGAGCAGTTTCTGGCCGTGGTCCGGCCGCTACCGGCCAGCGAACGAGCCCTGGTCGCGATGGGCGTTGCCGCATTGTCCAGCCACGCCATCACGCGCCGCGGGCGGTTGATCAAGGCGCGCTAGCGGCGAGGCAGTCGCCCGTGGCCACCGGTCGCGTGGCCGTCAGCGACCCGGCGATGTCGTCCGCCACCGCGGTCGGCGAAAGCGCATAGCCGATGTCGGTTTGGTCGCGCGCTTGCGAGAAGGTCACCCCGCCGACGCTGCCGTCGGCGAGCATGACCGGGCCGCCGCTGTCGCCCGGCGCGACGCTCGAGATCAGCTCTACGATCTCACGCGTGGTGATCGCGTTGCCGTAGATGTCGCGCGAGAGCGCATCGAGCGCGCGGCTGACCTGGGCGTCGATGACGCGTTCCGGCCCGCCGCCGGTGAAGCCGAGCGCGGCTGCGGCTACGCCACGCTGCGGCACGTCGGTTGCCAGTGTCAACGGCGCGACATGCAGGTCGGGCACGTCGATCAGCGCGACGTCGAGTTGCGGATCGAAGAAGACCACCTGGCCGGCGTGCCGATCGAATGAGCTGTTGAACGAAACCCATAACTGGCTCGATCCGGCGACGACGTGCGCGTTGGTGACGAAGTGCTCATCGCTGACGGCGAAGCCGGTGCCGCTGATCAGCTGGCCGCACGCGATCGTCTCGACGCGCACCGTGCTCGGCTCGGCAGCCTGCGCGGCCGCCTCCGCGCGAGCCAGTCCCGGTGCGTCGAGTGGCGGCGGGGACGGCGGCGGGACGCCGACGAAGATGTCGGGCAGCCCGGCAACCTCGAGCGCGCGTCCGAACTCGCCGACGAACACGAGCGGGGAGGGCAGGCGGGTCTGCAGCGAGCGCAGGATCACGGACTCGCGCGTCGCGGTGGCCAGCGTTGGCAGCGGCAGCAACGCGATCAACGCGCCGACCAGCCACACCAGGAACACGCCGCGCAGCAGCCCGAACGCTGCGCCCGCACTCTGATCGAGGCCGCCCAGGATGCCCCGGCCCAGGCGCCGGCGGAGGGCAGCGCCGATCGCGCCGCCGACTGCCTGGGCGAGCACGATCACGCCGGCCATGGCCGAGACGAGCAGCAGGCTGCGCAGCCACGGGGAGAGATCGGCCGTAGCGCTGATGGCCAGCGGCGCCAGGACGACGATGGCCAGCAGGCCGGCGATGAAGCCGATCAGTGCGAGTACCTGGATGACGAGGCCCGAGCGCCAGCCGAAGAACACGGCCAGCACGATGATCGTCAAGGCGACCAGGTCGACCGCGTTGAGGGGGAAGCTCATTCGCGCCCGACTCTCACGCCGCGCACCAGCCGGAGATGGCGGAAATCTCGACGACGACGACGGGCCGCGTCTCGAGCCGCTGCTCGGCATATTGGCCATAGCGCTCGCGCAGCAGGGCCACCGCGCGAGCATGGTCGGCCGCGTCCGGCTCGATGAGCCGCGCGTTGCCGTCCAGTCGCAGCCAGCACAACTGGCGCCAGTCTTCGCTCCAGCGGTCGACCAGCACGCTGACCGCCGGACGGGCCAGGATGTCGCGCACGCGCGCCAGCCGACGTACGTCTGAAACGGACTTGCGCTTCTCGTCGAGCGAGGAGTAGAGACATGGCGATGCAGCGCTCATGTCGACGGCGAAGGCGATCGGCACGAGCCTGGGGCGGCCGTTTGGGCGAACGGTCGCCAGCACCGCGCGTCGACTCGAGGCCAGCAGGTCGGACTGCCAGCCTTCCAGCTGCGTCACGCCGGCTCAGTGCTCGGTGATCGTCACGCTCTCGATGCGTGTTGGCTCTTGAGGCCGGTCGTTGGCGCCGGTTGGTGCCGTGGCGATGGCATCGAGCACGTCCTCGCCACCGGTCAGTCGGCCGAAGATGGTGTAGTTGGGCGGCAGGCCGTAGTCCGCGTGCATGATGAAGAACTGGCTGCCGTTGGTATTCGGCCCGGCGTTGGCCATGGCCAGGATGCCGCGCTGGTAGCCGCGCTTGACCGGCTCGTCCGGGAAGCGATAGCCGGGGCCGCCGCGGCCGGTGCCGGTGGGGTCCCCGCCCTGGATCATGAAACCCGGGATGACGCGGTGAAAGAGGACCCCGTCGTAGAAGCCGTCGTTGGCCAGGAAGACGAAGTTGTTGACGGTCTGCGGCGCGTCGCCGGCCAGCAGCTCGGCCGTCATCGTGCCCGCGCTGGTGGTGATCGTTGCCTGGTAGCTGTGGCTCGGATCGATCGTCAGCGGCGGTGGTGCGGAATATGACTTCATGGAGGCTCCTCGTGGTGCTGTCTTTGGGCGAGCGTAGCGCAGCCAGGTGCAAGGCGAGTCAGGGCAGCTCGAACCACCCCTCGGCGACCGGCACGACCTGCCCGGCGACTCGCGTGGCGCGCGCGGCCCCGTCACTGTCGAAGTCGGCCTCGGCCACCAATCGCGACGGTCGGCCGAGCTCGATTCCCTGCTCGATCACCAGCCGGTAGGCCCTTCCGCGCACGCCGGCCAGTTCACCGAGCAGCGTGCACACTGGGGCGGCGGCCGAGCCCGTGGCAGGATCCTCGACGATGCCCGTGCGCGGGTCGCACAGGACGCGGACGTGGACTTCCGCCCCGGGCACGTCGCCGTCGCTCCCCGGCGCCACGAGCGCGACCGTGTCGACGCCGTGCCGGCGGACCACGTTGGCCAAGCTCAGGGCCACGCGCCGGTCGAGTCCGGCCAGCACGTCGCGCCGCAGGAACGGCACGACCATGGTCGGCAGGCCGCACGATATGACGGCCGGCAGGGCTCCCGCCCGCGTACCTTCCGGCCAGCCGAGGTGTGATGCATCGACCTCCAGTGCTGCGGCCAGCGCGTCACGTTCCGCTGGTGCGAGGCGCTGCAGCAGCACCGGTGGCATGGTCGTCAGCGTCACTTCGTCGATGCGGCCGGCCGTCACCTCCAGGGTCAGCGGCAGCACGCCGACGCGGACCTCCTGGCGGACGGTCAGCTCGTCACCGGCCGACGGAAATCGGCCCGTCTCGGCCAGCACCCAGGCGCTGCCAACCGATGGATGGCCGGCGAACGGCAACTCCTCGCCCGGCGTGAAGATCCGCAGGCGATAGTCGGCGCCGGCGCGCCGGCCGGCCTCGCTGGGCGGCAGCACGAAGGCCGTCTCCGACAGGTTCGTCTCGCGAGCCAGCGCCTGCATCTCACGGTCGGTCAATCCCTGCGCGTCGAGAAACACCGTCAACGCGTTGCCCTCGAGCGGCCGCGCGGCGAACACATCGACCTGGCGGAAGGCATAGCGACGACTCATCGTCAGCAGTGTGCGGCCTCTGTCCAGCCGTTTACACAGACCCGGGCACCGAATTGTCGCCGCGCCCCGCTCAGCAAGTCTGGCCGGTGGCGGCGCGCATTGCCGCCATCTTCCGCGCGCCGCTGCCTAGCTGACGACGAGGTCCTTCGGCAGGTCGGGTTCGGGCGGGTAGGCCGGCTTCAGGTCGGCCAGCGTGTGCATCAGGATGTTCGACACGGCCAGGTTGCGAAACCACAGGCGATTGGCCGGGATGACGTACCACGGCGCGTCGGCGGTCGACGTGCGCGACAGCGCGTCCTCGTAGGCGGCCATGTAATCGTCCCACCGGGCGCGCTCGGCGAGGTCGCCCATCGAGAACTTCCAGCGCTTGCTGGGGTCGTCCAGCCGGTCCTGTAAGCGCTGCCGTTGTTCATCGCGCGAGATGTGCAGGAAGAACTTGACGATGGCCACGTCCGAGTCGGTCAGCAGCCGCTCGAAGTCCCGGATATGACGATAGTGGCGCGACCAGACGGAGCGTGGCTCGAGATCGTGTACGCGCACCACCAGCACCTGTTCGTAGTGTGAGCGATTGAATATGCCAATCTCGCCGCGGCCGGGCACGTGGCGGTGAATGCGCCACAGGAAGTCGTGTGCGAGCTCCTCCGGCGTCGGCTCGCGGAATCCGGCCACGAAACAGCCCTGCGGATCGAACGCGTCCATGACCTTGTTGATCGTGCTGTCCTTGCCTGAGCTATCGATGCCCTGCAGCACGACCAGCAGGCCATGCTGTTTGCCGGCCCAGAACGGGCCCTGCAACTCGGTCAGGCGGGCCAGGTGTTCAGCGGTGGCCGCTTCGGCGTCCTTCTTCTTCCAGCCGTGGGTCGCATCCGGATCGAGTTGGGCCAGCTTGACCTTCGCATCCGGGCCGACGCGCAGCGCGTCGCGCAGATCCTGTTCCGCAGGCACGCGCGAAGGCTAGCGCGTCGAATGGGGGGCATGCGTTGATGTGCATCGGCACGATCTAGAATCGCGGCCTGATGGCCGCCGCGAGCGTCGTACCCCACCCGATTTACCTGGCCGGTCGCTGGGTCGAGTCGCCGGACGTGCTGCCGGTAACCAACCCGGCTGCCGACAAGCCTGCCGGCGCGACCTACACCGCCACGGCTGAACAGTACGAGGAGGCCGTTCAGGCCGCGGTCTCGGCCTTCGAACTCACGCGACGGCTACCGGCGTACGAGCGCGGCGCGATCCTGCGCAGCATCAGCGCCGGCATCCACGATCGGCGCGCGGAGCTCGGCCGGTTGATGACGCTCGAATCGGGCAAGCCCATTCGCGACGCGCTGGTCGAGGTCGACCGCGCCGTCTTGACCTTCCGGCTGGGGGCCGAGGAGGCCGAGCGCCTCTACGGCGAAGTCATCCCGCTCGACCTGATGCCCTCGAGCAAGGGCCGCCTGGGTATCACGCGGCGTTTCCCGTTGGGGCCGATCGCCGCCATCAGCCCGTTCAACTTCCCGCTCAACCTCGCCGCGCACAAGTTGGCGCCGGCCATCGCCGCGGGCAACTCGATCGTGCTCAAGCCGCCCTCGAAGGACCCGCTCACAATGCTCACTGTGGCCGAGATTGTCGACGGGGCGGGGCTGCCACAGGGTGCCGTGAGCATCCTGCCGATGACCCGCGAGCTGGGCGATCGGATGGTCGCGGACGAGCGCTTCAAGCTGCTGACGTTCACCGGTTCGCCGTCGGTCGGCTGGCGAATGAAAGAGCGTGCCGGCAAGAAACGGGTCGTGCTCGAGTTGGGCGGCAACGCCGGCGTGATCGTCGACCAGTCGGCCGACCTCGACTGGGCCGTCAAGCGCACGCTGGCCGGCGCGTTCGGTTACGCCGGGCAGGTGTGCATCAGCGTGCAGCGCCTATTCCTCCATCGCGCCGTGTATGACGAGTTTCTGGAGCGCTTCATCGCCGGTGCGCGTGAGCTCAAGGCAGGCGACCCGCTCGACCCGGCAACTCAGCTCGGGCCGATGGTCGACGAGGCGGCGGCACGACGGGCCGAACGCTGGGTGCGCGAAGCAGAGGAGCTGGGCGGCAGAGTGCTGCTGGGCGGTCGAGCCGACGGCTCGTTCTTCCCGCCGACGGTCCTGGTGGACACGCCCGTGCACGCGCAGGTGTGTAGCAACGAGGCGTTCGCGCCGCTCGTGGTCGCGTTCCGGTTCGACGATTTCGCAACCGCGATCAAACAGGTGAACGACAGCCTCTACGGGCTGCAGACGGGCGTCTTCACCAACGATCTGGCGCACGGCTGGCAGGCGTTCGACGAACTCGAGGTCGGCGGCGTGATCGTCAACGACATACCGACCTATCGCATCGACCACATGCCTTACGGCGGCGTCAAGGACTCCGGACTGGGCCGCGAGGGGCTGCGCTGGTCGATCGAGGACATGACCGAGTTGCGCCTGATGGTTCTCGCCCAACCGGACGCGCCGACGCGCTGACCAACCAACCCCATGGCGCGGTCATGGGGACTGGCGTACATGGTCGCGCCAGGCAACCGTTCCGCCCCCGTCCGCACTGAACACTGACGCTGCGCACGCCCCGTTGACAGAGGCCCGGACGAAGGTACCTGGCTAATTACCCCAACCGTCGGCTAGCCGCACCTCGTGGTTGATGGTTCGCTTGTCCCGATCGCGAGACCTCACCTCGTCGACACGCGCCTCCGCACGGAGGCCCATGGAGTGGAGAGCCAACGCAATGCACAAATTGATCCGCAGTCTGGGCGGGGTCAGGCTCCTCGCAGTCGGCCTCACGGCGCTGGCGGTGCTCAGCCTGAGTGCCGGCGCCATGTCATTGGCACTGTTCACGGACGACGTGACGGTAGGCAGCAACGCCTTCACAACCGGCACCATCGATCTGACGACAAATCCCGCGACGGCGCTGTTCTCGGTCTCGGCGATGATGCCCGGCGACAGCGACTACGGCCAACTCAACGTCCTCAACAGCGGCACGGCGCAACTGCGCTACTCCATGACCACGTCGACCACCAACACCGATTCGAAGGACCTGGCATCGGAGGCGACGCTCGAGATCCGCGAGAAGGCGACTGGCACCTGCGCCGCCGACTTCACCGGCACTCAGGTGCTTGTGCCGACCGCCCTCGCCAGCGCTGCCGTCGGCTCTCCGACGCAGGGTTTCCAGACCGGCGACCGCACCCTCGGCGCAACCGCGAACGAGGACCTGTGCTTCAAGGTCAGCCTGCCGTCCGACGCGGACAACACCTACCAGGGTGCCACCACGACAGCGACGTTCAGCTTCCACGCCGAGCAGACGGCCAACAACTAGCTCCTTAGTTCAGGCGTGGCTCTCAGTTAGCGCGGCGGCCCGTCGCATCGATCGGGCCGCCGAACTTCTTGTTCGGGAGGCGAAATGCTCATCAGCGCTCTGCGCATCACCAGGTCGGCGTTTCGACTCGCCTGGCTGCTGACGACGCTCAGCCTGCTCAGTGTTTCGATCCTGCCGCACGCCGTCTCTGCCCTCGGGCGGGACATGTTCATCGTCCGTGGAGCGTCGATGCAGCCGGACATTCCGCTCGGTGCGGTGATCATCGTCGAGCATACCGACCCGACCGCCATCAGCACCGGCGACGTGATCTCGTTCCACGCGCCCAACGGGCCGGTAGTGACGCACCGTGTGGCGTCGGTCTCGCTCAACGACCAGGGCGATGGCGCGCCAGGGTTCGTGACGAAGGGTGATGCCAATGCGGCTGACGACCCCGGCGCCGTGCCCGCCAGCGCGCTTATCGGCCGGGTCGAATTCGTCGTCCCCATGCTGGGGTTCGTGCTTGCCCTATTGGCAAGCACCTTCGGCATCGTTGCGTCGTTCGGCCTGCTGATCGGGCTGCTCCTGGCAATCAAGTTCATCGACGAACTACTGGCCGCTCTGCGTCGAGCCCCACAGCCCGGAGTGGTCGTCGCCGAGCCAGCGCACTGATCGCCCATGTCTCGCCTGCGTCGCCGCGTTGGCCGTTCGTGGCTCGTCGCGCTGCTGGCGAGCGGCCTCCTGGTGGGCGGCATCATGGTCAGCCTGCCGGGCACGGGGGCCTTCTTCACCAACGACGTTCCTGTTGGCGGTGACATCGCGGCCGGCCGCATCTTCCGCGACGAGCGGGTCACGCCTGCCTTCGTCGTCAACGACGTGTCGTCGGGCAGTTCCCAGTCCGGGTCGAGCGCGGACGCTTTCGCTAGTGACGGGCGCTATTTCCTGACGCGCAACTGGCCGACCACCTTCTCGTCCAGCCGCTACATCGACTTCGAGTTCAACGCACCGCTGCCGGCCGGCCTGATCACCACCACTGTTGCGCTGAGCGCCAGTGTTTCGAGCGACGCGGGGACGGGCAGCGTATGCGTGTACGCCGAGGTGCGCCGCGCGTCGACGGATGCGCTCATCGCCAGCTATGGCAGTGCCGGGAGCCCGCTCGCGTGCACGTCGGGAGCCTCCGCGCTGACGGGCAACATAAGCCTGCCAGTCGGCTCGACCGACGTCGCCAACGACCTACGCGTGCGCATCTTCGCCAGCGATAGTGCCGGTGGCGCACTACGGGTCGACCAGATGACGATCACCGGCAGTACGCCGTACGCGTCCTTCACGCTCTACCCGATCCTTACCCGTGAGCTGTTCAACGGCCAGCAGGAACTCCTGCGTTGGGGGCTGGCCGGATGAGAATCGCCTACACGCGCAGCGACCTACGCCGCTCGCTGCTGCTCGGTCTGCTCATGTCAGCGATAGTGCTCGCCCCGTTCAACCTGGCGGCCTCGGATGGCGACACCAACCCATCGCCTGCACCGTCGCCCACGGAGTCGGTCGGCCCTGTCGAAGTCTCACCCGGTCCGGCGCCGCCGGCGACCGCCTCTCCGCCCGCCACTTCCGAGCCGTCAGCATCGCCCGTCCCCTCGCCCGCCGTCAGCCCGGCGGGTGCCTCGGCGTCCCCGGACGGTTCGCCGTCGCCGGATCCGACGTCGCCGTCGCCCAGCCCGTCAGCAGGCTCGAGCGCGCTGCCGACTTCGTCACCGACCGACGCGCCCACGCCGACGGCCACGCCAGCAGAAACGACTCCGCCGGATGATGGCCTGCCCTACCTCGTCCGCTTCACCTCCCAGGACGCTTTCTCCCAGCGCCCCGACGTGCTCGGCGCGTACGGTGTGGCCGAGCAATCCAGCATTCCCGCGCTGCTAATGTCGAGCATCAGCGTGCCCAGCGCGACGGCCTCCGCAGTGGTCGCGGCGTTGCGCGCCGATCCGCGCGTCGCTTCGGTCGAGAGCGATCACGAGCGCTCGGTCGAGGCGACCCCGACCGACCCGCGCTACCCCGAGCAGTGGGCGCTGGACAAGATCGGCTGGCCGCAGCTGTACAACAGCGTGTCGCTGGCCGGGCACGCCACAGTAGCCGTCCTCGATACCGGCGTCGATGCATCCCAGTCTGACCTGGCCGGAGCCCTCGTTGGCGGCGCCTCATTCGTCGATGGCGGCGCGGCCGACACCGACCCGAACGGCCACGGCACGTGGATGGCGGGCATCATCGCGGCAGCCGATGACAACGGCCTGGGCATCGCTGGTGTCGGTCTCAACGCCGTGCGCATCATGCCGGTGACGGTGATCGGCGCCGACGGCAGCGGGCGTGACAGCGACATCATCAGTGGTCTGGTGTACGCGGTGGACAGCGGCGCCGATGTCATCCTGATGGCCTTTTCGAGCACGGGCTACTCGGCCGCCCTGCAGCAAGCGGTGAACTACGCGTGGGATCACAACGTAGTGGTGGTGGGCGCCGTGGGCAACGATGGCTCCAGCCAGATCACGTATCCAGCCGGCGACGCCGGTGTCATCGGGGTCTCGGCGACGGATCAGAACGACAACCTCTGGCCGTTCAGCAACACTGGTGCCGACGTCTTCCTGGGCGCTCCCGGCGACAGCATCCTGACCACTGCACCGGGTGGTGCGTACCAGACGATCAGCGGCACGTCAGCCGCGGCCGCCTACGTGGCTGGATCAGCGGCCCTGCTGCGCGCCGCAGACCCGAGCCTGTCCAACGGCGTGATCGTCGGCCGGCTCGCCCGCACTGCGGCGGCGGTGGGCTCGCAGTCGCAGACGGGTAACGGCCGCCTCGACCTGGCCCGCGCATGGTCGGACACGAGCATGGACCCCGTGCGCCCGGCCGGTGGCGGCGGTCCCTTCGTCGGCCCTTATCAGCCGCCCGCAGGCGACGGTGGGCCAACCTACACCCTTTCTGCCTCCGCCTGGTACGGCACGTCCGGCTGGAGCTACCGCAAGGCGATCGTCATCGACCACACCAAGGTGCCCTCGACACAGACCAGTTTCCCCGTGCTGATCAACCTGTCGTCAGATGCGGGTCTGGCGGCCAACGCGCAGTCGAATGGCAACGACATTCTCTTCACGGCCTCCGACGGCACGACGAAGCTGGCTCACGAGATCGAGACCTACAACTCTTCGACCGGCGCGCTCGTCGCGTGGGTGAATGTTCCCAGCCTCTCCGGCTCGGCCGACACGACGATCTACATGTACTACGGCAACCCATCCGCCTCGAATCAGCAGAACGGGACGGGCGTGTGGGACGCCAACTACAACGCCGTGTGGCACCTGCCGAACGGCACATCGCTGTCGGTGACCGACTCGACCTCGAACGGCCGGAACGGAACCAACAACGGCGCGACCGCGACGACGGGCAAGATCGACGGCGGCGCGAACTTCAGCGCCGGCAACGTGTACGTCAGCGTTCCGTCCGCGACGCTGCCTTCGTCCAACAACTACACCGCCTCCCTCTGGTTCAGGGCCACCCCCGGCCAGAAGGGCGTGCTCTTCAGCGAGCAGAACGCGGCCATTGACAGCACGCCGTCCGGCTGGGACCCAATGCTGTACGTGGATACGGGCGGCAAGCTCGAGGGGGGCGTCTACCCGAATCAGGGAATCACCTCTGCGAGCAGAGTCGACAGCGGCGCGTGGCACTACGCCGTACTCGTCGTCAACAAGACCGGCTCAAGCGTGACGCTGTACCTCGACGGATCGCTGGTGGGATCGGGGAGTCAATCGCCGGAGGGACCCTTCTCCACGGTCACGATCGGCGCCGGCTATGCCAACAACTGGCCCAACACGCCCAGTATCGGTACGTTCTACTTCGGCGGCCAGATCGACGACGTGCGCGTCTCGAGCTCTGCGACCGCCCGTTCGCCGAACTGGATCACGACCGAGTGGAACAGCCAGAACTCTCCGGGCACGTTCTACTCGCTGGGCAGCGTCGAGACGCCCGACACGACACCGCCGACGCACTCGCTGGGCGTCAGCTCGGGCACGCGGCCCGACCTTCAATACTGGAACTCGGCCACCAGCACGCTCTACTACAACCCGGCCGCGACCGGCTCGTTCACCATCACCGACTCGCCCGCCGACCCACAGTCTGACGTCGTGTCGGACGCATTCCCGGGGGTCAACGGCACCACCAACGAGATCCTGGCCGACAGCCCGGTGCTCTACTGGCGCCTGGGCGAGACGTCGGGAACGACTGCTGCCGACTCCTCGTCCGCGGGCAACAACAACGGCACGTACACGGGCGGTTACACGCTGGGCCAGACGGGGGCGCTGAGCGGCGATCCAGACAAGGCCGTGAGACTGAACGGTTCCAGCGGCTACGTCCAGCGCTCCTCGCCGAACGGCCTTCCGACGGGCAGCTCCGCGCGCTCTGTCGAGGTCTGGTTCAAGACCACCTCGACGGCGCAGCAGGCGCTGTTCAGCTACGGCTCGCTGGGCACCGACCACGAGTTCACCCTGTTTGTGAACAACAGCACTCAGCTGTTCGCCTGGCAGTGGGGTGACGACTGGTACGTCACGACGCCGTACTCGATCACCGACGGCAACTGGCACCAGGTGGTCGAGACGTACAACGGCTCGCAGATCACGATCTATCTCGACGGCGTGGCGCTCGCGTCGTCGACGAGGGCGCTGAACACCGTCATGAATGCGTGCGGGAGCGGCGCGGGCTCGTGCTTCACGGCCGGCTACGCGACGCCGTCTGGGGACACAAACTCCGGCAAGCCCTTCAACGGCACGATCGACGACGTCGCCGTCTTCAATACGGCCATCAACTCGGCGCGGATACTTGCGCACTATTCCGCCGCTGCGACAGCGCCCGCCCCCTCCGGCTTCTCCGGCAGCTCGCTTACCGACACCGCCAGCCCGTGGCAGTCGGCCACGCACACCTTCACCTCGGCCAACGCCTCCGCCCCTTCGTCGGAAACGGTCACCGCCACGAACGGAGTTGGGCTCCAGTCGACGGCCAGTGTCACTTTCGTGCGTGACGTGACGGCGCCCACCGGCCAATCGATCGCGCTCGTCGGCGGGCCGGTCTACTCGTCGGCGTCGGTCCCGCTGTCCATCTCGTGGGCCTCCGACGCCGGCGCCGGCTTGAATGCCTCGAGCGAGGTCGTCCAGCGCGCATCGGCCACGCTCACCGGCGGCACGTGCGGCACATTCGGCTCGTTCATTGCGGTCACGCTGTCAGGCGGCGCCGACACGACCGTCGGCTGGAATACCTGCTACCGCTACCGCGTGCAGGTGTCCGACAACGTCGGCAACCAGGCGACCTCGTCCAACTCGGCCGACGCCCGGGTAGCAGATACCGCCTCGCCGACGGTCTCGATCACCGCGCCCGCGGATGGCTCATCGATCCAGAACGGCCAGGCATTGACGGCGTCCGCGTCAGACACGGAATCGGGCGTCGCGTCGGTCGCTTACCGCTACTGCAGCGGCTGGTCGTGTGCGTGGGCGTCCGGTACGACGATCGGCTCGGCCACCACCTCGCCGTACAGCGTGACCTGGAGCTCGCAGCCGGCCAACGGCTCATACACGATCGTGGCCCGCGCCACCGACAACGCCGGCAACACGGCCGATGCCACCGTCACCGTGGTTGTTGCCAATGGCGGGGGCGGCTCGATCGGGTACGACGCGACCGCCTCCACGAACGACCCGAGCGCGACATCGCTCTCCTGGTCGCATACCGTGGCCAACCAGTCGAACCGCGTCCTCATCGTGGGCGTAACGACGGAGAACACGAGCACCAGCTGCCAGGCGACCAGTGTGACCTACAACGGCACCGCCCTGACGCAGATCACCCAGGCCCTGGTCACCGGCTCGTACGAAGAATGCTCGAGCCTGTGGTACCTGCTCCACCCTGCGACCGGCACGCACACCGTGGCCGTCGCACTCCAGGGCTCGATCGGCGCCACCGGCGGATCGGTCTCCTTGTACAACGTCAAGCAGGCCGCGCCGGACGCTTACAACTCGGGCACCAACTCGAGCGGCATCTCCTCGACCAGCGTGACCACTTTGGCCGCTAACTCTTGGGTCGTCGACGTCTACGCGAGCGGCAACAACATTGGCGACCTGGCAGCGGCTTCGGGGCAGATCCAGCTCTACGCGCGCGATGGTGGCAGTGGCACGACCGCGTCGGGCGGCATGAGCTATCGGGTCAGGGCAAGCCCGGGCGCCCAGACCATGACTTGGACGCACACCGGCGAGAACCGCAGCACCGAGATCGCCGCTGCCTTCGCCCCGATCACGGACACGACCCCGCCGACCAGCTCGCTCTCGTTCACCGAAGGCACCAGTCCCGGCACGCAGTACGAGGTTGCCACCGGCGCCCATGCCTGGACCTACTACTACAACCCGTCAACCACGACCACCTTCACCATGACCGATACCGCATCCGACTCGGGCACCGGCGTGGCCATGGTCGAGTTCCCGGGCCTATCGACCACCGGCTTCACGGGCACCGGCGTTCAGGACACCTCGGCGCCCTACAACTCGAACACCTACACCGTGACCGCCGCCAACACCAGCGCGCCGAGTGCGCGCACCGTCAACGTCTTCGACAACGCGGGCAACGTGACCCAGGAGACGATCACGTTCGTGCGCGACACGACTGGCCCTACCGTCAGCGTCGCGCTCTCGGGTGGGCCGTGGTACGCGACAGCCTCCGTGCCGCTGACGCCATCGGCCAGCGATGGCCAGTCGGGCGTTGCCTCGGTGCAGGTCCAGCGCGACTCGGCCACGCTGTCGAATGGCGTGTGCGGCACGTTCAGCGGCTCGTGGTCGAACGTGACCCTGTCCGGCGGCGCCGACACGACGGTCGCCTCCGGCAACTGCTACCGCTACCGCTACGTGGCGACCGACAACGTCGGCAACCAGGCGACGTCGACGCAGAGCGCCGATGCCAAGATCGATACCACCGCGCCGAGCGCGCCCAGCCTTACCTACTCGGGAATGACCAACATGAGCGCCACGGGCAACGTGTTGTACTACCGGCCGGGCGTTGCCGGTGGTTTCACCGTCACGGCGTCGTCCAGCGACGCTCAGTCGGGGATCGCCAGCTACACGTTCCCGACCCTGCCGGCCGGCTGGTCGGTCTCCGGCACGGGGGCCAGCCGCAGCTGGACGTACACTGCCAACCCGACCGGCCCGAGCGGCAGCCAGAACGTCACTGCCACCAACAACAGCGGCATCGCGTCGAGCGTGGCATCGTTCACGATCACCGGTGACTCGACCGCGCCAACCGGCCAGACAGTGACGATCGCCGGTGGCTACTACACGACCGCGTCGGTTCCGCTCACGCTCGCTAACGGCACCGATGCGGGCTCGGGCATCGACCTTGCCAGCGGCGTGGTGAAGCGGGCCAGCGCGACTCTGTCGGGCGGCACGTGCGGAACGTTTGGTAGCTACGCCACGGTGACCCTGGTGGGTGGCGCGGACACGAGCGTGTCGAGCGGCCACTGCTATCGGTACCAGTACTACGTCGCCGACATGGTCGGCAACCAGAGCGCCGCCAGCGCTGCCTCGGCCGATGCCAAGATCGACACCAATGCGCCGAGCGCGACCAACGATTCCTACTCAGCCAACGAAGACACGACACTCAACGTCAGCGCGCCCGGCGTGCTGGCCAACGACACCGACGCTGAGAACGGCGCGCTGACCGCCAGCCTGGTGGCCACCGTGAGCCACGGATCGCTGACGCTGAACAGCAACGGCTCCTTCAGCTACACGCCGGCCGCCAACTACAACGGCTCGGACTCGTTCATGTATCGCGCCAACGACGGCGCCTGGAACTCCAATACGGCGACCGTGACGATCAGCGTCAGCGCGGTCAACGACGCACCGGTGAACACGGTTCCGGGCAGCCAGTCGACCGGCGTCAACACGCCGATCACCTTCTCCAGCGGCTTCGTCAACCCGATCTCCATCAGCGACATCGACGCCGGCGCGAACCCGGTGCAGGTAACGCTGACCGCGACGAACGGCACAATCACTCTGGCAAGCGTCGCCGGGTTGTCCTTCTCGGTTGGCGACGGCACCGCCGACGCCGCGATGACCTTCACCGGCACCATCGTGGCAATCAACGCGGCGATGAACGGTATGAGCCTCGCGCCGACTACCAACTTCACCGGCACGGCCACGCTCCAGATCGTGACCAGCGACCAGGGCTGGACGGGTACCGGCGGCGCGCTGAGCGACACGGACAGCGTCTCGATCAGCGTCGTCAACACGCCGCCGACCGCCAATGCCGACGCGTACTCAACGACCCAGGGCAACCAGCTGGTCATCTCCGGACCGGGCGTGCTTGCCAACGACACCGATCCCGATTTGCAGGCACTGACCGTGCAGTCACCGCGGCCCACCAGCGGCCCGTCTCACGGAAGCCTGACGCTGAATGCCGACGGATCGTTCAGCTACACGCCGGATGCCGGCTTCACCGGCACCGACTCGTTCACCTACAAGACGACCGACGGCATGGCCGACTCGGCCGCAGCGACGGTCACGATCACCGTCACCACGACGGCGTACGTCTCGAGCTCGGGCTGGTCGTCCAGCTTCTCGAGCTCGCGTTACCTCGAGTTCAGCTTCCCGGCATATGTGCCCGCTGGGGCCACGGTCGAGGGCGCCACGTTCCGCCACTCGTACCGTTCGTATGCGGGTGGCACCACCTGCTACTACATCGAGGTCTACAGCGGCGGGTCGCTGATCGGTACCCACGGCAGCACTGGCTCTCCCGTGTCGTGCAACTCAGGCACCGGCTTCGTCACCGACACGATCTCGCTTCCTGAGATCAACACCGTCGCCCGCGCCAACGACGTCACCGTTCGGATCTATGTCAGCAACTCCGCCGGCGGGCGCTCCGAGCACAGCCTGGCGACGGTCGGCATCACCTACTGGCTCGGCTAAGCGGTTGATGCTTACCCGTCGTTTCGGCGGTCCACGGCGCGAGGAACGCGCCGTCGCGTCGATCTGCGCCGTGAGGTTCCCCGAGCAGAACGCGCCCTAGAGCTGTGCCGCCGCCGCGGCACAGCTGCTCCCTCCGTAGTCCCAGTGCGGGCTCCGCAGATGTTCGGTGTTCATGACCCGGCCGAGTTGCTGTTGTGCGGGGCCGCCATCGATCAAGCTGACGGTAGCGCCCTGCGTGAAGTCAGCGACGACCTCGTTGGTCTGCTGGCATGACGAGTCGAACACGGCGAGTCTGGCATTCCTTGAGACTCACCCGTTTCCGCGTCTGGCACTGATGCTCGGCCGGGTTCCGCGAGTCTGTCTCTGCCTCGCGCGCGCCTAGGGAACCAGGTGGACGGGGTTGCCCCTGATCGATACCGCCCAGGTGGTCGTGTCGTTGCCCGCAGCGCTGATGTCGTATTGCACTTGCCACCAGCCGGCCTCGGTCTCGCCGGGCGGCTTGAGCGTGTCGGAGCCCTGACCGTAATTGTTGGGCAGCGACACCAGGATGGCTATCCAGGAGTTGTTGAACAGGTTGTTGCCACCAACGGCCGTCTGCAGCGAAGTTACGTTGGTGCCGCTGCGGCCGTTGTCCGCCGTGTAGCTGAACGTTGCATCGATGTAACCAGTGTTGGTCGGGCGCTTGATGCGCAAGGTCGCGTTCCCACCCACATCACCGGGGTCGAACAGGTCGATCTCCATCGTCTTGCCCGCGTTGACCGCATCGATCTGGGCCAGATAGAACAGTGAGGTGTTGCCGTCGAGGTTGTTGTAGAGCGCCATTCGTGTCGTGCCGTACACGCGCGGTACGACCGAGCCGGCCGAGACGGCCTGGATGCCGAACATGTTCTCGGCGTTGGTATTGATGTTGTTGCTGCTGCTCGTGGTGACTTGCAGGCGGTAGGTGCCCGGCGCCAGTTTCTGCGCCATCTTGTACCAGCCGTTATGGTCGGAATCGCTCGAACAGTCGGCAGAGCCAGAGCCGTCATAGCCGCCGTCGGAATACCTTCCGTCGCCCGTATAGGCGCTGCTCTTGTCGACCGTGTTCTGGTTGGCGAAACGATTGCCAGTGTCGGCGACAATGAAATCGTCGCTGGTGTCGAACGGTGTGCCGCGCGTGTTCCACAGGATGTAGTCGGTCGTAACCGGCATGCCGCCGGTACCGATCCAGTGATCGCCGGTGCCGAGATATGAGCCGCTTGGGCTGTGGCCGACGGCACAGAAGCCTGCATCGTAGAGAAAGACCCGGCCGTTGTTCCCGTAGATGTCGATGGTGTAGTCGTAGCCGTGCGGGTCGTACTGGACGTTTGGCGCGCTGCCGTCGTTCTGGGGCGAAAAGGCGTCGCCATTTGCGCGCTGACCGCCGCGTGTCAGAACAGCGGACCAGAAGCCTTGCGACCCGAGCGGGTTCGACCCCTTGGCGCCGGGCGCCTTGTTGACGCCCTTGGTTTGCGGCACGCCGTTCTTCATCGAGACCTGCTGGTAGATGCCCAGGTAACTCTGCGGGCTGCCCATCGGCACGGGCAGCGAGTACTCCGCCTTGGATGTCTCGGTGACCGTGATCTGGTTCATGCCGAACAGGCGCGCGAAGAACGTCTCCACCGGCGTTGAAATCGTCACGTCGAGCTGGCGCGGGTTGTTTGCGTTCTGCACTGTCGCGACATGGGTGGTGCCGCCGTCGGCGTAGCCGTTCTTGGCCGCCTCGGCGCGTGCCGTCGTATACGCCGACGAGGGGTCGCCGGGCAGGTAGATGACGCCGGCCAGGGCCGCCGCATCGGCCGCCCGCTGGACCTTCAGCGCACTCGACCAGAACCACGAGATGTCGATCACGATCGCGACCATGCCGGTGATCACGAACAGCGACAGCGCGAACAGCGCCAGAACCTGGCCGCGTTCGCGCCGGTCTCCGGATCCGCCTCGTTCTCGCCGACTCATCAATGGCTCGGGTTGAGGGCCATGACCGTCTGATCGGTCATCGCCAGCTGGCTGAACGAACTCGCGCCGAGGTAGCTCATGAGCGTGCCCAACGGCGTCGAGAAGTGGTAGGTGTAGGTGATGCGCACGCCGATCGAATCGGCGATTGGGCCGTCGCTGCGGCTGCACACCGGCCAGCCCGTACTGACCGGCGAGAAGTCGAGCCGATCGACTGCCGGTCCGGGATCCACGTCGGGACCGGCGCCCGGCGTATAGCGCCAGATGTTGGCCTGACTGCCGATCTGGGCGCCTGACGAATTGGCGTGATAGAGGCGGATCTCGCTGACATCGGCCAGGTTGACCGGCGAACCCGGCGACTTCAGGATGCCCTGTGCCGCGGCGACGATCTGCGCGTCGATCTGGGCGGCGTCAGCACCACCGTTACAGTTCGATGGGCCGCCATTGCCCAGGGCGGACGCTGTGCGACTGCCCTCGCGCGTCGCGTACTCGAGTGTCATGTTGTGGTTGAAGGCGAATCCGAACTCGAGCATCCCAAGCAGGAAGAGCACGAAGACGGGAACGATCAGTGTGAACTCGACCACGCTCTGGCCGTGCTCACCCCGGTTGGTGGTGGAGGCCCGACTCACAACACCGGCTCCATGCGGAAGACGTTGCGCTCGACGAAGGTCATGCCAGGGCCTGAGAACGAGCCGCCGATAAGCCTGATGACCGCCGAGAGTGGCGTGTGCCAGCGGTACGAGTAGGTGATCTGCACGGCGATCGTGTCGACCGTGGTGCGCGCCGGCGACAGAGTCGGGCAGCCAGACGGCGGCAGGACGTTGCAGCGCTGGCTGGCGGGATAGCCGTTGCTCGCTGCGTGATACGGGACGCTCAGTGTCGAGCCGTCACTCTTGGTGCAGCTCGTGCTGCCACCACGCTGGTAAGTGCTGGTCGCATAGACGGTGCTGCCCGAGGCGTTCGTGCGCAGGATGTCGACGTGATCGATGCGCGTTCGGTCGGCCGGTGCGTTGAACGAGGTCTCGATGGCGGTGAGGATCAGGCAATCGGCCGCCGCCTGGTTGCCCGCTTCGGCCGCCACCAGGCCTCCGGCTCGGCTGGCGTAGCTCGTGTTGAGCTCGGCATTGAAGGCGAACGAGAACTCGATCAGCCCGATCAGCACGGCCAGGAAGAGCGGGATGATCAGGGCGAACTCGGCGAGAGTCTGGCCGCCCGCGCGTGCGCTCACGCGCGGGCGGGCGTGAACATCATTCTTGACGCCGCGACAGCTGGAAGCCGCGACCCGCAGGGCGGAGAAGCGCATGGCCCAATATCACCGCATCGGCGCCGCCGAGTCCGTAGCGCCTTCGGTCCCGCGCACAGGTACCTTGTGCTCATTCCCCAACTACCACTGTCCGGTGTGTACTTCACTCAGCCGGGACGGGGGTCGTCGCGAAACACTCGGCGCCTCCGACCACAGGATGTCCGTGATGAGTGGTCTGGGGCGGTGCAGAGCCTTGCTGACGGCGACGTCGGGGTGCCGGCCATCACCGGGAATGGGCCGAACGTCATAGATCCGCCATCACGATTGGCTAATGCCAGCGGGCACCACAAGCTGGCATACCTGATGGCGCAGACAACTCGGAGACTCGCTTGCACATATCGAGCACACAACAGCATCGTCCGCCGGCCCCGCGGGCGAATATCGACCTGATGCGCATGCGCCTGCGGCTGGCGCTCATCGCCGTTGGTGTCGTGCCGCTCATCGCCGTCTCTGCGCTGCTCTACGCCGTGTCGCCGCACGCAGTACCGATGGAGCTGCTCGCGCTGTTCCCGTTCCTGGGCTTGGTGCTCGTACCCATCGCGTTGTGGCTGCCGCAGCACATCCTGAGCGTGACCGAGCGGCTCGAACAGTCGAGCCTCGAAATGCAGCGCCTATACGAGGCCGCCCGCGCCGATTCGCTGCGCGACGCGCTGACCGGACTGGGCAATCATCGCGCCTTCCAAGAGGAACTCGAGCGTGAACTGGAGTGGTACAACCGCCACCAGGTGCCGGTGTCACTGCTGCTCATCGATCTCGATGATCTGAAGCTGATCAACGACTCGGAAGGCCATGCCGCCGGCGACAAGCTGCTGACCGAGTTCGGCCACCTGATCAACCTCAGCGTGCGCTACTCGGATCGGGCTTTCCGCATCGGGGGCGACGAGTTCGCCATCCTCATGCCGCATACCGACCGCGAAGGTGCGCTCAATATCGCGCGCCGGCTACAGGCGAAGACCGACCAGCCGCCGTCGGGCTCGCGGCGCATTCCGTTCTCGGGCGGAATCTCGGCGTGCCCCGAGCTGGCGACCACGCGGGCGCAGCTGTACACACAGGCCGACGCGGCGCTGTATTGGTGCAAGCGTCATGGCCGCGCGACTGTCGACGTCTTCCATCCCGCCCGCGATCGCGGCGCCAGCGCTGAGGTCACCAACGAGGTCGCGGCGCAGATCGCCCGCGTCGTCAACGAGCGCCTGTTGCGTCCGGTGTACCAGCCGATCGTCGACCTCGCCACCGGGCGCGTAATCGGCTTCGAAGGGCTCATTCGCCCGGCTCCTGAGTCAGGCTTTGCCGACCCGAGCAGCATGTTCGTCGCGGCCGACAACGTTGGCCGGACGGTGGAGCTTGATCAGGCCTGCCTCCAGTCTGTCATCTCGGGCGCGCGCCAGATGCCGGTTGATCAACTGTTGACGGTCAACGTCTCACCGCGCACGGTCGAGGCGCCTCAGTTCACTGCCGACTCCCTACTGGTCATCCTGGCCCGCTACGGCATCGCTCCGCAGCGCGTGGTGGTCGAGCTGACCGAACGCGAAAAGGTCGAGGACATCCTGCGCCTGCAGACGAACCTGAATGCCCTGCAGCGGGCCGGCATGCGCATCGCCGCCGACGATGTGGGTGCCGGCAACGCCGGTCTGCGCCTGCTCAGCCAGTTCCGCTTCGACATCGTCAAGATCGACCTGAGCCTCGTCCAGGAGGGTGCTGAGCGTGCGTCGTCGCGGGCGGTCCTGCGCTCGCTGCGCGACCTGGCCGGACGCTGGGGCGCGGCCATCATCGCCGAAGGCCTCGAGACCGTCAGCCAGCTGCGCACCGTGCGCGAGTTGGGCATGACTGCTGGGCAGGGCTACCTGCTCGGCCGGCCGATGCCCCAGCCCGACCTTCAATCGGTCGACGTGCAGGCGCTCGAGTCAGGCGCCTTGAAGCTCGAGGTCAAGCACCGGCGCGCGACTCCCGTCCCGGCGCCGACGACGAACTAGCCGGCGAATGAGTCGAGCGACGCCGCCGTTGACTCGGCCGCCAGCGGCCAGCTGCCGTCCGCCGCGGGCAGGACCTCTTCGTAGGTCAGCATCGGGATGGCGACCAGCCGGCGCTCGCTACCGATAGGCGCCAGCGTGCGAGGGAAAGCCGACTGCGCCGTCTTCGGCTCAGGTGCGAGCTGCGGGAGCGGTCGCAGCCGCTCGCGGAAAATGGTGCGCAGGACGCGCCAGCCATCACGGAAGGTGCGCAGGTTGGATACGCCATGGATCCGATCATGCTCGAAGCTGGGTACCTCGACCACGTGCAGGCCCGCCTTCAGCGCGCGCACGTTCATCATCGTCTCAATCTCGAACCCGTCGCCGTCGAGCGCGAGACGCGCCACAGCATCTCGCCAGAAGGCGTTGTAGCCGTAGCACAAGTCGGTGTAATGGCCGCCGAACAACATCCTGACCATGAGCACGAAGCCGTAGTTTCCCAGCTTGCGATACCAGGTCATGTCGCTCGTGCCGCCGCCGCGCAGGAAGCGCGAGCCCTTGGCAAAGTCGGCCCCGTCCTTGAGTGCGCTGACGAAGGCGCCAATCTCGCGCGGGTCGGTCGAGCCGTCCGCATCGAGCATGACGATGATGTCACCGCGCGCCGCCGCAAAGCCGGTGCGTAGAGCTGCGCCCTTACCACGGCCAACCTGCTGGACGAACCGGATGTCCGGCCTGACCTGGCGTGCGACGTCCGGCGTGCCGTCGGTCGAGTGGCCATCGACCAGGATCACCTCATCGACCCAATCGGGGATGACCGGCAGGACGAGGCGCAAGTTCTTGGCCTCGTTGAGGGCGGGTATGACTACGCTTACCTTTGGACTGCCCGACACGCTTGTACTCCCAGACGACTGACGACCGGCCGCTGGATGCTGAATGCTTGGCCTCCAACGGCCCCTGATGCAGCTGGTCGAGAGTCGAACCTAGGACGAAAGTACTAGCCGGTCAATAGGACTAGACGCTAAGCGTTGCACACCGGCAACGAGCGCCGCGATTCAGTCGAGGCGGTCGAAAAGGCGCTCGTACGCGGCGGCGGTGTGCGCCCAGGAATGCGGATGCTCGAAGCGTTGCCCGCGCATCTCAGCCACGCGGCGCAGCGCGTCGGCGAGCGCAGTCTCGTCGGCCGGCGGCACGAGGTCGACGCCGCCGTAGCCCATGGCCGCCTCTGCGTTGCCGCCGACATCGGTCATCACGATCGGTAGCCCGTAGCCCATCGCGACGTGCAACGGGCCACTCAGCGACGAGCGCAGATATGGCAGCACCACGGCATCCGCGCCGCGCAGGTACGCGTGCAGCTCCTCGTCGGTGACGTACCGGTTCACGAAGCTGATGCGGTCACGCCGCGGGCTGCGTTCGATGAGTTCGGCGGGCAGCGTCCAACCCTCCCACGTCTCGCCGACGACCGTTAGCCAGTAGTCGCCGACCTCCTCATCGGACAGCGACTCGAAGGCACGCACCAGGTGCTCCAGCCCCTTGTACGGCCGGATGACGCCGAAGAAGAGCAGGTTGGACGTGTGGGGCGGTGCCTCGCGTCGTACATCGCGCGCCGTCTTCGGTTCATCGCTGCCATCCGGATGGGCCTGATAGTGATCGTGTGGGCCGTGTGGCAGCACCTCGATTGGCCGCCGTGTGCCCACGTGCCAGGTGCGCAGTATCAGCTCGCGGTCGAACTGCGAATGCGCGGCAAAGCCGTCTGCCAGCCGCATCAGGATTGGTGCCAGCGAGCCCACGTAGCCACGGGCAAAGGGGATGTTCGCCTCGCCCGTCTCGATGACCTCGTGAAACTCGACGATCACCCGCGCTCGCAGGAGCTTGGCCAGCAGCGCCAGCGCGATGTAGCTGTGTAGCACCGTGCCGGTCCACCACTCGAAGATGACGACCTGGGGCCGCTGGCGCAGCAGGAAAATCGCGGCGCCGAAGATGCTCGGCAGCCAGAACCAGTCGACCCCGTCGAAGACGGCGACGCGCTCGTCGCGTGGCAGCTTGGCGAGGTTGGAGCCGACCCGCCGCCAGCCAGGATACAGGCGTGCCGGCAATAGGCGGCGCATCGTGATCATCGCCACGTGGTTGCGCTCGGCGAGCGCGTTGGCGAGGCGAACCGTGTAGACGCTGATGCCGCTCAGGAACTGGGTGCCCGAGCCGACCACCGTCACGCGGCGGGCCGGGGTCTCGTCGGTCATCAGCGGCTCACCGTCGCCACGAGCGCACCGTCGTCGACCAGGTCGGCGAGCGTCGCTGCGCTGCCTGCGACGCGGACGCGCTGCAGCGCGGCGATCAGCCGTATCCGGCGCCTGTGTGGGCCGACCAACCAGTTGTTCAGTCCCAGCCGCTGGCCGGCGCGCAGGTCGGTCATCGAGTCGCCGACCAGCTGCGACCGCTTGAAGTCGATCCACGGGTGCGCGTCGCGCGCCTGCTCGAAGAGGCCCGGCGCCGGTTTGCGGCAGTCGCACATGCCCACGTCGTGAGGACAGACGTAAATGCCGTCCAGCGGCGCGCCGCCGCGTCGCAGTTCGTCGGCCATGCGTTGATGGATCTCGGCCAGCTCGGTCGGGTCGACCAGCCCGCGCGCCACGCCACGCTGGTTGGTTACCACCAAGAGTGCCGCGCCCGACTGGTGCAGCCGCGCAAGCGCTTCCACGCTGCCCGGAACGAACTTGAAGTCGGACCAGTGGCGGACGTAGTCGCCTTCGATGAGTTGGTTGATGACGCCGTCGCGATCCAGGAACACAGCGGAATGCGCCGGCCGGGCCTCAGCGGCCGACGGTGCCATTGACCCGCCAGGTCTGGAGCCCGAGCGGCTCGAGCGCCACCTCGTGAACCTGGCAACCCATGCTCGTGATCTTGTCGGCCACCGCGTGCTTCCGCTCGAAGTCGCAGTACAGCAGCATGTAGCCACCGCCACCGGCTCCGGTGATCTTGCCGCCGATGGCGCCCTCTGTGCGAGCGACCTCGTACAGCGCGTCGAGCTCCGGGCTCGAGATGCGTGGCGACATCCGTTTCTTGTGCTGCCACTCCTGGTCGAGCAGCTCGCCGAACTCGCTCAGCCGACGACGCAGCAGGGCGCTTTTCATCTCTATCGTCAGCGCCTTGAGCTCCGTGAGCGCCGCGGTGGTTTCAGTTTCGTGGCGCTCATAGCGGCCGACCTGGTCGTCGATGATGTTGTGTGACAGGCGCATCCGGCCGGTGTGGACCAGCAGCATGTTGTATTCGAGCTCGTTGACGATGTCGCGGCTCACCTTGAGCGAGTTGACGATCACCCGGTCGGCCAGGAACTCTATGAAATTGAAGCCGCCGAACGACGCTGCGTACTGGTCCTGCATGCCGCCGGCGATGCCCAGGTCGATGCGCTCGATGTTGTAGGCGATCTCGGCAACCTCGTAGTCAGTCAGCGTCAGCCCGTGGAACTCCTTGAGCAGACCGACCAGCACGACCATCATCGCCGACGACGAGCCGAGGCCGGAGCCGGGTGGTGCGTCGGTGTGGAGGTACAGGTCGTAACCGGTCTGGTGCTCGCCGGCGAGGCGGTTGATCGCCGCCTTGGCGAGGTCGAGCTGGCCGTCATAGGTCAGGTCGGCGCGCGAGGCGTAGGCCAGCGACACACCGAAGTCGCGCGAGTTGATGCAGATCTGACCATCCGCGCGCGGGCGCAACGTGCCCCACGCGTAGCGATTGATAGTCGAACTGAGCACGCAACCACCCTCACGCTCCGGGAACGGCGGGACGTCGGTGCCGCCGCCGGCGAAGCTGATGCGCAGTGGCGCCTTGGCGCGGACAAGCGTGGTCATCTGTCTTTCGAGCCCATTCTGCAGGGACGTTCGCTCACGAGCGCTCGAGGCTAGATAGCCGCGAGGTACCAGTCAAGGAGCGGTACCACGGGTCCCAACCGTCGGCGACGCGCATTCGTTGACACGGCGCGCCACGTTTCGCCAGTGGGAATTCATTCCTATTGCCGCCAGGTGCTTAACGATTGAGGATCAGGCATCTGGCGCAGGCCGTCCTCTAGCATGGCGACGGCCGCCACCTAGCGAGCGGCAGACCGTCACGCGGGGACAGCAGAGTGGCCGACGATTCCGACGAGCAGCCGCAGGCCGGCAACGCCTCAGGCGCCGGCTCCGGGCAGCCGGTGACGGAAGCTGAGCACGCCGAGCCTCGAGTGGAGGAACATTCGACTGAGCCGCCACATGCGCCGCCACTGGGCGCCGGCCACGGTCACGTCCATCTGCCCCGTCGACGGCACGTGTCACCGTGGTCCAGCCGCTTGCTCATCGCCATCAGCATCATGGTGGCGCTGGTGCTGATGCCCATTTGGCTCGACCCGGCCCTGGTCGGCCAGCTGCAGGGGTTCACAGCCACGCCGGCTGTCGCGCCGAGCGCGTCCGGCCCACCCGCCGCGGTGACGCACAGCAGCATGCCCCCAGGCGACGCGCCGTGGCCGATGATCGCCGACTCGTTCTCGCGCAACGTCGCCAATGGATGGGGCACCGCCGAGCTGGGCGGCAGCTACGAACTCGTCGGAGCACAGTCTGGCTTTGGCGTTGACGGCAGCGCCGCGACGGCGGTCGCGAGCAGCGCCCTCTCCGAAGCGTTGCTGCCAGCGGCGGTAGGCCGCGATGTCACGGTCCAGGTAGAGCTGGTTGCGTCGGCCGTGCCCGAAAGCGCCGAACTACAGGTCTACATCATGGTGCGCGACGGCGCGGCGCGCGACTACCGGGCCACACTCCACGTCTTCGGCGATGGCGCGGTCACGGCGACGATCGAACGCGTCAGCGGGGACACGGCCCAACTGTTGGAGGGTCCGGCGAGCATTCCCGACCTCGTGCTCCAGCCAGGCTCTCAGTTGCATATCGAAGTTCAGGCCACGGGCAGCGACCCGACGACGATCGGACTGCGAGCGTGGACGAGCGCGCGACCAGATCCAACCACATGGGATCTGCGTGCGACCGATTTCGCCGGCGCGCTGCAGCAACCGGGCGCCGTCGGCCTGGGCTGGCAGCTCATCGGTGGCGCGCCGGCGGCATCGACACAACTGCATTTCGACGACCTGCAGGCATCGTCGACGGACCACGAGGTATCTCCGTGACGACCACGATCCCGCGGGCTGACCAAACGGCGCGCGTATCGAGCCACGTCCCTGGACTGGCCAGCCGTTTGTACGTTGCTGGTGGACAGCAGCGCTCGCTGCGCGGCCTGACGGCGGATATGGACAGCTGGTACGAGTACCAAAAGGGGGTCATCCTCGACCTCGAAACTGCGACCGGCGCGGCGCATGTCGTGGTCGACTACGTCTCCCCGCCTGACGCCTGTTCGGCGGAGGATCCAGCCATTCTGTTCAAGTCGGGCACGCTCGTGGGCGACCTCCTCTACACCACAACGCAGACAGAGGTGCTCGTGTACCGCGTGCCTTCTTTCGAGCGGCTGGCCTATGTGTCGCTGCCCATGTTCAACGACGTGCACCACGTTCGGCCCACGCCGCAGGGCAACCTTCTGGTCGCAAACACGGGCCTCGACAACGTGGTCGAAGTGAGCCTCACGGGCGAGATCGCGCATATCTGGAATGTGCTCGGCGAGGATCCGTGGGCCCGCTTTTCGCCCACCACCGATTACCGATTGGTCAAATCGACCAAGCCTCACCTGGCCCATCCGAATCATGTCTTCTACATCGGCAGTGAGCCGTGGGCGACACGCTTTCAGCAAAAGGACGCTGTCTCGCTGGTCGATCCGGCGCGACGCATCGACATCGGGCTCGAGCGTGTCCACGACGGCCTGGTACATGACGGGCGGGTCTATTTCACGACCGTCGACGGCAAGGTTGCCATTGCCGATACAGACAGCCTGCGCCTGCTCGAGGTGATAGACCTGACCAGTGCACATCCGGCGGACATGCTGCTTGGCTGGGCGCGATCGCTGATGATCGACGGGGACCATTTGTGGGTCGGCTTCTCGCGCATCCGGCCGACCAAGTTTCGGGAGAACGTGGGCTGGGTGCTCCGCGGGCTGAAGCGAGACTTCGGTACACACGTTGGCTGTTACGACCTGCGCAGCCACGAGTCAATTGCCCAGATCCCGGTCGAGTCGCTGGGCCTGAGCGCGATCTTCGGCATTTACCACGCACCCGATCGGGAGCGTTGAGCGGCTTGACCGCACTTCACGGCACTCAACCGCCGAGGGCTTGACAGCGGTCAACACTTATGCCCGCGGCTGGTACCTAAGTCCTTGACATTACTAGTACCTCTGGTGACGATCAGAGCACGGGGAAAACCCCACTGACCCCCTGAAGCCCGCTGCGGCCCTGCCGCTGTCACGAAGAGGTTCCGATGTCCCGTCTACTGACAGTCGCCATTCTGATTGGCACCCTCATGGCCGTCGCCGGCACGGCCGAGGTCCAGGCGGCGAGCGCCAGCGGTGAAAGGCTGCACATGAGCGTGCCGGCGCACGTCGAGGCGGGCGCGACCGCGGCCATCGTCGTGTCGCTGCCGCCGCGCGTGGCGGCGGTGGACGGGCGCGTCTTCTTCGATACGACAGCCGCCGAGGTCGTCGGTGTCGCGCCCGTGGGCCATGGCCAGGCGCTCACGCCGCAGCAGATCACCGGCGGCGTTGCTTTCGGCGCCTACGACCTGCACGCGACCGGCAACCGGACCCAGGTCGAGATCGCGCTGGCGCCATATGCCGACGGTCGGCTGCGTGTCCGCGTGGTCATCGACACCGCCGTTGATGCGAGCGGCATGCCAGTGACCGTGAAGCACACCACGGCGACGGGCACGCTGCGCATCGGCACCGAAACGAATCGGTTCGCCGCCCCCCTCAACGCAGCGCGCCGCACGGCGAAGCGAGCTCCGGGCGCGACGCGTGATCTGGTGGCTGACGGCCAGCTGGCCGTGACCGACCTCGACATCGCCCGCGCGGCGTGGGAGCAGGCGCACGCCAACGACGACCCGTGCGCGGCGGGGACCTACGGCGGCGACGCCAACGGCGACGGCTGCGTCGACATCGCCGACGTTCAGGCTGTGCTCGCCGACCAGTCGTGGACCGTGTCGAACGGCCTGGCCGTTGCACCGGCCGATGGCAGCAAGAACGGTCAGGGAACCGACGCGGCATCGGGCGGACCGCGCGGCACCATCAACTCGCCCTCGGTCGACCATCCGTTCGTCGTCAACAGCACTGCCGACACCGTCGACGCCAACAATGGCGACGGCATCTGTGCCGACTCGCAGGGCCGCTGCACGCTGCGTGCCGCGATCACCGAATCCAACTGGGACAAGGGCGCCAACACCATTGACTTCAACCTGCCGGGCACCGCGCCCGTCACCATCCAGCTGTCCAGCAGCCTGCCCCAGTTCGTCTTGCAGGATCGCACAGGCGGCACACTCATCGACGCCTACTCACAGCCGGGCAGCCGCGCCAACACGGCGGCCCATGGCTCGAACGCGATCCCCGGTGTCTACCTGGTCGGAACGGGCAGTAGCCCCAAGCAGAACGGCTTCCGCATCACCAGCGCCTTCAACACCATCCGCGGCATCGTCTTCAACAACAACGACCGCACGATCGTCATGGACGGGCCCGATGCCCACGACAACCTGATCGCCGGTGACTGGCTCAATTACAACCGCGACGGCTCAGCGTCGTCATTCAAGGGCCACTACAACATCTGGATCAGCAACGGCGCCAACTACAACCTCATCGGCACACCCGCGCTGGCTGATCGCAACGTCAGCGGCAACGCCACCAAGGGTTCCGCGCTGTACGGCCCGGGCACCGACCACAACGTCTTCCAGAACAACATGTTCTGCATGACGCCCAGCGGTACGTCAGTCGCGTTGTGCGACGTGGGGACCGACTATAGCTTCGGACCCAAGAACAACCTGATCGGCGGCAGCAACCCCGGCGAGGGCAATGTCTACGGCGCCAGCACGCAGCAATGCATCGAGTTCGCGCACGACAACGGCGACGAGACCAGTGACGTCTGGCACAACAACGACAACTCGATCATCGGCAACTGGCTGGGCTTCCGCGCCGATGGCAGCTATGCGTCTGCCTTCCGTTGCGGCTCCAACACGCCCAGCAGCAAGAGCAACGACAGCAACGGCATCAACCTCGCCGACGGCTCGAGCGACAACCTGGTCCAGGGCAACTGGATCGGGAGCTGGTGGGACGGCGTCAACATCATGAGCGGCAACGAATCGGGCAACGTGGTGCGCGACAACACCATCGGCGAATCGCCGCTCGGCCAGGCTGCGCCGCTCGGCCGCTACGGCGTTGGTTTCCGCACGCACGCGAAGTCCGACCAGGTCATCGGCAACACGATCCGCAATGCGGGTGTGTACGGCATCGCGATCAACGGCTCGGACGAGACGAGCATCCTGATGAGCCAGAACATCATCACCGACATGTCCGGCCAGGCGATCTACCTCGCGCCAAACGCCAACTGGTACATCCAGCCGCCCAACATCACGTCGGCGACCACGGCTGCCGTCAGCGGCACGGCCGACAAGGGCGCCACGGTCGAGGTCTACAAGGCGTCGCGCAACGCCGGCCAGGTTGGCCTGCCGATCGCCTATCTCGGCTCGGCGGTTGCCGACGGCAACGGCAACTGGAGCGCGGCGGTGTCCGCCCTGCAGTCTGGCGATCGGGTAACGGCACTGCAGTTTCTTCCCGGCGACAACACGTCTGGGCTCACCTCCAACGTCAACGTCACCGCCGGACAAGTGCCGGCGCCGCCCACGGCCGATTTCAATTGGAGCCAGGCCAGTGGGCTGGAGATTGACTTTCACGATGCCTCGAGCGGCACAGTCGCCACCTGGAGTTGGGACTTCGGCGACGGCTCGAGCTTCAGCCAGCAGAACCCCAACCACACCTACTCGACCCCGGACACGTATTCCGTCAAGCTGACCGTCACCAACGCTGGCGGATCCGACACCAAGACCGAGCAGGTCGTTGTTCAGTCGGCAGCGCCGCCGCCGGCCGGCGCCCTCGCGGCCGACACCTTCAGCCGTTCGTTGAGCAGCGGCTGGGGCAGCGCCGACACGGGCGGCGCGTACACCGTGCAGGGCAGCGCCGCCAACTACAGCGTCGGCAACGGCGTGGGCACGATGCACGTGGCGAGCGCCGGCGGCACGGCCTTCGCGCTGCTCAACAACACCAGCGCGCAGGACGTCGAGCTGCTCTTCCGGGTGGCCGCCGACAAGGTCGCCCAGGGTGGCAACTACATCGTCTATGCAGTCGCACGGCGCAACGGCAAGACTGAGTACCGGGCGCGTCTCATCTTCAACTCCAACGGCAGCGTCGCGGTCAATGCCAGCAAGGTCGTCAACGGCACCGAGAGCACGCTCGCCAACGCGGTCACGGTCAGTGGCCTGAACCAGTCGGCAGGCGGCTTCATCTGGGTGCGTGCCCAGATGACCGGCACCAATCCGACCACGATCAACGTCAAGGCGTGGGCTGACGGCCAGGCCGAACCGACGGGCTGGCAGTTCAGCGCCACCGATTCGACCGCCGCCCTGCAGAGCGCGGGCAGCCTCGGCCTGCGCGTGTGGCTGGCCAAGAAGGTCACCAACGCGCCGGTCGCCTTCAGCTTCGACGACTATTCGGCCACACCGGCAGCGCCGCCGCCGGCCGGCGCCCTCGCGGCCGACACCTTCAGCCGTTCGTTGAGCAGCGGCTGGGGCAGCGCCGACACGGGCGGCGCGTACACCGTGCAGGGCAGCGCCGCCAACTACAGCGTCGGCAACGGCGTGGGCACGATGCACGTGGCGAGCGCCGGCGGCACGGCCTTCGCGCTGCTCAACAACACCAGCGCGCAGGACGTCGAGCTGCTCTTCCGGGTGGCCGCCGACAAGGTCGCCCAGGGTGGCAACTACATCGTCTATGCAGTCGCACGGCGCAACGGCAAGACTGAGTACCGGGCGCGTCTCATCTTCAACTCCAACGGCAGCGTCGCGGTCAATGCCAGCAAGGTCGTCAACGGCACCGAGAGCACGCTCGCCAACGCGGTCACGGTCAGTGGCCTGAACCAGTCGGCAGGCGGCTTCATCTGGGTGCGTGCCCAGATGACCGGCACCAATCCGACCACGATCAACGTCAAGGCGTGGGCTGACGGCCAGGCCGAACCGACGGGCTGGCAGTTCAGCGCCACCAATTCGACCGCCGCCCTGCAGAGCGCGGGCAGCCTCGGCCTGCGCGTGTGGCTGGCCAAGAAGGTCACCAACGCGCCGGTCGCCTTCAGCTTCGACGACTACAGCGCGACGTGAGGAAACTGACGATGAATAGGACTCGCTCACTGACCCGTTGGTTGGCCATCCGCGTGGCGGCGGGTGGGATCTTGCTCGCTAGCTTGTTCCTGCCACCGGCTGTGGCTGAGGCGGCCCCCGCGCTGTCGCTCGCGTTGCCCAGCCAGGTGACGCTCGACGCCTCGAACGCGATCATGCTTCATCTGCCCAACTCGATCGGAGCCATCGAGGGCCGGGTGCTGGTTGACAGCAGCGTGGCCGAGCTGGTGGGCGTTGCGCCGGCCGCGAGCGGCACGGCGCTGAGCCCCGTCGAGATCCCTGGCGGCTACGCGTTTGGGGCCTATGGCCTGCGCGCGAAGGGCGGCCACAACGACCTGCGGCTCGTCTTCGTGCCGTATGCCCAGGGTCAGATCGATGTCCATGTCGTGGTCGACGCCGCGGCCAACCGGCTGGGGCGGCGGATCGCGGTGGCCAACGCCAACCTCAGCGGCAGTGTCCGCATCGGGCGTGGCGGCGGCCATCACCAGGCGCCGAACGGTGCACCGCGCAGCGCGCCGACCCGCGCCGCCGGACCGCTGCGCGCGCTCTTCGGCCGCGACGTGATCAGCCAGGACGACCTCGATATTGCCCGCGCGGCGTGGTATGCGTCGCGTGACAACGCCTGCCAGCAGAGCGGCACGCCCAGCGGCGACGCGAACGGCGACGGTTGCGTCGACGTGATCGACCTGCAGGCGCTGAGCGTCAACATTGGCGGCGCCGCCGCCAACGCCTGGGGTCCGGCCGACGGTGGCGCGAGCACGGTGAGCTCCCAGACGACGAGCGAACATGCCACCACCAACGCGCTCACCAGCGCTGCTACGACCGGCCTCGCCTTCACGGTCAACAGCACGGCCGACACGCCCGACGCCCACTACGGCGACGGTGTCTGCGCCGACTCGAATGGCCGCTGCACACTGCGCGCGGCGATGGATGAGTCCAACTGGGATAACGGCCACAACACGATCAACTTCAACATCGCCGGGACGGCGCCGATAGTCATTCAGCTCGGTAGCGCGACGACGCAATTGTTGGGCTCGAGCTCGAGCAGCGTGACGATCGACGGCTACTCGCAGCCGGGCAGCCGCGTCAACACAGCCACCTACGGTACGAATGCGATTCCCGGTATCGAGCTGCGCGGCAACGGCCCCAGCAACACCCGGTACATCCTCTACAGCGCGCGCCCGGACAACGTGGTGCGCGGCATTATCTTCGCCAACGCCTACCGCGCGATATTCCTCGATACGGCTGGCGCCACGAACAACCAAATCGTCGGCAACTGGATGGGCTTCAACCGTGACGGCTCTCTCTCCGCCCTTGGCCATGCCGGTGTCTACATCATCAACGGCGCGCACGACAACATCGTGGGGACGGCGGCGCTCGAAGACCGCAACGTGATCGGTAACTATGACAAGGCGGTCTACGGCTACGGCCCGGGCGCCGACCACAACATCGTCCAGAACAACGACCTGTGCATCTCACCGACTGGTGCGACCGCCGTGTGCGCGACTGGCATCGACTTCGACTTCGGGCCCAAGGCGTGGCTCGTCGGCGGCAGCAATCCGGGCGAGCAGAACGTTATCGGCGCGACCTCGCTCAATGGCATCGAGCTTTCGCACGGCTGGGATCCCAGCACCAACCACGTCAGCACACCCCAGTACCAGATCAATGACAACCAGATCATCGGCAACTGGGTCGGCTTCCGCGCCGACGGCAGCTACGACCCGGCCTACCGCTCGGCGCAGCAGACGCCGTCGGCCGACAACGGCCAGGCGCTGCACGCCTACGACGGCAGCAACAACAACCTCTTTCAGGCCAACTACGTGGCCGCCGCTTACGACGGCGTGACCATCGCCTCGAACAACTCAACCGGCAACATCGTTCGCGGCAACATCATCGGCCGATCGCCGCAGGGCCAGCCGGCGCCTCTCCAGCGATACGGCATCTATTTCACCAGCAACACCCACGGCCAGACGGTCGAGCAGAACATCATCGACAACGCGGCTGTCGGTGGGATCGAGATCATCGACCCCTACTCGCTGAACATCCGCATCAGCCAGAACCTGGTCTTCAACACCAATGGCCCGGCCATCTACCTGGCTCCCGATCCGAACAATCCCGGTGCCGGCGCGAACGAGCTGCTTCCCGCGCCCACGGTCACCGGCGCAAGTACCGCCTCGGTTGTCGGCACGGGCATCTCTGGCGCCACCGTCGAGGTCTTCCAGGCGTCACGCGCCACGGGAGCTTACGGGCTGCCGATCGCCTACCTTGGTGCGGCGACAGTGGCCAGCGATGGCCAATGGAGCGTGAGCGTAAACCTCCAACTGGGCCAGCGCGTGACCGCAACCGAGATCGCCACCAACGGCGACACCTCCAGCCTCGCCGCGAATGTCGTCGTTGGAAGTGCCCCGGCGCTGGTGGCTGACTTTACCTGGCAGCAACAGAGCAACAGCCTGGCCGTCGACTTCACCGACACTTCCTCAGGCGAGCCAACCTCCTGGAGCTGGGACCTCGGTGACGGCAGTTCGTCCACAGCTCAGAACCCCAGTCACACCTATGCCACCGCGGGCGATTACACGGTCACGCTGACGGCGACCAACGACTCTGGCAACGACAGCTCAACCCATGTCGTCACCGTCGCTCCCGTCGCGACCGGCACCGATCTCGTTTCCGACACGTTCAGCCGTAACCAGAACAACGGCTGGGGTAGCGCCGATATCGGCGGCCTATACACGCTCGAGGGCCAGAACTCGAACTTCAGTGTCAGCGGCGGCGCAGGCTCGATCATCGTGCCCAAGGCCGGCGCCAACCGGGCCGCGTTCCTAGACGGGGTCAGCGCGACCGACGTCGACCTGAGCGTGCGTGTGGCGGCCGACCAGGTTCCCGCCGGCGGGGCGTATTTCGCGTATGTCGAGGCGCGCCACAACGGCGGCAACTCTTACCGTGGCACGGTCATCTTCAGGCCCGACGGCACGATCAACGTCCAGGGCAGCGTGGTAATCAACGGTAGCGAGTCGGCTCTCGGGCCGCAGGTCAGCGTTCCCGGCGTGACGGCCGGCGTCGGCGACTACGTCTGGCTCCACGTCCAGATCAGTGGGAGCAACCCGACGACGATCAACGTCCGCGCCTGGGCCGACGGGCAGTCAGAGCCCGCTGCCTGGCAGTTCAGCGCGACCGACTCGCACGCGGCCGTCGAGGGCGCGGGCGGCGTCGGCCTGCGCGCATACGTCTCGCGCTCGGCGACCACCGCGCCGGTCACCTTCAGCTTCGATGACTTCACCGCCGCCCAGACATCGCCCCCGCCCCCGCCGCCGCCGGGGGCTGTTGCCAGCGATACCTTCGAGCGGAGCGTCAGCGCAGGCTGGGGCGTCGCCGATACAGGCGGTGTCTATACCCTCCTTGGATCGTCCGCGAACTACAGCGTGGGTAGTGGCGTCGGCTCGATGCTCGTGCCGAGCGCCGGTGTCAGTCGCGGGGCGTGGCTCGGGAGCACGTCCGCGACGAACGTCGACATTACCTTCCGGGTCGCCGTCAACAACGTCGCAGCCGGTGCGAACGAGTGGGTCTACGCGGTCGCGCGACGCAACAACAACAACGAGTACCGTCCGCGCCTCATCCTCAAGAGTGACGGCAGCGTGGCCGTCAGCGTAAGCGTCGTGAACGGCGGCAGCGAGAGCGGACTCGGCCAGGCAACCGTGCCCGGCTTGACCCAAACGCCGGGCGGGTTCATCTGGGTGCATGCCCAGGTCACCGGCAGCAGCCCAACGACGATCAACATCAACGCCTGGGCCGATGGGCAGGCAGAACCGGCAGGCTGGCAGTTCAGCGTGACCGACTCGACCGCATCCGTGCAGGGAGCCGGAGCGGTGGGCTTGCTTGCCTATCTGTCGCGGGGCAGCACCAACGTGCCGGTCACGTTCAGTTTCGACGACTACTCGGTCACCGACATATAGCCGTGGCCACGGCCATCGCCGCGCTCGCCGACACCGATAAGGTGAACGCCGACGAACGCCACCCTGCCGCCATGCCACCGTCGCTGATGACGGTGCGGGCGCTGGGCCGCGTGGCATCCGGCAGCGTCGGGCTGAACATCGTCAACACGGCGGCAACCGTGCTGACGACAGTGCTGCTCGCGCGGGTCATGGACCTCGCAGCTTTCGGCGTCTACTCATGGGTCACCGCGACCGTTTACCTGCTGACCGTCCCGGCTGTGCTCGGCGTCGACCGACTCGTGGTGCGCGACGTCGCGGTCTACCTGGGCTCCTCGGCGTACGGGCAGGTGCGCGGGCTCTTGCGGCGATCGGCCCAGCTGCTCGTCATCAGTTGTGCATTGATCACCGCAGCTGTGCTGCTGGCGACCTGGCTCGGCGCTCAGCGTGACTCGCCGGCGGCGATCGCGCTCACAATCGGCCTCGTGGCACTGCCGCTGCTCTCGTTCGGACGCCTGGCGCAGTCAGCCCTGATGGGCGTCCACCACGTCATCGTCGGGCAGCTGCCGGACCTGCTCGTGCGGCCGGTCATTCTGCTCGTGCTGCTGGTGCTCGGCGCGGTCGCGATCGGCGGCCGCCTGGATGCGCCCATGGCCGTCGCCATCTACACGGCCAGTACCGCGGTGGCGCTCGCCGTCGCAGCCTACCTGGTGCGCACCCGGCTGCCCTCGGCGCTCAAGCCGGCAGCGCCCAGCTACGACACGCGACGCTGGCTCGTCGGCACCTTCGCCCTCGCCCTGCTGAGTGGCGGCGTGATCGCCAACGGCCAGATCGGCGTAACGCTCCTTGGCCTGCTCGACAAGCCGGAGGTCGCCGGACTGTATTCGGTCGCCCAGCGTGGTGCGCTCATGGTTGCCTTCCCGCTGCTGGGCCTTGGTGCGGCCCTGGCACCGACGGCGGCACGCCTGTGGTCGACCGGCCACGTCGCCGATTTGCAGCGCTTGGTAACGCTCGGGACGCGCGGCGTACTACTGGCAGCGGTGCCGATTGCCGTGGTGTTCGTGGCGTTCGGCGGTCAGCTGCTGGCGCTGGTCTTCGGTCCCAGCTTTGCCGTCGCCGCCGGGGCACTGGCCGTGCTCAGCGTTGCGCAACTCGTCAACACCGCAACCGGCTCGGTCCAGACGGTGCTGATCATGACCGGCCATGCCGCGCTGGCGGGTGTTGGCTTGGCGCTCGGACTTGCCGTCAATGTCGCCATGGCTATCGTGCTGATTCCCGGCTACCACGAGCTGGGCGCCGCGGCGGCGGCGGCGACGGCTATCGTCGTGACCAACCTCGTCCACGTGGTCATGGCGCGCCACTACCTGGGCATGGACACGACGCCGCTTGGCCTCGTTCCGCAGCCGCGGGAGGCGAGTGCGTGACCGCCCTGACGCGGGCGCATCCGCGCCCCTTCATGGTGGTGCGTCCGTCGAGTTGGTCGTGGGGCTGGTTCCCCATTCTGTCGCTGACCGCCGTCGCCGGCCTGCTGGTGGTCGCAGCCGGCAACCGCGCCGGGCAGGCCGGGGAGTGGTGGGCGGAACTGGCCTTCTATGCCGGCCTGCTGCTGCTGACGCTGCCGATTGCCATGCGCCTGGTGTTGCCCGGCGCGGAAGGCACTGAACGCGTGACCCTGGTTGTGTTGCTCGCCCTCGGGCTCTTCCTGTGCAAGGTGGTGTTCGACCCGCTGGGCTTCAACAGCTACGACGAGTTCCTACACTGGCGCACGGCGCAGGACATCATGGCCACGGGAACGCTGTTCACGCCCAACCCGCTGCTCCACGTCAGCCCCTACTACCCGGGGCTTGAGCTCGTGTCGACGGCGCTGGCCAACATGGGCGGGATCTCAGTCTTCGAGGCGGGAATGATCGTGCTCGCCGCGTCGCGGCTTGTGTTCCTGCTGAGCCTGTTCTTCTTCTTTGCGATGGTGTCGGGCAGCACCCGCGTAGCGGGCATCGCCAGCCTCGTGTACATGATGAACCCGCACTTCCTGTACTTCGACTCGCAGTTTGCCTACGAGTCGCTGGCCCTGCCACTGGCGGCGCTGGCGCTCTACCTCCTTGCCCGTCGCGCCCACTCGGGCCACGCCCGGTGGGCCGGCCTCACGATCATCGCCGTCATCACCCTGGCATCGGTCATGGTGACGCATCATGTCACCTCGGCCATGCTGGCCGCGTTCCTGGTCCTGTGGGCCATCACGGGCTACGCTCTGCGCAGGCGCGACCGCGCGCACCCCGGCCGAATGGCCGTGGCGCTGATCGCGATGATCGCTGGCTGGACGCTGTGGGTGGCGACCGTCACCATCGACTATCTGGGCTCGGCGTTGACCTCGTCGCTGTCCGAGTTGGTGCGCCTTATCGCTGGTGACCTGAACGCGCGGTCGCTGTTTACCACGCCGACCGGCGACGTCGCGCCACTCTGGGAGCAGCTGGTAGGCAGCGGATCGGCGCTGCTCGTGCTGCTGCTTCTGCCCCTCGGCCTGTTCGTTGTCTGGACGCGCTATCGCACCAGCCCGGCGGTGATGGCGTTGGGCATCGCCACGCTCGCCTATCCGTTAACGCTGGCGGCCCACCTGACGCCCCTTGGTGCGCAGGTCGCCTCCCGCACGCCGGAGTTCCTCTACGTTGCCATCGGCCTGGTGGTTGCCCTGGCGCTGGTTCGGCTGTCTTTCCGCGGCTCACTGGGCGTCGTGCAGGCGGCGGGCGCGGCGGCGCTCTTCGGCATCTTGTTGCTGGGTGGCGTGATCGTCGGCCAGCCCGGCTGGGCGCGCTTGCCGGGGCCGTACCTGGTGTCGGCGGACGGCCGATCGGTCGAATCGGAAGGCATCGCCGCCGCGACCTGGTCGCGCGAGGTCTTGGGCCCCAACAACGTAATGGTGGCCGATCGCGTGAACGGGTTCCTGATGGGAACCTTTGGCGGTCAGGACATGATCACCACGTACGAATCACGACTGCCGGTACGCCACCTGTTCCTCGGGTACGAGGTGCCTGCCCAGCGCGCGATCGTCGCTGAGGGGAATATCCGCTACCTGGTCATCGACCGACGCCTGTCGACCGGCATGCCGACCATCGGCTACTACTTCGATCGCGGGGAGAAGCGCATGGTGGGCAACCATGCCTACCCGCTCGATCCGCAGATCCTCGGCCAGTGGGACGCCCAGTCGGACGTCAGCCGCATCTTCGACAGCGGCGACATCCAACTCTACGACGTCTCGGCCCTGGCGACGCAGTAGGTACGCGATCGATGCCGACTGCGCGGACGTGGCGGTTGTTGGCCCGGCGGCTCCTACGGCATCCCCGCTGGGTCGTCGAAGACCTGATCGCGTCGCGCCGCCCAAATGATCCTGCGGCTGGCGCATGGGACTGGTCGCCGTTCGCGCTCAGCCTGGTGGAGGTTTGCTCTCGACTCGGGCTGGAGCTGAAGGAGTCCGCCGTACAGACGAACAGCGATGCCCCGGGTGTCCCCAAATGGGACGGCTCAACCGAGCTCGGGCAGGTGCTCTGGTCACTGGTACAAGGAATGAGGCCGGAGCGCGTGATCGAGGTGGGTGTCGCTCGGGGCTATTCCTCGGCGGTGATGTTGAGCGCGATGAATGCGAACCAATCAGGCCACCTGTGGAGCATCGACCTGCCAGCGCCGTCGGTCGATGAGCGGACCACCGGGTCGCTCGTCCCGGACGCACTGCGAGATCGATGGACCCTGAGCCTGGGACTCTCGTCGGTGCTGATACCCAGGCTGGTGGTGAGGCACGGCCCCTTCGATCTGATCGTCCACGATGGCGACCACAATCCGGCGACGCAAAGGCGCGAATGGGCAGCGCTCTGGCGTGCCCTACGGCCGGGCGGCGTGCTGGTAATGGACGATTTCTCCCATGACGCCTACCAGGAGGCACGTCAAAGCACTGCAGCGCCAGTCTGGATCGTGGCTCAAACGGGGCAGTCCGGGAAACCCAAGCGGCTGCCAATGGGTATCGTGCAAAGCCCGTCCTGACGTCCGGGGAGTGCTGCCGGCACCTCGAAGCCAGCCAACGGGGTAAGCCGATCGGGACGTTAGGGTCCTGTCCCCACCCATAGTGCGCCTGCAATTCTCTGCCTACCGGCTCAGCCGGTGAAACGAAAAGGCACAACCGTCGCGAGGCGGCGTCGCAAAGCCGCGGACCTGCGCAAGCAGGCAGCCGGGCCGTCGAAATCGCAGGGATGCCCTCCAAACCTGGTCCGTGTCCCGACAACCTGACGACCTGCCGCCGCCGCGCGCGCCGCGGAGTGGGAAAGGCAGGCGTCTATCGTGGGTCCTCGGGAACAGCGAATCTGGCCCGCTCTCAAAGCGTCTTGGAGCGGCGCAGCTCGACCAGCGGCAGTGGCGCTGGCGCTGGTGATGATCGCTGTTCCATGGGCGACCCTGACCGCGTCGACCGCCGTGGCGCGTCAAAGCAATGGCGCCTCCATCGGTCCTGCCGGCACTTCCGGGCGCGTGCTTCTGACGCATCCTGGATCGTGGCGTGAGGCGGGCCTGGCGGCCGATACCCAGGATCTCGACGTCACCTTCAAGGTAGGCAGCAACAAGGTTGCCACCGGCCGCAGCCAGGGCGTCCTGGTGGTCGCTCGCCGCGTCGCCGCCAACACCGAATATCGCGTCCGGGTCCGCTTCACACCTGATGGCCAGATCCTGCTGGCCGTGATCCGCGTACTGCGCGGCCATCACCGCATGGTCGGGTCGGAAGTGCCGCTCACCGGCGTCGTGCGCCAGCCCGGCGGCATGCCGATCAGCGTGCGCGTCCAGGTCATAGGCAACACGCCCACGGTCATCCGGGTGAAGGCCTGGCCGACCGGCCAGGCCGAGCCGGCAGCGTGGTCAAAGCAGGTCCGCGACAACACGCCCGAGCTGGCGCGCGCAGGCTGGTGGGGCATGCGTTTCGCCGTTCCGCGGACGGCGACCAACGCGCCCGTCCGCTACTCCTATGGCGGCGTCAGGCTGACCGCGGCCAATTCGCCCGCGCCGCGCCCGACACCAACACCGACACCAACACCGACACCAACACCAACGGCAACGTCGACCGCGACACCGACGCCGACCCCGACGCCAACTCCAACCGCCACTCCGACGCCGAGCCCGACGCCGAGCCCGACACCAACACCGACACCCTCGACCAGCCCCGCGCCGGGATCTCTGGGCCCCCACGCCTACGTCGTCTCACCGGACGGCAACGACTCGGCCAGTGGCTCGCCCTCGGCGCCCTGGCGCACCCTCCAGAAGGCAGCCAACACGGCGCCCGCCGGTGCGACCGTCTACGTGCGCAACGGAACCTTCAGCCCCTTCACCATGACGCGCTCGGGCACGGCCGACGCACCGATCACCTTTGCTGCCTACCCGGGTGAGAGTCCGGTCATCGACGGCCAGAACGCGGTGACCTGGGCCGTCAAGTTGAGCGGCGTCAGCCACGTTCGGCTCGACGGCCTGACGGTCCAGGCCGGCTACGCGGACGGGCAGGACGGCGGCGGCATCCTGGTGGTCAACAGCAGCGATGTCGTCGTTCGCGACAGCTTGATACGCAACAACAAGGCCTTCGGCATCCGTACGTACAACTCGACCGACGTGCTCATCGACCACAACGAGATGACCCACAACGCCACCGGTGTGCGCATCGATCGCGCTGGCGAGGGCGTGCGCGTCACCAACAACCTGATCCACGACAACGACCGGATGATGGTCAATACACCGGACATCGCTGGGGATGACGTGGGTGGTATCGGTGTCGGCATCGTGCGCACCACCGGCCACGTGCTCGTGAGCGGCAACCTGATCTGGGGCAACCAAGCGCCCAGCTACGACTATGGTTGGGACGGTGGCGCGTTCGACATCTATGCCGCGAGCAACTGGACCATGAGCGACAACATCACCTGGGGCAACGACGTGGTGCTCGAGACAGGCACTGACGCCAACAAGACGCCCTGCGACGGCAACAGCTTCGTGCACAACTTGAACTACGCGGGCACGAGCCCGGGCAGGACCACCTACGGCATGGTCCTCCGCTGCGCTTCGAACATGCTGGTCGCTAACAACACCTTCGACGGCATGCAGAATTTCGTTTTCGCCCTCTCGCACAACAAGGGCACCTGGGGCGGCTCAATCGACGGCCTGCGCCTGTACAACAACATCATCTCGACCTCGAACGCCGAGGTCTTCCGCATCGAGAACTCCGTGCCAACCTCGGTCCAGATCGACTACAACCTGGTCCAGGTCAGCGGCTCTGCCGTGGTGGCGGCCGGGGTGCCCAACCATGGCAGTGCGACCAGCGTGGCGACTTTCAGCGCGTGGACTGGCTACGAGGTCCACGGGCTGCAGGGCGACCCACTCTTCACTGACCCCGCCAGCGACCATTTCGACCTGCGCGGCGACTCGCCGGCGGTCGATGCCGGCCGCATGCTCGCGGGCGTCACAGATGGCTACGCCGGAGCGGGACCGGATCTGGGTTACGAGGAGCGCCGCTGAGCGAGCGCACGAACTCGTCCACGTCGGCGTGCGCGCGACAGCGGACCGTCTTCGCCTGGTAGCCGGCGACGGCCTGCGCCACTTCCGCGGCCGGGTAGGTGCGCGTGTCGGGTAGCGACACAGCCAGTTCGCGCAGCCGGCGCGCGTAGTCGCGGACGCGCAGGAAGCGTTCGCGCCCGCGTCGCCGGCGCGCCTCGCCGAGCGCGCCACTGACGAAGCGCCGCAGCACGCGACCGCTCGAGCGGCGCCAGGTGACATGGTCCAGCCACACGATCGCGTCGGCCGCCTCGAACAGCGGCGCCGTCCAGCCGAGCTGCACGCCTTCCGCGATCCAGCGCCCGGTGGCCACGATCTGTGCCACCGCCGAGGCACACTCGGCGGAACTCGTCGCCGGCCCACGTCCGCCACCGACGCGTGCGATCGCATCGAGGTGATGGACGGGCAGCCCGGTCAATTCCGCCACCTGCGCGGCGAGAGTCGTCTTGCCGCTGCCCGAGGGGCCGACGATGAAGATCCGCTCAGCTGCCATTGGTCACCGGCTGCAACACCACGTAGCGGCTTTCCGCGTCGCTGCCGTTTTCGTACAGTCGCGCCACGATCGGCTGCGTGCGCGCGTCGGCGGTGAGGTCGACCAGCGTCTGCCAGCTCTGTTCCGGCTGCAATCCGAAGCTGAACTCGTGCAGCACGACGCCGTTGGCGGACAGGCGGATGACATAGGCGCCTCCGTCGGCGCCGGCGCGCATGCCCAGCTGCGCCTCGTCAGGCTGATCATCGACGGGCACCATCCACAGTTCGGCCGGCGGCGGCGAGACCTGCTCGCCGGCGATCAGGCGGCTGCCGGCGACCACGTTGACCGCAACCAGTGCGGCGACCATGACCATCAGCGCGGCCAACCGCGGCATGGTCGCGAAGCTGAAGCTGGGCCCCAGCGCGCCGCGCCGCACGCGCCGCAGCCAGGCGAAAGCCAGGCCGACCAGCGTGATGACTGCCAGCGTGACCGACCACGACACCGGCGTCAGCAGCACGCCTGTCCAGGCAAGCGCCAGGCCGGCCAGGATGGCGACGACGATGCTCGTCCCGGCCGAGATGAGCAGGCGCTCGACGGTGGGGATGGCGGGCGTCGGGAACAGCAGGCCGACCAGCGCGAAGCCGGGCAGGAAGAGCACCAGTGGAATGGCGAACACCGTACGGATCACCGGTGCCAGGTCGAAGCCGACGGTGGCCACGGCGGTCAGCGCGACCAGTGCGGCCAGCCATAGGTCGAGATGGTCGAGTAGCCGCCGTGACCGGCCGGACATGGTGGCACCTGGCGTCATGCCATCACCTGCCCATAGACCTGCTCGATGCGTCCGACGACGCGCTCGGCCATGAACTCCGGGGCGCGCGCAAGCGCGCGCTTGCCCATCGCCGCGGTGCGCAGGCGCCGGTGCACGATGTCGCCCATGACATCGCGCAGCGCACCGACGTCGCCCGGTTCGACCAGCACGCCGGTCCGGCGATCGTCGACCAGGTCGGGCAGCCCGCCGGTGCGCGAGGCGACGACCGGCACGCCACAGGCCATCGCCTCGATGGCGACGGTCGGGCACGGATCAGGGAAGAGCGACGGAATGAAGCCGACGCCGGCGCGCTGCCAGGCGGCCATGACGGCTGCATGGCCCAGGTTGCGCAGCACGATGACGTCGTCCGGATAATCGCGCGCCGGCTCCCCGCTGTCGCGGCCGATCACGACGAGCGGCGGGGCGCCGTCCGTCTGGCGGTAGGCGTCGAGCAGCACGTCGATGCCCTTGTGGCGCGACAGCGCGCCGACGTACAGCCAGAACGGCCCATCCGGCAAGGCGGCCAGCGCGGGGTCGCTGGCGTCAGCGCGTTGCGCGACGTCGTCGGGCACGAAGTTGGGCACGATCTCGTAGGGCACGCCGGCGCGATCGAGCTCATTGCCGTCGGCCACGGCCCTGGTCACCGGCACGAACTTGTCAACGGCGCGCTGCAGCGGGCCGCGCATCGCCCAGTCGCCGAGCGTCACCAGCATGCCTCGCGCGGTGCCGTAGTTGTCCGCCGCGCAGTGCAGGCATTTACCGAGCGCCGGACCGCTGCATGCGCGCTCGCGGTACATCAAGCTGCGCTTGGCGCACACGACGCCGTAGTCGTGCAGTGTCATCACCAGCCGCGCGTCTGTCGAACCCTTGAGCGGCAGGAATGAGTGCACCAGCCAATTGTGGGCATGCACGATGTCCGGCTGCTCGCGCCGCAGGACATCGCGCAACGAACGCACGACGAGTGGATCGGGCACCGGCGGCGCGTACGGCCGGCCGCTCGGCATCAACGCTGGCAGCAGCTCCAGTGAACTCGACAGGCGATGCACGCGCAGTCCGTCATCGTCGGTCAGGCGCGGTCGCTCGGCCGGTCCGAGGGTCGCCACGGCCACATCGTGACCGCGCACGTGCAACCCCAGGCCAAGGTTGCGCACGTACTCCTCGGAGCCGCCGATGTACGGCGGATAGAGCTCGGTCAGCATCAGGATGCGCATCAGGCGCCGCCGCCGCGATTTCCGAGAACTTCGCGGTAGACCTCGACCAGGCTTGCCGCGCAGGCATCCCAGGTGGGCAGCTCGACCGTCACCGGCGGGGCCGTGGCGAGCAGTGCCAGGATCGCCGTGGCGATCTGCTCGTCGGTGCTGTCGATCGGAATTGCATGTGCCAGGCCTTTGCGCGCGAGCTCGCTGAGGCCGGTCGTGTCGGCCACCAGCACGCGCCGGCGGAGGGATAGTGCCTCCATCACCGCGATCGGGTTTGCTTCGTACTCGCTCAGCAGCGCGACGACGCTGGCTGACGCGAGCGTAGTCGCCATCTCGCCGCGCGCGGCCGGGTCGATACCGCCGATCTCGATTCGATCTGCGGCCGGCGACGCGGCTGCCAGCCGGCGCAATTCGTCCTCATACGGCCCGGCGCCGACGATGCGCAATCGCGCCTCGGGGCATGACCGCAGCACCTCGGGGAGCGCGGCGATCAGCCGATGATGGCCCTTGAAGCGCTCCAGGCGGCCGACCGACAGGATCAGCGGCCGGTCGTCATTGGCCGTCGACCCGGCCGCCGGCCAATCCATCGCAGCGCCGTTGTAGATGGTCGTGAAGCGGGTGGCGGGCAGGTGCAGCTCGTGGGAGAAGAAGTCAGCTTCGTACTCGGATACCGCGATCAGGTGCTGAGCTCGGGCGAGCAGCGGCCGCATCGCTGCGCGCTGCGGGCCGCGCAGGCGGTTGCGCAACTGCGAGCCGTGTCCGCCACTGTGGAAGGTCAACACGTACGGCACCGCGGCCGACAGCGCCGCGAGCATCGCGACTGGCGGCACGAACGTGTGGTAGCCCTGGCAGTGGACGAGGTCAAAGTGGCCGTGCGCCACGGCGCGCAAGATACCCGGCGCGAGGTACCAGTCGCGTCCCGCCGGCCAGGCAGTCATGCGGGTCGCCGGCACCCCGTTCAGTCGCTCGTGGCGCGCGAGGCGGCCGGTCCGGTCGGTGGTCAGGATGGTCACGTCGAAACCGGCCCGCGCCACGCGCGGCGCGACTTCCCAGACGTGCGTCTCGACGCCGCCCATGACCGGGTAGGCATTTGCCGACACCATGGCTACCCGAGGACGCTGTACTGCATCAGACTTCCCCTCACTCATCCGGGTCAGGTTACGGGGAATGCCGCCGTCGCGCCGCGGTACGCTTGGGCTACACGTAGGGAGGCGAGCGGTGCAGGCGATCATCCTCGCCGGCGGCCAGGGCACGCGTCTGCGGCCGCTGGTGGGAGATATTCCCAAGCCAATGGCGCCGGTCGCCGGCCGGCCATTCCTCGAGTACCTGCTGGTGCAGCTGCGCCGTGCGGGCATAGAGCTGATCACGATCAGCGCCGGCTATCGCGCCGGCGACATCGAGGCTCATTTCGGGCGCGGTGACCGTCTTGGCGTGCGGCTCGAGTACTCGGTCGAGGACGAGCCGCTGGGCACGGCCGGCGCGCTGAAACTGGCCGCCAGCCGGTTGGCCGGCGATCGCTGGCTGGCGCTCAACGGCAATTCGCTACTCGACATCCCGCTCGACAACCTGGGCCACGCGCACACCCAGGCGCGCGCGATCTTGACCATGGCCCTGGCGCACGTCGACGACGCCGGCCGGTATGGGCGGGTCGAGTTGGCAGCAGACGGCGCGGTCACCAGCTTTGCCGAAAAGAACGACGCCGGGCGGCCCGGCCTGATCAACGGCGGCGTGTACGTGATCGAGCGGCGCGCGCTCGATGGAGTGCCGGCGGGCAGTTTCGTCTCGCTCGAGCGCGAGTTGCTGCCATCCTTGCTCGGCCACGGGCTGCGCGGTGTGGCCTACGACGCCTTCTTCATCGACATCGGTGTACCGGATGATTACCGGCGCGCGCAGGAGTCGGTCGGCGCGCTAGGCCTGGCCGCCGAATAGTGCCGCCTCGACGAGCTCGCTCCAGATGTGGCCGATCATGATCTGCGCCTCTTGGACGCGCGGCGTGTCGTCGCTGGGCACGCCGACCCAGTAGTCGGCCGCGCCCTTGGCCGCACCGCCGCCGGCACCGGTGAAGGCGACGGTGACCATGCCGATCGTCTTGGCCGTGCGTAGGCCAGCAACCACGTTGGCCGCGTTGCCGCTGGTCGAGATGCCGACAGCCACGTCGCCTGACCGGCCGAGCGCCTCGAGCTGCCGCGCGAAGACCATCTCGAACGCGTAGTCATTGCCGATCGCCGTCAGCGCCGACGTGTTGACGGTAAGTGCGTGCGCCGCCAGCGAGCGCCGCTCGAGATAGAAACGGCCCAGGAATTCGGCGGCGATGTGCTGCGCGTCGGCGGCGCTGCCGCCGTTACCGAACAGGAAGAGCGCATTACCACGGCGATAGGCATCGATCAGCACCGCGGCGACCTCGACGCATCCGTCGAGATTGGCCAGCAGCGCCTGCTTGGCGGCGATGCTCTCTTCGATCTGGTGGCGAAACCGCTCGCGCAGAGCGGCGCGATCGTTAGCCTCGGGCATGGACGGTGGCGCTGGTCGCCTCGAGCCGGGCCACGTCGGCGTCGACCATCATCTCGACCAGTTCGCGGAAGCCCACCTGGCGGGTCCAGCCCAGCTCGTCACGAGCGCGACTCGGGTTGCCGAGCAGGTGGTCTACCTCCGCCGGCCGATACAGGCCGGGATCGCTGATCACGTACTTGGTGTAGTCGAGGCCGACTCGCGCAAAGGCGACCTCGCACAACTCGCGCACGCTGTGCGCTTCGCCGCTGGCGATGACGTAGTCGCGCGGCTCTTCCTGCTGCAGCATCAGCCACATCGCTCGGACGTAGTCTCCGGCAAAGCCCCAGTCGCGGTGCGCATCGAGGTTGCCCAGGTGTAACTCCGTGGCTAGGCCCAGGCTGATGCGCGCCACGCCGTCGGTCACTTTGCGCGTCACGAATTCGAGGCCGCGCCGCGGCGACTCGTGGTTGAAGCAGATCCCGGACACGGCGAAGATGCCGTAGCTCTCGCGGTAGTTGACCGTCAGGAAGTGGCCGTATGCCTTGGCCACGCCATACGGGCTGCGCGGGTGGAACGGCGTCAGCTCGGTCTGCGGCACCTCGCGCACCTTGCCGAACATCTCACTCGATGACGCCTGGTAGAAGCGAATGTCCTGATCGACCTGGCGGACGGCTTCGAGCATGCGCGTCACGCCGAGCGCGGTGAATTCACCGGTCAGCACCGGCTGGTTCCAGCTGGTCGGCACGAAGCTCTGGGCGGCCAGGTTGTAGACCTCGACCGGCTTGCTCTCGCGGAGCGCCTCGACCAGCGACGCCTGGTCGAGCAGGTCGCCCTGGATCAGTTCGATCTTGCCGGCCAGGTGGGCGATGCGCTCATTGGTCGCGACGCTCGAGCGGCGGGTCATGCCGACCACCCGGTAGCCCTCCTCGACGAGCAACTCGGCGAGGTACGAGCCGTCCTGGCCGGTGACGCCGGTCACGAGTGCGGTCTTGGTCACGGTCGGAGTGTAGCGGCCCGCGGCGGGCCTTCCGCGACTAGACTCAAGTCGATGTCGCGACCGCTGAAAGTCGGAGTCCAACTGCCCGAAGTCGAGCGCGAGGTGCGCTGGGCCGAACTGCGCGCGATGGCCGTCATGGCCGAGCAGGCCGGTTTCGACTCGATCTGGGTCGGCGACCACTTGCTCTACCGGCGTCCGGACGGTGTTGTCGGCCCATGGGAGGCGTGGTCGACGCTGGCAGCGCTGGCGGAGGTCACGCAGCGCGTCGAGATCGGTCCGCTGGTGGCGTGCACCGCCTTTCACAATCCGGCGGTGCTGGCCAAGATCGCCGCTACCGTCGACGAGATCAGCGGCGGGCGACTGGTGCTAGGCCTGGGTGCCGGTTGGAACAGGCCCGAGTTCGACGCCTATGGCATCTCCTTCGAGAATCGCGCCAGCCGCTTCGAGGAAGCGTTCACCATCATTCGTTCGCTGCTGCGTGACGGGCACATCGACTTCGACGGGACCTACTACCAGGCGCGCGACTGCGAACTCGTGCCGCGGGGTCCGCGGGCCGGCGGCCCGCCGCTGATGCTCGGCTCGATCGGCGAGCGGCTGCTGAAGTTCACCGCGCCGCACATCGACTCATGGAACGCCTGGTACAACTGGTTCGACAACCGACCCGATGGCGTGCCGGCGCTGACCGGCAAGGTTGATGACGCGTGCCTCGCCGCCGGCCGCGACCCGGCCACCGTCGAGCGGACCGTCGCCGTGCTGGTCCAGTTCGCCGGCGGCCAGGGGCGCATGTCGGGCGAAGGCCTACAGTCCGACGATCGCGCCCTGGCCGGATCGGCCGATGAGATCGCGGCCGCGCTGGCCGAGTACGCAGGCGTGGGCATCAGTCACCTGCAGCTCGTGCTCGATCCGATCACGCTCGAATCGATCGCTGCCTGCGCGCCGGTGCTAGAGCGGCTCGACCACCTGACCGCCTGACCAACTGTGTCCCCGCAGACCGTTGCCGCGGCGCTGCCGTACGTCAACTGGGTCGTGCTGGTGTCGGTGGCCCTGGGCAGTTTCGCGGTCGTCGCCATCGTTCACGAGCTAACGGACGCGGCGCGCGGCTACATCGTTTTCAGCGCCGTCCTGGCCGGCCTGATCGGCCTGCTCGCCTTTGCCTCTGATACGGGCCTGCCCGCGCCGGCCGGCCTGGCCATCCATTCGGCCACGCCCGACCTCGACATCGGGCGCAGGATGAGCCTGGCCGATTTCTGCGGCGTGGCGATCCTGTACGCGGCATTCCTTGGTCATCGGCGGACGCACCTGCTGCTGACGGCGCTGGCGTTCGTGACGGGGATCTCGACAGTCGCCTTCGCCGCGGTTGGCTGGGCGCCCACATTGGCCGACGCGGTGCCGCTCGGCGTGCAGCTGTTCATCCTGGCGGCCGTCGGCGGCGGCGCCCTGGCCGCGCTCGTTCTCGGCCACTGGTACCTGGTCACGCCCAAGCTGTCGACCCGGCCGCTGGTGCTCGAGGTGCGCCTGCTGCTCGGCGCGACGGCGCTGCAGACGCTCCTCTTCGTGGCCTGGACGACGCTCGGCAACGGGCCGGGACAGGAGGCGTTCGCGCCGCTCATCGGGTCGTCGGCGCTGCTCGTCTGGATGCGGCTGATCATCACCCTGCTGTTCCCGCTGGTGCTGATCTTCATGGCACTACGCACGGCTCAAACACGTTCGATGGAGTCGGCCACCGGCCTGCTGTACATCAACTTCGCCGCGGTTGCCGCGGGCACGATCGGCGCGGCCGCGCTGTACGTGACCAACGGCCTGCTCGTGTGAGGGCTCCCCGGTGCGTGTGACGGTGCGCCTGTTTGCCATCCTGCGCCAGCAGGCAGGCTGGCGCGAGCGGGAATTCGAGCTGCCCGACACTGCGACCATCGAGGACGCCTGGCAGCTGCTTGCTGCCCAGCAGCCGGCGCTGTCGCCGTCACGCGAGATCGTCCGTTTCGCGCGCAACCGGCGGTATGCGTCGGCCGATGAGCCGCTCGCCGACGGCGACGAACTGGTGCTCATTCCGCCCGTCGCCGGTGGCTCCGATGCGCTGCTCCGCTTGGAGCTGACGCCGGATCCCATTGCCGACGACCTGCTGGCTGCCCTGCGCCGGACCGTGCCTGATTCGACCGATGGCGCGCTGGTGATCTTCGTCGGCCAGACGCGCGAGACGCCCGGCACGCCTGCTCCCGGCGAGGAGGCCGACGCGGCGCGGCACGCGGGCAAGCCCGTGCTCGAGCTCGCATACGAGGCCTTCGACGAGATGGCGCTCGACGTCTTCCGCCAGATCGCCGCCGAAATCGAGCAGCGCTTCGCCGTGCGCCGGCTGGCCATCGTGCACCGGACGGGCGAGGTGCCCGTCGGCGAGCCGAGCGTGGTCATTGCCGCCGCGGCCGCCCACCGGGCGGCCGCGTTCGACGCGGCGCGCTATGCCATCGACGAGCTGAAGGCACGCGCGCCCATCTGGAAGTCCGAGCAATACGCCGATGGTTCGGTCTGGCTCGGCTCGCCCGCCCGCAGCGGTCCTCCAGATGGGCCGCCGGGTCGGCGACCCGAATCGGCCGCGCCAGGAAAGGGGAGTGACTGATGGTGCGCGTCTACCTGTCGGTCGACATGGAGGGCGTCGCGGGCGTCAGTCACGCCCGGCCGACGCAGCGCGGCGAAGACCTCTATCCGCAATCAGTTGAGCTGATGACCGGCGAGACCAACGCGGCGATCGAAGGGGCGTTTGCCGGTGGTGCCACCGACGTCACCGTCAACGACAGTCACGGACAGATGTACAACCTGCCGCCCGAGAAGCTCGACCCACGCGCGCGGCTGGTCGAGGGTAAGAAGCCACTGTCCATGGTCGAGGCGGCGCGCGACGGTTCCTTTGACGTTGCCCTGTTCGTGGGCTACCACGCGCGGGCCGGCCACCCGACAGGAACGATCAGCCACACCTACACCGGGCGCATCACGCTGGTGACGTTGAACGGCCGCCCCGCGACGGAAGCGGCAGTGAATGCGCTTTACCTGGGCGCGCTGGGCGTGCCGGTGGGCCTCGTGACGGGCGACGATGCGCTCGCTGCCGAGCTGGCCGACTGGCTGCCTGGGGCCGAGACCGTCGTCGTCAAGCACGCGATCGCCTGGCAGGCCGCGGATTCGCTCCACCCATCCAAGGCACGCGATCTGATCAGGGACGCGGCGCAGCGAGTCGTTGCACGCGTCGCGGCCGGCCACGCCCCGTCCGTGTTCAGCCTGCCGGTACCGATTGAACTGCGCCTGCAGCTGGCCACGCCGGGTCAAGCCGCCATGGCCGCCGTCATTCCCGGCTTCGAACGGGATGGAGACCGCGACATCGTCTTTCATGCCGACGATCCGTTCATGCTCTTTCGAGCCCTGATCACGGCCGCGCGCGTCGTGCCCACGGCGGACGAGTAACGACATCGCGCGGCTGCTAGCCTGCGCGCGTCATGGACGTGCGCAACGTTACGCCGAACGAGGACGAACCGGCCCAGCATCCTGACCAGGAACCGCAGTCGGGCCGCTGGGAGCCGTCCGGCGGCGCGTGGGGCGGCGGTGCCTGGGTGCACCGCGGGCGCAACTTCCCGTGGCTGGGCATCCTGCTCGTTCTCATCGGGCTGGGCTTGCTCGTACAGGCGGCGCTGCCGACCTACGTCAGCTCCGGCACAGTGCTGCTGTTTGCGCTCGGCCTGGCGCTCGTCGCCGCGTGGATGTTCGGCGGTTCGTGGCTGGCGGCTGTCCCCGGCCTGCTGCTGATTGCCTTGGCCGTCGCCAACCTGATAGCGGAATTGCATATTTATGACGGCCCAGGTAGGACCGCACTCAGCCTGGCCGTCGCCTTCGTGCTGATCTGGGTGATCAACCTGCTGCGCCAGCGACGCAGCACCTGGCCGCTGTGGGCGGCTGCAATCATGGCGCTCATCGGCGGCGTCCAAGTCTCTGGCCATCTGACCAACATCCCCGAGTTGAACGTCTTCTGGCCGCTGGTGATCATCGTCGTCGGCGTGTTGTTGCTGATGAGCTCGCGGCGGAGCAGCGCGACCTAGCGGCGCCCATTCACGCATGCTGAATGACCACTCAGTCAGGCTGAGTGGGGGCCAATATCGCCTCACCCGCGGCGCCCATTCACGCATGCTGAATGACCACTCAGTCAGGGCCGTCTGCGCCCGCTACTTGGTGTAAACGCCCGCCGGGTCGAGCTCCTCGCGGATGAGCCGCAACTCGGCGGCCGTTGGCGGCGGCGTCGTGGCCAGCGAGGCAGCCATCCGTGGGGGCCAGCCCATGGTCGCGCGGGCCTGCTCGAGGGTCACACCGGGGTGCAGCGAATTGAGCTCCAACTCGCCGTCCACGCGGTGGTAGATGCCCACGTCGGTCACCACCAGGCGCACCCGGTCGCCGACCGACGTGGTGAAGTCGAGCCGCTCAACGAACGACCGCGGCGACTGGCGCATGATCACGAAGATCGACCGCGCGTTCTGCGCGATCTCGCACGCTCCACCGGAGCCGGGCAGGCGTGTCCGGGGCGTCGCGTACGGGCCGATGACGGTGGTGTTGATGTTTCCGTGGCGGTCGATCTGGGCGGCGCCCAGGAAGCCCACGTCGATCAGGCCGCCCTGCAGGTAGAAGCCGAACAACTCGAACATGCTGGTCGCCGCGGTGGCACCGGTAACGATCGTCGGATCGCCGATGGACAGCGGCAGCCGGGCCGGCCGGGCGCCGAACACGCCGGCTTCGTAGACCAGCTCGAGGTCGGGCGAAACCGTGCGCTTGGCGAGATTGACGGCGATGTTCGGCAGTCCAACGCCGACGAAGCACACGCGTTGCCCGGCCAGCTCGCGCGCGGCCGCGACGATCATCATCTCGCTCGCCGAAAAGTCGCTCACCGGTACTCCCCGTAGTCGACCGTTCCGGACGGTGCCGGCGAGGGGCGTAGTGCGAGAAGCCGCTCAGAGCCGATCTTGTCGACATACGCGGCGCGGTCGGGCAGCCCGTAGACCCACTCGTCAAGCCAGGCGGCGAGCGACTCCTCCGAGCGCCCGACGGCGTCCCAGTCCAGGTAGAACCTGTTGTCGCGGTCGTAGTAGCCCTGTGCGTACGAGGGATGTGCGCCGAACGGCTCGACGACGACTGCATCGACCACCAGGCCAGGCAGGATGGTGCGGTTCGGGTCGGCGCGGACGACCGCTTCGTCGACCAGGTCCTCGACCACGACGATCACCCTGTCGGCGGCGAACGCGGCCTCTTTCTGGCAGCCCAGCAAGCCCCACACCTGGGTGTCGCCGGCGGCATCCGCGCGCTGCGCGTGGATGATCGTCACGTCGGGCTTGAGCGGCGGCACCGCGTACAACTGTTCGTCCCCATAAGGCGAACTGATCGGGCGGATGAGCGGGTTGGCGGCGGGCAGGTCGGTGTCGGTGTACGAGCGCAGCGGGAAGAAGGGCAGGTTCATCGCGCCGGCGGTGTAGCGGCAGACCATCCCGAAATGGCTGTACTCCTCCATCTCGAGGCGCGGCCGCGCGCCCTCGCTCCAGCGCCGTATCGCGTGCAGCGAACCGACGCCGGGATTGCCCAGCCACGAGAAGACCAGCTTGCGCGCCACGCCGGCGGCGACCATCTGGTCGTACACCAGATCCGGCGTCAGGCGGCACAGCGTCAGGTCGCGCCGGCGCTGGCGGATGATCTCGTGGCCCGCGGCGAAGCTGATCAAGTGCGTGAAGCCCTCGATCGCGACCGTGTCGCCATCGTGTACGAGCTCTTTGATCGCATCGTGCATCGACACGACCTTGCCTGCTGTCACCCGGCCATGATCGCGCACGGCGGACAGAAAGGGAGCCGCCTGTCGGCGGCTCCCTTTGCCTCCTCTTGGAGCTGAGTTGCGAGTGATGTCGCGGTCAGCCGTCGACGTCTTGCTCGTCAGCGCCCCAACGGTGAGCATCGCGCAGCGCCTTGCCCGGATCTGCGGCGACCGCTGCGATCGCCTCGCCGAACAGCCGCACGGCGGTGTCGACCTCATCCGCGCTGACCACCAGCGGCGGCGACATGCGCACGACGTTTTCACCGGCCTCGAGTACGAGCAGGCCGCGCTGGAAGGCTTCCCACTGGACGGCCTCTGCGGTCTCGCCCGAATCGAACTGGATGCCGATCATCAGCCCCTTACCGCGAACGTCGTGAATGAGCTTCGGGTGGGCCGCCATGAGCGCGCCGAGAGCGGCCATCGCCTGGGTGCCGCGGGCGGCCGCGTTGTCGATCAGCCCTTCCTTGAGCGCCGCGATCGTCGCCAGCGCGGCCGCGCACGAGACAGGATTGCCGCCGAAGGTCGAGCCGTGATGGCCCGCCTGCCAGCTCATCAGGTCTGAGCGAGCCACCATGGCGCTGATGGGCATGCCCGACGCGATGCCCTTGGCCAGGCACAGGATGTCCGGCCGCACGCCCCAATGCTCGATCGCCCACATCTTGCCCGTCCGGCCCGCGCCCGATTGGATCTCGTCGGCGATGAGCAGGATGCCGTGGTCGTCGCAGATGCGCCGCAGGCGCGGGAAGAAAGCATCGTCGGGCACGACGTAGCCACCCTCGCCCTGGATCGGCTCGACGACGATCGCCGCGATCTCGTCGGCCGGCACGAGCCGCTTGAAGACGCGCTCCTCGAGCTCGTCCAGGCCGGCGCTGCCGAACGGTACGTGGATCACGCCCGGCAGCATCGGCCCGAAGCCGGCGTGGTACTTGGACTTGGACGAGGTCAGCGTCACCGCGCCATAGGTGCGGCCGTGGAAACCGCCCAGGAAGGCAACCAGGTACTGGCGACGAGTCGCAAACCGGGCGAGCTTGATGGCCGCCTCGATCGCCTCGGCGCCCGAGTTGCCGATGAAGCTGCGCGTCGGCCCATCGATCGGGGCGATGTCATTCAGCGCCGACGCAAGTTCCGCGTAGATGGGCAGGTAGAAGTCCGATGCGCTGAAGTGAATCAGCTCATGCACCTGGTGCTCGATCGCAGCCATGACCCCTGGGTGGTTGTAGCCGGTCGAGGAAACGGCGATGCCCGCCGTGAAGTCGAGGAACAGGTTCCCGTCGATGTCCTCGATCGTCGTGCCCTCGCCGCGCACGGGCACGATCGGGTAGGCGCGCGGCAGGCTCGGGGAGGTGTAGCGGTGGTCGAACGCGACGTGCTCACGAGCGCGTGGGCCGGGCAGCGCGGTGCGGATATCGGGTGCTGTGCGGACTGCGGCACGCTCGGCGAGATCGGTCACGGAGACACCTGCATAGAAATCATGCAACGTGCATGAAACTCGACACAGTCTAGCAAGCGACCCGCTCTGGCGCCCTGGGCCGTATAGCCCTAAAGCGGCGGTATCTCGCTCAGGATGCGCGGGATCTCGGCGCCGACGGCCGGCCGCGGGGCACCGTCCTCGACGACGATCGGGATCCAGCTGAAGCTGTCCACACCGTGCGCGCTGAGGGTGACGCTCAGGATGGCCGAGTCATTGGTGCGTGCGGGGAAGAAGTCGAGGTGGTCGAAGACGAAGTTGCCCATGCTGTAAGCGATGAGCGTGTGGTCGCCTGCGTGGTAGCCCTGGAGCACGTGGGGATGGTGGCCGATCACGAGGGCGGCACCGGCGTTGATCGCCGCGTTGGCGAGGGCACGCGCCTTGTTGTTTGGCTTGAGGTGGAGTTCGACACCGCCGTGGAAGGTGACAACGACGACATCGGCCTGTTGGCGGGCGGCGCGGACATCGGCCCCCACGACGGCCGGCGTGCCCAGCGCCAGGCCCGCTGAACGTGCTCGTGCCGCCCAGGCTCGTGTGCTGAAGTTGGTTGGGCCGAAGAAGGGAATGACGTAGCCCAGGAAGGCGATGCGCAGGCCGTTGACCTGGACGATCAGCGGCGCGTGCGCGGCCGCGTAGTTGCGGCCCCCGCCGACATGGCCGATGCGATGCGCATCGAGCGCAGCGACGGTGTCGAGGAAGCCACGGGCGTGGTAGTCGAGCGAGTGGTTGTTGGCGACGTTGACCAGGTCAAACCCGCCGGCGACGAGCGCGTTGGCGGCGGCGAGTGGCGCCCGCAGAAGGACTGCCTTGGCCGGCCACGGTGCGCCCCGCCGTGAGATCACGCACTCGAGGTTGCCCATGACCAGGTCCGCCTGGTTGAAATAGCTCACGACATTGCCGAAGGGGTAGAGACCACCCCGCTGGACCAGGGTCCGCCCCACCTGTCCAGCGAAGCTGAGATCCCCGACCGCCATCAGGCGCACCGTGCCGGGCACGCTCGCGTCCACGGGCGCGGCGGAGCCACCGGCCGATGCGCCCAGGAGCGTGCTGGCGAGCACCAGCGCGAACGCGACGCGGCTGGCGGACATGGCCCTCATCCGAATCGCTGGCCTCCTTGGCGCGCCACGGTGACGAACGGGCGCAGGCGCATCATCGTCCGTCGCGGACGCGCCTTCAAGTACGGTGTTTCGCCAAGCTCGCATGCCTGCCGTCTCCATGCGATCAGAGGCTCGGAATCTCGCGCAGGATGCGCGTGGCGTCGCTGCCAGTCGCCGGCTTGGGGATCCCCCGCTTGCCGATCAGCACCGGTATCCAGTCGAAGCTCTCGACGCCGTCCACGCCGAGCGTCACATCGAGGATCGCCGAGTCATCGGAGCGGCCGTTGAAGCGACTGAAGACAAAGTTGCCCATGCTGTAGGCAATCAGGCTGTGATCGCCCGCTTGATAACCCTGCAGCACATGCGGATGGTGCCCGATGACCAGCGCGGCGCCGGCGTCGACCGCGGCCTTGGCGAAGCGTCGAGCAGCTGGGTTGGGTCCGGTGTGGTACTCGACGCCGCCGTGGAACGTGACGATCACCACGTCCGCCTGCCGCCGGGCAGCGGCCACGTCTGCCGCAACGCTGGCCGGCGTGCCGATCGCCAGGCCGGCCTTAGCCGCCGTTGCTGCCCACATGCGTGTGCTGAAGTGGGTGATGCTCCAGAACGGCAGGACGTAGCCCAAGATGGCGATGCGCAGGCCGTTGCGCTCGACAATCAGCGGCGCATGGGCGGCGTCGTAGTCCGCCCCGCCACCGACGTGGCCGATGTGTCGCGCGTCGAGTGCCGCAAGCGTGTCCCGGAACGCCGCCGCGCCAAAGTCGAGCGCGTGATTGTTCGCCACGTTGACCAGGTCGAAGCCACCGCTGACCAGTGCGTCGGCCGCCTGGCCTGGCGCCCGTAGGTGGACGGTTTTACCGGGCCACGGCGTGCCGTGGGTCGAGATGACGCATTCGAGGTTGCCCATGACCAGGTCCGCCGGCGCGAAGGCGGCCTCGACATGGGCGAACGGATCGATGCCGCGGCGGATCGCGCGGCCGACCTCCCAGCCCAGGCTTAGATCGCCGACCGCCATCAGACGAACCGTACCGGGCGCCTGGTCAGCGGCGGCCGCGGCGGCTGGTCGGACGCCAATCGTCGCACTGATGGCGATGAGCAGCCCAAGCAGCATGGCCGGCACGCGCATGAACCCGTTCACCGTGACCCTCATCCCGGCATCCCTCCTGCGCGCCCCCTCAGCGGCTCATCCTACGCGCCTGCCCTACGGCAGATCCGCGGCCGCGCCGGCCGAGATGTCGCGCAAACCCGGAGGCAAGAGGCGGATAAGTGGACGCTAAGCAGGGCGCCCGACCCTTCCGCAATGAACGACCTGCGTCTCGGCCGTCTCATGCGCGCCCTTCGCCGCCGGCGCGGTATGCGCCAGCGCGATCTCGCCGCCCTCGCGCACGTGTCCCAGTCGGTCGTCTCGCGCGCCGAGCGCGGGCACCTCGATACGCTCGCGGTCCGCGTCGTTCGTCGCGTTCTGGCAGCGCTCGATGCCCGTGTCGAGCTGGATGTCAGCTGGCGCGGAGGCGACGCCGACCGCCTGATCGACGCGCTTCATGCGGAGTTGGGCGTCGTCGTCGCGACAAACCTGGTGGAACTGGGCTGGCAGGTGCTGTCGGAGGTGACCTTCATGCGGCTCGGAGAGCGCGGCTCAATCGACCTGGTCGGACTGAACGATGCGCGCCGCGCCGCGGTGATCACCGAGCTCAAGTCGGAGTTCACGTCCTACGAGCAGACCCATCGGCGACTCGATGCCAAGGCGCGCGTCGCTGCGTCGGTCATCCAGGAACGCGTTGGCTGGCGGCCCGAGCACCTGGCGGTCCTGCTGGTCCTGATCGACTCGCGGACGAATCGCGATCGGGTGGCGCGAGTGGCACCGTTGCTGCGCTCGGCGCTGCCAGCGGGCAACGTCGAGGTGCGTCGCTGGTTGAAGGAGCCGCGCGGGAACGTGAACGGGATCTGGTTTGTGCGGGTCAGTCGCGGAAGGACTACTAACCGCAGGTTGGGCGGGCCACACCGGGTGCGCAGGCCTCCGACGGCCGGCGCTTGAGAGCGACCTGCCAGTAGCCGTTGGAGATCTCTGGCTAACGCCCGACGATTACGTGGACTGCCCCCCCACATCTTCGGTTAGTAGTCCACCGGCGAAAATTCCGCACAGCGTCGTCTGGCTGCGATCGTGCAGACTGGCCGGCGCTCCGCCGCCGCCGGCGCTCCGACTGTCAGTCGACGACGGTCTGCGACTGCTCGCGCATGAACTGCTGGACGTAGTAGAGGCCGCCGCCGGCCTTGCCGGTCGAGCCTGACGCCTTCCAGCCGCCGAACGGCTGGATGCCCGGCCATGCTCCGGTCGTCGCGCCCGCGCGCCTGTTCACGTACACCACGCCGGCCTGGATCTTGTCGAGGAAGTGATCGATCTCGGCCCGGTCCTCGCTGAAGAAGCCGGCCGTAAGGCCGTAGTCGTTGGTGTTGGCCAGCTCGAGCGCCTGGTCGATCGAGTCGACCGCGCCGACGACGATGAAGGGCACGAACAGCTCATCGCGGAACAGGCGGTGGTCGGTCGGCACGCCGGTCGCCACCGTGGGCGTGACGTACCAGCCGTTGGCGTACGCGCCGTCGGTCAGCCGTTCGCCGCCAACCGCGATGGTGCCGGCTTGACGCGCTTCGGCGGCGGCCGTCTCGTAGCGGCCGACGGCGCGCTGGTCTATGACGGGGCCGAGCCAGGTCTCGCGGCGCAGCGGATCGCCGATCGCGATCTTGTGCGTCTTCTCGACCAGCAGGCGCACGAATTCGTCGTGCACCGGCCGCTCCACGTAGCAGCGGCTGTTGGCCGAACACTTCTGGCCACCGAAGCCAAAAGCCGCGCGCATGACGCCCTCGGCCGCCTCCTCGAGATCGGCATGGCGGCTGACGATGGACGGGTTCTTGCCGCCCATCTCGACGATTACCGGCTTGGGGAAAGTCTTGGCGAACGACTTGTACAGGTTGAAGCCGACTTCGAACGAGCCGGTGAAGACGACGCCATCAATACCGTCGTTCTCCTGCAGTTCCGCACCAACCGACTCGCCCGGCCCGGCGACGTAGTTGAAGACGCCGGCCGGCAGGCCGGCATCGCGCAACACCTCGTACAGCTTCATGCCCAGCAGTGGCGCGTCGCTGCTCGGCTTGAACACCACCGTGTTGCCGGCCACCAGTGCGCCACCGGCGGGTCCGCCCGACAACGCCAGCGGGAAGTTGAAGGGGCTGATCACGGCGAACACGCCGAACGGCTTGAGCACGCTGCGCGTGTGCACCGTCGTGTCACCCAGGTTGCCCATGGGCGTGTCGAAGCCGTCGTGCTTCTCCACCTGGTCGCAGTAGTAGCGGATCAGGTCGGCCGTTTCCTCGACATCGCCGAGTGCCTCGAGCCTGTTCTTGCCGACTTCGTGGCACATCAGCGCGGCGTACTCCATCTGCCGCTCGCTGATCAGGTCCGCCGCATGGCGCATCAGCTGGACACGCTCGCGCCACGGCATGCCTGCCCATCCGGGCGCCGCCTTGCGCGCGGCCACGATGGCGTCACGAACATCCTGGCGCGTGCCCTTGGCGAACCAGCCCAGAATCTGCGAAGAGTCGATCGGCGACCGATCCTCGAACTCGCCGTCTCCTTGGCGCGGCTCGCCGTTGACGAAGTTCGGGTGGTGCTGGCCCAACTGCGCCGTGGCGCGCTGGTCGCCCGCCTCGAACTGCTCGTGGAGTTCCTCGTTGTCAGCGCGCAGCGTCGCGTAGGTGATCTTGAGTCGCGGTCGTGCGATCGTGTCAGCCATGAAGATCGGCTCTCCCTTCAGGATCCGCCAGTGGTCGGAAAAGCAGTCTAATCCTGCCTGCCGTGCTCACCCGCAGCGCCATTTGTCGCGCAGTTGCGAGGCCATGCCGTCTGATCGGCCCGTGGAAGTGCGCCTTATGGCACGTCACCCGCAGCGTGGGAATGGCCTAGGTTGGCGACAGACCTACGTACAGGAGCGTGACCCATGACCTCGAGTCCCACCACGTCCACCGGCCGAGCGTCCCCGTCGACCGCCCAGCTCCGCATCGGCGATCGAATGTTCGAGTTCCCCATCGAACAGAGCGTCGAGGGCTACTCGGCGATCAACATCGCGGCGCTGCTCAAGGAAACCGGCCTGACCACCCTCGACTACGGCTACGCCAATACCAGCCCAACGCGCAGTGCGATCACCTACCTCGACGGCGAAGCAGGCATCCTGCGCTATCGCGGCTATCCGATCGAGCAGCTGGCCGAGGGTTCGACCTTTCTCGAGACGGCCTACCTGCTCATCCACGGCGAGCTGCCGACCGAACAGCAACTTGCCGACTGGGCCGCCCTGGTCACCCGGCACACGCTGCTGCACGAGGAGTTCAAGCGTTTCTTCGACGGCTTCCCGATGGACGCGCACCCGATGGGCATCCTGGCCTCGGCGGTTGCTGCGCTGTCCACCTTCTACCAGCATTCTGACGATCCCAAGGATCCCGCCGATGTCGACATCAGCACCGTCCGCCTGATCGCCAAGATGCCGACCATCGCCGCCTTCGCCTACAAGAAGTCGGTCGGCCAGCCCTTCGTGTATCCCGACAACGCGCTCGACTACGAGAGCAACTTCCTGAACATGATGTTCGCGCTGCCGGCCGAGCGCTACGCCGTCGACGAGGACGCCGCACGCGCCCTGCGCATCCTGCTCATCCTGCATGCCGACCACGAGCAGAACTGCTCGACCTCGACCGTGCGCATGGTCGGCTCCAGCCAGGCCAATATGTACGCGTCGATCTCGGCCGGCATTTCCGCCCTGTGGGGTCCGCTTCACGGTGGCGCCAACCAGGAAGTGCTGCAGATGCTGCAGGCCATCGCCGCCGACGGTGGCAACGTGGGTAAGTTCGTCGATCGTGCCAAGGACCACAACGACCCGTTCCGGCTGATGGGCTTTGGGCACCGCGTATACAAGAACTACGACCCGCGGGCACGCATCATCAAGCAGGCGGCGGACAAGATCCTGGGCAAGCTCGGGGCCACCGATGAGCTACTGGGCATTGCGCTCGAACTGGAGCAGGTCGCCCTCAACGACCCGTACTTCGTCGACCACAAGCTGTATCCGAACGTCGATTTCTACAGCGGCCTGATCTATCGCGCGCTGGGCTTCCCGACCGAGATGTTCACCGTGCTGTTCGCGATCGGCCGACTGCCCGGTTGGATCGCCCAGTGGCGCGAGATGATGGTCGATCCCGACGGGCGCATCGGGCGACCACGCCAGCTATATGTGGGGGCGCCCAGGCGGGACTACGTTCCGATCGCGCAGCGATAAGCACGCCGGCCAGGCGGCCGGGGTGCCGGAGGGCGGTGACCGAGACCGGGCCCTTGGTTCAGCTCGCCTGCACGTCGCGGAAGCAGTCTGAGCAATACACGGGTCGATCCATGCGCGGCTTGAAGGGCACCTGGGCGGCATTGCCACACTTGGAGCAGATGACCGCGAAATACTCGCGCTGCGGCCGGGAGTCGCCGCGCTCGTAGCCGCGCGGGCCGCCGATCTCGCGCATGTCGTAGCCGCTCGACTCGCGCATGGAGCGGCGTGCCGCGCGGCAGCCCGGACACCGCTTGGGATCCGACGCGAACCCCTTCTGGGTGTAGAACTCCTGGTCGGCCGCGGAGTGGGTGAAATCCACGCCGCAGTCGGCGCAGGTAAGGGTTCGATCCGTGTAGGTCACCTGAATTGGCCTCCCTGGGCAGCGCAAGAACGTAGCCGGTGTTGCCGGCTCCCCCCAGCGCGCAGCCAGGCCGAGGTCGTGCCGTGGCGTCACGACTTGGAAGAAGGGCGCCACGCGACCCAGGTGCTCTGCCGAGGTCCCTGACTGGGGCGCACCGGTAACCGATCAAGGTTACCACCGGCTGCTGGCAGGTTCCGGAAACCGGCTGGCCGGCCAGCACGCTCGGCCGCTGCGTAGTCCATCCTTCCTATGTCTGGATGTCAGCCGCGGGTGGCAGAATTTGCCGTGGCGCGCTGGCACCACCCCGGCTCACACGTCGCTCGCTAGCAGAGGGAGTCTCGCTCGCACATGCCCCGCCTACTGCACATGGCCGATGTCCATCTGGGCGCTCGCCACAGCGACCTCGGTTCGGCCGCCGCCGAGCAGCGCGAGCGCCAGTTCGCCGCTTTCGAGCGGGCCATCGACCTCGCCTTGGCCGAGAAGGTCGACGTGTGCCTCATCTGTGGCGACCTGTTCGATTCGAACAGTCAGCCGCCGCGCTCGGTCGAGCGTGCCGCTGCTCAGCTGGCGCGGCTCGCGCAGCGGCACATCCCGGTGGTGATCATTCCCGGCACCCACGATTGCTACGACCCGAGCTCGATCTATCGCACGTTCGACCTGCCGGCGCTGGCCGGCGCCGGCGGCACGGACCTGGTCACGGTGCTGACCGACGAGCGACCGCGGGTCGACTTCACGCAGCTTGGCCTGGCGGTACACGGCCTCGTATTTCCCACCAAACGTGCCCCCCGCAGCCCGCTTGACGGTTTCGCGCTGGGCACCGAGCTGGCCAAGCGCAACGGCATCGTATGGCATGTCGGCATGATCCACGGCACCCTCGTGGTGCCCGGCCGCGTCGAGCAGGACGAGGTCGCCTTCACTGAGCAGGAAGTGGCCCAGAGCGGCTTCGACTATCTGGCGCTCGGCCATTGGCACTCGTTCCGCAAGGGTCGCGCCGGCCGTACGACATGGGCCTATGCCGGCGCCCCAGAGCCGGTGGCGGTCGACCAGGACGGCGCCGGCCAGGTGCTGCTGGTCACCCTAAGCGACCGCGAAGGGGGTCGCACGGTGACCATCGAGCCGCGCACCGTGGGCCGGACCAAGTTCCAGAAGCTCGAACTGGATGCGGCGGCTCTCACGTCACAGGCCGAACTGGAGCAGCGGCTGCGCGACCTGGCCGACGCGGACAAGGTGCTCGACGTCCGGCTGCTGGGCGTCAAGCCGGCAACGCTCGACCTGGACGTCGACGAGCTCGAACGCCAGCTGCGGGGCCAATTCCTGCGCCTGCGCGTGCGCGACGCCGCGATCGCCGCCCTGCCCGAAGGCCCGCTGGCGCCACCCGACACCATTCTCGGCTCGTTCACGCGGGACCTGGGCACGCGCGTCACCGACCACGAGACGCGCGGCGACGCGGCGCGTGCCGCCGAACTGCGCGAAGCGCTCCATCTGGGCATGTTGCTGCTCGATGACCCTCGCCGTGTGACGCTCGCCTAGCCATGAACATCACCCGGCTGCATCTCGAGAACTTCGGTCGGCACACAGCGTTTGACATCGACCTCGTGCCCGGTCTCAACGTCATCCGCGGCGCGAACGAGGCTGGCAAGTCGACCGTCCAACGCGCCGTCGAGCTGGGCCTGTTCCGGCGGCCCACATCGACATCGGACGACCTCGACAAGCTGCGCTCGTGGCCGGCCGGCGACGAGGACCCGCAGATCGCCATTGAGTTCACCGACGACGCGGTCAGCGGCAGTCTGCGCAAGACATTTGCCGGACAGCGCGGCACCGTCGAGCTGCGACTGGGCGAGGAGACGACGACCGACCCGGCCCAGGTCGAGCAGCAGGTCGTCCGGCTGACCGGGCTGCCGTCGGAGAAGTTCTTCCGCGCCACGGCGAGCATCCACCACCAGGAGCTGACCGGCCTGACTCAGGATGAGAGCACGCTGCGCGATCGACTGTCGCAGTCGATGAGTGGCGCCGATCGCGGCACGTATGCGGCGCGGCGCAAGCTGGAGGAAGCAATCCGCCGCTATCGCACCGAGGGCGTCAAGAACCCCGGCTATCTGAAGGTGATGCGCACCGAGGTGGAGCGGTTGCGCGCCGCAGTCCAGCGCGGCGAGGCCGCGCTGGACGAGCTGGCCACCGGGCGCCAGGCGCTGGCGGCGACGCGCGCAGTGCGCGTCGATCTCGATGCTCGGCTGGCCGACCAGCGCGCCGGTGCTGAGAAGGCCGAGCGCGCGGCCGAGTTGACCACCAAAGCGGCCGACGCCGCCCGCCGTTACGCGCTGTATCGCCGCGCCGCGGAGCTGCGCGCCGAGGTGGGCAAGCTCGAGGCGAGCCATCCGGCGACGGTGTCCCTGGCCGCCCTGCGGTCAACGGTGGAGCACCTGCGCAGCCTCGAGTTCCGTTTGTCCGAGATGCGCGCCGAACTCGCCGCTGAGCCGGATCTGTCGAGCTACGACGTGGCCATTCCCAACCCGATCTGGCGGCCGTGGGCGATCGGTGGCGCCGTCGCCCTGGGCATCGCCGCGCTGGTGCTGTTGGTCGGCATCATCATCGGCGCGTTCATCGGCGGCGTTGTCGCGGCGGCAGTTATCGCCATCTTCGGCGGGCTGGCCGAGATGATCGCCGTGGGCCGGCGCCAGCGCATCACCGACGTTCGGCTCCAGAACGAGCTGCGCGAATCGGAGATCGCGCGGCGTCTTCAGGGCCGCACGCAGTTGTCCGAGAAGGTGCGCCAGGCGGAACAGGAGCGCGCGGAATCGCTGGCCTCGGTGGCCGTCGACAACGTGGCCGCCGCAGAGGCCGTGCTGCAGGCCGAGACCGAACACGTCACCAGCATCGGCGCGCTGAAGGCCGAGTACCGCGGGTTGACGGGCGACGAACCCGGCGTCGAGGACGTCGACGTGCTGCGCGACCGCGCCGCGGCCGAGGCCGACGAGTGCCGCCACGCACTGGCCGGCATCGGCGAGGTGGGCCGCGACCCGGAACGCTACGTGGCCGCCTACCAGCTCGCCATCCAGCGCCTGACGCCCGAGCGTGAGGCCGCGCTGCAGGCCGAGGCACAGGCCGAGGCGCGCGTCGCCGCCAATGACGTGGACGCCGAGCAGGTCGCTGCCGACTCGGAGTCGCTGGCCACGGCACAGGAGGAGCTCGCGGCGGCCGAACGGCGGCTGCGCATCTATGAGGATGTCCTGGCGACGCTCAACGCTGCCGAGCGGGGCACCATGAAGAAGGCGGCGCGATATCTCGAGCAGGGCATGGCGGGCGACATCGAACGGATCACGGGCGGCCGTTATCGACGCCTGAAGGTCGATGAGGCGACGCTCACGTTCACCGTCTACGCGCCCGAGCTGGGCGCGTGGATCGACGTCCGCCGTCTGTCGCAGGGCACTCTCGATCAGCTGTACCTGTGCGCACGGCTGGGCATCATTCGCCAGGTGACTTCGCCGGCCAGCCCGCCGCTGGTGTTCGATGATCCGTTCGTCACCTTCGACGACGAGCGTGCGCTGCGCGCCGTGTCCCTGCTGCGCGAGGTCGCGCGCGAACACCAGGTCGTGCTGCTCACGACGAGCGATCGATACGACAGCTACGCCGACAACGTCGTCGTGCTGCCGGCGCCGGCCGAACGCGACGTGGCCGAACCGGTGATCGCGCCGGCCGGCACGGCCGAAACCTTGTCGATGTGGTCGAGTTCGACGCTGCCAGCCACTCGGCCGGCCGACGCCGTGCTGCCGCTCGTCGCTCCATCGAGCAACGGCGACGGCAATGGCAAGCGCACCGGGGCCGAGCCGGGCCCGGGCACACCAGACGCCGCCAGCGAGCCGGCCGAGCCGGCGCCGCTGTGGCCGGAGGACCGCTGACCGTCGGACCACTGCTCGGTCTGATTTCCGCTTTCAGCTGGGGCGCGGGCGACTTCTGCGGCGGGCTCATCAGCCGCTATGCCAGCGTGTTGGCGGCCATCCTCGTCAGCCAGGCGCTTGGCCTGCTGGGCGCCATCGTGCTCACGCTGGTGGCCGCGGAACCGCTGCCCTCGAACGAAGCCCTGGCATGGTCGGTCGCCGCCGGGGCATCGGGCGTGTGCGGCCTGGGCTTCTTCTACTTCGCGCTGTCGCGCGGCACGATGGGTGTCATCGCGCCGCTGGCCGCGCTGATCGGCGCCGGCCTGCCGGTCTTGTTGGCCATCGCCGGCGGCGAGCCGGCCGACGCGTTTCGCCTCACCGGTATCGCCCTTGCCCTGGTGGCGGTGGTGCTGATCTCGCTGCCCGGTGGCGAGATCAGCACCCACGACCGCCGCGCGCGGCGCATCGACCTCGCCGAGCTACCGCTGGTCGTATTCAGCGGGCTGGGTTTCGCCGGCTTCTTCGTGTTCATCGATCGAGCGACGGCCGGCGGCGCCACGTGGTGGCCGCAGGTGGCGGTGCGCGTCACCGGCAGCGCCCTGGCGTTCGGGTTTCTGGTGATACTGGTCGTCGCGCGCCGCCAGGGCGGCGATTGGCGGCGGCGTACCGGCGCCGCGCTGGGCGTGGGCCGGCTGCGGGCCAGCGGCCATCGTCTGCTGGCAGTGGCGCCTCTCTTCGCGCTCGCCGGCGCCGGCGACCTGGGTGGCAATACGTTCTTCCTGTTTGCCAAGAGCGCCGACGCCTTCTCAGTGGCGGTCGTGCTGTCGTCCTTCTATCCGGTGGTGACGACCATCCTGGCGGTGGTCTTCCTGCGCGAGCGGCTGCGGCCGGCTCAACTGGCGGGTGTCATCCTCGCCGCGCTGGCGATCCCGCTGCTGCGCTGACCTGCGCCGTCAAGCGGGTGACCGGCCGGCCGCGGCGCGGCTGAGCAGCCACAGCGCATTCGGCAGAAGGGCACCCTGGGCCGGCCAGCGCATGGGGTCGCGCTGTGCGCCCAGCAAGTCGCGGACGATGTCGGCCTTGCCTCCGTCGACGGCCATTACCACGATCTGGCGGGCCGGCGCCAGAACGCGCGCCGACAGGGTCACGCGCGGCAGGCGCGGCGCTACATGTTGCGGGGCGGGGATGGCCATGACGATCGGCGCATCAGGAGCCAGGGCCGGGCTGCCCGGGAAGATGGACATGATGTGGCCGTCCGGCCCGACGCCGCCCAGGACGACGTCGAAGATGGGTGTTCCGTCCGCGGCCAGCGGCAACCAGCGCCTGATCTCGGCTGCGTACTGGGCCGCCGCGCGCGCTGGTCCGTCGGTGTAGCCGCTCGCTTCGTCAACCTCGACCTGGTGGACCTTCTCGGGTTCGACCGGCAGGCCGGGCAGCGCGCCGACCGCCACATCGCTGCCGTCATCGCCCCCGCCCGACTCGCCCGAGTACGGCCCGATGGCGAACAGCAGCCGGTCGGCCAAACCAGCGTTTGACTCGGGATGGTCGAGTGGCACGAACCGCTCGTCGCCCAACCAGAAATGCACCCGGCGCCAGTCGAGCTGGTCCCGTCTCTGGGGGCGCGCCAATTCGCGGTAGAGCGCGACGGCGGTCGAGCCGCCGGTCAACGCAAGGTGGGCGACGTCGTGCTCGGCGAGGCTGCGTCCGAGCACGGCGATCATTCGCTCGGCAGCGGCACCAGCCACCTCGTCGGCGCCGGCCAGCACGACCAGTTCGGCGGGCGCCGCGTTGAGCTCAGCCACCGACCAGCCTCACGGCGCGGACGAGCGATGCCTCGAAGATGCGGTCGAGGCCCGGCCGCTCCAGCGCCTCGGCCACGAACGGCATCTCGTCGAAGGGCTCGAGACGGCCCGCCCGCCGGGCAACCTGGGCGCCGTTCCAATCGGCCGTCGCCAGCAGGTGGTCGGCCTGGCGGGTCACCCGGGCGCGGATGGCCGAGTGCGGCCGTTCGGTCTCGACCTCGACGCGCACCAGCGAGCCGGCCGCGCGCAGGGCGCCGTCGAGCGTCGCGTGCACCGGCCGCAACTCGACGCTGATCTCGCGCCGGCCGTCGCGGAATGCGCCGTGCATGCCCTCCTCGTCGTCGTCCTGGGCCAGCGGTCGCGCTACCTCCCAGCCGAGCCGCGCGGCCAGCCAACCGCAGAAATAGGCGGCCTTGGAGATGCGGAACGTGGCCGTCGGCTGGGCGATGTCGATGCGCACGCTGCGTATGTGGCGCACTTCGCGCAGCAGCAGCGGGTGGTCGAACAGGCCGGCCAGCAACTCGCGCCACAATGTCAGACGCAGCCAGCCCACGTCGGCGACCGACACGCCGTCCGACACCACCGTCGCCAATCCGGCCAAACGCCGGCCGCCGTCCTCATGGAACGTCCCCGAATCGACGAGCAGCCGATCGGCCGTGCCGATCACCTCGCTGAACTGGCGCGAGCCAAACGGCGGATCGTCCGGCCACCACAGCACGACCGGCAGGTCATGGATGAGCAGCGGCGTGACCACGCGCGAGAGATGCTGCGACAGTTCGCCGCCGGTGCGCACCAGGATCTGCTCGGTGCATACCTCGGCGTCGGTGCGCTCGGACAGCTTGCATTCGGCGTAGATGTCCGCGTTCATCATCGACGGTCCGTCGAAATCGCCCGGCGAGACGACCACCGCGCGCGATGGGTGACGCTGATGGAGCTCGTTGATGGCGGCCAGCGCCCGTTCGGCGGTCTCCGGCCGGGGCGCGATGACGACCAGCGTGAGCACGCTCGTGCGCATGCGTACCCGCACCGACTGAGCCGTGTCCAGGTGCGCGGCGAGGCGCGGGTCGCCCAGCGCCGTGCCGCGTGTCTCGTCGGACATCGGCGTCTCCTGCGCCTGCTCGGCGGCCGACGTCCAGACCTGGCCGAGCTCCTCGAGACACTGGTTGATGCTGTGCGCGCGGACGTGCCAGCGGCTGGCCGACGTGTCGAGTGGGCCAATCGCTTCGGGCGTGGCGTCCTCGACCATTTCCGTCACAGCCGCCGCCAGCGCCGGCCGTCGCGCTCGATCAGGTCTTCGGCTGCCGGCGGGCCCCACGTGCCGGCCTCGTACGGGCACACGGCCATGCCCGGCTCATGCGCGCGATCCCACGCCTGCCAGACGTCGATGATCGGTGTGACGATGCTCCAGGCGGCCTCGACCTCGTCGGCGCGAGTGAACAGCGAGGCGTCGCCGAGCATCGCGTCGAGCAGCAGCGTTTCGTATGCCTCGGGCGCGTCGCGCGTGAATGACATGCCATAGGTGAAGTCCATGTTCACGCTGCGTACGTCGAGGCCGAGCTCGGGCACCTTGGCCGCGAAGCGCAGCATGATGCCCTCGTCAGGCTGGATGCGCATGGCCAGCAGGTTCGCCTCGGGCGGGGTGGAACTGCCGCCGAAGAGCATCAGCGGCGGCAGCTTGAACTGGATCGCGATCTCCGATGCGCGGCGGGCCATGCGCTTGCCGGTGCGCAGGTAGAAGGGAACGTCGGCCCAGCGCCAGTTCTGGACCTCGAGCTTCAGCGCCACGAAGGTCTCCATCTCCGAGTCGGGCGCGACCTCGTCCTCCTCGCGGTATGCCGTTACGTGCTTGTCGCCGATCCAGCCGGCGGTGTACTGGCCGCGCACCACGTTGCTGCGGACGCGCGTCTCCGGCCAGTGCGTATCGATGGCGCGCAGCACGCGCGTCTTCTCATCGCGCAACGCGTCGGCCTCGAACGCGATGGGCGGCTCCATGGCGACCAGCGTGAGCAGCTGCAACAGGTGATTCTGCAGGATGTCCCGGCTGGCACCGGCCTGCTCGTAGAACTCGCCGCGGCCCTCGACGCCAACGTCCTCGGCCACCGTGATCTGCACGTGGTCGACATAACGGCGGTTCCAGAGCGGCTCGAAGATGCCGTTGCCGAAGCGGAAGACGAGCAGGTTGCGGACGGTCTCCTTGCCCAGGTAGTGGTCGATGCGGTAGATCTGGGACTCATCGAAGACGTTGATGAGCGCGTCGTTCAACTGGCCGGCCGACTCGAGGTCGTGGCCAAACGGCTTCTCGACCACGATGCGCGACCAGCCATCGTGCTCGCCCTCGCGTTGCAGCCCCACGTGGCCGAGGTTGGCGATGATGTCCTCGTAGGCCGACGGCGGCGTGGCCAGGTAGATGAGCCGATTGCCGCGCGTGCCGCGCGCCGCGTCGATCTGCTCCAGCCGTTCGGCAAGGTCACGGAACGAGGCGCGATCGGCGAAGTGTCCGGCCTGGTAGAAGATGCCCTCGGCAAAGTTGTCCCACAGCCCTGGCTCGGGCCTGATGCGCGAGTGGGCCTCGACCGACTCGCGCATCATCTGGCGGAACTGCGCGTCGGTCAGCGGCCGGCGCGAGAAGCCCAGCAGCGACGTCTCGGGTGGCAGCAGGCCGGCGCGGCGCAGGTTGTAGACCGCCGGCAGGATCTTGCGCGAGGTCAGATCGCCGGTCGCGCCGAAGACGACGATCACGCACGGTTCGGGCACCCGTTCCAGGGGCAATCCGGCGCGCAGCGGGTTCTGCTCGGCTTCCTCCGCCGGCCGGTAGACATGGACGCTGTCCTGCGCCCCGCGTGCCTTGGCTGTGCCGGTCGCGACGCGTGTCCGTGAGCGTCCGGTCTGGGTGGCCACCCTCGATCCGCGCTATTCGCTGCGGACCGCGTGCCCGCCGAATTCGGGGCGCAGCGCGGCCGGCTCCAGCGGCTGGTCGAGCGCGCTCTCGAACAACTGGCGCAGCGCGCGGAGGCCGGCGTCGGGATCAGGCCCGACGTCGATCGTGATCACCGGCAGTTCGTGCGCCTCGAGCGACGTGAAATCGCCTGCCGCCTGGGCGGCGATGAGGGTCGCAAACGACTCATGCAGTCCTGGGATGTTCTCCTCGTCCGGCCGATCGGCGGTGACCTGGATGAAGCAACCGATCGGCGCGCCGCCCTTGTGCAGCTGCCCGGTCGAGTGCAGGAAGCGCGGTCCATAGCCGGTCGTTACCGCTCGCCGCGTATGGTCGCGCAGCAGTTGCGCCAGACCATGCAGCATCTCCGTCCGCTCGGCGGTCGGCGCGACATACGCCTGGATCGCGAAGTAGCCGTGCGGCCGCGCGCGCGCCAGGTGGCGGCGCAGCTCGTTGGCCAGGCCGTCGTGGCCCAAGGACAGGCGCAACGGTGCGTCCCCATACATGCGCAGCGGGCCCTGTTCCGCGAGCACCTCCGGCCGTGGCAGCTCGTGCGTGTGGTGGTAGGCATCAAGCACCCGCTTGGTGTTCTCCTTGGACTCGGTCACGTTCGGCTCATCGAACGGGTTGATGCCGAGCACCGCGCCGGCCACCGCGGTGGCGAACTCCCAGCGGAAGAACTCGCCGCCGAGCATGCGCTCGCCGGCCATGGCCAGGTCGAGCACGGGGTGGCCGGCGCCGGCCAGCGCCGTCAGCGCCGCGTCCGTCTGCTGCTGCCACGCGCTGTCCGCGCCGCTCGAGAGGCGCACGAAGATGCGGTCGTCGCCGTAGACGTCCGGCGTGCCGAGTGGCTCGCCGTCGACCGGCACGATGCCCACGTCATGCTTGCCGGTGCTCTCGGCGATGAGCTGCTCGACCCACGCGCCGAGCGTCGTGACCGACGGCTCGATCACCAGCGTCAGCTTGTCGCGACCGGCGCGGGCCAGGGTACCCAGAGTCACGCCCAGCGCCAGGCCCGGGTTGTCGCCTTTGTCCGCGTGGCAGCGCGTCGCCATCGTCGCCGCGTCGGCCAGCAGCGCGCGGAGGTCCAGGCCCAGCAGCGCACCGGGCACCAGGCCTACGTACGTCAGGGCGCTGTAGCGGCCGCCGACGTCCTCCGGGTTGAGGAACACCTCGCGGAAGAGATCGTGGTGGGGGATCGCCGCCAGGCTCGCGCCAGGGTCGGTAATGGCCACGAAATGCTCGCCCGCGAGGCCCTCAGGAATGTCCGCGTGAAGGTCGTCCTCGATCTGCCAGAAGTGCGCCAGGTAGGACAGCGTTTCTGTCGTCGAGCCCGATTTCGAGGCGATCACGTAGATGGTGCTCGCCGGATCTGATGCGTCGGTCGCCGCGCGCACCGCGGCCGGGTCGGTCGAGTCGAGCACACTCACCGGCATGCTCGGATCACCACGGGGCACTGACGTGGCCAGCACCTCGGGCGCCAGCGACGAGCCGCCCATGCCGCACACCAGCGCACGGGTGAAGCCGTCCTCGACGAGCGCGCCGGCAAAGGCCTGCAGCTCCTCGATGTCGTCGGCGAAGCGCGCCGGAGCGTCGAGCCAGCCCAGCCGGTTGGCGATCTTCGCCGCGACCCCTTCGTCGCTCGTCCACACGCTCGTATCGCGGCGCCAGATGCGCCCGACCCAATCCTGCTCGAGTGCCCGCTTGAGCGCTTCGTCGACTTGGTCGCTCAGCACGGCGGGCAGGCGCGCCGGTCCGTCGGGCAGTCGTGCGCCTGCTGCCGCCTTCGCGTCGGTCATGGTCAGCGGATCTCCCTTCGTGTGGCGGCTGCGCTGGCCCCTTGTTCTCGTGGCTTGCCGTTGCGCGCCTTGCCGTTGCCATGTCCGCCGCCGCTCTCGCCCGTGTCGCCGGCCGTGCGGCCACAAAGCTGGCGGCCGGCAGCGACGATGCCGGCGGCGTCAATGCCCTGTTCGGTCATTTCCTGCTGCGGCGTGGCCGAGCCGGCCATCCGGCGCACTGCCAGCTGGGTGCCGACGATCGGCACGCCTGCCTCCGCGATCGCGGTGAAGACCGCCTCGCCCAGGCCGCCCTCCGGCCAGTGGTCCTCGACGGTCAGCACGCGGCCCGTTTCCCGCGCGGCGTCAATCAGCGTCGCCGTATCGAGCGGCTTGATCGAGTAGAGATCGATGACCCGCGCGGCGATCCCGTCCCCGGCCAGTTGGTCGGCCGCGTCGAGCGCCTCGCCCACGGTGATGCCGGCCGCGACGATCGTCAGCGCGTCATCCGCCGAATGGCGCAGCACGCGGCTGCCGCCGATGGTGAACTGCTCGTCGGGTCCGTAGATCACCGGCGTTGCCTGGCGCGTGGTGCGGATATAGGAGATACCGGGCAGGTCGGCCATCAGCTCGACCAGGCGCGCGGCCTGATTGGCATCGCACGGGTACAGCACCGTGCTGCCGTGTACGGCGCGCATCTCGGCGATGTCCTCGAGACCCATCTGCGACGGCCCGTCCTCGCCGATCGACACGCCGGCGTGCGAGCCGCACAGGCACAGGTTGGCGCGACTGACGGCGGCCATGCGCACGAAGTCGTAGCCACGGCTGAGGAACGCGGCGAAGGTCGCCGCGAACGGCCGCCAGCCGCGTGCCTGCATGCCCACCGCAGCGCCGATCATCTGCTGCTCGGCGATGTACATCTGGAAGAAGCGCTCCGGATGAGCTTCAGCAAACAACTCGGTGTAGGTCGAGTTGCCGACCTCGCCGTCGAGCGCCACGACTTCCGGCCGTGCCGAACCCACCGCGGCGAGCGCTTCGCCGTAGGCCTTGCGCGTGGCGATCTTCTGACCTAGCTCGTAGCGCGGCGGCTTGAGCTTGCCGATCGCGAAGTGGTGCGGCTCGCCGGCCGGCTCGGGCAGGTGCGGTTTGATCACCATGTTGCGCAGGCCGCCGAGTTCGCGAATGGCGGCCTCCGGGTCGTCTACCGGCTTGCCGTGGAAGCCATTGCGGTTCTCCTCCCACGGCACGCCCTTGCCCTTAACCGTGTGGGCCACGATCACCGTCGGCTGGCCGGTGGTTGCCAGCGCCTCGGCATAGGCGCGATCGACCGCGTCGACATCGTGGCCGTCAACTTCGATGGCGTGCCAGCCGAACGCACGCGCTCGCCGCGCGTAGACGTCAAGGTCCCATTGGTAGCGCGTCTCGCCGGTCTGGCCGAGGCGGTTGACGTCGATGATCGCGGTCAAGTTGTCGAGGCTGTTGTATGACGCCTGGGCGAAGGCCTCCCAGATCGAGCCTTCGGCCATCTCGCTGTCGCCGCACAGCACCCACGTCCGATACGGCAGTCGATCGAGCAGCTTGCCCGCCAGCGCAATGCCCACGCCGATCGGAAGTCCCTGGCCGAGTGACCCGGTGGCTACGTCGACCCACGGCAGGACCGGGGTCGGATGGCCCTCGAGCCGGCTGCCCAACTGGCGATAGGTCATGAACTCGCGCTCGTCGACGGCGCCGATGGCGCGCAGGATGGAGTAGAACAGCGGCGACGCGTGACCCTTGGAGAAGATCAGGTGGTCGTTGTGCGCCTCGTGCGGCTCGTCCACCCGGTAGCGGAAGTACTTCGCCACCAGCACGGCCATCAGTTCCGCCGCGGACAGCGAGGAAGTCGGGTGGCCGGACCCGGCGTGGCTCGATACGCGGATGGAATCCACTCGGAATTGCTGCGCGAGCTCGCGCCACGTTTGGAGGTCGTCGGAAACGTCAGTCATATTGCACCCATCATCGGCGCTGGGGGCCGAGGGGCCATCGTACAGCGCCGTCCACAGCATGTGCCTGTCCTGGCAATGCCGCTGCGCAGCGGTTCAGCCGCCTGGCCGTGTTGCGCCCACATATCATTGACCGCCCGTGAGCCGTCGTCCGCGACTATGTTGCCTTGGTGATCTGATGCTCGACATCGTCGTGCACGCGGACGGCAAGCCGGAGCCGGGCACGGATGTGCCGGGCGCGATTCGCTTTCGCGTTGGCGGCTCGGCGGCCAACACCGCGCGCGCTTTCGCCGCCCTGGGCGGCAGGGCGTCGCTGATCTGCGCCGCCGGCCGCGACCCACTGTCGGGCAACCTGATCGGCAGCGTGCGCGCCAGCGGTGTCAACGTTCACGCGGTCAGGCAGCGCGGCCGCTCGCCGCGCCTGCTGGCCCTCGTCGACGACACGGGCGAACGGTCCTTCGTGACCGATCGCGCCGTAGCCGACCAGCTGCCTCCGGCCGCCCTCAGGGAATCCTGGCTGGCGCGCGTGGACGTGTTGCATATGCCCGCCTACTCGTTACTCAACGGTTCACTGCCGAGTGCCGCGCTCTGGGCCGCAGCAGCTGTCCACGCGCGCCGCGGACTGGTATCGGTCGATCTCGCGTCACACCGGCCGTTGCTCGCCCGCGGCCGAGCCGCGGCGATCGAGGCCGTTTGTGCGGTCGCACCAGACATCCTGTTCGCCAACTCGGCTGAGGCTGCGGCGCTGTTCGGCGGCGGGGCGCACCGGTTGTCGGCGGGTGCCGACGAGCGCCTGCTCGAGATCGCGCCGCTGGCCGTGGTCAAGCAGGGTGCGGCGGGATGTCGCGTGATCTGGCGTGCCGGTTCGGCTGGAACGTCGGCCGTTTCCGCGCCGGCGATGGCCATTGACGTCGCCACCAAGCCGCTCAGCGTGGGCGACACGACCGGCGCGGGCGATGCATTTGATGCCGGCTTCCTGCACGCGCTGCTGTCTGCCGACGATCAGCACGGCGGCTGGAGCGGCGCCATCCTTCGGCGCGCGGCATTGGCCGGCCATCGCGCGGCAGCGCGCCTGCTACGCGGCACGCGGGTGGAGTTGGTGCTGTGAACGAATGGGGCCAGAGTGCCGTGCCGCTCGACGTCGCCGCGCGGGTGCGCACCGCCTTGACGTCCGGTCAGCCGGTGGTGGCACTCGAGTCGACCTTGGTCACGCACGGTTTCGCCGCGCCGCGCAATCTCGAGGCGGCGCGCCGCGCCGAGGCCGCCGTGCGCGATGCCGGGGCCGAGCCGGCGACCGTCGCCGTCCATGCCGGCCGGCTGGTGGTCGGGCTGTCCGACGCACAGCTCGTGGAACTGGCTGGCGCGCGGCGACCGGCCAAGGCTTCCCGCGGCACGCTCGCCCTGGCGCTGGCCCGCGGCGGCTGGGCGGGTACGACGGTGTCGGCCACCATGATCGCGGCGCACCTGGCCGGAATCCGCGTGTTCGCGACCGGTGGCATCGGCGGCGTGCATCGCGGCGGGGCGCAGACACTCGACATCTCGGCCGATCTCGACGAGCTCGCACGGACGCCGGTGCTGGTGGTGTGCGCCGGACCCAAGTCAATCCTCGACATAGACCTGACGCTCGAGTATCTCGAGACGCGCGGGGTGCCGGTGCTCGGCTGGCGTACCGAGCGGCTGGCCGGCTTCTACGCCATCGATGCCGGTCGGACGCTGGCCGGTTCGGTTGACTCTGCCGAGGGGGCGGCCGCGGTCGCCGTCGCGCACTGGTCGCTCGGCCTCGCCACCGGTCTCGTCGTCGCTGCGCCGGTGCCGGCAGAAGCCGCTCTGGAACGGGATGAGGCCGACCAGGCGATCGAGCAGGCCGTCAGCGAGTCGTCCGCCGCGGCCGTCCATGGGCCAGACTCGACGCCATGGGTGCTGGCCCGCGTCGCCGAGCTCACTGCCGGCCGTTCCGTGTCGGCCAACCTCGCGCTCATCGAGAACAACGCACGCATCGCCGCCCAGATCGCCGCCGCCCTCGCCACTGAGCGCTGATTCGTGCCCAGAATGGGCGCGGCACGCGCCCGCCCGTCGGTTCGTGGCCCTCGCCTGCCGGGCGCCCCTGGGACTGCCGCTGACAGGGTCTGGCTGCGGGTGACCATAGGGAACAACTGAGCGATAAGTCGTGCCTCCCATCATCTGTGCGTGACCCTCGACGACGACCGGCTCGCCCGAGCGGCGCGCCTGCTTCGCCGCCGAGCGGGCCTGCGCCAGGTCGACTGTCAGCGATCGCGACAGTTCGTGCAGGACCTCGAGGCCGGGGGAGCGAGTGAACTGCGGGTCGGTGACGTCCGCGCACACTTCGCCTCGCTGGGTGCCAGCCTCCGCGTGACGGCGTGGTGGAATGGCGCGGCACTCGATCGTCTGCTCGATGAGCGGCATGCCACCGTGGTCGAGGCAATCATCCGTGTCCTGCATGCGCTTGGCTGGCGGGCAGACGCCGAGGTCAGCTCTCGGAATACGGCGAGCGCGGTTCAATCGACGTCCTCGGCTCGTGCGCGGACACGCTATCGATCGTGGTCGCGGAGGCGAAGAGTGAGTGGGGGTCGGTCGAGGAGACGCTGCGGCGGCTCGATGTCAAGGCGCGCCTGGCGCCGAAGGTCGCAAGAGAGCGTTTCGGGTTCCGGGCACAGTCGATCGCCAGCCTGCTCGTGTTCCCCGAAGACCGAACTGCCCGGCGGGTGGCGCACCGTTACGTGGACACGCTGGGCGCTGCCCTGCCGGCGCGCAACATGGCGATCAAGCGCTGGCTGCGACAACCGGACGGGCCCCTGCGTGGCCTGTGGTTTCTGTCAGATGCCGTTCGCGAGACGCATCCGCGGACGAGCCGGTCCCCCTCTAGATCCAACCAGCGTGCACCCATTGGCAGTCGCAGCTCACGAGCGACATCTGTCAGAGATCCCCATGCCTGACAATGCAAGTGCCGCCATACGGCAGCATTTGGCGGAGCCGTGATCGTGGCGCTCGCAGTTCCCGGCGGCTCGCGTCAGCCGGACGGACGTGGCCGGATCGGGCTAGCCGTTGCGCAGGCCGGAGGTGTCGACCACCTCGAAATCAGAGCCGTGTAGCCGTTGCAGCTGGTGCAGGTCATCGTCGTCCCAGCCGGCGTTCGGCGCGCCGGTGACGTACCACGGCGATCCGTTGTCAGCCAGGATCATGCCGTAGACCTGCAGCGCGCGCAGGATGACCTGCGCCTGTGGATCGAAGCGTGAGATGTCGACCGATGACTTGAGCCGTACGCGCAGGCCCATCGGGGGCAGCGTCTGGTCGTTGGAGCCCGAAGCGAAGTGGCGCGCGGGATATATGTACGCGCGACGAGTTTCCGGCGCCGTGAACCGCAGGGCATGATCGATGGCCCCAGCAGCGACCTCGTCGTAGCGCGCGAGGCCGGGCAGGATCGGCAAACCAGCCGCGTCGGCACTCGTCCAGCCCGCCGGTCGCAGATTGTTGGAGCCCAGATCCCAGATGGCACCTGAGCCGGCGCGCCAGCCCTTCCTGGTGCGGCGCACGTCGTACAGCTCGTACAGCCGGCACTTCGACTTGTCGACCACGATCAGGTGGCGGTCGTTGCCGCCCTCGATCTTGGCGTTGCGCGGGACGGGGTAGGGGCCGGCGTCAGACTCGGCCGGCCAGGTGAAGCGCACCGCTCGTTTGCGTGCGTGCTTGCCCACCACGTTGTACGGGATGCCGTAGTCACCGCCGGCGATCGACGAGAAGTCCGGATGCAGGCCGGCGTTCAGGCCGATGCTGGCGATGAGCGTCGCCGAATCGGTCGCCACCGGCAGCCCATCGACGGGCTCGTTCCAGACATTGGTGGCCGGCAGGATCGTGCAGTTCGGCGCGCCGGGCAGCGTCGGCGCGGCGGCGGCCGCGGCGGCCGACAGCGGGACGACGGCCAGCACCAGGGCCACGAGCGCCGCGCCGCGCGCGACGATGGGCAGTCTCATTCCCCGATCGTGACCGGCTCCGCGCGGTGCCGCAACCCGCCCGGTCCTCTCACCGGTGTGCGTACCAAGGACCGTTGCCTAGAGCCCACGGCGTGGGTCGCCGACCATTGGTTAACGAAACGTCGCGCGCCTCTTCGGTACGTTTGGGTATGGTTAATCGTCTCAACCGCCGTGCTCCGAGATGCACGCCAGGCAGGAGGCAATTCCGCTTGAACCAGGCGACCCGGATGGATCCCGCCGGCCGCACCAAGGGTCGTTCCGGTGCAGTCGCCGCAGCACTGAGCTTCATCCTGCCTGGGCTCGGGCAGGCCTACCTGCGCCACCGCCGCGCGGCGCTGATCTTTGCCGTTCCGGTGCTGGCGCTCTTTGTGCTGCTGGCGGTGGTCATGGTCACGTCGGGCCTTACGCGCGCCGGCGTCAGACTGCTCGACCCGACGATCGCGCTCCTTGGCGCCGTCGTGGTCGCGTTGCTTGGCATCTGGTGGATAGCCGGCATCATGAACGCATGGCGATCCGGGCGGCCGTCCAGGGGTGTCGCGGGAGTGTTGCCCGTGGTGCTGGTCATCGTTGTGGGGTCCGTCTCGCTGTATGGCACCGATTGGATGTGGCGCCTGTCGAGCGCCGACCGTGGCTTCGACAGCGGCGTCGACTGCACGATCTCGGACTGCAATACCGGTCCCACGCTGGCGCCCACCGCGACTACCAGCCAGATTGCCCAGCTGCCGACCGGCAGCATCGCCACGACGCCGGGGCTCGCGACGCCGGTGCCGTCCGCGACCGACGAGTACGCCCCCGATCCCACCGAGCCGCCAGCGTCCATCGAACCCGGCCCCAGTCCATCGTTCGACATCACAACGATCGACGCCCAGGACGACGGCTGGCTCAACGTCCTGTTGATCGGCCTGGACACGCGCTGCGCGGGCGGCGTCGTGACCGGCGCCAACACGGACACGATGATCGTGGTGAGTGCCAACGCGTCGACCGGTGATGTCTACATGTTCAGCTTCCCGCGCGACACGGCGCAGTTCCCGTTGTATGTGGGCGGCACGATGCCGGGCTACTGGAAGCTCAACTCTTTCGCGGGTTTCACCAAGCTATATCCGGACACCTTCCCGAACCCCGGGCAGCCTGCGCTGGCCTACGAAATCGGCTATCTGCTGGGCATACCGATCGACTACTACGCTTCGATCAACATCTGCGGCTTTCCGCAGCTGGTGGATCAACTGGGCGGCGTCGACGTCTGCAGCTCGAAGACCATCGATGACCCGGGCTATCCATGGGGCAACGGGCAGCTGGGCTTCCATCTCGATCCCGGCCCATACCATTTCGACGGCGCCACCGCCCTTGCCTATGCCCGCTCGCGACACGGCAGCAGCGACTTCGCGCGCGCCAAACGCCAGCAGCAGCTGCTAACCGCTATCAGGCAGGCGATTCTCCAGCCGGCCAACCTTGCCCGGCTGCCCGACATCGTCAGCTCGATGGGCGACATTGTGCACACCAACTTCCCGCTCGACCAGATCGACCAGCTGCTGGCGCTCGCCAACCAGGTGCAGGCCAGTCCCACCGCCCAGTACGTCTTGGAGTTCCCGGAATGGGCCCAGCACCTGCCGCGTGGCCAGACCAACGGCCGGTCGGTCCAGTTCCTGAGGCTCGACAAGATCGCTGCCCTGTCGGAGCAGGTCTTCGGCGACAAGAGCCTGTACGCCATCGGCGGGGCAGTACCTTCGACTTCACCATTTGACCTCCCGACGCCTAGCCCGGAGCCGAGTGACAGCGGTAACGTCTGCTAAGTGCGCATTTATGAAGGGGCTCCCCGCCAGAACTACGAGGAAGTGTTGCGCTCGATCGGCGCCATCCTCGATCAGCGCGGCATGCGCGAGGTCAGCCTGACCGAGACCGACGACGGTTTCGTGGTGCAGGGACTGTCCCTGCTGTCCGGCGAGGATCGTGCCTGGAACGACCCTGCCGCGCGGCTGGCCAAGGAGACCTTCTACCTGAGCGAGGACGACGTGTCGCGCTTCATGGACGAGGCGCTGGCGCGTCGCCAGGGTCGCGGCCGCACAATGGCCGGGCTGGGTATCGAGGCGGGCTTCTACGAGACCGCGCTGCGCGTGCTGGGCGGCTACATCGACCAGCAACAGCCACGCGACGTGTTCTTCTTCGAGCAGGATCACCAGTTCGTCGTTCGCCTGCTGATGCCCACCCGGGCCGGCCTGCGCCACGTCTTAGTCGAGTTCACGCGCGAGGAGGTCGAGGCGATGATTGCCGGCGGCTCGCGCGCGCGGACCAACCCGCCGAAGCCTGGCGATCAGCCGGGTGGTCCGGCGCCACGGTCCGCCTGACTCTGACAGACGGTCTGGCGTCGGTGGCATAGGATTGGTGTGCATAACGAGTAGCGATTGGAGGTCCGCGTGAAGAAGCTGATCAAGCTGATCGCCGTTCTCTTCGTGCTTCTGCTCGCGGCCGCCGTTGTCGTCCCGTTGGTCGTGCTTGCCGGCCTGTTCGTGTGGCTGAAGCTGACCGAGGAAGCCGACGACGAGGCGCTCGAGTTCGAGCAGGAGATGGAGACCGGCGCTCAGCCGAGCACCGACTGAGCGGCCACCGAGTCGCCCCACCGGAGGCGTCCGCTCCGGTCAGTTTTCTCGTCGACTACGACGGGACGGTTTCACTGGTCGATATCGGCGACGAGCTGCTCGCTCGCCACTTTCCCGATCGGGCGGAGGCGGCGCGACTGGACGCGCTCTACGGCGCCGGCCTGATCGGCTCGCGCGAGTTGATGCAGTGGGACATGGATGTCCTGCCGCATGACGCCGCGTTGCTGCGGCGCGAGGCCGCCGCGATGCCGCAGGACGAGGCCTTTCCCGACTTCGTGCGGAGTGTCCGCGCGCGAGGCGCGGAGGTCGAGGTGGTCAGCGACGGGCTCGGTTTCTATGTCCGCTCCAACCTGGCCGCGCTCGGGCTGGCCGACATCCTGGTGGTCACCAACGACAACAGCGTGACCGATGGCGGCGCGGGCATGAGTTTTCCGTTTGGCCATCCCAAGTGCTTCGTTTGCGGCACGTGCAAGCGTGAGCGCGTCCGGCAGCGGCAGGCAGCCGGCCAGGTGGTGGTCTTCATCGGTGATGGCACCAGCGATCGCTTCGCCGCCGCGCACGCCGATGTCGTCTTCGCCAAGGACGAACTGGCGACGATGTGCGTTGCCGAAGGCTGGCCGTACGAGCTGTGGCGCGACTTCCGTGACGTGACCAGCCAGGTCGAGCAGCTCTTCGCCGACGGTCAGCTGCCGGCGTCGGCGGCGATGGTCGCCGCGTGGCGTGCTGCACCCGGCCGCGCGCCGCGCCCGTTCATCTGCGGTCCAGAGGTGTGGGGTCCAGGCCGGACGACGCCAGCGGCCGCGCCGGGGGCGCCCTAGCCAGGACGGCGCTGCGCGCCGGAGAGATGCCCACGGCGATCGTCGCTATGATCGGCGCGTCGTGCGTTTCTCCTTCCTGGTCAGTTCCCTCATGGCGGTGGCGCTTGCCGGTGTCGTGCTCGCCGCGGCGGTGATCGTCGGCCTCGTGCCTACCGGGCCGGGCGTGACGGCCGCGCCCAGTCTGCCTCCCGGTGCGACCGCCGAGCCGTCACTGTCGGTCCCGACCGCGATCCCCACCGTCGCGCCGACGCCGTCGGTGATCCCCACGGTCGTGCCACCCTCGGCCGGCGGCCAGTACGTCGTGCAGGCGGGCGACACGCTGTCCGGCATCGCCGATCGCGTAGGCGTGCCCTGGCAGCTCATCGCTCAGGCCAACAACATCCAGCCACCCGACTACATCATCCAGCTCGGCCAGATCCTGACCATCCCGGTCGCACCGACTGTCGAGCCCGGCTCGAACCAGTACATGGTGCTGAGTGGCGACACGATCACAGGTATTGCCCAAAAGACGGGTGTAAGTCCGAGCGACCTGGCCGACTACAACAACATCGCCGACTGGAACTCGATCTACCCGGGCCAGATCCTGTACATCCCGGGTCCCGGTTGGACGCCACTGCCGACAGTCAGGCCCACGCGCTGACCCATCGGCCCACGGCCGACGACCGACGGTCATGGTTCCGCCGCGGGGTCGGGTTGCGGTAACATTCGAAAAACCCCGGAGGACCGAACCTATGGCGAAGTATGTCTTTGTGACCGGAGGCGTGACCTCCTCACTCGGCAAAGGCATCACCGCCGCCAGCATCGGCCGGTTGCTCAAGAGCCGTGGTCTCTCCGTCTCGATCATCAAGCTCGATCCGTACATCAACGTGGATCCGGGCACCATGTCGCCCTACCAGCACGGCGAGGTGTTCGTCACCGATGATGGCGCCGAGACCGACCTCGACCTGGGCCACTACGAGCGCTTCATCGACGAGAACCTGACGCAGCTGTCGAACGTCACCACTGGCCGCATCTACCAGGCGGTGATCGCCAAGGAGCGTCGCGGCGACTACCTGGGTGGCACGGTCCAGGTCATTCCGCACATCACCAACGAGATCAAGGAGCGCATCACGCGTGTGGCCCGCGACGGCCGCGCCGATGTGGTGATCGTCGAGGTCGGCGGCACCGTCGGCGACATCGAGTCGCTGCCGTTCCTGGAGGCCATCCGCCAGATGCGCAAGGACGTCGGCCGGACCAACGTGTTGTACGTCCACGTCACGCTGCTGCCGTCCCTGTCGGCCACCGGCGAGTTGAAGACCAAGCCGACCCAGCACTCGGTCAAGGAGCTGCGCGGCATCGGCATCCAGCCCGACGTGATCATCGCCCGCTCCGAGCAACCGGTGCCGGATGAACTGCGCGAGAAGATCGCGCTCTTCTGCGACGTCGCGCTCGATGCGGTCATCCCCGCGCCCACCGCCGAAACCATCTACGAGGTGCCGTTGCAGTTCCACGCGCGCGGCCTCGACGACCTGATCGTGCGTGAGATGAACCTGGAGGAGAAGGTCCAGCCCGCCGAGCTGGCGGCCTGGCGGGCACTCGTCGAACGCATCAAGCAGCCCAAGCCGACGCTCGAGGTCGCGCTCGTAGGCAAGTACATCGAGCTGCCCGACGCGTACATGTCGGTGACCGAAGCGCTGCGCCACGCGGGCTGGGCGAACGGCCGCTCGACCGTGATCCGCTGGGTCGACTCGGAGGCACTGACCGACGACAACCTGGCCGACCGGCTGGGCGGCGTTGCGGGCATCGTGGTGCCCGGCGGATTCGGCCACCGCGGCATCGAGGGCAAGGTCCTGGCAGCACGCTACGCGCGCGAGAACCGGGTGCCGTACCTGGGCCTTTGCCTTGGCCTGCAGTGCGGCGTGATCGAGTTCGCGCGCGACGTGGTCGGCGCCACGGACGCCAATTCGACCGAATTCGACCTGTTCACCACCGCGCCGGTGATCGACTTCATGCCCGACCAGCGCGAGCTGGAGGAAAAGGGCGGCACGATGCGGTTGGGTCTCTACCCGGCGCGCCTGACGCCCGGCTCAAAGGCAGCGCAGGCGTACGGCGAAGAGATCATCTACGAACGGCACCGCCATCGCTTCGAGGTCTCCAACCAGTACCGCGAGGCGCTCGAGAACGCCGGGATGCTGCTGTCCGGCCAGTCGCCCGACGGACGGCTGGTCGAGATCGTCGAGCTCAAGGATCATCCCTGGTTCGTCGCGACCCAGTTCCACCCCGAGTTCAGGAGCCGGCCAGACCGGCCGCACCCGCTGTTCGAGGCCTTCACCAAGGCCGCGATCGGCCGGGCCGGCGGCGCGCCTGAGGCCGCCCAGGAGGCCGTCACAGCTGTCATGACCTGATCCGCGCGATCGCGGATCTCGCCACGGCGCCTGGCCGGGCATCCACAATCGGGCCGTCTCCCCAGGCGCCGCCAGTGAGCGCCATTTGCGGATTATTCGGGAGCGGACTGGTAACCGAGAACTCCGGCTCATCCACTGATCGGTCAGCACGTCGACGGTTTGGCGCCGAGCGTGGAGCGTACCCGCCAGCGGTCGAGACCCGCCCACCGTCGCTCTGAAAGGCCGGCTGAAACCGGCTACCAGTCCGCCGCGGCATAAGCCGCAAGAATCAGGCCCACGGTCACTCAGCGTAGACTCGGTCGCTCAAGAAGCAGGAGTGAAGACGGATGAAGATCTTCCTGGACACTGCCGAGGTGGAAGAGATACGCATCGCGGCCCGGTGGGGCGTGCTCGATGGCGTGACCACCAACCCGACGCTGTTCGCCAGGGTCGGCGGCTCGTATGACGAGGTGCTGCGCCAGATCTGCGAGCTGACGTCCGGTCCGGTCAGCGCGGAGGTCGTCGCCGAGGATGTCGAGGGCATGCTCCGCGAGGGCCGTCACTTCGCCAAGCTGGCGCCCAACATCGTGGTCAAGATACCCATGAGTGAGGTTGGCCTGGAAGCCATTTCACGCCTCGCCGACGAAGGCATCAAGACGAACTGCACGCTCGTCTTCACGGCTAACCAGGGCCTGCTGGCAGCCAAGGCCGGCGCCTGGCTGTTGTCGCCGTTCGTCGGACGCCTGGACGACATCAACCAGGACGGTATGGACGTCATCCGCGAGCTGGTATCGATCATCGAGATGCACGACATGGATGCCCAGGTGCTCGTGGCCTCGGTTCGCCATCCGCGCCACGTGACCGAAGCGGCGTTGCTGGGCGCCGACATCGCCACCGTGCCCTTCAAGGTGCTTCAGCAGATGGTCCACCACCCGCTCACCGACCAGGGCATCCAGACCTTCCGCGCGGACTGGGACAAGGCGCGCAAGGCCGCCGCCCAGCAGCCGGCTGCCGTGGCGCCGCGGGGCGGTCGTAACCCGGCGAGCAACTGATTCCGGCGGCGCGAGCCGCCGCCGAGCCAAAACACGTCGTCACTTTCGCGCGAATCGGGTATCGATCGCCCGCTGCGCGTGGCATGCTAGGCCCGTCAGGGGAGGAGCCACGCGCAGGAGGGAACGACCATGTCCGAGCCGCGCCATCTTCGAGTTGCCCAATTCATAGTTGCGCTGGCCGTCGTCCTGCTCGCCGTGGCGCCGGTCGCCCGGCCGGCAGTGGCCGCCGACCCCGTTTCCCTGCGCATCGGCATCGACCAGAAGGCCAGTGGTCACGGCCTGAATCCATTCCGGGCCCTGCTCGGCCAGGACTGGGTGATGTTTGCGGATGTGTATGACCTGCTCGTCGAATTCGGTCCCAACCTGGAGCCGGTGCCCGGCCTGGCGGAGTCGTGGGAGGCGTCCCCGGACGGGCTGACCTGGACCTTTCACATCCGCCAGGGCGCCACCTGGCAGGACGGCCAGCCCGTCACCGCCGACGACGTGGCGTTCACGCTGAACTTCATCCGCAGCAGCGAGGATCCCAACTACACGGGCCCCTGGGCGCCGAACGGCAACGACACGAACGGCGACGGCGATCCGGATCACCCACTGTCGCTCTTCGACAACTACCTGGATCTGGCCGACGGGTATGCGAACACGCGCATTTCGTCGGTGCAGGCCACCGACCCGTCGACGGTCGTGATCCAAACGACCGCGCCGCTGATCGTGCTCAACCAGATGTACATCCCCATCCTGCCGGAGCACATCTGGGGGAGCATGACCTTCCAGGAGGCCTACAAGACCACCAACGCCAACCCGATCGGATCCGGTCCGTATCAGGTCGTGGACTTCAACCGCGACCAGGTCATTCGGCTCGTCGCCAACAAGAACTACTGGGGCGGCGCGCCGAGGCTCGACGAACTGCTCTACCAATACTTCGATACCGACGAGGCGGCCGTCAACGCGCTCACCACGGGCTCGATCGACATGCTGACCACGGTGCCCACCACGCTGGTGTCAACGCTCCAGGGCAGCAGCGACATCACCATCAACCAGGCGCCCATCACCGACTTCGTGGAGCTGGGCTTCAACAGCTGGAACCCGACGCCCGATCAGTTCGCCCAGCAGGGCACCACGGACTACGCCCAGGGGCCCACGACCGGCTCCAACGGCAACCCCTGGCTCACGCTGCCCGACGTACGCGCTGCACTCGCCCAGCTGGTCGACAAGCCGGCGCTGGTGGCAAGCGCGGAGAACGGCTATGCGACGCCCGGTGAAGGCCTGATCGGCCCGGCCGACCCGACGTATTACTTCCAGGCGCCCGCGAACGATCCGGCGACCTATCCCGGCGACCACAACACCGCCGCCGCTCGGTTCCAGGCGGTCATGGCCGCGCACGGTTTCGCGGACACCGACGGCGACGGCATCCTGAATGTGCCGGACACGGCCGACGCGCAGGCCTTTGATCCCAATGGGGCCGGTCAGGATTGGAGCCTGCGGCTCCTCGTGCGCAACACCGAGCAGTCGAACGTCATCGCCGGCGGCCTGATCCAGTCGTGGTTCGAGCAGGCCGGCGTGAACGTGGACCTGCAGCAGATCACCGAGGACGTCCTGACCGACGACACGTACCCGGCGTCCACCAACGCGGACAACGACATGTACCTGTGGGGCTGGGGCCCGGACCCGGACCCGGACTTCATCCTCAGCGTCTTCACCTGCGACCAGATCGATAACTGGCAGGATGCCAACTACTGCGATCCGGCGTACGACGACCTCTATCGCCAATCGCAGACGGCAACCGACATCACGACCCGGCAGCAGATCGTGCACGACCTGCAGCAGAAGCTGTACACGGAGGCGCCTTACGCGGTGCTCTGGTACTCGCAGAGCATCGAGGCCTATCGGAGTGATCGCTTCACCGGCTTCGTCCAGCTCCCGCGCAGCGGCGGCGCGCTGTGGGGCGCGTGGGCGTACGGGCCGTACGGCAGCCGCCTGTCGGTCGCACCGGTTGGCGCCGAGCCCGCGCCATCGCCGACGCCGTCGCCGGAGGCGACGGCGTCGCCTGAGGGAACCGTCAACCCAGCAGCGTCCGCCACGCCGCTGGCGAGCCAGGCGGCGCCACCGACCGAGCAGCCGTCGGAGGTGGCCGTCGTGACTACGCCCTCACCGACCGCGAGCCCGACCGGCGAGACCACCCCAGCGAGCAGCGACAACACTCCGCTGCTGGTGGCGCTGATCGTCATCATCGTCGTGCTTGCCGGAGGCGTGATCCTATGGACGCGACGCCGGACGGAGCGCGAGGCCGAATAGGCGAAGCCGGCAACATCGGCGGTAAGCCACCGGGCCGGGAGGAGTAGGTCGTGACGTCATGAGCCGGCGCGTGCTGTTGCGTCGGATCGTGAACGCGCTCGTGACCATTGCCTTTATCGCGGTGGCCAATTTCGTGCTGTTCCGGCTTATCCCCGGCGACCCCACACGCACGCTCCTGCCACGCAACGTGAGCGCGGAGGAGCGCACCGCGCTGCGCGACCGCCTGGGCCTGGACCAGCCGCTCCTGCCGGGGATCGTGCGCGAGGCGAACGGGCGGATCCAGGTGGACCTGTCCACGCTTCCCGGCAGCCTGACCCAGAACCAGCTGGTGACCTACTTCGGCAACCTGCTCCAATGGCCGCCCGACCTGGGCGATTCCTTCGCCGAACCCGGCTCCGTGCTGGACGCGATCGCCGAGCGCTTCTGGCCGACGGTGCTGCTGGTCGGCGTGGCGGAAATGGTGGCGCTCGTGCTGGGCGTAGCCATCGGCATCATCGCCGGGTGGAAGCGGGGAGGCATCTTCGACACCCTGTCGGTGAGCGCTTCACTGGTCCTCTACGCAGTTCCGCTCTTCTGGCTGGGCATGCTGTTGCTGTTCTTCCTGGCCACATCCAACGGGTTCCCGATCTTCCCCGAGCAGCAGATGGTCACGCCCGGGCGGATCTACGCCAGTGCCATCGACGAGGCCCTGGACATCGGGGCGCACCTGCTGCTGCCCGCGGCGACACTCGCGCTGGGGCTTGTCGCGAGCTACGCACTGATCATGCGTTCGTCGTTGGTGGAGGTGCTGACAGAGGAGTACATCACCACCGCGCGTGCCAAGGGCCTGACCGAGCGGAGCATCCTGCGCCGCCATGCCCTGCCGAACGCGTGGCTGCCGACTGTTTCCCTGGCGGCCCTCTCGGTGGGCTACGTGCTGGGGGGCGCGATCGGCGTCGAGACCGTCTTCGCGTGGCCCGGCCTCGGGCGGCTGACGATCGATTCGGTCAGCGCGAAGGACTTCCCCGTGCTGCAGGGCCTCTTCCTGCTGATCGCCATCAGCGTTGTCCTCGCGAACCTCGCCGCTGAGATCATCTACGGCATCCTCGACCCCAGGGTGCGCCAATGAGGCGCCTTCGCTCCGGCTGGCGTATCTACCGCCACAGCCGCCAGGGCATGGTCGGCCTGATCATTCTGGCCGCCTTCCTGGCGCTCGCGTTCATCGGTCCGCTGATCGTGGGGCCACTCAACAGGGTGGCCTCCTTCCAGCAACTCCAGGGGCCATCAGTGGCGCACCTGTTTGGCACGGACCGGGCCGGTCGCGACGTCCTGGTCACATTCGTCAACAGCTCCCAGGTGAGCATCGAGGTGGGGATCCTCGCGAGCGTCCTCTCGATGGTCATCGGCTCAGCCGTGGGAATCGTGTCGGGCTACACCGGGGGGCGCACCGACAGCACGCTGATGCGGATCACCGACTTCTTCTACGTGCTGCCGACGATTGTGCTGGCGGTCGTGCTGGCGGCCGTCCTCGGCCCCAGCCTTGCCAACGTCATCGCCGTGATCGCGATCACCTCGTGGGCCGGCACGGCGCGGATCATCCGCGCGCAGACGCTCTCGATCCGCGAGCGCGCCTTCGTCGCCCGGGCGCGGGCCTATGGCGCCGGGGACGTGCGCGTGATGACGCGCCACGTGCTGCCCAACGTGTTCTCGCTGATCCTTGCCAACACCACGCTCACCGTTGGTGCGGCGATCTTCCTGGAGACCACGCTCTCTTTCCTGGGGGTTGGCGTTCGCGACACCTTCTCGTGGGGCCGGATGCTCGAGGAATCGTTCAACGCCGGCGCCCTGACGCTCGGCCTTTGGACCTGGTTCGTACCACCGGGGCTGGCCGTCGTCCTGGTGGTGCTCGCGTTCACGCTGATCGGGCAGGCGTTCGACGAGATCCTGGATCCACGCCTGCGGTCCCGCGAGCAGGGCGGCGACGACGGCTCTGCGGAGGTCCTCGGCGAGCTGGTGCCCGTCGTGGCTGGGCCGGGCTGAGGGCGAAGGACGCAATGGCACTGCTCGAGGTTCGCGACCTGCACGTCGAGTTCGCCGTGCCGGGCGCCAGCGTGCGCGCGGTCGAAGGCGTCAGCTTCGCGCTGGAGCCCGGCGAAGCGCTCGGCCTCGTCGGCGAATCGGGCTGCGGCAAGACGACCACGGCGTTGGCCATCATGGGCCTTCTGCCGCGCAATGGCCGCGTGACGAGCGGCTCGATCAAGCTCGGCGGAGACGAGCTCACCGGCCTCAGCGCGGACCGGTTGCGGCACTACAGGTGGCGCGAGATGAGCATCATCTTTCAGGGCGCCATGAACGCCCTCAACCCGGTCCAGCGCGTCGGCGACCAGGTGCGCGAACCGATCCTGCTGCACGAGCCCAAGACCACCTACCGGGAGGCGAACCGACGGGTCAGCCACCTGTTCGAGCTGGTGGGTATCGAGCCCGAGCGCAAGAAGCGCTACCCGCACGAGTTTTCGGGCGGCATGCGCCAACGGGCCATGATTGCCATGGCGCTCGCGAACAACCCGAAGCTGGTCATCGGCGACGAGCCGACCACGGCGCTGGACGTGATGGTTCAGGCGCAGATCCTGGAGCTTCTCGAACGGCTGCGTCGCGAGCTCGGCCTGGCCATGATCCTGATCACGCACGACCTCTCGGTGGTCGCCGAGACATGCGACCGGGCGCTGGTGATGTACGCCGGCCAGCTGGCGGAGACCGGCACGACGGTCGAGCTGCACGACCGGCCGCTGCACCCGTACACGGTGCGGCTGATCGGATCGGTGCCGGACACCGAGGGCAAACGCGACCTTGGTGCGGGCATCCCGGGCCGGCCGCCGGATCTTGCCGATCCGCCCAAGGGTTGCCGCTTCAATCCCCGCTGCGACCATGCCATGGTCGGGTGCCTCGCGTCTTACCCGGAGCCGCGTTCCTTCGGCGAACACCACGTCATCGCCTGCCACGCCGTCGACGAATCGGGCCGGCTGCGCTCGCCCGCGGAGCTGCCGCTGTTGCCGTCGGCGGAGGCGGTGCTGCGCGCGGAGCGCATGGCGGAAACCGTGGCGCAGACCACCGCGGAGCCCGTGGCGTGACCGCGACGACCTCCGAGGCGGCGGCTGCGGGCATTGCGCTGCGCGACATCCGGGTGCAGTTCCCGCTCCGCCAGGGGTTCACCGACATGCTCAGGGGAGTGCCCCGACCGACGGTGCGCGCGGTCGACGGCGTGGACCTGGCCGTCGGCCGCGGCGAGGTGGTGGCGCTGGTCGGCGAATCGGGCAGCGGCAAGACCACGCTCGCACGCGCGCTGGTGCGGCTGGCGCCCATAAGCAGCGGTCGTGTGTTGCTCGACGGCGAGGACGTCACCGACCTGCGCGGAGCCCAGCTGCGCGCATACCGCCGGCGGGTCCAGATCGTGTTCCAGGACCCGTACGAGAGCCTCGATCCGCGGCAGACCGTCCTGGACATCGTCGGCGAGCCGCTTGACGTGCACGGCCTGGCGCGCGGCGGCGAGCGCCGCGACCGCGTGGAGCGTGCGCTCGAGGACGCCGGGCTGACACCGCCGCGCCGCTTCCTGCAGCGCTATCCGCACGAGCTGTCGGGCGGTCAGCGCCAGCGCGTGGCGATCGCTGCGGCGATGGTCCTGGAGCCGGAGATTGTCGTCGCCGACGAGCCGGTCTCGATGCTCGACGTGTCGCTCCGCGTCGGCATCCTGCGCGTCCTGCTGGATCTGCGCCGCACGCGCAACGTGGGCTACCTCTTCATCACCCACGACCTCTCGCTGGCGTGGCTGATCGCCGACCGCATCGCGGTGATGTACCTCGGCCGTATCGTCGAGGAAGGCCCGGCCGAGCAGATCATCCACGACCCGCGCCACCCCTACACCCGGGCGCTGCTGTCGGTGGCGCCGTCGCCCAATCCATCGCACCGCGCGAAACGGCGCATCCTGGTCGGCGAGACGCCCGACCCGTCGCGGCTCCCGCCCGGGTGCCGGTTTCACCCGCGCTGCCCGCTGCAGTCGGAGCGCGGCGCGACTGAGGAGCCACCGCTCATGGCGGTGGCGCCGGGCCACCGCTCGGCCTGCTGGCTGGTCGAGGGTGGCGTGCCGCTGCCACCCTTCCCGGAGCCCGTCGCGGAAGCGGCGACCGCGACCGCATCAACCGCCGATCAGGTGCCCCCCGGAGCGAGGTAACGTCGGAACCACTCGAGCATGCGCGTGTGCCGGTCCTTCCGTCGATCCGGCCGCCCGGTGATGGCATAGACGTGCGATGACTCTGGATAGAGCACGTACTCCACCGTGCGGCCCAACGCTCGCAGCACCAGGAAGAGCTGCTCGTTGTCGCCCGGCGGGCAGCGCAGGTCCGCCTCTCCCTGGAGCATCAGCAGCGGCGTGCGCACCCGCGCGGCGAGCCGCAGCGGGGACTGCCGCCAGAGGGCGTCCACACCCTCCTCGTCGAACGGCTCGCCGAGTCCCGCGCGCCGGTTGTAGTCGGGGCCGCTGTCGGACAGCGCCCACGCGGCGATCTGGTTGGCGACGCCGTTCTCGCTGACCGCGGCGGCGAACCGATCGGGGTACGCCCCGACCAGCCAGTTGACCAGGAAACCGCCGTAGGAGAGCCCCAGGACGCCGACCCGCGAGGCGTCGGCCGTTCCGTCCGTGACGAGGGCATCGATCACCGCCAGGACGTCCTCGGCGTCGACCTCACCCCAGTGGCCCATGTGCGGCCGGATCCAGTCGCGCCCGTAGGCTGCCGATCCACGGATGTTGGGCAGCGCGACCGCGAAACCGGCACTTGCCAGCATCTGGACCTCGAGCGACGGTGCGGGTGCCCAGCCACCGAGCGGGCCACCGTGGATGTCGACGACGAGCGGGCGCGGTCCCGCCGCCGCGGCGGCGGGACCGTCCGGCGTCGCCGGATGGGCGACCCAGGTCTCGATCGGGCCGCCCGCGCCGTCGATCAGCCGGCGTTCCATGCGTGGCAGCGCGAGCCCTTCCTGCCACGCCGACCCCACGCTCGTCACGGTGCAGTAGCCGCCAGCGCCGTCCGGCTCCATGACCTCCATGGCGCGGCTGCCCAGTGTGCCCACCACGACGGTTCGCCCGGTCGTGGCAACGGCCAGCTGCCAACACGCCGCGTCGCCTTCGGCCAGCGGCCTGGGCGCGCCGCGTGGCCTGCCGGTGGCTCCGTCGACGGGGAAGGCCCATGGGTCGCTGCGTCCGTGGCGTGTGACGAGTGCGACCAGTCCGGTGCCGCCCTGGGTCTCGCGCCAGCACGGCGCGGTGGTGCCGCTGCTCATCCAGCCGTTCAGGTCCGTGTCCAGCCATGCGCCGATGGGCAGGTCCAGGTCCGCCGCCAGCGGAACGGCGGCTGCGGAGCCGTCGGAGGGCGCGATGAACAGTCCCGGTTCGGCGTCGTCAGGGGCACCGTCCTCGTCGACCCCGACGATCGCCAGCCAGCGCCCGTCCGGCGAAGGAACGGCGTGCTCGGCCACGCCCCGCAAACGCATCACCTCCACGGGCTCTGCTGGTGCGCTGGCGGCGGGCTCGGCGGTCACCCGCCAGATCGATGGTCGCGGATAAAGATCAGCCAGCTCATGCCGCGCGGCCGAAAACACCAACGAACGGCCGCTCGGGTCCCAGGCCGGGTTGACCACGTCGAAGTCGCCGTCGGTGAGCGCAATCGCCGTGGCTCCTTCCAAGGCGTCGATGAGCGAGAGGTGCGTGTGGTGGTCGACATGACCGATCTCGTCCGCGCGCCAGCCGCCCACGGTCGTGCGTCGTGCGGTCGGCTCTCGGCCGTCATCGCGGGCACCCACCAGAAAGCGCGAAGAGCCGCGCCAGCCCCAGAACGCGATGCGCGCCCCGTCGGGCGACCAGGCAAGGCCGGAGACATCGTGCTCCTCGTGCGTCAGTTGCCAGGCTTCGCCACCGCCCAGGGGGAGGACCCAGACCTGCGTGCGGAGCTTGCGCTCCGCGCCGCGCGCGACGCCGTCCCCGGGTGGCTCGATCTCCGCTCGCCTGCGCAGGAACGCCAGCGATAGGCCGTCTGGCGAAGGGCGCGGAAAGGTATCGGCCGGCCCGATGGTGATGCGTCGCGGCTCAGCCGCGTCCAGCGGCACCGCCCAGATCTCCTGGTGGTACTCGAGGCCGGCCGTTGAGCGGCGCACCACGAACGCGGTGGCCCCGTCCGGCGCGACGCCGATCTCCTCCAGGAAGACAGCGCGGTCAACGATCTCCGGCGTAATGGGTGTTCGCGCGGGCATGCCTGCAGGGTAACGCGCCCGCGAATCCGAACGTCAGCCTGATCGCGGCTGAGGATATTGACCGGCCGGTAGCGAGTGCTATCATCGCGTCATCCCCGCTCTCCACGACGCGGCAACGCTGCGTTCGCTTGAGAGCAGTCCCAAAGGCCGCGCCTCACCGTCCGGCATCCGCCGCGGCCGTTCGTACGCCCGGCTGCAGCCTGTGCCTACCCGGACTCCATCCATAGGAATCGAATGAACATCAACGAACTCAAGAGCAAGAACTTCAACCAGCTCGTCCAGATCGGCGACGAGCTCGAGGTGGCCGATGCCACCCAGATGCGCAAGGACGACCTGGTCGAACGCATCCTGCAGCGGCAGATCGAGCGCAGCGGGCAGGTCTACGCCACGGGCATCCTGGATATCGTCGACGACGGCTACGGCTTCATGCGCCGGCGCGGCCTGATGCCCAGTCCGGACGACGTGTACGTCTCCTCGGCGCAGGTGCGCCGCTTCGGCCTGCGCGCCGGTGACCGCGTCAGCGGTGTCATCCGCCAGCCGAAAGTTGGCGAGAAGTACTGGGGTCTGGTGAACGTCGAGTCGGTCAACGGCGTCGACCCGGATGCGGCCAAGCGGCGCCCGCATTTCGACGCGCTCACGCCAATCCACCCGATCGAGCTGATCAACCTGGAGACGGACGCCAAGAACCTGTCGCAGAGGCTGATCAACCTCGTCAATCCGCTCGGCAAGGGTCAGCGCGCGCTCATCGTGTCACCGCCCAAGGCCGGCAAGACGATGCTGCTCAAGCAGATCGCCAACGGCATCACCGCCAACTATCCCGAGATCCTGCTCATGGTCGCGCTGATCGGCGAGCGCCCTGAGGAAGTCACCGACATGCGCCGCTCCGTCAAGGGCGAAGTCATCAGTTCGACCTTTGACGAGCCGACCGAGAACCACACCCGTGCCGCCGAGATGGCACTCGAGATCGCCAAGCGTCAGGTCGAGACCGGCCGCGACGTGGTCATCCTGCTCGACTCGATCACCCGCCTGGCGCGCGCCTACAACCTGGCGCTGCCACCATCGGGCCGGACGCTTTCAGGTGGTATCGATCCCATCGCGCTGTATCCGCCCAAGCGTTTCTTCGGTGCCGCCCGCAAGATCGAGGAGGGCGGCTCGCTGACCATCATCGGCACCTGCCTGATCGACACCGGTTCGCGCATGGACGACGTCATCTACGAGGAGTTCAAAGGCACCGGCAACAGCGAGCTGATCCTGGATCGCAAGCTGGCCGAGAAGCGCGTCTTCCCCGCGATCGACGTCCAACGTTCGGGTACCCGGCGCGAGGAGCTGCTGCTCGAGGAAGGCACGCTGCGGATGGTCTGGACGATGCGCCGCATGCTGTCGGCGGTCGGCACCAACGAGGGCATCGAGCTGCTACTCAACCGCCTCTCGAAGTCGAACTCGAACGCCGAGTTCCTGGCCAGCCTGACCAAGAGCGCCGCGGCTGCCGAGGCTTAGGCGCGGCAGCCGGACAGGCTGGCGCGCTGGCGTCGGCCGCTAGGATTCGTGCGCATGTTCCTCGACCACGTCACCATCACCGTCCGTGCCGGTGATGGCGGCGATGGGGCGGCGACATTTCGGCGCGAAGCGCACGTGCCGCGCGGCGGCCCGGACGGCGGCGACGGCGGACGCGGTGGCACTGTTTATCTGCGCGTGGATGCCGGCGAGACGCTGCTCAGCGACTATCGGCAGCGGCGCAATTTTCGGGCCGACTCCGGCGGTCGCGGGACCGGTTCCAAGAAACACGGCAAGGCCGGCCGCGATCTGACGCTGAACGTGCCGCCGGGCACCGTCGTGCGCGACGCCGCCAGCGGCGATCTGCTTGCCGACCTCGTGGCACGTGATCAGACCGTGATGGTCGCGCGCGGTGGCCGGGGAGGGCTGGGCAACGTCCACTTCGCCACCTCTACCAACCAGGCGCCGACGCACGCCCAGAAGGGTGATCCGGGCGAAGAGCGCCGCCTCGAGCTTGAGCTGCGCCTGATCGCCGACGTGGGTCTCGTCGGCCTGCCCAATGCCGGCAAATCGACCCTGCTCGGCATGCTGACCGCGGCCACGCCGCAGGTTGCTCCCTACCCGTTTACCACGCTCGTCCCCAACCTGGGTGTGCTCGACCTGTCGGCGGCCGACCCGAACGACGAGCGGCGCGTCACGGTGGCCGACATGCCCGGACTGATCGAGGGTGCGAGCAGCGGCGCGGGGTTGGGCGACGCGTTCCTGCGCCACGTCAGCCGCACTCGGGTGCTGGCACAGGTGGTCGACCTCGCCGCGCCCGACCCGGAACGCGACTATGCCGTGATCCGCCAGGAGTTGGGGCAGCACGACCCGGCACTGCTCGACAAGGTGACCCTGGTGATCGGCAACAAGATCGACCTGCCGGCTGCGCAGCAGGGGCGAAGGGCCTTCGCCGCCAGCCGCAAGAAAGATGGCGTCGCGTTCATTGCCATGTCGGCCATGGATGGTGAGGGCCTGGACGCGCTGCTCCACGCCCTGGCCGGCCTGCTGCCCGATGCCGACACCCTGGCCGAGCCGGCCGACCCGGCCGGCGTTGTCGTCCACCGCTTCGTGGCGGCGCCGGAGTCCTTCTCGGTCACGCGCGACGGCGAGAGCTTCCGCGTCAGCGGTCAACGCATCGAGCGCCTCGCCGCGCAGACCAACTTCGACAACGATGAGTCGGCCACGCGCTTCCAGCGCGAGCTGGCACGAACCGGTGTCGAGGGCGAACTGGTGCGTGCCGGGGTGGCCTCTGGCGACACGGTCGTCATCGGCCACGTCGAGCTTGAGTGGTCCGACGACGCGGAGTCGATCGGCCGGTGAATCCGGAGCGCTGGGGCATCTTCGGCGGCGTCTTCGATCCCGTTCACTACGCCCATCTGGCGATGGCCGAGCAGGCGCGCGAGACGCTCGAGCTCGACCGCGTGGTCTTCGTGCCGGCCGGTCGGCCAGTCCATCGTGGGCCGGCGCGAGCATCCGTCGAGGACCGCGTCGCGATGCTCGAGCAGGCGACCGCAGACAACGCCGCCTTCGCCGTCAGTCGGATGGAGACTGAAGAGGGCGCCTCCGGCTATTCGGTCGACACCGTCGCGCGACTGACCGCCGAGCGGCCGTGGAACGTGTACGTGTTCATCATGTCGGCCGAGGCAGCGGCGGGCCTGCCGGAGTGGCACGAGCCGCGCCGCCTGCTCGAGCTGGCCGAGATCGCGATCGTCCCGCGGCTCGGCTACGACGACATCAATCCGCATTGGTTGACGCAGCACTTTCCCGGGCTTGAAGGGCGGTTCAGCTTCGTCGACGCCAGCCGGCTCGGACACGCCGCATCGGACATCCGCGCCCGCGTCGCCGACGGTCGTTCAATTCGCTACCTCGTCCCGGGCGAGGTCGACCGCTACGTGAAGGAGCATCACCTGTATGGAGCATGAGCCAATCCCGATCGGCCGCGGCCTGCCCAAGCGCCGAACCGCAGCGCGCCGCCTACCGCGAGAAGCTGACGCACCGCCCGCCGACGACGGGGCGCTCGCGCTGGCCCGCCGGATTGTCGAATTGGCCAGCGACAAGAAGGCGTCCGACATCGTGCTGCTCGAGATCGCCGGCCTGACGACGGTTGCCGACTACTTCGTGATCTGCTCGGGCGCGTCCGAGCGCCAGCTGGGCGCGATCGTCGATGGCATCGCCGCCGGCTTGCGCGAGGACGGCATCCGGCCGATCGGCCGTGAGGGTTCTTCGACGGCGCACTGGATGCTGATCGACTACGGGTCGGTGGTCGTGCACGTGATGGCGGCACCTGAGCGCGAGTACTACCAGCTCGAGCGCCTGTGGGCAGAGGCACCGCTGCTGCTGCGCCTGCAATAGCCGCCCGAGCCGCTGATGCGGCCCGGGGTAGGACCGACGCCCGACAGATCGGTACGCCTGGGTCATGTGGCACTGCCCCAGACCGTACCTAGCATCCCTGTATGGCTCACTTGGGTAATGCTTGTCCGGCCTGCAGCCGAAGCCTGATCACTTCGCGCTTCGATGCAACCTTCATGTTGCCGGATGGTGCCGAGCGACTGCTCTTCGGGATACCGGCGAGCCTGTGCGACGGGTGCCAGCAGCTGTACCTCGACCCTGACCTCATCGAGTTGCTCGAAGTGCCTCAGGGACGCTGCACGTTCGCTATCGAAACGGACCAGGTCCTGCTCAGCGAGGCCTGGTCGAGCGCGGACTTCTAACCAGACAACGCTTCCCCCATCCGGTCGCGCGCCGGCAGGTGCCTCCTCTCCGCCGGCGCGCGACCCACCCACCTGGCAAGCCACGCCACCAGCGCCAGCTGCGAGCGATCATCAGATAGCGATCGCTGCCCGCCATCCACGGCGATGCCCTTGCTCAGCAGGTCGAGTTCGTACAGCTCGGCCAGCGCGTCGTCGAGCTCCGGTTGCTCCCAGGCGCGCGCCTGCTCGGCCAGCTTCTGGACGCGAAACGGCTGCATCTTCATCGCGCTGACCAGTTCCGGCGGGCGCATCCCGCCAGCGATGTGGTCGCGGATCGTGATCAGGTCGCGCAGCCGGCGGTGGACCTGGCTGATCAGCAACGGCAACGGCGCACCGTCGTGGAGCAGGCGGCCGGCGAGCACGGCGGCGTCGCGCGGACGGCGGCTGCCGAACGCGTCGAGGAAGGCCCACGTCGATCCGGGGACCGTCTCGTCCACCAGCACGTCGACGTCGTCGCGCGTCGCCGTCCCCGCCGGCCGATAGAGCGCCAGCTTCTCCAGTTCACCGTTGGCCAGCTCGGTTGCCCGGCGGCGATCGACATCGCCCTCACGAACGTTCGCACCGACGCGCTCGACGATCAACTGCGCCGCGCCCGGACCGAGTCCGAGGCCAAGCTCGCGCGCCCGGCCGGCGATCCAGCCGGCCATCCGCTCGCGCGTCGGCGCCGCGAACTGCTCGACCCGCCCGCCCTGCTCTGTGACGGCGTCGCGCAGCACACCCGCCTGCGCCGGCCCGCGCGCGCCGGCGGCGACGAGATCCAGGAAGCACAGCCCATTGCCCGGCGCAACCTGTCCGATAAGGGCGAGCGTCCGTTCGCGTGCGGCCGATTCGCGCAGCAGGCCGCCGGGCTGGCGAACGACGACCAGCGTGCCTCCACCGAACAGCGGCGCGGTTGCCAGGCGCTGCTCGATCTGGTCCAGCAGGCGGCCGCGGCCCGGCCCGTCTTCCTCGCCCGCACTCGTCCGCCACGCGTCGAGTGGGAAGCCCTGCTCGTCGAGCGCGGCCTTCAGGCGCCGCGCCGCATCCTCGATCAGGAAGGCGTCCTCGCCCCAGAAATAGGCGAGGGCCGGTGTGACCGGCGCATCCGTCATGCGGCGCGGCGCAGCGCTGCGGTGACCCATGGCAGGCGCGCGACGTCACCCGGGGCAATGCCTGCTGCCGCGCACAGTTCACGTTCGAGTTGCTCGGCGCGGCGGCGCGCGACGAGGAGCGGCGCGCTGCCCGGATAGCGTGCCTCCCAGCGCGCGAAGCGCTGCTCGAGGTCGACCAGGTCCTGCAGCGCGCGCTTGTCGGCGTAGGCCACCACGCGGCCCTCGAGCCCGGCCGCCCGCGCCCAGTCGGCGTCGGTCGGCGGCGCCGCGATCGCCAGCACCGGGTGATTGGCGACGGCCGCCGCCAGCTCGGCGTGGCCGTGCTGGCGCAACCACTCAGCGCCGGCTGCGCCGTGGCCCAGCTCCCTGAGCGGATCGTCGGCGGGCAGCGCCTTGTCAACGTCGTGCAGCAGTGCGGCCGTCTCGGTCAGGGTCACATCGATCGTCAGGCCGCGGCGCGCGAGCGCGGCGCCGAGGAAAGCGGCGATCTCGGCCACGGCCGTTGAGTGAGCGAGTAACCGGTCGGACGGCCGCAGCTGGACAAGCAGCTGGGCGGCTTCGACGCGGGAGGGGATCGACACCTGGCCGATTGTAGGTTCGACGCCCCTTTGGGCTGTTCGCAGCGAGACGATCCAAAGGCAGCAGCGCAGCGGGTGTGGGCGGCAGCGGCGTGGGATGCGGCGTCGGACGCGGACGGCCGCCGTCGGCGACTGCGAGCAGGTCGGTGCCGTCCGTGCTCACCTCGACCGTGCCGTCGAGATCGGTCCGGAATACCTGGGCACCGTTCGCGCGCAGCCGTTCGAGTGTCGGCGGCGCCGGGTGACCGTAGCTGTTGCCCCAGCCCACGCTGATCACGGCGATGCGCGGCCGCAGCTGTTCGAGGAACTGCTCGGTGGTTGCCGTGGCGCTGCCGTGGTGGGCGACTTTGAGCACGTCGAGCCGGTCCGTCGGTCCCTGCGTGGCGAGGCCGGCGGCGAGCAACTGCGGATCGACCTCCTCTTCCATGTCGCCCGTCAGCAGCGCCCGGCGCTGGCCGAAGTGGACGTCAAGCACGATCGATACGTTGTTGATGGCCTTGCCGCCGTTGGCCGGGTGAAGTGGCACGCCGCCGGGCGGCGGCCAGTCGACGTCGAGGCGAACGCCGTCGAGCCATAGCCGATCGCCGGCCGCCAGCGTTCGAGTGGGCGTGCCCAGGTCGGCCAGCACGCGGCGCGACGCCGCATAGCCAGGTCCCGGTCCGACCATGCCCAGACTCGGCGACTTCGCCCACGTGGTAGCGCTCGAGCAGCAGCGCCAGCCCGCCGATGTGGTCTTCGTGCGGATGGGTGATGACGACCAGGTCGATGCGCCGATCCCACGGCGGCAGGCGCTGGTCGAGCAGGGTGATCAGGCGGTCGGGATCGGGCCCGGTGTCGACCAGCATCCGGCCGCCGTCGGGTCCTTCGAGCAGGATCGCGTCGCCCTGGCCGATGTCGAGCACGTCGATGCGCAGGCGGCCGTCCGGCCGCGCGCCATTGACGATAGCCAGCAGCAGGCACAGCCCGCCCAGGCTGGCGCCGAATGCGACGCGAGTGGGCGTGAAGCGGGTGCGCCGATCGGACTGGGCGCCCTGCTTGGGCAGCGTCACCGCCGGTAGGGCCCCGGCCGCGCGGCCCCGACGCGTCCGCCACGCGACGGCTGCGAGAGCCGCCGCCGCGCCGCCTGCGCCGGCCAGGTCGAGCGGCGGCGCCAGGGTCACGCTGGCGAGCGGCACGGACGCCGCAGCGTGGGCGATCGCGATCATCAGCCCGATGCCGATCGATGCGATGAGCGTGATCGGTGCGAAGAGCAGTGCCGGCGCGCCGAAGCCGACGATTGCGAGCCCGCAGGCGAACGACACCGCCACGAGCATCATCACCGGCGCAACGATCGGCGCGACGAGCACATTGGCCAGCGGTGATATGAGCGACAGGCGACCGAAGGTAAGCAGTACCAGCGGCAGCGTCGCGGCCTGGGCGGAGAGTGATACCGCCAGGGCCTCGAGCAGCCAGCCGGGGACGCGCTGCGGCAGCCGGTCGGCCAGCCAGCGCTTGAATGGCCCGGCCCAAACGAGCAGGCCGGCGGTGGCGGCCGCCGACAGCTGGAACCCGACGTCGCCGATGGTTGCCGGCTCGACCAGCAGCATCGCCGCGACGGTCAGCGACAAGGCGGCAGGTGCGCTGCCGCGCCGCCCGGACTCGCGCGCAATGAGGGCAACGGAGGCCATGACGGCCGCCCGGACGACGCTCGGCGATGCTCCTGCGAGGATCGCGTAGCCGACTACGGCCAGCAGCACCAACAGCGAACGGCGCCGCCGTGACAGCGGCTTCAACAGCCCGCCGATCACGCCGGCAAGCAGGCAGATGTGCCAGCCGCTGATGGCCACGATGTGGCTCATGCCGGCGGTCCGGAAGTCGGCGCTCACGTCGCTGCTGACCAGGTCACGCAGGCCGATGGCCATGGCTGCCGCGAGGCCCGCCTGCGGTTCGGGCAGCGCCGCCGAGATATCCGCGGCGGCGGCGCGACGGAGCTGTTCCAGGGCGGCCAGCGGACTGGCGTCGCCGCCGATGACCGACAGCGTGGTGGGCCGATCTGTGAACGTGATGCCACTGCCGGCCAGGAACTCGCCGAACCCGGCATCGGTCGGCGCCTGTTCCAGCCGGCCGTCGAAGGCGACGATGTCGGTCGGTGCGACAGGCGGGTAGCGCGGCAGCCAGGCGTACACGCGGAAGGCGGGTTCAGGCGGCCGCAGTTCGAGCACCGCGCGCTGCTGGCCGTCCTGCGGTGTGCTGACCGACAGCACCACCGCCTCGTGAGCGGTTGCCCGGTCGGCCGTCTGCGCGGTCGGCAAGTCGGAAACCGGGGCGGCTGCAACGCCCAGCAAGGCGCGCAACGCGATGAGCCCGGCGCCCACGGCCAGGCAGGCGAGGGGCATTGTCCGACCGACCAGGCTCGCGCCCAGGGCCACGGCCGCAAGGCCGAGTGCGGCGGCTGCCGCGGCCGCGGGACTGACGGAGATCGCCGCCGGCAGGGCGGTGGCCATCAGCGCGGCACCGATCGCGCCGATGGCGACCCACGCGGTGCGCGGCATGGCAGTCAGCAGCGAGCCAGGGGCCCTGCTAATCGCTGGCGGTCACCAGGCCGGCGATCTTGTCGTACGTCGACTGTCCGACGATGCCGCGGCTGAGCAACTCGTCGGCCGTCGCGAAGGGGGCTTCTTCACGGGCGGCAATGATCTTGGCGGCGGTGACGGGCCCAATGCCCGGCAGCGTGTCCAGTTGTTCGGCGGAGGCGTGATTGATGTCGATCAAGCCGTCGCCGCCTGCCCCCGGCGACGGCTGCGACCCAGGCTGACCGATCTGAGCGGTGGTGTCGTCGTCACCACGTGCGGGAACGCGCACCTTGTCGCCGTCGCTGAGCAGCTGGGCGAGATTGAGTTGCGCGGCAGCGGCAGCGATGTCCACCTGCGTGCTGTAACCACCCGCCGCCCTGATCGCGTCACCGACTCGGCTGCCGGACGGCAGGGGCAGCAGGCCGGGTCGAAGGACGGCGCCCTCGACATCGACAAACAGCTGTGCCGTTGCCACGATGGTCGGCGTTGCGCCGGCCCCCGATGCCTCAGGAAGAATGATCCCGTTTGCCTCGGCCGCCGCCGCCGATCGCGCATCGACGGCCACATTCGGCTGAGGGACGGTCAGCCAGATTGCCGCGCCGACGACGGCGATGACCAGTCCGCCGAGCAGTGCTGCCGGCAGCCAGCCGCGCGGGCCAGGGCTTGCCGGCGCTGCACCATGGCTCGCACTGGCCGCTGCTGGGGTTGGCGGCGAGTCTTCAGGCTCGGCCGTAATTACGCGCCACTGTCCGATCTCGTCCACGCGCTCCTCCCCGGCGGGAACACGCTGGCGGAAGAATCGCCCGCCAACCACCCGGGGCACTTCGGGTGGTCGAGCGGGCGCGGGCCCGAATTTAGGATGGGTGACTTATCGGCGGCTTATTTCTCGCTCTACTGCGCCTGACCGATTGCACCATCGCCCGCGGCGAGCTTCGGCGCGACTTCGCTCATCAGTCGGACCATCGTCTCCTCGTCGTAGGGCGAGGGGAAACCGATCACGATGTGCCGGTAACCGAGCTCGACATAGGGCGCGAAGATCTCGACCAGGTGTTCGGGGGTGCCCACCGGCTGCGCCGCCGGCGGCCGGCCGCTCCACGTCTGCGCACCACCGTTGTGCTCGTAGATGCCGGCCAGGACGCGCTCGGCCTCGGCCTGCGAATCGCGCACGACGACCGGCCCGATGTTGGCCGTCCGCTCGATCGCGGACGGGTCGCGGCCCACCTCGGCGCAGTGCTGAAGGAGGATCTCCTCCTTGCGGCGGACCGCGTCGATGTCGCCACCCACGTTGTTGGCGTCGGCGTAGCGGGCCACCAGGCGCAGAGTGACCTTGGGTCCACTCCCCCCGACCAGCAGGGGGAGGTGCGGTTGGATGGGTCGGGGATCGTTGCGCACGTCGCGGATCGCGTAGTGCGGACCGGGCGCGGACGTCTGCTCCCCGTCGAGCATGGCACGCATCACCGGCAAAGCCTCGCGCAGCCAGCGTAGCCGCTCCGCCGGGCTGTCACCGAACTCGATGCCGAAGGCGCTCGCTTCGGTCGTGTTCCAGGCCGAGCCGATGCCCAGGTAGGCGCGGCCGCCGCTGATGTGATCGAGCGTGGTGGCCATCTTGACCGTGAGCCCGGGGTTGCGATACGGATTCGCGCCGACCATCAGGCCCAACCGGACCTTCTCGGTCGCCTGCGCCCACGCAGCAAGGGCCATGTAACCCTCGAACATCGGCCCGTCGTCCGAGCCGACGATGGGGTAGAGGTGATCCCACGTCCACAGGCTGTGAAAGCCGAGCCGGTCGGCACGCCGGCCGGCCTCGAGCAGGCTCGGCCAGTCGGTGTACTGGGCCCAGCAGTTTGCGCCGAAGCGCACTACGTCATCAGGCATGACCCGACGCTAGCACGCCGGCGTCCATCTGGGCATAAGCGAACGACCCGCCGGACGAGTCCCGGCGGGTCGTTTTGGGATTATTGGGATTGCTGTGGTCAGCGACGCGGTAGCGCCAGCCGCAGCCTTCGCCCCGGGCGGTTGGTCCGCGGCCGGGGGCCGCTGGCGAAGCGCGCCAGGCGCGCCTCTTCCGCGTCGCGGCGGAGTGTCTCAGGCCGCTCGCGCGCCAACAGCTCCAGATCGAGCAGATTCATCGAGTCCCTCCAACGACATCATCAGGCCGGTAGTCGCGCGAGTCGACACCGAAAATGGAGGCCAGCGCGGCGAACGCCACGAGGGCCGTGAGCAGGGCCAATGCGGTCATCGCGTCCATCGCTTACGTAACTCCTTGAACCTGTCTTGACTGGTTACTTACAGTGCGTACGATAGCCGCTTGCACGTAACCTGTCAAGAGATCATAATCGGTTACGCGATGGAAACAATGTCAACGTTGGGTGAGCCTTTCGGAGACGACCACAGGCCCGTCCAGGGCCACGGTCATGGTCGCCACGGCCACCAGGCCTCGCTCGAGGACGCGCTCGCTTTTGTCAACACGCTGGCGTACGACAAGGGCCAGCCGCACGAGCGCCTGACCGACGTCGCCACGGCCGTGCCGTGGCTGCAGGGGCACGAACTGCTGCACCGCGAAATGGTCGACGCGCTGCTGGCGCAGTACACCGACGATCCCGATGGCGCGGAGAAGCTGATGGTGCGCATCCGGCGCACCCGCGGCGCGCTGCGCGAGTTGCTCGATGCGGCGATCGAAGGCCGGCCGCCCAGTGACGCGGCGCTGCGCGAGATCAACCGTGCGCTTCGCTTCCAGTACTTCTACGAGCTCGTGCCTGCCGCCGATGGCGTGTCGCTCGACCACCGCCATGAGGGTGATCCGGTCAGCGGCGCGCTGGCGCGCCTATCGGAGGCCGTCGCACGCGAGCTCACCCAGGGTGACTTTCATCGACTGCGCATCTGTGCCAACGACGATTGCCGCTGGGTCTTCCGCGACTACTCGCCGGCCGCCCGGCGCAAGTGGTGCGACATGTCGAGTTGTGGCAACCGTGCCAAGGCAGCCCGCCATCGCGCGCGCATGAAGAGCGCTGACCAGGCCGCCGGCGACACCGCCACCGCGAGTTAGCCGCTAACCGGGCCGGGCCGCCACCCTATAGTGGCGCCAGTCGAGCCGTCCCCAGCCGAATTGGCCGGGCGGTCCGCGCTGCGGGGGAGTTCGGGTCCGAATGGCGACGCTTCCGCGATACCACGTGGCGCGCGACCGGCTAGTCGAGCGGCTGCGCGAAACCCATATCGGAGTGGTCGAGGCGGCCGGCGGCTACGGCAAGTCCGTTCTGGCCGCCGAGTTCGCGGCGCACCTGGGCATTGCGTCGGCGAGCGCCCGACTTGCCGAACGCGATCGCGGTGCGGCTGCCCTGCTGGCCCGCCTCGAGGAGGCCTTCGAAGACGCCGGGTTATCCGATTTGAGCTGGTCGGGCGCCGGCAACACGCCCAGCAGCGCGACCGACGACCTGCTGCGCCAACTCCGCCGCCGGCGCGATCCGGTGTTGCTGGTGATCGACGACGTCCATGAACTGACCGACACCGATGGCGTGCGATTGCTGGTCGAGCTGGCCCGGCGGCTGCCCGAGCGTCATCGCCTGCTGCTGCTCGGCCGGCGCGTTCCGGCGCGCGCAGCCGAACTGTTGACGATGCCGGAGGCGACCTTGCTGGCTACTGCCGACCTGTCATTCACCGAGGCTGAGATCGCCCGCGTCCTGGACGGCCTCAAGGTCAGTGCGTCAGCCGACGGTGTCGGCCGGCTGTGGCGGGCCGCCGCCGGCTGGCCGGCCGCAGTGCTGCTCATCGCCAGCCGGCTGCCAGGCGTCGACGATGCCGACGACTCGCTGCGCCGCCTGGGGCCGTCGACGATGCTGCCCGAGCTCATCGACCGCATGCTCGAAGATCTCGACGCGGTTGACCGGCAGGCGCTGATCGAGATCGCTCGCTTCGGCACCGTGGATCCGCCGGCTGTGGCCGAGGCGCTGGACCGACCGGGCATCGTCGACCGGCTGATCGCGGCCGGCATTCCGTTCAGCCCGGCCGCCGGCGGAGGCTGGGAGGTGCCCGGGCCGGTGGGCGAGTACCTGGCCTCGCTCGGTGCCGTTTCCGGCCAGTCGGCGCGCCGACTGGCGCAGGCGTATCTCGCACGCGGCCGGCCCAACGCGGCCCTGGCGGCGGTGCTCGCCAGCGGTGACCTGGCCGAGGTCGGCCGCTTCCTGGCCGGTCTGACCGTCGAGCAGGGCTACCAGCTCGACTACGTCGACATCGCCGGCAGCATCGATCTGCTGCCCGACGGGGTGCTCGACGACCATCCGCGCGCCCTGGTTCATTTCGCGCGCGCGTGCGAGAGCTCGTTCCAGACGCGCCGCCGTGCACGCGCGCTCGAGCGCGCCGCTGGCTCGCCGCATGCCTCGGCCGAGTTGGCGCGCGAAATCGACGCCGAACGGGCGCAGGACTTGATCCGCGATGGATCGCCAGCCGAGGCCGCCACGCTCGCACAGACCGTTTTGGCGGACGCGGGCGAGGACGAACCCAATACCCGAGCGCGGGCGCTCGACGTAGTCGGCCGCGCGCGCGCCTGGGAGCGCGATCGGGTGGGCCTGGCCGAGGCGCAGATCCTGCTCGAGGAGGCGTATGCACTGTGTCGGACGCTCGGCAACCGCACGTGGATGGCGCGCATCGTCATGCCCCTGGCGATCGACGTCCTGCGCGGCCTGGGCCAGTTCGAGGCGGCGATCGAGCGGCTCGACGAGGCGCTCGAGGGCCTGGCCGGTCGCGACCGGCTGCGCGCTGCCATCCTGACCTTTCGGGCGGAGGTGCTGGTCGAGATCGGTCGCTACGCCGAAGCGGAGGCCAACCTGCGCGACGCGGACGCCGTGGGGACCATGTTCGGCGACCGCCGGCTGATTGCCTACGCTGCCTGGGGCGCGGCGGTGAGTGCCTCGCAACAGGGAGACGCGGCGCGCACCGTTGAGCTGCTCGAACGGGCGCGCCAACAGGAAGGCGACTGGTTTGCCCATGTCACCGGCGCCGAGTTCCTGGGCGCCGCCGCTGAGGCGCTGGCGCGGGTAGGCGAGCTCGACCGCGCGCGCGACTACCTGGCGTCGGCCGTAGAGCGTCTCGACGAGGCGCCTCTGAGAGTTGGCCTCGCCCAGCTTGCGCTCGAGGCGCGCGCCGGCGACCCGGCCCGGGCCATGGAGATGGCGGTTGCCGCCGAGGCCATGCCACGGGTCGAGCCGCACGAGCGCTGGCGGCCGGTCCTCTTCCACGCTTTGGCCGCTCACCGCGCCGGCTCAGCCGAGGCGGCACTCCTGACGAAGCGAGCGTTGGACGAAGCGGCCGCCCTCGGACAGCCGGCTCTGCCCTTCATCGGCGAACCGGATGTAGCGAGCGAGCTGGCGCGAACGTACCCATTGACGAGCCACGCGACCATCGCCGTCGATCCGATCTCGATCAGCGCGCTCGGCGGCTTCGCGATTGTCTCCGGTTCGGGTCCGATCCGGCCTCCGCCGGGCCTGCCCAGCACGCTCCTGAAATACCTGGTTGCCAGTGGCGGCAACGTCCTGGCCGAGGAGGCGATGGAGGCGCTGTGGCCCGAGGGTTCGGCCGAGGCTGGACGACGCGGTCTGCGCAACGTTCTGCTCCGCCTGAACGTGCTTGGCCGGCGCATCGTGGTCAGGGAAGGGACGCGCCTGACTCTGAGCGAGGGTGCCGATGTCGACGTATTCGCCTTCATGCGCATCGCCGACCGCGCCATCGCGCGGCGCGCCGATGCCGAGGCGGTGGTCGACGCGCGCTCGGCCGTCGCCCTGTATCGCGGGCCGTTGCTGCCGGGTGAGCCGTATGCCGAATGGGCAGCGGTGCCGCGGGAGCGCTTGCGCGTTCGCTTCGTCCAACTGCTCGACATGCTCATTCGCCACGCGACGCTGCGCCGCGACATCGATGAGGCGGCCCAGTTGGCGGAGCGGGCGATCGACGAGGATCCATACGACGAGGAGCGCTACCTGAGTGTCGCGCGATTGCTGGAAGCCAATGGCCGGCGTGGCGCTGCCGTCGCCATGCGTCAACGGGCGGCACGCATGCTGCGCTCGCTTGAGGCGCAATCCATCTGAACGCAGATCGCCTGGACCGGCATCGGTAAGACGCCAGTAAGACGGGCCCTCATCAGCCTCCCGCCATGACGATCTCGATCCTGCTACGGCTGTCCAAAGGTGCGCTCGTCGCCGGCCATTTGGCCGGTGAGGCCGAAGTCATTGCGACCGGCGAGCGCCGGCCGATTGCCAGCGCAGACGACCTGATCTCGTTCGTGGCCCAGGGGAGTTTGGTGGGGCCGATGGCCGTCGCGAGCCCACAACGGCGCGCCAGAACTCGAGGTTCGAAGAATGCGTAGCGTCCGATGCCGGGCAGCCAACCTCCTCGTTGCCTGCACCCTGGTAGCAATCACCCTGATGACGGCCGCCAACCCGGTCGCCGCCCGATTCGATCCGAACGTGCCGGTGTGCGCCGAAGGTGTCGCACCCAACGCCGGCGGCTACGTCGGCGACTGCGAATTCCAGAACGGCAATCGCGGCTATGGGTTCCCCGACAACGAGTGGATCAGGACCGTCAACGCCACGGTCACGCCGAACGAGGTCAACCTCGACGAGTTGACAACGACGACGTTCTACGTGGAGTACCAGGCCCTTCAGACGTGGACCTGTGAGTACTGCTATGACCCAGCGACTCAGAACTACGGGGTCGTGGTGTACGACCGCAACGTTCGATGGTTATCGCAGGTGCCCTTGGGCTACCCCGGCGGGAACAACACCTTCCTGTTCAGGACAGAGGCGAGTGGCAGTGGCTTCGGAAGCATGTCCTATTGCTTCGGGCCGGTCGGTTCGAGTGGCTGTTCGCCCTTGCAGTTCACGCACGTCGGACCCACGTGCGCCAGCGCCACCGCCGCCACGTGCGAGTACCAGATCGCGGTCAACTACGACGCCACCTATGGCTGGGCAGCGGTCCATGGTTACCAGGGCGACTTCCAGGTCATGCTGCCCATACCCACGGGCATCTCTGACGGCTATGGCGGAGGGTTGGCCGGGTTGCCATTACGGTTCACGTCCCGCCGCTGGGCTTCACGGCAACGTGCACGGCCACGAAGATCGCGCCCGGCCAGTATCACTTCGTCAGCGACGTGACCGATGCCAGCTACCTGACGGTCCCTTCGACTACGCCTGGGACTTCGGTGACGGCTCGGCCGGTGCGAGCGGCGACAACAACACCTACACGTATCAAAAGCCCGGCCATTTCCCGGCCAAGATCAAGGTCACAGATCCCGGCGGCAACTCGACGACAGGCGACTGCCCCGTCGACGTGGCTGCGCCGCGCTATCGGTCGACATCACCTTCCCGGGCAAGTCCGACGAGAACGTCGCCCTGGGCGAGACATTCAATGCCCGCATAACGGTGACCGCCAGCGGCGACGGACTGGGTTCCTGTCGGGCCTGCACTTCGTTGGCGACCGTTGCAGATTTCGCCCGACACCGGCGTGGAGATCACCCAGGCTCCGACGATACCGAGCGACTTCACCCTAGGCCCCGGCGACCAGCAGTCCTTCGACTATCATTGCACGTGCTGGATCACGGGACCACGGCACTGACCACCCACGTAGCCGGCAAGGATGCCGCTGACAACGATGTCGATAGCGGCGACATCACCCGCCACGTAAGCGCCTCATCGCTGTCCGTGACGGTCACCCCGAGCGACACCGGGTTCACGCTCGACAAGGACAGCGACGGCAACCCGGTGCCCAAGGACATCGACGTCGACATCGCGGTCACCAACACGTCGTCGATCCGGTCGACAACGTGACCGTCAACCCGCTCGACCTGGCCGCCGCCGATCCGGCCCACACCTACGAGCCGTTCCCCGCGCACGTGACCGGCGGTAACGACAACGTTTCGCTGGGGACCTTGAACGGGGGCGAAACGAAGCACGCCACGCGCCACGTGCAGGTGACCGCCGACGGACACCTCAAGCTGACCACGCTGGTGACCAGCGACGGCGCGCCGGCCAGGGCCAGGGCGAGTTGCAGGCCGGCGTCACGACGCTGCTCAAGATGACCATCGACGGTGATTCGAGATCGACCTCGCCGCCGGCAGCTCGTTCACGATCTCCGGTCACTTCAAGAACGTCAGCAACGATCGGACCATTGCCATCACCGATCCGATGAAGGTCAACCGTTCGGGCAACGTCATTGGCGGCGGGATGGTCACCGAGGTAGCGGCAGGCGACGACTTCCCGGTGCCGCTGATCCAGGTCCTCGGCCCCGGCGAAGAGGTTCCCTTCCAGGTCACCTTCTCGACCGACCGGCCGACGACCGCCGATTACGACCAGGGCACGTGGAACTCCACCGACTGGACACGCGCGGACATCGACTTCAACGTCTGGATGCGGGCCGCGGTCCAGGAAGACGACGGATCGTGGAAGACACTCAGCACCGAGACACCGTGTGTCTGCGATTACCCCGGGTCCGCGCTCATCCAGGGCGGCGACTTCGGCCATTTCTCGATCCACATCGACACGACCGAGCAGACCTCCGACAGCGGCCAGTTCGGCAGCGCTGCGTTCGGATTGAGCGTCAGTGCCCTGGCCGCTGCGCAGCAGCGGCTGGACGGCGTGTACGAGTTCGCATTGAACGCGGGCCAGTTCGCCCTGAGCAGCGACTTCCGCGACAAGGCGATGAGCCAGATCCAGATTCAGGGCCGGCTCAAGGACACACTCGACTACCTCAGCGAGGTCGCCGTCTGGCTGCCCGATGCCGATGTCGATCAGCTGTCACAGGCCGTCGGCACGCGGCTGGCCCAGGCGTATGCCGGTTTCACCGACACGGTGACCGGGGTGTGCCGCACCCCGAGGACACGCGTACCGCGCTGGCGCTGACCGCCCAGGCGCGCGATTACATCGATCACCTGCGCGGAGCCTGGCGACGAGGTGACCCCAACGAACTGATCGACGCGGTAACGCCGATCGGCAGTTTCGTCGGCCAGCAGGCCACCGACGTACTGGTCGGCGAGACGGTTCTGGCCGGCCTCACCAAACTGGCCGAAGCGCCGACGTACGCCAACGCGGCCATCCAGCGCTGGCAGGACGCGAACACGATCCAGAAGATGCAGGACACGCTGCCGTCGGCGGCCGTGCAGACCGATCTGCTGAGTGCCCAGGAGCGATCGAAGTCCAACTTCGAGAACCTCGAGACCGCGTACCAGACGCGCCGAGCACTGGACGACGCGGAGCTGGGCGGTGCCGCCAACGGTGCGGGCCTGAGCGCGCGACACGATCGAGACCGCGCGCCAGTGGACGACCGACAACCCCAACCAGGTCATGGTCCTGATACCCAATGAGCCGGGCGCCGCCGCGCTGCGTGACGCCGGCCTGGCCGTGGGCAAGATCGAGAACATCAAGGTCAAGTCGATGGCGTCGATCGAGTACCTGGTGTTCGGTGGCCGTGCGGAGGATGTCAACTGCGTCGTGCTGCGCGATCTGAGCAACTGGACGCCGCAAGAGGTCAATACCAAGGTCGACGAGTTGATCGCAGCGGGCGAGCTGACCGAGGACGACTGTGCCGTCGCCCAGCAGATCCTCACCAAGCGCAACGACGAATGGCAGGTCTTCGTCAATCGCGGCGACAAGAACCCAACGACCGGCGTGGTGACGCCGGACAAGGATGGGATCGGCATGCTCAAGACGTACGACGAGGCGGGCGCGATCCCAACCAGTTCCGCGGCACCGACAACGGCATCAAGTTCTCCGGACCGCAGCAGAGCCTCAAGTTCGAGCTGCAGTACTACAAGGACGGGCAGCTCCTGGCGCCCGGTGAGGTCAGCCAGGCCGACTACGTGGTGCTGCTGCAGGCGAGCCCCACCACCGGCCAGCTGGTCAAGATCGTCGGCGACGACGACGGCATTTTCCTGGGCATGCTCAACGGCCTGGGCCTGCCCACCAACCAACTCGAGGCGGCTTACGCCTCGATCTGGCAGGCGTTCAGCCATCCGTTCAGCGACACGTGGCTGGCGGACGTCCAGTCCGCACTCAAGGCCAAGATGAAGATCTTCTCGCGCTACTTCACCGAGCTGACCGACACCGGCGAGGCCGGCAAGCCACTGGTTGCCTTCGTCAACGGCGAGGCGTACGCGGTGAAGATCGACCCGTACCTGACCCGCTTCGATCTGGTCACCAATCGCGCATACATCAAGTTCGTCGGCCTGCCCGAAGTTGGGGTGCCCATCCAACCCAGCGGCTGGGTCAACGCTGTGCTGAGCGCGGTCACCGGCCAGCCCCTGCCGGCCACCTTCCTGCGCAGCCTGCTGCACATCCCGAATGCGGCGACCAACCCCGACGCGCCGGACATCCACAGCAACCGCGACGGCAAGACCCTGCGCCTCAACGACCAGGGTCACCTGGAGAGCTGGACGCCGGCCACGGGCTGGGTACTCGACCCCGAAGAGGAGGCGAGCATCATCGCGTCGGCGAACATCACCGTCGCCCCGCAGACCCAGGTGTACGACCCCGTCGACGCGGGCGCGACCGAGGTCAACATCGCGCCGCAGGACGAGATGGGCATGACCGGAGATTGGTTCCAGCCGGGCGACCAGGTCGTCATCAACCCCGGTGGCGCCAACGAGGAGATGGCGACGATCAGCGGCTTCGGGTCGCTGATCTTCACGGCCCCACTGCAATACAACCATGACGTCGGTGAGCTGATCAGCTTCGTCCGGGCAGGCTCGGCGACAACCCCATACGCCATCAAGCAAGCTGCCGAGGCCAGCCTGCAGGCGGCGCTTCCGACCGGCGCACAGCGCGCCGACCATCTGCTGCGCGAGGCCATCACGCGCATCCAGAAGAGCCTGGCCGCGCGCCTGTGGACCAGCGAGTCCACGCTGGCCAGGCCGCAGGGCTACCGCGTGTTCAACTGGGAACGGAGGGCGATCCGCTTCCTGGGTCAGCCACCGCTGGCGGGCCAGGCGGTCGCGAGTGACGCCATCTCCGAGCTCATCGGGGCCGATCGACAGCTGGCCGAAACGGCCATCGCTGAGAGTCATCGTCTACGCGACATCGCCCGGTCGCAGAAACATGTGACGCGCGCGGACGCGCTGGTGGCCGCCGGCCGCTACCGCCAGGCGATCGTCGTCCTGCGACGAGCATGGCGCATCGTCGCCTGAGCGGTCGCCTACTTCGAAGCGATGACGATGTTCACCAGCCGGCCGGGCACGTGCACGATGCGCACGATCTGCTGATCGCCGATCTGGGCGCGGACCTTGTCGCGCGCCAGGGCACGCTGCTCGATGTCAGCCTGTGCCAGGCCGGCCGGCACCAAGAGGACATCGCGTAGCCGGCCGTTGACCTGGATGGGCAGTTCGACCTGATCCTCGGTGATCAACTCGGGCGAAAACTGCGGCCACGACTCGACGTGGATCGAGGACCAGGCCTCGCCGCCGGCGGCCAATCGCTGCGCCCACAGCTCCTCACTGATGTGTGGCGCGATAGGCGCCAGCATCAGCAGCAGCAGGCGAACGGTCTCGTCCCACTCCGCACCACCGGCCACCTGTGTGCCACGCAGCCGGTAGAGCCGATTGGTCAACTCCATCAGCGCCGCGATCATCGTGTTCCAGTGGAAAGTGGCGTGGTCCCCGGTGACCTTGGCCAGCGTGCGATGGGCGTGGTGCCGCAATTCTTCGGCGGCTGAGGCAGCCGACTCGCCGGCGGCCAGCCGTCCACCCGCGCTGTCGCCCGGCTCCACGCCGCGCGGATCGGTGGCCACCGTCCACACTCGGCGCAGGAAGCGGTTGATGCCCTCGATGCCGGTCGGGCTCCACGGCCCACCCTGGTCCCACGGCCCCATGAACATCAGGAACAGCCGGACCGAGTCGGCACCGTAGCGCGCCACCAGTTCGTCGGGATCCTGGACGTTGCCGCGTGACTTGCTCATGCGCTCGCCGTCGGCGCCCAGGATCTGGCCCTGGTTGAACAGGCGCAGCCACGGCTCGCGCTCGTGGACCAGGCCCAGGTCGTTGAGCGCCTTGGCGAAGAAGCGCGCATACATCAGGTGCAGGACGGCATGCTCCGCGCCGCCGGTGTACTGCTCGACCGGGCACCAGACCTCGTCGCGGGCACGGTTGATGGGGCCGTCCTCCTTGTCCACGGACAGGTAGCGCCACCAATACCAGGACGAGTCGACGAAGGTGTCCATCGTGTCCGTCTCGCGCCGGCCCGGGCCACCGCACCTGGGGCACGTCGTGCGTTTCCACGCCTCGTGCGTCTCGAGTGGATTGCCCTGGGCGGGCCAAGTCTCGATGTCATCTGGCAGCGTCACCGGCAGCTGCTCGTACGGCACCGGCACCATTCCGCACGATGGGTCCGACTCGCAATAGACGACCGGGATGGGCGCGCCCCAGCCACGCTGCCGGCTGACCAGCCAGTCGCGCAGGCGATAGGTGACAGCCGACTCCCCCTTGCCCTCCTGCGCCAGCCGGGCGACGATCGCGCGACCGCCCTCGGGCGCCCGCATTCCGGCGAAGTCTCCCGAATTGACGAGGACCTCGTCGGCCGAATGGGCGACGTACGCCTCCGACATCTCGCCGTCGCCGAGCTGCGCACCAGCCGGCGCGACCACCTGACGGACGGGCAGTCCGAACTTCTGGGCAAACTCAAAGTCGCGCTCGTCGTGACCGGGCACGGCCATGATCGCGCCGGTGCCGTAGCCGAGCAGGACGTAATCCGCGATCCAGATGGGAATGCGCTCGCCGTTGATCGGGTTGATCGCGTATGACCCGAGTGCGACGCCGGTCTTTTCGCGGTCGGTGGAAAGCCGGTCTATCTCCGACTTCCGGCGGGCGCTGAATCGGTAGTCATCGACCTCAGCCCGCTGATCGGGATGGGTCAGCTGGTCGACCAACGGGTGCTCGGGCGCCAGGACCATGAAGGACGCACCGAACAGCGTGTCGGGCCGCGTCGTGAAGACCCGTATCTGCTCGCCGCCCGGCTGTTGATCGTCGGCCGCCACCGTGAACGTGATCTCGGCACCCTCCGAGCGGCCGATCCAGTTGGTCTGCATGGCCTTGATCGGCGTTGGATATTCCAGTCCGTCGTAGCTGAGCAGCTCGTCGGCATAAGCGGTCGTGCGGAAGTACCACTGTTCCAGGTCACGCTTGATGACCTGGGTTCCGCAGCGCCAGCAGACGCGGTCGCTCCCAAGCACCTGCTCGCGCGCGAGCACGACGAGATCCTTCGGGCACCAGTCGACGGCCCCGAGCTGACGGTATGCGAGTCCGTTCTCCATGAACTTCAGGAAGAACCACTGGTTCCAGCGGTAATAGGAGGGATCGGCGGTGATCAGTTCGGTCGACCAGTCGAAGCGGGCGCCCATGCTCTTGAACTGCCGCCGCATCTTGTCGATGTTGCGGTATGTCCACTCGCGCGGATGGACGCCGTTCTTGTTGGCGGCGTTCTCAGCGGGTAGCCCGAACGCGTCGAAGCCGATCGGGAAGAAGACATTGTTGCCGTTCATCGTCTGGAAGCGTCCGATCGCGTCGGTCGGCGTGACGATGTACCAGTGGCCGACGTGCAGGTCACCCGATGGGTAGGGGTACATCGTGACCAGGTAGAACGGTGGCCGCGGATCGTTGTCGAGGTCCGTTCGGTGCAGGCCGATCTCTTCCCAGCGCGCCTGCCAGCGCGGCTCGATCTCGGCCGGGTTGTAGGGCGGTGCGCCTGTTGTCTTACGGCTGGACTGGCTGGGGGAGGTCATGGTCGGACCCTCGCAGAAGAGTGGCTGAAACGACGAAGGGAGGGGGCTTTGGGTCGCGCGGGCGCGTCAGGCGCCGGCGACCCACCTAAGCGCGAGGGCGCCCAGAGTTCGACTGCGGAAAGGTTGGCCACTCATTGCCGGCTCATGGTAAGCGAGGTGACGGTACATGCGCCAGCCACAGGGGGCGGCGGGGTGGTGGAGCGACGGGGGCTCGAACCCCGGACCTTCTGCATGCCATGCAGATGCTCTCCCAACTGAGCTATCGCCCCGCGGTCAGGGCGGAATTCTAGCAGCGAGCGCCGCCGTTACAGACACGGTAGGATTTCCGAGTCACTTGGTCGGGATTACGCCCACGACACCGTGTGGAGGCGGAGGAGCTGCGGATGACGATGCCAGAGACGGTCGTGCTCGGGGCAATCGCCGGCCTCACGATCTACCTGGGTTTGCCGTTCGGCCGTATCCGCGCCGGTGGACGTTCGCTGAAGCTGTTCCTGGGCGGGCTGTCGGCGGGGGTGCTCGTATTCCTCTTCTTCGACATCCTGAGCAACGCCACCGCGCCGGTCGAAGACGCGATCGCGGCACGCGACTGGAGCCAGGTGGCAGTCCTCGCCGTGGTCTACATCGTCGGCTTTGGGATCGGCCTGCTCGGCCTGCTGTACCTGCCCCGGCTGCGCCGACCCTCGCGCAGTGGTATAGGTCCCGGTGCGATGGCGGTCGCCGAGGCAAGCGCCGGTCTCGTCCGCTCCGAAACGCTGGGCCTGGGCATGACCATTGCCATGGGCATCGGCCTGCACAACTTCAGCGAAGGCCTGGCGATCGGCCAGTCGGCTGCCACGGGCGCCGTGTCGCTGGCGCTGCTGCTGATCATCGGCTTCGGCCTGCACAACGCGACCGAGGGCTTCGGCATCGTCGGGCCGCTGGTCGCGGCCGGCGTGCGGCCCAGCTGGTCGTGGCTTGCCGCGGCAGGTCTGATCGGCGGCGGGCCGACCTTCCTGGGCACGGTGGTGGGCAGCGTGTTCACGTCGCCGGTGCTCTTCGTCGCGTTCCTGGCGGTGGCCGCAGGGGCGATCCTGTACGTGGTCGGCGAGATGATCGCGGCGGGCAAACGCGCGTCGTGGGAGATGACGCTGTGGGGGATATTCGTCGGCTTCCTGGCCGGGCTCGCCACCGACCTGATCCTGGTCGCTGCCGGGGCCTAATCTCCCCGCCGGCAGTCGGCGCACACGCCGGCCACGGTCAGGTGGCCAAGGTGCACCCGGAAGTCACGATCGCGGGCGACGTCGTCGACGATGCGCCCGGCGGTCGCCGCGTCCATTTCCCATGTCCCGCCGCACTGCTCGCAACGCAGGTGGGCGTGCTCGCGCACCGGCAGCACGTGGAACTCCTCGCGCCCGTCGGGCCCGTGGCTGTGGTCCAGGTAGCCCAGCTCCTCGAGCACGTCGAGCGTGCGATAGACGGTTGACGGCTGCGTCTCCGGATCGCGCGTCTGGCAGCGCTCGAGGACCTGCGCGCCGGTGACATGGCCGGTCGTTGACGCCAGCACGTCGAGGATCAGCCGTCGCTGGGGCGTGCCGCGCAGGCCGCGCGCACGCAACTCACCGTGGACGGAGTCCCAGTCGAGCTTGCGGCGAGCGGTCACTCGGCGACCTCCTCGTGATGCTCAGGCGCATGGTCGTGAACATGGAGCAGGCCGCCGTGAGCGTGCAGGTGCTCGTGGATGAGGTTCGCGGCGATGAGCAGCGGCCGGTCGGCGAGCACCGCCGACGGCTCACCGTCGGCCAGCACGCGCCGGTTCTCGCCCAGCACGATCACGCGCCCGGCAATGAGCGGCACGATCTCGAGGTCGTGCGTGGCGGTGATCAGGGTGCGCCCCTGCTCGCCGAGCTTGCGGATCAGATCGACGAGCACCCACTTGGTGCGTGGATCGAGGGCGGCCGTCGGCTCATCGAGCAGCAGTACGCTGGGGTGCAAGGAGAGGACTGACGCGATGGCGGCGCGCTTCTTCTCGCCGCCTGACAACTCGAACGGCGCCCTTTGCGCGAGGTGCACGATGGCCATCATGGCCAGTGCCTCGTCGGTCGATTGCCGGACCTCATCGTGCGACAGGCCCAACTGCAGCGGACCAAAGGCGACGTCATCGAAAACGGTCGCGCTGAAGAGTTGGATGTCAGGGTCCTGGAAGACCAGCCCGACCTCGCGGTGGAAGCGGAACGCATCGCGTCCATCGGCGACCGCCGCCACATCGCGGCCGAGCGCGCGCATGGTGCCCGAGCTCGGGGCGATGATGCCGTCCATCAGCTTGAGCAGCGTCGATTTGCCCGAGCCATTGGCGCCCAGGATGGCTACGCGCTCCCCGCGTCGAATCGTCAGGTCGATGCCGTCGAGCGCGTTCTGCCGACCGTTGTACAGATAGTGCACGTCGCGCAGGTCGAACGCCACCTCGTTCAATCCGTCCGTCATGCCAGCCATGTCCCACCGACCACCGCGGCCACGGCAATAGCCACCGCGCCCAGCATCGCCAGCGCGTCGGCAGCGGTCAGCCGGTAGCCGCTGAAGCTGCGCACTGAACCGGCGAACCCGCGGGCGCTCATCGCTGCATACACGTCGTTGCTCATCTTGAGCGAGCGGTTTACGAGGTTGCCCATTGCGCCACTGATCCAGCGTCGTTGCTCGCCGCCTGTCGTGCGGCCGACGATGCGACTCTTGCGCGCCTCGAACATGCCGTTGGCGAGGTGCAGGAACAGGAATATGTAGCGATATGTCATGGCCAGGATGAGCACGAAGAGCTGCGGCACCCTGAGCTGTTCGAGGCTCTTGAGCAGATCTGCCCAGGGCGTGGTCACGACAAGCAGCACGGCCAGCGACACGGTTACGCCGACGCGCGCGATGAGGAGCACGGCGCCGACCAGCCCGGGCACCGACGGGGCGACCTGCAGCGGACCGAGGGCGATGTCGAACAGCCGCTCCCCGGGCACCAGGAAGATGGCTGGGATGACGATGATGCCGGCGAACAGCGGGATGCCCAGCCATACGCGTCTGACAAAGAAGTCGAATGGGACGCGGCTGGCACGGGCCGCCGCGAGCACGACGCCGTACAGGGCGGCCAGAATGAGGATCGAGCCGGTGAGGCTGGCGGCGAGCACCAGTGGCATAAACATCAGCAGCTTGGCGCGCGGGTCGATCGACTGCAGCCAGCCTCGCCGCCGGGCGTGATGCTCGCTGAAGACGGCACGCTCAGTCGAGCCGCTGATCCCCGCAACGGTGTGCTCCAGCCAACCGAAGTGCCCTTCCCGCCCGCCTTCTGAAGACGTGACACCGGCAGGCCGCGACAGGCGCAGGGCGAGCCGGCCGACGCCGTACATGGCGCCGACCACCAGCAGGATGCCGAGCACGCCGGCGATCTCGTAGCCGACGGCTTCCTGCCACAGGCCGGCGCGCGCGTCGGAGAAGAAGGGCAGCGGGATGTTGTAGCCCGACAATGGCGCGCTGAACATGCCGGCCAGGTCGTGCAAGCCCTGGGGCACGTAGCCGAAGGTTGTCTGAACGTCGGTCGCCGAGCCTTCACCGTAGGCGAAGCCCGGCGCAATCAGGCCGAGCGGCGCGAGCAGGGCGGCGGCCACGAGTGTCGTCGCCGCGCCGCGTACGCGGCGCGGCGCGAGCCGCCAGGTAAGTGGTATCAGCAGCGCTGCGATCAGTCCGACGATCAGCAGCATGGTCGCGACTGACGGCCAGTCGACGGCTGTCCAGTCAGCGCCGAAGGCGTGGGCAATGTCGCCACCCCCGGTCACCAGGCCAGCCAGACCGATCACGAGGACTGCCATGACGCCGATCAGCCCGACCGTCCGCCACCTCTTCACTGGGAGTTGCTCGTCCTGCGCACGAGTCTCCGCCGGCGCGCTTGCCGCATCGTGCGCTGCGAGGACACCGAGCAGCTCAGGGTGGCGCTGCTGCAGGTAGGCCACGCCGAAGGCCGTGATCAGCGCCTCCACGATCGATGCGCCGAACGCATGTGCGATGAGCATCGCCGGCACGGCCTGCGACAGGTCATACGGGCTGTACAGCGCGTGGCCGTTCTGGGTGAAGAGAATCGGCTGGATCCCGAGTTCGATGCCGACGGCGAGCGCCGACACGGTTATGCCAACGTACGCGCCGATGCCGGCGGCCCAGACGCGGCGGTTCGACAGGACGCCTGAGCGCGCGGCGATCAAGCGGTACGTCGCGTATCCCACGAGCGGCAGCAGGATGCCCATGTTGAGAGCGTTGGCGAAGATGGCGAGCACGCCACCGTCGCCAAAGAAGAGCGCCTGGATGATCAGCGCCACGCTTACGGCGATGACCGCCGCCCACGGTCCAAGGACGATGGCGATCAGCGTGCCGCCCACCCCGTGGGCGGTCGTGCCGCCGGGGACAGGAATGTTGAACATCATGATCGTGAAGCTCATCGCGGCAAATACCGCCAGCAGCGGCACGGTCCGGCTGGTAAGCGCCGCCTGCACGCGACGCGTGGCAATTGCCCAGGTGGGCAGTGTGACGACACCCAGGCCGGTCGAAATGAGCGGGCTCAGGTAGCCGTCGGGGATGTGCACCGCCGAAGTGTCGTGCTTGTTGCAACTCTTTGCAATAGCGGCCTCGTGTCTTTAAGCGGCCAACTTGGAAAGTAGCATCAGATGCACATGGCCGACCCGCCCGCCGCTCCCTACGCCATTCGTCGATCTGGCCGCGCGCGTCGCTCACGGCTGACCCTGACCGAGTCGGGCGATGTGGTAGTCGTCCTGCCGCTGCGAGCGCCTGAGGGGGACGCGGCCGATCTCTACCGACGCCACGTGCGCTGGGTGGACCGTCACCGCGCACGGCTCGAGCGGCAACGCATCGAGCTCGCCCAGCTTCCATCGCTGGCCGCCGGGCGACCGCTGACCGTTGGCGGGGTTGTGCAAGTGGTGCGCGCCAAGACCGACGACGAGCGGACGGCGCTCGAGCGCAACCTGCGGCGAGTGGCGCGCCAGGCGATCGCCCGCCAGTTGTCAGTTCGCGCGCCCCAGGTGGGCGTGTCGGTTGCCCGCATCCAGATCCGCGATCAGCGGACGCGCTGGGGTAGCGCGTCGCGCCGTGGCACGTTGTCGTTCAACTGGCGGCTGATCCTGTGCCCAACGCACGTGCTCGACTATGTAGTGGTCCACGAGCTAGCCCACCTGCGCGTGGCCGGCCACTCGCCGAGTTTCTGGCGACTGGTCGAGCGCCACTACGGCGACTATCGCTCGGCGCGCCGATGGCTGCGTGACCACCACCACGAGATCCGACACGCGCTCAACTGAGCTCCGAGGTTCCGCCGGGGAACGAATGCGTCTCGGCGCTACGGGGCAACCGCCTCCCAGCACTCGCCGAACCGGTATGGGTCGTCGAAGTTGCCTGCATGGCTCACCCAGGCCTCAGTCAGCTCGACCCCGTCGCCTGCTCGCGCGACCGCGACGCCGTCCGGCCTGTACACGACCGCCGTCGGCTCAAAGCGCACGCGGAAACCCTCTGGCCATACGACCGAGTAGCGCCACTTTCCGTTCTCGAGCCACACCCGCTCGCGATCGTTCGGATCACCAGCCAGCACTCCGCCGGCGGGCTGGTCGCCAACGATGCTCGGGCCGCCGCAGAGCACGTCGATGCCGCCAGTGTCTGGAGTGAGGTAGGTTCGCAGACCGTCGGCCCCGGTCGAAATCTCGGGACGCGATGCACTGCAACCTACGGCGACTGCGGCCACGACTACGAGCCACAGGGCCACGTATCCCTTCATCTGTCGCTGCCCTGTCTCCATAGCAAGATAGCCAGTTCCAGCGCAAGTTCGATGGCGTCGCAACGCTAACGATGACTGGATCTGCTCGTAACGGGCCAAAGGTCAGGGCGTGAGCGCGACCCACCCAGCCCCGGCGCTGGTTGCGCCAGCACCAAGACGAGGTCGGCCACGCGCTCGACCAGGGTTGACCAGACTGAGGATTGGTGGTCCGGACTTATAGGCCCGTCGAGTCCACTCGGGCGCTCAGGTAGCCGTGATAGTCCCGGTCATGTTCGGATGAACGTCGCAGTGGAAGGTGTACGTTCCGACGGGCAGCGCGGGGAGCACGAACACGCGCTCGTCGGGACCGCTGAAGATGTCCGTCTTCGAGCCCGCCGGGCCGCCGGCGATGTTGACATTGTGCGGCACCGAATCCTTGTTGTTGAACTCAATGGCGTAGCTCACGCCGGCGGGAATGGTCAGGCTCGTCTGCTCGAAGGCCGAGTTGTAGGCCGACAGCTCAACGGTCACCGCCGGCGTGCCCTGAGGCGTCGGTACGGCGCCGCCACTGCACGCTCCAACGACGAGCGCGGCAACCAGCCCGGCCAGCCAGAGCCCCCTCATTCCTTGTTTGCGGCTTTGGATGTCGCATCCGCCGACGAAGCGCCCGACGCGCCAACGACGCGCTCGACCTGTGCCCGCGCCCAGGCCACCGATTCGTCGATCTGCGGCCGAGTGCGCCATAGGTAGAACGAGATGCTGGCGATCAGCACGATTTCGATCGCCTTGGCCAGGTAGGCGACGTCGAAGTAGGGGCCGAGGATCAGCCAGCCAATGATGGTCACCGCCGCGTACGCCGCCAGGGCGACCAATACCAGCGGCAGCGCACGCCGGTAGAACACCGCAGAGCCGACGACGAGGACGACCAGACCGGCATAGCCGAAGGAGTTGAGCATGAGCATCATGCCGCCCACCCAGTAATGGATGTAGGCCGTCGACAGCGTCAACACGACTATCAGCCCGAGCATGATCAAGTCGAAGTAGCGACCCGCAGTTTGATTCAACGCAGCACCCTCTCACTTCCCCCCGAACCATCCTGGCGGCCACCTGCAGCGGCCGAGCGCCCATGGGGCGCGAGACCGGGAGATTACAACGGCGGGCGCTGCAGCAGCGCCGCAGCACACACGTCTGACTGCCGTGCGGTGCGGCGACCGTAGGCCAGCAGTGAGCATACCCCAGGGGGGTATGCTCACCCGATGACCGCCATGCACCACGAGCAGCCCACAGGCCACGGCACACGCGCGGTGGCCGGCAAGCACGCCGACCACGACAGGCATGCCGGGCACTCGGTCGCGATGTTCCGCGACAAGTTCTGGTTGAGCCTCATCCTCACCATCCCGGTCGTCATCTGGAGCTCCGACCCGCAGACGTGGTTCGGCTACGGGGCACCCGCGTTCCCGGGCTCGGCCTGGATCCCACCGGTTCTCGGCACGATCGTCTTCCTGTACGGCGGGCTGGTGTTCCTGCGCGGTGCCCAGGGCGAGCTGGCCGACCGCAAGCCCGGGATGATGACCCTCATCAGCCTGGCGATCGTGGTGGCCTTCGTCACAAGCTGGGCTGGGACGTTGGGCCTGTTCGAGATCGAGATCTGGTGGGAGCTCAGCTCGCTGATCGCGATCATGCTCCTCGGCCACTGGCTCGAGATGCGCTCGATCGCCCAGGCCCGAGGTGCCCTGTCGGCGCTCGCCGAGCTGCTGCCCGACACGGCGGAGCGCGTGACCGGCGAAGGGACCGAGACGGTGGCCCTCGACGCGCTCGCGGTCGATGACGTCGTGCTCGTCCGGCCCGGCGGACGGGTCCCGGTCGACGGCATCATCGTCGAGGGCTCGGCCGACGTCGACGAATCGATGATCACCGGCGAGTCGGCTGCGGTGTCGAAGGAGCCCGGCGCCAAGGTCGTCGCGGGCACTGTCGCCGCCGGTGGCAGCCTGAGGATCCGAGTAACTGCGGTGGGTGAAGGCACCGCCCTGTCCGGAATCATGCGCATGGTGGCCCAGGCTCAGGCGTCCGGCTCCCGCGCCCAGGCGCTGGCCGACCGTGCCGCCGCCGTGCTGTTCTACGTCGCGTTGGCATCGGCCGCAGTGACGTTCGTTTTCTGGTGGCTCGACGGCGACCAAGCCGGGGCGGTCACCCGAATGGCGACCGTGCTCGTCATCGCCTGCCCGCACGCGCTGGGGCTGGCGATGCCGCTGGTGATCGCGATCAGCACCTCGATCGGCGCGCGCAATGGCCTGCTGGTCAAGGACCGCCTGGCGCTCGAGCGGGCGCGCAACCTCGATGTCGTCATCTTCGACAAGACCGGCACGCTGACCGTTGGCCGGCCCGCCGTGGCGACGCTGTCGGCCGACGACGAGGGCGAACTGCTGCGGCTCGCCGCGGCCGTTGAGGCTGACTCCGAACACCCCCTCGCACGGGCCATCGTTGCGGCGGCCAAAGAACGCGGCATCAACCTTCCGAAAGCCGAAGGCTTCGAGGCGCTCGCCGGCCGCGGCGCGAAGGCCATCGTTGCCGGGCGCGAGGTGGCGGTCGGCGGACCGCGCATGCTCGCCGATGAGGGTCTCGAGCCGCTCGCCGCTACCGAGCGCTGGGCGGCTGACGGCATGACGGTCCTGCACGTTGTAGGTGACGGGAAGATCGTTGGTGCGATCGGCCTGGAGGACGAGATCAGGCCAGAGTCACACGAGGCGGTCGAGCGACTGCATCAGATGGGCGTGAAGGTCGCGATGATCACCGGCGACGCACAGGCGGTGGCCGACTCGGTAGCGCGGCGGCTGGGCATCGACGAGGTGGCCGCGCAGGTGCTGCCGGCCGACAAGGCCGATGCCGTACGGCAGTTCCAGCACGGCGGCCGGAAGGTCGCGATGGTCGGCGATGGCGTGAACGACGCGCCCGCGCTCGCCACCGCCGACGTTGGCATCGCAATCGGCGCAGGCACGGACGTCGCGGTCGAGTCGGCGGGGATCGTCCTCGTCCGCAGCGACCCGCGTGACGTGGTCGGCGCGATCGAGTTGTCGCGCGCGACCTACCGGAAGATGATCCAGAACCTCATCTGGGCAACGGCATACAACGTCATCGCCATTCCGATTGCAGCCGGCGTGCTCGTTCCCTGGGGCATCGACCTGCCCATGGCCGTTGGTGCGATCGTCATGAGCGCATCGACGATCATCGTCGCTCTCAACGCGCAGCTGTTACGCCGGCTGCGACTCCGTCCAGAATCAACGGCAACGATGCAGCCAGCGGCTGCGTGAAAGGAGAACCGAGATGTCCGAAACAAGAACGGTCGGCGCTAATGAGGACCCGGTGTGCGGGATGACGGTCGACGTCGACCAGGCACGCGCCAAGGGCCTCGCCCTCGAGCACGAGGGACACGAATACGCGTTCTGCGGCAAGGGCTGCATGCTCGAGTTCCGCGACAACCCTGAGGCGTACCTGGACCCGGCGTACAAGCCGTCCATGTGAGGCGTCCGTCTCCAAACGCCTGGGTTTTGCGTATGGAATGGTGGAGATGAGGGGACTCGAACCCCTGACCCCCGCGATGCGAACGCGGTGCTCTCCCAGCTGAGCTACATCCCCACGCGAGGGGAAAGTATACCGACGGGAAGTGCTCACCAGCCGAACGTGTCCAGGCGACCGAGCCGGCCATCGCGGCCTCTATATGAGCACCATTGTTAAGTCCGCGCCAGATTGGGTCGAATTCCCTAACCGTCGCGCTCGGACGGGCCTGGGCTGGCGCCGGCTGGGTCGAGGTCACGTGTGCCGCCGCTCGACGCTGTCGTCATGAAGGCCCGGCGCCGCCTCGACCCCCGTCCAGCGCAGGCTTTGGCGTCGTTTTACGAATAGTGCTCATCGGTGGCAGCGGCAGCGGGCGCCTGGTGACCTTCGGCTCTACCCACCAACCGGTGCGCGTGACAGCATCGGACGGGAGGTGCCACATGCGTGCCATTCGAGCCGTTCTCTTCTTTCTGCTCTCCGCGGCGCTGTCGATCGCGCTCACCTATTTCGTCGTCATCCGGCCGCGCCTGCGCGGCTGGGGAGTGATGCCCCACGAAGGGGAGCTGCCACTACCCGGCGATGAGCTGGTGCCCGAGCCCACCGCAACCGAGACGCGCGGCATCGACATTGCCGCGCCGGTAGCCCAGGTCTGGCCGTGGCTGGTGCAGATGGGTTTCGGCCGCGCCGGTTGGTATAGCTACGACGTTCTCGACAACCGCGGGCCGAGCGCGACGGAGATCATGCCCGAGTTCCAGTCGCTCAACACGGGCGACATCATGCCTACCCATCCGGGCGGTGGGTTCCTGGTCAAGACCGTCCAGCCCGAGCACGCGCTGGTGCTGTACACCGACACCGAGCTGGTACGCACGCAGGCGGAGCAGGTCCAGGCCGAAGGTCCAAGCGAGCTGCCCACGCCCGGCCTCAGGGCGACGGGCGCGCTGACGGCGGTGTCGTTCCCGGAGTTCTCGGCGTCGTGGGCGTTCTATCTGCAGCCGACCGAGGGCGACCACACGCGCCTGATCGAACGCTTCCGCGCACGCACACCGGGTAATGGCCCGGCGCGTGCAGTGCTCGGCGAGATCATGGGTACGGGCATCGTGCTCATGACGCGCAAGCAGATGGAGGGCATCAAGGAGCGCGTCGAGGGCCTGACGCCTGCCGAGTCGCCCGCCATCGAGCTGGGTGCCCCAAGCGAGGAGATTCCGCTCGAGACCGAGCCGACTCCGATCGCGTAGTCGCCGGGGCTACAGCTTCGGACCCGAATCCAGGTACCAGAAGGTCACCAGGCGGTCCTCATCGCCGCTCGCTGCTGACGCCTGGCCGAGGATGTTCAGGCGCGTGTCGGTCCAGGTGACCGTCGGCTGGTCGCCCAGTACCTGGCAGACGTAACGGCCGACGGGGGCGCCGTCGATGTCGTAGGCGTTTTCGCTCGGCCAGCTGTCGCTGGTGGCGTTCACCGTGCCATCGGCGGCGACCGTGAAGCAGCTGCCGCTGTCAGGCTCGATCTGGGCCTGTGCCGACACGGTCGCGTAGGCCGCGTTCATCGACGCGGCGTCGGGAAAGAGCGTGTAGCGGGCCTCGACCGCAGCATCAGCGGCGGTGCATTTGACAGCGGCCAACGCGGGGTGATCGGCGGTCACGCTAGTGCAGCTTGCGCGGATGGCGTCGGGAACATGCGCGAGCAGGATGCCGGCCGGATCGGTCGGTGGCGGGCTGGTGGGCGGCCCTGAGGTTGCCGGCGGGCCGGCCGACGGTGTCGCGGAGGGCGGTGCGACTGGCGTTCCATCGGGGCTGGATGAGGGCCCCGGGCTGACTGGCAGCGTGGTTGCCGGCGGGCTCGTGACGGGTGTCGGCGACGGCGCAACCGCGCTCGGCGTGGGTGTCGCCGGCGTCGAACCGCAGGCTGCGAAGAGGCATACCGCCAGGCACGTCCAGATCGCGTGGCGTGGCCTTGCACGCGGCCCTCGGCGGGCGTGGTGATGAGGGGCACTTTGATGCATCGGCGCGAGCGATCGTAGCAACGTATTGATCTTGACGAATAGAACATATGTTCTATCATCGCGGAGTGCCCAATAACCCGGTCCTGACCACCGCCCTGGCGCGGCTCGAATCGCGCTGGGGGAGCGCTGCGGTCCGCCTCGGCGGCGCGGTTGACGGTGCTCTCGCCCTGGCGCCGGTCGACGCAGCCATGCCGGAGGCGATCGGCCACGCACCGGCACTGCCGGACGAGGTCGTGCCGACCGGCTTCGCCCAGCTCGACGCGCTGCTCGGCACCGGCGGGCTGCCGCGCGGTGTGAGCGCGTCGTTCCGCGGCCCTAACTCGAGCGGCAAGACCGCGCTGGCGTTGCATTGCCTGGCCCAGGCTCAGGCGCGCGGCGGCATCGTTGCTTTCCTCGACCTGTGCCGGACCTTCGATCCGGTCGAGGCGGTTGCCCGTGGCGTCGACCTGCGCTGGTTGCTCATCCTCCGCCCGGCGGACCTCGACCAGGGCTGGGCGTTGGCCGCCGCGCTGGTCGCCGGCCGCCAGGTTGACCTGCTGGTCGTCGACCTGCCCGCGCGCCTGCGCGCGAAACACGACGATCCGCTGCGCCGGCTGGCCGCCCACGCACGGCGCGCCGGCGTGCGCATGATCGTGATCGAGCCAGCCGGTCTGGCCGGGTCACTCCACGGCGCGCTGGCTGAGACGGTCGCGCTGCGGCTCGAGCTCGAGCAACGCGCCTGGCTGCGCGCCGGCCGCGACATCGTCGGCCGGTGCGTGTCGGTCAATATCGCCAAGAACCGTTTCGGTCCGCCCGGCCAGACGACAGACATCGAGATTCGTTACCTGGCGGACGGCGACCACGGCGCGGCGATCGAGCGTTTCTGCGATGCGCCTGCTCTATCTCGATTGGCCGCATCTCGCCTGCCGGATCGAGGCCGCCCGCGCGCGATCGGCTGACGGCGGCGGCGGCGAGCTGCCCGAGTTCGTCGTCATCGGCGGTCAGCCGTGGGAGCAGGGGAGCGTCCTCGATTGCAGCCCGGCCGCGCGCCGGCTTGGGGTGACGCGCGGTCAGCCACTTGGGACGGCGCATCGGCTGGTGCCCGAAGCCAGGTTCCTGGCCGCCGATCACGGCACGTATAAGCGGGCGATGGAGACGGCGCTCGATGCGCTGTCGGCGTTCACGCCGGGCATCGAGGGCGAGCACGAACCCGGAGATGGCGCGCTATGGGCAGGTCTGGCTGGGCATCGAGGGCCTGCACCGGCTGTGGGGCGATGAACAGGTCCTGGCGGCGCAGGGTGATCGACGCCGTCGCGCCACTGCTGCCCGGGCCGCCACGCGCCGGCTATCGGCAACACGCGCTTCGGCGCGCAGGTCGCCGCGGTCATCGGCGCCGGGCACGATGCCGGCGCGGTGGCAGCGATTCCTGCCGGCGACACGGCCACTGAGGCCGCCTATCTGGCGCCGCTGCCGATCCGGCTGCTGCCGGCCGACGAAGAGGCACGCGAGCGGCTGCGCGTCTTCGGCTTGACGCGCATCGGCGAGTTCGCCGCGCTGTCCCGTTCGGCGGTCGTGGCGCGCTTCGGCGCACAGGGGGCGCTGCTGCACGATCTGGCGCGGGGCATGGACGGCCGCCCGTTACGGCCTCGCCGGCCGGTGACGCGATTGCGCGCCGAAGCGCAACTCGACCCGCCCGTCGATACGCTCGAGCCGCTGCGTTTCGTGCTGCGCAACCTGTGCGGCGCGTTGTGCGATCAGCTCAACGCGCGTGGCGCCGGCGCCACGCGCGCACTGCTCGAGCTCGGTCTCGAGCGTGGCCGTCGGACGGAGACGCTTGCGCTCGAGCAGGCCCTGCCCGAACCGGCGGCCGCGCCCGAGTTGCTCGAGCGCCTGCTGCTCGCCCGGCTGGCGGCTACGGCTCTCAACGCGCCGGTCAATCGGCTCGTGGTCGAGTTACGCGGTGAGGGTGTCGCTGCCGGGCAGCAACTCGGCCTGTTCGCGCCACAGCTCGCTCGTGCCGCGCGGCTCGATTGGCAGCTGGCCGGCCTGGCGCTGCGGTTCGGCATCGATCGTGTGCTCCGGGCGCGCCTGCTCGATGTCGAGGCCGGCATCCCGGAGCAGCGCGTCGAGTGGTCGCCGGCAGCGAACGAGCAGCCGGCGAACGAGCGGACGGTATGACCCGCTGGCTCGGCCACCATCCGCGGATCGAAGTGGACCTCGACGCGCGCGGACAGCCGTGGCGATTGCGCTGGGAGGGTGGTAGCGAGCAGGTCGAGGTGTGCAATCGGTGGCGAGTCGACGAGGCGTGGTGGCGCCGGCCGGTCAGCCGCGATTACTACAAGCTGGCGGGCAGCCAACTGCTGGCGCTGGTCTACCTCGATCTCGTGGACGGCACGTGGCACCTGGAGCGCGTCTATGACTGACGGCAGATAGCACTCGGCCCCGGGGAGACCGGGGCCGAGCTACGGAGGAGTGGTCGGCGGGCTTATCCGAGAGGAGGAGGAGCGGGCCCGAGCGACCGCGTAATTGCCCCTTTGGACGAGGCGACCCAACGGCTTGTGACGTGTTCGGACGGCCTGTTGCCACTGAAATCGAGCTGTCAGCGATTCACGGCTTCCAGTCAGTCAGCCAAGGTCGGTCGGCCCGCGACCGTCGGTCGGCCGCGACACCCGGTCAGCGCGGCGTGTCAGCGGAGGGTCGGCAGACCTCCGGCCGGCACTGTCAGCACGACGATCGCCACGACCAGCCCGATGAGCACCACCACCAGCCCGGCGGCAGCGAGCACTTGAATTGGCGTGGGACGCATGCCCAGAGGATAGCCCGCGGCGCGTCGCGCGGGCCCGGCGCAATCTCCTAGAGCGTGGCCGCCGAGGCGACGGCCAGGACGGCCGGCAACCCGAACATGATCAGCGCCGTGGCGATCGCGACCAGGATCAGCGCGCGCACAAACGGCAGTACCACGTCGACCGGGCTCATCGTGCGTTTGACGTGCGGCGCGTCGCCCGTGTTACGAACACGGCTGGCGCTGAACGGTAGGGTCGACATCTCGCGCTCCTGATGCTTGATCTAGAGGGTACTCAGCTTGCAGGCCCGACGCTTGCCGTTCCGCGCACGCTGGCAGCGGCCGTGGGTCAGGCAGATGGCAGCGGGCTGGGCGAAGGCACGGCAGTCGCCGACGGCACGGCAGTCGGCGAGGGCACGGCGGTCGGTGTGGCAACCGGCGTGGGCGATGGCGTCGGTACCGCGCCGACCTTCTCGCGCAGCTTGAGCGGCGCGTACTGGTCGCCCCATGGCAGCATGCGCAGCGGGTTGATGCGCGGACGGACAAATGGCGGATAGCCGTACGGCTGCAGGCGAGGCACGACCGGCTGCCACGGACCGTCCATGCGGATCAACGAGTAATGGAGGTGGCAGCCGGTGGCATAGCCGGTCATGCCCTCGCGTCCGATGACGTCGCCGGCTTTGACCACCTGGCCCGGCTCGACCAGCGTCTTCTCCAGGTGCACGTAGGAGCTGCGATAGCCGTTCCCGTCGTCGATGACGATCACGATCGGCAGGGTGTTGACCTCGTTGAGTCGCTCGAGCCGCGTGTAGATGCGAGTGGCATCGCCCCAGTAGCCGAAGGACACGTCGTAGTCGCGCCCGGCCGCCAGCACGGTGCCATCGTGTGCGGCACGGATCTGGTCACCGCAGAACGTGGCGATGTCCAGGCCGTCGTGATACGCGACGCCGTCGATGAGCACAAAGCCGCCGTCGGCCGCATCGCGCGGCGCGAAACGGCTGGTGATCAGTGCGTTGCGCAGCGGCCACACGTAGCCGGTCAGCTGCTCGGGCTCGACGCTGTGGGCAGCGACGCTCTTGGCCCCGGCGACGACCGGCGGGCCACTCGCATCGCTGCTCGGCGATGGCTCGGAGGAGGTGTCCGGCGAGGGCGTCGGCGCGGTGCTCTGGGCGATACCAGAGCTCTGCGCGGCGGCCGGCGTGCTCGCGGCAGACGGGGCCGGGCTGCCGGTCGCGGCGGGCGGGCGATTGCCCGCGCCCTGGATCATGGCAAGGGTCGCGGCCAGCAGCAGTACGGCAGCGACGAGCAAAGCGCCGAGAGCACGCGTCGGCGTCAGGACGGGCGTGGGGAGGGACATGCGCTGCATATCAAATCATGCTCGCGCGAGGTTCGTCGCGGACACGTGCCAAGTCTGAGTGACTGGAACATCGGCGGGCGCTGATTCCGACTCCGGGTCGGAGCTTTGCCGGATTTGAGCCTCGGACGCCGCCATGCGGGCGGCTTGGGCACCGTTTGGGGGCCGAATTCAGTGTCGGAGTCGGAGAACGGGGCCAGTTGACGCCAGACCAGTCCGGGTGCCGGTAACAGGCGCGGAATTGTCCGTACCGGCAAGGTTCGTCGACCTGGGGGACGACCGTATTAGAACATGCGTTCTATTATGCGCGGATGTCGAGTGGCTTCGCCGAGCTGCACTGCCATTCCAACTTCTCGTTCCTCGATGGTGCCTCGCCGGTCGACGAGCTGGCCGAGCGCGCGGCCGAGCAGGGCCTGAGCGCGCTGGCGTTGACCGACCATCAGGGCCTGTACGGCGCGGTCCGCTTCACCAACGCCGCGCACGAGGCCGGTGTGCGGCCCATCATCGGGCTCGAGATCGAGCTGCTCGATGCGATCGTGCCCGATCAGGGCGGACTGGTCGTTCCGCGGCGCAGGCGAAAACGGCCGGTCCGGCCGCCCGGCGACCAGTCGGTTCTGCCCGCGATACCGCCGGCCAACGGCCGGGTGGTCCGGCCGCCGGTCGACCGGCTGCTGCCGCCCGGCCAGCGCGAGCCGCGCCGCGAGGACCTGCGCGGCGTGCGCCCGCGCGAACTGGGCCCGCACCTCGTGCTGCTGGCCCGCGACATGACCGGCTATCGCAGCCTGTGCCGCCTCGTGAGCGCGGCGCATCTGGCCGGCACCAAGGGCGCGCCGCGCTTCACCCACGAGTTGGTACGGCGCAACACGGAGGGCCTGGCAGCGCTGTCTGGTTGCCGGCACGGTGAGATCGCGCGACGGCTGCTGGCCGGTGACCGCGAGGGAGCGCTCGCCGCGGCGCGCGCATGGGCCGCCGTCTTCGGCGCCGAGTTCTACCTCGAGCTGCAACACCACCTGCTGCCCGATGACGACTGGCTGGTGGCTGAGACGGTCGCGCTGGCCGGCCAGGCCGGGCTGCCACTGGTGGTCACCAACGATGCCCACTACGCACGGCCGGAGGATCGTGAGTTGCAGGACGTGCTGGTGTGCATCAGGCACGGCAAGACCATCGACGAGAGTGCGCACCTGCGCCGGCCGAACGGCGAGTACTACCTGAAGAGCGCTGCGGATATGGCTGCCCTGCCACCGGCCGTTGGCGCGCTGGGCGACGACGCCGCCCGGGCGTGGGCAGGCGGGCTGGCGATGGCAGGCGAGCTGGCGAGTCGGTGCTCGGTCGACTTCGACTTCGAGCGGTATCGCTTCCCGGGTTTCCCGGTGCCGTCGGGTGAGACCGCCTTCTCGTACCTGGAGACGCTCTGCCACGACGGCATGCGCCACCGCTATCACCCGCTACGGCCGGCCGTGGTCAAGCAACTGGCGCACGAGCTCGAGGTCATCGAGCGCACCGGGCTGGCCGAGTTCTTCCTGATCTGCTGGGACATCATGCAGTTCTGCCGTGAGCGCGGCATCCCCGCCCAGGGTCGTGGCTCGGCGGGCGACTCGATCGTCGCCTACGTGCTGGGCATCACGCGCGTCGACCCGATTCGCCATCGGCTGCTTTTCGAGCGCTTCATCAACGAGGGCCGCACCACCTATCCCGACGTCGACATCGACTTCGCCTCGTCGCGCCGCGAGGAAGTCATCCAGTACGTCTACGAGCGCTACGGCACCGAGCACACCGGCATGGTCTGCAACCTGGTGACCTACCGCGCCCGCTCGGCGGTGCGTGAAGTCGGCTATGCGCTGGGCTTCCCGCGTCCGTTGGTCGACCGGGTGGCCAAGGCGCTCGAGACGTACGACTCGGTCATGGTTCGGCGCGATCTCGAGGCAGAGGGCGGCTTCGCCGAGTTCTTCGCGCCAGCCGACGTTGCGGACCGCGACCTTGCCCGGGCACGCGGCCTTGTCGACGGCATGGGCCAGCTCAACGACGGCCGCGGCCCGGTACCGGTCTCGGCGCCGGCCGCGGCACTGGTCGCGGCGCGAGTCTCGGCCAAGCGGCTCGGCCGGCGAGGAGCGCAGCGCGGTCCGTCGGATGACGAGGGCGGCCCGGGCGATACCCCGGTCAGCGTGCGCTGGTTGCGTGAGGAGACGCCGCTACGCCGTCCGATATCGCCCCCATTGGTAAGCCCTGGGGAAGGAAGTCGATATCGAACGCAGACTGAGGTCGGAGCGATCGAGTCCACGCTTGGAATACCAGCGCGAAGCGACCCCGGGGCCCATGAGGCAGTCGAAATCGGGCGCTATGAGCGGCGTAGTACCGGGAGTAAGGATGCAGGCGATATCGGAGCCGACAGCGATCCGGCGGTAGCCCCGGACGGGACGCCGCGCGTCGCACCGGGCCACACGTCGACGATCGGCTTGTCGCCGTGGGAGCGCTGGCTGGAACTGACCGCGCGCATCGACGGTTTCCCTCGCCATCTATCGATTCACACCGGCGGGATGCTGGTGACGCAGGCGCCGCTGATCGACATCGCGCCGCTCGAGCGAGCAACGATGCCGGGTCGTGTCGTGGTGCAATACGACAAACGCGACATTGAAACGATCAAACTGATAAAACTGGACCTGCTGGGGCTCCGGATGCTCAGCGCGATCGACGATTCGCTGAGGGACATCGCGGCCGACTGTGGCGTACATGTCGTCCTGGACCGGCTACCGGAAGACATTCCCGACGTGTTCCGGATGATCCAGGCGGCGGACACGGTGGGCGTCTTCCAGATCGAGTCGCGCGCCCAGATGCAGACGCTGCCGCGCTCGCGTCCGTGCACGCTCGATGACCTGGTCGTCGAGGTGGCGATCATTCGGCCCGGCCCGATCCAGGGCAACGCCGTCCACCCCTACCTCCGCCGCCGGCAGGGCGTTGAGGCGGTGACCTACCTGCATCCCAGCCTGCAGCCGGCGCTCGAGGAAACGCTCGGCGTGATCCTTTACCAGGAGCAGGTGATGAAGATCGCCATCGACGTGGCCGGCTTCAGCGCGGCCGAGTCGGACGGCTTCCGCCGGGCGATGGGCACGTGGCGCTCGAGCCGTGAGATGGAGAAGCTGCACGCACGTTTCGTGGACGGCTGCGTCACCGGCAGCGGCCTGGGCCACGAGCAGGCTGAGGAGCTTTTCCGCCGGGTCGCTGCCTTCGCCAGCTTTGGCTTCAACAAGAGCCACGCGGCGGCGTTCGCGCGCACGGCATACGAATCGGCCTTCCTGAAGCTCTTCTATCCAGCCCAGTTCGTGGCCGGCCTGATCAACGCCCAGCCGATGGGCTTCTACCCGGTCGAGGTGCTCGTCAACGACGCCAAGCGGCACGGTGTAGCCGTGCTGCCGGTCGACGTCAATCGCAGCCGTTTTCGGACGATCACCGAGTGGGTCGGCCTGGCCGGCGAGCCACTCCCCGAAGAGGCCGGCATCGACCGCCGGCCACCGGTCGTCCAGTCGTCAGGCTGCGTCGTGCCCGACCGCCTGACGCGAGATCGCTGGGCGGCGCCCAGCGCGCCCGGTTTTGGCATCCGACTTGGCCTGGGCCTGGTCAAGGGCATCGGCGCGACGGAGGGGGAGGCGCTCGACGACGAAGTGGCCCGCGGCGGCCCGTTCACTTCGCTGGCCGACCTGGTCGCGCGCACCGGGCTGGCCCAGGAGGTCGTCGAAAAGCTGATCCGTGCCGGTGCGCTTGACTGCCTGGGCGTGGCGCGCCGCAAGCTGCTCTGGCAGCTCAAGGAGGTGGCAGCCGTCACGCGCCATACGCATACGCTCGACCTGCGCCTGCCACCGACCGAGGCGCCCGAGTTGCCGGCGCCGACGGAGCTCGAGCGACTCGGCGATGCCTACGCGATCCTGTCGCTCGACGCGCGCCGCCAGGTGGTCGAACTGTTCCGGCCTGCCCTCGGACGGCTGGGCGCGACGACCGCCGGCGCACTGAGCGATACGCGGCCGGGGCGGGTGAAGATCGGCGGCCTGGTCGTCACGCGCCAGCACCCGATGACGGCACGCGGAACTGTCTTCCTGGCGCTCGAGGACGAGACGGGCATGGTCAATGTCACGCTCTGGCCGGACACCTGGGCGCGCTTCCGGCGCACCGTCCGGCGCCACGCGCTGCTCTACGTCGAAGGGCGTCTGGAGCGCGAATCGGAGGTGGTCAACGTCATCGCCGATCAGGTCGCCTCGCTGACCGAGATGTGCGGCCGGGTGGGCGCAGCGCAACCGATTGCCGGCGTGCGCCACATGGGTCACGCGGGCATGCGCCGCGCCGGCTGACCCGCGCCGCGACTAGGTCGTCGGGCGCTTCGCGATCTTGCGCCCTTCCTGGCGCTCGTCGCGCCGCTTGGCGCGCTCCTTCGCCTCCTGCGCCACCTTCTTCTGGCGCGAGTTGTCCTGCATCCGCCGCAGGAAGTCCCGGTACCAGGCGGCGAAGGCCGCCGCCAGGGTGCCGTAGATGACGCCGATGGCGAGCATGTTGACCACGACCGTGGCCGGGTCGTTGGTGGTGGCCGGCGCCGTCGGGTCAGTTGCTGCACCCAGGCCGGTGGCCAGGATGGCGATCGCCCAGATGACGCCCGACAGCGCGCCGTAGATGAAACCGACCATGTATGAGGCGCGCGGAGCGACGAAGCCGGCGATGAAGAAGGTGAACAGAGCGGGCGGAATGAAGAAGAACTGCAGGTACAGGTCGGCCACCGAGGCGACTTCCGTCGGCAGCGAATCGAGGACCAGCGCCAGGGCGAGCCCGCCGACCATCAGCAGCAGCGGAATCCACATCAGCCAGCGGGTCCGGAACAGCGACGGCAGCGCCAGCAGATCGGCACGGAAATTCGGCAACTGGAACAGCTGCCGGCGCGGCGGGGCCGCTGTCGCCTCGTCCGCTGCGGGCTCGCCCTCTGTCTCGTCAGCATCCTGCGCGGCCAGTTCGGCGCGCTGTGCCTCGCGTGTTCGTCGCCGAGCCTCTGCTCGAGCCGTGTCCTTCGCGCGTGCCAGGGAAGTGTCTCCTTCGGTGGATGGGGGTGAAGGGCATCCTAGCGCAACGCCGTGCTGACACTCGCGGTCGCCTCCGGCGAGTCGCCGGTAAGCGGCGGCTAAGCGCCGGATAAGGGCTGATCGCCAGACTGAGCCACCTGCTCCTGGTCCGCCGCAGTCGTCCGCCGCACTCCCGCCGCGGAGGGTCGGTATGTCCGGCGTTCGCCAACTCGTCCTGCCGCCGCTTGCGCGGCAGCCATCGCGTGCGCTGTTACTGGCCGCGTTTGCCTTGACCGCAGCGCTGGCCGGTGTATGGCTGGCGGCCTCGTCTTTGCCCGGCGAGTTGACCATCAGGCGTCTTGCCGCAGTCAGCTGGCCGCCATCGACGGGCGTGCTCGTGGGCGAGGTCTTGACGCGCGGCAGCGCCGCATCCGATCAGTACGTCGAGCTGTACAACGCGTCGAGCGAGGCGCTGAACCTGGCCGGGCTGGAGCTCGTTTACGTGACGGCGTCAGGGGCGACCGTCACTCAGAAGCAGAGCTGGTCCGATCAGGAGCTGTCGCCCGGTGCCCACCTTCTCATTGCCAACGCCAGCGGCGCTTACGCGGCCGAGGCGGACGGCACCTTCAGTGGCGGCTTCTCGACCATCGGCGGCTCGCTCGTCCTTCGACGGGTCCCTGGGGGCGAGGTCGTCGATTCGCTCAGCTGGGGCAGCGCGTCGAGCACGTTTGTAGAGGGAGCGCCGGGGCAGGCGCCGCCGACAGGCAGCAGCCTGGAACGGCGCCCTGGGGCAAGCGGTGGCAACTCGCAGGACTCGAACGACAACTCGGCAGACACGCTCTTGCAGTCAAACCCGGTGGCTCAGGGCCTTAATTCGCCACCTGTGGGCTCGCCGCCGTCGCCATCGCCGACCAACGCGCCGCCTCTCTGTCCGACGCCTACGCCCAGCCCTACGCCCACGCCTACGCCCACGCCTACACCGACGCCCAGCCCTACGCCCACGCCTACGCCCATGCCTACCCGACGCCCAGCCCTACGCCCACGCCTACGCCGACGCCCAGCCCTACGCCCACGCCTACGCCGACGCCCAGCCCTACGCCCACGCCGACGCCAACACCAACGCCTACGCCCAGCACCATCTCCATCGCGGTGGCGCGAGGCGAGCCACTCGGAACGAATGTCTCCGTGGTTGGCCAGCTCACCACCCCGGTCGGCCTGTTCGACGCTGGCCGGGGCGCGTTCATCGAGGATGGTGGAGCGGGCGTCGCACTGCGCCTGCTGTCGGGCGACTGGGCGCCCTTTGCCGTGGGCGACTCACTGCTCGTCAGCGGTGTCCTGGTTAGCGACAGCGGCCAGCTCACGATCGAGCTGGACGACCCGAGCGCAGTGTCGTGGCTCAATAGTGGATCGCTGCCGGCACCGCTGATGGCCGCCACCGGTCTGCTGTGCGAACCATTCGAAGGGCGCGCCGTAAGCGTAAGCGGACTGATCGTCGACGATCCGGTCGTGCAGGACGACGGGTTCTCGACGTTGATCGATGACGGCAGCGGCGCACTCGAAGTGGTCGTACCAGCTGCCTCCGGCGTCGTGCCTGAGGACCTACCCCGCGCGGGCCAATTCACGTTGGGCGGCGTTGTCGGCCAGTTCGACCCCACCGGGGCCGGCACCGGCTACCGGCTCATCGTCCGGTTCCCGCAGGACGTCATGCCGCCCATGCCCACGCCGACGCCGTCGCCCTCGCCATCGCCAACAGCGACATCGACCGCTACGGCCTCGGATGGCCCGTTGTTGTCGATCGCCGAGGCGCGTGCGTTGCCGCTGGGCAGTACGGCCACGGTGACTGGCACGGTCACGGTGGCCGCAGGCTGGATCCTCGGCGACACAACGTTTGCGATCGAGGATGACTCCGCCGGTATCTATGTCAGGCTGCTGGCGCTGCCGCCCGACGGCGTCACGCCCGGGCGGCAAGTCGAAGTCACGGGCGAGCTCGCGGCGCCGTACGGCAACCTCGAGTTGCGGCCTGCGGGTGACGGCGTGGCCGTGCTCGGAATGGTCAACGAGGTCGTTCCGCGACCGCTCACAATGGCCGATCTTGGCGAGCAGACCGAGGGCCTGTTGGCGCGCGTCTCGGGCACCATCGACAGTGTCGCGGGGGGTTCCTCGGGTAGCGTGACGGTGATCCTCGCCGACGCCTCGGGCGAGGGGCGCATCTTCCTGCACGACACGCTCGGCGCGACCACGAGCGACTTCCACACGGGCGAGACGCTGTCCGTCACCGGCCTCGTCGGCGACCGTCTCGGTCTCTACCGCGTCTGGCCGCGGCAACCGCTCGACATCGTCCACAGCGCGGGGCCGACTCCGACGCCCGGGCTTACCCAGACGCCGACGTCGAGTTCAACACCGACTCCCTCGCCACGTCCGACTGCGACGACATCGGCCGCGCCCAGCGGGCCGACCGTCGCCATCGCCGAGGCGCTGCACAAACAGGGTCAGAGAGTGACCGTCGAAGGGACCGTAAGCGTGCGCGGAGGGCTGCTTGATACAAACGACCAGCGCGTCACGATCCAGGACGCGACGGCCGCCGTCCTCGTTCGTTTGCCAGACAACGAAGCAACGGCGGTGGGCGATCTCGTGCGGGTCACGGGAGTGGTGGGCACCTATTACGGCGCGCCCCAGCTCGCCGCCGACCAGCTGGTCGGAGTAAGTCGATCCGCCCTGACCGCGTTCGCCGTCAGCGGCGCACCGATCTCCGCCGATCTCGAGTGGCGGCTGGTCACCGTCACCGGCGAGATCACGGCGGTCAGCCGTGACGGGGACGCGTGGCGCGCCGAGCTGGCCGTTGACGGCGGATCGATCCCGATCACCAGCTTGACCCGCAGCGCGATCCCCGCGACGGCGGTGGAGGAGGGCCACAAGGCGACGATCACGGGCATCGTCAAGCGCGCCTACCCGACCGCGTCCGATCAGCGCTTCTCGGTCGTGCCGCGCGCGACGACCGACATCGTCCTCGACGGCGCAATGGCGTCGCCGGGCGGATCGGTGGCGCCCACCGGCGGCATGGGGGCGAGTCTCCCGCCTGGGTCGCTCGACATGGGCGGTCCGGCCGCCCCTACCTCGGCGGCTGGCGCCAGCGGTGGCGGGCTGCCGTTGGCCGTCGCCCTGGTCGACCTGCCTGGCCACCTAGGTCAACTCGTGGCCGTGGGTGGTCGGGTCGCGGCGCTGAGCGGGACGTTGGTGGCCATCAGCGACGAAAGCGGCACGGCTCAGCTCAGGCTTGACGGGCCCGCGGCGGACATCGCAGCCGTGCTGTCGCCCGGTGATCTGGTCAACGCGGTGGGCACGGTCATCCGCGACGAAGACGGTGCGATCGCGGTGGCCGTCGAAGACGCCCAGGCGATCACGCGCCTGGTTCCCCTTGCTGGCGGACCCACGCAGCCGTCGCCGACCGACGGAACGCCGCGACCGCTGAGTAGCGCGAGCGTCGACGCGAGCGAGCCCCTGGCGACTGCCGCGCCCGCTGCTGCACTGGTCGCCCTCATTCTGCTTACCGCGGCGACGGCGCTGCTGGTCGCAGTAGCGCACCCGCGGACGCGTGTCGCCTTGTTTGTACGCCTGAGCGGCGTGCGCGAGCGCGCCAGAGCGGCACTAGCCGTCCGCTCCAAGCACGAGCCGAGTTGACGCTCGCACTGCGTGGGGCCTATCGTCGCCCGCGTTCTCGCTCTCTCGTGGAGCGGCAAGCGTGGAGGATGAGTGCCAATCGCCGATCGCCGCGTGGCAGTGCCGGACACGGATCGGCAGTACCACATCGATCTCGAGCCAGGCCAGGTAGCGGAATACGTCCTACTGCCGGGTGACCCGGACCGGACGGCGCGCGTTGCCCGTCTGTTCGACGAGGTCGAGTTCGAGCACAGCAACCGCGAGTTCGCGTCGGCCACGGGTTCTTACAAGGGCAGGCGGGTGTCGGTCATCTCGACGGGCATCGGCGCCGACAACGTCGAGATCGTTATCGCCGAGGTCCTCGCCCTGACCGAGCACCCGACATTCATCCGTATTGGCTCGTGCGGAGCCCTGCGCGACGACATCGCGCTGGGCGACCTCGTCATCACCACCGGCGCCGTGAGGCTCGAGGCGACGACGAAGTACTTCGTGCACGAGGGCTATCCGGCGGTGGCCGACTACGTTGCGGTCGCCGCCCTCGTGGAGGCGGCCCATGTGCTCGGACATCGAGCGCACCTGGGCATCACCGCGACCGCGCCCGGCTTCTATGGAGCGCAGGCCCGGCCAATTCCGCAGTTGCCGATCCGCTTTCCTGATCTCGCCGACGAGATGGCCCGCCAGGGCGTCATCAACTTCGAGATGGAGGCGTCGGCGCTATTGGTGCTCGCAGGGTTGGCAGGATGCCGTGCGGGCGTCGTCTGCACCGCGTACGCTCAACGCGTGAGCGGCGCCTTCATCCAGGGTGAGCAGAAGGATCGGGCCGAGGCCGGTTGCATCGAGACCGGGCTCGAAGCGTTGCGGCTGCTGGCCGACATGGACGAGGCGGTCAAAACCGCCGGTGAGTTGCACTGGCGGCCCTCACTGTGGATGCCGGTAATGGCATCCTGATGGCTGGCGGCGGAGTGGGCACCAGTCCGACTCGCCGAATTGATCGACATTAAGGGAAGGAGAAGAGGTGGCTGAAGCCTATTGCGTCAGGGACAAGATGAAGGTGGAGATCCAGAACCCGCAGAAGATCACGATGAAGAACGGCAAGCCTGCCATCAAGGGCACCTGTCCGAAGTGCGGCAACAGCGTCTTCCGCATCGGCGGCTGACGAGCCGACTTTCAGGATCAACATGGCCCCGGCCCACGCCGGGGCCATTTTCTTTGCCCACGGATGAGCACGCGACGGCCCATACAATCGCGACGTGACCCAGCCCGAACACGAAACGACGGGTGCGCGGCCGCTGACCAGGCAATCCCGATCGTCCCCTGTGCTGGCTCTCGACCTTGGCGGCACGCGGCTGCGCACGGCGCTGGCGCTGTCGGACGGCCGGCTCGCCGGCCGACGTTCGTCGCTGACGCCGCACGCCGGCGCGGAGACCGTCGCTGCGGCGTGCATCGACTCGTTGCGGGCGACCCTCGCTGAGACGGCACAGCAGGCGGCCTTGCTCGGGCCGCCCAGCGCGCTGGGCATCTCGGCGCCCGGCCCGCTCGACCCTTTCGCCGGAGCGTTTCTCGATCCGCCCAACCTGGATCACAGCCTGTGGCACTTCCCGCTTGCCGCGCGCCTTGGCGCTGCGCTGGGGCTGGCAGCGGTGATGGCCGTCGACGTCCAGGTCGCGGCGCTGGCGGAGGGCGAGTTCGGCGCCGCGCGCGGTTTGACCGACTACGTGTACATGACCATCTCGACCGGCGTCGGCGGCGCGATTGTCAGCGGCGGACGGCTGCTGCGCGGGCCGGACGGCGTGGCGGGCGAGCTCGGCCATCTGACCATCGATATCAACGGACCGCGCTGCGGCTGCGGTGCGCGCGGCCATCTTGAGGCGCTTGCGTCGGGGACCGGCATCGCCCGGGCGGCGCGCGAAATGGGCCTGGGCGAGATGGATGCGGCAGCGGTGGCGCGCGCCGAGGACGACGGTAACGCGATCGCGGCGCAGATCATGGAGCGTGCCCGGCACGCGTTTGCCGCCGCGGCGGTGACGATCGTCGACGTTTTCAACCCACAGCGCGTGATCGTGGGCGGAGGCATCGCCCATGCGCAGGGCGATCGGCTCCTCGATCCCGCGCGCCGGGCGGTGCGCGAGTACGGCTATCACCGCCAGGCCGAGCGGGTCGAGATCGTCGCGGCCGAACTGGGCGACGATGTGGGCCTGGTCGGCGCACTGTCGCTGGTGGCCTTCACCGCCGCCGACGGCCGGTCTTGATCGGCTGGGCGATGATGAATGCAGTCAGGATGTTGTATCGGGAGCGGGCCATGTGGCCCTTCCCGCGCAAATGCCGTCAGTCAACGATGGCCAGGTAATCAAATGATCGTTCGCACGCTGCGGCTCTTTGGGCCGGGCGTTCGCCAAGCGCAAATCGACGACAAGGAGTAGGCAATGACTGTGCGTGTGGGCATCAACGGCTTCGGCAGAATCGGCCGGCAGTCGCTGAAGGCAATCATGGAGCGAACCTCCGGGATCGAAGTGGTCGCCATCAACGACCTGGTCGACACCGAGATGAACGCGCTCCTCTTCCGCTACGACTCGACCTACGGCCGCTATCCGGGAACCGTCGAGCACACTGACGACGCGCTGATAGTCGACGGCCACGAGATCAAGGTGCTCAAGGAGAGAGATCCCGCGACGCTGCCGTGGAAGGAGCTCGGTGTCGACATCGTGATCGAGTCGACCGGTCTGTTCACCGACGCGGACAAGGCGCGTGCCCACCTCGACGCCGGTGCGCGCAAGGTGATCATCAGCGCGCCGGCCAAGCACGAGGATGTGACCATCGTGCTCGGTGTCAACGAGCGGATGTACGACCCTGACAAGCACGACATCATCAGCAACGCGAGCTGCACCACGAACTGCCTGGCGCCGGTGGCCAAGGTCGTCCAGGACGAGTTCGGCATCGTGCGCGGCCTGATGAACACGATCCACTCGTACACCAACGACCAGCGCGTGCTCGACGTGGCGCACAAGGATCCGCGGCGCGCCCGGTCGGCGGGGCAGAACATCATCCCTACGACGACCGGTGCAGCCAGGGCACTGGCCCTGGTAATCCCCGAGCTGAAGGGCAAGTTCGACGGCTTCAGCCTGCGCGTGCCGACACCGACGGTGAGCGTAGTTGACCTCACCGCCGAGTTGGAGCGGCCGGCCACGGTCGAGGCGCTCAACGATGCCTTCCGCGCGGCCGCCGGCAACCACATGCAGGGCATCCTGGGCGTGACCGACGAACCGCTGGTGTCGATGGACTTCAAGGGCGACAGTCGCTCGTCCATCGTCGACGCGCGGTCGACGATGGTGCTCGGTGACCTGGTCAAGGTGATCGCCTGGTACGACAACGAGTGGGGCTACAGCTGCCGCATCGCCGACCTCACGGCATATGTCGGAGAGCGATTGCCGGCCGGCAAGATGGCCCCGGCGAACGCGTAGCGCAGCCGGACCGTCGGCCAGAGCCCTTCCCGGCGCCCGCCCGGCGGGCGCCGGGACACACCACGAAAGCAGGCTGCCATGGAAAAACTGACCGTTCGCGACTTCGATCCGGAGGGCAAGCGTGTCCTCATGCGGGTTGACTTCAACGTGCCCATCGAAGACGGCAAGATCAAGGACAATTCGCGCATCCGCGCCGCCCTGCCGACGATCCACTATCTGCTCGACCACGGCGCGTCGGTGATCCTGATGAGCCATCTGGGCCGCCCCAACGGCAAGGTGGTCGAATCGGCGCGCCTGCGCCCGGTGGCTCAGCGGCTGTCGACGCTGCTGCGGCTGCCCGTGCCGATCACCGGCGACGCGCTCGGGGTGGGCACGCGTGATGCCGTCGCGCGGCTCAAGCCGGGCCAGGTGATGATGCTCGAGAACCTGCGTTTCCACGCGCAGGAGGAGGCCAACGATCCGGAGTACGCCAGGTCCCTTGCGAGCTACGGCGACGTTTACGTCAACGACGCCTTCGGCACGGCCCACCGGGCGCATGCCTCGACCGTTGGTGTTACCGAGTTTCTGCCCGCCTATGCCGGCCTGCTGATGGAAGCGGAGATCAACGCCCTGTCACGGCTGCTCGAGTCGGTCGAGCATCCGTTCATCGCCGTCATCGGCGGCGCCAAGGTCTCGGGCAAGCTCGGCGTTCTCGATAACCTGGTGGACAAGGTCGACTCCTTCCTGATCGGCGGCGGGATGGCCAACACCTTCCTCGTTGCGCGCGGCAACACGGTGGGCAAGAGCCTGCTCGAGCGCGACCTGGTCGACGACGCGCGGCGCATCCTCGATAACGCCGAGAAGCACGGCGTCGAGATGATCCTGCCAACCGACGTTGTCGTCGCCAAGGAAGTCACCCGCGGCGCCGAGCACAAGGTCGTGCCCGTCCACAAGATCCCCAACTCCTGGTCGGTGGTCGACATCGGCCCGCTGACCATCCAGGCCTTCAAGCAGGCGCTCGAGCCCGCGCGAACGGTGTTCTGGAATGGCCCGCTGGGCGTCTTCGAGGTGCCCACCTTTGGTGACGGCACGCGCGCCATGGCGCGCCAGCTGGCCATGCTGGCCGACAAGGGCGTCACCGTCGTGGTCGGCGGCGGCGACTCGGTGGCGGCCGTCGAAGAGCTCGGTCTGACCGGCAAGATGACGCACATCTCGACCGGCGGCGGAGCGTCGCTCGAATTTATGGAGGGTCGCGAGTTGCCCGGCATCGCTGTGATCAAGGATCGAACCGCGGTAGCTGAAACGGCGGATGTGGCATGAGCGCCATCGAACTCGTCGACGCGCACGAGATCCTCGATTCACGCGGCAACCCAACGCTCGAGGCAGTCGTCGTGCTCGAGTCGGGCGCGGTCGGCCGCGCAGCTGTGCCATCGGGCGCATCGACCGGTATCCATGAGGCGGTCGAGCTGCGCGACGGCGAGAAGGATCGCTACGGCGGCAAGGGCGTCCGCAAGGCCGTTGCCAACGTGACCGAGATCATCGCTCCCGCGTTGATCGACCAGGATGCCGGCGACCAGGCCGCCATCGACCAGTTGTTGATCGACCTCGACGGCACGCCCAACAAGAGCAAGCTCGGCGCCAACGCGATCCTCGGTGCTTCGTTGGCGTGCGCCCATGCCATGGCGGCCGAGTACGGCATGCCCCTCTATCGCTACATCGGCGGAGTGCAGGCGACCACGCTGCCCGTTCCGCAGTTCAACATCCTCAATGGCGGCAAGCACGCAGCCGACTCGACCGACTTCCAGGAGTTCATGGTCATGCCCGTCGGCGCGCCGACCTTCGGCGAGGCCCTGCGCGCCGGCTCGGAAGTGTTCCACGCCCTCAAGGCCGAGCTGCGCGAACGAGGTTTTGCCACCGGCCAGGGCGACGAAGGCGGTTTCGCGCCGTCGCTCGAGTCGAACCAGGCGGCGATCGAGGTCGTGCTCAAGGCGATCGAGCGGGCCGGCTACAAGCCCGGCGAGGACGTCGCCATCGCCCTCGATCCGGCGGTCAGCGAGCTGGTCGATCTCGACGCACCGGCCGACGCCAACGGCGAGCTGACTTATCGGCTGCAGAAAGAGGGACGCAGCCTGCGCACCGGCGAGCTGATCGATTTCTGGGCCGACTGGATCAAGCGCTACCCGATCGTGTCGCTCGAGGATGGCCTGGCGGAGGATGACTGGGCCGGCTGGCACGAACTCAACAAGCGCCTTGGCGCAAAGGTTCAGCTTGTCGGCGATGATCTGCTGGTGACGAACCCCGAGCGCGTCCAAAGGGCGATCGATGAGGACTCCGTCAACGCGGTGCTGATCAAGCTCAACCAGATCGGCACGCTGACTGAGACGCTCAGGACGGTCGAGCTCACCCTGCACCATGGCTGGGGCGCGGTGATCAGCCATCGCAGCGGCGAAACCGAGGACACGACGATCGCCGACCTGGCCGTTGCCACCGGCGTCGGCCAGATGAAGTCTGGCGCCCCGTCGCGCTCCGAGCGCGTCGCCAAGTACAACCGGCTGCTGCGCATCGAGAACGAGTTGGGTATGTCGGCGCGCTTCCCCGGCACGGCCGCGCTGGCCAGGTCGCGGTGAGGGATCGCTTCATCGATTCGGGGGCGGTCTTTGCCGGCTGGGTGGGGCTCGGCATGGGCCTCGTCGTCGCCATCGCGTTCGAGCTGATCATCCCCGTCCAGACGGTCGTCTTCCTGCTCGCGCCGGTGGTCGGTGCGCTCATCGGCGTGTACGCCAACGTGCGCGCCGAGCGCCACCGGCCGGTCGTGCGCGTGCTGGCCAACGCCGCCTGGGCCGGCCTTGTCAGCGGCGTCGGCCTGGCGCTGCTCTACGTGGCCGTCCGGCTGGTGTTCGTCTACGCCGACACCGGCGCGCTGCCGGACGGCACTTCGCTCAACTGCGCGACCGGCCCGGCATGCATCTATGAGCGCTACGTCAACGCGGGTGAAGTCGGCGACCTGACCGCGGCCGGCATCACGGACGCCGCCTCGCTCGAAGCCGCCGTGTGGCGGGAGCTGGCCGTCACCGGTAGCGGTCTTGTCGTGCTGACCCTGGCGGGCGCCCTGGTTGGCGGCGCGGTGCGAACCGCGATGGCACCCCGTCCGGCGCCCGGCGCCGTGGCGGCAAAGGGTCTCAGGCCCGGCTAGCCGGTCACCCGGCGGGTGCGGTCAGTGCCGCCGCTCCGCTACTTCTTGGTCGCGCTCGCCTTCGTGACGCGTGGCTTGGCGGCGCTCGTCTTGGCCGGCAGTCGTCTTGGCCGCCGGTCGCCTTGGCGGTGCTTGCCTTGCCGGCCGTCTTCGCCTTGGCGGCCGTCGCCTTGGCCGGCGCCTTCGCCTTGGCGGCCGTCGCCTTGGCCGGCGCCTTCGCCTTGGCCGCGCCGTCGCCTTGGCCGGCGCCTTCGCCTTGCGCCGTCGCCTTGGCCGTCGTCGTCGGCGCAGCCACTGCTGCCGTCGTCGCCGGCGCCTCCTCGGTCGTGCTGCGCGTGCTCCGCGCGAGCGCGGCGCGCGCCTTGCCGGCGGCGGTCTGTTCGCCCTTGGCCTTGGTGGCTCGCGACGCGGCGATGCGCTGGCGGGCCTGCTTGGCGGCGGCCGCCTTGCCGGTCGTGCGCGCCTGGTGCGCGGGAGCGGCGACCGCCTGACCACCCAGGACGGCGTTGACCTTAAGCATCAGCCGGCTCTTGCGGCGATCGGCCGCGTTCTGGTGGATGGCGCCGATCTTGGCGGCGCGATCGAGCGCGGATACCGCCCGTCCGACGGCAGCCTGGACGTCCTGCGCGCTCCCGCCGTTGCTCGCCGCGTCGTTGGCGCTGGCGAGTGCCTTCGTGACCAGCGTCTTCGCCGCGGTGCGACGTGGCTGATTGACGGCGTGGCGACGCTGCGCCTGTCGAACGCTCTTGATGGCCGACGGAGTGCGGGCTCCGGTCCAGCCGCGGGGCGAGTGAGCCAAGTGGAAACCTCGTTCGGATGAATGATGTCGGGATGACGCGCCGCTGGCGCGACGTCCGATGGTAGCACCGACCGGTTCATCAGACCGGCAGGCGGCCGGCGTCAGGGGTCAGGCCGGGGGCGTGGCTATACTCGCCTCCCGGTGATCCCCCAGGCGCGTCTGCGCAACTTCTCGATCATTGCCCATGTCGATCACGGGAAGTCAACCCTCGCCGATCGCCTGATCGAACTGACGCACACCATCGACGCACGACAGATGACCAGCCAGGTGCTCGACTCGATGGATCTGGAACGCGAGCACGGCATCACCATCAAGGCCCGCGCCGTGCGCCTCGAATACGACGCACGCGACGGCCAGCGCTACGGGCTGAACCTGATCGACACTCCCGGCCACGTCGACTTCTCGTACGAGGTCAGTCGCAGCCTGCAGGCGTGCGAGGGCGCGATCCTGGTCGTCGACGCGGCTCAGGGCATCGAGGCACAAACGCTCGCCAATGTCCATCTCGCGCTTGCCCAGGGACTTGTCATCGTGCCGGTGATCAACAAGATCGACCTCCCCTCGGCCCAGCCGACGGTGGTCATGGACGAACTGGAGAACGTGCTCGCCATACCGCGCGAGGAGGTCCTGCTCGTGTCGGCCAAGGATGGGACCGGTGTGCCCGAGGTGCTCGAAGCCGTCGTCCAGCGCATCCCGCCGCCGTCCGGTGACACGGACGCGCCGCTGCAGGGCCTGATCTTCGACTCGCACTACGACTCGTACAAGGGCGTGGTGGCCCACGTGCGTCTCTTCGCCGGACGAGTGAGCGAGCACGAGGTCGTCCACCTGATGGCCTCCGGCGCGAACAGCGAGATCCTCGAGTTGGGCATCTTTCGGCCGCAACAGGTGCCCGTCGCGCAACTGGGTCCGGGCGAGGTGGGCTACGTCGCCACCGGGCTAAAGAGCGTGCGCGACTGCCAGGTCGGCGACACGTTGACCAGCGCCGAGCGACCGGCAACGGCGCCACTGCCCGGCTACAAACAGGCCAAGCCGCTCGTCTTCGCGGGCATCTACCCGGTCCGCGGCGAGGACCTGCCGGAGCTGCGCGACGCGCTCGACAAACTGCACCTGAACGATGCCTCGATCAGCTTCCAGCCGGAAACGTCGGTCGCCCTGGGGACCGGCTTCCGGTGCGGCTTCCTGGGCCTGCTGCACATGGAGATCGTGCAGGAGCGCCTCGAGCGCGAGTTCGATCTCGACCTGATCGCCTCCGCGCCGTCGGTCGAGTACGAGGTCACGCTCATCGGCGGGCGCGGCACGGTGATGGTCGACAACCCCGCCCGGTTGCCGCCGGTGGCCGAGATCGAGATCGATCGCCGAGCCGTGGGTCAAGCTGAGCGTCATCACGCCGAGCCAGTACATCGGCACGCTGATCGAGCTGGCCACCGGCCGCCGCGGCGCCTTCGAGACAATGGAGTACCTCGATCCCGACCGCGTCCTGCTCACTTTCGAGCTGCCGCTGGCGGAGGTGATCGTCGATTTCTACGATCAACTCAAGAGTCGCAGCCAGGGCTATGCCTCGCTCGACTACGACGAGCTTGGCTATCGGCCGGGCGACCTGGTCAAGCTCGACGTGCTGGTGGCCGGCGAACCGGTCGATGCGTTGTCGCTCATCGCCCATCGCTCGCGTGCCATCAGCGAAGGCCGCGCGCTGGTCGAGCGCCTCAAGCAGCTGATCCCGCGCCAGATGTTCGAGGTGCCCCTGCAGGCGGCCATCGGCTCGAACGTTGTCGCCCGCGAGACGATCCGGGCGATGCGCAAGAACGTCCTGGCCAAGTGCTATGGGGGCGACATTACGCGCAAGCGCAAGCTGCTCGAGAAGCAGAAGGCAGGCAAGGCACGCATGAAACGCGTCGGCAGCGTCGAGATTCCGCAGGAAGCGTTCCTGGCCGTGCTGCGTTCGAGCGAAGTCGCCTAGACCAATGACCGGCATGCTCGAGACACTGATCCTGCTGGGCGCCGTGGCTCTGCTTGTCCTGCTGCGCCTCGATGCGCGGCGCTTCGGCGCGGCCGAGTTCGAAGACGAGGAGGCGCCGGGCGGCTGGACGGTCTGGTTCGGGCGTCTGTCGTGGTACGCGTGCGGCATCGCGCTGGTGGCGCTGGTGTACTTCCTGTATCCGCTGCCGCTCAGCGTGCTGCATCTGCAGGTGGGCGAGCCGCGCACCACGGCGCTGCTCGCCGGCATTGCCTACGGCGCGATCGGTGCGCTGGTCGCCTTTGGCTACGGCTGGCTGCACTTCGGCGAGCTGCGCCTGCCGGCCGATCGGCGCTATCCGGCCGGCGTGCTGAACAGCCTCCTGACGGCATTCGTCGATGAGGCCGCCTTCCGTGGCATCGTGCTCGGTCTGCTGCTCGTCTCGAACTGGCCGATCGAGCTGGCCATCGCATTCCAGGCCGTCCTCTACGCGCTGGCCACCCGGCTCGCCGCCTCCGGCCGCCCGCGCGGGCCGTGGCTGATGGCGCTCGGAGTCGGCCTGCTGGGCGGCTGGCTGACGGTTCAGACGGGCGGTATTGGCGCCGCCCTGTTGGGCAACGCCGTTACGCGGCTGGCCATGTTCGCTGCGGCCGGACACCCGGGCGCGATGCGCGCCGGCGCGGGCCACGAGGACGTCGTTGCGGCCGAGCCCGACGAGCCGCCGCCGACCGGTTGGGAGGTCGTGCCCGACCACGAGCCGGGGCTGCCCCAGACACAGCGCTGATGTCCGCGCCGGTGGCCCTGTACGTGCACCTGCCCTTGTGCGTCAGCCTCTGTCCGTACTGCGATTTCGTCGTCTATGCCGGGCGCGCGGCACGCGGTCCGGCCAACCGGCTGGCCGAGCTGGTCGATGCCCTGGCAGCGGAGATCCGCATGCGCGGCGCCGCCGCGCCACGCCGTGAGCCGTTGCGCAGCGTCTACCTGGGCGGCGGCACTCCATCGCTCTTGACGGCCGAGCAGGTGGCCCGTCTGATGGGTGCGGCCGCCGACGCCTTCGGCATCACTCCCGAGGCCGAGGTGACCATCGAGGTCAATCCCGGCGCCGACGACAGCGGCGACCTGGCCGGCTTTCGGGCAGCCGGCGTGAACCGCGTGAGCGTCGGCGCGCAGAGCCTCGCCGCCGACGAGTTGCGCCGCTTGGGCCGGCGGCATTCACCCGACGACGTCGCTGCGACCGTCGCCGCGGCGCGCGCGGCGGGCTTCAGCAGTCTCAGCCTTGATCTGCTGTACGACGTTCCCGGCCAGACCCTTGAGTCGTGGCGTCGCACTCTCCAGTCCGCCCTCGCGCTTGGCCCGGACCACGTTTCGGCGTACGCGCTGACGCTCGACGATCCGGGCGCCGAGGGCCTCAGCGGACCCGGCGGCGACCATCTGCCGCTGCAACCCGGTGCGCGCCGCTGGCGCTCGCGCGCCCTCTTCGAGCAGGACCAGGAGCGTGCCGCGGCGATGTACGAGCTGGCCGACGATCTCCTGGCCGGCGCCGGCCTGCGTTGGTACGAGATATCGAACTGGGCCAGGCCGGGCCATGCCAGCCGGCACAACCAGGCCTACTGGCGGGGGCAGGCGTGGGAGGCGGTCGGCCCCGGCGCCCATGCCTTCGACGGTCGGCGAACGCGCCGCTGGAATGCAGCGCGGTTGGATGCCTACCTCGCCGCGCTGGCCGCCGGGCGTCTGCCGCCGGGCGGCAGCGAACGGACCGACCAGGCCACCGCCGCCGCCGAAGCGGCGATTCTGCGGCTGCGCACGGCGGACGGGCTGCCGGCGAACGCCGTCCGGCGCGGCGGACTGGCCGACGCTCTCGACTGGGCACGGGCAAACGGGATGACTGAAGCCGGCCCGCGCGAGGCCGTGCGTCTCTCCCGCCGCGGTCGGCTGATCGCCGACGAGCTGTTCGTCCGGATTCTGCCGGCTTAACTGCCCGACGGCTGGCCGGCGATGGTCAGCGACTCGACGCTGTGGCAATCGCCGGCGACGCCGTGGCGACGCCGGGGGTCGACGACGCGGCCGGCGGGGTTGGCGAGACGCCCGGAGTCAAGGACGGTGCAGTCGCGCAGGCGGCGACGAAAAGCGCCCGGGATGTGATTCGGATCAACCCGGTGGCCCCTCGTGCTTCATTGACGAAGGATTGTGGCGCGTCCCGATCCGCGGCGGGCCGTTCATCCGTTGACCTGCCGCAGCGCGACTGCTACCATCGCCCCGAGCGTTAGCACTCCGGCTGTGAGAGTGCTAACCACCAGACAGCAAGTAGTGAGGGTATGGCGCGTCGCAAGGACCGGCCTGCCGGCCCGCTGGACCCCCGCTCGGAGGCGATCCTGCGGGCGGTCATCGAGGAATACGTGACATCGGCCGAACCGGTCGGCAGCCAGGTGCTGGTCGACCGCTATCGGCTGAACGTCAGTTCGGCCACCGTGCGCAACGTGATGGCCGAACTCGAGCAGGCCGGCTACTTGAGCCACCCGCACACCAGTGCCGGCCGCGTCCCGACCGATGCCGGCTATCGCCTGTACATCGCGACTATCGCACCGCAGATGAGCCTGCCGCCGGTCGAGCGCTTGATGATCCGCCACCAGTTCGGACAGGTCGAGTTCGCCAGCGACCAGTGGTTCCGCCTGGCGGCGACGACGATTGCCAGCCTTACCCACGCGGCCGGCCTGGCGACGCCGGCCAAGCCACGCTCGTGCCGGATCCGTCACCTCGACCTGGTCGCGACCGGCGCCCGCACGGCCAGCCTCGTCGTGGTGCTCGCCGAGGGCACGGTCAAGCAGGAGCTCATGCCGCTCGATGACGGCTATGACCAGCATGACCTTGACGACGTATCGCGCCTGCTCAACACCGAGTTCGGCGAGCGCTCGGCGCGCCAGGTGGCCAACCGCGTGGAGGCCATGGCGGCCGATCCGGAAGCCCCGCCGCTGGCCGTCCAGGTGGCCCAGCGTATCGCGCGCATGCTGCAAGAGACCGACGCGTCCACCGTCGAGGACATTTTCTCGGACGGCCTGCTCAACGTCATGAACGAGCCCGAGTTCACCCAGGGCGAGAAGTTGCGGCGCGTCTTCGGAGCGCTGCAGAACCGCGACTATCTGGGCTCGCTGGTGCGGCGCCTCGCGAGCGCGTCGGACGTGCAGGTGCTCATCGGCGCCGAGAACGAGCCACAGGAGATGCACGACGTCTCGCTCGTGCTCGCCTCGTACGGACGGCCCGGCCGCGCTATCGGCGTGGTCGGCCTGCTGGGTCCCACGCGCATGGCCTACCCGCAGGCCATCGGCACGGTGCGCTTCGTGAGCGGGCTGATGAACGAACTCGTCGAGCAGCTGTACCGGTGAACGAACACCGCCGCCGCACGCGCGCCGACGAGCGCATAGCCGAGCTCGACCTGTCGCCCCAGAAGCTGGCGGCTGAGATCGAGGGCCTGCGGGCGGAACTCGCCGTCGCTCAGCAGGAAGCGGCCGACAGCCGCGCCGGCTGGCAGCGCACGGCAGCCGATTTCGCCAATTTCAGGCGGCGCACCGAGCAGGACCGGGAGCAGTCGCTCGGCCTGGCCAACGAGGCGCTGCTGGCCAAGCTGCTGACCATCGTCGACGACTTCGACCGCGCTATCGCGGCCAAGCCGGCCGACCTACCGCAGACGGCGTGGGTCGACGGCATCGCGGCCATCGATCGCAAACTCCGGCTGCTACTCGACTCGGAAGGGCTGACGCCGATCGAGGCCGTTGGCAAGCCGTTCAATCCACACGAGCACGAAGCAGTCGTGCAAGAGGAAACCAGCAACGTGCCCGAAGGCACGGTTACCGCCGAACTCCAACGCGGCTACCGGATTCGCGACCGCGTGCTGCGGCCGGCGATGGTCGCCGTGGCGAAGACACCTGAACACCCGAACCCAAGCAATTCCGGAGGAACCAACTGACCATGGGACGCATCATCGGCATCGATCTCGGCACGACCAACTCTGTCGTGGCGGTTATGGAGGGCGGCGAGCCGACCGTCATCCCCAGCGCAGAGGGCGGACGTACGGTTCCGTCGGTCGTCGCCTTTACCAAGTCGGGCGAGCGGCTCGTCGGCCAGGTCGCCAAGCGCCAGGCGATCACCAATCCGGCCAACACGGTCTACTCGATCAAGCGCTTCATGGGCCGCCGCTGGGACGACCCGGAGGTCAAGCGCGCCATGAAGCTGGTGCCGTTCAAGGTCGAGAAGGACCCCAAGAGCGACGGCGTGCGCGTGCTGCTGTCGGACGGCAAGGCGTACACGCCGCCCGAGATCAGCGCGATGATCCTGCAGAAGCTCAAGAGCGACGCGGAGGCTTACACCGGCGAGAAGATCACCGAGGCGGTGATCACCGTGCCGGCGTACTTCGACGATACCCAGCGCCAGGCGACCAAGGACGCCGGCCGTATCGCCGGGCTCGATGTCAAGCGCATCATCAACGAGCCCACCGCCTCCGCGCTGGCCTACGGACTGGACAAGAAGAAGGACGAGCAGGTCGCCGTCTACGACCTGGGCGGCGGCACGTTCGACATCTCGATCCTCGAGCTGGGCGACGGCGTGTTCGAGGTCAAGGCGACCAACGGCGACACCCACCTGGGCGGTGACGATTTCGACCAGCGCGTGATTGAATGGCTGCTGGCCGAGTTCAAGAAGGACCAGGGCATCGACCTGACCAAGGATCAACAGGCCCTGCAGCGACTCAAGGAAGCGGCCGAGCGGGCCAAGATCGAGCTCTCCTCGACCACCTCGACAGAGATCAACCTGCCCTACATCAGCGGTGGCGGCGAGGCCGGTCCGAAGCACCTGGTCATGACGCTCACGCGGGCCAAGCTTGAGGACCTGGTCTCAGACCTCGTCGGCAGCACCAAGGGGCCGGTACAGGCAGCGCTCAAGGACGCCGGCCTCAAGCCGTCCGATATCGACGAGGTCATCCTGGTCGGCGGCCAGACGCGTATGCCGGCCGTCGTCGAGGCGGTCAAGGCGATGTTCGACGGCAAGGAGCCGCACAAGGGCGTCAACCCCGACGAAGTGGTGGCGGTCGGTGCGGCGATTCAGGCGGGCGTGCTGGCCGGCGACGTCAAGGACGTTCTGCTGCTCGACGTCACGCCGCTGTCGCTGGGCATTGAGACACTCGGCGGCGTGATGACCAAGCTGATCGAGCGCAACACGACCATCCCGACATCCAAGTCGCAGGTCTTCTCGACCGCGAGCGACAACCAGCCGCAGGTCGAGATCCACGTGCTCCAGGGTGAGCGCGAAATGGCCAACGACAACAAGACACTGGGCCGCTTCATCCTCGACGGTATCCCGCCTGCACAGCGCGGCATCCCCCAGATCGAGGTCACCTTCGACATCGATGCCAACGGCATCCTCGACGTGAAGGCCAAGGATCGTGCCACGGCGCGCGAGCAGACCGTGCGCATAACTGCCTCGTCGATGTTGTCCAAGGACGACGTCGACAAGATGGTGCGCGATGCGCAGGAGCACGCCGACGAGGACCGCAAGCGACGCGAGATGGTCGAGACGCGCAACCAGGCGGACGCGCTCGCCTTCCAGGCCGAAAGGACGCTGCGCGACCTGGGCGACAAGGTCAAGTCGGAGGACAAGGCCGAAGTCGAAACAAAGGTCACCGCGCTACGCGACGCGCTGAAGGGCGACGACCTCGACGCCATCCGGTCGCGTTCGGAGGAACTGGCCACGTCGCTGCAGAAGGTCGGCGCCGCCGCCTACCAGTCGTCCGAGCAGGGCGGCGACGGGTCCGCGCCGGGTGAAGGCGCCGCGGGCGGCGAGTCCGGTGAATCGGGCGAGTCCGGGGAGGGCGGCGAGACCGAGGAAGCGGTCGAGGGCGAATTCAAGGAGGTCTGACCTCACAGGTTCGACCCGTAGCACAGTCCGACGAGGCCGGCGCAGTAGCGCCGGCCTCGTCGATTCGGGCCACTCTCCGGTGGCGCGGCCATCGCCGTGCGGTGCGACGCGCTGTCGGGCGGTAGCGCTGTCGTGCAGTAGATGCACAAGTTTTCACGCCCACGGCCACCTCAGCCGCTGATCGACGCTCAAGGCGCGATCGCATGCCGAGCGCGGCTGGCAACTGAGCGTGAGTCGAGCGGCCAGACCGATCGGACCCTGGCCAATGTGGCGACGGGCGACCGGCGCGCACCGAAAACTTGTGCAGCGCTTGCACGTTGAGTTGCCGATAAGTCGGCGGCAATTGCCCGCCGCGATGATCGTCGGATGGCAGCTGGCGACCGCGGCTACGAACGTGCTCGGCGGCGCGGGCGGCGGATTCTGGTCGACCTTGGTGAGGAGATCCGCAACGCCCGGCTGATGTCAGGGACGAGCCAGGCCGCCCTGGCCGCCGCGGCGCACGTGTCACGCTCGACCGTTTCGCGCCTTGAGTCGTCGCAACTCGGCAACGCATCGATCGTCGAGGCGGTGATCGTCGCCGACGCGGCCGGCCTCGATCTGTCGATCAAGGCGTACCCCGGCCGACAACCGACGCGCGATGACGGACACGCGCGCCGCCTGGACCGCTTCCTGCACCTCGTGGCGCCGCCGCTGGCGTACCGAACCGAGGTCCAGTTGCCTTCGCGTGGCGGCAGGCGCGAACAACGAGCATGGGATCGCCGTCATCTTCGGCGGCGGCGGTCACACCGGCGTGGAGACTCGAGCAACGGCTGCACGACATGCAGGCACAGACTCGGCGCCCGTTCGCGAAGTGGCACGACGGTGGTGCCGATCGGCTGCTGCTGCTGATCGCCGACACGCGCCACAACCGCGAGGTGCTCGCTACGTTCGCCGAACATCTCGCCGCCCTGCGGCAGCTCGACAAGGCCTCCGTGCTCGGCGACCTGGCTGCCGACAGACGGCCGCCAAATGGCTGGCTCCTCTTCTAGAAGCAACTGCGGATGCCGACGGTCTATTGACATTCGATCGATAGGTATCGATACTCGATAGATGAACAAGCTCGCGAGATACGTTCTGCGCGTCGTCCTGGTCATCCTTCTGCTCGGATCCGTTCTCGCGCAGGTGCTCTTGCCCGTCTTCGCGTCTCAGGAAGCGGAGATCTTTCCAGACCTCGCGTACCTCGCCGTTCCATACTCCGCCGCCGCCATCCTGTTCGTCGGCTGCGGCCAGCTGGCGCTGCTCGTCGTCTGGCGGCTGCTCTCGTTTGTAGACGCCGGCGTCATCTTCAGCCGCCGCGCCCTGCGCTGGGTGGACGTGCTCGCAGGCTGCGGGGCGGTCGCCACAGCTCTGAGCGCGATCGTCATGGTCCACCTGCTCGTGTTCGTCGGGGCCGGCGGACCCGTCTTCCTCTGGCTGGCGGCCTGCATCGCCGGCGGGCTGGCGTTCGTGCTCCTGATGATCGTCATGCGCGGCCTGCTGGAGTCCGCCATCGCCGACCGTCGCGAGCTCGACGAGGTGATCTGATGGCGGTCGTCGTGGATCTCGACGTCATGCTCGCTCGACGGAAGATGTCCGTTGGCGAATTCGCCAACGCCGTCGGCATCACCCCGGCGAACGTCGCCGTCTTGAAGAACGGGCGCGCCAGGGCGATCCGGTTCACGACCCTGGATTCGATCTGTGCGGTGCTCGATTGCCAGCCGGGCGAGATCCTGCGCTGGAGCGCAGGACCGGCCGACGATCCGTCTGGCGCGGGGTAGCGGTCAAGTGGTAGATGGCGCCGCTGTGGTCGACGTGCTCGCCGCGATCGGCGCTTTCTCGATCTGAGCCCGCGCCAGGGTCCGCGCAACATCTCCTGCCGGACGGCCCTTGACACGCCTGATACCCATGGATGCTAGTATGTCTACTAACTTGCTGGACTTGGTGAGAATAGTAGGAGACGGCAGAGTGCGCAGTCTGGTGGCGGTCGTGGCGTTGATGTCGATGTTGATCGTTGGCTGTGGCGCACAGGCGGCGCCGACAACCGCGCCGATGGTCACTCACCTGGGCTACTTCCCGAACATCACCCATGCGGCGGCAATCGCGGGCGTGGCCAACGGCTACTTCGTTGACGCCCAGCAGAACGCGTCGGGCATCGACACGCTCACCTTCAACGCCGGGCCCGATGCAGTCACGGCCATCTTGAGCGGCAGCCTGGACGCCACCTTCGTCGGTCCCAACCCGGCCATCAACGCGTTCGTGAAGTCGAACGGCGCAGCGATCCGCATCGTCGCCGGCGCGACCTCCGGCGGCGCCTTCTTTGTCGTGCGCGACGGCATCAACACCGCCGGGGACCTGCGCGGCAAGAAGATCGCCACGCCGCAGTTGGGCAACACGCAGGACGTGGCCCTGCGAGCATGGCTGACCGAGCAGGGCCTCACCGCCGACACGCAGGGCGGCGGCGACGTGTCGATCCTGCCGCAGTCCAACTCACAGACGCTGCAGACCTTCATCGCCGGCCAGATCGACGGCGCCTGGGTGCCCGAACCGTGGGCATCGCGGCTGATCCTGGAGGGCAGCGGACACGTGCTCGTCGACGAGCGCGACCTGTGGCCGAACGGCCAGTACGTGACCACCCTGCTGATCGTCCGGACCGAATTCCTGCAGCAGCACCGCGACGTCGTCAAGCACCTCATCGAGGGCCTGCTCAAGTCGACCGACTATGTCAACAACCAGCCATCCGATGCACAGGCTGCAGTCGGTGGGGCACTTACCGACTTGACCGGCAGCGCGCTCTCGCCGCAGGTGCTGTCGGCAGCGTGGGGCAACCTGACCTTCACCATGGACCCGATCGCGACCTCCTTGCAGAAGTCGGCCGACGAGGCAAAGACGCTCGGCTTCCTCGATTCGAACGATCTGACCGGCATCTTCGACCTCAGCGTGCTCAACGAAGTGTTGAGCGCCGCCGGCCGGCCGACGGTCGTCCAGCCGTGAGCGTCATGGCCGTGGAGCGGCCGCGGGCACATCCGGCGGCGGCTGCCGACACCGTTCTCACCGTGACCGACGTGCGCAAGTCGTACGGCCCGATGGGCAACAACGTGCTCGCCCTCGACGGCATCTCGCTCGAAGTCCGTCGTGGCGAGTTCGTCTGCCTGGTCGGCGCGTCCGGCTGCGGCAAGACGACGCTGCTCAACCTGGTCAGCGGCCTCGACACGCTGACCCGCGGCGCTATTCATGCTGACGGCCGGACCACCCTGCTTTTCCAGGAGGCCGCCCTGTATCCGTGGCTGACCGCGGCGCAGAACATCGAGCTGCCGCTACGTTTCGCCAGGGCGCCCAGGGACCAGCGGCGCGATGAGGTGGCCAGCCTGCTGCGCCTGGTGCGCCTCGAGAGCTTTGGCGACAAGCGGCCGCACGAGCTGTCCGGCGGCATGCGCCAGCGCGTCGCACTCGCGCGCGCCTTTGCCCAGCACGCCGACATCCTGCTCATGGACGAACCGTTCGGCGCGCTCGACGCGATGACGCGCGACCTGCTCCACGACGAGCTGGAGCGCATCTGGCGCGAGACGCAGGTGACCATCGTCTTCGTGACCCACAACGTCCGCGAGGCCGTTCGGCTGGGCGACCGGATCGTCGTCCTGACCAGCCGCCCGGGCCGGGTCGCCGAGGAATTCACGGTGAACCTGGCGCGACCGCGGAACATCTCCGGGCCGGACGTCGCCGAGCTCGCTTACACGGTCACTGAACGGCTGCGTGCCGAGGTCGCGAGGCACGCTGATGGCTGAAATCATGCACCTGCCTGGCGCGCGGCTCGACGACGAGCTGCGTGGTCTCGACAAGCTCGATCTGCCGCTCCGACCCGGCGTCGCCCGACTGCGCGCGATCTGGTCCGGGCTGTGGCCAAAACTGGCCGCCATCGCGATCGCAATCTTCATCTGGCAGGTCGCCGTGTGGGCCAGGTTCTGGCCCGACTACCTGCTGCCCGGACCGGTGGCTACCTTCGCCAGCTTCGGCGACCCGAAGTTCACCGGCAACCTGCCGCTCGCGACGGTGATTACCCTGCGGCGAGCGGCTCTGGGTTTTGGGCTGGCGCTGGCGATCGGCACGGTCCTGGGGCTGGCCATCGTGCGCTCACGCCTGCTGCGCACGGCGGTGGCGTCGCTGATCACCGGCCTGCAGACCATGCCCTCGATCGCGTGGTTCCCGCTGGCAATGCTGCTGTTCGGGATCAACGAGACGGCGATCATGTTCGTCATCGTCCTCGGCGCGGCGCCGTCGATCGCCAACGGCCTGATCGCCGGCGTCGACCAGATCCCGCGGATCCTGCTACGTGCCGGCCAGGTCATGGGGGCGCGTGGCTGGAACCGTTACCGGCACGTGGTCTTTCCCGCCGCGCTGCCGAACTTCGTGGGTGGGCTCAAGCAGGGCTGGGCCTTCGCGTGGCGGAGCCTGATGGCTGGCGAGCTGCTCGTCCTCGTCGCCTCGCAACCCTCAATCGGTGTCAAGCTCAACTATGCACGCGAGATGTCCAACACACCGCAGTTGCTGGCGACGATGATCGTCATCCTGTTCATCGGCATCGTCGTCGACCTGGTCCTGTTCGGGACGCTCGATCGCGCGATCCGGCGCCGCTGGGGTCTGATCGAGGCCTGAGCCTAGCCGGAGCGCGGCGCTCCGCGTACCCGGCTGAGTGACGTCCACGCCTCCGGCATGGCGGTGAGTTCGCGCACCCGGTCTGGCAGCGTGTCGTCGACCAGGTCCTGCAGGCTGGTTGACTCGAGCACCTCGCGCAGGCTCGCGCGCACGGCAACCCACACGTCGCGCAATGCCCGTGCCGCGCCCGCGTACTCGACGTTCTCGACGCGCTCACCGCGCACATAGGCGAGCGGGCCGTCCACCGCCCGGATCACGTCGGCGACGCTGATGTCGGTCGCCGGTCGTGCCAGCGCGTAGCCGCCGTCTGCCCCGCGCGTGCTCTTGACGATGCCGGTGTGCTTGAGGTCGAGCATGATCGTCTCGAGGAACTTCGAAGGGATCTGCTGCGCTTCCGAGATCTGGTCGCGCTTGAGTGGATGGCTGTCGGGCGAGGCAGCCAGCTCGGCCGCAGCTCGAACGGCATAGTCGGCCTTGGCGGAGACGCGCATTGGCACATTGTCGGTTATCGCCGTGCGCGCATTTGCGGGCCACGCGCCGGTGGCGGCAGACGCCGCTAACATCGCCGGGTGCCCGACTCCCAGGCGGCCCAGCCGCCGCTTATCCATGCCCGCGACCTGACCAAGCGCTTCGGCAGCTTCACCGCCGTCGATGCCATCGCGTTCGACGTCGCACCCGGCGAATCCTTCGGTTTCCTGGGGCCCAACGGCGCCGGCAAGACGTCGACCATGCGCATGATCGGCTGCACCTCGCCGCTGACCGACGGCCAACTGAGCGTGCTGGGCATGGACCCGCGCCACGATGGCGCGCGGATCCGTTCGCGCCTTGGCGTCGTGCCCCAGGAGGACACGCTCGACAACGAGCTCACGGTCCGCGAGAACCTGCTGATCTACGGCCGTTACTTCGGCCTGTCGCGGGCCGACTGCCGCAGCCGGGCGGCGGAGCTGCTCGAATTCGTCCAGTTGAGCGACCGCGCCAACGACCTGGTCGAACCGTTGTCGGGCGGTATGAAGCGGCGGCTGACGATCGCTCGCTCGCTGATCAACGAACCCGACCTGATGCTGCTCGACGAGCCGACGACCGGCCTCGACCCGCAGGCGCGCCACCTGTTGTGGGACCGCCTGTACCGGCTCAAGCAACGCGGCGTCACGCTCGTGCTGACGACGCACTACATGGACGAGGCCGAGCAGCTGTGTGACCGGCTGGTGGTCATGGACAAGGCCAAGATCGTGGCCGAGGGTTCGCCGCGCGACCTCATCGCGCGCCACTCGTCAAAGGAAGTGGCCGAGTTCCGTTTCGCGCCCGGTGTGCAGGAGACGCTCGACGGGCAGTTCGACGGGCTGGCCGACCGCATCGAGTGGCTGCCCGATCGGGTCCTGCTCTACGCCGAGAACGGTGAGGGCGTGGTTGCCGCTTCGCGCGAGCGTGGCATTCAGCCCCAGGCGGTGCTCGTCCGGCGCTCGACGCTGGAGGACGTCTTCCTGCGCCTGACCGGTCGTTCCCTGATCGAGTAGCCGGGCAGGGTAGGGAACTTGGCCGCGCTGACCCAGCCGCAGACCGGCATCCCGCCGCGCGCCGTGGCGCCGACGGTGTGGACGATGATGCGCGTCTTCGAGCATCGCGCCCTCCAATATCGGCGGACGTTCCGCGCGTCGATCTTCGGCTCGTTCGTCAACCCGGCGCTGTTCCTGACGGCGATGGGGGTGGGCCTGGGCGCTTACGTCAACCAGGGTGCGACATCCAACCTGGGCGGCGCGAGCTATCTGCAGTTCCTGGCGCCCGGGCTGCTCGCGGCGGCGCTGATGCAGACCGCCTCGTTCGAGTCCATGTTCCCGATCCTGGGCGGGCTGCAGTGGAACCGCATCTACCACGCCATGTATGCCACGCCCATCCGGCCGCGCGACATCGCGCTCGGCAACATCGCCTGGATCCTCACCAGGCTGACGCTGGTCGGCACGGTCTTCGCCGCCGTGATCGTCCTCTTCGGGGCGGCCGCGTCGCCGCTCATCGTGCTCGCCGTGCCGGCGGCCGTGCTGACCGGCATGGCCTTCTCGACCCCGATCGTCGCTTTCTCGGCGACGCAGCGGCGGCCGGACACGTTCTCGACCATCTTCCGCTTCGGCATCACGCCGCTCTTCCTGTTCAGCGGCACCTTCTTCCCGATCGAGAACCTGCCCGGCTTCCTGCAGCCGGTCGCGTGGCTGTCACCGCTGTGGCACGGCGTTGACCTGTGCCGATCGCTGATGCTCGGGACGATCGGCGACAACCTGCTGCTGGCGGCCATCCACGTGGTGGTGCTGTCCACCATCGCCGTGCTCGGCGCTGTCGTCGCGATCCGGACGATGCACGCCCGGCTGGTGCGCGGATGACCGCCCTGCGCATCACGCCGATGTTCCTCGGCAGCCGCCGCTGGGCGCGCATGGTCGAACGCAACCTGCTCGTATACAAGCACGGCTGGCTGATCATCCTGTCGGGCTTCTTCGAGCCGCTCTTCTACCTGCTCGGCATCGGCTTTGGCCTGGGTCAGTTGGTGGGCGACGTGCCCGGCCCCAACGGCACCCCCATCCCGTACCCGCTGTTCATCGCCCCCGCCCTGCTGGCCGCATCGGCCATGAACGGGGCGATCACCGAGAGCACCTTCAACTTCTTCTTCAAGCTCAACTACGACAAGACCTTCGCGTCGATCCTGACCACGCCCATGTCGCCGGCCGACATCTCGCTCGGCGAGCTGGCGTGGGCGCTCATCCGCGGCCTGCTGTACGTGATCGGCTTCCTGGTCGTGATCGTGCTGCTCGGCCTGGTCCGCTCGCCGCTGGTGCTGCTGACGGTGCCCGGCGCGCTGCTGATCGGCTTCGCTTTTGCGTCGGTTGGCATGGCCGCCACCTCGTTCATGCGTACGTGGCAGGACTTCGACCTGATCCAACTGGTGGTCCTGCCGATGTTCCTGTTCAGCGGCACGTTCTTCCCGCTCGATCGCTACCCGGAAGCGATCCGGCTGCTCGTCCAGCTCACGCCGCTCTACCACGGCGTCGATCTGTTGCGCGGGCTGTCGCTGGGCATCGTCGGCCCGGCGACGGTGGTTCACGTGGTCTACCTGAGCGTGATGGGGCTGCTCGGGCTGGCCGTCGTCTCGCGCCGGCTCGACCGTCTGCTGCTGCGCTAACCGTTACATGACCGCGAGGGCACGCTCGACGGCAAGATCAGAACGGAAGGCGCGGTCGACCAGCGCGCGGAGGTGGTACGCGACGGCCACGCCCTGATCCTCGAGCGTGGGTGGCGCGTCGTCCGGGACGGGCACCTTGATCGTCACTCCGCTGCGGAAGGCCTGCGGGTCGATCGCCGCTGAGAAGAGGACCACGTCCTTGAGCCGATTGGGGGCGGTGACGTCCGCTTGCAGCTCCAGCCGTCCACCGCGGCCGGCGCCCGCGCTCGGCCAATTGACGGTCACCTCAATCTCCGACCCGGCCACGGCCGGCGGCAGCGGCGTCACCGCGATCGAGGCATCGCCGGCCTGCCACACGTCGAAAAGGGCGCCGGCGTCGAGGCGCACCGCGCCCGAGCGGAGGTAGTCGATGTTCTGCTTGACGGTCACCGGCAGCGCGAGGCGCTCGTCCCCGTGCATGGCGACGTCCCAGCGCGCCTCGAGCGCCCAGGCGAGGAGCGCGCTGCCGAGGTGGGCGGACACCGGTCCGAGCCGAGGCGCGGGCAGGTTGAAGTCGGTCTCGAAGGTCTGCCCGGCGCCCAGCGTCGTCGGCAGCACCGGCTCGGTGAAAGGCAGCTGCTCGAACAGCTTGCCGTGGACCTCCACCCAGTGCTCACTGCTGGTTACGCGGCCCTGGCTGTCGCGCTGCTCGCGCGATTCCTGCTGCTCCGTCAGCAGCGCGCCGAGCAGGCGCATGTTGGCTGCGCGGGCCGCGATGTCGCGCCGCGCCGTCACTCGCAGATGACCGCTCAGGCCTTCGCCGATGCGCACCGGTTCGTTGACGGTGATCTCACCTACGAGGCCGTCAGTCGAGCGGCGAACCAGTTCGTCGATCGAGATCGCGGCCAGCGGGTGACTGCCCTGCGGCCCGGCCAGGCGGCCGCCATCGACGGCGTCGAACGGCGTCGGCGAATTGCCTGACTTGCCGAAAGCTCCCCAGGGCTGCGAACCGCTCGCCTGTACCGCCGCGCGAAAGCCGTCAACCACCATCCACCTCCCGTCAGCCGGGGATCGTTCCCTCGCGCAGGCCGAGCACGTTGCCCTCGGGATCCTTCAGCCACGCGCCGCGCGCCGGACCCATCTGGGCGATGCCGTTCGTCGTGACCAGCGGGCCGGCGGTGTATTCCTCGAACACGGCGCCGCGCGAGCGCAGGTCCGCCACGGTCGCCTCGATGTCGGCCACCTCGAAGTGGGCGACCGTGTGGCCGCGTTCGACCGGCGGACGCTTGAAGACCGAGATCTGTGTGCCGTGGCCTGCCCCGAAGCGCATCCCGAACGGCGTCTCTTCGAGCAGGCGCAGGCCGAGCACGGTCTCGTAGAAGGGCTTGGCGAGCTCCAGGTTGGTGACCGGGATGGTGGCGACGACCATTGCATCTGCGAGCGACATGAACGCCGGTCCTCCTGTGCGAGCGCGCCAAACTTGCGGCGACGGCAGAAATCTAGCAGTCCGCGGGCGCCCTGCCCCGACCGCCGCGCGTGACTGAGCCGATGAGTCGGCGGGTGCCGCCCGTGGCGGGCAGCCACTCGAGCGACCGCGCCCCCACGAAACGCATGTACTCGGCCAGCGCGATGCGCATCGCCTCCACGAAGCCCTCCGCGTGGCGGGGAGAGAAGCCATCCTGCCACCAGATCCCAAGGATCCGCAGCACGCCGCTGCTCCGCTCCAGGCGCGGCTCGAAACGGCCGACAAGCCGGTCGCCGAACAGAATGGGCAGGACGTAGTAGCCCCACCTGCGCTTGTGCTCGGGGACGTACACCTCCCAGACGTAGTCGAAGTCGAACAGCTCGCGTAGCAGGCGGCGGTCCGACATCAACGGATCGAGGGCCGGGATGAAGGCCACGGCCGGGTTGGGCAGTGCTGACGGATGGGCAGCCCGCGCGAGCGTCGGCAGGTCGGCGGCGACCACGTAGCGGACGCCGCGCAGGCCTTCGACCTGGACCGCCAGCAACTCACCCAGTTCGACCAGTTCGGCCGTGCGCCGCTGGCGCTCCGCTGCTTTGCCGGTGCCCAGCATCAGTTCGGCCGGGGCCGAGGGCGACGTAAGACCAGACGCGCGGAAGCGCGACAGCAGCTTGTGGCGCAGGGCGTCCTCCTCGCTCTCGTGCCGCTCCAGCAGACCTGCCGGCACGAGCCGCTCGATCAGGTCGTAGTAGCGGCGATTCCCGTCGCGGCGTGCCACGCCGACGCGGCCGGTCACGAACAGCGCCTCGAGCACCGCCCGTGAAGCGCGGGTGGGCGCCCACCACCAGTCGACCGAATGGGCATGCTCGGTGAACGCGGCGGTCGACAGCGGCCCCTCCGCGGCAATGCGCGCAAGGATGTTGGCGGCCACGGCGGCCTGCTCGGCCAGGATGCCGGAGCTGTACTCGCCTTCGCTCTGGCGCCAATGAATGCGGTAGTGCGGCAACTGGTCGATGGGCACCAGGTTGAGGCTCTTGTTGTAGATCTCGATCAGGCGCCGGTCCGGCCCGTACAGCCAGTCCGCGCACCACTTGCGCCGATAGCCGGCGATGCGCGCATGCAGCACCAGGTCGTGATTGCGCGCACCGGGCACCTCGAGCGGGTCGAACTGGAGCATGCCCAGCCGGTCGATCACGGCCAGCACGCTGGCCGGCTGCGCGGGCCACGCGCGGGGCGGCGCCAGGCCGTGGCGGAGCACCAGGAAACGACGGGCGGTCGGCTGGTCGAGGTGGATCGGTTGGGCTGTCATCGGCTCGTTGGGTCGGTGGCGTGGGAATCCTTCCTATACTCGACCACCAATGGCAACCACGCGCGACTACTACGAAATCCTGGGCGTCGCCCGCGAGGCCACCGACGACGAGGTCAAGCGCTCGTTCCGCAAGCTCGCCCAGCAATGGCATCCCGATGTGAACACCTCGACCGAGGCCGACCTGCGCTTCAAGGAGATCAACGAGGCCTACCAAGTGCTCTCCGACCCACAGCGCCGACAGGCGTATGACATGTTCGGCCACGCCGGCGTGGGCGGCGCCGCCGGTGGAGGTTTCGACCCATTCGGTGGTTTCCAGGGCGGCTTCCAGGGATTCGGCGACCTCTTCGACGCGTTCTTCGGCGGGGCGGCCACGGGCACGGGCCGCCGCTCGCGCACGCTGTCCGGGGCGGACCTGCGCTACGACCTGCAGCTGACCTTCGCCGAGTCGATCAGCGGCGCCGACAAGGAGATCGAGTTCACGTCGCTGGCGCGCTGCGAGACGTGCAACGGCGCGGGCGCCGAGCCGGGCACCGAGACGATCACCTGCTCGCGCTGCGGCGGCAGTGGTGAGTTGCGCCAGGTCCGCCAGACGATGCTCGGCCAGATGGTCAACGTGACCATGTGTGACCGCTGTCGCGGCATGGGCAAGGTCGTCGAGACGCCCTGCCACGCGTGTCGCGGCGAGGGCCGGCTGGAGCGCAAGCGGCGGCTGCGCGTGAACGTGCCGGCGGGCATCGACGACGGCCACCAGGTCCGGCTGACCGGCGAGGGCGAGGCGGCGCCACGCGGCGGCGTGCCCGGCAACCTGTACGTGGTGGCGCACGTGACGCCACACCCGTTGCTCAAGCGCCAGGACTCCGAGCTGTACTACGAACTGCCGCTGTCGATCACCCAGGCCGCGCTCGGAGCGCAGGTGCGCGTGCCCACCGCCGACGGCGACGAGACGGTCGAGATACGGCCGGGCACGCAGGCGGGCAGCGAGATCCGCTTGCGCGGTCGCGGCGTGCCGCACGTGCGCCGTCCGGGTGTACGCGGCGATGTCCACGTCTTGGTCGACATCCGCGTGCCGACACGCCTCACCGCCCGGCAGCGCGAGCTGCTCGCGGAGCTGGCGACCGAACTCGGCGAGCGCCCCGAGGCGGCCGAGCCCAGCGGCACCGATCAGCCGCCCGACGCCGCGCGCCAGCCCGCGAAGCGCCGCCGCGCGAGTCGGCCGGGCCTGCGCGACCGACTGCGGGACGCGATCAGCTGACCGGCGACGGATCTACTGCCGCGGGCAGCTGGATCGAGCTGTCGGTCAGTGCCGACAACGAGGCAGTCGAGCAAGTCAGCGAAATTTTGGCGCGGGCGTGCCGCGGGGGCGTGTCGGTCGAGGCGCCCTTCGAGGTCGTCGACGAGGGCCTCGCGGCGCGCATCGATACTTCGCGACCGGCGATCGTGCGCGGCTACGTCTCCGCGCTCGACCGCCACGCCGCGCTGGCGGCGATCGACGCCGCAAGGACCGCCCTGGGCCACCTGCAGGCATTCGAGCTGCGGCCCATCGGCGCGCTCGAGACGCGTGTCGTGCACGAGGAGGACTGGGCCGAGGCGTGGAAGACGCACTTTCCGGTGCTGCGCGTCGGCCGCCGGCTGGTCATCCGACCGACCTGGCGTGAGCACGTCGCAGCGGCGGGCGACGTAGTCATCGCCCTCGACCCGGGCATGGCCTTCGGCACCGGCCTGCACCCCACCACGCGGCTGTGCCTGGCCGGCATCGAAGCATGGGCCGACGAGGGGCTGGTGACCGGCGCGCGGATGCTCGACGTGGGCACCGGGTCGGGCATCCTGGCCATCGCTGCCGGCCTGCTCGGCGCTCAGTCGGTGCTGGCGATCGACACCGACCCATTGGCCGTCGAGACGACGGGCGCCAACAGCCGGCGGAACGGACTCGAGTCGGCCATCGAGGCGCGTCGCGGCTCGCTGCCCCTCGCGGCGCCGGCAGCCTACGACCTGGTGCTGGCCAACCTCATCGCGGGCTTGCTCGTCGATCTGGCCGGCGAGCTGGCCGCGGTCGTGCGGCCCGGCGGCCGGCTGCTCGCCGGCGGCATCTTCCACGAGCGCGAGGTTGACGTTCGGGCTGCCTTCGAGAGTGCCGGCCTGCGGCCGGTCGGCCGGCGCAGCGAAGGGGAGTGGATCACGCTCGACGTCACTCACTAACATCGCGCCATGGCCGACGACTGCCTCTTCTGCCGCATCGCCGCCGGTGATATCCCGGCCGATGTCGTCCACCAGGACGACCTCGTGGTTGCCTTCCGCGACATCTCGCCCAAGGCACCCACCCACCTGTTGCTCATCTCGCGCCGGCACATCGGTTCGGCGGCGGAGCTGACAGAAGCGGATGGGCCGCTACTCGGCCGCCTGTTCGCCGTCGCTGCTCAGCTGGCGCGCGACGCCGGCATCGCCGAGCATGGTTATCGCCTGGTCACCAATTCGGGGCCTGCGGCGGGGCAGAGCGTGGCGCACCTGCACTTCCATCTGATGGGCGGCCGCAGCATGGGTTGGCCGCCCGGCTAGGCGCCGAGCACTGCCACACGGCCAGGGACGACCCGGGTCAGCCCTCTGCGTCGACGATAGCCAGGGGAGTCTCCGCGCCGGCCCACTGCTGCACCGCCGAGCGGCGGATCTTGAGCGTGTGCGTGCGGGGAAAGTCGGCCTCCGGCCAGATGCGGAAGCCCACCACGCGCTGGTGCATGCCCAGCCGGGCGTTGGCGGCACGGACGAGCGGTTCGATGCGCGCCCGCAGCGCGGCCTCCTCCTGGGGCGTGGCCGGCGGCGGCGGCGCGGGGGAGTTGGGCGTGATCAGCGGCGGGGCGTCGGGTGACAGGACGACGGCCTCGATGCGCCCGGGCGACGTTTCGATGACGACCGCCTGCTCGAGTCCGGCATCGGCCAGTACGTTCTCGATGTCCTCGGGATAGACGTTCAGGCCGTTGGGCAGGACGATGATGTTCTTCGTTCGGCCGAGCAGGACGAGGTTGCCGCGCTCGTTGAAGCGACCCACGTCGCCGGTGCGGTACCAGCCGTCATCGGTCTTCGCCGCCGCCGTCGCCGCGGGGTCCTGCCAGTAGCCCTGGAAGACGGTGTCGCCGCCGATCAGGATCTCGCGGGTGCCCTCGGCCAGGCGCAGCTCGACCGGCTCGGTGACCTTGCCGACCGTGCCCGTCGGGTGATCGTTCTCGCGCGTCGCCGCGACCGGCCCGCATTCGGTCGCGCCGTAGCCCTGCAGAACGATGACGCCCAGGCGCTGCCAGTTCTCCTGGAGTGCGGGCGGCAGATACGCGCCGGCTGAGACCATCAGGCGCAGCGCGCCGCCGAGCTGCCGATGGACCTGGCGGAACAGGAGCCGGCGTGCCCAGTAGGGCAGGAAGCGGGCGATCCGCAGGGCGCGCCGGAAGGTCTTCTCGCGGCCCTGGCGCTTGACCTCGCGCTCGAGGCCGAGCCAGAAGATCTCCAGCAGCTGCGGCACGAGGACCATCGTCGTCACGCGCTCCTCGCGCAGTGACTCGAAGATCACGCGCGGCGTGCGCGAGCGGACCCACCTGATGTGGGCCCCGATCATCGTCCCGTACATGATGATCGGCGCCTGCTCGAAGAGGTGCGACGCTGGCAGCAGGCTCACGGTTCGGTGCTCACGCGGCGGCAGGATCTTGTCGATCGCTTCGAGCGTGGCCAGGATGTTGCCGTGGGTCAGCATCACGCCCTTTGGCACCCCGGTCGTGCCCGAGGTGTAGATGACCTCGAAGAGGTTGTCGCGAGTGGGCCGCGGCCAGGCGTCGACCTGTGCCTCCCAGTCGGCCGGGAACGACGCGTAGCCGCCCTCGTCAGTGCCCGCCGCGTTCTCGTGCGACGGCTCCGCGGCGAGCCACTCGACGGTATGGATGCTCAGGTGTTCGAGCCCTGATCCCTGCGGCTCCGGAGCGTCGAACCCGGTACCGATGGCCAGGAAGCGTGCGCCGGCGCTGTCGGCAATGCGCCGCAGCACCTCCGGCGCCATGCGCAGGTCGAGCGGCACGATGGTGACCCCTGCACGCATCGCGCCGAAGTAGACCGCCGGCAGCGCTGGCGTCGATGGGCTCCAGGTGAGCAGTCGCTCGCCCGGCTTGAGCCCCAGTTCGCGCAGCCGCCACGCCACGAGCTTTGAGTGGTACACGACATCGCGCGCCGACCACGGCAGCTGACTGCCCTCGTCGGTGCGCAGGACCATCTGCTCGCGGCCCTGCCAGCGCTTGGCCGCATCTTCGATCAGGTCGAGCAGCGAGTCGAACGTGCGCGCGTCAGGGACCGGCCAGCTCATCGCCGCCGAGTCTAGTCGCGGCAGCCGGCGCGACTGGCCGTCACGCGACGACTTCAGCCGCGGCTTGCGCCCAACGCACGACTCGTCCAGGAGTCGGCCGTCGCATGGCCGCATTCGGGCCGGCGCGGCTGGCAAGAGGCTCGCATCCGCGCGAACCAAGGGTGGATCCAGGCTTGGGGGGACCACTCGCCCCCGACGGGCACGCTCACGAGGTCAAGCGGGACAGGTCGTGCGTTCGGCGCAAGGGCCCGCCCGCTTCCTGGGCGCCTAGCCCGTCAGCGTCTCAAATTCGTCGTCGCTCAACTCGATCTTGAGAGCAGCTAGGTTCTCGCGGACGTGCTCCGCCGACAGTGTGCCGGGGATCGGCAGCATCGTCGGGGAGCGACGCAGCAACCACGCGAGCGTGACCTGCGCCGGCGTGGCGCCATGACGCCGGGCGATCTGCGCCACGGCCGGGCCGCCGTCGGCGCGCAACGGAAAGAACGGCACGAAGGTGATGCCTGCGCCGGCGCAGTAGTCGATTACCGCGTCCCACCCGCGTTCGGCGAGGTTGTAGTGGTTCTGCACGGCGGCGATGGGCACCACGCCGCGTGCGCGTTCGATCTGTTCGACGTTCACCTGCGAGAGGCCAACGTGCCGGATCGCGCCGCGCGCCACGTATTCCTGAATCGCACCCAGGCTGTCCTCGAGCGGTGTCTCGGGATCGACGCGGTGCAGGTAGTACAGCTCGATCGTGTCGGTGTGCAGGCGGTGCAGGCTCTCCTCGACCTGCGCGCGGAGAACATCCGGCCTGCCGGTCCCGTGGTGAAAGCCGCCCTTGGTCGCCACGATTACGCCTTGGTGGGCCCGGCCGAGCGCCTCGCCGATCGTCGTCTCGCTTTCGCCGCCGGTGTAGGTGTAGGCGGTGTCGATCATCTGGACACCTGCCTCGACCGCGTCGCGGATGAACTGCACGTGGCCGCGCGTGTGCGTCAGCCGGTTGGTGCCGAGCCCGATTCGCGCAAGGTCGCCCATGCCGGGCGCGCCGTCTGCCATACCGTCACGGTATCGCGGTACGCAATTCCCGGCTCTCGCGATCCACCTTGTGCGATGTGATATATCCCCCTGCCCCAGCGGTCGCCAGAACACCGCAATCCTGCACGATCCGCGGCGTTGGCAGCCATCGACCGTGCGGGCGGACAGAGGATCACCACATGCAGGATCGATCTCGGCATCAACAGGAAGTGCTCTCGTTCCTGCAGCGTTCACTTACCGGCCGCCGCTGGGTTCTTGTGCCGCCTCGTTGGGGCAGCGGACGCGAGACATACGTTGCGACTGGTGACGGAGGGTCCTACTTCGTCAAACTGGGCGTTCGTCCGGAGCCCTACCTGGCGATGAGCGCGTGCGACCTGACCCCGCCGGTTCTCCGTTCCGGCAGTTTGACGGATGGCACGACCATCCTGATCCAGCCATACCTCGCCGCCAGGACCCCATCCTGGCGGGACTTCGCGTTCCTGCTCGACGAGTTCGCCAGCGTGGTGCGGCAGATGCAGCACGGCCCGCAGGTCCAGGACGCCATCGCCCACGCAACCTCCCCCAACCACAAGGACATGGCCGTGGCGGCGTACGGCCGGCTCACCGCACGCTGGCTGGCGAACCGAGACCGGCTCCCGCGAAATGCCACCGAGCGAGTTGACAACGCCCTGGCTGGGCTTTGGGAGCAGATCCAGGAGATTTCGGGCAGTGGCGTGGTCGCCGCGCACAACGACATCTGCAACGCCAACTGGCTCATCACGGCGGCGGGGAAGATCTACCTGGTCGACTTGGATGAGATGGCAATGGACGACCCGGCCCAGGATCTTGGCGCACTCCTGTGGTGGTACTACCCGCCGGAGTTGCGCGCCAGCTTCCTAAAGGCCACAGGCTGGCGTGCGGAGGAGGGGCTTGCGCGGCGCATGCGCGTCAGGATGGCGATGCACTGCCTGAGCATCCTTTTGCCCCGTGAGCGAAGCTTCGACGAGCTTGACGCTGCAGCCTTCCCGCGCCGCCTGGTGGATTTTGGGGCCGTCCTGGCCGGCGTCGACAATCCACGGGGGTACGGCGATTGAGGGGTGCGAGCGAGAGCAGGCCCCGAGATTGCGGTCGGGTGCCGGGCCGGGGTAGACTGCGCGGGCCCGTGGCGCGGGCGATGGCACTGTCGCACTCAGCCATCGACCTCGCGCGCAGACGTGAATCGGGATCCGGCGCCGAGACGGGGAATGGGCGTGCAATCGTGCCGGTGGGAGGTGATTCCGGATTGGCTGAAGTCCGCGTAGGCGAAAACGAGACCTTCGAGAGCGCGCTGCGTCGCTTCAATAAGAAGATCCAGCAGAGCGGCATCCTCGCGGAGGCTCGCCGACGCGAGCACTACGAGAAGCCCAGCGTCAAGCGCAAGCGCAAGGAAGCCAAGCGCAAGAAGGCCGCTCGTTCGGAGTAGTCGTCGCGCCCGATTGACCAGCGGTCAGTCGGCGCCGGCTCCGCTCTCTCGGGCCCGGCCGGGGCGCCCAGCCCCAAGGAACGCCAACCGGTGTCTCTCTCAAGTAGGCTCCAGCAGGACCTGACGGCAGCCATCCGCAGTCGCGACGAGTTGCGTCGCGAGACATTGCGGATGGCGATTGCGGCTGCCTACAACGTGCAGAAGCAGGCCGGTCGCGAGCTCACTGACGACGAGGTCGTGCAGGTCCTGTCGCGCGAGATCAAGAAGCGGCGCGAGTCGATCGAGGCATACCAGGCGGGTGGCCGCGACGATTCGGCGCGGCGCGAGCAGGCCGAGCTCGATGTCCTCGCCGCATATTTACCCGAGCAACTCGACGAGGCCGAGCTCGCCCGCATGGTCGAGCAGGCGATTGCGCAGGTCGCGGCCGAGTCGCCCCGCGACATGGGCAAGGTCATGGCGGCGCTGATGCCCATGGTCCGCGGTAGGGCCGACGGCAAACAGGTCAGCGCGCTCGTGGCGCAGGAGCTCGCGCGGCGCGACCTGGCCCTGCACCAGCACTGAGCCGGACCGACTGATGCTGGCTCGCTCGGCACCCATTCAGCAGTTCTCGCGATCGGACGCGGCCCGTTTCGTCGTCGTCGGCCTGTTCCTGGCCGCGGCGCTGGGCGCGGTGCTGGCCCTCGACGCGTTACCGGCGCCGTTCGGCGGCGGGACGCCGATAGTCAACGGCTTGGCCACGGTCGACATACGCGCGCCACGCGCCCTTACCTATGAAAGTGATGCCGCAACCCAGGCGGCGCGCGACCAGGCCAGCGCCCAGGTGCCGCCGCAGTACGACTTCACCACCGATCGGGGCGAGCTGGTGGCCACGCAACAGGCCCAGGCACTGCAGGAGAAGGTGGCGCCGGTCGACGCCGCGTTCGCCGCGGTGCTGACCGACCAGGCGCGCCAGGTATCCCTCCGCTCGGCCATTCCGTCACTGACGACCGGCGCCGCCAATACGCTGGCCGCGCTCAACGAGGCCGACTGGGCCGCGCTGCGCAGCGAGATGTTGCGCGTGCTCGAGGCGACTGAGCGCCAGGAGGTGCGCGACACGCTGCTGGCCGACATGCGCTCGGGGACCGCGGCGCGCATCGCACTGACCTTCCCGGCCGACCAACGCGAGCTGGCCGGCGAGATCCTGTCGCCGCTGGTCGTGGCCAACTCGACGTTCGACGCGACGGCCACGGCAACGGCCAAGGCGGACGCGGCCAGCGCGGTCGCGCCGGTGCTGTTCACCTTCACCAAGGGCGAAATCCTGGTCCAGTCCGGCGAGCGCCTCGACGCCGTATCGCGCGAGATGCTCGATCAGTTCGGCCTGCTCGACCCGCAGCCGGACCTTGCCCGCGCCGGCGGCTGGTTGCTGCTGGCGATCGCTTCTGCGTTCCTGCTGCTCGGCTGGATCTGGCGTTTCCGTCCGCACATCTGGCACCGCAACAGCGCCCTGCTGCTGATCGCGCTGCTGGTCATCGGCATGTCGCTGGCGATCAAGGTCACCGGCGATCGGTCGGTGCTGCCGTACGTCGTGCCAACTGCCGCAGTGGGCCTGCTGCTGGCCGTGCTGCTCGATGCTGGAGCGGCGCTGGTGGTCACGGCAATGCTGGCGCTGCTCGCCGGGGCGATCGTCGGATCGGTCGAGTTCACTGCCTACGTGATGCTCGGTGGCGTGGCCGGCATCATCGTCGTCCGGCGTGGCGAGCGGCTCAGCCACTTCATGCAGGCCGCCGTCGCCGTGGCCGCGCTCAACCTCGCTGTTGTGGGCATCTTCACGCTGCTCGGTGACCGCGACATCACCGGCCTGCTCGAGCTTGGCGGGGCGAGCCTGGCGGCCGGCTTCGGCTCGGCGCTGGCGGCGGTCGGCTCATTCCTGCTCATCGGCAACCTGTTCGGCATCACCACTTCGTTCCAGTTGCTGGAGCTGGCCAACCCGTCACAGCCGCTGCTGCGTCGCCTCCTGCTCGAGACGTCGGGCACCTATCACCACTCGCTGATGGTCGGCAACCTCGCCGAACGCGCCGCGGAGGCGATCGGCGCCGATCCACTCGTGGCGCGCGTCGCTGCGTACTACCACGATGTCGGCAAGCTGACCAACCCGATGGCCTACATCGAGAACCAGGCGGGCAGCGAGAACGTCCACGACGAGCTGACACCCGAAGAATCGGTGGCGCTGCTCAAGGCGCACGTCGCCAGCGGCATCGATCTGGCCTACCAATACAAGCTGCCCAAGCCGTTGATCGCGTTCATTCCGCAGCATCACGGCACCATGCTGATGAGCTACTTCTACCACCGGGCGCAGGAGCAGGCCGCCGGCGGCGAGGTGGACGAGGCGCGCTTCCGCCATGCGGGCCCCAAGCCCCAGTCGCGCGAGGCGGCCATCCTGATGCTGGCCGACAGCGTCGAAGCATCGGTGCGCTCGCTGAGCGCACACGACGAGCCGGCCATCCGCGCCATGGTCGAGCGGATCATCCGCGAGCGGCTCGAGGACGGCCAGTTCGACGAGTGCGATCTGACCCTGCGCGACCTGGAGCACATTCGGGAGGCATTCGTGACCCAGCTGCTGGGCATGTATCACCGCCGGATCGAGTACCCGCAGAACAAGATCGTGGAGATCGAATCGCGGCGCGCGGCCGGCTGAGCCCCGGCCAGATCGCGCGCCGCAGAGGAACCGACCATCTACATTCCGCCCTGGCGTCTCGACATCACCGTGCGCGACAGCGTCCTGGCGCTTCTGCCCGTTCCACGGACCGAGCTCGCCCACATCGCGGCGCGGGCGTTGGACGCCGCGCTCGCGCCCCCGCCGGCATCGCTCGGCCTGATCCTGTCCGACGATCGTGAGCTGGCCGAACTGAACCGCGAGCACATGGGCCACATCGGCCCGACCGACGTCCTGTCGTTCCCGATGCTCCCCCCGGCGGCCTTCCCGCCGCATGCCGGCCAGGATCCCAAGGCGCACGATCAGGCAGCGGCGCTGCCCGTCCAACGCGATTTCGCGCTGCCGCCGCGCCAGCGGCTGCATCTGGGCGACGTGGTCGTTTCGGTCGAGCGGGCGATCGCCCAGGCGGGCGAGGGGCGCGGCGGCCAGACCGGCGACATGGCCTGGTCGGCGGGCGACGAGTTGCGCCTGCTGGTGACCCACGGCGTGCTGCACGTCTGCGGCTGGGATCACGCCGAACCGGCGGAAGAGGCAGCGATGCGCTCGCTCGAACTGGACCTGCTCAAGCCCGCACCGGAAGTCACGCTGGATGAATGATCATTCACGCTGGCTGAATGAGCGTCAAGGGGGGCTGGTCGACGGCCCCCACTCAATATGGTTGAGTGACCATGCCTGAAATCGAAGAGCACGAGCAGCACCACGCGCACGATTGGCGGGCCGAGCTGCGCGAGCTGCGCGAGGCCGCCAGCCACTACTACCGCCACGAGTTCGACTGGCACGGTCACCCGCCGCCGGCCGGCTGGAGCGGACCGCGCTTCTACCCACCGGCGGACGACTGGCGCCTCGTGGTGCGGCTGGACCGGTCGGTGCCCGGCGTGGGCGACATGATCGAACTGGCCACCTCGACCGGCCAGCTGCGCAAGATGATGATCGCCGGCCAGCTCGTGTTCGGCGCCGCCGGTGGCGCGCAGCGCCTGACCGCATACCTGAGCTACGACGCGCATGGGGACGAGGAATTGTTCGTGCCCTTCCGCGACCAGACGTCAGGCTCGGAGACGTACGGCGCCGGCCGCTATCTGGAAGTCCCGTATGAGCCCACCGCGGACGAGGTCGAGCTGGACTTCAACTACGCCTACAACCCGTCGTGCGCCTACAGCCCGACCTACGACTGCCCGTACCCGCCGCCGGGCAACCTTCTGACCGTTGCGGTGCGCGCCGGCGAACGACTCCCCTACGACGAGGCCCCGCAGCCAGACCACTAGCGCGGGCTGTTCCGGACCTCGACAAAGATCTGTCCCGCGATCGTTTCCCGCGCCCAGCGCTCGAAATCGGCCGGCCGCCAGCCGGCTTCGACCACGAACAAGCGGTGAACCGCAGGTCCCGTAAGCGCCCAAAAGATGTCCGCGGCGCGCCGCTCGCCGAGTCCCCGCCTGAGGGCTCCGGCACGATGCCAACTCCTCACGAGCGGGGCCTGGTTTGCGCGCCGCCGCCGCTCGCCCTCCGCGAACCATGTCGCCACGTCCCGATCGGCGGCTCTGAGGCCCAGGGCGACGCCGATGATCTTCTCCGCAGCGTCGAACAGGCGCCGATCGAACTCTACGTACAGAGCCAGCTGGCGCCGTGGATCACCGGCTGCCGACTCAAGTCTCTGGAATAGATCGCCGAAGCCGGCACCGGCGGTCAGCTCGTCCAGGATGGCCAGCAGCATTGCGACCTTCGAGCCGAACGTCGCGTAGACCGTCGCCGACGAAACACCCGCCACCTGGGCGATCTCGTCAATCGTGACCTCTGCGGGACCGCGCGCCTCGAGCAGTCCCCGAGCGGCGCCGAGTATCGATTGGCGTGTCTCACGTGCACGCTGCTTGCGCAGTGGCGAGCGGTATTGGCGATTCTTGACTGTCGGCATTTCGCTATGGCAGACTCTAGTGAATAGAGCAAGTACTAGGAGAACCCGCGTGCAACAGAGACTAGCCGCCGTGACCGCCTTCGTCACGGCGATCGCAATGTTCGGACTGGGCATGCTGCTCGCGTCGATCTCGAGCGGCACCGGCGCTTCGCCGGCGCTGCTGGCCGTGACCGGGATCGTGAGCGAGGCGGGCATGGCGATCGTGCTCCTGTTCGCGTTTTCCGCGGTCGGTGCCGGTCCGGCGCCATGGGTCGGGCGCATCTCCGCGCTCGTTGCGATGCTGCTGCTGTTCCTGGGCGATGCGACCCAGAACGACTCGCTGCGCGTCGCCGGAAATGCGGTCTTCTACGCCACGCTGATCCTGCTCGGAGTGCTGCTCTGGAATCGGCACACGATCCTCGGCGCGTTCGCTGCGCTCAACGGGCTGATCGGTTTCGCTGTCCTGGCAACGGCCGAGCAGCTGGGCATTCCGGACGGCATCAATCTGCTGCTCGTCGTCGTGTGGCTCATTGCCCTCGGTATCGACTGGTTGCGCGGCCCGTGGGGAGCGGGCGCGCCCAGCCACGAGGCGCGCGTGTCGGAACCTGCCTAGCAATGGCCGTGCGGGGTCCGAGGTCACGGGCACGCCTCCTTCCCCGCCCGCGGCTGCTGGCACTCGCGCGGCTGCTGGCGGCGACGCTCGTCGCGGCCTGCCAGGCTCAAGCAGCGGTCCCTATGTCACCACCGCCCGGATCCCTCCTGCTCGAAGCGCGCAACATCGCCTACGAGCAGTCGTCGATCGATGCGCCGGCCGGTGAGCCCGCGACCATCTGGTTCGCGAATCTCGACTCCTCGATCCCGCACGACGTGCACGTGGTCGACGCGACTGGTTCAACGATCGTGCGCAGCGAAGTAATCACCGGCGGCAGCATCTCGGTCGATCTGCCGGCACTCCCACCGGGGACGTACAAGATCTTCTGCGACGTTCACCCGGGCATGACCGCGCAGCTGGTCGTTCAGTAGCACAAGGCGGGCGGGTCGCAGACCTTGCTACGATCTGCCCACCCGGTCGAGGTCTCGGTCGGGCATATTTGCGTGTCCAGGGAAATGAAGATCGTCGTTGGCCTGGGCAACCCGGGCCGTGAATACGACCAAACTCGCCACAACGTTGGCTGGATGGTGCTCGACCGGCTGGCCGAGCGCGCCGGCTGGACCGGCCATGCCCGCGCGCGGGACGCAGCTGCCAGCGTCCACGGTCGCTACGACGGGCTCGACCTGATGTTCGTCAAGCCGACCACGTTCATGAACCTGTCCGGGGTCGCTGTGCGCAAGGTACTCGCCCGCCAGCGCGCGCCACTCGGCGAGCTGCTCGTCGTGGTCGACGACTTCGACCTGCCCCTCGGCCGCCTGCGTCTCCGGGCCGAAGGCAGTGCCGGCACGCACAACGGGCTGCGCTCGATCGTGGGTGAGTTGGGCACGCAGAAGTTCGCGCGCCTGCGGGTAGGCATCGGCGAACCCTCACGGGCGGCGATTGACCATGTCCTGAGCCGCTTCACCGCGCCCGAGCGCAAGGTGCTCGATGAGGTGCTCGATGCTGCCGCCGACGCGGTCGTCGATTGGGCGCGCGAGGGCTCGGCGCGGGCCGCCAACCGCTGGAACGCATGGACGCCGCGCGCCATCGCGGCGGACACGACGCTCGGGGGCGCGCCGTCACACCCAGGTGCGCAAGACCCAGCGGCGCCAAACCCGGAACCGCTACCCGACGAGCACGGCATAGTCCGCCGCGCGACGGGCTGGCGGCGGTTGCTGCCCGGCGGCAGGGACGATGGCTGAGGCGCAGGTCCGCGCGCGCGGCCGCTCGACACGCGAGCGGCGGCTTGCCGACCGCATCGCGGCCGAGCACGCTGCGGCTACTGAACGAGCCAAGGCCGTCGCGCACGACGGCTCGTCGGCCGGCGCCGGGGCACGCGGGCGCCTGCCCGATCTGTCGCCGCTGCCCGCCCTGCTGGCGCGCTCGGGCGAGCTGGAGGCCCTCGCCGATCGCTATCGCACGGCCGCCGCTGGCCGCGTCGGGCGCGACCTGCGCCACGTGATCTATGCGCAGATGCCGCATGGCGCCAAATCGTTCCTGGCCGCCGCCCTGGCGGTCGCCAGCGGCGAACGCCTGGTCTGGGTCGCCCGTGACGCTGAGATCGCTGACCGAGTGGCGGAGGAGCTCGCCGCCTGGCTGGGCAGTACGCAGTCGGTCGTCGTGCTCGAACCGCGCTCGGCGCTGGCCTACGAACGCTCGGAGCTGTTGCGCGACGAAAGTGCGGCGCGCGTCGCCGCGCTGGCCGCCTGGCGCTCCGGCCGGCCGACCGTGCTGGTCGCCAGCGTGCAGGCGCTCTTCCAGCACACGCTGGCGCCGGCGGAACTGCCCGACACGCCGCTCGAATTGACCACCGGACAGCGCGTCGCCCAGGAGCGCGTGTTGCGCGAGCTGATCGATCTGGGCTACGAAGCGCTGCCGGAAGTTGCCGGGCGCGGCGAGTTCGCGCGCCGCGGCGGCATCGTCGATGTCTTCCCGGCCGGCCAGCCGCTGCCCATCCGGTTGGAGTGGTTCGGCGACGAGATCGAGTCGCTGCGCGCGTTCGACCCGGCCAATCAGCGCGGCGTGCGCGCCGTGGAGAAGGTCGAGCTTTTGCCGGCCAGCGAGTTCCTGGTCGGTGCAGGAGCCGGCGACCGGTTGCGGACGAAGTTGGGCCGGTTGGCGGAGCGGCTGCCGGCCGACCTGGCCGCGGACCTGGCTCATCTCGAGCACGGCCAGCTGGCCGACGCGGCGGAGATCTGGGCGGGCCAGCTGGCCCCGCAGACCGGGCTCGACCATATCGGCGACGAGATCTGGGTCCTGGACGAACCCGAGGACGTGGCCGCCGCGGCCGACTTCCTGTGGTCCCAGGCCGACGAGCGGCGTGCAGAGCTGGAGGCCGCCGGCATCCTGCCCAAGGGCTGGCCGCAGCCGTATCCGGCGCCACGCGAATGGAAACAGCACCTCGCCGCGGCGCGGACGCTCGAGCTGACCTGGGAGAGTGAGGCGGCCGATGCCCCGCCGGGTGGTAACCCGTTCGGCTGGCACGAGCCGCTGCTGCCGCCGCAGGCCATCCGCGACCTGGGCGACACGATCGCGCGCTGGCGCCACGAGGGATCGCGGGTGGTGCTGGCGTCGGATCAGTCGGCGCGCTTGTCGGAACTGCTGGCGGAGGCGGACATCGTCGCCGCGCCGATCTCGCGGCTGGCCGATGCCCCGCCGCCGGGTGGCCTGGCGCTGATTGATCGCAGCCTCAACTCGGGTTTCGCGGGCGGCCCGGAGGGGCTCGTGCTGGTGACCGACCGCGAGCTGTTCGGCACCGTCCGCGTCCGTCGGCCGCGCGTCCTGCGGCGCGCCGTTCCGCGCGACGTGCTCGAACGCCTGCAGCCCGGCGAGCTGGTCGTGCATATCGATCACGGCATCTGCCGCTACACCGGCATGACCCGTCGTTCGGCCGGCGGCGACGGCAGCGAAGAACGCGACTTCCTCGAACTGCATTTCGCCGAGGGCGGCCGGATGTGGGTACCGGTCGAACAGATCGAGCGCGTCTCGCGCTACGCCGGCGGCGAAAATCCGTCGCTGTCGCGGCTCGGCGGCGGGGAGTGGCAGCGCACCAAGAGCCGCGTCCGCCGCGCAGTGACCGACCTGGCCGAAGAACTGCTGGCGCTGTATTCGGCCCGCGAACGCGCGCACGGCCGGCCGGTCGGCGGCGACTCGCCGTGGCAGCAGGAGCTCGAAGCCGCGTTTCCATACGAGGAGACGCTCGATCAGCTCCGCGCGACGGCCGAGGCCAAGTCCGACCTCGAACGCGGCCAGCCGATGGACCGGCTGGTGGTCGGCGACGTTGGCTACGGCAAGACCGAGGTTGCGCTGCGGGCGGCGTTCAAGGTGATCGCCGACGGCATGCAGGTGGCCGTCCTGGTGCCCACTACCGTGCTCGCGTCACAACACCTCGAGACCTTCCGCCAGCGCTTCGCGGCGTACCCGTTCACGGTGCGCATGCTCAGCCGCTTCGTGGCGCCCGACGAGCAGCACGAGACGGTGGCCGGCCTCGCTGCTGGTTCGGTCGATCTGGTCATCGGCACTCACCGGCTGCTGTCGAAGGACATCCACTTCCGCAACCTGGGGCTGGTCGTGGTCGACGAGGAGCAGCGCTTCGGAGTCGCCCACAAGGAGCGTCTCAAGCAGCTGCGCACGGAGGTGCACGTGCTGACGTTGTCGGCCACGCCGATCCCGCGGACGCTGAACTTGGCCCTTGCCGGCGTACGCGACATGAGCGTCATCGAGACTCCGCCGGAGGACCGGCTGCCCATCCAGACGCGCGTGGCGGAGGCGTCGGCCGGGCTGGTGCGCGACGCCATCCTGCGCGAGATGGACCGCGGCGGCCAGGCGTTCTTCGTCCACAACCGGGTCGAGACGATCGAGGCGCAGGCCGAGCAGCTGCGCCAGCTGTTGCCCCACGCGCGCATTGCCGTGGCCCACGGACAGATGGGCGAGGGGGCGCTGGAGCGGGTGATGCTCGCCTTCGCGCGCGGCGACCACGACGTGCTGGTGTGCACCACGATCATCGAGTCGGGGCTCGACATCCCCAACGCCAACACCATCATCATCGACCGCGCCGACGCGCTGGGTCTGGCCCAGCTCTACCAGTTGCGCGGCCGCGTCGGGCGCTCGTCGCGGCGTGCTTATGCGTACCTGCTCTACCGGAAGCGCGGCCAGCTCTCGGACATCGCGCGCAAGCGCCTGCAGGCGATCTTCAACGCCTCCGAGCTGGGTGCCGGGTTCCAGATCGCGCTATCCGACCTGGAGATCCGTGGTGCGGGCAACATCCTGGGCGCCGAGCAGCACGGTCACCTGGCGGCAGTCGGTTTCGACCTGTATACGCGCCTGCTGGCCGAGGCGGTCGAGGAGCGCAAGGCCATAGTCGAGCATCGCCCGCCAGTCAGGCCGCGCGCTCAAACGGTCATCGACCTGCCGGTCGACGCTCACCTGCCCGACGACTATGTTGCCGATGAGCCGATGAAGCTCGAGCTCTACCGGCGACTCGGCCGGGCAGCCACCGATGGCGAGGTCGAGGTCATCCACGCCGAGCTGATCGACCGCTTCGGCGCGCCCCCGCCACCGGTCGAGCGGCTGCTCGAGGTCGCGCGGCTGCGCATCGAGGCCTCTCTGGCCGGCATCGCTTCGCTCGCCCGCGAAGGCCACGAGCTGATCGTGCGCTTCCACTCCGACTGGTCGCGCTCGGCGACGATGCGCGCCGTGGCGCCGACTTCGCTGACGGACCGCGTCCCCGGCGTCGCACCCGGCGCGATCACCTACGGCTCGAACCAGATGCGCATCCGCCTCGCCCACGATCCGGAGGCTGCCTGGCGTACGACGAGCGCCGTAGTCGAACGGCTGTCCACGCGCCTCCGAAATCAGGAGAGCTAGATCACCGCGTTCAAGCGCGAATCGCCTGTTAGCATGGGGCCATACCCCGATAAGGCGCAGGTCACTGCGCGAGGGCAAAGGGACCAGGACGTGGCTGCAATCCGTTGGTTCTGCGCGCTGGTCGGCGCGTCATTGATGTTTGTCGCCATCGGCTCAATGGCTGGACCCGTCGCCTTAGCCAGCCCAGTCGGCTTGCCGTAAGCTCCTGGCACTTACTCCGACACTGGCATGGAGCCTTGCGACTCGATCCCCGCCCAGTTCGATTCTGCCGGCTGTTGGACGCTGACGGTCCCTGACAGGACCTACGCCGTTGACGTAGATGCCGTCGGTGCAGCTGGTCAGGCGAGCGACGGAGCGGCTGGACTGGGCGACGAGATGTCCGCGACAGCGGCTGGAATCAGCGACGATAATCAGCTGCGCGTGTGCGTCGATTATGGAGGTGGAAGCGCGACCTCTACTGGGGACACCGTCATTTTGGGTGGCGACGGTGGCGGCGCATCAGGTGTTTCGCTCGGCGCAGACTTTGCAGAGCCGTTCGTTGTGGCCGGTGGAGGCGGCGGAGGCGGCACCTACGGCAGCGCCGGCGACCGCGACGGCAGCGGTGGTAACGCAGGTCAGCCCAGCGGTCAGCCAGGGCACGCCGGCGGGCCGACGGGCACCGGCGGCGGCGGCGGTACGGACGTCTCTGGCGGAGGCGGTGGCGCCGGTGAGTTCGGTGTATATGGCGGGCTGGATGGCAAAGATGGTGCCGGCTTCGACGCTGACGGGCCCGGTCAAGGCGGCGACGGTGGATCCGGCTACACGTCAGGCGGCGCGGGAGGCGCCGGGTACTACGGCGGCGGCGGCGCGGGCGGCCACACAGCCAACGGAGCGGGTGGCGGCGGTGGCGGCTCGAGCTATTGCGGTGGCGACAACGTCTCCGGGCAACTGAGGATCAGCGATTGCAGCCGTACCGCTGGCGTGGGCACTCAGCACTCTGCGGGGTCGGGTGCTGGCGACGCGAACGTGAGCCTGGCCTTCCACATCGCTAACTTGTGCGATCGGGGCACGTACTCGGCTACCGGCGATGACCGCGACGGTGCCTGCACCGCGGCTGACGCCGGCCACTACGTCGACGCCAGTGGTGCCACCGACCAGCAGGCCTGCCTGCCGGGCACCTACCAGCCATCGACGGGCCAGGAATTGTGCCTGCGCGCTGATGCCGGCCACTACGTCGACACGACCGCCGCCACCGACCAGCAGCCCTGCCTGCCGGGCACATACCAGCCGAGCTCCGGCCAGGAGTCGTGCCTGCAAGCTGACATCGGCTACTACGTCGACACCAGCGGCGCCACGAGCCAGACCGCCTGCCCGGCCGGCCAGACGACAGCAGCCATGGCGTCGGATTCGATCAGCGACTGCTATACGCCGTATGTCACGCCATACGCCCACAAGCAGGCCGCCCTGGCCGAGATCCAGGCGCTCCTGCCGACCGGCGACGCGGCGGCCGACTTCAAGCTCGGCAAGGCGGTCGCGCGCATCACCAAGAGCCTCGCCGTCTGGCGCTGGAACGGTGAGGAGGCGCTCAGCCCGAGGTTCGGCTGGAAGGTCTTCAACCTCGAGAAGCGTGCCGTCAGCTGGCTCTGGTCGGCGCCCGTCCGCGCCAACCCGAATCTGAGCGCCGTTGCCAACGACGCCATCAACGAGCTCATCGCCGCCGACCGCCAGCTGGTCGTCAAGGCCATCGCCGCGTCAAGCGATCCGGCTGCCATCGCCAAGGCCAACAGGCGCCTCGCCAGGGCCGATGCGCTGATCGCTGCCAACTGGCGTGGCCCGGCGATCTACAAGCTCCGCGCAGCCTGGCTGGCGGTGCGTTGAGCGCACAGCCGGAACGAGACACGACGCCTCCGCCGCCGACCTCGTCCGCGCGTCGCGGTGCGCGCGTCGGATCGGGAGCACGCTAGCATCCATCGGAAGTAGAAAACCCCGGCGGTCGGCCAGGGGATGAGGAGGGTCGATTGCCTGGATCTGTCCGCCGGCTGCCTGCGCTGGCGAGCTCCGTGCTGCTGGCGCTTTGGTTCGCGGCGTTTGCACCGCCGCCGGTCGGCGCGACCGCTGGCAGCCAGTGCGGACTGGATGGCGTCCTGTCCGGGACCGATCCGAGCTACACCTGCACGTACACGACGTCCGGTGCCGATACGTTCTCAGTTCCCGACGGGGTCACGCAGCTATCGCTGATCGCCGTCGGAGGCCGTGGCGGCTACGGCTACGTCCACAGCGTGAACAGCGCGTACGGCCTGCCCGGCTACGGCGCAAAGTTGACGGCTGTTATCGACGTCACTCCAGCGACCGTGCTCGACCTGTTCGTCGCCGGCAACGGTGGCGACGGAGGCTCCCACGCGCAGGGCGCTGCCGGCCTCGGCGGGGGTGGAGAGGGAGGTGACGGATCGGCAGCCGGTGGTGGCGGCGGCGGTGCGTCGAAGGTGTCGTATGGCAGCTCGTCACTCGTCATCGCCGCCGGCGGAGGCGGCGCGACGGGCGACGGAACGGCTGGCCGTGGCGGTGACGCCGGACTGGCCGGGCAAGGCGGCAGCTCGCCGTGCCAGGGCGGTGGTCCTGGGACCGACACGGGCGGCGGCACGGCCGGCCACGGAAACCCACCTGGATGTGACGGTGGAATCGGCGGCGATGGCAAGGCTGCACACGGCGGCGAAGGTGGCTTCGCGCCGCGCGGCGTGGGCGCGGGCGGAGGTGGCGGCGGCAGCGGTCGCTTCGGCGGCGGCGGCGGCCAGTCGAGCGGTGCCGGGGAGGGAGCGGGCGGCGGCGGGGGGTCGAGTTACTCCATCGACCCGCTGGCCAGCTTCGCGATCGACGCCACAGGCGTCCCGTCAGTGACGATCAGCTACGTATTGCCCAACACGTGCTCACTCGGCTACTACTCGGCCACCGGTCGCGAGCCGTGTCTCGCCGCCGACATCGGCTACTACGTCGACACCAGCGGCGCCACGAGCCAGACCGCCTGCCCGGCAGGCCAGACGACAGCAGCCACGGCCTCCGACTCAGCGAGCGACTGCTACGCGCCGTATGTCACGCCATACGCCCACAAGCAGGCCGCCCTGGCCGAGATCCAGGCGCTCCTGCCGACCGGCGACGCGGCGGCCGACTTCAAGCTCGGCAAGGCGGTCGCGCGCATCACCAAGAGCCTCGCCGTCTGGCGCTGGAACGGTGAGGAGGCGCTCAGCCCGAGGTTCGGCTGGAAGGTCTTCAACCTCGAGAAGCGTGCCGTCAGCTGGCTCTGGTCGGCGCCCATCCGCGCCAACCCGAATCTGAGCGCCGTTGCCAACGACGCCATCAACGAGCTCATCGCCGCCGACCGCCAGCTGGTCGTCAAGGCCATCGCCGCGTCAAGCGATCCGGCTGCCATCGCCAAGGCCAACAGGCGCCTCGCCAGGGCCGATGCGCTGATCGCTGCCAACTGGCGTGGCCCGGCGATCTACAAGCTGCGCGCAGCCTGGCTGGCGGTGAAGTAGCGCACGAGGAGCGGACGCGCGCCGCGGCGCGCGCGTCGGTTCCGGAGCACGCTAGCATCGACCGCAAAGCAGCAAGCCCCGGCAGTCGGCTCGGCGGTCCGCCTGGACAACGACGCGGGCGACGGCGTGATTCACAGGTTGCTTGCTCACGAACGCTGCTAAGATCCGCCGGCTGCCGGACACGGGCGACGTCACCTACTTTACCGGGCGCGATAGGGGGGTATGGAATGAAGCTTTGGCTGGGACGGCTTAGCGTTGTGCGTGTTCTTGCGCTTGTCCTCGTGCTCGTCGCGACCATTCCTGTGTCACCGGCGCTGGCCACGCCCTCGCATCCGCAGAACAGGCCGTTGGCAGGTCCAGTCAGCCGGTTCGTCGCGACGGACAGCTTTGCGTATAGCGGGGCGATGCAGACTTGGGTCGTTCCAGCAGACGTCAGCCTTGCTACTTTTGTGCTGAGTGGCGCGCAAGGCGGCGTGGGCAACAATTCCTTCGTGACGGCCGGCCTCGGCGGTCGAACTACAGCGACCATGGCCGTCACTCCCGGATCGACGGTGTACCTCTTCGTCGGTGGCGCGGGCACGTCCTCAGCCGGCGGTTGGAACGGCGGCGGAGCGAACAGCAGTGGCGCGGCGTACGGCGGCGGCGGTGGCGGCGCGACGGACCTTCGGATAGGCGGTACAAACCTTTCGGATCGGGTCCTCGTGGCTGGCGGTGGCGGAGGCGCCGGTTCCTGCAATGTTGGTGCGGCAGACAGTACGCCCGGCGGCGCCGGCGGCGGACTGACCGGCGGCAATGGGACCGCTGACGGTACGTGCACAAGCTTTGTTGGGAATCAGCCCGGGGAAGGCGGAACGCAGTCCGCAGGCGGGACCAACCCGGTCAACTCAAGCGCGAATGGCGCCTTGGGCATTGGCGGCAACGGTGTCGCCGGTGGTAGCGGCCCATGGGGCGGGGCCGGCGGCGGTGGCGGGTATTACGGCGGCGCTGGTGGTTTTGCCGGTGGCGCCGGTGGCGGTGGCTCAGCATTCGGGCCGTTGGATGCGCTGTTTGAAACCGGCGTCAATTCCGGCGATGGCTCAGTGACCATCCAACCGATCAGGCCGTGCCAGCCAGGTTCGTACTCGGCCACGGGCGACGATCGCGCGGGCTGCACGCCGGCCGACGCGGGCCACTACGTCGACACCGCCGGTGCGACCAGCCAGACCGAGTGTGACGCGGGCTACTACCAGGACGAGACTGGCCAGTCGAGCTGCAAACAAGCCGACGCCGGACACTACGTCGACACCAGCGCTGCGACCGACCAGAAACCCTGCGACGTGGGCTACTACCAGCCCAACATGGGGCAGTCGAGTTGTCTCGCGGCCGACGCCGGCCACTATGTCGACACCGGCGCTGCGATCGACCAGACACCCTGCGACGCGGGCTACTACCAGGACCAGACCGCCCAGACATCGTGTCTCCCGGCCGATGCCGGCCACTACGTCGACAGCGGCGGGGCGACGGGCCAGACCGCCTGCGACCCCGGCTCCTACCAGCCTGACTCCGCCCAAATCGAGTGTCTGACGGCCGATATCGGGTACTACGTCGATACCTCGGGCGCCGATCATCAGAGCGCCTGTCCGGGGGGCGAGACGACCAGTGGCACTGGCTCGACGTCGATCAGCGACTGCTATGCCACCGTATTGACGCCGTATCAGGCTAAGCAGGCCGCCGAGGCATCACTGCAGGCGCTCCGGCCATGGCCCTGGCGGCCGGCCGACGCACGCCTGCGCAAGGCGATCCACAAGATCGACAACAGCCTGGTGACCTGGCGCTGGCACGGCCAGGACGCGCTCGATCCGTTGCACGGCTACCGCGTCTTCCATGCCGAGCAGTTCGCCGTGATCTGGCTGACCAGTCCGCTCTTCGCGGGCAACGCGACGATCACCGACGCGATCGACGCGCTGGTAAGCGCCGACCGCGAGATCGTCGTCAACGCCATTGCCGCCAGTAGCGACCCGACCGCGCTGGCCAAGGCCAACAAGCTGCTTGCCCGCGCCGACACGCTGGTCGGCGCCGGTCACAATGCCAAGGCGATCTACGCGCTGCGGCGCGCCTGGCGGGCGGTGATCTGAGGTCAGAAGCGCGCCGAGAACCAGCGCTTGAAGCGTTCGATCAGACCGGGTCTGTAGAGGCCACGCTCCTCGCTGTCAACCTCCGCTGCGAACTTCGCGCGCGACAGTCCCTCGTTGGGCAGTTGATAGCTCTCGCGGTTCCAGCCGCCCTGTCCGCGAGTGTCGCTGGGTGGATATCCGCCGCTGTTTCCACCGCCGCCACCGCCGAAACCGCCGCCACCACCGAATCCGGACATCGCGACACTCCCGCTTCGAGCCTGTTCGCTCCAACCGTACTCGCTCGCAGGCGACGCGGGCGCGATTTCAAGTCACTTGAACGTTATCTGCCGCCCGGCCACGCAGCCATCGCCGACGGCTGGCCGCGCACCGCCTGTGGAGTCGCCGGTTTGCATATCAAAGCGAAAGTCGTCGCCGGGAAGGGTCGGAGCACCTTGCCTGCCGCCTCTTGCCTCCCGAAAGGCGCGATGACCTTCAAGTGATTTGAAATTCCGGCGCGTTTGCGTCCCGGACGCATTTGCGTCCGGGAATAGAGTCACGCAGTGATCCGCACGGCGGCCCTGCCGATCGCAGCGGCGTACCTGGTCCTCGCCTTGGTGCCCGCGGCCGGTGTGATCCAGGCCGCACTCGATCCGGCCTGGCGCGCGCCATTCCCCGTCGAAGTGATGGCCCTATTCGCGCTCTGGCTGCTCGCCACGGTGGCCGCGTGGCTGGGCGTTCGCGGTGGGCGGCGTGCCGGCGTCTTGTTGGCGACGCTGAGTGGCGTGCTCGGCATCGTTGTCGGCCTGATCGGTTTCTGGGGGGCCTGGGTGAGCGTCGGCGAGCCGTGCAGCGGAGCGCCTGCCGCCGTGCTGGCGACATCGTGGCCGCTCGACGCCTGCGAACAGGCTCGCTCAGGCGGCTCGCTGCTCGTCGGCGGCTACCTGATCGCTATAGGCATCCTGAGCGGCATCGCACTAGCGGTGCTCGACCAATTGCGCGGCCGGTCGGGCGGTGCGCTGCGATAGACTGACTTGGCCGTGCCTGCTGAAGACCTGCGCGCCAAGATCCGCGAGATTCCCGACTTCCCTAAGCCGGGCATCCTGTTCTACGACATCACCACCCTGCTCAAGGACGGTGCGGCGTTCCGCGAGTCGATCCAGTTGATGCTCGAACCGTTCCGCGACCAGAAGATCGACGCGGTGGTGGGCATGGAGTCGCGCGGCTTCATCTTTGCCGCGCCCATGGCGATCGAGCTCAAGGCGGGCTTCGTGCCTGTTCGCAAGCTGGGCAAGCTGCCGGCCGAGACGGCCAGCGTCGAGTACGCGCTCGAGTACGGCACCAACACGCTCGAGATCCACAAGGACGCGCTGCAGCCCGGCCAGCGGGTGCTGATCGTGGACGACCTGCTGGCCACCGGGGGCACCGTGCTGGGCACGATCGAGCTCGTCAAGATGCTCAAGGCCGACGTGGTCGGCCTGGCCTTCCTGGTCGAGCTGCTGTTCCTCAAGGGACGTGAACACCTGGGCGAATACAAGACCCACAGCGTCGTCCAGTACTAGGCCGGGGCGTCGCTGATGCCCGGGCCGGACGACGAGCGCGCGCGGGATCCCTCGCGGCGCGAATTCTTCCGCGCATTCAGCCGCGATGCCGTGCGCAACGTCGGCGCCGCAGTGGGCGCTGCCGCTGAGTTGCGCCGGACCAGCGCGGAAGCCGCACGCGAGTTGCTCGACCTGGGCTCGATGTCGCTGCAGCCCGCCAGCGGCGCCGAACGGCTCGCAACGCGCGAGCCGCCAGCTGACACTCTGGCCGAGCCGAAGGGTGCCGAATCGACCTTCCGCAGTCCATATCGCTTCACCGGCGACGAGCTGGTCATCCTCGACCAGCGCGAGTTGCCCGGCAACGTGACGACCTTCAGCTGTACCGACGCAAGCCAGGTGGCGTCGGCCATCCGGGCCGGCGCGATCAATCGCGGTCCGGTGCTGGCCGAGGTTGGCGCGTACTCACTGGTGCTGGCCGCCGCCGCTGCCGTGGCCCGCGGAGCGCAGAGTGTCGAGCAGCACTTCCGTGCGGCGGCCAACGCGTTGCGGGCAGCTCGCCAGGACGTCCGCGCGCTCGCCTACGGCATCGAACGGGTGGAGGCGCGTTACGACGCGCTGATGGCTGGCGAGGCGAACGTCGACCAGCTGCAGAGCACCCTGCGCGCGACGGCCGACGAGGTCGCGGCCGACGCGGCGGCGGACCACGCGGAGATCGGCCATACGGGCGCCACGGCACTCGCTGCGCAGGCTGATCTTTGGGATCCCGCGGGCGTGATGCAGCTACTCATCCATGGCGACATGGGTCCCTTGAGTTGCGGTCTGATCGGGACCGGCACGGCCATCATCAAGGCGCTCACCGCCGACGGCCGGCGCGTGCACGTGTGGCTCACGGAGGCCGGGCCGGGCAACGAAGGCGCGCGCATCGGTGCGCTGCAGCTCACCCAGCTCGATATCCCGCACACTATCGTCGCCGACTCGGCGGTTGGCTGGGTGCTGGCCAACCGGAAGCTGCATGCCGTCCTGCTGCGCGGCGACCGAGTGTGCAGCAACGGCGACAGCGGCACGATCATCGGTGGCCTGAACGTTGCGCGGCTGGCCGCCGCGGCGTCCGTGCCGCTCCACGTCGTGGCGCCGCGCTCCTCGTTCGACCCGGGCGCGGCGGACGGCAGCGCGCTGCGCGCCGAACTCCGCTCGGCGTCTGAAGCGCTCGCCGCGGGCAGCGCCGATCGACATGCCCGGCGGCCGTCCGACGGTCATCTTCGGCGTGCGCCTGAGTCCCTCATCGGACGTCGTGCCGGCCGAGCTCATCACCGCGCTGCTGACCGAGGCCGGCCCGGTCCGGCCGACGGACATCCAGCGCGGACACGCCTGATCGTGGCCACCACCGCGCGTCCAGGAACTGCCACCGGCGAGCGCGTGCTGCGCATCACCGACACGCGCGACCGGAGATTGCTGCGCGATTTCCTCGAGCGCGACCGGCTGCGTGCCGCCTACGCGTTGTGCGACCTCGAGGAGCGAGAGTTCGCCCGAACGCGCTGGGGCGTGGCGTGGTCGGCCGAAGTGCCCGTGTCGGTCGTGCTCGAGTACGGTGGCCTGACGCCCCAGCCGCTGTTCGTGATGGGTGACGCGGACGGCATCGTCGGCGTGCTGCGCGAGGTCGTTCGCCCGCGCCTGGTCTATCTCGCCGCGGACGAAACGTTGCTGCCGGCGGTCGAGAACGTGTATCACATCGACCCGGGGCCGCAGATGATGCGCATGTGGGTCAACAGCGAGATGTTCAAGCCGGTCGTCGGCGTGGCCACCCGGCTCACGACGGCCGACGTCGTCGATCTCAACCGCCTCTACGGTCTGGGCTTCTCGGGCTGGCTGCCGGCCGAGTCGGTCGCCAATGGCATCTACTACGGCGTCCGCGTGGCTGGACGGCTGGTAGCCGCTGCCGGGACGCACGTGATCAGCCCCGACGCGCGACTGGGCGTGGTCGGAAATGTGTTGACGCACGTCGATTTCCGCGGCCGCGGCTTCGCCAAGTTGACGACCGGCGCCGTTACCGAGGAACTGTTGCGCTCGTGTGACGAGGTCGTCCTCAACGTGCGCGCCGACAATCCGCCGGCAATCGCCGCCTACCGCGCGCTGGGCTACCGCGAGTACTGCCGCTTCGAGGAACGTCTCGCACGTAGACGTGGCGCCGCGTGGGGTAGCATCGTGGCGCAGCTCGGCCGCTGGCTCGTGCGCAACCGCGAGCCGGCCTGACGCCCGGATCACCCGATGCACGGTTCGACCCGGATGCCCGACCTGATCTAAATGCCCGACCAAACCGACGAGGAGCAAGCGTGACGACGACCAATCTGACCCAAGCAGCCGAAAGCGGGGCCGCTGCCCTGCCACCGCACGACGTCACCGACCTTGGGCTGGCGGCCGAGGGCGTGCGCCGGATCGAATGGGCCGAGCGCGAGATGCCGGTGCTGCGGCTCATCCGTGAACGCTTCCAGCGCGAGCAGCCGCTGGCCGGCCTGCGCATCGGCGCGTGTCTCCACGTCACCACCGAGACGGCCAACCTGATGCGCACCCTCAAGGCGGGTGGCGCGAGCGTCGCGCTGTGCGCGTCCAATCCGCTGTCCACGCAGGACGATGCCGCGGCGGCACTCGTTGCGCACTATGGAATTCCGACCTATGCCCGCCGCGGCGTGAACCGCGACGGTTATTACGCCCACCTCAATGCGGTCGCCGACACGCATCCGCAGCTGACCATGGACGACGGCTGCGACCTGGTGACGCTGCTGCACAAGGACCGCCCGGACGACCTTGCCGGCGTGATGGCGGGCACGGAGGAGACGACGACCGGCGTCATCCGCCTGCGCGCGATGGCCGCCGACGGCGCGCTGCGTTTCCCCGTCGTGGCGGTCAACGAGGCGCTCACCAAGCACCTCTTCGACAATCGCTACGGCACCGGCCAATCGACCGTCGACGGCATCCTGCGCGCGACCAACGTACTGCTCGCCGGGCGCCACGTCGTGGTCGCCGGCTACGGCTGGGTCGGCCGCGGCATCGCCTCGCGCATGCGCGGCATGGGCGCCCTGGTGGCGATAACCGAGGTCGATCCGATCCCGGCCATCGAGGCCCTGATGGATGGCTTCCAGGTGATGCCGGGAATCGATGCGGCCGCGTGGGGTCAGGTTTTCGTCACCGCGACGGGCAACCTGAACGTCTTTCGCGCCGAGCACTTCAGCCGCATGCCCGACGGCGCCATCATGGCCAACAGCGGCCACTTCGACGCCGAACTCGATCTGGCCGCGCTCAATAAGTTGAGCGAGGGCCGTATCCGCCAGGTGCGCCGCGATGTCCAGGAGTACGACCTGGGCGACCGCAGGCTGTACGTCATCGCCGAGGGGCGTCTCGTCAACCTGGCCGCGGCGGAAGGCCATCCGGCGGCCGTGATGGACATGAGCTTTGCCAACCAGGCGCTGTCGGCCGAGTACGTATCCAAGCATCACGACGATCTGGCGGCGCAGGTTTACACCGTGCCGGCCGACATCGACCGCGAGGTCGCTCGGCTCAAGCTCGAGGCGCTCGAGGTCAAGATCGACGTGATGACGCCCGAACAGCTGCGCTACGTCGCCTCGTGGCAGGAAGGGACCTGAGAAATGACCAGCATCGTCGACGACGAGGGATACCTGTTCACTTCCGAGTCGGTCACCGAGGGCCACCCGGACAAGATGTGTGACCAGATCTCGGACGCCATCCTGGACGCCATCCTGCGCAACGATCCCGCCGCGCACGTGGCCTGTGAGACGGCCACCACGACCGGCACGGTGATGGTGCTCGGCGAGATCACGACCAACACCTACGTCGATTTCCAGGAGGTCATTCGCGACACCGTGCGCGCCATCGGCTATACCGATGCGGCCTTCGGCTTCGACTACCGCACGTGCGGGACGCTGGTGTCGATCCACGAGCAGTCGCCCGACATCAGCCGTGGCGTGAGCGACGCGCTCGAGACCCGTGGCAGCGAGGTCCACGACCAGGGCGCCGGCGACCAGGGCATGATGTTCGGCTTCGCCTGCCGCGAGACTCCCGAACTGATGCCCTTGCCGATCACGCTGGCCCACCGGCTGGTCCAGCGGCTGAGCCATGTGCGCAAGGAAGGCATGCTCGATTACCTGCGCCCGGACGGCAAATCACAGGTGACCGTCGAATACAGCCGCGGCCGGCCGGTTGCGGTGCGCACGGTGGTCATCGCCGCGCAGCACGACGACGAGGTGGCCAACGACCGGCTGCGCGACGACATCATCGAGATGGTCGTCAAGCCGGTCATCCCGCTCGAGCTGCGCCACGTCGAGCCCAAGATCCACGTCAATCCGACCGGCCGCTTCGTCATCGGCGGGCCGATGGGCGACGCCGGCCTGACCGGCCGCAAGATCATCGTCGACACGTACGGCGGCATGGCCCGCCACGGCGGCGGCTGCTTCAGCGGCAAGGACCCGTCCAAGGTGGACCGCTCCGGTGCCTACGCCGCCCGCTGGGTGGCCAAGAACGTGGTCGCGGCGGGGCTCGCCGATCGCTTCGAGATCGAGCTCAGCTACGCTATCGGCATCGCCCATCCGGTGTCGGTCTCGATCGAGACCTTCGGCACGGGCAAGATCGACGACGAGCGCATCCTGGGCCTGATCGATCACCACTTCGACCTGCGCCCCGGCGCGATCATCGAGGCACTCGACCTGCGCCGGCCGATCTATCGCCAGACAGCCTCGTACGGTCATTTCGGCCGGCCCGAGCTGGATCTGCCGTGGGAGCGGACCGATCGCGCGGCGGCGTTGGCGGACGATGCCGGCATCAAGCTACCTGAGCCAGATGCCGTCGCCACCGTGGCCGGGTGACCAGCCCGCGCAGCCAGGCCGCCATGTACGCCGTCATCCTGGCCGGCGGCGGCGGTACGCGGCTGTGGCCGCTGAGCGATCCTGACCGGCCCAAGCCCTTCGTGCCGCTGCTGGCCAACGGGCGCAGCCTGCTGCAGAAGACGGTCGCCCGGCTGACCGACGGCGATGAGCTGGACCTCACCACGGCCGACCTTACGGTCGTCGCCGACCAGCGCTACGAGAGGTTCGTCCGCGCCCAGGCACCACAGGTCGCCGTCATTTCAGAGCCATTCGGCCGGAACACCGCGGCGGCGATCGCACTGGCCACGCTGGCGATCGAGCGGCCCGACGATGACGTCATGGTCATCCTGCCGGCCGACCACCTGATCGCGGATGAGCCGCTCTTCCGCGCGGTGCTGCGCGATGCTCGGGACGAACTGGCACACGGCGCACTCGGTATCGAATCGCCGATCGTCACGCTCGGCGCGCAGGCCAACCGGACCCGCGACGCAATACGGCTACCTCGTACCCGATGCCGCGCGAGCACAGTCGCAACGGCTTCACGCCAACGTGCTGAAGGCCTTCGTCGAGAAACCGGACCCGGCCCGCGCGAAGGTGTTGTTCGAAAGTCCGGGCGTAGCGTGGAACGCGGGCATCTTCATGGCCCGTCGCCGGGCGTTCCGGGCCGTGCTGGAGCGGTACACGGACCTCGTCGCCAAGCTTGGCGGTCGCGCCGGCTCAGCGGCCGATCTCCGCGTCGCCTACGAGGGCATCGAGGCGCCCTCGATCGACTACGCCGTGATGGAGCCGGCGGCGGCTGACGGCGAGGTGGTCATGGCGGCAATGGACGTGGGCTGGTCGGACGTGGGCAGTTGGTCGGCGCTGGTGCATGCCATCGCCGGCAACTACACGGGAGATGCGCGCGTGGTGCCCGAGGGCGAGTCGGTCGATGTCGGTGCAGCTGACGTAGTGGTGCGACGCACCGACGACGGCCAACTGGCGCTCGATGGTGGTCCGGTGCGTTTGAGCTCGCCGCGGCCGATGGCGCTCTTGCCCGGCGCGCGGCAACATGCCGATGTGCTGGAACAGATGTTGGCGCGCGTGAATGCCTGGTCGCGTGAGCCAGTTGCAGTAGAGGTGAGTAGATGACTTCGCCGGTCGAGCCCAGCGCGGCGCCGTTGCCGCCGATCGTCTTCGGCACCGACGGCTGGCGGGCCCGCGTCGCGGACGAGTACACCTACGACAACGTCCGCCGCTGCGCCGAAGGGGTGGCCGAGTTCGTGGCCAGTTCGGGCACCATCGCGCAGGGTGTGGTCGTCGGCTACGACCGCCGCTTCGCCAGCGAGTTCTTCGCCCAGGCGGCCGCGGAAGTGCTGCTCGCCCATGGCATCGGCGTGCGCTTCGCCAGCGCGCCAATTCCGACCCAGATGGTCTCCTTCGAGGTGCTCGAGCGCAAAGCGGCGTGCGGCATCATGATCACCGCCTCGCACAATCCGTGGACCGACAACGGCTTCAAAGTCAAGTCGGACAGCGGCGCCGCCGCGGGACCGGCCATCCTGACGACGCTCGAGAGCACGATCCGTGGCCGGGCCGCGACGACGCCGGCGACCCGCCCGTTCGCCGACGGCGAGGCCGCCGGGATGGTCGAGACGTTCGACCCGTTCGACAGCTATCGCGTCTACGCCGGGCGAACGGTCGACCTGGACCGGTTGCGGCAGGCCGACATGAGCGTCCTCGTCGAGCCCATGTGGGGGTCCGGCGCCGGTTGGATTCCGCGCCTGCTCGGGGGCGGCCGGATCAAGGTGCGTGAGATCCACTCAGAACGCAACCCATATTTCGGCGGCGTCAACCCCGAGCCCATCCAGCCGAACATCAACGAGGCGCTGGGCATCCTGGCCGGCGGGGGTTACGACGTCGGTCTGTTGCTCGACGGCGATGCCGATCGCGCCGGGGCCGCTGACGAACGCGGCGTTTTCATCCACCAGCTGCAGGTCATGGGCCTGCTGATGTACTACCTGCTCGAATATCGCGGCCTGCGTGAACCGGTCGTCTCGACCGTTAACGAGACGTCGATGGTCGGCCGGCTGGGCAAGCTGTACAACGTGCCGGTCTTCGAGACGCCCGTCGGTTTCAAGTACGTCGGCCCCAAGATGCTCGAGACCGGGGCGATGATGGGTGGCGAGGAATCGGGCGGTTACGGCTTTGGCATGCACCTGCCTGAGCGCGACGGCGTCTATGCCGACCTGCTGCTGCTCGACCTGTTCATGCACGAGCGTGAGGCGGGTCGCTGGCCGGTTTCGGCCGCCGTCGCGCACCTGCACGAGATTGCCGGTCCATCCTTCTACCTGCGCACCGACGTGCACGTCGACCGCGCCGCCTACCCCGCGCTCAAGGAGCGGCTGCTGGTCGAACTGCAGGCGCAGGCACCGACCGCGATCGGCGGTCACGGCGTGGTGCGCACCGATGCCCTGACGACGAACGACGGGTTCAAGTTCTGGCTCGACGACGGCTCTTGGTTGCTGGTCCGCTTCAGCGGCACCGAGCCGCTCGTGCGCGTCTACGCCGAGGCGACCAGCGCGCAGTTGCGCGACGCGATCCTGGCCGAGGGATCGACGCTCGTCCGCGGCGAGAGCTGACGGCCGGCTATGGCCTCCCACCCCGAAGCTATGCTCGACCAGACGGCAGTGGTCAGGCGCCGTGACCCGAGCGGCATGCTCGGCCATGCGGCGCACTTTGCCGATCAACTCGGCCGGGGCTGGGCAATCAGCCGCGCACTGGCTTTGTCCGACACTCACCGCAACGCCGCCTCCGTGGCCGTGCTGGGCATGGGCGGTTCGGCCGTGTGCGCCGACCTGGCGCGTGGCATCTTTGCCGACCGATTACAGGTGCCGGTCATCTCGGTGCGTGACTACGCCTTGCCCGAATGGGTCACCGATCGGACGATGGTCGTGGCCATCTCGCACAGCGGCGCCACCGAGGAGACCATCGCCGCGTTGGCGACCGCGCTCGAACGGCGCTGCCCGGTGGCAGTCATCACCACCGGCGGGCCGATCGGCGAAGTGGCCAGGAGCGTCGACCTGCCGCGCCTGCTCTTCCCCAACGAAACGCCGCCGCGGGCGTCGCTCGGCTACACGCTGGCGCTGTTTACCGGCCTGCTCGAGCGAGCCGGTTTCCTGGCCATCGACGATGGCGAACTGGAGCAGGCCGTCGACGCCGCACGGGCGGCGGCCGCCGCGTACGGGCCAGACATCGCGACTGCCGACAACCCGGCCAAGCAGCTGGCCTGGTCGCTGCTCGACCGCCTCCCCGTGATCGAGGCGTCTGGGTCGCTGGCAGCCGTGGCGCGGCGCTGGAAGACGCAGTTCAACGAGAACTCCAAGTCGGCCGCGGCTGCCGAGGAGGTGCCCGAGGCGCTCCACAACGCGGTCGTCGGCTATGCGCAGCCGGACACGCTGCGCGACCAGCTCTTCGTATGCCTGCTGGCCGGCAGCCACGACCACCCACGCAATGCGCGCCGATTGGATCTGTCGGCAAAACTGCTGGGCGACGCCGGCATCAGCCATGAGGTGCTGTCGTTTGCCGGACCGTCACCCTTCGCCGAGGCATGCACGGCGATCAGCCTGGGCGACTTCGCCAGCGTCTACCTGGGCCTGCTGTACGGCGAGGACCCGTCCCTGACCGAGGTCCTGACGATGGTCAAGAGCGTTATGAACGGGTACGACGAGACCGACTCAACTGAGTCCAATGGGGGGACTGACGCGGACCTGCCGGTGATGTAGTCTGGCTAATCATCGCTCGGCTCCGACGGCTCGAGCGGTCGCCGGCTCCGGGCATACAGGGACGGGATGCAGTGCATCCCGCGGAGGTTGCCCAATGCATTCGAGCGTGATCGGCAAGATCGAGAAGGCCAATCGCTACGCGCGTGAGCTCGACCGAATTTCGATCGACGAGCTGTCGCTCACCTTCCGTGGCGATAACGACACGCATCGCGTGTCCCTCGACGCCGGCCGCTGGCATTGCACCTGCCACTACTTCGAGAGCTGGAAGACGTGCGTCCACGTCCTGGCGCTGCAGAAGATCCTGGGCGAGATGCTGCCCGAGGACGCCCAGACCAGTTTCTTCGGCGCGCCCGAGGCGATGGTCGCGGAGCCCGCTACGGCGTAGGCAGCGCCGTTCCTGCGCAGCAGAAGAGGCCGGGCCCAGCGGGCCCGGCCTCTTCGCTTACCGGCACGGTCGTCAGGGCACCACGACGCGCCAGTAGTAGTGGGCGTCGCCAGCGTGGTCGCCGTCGAACCCCACATCGACACCGAGTACCCAGTCGCCGCCGGCGGGAGGGCCGAAGGTTGCGCTGGTGAGTTCCTGGTAGGGGGTGGCCGGCGGCGCGTCGATGTCGTAGATCGAGCCGCCCTCGCCGAGCACTGTCGGCTCGCCGTCGGCCGTGGTGGCATACCAGGCGCGCCAATGCACGAACGGTGCGTCGCTGGGCATGACCACGGTCAGCGGCGCGCCGCCGCCGGCCTGGCTTACCTGCGGTAGATCGCCCTTGGCCGGCGGCGGGGCGTCAAGGCACGTCGCGCCGTAGCACCAGCTGCCCGGCATACCGTCGATGCCCGCCGCGCCGCCGGCGATCAGCTGGGCGAGCGGCGGGGCAGATGCCGTCGAGCCGAGTGTCGGTGGGGCGGTCTGTTCGATTGACGACGGGTTCGTTGTCATCGGCGCGGTGGTGGGGCGGCTGGCTGGATCGTGGGCATATCGCTCTGGCCAGGCGCCGGCGAGTCGGTGGCCGGTTGGACGGACATTGTTGGCGGCGTAGCCGGCATCGCTGAGCAGGCTGCGATGAGGGTCAGACAGGCGAGCCGCATGGACGGTGCCAAGAGACGTGCCGGGTTCATTGGACGGCCTCCCCTAACACGCGGGCATGTGCGGGCGCGCCTTTGTCGCGCCCGCAGTTTCTGCACATGTGGTGCTGACGTAAATACGCAGGACGGCGGACGCTGAACCCGCCAGGCCCTCGCCAGTGGGGTCGGCGAAGACCGCCCGCCAGTCGTACGCATCATCGACGGTGAGCGTGGCCCAGTAACGGCCGCTGTCATCGCCATACGGCGTCATGGTCGCGACGGCGGCCCATGCCTCACCGGGCAGCCGGCGTTGAAGCACGACCCGGCGGCCGCTAGCTCTCTCGCCGGCGAGGTTGGAATACGGCGCAGCTGTGGCCACGCTCAGTTGAGCCGTGAAGGCGACGCGCACTCCGCCGGGCACGGTGCCCGCAGTCAGCCCGTCGAGCGTGAGCATGGTTGGCAGGTCTAGGCAGGTCGAGTACAGAGTCCGCGTCGTGAGCGGCAGGTAGCGGATCTGCAGCCGGGCGATGTCGCAACGTCCGAACGCGTGCATCTGCCAGCCAACCTTGGCCTTGGCGTGAACCGTGGCGTGCATGACGGTGTCGACGAAATCATCCACCTTGCTTTCGTCGGCGTGTGCCAGCGACTGGGCATGGCCGAACTCGTGGAGCGTGACCATCTCCATGTCGTAACAGCCCTTTGGCGGCGACGTATAGAACTCGCACCAGCGCAGGGTTCCCCAGTCGAGCACGGTGCCCTGCGGGCGGATGCGGATGTTGAACGAGTGAGGCGCGTTGCTGACCGTGTAGCCGATCGCCCAATCTCCGGGCAGGTCGACCGTGTACGCCAGCCAGCTCGAGGCGCCGTCGTCTTCATTGAATACGGCCGCCCGCGAGGCCCGGCTGGCGTTCGAGTCGGACGCCGCGGCGAGCATCGCTGCCTGTGCCCAGCGTGGCGGAACGGCGTCACTTCGCCAGCGGAAGCCGACGCTCTGGTTGGCGTGCCACAGGTTGCCACCCGCCGGGGTTGGCTGGGCGGCCCCGACTGGCTGAGCGAACACACTGCTCATGGCGAGCACGGTTGCCGCCGCAATGCCCCAACGTGTTCTCGCGGTCGGCTTCACTGGACCACCTCCACGATGCCGGCGGTGGACTCGATGTGCAGCAGCGGATGCCCCGGGTCATCTGTCTCGAGCGCGGCCGAGTCGGCGTCGGTGGCGACCAAGGTCGTCTCCCGGCTGGCCAGGTCCGTACTGAGCACGTCGCACGGCAGCCCGGAACAGTCCGCGTAGCTGATCAGGTGAGCCGGTGTCAGGCCGATGAACTCGCCCCGGCCGGGCGCGTCGAAGGTTGCGACGGTGCCGCTGCCGACGTCCAGCACGCGCGTCCGGCAGTCGCTCATGCCGCACGACTGGACGGCCAGCGCGGCGCCCGTGGTGCTCCAGTGCAGCTCCGTGCCAAACGTGGGCCCGAACTCATCGGACGGCGGCAGCGGTGGCACGACCAGTTCCTGCCGGCCGCTGTCGAGTTCGATCCTGGTCACGCCGGCGTCGCTCCTGTCCGCGCGGCTGACGGCGTGGACATAGACCGCCGTGCCGTCAGGATCGAGCACGGCGCTGCGTGCGATGTCGGGCCGCAGTGCGAGGCGGGTGTCGCAGCCTGTTTCCAGGCTGACGGCGTGGACCTCCGACGGGCCATTTCCCGGCGCGCTGGTGTAGACGACGACGCTGCCCAGCGGGGCGCTGATCGCGGATTCAGGCGGCAACGCGACTGCCTCAGTCTCCCCGCGCGACGTGGTCAGGTCGAGCAGGTGGCCGATCAATTCGCCTGACCGGTTCAGTTGCAGACCGACCGCGACGTGCGCCGCGCGTCCGGCCGGGCGGTGTGCCGCCGCCCTGCCTGCGACCGCGGCGCTGAGACTGGCGCACGCGTTGCCTGCCGCCACGTGCGCTGCCAACGCCGCCGGCACCAGGGCTCCCCCGGCGAAGCTGTGCGCCAATGCCGGCGAGCGGGAAGGGCGACGGCGGCGGCGATAAGCGGCACTCGGCACCTCCAGGCTGAGACGAAGCGTGCGCCCCATGCGGCGCTAACCATGCGTTACCTCCTCCGGCGGGTCTGGTCGCCGGCGGGCGGCACGACTGACTGGCGGTCATCATCGGGCGAGTGGCTTATCGGTGACTTACGCGCCGCTCACCTGGCGATCGGCCCGGCGGCATGGTCAGCGATGACGCGGCGTACACTGGGCGCGCCAACAGAAAATCTGGCCGTGGGACCCGCGAAGCCGGTGCGAATCCGGCACAGTCCCGCTACGGTGATCGGCGTCCACGGGGCGTCGAAAGTCCGGTCGCCGGGCTCACGGTCGTGCCTATTTCCTTCGCGAGAAAGGGAAACGCACCGTGCGCACGAACAGTCCTCAGGTCCCTTCCGACAGCCCGTGGAAGGGGCCTCTGCTTGTCGCCACCATCATGGTTGCCTGCCTGCTCGGCGCATGCGCGCCGGCCGCGGCGGTGCAGCCGACCGCCACACCAGGGCCGACCGCGGCCGTGCAGCCGACCGCCACACTAGGGCCGACCGCGACCGTCACGCCTGCGCCCGCGGCCGCCTTTCCGCGTTCGGTCACCGACGACGAAGGCACAACGGTGGTCCTGCCGGCGCCCCCGCAACGCATCGTCAGTCTCACTCCCGCAACCACCGAACTGGTGTTCGCCCTGGGCGCCGGCGATCGGCTGAAAGGGCGCACCCAGTCGGACGATTACCCGCCCGCGGCCGCCGCGGTGCCGGCGGTGGCCAGCTTCAACGGCGTGGTTATCGAGCAGGTGGTCGCCATTGCACCCGACCTGGTACTGGCCGGCGGCAACGGCTTCACCGCCGCGACCGACGTCGCCCGGCTGCGCCAGCTTGGCTTCCCGGTGCTCGTGCTCTACGCGGCGAGCGTGAACGGAGTGCTGGCCGACATCCGCCTGGTGGGTCGAGCGCTGGGCGCCGAGGCGCAGGCCGACCAGCTCGCGAGCGACATGCAGGTGCGCATCGACGGCGTCAAGGCGGCTGTCGCGCCGCTCGACAGGCCGCGCGTCTTCTACGAGATCGGCTACCAGCCCGACATCTACGGACCGGCGACCGACTCCTTCGTCGCCGACATGGTCAGCGCGGCCGGCGGCGACCCGGTCACCACCGGTAACCCGGCCGTGTTCAGTATCTCGCTCGAGAGCCTGGTCGCCCAGGATCCGCAGTTGATCGTGCTGGGCGATGCCGCCTACGGCACGTGTCCGGCCGACGTTACTGCGCGCCCCGGCTGGGACTCCATGACGGCGGTCGAGGACGACGCCATCGTGCCCATCGACGATGTCATCGTCACGCGGCCGGGGCCGCGACTGGGCGAGGGGCTCGCCGCGCTGGCCCTGGCTATTCATCCGGATGCGGTCGTTGACCCGCCGGCCGGCGCCACGAGTTACTGCACAGCGCAGGCGAGCCCCTCGCCGTGACCACTGGCACGGCGGTGGTCCGGCGTCCGGCAGTGCGCGCGAGCCGGCTGGAACGGCTGCGCCATCGGCCGCTGGCCGTCGGACTGGCCGGCCTGGTCGGCCTGGCCGTGCTGCTGCTGGCAGGCGTCGCGCTGGGCACGGTCGCCGTCCCATGGCCGGAAACGCTGGCTATCCTGGGCCACCGCCTGCTGGGCGTGCCGGCCGACGTGAGCTGGCCGGCCTCGGCCCAAACGATCATCCTCGAGCTGCGCCTGCCGCGCGTGTTGGAAGCGATGGCCGTCGGCGCCGGCCTGTCCGTGGCCGGCGTCACCTTCCAGGGACTGCTGCGCAACCCGCTTGCCGATCCCTACGTTCTGGGCACGGCCAGCGGCGCGGCGCTTGGAGCCGCTATCGCACTGCTGCTTCCCATCCAACTGGTCGTGCTGGGGCTGGGCCTGGTCAACGCCTTCGCCTTCGCCGGCGCGCTGCTGGCCGTCGCCGTCGTCTATCGGGCGTCGCGGCTCGGCGCGCTGAGCTCGCTCACATCGGTGCTGCTGACCGGCTACGCGATCGGCTCGCTGCTCGCCGCGGGCCTGGCGCTGACGATGTACCTGTCCGGCAATACGCTGCGCCAGATCTTCTTCTACCTGCTCGGCTCGTTCTCGCTGTCGTCGTGGCCACAGGTCGCGTGGGGCTTGCCGCTCATCGCTTTGGGCTCGATCGTGATCCTCGCCCGCACTCGCTCGCTCAACGCGTTGTTGCTGGGCGAGGAAACGGCCGCGCACCTGGGCCTGGACGTCCGCCGCGAGCGTCTGCTGCTGCTCGGCGCGGCCAGCCTCGTCACCGCCGCCGCGGTGGCCATGAGCGGCCTGATCGGTTTCGTCGGCCTGGTCGTGCCGCATCTCGTGCGCCTGGTGGTGGGACCGAATGCGCGCCGGCTACTGCCGCTTTCGGCGATCTGGGGGGCGTGCTTCATGGCGCTTGCCGACCTGGCTGCGCGTCTGCCCGGCGAACTGCCGGTGGGCATCGTCACGGCCGTGGTCGGGGCGCCCTTCTTCCTCTACCTGCTGCGCCAGCAGCGCAGCGGCTACGAGCTGTGAGCGCCCGGCTGGAACTCGCCGGCGTCGGCCTCGACTACGGCCGCGGCCCGGTGCTGCGCGACGTCAACGCGTGCCTCGAGCCCGGCGAGATGGCGGCGCTGATCGGGCCCAACGGCGCGGGCAAGTCGAGCCTGCTGCGCTGCATCACCGGGACTGCCGCCGCGTCACGTCGGCCGGGTGCTGATCGACGGCCGCCCACGTGCCGAGTTCGATCGCACCGGCCTCGCGCGACAGCTTGCCGTCGTCCCCGGCCAACTGGTCATCGCCTTTCCGCTGCGCGTCGAGGAGCTGGTCGCGCTCGGCCGCGTGCCGTTCGAGCATCCGTTGTTCGGGCCACGCCCGGCAGACCGAAAGGCGGTCGATGTGGCCATCGAACGCGTCGGCATCGGCGACCTGCGCGGACGCGACGTGCGCGAGCTGTCTCTCGGCGAGCGCCAGCTGGTCATTCTGGCCATGGCGGTTGCACAACGGCCACGCTTGCTGCTGCTCGACGAGCCAACGGTCCACCTCGACTTGCGCCATCAGGTCGCGGTAATGGAGCTCCTGCGCGACCTGTCGACGCGCGACGGCGTCACGGTCCTTGCCGTCCTGCATGACATTGCGCTGGCCACGCACTTCTTCGGCCGGCTCCTTCTGCTCGACGGCGGACGGTTGGTGGCCGACGGTCCGCCGGCCGAGGTGCTCGCCCCGGCGCGCGTGCGCGAGGTCTACGGAGTCGACCCGCGCCTCATCTCGAGCGCCGTGCCAGCGGTCGGCTGATCCGGCTCGTCGAAGTGCAGGCTGCCCGGCCCGGAGCCGGGCTTGAGATAGGTCGCCAGGCCCTCGCTGAACGGCGTCAGGCGCCGCGGCATGCGTTCCAGCAGCGGCGCGAGGTCGACCTTCGCCGGCTGGTTGATGAAATCGACCGCGTCGGGCGTTAGCGGCGGCTCGGGCAACGCCAGCAGGGGCAGAACGGCGAGCTTGATGAGCGGTGCCGGGCCGGGCACGATCGGTCTTGAAATTCTGGCCACGGCGAGGGCGCGGCGGATGACTTCGCGCATCGACATCGTTTCCGGTCCGCCGATCTCGAAGATCTGCCCGTTGGCCCGTGGGTCGCGCAGCGCGTCGGCCACGAGGTTGGCGACGTCGTCGATGAAGACCGGGGCCATCAGCTGGCGGCCGAGGTTGGTCATGGGCACGAAATGCAGCCTGCGCGCGAAGCCGATAAATCGGTTGAGAGACACATCGCCGGGGCCGTACACCCAGGTCGGCCGGATGATCGTCCAGCCCAGCGTGCTGGTCTTGATCGCTCCCTCTGCGCGCCACTTGGCGCGGAACCACTGGCGGTCCGCCCGGGGCGCCGCACCGGCCCCGGACATGTATACGAGACGCTCCACACCAATCGCGCGCGCGGCGTCGACCAGGCGCTCGGTGCCGTCGGCGTCGACCTGCTGGAAGGTACGGCCGCGGCGCGGCGCCTCTACCGGCAGGTTCTCGAAGGCGAGCGAGATGACGAGATCGTCCACGCCGGTCAGCGCAGCCTCGAGGTTCCCATCGCGCAGGGTCACGTCTGCCCGCCTGATCTCGATGCCATCGGGCAGCTCGCCGCGTCCGTCCTCGCCGCGCCGTGACAGTACGACGACCGTGTCGCCGCGGCGGAACAGCTCGCGCGCGATGGCCCCGCCGACGAAGCCCGTGCCGCCGACGACGGCCACTGTCCGCGGCGCAGGATTGTCGATCGGCCGCTCGAAGATGCTCTCGATGGCGCGCGCCCGATAGCGGAAGATCCGCCCGAGCTCGTTGCGCACGAGCCAGCTGTGGCCGATGGCGCCCAGCGGGCCGAGTGGCATCTCGTATTCGACTTTGTCCTCGACGAGGGTTCCGCCCTGGACCGCGCTGAACGTGTGGCGGTGATCCCAGCGGCGGTAGGGCCCGGACAATTGCACGTCGGCAAAACTGTGCGGCGCGTCGTACTCGGTGATGAGCGTCCGCCACTTGGCCGGCACGCCGAAGAGCGGACGGAGGCGGTATTCGATCTCCAGGCCCGCGCGCATCTCGAAGTCGTCACTGAGGAACTCGAAGCCCATCGAGGCTGGCGTAAGTCGCGCCAGGTTGCGCGGCTCGGCGAAGAAGGCGAACACCTCCTCGACTGGGCGGGCAACGAACTGGCTGGCCGATACGCGGTGTGTGGTGGCCATTTGGACCTCTTGAACTGACCCGTGCGTGGTAACGCATGTCCGGTGTTTGTCCAAGTGTCATGCTCGGCAGCCCTTCTGTCAAGGCTTTGTATGTGCTATCGTTCGACACACGATGTACACGATCAAGCAGGCGTCGGCCAAGTCCGGCGTCTCCGTGCAGCTTCTCCGCGCCTGGGAACGACGTTACGAGGTCGTCAGGCCGGCGCGCACCGACTCGGGCTATCGGCTCTACGACGACACGGCGATCGACCGGTTGCGCGCCATGCGCCGGCTGATCGACGGTGGCTGGGCGCCGAGCACGGCCGCGGCGCGCATCCGCGATCTCGACGACACCGCGGTCGGCGAGTTGATCGGCGCTGCCCGCGAGCCCGACCTAGCAACGTTCGCGCGGTCGGCCGTCGTCCAGGAAGACCTGGCTGACGCGTTCGTTGCTGCGGCACAGGACCTCGATGAGCCGGAACTCGAGCGCATCCTGGACGCCATGTTCGCTCGCGGATCATTCGAACGAGTCACTGCCGATCTCGTCATGCCCGCTCTGGTCACACTCGGCACGGCTTGGCAGGAGGGTCGCATCGACATCGCGGCCGAGCACGCGGCCGCGGGTGCGGTCCAACGGCGCCTGGGGGCCGCCTTCATGGCCGCAGGCCGCCCGGGTGACGGCGGGCAGGTGGTCCTGGTGGGACTGCCTCCCGGAGCGCGCCACGACCTTGGTGCCCTGTCCTTCGCAACCACGGCCAGGCGCGCCGGCATGGCGATCCGCTACCTGGGCGCCGATCTGCCCATACAGGACTGGCTCGACGCGGTCAAGCGGACCTCGGCCGCCGCCGCGGTGATCGGGGCTGTGATCGCGTCGGACGTGGACCCGGCGGAGAGAGTCGCCCACGCCATCCGGGCTGCCAATCCTCGGGTTGTCATCGCCCTCGGTGGCCGCGCCGCAGCCACCGTGAACCTATCGTCGTTCGAGCCTGCAATGGTGCTGCCCGACGACGCCATATCTGCGGTCCAGGCAGTCAGGTCCGCCCTCGGATCGCGGAGTTCGTTGCCATAGCAGGGAGATCATCGATGTCCGACCTCGCAGCATCAACTCCGCCGTCGCCGGCGATCGAGCCGGCCCGCGCCGCCTCTTTACGGCGCTGGAACACCGTCCTCGCGGTCCTTCACTTCGTCCAGTTCCTGATCATGGTTTGGGCCTCGTTCCTGAAAGACCCGCTCGCAACGGCGCCCGTCGTGAGTTCGTACCTGTCGTTCGACCAGGTCACGCGGACCATGAGCGTCGCTCAGACGGTGCTGTTCGACTACCCGATCGGCTTCGCCGTGGCGCTCTTCTTCCTGCTCAGCGCCGTCGCCCACTTCTCGGTGGCATTTCCCTTCCGCGGCTGGTACGAGCGGCACCTCGCGCGCGGTCAGAACCCGGCCCGCTGGATCGAGTATTCGCTTTCATCGAGCGTGATGATCGTGGTCATCGCCAGCCTGACCGGCATCCAGGAGATCGGCACGCTGATCGCCGTCTTTGGCGCCAACGTCGGCATGATCCTGTTCGGTTGGAGCATGGAGGCGGCCAACGAGGGCCGCCCACGCCCGCAATGGCTGCACTTCGTGTTTGGCTGCATCATGGGCGCGGTGCCGTGGATCGTGATCACCGCCGCGCTGGTAACGGCCGCCACGGCGCCCGGTGCCGCGGCAATTCCGACGTTCGTGTTCTTCATCTACGTCTCGCTCTTCGTCAGCTTCAACGTCTTCGCCATCAACATGGTCCTGCAGTACGGCAGGATCGGCCGCTGGCGCGACTATCTGTACGGCGAGCGTGCGTACATGCTCTTCAGCCTGATCGCGAAGTCGCTCCTGGCATGGCAGGTGTTCTCCGGCACCCTCCGTCCATAGGCCCCGGCATGCGCCCTGAGGCGATCACGCCGACGGGTTGACGACCTGGCCCAGGAACAGGATCGCGCCGGTCTGCGTGTCACGCAACGCGAACAGGAATGGCCGATCGACGTTCATGTGGACAGGCTCGGCGGGTGCCGCCGCGGCGTCCATCGTCACCGCGGTGGCTGCGGCCGCCTCGGTGCCTTTCTCGTCGACGCTGATGTTGGCCTGGTGGATGACATGCGTTATGAACAGCTGATCCTGGGTTGTCATGCCACTGAAGTCGGCCTGGTAGGGGTCGAACGCGAGTGGCATGCCCATGGCGGAGAGGAGATCGGCCAGGTCGGCCTTGGTCTCGGCCGAGAAGCGCGGCATCGTCAGGATGACTTCATTCGTTGACAGCGCCGCGGTCAACTGCGCGAACGAGTCCGCTGTCAGGCTCTGCGTGTAGGCGGCGATGTCGTCGGGGACGATGAGGTCCATCGCCAGCTGGTTGCCGACGTAGGGCAGCTCGACCGCCTGCCAGCCCTGGCCGCTGGCGTAAAGAAGCCCTTCCTGGGTGGCCATCATCGGCAACTGGACGGTGGAGCCGTCGAGCCGCGTAAAGGTGCCCGGCTTGGTCATCTCCGCCTCGAATGGGGTGAGCCACGGAGCCTTGAGGTAGATGGCGTTGACCAGCACCAGCCGCGTCATCGGGGTGAGCGCGCCCTGGTCGAGCAGTTGCGGGATGCGCTGGTTGGTCTGGTCGTTCACCCAGCCGTTGATGAGTTGGCGCGCGGCGTCGGGATCGGTCCGGAAGTCGACCAGCCGCAGCCCGGCGCCGAAACTCTGCGCGAGCGCGTCGAGGAACGGCTGCTGCCACTGCTCGTCAACCTGGGCGAACGGCGCGTTGGCGATCGATAGGGTCACGTCCTGCGGATTGCTCATGTTGTCCAGGAAGCTGCCGCTGCGCGTCGCGAGCGCCTGGTCGAGGGCGTTGATCGCGTCCGGCTGGGCGCCCAGCGAACCGAGCACGCTGTCCATCTGCGTGGCGGTTTCGCCGCTTTGCGCCGAGCCTGGCCATGGCCAGCGCGATGGCCACGCTGGCCGGCGAGATGACCGCGTCGGACGGTGGCATCCTGGGCCAGCAACGCGCGATAGAGGTCGAACCCGAAGGCGTTGATGGCCGTCGCGGCAGGGCCGGCCAGCGCCGGATCGGCCGCAGCCCGCGCGACGTCCGAGCGCGCCAGCTGGATGTTCGCGAGCGGCGGGGACGTGGGTACTGCCGGCTGCTGCGTGGCGTCGCTGAGGGTGGCGCCGATGGGTTGGGCGTCGGCCCGGCGCCGATCTGCGAGCAACCGCCCAGCGTGGCGACGATGAGCAGGGCGACGGCGACCTTCAAGTTCTTCATTGCGGGACCCTCAACTTACGCGCTGTTTGTCCTTGAGACGCGAGATCGGCCACCCGGGTTGCCGACCCGTGCGGAGGATGCGCCGCCGCCGCCGTTCGTCGGAGTTGCTCGGCGCTGATTCCGCTGCAGGGTCGGAGGTTGGACGGGATTCTTCCCTGGCGGCCAGATTCCATCGCTATTCCATCGCCGAATCCGCTCCTGACACCGAAAGCTGCAGGGTTTGGGCGCCCGCGCAGACGAAACCCGTCCGAGCTCACGTTCCTGGCGCGGAAGTGGCACACGGCGCACTGGGATCGAGCGTGGGGTGCGCAGGAGTTGGACACTGAGCGCGGCATGGTATGGCAAGCATGAGGGGAAACGCTCCGGAGCAGTACGACGCTGTGATCGTCGGCGGCGGCCACAACGGCCTGGTCTGCGCGGCGTACCTCGCCCGGGCCGGGCGGAAGGTAGTGGTGCTCGAGCGCCGTCACGTCCTGGGTGGCGCCGCGGTGACCGAGGAGGTATTCCCCGGCTTCAAGTTCAGCGTGGCTTCGTATGTCGTCAGCCTGCTCCGGCCGCGGATCATGCGCGAGCTGGAACTGGCACGTCACGGGCTTAGGTTGCTGAAGGTGGATGGCACGCTGACGCCGCTCGACGACGGCTACCTGTGGCGCGTCGATGATCACGAACGGACCCAGCGCGAGCTGCGACGCTGGTCGCCCAGCGACGCAGCGGCGTACGACGACTACTCGCAACTCATGACCAACATGGCGCGCTTTGCCGAGCCACTGCTCGACGCCCCGCCCAGCCTGGCTGACCTGCGCCGCCGTTTCCGTCGCCTGCCACCTCGGCAGCGGGCGACCTTCAGGCAGTTGCTGACGATGAGCTCGGCTGACTTCGTCGGCCAGTGGTTCGAGACCGAGCCGCTGCGTGCCACGCTCGCCGCGTCGGGGATCATCGGCACGTTCCTCGGACCGCGCTCGCCCGGCTCGGCGTACGTGCTGTTCCACCATTACCTGGGCCAGATCGACGGCGAGTATCGCGCCTGGGCACTGCCGGTGGGTGGCACCGGTGCAGTGTCGGCGGCGATCGCGGCGGCGGCGCGCGAGGCCGGCGCGCAGTTGCGCACCAACGCGCCGGTGGCGCGCATCAGCACGAGTGACGGGCGCGCGACCGGAGTCGTGCTGGAATCCGGTGAGGAAGTGGCCGCGCGCGCGGTCATCTCGAACGCCGACGTGCGCGTGACGCTGCGCGACCTGCTCGAGCCGGGCACGCTGACGGCCGGAGAATCGGCTGCCGTCGCGGGCTACGTCTTCCGCGGGTCGTCGGCCAAGGTCAACTTTGCGCTGGCCGGGCTGCCCACGTTCAGCTGCCTGCCGCGAGGCACGACCGATCACTACCGCGGCATGGTCTCCATCTCGCCGTCGGTCGACTACCTGGAGCGCGCCTACCACGACGCCGTGGGCGGACGCTTCAGCCGCGAGCCGTACGTCGACATCGGCTTTCCGAGCGTGCTCGACCCGTCGGTCGCACCGCCGGGCAGGCACGTGATGGCTTGTTTCGTCCAGTACGCCCCGTACCAGCTGGCCGAGGGGACCTGGGACGAGCAGCGCGAGACGCTCGGCGACACGGTCCAGCGCACGATCAGCCGCTACGCACCCGACCTTGACCGCCTGGTCCTGCATCGCCAGGTGGTTACCCCGCTGGATATCGAACGCACCTTCGGCCTGAGCGAAGGCAACATCTTCCAGGGCGAGCTGCTGCTCGGCCAGCTCTTCGATCGTCGGCCGCTGCCGGGCCTCGGCTATCGCACCCCGGTTCGCGACCTGTGGCTATGCGGATCCTCTACGCATCCGGGCGGCACGATCAGCGGCGCGCCGGGCCGCAACGCGGCACTCGCGATCCTGGCCGCGGGCGACCGGTCAGGTTGACTTGCGGGGCTTGCCGGGCAGGTTCCACGACCAGCTGTTGAGTCGGCCGAGCAGGCGCCGCGCGGTGAGGTCGAGCTGGATGGGCGTCACCGCGATGCGCTTGTTGACCACGGCGTCGAAGTCGGTGCCCGGTTCGGCCAGGCCGGACGGCGGCGGGCCGCCGATCCAGTAGTAGGGCGTGCCGCGCGGGTCGATGCGCTCGACCAGCTCGTCCTGGTAGATGCGTTTGCCCATGCGCGTGACCTCGACGCCGCGGCACTCTTCGGCGGGGATCGCCGGCACGTTGATGTTGATCAGCTCGCCCGGCGCCAGGCCGTTCTGGAGGATATTGACCGCGGCGACGTAGGCGATCTGCGCGGCGAGCGTGAAGTCGGGATGCTCGTGGTACTCCTGCGAGATGGCGAAGGCCGGCACTGCTGAAAGAACCGCCTCCATGGCTGCGGCGACCGTGCCGCTGTAGGTGATGTCGTCGCCCAGGTTGGCGCCGTAGTTGATGCCCGAGGCGACCAGGTCGAAGCTGACGTCGAAGTAGCCCAGGAAGGCGAGGCTGACCGCGTCGGTCGGCGAGCCGTCTACCGAGTAGCCAACGGAGCCATCGGCCAGCAGGCGTTCGCGCACGCGCAGCGGGCGCATGAAGGTCTTGGTGTGGCCGACGGCCGACTGGTTGGTGTCGGGCGCCAGGACGTAGATGTCGCCCAGCGGCTCGAGCGCCTGCTTGAGCGCCAGCAGGCCGCGCGACTCGATGCCATCGTCGTTGGTGACCAGGATGCGCGGCCGCGACTGCCATTCCGACAGCGGGCGCGCGGTGCGCGGTCGCGCGCGCGGTGGCGCCATGCGCCGCTCGCGGACGGCCAGCGGCTCTCCTCGCTCGAGGTCGACATCGCGTCGCTCGGCGCGCTGCGGTTCGCGGGCGATGTCGAGCTGGTCGCCCTCGTCGGATTCGCCGTTGTGCGCGAGGCCATCGCCGCCCGCCGCCGGTCGCGGCGCGCGCTTCAAGCGATCGGCCCGGCCGGTTTGGCTTCCGGCTCGCCGCCGGGTGCCGGCGGCGAGCCCGCCGCCGCGACCGGGATGGGCGGCGGCTGCGGCACACGTACGCTGCGTCCTTCACGCTCGCCCAGGCGTCGCGCGGCGCGCGACGCTACGTCACGCGGCACGGTTACGTTGCGCATCATGTAGTGATGGAAGAAGGCGGCGACTACGGCCACGAACGGCAGCGCGAAGACCGCGCCGGCGATGCCGGCCACCTTGAGGCCGATCAGCACGGACACCAGCACGACGACCGGGTGGAGGCCGACCGCCGACGCCATCACGCGCGGCAGGACGAGGTTGTTGACGATGAACCAGCCCACGGCCATGGCCACGAAGGCGGCCAGCGCAACCTCCGGCCGGGTGAGCAAGGCGACCACCACGGGCGGTGCCCAGGCGAACACCGGGCCGAAGAAGGGGATCGCCTGGAGCACGCCGGCCAACGCCGCCGAGGCGGGCAGGAAGTCGATTCCCAGCACTGCGTGCACCAGGGCGGCGATCAACGCCATGACCACGCCCTGGATCGCCTGGCCGCGGATGAAGCCGCCGAACGAGGCCGCCACGCTCGTCTCGAACAGCCGCGCGGTCTCGTTGTACTGCGGCGGGATGAGCCGGTTTAGATAGGCCAGGATGCGGTCCTTGTCGAGGACGATGAACAGTGACAGGAAGATGACGATGACCACGTTGGCGACGATGCCGATGCTGAACAGGGCGAGATCGGTCAGTGGCCCGACCAGCTTGTCGCCCAGCGCGCCCAGGTTGTTGAGCAGGTCCTGCGCGATCGCTACCGCGTCGACCTGGAAGCCAACCCCCTGCAGGAAGTTCTGGAAGGGGGCCAGGATGTCGGGCAAGCGTGCCTGGAAGCTGGGCAATTGGTTGATGAAGCCGCTGATCGAATTGGCCAGGCTGCCGGCCACGATCAACGCGATAAGGCTCAGCCCGACCAGCAGCGCGAGGTAGACGGCGCCCACCACGCCCACCCGTGGCAGGCCCGGAAAAGCGCGCAGCACGAGCGTGACGAGCGGCGACAGGATGAAGGCCAGCAGCCACGCCAGCAGCAGGATCAGCAGGACGTCGCTGAAGAAAGCCAAGATTGCGCTGACCTGGGCGACCAGTACCAGGGCGAGCACCAAGGTGCCCAGCACGAGCACCGCGTGTAACCAGCGCCGCTCCGATTCCGGGAGCTGAATCTCCATCGTGGGGCTGAGTCTAATCCCGGCCACGGGTCGTTTGACCGCCCGACTGACCTGGCGATCCGTCAAATGTCGGGACTACCGACGCTACGCCGGTCGCCCAACCGTGATCGCCCACAGTTCATCCCGGCATGAGCGTGCGGCGGCATGGAATCGCGGCCGGTCGAGCCGCTGGTCGAGCCGTCGAAGGGCAGAAACCCGCCTAACGTCGATATGCCCGACAAATGGCAGAGACGCCGCGGCCTGCCCGGCGCACGGGCGATTTCAGCGTCGGCCGAGGCCCATCCGGTGGTGAACTTCGCGCATCGTCTCGGCCGCCAACGGCGCCAGCGTCGCGGCTCCGGCGCACAGCACATCCTCGACGTAGTCGGGTCGCGCCTCGAGGTCGCGTCGGCGCTCGCGCGCCTCGGCGAAGCGGCTGATGATGCGCTCGGCGAGCAGGCGCTTGGTATCGACGCAGCCCGTCCGCGCCGTCCGCTCACCCTCCCAGATCGACTCGTAATCGTCGCCGAAGTAGCGGTGCAACTGGCAGACGTTGCACACCTCCGGGCGGCCGGGCTGGGTCCGCAGCACGCGTTCGGTGTCGGTGACCATGCTCATCACCTGGCGGCGGATGGTGTCCTCGTCGGCGAGCACCTCGATCACGTTGCCGACCGACTTCGACATCGCGTTCACGCCGTCCGTGCCCAGGATGACGGGCGAATCGGTGAACACCGCCTCCGGCTCGACGAAGTACTCGCCGTAGCGCCGATTCCAGGCGCGCAGGATCTCGCGCGCCAACTCGAGATGCGCCGATTGGTCCTTGCCCACCGGCACTCGGCGCGCATGGTAGATGGCGATGTCGGCGGTCTGGAGCACCGGGTAGGTCAGCAGCGCGTGGTTGACGTCGTCGGGCCGATTGCGTTTCTTCTCCTTGAACGACGGCGTCCGCTCGACCCACGTCACCGGCACGACCGTTGAGAGCAGGTAGGCCAGCTCGGCATGCTCCGGGCGGTCGGACTGGCGGAAGAGCACGGCGCGTTCGGGATCGAGACCCAGCGCGAGCAGGGTGATCGCCATCTCGTGTGCGTAGCGGCGGAGCAGCTCGCCGTCGTGGAGGGTCGTCAGCGCGTGGTAGTCGACGATGCAGTAGATGGCGTTGCCGCCCTCCTGCAGCGCGATGTAGTTGCGGAAAGCGCCCAGGTAGTTGCCCAGGTGCGGCAGCCCCGATGGCTGAACGCCGGAGAAGACGCGCTCGGCGCCAGCTGTCAGTACCACGCCTCCAGTGTACGGAGCAGATGCCGCCCTCGCCGCGAAAGCCTTCGTCGTGGGCTCGGGCCGGTCTGCCGAGCGCTGCCGGGCGCCTCTGGCTGCCGAACGGTGCCGGGCGCCTCTGGCTGCGATTCCGCGTACCAGTCGGCAGTTTGCCGGGTTTCCGCTTTGCGGCCACCTTCAGCATCCGAAAACGGCCGATCTTGGCGCCGAATCCCGCGCCGGAGTCGGAATCCGCGCCAATCGGCCCGCGAGGACGTCGAAATACGTCCGAGCTTCGACCCTGGAGCGGAAACGATGCCGCGACCGCCGTACCGCGTCACAATCGGTTGCATGCGGATGAGTCAGGTGCTGCGTCAACTGCAGCGCCAGCGGTCGAGCGCTGCGGCACGGCCGCGGTTGATGGAGCGCTACGCTGCCTTCCTGCCCATCAGCGGCGCCACGCCCACCCTCACCCTGGGCGAGGGATACACGCCACTCGTCCATGCCCGCAACCTTGGCCGCATCATCGGCTGCCCGCTGCTCCACCTCAAGGTGGAGGGCCTCAACCCGACCGGCTCGTTCAAGGACCGTGGCATGGTCGTCGCCGTGGCCAAGGCCATGGAGGGTGGGGCACGGGCGATCATCTGCGCCTCGACCGGCAACACGGCCGCTTCGGCAGCGGCCTATGGCGCGCTCGCCGGGCTCGAGGTCGTGGTGGTGCTGCCGCGCGGCCAGATCGCCGCCGGCAAACTGCTCCAGGCCCAGGTCGCCGGCGCGCGCGTGGTGGCCATCGACGGCAACTTCGACGACGCGCTGCGGGCCGTCCGCGAACTCACCGATGGGCACGGCGACCCCGAGCGGCCGGTGACGCTCGTCAACTCGGTCAACCCGCACCGGCTGGCGGGCCAGAAGACGGCTGCCTTCGAGGTGTGCGAGGACCTGGGCGGCGCGCCCGACTACCTGGCCATTCCCGTCGGCAACGCCGGCAACATCAGCGCCTACTGGCAGGGTTTCACCGACTATCGCGACGCCGGCCTGGTCGAGACGCGGCCGCGCATGCTCGGCTTCCAGGCGGCCGGCGCGGCACCGCTGGTGGTCGGCCATCCCATCGACGAGCCGCAGACCATCGCCACGGCGATTCGCATCGGCCACCCGGCCAGCGCCGAGAAGGCGCTGCGCGCCAAGGACGAATCGGGCGGGGTGATCGACGCGGTCAGCGACGACGAGATCCTTGCCGCCTACCGTGACCTGGCGCGCTATGAGGGCATCTTCTGCGAGCCGGCGTCGGCCGCTTCGGTCGCCGGCGTCCGAAAGCTCGCGGCACAGGGCCACATCGATCCCGGCGCGACGATCGTGTGCGTACTGACCGGCAACGGGCTCAAGGATCCCGACACCGCCCTGCGCTTGGTCGCGCCGGTGCTCGACTCGGGCGCCACCGCCGACGCCATCCGCCAGACACTCGGCTGGTGATCGTCGTCGAGGCTCCGGCGAGCAGCGCCAATCTGGGGCCCGGATTCGACGCGCTCGCGCTGGCGTGGCAACTGCGCCTGCGCGTCGCGCTCGCGCCGGCCGACGGCGATGGCGACGAGTTGCACGTCAGCGGGGAGGGTGAGGCTGAAATCAGGCTTGGACCGGGCAACCGTTTCGTGGCCGGCTTCGAGCGTGGCCTGGCCGAGCTGGGTGTCAAGCGGCCGCCGATGCGCATCGATATGGACAACCAGATTCCACTCGGCCGTGGGCTCGGGTCGTCGGCCGCCGCCTGCGTCGCCGGGCTGCTCGCCGGCTGGGCGCTGGCCGGCGCGCCAATCGATCAGACCCGCCTGCTTGCCCTGGCGGCCGCCATCGAGGGCCATGCCGACAATGCCGCGGCCGCGCTGCTGGGTGGTTTCGTGATCGTCTCGACCGACGAGCGAGGCGATACCCAGGCGGCCCGCTTCGACGCGCCACCGGCGCTGGTGGCGGCCCTGTTCATCCCCGATCTGCCGCTCTCGACCGAGCAGATGCGCGCCGTCCTGCCGGCCACCGTGACGCATGCCGACGCGGCGCGCAACAACGCCCGCACGGCGCTTGTCACCGCCGCCCTGACGAGCGGACGGCTGGAGTTGCTGGCGGCGATGGCCGGCGACCGGCTGCACGAGCCGTATCGGGCCGTGCACTTTCCGCAACTCCGCGTGCTGCGCGAGGCGGCCACCGCGGCTGGTGCGCTGGGCGCGGCCCTGTCAGGCGCTGGTTCGACGGTAGTTGCGCTGACGGGTGACGAGCCACGGGCGCACGCCGTCGCGCAGGCGATGGCCGCGGCCGCCGTCCGATCGGGGCTGGCGGGCCGCTCGCTGGTCGTTCGTCCGGCGCAGGCTGGTGCGACGATCGTCGCCGGCGGCCGATGACCTTTCCGGCGCGCCTGGAGCGCTTCGGCGAGGTCGACTCGACACAACGCGTGGTGCGCGAGTGGCTGGCCGGCGGCCAGCCCGAGGTGGCGGTCGCCGTCGCGCAGTTCCAGTCTGGCGGACGCGGCCGGCACGAGCGGCAGTGGCTGGCGCCGCCCGGCGCCGGATTGCTGCTGTCCGTCGGCTTCCGGCCGCGGCACCTGCCAGCGCGCCACGCTTGGCGCCTGGCGGCGATCGTCTCCTTGGCGATGCGCGACGCGGCCGAAGAGGCCGCCGGCCTGCGCGACGGGACGATCTGGCTCAAGTGGCCGAATGACCTCGTGGCCGACGCTGAACACGGCGGCCTGCTCAAGTTGGCCGGTGTGCTCGGCGAATCAGTGGCCGGCGCCGACGGCATCGAGTCGGCCGTGGTCGGCATCGGTGTCAACGGCGACTGGCCGGCGGCCGACTTTCCGGCCGACCTCGCACCGGCGATGACCAGCCTGCGCGAGTTGGCGGCCGGGCGGCCGGTCGACCACGAGCAGCTGCTGGACGCCTTCCTGGCCCGCCTCGAGCCGCGCTACGAGGCGCTCACGACGGAGCGTTTCGACAGCGCCGGCTGGTCGACGGCGCAGCGCACGACCGGCCGCCGGGTCGAGGTCGAGCTGGGCGACGCCGTGCTGGCCGGCACGGCGCTCGGTGTCGAACCGGACAGCGGCGCGTTGCTGGTCGAGACGGGTGACGGTGAGGTCCACGCAGTCGACAGTGGCGAGGTGACGCGCTGCCGAGTGGCCTGACCGGGCGGCGCGCCACCCCCGGCCCGATGTGCCGACCGGCCTCGTTATGGGCCGACTGGCCTCAATATGTTGGGGGGACATCGCCCGGCACGGTGATGGCTCGGGGACGACACCCAGCCGACGCTCAACCGCGCGGGCTATTCGTCGTCGCGCTGGATCTCCTCCAGGAGCTGACGCATGCGGTCGGATAGTCCATCGGCCGGCGGTTCCGGTGGCAAAGGTGGTGCCGGTTGCCACTGGCACCAGTGCTCGTGCGGGCAATAGCCGAGTGGCAGCGCCCGGCCGAGAACGGCCGACAGCTTCACCAGGCGCTCCGCTTTTGCCCACGGCGCCAGGGCCCGCTCGAGGCGCGAGATCAACCCCTGCTCGACACCCGAACGGCGGGCCAGTTCGCGTTGCGTCATGTCGGCCAGGTAGCGGCCGCGCTTCACGTATTGTCCGAACGCGAGCAGGTCAGGATCGGGCTGCGACCCACTTCGCCCGACAACCGGATGTTGCCAACCCCAGGGAGGCGGGATGAACCAGCTCGGCGCCGACGCCATGATCTGGCGATGCCGCGGCGGCACGTAGATGGCCCTCGATAGATCTGTTGAGCGCGCCTCGACCGATGCGGTCGGCTCGCGTTCGTCGCTGTCGTCGTGCATGGCGCCATTTAAATCGCGGCCACTCGCCCGGCACTTATGGCCCGCTTAGCGCGGCCTTTCGCGCCCTCCGCCGACGCCAAACTCCCCGCTCGAGTCTGCATATTGAGGCCCGTCGGCGCATATTGAGGCCAGTCGGCGCATCGGGTGGCGGAACCGGGCCGAGAGGCACCACGAAGAGGGCGCGTTGGTGTAACGACTAGACTGCCCCGGTGTTCAGGAGAGGGAAGGACCGCGCCGCGGTCCAGCTTGATGGCGCCGACCGCACCGCCGTGGAGGCGGCCCAACGCGACCCTCAGGCGTTCGAGACGCTTTATCGGAAGTACGTCGCCCAGGTGTACAACTTCGCGCTCTACGAGCTCCGCGACCGTCACGCTGCCGAGGACCTGACGGCGCAGGTTTTCCTGCGCGCACTCGCGGCGCTGCCGACGTTTCGTGAGGAGCAAATCTCACCCGCCAGCAGCTTTCGAGTGTGGCTGTTCCAGATTGCCCGTAACGCACTGGCCAACGAGCGGCGACGCGTGCGCCGCCATCCGGTGACCGCGCTCGACGATGCGTTCGAGGTGGCCGCGGCCGATGACCCGCAGGCCACGGCCACCGAGCGAGACCAACTGCGGCGCGCCCTTGCCGCCATCGACACGTTGCCCGACGACCGGCGCCGCGTGTTGCTGCTGCGCTTCGTGGGTGAGATGAGTACCGACGAGATCGGCCGTGTCCTGGGCCGCTCGGAGGGTGCCACGCGCGTCCTGATCCATCGCTCGCTGCAGGCGGTGGCGATGCAGCTCGGCCGTCAGCGCGGCCGACAGGAAGCTGATGCGCACGCCGCGCGGCAGAGGCGACCAGCGCATTGATGCAGTCCGAAACCGAAGACGCGATCCAGAGCGACAGCTACATCGACGCGTTGCTTGCCGCACACGCACGGCAGCCCATCCCGTGGACGGCGCCGGCGTTCGTGCCGGCTCCCAGCCTGCGCCAGGTGATCCGCCTGCTGGAGCGCCGGCTGCCGCGGCTGCACCCGTCCTTCCTGTTCGAGGAGCGGCTGGCCGGGCAGCTTCGGGCCGCCGCCGTCGTCTCGACGCCGTCGGCCGCAGCCGTCGTTGACCGGCGCCTGCTGATGGGCGGCGCATTGGCGTCGGGCGTGTCGATAGCCGGGGCGGCGATGCTCGCCTGGCGACGGAGGCGCAACTAGATGCCCATCAAGCTGCCTTTCGGCGGCCGACGCCAGTCATATCCGACCGACCTCTGGACGCGCTGCCCGGGTTGCCAGGAGATGCTCTACAACAAGCAGCTCGACAAGAACCAGCGGGTTTGCCCCAAGTGCGGCCATCATTTCCGGCTGCGGGCCGACATGCGTTTGACGATGCTGCTCGACCGCGACAGCTTTCGCGAGCACGACGCCGGCCTGGAATCGGTCGACGTGCTCGGTTTCGTCGACCAGAAGCCATACCCCGAACGGCTCGAGGCGGCGCGCGTCGGCACCGGCAGCCGCGACGCGGCGGTGTGGGGCACCGGCACCATCGCCGGCACCCGGATCGTGTTGTGCGTAATGGATTTCGCCTTCATGGGTGGCTCGATGGGCACGGTCGTCGGCGAGAAGGTCACCCGCGCCGCGGAGCATGCGCTGCAGGAGCGCCAGCCGTTGATCATCGTGTCGGCCTCGGGCGGCGCGCGCATGCAGGAGGGGACGCTGTCGCTGATGCAGCTGGCCAAGACCGTGGGCGCACTCGGTCGGCTGTCCGAAGCGGGCGTGCCATACATCAGCGTGTTGACCGACCCGACGACCGGTGGCGTTTTCGCCTCCTTCGCCGCTTTGGGCGACATCAACCTGGCCGAACCGAACGCGCTGATTGGTTTCGCCGGTGCACGTGTCGCCGCGGGCACGATTGCCGAGTCGCTGCCTGATGGTTTCCAGCGCGCCGAGTTCCTGCTCGAGCATGGCTTCATCGACCTGATCGTGCCGCGCGCCCAGTTGCGCGACAAGCTGCTCGGACTGCTGCGCTACATGCGTGTCGCGCCGCCGGCCGACGGCAACGGGCACAATCAGGGCTCGCCCGTCAGCAATCGCGAACTGCGCGAGCTTGTCCGTGGCTGACGCGAGCGACGTCCAGATCGGCGAGGTGGTCGACGAGCAGCCGCTGCGCGATGCCGTCTGGGCGCGCGTCCAGATGGCACGCAACGTGCACCGGCCGCACACGCTCGAGCTGCTCGGAGCGATGGCCACCGAGGTCATCGAGTTGCACGGCGATCGCCTGTTCCGCGATGACCCGGCGATCGTCGGCGGCCTGTGCCGGATCGATGGGCGGCGCGTCATGTTCGTCGGTTTCCAGAAAGGCGCCGAGACCAACGAGAACATCCGCCGCAATTTCGGCATGCCCCACCCGGAGGGTTATCGCAAGGCGATCAGGCTGTACCGGCTGGCCGAGAAGCTGGAGCTGCCGGTGGTCACCTTCGTCGACACGCCGGGCGCCTTTCCCGGCGCCGAGTCTGAGGAGCGCGGCATAGCCGAGGCGATCGCGCGCTCGATCCAGGTCATGACTTCGCTGCGCACGCCGATCGTCACGGTAATCACCGGCGAGGGTGGTTCCGGCGGCGCGCTCGCGCTGGCCGTCGGCGACGTGGTCATCGCGCTCGAGAACTCGATCTATTCGGTCATCAGCCCCGAGGGCGCGGCGAGCATCCTGTGGCGCTCCGCCGATCACGCCCAGCAGGCCGCGCTGGCGATGCGCCTGACGGCGGCCGAGCAGCTGGCGCTCGGCGTGATCGACGAGGTCGTACCGGAACCGGGCGGTGGTGCGCACGAGAACCTCGACGAAACTGCCCGACGGCTGCGCGGCCGGATCGTGGCGCAGCTCGACACGCTCGCCGGTCGTGACCGGCGCGTGCTGCTCGACGCGCGCTATGCGCGCTACCGGCGCATGGGCGAGTTCACCGTCGCGCCCGAGACCGGCGAGCGACGGGTGCCGAGCGAACGTGCCGGCATCACCGACCGTATTCGCCAGCTGCTCGACAGTGGCCGCGCGGTGCTGACCGGCGCCGACGGCGCGCCGCAGCCCGGCAGCCCGGCCGCGGCCGATGAGCCGCCGCTGCGCGAGGAGATCTGACGATGGCCGAAAAGACCGCCGACGAGCAGGCCCGCGCGACCATCGCCCGCCTCGCGGACGAGCTGCTGCCGACGCTCATGGCTCGCCTGGCGCAGAGCGAGCTGGGTGAGATCGAAGTCCGCGAGAACGGCTGGCGGATCAGGCTGCGCCGACCGTCCGCCGCTCTGCCGGCCGGCATCGGCGGCAACAGCAGCAAGCCGAGCGCGGCCGTCGCCGAGCACGCCGCCACCCGCGCCCTGGCGGTCGGTCCGGGCGTTCATCCCGCGGAGCGCCAACCGCGCTCGGAACCGGCACGCGACGTGGTGACATCGCCCGCCGTTGGCTATTTCGTACCGCGCGAGAACGTCGCCGTCGGCGCTGCGCTGCGCGCCGGCGACGTGATCGGCCACGTCGACATGCTCGGCGTGCGCCACGAGGTCGTCAGCCCGCGCGACGGCGCGCTCCGCTCGATCGAGGTCGAACCCGGCGCGGCGGTCGAGTACGGCGAGCCGATCGCCCGCGTCGAGGCCGAGCTGCCCGCGAGGATCGGCTGATGTTCACGCGCATCCTGATCGCCAACCGCGGCGAGATCGCGCTGCGCATCGTGCGCGCCTGCCGCAAGATGGGCATCACCTCAGTCGTCGCCTACAGCGAGGCCGATCGCGACTCGCGCCCGGTGGCGCTGGCCGACGAGGCGATCTGCATCGGCCCGCCCGAGTCACGGCGCAGCTACCTGTCCGCGCCGGCCCTGCTGTCGGCGGCGCTGGTCAGTGGCTGCGAGGCGATCCACCCGGGCTACGGCTTCCTGTCCGAGGACGACACGTTTGCCGAGATGACGCGTGCCCACGGGCTGGTGTTCATCGGACCGCCCGCGGAGGTGCTCGAGCGCTTTGCCTCCAAGGCCGGCACGCGCACGCTGCTGGCCAAACACGGCCTGCCCACGATCCCCGGCTCGGGCATGCTGCGCGACGACACTCACGCGCTGGCCGAGGCGGACAAGATTGGTTACCCGGTGCTCATCAAACCCTCCGCCGGTGGCGGTGGCAAGGGCATGCGCATGGTTCGCTCGGCGCGCGAGTTGCAGCAGGCCATGACCGTCTGCCGGTCGGAGGCATTGGCCGCATTCGGCGACGATTCGCTGTACCTCGAGAAGTGGTTGGATGAGAACCGCCACGTCGAGGTCCAGGTGATGGTCGACCGCTACGGCAACGGCGTGCACCTGGGCGAGCGCGACTGCTCGGTCCAGCGCCGCCACCAGAAGATCGTCGAGGAGGCGCCCAGCCCGGCGCTCGATGATGGCCGTCGTGAGGCACTCACCGAAAATGCCGTCCGAGCGGTGGTCGCCGCCGGCTACGAGAACATCGGCACGCTCGAGTTCCTGCTCGATCGCGACGGCAACTACTACTTCATCGAGATCAACTGCCGCATCCAGGTCGAGCACCCGGTGACCGAGATGCTGACCGGCATCGACATGGTCACAGAGCAGATCCGCATCGCCGCCGGCGAGCCGCTCGGCTATACGCAGTCGGACATCACCATGCGCGGCCACGCGATCGAGTTCCGCATCAATGCCGAGGACACCGAGCACGATTTCCGGCCGCAGGCGGGCACGATCGCGGAATACCTGCCGCCCGGCGGCCCGGGCGTGCGCATGGACAGCCACATGTACAGCGGCTACGACGTGCCGCCCTACTACGACTCGCTGCTGGGCAAGCTGGTGGTGTGGGGCGAAGACCGCCCGGCCGCCATCGCGCGGGCGCGCGAGGCGCTCGCCGAGTTGGTCGTCGACGGCATCGTCACCAATATCCCGCTGCATCGCGCGCTGCTCGAGAACGAGACCTTCCTGAGCGGCGAGTTCACCACCAACCTGCTCGACCGCGTGGGCAGCGGCGCCTTCCTCGCCGCCGCGCGGGCGGCCTAGGCTGTTGCCGTGACCGACGTCGTGCTGACCACCGCGCAGATCCAGCAGCTCATCCCGCATCGCTGGCCGTTCCTGATGGTCGACCGCATCGTCGAGTACGACCCGGAGCGCCAATACATCCGCGGTGAGAAGGGCGTGACCGCCACCGAGTGGTTCTTCGGCGGCCACTTCCCGCAGTTGCCGGTGATGCCCGGCGTGCTGCAGGTCGAAGCGCTGGCGCAGACGATGGCCGTCTACGTCGCCCAGCAGCAGGGCTTCGGCGATCGCATCGGCCTGTTCGCCGCGATCGACGAGTGCCGCTTCAAGCGCATCGTGCAGCCCGGCGACGTGCTCAGCCTGGAGGTGACCATGGACAAGCTGGGCGGCCGCTTCGGGCGCGGCCGCGCGGTGGCCAGCGTCGAGGGCGAGGTGTGCTGCGAGGCCGTGCTGTCGTTCATCATCCCGCGCGAAGGCGTGCTCGCCTGATGGGGCGCCGCTGATGGCCGGCCGCTTCGCCGTACTCGGTGACATCCACGGCAACGCGCTCGCGCTCGACGCCGCGCTGGCCGACATCAAGCGCCACCGGCCCGACCGGCTGTTGATCACCGGCGATCTCGTGTTCAACGGTCCGCGGCCGGCCGAAGCAGTAGAGCGTGTCCGAGCGCTGCAGGCTGACGGCGCGCTCGTCGTCCAGGGCAACACCGACATCGCGGTGGCCGACTTCGACTACAGCGCTGCCTTCCCGTGGATGGAGGACGTGCCCGGTACCTATCGCGCGGCGGCCGAGTGGGCGCACGAGCAACTGTCCGACGAGCAGCTCGATTGGCTGCGCGGGCTGCCGGCCGAGCGCCGGTTGTGGGTCGACGACGTGCTGGTACTCATCTGCCACGCGTCACCGGGCAGCCAGACCGCCGGCCTTGCGATTGATCTCGACCCGAACGTGACGATCGAACGGGTCACGCGCACCGACGCGCGCGTGGTCGTCTGCGGCCACACTCACGTGGGCGACATTCGTGAGTTCGGTCGCAAGCTGATCTGCAACCCCGGCTCGTGCGGTTACGCCTTCGACGGCGAACCGACCGCTACCTGGGCGCTGCTGACTGTCCCCGACCAGCCGGCCGACGTGCAGCCAGGTCACGAAGACGACGACGAGGACGCCGACGAAGGGCCGACCGACACAGCGGCGCCCACGGCCGTGCTGTTCCGGCCCAGCTTCGATGCGCAGACGGCGGCCGAAGAGGTCGCCCAGCGCGGGCTGCCGGGCGACGTCTATCGCGCGGCCACCATTCGCACTGGACGGCTGGTCAGGTGAACGCCGCTGGTACGCGCCGGCGCGTGGTGGTGACCGGCATGGGCGCGGTCACGCCGCTGGGTAACGACGTGGCGAGCTTCTGGCCGCGGCTGGTCAACGGTGAGTCGGGCGTGCGACGCATCACATTGTTCGATCCTGGTCGCGTGCCCAGCCGGATCGCCGGCGAGGTAGTCGACTTCGATCCCTCCGCCGTGCTCGATCGAAAGGAGACCCGGCGCACCGATCGCTACACGCAGTTCGCGCTGGTGGCCACGCGCGAGGCGATGGAACAGGCTGGCCTGCCGGCGCGGCTGGAAGGTGAGCTGGCCGAACAAACGGGGACCATCATCGGTTCGGGCCTGGGCGGCTCGGGCACGCTGTCCGAGCAGATCTCGATCAATGCCACGCGCGGGCCGGACCGCATCTCACCGTTCTTCGTGCCCATGGCGATCGCCAACCTGGCCGCGGGCCAGACGTCGATCAACGTCGGCGCCCGCGGCCCGAGTTGGGCCACGGTGAGCGCCTGCGCGTCGGCCGGCCACGCGCTGGGCGAGGCCGCCGAGACGATCATCCGCGGCGACGCGGAGGTGATGCTCGCAGGCGGCGCGGAGGCGCCCATTCACGAACCGCTGCTGGGCGGCTTTTCCGCCATGCGCGCCCTGTCGACGCGCAACGACGATCCGCCGGCGGCCAGCCGGCCGTTCGACAACGGCCGCGACGGGTTCGTGGTCGCGGAGGGCGCCGCGGTGCTCGTGCTCGAGGAGCTCGAGCACGCCCGACGGCGTGGCGCCGCCATCCTGGCCGAGTTGTGCGGCTACGGCGCGACGGCCGACGCCCACCACATCACGCTGCCCGCCCCCGGCGGCGACGGCGCCGTGCGCGCGGCGCGACGTGCGCTCGCGAAGTCGGGCCTGGCGCCGGACCGCGTCGACCACGTCAGCGCGCATGCCACTTCCACGCCGGAGGGCGACCCCGCCGAACTCGCCGCCTTCCGGACGCTCTTCGGCGACCACGGTCCCAAGGTTTCCGTCAGCGCCATCAAGGGCGCCATCGGCCACACGCTCGGGGCGGCCGGCGGCATCGCCGCAGTGGCGGCCATCTGCGCGATGCGCGACGGCTGCGTGCCGCCGACGCTCAACCTGACCGATCCAGCACCGGGCGTGGGCGAACTCGACTGCACCCCGCTGACTGCTCGGCAACGACAGGTCGACGTCGCGCTGGTCAACGCGTTCGGTTTCGGCGGCCAGAACTCGGCCCTCGTGTTTCGCCGGTGGACCGAATGAGCGACGCATCGGCCGCGCCCGACCTGCTCGCGCTGATCGACCGGCTGGAAGCACTGCTGAACGCGTCAGAGCTGTCGGAGATCGAGGTCGAGGTCGGCGAGACCGCGCTCGTGCTGCGTAAGCCGGGTGCCTTCGAGATGGCCGGGGCAGGGGCAGCGGCGGTACCGTCGGCCGCCGGCTCGGCGGTGCCCGCGGCGTCCGCTGGGGCCGCGCCAGAAACGCCCGCGCAGACGACCGCCCGGGCTGTCGTGGCACCGCTGACCGGGCTCTTCTATACCGCGCCGTCACCCGGCGCCGAACCGTACTTGCATGAGGGAGATCAGGTGGCAGTGGGCCAGGTGATCGGCCTGATCGAGGCCATGAAGCTGTTCAACGAGATCAAGAGTGACCTGGCCGGGCGCGTGACGCGCCTGTGTGTCGACAGCGGCGCACTGGTCAAGGCCAAGCAGCCGCTGATCGAGGTCGAGCCGTGAACGGGCCGCGCAGCATCCGCCTGACCGGCTGGGGCATGTATGCACCCAAGCGCGTGCTCTCCAACGCCGACCTGGAGCGTGTCGTCGACACGTCCGACGAATGGATCCGCTCACGGACGGGCATCCGCGAGCGGCGCATCGCCGCTCCCAACGAAACCACCGCGACCATGTCCGCCATCGCCGGCAAGCGTGCCATTGCCGTCGCCGGTCTCGAACCCGACGACATCGACGTCATCCTCGTCGCCACGCTGACGCCCGACTACTGGATGCCCTCGACCGGCGCGCTGGTCAAGGAAGCGATCGGCAACTCGCGCGCGGCGGCGATGGACGTCGCCGCGGCCTGCTCAGGCTTCGTCTACAGCTACTCGGTCGCCGATTCATACCTTCGCGCGGGGATCTTCAAGCACGCCCTGGTGATCGGCGCGGAAACGCTGTCGCGCTACCTCGACTTCTCTGATCGCTCGACATGCATCCTCTTCGGCGACGGCGCCGGCGCGGTCGTGCTGTCGGCATCCGACGAGGACGGCGGCGGCATGCGCGGCCTGGAGATGACCACCGACCCTGACGGCGCATACATGATCTGGCTGCCGTCGGGCGGATCGCGCAGCCCGGCGTCGGGCGGCACGCTGGCGCGCGGCGAGCACTTCATCCGCATGGAGGGTCGCGAGACATACCGCTACGCGACCAAGACGATGGCCACCACCGCGCTCAAGGCGATCGAGCGAGCCGGCTGGACGGCGGACCAGATCGACCTGTTCATCCCGCACCAGGCCAACGTGCGCATCATCGAGTCGGTCGCCAAGGGCCTTGGACTGTCGATGGACAAGATGTTCGTCAACCTCGACCGGTACGGGAACACCTCGGCGGCGTCGGTACCCATCGCGCTCGCCGAGGCGGTGGATTCGGGCCGCGTCAAGATCGGCGACAAGATCGTGCTCGTCGCCTTTGGCGCCGGCCTGACTTCGGGCGGCATTGCGCTCGAGTGGACCGCGGATCCGCGCTGTGGCGAGCGGGCGGCGCTGGTCGAGCCGGTGGCGCACGTGCGCGAGCCGCTCGACTGGTCGTCGGTCGACCCGATCCCGGATCGCCTGCGCGAGGTACTCGAGGGCGGCAGCGGCCCGCGCGTGCCGCTCGACGACGTAGTTCCCGGCGACCCCGAACCGGCCCATCGCGACGTTCCCGCCTAACCCGTCGTCCGGACGGGCCGTGAACACCGGCGGGCCGCGACTTCTGACATTTGTCGCCGCTGACCGACCTTAATCGCCTCCCAGCAGCCAACTTCTGACATTTGTCGCCGATGGACGACACTACGCCGGTCGTCGGCCTCCCCGGCACCTTTCCGAAGCCTGATCACGCTCAAGCTGAGCGTGGCGGCGCCTTCCGTACCCGTCGGATGGTTGACGGATTGCGCGTACGGTCGACAGAGCCGACATCTGACAGAAACCAGATGCCACCGATCGCCCCGTCCGGTTGGCGAAGCCAGCGGCGCAGCGCCCGCGAGCCCTCCGGCAACGACGCACGCAACGCGCCAGCATGACGCTCGACCTGGCGCCGACAGGTCCGATCTTCGGGCAGGACAAGTACGCGACCAACGTGCCGGGCGTGCCAGCCGAAGCGCTCACGAACGACCTGAGCCGCCAGCCGGCATTTCACGTCGAACGGTCGAAGCGTGCCTTCGACGCTCGCGAGTTCTGACTTGACTTCGATCACAAGCAGTGTCCGGCTGGTGGCGTGCCAGGCGACCACGTCGATCGAGCCTCGCTCGCCATAACTCGAGTACGAGACCTCGACGCGCACCTCCCAGCCGTGGCGTTGGAGAAGCCCGGTCATGGCGCCGACCAGCCGCGCATGTGTCTCGTCGATCAGTCGGTCCCCTGCTGCCCCGCGGTAGGAGGCGTTCAGCAGCAGGCGGATTTCGAGCGCGCCCAGGCATCGCTCGAGCTCGTCCAGGCGAAGATCGCCCAATCGCCCGGCTTCCACGTCGATCACTTTCCAGCGCCCCACGTGCGCACGGGCTGCGAGATCCGCCTGCGTTATCCGCGCGCGATGCCTGACGACTCGCACCAGCCGGCCGAGTTGCCGGTCGTTCACCCTCAGATGATCGGCACGGCCGCTTATCGGCCGCTCATCGGCCGCTTATCGGCTGCCTATCGGCCGCTCATCGGCTGGTTACACTCGGTCGATGATCGATCTGAGCGGCAAATCGGCCATCGTCACCGGCGGCTCGCGCGGCATCGGGCGCGCCATCGTGCTGCGCCTCGCGGCGCAGGGCGCGGACGTCACCTTCTCCTATCGCGGCAACACCAGCGCGGCCGACGAAGCCGTCGCGGCCGTGCAGGCGCTCGGCCGGCAGGCGCTCGCGATCCAGGGCGACGCCGCCGATCCGGCGGCGGCCGAGGCGCTCGTCAAGGCGGCGCTCGAGGCGCACGGCAAGGTCGACGTCCTGGTCAACAACGCGGGCATCACCCGCGACGACCTCATCATGCGCATGAGCCCGGACGACTTTCGCGCGGTGCTCGAGACGAACCTGTTCGGCGCGTTCTACGCGATCAAGGCGGTCACCCGGCCGATGCTGCGCGCCAAGTCGGGCAGGATCGTCAACATCACATCGGTCAGCGGCCAGGCCGGCCAGATGGGCCAGGCCAACTACTCGTCGGCCAAGGCCGGCCTGATCGGGCTGACCAAGGCCACCGCACGCGAGCTGGCGTCAAGAGGAATCACCTGCAACGCCGTCGCGCCCGGTTTCGTGCTGACCGAGTTGACCCAGGGGTTGGCCGATGAATGGAAGCAACGCATAACCGAGCAGACACCGCTGGGCCGCTTCGGGACGCCCGATGAGATCGCCTACGCCGTCGCCTTCCTGGCCTCCGACGAAGCCGCTTTCATCACCGGCCAGGTGCTGGCCGTCGACGGCGGCCTGGTGATGATGTAGTTGCCAGCGCGCGGGCCGGTCAGGGGGCCGGGTAGAAGGCGGTCAGATTCAGCGGGCCCGGCTTCGACCAGCCGTTGACGGTCACGAAGTCGGTGCGACCGTTGTGGTCGTAGTCGATCGCCAGCACCTCGTCGGCACTGCCACTGCCCGGCTGGGGGATCGCCATCTGGCTGAAAGAGCTGCCGTCGCCGTCGTTGACCAGCATCAGGTTGCCGCTGTTGCCGGCGACGTGGCGCGCGACGTAGATGTCCGGCAGGCCATCGCCGTTGACGTCGCCGACGGCCATCGACACGCCGTCGGTGACGTCCAGTTGATACGCCTGGTGGAATGTGCCGCCGGATTGCAGACTGACGCTCAGCAGTTGCTTGCTCAGCTCGGCCAGGTCGGGCGTGCCGTCGCCGTTGAAGTCGGCGACGAGCATCTGCGACACGCCGCCGATCAGGATGCCCAGCTGGGCCGTGCGGTCGACGAAGTGGCCGTTCTCGTTGTAGTAGATGCGCGCGCCGGCCGGCATCGTCGCGGCAGAATGGACGGCAGCCGTCGGTGAGCTGGCCGCCGCTTCTTCGGCCGCATCGGTCGGCTCGGTGGTGCACACCAGCAGCTCGTCCTTGCCGTCGCCGTTGAGGTCGGCCGCGTTGACGCAGCCGTAACCGATCGACAGGTCGACACCCCAACTGGGCGCGGAGACGAAGCCCGTGCCATCGACGTTCTGGTAGAGCCGGTTCGAACTCCACAGCCCGTCCGAGCGGTTCGGCTCGTTGACAACGTAGACGTCCGGGTACGGGTCGCCGCCCAGGTTCAGGAAGTGCACATCGCGAGCGCGACCGAAGCCGTCGATCAACCCGAACTGGGTCGACGCCCAGGTGCCGCCGCCGTCACCCACGTTGAGCGTGAGCTCGTCGGGCTTGTTGCTCGTGCCCTTGTTGACGCCGACGGCGCAGAACAGGTCGAGCTGGCCGTTGAGGTCCACGTCCGCGGCGTCGCAGCCGTGCCGGTCGCGCACGGTGAAATCGCCGACCAGCCGGCTGAATACGCCCGACGCGCTGTTGAGCATCAGCACCGGCACATCGAGGTAGTGCCGATTCATATAGATGTCGTCGTAGCCGTCACCGTTGAAGTCGCCGACCACACCACCCCACGTGAGCGACGAGAGTTCCGGGATGTCCAACCCGGCGCCGTCCGTGACGTCGATCGCGACCGTGTTGGCGATGGGCACCGTGTCGGCGACGAACGTGTCGGGCACATCGGGCGTGGCGGGTACGTCGTCATCGATCTCGTCCACGGTTCCGCCTCCGGCGCCATCCTGCGCCGCTGGGTCGGGCACGCCGAGCGGACCGCCGACCGCCGGCCCGCCGGACGCGCCACCGCTGCACGGCAGCAGCGTCACGCCGTGCCCATCGACGAAGCCGACGGCGACGGCACCGCTGCCCAGCGATGCCGCGCTCATGATCGCGGACATCTGCGCGGCGCTTCCTGTCGATAGGCTGGTCACCTGCCAGCTGCCACCGTTCAGCACAGCCAGCACATCGCGGACCTGTGCGTCGACCCGCATGCCGCCCACGACCAGTGCGCCCGCGGCGTCGACGGTGACCGTCTCGAGCACGAGCGACTGGCCGGCTGCCCACGGCAGAGCGACGTTGCTCCACCTTGTGCCATTCCAGTGCTGCAGGATCGGAACGTAACCGTGGGCGCCCTCGACGAAACCAGCCGCCCAGCCGTCGGTCGGACTCGCAAAGGCCAGGTCGAGGATCGAGGCGCGGCCGGCCGGGACGGCGGCCAGCGGTGTCGTGTGCCACTTGCCCGACGACGTCCGGTAGACGACCCACGGCCGGCCCTGACCGGTGTCGTCGGTCCGCCATCCACCAGCCCAGACGCGCCCGCTGGGATCGACCGCCGCGGCGGTCAGGCCAGCCTGCGCGCCGGCGGGGACGTGCGGCGACAGCGTTCGCCAGCCCTTCGGGCGATGGAGCATCGCCACGGGTTTCATCTTGCTCGTTTGGAGTCGCGCGCCGACTGCCCAGAAACGGCGACTGTCGAGCGCGGCGAGGTCGGTGAAGACTGCCCATTGGCCCTTCGGCCGGGGAACAACGAGCCTGGCCCAGGACGTGCCGTTCCACTGCGCCGCGATCGGCCAGCGCACGTAGATGCCCTTCGCACCGACCATCCAGGCGTTGTCGGCCGATGTCGCCTGGATGGCGTTCAGGACGCCGTATGACTTCCACGGTGCGGGTACCTTCACCCAGCCGCCGTTGCTCCAGCGGCCGATCATCATCACGCGCGGATCGGCGCGCGGCAGGGGCAGGCCCACGATCCAGGCTGGCTGCCCGTCGATCGCGGCGACGGCATGCGGCTCAAGGCCGTCGAGCGAAGCGGGCAGGCCGACCGTCGTCCAGCCGTCGACGCAGCTGTCGTCGGCCAGTGCCGCCGGCGGCGATGCGGTCGCAGCCGGCGCCGATGCGGTCACGGCCGGCGCCAGCACCAGTACGAGCCCGGCCAGCGCGACCCATGCGGCGCGCGCATAACCGGCGATCATCATTGGGGTCTAGTCCCGGTAACCCAGCCGGCGCATCGGCGCCGACAGGACGCTGGTCAACCAGCGCCGAGCGACCGGATGGATGAGCGAATGCCAACGGGTGGCAGCGCCCGGGTCGAGGCCCTGCTCGCCCCATCTGAATCCGTGTGAGTACACCTTCACGGCCGCCGGGTCGGGCGGCATGGGCACGCCAAGGAAAGCAAATACCTGCTCCAGCGTCTCGTCCGGCTTCTGCACGACATCCTCGAACCGCACGAGGCGATACCGATCTGGAAAACGCTCAGCGAAGTCGGCATGGCGCCGGGCGGCTCCGCTCCACACGATCGTCACCTGGAGCAGGAGCACGGTCGACAGTGCCAGCGGCACGTGTGCCAGCCAGCTGTACGGGCGGCGAAGCTTGGTCTCGCGGCGATGCTGCTCGGATACGTAGACCGCCCGCGGATCGCGGATCATATGGACGACGCGTCCGTTGGGGAACCACGACAGCAGCGTATCGACGTGGCCCAGATGAGCGGGAGTCTTCTCGCCCATGATCGGCCGGCCCCGGCTGTCCGCGTATGCGCGCAAGAACGCGGCCATCAGGCCCCGCTCATTCCGGTCTGCCGGCGGCATGTCAAGCAGTCGCCGCTCCATCTCATCGCGCGGCACGTTCTTGACCAACCAGCGCCAGTACGGGCTGAGTTCGCGTAAGTGTGACCTGCGCTGAAACTCGCCCGAATAGATCATCTCGACGATCCTGCTCAGCACGGCGTCGTCTGTCAGATTGCCGGCCCTGCGAAAGTAGTAACGCGCACCTTCGCGTTCGAGCAGGTGGCCCAGGAAGTGATTCTCCGGCGCCAGTGCTATCAGCTCGGAGCGCTCGAGGATGTTGCGCATGAGCGTCGTGCCGCTACGGCTGACGCCGACGACGAAGATCGCCTCCGGGGCCTCCTCGGCCGGGCCGGTTGGTTGGGGCGTCACCCTTGGCGTGCGCTCTGTTTCCGGAGGTGGTCGATGACCGCGGCCGCATTCTGCTCGACGGTGCGGTCCACCGTCGTCAGGTGCAACTCGGGCGAGAGCGGCGGTTCGTAAGGGTCACCGACGCCGGTCATCTGCTTGACCTCGCCGCGCTGCGCGCCGGCGTACAGACCCTTCACGTCGCGCTCGGCACAGACCTCGAGCGGCGTGTCGACGAAGATCTCCACGAACGATCCCGCCCCGCCGGCCACCTCGACCATCTCTCGTGCCTCGGCCCGTGCCGCGCGATAAGGGCTGACCAGCGCGCACACGACAACTCCACCATGGCGCACGATCTCGGCGGCAACGAAGCCGACCCGACGGACGTTCTCGTCGCGATCCTCTCGTGAGAATCCGAGGCCGCGCGACAGGTGGGTGCGCACAACATCGCCGTCGAGCACGGTCACCGGCCGGCCAAGGGCCTCGATCAGCGGCACGACCGCCTCGGCGGTCGTCGTCTTGCCCGAGCCTGACAGCCCGGTGAACCACAGGCATACGCCCGGGCTCGGTGAGGAATGATCCTGGTGCATGGCGGTGAACAGGCTACCGTCCCGCTGACAAACCGTATCGGCCGGGGGTCGAGGGCCCGCGATTGATGGTCACTTCGGCCACGATCTTGCGGGGATGGCCGTTGGGGACCGCATACCATACGGGAGATGATGCCCAGCGAGGAGTCGATTGCCACCTACTGACAGCCGCTTGCCTCCGGCGAGGTCAGGGCGTCTTGACCACGTGCAGGACGGCCCCAGTCCCGCTTCCGAAATGCAGGTAACTGCGGTCGTCCCGATGTATAACGCCAGGGCGACGATCCTTCGCGCACTCGATTCAATCCGGATGCAGACAAAGGCTGTCACGCAAATCCTGGTCGTTGACGATGGATCAACCGACGGATCACGCGATGTGGTTGAGTCAGCCCAAATCCCGAACCTGGTGCTCATCCGCACGCCAGCCAACGGGGGACCAGGTGCGGCGCGCAACCTGGGGGCTAAATCGGCTGTCACTGATTGGGTGGCGATGCTGGATGCGGACGACATCTGGATGCCGACGTTCCTGGAGCGCGTGTGTGAGGCGATCTCCCGCTTCGACGCCCAGTTCGGAAGCAGTGGTGGCGTGCGCTCCAAGACCTATCAAGGGAAGTCGTCGAGGCAAACCCGTCTGATCGATGGGCCGCACGAAGCACTCGATCTCTCGCCGCGCCTTTGGCGCGTCGCGTTCCGTTTCATACCAATTCATTGCTCGGCGCTGGTGGTAAGCAGACGCCTATTCGAGCACGTCGGTGGTTTTCCCGAAGATGTGCGAACCGGCGAGGACGTTTCGTTGTGGGCAACATTGTGGTTGAACGGGCGATTTGCGTTCGTCAATGAGCCGCTGTTTGAGTCAGTTGCCACCGATAATGGCCTTAGTGCAGGACGTCTTTCGTACACGGATGTACGACGGGGCAGCGCGCGGATGCTGCATGCGCTGGTTGAGTCGCTTGGTTCTGGGCGCAAGGGAAGAGGTTGGTTCGCGGCTTGGCTCATTGTGCGCATCGCCCGGCGCCACCTGTCGTGGATGGTCCGCAAACTGAGGCTGCGCGCTACGTGGAACCGCCTGTCGTCCGTCCGCGCGTAGACCTACGGTTCAGTGCCGAACCATTCGGCGCCCAGGTTGCGGCCGATGAGCCGGCCCAGGCGGGCGACATCGGGGGCGAAGAACTCCTCCAGCTGCGCGTACAGCTCGGGCGACATCGGCGGACGCTGGTAGGCGCGCCGATTGAAGCGGCTGCGGCTGAATCGGCGGGCGATGCGATAGGCCGACTTTTCGCCGATTACCGCAGGCAGCACGCGATGGCGCAGGCCCTGGGCCACCCGGCTGTCGACCAGCCCGCGCACGAAGCCGCCGCGCCGGCGGTTGCTGCGGTTGCGCGCCTCGAAGGAAGCCGGCGTGTACGTGGGGTCGACGGCCAGGAACTCGAGCACCTTGCGGAACTCGCCGGCCGTGTCGCGGGCAAAGTCTCCGAACACGATCACGTGCACCCGCTCGCGCCCGAAGGCGTCCAGCCAGCGCTGCAACTGCTCGCCCAGCAGCGCGTTGTCGGCGTAGACCGCGCCGAGCGAATTGAAGTTCTCCGGCAGCCGCCGGCCGGCGCGTCGATCGTCTTCCGCGGCCACGGCCGCGGCGAAGTCGACGATCGGCTCGGCACCGTTCGAGACGCGTTCGTTGTGCAGCGCGTACATCAGGTCGACCGGATTGCGCAACATGGCGATGATGCGCGACTCGGGCTGGAAGTCGTGCACCAGTCCGGCGGCGACCTTTGAGACGAGGTAGTTGGTCGATGCCTCGCCCAGCCACTTCTGGTCGGTCGCGTCCTCGAACAGGGCCAGGTAGGCGGCCTCGTCGTCGGGGTAGTGATACGGACGGCGCAGGCTGCCGTGCACGTCGGACGAGAAGTAGAACGGCTCCTTGACCGGTGACATGTAGATCTCGGGATGACCCTCGAGGTAGGCATACAGCGAGGTCGTCGCCGATTTGGGCGCGCCCACGATGAACAGGTTTGGCTTGTGGACGGCCGCCGTCGGCGCGGTCGCCGTCATCGCGACCGCCTCCGCAGCCGGCGCACCAGCCAGGTGCCGTTGCGCCTGACGACGGCTGCGGCGAACCAGACCAGGAACCAGCCACTGCCGCGCTTGCGGGCGCGCAGCGAGCGCAGCAGGGTTCCCGCGACGGAACGCAACGGCACGTACACGTCCGTGTAGCGGATCCGCCCGGCACTGAGGCCGGTCGGCGGCGCGACCGAGGTGAACAGGGCGGCGTTGACGAACGCGAATCGTCCGTGCCGCCACAGCTCGGCCCACAGCGGTACGTCTTCGCCGTTACGCGCGCCCTCGCAGTAGCCGTGCGTGGCGTTGAACAGGTCGCGCCGGACCACCGCCGACGAGGGATGGATGGGCATGAACTTCAGCGCCGTGCGCCAGAAGGCGTCGGTCAAGTCGAGCGCGTCCGGCGCACCTTCCAGCACACGCCGGAAGGTAGATCCGTCGCCGCGATAGCTGAGCCGGCGAATGCCGCCGCTGCTGCCGAAATCGGCACCGAAACGCTCGATGGCGGCGCACACCGACGCCAGGAACTCGGGCGCCCACACGTCGTCGGCGTCGAGGAAGGCCAGCCACTCGGTTACCGCCTGCCGGGCACCAGTGTTGCGTGTGGCTGCCGGGCCGACGTTGCCGGCCAGGGAAATGACCTCCAGGTTGGCCAGTCCGGCCTGCCTGACGATCTGAACGGAGTCGTCGGTCGACTTGTCATCGACGACGAGGATCCTGGTCACGGGCTGCGTCTGCGCCTGGATCGACTCGAGCGTCTTGATCACCGTCGCCTGCGCGTTGTGCATCGGCACAACGACGGTCACATCCACGCGGCTGGACCTGATCGACGGCTCATGACTACCCGCCTGCAACGACCGATCCGGCACCCTGTTCCGCGGTCTTGTGCCACCACAATTGGCGCAGGTCACGCCCGAGGAGCGTGGACAAGCGTTCGACGTCTGGCGCCAGCTCCTCCTCCAGTCGAAGCCGCAGTTCAGGATTGACCGGTGGGCGGCGAATGCGTTGCCGGTTGACGCGCCGCACCAGCCGGGAGGCACGCAGCATGACGCGATCGCCAACGCCACGAGGTACGAAATAGTGAGACAGTCGCGCGTCGAGCCGGGCGAGCAATAGGCTGCGCGGCCACACCCGGCTGTTATACGTCTTGTACGTGTCCGGCTCGTAGCTGTCGTCAACGTCGAGGAACCTGAGCACTCGGCTGAACTCGGCCTTTGGATCGGCGGCCATGTCCTCGAGGAGCATCACGTGGACCCGGTCACGCCCGAAGCCCGCGAACCACCATGGCAGCATCACGTCAAATCGAGCGCGGTCGCGATACCTCACGGAGCTCTGATTGCCGACCACGCCGTAGCCGGGCCGATTCCGCTCATCGGCTAGTGCGGCGCCGAAGTCGGTGATGCGTTCAAGACCCTGATTCACGCGCATCGCATGGAGCGAGTGCATCATGCCGATCGGGTCGCGCAGCATGGCGATGATCCTCGCGTCGGGATTGAACTCGTGGATGCGTTGCGGCGCCTCCGGGGATTCGAGGTAGCTGGTTGAAGCCTCGCCGATGCGCTTCGCCCCGCCCGCGTCGGCGAAGAGAGCCTCGTAGTGAGGCAGGTCATCTGGATAACGCATCCCGAACTTGGACAGTTGATCGGCCGCAAAGAAGTGCGGCTCCTTCGGGTGGCGCGGCAGGTAGATCTCGGGATGGCCGATCAGGTACCGGTGGAGTGATGTGGTCCCGCACTTCGGTGCGCCAACCACGAAGAAGTCGGGACGATTGGTCACGGGTCGGCATTCTACGGTAGATCGGTTCAGCGGTGCCATCCGCGGCGCCATCCGCGGCGCCGCCCGCCGCGACCGAGTACCGCCGCGTCCGCTGGTCGGTCGTCCAGCGACAGATCTTCGCGCCCGAGCCTGTTATGACTGCGCCGCGAATGAGAACGCGCGTGGGCCGCGATCGGGCAGGGCAAAGAGCAGCCACATCACAGCCGTCACCACGAACGGACAGAACGGCCAGGGCAGCCAAGCGAGTAGCGGAACCAGCAAGAACAATCGACGGCCGTATGCAGCTCCCAGGGCTGCAGGCACGATCAGAATTGTCAGATAGTGAACCCACATGAGTGGCGAAAGGAGCAGCGTCGCCGTAAGGGTGACCGCAAAGCTGATTGCGACGTCGCGACGCAAGCTTAGGAGAATCGCCCCAACCGCCATCACGTATCCGCACACCAGGAACACAAACGCGAGGGATTGCGGCAGGCCGAGGCGGAGCATCGTCGATCCAAATTCATGGTTGTCATGCACGCCCATTTCGTAGCTGACGTTGCGGAGGACTTGAACCCATTCGAGCCACGGCCTCAATCCGACAAACGGCAAGCTCACAGCCACGATTACGAGCAGGCTGCCGGCTAACCAGATGAGCGCGCGCCATTGCCTGCGCAACACCCACCAGCCAGCGACTACTCCGATCCAGGGACGAATGGTCAACGATGCGGCGATGGCAAGGCTCCCGATCGGCTTGTCAAGCCACCGCCAGCAAACGACGGCCAAGAAGGTCACGATGAGGCTGACGTTGCCAAACTCCAAGTCGTAAATGACAGGAGCGCTAACGATCGCGACTGCGAAGATTGCCAGCTTGATCGAGCGCGGGACAGGCATCAGGCCGCAGGTCAAGCCCAGCAGGACCAACCGGAAGACCAACCAGACGGCCGTGGCGGCGCTCAAGCCTAATGAAGTCAGCGGTACGAGTGCTAGTGACAGAACAGGCGAGTAGACGTACAAGCCGGCAGTGCCCGAATGCCACGGGCCGTCGAGTGTCCTTGCCTGGTACGGCGACCCGGTGGCAACGAGGCGCACGGCTGCGTCGTAATAAGCCTGGAAGTCGACGGGCGATCTGCCGTCCCGCCGTGTCAGCCACCAGAGGCTGAGTGCTGCGCCGGCGACGACGACGGCGATCGCGACGAGGATCAGGCGATCCTTCCAGGCATGGGCAGTTGGAGCCGTAGCGCGCGCGTCCTCGAAGTCCGTGATGCGTTCGGAGCCGTCCGGAACGCGCTCGTTGTGGAGCGAAGGCTCCTTGTAGCGCGTCCTGAACATCTGCGGGTGCTCCTTGGTAGCGGTGACGCGAGGTAGTCGCGGACTTTGGCGGACGGATGATAGGCGCGCCTGGGCGGTCCGCCACGTACGGTATTCTGCCGGAGCATGCCGCGCCCCGATTTCTTCCTCGTGGGCACCTTCAAGGGCGGCTCGACGGCGCTCTACGAGGCACTCCGGCGCCACCCCCAGGTCTTCATGCCGTTCCACAAGGAGCCGCTCTATTTCGGCGACGATCTGACGCGGCGCTACGGCCGCTTCACGCTCGAGGACTACCTGCGTCTCTTCCGTGACGCGAAGCCCGGCCAGCGGGTGGGCGAGGCGAGCACCTGGTACCTGTACTCGACGTCGGCCGCCGGCGAGATCCACGACTTCAACCCTGAGGCCCACATCCTGGTCGTGCTGCGTAACCCGGTCGACGTGATGTACGCGCAGCACAACCAGCTCATCTTCAACGTCATCGAGGACATCCCCGACTTCGCCGAGGCACTCGCCGCCGAGCCCGACCGCCGCGCCGGGCGGCGGATGCCGCCCGGGCCGATCAACGTCGAGAACCTCTTCTATCGCCACAGTGTCCGTTACGTCGAACAGCTGCAGCGCTACTTCGACGCGTTCGGCCGCGAGCGCGTGCACGTGATGCTGTTCGATGACCTGCGTGCCGATGGTTCGGCCGTTGTGCGTGACTGTCTCGAGTTTCTGGGCGTCGACGCCAGCCTGGCCGCGGCGCCGCCGGCCGCCAACGAGAGTCGCCGCGTGCGCTCGCGGGTCGTCCAGCGACTGATCTTCGCGCCCAAGCTGCTGCTGCCGCTCGCCCCAGTGCTGCGCAAGGTGCCGCTGGTGCGCTCGGCGCGCAGCCGGTTGCTCAACATGAACAGCGAGACGCGGCCGCGCCAGCCGATGGATCCGGCCCTCCGGCGGCAACTGCTCGACGAGTTCGCGCCGCAGATCGAGCAGCTCGGCCGGCTGATCGGCCGCGACCTCTCGCCGTGGACGCAGGGCGAGCCACTGCCGAAGCCCGAGCCCGGGCCTGAGGCCGAGCCCGAGCCGGAGCCGGAGGCGTCAACAGCCGGCGCCTGAACTCGCTGACACCCCGGGCCGGCGCTCAACCACTGGCCCGCGTGAAGCGACCGGACCGCGGCCGCCTGAACCTGTCGCTGGCGCGTCCGACCGTCATTTGTCGATCTCACCGACACTAACCGGCCCGACGAGCGGCTCTTCCGTCATTTGTCGGCCGGGTCGGACCTTATGCGGCTCTGGGGCCTCGTTATGCGGCTCCATGGCTTGTTTGGTCGGCGTCGGCGCGCCGTCTGAGCGTGGAGTAGGCCCGTCAGAGCGTCAAATCGGTGCCGGAAGTCGCGTAACGTCGGCATAGCCGACATTCGACGGAAGTGTGCGTGCCCAGGTGACGAGGCACGCGCCCAGGGTGACCGTGCAGCACCCGCAACTGCGATCATGCGTGGCAGTGAAACGACCCGAGATCTTCATCGTCGGCGCGTTCAAGGCGGGTACGACCGCGCTGTACGAGTACCTGCGCGCTCATCCCAACATATTCATGTCGACGCCCAAGGAGCCGATGTACTTTGGCGGGGACCTGACGCCGCGCTACAAGCGCATGAGCGAGGCCGAATACCTGGCGCTGTTCAAGCGCGCGGCCGACGGACAGCACGCCGGCGAAGCGTCACCGTGGTACCTGTACTCGACCGCTGCTGCGCGCGAGATCCACGACTTCAACCACGCGGCACGGATCATCGTCATGCTGCGCAACCCGGTCGACGTGATGTACTCGCAGTACAGCCAACTCGTCTTCAACCAGCGTGAGGACCTGACCGATTTCTCAGCGGCCCTGGCCGCCGAGCCCGACCGCCGAGCCGGCCGCCGACTGCCCGCCGGCGCCATCCGTCCCGAGGCGCTCTTCTACCGCCACAGCGTGCGCTTTGCGGAACAGGTGCAGCGGTATCTCGACGTGTTCGGTCGGCCGGGCGTCCACTTCGTCGTCTTCGACGACCTGGTCGCCGATCCACGCGCGGTCTATCGCGCAACGCTCGAGTTCCTGGGCGTCGACCCGACTTTCCAGGTCGACCTGTCCGTCTACAACCCCAACCGCCGTGCACGATCCGGCCGGTTGCAGGGGGCGATCTTCAACCCGCCGCCAGCGCTGCGCGGCGTGGTCGGCCGCCTGCGCCAGATGCCCATCGCGCATCGGCTGCGCGATGCGCTGGTGTCGGCCAACAGTGCCCAGGCGGCCCGGCCGACGATGGACCCGGAACTGCGCCGTTCGCTGACGGCCGAGTTTGCGCCGCAGGTAACCGAGCTGGGCGAGCTGGTCGGCCGGGATCTGTCCGCCTGGAGCAAGGTCGGCAGCACGTGACCCACCAGGACGGCCTGCGCGAGATCCCCATCAAGCCGGTCGGCACCACGGTGCACGACGTGTCGTTCGACGAGGCGGTCGAACTGATCATCAAGTGGGCGCGCGAGGGGAGTGGCGGCTACGTGTCGACGCCCAACGTCGACCACCTCGTGCGCGCCCGACGCGACCCGGCCTTTCGCGCGCTGATGATGGGCGCCCGCCTGCGCCTGCCCGACGGGATGGGCCTCATCTATGCCTCGCGGCTGGCCGGCACGCCCATCCGGGAAGCCGTCCACGGCCGACTGTTACCGGAGGAGATCGTGCGTCGCACGGTCCCCGACTCGCCACCGCTGGCGATGATCGGCGGCCGCGACGATGCGCCGCAGAAGGCGACCGACTACCTGCGCGGGCTGGGTGCCAACGTGGTCGCCGCGGTCAGTCCGCCGATGGGTTTCGAGATCGGCGGCCCGCTGGACGAGGAGGCGACGCGGGTGCTGGTCGAGGCCGATCCGCGCATCCTGATCGTCGGCTTCGGCGCCCCCAAACAGGAGACCTGGATGGCGCGCCATGCGGCAGAGCTGCCACACACGGTGATGTTGGGCATCGGCCAGACGGTTGACATCCTGGGCGGTCGCGTACCCGCCGCGCCGGCGTGGATGACGCGCGTCGGGCTCGAATGGGCCTTTCGCATGCTGCGTGATCCGGTGCGCATCGGCCGGCGAGTCTTCATCAACGACCCCCCGTTCTTCTGGTGGATGCTGCGATCGCGCTTCGGCTGACTCACGCCGGGTTGCCACTCATCCAGAGTGAGTCCATGGCGGCGCACTTGGGAGCGTCACCGGGTGGCCACTCATCCAGAGTGAATGGGAGACCATGGCTGCCCACTTGGCCGTTCCATCTCCGCCTTGAGTGGCCACTCATCCAGAGTGAATGAGGGCCAGGAATTGGACACCTGCGCCCGCCATTCAGGCTGGGTGAATGACGGGGGAGTAAGCTGCCCGCGAGGAGGTCGCCATGACGGGATCGGCGCGCCGGCTGCGGGCGGTCGTGTTTGCTTTGGCTCTGCTGATGACGGGATCCGGCGCGCTCGCCGGACCGGTTTCGGCGGCGCACTTCAAATTCAACCCGTTGCCGTGGCTGAACCTTGCCTCGGACATGCTCGCCAACGTGCCCGGCGGTTCCGCGATGGTGCAGCAGCTCGTCGGGCCGACTTCGCTCAGCTACGGCACCGACGGTCGCCTGACGGTATTGCTCGTGGGCTCCGACTATCGGGCACGACTCGCCGGCACCGGCGAACGGACCGACACGATCATGGTGGTGACCATCAACCCCAACACCCACCAGGTCGCCGCGGTCAGCCTGCCGCGGGACGTCGGCAGGGTGCCCATCGGTCCCGGCCAGACATTCAAGGGCAAGATCAACGGCTTGTTCAAGTCGTACAAGAGGGCATACGGGACGCGCGAAGCGGCGCTGGAGCATCTGCGCCAGGCAATTTCCTATGCGTTGAACGTCCAGATCGACTACGTCGCGTACATCCGCTTCACGGGCGTTGAAACGCTGGTCAGCCAGGTCGGCGGCGTGCCGGTGACCGTCACCAAGACGATCCTCGACAAGCGGATCGTGGACGATCGGGTCAGCGGCCACCCGCACGGCGCCAAGTTTCTGCAGAGCTCGAGCACGCTGATGCTCGGCGCCAACGCGCCGTGGTGCTGGGGTCCCGGCACGTCGGGTAACTGGAATGCCGTGCCCAACTGCACGCGGGCGCTGCTGTACGTGCGCAGCCGGCACGGCCGGGGTAACAACGACTGGGTGCGCGCCAAGCGGCAGCAGACCTTCATCATGGCCGCCATCCAGCGCGTGGACAGCCAGAACGCCGGCGACCAGAACGCGCTGTACGCGCTGGCCAACAAGGCACGCAGCATTCCGAGCGACTTCTACACGACCCTGCCCATGGCCACTGACGGCGACGTCTTCGCGCTGTACAACCTGCTGCGCTATGCCAGCCCGAACAACTTCCTGCATGCGGTCTTCAAGCCGCCCAAGTACGCGTCAAACGTCAGAGGAACCTCCAAGCAGGTGCTGAACCTGAGCGCCGTGCGCGCGCTCACCGCCGCCTGGTTCGCACCGGTTCACTGATCTCAACTCGATGCAGGCCGGGGTCGCATCGCGGGTGGATTTGCACTGCCACAGCTCGGCCTCGTTCGACGGCAGCATCGATCCCGTAGCGCTGCTCGAGCTGGCCCGCGAGCGTGGGCTGACGCACCTGGCAATCACCGACCACGACACCATCGACGGCGCTCTGGCGGCCCGCGCTGCGGCCGTCCCAGGCATCCAATTGATCGTGGGCGAGGAGGTGCGTACGAGCGAGGGCGATCTCATCGTGCTTTTCGTCGAGCGGCGCATCCCGTCTGGCCTCCAGCCTGAGGAGACCGTCCGACTGGCACGTGAGCAGGGCGCGCTCGTTGGCCTTGCCCATCCTTTCGACGCCACGCGGCCGTCAATCGGCCGTGGCAGCAGTCGCCCAGAGCAACTGGAGCGCCTGGCGCGCCTGGCCGACTATGTCGAGGTCCACAACGGCCGGGTCCGCGAGCAGATCGCGAACGGTCGCGCGGCCGACTTTGCGCGCGAGTTTCATGTGCCGCAGGTGGCCGCGTCGGACGCGCACACCGAGCCGGAGGTCGGGCTGGCCGCGACCGTCTTTGACTCTGACATCGCGACGGCCGCCGACCTGCGCGCTGCCCTGCAGGCAGGCGGCGCATTGCGGGTCCGCGAGCCAGACCAGGCGGCCGGGGCCACCGGCGAGCAGAGTCGGGGCCTGCGCGGGCTCGTAGCACGGCTGACTGGGCCCCGGGGAGAGCAGCGCGACTGATGCGCCGTCCGGCCCTGGCCGCGTTGCTCTCTTTCATCTGGCCGGGCCTGGGCCAGGCCTACCAGCGCCAGCCACGACGCGCTCTGGTTCAAGCCGGGCCGCAACTGATCGTCGTCCTGCTGGTCGTGCTGGCTGTCCTCGTCCTGCACCCCATCGTCTTTGTCGCCTACCTGGTCAACCCGCTCGTGTCGATCGGCCTGGTGGTTGTTGTCGGCCTGCTCGCCCTGTGGCACGCCTGGTCGATCATCGACGCCACCGGCGAACCGTCACGTCCGACACGACTGTGGGCCACCGCGCTGATGGTGCTCGTCCTCTTGATCCATACCTGGGTGGGCTACAACCTGCTGCTGTTCTATCGCGTGGGCACGCTCATTTACGAGCCGCCCCCGGTGGCGGTCATACCAACACTGGCGCCCGGGCAGACCATGAGGCCAGGCGAGAGCGGCGGCCCGGCCACGCTCCAACCGGGCGAGACGCCGAGCTCGACGACGCCGGATCCCAGCGCCACGCCATTACCGCCGCTGCCCGGTGCGAACGGACGGGTCACGATCCTCCTTGTTGGCCTGGATAACACGCATGGCGATCTGCTCGCACTCACCGATACCTTGATCGTGGCCTCGTTCGACCCACGCGATGGAACGCTGGACATGATCAGCCTGCCGCGCGACACGTCGCACCTGCCCTACTACGGCGGCGGCACGTTCTTGCCGCGCATCAACTCGCTGGCTCAGCACACCGTCCGCGATCCCGCGGCGTACCCAGATGGCCCGATGGGCACGCTGGTCAATGAAATGTCGTACCTCGTCGGCATTCCCATCGACTACTACGCCGTGATCGGCATCAGTGGCTTCAGCCAACTGGTCGATGCGGTCGGCGGCGTGGACATCAATGTCACGCAGCCGGTCAACGACCCGGGCTACCAGTTCGCCCCGAACGAGGTCGGCTTCTACGTCGCCGCGGGCGAGCACCACTTCGACGGAAAGTACGCGACCGCCTACGCGCGCTCACGCCACGGCAGCAGCGACTATGCGCGAGCCGCTCGCCAGCAACAGCTGCTGTTGGCGCTGCGCAGCAAACTGAGCGATCCGTTCGTGCTGACCAACCTGCCCCAGATTTTGGACGCGGTATCGCAGATCGTGCGCACCGACGCACCACTGGATCGACTGCCGGACATCATTTCTATCGTTGAGCGCAGCACGTCCGCCGACACGAAGAACATCGTGCTGGATCCGCCCAAGTATGCCCATGGCTACCGCACCACGGCCGGCGACCCGACCAACATGAACCAGCTCGACATGGACGCGGTGGCGCAATTGTCGATCTCGCTGTTCGGCAGCGACAGCCTGTACAGCCACTAGCGCAGCCACTCGACCGGCTAGACTGGCGACGTTCAAGGCACAAGAGGGGGACCAATCACATGCCCGTCCGCCGCCTCAACCAGGCACTCTCGAGAGTCGCCATCACCATAGGCCTGGCCACGCTCATCGGCGTGTCCGGCCTGCTGGGCCCGGCACCGGTGATCGCCAAGGGCCAGTCAGGCACCGGCCCCGGCGGCTTGCTGGCGTGGGCTGATCTGGGCGCCTCGCTCGCCTCGCCGCTGCGACCACTCCTGGCGGCACTCGGCCAGAAGCAGATCAGCACCGGCACGGATGGGCGCTTGACCATGCTGCTGCTGGGGTCGGACACGCGCGGCAATGGCATCCAGCGCACCGACACGGTCATGATCATGTCCATCAAGAACGGCCAGATCTCGGTCGCGAGCATTCCGCGTGACACGTCACGGATCCCGAATCCGTATCACCCGGGAACTACCTTCAGAGGCAGGGTGAATACGCTCGTCAAGCAGTTGCGCAAAGGTGTGTCGAGCGATCAGGCGGCCCTGCAGCAGTTCGAATATGTCATCGAGAACCTGCTCGGCATCGAGATCGACTACTACGCGCTGGTCAAGTTCACGGGCTTCAACGACCTTGTACAGCAGGTCGAGCCGATCACCATCAACACCCAGCGGATCAAGGACAAGAAGTTCTGGGACGATCCCAATCTGCTCAAGGGCATATATGTACCGGCGGCGAGCAATTACCAGCTCTATGCCTGGCAGCCGACAGCCCTCGCCAGTGACGGGCTGTGCAACGGCCTGTATAAGACGCACGGCACGTCGGCGTCGCAGTACTGGTGCCATCGCGCCCTCGACTACGTGCGCAGCCGGAAGGGCCCCGGCAACAACGACTTCGTGCGCGCGTCGCGCCAGCAGAACTTCGTGCTGGCCACGATCAGGGCCGTCGCCTCGTCCGAGCTGTCGGGCCTGGTCGATACTGCGACCGCCAAGGCGGGCGAGAGCTCGCTGATCACGGACATCCCGATCAACATTTCGACCGCGACGGACATGTACAACCTGCTCAAGAGCGCGTCCGTATCTGCGCAGGTTGTGTTCAGTCCACGCACATACTCGAAACACATCCGCGGCACGACCGCTTATCAGCTGAACCTGGCGGCCGTCCGCGCCTGGGCCGCAGCGCACCTCAAGTAGTCGACGGTGGCCGTGAACCTGCGCCTGCTTAGTCGTGGGTTGGTGCTCGCCGTCGTCTTTGCCGGCCTGGTCTTTGCCGGCCTATTCGCCCGCGGCGCGGAGGCGTACATCGGCCAGAACCCGTACGCGGTCCATCTCGACGGGCCTGCTGGTGTCGTTTCCTGCCAATCGCAGGTGGTCATCACCGCCACCGTGAGAGATGCCGAGACGGGAGTCCTCGTGAGTCACCAGGCCGTCGAGTGGGACATCAAGGTCAGTCTCTCCCCTGGTGATCGGCTGAGCGACCGCAGCACGGTCACGGGCGCTGACGGCAAGACGAGCGTCACTCTCAGCTTCGGGCCGGCGGAGGGCACGCGCACCGTCCGTGCGACGATATCGACCTTCCCGGCCACGATCGACGTAACCTGCCGCGGCGGCGTGCCGGCGCCCACGCCAAGCCGGCGACGCCAACGGCCAAGCCCACGGCAACGTCATCGGCCGTGCCTACCGCCAACCCGACAGCGAGCTCATCCACGCCGCCCACGCCCACAGGCTCGCCCGCGGCCACGTCATCGGCCGTGCCTACGGCCAGCCCGACGGCGAACACATCCCCGTCGCCCACGGCCACCGTGCCCGCGGGTACGCAGCCGGCCCCAACCAGCGGTGCTACTGCGGTCACGCAATCGTCCGGGCCCACCGCCACGGCGCCCGTACCAACGGCGTCCCCCTCTCCCGACTCGACCCCAGCCTCTGGTTCGGGCCCCGATCTGGCCCTGGTTCTCATCGCCAGTGTCGTCGTGATGGGCGCCGGCGCGCTCGTGCTGGTAGCTGCGCGGCATTGACCTCGAACCGAACACGCGCCCCGCGGCGGCAGCTGGTCATGCAGTGGGTCGGCGTGGTCCTGATCGTCTGCGGCAGCCTGGTGCCGCTCGCTGCGCAGTGCCTGCCTTTGCTCGATGACTACCAGCCCGTGACGCACATCCTTGGCTGGGGCGGCGAGAAGCGCTATCTCATCCTGGCCGAGGATCCTGCGGAACTGCGCCCAACCGGCGGCTATATCGGCACCGTGGGCATCGTCGGCATTACGCACGGCAGCTTGTCTGAGCGTTCCTTCCAGGACGTCTATCACCTCGATCTTCAGCCCGGAGTGCCGTTCGTAGAGCCCCCGGTACCGCTGGCGAATCACCTACTCACCGGCGGGAGCAGTTGGCAGCTGGCCGACTCCAACTGGTCACCCGACTTTCCGACAGCCGCCCAGGAGGCGCTGCGGCTGTACACGCTCGAGTCGGGCGACAGCAACGTCGACGGGGTCGTCGCGCTCACGACCTTCGCCATCGACCGATTACTGGAGGTTACCGGCCCGGTCGAGGTGCCCGACTACGGCGTGACCGTGCATGCCGGCGAGGTGACCATGACCACCCTCGCGCTCACGCGCGGGATCTCGACGCCGACCTCAGCGCGAAAGGCTTTTCTTGACGAGCTGGCGAACACGGTCATCGATCGCCTGAAGTCGTTGCCGGCAAGTGAGTGGCCGACCCTGCTGCAGGCCTTCACTGACATAGGCGACCAGCGCCTGATGCTGGTCTGGTTCAAGGATCCTGCGGCGCAGTCGCTCGTCGCGGACCGCCCGATGGGCGGGGCCGTCAGGCAGGATCCGGGCGACTACGTTTACGTGGTCGAGGCGAACCTCGCCCCAACCTCCAAGTACGACCTGGTTGTCGATCGCCGGGACTCACTCGACGTGACGCTGGCGCCGAACGGAGACGCCACCGACAGCCTGCGGCTCGACTGGATGAACAACGCCATGGACCCCGGCGAGCCCTATGCGTCCATCCGCTCCTATTCGACGAGCACGACCGGCATCTACGGCGCCTACGTTCGCGTGCTCACTCCAGGCGCCAGCCAGCTCTTGTCCGCGAGCGGCATGGCGCTTGATCCGGTCACCGCGGCCGAAAGCGTGGCGCCGGAGGTGGGTCGCAACGCCTTCGGCAACTTCCTGCTCATGGCTCCCGGACCGTCCGATCTCACCTACCAATGGGCCACCCAGGCCGTCGCCACCCAGGCGTCGAATGGCGAGTGGACTTACACCCTCACCGTCCAGAAGCAGCCGGGGTTGCGGCCGATGCCGTTATCAGTGACCGTGGTGCCGCCGGAAGGCGCGACCATCGACTCTGTCTCTGCCGGTGCCACGGCAGCTGGCGGCGTGGTCACCTTGGCCACGACCCTGACCGAGGACGCGCAGCTCCAGGTTCGCTACCGGCTGCCGTGAGGGTTAGGGGAGGGTCCCCTGGAATCCCTTCTTCGCGACGATCGCGCGGTAGGCGGTAAGAGTGCTCGAGGGGCTGTCGAGTCGCCAGTCGGGCTGATTTACGAAGCGCATGTCGAGGTCGAAGTAGACCATCGCCACCAGCCGGGGCCACTTGGCGCGTACCTTGGGGTAGCCCGCAGAGATCCATGCCGCCTTGTTACAGCGACTGCAGCCTGGGACGTTGGCGGCGCCCATCTCGGCGGCGATGATCGGTTTCCTGCTCACGCGCATGAGCGCCCTCATCGAAGGCTTGAAGTTCACGACCATGCTCCGCCACGGCTGGTTGTTGTTGCTCCCCGACGGGCCCCAGTTGAAGGCCGTCAGGCCGACGTAGTCGACGTAGCTATTGCCGGGGTAGTAGGCGCGCAGGTGCGAGGCGCCGTAGATGCTCCACAGGAACTTGACATTGGTGGCGCCCACTGAGCTGAAGATGTTCCAGACGTGGCGCCAGGCCGCGACGAACTTGGCCGGGGTATTGGTGCAGCGGCTGGCGCCCCAGATGAACCAGTACCCGTTCATCTCGTGCGCGAAGCGCACGATCAGCCGGCCACCGTAGGCCTTGGCCGCCGTGGCCCAGTCGAGGATGTACGAGTCGTGGTCGCCGTTGATGATGTTGTCGAGCGACCAATGGCTGCAGTCGGTCTGATGCGCCGGGTCAATCGGCTCCCAGTTGACCATGGGCACGGTCGTGGGGTAGTGCGAGTGCAGGCTGTTCAGGAAGCTCGTCGGGAAGGCTCCGTCGCTGCCTCCCCAGTCGCTCCACACTGCCCACAGGGCCGGTGCGCGGCCGACACTCTGCGTGTAGTCGTTGACTGCGGCCAGGGTCTGGCTGTCGGCCACTGCCACCGATACGCCCAGTGCGACCTTGCGGCCCCTGGCGTCCGTGGCCGGGGCCGACGCGGGAAGGACGATGGTCGCCGCGAGCAGCGCCACGGTCAGTAATCGGACGGTGTGTTTCATGTACCTGGTGTCCCCCTCGACGACAACACGATGGTGCTGCAAGTCAACCTATAGTCTCGTTCGCCGCGCCTTGCCGTGTCAATGTCGCCGGCTGACCGTCAGGAGGGCTCACGCTCCCATGCCCCCACACGGCGCCGCGCCAGGACATTGAGCCAAGCCAGGGCAAAAGCCAGGTTGACCACGAGGATCGTCAGCGCGAAGCTGGTCAGGGGAACGTTCCGGCCAATTCGGTGGGCCAGGTAGCCCACCAGCGCGAGCAGCCCGCCCAGCACGATCAACCCGGCCGGCAGCAGGTAGGCCACGGATCGACCGTCGAGCCATAACGCGATGCCTCCGAGCACCGCCAGCATGGCGATGAACGGCGTCGCCCAACGCAGCAGCTTGTGCGACCAGATGGCCAGGAAGCTGCCCGGCCGGCGCCAGGGCGGGATGTGCAGGGACATGCGCAGGTTGGCCTCGATGCCCTGCGTCGCGATGCGCGTCCGGCCGGCAAACTGGTCCGCCAGCGACACCGTGCCGCGATCGGTTCCCACTGCCCCGGGCGCGACGAGCACCAGTTTGCCCGATTCGCGCGCGATGAGCGGCAGCATCTGATCGAGCGATGCGTGCGCCGGCACCGGGCGGTAGATAGAGCGCCGAACGGCGAGCAGAGCACCGGTACCGGCCGACAGCCATCCGGCACGGCTTTCCCAGGCGCGCACCGCCAGCTCGTAGCGCCAGTACAGGCCCTCGTGACGGGCCGTGCTGGTGGCCTGTCCGTAGCGCCAGCTGAGAATGCCCGTCGTGCAACCCACGCGTGGATCGGAGAACGGCGCGACCAGCGCCGCCAGGCAGCCCGGGGCGAAGCGTGTCTCGATATCCGTCAGCACCACCACCTCGCCACGAGCCGCGTCGAAGACCGCCATCTGGGCCGCGGACTGACCGCTGCGCGGCAGGTCGAGCACCTTGATGCGCTCGTCCGTGGCGGCAAGCGACCGGGCGATCTGCCGGGTGGCGTCGGTTGAGCCGTCGGACGCGACGATGATCTCGATCGTGAACGGCGGCGCCTGCTCGAGGACGTTCGCCAGCCGCTGCCGGAGCTGGTCCGCTCCATCGTGGACTGCAACGCCGACGCTGACGAGCGCCGGCCAGGCGCCCTCCTCCAGGCGAGCAGCCGGCCGGAGCCTCGCCCATGTTGCCGCCAGCAGCGGATAGCCGAAGTAGACCCACGTCAGCAGGGCCAGCGAGCCCCACAGGGCGAGCGGGGCGAGCCACATCGCGGGGCTACGTAAACAACTGGGGGAATTGGCGGCTGAGCCACCCGATGAGCCGCGTCGCCTCGCGTTCCGCCGTGTGATCGGCGGCCCAGGCAAGACCACGATCGCGCAGCAGCGTTCGGGCAGCCGGGTCCATCAACAGGCCGCGCACTGCCTGGGCCAGCGCCTGCGCGTCGCCTGCGCGTACCAGCCGTCCACGGTCACCGCCGCCCAGCACCTGACCGATCGCACCCGTATCGGCGGCCACTATCGGCAGGCCCGCGGCCATTGCCTCGACGAGCACCTTGGGCACTTTGTCGGCCTGCGACGGGTGTACGAAGACATGGGCGTCACGCAGCATATCGAGGAACTCCCGCCGCTCGCCCACATAGCCGGCAAACCTGACGTGGCCCGGAGGCAGCTGCGCGACGGCCCGTTCGACGTTGGGTCGCTCAGGTCCGTCGCCGATGAGCGTGAGCGTCACGTCACAGCCTGATTGGAGCAGCAGCTGTATCGCCTCGACCAATACCGGCAGGCCCTTCTCGCCGGCCATCCGGCCGGCCCACGCGATCCGCCACGGCGGCCCCTCACCAGCGGGCCGGATGGCGCGCGTGGCCGCCAGCTCTGTGCTGCTCACGATGCTGCTGAACAGTTCACCATCCAGGCGGACGAGCGGTCCGTGCCGCCCAGCCAGTTCGCTGACGCGCGTCATAGCCGGCGCCTATGGCCTGGGCGAGCCACTGCTGCGGCGCGGGCCGCGACTGCGCGCGCGCCACGTCACTCACCCTGCCGGCGAGCCAGCCGAAATATGGAACATGTGCCCGCCGCGCCGCCGCCAGCGCAAGTAGCGCGTTGGACGCCGGCAGCCTGAGCCAGAGCAGGTCCGAATCTTCGATCGGTCCGGCTGATCGGGCGCCAGTTGCGTGCGGACATGTAACCCGCCCGCGCGACGTAGTCGGCGATGCCGGAAAACCATGCGGTGGGTACGACCTCGAGCAGGTCCTGGTCGACAGGCCCAAGAGCTGGGTCCTTCTCCCCGGCCCTCAGTTGGCGGACCGGCACCAGGTAGCGCACACGATCGAAAGCGCCCGCCGAAGCGACGGCTTCGACGAAGCGATGGAAGGTGGCCGACACGGGATGAATCGTGTTTGCAGCGGTACGAACAAACAAGCCGTCATCGAGCACTGCCAGCCGGATTCCAGACATGTGGCGCGGCGGCTCAGGCGCGGCCCGCGGCGGGCTGCCGGAAGCGGCCACGCAACAGGGACGAGGCGCGCTTCACGTCTGAGCGCCGGACGAGCAGCGTCTGGCGCAGCCCCTGGCCCGACAATCGCTGGTAGAGGACGAGGATCACGGCGGCGGTGAAGGTATAGCTGATCGTCGATGCGGCGGCCGCGCCGTTCATGCCGAACTGCGGGATCAGCAGCAGGTTGGCGCCGAGGTTGACAGCCAGGCCGGCAATCAGTACTGCCGTGACGCGACCAGGAGCGCCCCACGCGATGAGCGGGTTCGATAGCACGGCGACGATGGTGTACGCGAGCACGCCGGGCAGCATGATCTGGAGAGCGGGGCCGGCGTCGCGGAAGGCCGTGCCGTAGAGGATCTCGACGAGGGCCGGCGCGACAAGCCACAGCGGAACGGCCACAACCACCATCAGCGCGAGGACGGTGCGGGTCATGGCGCTGGCGATGGCGGCGCTTTCGGGGCCGCCGCGGACCGCCCGGCTGAACAGCACCAGCCCCACAGATGTGGGCAGATACCAGAGCGTTTCGGCCAGGCCCAGGGCAACCGAAAATACGCCGGTGGCGGCGACGCCCACCAGCGCGTTGAGCAGGAACGTGTTGGCGCGGAAGTGGAGGCGCTCGGCCAGCGTGCCAACCACGGTTCGCCCACCGAACGACAACTGCTGGATCAGTAGGCGAGAGCTGGCGTGAACGCCAACCATGCCGATGCGCGCCATCGCCCACACGATGCCCGCCACGGTGATCGCCAGTGCGGCCAGGTTGAGCGACAGGACCAGTTCGAGGTCGAGCCGGCTCAACAGCAGGAAGGCCACCAGCAGTACGACGAAGCTTGTCCGGCGGACGAAGCGCAGCACGTTGTAGGCAAGGACCCGCTGGCGGCCGAGCAGACCCACCAGGCCGATGCTGAAGGCGATCTCGCCCGGCAACGCGAGGGCGCCAAGCCACAGCTGCGCCGGGGTGAGCTCGGGCATGATCGGCGCGAGCAGGCCGGTGGGGGCATGGTCGGCCGTCCGTGGCCCGTAGAGGGCGATGATCGCCAGCACGCCAAGGCCGCCCACCACCAGGGTCCAGAGGGCGACGTTGGCGAACGCGCGCCGCGCGACGTCGAGCGACCGCGCAGCAAATACGGCGAGTGATCGCTCCAGGCCCAGGCTGAGCACGAGTGCGCCCAGGCTGCCCAGGGTCAGGATGAGCACGAAGGCGCCCTTGCCCTCTGGTCCCAGGGCGCGGGCGAGGATGATGTCGCCCACCACCACTGCGGCGGTGAGCGCGAGGCGTCCGCCGAACGTCAGCAGGACGTCCCGGCCAACACCGCGCCGGGCATCGACCACCTCCTGGGCCAGGGCCGCTGGGTCGGTCGCCTCCTTCAGTTCAGTCGCGCCAGTTGCCACGGAACCAGTCGAGTGTGTCGGCCAGCCCGTCGCGCAGGTTGACTCGCGGCGAGTAGCCCAGCACCCGTTGGGCCTTCGAGATGTCGCTCACGTTGCGTGCCACGTCACCCAGGCTGGGCGGCTCATGACGAATTGGCACATCACCGCCACCGGCCTCGAACAGCATTCGCGCCAGGGTGAGCAGGCTGGTTTCCTGGCCGGTACCCACCTGGAAGGTCTCGCCGGCAACCAGCTCGGCCGGTGCGTCCAGGCAGGCAAGCACGATCGCCGTCATGTCGGCGACATGCACGTAGTCACGCGTCTGCTGTCCGGTGCCCCTGATGGTCAACGGCCCGCCACGCAGGTAGGCCTTGACGAAAGCGGCGACGACGCTGCTCTTGTGCCCAGACCACGGACCGTAGGCGTTGGCGAAACGTAGCGCCACGCCCTCAAGCCCGTACGACTGGTGGTAGGCGCGCAGGTAGGCTTCGATGGCCGCCTTGGCGGCGCCGTAGGGTGAAACGGGGAAGGGAACCAGGCCCTCGTGGGCGGGCGGCGGATGTCCGCCGATGACGGCGTTGGACGAGGCAAAGACGACCCGCTTGATACCCTGCTTGCGGGCCGCCTCGAGCAGCCCGAGCGAAGCATCGACGTTGATCGCGGAGTCTTCGAGCGGCTGGGCGATGGACTCGGGCACGCTCGCCTGCGCTGCCAGGTGGACGATCGCCGCGCAGCCTTCCAGCACCCGCTCAAAGGCGTCCGGTTGGCGGATATCAGCTTGCTCGATTTGTGCGCGCGTGTCCGCGACGTTGGCGAAACCGGCGGCAATGCCGGAGTCGAGGACCGTTACCTCGTCGCCACGGTCGAGCAGCGCCCGGGTGACCGCCGCACCCACGAATCCCGCGCCGCCGGTGACCAGATATCGACTGCCCAGACCGTCCTCCCGCATCGGCGCAGTCTATTCGCGGTTAGTCGTCGTTAAGGATCGTGCCCACTCCCTGTGCCACGGCGATGGACGCCTTCGTAGCCCTGGACAGGTTGACGTAAAGGATCTCGTTCGGCTCCACGATCTTGTCGCTCTTGACGGTGATGACGATCCTGGCGCTGGTCTTGCCTTTCTTGATCGTCAGCGTGCCGTGCCTGGCGATGTAGTCCGAGCCGGCGGTGGCGGTGCCGTTGGCGGTGGCGTAGTGGACGGTCACCTTGGTGCTCGCCTTGTGCGACAGGGTCACGCGGAAGACGAGCCTGACTGTCCCATGCCTGCGGCTGCCCTCGCGCACGGAGGCGTTGCCGATCGAGATGGTGGCCCCGGGCTGGGGATCGTTGTCAACGATCGTGCCCACGCCCTGGCCATCGGCGATGGCGGCGTTGGACGGGCCGGACAGGTTGACGAAGAACGTCTGGGTCGGCTCATACACGCTGTCGTCGACGATGGGCACGTTGATCGTCTTGGACAGGTCGCCCGGGGAAAAGGTGAGCATGCCGCTGGTAGTGGTGTAGTCGGCCGGCGCAGTGGCGGTGTTGTCGGCGGTGGAGTAATTGACCGTGACGGTCTGGGCGCTGGCCTCGGAGAGTTTGACCGTGAAGGTCGCCGGGCCGGCGTTCTCGTGGACCGATACGTCGTTGATCGCGAGGGTCAACGGAGGCAGGCCCAACGTACCCTGAAACTCCGGCTGGGCGAGGATCGCGCGATACGCGGTCAGCGCGTCGGCCGGTGTCGTCAGCCGCCAATCTGCCTGGCCGGGGGACGTATCGACGTTGAAGTAGACGAGAGCGACGATGTCGGGGTAATTGGCATAGGCAGCCGCGTATCCGGCGCTGATCCAGGCCGCCTTGCTGCCGCCAACCGGATTGCTGCCCATCTCGGCGACGATGATCGGCTTGTTGAACTTGCGTGCCTTTGTGACCAGGCCTGACAGGATCCTGTTCATGCTGTACCACGGCTGACCGTGCACGCCGGCCCAGTTGAGCGCCGTGAAGCCCACGTAGTCAACGTACGCAGCTCCCGGATATACAGCCGCGTTGGGCACGTACGGGCTCCACAGGAAGCGCACGTTGGTCGCGCCCTCGCCGCCCGGCCCGCGGAATATGTTCCAGATGTGTTGCCAGGCGGCGATGTAATTGGCCGCCGTGTTGCCGTTCCTGCCTACGCCCCAGGGAAACCAGTTGCATTCCATCTCGTGCGCATAGCGGACCACGACCAGACCGCCGAACGCTTTGGCATCCTGGGCCCACTGCCTGATGTAAGCGTCGAAATTGCCGTCGATGATCTTCTGGTTGGTGAAGGTGGAGTCGTTGAGGTTGCCGGTGGTGACCGGTTGCCACCAGATCATCGGAGTGGCGCCGCGAGCGGCCACCTGTTGGGCGAGGGCCGTCGGGAACGCCGGGTTTGAGCCGCCCCAGTCGTTCCAGATCGTCCACAGCGCCGGGACATGACCGTCCACGGACGCGGTGAAGTTGTCCAGCGCGGTGGCGTCCCACGGGATCATCGCCACTCCCAGGGCCACCTTTCGCGCGTTGGCCGCCGGTGTGGCCACCGCTGGGGCAGAAGGAGGCGCCGCGCTGGCAAGCGCAACCGGGGCGCCGACTGCCGTGCTGCCAGTGCCGAGCACGAGCATGGCGCCGAGCAAGATCACCCGGGCGGCCCGGATGGACGTTGGTGGCATGGAAGGTGACCCCCTTGAGACCGGCCCTGAGCCTGACCGGGCGCCGCCAGTATCTCATTGGTCCGCGTGACCGCGACCCCCGCCCTACGATGGCGACGGCTGGTACTAACGGTCAACTGCTCATCGAGGCATGAGGGGAGGGGCGAATACTCGCGCAGAAGCGACTGGTCGCGTTCACCGCGGTCCGTGTCTGATTTCGGGTGGGGCTTGGCGCTGGTCGCCCTCTACGTCGCCCTGCGCACGGTCGGCGCGCCAGAGCCGCTCATCCTGGCCTGGACGATCGCGGCCGTGGCAGCCACGATCGTTTCACCCGTGCTGGGGCTGACCGTCCTGGCCGCGATCGGACCATTCACCGGCGCGGTTGACGACAACGGCCAGATCACGGCCGTTCCTTTCCTGCTCGCGGCGTTGGGTGCAGGACTCGTGGTGCAGTTCGCGACCACCAGACCGTTGCCCCGCTTTCGCCCGCCGTGGCCCTTCACCGCGTGGCCGGTAGTCCTCGCCGTCGTGCTGATGATCGGGACGGCCCTTGGTGTTGCGCACAGTTGGCTGAGCTACGGACCAGAGCGGGGCCTGCAGGCCGCCCAGCTGTGGGTGCCGGGCATCGGCGGGGCGATGACAGTCCTGCTCGCGGCGGTCTGGGTCGCGCGGCGCGGCGAGCTTCGCCCGTTGTACGTCGTTGTGGTGAGCATCACCCTGGCGGCCCTGCTGGCACTGCTTGATTTCTTCTCGATGGGCCAGGTCAACGCCAGCGCGTTGGGCTGGCTGCTGCACGATCAGGTCGACACCAACCGGCTGGGCGGCATCATCCTGGCGCCGGACGCCGCGGCGACGATCTTCCTGGTGGGGGTGTCGGTCAGTGCCGCTGCCGCGCTGCTCGTCGGGCGGGTGGTCCTGCGGCTGCTGGCACTCGCGGCCGGCCTGGTGACGCTGCTTGCCGTTCTCCTGACCTACAGCCGCTCGGCGCTGATCGTCGTGGGGCTCGTCGCGCTCATGGTTGGCTGGCGCTGGCGCCGCTGGGTTGGGGTGGCGGCCGTTGCGTCAATCGGCCTCATCGCCGTCGTGGGCCTCACGGTTCTGATGAATGGCGGGGTGCTGCGCGATGTGCCGGCCGTCGCCGATCAGGCGCGGGTCGACGCGTGGGGCGCCGCCGTGCGCATGTGGCTTGCCGATCCGCTCCTGGGACAGGGCTTCCGCAGCTTCGAGTGGCTCCACGCGGCCTATGGCAGCCCAGTGCTTGATGCCGCGCACAACGAGTGGCTGCGGCTATTTGCCGAAGAAGGAACAGTCATTGGGCTCGCCGGTATTGGCTTCGGCCTCGCCACACTGTGGGTCATCTTGCGCGGCAGAACCTGGCTGGCCGCCGGCACCGCCGCGGCGATGGCCGGACTCATCGTGATGGCCTGCTTCAACAACCCGTTCCTCTATGCGCAGGTGAACATTCCTGCGTTCATCGTGATCGGGACGGGGCTCGGGCTGGCGCAGCGGGCTGTGGCGCCCAGCGGATACCCATGAGCAGCTTGGAGCGGTCGACTCCGTCGACGTAGCGCTGGATCGTGCGCAGCATCGAGCGGATCAGCTCGGGGCCCAAGCAGGTTCGGCTCGCAGGCCCAGCTCGAGCAGCTTGGTGTGCTGGGGGTTGTAGTAGTGCTGCTCGGCCTCGACGCGGGGGTTGTCCGCGTGGACGATGTTCGGTGAGAAGCCCAGCTCAGTCGCGGCGTCGGCCACCTTCGCAGCCAGCTCGTTGACGCTGAACAGCTCGGTGAACTGGTTGTACACGCGCAGCTCGCCGCGGTCGGCCGGATTGCACACGGCCAGTTCGACGCACGCCATGGTGTCGCGGATGTTGAGGTAGCCGCGCGTCTGGCCGCCCCGGCCGAAGGGCGTGATCGGCTCGCCACACACCGCCTGCACGCAGAAGCGGTTCAAAGCGGTGCCGAATACTTCGTCGTAGTGGAATGCCGTGGCCAGGCGCGGATCCAGGGCCGACTCGTCCGTCTCGATGCCGTAGACGACGCCCTGGTTGAGCTCGGTCGCGCGCAGGCCCCAGATGCGGCAGGCGAAGTGGATGTTGTGCGAGTCGTGCACCTTGGACAGGTGGTACAGCGAGCCGGCCGTCTTGGGATACAGGAACTCGTGGCTGCGGCCGTTGTGCTCGACGCGCAGGTAGCCCTCCTCGATGTCGATGTTGGGCGTGCCGTACTCGCCCATCGTGCCCAGCTTGATCAGGTGAGCGTCCGGCGCGATGTCACGCAGCGCGAAGAGCACGTTCAGCGTGCCCACGACATTGTTCGACTGGGTGTAGGTCGCGTGGGCGGCGTCGATCATCGAGTACGGCGCGGACGGCTGTTCGCCGTAGTGGATGACGGCATCGGGCGCGAAGTCGCGGATGACGCGGGAGACGAAGGAATAGTCGGTAAGATCGCCGACTTCGCAGGCGATCGACCGCCCGCTGATCTCGTGCCAGGCGGCCAGCCGCTCAGCGAGAGTGCCGACGGGCATCAGCGGTGCTACGCCGAGTTCGCGCTCCCACTCGCGCTTGGCGAAGTTGTCGACCACGCCAACGTCGTGCCCGCGGGCCGACAGATACATCGCCGTTGGCCAGCCCAGGTAGCCGTCGCCGCCCAGCACCAGCACGCGGCGGCCTTCGCCACTCGTCACCCCTGATGGCTCCATTCGATCACGTGCATGCTGACCAGTATCAGCCGTCCGATCGTGCGCGGCGCAAGAGGACCATGCGGGCGCTCACGACCGCGATCAACGCGCCGGTGGCGTCGATGCCCACGTCCACCGCAGACGGGTCACGTCCGGGGACGAACCCCTGGTGCGCCTCGTCCGTGATCGCGTAGAGGACGGCGATGATCAGCGCCCACACCAACGGACGCCGGAGCCCGGTGCCGCTTAAGGCGCGCCAGAGCAGCAGCGCGAGGATGCCGTAGACCCCCATGTGCCCGATCTTGCGGACGATCAAGTCCAGGGTTGCCTCTGGCAGGAAGCGCAATTCCGGGGTAGCCGAGAACGCGAAGATGACTCCGGCCCAGACGAGGACTGCCGCCCACGCTAAGAGTGACGGCCGGTCACTGGGTAAGACGGCCGCGAGTGATACCTTCGCTCAGCGCCCGGGCATTCCACATGCGAGCAGCGTAGAGGAGCGATCGTGTGACCGCAGGGGCATGGTTGGCGACGGAGATCGATGGCGTGATGCGCCGTACGGCCACCGCGCTCGCGGACGAACGGGGCACTTTCACTGAGCTATGGCGGGCGTCGCAAACGCGCGAGTTGGCCGCAGAACAGTTCGTGCAGGCGAACATGTCGCGGTCACGCCCGGGAGTGCTCCGCGGTATGCATTTCCACTACCGCCAGGCTGACCTGTGGACGCTCCTGGGCGGCAAGGCGCTCGCTGCCACGACTGACCTGCGCGCGTTCATGGGCGAGCGCGGCGGGGAGGTTCGCAGCCAGGTGATTCAGCTGAACGCGGGAGACAGCCTGTATATCCCCCGGCTTGTGGCGCATGGTTTCTGGGCACTGGAGGAAACCGCGCTCCTCTATCTCGTCTCGAACGAGTACGACGGCACGGACGAACATGGTTTCCTGTGGAATGACCCGACCGCAGGCATCAACTGGCCGGCCGGCGAACCCATCCTGTCAGCGCGCGACCGGACGAACCCCACCCTGAGCGAGCTGGCGCGTTGATCAGCTAGCTCTGCCCGTGCAGCCTCGACCGAGCGTGGAGATAGACGCCCAGACATCGGCGAGGGTCTGTGCCAAGGGCTCGTCGCGCGCCAGCCGGTGATCTTGCTCGATGAGCTGAAGCATCGCCGCGGATCTCGGGCGGGTCGTCCTGCTCTGACGAGCGATCGTCAACGACACGGATCCGCGGCTCGACGCCTGCCAGCCGGCAGAGTTCTTCCAGCGATCCACCGGATAGAAACCGATCGGCCCGAGCAGACGTTGACAGCGACGCCGCCAGTGGCGATAGTCGCCAGCGGCAGCGCGTTCAGGAGCAGCCGGTACGTAAGCGTCGACCACGTCGCGGACGTCGCTCATGTCACGCCGGACATCCAGGTTGCCGACGGGGATATCGATCGATCCGTGCCGGCCGCGAGTGCGAGGACCCTGTGAGCGAGGGCGGGTACCACGAACACCGGCCTCTGTCCGGGACCGGCGTGGTTGAACGAACGCGTCGTGACGACGACACGCAGTCCGTATCGCGTGCGCGTAGGCGATCGCGACCGACTCCTGCGCCAGCCTTCGACAGGGCGTATGGAGTCGAGGGACGCAGCGGACGGTGGTTTCAACGAGGGGCAGGTCGCTCGACGACGGGGTCGCCGTACACATCAGCGGAGCCGGTGACAAGGACCGGCGGCGGCGGGTGCGCTGGCGCGGGCGGCCTCCATGCACATTGATCGTGCCGGCGACGTGCGTCCGCGAACGCGGTGACCGGGTCGGCCGCGGCGTCGGGCACGAACGAACGCCCGCGAGGTGGGCGACCGCGTCCGGGCCGCGCGCGCTGACGGCGGCCAGCACGGCAGCGGCGTCGCGCGACGTCGACGCCATCGTGCAGAGCGGATTACTTCGTGACCGGCATCGTGGAGCGCCGTGGTCAACCAGCGGCCCACAAATCCGCTTGCGCCCGTGATCAGGACGCGCATGTTCTCAGGCGTGAGGCAGTACGGGTCACTCAGTCGAGTCTAGGGCAGAGCTGGTCGAGATAGTCCGACAACGCCGTATGCCAATCGCGCAGACTCACACCCGCTGCGGCCGCCTTCGCGCCATTGAGCACGCTCCAAGCCGGAGGAGCCGACGCGCGTACGAAATCGCGCCGCGAGATCGGCCGCAGCCGGCGGCCCGGACGGCAGCGATCGAGCACCGCCGTCGCCCAGTCGTAGCGTGAGGCGACGCCGGCGTTGACCAGGTGGTAGAGACCTCCATCGACGGCTGTCACCAGCTCGAGTAACGCGCGTGCCAGGTCACGGGTGAACGTGGGCGATCCTGTCTCGTCGGCGACGACTGGAAGCGGTTCCTGGTCGCCATGGCGGTCTGATGCGGCGAGGATCTTCTCCGGGAAATCGTTGCCGGGCGGGCCGTACAGCCAGGCCGTCCGCACGATCCACAGTCCCGGCATCGTGCCGAAAGCCGTCCAGCGCAGCTTCCTCGCCCGCGAGCTTGCTGGCCCCGTAAGGGTTGCGCGGTCGAGGTGGATCGGCCTCCGTGTAACCCAAGCCGTCGCTGCGTTCGCCGTCGAACACCTCGTTGGTCGAGATGAGCACCAGCGGAACGCCCTGCGCGGCGCAGGCGCTGGACAGTGACGCAACAGCCGTGGCATTGCGGCGCATGGCCAGGGCGGGTTCGCGCGCGCATCCGTCGACGTCCGTCCACGCCGCGCAGTGGATGACCAGCGATGGTCGATCGCGAGCCACGAGCCGGCCCGGGTCGGCCGAATCGAGGTCGTACTCCGGCCGGCGCCAGGGGAGTGCTATCGATCCTTCGCGCTGGCTCAGCTCGGTGAGGAGGGCGGAGCCCAGCCGGCCACCGGCGCCCGGTGACGGCGACACGCTCCAGCAGGGCGGTCACGCCTCGACCGACTTCTCCAGTCTCCAGCCATACTGCCGGCCGTAGTAGTCGGCCCAGTCGGCGTCGCGCGCCGTCCGCCACCAGGGCTCGTTGGCGACATACCACGCTACGGTCCGCTTCATGCCTTCATCGAAACCAACGCGCGGCGTCCAGCCCAGCGCGGCGATCTTCGACCCATCCATGGCATAGCGCCGGTCGTGGCCGGGGCGGTCGGGCACGCTCCGGACGAGCGACCAGGGCTTGTCCAACTGTCTGAGTATGGCGTCGGTCACGTCGCGGTTTGTCCGCTCGTCTGGACCGGGCACGTTGTAGATTTCGCCGGCCTGCGCCGCGATCAAGAACCAGCGAAATGGCGTCGGCATGATCGTCCACGAACAGCCAACTGCGGCGCTGCAGTCCGTCGCCATACAGCGGCAGCCGCTCGTCGCACAGCGCATTGGTGATGAACAGCGAAACGAGCTTCTCGGGGTGTTGGCGCGGGCCGTAGGTGTTCGCGCCACGGGTGATCACCACATCGAGTCCATGAGTCGCGTGGTAGGCACGCGCCAGGAGTTCACCGGCCGCCTTGGCCGCGCTGTACGGGCTGCGCGGGTCGAGCATGTCGCTCTCGCGGCTGACACCTTGTGCGACCGAGCCGTAGACCTCGTCGGTCGAGACCTGCACGAACCGGATGGCCTGCCCGTCAGCGCGACGGTCAGTCACTTCGCGGGCGGCCTCGAGCAGCGTGTGCACGCCAATGACCCCGGTGCGCAGGAACGCCGCGGCGTCAAGGATCGACCGATCGACATGCGACTCGGCAGCGAAGTTGATGACCGCGTCCTGGTCGACCATCAGCTCGTTGACGAGCGCGGCGTCGGCAATATCACCCTTGACGAACCGGTAGCGGTCGCGCGTCCCGGGCTCCGAGTCGAGCCCTTCCAGGTTGGCCAGGGTGCCGGCGTAGGTGAGCTTGTCGAGGACGGTGATGTGGTCGTTCGTCTGGCGCGAGCCGGCGGTGAACGAACGCGCTGCCGATGAAGCCGGCGCCGCCGGTGACAAGAAGCCTCACGATGTCGGCGTCAGCGTAGAGGCTGAGGCTGAGGCCATCAGGCTGGCCTGCAGGAGCGACTCGACCGTCCCGGCATCGGTCCAGTGCCCCTCGTAATGGCGCCAGAACAGGTCGTGCCGCGCGAGGTAGTGGTTGAGCACGTCGGTAATCTCGAATTCGCCACGGCCGGATGGCTGGAGATGTTCGATCACTTCGAATGCATCCGGGCGCAGGAAGTAGACGCCGATGGGGATCGAATCGCTCTTGGGCACTTCCGGCTTCTCCTCGAAGCCCACCAGCTCGCCGGCGGCGTCGAACTCGGCAACACCAAAGCGCTGGGCGTCGGGGACCCGGCAGAGCAGCGTCCCGGCGCCCGATCCGCCCGCCTCGAACGCGGCGGCGATGTCGGCCAGCGGCTCGCCCTGCAGGATGTTGTCGCCGAGCACGACGCAGAAGCTGTCGTCACCCACGAAATCGCGCGCCAGGCCAATGGCATGGGCGATGCCCAGCGAGCCACGCTGGTAGCGATACGCGAGGTCCAGGTCGAAGTCCCGTCCGTCAGACAGCAGTTCGACGATGTCGCCCACGCTCCTGCCACCCAGGATGACCATCACCTTGTCGATGCCCATGCCGCGCAGGGTCTGGAGCGGGAAGTAGATCATCGGCCGGTCGTAGACCGGCATCAGGTGCTTGTTGGTTACCAGCGTCAGCGGATGCAGTCGAGACCCGGTGCCGCCAGCCAGCAAGACGCCTTTCACGCGAGGCAGTCTACCGAGTCGATACGATGCCCCGCATGCCAGCTCGACGACGAACAGCCGCGCTACAGCGCCGTCGTCGTCAACTTCCGCCGTTACGACCTGCTGGTGACTTGCGTCGACTCTCTGACGGCGTCGTCCAGCCCACCCGCCGAGATCATCGTCGTCGACAACGAGTCCGATGCCAGCGGGCTGGCCGAGTTCACCGCTCGCTATCCGGCGGCGCAGGTCATCGCCAACAAGACGAATACAGGCTTTGCCTTCGCCTGCAACCAGGGCTGGCGGGCGAGCAGCGCGCCCTTCGTACTATTCATGAATCCGGACGTGACGGTCGAGCAGGGCTGCCTGCGCGAGTGCCTGGCCGAAATCGGCTCAGCGGCGGACATTGGCGCGCTGACCTGCCGTCTCGTGCTACCTGACGGCAGACTCGACCATGCCTGCCATCGCGGCATCCCCACCCCGTCTGCCTCGCTGGCCTACAAGCTGCGTCTGAATCGCCTGTTCCCACGGTCGCGGCTGTTCGGTCGCTACACCATGTCCTGGCTGGATCCTTTGACGGTTCACGATGTTGAGGCCTGCTGTGGCGCGTTCATGCTCGTCCGGCGCAGCGTGCTCGAAACGGTTGGTGGTTGGGATGAGCACTACTGGTTCTACGGTGAAGATCTCGATCTGTGTGTGCGTATCGGAGGGCTTGGCAAGCGCATCCGATACCTGGGCACGTCCACGGCCGTCCACCTCAAAGGCGCCTCGAGCCATCTGCGCGAGCGGACGCGCGACCTGGGTCCGCGTGATCGCGCCACGAAGCGAAAAGTGCAGGCCGCGATCATCGATTCGCATACCCGGTTCTTCCGCCAGCATTTCGAGCGCTCGACGCCGTGGCTGATCGGCGCGCTGATCCGGGCGTCCTTTGCGGCGCAGAGGGTCCGCCTGAAGATTGCCCTCCGGCTGGACAGCATCCGAGGCCTGTGACGCAGTGCGTGGGCTCGATCGCTCGTGCGGACGTGGTGACGACGATCGTCTCGCTTCCGCTGACCGTCGGGCTGGTCGTCGGCTTCGGCCTGGCAGGGGGTGTCGTTGCCGTGGGCACGGGGTTCGCCGTGCCGACTCGCGGCGCTTCGGCTGCTCAGCCCGGGTGTCCGCCCGCAGGGCGAGTGGCGGCGCAGCCTGCGCGTGCCTGCCGGCGCACTGCGACCCATCCTGGTCATTGGCTCTGGCGGGGCGATCCTGGGCATCGCGACAACGCTTGGAGCTCTCATGGTGCGGGCGGAGATCGTGCGGACGCTGGGATTGGCAACGAGTGGCCTGTATCAGCCCATCGCCGCCCTGTCCGACACGTACCTGGACGTGGTCGTCGCCGCGACGTCGGTATACCTGTTTCCGCGGCTGACCGACCTCTTGGCCCGTGGCGAGCGGGTCACTGCTGAGCGCGAGTTGGGCCGTGGTCTGCGCTTGTCGCTCGCCGTCGGCATGCCGGTGATCAGTGACCCAGGAACCAGCCGCGAAGATCGGTTGCGCTGACCCGCCGCCGCCGCTGGAGGAATCGCCGCTTGCGCATGGCGCCCGGCAGCGCCCGAATGAATGCGGGCACAGCCGCCAGGCGCCGTGGGATCGGCGACGACGATGAACGCCAGCGACAGGAGTTCCCGACGCAGGATCCACGGCAGGTCGCGCAGGTACATCGAGGGCAACTCGTTCTTGACCTGCATCAGGCGCTGATTCCGCCACGACATCGCCTTCACCCAGCGGGGGATGGCATTGTTGGTGCGCGCGATCTCGACCAAGGTGCGTGCGCGCGGCCCGCCCGCACCACGGGCGTGCCAGCCCAGGGCTTTGGGCTCGTACCACGCCGTCCAGCCCAACAGTTGCAGTCGCCAGGCGAGGTCGACGTCCTCCTTGTACATGAAGAAATCCTCGTCGAGGATCTCCCAGCCTCCGTTGCTGGCTGGCAGGCGCGCGTCGAGCAGGGCCGCGCGACGGTAGACCGGCGCAGGCCCGTCCGCACCGAAGATCGGGCCAGGCGCGAGGTGGGCCGAGCCGTCCAGCTCGCCCTGCGCCCGACTCACCACGCGGCGGTCGCGCTGCATCTGCAGCCCGGTGGTGTCCAGCGTCTCCGCCCGTTCACCGGGCGCGCTCAGCCGACGCAGCCTGCCCTGCACCGCGCCGACCGCAGGCCGACGGTCAAACGCGCTCGACGGCCTGGTGCAGGAAGTCGGGGTCAAGCTCGATGTCCTGGTTCAGGAGGCACACGAACTCACCGCGGGCGGCAGCGATGTTGCGGTTGTGGGCGCGCGCATAGCCGAGATTCTCTGATGACTCAACGAGGCGAATCCGCTCGTCGCTCGCCGCTTCGGCTCTAAGGCGCTCGACAGTGCCGTCTGTCGACGCGTTGTCGAGCACAAGAAGCTCGTAGTCGGCCATGGTCTGTGCCTCGATGGAGGCAAGACAGCCAGGGAGCCAGCGCATCCCGTTGAACGTAACCAACGACACGAGTGACATGTGGCCGAGCCCGTCTCTCAACGGTCGCCGGATCAGGAATTTCAGGCCTCTTCTTTGCCTGCGAACGGATCCAGCCAGGCGATGGAGAGGATGATGGGGGCGAGCCCGAACGCCGCCAGGAGATACGGATTGGTCGCGCCGACCACGAGGACGGAGACGATGATGGCGAAAGGCACGGCAGCTTCTTGCCGGGTGACTCCGACGGCCAGGCGCAGCCGACCCAGCCTTCCCCGAACCGCGTCGAACAGGAGCCGTAACGGGAAGGACAGGAACAGCAGCAGACCCACGATGCCGGTCTTGTACGTCAGGTCCAGGTACTGCAGTCTCATAGGAGTAGATCTGTCCGTATGGGTAGTCGGGAGCGATCGTGCCGAAGCCCCAGCCCAGAACGGGGCGCTCGGCGATGTGGCTCGTCAGTACCTGAGCCTGCTTCAGTCTTGACGGCGTTGGACCGATGCCGCTGCGTCCTCGCCGTCCGAATGCGCTGGCCGCGCGGTCGAGGAGGTCGTGCGGCAGGTTGAGCCCGCGCCAGACCCAGAACGGTCACGGCCAGGACGAGCGCAGCGCTCGCGCCCAGGATCTGGGCCGACGGCGGAACCCGCCCGCTCCGAGAAGCAGCACCAGTGCGACGGCGATGCACGCCCCCAGCCAATAGCCACGAGTCCAACTGGCAACCACATCGAGCGCCAGAAGCCCAAAGCAGCAACCAGGGCCACAGCCGTCGGGGCTGCCGCAACAGCTCCCACGTGACGAGGGCCATGCCCGACCTGGAGGTACAGCCCGCTCCCCAGGTACAGCCGGAAGAAGCCGTCCGGAACGGGATGAGACTGCCGCCACCCATGTCGAGTCGTCCGAACAGGATCTCGTAGAGCGGTGGCGCCGAGCTGAACAAGTCCGCTCAGGGCCACAAGCGTCAGCAGCGCTGGTCACCAGCGCATTCGCCGCGCAGGCGACCAGTAGCCATCTTCGCAGCCACCCAAGGTCGCCTCGTTGGGCCAGGGCCGCCAGCGCTACCGCGAAGGCGAAGAAGAAGTGGACCGTCGCCGTCGCCGAATACGTCACTTGGGGCGTTGCCATTGAGCAGCCCAAGCGTCATCCATACGCCTGGCAGCACAACGGCTAGGACGACGGCGTGCACTGTGTATCGCCCGAGACGAAGTTGGTGCGCGCGCGCAGCGAGGCCGAGCTGAAAGAGGCCGCCGGCGAGGACCATCACGTCCAGCACGATCCGCCCCGAAACACCACCTGGAAAGACCGTCCAGTGGCCCGAGGCCCCAGCGACAGCAAGCTCGAGCACCGCGATCGCGACCGCCGCCCTGTAGTAGACGACGGTCAGCCCAGCGAAACTCACCAGGAGGATGGCTTGGCAGGCCAGTTCGGCGCTCTGGAGGAACGGATCCAGTGGCCCGCCCGTGCCCGCGATCCGCAGCGCGGTCAGGGCGACGATGTCGACCACGACGAGAACCACGAGCGCGATGCGCGCAACCGCCGCGATCCGTGCCCTGGGTCGCGCGCTCTCTGAGCTGCTGCGGCCGGTTGTCGCGGGTCGAACTCAGGATCTTGGCCCACCGCGGCATCGTACCGGACGTCTCACGTGAGCTAATACGTGGGAAGATGGCGCCGATGATCCGACGCCACGTGCGGCTGCTCCGGCTGGGCCTCGTGGCTGCGGACGCGCTCAGTGCGTTCCTGCTGTTCGTCCTCGTGGTCGGCCTGCGCTTCGACTATCTCGACCCCGCAGCGAATTGGGACGTTCTGGGCGTCGACCCAGCGCAGTTGGCCGCGGCCTACGGCGTCCTCTGGGTCGCCTCGCTCTGGATTGTGGGGCTCTACCGGCTGCGCACGTACTGGTCGCTACGCGGGGAGGCAGTGGACATCCTGAGGGCGGTGGCGGTGGCGGCCGTGGCCTCCTTCAGCCTCACCTATCTGCTCAAGCTCGAGAACATCAGCCGACTCTTCGTTCTGATTCTCTTCGTCGCCCAGCCCGTCCTCACACTGGCGAGCCGTCTCGCGCTGCGTGCCTACCTCCGATGGGTCCGGGGCAGAGGGCAGAACGAACAGCAGGTGCTGATAGTCGGCTCGGGCAAAGAGGCACGTGAGTTTGCCCGTGAGATCGAGGGACACACCGCGCTTGGCATGCGGGTGATCGGCTATCTTGCCGGGCCGGGCACCTCCCCAATGGCCGGAGACCATCCCGTACTCGGGACGATCGACGAGATCCAGGAAGTGCTTCATGGCAGAGTGGTCGACGAGGTTGTGATCTGCCTCCCGCCCAACGACTGGAGCTACGTGGAGCCGGTCACGCGGATCTGCGCGGATGAGGGAAAGATCGTTCGTGTCGCGATGCAGCCACTGGGCGACATCCTGAGCGGTGGCCGTTTCGAACAGCTGGGCGACACGCCCCTGGTGACCTATCTTCCCGGGCCGGACCGCGTTGTGGCGCTCGCGCTCAAGCGTCTCTTCGACATAGTCGTCTGCTGCGCTGGGCCTCGTGATTCTCAGCCCGGTCCTACTTGGCGTGGCTGCCTATATCCGGATCCGCGACGGCTCACCGGTGCTCTTCCGGCAGGAGCGCGTGGGCCTGCACGGCCGCGTATTCACGTGCCTCAAGTTCCGCACCATGAGCCGCGACGCAGAGGAGCGTTTCCCGGAGATGGCGCACCTCAGTGATATCCGCGGTCCGGCCTTCAAGATGACGGCCGACCCAAGGATCACGCCCACTGGGCGTTGGCTGCGCAGGACGAGCTTGGACGAGCTGCCGCAGCTGGTCAACGTGCTGAAGGGTGAGATGAGCATCGTTGGGCCCAGGCCGGCGCAAGCGTTCGAGGTGGCCGGCTACAGCGTCTGGCACCGCCGGCGGCTGGCGATGCGGCCGGGCATGACCGGCCTATGGCAGGTGGAGGGCCGCGGTGGCGACGACTTCGACAACCGGGCCGCCCACGATCTGCGCTACATCGACCGCTGGTCCTTCTGGCTGGATCTCAAGATCATGCTCCGCACGATCCCGGCGGTCCTGCAGCAACAGGGCCGCTGAAGCGTGTGGCCGGTGGCGCGGGTCGACCTGCAGTCGGCCATCGATGGCCAGGTGGCTCAGTCGACTGGCAGCGGATGCTGATCGTCCGCAAGCCCTGTCCGAACCAGGCCGTGGTTCCGGGCTGCGCCGAACTGGCTGCAAGCCTCTGCCTTAGGTGTAAACGCGCAGCGGCAATCCCGTATTTCCCTCTCCCTGGTGCTATGTACACGAGCGGTAACCTAAGCAGTGCAGGCTGAGTAGAGAGGGATCCCAGCAAACGCTCTCCCAGCCGCCGAGCGAGGAGGGTACGTGCCGCCGTGATTCGCCGTCACGGGATGTTGCTGCGTCTCTTGCTCGCGCTGGTCGACGGCGCGGCCGTCCTCGTCCTGATCGCGCTCATCTCCGGGCTGCGCTTCGGCGGCGACTGGCGCGCCAACTGGGACCAGATATTCGACGTGCCCTGGGCGCCTGCGCTGCTCGTCGCGCTCGGCTGGATTGGCGTGCTCTGGACGCAGGGCCTGTACCGCCTCCGGGCGAGGTGGTCCTTCGTGGCCCAGGTGATCGGCGCTGGCCCGCGCGCTGGCGGTGATGATCCTGCTCACCTTCGCCGCACTGTTCCTGTTCAAGCTGCCCGAGGTCAGCCGGTTGTTCGTCCTGGCGCTGCTGCCCGCGATGGCGTTCGCGTCGCTGCTGCTGCGCGCCGCCATCCACTACTACCTGACGGCGCTTCGCCGGCAGGGCCGGAACACGCGCAACGTGCTGATCGTGGGTTCGGGCCCGTCGGCCGTCCACTATGCGCAGGAAATCGAAGCCAACTCCACCCTGGGCCTGAAAGTCTTGGGCTATCTCAACGGCGACCAAGCCGAGCCGAGCATGGGCGTGCCCTTCCTGGGCGCTTACGACCAACTCGGCGAGGTGCTGCACAGCCAAGTCGTGGACGAGGTCGCCGTCTGCCTCGACTTTGCCGAGTGGGAGCTGATCAACAAGGTCGTTGAGTTGTGCCGGGCGGAGGGCAAGCTTGTCCGCATCCCCATCGGTGGCGCCTTCCTGGCCGGCGCGCAGACGTACCTTGAGAACCTGTCCGGCATGCCCGTCCTGTCGGTGCTCGAGGGTCCCGACCGCCAGCTGGGCCTGGCCGTCAAGCGCTTGCTGGACATCGCGAGTGCGGCGATCGGCCTGACGCTCGGTTCGCCCGTGTTCCTCGCGGTGGCATTGGCGATCGTCGTGAAGAGCGGCCGCCCGGTCTTCTTCCGGCAGGAGCGCGTGGGCCTTCACGGCCGCCGCTTCCGCGTCCTCAAGTTCCGGACGATGGTCCCCGATGCGGAGGATCGCCTCGCCGAGCTGGCCGCGATGAACGAGATCAAAGGCCGAGCTTTCAAGGTGACCGATGATCCGCGGGTGACTCCGATCGGCCGCTTCCTTCGGCGCACCAGCCTCGACGAGCTACCGCAGCTGTGGAACGTGCTGTCGCGGCGAGATGAGCCTGGTCGGGCCGCGCCCGCCGCTGCCGTCGGAGGTCGACGAGTACGACGTCTGGCACCGTCGGCGGCTGTCGATGAAGCCGGGCATCACCGGCCTGTGGCAGGTTGAGGCGCGGCGGGAAGCTGGACTTCGACCGATGGGTTGAGCGGGACCTCGAGTACATCGACCGCTGGTCGCTCTGGCTCGACACCAAGATCGCCATCAGGACCATCCCGGCGATGCTGCGGTCAGAGGGACGGTAGGCACCAATGACACAAGCCCAGACCTTTGTAGCCCACGTGAAGCCGGACAGCACGGGGCTAGCCTCGGCTGCGCCTCACGCCGATCAGGAGCATTTTCATGTTGTCTGACACTGTCGCTTGGCCGGCGCCTCCTCTATTCTTCCGAAAGTGAGCATCGTGAAAGGCAGCTCCATTCTTGTTACCGGCGGAACGGGCTCGTTTGGTCGTCGCTTCATCCGCCGAGTGCTCGCCGAGCAGGATCCCGGGCGGTTGGTAATCCTCAGTCGCGACGAACTGAAGCAGTACGAGTTCGCCGAGGAACTTGGGCATGACTCGCGCGTCCGGTTCTTCATCGGCGATGTACGCGACGACGAGAGACTGTGGCGCGCGTTCGACGGGGTAGACTTTGTGATCCACGCAGCAGCGCTCAAGCAGGTGCCAGCGGCTGAGTACAACCCGTTCGAAGCCGTTAAGACGAATATCATAGGAGCCAGAATGTCATCAATGCAGCAATTGACCGTGGTGTCCAGCGAGTAATTGCACTCAGCACGGACAAGGCATCGAGTCCAATCAACCTGTACGGCGCTACGAAGCTCGTCTCCGACAAACTCTTCACGGCAGCGAACGCGTACGCTGGCGCACACCGGACCCAATTCGCAGTCGTGCGGTATGGGAATGTGTCGGGCAGCCGCGGCAGCGTCGTCCCCCTCTTCAGGCGCTTGGCGAAGACCGGCGTTATCCCCATCACGGATGACCGCATGACGCGGTTCTGGATCACGCTGGATCAAGGCGTCGGGTTCGTGATCCGGATGCTCAACGAGATGCACGGCGGCGAGTTGTTCGTCCCCAAGATCCCGAGCATGCGGGTCGTTGATCTCGCTGCCGCCATAGCCCCGAACTGTCGACTGGAGATTGTTGGCATCCGTCCCGGCGAGAAGCTTCACGAAGAGATGATCGGCGTTGACGATGCTCGGCGCGTCCTCGATGCTGATGACTTTTACGTCATGGTGCCTGACGCTGAGTGGTGGGAATCCGAAGACATGGTCGGAGGCCGCCATGGTGCGCGAGGGTTTTCGATATACGAGCGATGCCAACTCCGATTGGCTAACGGTGGAGCAGCTGCGTTTGCTGGCCGAGGGCTGACGTGCTGCCATACGGCCGGCAATCGATCGACGACGACGACATCGACGCGGTCGTCGAGGCATTGCGCTCAGACTTCCTGACGACAGGGCCTAGAGTCGCGGATTTCGAGGCTGCACTTGCGGACGCTACCGGTGCTTCGTTCGTCGCGACGGTGAGCTCTGGAACCGCTGCGCTCCACGCCGCGTACCACGCGACCGGGATCGGGCCGAACGACGAAGTCATTGTGCCAGCGCTCACTTTCGCCGCGACTGCAAACGCAGCGCTCTATCTCGGCGCGCGACCGGTGTTCGCGGACGTTGACAGGGAAACGGGCACACTTGACCCGGAGTCGGCGCAGCGCCTCATTACACGCCGAACTCGGGCGATCGTCGCCGTTGACTATGCTGGCCATCCCGCCGATTACGATGCGCTTCGCAACATTGCCACGCGGCACGGCCTGGCGTTGATCGACGACGCGGCCCACTCACTTGGCGCAACCGATCGCGGGCGTGGGGTCGGCGAACTTGCGGACGTTGCGACACTCTCGTTCCACCCTGTTAAGCACATCACCACGGGAGAAGGAGGGGCGGTGCTCTCGCACAACCCCGACGTGCACCGTGCCGTCGTGAATTTCCGGTCGCACGGGATAGTTCGAGAGGAGGACAGACTCGGACGCCACGAGGGCCCGTGGTACCACGAGATGCAGGCTCTGGGCTTCAACTATCGACTGACGGACGTCCATTCCGCGCTCGGCATCAGCCAGCTGCGGAAGCTGCCTCAGTTCCTGCAGCGCCGTCGCGAGATCGCCGCTCAGTACGACCACCAGCTGGCCCGCGTCGAAGGATTCCGAAATCCCAGGCCGTCGCGACGATGTCGAGCCGGCTTGGCACTTATACGTGCTTCGTGTGGAGGGCAGTCCCGACGACAGTGGGCGGCGTCGCCGATTGGCATTTGATGCGCTGCGAGAACGCGGCCTAGGCGTTCAGGTGCACTACCTCCCAGTCTATCTTCATCCTTACTACCGGGATATTGGATATGCACCCGGCCTGTGCCCGGTTGCCGAGGACTTCTACAGTCGAGCGATCTCGATCCCGATCTTCCCGGCAATGACAGATGCGGATGTGGATCGTGTCGTGGGGGCGGTCCACGAGGTCGCCGCGGAGTTCAGTTGAACCACTCCGCGCAGCCGACAATGACGTCCTCGCGAAGTCCGTGTTGTCGAGCGACAACAGTAAAAGGCATGGCCGTACGTCAGGGTGGCCTACCTGTTGGGGTCGCTCCCAACGACGCAGCCACTGACCTCCGCACCATCGCCTGCCATCGGGCCGTGCCAATCGACAACGCGTCCCCTTCCGTCCGGCTATCATCGGGGACGAGCGAACGATGACGACCGTCGCGATAATCCAGGCTCGCACAGGCAGTTCGAGGCTGCCGTGTAAGGTTCTCCTCCCTCTCCTCGGTGAGCCGCTGCTCACACGGGTCGTGCGTCGCGTCGGTCGAGCCGATAGTCTCGACAAGGTCGTCGTGGCGACAACGACCCTACCCGCCGACGATGCCATCGTGTCATTGGCCGAGCTTCAGGGTTGGCCCGTCGAGCGCGGCAGTGAGACGGACCTACTTGATCGATACGTGCAGGCCACACGTCGTCATCAAGCGGACGTGGTCGTCCGGATCACCTCCGACTGCCCACTAATCGACCCGCGACTGATCGACGACACGGTGGCCCAATTCCAACAGGGTCGATGCGACTACGCGAGCAACTCGCTCGAGCCCCGCACCTACCCAAGGGGCCTGGATGTCGAGGTCGTGACCGCCGAGGCCCTGGAGCGCGCGTGGCAGGAGGACGGGGATCCCTTGTCTCGTGAGCACGCAACCCCGTGGATCCGGCGCCATCCCGAGCGCTTTCGACTGCTCCGGGTCGCCTCCGACGATGACCAATCGCGCCATCGCTGGTGCGTGGACACGGTGGAGGACTTCGAACTCGTTCGGAGGATCTACGGCGCATTCGGGCGCGACGACTTCGGGTGGCGCGATGCACTAGGTCTGGTCGATGCCCATCCGGATTGGTTGGAACTCAACAGACATGTCGCGCAGAAGGCGGTGCTGGCTCCATGACGTCGCCTCGCCGCCTGTCGCCGGATCGCCTGCTCACTGTACGTGCGGATGCCTCGGGGACCATCGGCACAGGCCATCTTCTGCGAGTTCTGGCGCTCGCGCAGGCATGGATCGACGCTGGCGGTCGCGCTGCCTGCCTTGTGGCAGAGGCGCCTGAGGCTCTCACCGCTAGGCTGACCGGCGCTGGTGTCGAGGTCCGTCGAGTTCCGGCGAGGCACCCGGATCAATCGGATGCGGCCACGGTCCGGGCCGCGGCCGCCGACCCGGAGGCACGCGTGGCGATTGATGTGCCGTGGGCAGACACGAGCTATCTCGACGCCCTCGGCGACGTCCGCCAGCGAGCGCTAGTGATCGACGACATGGCGATGCTGTCCCACTATCCGGTCGGCATCGTCGTCAACCAGAACGCGCACGCAAGTCGCGCGTCGTATCCCGCCACGTCTGATGGCACGCGGTATCTGCTTGGCCTGCGCTACGCGATGCTCCGGCGCGAGTTCTGGGTTGAGCCGCCCGCCCGAACGATCCCGGTCCGAGCTCGTCGATTGCTGGTGACGTTCGGCGGCGCCGATCCGTTGGGCCTGACCATCCGCACGGTCGCTGCGCTTAGTGGTCTTCCGGCGGCTATCCGGCAGGATCTCGCGATCCGTGTGATCGTCGGCGCGGCCAATCCGGCCGCCGACGCGATCGAGGCTGCGATCGCTGCGTCACCGATCGTCGCTACACTAGAGCGTGCCGTCGAGGACATGGCAGGGGCTATGGCGTGGGCCGATCTTGCGGTCGCTTCGGGTGGAACCACCATCTGGGAACTCGCTCGGGTAGGGTGCCCCGCTCTCGTCGTCGAGTCCGGTCCATCCGAGGCGTTCCTTGTGCGAGGACTCGAGCGAGTTGGCCTATTCGACCGCCTCGGCGCGGCGGCCGAACTCGACGATACCGTGCTCGCGGCGGTGATCGCCCATCGGCTCGAAGACGTCGGATGGCGGACTAGAATGGCCGACATGGGGCCTCGCTTGGTTGACGGCGCCGGGGCGCGCAGGGTGGTCGATGCGCTCGCTCGTACCGAGGAGGTACCGGCAGGGACCCATGTTGGGGGATGACCGAGAGAGCGCGGAGCTGGCTGGGGAGCGCGTACTCGTAACCGGTGGCGCGGGCGTCATCGCGCGAGAGGTCCTCGAGCTTCTCGCAATCCGAGGTGCCCGTGTCCTGTCGGTCGATCGTCTGGGGCTTTCGTTCCAGCCGCCGCCCGGCGTCGATCACATGGTCGCCGATCTGGCCACGACCGACTTCGGGCCGATCGCTGCGTTCCGGCCCCGGACCATTCTCCATCTCGCGGCGACGTTCGAGCGATCCGTCGAGTCGGCTGAGTTCTGGGAGCAGAACTGGTCGGACAACGTCACGGTCACCCATCGCCTCGCGGAGATGGCGGCGCGGGTGGGCGGTGTCGAAGCGTTCGTCTTCGCTTCGAGCTACCTCGTCTACCGGACGAAGCAGTATCTGTTCGCGCGTCCCGTCGGAGACGCCGTCCCGCTGACGGAGGAGTCCGTCCTCGATCCGCGGAACCTGTGTGGCTCGGCCAAGCTCTACGGGGAGGCCGAACTCGCGTTCGCCCGCGACGTGCTGGGCGGGCGATGGCGAACCGTGAGTGCCCGGATCTTCCGGGTCTACGGGCGCGGATCGCGGGACGTCGTGTCGCGCTGGATCCGGGCCGCGCTGCGCGGCGATCCAATCGAGCTCTACCATGCCGAGAATTGGTTTGACTACATCTTCAGCCGCGATGTCGCGGAGGGGCTGATTTCGGATGGCTTTCGAGCCCCGGGCCTATGGGCCAATCAACTTGGGGTCAGGTCGCGCCCGTTCGGTCGCCGATGTCGTAGCGGCAATCGAAGCGGCGACTGGCGCGTCACTTCATGTCGAGATGCGCCGGGTCGACGACCCGTACGAAGCGAGCCAGGCCAGTCTCGATCGGCTTCGCGCGTGCCTCGACTGGAGCCCCGGCATCGACCTCGAGGCCGGGATCGATCAGGTCGTGGCCCACGAGCGGGACGCCCTCGTTGCCAGTCTTGACAGTCGGATCCGGAGGAAGAGACCGTGAGAACGCAGAGGGCTTCGGTCGTCGTTGACGAGCGATGGGGCTATCGCCGGCTCGACCCGCTGCCGTCGAGTTCGGAGCTCGACGGGTTCTATGAGAGCCGGTATCGCGACGAGCTCGATGCCGGCGGGCGGGCGCCGGATCTGGCCCGCCTGATCGCGGGTGGGCCGGACGCGGCCCGCGAACGTGCCTGGCTAGCCGCGACCATCCACAACGACGTACTCGATGCGATCGATAGAGGAGCTGAAGAAGGGGCGCCCAGACGCGTGCTCGACGTAGGCTGTGGAACTGGCGATCTCGTCAAGTTCCTGGGCGACCGTGGTTGGGATGCGTTCGGGACCGAACCATCCGTCGAGATCGCCGCGGCCGGCCAGGCAGGGGGCTGCGGATCGAAGCGGCGACCGGCGCCGTCTTCGTCGAAAGGTGGAGGGCAGCCAACGATCCTTCTTTTGGCGCGATCGTCCTGCTCAACGTGTTGGAGCATGTCCCCGACCCTGCGGCACTCCTCGCGACCCTCGCGACCACGCTCGCGGTCGACGGTCGACTTGTCGTCCGTGTCCCCAACGATTTCAGTCCGCTCCAGGAGGCGGCTCGACGGGCGCTCGACCGGGAACCGTGGTGGATCGTCGCCCCGGACCACGTGAACTACTTCGATCACGCCTCAGTCGCGGGCCTCATCGAAGGGCTTGGGTTCGAGATTGTGGATCGTTTGGCCGACTTCCCGATGGAGCTGTTCCTTCTGATGGGTGACGACTACACGTCGGACCCAGCTGTCGGGTCGGCGTGCCATGAGCGGCGGCGGCGTCTTGATCTTTCGCTCGAGCCGAGCGTCCGGCGATCGCTCGGGCGAGCATGGGTACGCGTGGGCATGGGGCGGAATGCGTTCGTTGTTGCCCCGCTGCCATAGTGACCGCTCTTCCAGGACGCGCATCACCAGACCGGCCGAACGTGCTCATCACGAGCGCGTCGCGGAAGGTGCTCCTTGTCCGTGCGTTCCGCGAGGCCCTCGCCCGCGTTGGCGGCGGCCGGGCCGTCGCCGCAGACATCAGCCCAATGTCGGCGGCGCTCTACGAGACGGACGTGGCTTGTCTCCTCCCTCGATCGGAGGACCCGGCGTTTCTCGCGGCGCTCTCTCGGCTGTGTAGTGACGAACATGTCGGCCTCGTCATCCCCACTCGCGATGAAGAGCTTCCGGTCCTTGCCGCAGCCCGCGCGCAGTTCGCCGACGAGGGGACGCTGGTCCTTGTCTCGGACCCGATCGCCGTGGCGACCTGCCGTGACAAGGTGCTATTCAAGACGGCCGTCGACGTGGCTGGCCTCGATGCACCGACAGGCTACGCGGACCCGGCGTTGGCGCCGCTCCCCGCATTCGTCAAGCCGCGTTTCGGCAAAGGCGGTCGCGGGGCACGGGTCGTCACCACGCGCGAGGAGTTAATCGCCGCCGTCACAGGGCTCGGAGAAGATGCCGTCATCCAGGAGCTGGTCGAGGCGCCGGAATTCACAATCGACGTCTTCGTCGACCTCGATGGCCGCGCAATCTCGTGTGTCCCGCGCGAGCGGATCCTCGTCGTGGCGGGCGAATCCGTCGTCTCGCGCACGGTTAAGGATCCTGGCCTGGTCGAGGCCACGCTCCGCCTTGTCGGCTCGATCGGGCTCGTGGGTCCTTTGACCGTCCAGGCCTTCCGCACCGCCGACCGAATAGCGTTCATCGAGATCAACCCGCGCTACGGCGGCGGGGCCAACCTCAGCTTCGCGGCGGGCGCACCGACACCCGAGTTCGCCATCCGGCTTGCCCGCGGTGAGCGCCTCGATTGCCGACTCGACGCCTACGAAGCGGGTCTCATCATGCTCCGCCACAGCGAAGACCGCTTTGTACGGACGGACGAGCTCGTCGTGCAGGAGTTAAAGGCATGATCCGCTCGACTGCCGAGCGCCCGATCCAGTCAGGACCGCTTCCTGCGGGCAGCCGAGTTGGTGGAGCTAAGGACAGCGTGAAGGCTGTTCTCTTTGATTTGGATGACACTCTGTACTCCGAGGCTGCGTACGTTCACTCTGGGTTTGCGGCGGTCGCAGCGTTCCTCGCGCCCCGGCTTCAGACCCAGGCGACCACCTTGGCCGCGCGTCTCGACGCGCTACACCAGAGAGATGGCAGGGGTCGCCTTTTCGACACACTGCTTGCAGAGCAGGGAGTAGTCGACCCGAATAACATACTCGCGCTCGCATCCGTCGTCGCATATCGAACGCACGTCCCTCAGCTAACCCCTTTTTGGCAGGTCGTCCCTGTGCTTGATCAATTGCGTGCAGCTCGCATCAAAATTGGCGTCGTCTCGGACGGTCTAGCCAGCGTGCAACGCACCAAGCTACGAGCTATGACTGAGCTGGTGGCCCGTTTGGACGCGATAGTCCTAACCGACGAACTGGGTCCCGAGTATCACAAGCCTTCGCCCGTGCCGTTCCGCGTTGCATGCGTCCTCTTGGGAGTCGAGCCCGCTGATGCCGCGTACGTGGGGAACGATCCTCGCAAGGATTTCACTGGCGCGCGCGCCGCGGGACTTCGCACAATACGCGTAGGCGAGTGGCCTGATGAGGGCGGCACGCAAATCTCGGACTATTTCATAGATGACGCCGACGAGCAGATATCGCCGTTTGCGGCGCTGCCCGCGGCGCTTGGTCTTGCCTGTCCCAGAAGGTGATAGAAATGGCACCCGATGCGCTCTTCTCGATTGGTGGACGCCTCATTGGCGCCGGCTCTCCCACGTACATCATCGCTGAACTGTCCGCGAACCATAGGCAGGAGTTCGACATTGCAGCGCGACTCGTGCGGGCTGCGGCTGACGTGGGCGCGGATGCAGTTAAGCTCCAAACCTACACTCCAGACACGATCACGATTGCTAGCGACGCCCCGGCTTTCCGGCATGGCCCGGGCTCGCTCTGGGAGGGGGTGACCCTCCACCAGCTGTACAAAGAGGCGTATATGCCATGGGAATGGCAGCCGCGTCTAAAGGCGCTTGCCGTAGAACTTGGGCTCCAGTGCTTCTCATCGCCTTTTGATCCCACAGCTGTCGACTTCGTTGCCTCGATCGACATGCCGGCTATTAAGATTGCGTCTTTCGAATTGGTCGACCTACCCCTGATCCGCCGAGCCGCGAAGACTGGCCTCCCGCTGGTCATGTCGACGGGAATGGCGACCTTCGACGAAGTCGATGAGGCGATCGCCGCTGCGCGAGGCGCTGGTGCGAACCAGATCGCCGTCCTGAAGTGCACGAGTGCGTATCCGTCCCCGCCCGAGGACATCCGGTTGTCAGCGATCCCGATAATGCGTACCCGGTGGGGCCTACCCGTAGGCCTCTCTGATCACACTGCCGGTTATGTCATCCCCGTGACGGCAGTCGCACTAGGCGCATGCATCATCGAGAAGCACTTCACACTCTCGCGCGCGGACCCATCTCCGGACGCGGTGTTCTCTCTGGACGTTGAGGAATTCCGGTCGATGGTCCAGGCCATCCGACAGGCCGAGGCCGCCTTGTCGGGGCCGGGGATACTGGAGCCAACGGACAGTGAGAGGGAGTCACGCAGGCTCCGCAGGTCACTCTTCGTCGTTCTGGACGTTGCGGTCGGCGAGACGCTGACCGAAGCGAACGTCCGGTCGATTCGGCCAGCCGCCGGCTTACACACACGCGAGTACGAGCGGGTGCTCGGACGGCGGGCCGTGAAGCCGATCAGCAAGGGGACGCCTCTCAGCTGGGACCTGCTCGAAGGCGAGAGTGGCTAAGGGCCCCGTTGCGACGAAGGCCGGCGTCCATCCTGCGCGGACCGCCAGTTGTGCAGCTCATGTAGAGCGGTCATATCGGGCTGCCCGTCTTCCGCTGCAGTCGTGCGTATGGAGTCTGGCCGCCGAGTCGCGCAGCTTGGGGATGCGCAGTTCGACGTCGCCCGGCCTTGGTCCACAGCAGCCGGCTGCGGCTGCCGTTGCCCTGCGTCGTGCGCGTGCGCTCGTCGCTGCGTTCGTAGCGGTCGGCGCCGATGACGGCTGTGGCCTCCAGCTCGATCATCTCTTGGAGCACCAGTGTCATTGCCGATCGGATGACTTCTTCGACGCCGCCGGCGCGGGTGGCGTCGAGCAGCTCGGACAGTGCAGACTGTGACAGGGCCATCGGAGACCTCCTCGCGCTCTTGCAGGAACACGCTGAGCATCACACCGGTGGCCCCGACGTTGCTGGCCCTCAGCGCACGTCGCGGACTGGGCTCAATTTCCAAACTCTGGGCGACAGCCACGCTCCGCGTCGGCATGCGGCAGCCGAACCGTCACTGGTTGTGTGTCGGAGGGCGGACCGGGCGGACAGGCACAAGCGGACTCATGACGGCATTGCCGACCAAGAAGATCCCCCCGTGGGGAGGTCGGCCCGGTGGGCAGTGAGGCAGACCGCGCATGGTGCCATGCACTGGTCGGTAGTATCGCAGACCCGCCCAGAGTTCAGGAGAGGCCGATCTGTGGACGTTGAAATGAACGCCGTAAGACCTCATCGCCATTTGAATCCACACTTACCCCAGTTAGCATGCCAGCAATCCCGGTTATGAACAACGCGATCTGGGGTCCCATGACGTTCTCTTGGAACACCCAACACGCCACCCATGCAGTGAGGATGTACGCGGCAGCCGGTGCGACTCGAGAAGCAACACGAACGCATGCTGACCATGTGCCCAAGAATGCGACTAAGCCAGGTACACCCAATTGCGCCAGCAGGACGGCTACTCCACTCTCCGCGCCTGTCGACAACCAACCTGTCGTATCCGCGTTTCCGGCAATCGTGGATAGGTTCCCGCCAACTCCAAGACCATTTCCGAAGAAGTTCGATGGAACGAGCTGAATTGCCGATGCAAACCCCACTAGGTGGTACTCGACCGAATTGCCTCCCCCTTGAAACGCAGCAGGGTTGGCTATCAGTTGGTAAAGGCGGTCGACTGATCCGCTCGTGAGGAAGGCGTAGCCGACCATGACAGCGACAGCTGTGACTAACGCGCCCATTAGAGTCAGCGTGGGCCGTGCCGCAAGCAGCGTTCCGAGTTTCGGCGTCGCGCTGAATGCAAGGAACACTGCCCCAAAGAAGAGTCCGCCTTTGCCCCAACCCAAGACACCCACCAAGAGAGCTGCAAGTATGGCGGGCACGTGCTTCCTGATCGCAACCGTTCGAGCTGTCGCAACAAGAGCGACCGCGGTCGCGATGCCGATGTAGCTTGCATTGATGGGGTCGACGATGAAAGAGGCAAATCGCGGCAGCGTCAGTGAGAACAGGTCGCTATTTGACGGTAAGCCGCCGCGCACATCTACCAGAAAGGGAGCACCAATCGCGGACCATAATGCACTCTGCCCTAGTAGTATCTCAATAGCCAACCCAACGAGCAATATGGCGGCGATCAACTGCAGCAACCAGGACAGGTCACGAAGCGTGTGTCGCCTCTTGATGCCGATGGCGACACCTAGAAAGAACGCCACAAAGCCAGCCGTGAAATTGCGGAAGTATCCTAACGTCGTGAGCACATTGGCTCCATCGGAGAGCCTCACTACTGACCACCCGATAAACAGTGTCGCGAAGATAAGTGCCCATTTCAGCCGCCTCACAGCAAGTAGTTCGCCAAGCGCCAAGGTGGCCAGCATGTAGAGGCCGAGTGTCTTCAGCTCGATGAGCACCAAGATGCTGCCATTGGCAGGAGAGGACAGACCGATGCCGACCAGGGTGTTCTGAAACAGCGCTAGTCCAAGTAGACCGGCAAAGCCAGCTAGGGGGTCTTGGAACCACAATCCAAGCAGCAAGGTGGACGCGGCAATGGTCGCGACTGCGATAGCCGGCGCACTGGCGATGATGTCCGTGTTCAGCTGCCCGACGAGCAACGTCAATGGGAGAAGGAACAGCCCGACCAAAGGCAGCAAACGACTCGCTCCTGGCCGATCGCGGGCCGGCAGGTGACGGCGAACGCCGCCGCCCAGGATGGACGGATGAATGCTTGAACTGGCCCTACCGCCGATAGCGAGCGCCGCAGATGGCTGCGGGGCCGTTGGGTCGGTAGTCATACGGGAGAGATGTACCTGGTCAACCAGACGGAATAGCACTGGTTGCATTAGGTCAAGAGCGAGTCGAGCAGTGTCTTCGACTCTTCGATATGAGCCCTAGTGGAGGATCCGAACACGACGGCCTCGAGTCCATCTAGGCCACACACGTACTCGAATGCCTCTCGCGGTGGTAGCGCTCCGGCAGCCAGAACCTGCATAGCGACCACGCGAACGGTGCCCGAGCTGATCACATCACGGTAGACATCTAGCCCACCGGTCATACGGAATCCCACTTTGTTAATCGACGCACAGATGATTGGTCGGGTCATACCCGCCGCGGTGAGGAGGGAAGCCGCCATCGGGAGGTTCATTGTGATGAAGCCGGCATCGGCGCCATAATGGGATCGCACGTATTCCGCAAATGACCGTAGCACATCAGCCATGCCCAATCCGAGAAGCAGGTCAGTTAGCGTGTTCTGAAGAAATATGACTGGAGTGGTTATCCCGCGAAACATCTTCATCTCGGCGTCGATCGCGAGACGCATCATTGCGAGAAAGTCTCGCCGAGCAAATGCAAGCCCGCCACGGGCAACCGTCGACAACAAGTTAGCAGGCATATATTGCCGCGCCATGCCTACGACCCCGAGCTCCGTCAGGGCGTTGGCGTACTTGTGGGCGTAAGGCATGCATGGGAGTATCTTGAACCCACGGTACCGCTCAGGCTTCGAGCGAATTGAGTCGCACACTTCGATCATCCGATCGTGCGTCGTGCACATGAATGACATCACGCCGCAATCTATCGCGTCATCAAGAACCCGAACAATCGACTCGGCGTCGCGGAAGCGAATTGCCTGCGCCCGAGCTCTCTCGTCGGAGAGGTGACTTACGCCGAAGAACTGATTGTCGCCGAGAAGAACTCTATCCATTGCTGACGCTAGCCTCCTGCATGGCGTCCTCCTGGAGCATTAGGATGGAGCGATCCGTGTCGAGCGCTGTGCGAAAGGTGCTCCTGGTGTTAGTGTCGTGTTCCAATATGTGTCTGAGAAAGTGATCGACCTGACTTGAGTACTCCTCACCGCGTAAGTAGAATCCTACCGGCTCTTGCAGCGTTACGGCGTAACGGACGTTCCAACCTGGCTGTAGTTGAGAGTCGTCCGAGATAGACTTAAGGAAGATCCGCACTTCTTGCGCGTCGGCGTAAATCGACCCGAGGGTGCCCAAGGCGCTGAAGTTCACGGTCATCTTTCGGTAGGAATTCGTCGCTCCAGTTGACGGCGAGCGTGCCGGTCGCGCCGTTGGCTAGAGTAAGAGTGGAGTACACAGCATCTTCTACCGCTCTCGAATACACCCGCTTGAAGATCGTCGCGCGCGCTCGCACGACTGGGCTCAACAGATAGTGGATAAGGTCCAAGGCGTGTGAGGCATAATCGTGCAGGCACCCGCCGCCTTCCGCGCTTGAGGAACGCCAGGTCCCTCCCTTCTGCTTCACGACAACTGGACCATACGACTCGATTGAGAAATGGACTAGGTCACCAAGCAGGCCTCGTGAGAGGAGGCGCTTGCACTCCTCAAAAGTACCTAGGAACCGCAGCTGGTAGCCGACCTGATTGACGAGACTCCGGCGCTCAGCCTCGGCCGCGAGGTCAATCCCAGCTGTGTTGTGAAGTAGGAACGGTTTCTCACAGAAGGTGTGGAGTCCGTGCATCAGCGCAGAGGTGACGACTGCAGCGTGGGAACTGGGCGGCGTAGCGACAAAGACGGCGTCAAGGGGCTCCCGACTGATCATGACCTCGAAATCGTCGTAAGTGGTGATGCGGGAGTACCTGCGGAAGGCGTCGAGAATCATTCCCGAGGTATCGCATACCGCAACCACGGACGCCTCTGGATGAGCGTTGGCAATCGCACATTGTGAAATGCCCATCTTGCCCAGCCCGACGATGCCCACTCTCAGCCTCTTGAGCGGAGCGCCTGCTACATGCATGTTTGGATCAAGGTGCGCGATCATTCGACTGGTACCCTCAGATGCGGCGAGATCAGGTTGGCGCGGAGCGTGCGGACTGCCTCCGAAAGGGGAGGCCCTGATGAGTCAGCGTTGTGGCGAGTCCGGCTGGCGCTTGTTGATCTTCATCCGCGCGATGCGTCCCAACGTTGCTAGACGCGCGAACCCGTGGACGTCCTCCGGTGTCTTGACTATCGTCTAGGTACTCGACTAGGAAGAGTATGCCGAGCGCCATGTACGGTCCCAGCACTGCCGCAAGGGCGGTATTCAGCAGGATACCCGGAGTCGAGGGTCCGGTAGGCCGCAGAGTGGGATCCACGGCGCTGAGTATCGTCGCCGCGGAATGCGACGGGAACTGCGGCAACGATGAGTAGGCGCTGCGGCACTGGACGAGGCGGACGTCCGCGGTCTGGAGCTGGTTGTTCTCGTCACCACGCCGGCCCGGCAGAGCGCTCAGCCGATTGACTTCGACCTGTAGTAGCCGCCGGTCTGATTGGTGAGCCGATTGATGGCGGATCCGAGCAGCCGGGCGCTTACGCGCTTCCGCCGAACCAACCGCGTGATGACCAGCGGCCCTGCTGGTTCGGCCGGAGTCGATCACGAGAAGAGTACCGTCAACTTCGGAAGCCAGAATCGCCGCGTTATCCACCAGCTGACGCGGCTGACTGTCGACGATGACTACGTCACTGTATCCCCGTAGTCGCCGGAGGGTCTCCTGTATACGACGGAACGCGAGGAGTTCGGCAGGATTGGGCGGGAGCGCGCCGGTCGTGAACACCTTTTGACCGGCCTCGGGGGTGCCCCGGGCAACCGAATCAAATGGCCGCTCCTCCGTTCGGAGAAGGTTGCTCAACCCACAGGGCTTAGGGAGCTCAAATAACCGATGGGCGCAGGGGCGGCGCATGTCAGCATCCACGAGCACAACACTCTTCCCAGACTGCGCAAAGACCACAGCTAGATTGGTCGCGAGCCCTTGTCTTGCCCTCGCCCGGGCCGGTTGCTAGAAGCCAGAATTGTCTCGATCGGTTCATCGGCGCTCGCAAACTCGCAACGCACCATCGGGTCACTGAGGGTGGTCGCGCACGGTTGCACGCGTTCGAGTTCTGGCTGGCTCAGCGTCACGCGACGACTTGTCGTCGGCCGCGTAGTAATCGCCGTAGTAGCGGTAGTAGTAGCCGGCGCTGGAGCGTGCGGTCAGCCGATTGAGCGCCACGCCTACAACATTGGCGCCTACCCGTTGGAGTGCCTCCGCAGCCTGGCTGACCGCGCCGCGCCGTGTCTTTCCGGCGTGAATGACCAGCAGCGTGCCGTCGGCTTCCGCTGCCAGAACGGCAGCATCCGTGACGGCATGTAGCGGTGGGCTGTCGATCACGACCAGGTCTGCATCAGCCGCCAGCTTTGCGAGCACGTCGCGCATGCGCTGCGAGCCCAGCAGTTCAGCCGGGTTTGGCGGCAGCGGACCAGTCGTGATGACCCGCAGGTTTGGCTCGTCTGTCTGTTGTGCGATTGAGGCAAGTGCGGCGTCTTCTGTCCGCAGCAGTGTCGTCAGGCCCTGCGAGTTGGGCAGCTCGAAGAACTGGTGAATGCTGGGCCGGCGCATGTCCGCGTCCAGCAGGATCACGCGCTTGCCGCCCTGCGCAAATGTCGCCGCGATATTGGCCGACATGGTGGACTTGCCTTCACCCGGGACGGCGCTGGTGACGAGCAGTGATGCGCAGCGGTTTGTCCACGCTCGCGAACTCGAGGTTCGTGCGCAACGTCCGGAATGCCTCTGCAGTGGGCGAGCGCGGCGCAACCAATACGGCAAGATGCTGCCGCTCGCCCTGCTTTCTGTCCGTGCGCATCTGGCTGATCACGCCCAGGTTTGGCAGTTGGGCAATCTCGTTGACGTCATCTGGGCTCTTGACGGTGTCGTCCAGGTAATCGAACAGGAAAGCGAGGCCGAGCGCGAGCAGGAGGCCCGAGCATGGCGGCGAGCGCCGTGTTGAGCAGCACCCGCGGCGAGGACGGCTCGATCGGCGGAGTCGCGGGATCGACCACCGACAGCAGGTTCGACGCCGAACTCGCCGACGATGCGAGCAACTGGGCATAGGTTTGGCGCAGCGTGACGAGCCTGCCCTGGAGCGAATCGACCTGCTGGTCTTCCGCCGGCGTTCGGTCAGTCTTGGCCAGCAGGCTCTCGAGCTGCCCCTGGACGGTCTCGATCTGCTGTTGGGTCGCGGTGAGCTGATCCTGCACGAACGAGCCGCTCTGACCCTGGCCCTGAACGGCAGGAGAGTCGGCGATCAACTGAGCCGCGATCCCATTGGCAATGTCAGCTGCCGTCTGCGGGTCGCCGTACGTCACGCTGACGGTCACCAGTGTGCTGTCGCTGGCAGCGCTCGCCGTGACCTGCTTCCCCAGGTCGTCCGCTTGATCGGGCAGTCCCAGCTGGGCGATGACCTTGTCCAGGATGGGCGTCGTGGTCGCCAGCTGGGCAAAGGTTGTCGACAGGCGCTGCGAGGCGAGGATGTCGTTGTAGTTGGGGTTGACCGAGCTGAGCGACTGGCCAACGATCAGCTTCGCGCTGCTCGAGTACATCTTGGGCAGCGAGATGCTGACGACGTAGGCGGCACCGGCGGCGAGCACCGTGCACGCGACAATCAGCCACAGCCAGTGGCGCACGACCAGCATCTGGCGGCGCAGGTCCATACCTAGATCGGGCCTCTCATGACGGGTGGTGTCCCCCTCTTGGGCAAGCGTGACTTGCCGAAGGGCAGTCTAGCCGACCGAGTTGGCGACGCAACAACCGCCACGGGTGCGTGCTTTCACCTAAGCCGGCTATGGAACGGGAATGATCAACTGCTCGCCGATGTAGATCCGGTTTGGATCAGTGATGCCGTTCGCCGCGGCGATGTCCGCGACGGACACGCCGTACAGCGTGGCGATTGACCTGAGGGTTTCGCCGCGGGCGACCGTGTGCACCAGCGGCGTGGGCGTTGGTGTTGGTGGGAGCGGGGTCGCGGTTGGGGGGGGCGTGATCTGCGGCGTTGGCGACGGCGTTGCGCGTGGGCGTTGGTGAGGCGGTCGGGCTGGGCGACGGCGTTGGCGTGGGCGGGGCAGGGGTGAGTGTCGGCGAGGGCGTCGATCGGTCGGCGAAGGGGAGGTGGTCGGCTGAGGCGTCGCAGTCGGCAGTCCGGCAACCAGGGTCGACGCCGGCGGCGAGGCGCTTGGGCTGTGGCCCAGACCCACGAACACCCACAGTGCCAGCACGGCCAGCGCGGCAACGGCAGCCAGGGCGGTGAGCACAGGAAGCGGCGACCTGCGCGGGCGGCGTGGCGCGCGCAGATGATCGACCGGCGCGGGCGACGCGGTGGCGGCCGGATGCCAGGCGGGGATGGGTCGGTCGGCTGATTGGAAGCGGGCGCAACTGGCGTACTTGCCGGCCATGCACGTGCCCGACTGGTAGGCGAGATCGATGACCGCTGGCTTGCCGGCCACGCGGGCAAAGCAACGGTGGGCAGCGTCGGCCGAGTAGAAGTGCGACGCGCTATCGTCCGGCAGGCCCAGGTAGGGGCAGACGAGTGCGGCGCTGTCAGGCTGGGCCAGCGGTCCTTCAGCGTGGCTCGCTTACTGGTTGCGTCATTCAGTGTCGATGTTAGGTGTGTCTGGCGTTCTCAGCGTGGCGTGACTCAAGTCGAACGGCGCTCAAGGGCCAGCCTGAGCATCCGGTACCATCGCGATCCGATGACCACCGCACAGCAAATGGACCGCGGCGCAGGTTCGACCGCCGCGGCCCCCTTGGTGAAGACGGTCATCAGGCCTCCTGGCCGCTGGCCGACGCTCGCGCTGCGCGAGCTCTGGCGCTACCGCTCGATATGCATGGTCCTCGTCCGCCGGTCGCTCATGGTCCGCTACCGCCAAACGGCCGTTGGCGCAGCCTGGGCGATGCTGCAGCCGCTGCTGCTGATGCTCGTATTCACGGTCTTCTTCGGAATTCTCGCGAACGTGCAGTCTGACGGCGTCCCATACGCGGTCTTCGTGATGGTCGGGCTCACTATCTGGCAGGTCGTCGGCAAGGTGCTCAACGAGGCCAGCCTGAGCGTCGTGGCGAATGGCGGACTCGTGAACAAGATCTACTTCCCGCGAGCGTACTTCCCGATTGCTTCCGCACTGGGCAGTCTGGTCGACCTGGCGTTCGGCCTCCTGGCGCTGGCCGGGTTGCTGGTCATCTTCAGGGTCCTTCCCGGCTGGCCCATCGTCCTGGCGCCCTTGCTTGTCGCCATCGCACTCGCCGCGGTGACCGGGGTGAGCTTCTTCCTGTCAGCGCTGAATGTCACCTATCGCGACGTCGCCCAGCTCCTGCCCTTCTTGACCCAGATCTGGATGTTCAGCTCACCGATCTTCTACTCCAGCTCAATCATCCCAGCCGTATTCCGGCCGCTGTACTGGCTGAACCCGATGGTCGTCGCGGTCGATGGGTTGCGCTGGGCGATCGCGGGCACCGCTGCGCCGCCGATCCAGGAGTGGATCGAAGGTATCGTCGTCGCCGCCATCCTCCTGTGCTCGGGTTACCTCTTCTTCCGCCAGCGTGAGCCGGGCTTCTCCGACACCGTATGACGACCCTGGGCGGAGCGCTGGCGATCAGTGTTGAGGGCCTCGGCAAGCAGTACCACATTGGGGCGGCGCCCGGCAGCGCAAGCCTGTACGAACGCATAGGCGCCGTCCTTGGCCAGAGATCTCGCGGCCCGTCTGATGCGCATCCCACCATCTGGGCCCTCAAGGACGTTGAGTTCGATGTACCGCATGGGCAGGTGCTCGGCGTCCTTGGGCGCAACGGCTCCGGCAAGAGCACGCTCATGCGGATCCTCGCGCGCATTACCGCGCCGACCAGGGGCATGGCCGAGATCAACGGACGAGTCGGCGCATTGTTGGAGGTTGGCACGGGCTTCCACCCGGAGCTCACCGGGCGGGAGAACATCGCGCTGAGCGGCGCCATCCTGGGGATGACCCCGCACGACATCGCCAGGGTCCAGGATCAGATCATCGACTTCTCCGAAGTCGGGAAGTTCCTCGACACGCCCGTCAAGCACTACTCGAGTGGAATGTTCCTGCGCCTCGCGTTCAGCGTGTCGATCCACCTTGAGGCTGAAATCCTCCTGGTCGACGAGGTCCTCGCGGTGGGCGACGCAGCGTTCCAGCTGAAGTGCCAAGAGCGGATCCGGCAGGCGGTGGCACAGGGTCGGACCGCGCTCTTCGTAAGCCACAACATGGCGTCGGTCGCGGCAATTTGTGATCGCGCGATCGTGTTGGACCAGGGATCGCTGCTTTTCAGCGGCGAGACGAACGCGGCGGTCGACTTCTACACGAACAAGATCCTGGGGATGTAGTGAAGCCAACACGCAGGCAGACCGCCGATGGGGATCCCGCCGATGGGGATCTCGCCGACGCGATCGCAGAGGCGGAGGCTCTGAAATCGGAAGTGGCGACACTGCGCTCCGACCTCGCGCGCAGCGAGGCGGACGGCCGCGCCCGGACCAGCAGCCTTGAGCAACGTCTTGCGGCCATCGCAGCCGAGAACGCCAGGCTCACGCAGTACGCGGCCGACGTCGAAAGCAGCACATTGGGGCGCCTGGCAGCGAGGTGGACGCGGTTCAAGCGTCATCACCCGCGGCGTGCCCGCTGGATCGGCAGGCCGATCTCGATGGCGCGGTGGCTCAGGGGAATGCACACGGGGACGGCACACAGCGGGGCGGAACGGACCTTGTTCATCCCGGAACCACCGATCGATGCCGCGGCCCTGGTGGCCGCCAGGGAGGCCGTTAGCCGTGTTTGCCATCGCCGTGGGATCAAAACGTCCAGGACCGATGTCGAGACGGCCGCGGCACTCGTATGCCGATGCTTCGACGCCGGGTTCTACCTCGAACGCAATCCCGATGTCGCCGCCATGGCCGTGCACCCGCTTGTCCACTACATCACCACGGGCGCTGGCGAGGGCCGTGCACCCAATCCCGTGTGCCACATCGCGGGATACACATACGACCACCCTGATGTGGCCGACTTCGAAGACAACCCCCTCCTGCACTATGTCCTCGAAGGACGTAGGCGGGGCGCAACGCTGCACCCACTGTTCGACGCCTCGTGGTACAGCGATCGTTACGCCGATGTCCGCGCTGCCCGAAGAGACCCGTACGAGCACTTCCTAACTCTTGGCAGGCACGAAGGTCGCGCAACATCTCCCGCGGTAACCGAGGGCACGGACATTACCGCCGTTGAGATCAGGTTGCCGCACGCGGATCCCGAGGAAGTGACGATCATCATTCCCGCGTATGAGCATTACGCGCTGACATACAGGTGTCTGTATGCGCTGGCAAAACGCACCCCAGCGTCGCTCAACGTTCGCGTCATCCTTGCGGATGACTCCCCCGGCCGACCGCTCCGTTCTCTGTTGGACCAGGTCGATGGCCTGGTGATAACCGAAAACCACGAGAACCTGGGCTTCGTCGGAAACTGCAATCAGGCATCTCGGCTGGCCAAAGGTGACTTCATCGTCTTCCTGAATAACGATACGGTGGTTGCCGACAACTGGCTCGAGGAACTGGTGTCGCTCGCGCGCGGCGATCGCGCGATTGGCATGGTGGGCTGCATGCTGCTCAACGCCGACGGTTCACTCCAGGAAGCCGGGAACGTGATGTTCAAAGATGGCTGGGGGTATCCCTATGGCCGCGGTGATGATCCGGACAAGCCAGAGTACGGCTTTGTGCGCCATGTGGATTGCGTCTCAGGTGCATGCTTCCTGGTCAGACGCGACGTATTCGAGGGAGTAGGGCGGATAGACGAGGCCTTTGCTCCCGCCTTCTTTGAGGAATATGACCTTGCCTTTGCGGTCGCGAAGGCAGGTTACAAGGTGCTCTATCAGCCAGCTTCACGCATCTGGCACTACGGCAGCGCGTCATATGGGCCGGAGGTGCGCGACCGGCAGAGCAGCATCAACCACGCGCGCTTCGTGGATAAGTGGCGTGACACGCTTGAGACGCGGCGCCAGGGCCCGGCGGAACTGTTCCTCGCGCGCGAGCGACCGCATGCGAACGGCACGATTCTCGTGATCGAGGACAAGGTGCCGGAATACGACAAGCACGCAGGCGGCCTCTCGGTGTTCCAGTACTTGCGCTTGCTTGCGTCGCTGGATTTCAAGGTGATCCTGCTTCCCGATGATCGACGCCGAAGTGAGCCCTACACAACGACGCTGGAGCAGCTTGGTGTCGAGGTGCTCTACGGCGGAGCCAGGGTGGATAGGTGGCTCACGGCGAATGGCCGGTACCTTGACTGGGTGCTGGTTGCCAGGCCTGAAGTAGCGCGAAGACACATCGGGCTCGTGCGCCGAAAGACGCGGGCGCGGCTGCTCTACTACACGCACGACCTTCACTTTCAGCGTGAAATGAGAAGGTACGAAACGACGGATGACCCGCAGGCCCTACATGAAAGCGATCGTCTCAAGCGTCTAGAGACGAAGATCTTTCGTTCGGTCGATTGCGTGCTGACTCCAAGCGCCGACGAGGTGGCCATCATCCGGTCCCTCGCACCGGGGCAGGAGGTGCGTACCCTGACGCCCTACTTCTATCCGGCGGCGAGCCCGGCCTCGACAGACATCGGCGTACCCATCTCAGAGCGCCGCTGTCTCATCTTCGTGGGCGGTTATGCGCACCTACCAAATGTCGACGCTGCCGTGCTCCTGGCAAAGGGAATCATGCCGTTGGTCTGGGCACATGTACCCGACGCGCGCCTGCTCCTGGTCGGTAGCGACCCGCCGGCCAATGTCTGGGCGCTGGCGGGTGAGCGAGTGGAGGTAGTTGGGTACGTGCCGGACCTCACGCCCTCGTATGCGCGCGCCCGCATGTCCGTGAGTCCTCTGCGCTTCGGTGCCGGGCTCAAGGGCAAGATCGTGTCGAGCCTTGCGGCAGGAGTGCCCGTCATCACCACGACGATCGGCAACGAGGGCATTGGCCTGCTCGATGGGACCGAGGCCCTCATTGCCGACGATGAAGCCGGCATCGCCGCCCAAATCGTCCGGCTCTTTGAAGACACGGAACTCCTTGAGAGTCTCGTCGCGGCCGGTCATCACGTGATCGCCGAGCGGTTCAATGTGGAACGGGTGCGCGCGAGTCTGTTCGCGGCGCTGGGCGTGACCGTCTCCTAGGGCGTATCGCTGCCGCTCAGCACGACACCCTGGTAGCTGAGGCCCACCAGGCCGTATGTGTCAGAGATGACCACAACGGCCTGTCCCGGCTGCGCGAACTCAAGTGGTCGCGCGACGTACTCCGGCCACGTTTCGTCTGTCAGGACATCAACTGCCGGCAACGCCGTCGCGTCACCCGTGAGGTACGGCCAGATGTCCGGGGTGGGCCAAATCTCCGAGTGCCCGTCGCCACGCAGAACGTACCATTCGCAATCTGGCACGCCGACCGTGCGCCAGGCGACGGATGTGACCGGGTACCCTTGAAGGAGGCCTGCGATCTGGGTGCCCGTCTGCGTGATTGCCGCTGACGCTGCTCTGAGGCGGGGCACGGCCGATCCGTCCACGAAGTGTGTCAGGTATGCGGATCCGACGGACAGGACGACCAGGGCGACGAGCCCCGTCTCAATCAGGCGCGGGCGCTGGGAAGCCGCGGCTATTCGCCGAATAGTCAGTAGCACAAGCAGCGCGAGCGCCCAGTAGCCAATGAGCATGTAGTAGGCGTTGGGAAACTGGGTCCGTGCCGAGATCGCCACGATTGAGACGAACACAACTAGCAGGTACAACTCAGGCCCAACGCGTTCAATCACGCGAGAGGCAGAGAAAGACCAGCCACGCCTGCGCGTCTCGCGCACGGCAACGACTACGCCGATTGCAATGGCCGTGGCCGTCACGCCATAGGCGAGTCTTGCGATCGCGGTCATCGTCTCGAACCATGGTCCCGAGCTGCCAAGACCCATGAAGTTGCGCCCTATCCCCAGCGTATCCGTCATTAACGTGGCGAGTCCTGTGAACGCGTCACCTCCGGCGACGTGAGAAGCCAGGTCCGGGGTCACGTTGAGGAGGGTGTACACGATGAACCAGAGCGCGTAACAGAGCGGCAGCGCGATCAGGCCAATGTTGCGCCGAAGACGACGACCAGAGCCGGTACCCCTGGTAACTGCAAGAGTAATCATGACGGCAGGCAGGTAGAAGGTGATCTCTTTGGCGTTGAATGCGACTGCAAGCAGAAGCACGCTGACCATGACGAAGCCAATCTTGGCCACAAGTGTGAACCGCTCCCTGGCCAACGCCCAGTACCAGAAGCCGCTGCACGCGATCGCCGCGATGAGCGCCGTCTTATCGACCAGCACCGACTGCCACATCGCTGCGCCGAGAGTTGGCGCTGAGAAGCACCAAATGGCGGTCGCCAGGGTAGCGAGGAGGGCACTTCGCGCTACCTGGTAGGAGTGCAGCAGAATTGCGGCCCCGCCTATTGCCAGGATGGCCGCATCGGCCCCGTTGATGCATCGTATGTCGACACCGCACAGCCGGCTAATGCCGATGTACGAAATGACTGTCGTGAGGCGACCGGAGCCGGTGATGGTGGGCTGCGGAAAGAAGAAGAACTGGCCTACGTCGAAGTGGAGGTTCCGATCATTGAGCAGGAATCCACGCGCTTCGGTAAAGATGAACAGGTCCTTGGTCAGGAGATAGAGATACAGGAATACGCCGAGCCCAGCTATGGAAGCCAGGAAGAGCAAGAGCCACGGCGATGGCCGCGCTGAGAAGCCTCGACGTGACTGACCGGTTCTGCGGATGGCGTCGTCGGCGGCGGCGGTCATAACCCGGGCGCACCAGCAGTGAGGACCTTCACAGGACGATGCCTGATTCGGTGATGCCCCAGATATCGACGATCCGTTCGGGGGCGATGTCCAGGCTGCGATAGATGCGGTGCGGTGCGCCGATGACGAGGATCTCGCTCTGCTCCATGACCTGCCCGAGCGGCAGTAGCTGCTGGTCATCGACGTACGGATCCGTGCAGCGGACATCTGCGCCTGCCCAGCCGAGCAGCTCGCGCAGCTTGTAGCTCAAAGAGGCGCGCGTGTCGTCTGACTCCGCTTTGAAGGCCATACCCAATATGCCGACAGTCCGGCCGGTCAGGGTGCCGAAACGCCGCTCCATCGCAGACACGACATAGGCCGGCAGGCCTTCGTTGATCCGCATCGACGCCTGCCCAATGGCAAAGTGATCGCTCGTGAATGCGGCAAGCTGCATCGTGTCCTTGGGCAGGCACGGACCCGCGGCAAAGCCCGGCCCGGGCAAGTCCTGGGCGCGCGGGTAGTCGTGCCTCACGGCGTGAAGGACCTCGTTGTAGTCCACGCCGGCGTCGTGAGCCATCATGAAGAACTGGTTGGCGACAGCGAACTTCATGTACCGCCACGCGTTCGTAAAGAGCTTTGCCAACTCGGCCTCCCTGGTGCCCGTCCGGATCGTCGCGGCTCCCAGCCGACGGAAGACCTGCGCGGCGCGCTCACCAGCGGAGTCCTCATCGGCGCCCACGATCTGTGGTAATCCGCCGAGCTCCTCGAGGGCCTTGCCCTCGGCGACGCGCTCTGGGCAGAAAGCGACGTCCATTCGCCGCCCGTTGCTCTCCAGTGCGCGAGCGACGCGAGCGGTGGTACCCGGATAGACCGTGCTGCGCAAGATGACAAGGGCGCCGTCGGCAAGGTACGGAGCGAGCTGCGCCACGGCTCGATCGAAAGTGGCCGTCCCGATCACGATGATCACGACCTCCACGCCGCGGACGATGTCCGGGGTCGAGCTGAAGGTCAGGCGACCCGAGGGAAGAAGGTCTGCCAGCAGCGCCTCCGCGCCGGGCTCGACGAAGGGCATCCCGCCTGCGGAAATCTTGTCGATCGTCGCCTCGGCGATGTCGAAGATGCCGACGCTGAATCCGACCTCGGCAAGCCTCAGCGATAGCGGAAGTCCAACGTGGCCACCTCCACCGACCACGACGATGTCGACCGGCGCGGCGCCTTGGTGCACTGGTGTGGAGCTGGGACGAACGGTCGTCATTGATTCCCCTCTCTTCGTCTTATCCACCCCCGCGCCGGTGCCAGGTGAAGTCGATCTGCATGCCCTTAGGCTGGCGCTTCCGAAAAGCGAGTCGGGCGCCCACATCCGCGGACGCCGAATGCATCTCCGCCAGTCCGCGCGCACCACGCGCGGCCGCCGCTCGGACATCCTCCAGGGCAAAGCCGTCGCCCAGGTCCAGGATGGACAGTTCGACCCGCCCTGCGCTCAGCGCAGAGATGCGGATCTCGACGTCACGCGTTTGGGTGTGGCGCAGGGCATTGGTGACCGCGCGCCGGGCAACCTGGTACGCGGCGAGTTCGACGGCCGGTGGTGGCTCGCCGCGCACGCCGTTGACCACGACCACCTTGGCGGTGCCGCCCCACCGACCGGCCGCGCGCATGGCCATCGCCTCGAGCGCCGGCAGCAGCCCGGGCCGCGGTAAGTTGGGCGGATTGGTGTCATCCGCGGCTTCGATCAGGGCGCCACGCGCGTCCTCGATGTTGCGCTTGGCGCGCTGGACATTGTTCAGCTCCAGCGCGTGCAGCGCGGCCACGATCCACGGTTGTGCCTCGCCGTGCAGCGAGCGCGCCACGTACGTTCGCCGGCGATCGAGCTCGTGCACCAGGCGCCAGCGGCTCGAGGGGACTCCGCGATAGATGAGCGCCATCAGCCGGCCGGGCGCCGAATGCGGGACTTCCGGCAGCGCCCACGCGCCGAATTGGCGCGCCGCCCACAACGCCAGGCCAAGCGCGAGCGGCAGTGCGATGAGCGCCAGGCCCAGGATGTCCAGCAGCGAGCGCGGCAGATTCGTGGTCGCGCCCAGGATCGATACGGCGATGGCGGCCGCGAGGATGAATCCGCTGACCGCCGGCACGCGTCGTTGGGGTGCGCGGAAGAACGGCCGGTTGGCCTGCCAGAACAGGTAGGCGACCGCCACGCCCACCGGCAGCCACCAACCCAGTGCCGGCACGGGTGCTGCGGCGGTGGGCTCGGGTCGGATGGCGACCGCGACAGCCAGGCCGGCCGTGACCAGCCACCAGCCGACCACGTAGCGCAGGAGCACCAGCAACGCGCCGACGGCAAGCGCCAGGGCGGCATAGACGGGCAGTTCGGCCGAGTGCATCGTCCAACTCGCGGCCAGCACGGCCACGACGGCCACCGAGGCGAACAACTCGGCGGTCCTGGTCAGGCCCCGCCGGCGAGTCTGTCGCGGCCAGAGGGCGCGGGCCTGGGGGCGCCACAGGAAGGTGGCGCGCATCATGCCGTCCTTCATGGCGAACGAGACGCACTCGCGCGCCGAAGGCGACCGCCTGCCGCGCGAGCCCGGCGAATTGTGCTTCCTGCCCGGCGAATGGCCCGCGCACAGACAAGGCGAGTCTGTCGGGGCTGGCGGCGGTCAGGCGCAGGGTGACCGGCGGTGATGTGGGGCGGACTCCGCTGCTTGTGGGTCGGTGCGGGCGATGGTCGGTCGGCCGCCACGCCAGCCGCAGGGCGCGCAGGCCAAAGAAGGTCGCCTCCTGGAGCACCGGCCGTGGTGCGCCGACCCCCGTCCCGGCGGCGATCTCCAGCTCGACCTTGAGGCCGCTGACCTCGCCGATCGTGTCGACCACCCAGCGCAGCGCCCCGGGCAGGCCGTCGGTCTCGACCAGTGGCAGGCGACGCTCGGCCGCGGAGATGCTCAGCTCCCTCTCCGCGCGCCTGAGGGCCCTGATCGCGTCAGCCGGCTTGCCGTGATCGAGCGCGTCGAGGGCCGCGTCGAGATACGGGATCACGTTCCGGTTCAACTCGTCGAGCAGCGCGGCGCGCTCGATTGTCGCCGCGTACATCTCGTGCCAGCGCCAGCCGGCCACGAGCTCGCCCATGACGACGGAGACCCTGGTGAACAGCGGCAGCGGGCGCTCGAGGTCCGTGCGCCCGATCACGATGAGGCCACGCCGCAGCGCGAGCCCGACGGCGAGCGCGGTGAGGGCGACGGTCGCTGCCGCAGCGCCGACCACCAGGCCGCTCGCGTCGCCCGACGGACTCGCCACGACCCACACCCAGCCGACGACCAGGCCGATCCAGGCCAACGGACCCAGCACGGCCAGCGCAGTGCGGGTACGCGCGGGCAGGTCCCAGGCGTCTGTCGCGGTCGAGATCAGGCACAGTCCGGCCATTACCGGCGCGCCCAGCCACAGCGGCAGCGTCTCGGGCAGCAGGTGTGTGCCGGTGAACGCCAGCGGCACCGACGCAGCCACCGCCAGCCACCAGCCCAGCCGCAGGCGCAGACCCAGCAGCACGACGGCGGCGGCCAGGGTGGGAGCTATGAGTTCCGAGTGCATCTGGTGGACCTGGTCGGGCGCCAGCAGGCAGCCGATGACGAGGCCGGCCGCGACGACCATGCCGGCGGCCCTGGTGGCGCCCAGCGGCGGCAAGCTCCGCAGCGGGGAGCTCAATTGCGGGGCGCCGGAGTCCTTATCCATCCCTCGTGGACGGCACGCATGAGCAACTCGCTGCGGCTGGATACGCCATAGCGACGGAAGATTCGTCGCAGGTGGCTCTCAACAGTCCGCCGCGAGATCTTCATTTCGAAGGCGATTTCTGCGTTCGTGCAGCCCTCCGCCAGGTGACGCAGCAGTTCGACCTCGCGTTCGCTGGGCTGCGGCAACGCCTTCATTGTTGAGCCGCGCAACTTCGGGTCGTAGACGCTTCCGCCGGCGAAGACGATGTTGAGCGCGTTGATCACGTCGCTGAGTGGCGATGACTTGAGCAGGTACCCGCCGGCGTCGCGACGCTGGGCCTGGGTGACCAGCGCGGGATGGTTGTAGCCGGACAGGAAGAGCACCCGCGTCGTGCCGTCCATGACCGCCGGAAGATCGAGCAGGTCCAGACCGAGCGATCCGTCGCCCAGGTAGACGTCCGCCAGCACGGCGGCCGGCTTGTGCTGCTCTATCAGGCAGCGGGCTTCGTCCAGCGTCGCTGCCACGCCCAGCGTCGTGATGCCCGCCAGCGCTGCGAGCCCCTCCGCGAAGCTCTCGGCGACAGCCACGTGATCGTCCAATATCACTATGCCCGGCACAGGTCGAAACGACCTCCGAATTCCCCCACTTGTGCCTGCCCGGCGGATAGAGGTTAGTCCGTGCTTCGGCGGCGTGTGCGTCGATCCGGCGGTCGACCAGGTGGTCCGCAGCGGACTCGTAGGCGACATCGCTGTCGGGCCACGCACGTTTCCCGGCGTGCCCGCGAAGCGCGCATCGTCACCTGCTAACGACGCCGACGGCGCCGATAGGCGAACAGCCGCGTGGCATTCAGGTCGCACCAGACCAGGCCCGGCTCGGCGGGCATGGGCGCGCCCTGGGTGAGCGTCCTGACCCATGCGCTTGACGAGCCGGGAAAGCGGCTGGCGAAGATGTGCTCGTAGCGAGCGACTGTGGCGCGATTGGCGGCCGTGTCGCGCACGACCCAGCACAAACCGACCGCGAACGGACCATCGTCGCCGCCCAGCGCGGTGGCGAGCGCGTGCGCCTCGTGCAGCTTGCGATCACTCGAGCGCGTTGCGTACCCCAGGTCGCCGAAGGTATTCCAGCACTCGTTGAGGACCATCCGGCGGTTGCGCCGATCCAGTAGCGCCGCGTCGCTGGAGCGTGCAGGGTCAGCCGGCCTGGTCGTCAGCTCGAAGCGGCCCTCCCAGCCGCCCGGCTTGGCCAGCTTCAGCACCAGCTCCTGGATGGCCAAGTGGCCGGCGTCGGCGAGATCGGTCTGCGGGTCGCGCGCAAACTCGAACTTGAAGTAGCGACCAAGGACGTGTGCGAGCGCAAGCCAGGTCGCGGGTGGCAAGTTCGCGCCGCGGCCTGCCTCGACGCTTGCCAGCCGCGACCGACTGATGCCAACCCTTCCGGCCAGCGCCGCCTGCGTCAATCGCCGGCGCTTCCGGCTTGCCGCCAGCTCCACGCCGAGCGTTGCAGCCGCTGTGGTCGCCCGCTGCGCGCCGATGATCTGAGCCTGCGTCCGCTTGGTCCCGGGCATGTTCGCCACAGTGACAAAGCCGGCTTATCGGGCGCTTAAGGCCCACTTCACACTCCCTTGATGCGGGCGAGGGCACGCTTCGCAGTGTTCACTGAGCGTGGCCGAGGCAGGCAGGTGGGCCTTTGCGCTGTCTGGCCCGCGCCGTATCGGCCCGTTGGCTCGGTTATGTCAACGTTATGAACGTCACGGGGCTCAAGGCACCTGCCGCCGCGGGGAAACCTGCCTGCGATGGCAGTCACCATCGCGACAGTCAGGGCGCGGTCGCGTTCCGCACGGTCGCGTTCCGCGCGGTCGCGTTCCGCACGATCGGGTTCGGTCAGCGGGCAGGGCGGAGCGACTCGTAGCGGGACCGTGTCTTCGCCACTCCCCAGCGAAACAGCAGCGCGCCGGCGCGTGGCTCGTGGTGGATGAGGCTGTGCTGGCGTTCGGCCAGGCGCCGGGCAATCGGCCGGACGTGCAGCGTCCGCGCGGCGTGCAGCAGCCCGCGGTCGAAGCGAGTCAGGCGCGGCCGCGCGACGAGTGGCACGGGCGCGCCCTCCGCCGCGGCGAAGGCGGCGATCGAGGCCACGCTCGCCGGCGCGAACGCGGCTGCGCCCTGCTGGTGAAGTAGTGATGTTGCCGCGTGTTTCACGGTCGCGAAGGTGCCTCGCGCGATGCCTGCCTCCTCAGCGATGCGGCGCGGAATCGGCCGATCGTAGTAGCCACCGACCGACCGCGGAGCAAGCTCGCGCGACTCGGTTACCCGTTGCAGGCTGATGTTCTCGGTCATGGCGAACACCGGCAGCGCCAGATCGATGCAGTCGAGCCGCAGGCGGAACTCGGTCATCGACGTACGGGACAGATCGATCGGGTAGAGATCGTCACGCGGGTGGCGTCCGCGCCGCCACATCGCCGCGCGGCAATGTGCGCCTCTCCCAGGCCCGCAGGTGCCGAAATTCCACGTGGGTGCCGAAATTCCATTTGAAACGGGCACATCGGCGGCTTTGCGGTTGTAATCGGCGGAAACTCGAGGGCGCGAGGTCGCTGCTGGGGAGCCAGACGCGCGACTCTCCGTTTGACGCGGAAATCGGTGGTCTTCAGGAGCTTGGCCGTCGTCAAGGTGGCCGGTTCGGGGTCGGGACGTTCGCTTGAAACGGAATCGCGCGGGGCGCGGGTCGCGGGGCGCGGGTCGACGGCGCCCGATCTCCTAATCTGAACCGGTGAATCCAGCGCGAAGATCGGCGCCGCCGCGGCCGAAGAGGATCGACGTTCCGGCACCTCGGGCGGGAGCTTCCGAGCGAGCCGAGTCGAGTGCCGGCGAGGTGCGCCTGCTCGGTAACGACGAACTGGCACGCATCTTCTACGAGATCGCCGACATGCTCGAGATCCAGGGCGAGCTGGCATTCAAGATCGCCGCGTACCGCCGGGCAGCCGAGTCGATTGCCACCGCCCAGACGGACGTGGCCCGCGCCTACCGCGCCGGCAAATCCCCCTCGGCTGCCCGGCGTGGGCAAGGCCATCGACGAGAAGCTCGCCGAACTGGCCGCGACCGGCCGGCTGCGTTACCACGAACGCCTGCGCGCTGAAATACCGCCCACGGTCGTGGCGCTGCTGCAGGTGCCCGGCCTAGGCCCGCACACGGCCGGCGAGCTGTGGCGCCAGGCGAACATCGGCACGCTCGAGGAGTTGGAGGCGGCGGCGCGCGAGGGCCGCCTGCGCCAGTTGCGCGGCATGAGCGAGAAGACCGAGCAGCGGCTGCTCGACGGGCTGCGCGACGCTGCGCCGCCGGCCGCCGCGGCGGATGCGCCTGGGCGAGGCGCGCGAGGCCATCGAGCATGTCACGCGCCTGGTCGAGCAGGTCCCCGGCGTAACCGCGATCGTGCCCGCCGGGTCCTACCGGCGCGGCCGCGAGAGCGTGGCCGACATCGACCTGCTGGTCGAAACCGATGATCCGGCCGCGGTCATCGAGTCACGGTCGCCTGCACGAGCGTCGGCCGCTGGTCGAGCGACGCGCGGACGGTCCGCAGGTCGACCTGATGACCATGCCGCCCGGCGCGGCCGGCACGTACCTGGTCCACTTCACCGGCTCGGCCGAGCACAACGTTCGCCTGCGCGCGATGGCGCGCGACCTGGGCTGGTCGCTCTCGGAGCACGGCTTCACGCGGCTCGACGACGCCGGCCAGCGAGTGACCTTCGCCACGGAAGCGGAGGTGTACGAGTTCCTGGGTCTGCCCTTCATCCCGCCCGCCTTGCGCGAGGACCGCGGCGAGATCGAGGCCGCCCTCGCCGGCACGCTGCCGGCCGCTGGTCACGCGCGACGATCTGCTGGGCGACGCGCACAGCCACTCCGACTGGTCGGACGGGCACTACCCGATCGAACGCATGACCCAGGCCGCGCGCGAGGCGGGCCTGCGCTACCAGGTGCTGACCGACCATTCCCAGAGCCTGGTCATCGCCCACGGCCTGTCGCCGGAGCGCGTCGAGCAGGAACGCCGCGTGATCGGCGAGCTGAACGAGGAATTTGCCCGCGAAGGCACCGATTTCCGGCTGCTGCACGGCTGCGAGCTGGAGATACGGGCCGACGGCCGGCTCGACTACGACGACGCGCTGCTCGCCCGCTTCGACGTGGTCGTCGCGTCGCTGCACGTCGGCCGCCGCCAGCCGCGCGAGCAACTCATGGCTCGCTATCGCGTCGCGCTGCGTAATCCCAACGTGGACATAATTGCCCACCCGTCGGGCCGCAAGATCGGCCTGCGCGACGACCTCGACCTCGACTGGGACGCGTTCTACCGGGAGGCGGCCGAGACGCGCACGGTGCTCGAGCTCAACGGGTCGGACGAGCGGCTCGACCTGGATGCCCGCCGCGCCCGCGCCGCACTCGAGGCGGGCAATCGGTTCGTGATCGACTCGGACGCCCATTACGTAAACGAGTTCGGCAACCTGGACTGGGGCGTGGCGCAGGCGCGGCGGGCGTGGCTGACACCGGCAGACGTGCTCAACACGCTGCCCCTCGACAGGTTTCTGGCCGCGGTCACGGACCACTGATAATTCGACACAGGGTGAGCGACGAACTGATCATCAACCTCTGCCCGACGGGCATGGTGCCAACCCGCGCCCAAACGCCGCATGTCCCGTTGACCCCGGAGGAGGTTGCCGCCGACGCGCGCCGCTGCTTCGACCTGGGCGTCTCGATCATCCATGTCCACCCACGCGACGCTGCGGGTGCGCCGACCCAATCTGTCGACCGAGCCGGTGAATTCCTGGCTGCGATCAGGCGCGCAGTCCCCGACATCGTCCTGTGCGCCACCACGAGCGGCCGCGTCGTCCCCGATCTCGAGCCGCGAGCCGCGGTGCTCGACATCGACGGGCCTGCCCGACCGGAAATGGCGAGCCTGACGCTGGGCTCGATGAACTTCCCGAAGCAGCCGTCGATCAATGCCCCAGACACGATCCAGGGCCTGGCCGAGCGGATGGCCGAGCGCGGGATCGTTCCCGAGTGGGAGATATTCGAGCTCGGAATGATCGACTTCGCGCATTACCTCCGTGGCCACGGGCTACTGCGCGATCCCGTTTACGCGAACATCCTGCTCGGCTCGCTGGGCACGCTGTCGGCGACGCCGCACAACCTCGCCCTCGCGGTGGAACGGCTCCCGCCGGGGGCGGTGTGGGCTGGCGCGGGCATCGGCCGGTTTCAGTTCCAGGTCAACACGCTGGCCATTGCCATGGGCGGCCACGTTCGCGTCGGCCTCGAGGACAACATCTGGTTCGATGATTCACGCACCCGGCTGGCGACCAACCCGGCGCTCGTGGAAAGAGTCGTCGCCGTGGCGCGCGCGATGGGCCGCGAGCCCGCGACACCGGCGCACGTCAGGGAGCTTCTTCGGATCCCGCCGCTGGCCGCCTGACCCCAGTTCAGATCCGCTCCTCACTGCGGACTTCGCCCACGACGCGAGCGGGATTGCCGGCCACGATCGCGCCGTCGGGAACATCCTTGGTCACGACTGAGCCCGCGCCCACGAAGGCGTTCTCGCCGATGGTCACGCCGGGCAGCAGCACGCTGCCACCGCCCACGCGCGCGGCACGTCGAATTCGCGGCGCCCGCCGGTCGAAGGTCAGCGTCGCGCGCCGGTGGACGATCCGCTTGTCGTTCATGGTGATCACGCGCGGTCCGCAGAAGACGTCATCCTCGATCACGACGCCGCGCGTTATGTAGCAGCCGCTCTGGAGCGACACGTGATCGCCGATCACCACGTCACCTTCGATGTCGACAAAAGAGCCGATGCTGCAGCCCCGTCCCAGCACAGATTTGTCGCGGATGAACACGAAATTCCCGAACTTCGTGTCCTGACCGACCACCGTGTCGGGGGAGATGACGTTGAACTGCCCGCGCAGGTCCATGAGTACCTCCGACATTGTTCGCGGCCTCGGTTCCCGAGTGGCACACGTGCGTCGCGGCTGCGATCCTACGTCCGATGCGCGTCCTGCTGACCAACTGGCGGCTTGAGCACCGCGCCGGTTCGGAGCTGTATCTGCTCGACGTGGCCCGCTGGCTGCGTGATCACGGACATATCCCCATCGCCTACGCGCCGCGCCTGGGCTCGTTCGCCGACGAGATCCGGAGCGAAGCGATTGGCGTCATCGACGACCTGCGCATGATGGCCGAACCGCCAGAGGTGATTCACGGCCAGCACCATCTCTCGACGATGACCGCGATCGCGCAATTCCCGGGCGTGCCGGTCGTCGCTTACTGCCATGGCTGGGTGCCGTGGGAGGAGATGCCCATTCGGCACCCCTCCATTCGCCGGTATATCGCCGTCAGCCGGCATACTCGGGACCGAATCGTGCTCGAATCGGGCATCGACCCTTCCCTGGTGTCGGTCGTGCCGAACTTCGTCGACCTTGAGCGATTCCAGGCCAGGACGGAAATATCCGATCGTCCGCGCCGGGCATTGATTTTCAGCAACTACGCGGTGCGCGGCGTGGACTGGGTCGAGGCCATCACGGCTGCGTGCGCGGCGCAGAACATCACCCTCGAGGTGGCCGGCCTGGGCTACGGCACCCCGCTGGAGCGGCCCGAGCGACACCTGCGCGACTTCGACCTCGTCTTTGCCAAGGCGCGGGCGGCCATGGAGGCGATGGCGACCGGTGCCGCCGTGATCCTGTGCGATGCAACGGGCCTGGGGCCGCTCGTTACGCCCGAGCGCTTCGATGAGTTGCGCGAGGGCAACTTCGGGATGCTGATTCTGGGCTCCGCCCACGACCGGTCGCTCATCGAAGCGGCGATCCAGGAATATGAACCCGGCCGTGTCAGGACGGTCACAGATACGGTCCGGCGCACGCTGAGCAGGGCCGACGTCGTGCCGCGCATCGTCGAGCTCTACGAAGAAGCGGTCGCCGATGCAAAGCGCCGGCCGACCGACGAAAGGGAGGCGACCGCTGCGCTCGCGGATTACATGTACCAGCTCAACAAACTTGACCCGGTGCCGGCCGAGCCCCTTCGTCAGCGGTACGAGGAGCAATTGAACGCCGCATATCGGGCTCTCGATCTGGCGCGCGCGGGACACTGGGCAGTCACCGTGCCGGAGGAGAATGCGGCACTGCAGGGAAAGCTCGTGGCAGCCGAAGCAGAGCTTGAAACGATGCGAAATTCAACGTCGTGGCGTATGACGGGACCACTGCGTCGTCTCGGGTCCTCGGCCAGGAAGGTGGCATTCCGCTGGCGGAAGTAGGCAGCGCCGCGGACCGCCCGATCCCGCTGGCGCGTCCTGATCTCGGTCCGGCCGAAGAAGCGGCGGTCCTTGAGGTCTTGCGCTCGGGCAACCTGGCGATGGGCGAGCGCACCGCAGAGCTGGAGTCGGCCTGGGCCGACTACTGCGGCGTCGGGCACGCGGTGTTCATGGCGAACGGCACGCTGGCCATGGAACTCCTGTTGCACGCGTTGGGCTTGGCGGCCGGCGACGAGGTAATCACCGTCAGTTTCAGTTTCAACGCCACCGCGAGCTCCATCCTGCGCGTCGGCGCCATTCCCGTCTTCGTCGACGTCCGCGACGACGACTTCGGCATGGATCCCGAGCTCGTCGAGCGCGCGATCACCCCACGCACGAGGGCCATCATGCCGGTCCATCTCTATGGCCTGATGGCCGACATGGCGCCGCTCACGGACATCGCCCATCGGCACGGACTGATCGTCATCCAGGATGCCGCCCAGGCAATCGGTGCGCGCTACGCCGGCCGCAGCGTGGCCCAGTGGGGAGCGGCGATGTTCAGCCTGTACGCGACGAAGAACGTTGTCGCGGGCGAAGGCGGCATGATCACCACGGACGACGACGCGCTGGCCGACCGATTGCGCCTCTTGCGTAACCACGGCATGCGCACTCGAGACGAGCACGCCGAGTTGGCAACCAACGCAAAGCCCACCGACATTGCGGCTGCCATCGCTCTCGTCCAGCTACGCAAACTCGGCGCCGCCATGGCGCGGCGACAGGCAAATGCGGCACGCCTCTCGGCCGGGCTCGAGGGCTACCTCGTGCCGAGCGTCCCGCCCGGCCGCGTCCACGCCTGGCATCAATACACCGTCCGCTTTCCGGCGGGCCGGGACGAGATCGCGAGCGAGCTGGGCGAACGAGGCATCGGCTGCGAGGTCTACTACCGCACGCCGATCCACCGTCAGCCCTACGTCCGCAGCTACCTGCCCGAGGTGGCCGCACTGTCGCTCTCCGTCACCGACCGACTCAGCCGCGAGGTCCTGTCGCTTCCGGTGCGGCCGAATCTGACCGAGGCCGAAATCGATCGAGTCATCAGCGCGGTCCGAGAAGCCGCCCGGCCAACCGTCGGCTGATGGCGCGCCGGTCAGACAGGCTGCGCGTGGGAGTGGCCGGTGTCGGCCGAATGGGAAGCCATCACGTCGCTGCCCTGCTTCGCCGCGATGACGTCCTTCTGTCCGCGGTGGCCGATCCATCGTTGCCGGCGCAGGCGCGCGCGATCCAGATGGCGGGTGCCGCCATGGCGGGTGCCGCCGGACGCCTCGACGCATTGGCCGTGTACGGCAGCACCGACGCGATGCTCGCCGCCAACGACCTTGATTGCATCGTCATCGCCACGCCGGCCCGACTTCACGCGCGGCACTGCCTCATGGCACTCCACGCTGGAATTCGAGTGCTCGTCGAGAAGCCGATGGCGACCACGATCGACGACGGGCGCGAGTTGGCACACGAGGCCCAGCTGGGCTCGGATCTCCTGATGGTCGGACATATCGAGCGTTTCAATCCGGCCATCCAGGCGCTGCGAGAACGGATGCGAACTCTGCCAACCGGACGCCCAATCCTGATCCAGACGTGGCGGCACGGGGACGCGCCGGCTGACCCGCCGGAGGAGGGGGTCGCGCTCGATCTGGGGATCCACGACCTCGATCTGATCTGCCACCTACTCGATGACGATCCGGTTGTCGTGCAGGGACGGCGCTGCGGTACAACGCCCATCGAGCAACGGCTCGACGTTGAGCTGACTTTCAATTCAGGCACGACCGCCCGCACGTCAATTGGCTGGGACTCGGGTCTGCGTCAGCGGAGGATCGTCGTGCACTGCGAGCATGTTGACCTGGAGGTTGACTGCCAACGCCAGGAGTTGCGCTACTGCCTGCCGGGGGGTCAAGGGTGGACCGCGCAATCGTGGCCGGACCAGCCACTCTGGCGTGAGCACGACGCGTTCTTCGATGCGGCGCGGAACGGTGGGCCATCGCCCATCGGCGCGCGCGACGGGCTACGTGCGCTGTCGCTTGCCCACGCCGCAATCGCTTCCGCCCGGCGCGGCCATCCTGTGAAATGGGATCTCCCGCCGCTGCCGGAGTAGAGTGTCGAGGCGCCCACGTGTAGCCGAGTTACCATATTTGGCCGCACCTCCCCACCCAAAGGAACGACCAACTGATGAGTTTCTCCATGACTGACGGCGGCCCGTCGCCCGCCGTCAACGCCACCCGCCTGCGCCGCCAGCTGGCCGAACAGGCAATCGCCGCTGCCACCGCCGCCGACTGGGACTCGGCGATCGACTTCAACAAGCGCATCCTCGATCTGGGCGTCGACAGCGAAGCCGAAAACCGGCTGGCCAAGGCGTACTGGGAGCTGGGCGAGCTGGCGCAGGCGCGCGAGCACTACCAGTCGGCGCTGGCCCTCGACCCCACCAATCGGATCGCCGAGCGCAACATCAACCGCCTGCGCATGCTGATGGTCGATGCCGGCAAGAAAAGCGTCGCGGCCAAGAAGGAAACCAAGGCGCCGGTGGCCATCTTCGTTGAGGAGACCGGCAAGACCGGCTTCGCGCACCTGGTCGACCTGATCGATCGGCATCAACTGGCTCAGGTCAATCCCGGCGACGCGATCGAACTGAAGCCCGATGGTCCGCGCCTGGCCGCACACTCGGACGGCACGCGCATCGGCTATGTCGAGCCGCGTGTCGCGGCCCGCCTGCTGAAGCTGATCGCCGACGGCAACAAGTACACCGCCGGCGTAACCAGCCTCGGCGCGGAGGACGTGCGCATCATCATCCGCGAGACGTACCAGGATCCGGCCAACTACGGCAAGGTCTCGTTCCCGACCGCGGCCAAGGTGAGTGACATGCGTCCATACACCAAGGGCACGCTGGTCCGGGAGGAGATGGACCTCGAAGAGGATCTCGAGTTCGACGACGAGGACGACGAGATCGAGGACATCGGCCGGGTGCTGCCCGAAGACGTCGCTGGGGACGACGGCTTCCCGGGCGGGGACTCGGTCCAGCTTCCCGACGCCGACGACGACGACGAGGAGGACGATTAGTCCGACCCGCCTCATTCACCCAGCGTGAGTAGGCGCCCAAACCTGCTGCCTGCGGGCGCCCATTCAGCAGCTTGACTGGTCATTCATCGGTGTCCTCGCCGGCGGTGTCCTCGTCGGCTGAGGGCCGCCCGGCGTAGCCGAGCATGAACGCCTCGAGGCGGTCGGCCGGCGTGGCATGGAACTCCGGCGCCACAATCGGTTGCCAGGCGCAGTCGTGCTGGTGCGGGCAATAGCCGAGCGGCAGTGCACGTCCAAGGGCGGCACCCAGCCGAGTCAGCCGATCGAGGCGCATTGCCGGCGCGCGGGCGCGTTCGGCGCGCGACACGAGGCTCTGGGTCACGCCTGAAACAGCCTCCAGGTCGTCCTGCGTCCAGCCGACGTAGTAGCGCGCCCGGCGCAGGTAGCGGCCGAAGGTGTCGAGCAATGGATTGAGCACCAGCTCGCGCGGACGGCGTGCGCGCCAGCCCGGCGCAGGCTCAGTTGGCGCCGGCACTGGCGCCGGGGATGGGTCGAACCTTGCCTGCCAGCGCGCATGCGCCTCGCGGCGGACCTCGTTGAGCTCGACCTCTCTCCGCAATCCGGCCGCGATGTGCGCCCGGTTTCGGTCGATGTAGTCGTTCTTCCGGTGGCTCATCCATGAGCCAGATTCAAGCGCACGCCCCTTATCCATCGCTTGTCGCCGACTTAGTCGCCACTTGTGGACACGCCGGGCCTTTGCGGGCCTCCATTCCCTAGGCTGACTGGCCAGTCACGGCGGAAATGGACGCCGGAAACGGCCAAGCGCTCCCGCCTAGTCGCCCAGGGTGAGTGGGCGCCGCGATCGCACCCGCGCGCGTCAGTAGACTCATGGTGATGGCGGAGGCGTTCTCGTCACTGATACGGCCTCACACCGGTCCGCAGCTGCCCGCATTCGAGCGCTTCGCACGGCCGCCCGCGGAGAACGTGGTCGAGGCGGAGTTAACCGCGCGTACCGCGCCGGGCGACGTGGTCATCGACCTCAGCGGGCGGGGCGGCTGGATCGCGCGCTCGGCGATCGGCGTACTGCGCCGCGTCTACTCGTGCGAGTCGACCGCGCTCACCCGCCTGCTGGCCGACATCGTGCTGCGGCCGCCCGACCTGCGCCACTTTGACGCCGGCATCGCGACGCTCGCAGTTCAGCCTCGCGGCGAGGTCGAGTTGCGGCGCGCTCTCAACCAGCCGTTCACTTCGCGCTGCCCGAGCTGCGGCCGGCCGGTCACCGTCGACGAGTACATCTGGGAAGCCGACGACAAGGGCAAGCCGACGCTCACACGCAAGGTGTTCCGCTGCACGTTCTGCAAGGAGCAGTCGCATGGCACCGAGCAGCGCCTCGGCCAGGCGGAGGAGGAGGACCTGCGCCTGGCGGCCGAGTTCGAACCGAAGCCACCCGGCTACGCTGCCCTGCGCGCACGCTTCCCGTTGCCTGCCGGCGAGCCCAACTCGCGCCTGCCCGACGAGTTACTGGCGCTCTTCACGGCGCGCCAGATCGTCGCCATCGAGGCGATCATCGGGCACCTGGACGCGGACCTGCGCGCGGCACCGGTCGACGCCGGCATGCGCCTTGGCCTTGTTCACGCGCTGCTGCCGATGAGCCGGCTGAACGGCTATCCCGGCCGCCTCGCCTCGCTGCGCATCCGCCACGGGCACGTGCAGCAACCGGCCAGCAAGGCGTGGCGCGAACGCAATCCGTGGCTCGCTTTCGAGGAGGGCTGCCATGAGGTGCGCAACTTCATCGCGCGCCTCCAGTCGGGCGCCGGCTCGTTCCAGCCGCGCCCCGGTGACGATCTCGAGGCGCTCATCGACGGCGCGGCCAACGTCGTGCTGCGCACCGGCTCGCCGGCGGTGGCCGGCAACGAGCCGCGCTTCTCGCCCCATCGACCGATCCTGCCCGGCCGCCTCGATCCACGCTCGCGGGTACGCCTGGTGCTCACCCAGCCGCCGCTCGAGTGGTCCATCGAGAACGCGTCGTTCGCCTATCTCGCGACGTCGCTGGTGCTCGGCCGCGAGGCGGCGGCGGCGCTGCCGCTGGAATGGGTGTTCGGGTCGCCGCCGCGCAACGACCGCGGTCGCGAGGCGACCGCCCTGCGCCGGTCGCTCTTGGCCGTACGGCCGGTACTCGCTCGTGACGCGCGCGCCGTGCTGCTGCTCGACCGCGGCGGTGCGTCCGGTTTGGTGGCCGGCGTACTCGGCGGGGTGGGCGCCGGCTTTCGGCTGAGCTCCGCGGTGCTCGCCGAGTCGGGCAATCAGATCGGCGGCATGCTCGAGTTTGATCTGCGCCGCGATCCGCTCGTCCCGCCGGCGGATACGCCGGAAGAGGACGAACGGCCGTTCGTCCTGGCCGAAGCCGAGGGGGCGGTCAGCGATGTCGCAGTCGGCGTGCTGCAGGCACGCGGTGAGCCGGCCACGGCTGAGCGACTGCTCGGCGAGGTGCTCATCGGCCTCGACCGGCTGGGCCACCTGCGGCGGCTGGTGGCGACGCAGACGTTCGCCGAGACCGAGGCGGCAACCGAGACCGACGCGGCAACCGAGAGCGCGGCGTCGGACGATGACACCGCCCAGGCTGAGCCGACCGACGGTGAGGATGGCCCGGCCGGGCACCCGCAGACCGAGGCACCGCAGACCGAGGCACCGCCGACCGAGGCACCGCCGACCGAGCAACCGCCGGCGTGGGCGCTGGCCAGCAGCTCGGCCACCGATCACGTGCGCCTGCTGATGGAAATCGTGATGGGCGAGCTGCGTCGCGCCGACCACGCGCGCCTGGTCGAGATCGAGCCCGGACGCTGGTGGTTGCGTGACGAGCCCGACCTGGCCCAGGCGCGACCGCCACTCTCCGACCGGCTCGAGTGGGCCGCGTTCGGGTTGCTCTCCGCGTCGCGCGGCATCGAGGAGGGCACTTTCTACGAACGCATCGCGGGCATGTTCGGCGGCTACGACACGCCCGATCCGGAGCTCGTCCGCGCGGTCCTGGAAAGTTACCGCGATCCGGCGGTCGAGCAGGTCACGCTACGACCGGCCGACAGCCTGGCCGCGCGGCATACGGAGCACGGCGAGCTCGTCGGTCAGCTGGTCGAGTACGGCCATCGGCTCGGCCTGCGCTGCTTTGTCTCGGCGCACGAGCGCCGACGCGCCTACGGCGGGGGCAAGGTGGCCGACCTGCTGAGTGAGGACGAGGAACGCGCGTACGTGCCCCTGATCGCGGCCGGCGATGCCGCCGCGCTCGAGCAGATGGACTGCATCTGGTACCTGCGCGGCAAGGCCACCTTCCTGTTCGAGGTCGAGTGGACGGCGATGCTGACCGACGCACTGCTGCGGCGCGGCACACGCATTCCGGCGGACGAGACGCTGGTCCGCTTCCTGGTGATACCGCCCGAACGTGCCGAGCTGGTGCGCTTCAAACTGGCTCGCTCGCCCCTCCTGCGTCGTGCTCTCGACGAGCAGAACTGGCATATCCTCAAGTCCGATCACCTGCGCCAACTGGTCGGTGGTGAAGAGGCCGGCCTGGATCGACTGGCGCCGATGCTCGGGCTTGACCCGGAGATAGAGCAGCAGGCTGAGCAGCTGCCGCTATTCGCCTGACGGAGGTCGAACATGACCGACGCAATGCTGGAGACGACCGATGCCGAGAGCCCGGTGGTCGATCTGGCCGACCGGTTCTGGCAGTGGTACCTGTCGCGCCAGCCGACGTATGCGACGGTGCTCGGCGACGAGCGGTACGACGACCGCCTGCCCGACCCATCGGCCGAGGCTCGCGCCGAGGAGGAAGCCGACCTGCATGGCTTCCTGCACGACGCCCGCGAGCTCGAGCACGAGTTGCTGAGCCAGGAGGACGCGATCACGCTCGACATGCTCGAGGTGGTGGCGCGCATCTGGCTGCGCCAGCTGGAGCACAAGCTGTTCCATTTCGAGGCGGTCGACCAGATGGCCGGGCCGCAGAACCTGCCCGGTGACCTGGCCCGCTTCCAGCGCGTCGACACGACCGAGCGGCTCGATCGCCTGATCCGCCGCCTGGAGCAGTTCCCCGAGTACCTCGCGGCGCACCGGGTGAACCTGCTCGAGGGCGTCGCCGCCGGCCGAACAGCGGCCGCCCCGGTCGTGGCCCGGGTCATCGAGCAGACGCGCCGCGCGGTCGAGGCACCGCTCGACGAGTCGCCGTTGCTGCTCGCCCATCCTGAGCTGGACGCCGAGTCGCGTGAGCGCATCCGCGCGGCGCTCAAGAAGTACGTGATGCCCGCGCTGGCCGACTATCTCAGTGCACTCGAGAGTTACGCCCACCACGCCCGCAGCGGCGACGGGCTGTGGGCACTGCCCGATGGAGCGGCCGTCTACCAGACGATGATCGTCGCCTCGACGACGCTCGACGAGACGGCCGAGGCACTCCACCAATACGGCCTCGAGCAGCTCCAGCTGATCGAGGCAGAAGCGGGCGACATCGCGCGCGAGCTCGGTTTCGCCGATATACCCGAGATGCGTCGCGCGCTGGCCGCGGACAAGTCGAACTATGCCGCCTCGAGCGCGGAGATCGTCGAACGCGCGCGCCACTACATCGCCAAGGCAGATGAAGCCGCGCGCGACTGGTTTGGGCGTCTGCCGGTCGCCAAGTGCGAGGTGCGCGCGGTCGAGCCCTACCAGGAGGCCGAGGCGCCGCCGGCCTTCTACTTCTCCCCGGCATCGGATGGCTCGCGGCCGGGCATCTACTTCGTCAACACCTACCAGCCGGAACATCGGCCGCTGTATCGGCTGGCGACGACGACCTATCACGAGGCGACGCCCGGCCACCATTACCAGATCGCGCTCGAGGCCGAGCTCGATTGGCTGAACGAGTTCCGCCGCTTCGGCTCGCGCCTCACCGGCGCGGCATACGCGGAGGGCTGGGGCCTGTACAGCGAGCGGCTGGCCGACGAGATGGGCCTGTACGAGAGCGCCTGGGAACGCCTGGGCATGCTCGACGCGCAGGCCTGGCGCGCGGCGCGCCTGGTGGTCGACACCGGCATGCACGCCTTCCGCTGGAGCCGCGAACGATCGGTCGAACTGCTGATGACGGTCGGGCTATCGCGGCTCGAGGCCGAAACCGAGACCGATCGCTACATCGCCTGGCCCGGCCAGGCGCTGGCCTATATGACCGGCATGCGCGAGATCGTCGGTCTCCGTCGCGCGCTGGAAGCGCGCGACGGAGAGCGCTTCGACCTGATGGCCTTCCACGACCAGCTACTCGGCCACGGCACGCTATCGCTGGCCACGCTGCGCCGTGAGCTGCCCGGCTGGGTCAAGCCGACCGGCTAGACCCCGCGCGCGGCCCGGGCCGGCCGGTTCCGCGCCAGGCACGTGCCGATCCCGGCCGGGCCGGCCGGTTCCGCGCCTGGCAAGTGAAGTCGGACCCGTTTTCCCGGAATCCCGTCTGACTGCCGACTGTGCCACGGAAATCGGCTCCAAACGCTGCCCCAAACGCCGGTCCGCGTGCCGTCTCGAGCCCGAATCCGGCAAAGCTTCGACTGGGGGTCGGAATCGACCTCCATCCCGGCCGGCCTGGCCGGTTCCGCGCCAGGCCGCCCGGTTCCGCGCCAAGGCCGCCCGGTTCCGCGCCGGGCACGTGCCGATCCCGGCCGGGCCGGCCGGTTCCGCGCCAGGCACGTGAACTCGGACGTGTTTACCCGGAATCTGGTCTGACTGCCGACTGTGGCACGGAGTTCTGCTCCAAGACCGGTGTCTCAGGCCTCCTCGCGTCACCGTTGGGTGCGAAACCCGTTCGAGTGCCGACTGGGAGTCGGAATCCGCCGTGCGCCCGTAACTAAACGCAGCGCCAGCGCCCGACCTAAAGCAGCACCAGGCCTGACGGTGGGTGCTGGCCGCCGCGCAGCATCTTCAGGACGGTCGCGGTTCGCAGGCGGGGCAGGTCAGCGAGCAGGTCGGCGAACTCGGCCAGCACCCGCCGATTGTGCCGAGTGTCCGCCACGACCAGCAGAAAGTGCTCGATCGGGTCGTCGCGCCGCTTCAGGTTGTGGCGGCGGGTGGTCGCCTGCATGTCGGTCAGTCGGCTCTCCAGCTCGACCGCGGTTCGGTCGCCGCTGCCGAAGATGACCGCATCCCACGCCCGCAGGTCCGGCACGTCGTCGCGGCGCGGCAGCGGCACGTCAGTCCGGTAGGTCAACGGAGGCCCGACGTTCCCGAGCAGACGGACCAGCCGGCGCGCCTGGCCGGCGTCGCGTACCGATGCGCCATTTGGATACAGGCGCGCCGCGACGTCGAGGCCGAGCAGCGCACCCATCGCACACGCGTCCGTGATCGACAGGCTCGGCTGCCGCTCGTGCTCGATCTTCCACACCTTGTCGGCCGACATGCCCAGCCGTCGGCCGAGCTCCTGCTGGCTGATCCCCGCCCGGATGCGGGCGTGCCGGAACTCGAGCGCGAATTCAGCCAGGATGCGCGTCGCGCGCTGCTGACCGCGGGTTCGCAGACGTTCGTTGGCGCTCATGCCGGCGAATCATCGGAACCGGGACTTAGCGCGCGGTTGTCTGGCCTTTAATCCCGACTTTCCGCGCCTGGTGCGTGCGCTCGGACGCATTTGACCGCAAATGGCGCCGAGCTCCGACTTCCACACGGAAATCGGCCGCAAACAGTGCCTTGGACGCCCTCCGACATGCCGCTTGAGGCTCAAATGCGGCAAAGCTCCGACGGGGAGTCGGAATCGCCCCGGGTAACGGGCGGACGGCACTAACGGGCGGACGGCACCAAACGGGCGGCCGGGACCCAACGGGCGGCCGGCACCAAACTGGCCGACGGCACCAGTTGGCGCCGCGTGCAGCGGTCCCGGCCGCGCCGGTAACCTAGGGACGATGTCGGTCGACCTTCCGCGCCTGTGGGACCAGGCCGTCCAGTCGGGCGCGCTGATCGTCGCCCTGCAGCTCGTCCTGATCATCGTCGTCACGTGGATCGCGCTGCGCTTTGCGCGGTTGACGGTGCGCGCCGGCCTGGCGCAGCTCTTTGCGCGCGAGGCGGCGGAGGGCACTGCCACCGGGCTGAGCACGGTCGAGGTGACGCGGCGCCATCGGACCCTCGACGACCTGCTGTTCGGCGTGTTGCGCGTGATCATCCTGGCCATCGCCTTCTTGATGGCACTGCAGATCCTGCGACTGGACATCGGGCCGGCAATTGCCGGATTGGGGATCATCGGCCTGGCCCTCAGCCTGGGCGCCCAGAGTCTTGTCCGTGATTACGTGGCCGGTGCGTTCCTGCTCATCGAGAACCACTACTCGGAGGGCGACGTGGTCGATATCGCCGGCGTCAGCGGCGTGGTCGAGGACATCAACCTGCGGCGCACCACGGTCCGCTCGCTCGACGGCGTGCTTCATTTCGTGCCGCACGGCCTGGTCAAGACGTCGAGCAACATGACCCGCGGCTGGGCGCGCGTCAGCTTCGACGTGCCGGTCGGGTTCGACGTCGACATCGACGCGATCAAGCAGGTCGTCAACGATGCCGGCCAGGCCCTGGCGGCCGACCCGGCATGGCAGACGCGGATCCTCGAGGTGCCGGTCTTCGTGCGCCTGGGCGACTTCGGCGAGTACGGCATGTCGGCCACGGTACTGGGCAAGGTCGCCGCCGGCGCCCAGTGGGACGCCACCGGTGAGATGCGCCGGCGGATCCTGGAGCTTGCCCGGCAGCGCAAAGTGAAGATCGGCTGGCCGATCGATGCAGGCGATACGATGGCCGCGCAGACAAGCCAGACGCTGCCCAGCCGCCGGCGGCGCAAATGATGCCCGTGGCCCACGCAACTCGGGAGGTTTGAATGACCGACTCCGCCCTGCCCGGCTCGCTGAGCAAGCCCGAGATCGAGAACCTGATGGCGGAGACGAGGACCTTCCCGCCCGCGCCAGGGTTCACCGCGCAGGCCAACGCCAAGGCCGACCTGTACGAGGAGGCCGAGCGCGACTACGTCGCCTTCTGGGAGCGGCTGGCACGCGAACGCCTGGCGTGGGACACGCCCTTCGACAAGACACTCGAGTGGGATCCGCCGTTCGCCAAGTGGTTCGTGGGCGGCAAGCTGAACCTCGCCTACAACTGCGTCGACCGCCACGTCGAAGCCGGCCTGGGCAGCAAGGTTGCGTACCACTGGATCGGCGAGCCGGGCGACACGCGCACGCTGACCTACGCCGATCTGCAGCGCGAGGTCTCCAAAGCAGCCAACGCGCTCAAGGAACTCGGTGTCCAGACCGGCGACGTCGTCGCGATCTACATGCCGATGATCCCCGAGCTGGCGATCGCCATGCTCGCCTGCGCACGCATCGGCGCGCCGCACACGGTCGTGTTCGGAGGCTTCAGCGCCGAGGCGCTGGCGGGGCGCATCGACGACGCGCAGGCCAAACTGCTGATCACCGCCGACGGCGGCTGGCGGCGGGGCAAGCCGGTCAACCTCAAGACGGCCGCAGACGAAGCGATCGGCATGACCTCGACGATCACTCACCAGCTGGTCGTGCGGCGCATCGGCGACGCCGGCGGGGCTGAGGTGCCCATGACCGGCGGCCGCGATGTCTGGTGGCACGACATCGTCGAGCGCCAGTCGGCCGACTGCCCGCCGGTGCCGGTCGATTCCGAGCACATGCTCTACCTGCTCTACACGTCCGGCACGACGGCCAAGCCAAAGGGCATCATGCACACGTCGGCCGGCTATCTGCTGGGCGCCAGCTTCAGTCACGAGATGGTGTTCGACGTCAAGCCGGACGATGTCTACTGGTGCGCGGCCGACATCGGCTGGGTCACCGGCCACTCGTACATCGTCTACGGCCCGCTTGCCAACGCGTCGACCAGCGTCATGTACGAGGGCGCGCCCGACACGCCGGCATGGGATCGCTGGTGGCAGATCGTCGAGGACTACAAGGTCAGCATCCTCTATTGCGCGCCGACCGCGATCCGCGCCTTCATGAAGCAGGGCGAGGAGTGGCCGGAGCGGCACGACCTGTCGTCGCTGCGCGTACTGGGCTCGGTCGGTGAGCCGATCAATCCCGAGGCGTGGCTGTGGTACCAGCGCAACATCGGTGGCGGCAAGACGCCCGTGGTCGACACCTGGTGGCAGACCGAGACGGGCATGATCATGATCACGCCGCTGCCCGGCGTCACGACCACCAAGCCGGGGAGTGCCACGTTCCCGTTTCCCGGGCGTCGGCGCCGACGTGCTCGACGCCAACGGCAACTCGGTACCACGCGGCGGCGGCGGCTACCTCGTGCTCACGCGGCCGTGGCCGTCCATGTTGCGCGGCATCTACGGCGACCCGGAGCGCTACAAGGCGACGTATTGGGGTCGTTTTCCGGGCAAGTACTTCGCCGGCGACGGCGCCAAGCGCGACGAGGACGGGTACTACTGGCTGCTCGGCCGCGTCGACGACGTGATGAACGTGGCCGGCCACCGCATCTCGACCATCGAGGTCGAGTCGGCGCTGGTCGATCACCATTCGGTGGCCGAGGCGGCCGTCGTCGGCCGGGCCGACCCGGTCACCGGCCAGGCGATCTTCGCCTTCGTCACCCTGCGCAGCGGCATCGAGCCCAGTGACGCGCTGGCAGGCGAGCTGCGTGAGCACGTGGCGCGCGTCATCGGCGCCATTGCGCGGCCAAAGTACCTGCTCTTCGCGCCCGACCTGCCCAAGACGCGCTCGGGCAAGATCATGCGCCGGCTGCTGCGCGATATCGGCGAGGGCCGCTCGCTCGGCGACACCACGACGCTGGCCGATGCCGGCGTGGTCGACCTGATCCGCGATCGTTCGGGCGCGGCGACCGACGAGGCCTGAGGCGGGACGGCGGTGCGCGCGGCTCGCGCGGCGCGCACGGCTCGTGCGGCGCGCACGGCTCGTGCGGTGCGCCCGGTGCGCACGCCCAGGCCGCCCGCCAGGACCGCCGACGGTGCGATTCCGACCCTGGCACGTGAGCTCGGACCGGTTTGTCATGAATCGCCGCCGTTTTCCGACCCTGATGCGGATTTCGGCGCCGAATCGGCTGCGGCAAGCGTGAAAATCGGAGCGGTGGCGCCAAAGTCGGTCTGAGTTCCGACTGGGGGTCGGAATCGCCTGCGGATACGGGAGGACCAGGTGAAGTCATACACGACGCGCGACGGGCGCCGGGTGGCGTACCGGGTCGACGGCAGCGGGCCGCTGCTGGTGTGTCACCCGGGCGGCCCCGGTTTCGCCGGCGCCGAGCTCGGCGGACATGGGCGGGCTGTCATCGACGCGCACGCTGGTGCTCGTCGATCCGCGCGGCACGGGTGCGTCCGACCCAGCCGCGGACTACACGCTCGATGGATACGCCGCCGACCTGGACGACCTCCGCCAGCACCTGGGCCTGGCCCAGCTCGACCTGCTGGGTTTCTCGCACGGAGCGGCCGTCGCCGCTCACTACGCCGCTACCCACGCCAGATTCCGTTCGTCGGCTCGTGCTTGCCGGTGGACTCGCCGCTTTCACCGACGAGATGCAGGCCGAAGCGGATCGGCTCATCGCCGCGCGTTCCGGTGAGCCGTGGCATGCCGAGGCGGCGGCGGCGCTGCGCGACGAGGAAGAGGGCAACTACGACGACATGGCCGCGTTGTGGGTGCGCATGGCGCCGATGTACTTCGGCCGCTGGGACGAGCGCTATCGGCCCTCGGTCGTGGCCGGCTCGGTGGGCTCCAGTGCGGCGCCCGCCAAGGAGTTCGGCCAGGGCGTGCTCGACATCCGCGCCGAGCTGCCGCGCATCAGCGCGCCGACGCTCGTGATCGCGGGCACGGACGATTTCGTGTGCGGCCCGGCCGCGGCCGCGGAGCTGATGCGCGGCATCCCGGACGCCGAGCTGGTGATGCTCGAAGGCGCCGGGCACATGATGTTCATCGAGCAGCCGGAAGCGTTTCGTACCGCTGTCGAGGCGTTCCTCGGCCGCTGACGTACGATCGGCGCGATGGACCGACCGACGGGCGACCTGCCGCGCGACACGCTGGGCAGGCCACTGCATGACCTGCGCATCAGCGTCACCGACCGTTGCAACTTCCGTTGCACGTACTGCATGCCGCGCGAGGTATACGGGCGCGACTTCGCCTTCCTGCCGCGCGCCGAGCTGCTCACCTTCGAGGAGATCGACGCGGCTCGCCCGCGTCTTCGTCGCGCTGGGCGTGCGCAAGCTGCGCCTGACCGGCGGCGAGCCATTACTGCGCCGCGATCTGCCGGTGCTGGTGGGCATGCTGCGCGGCATCGCCGACGTCGAGGACCTGACCCTGACGACCAATGGCTCGCTGCTGGCCCGCCACGCCGGAGCGCTGGCCGATGCCGGACTGACGCGCATCAGCGTCAGCCTCGACTCGCTCGACGACGCGGTCTTCGCGCGCATGAACGACGTTGCCTTCCCCGTCCAGGCGGTGCTCGACGGCATCGAGGCGGCACGCGCCGCCGGCCTGACGCCGATCAAGGTCAACATGGTCGTGCGGCGCGGCGTCAACGAAGACAGCATCGTGCCCATGGCCCGTTACTTCCGCGAGCGCGGCCACATCCTGCGGCTGATCGAATACATGGACGTCGGCCACACCAATGGCTGGCGCATGGACGACGTGGTGGCCGCGGCCGACGTCCTGGCGCGCATCGACGCCGAGATGCCGCTCGTCGCACAGCCGCCGCGCTATCCCGGGGAAGTGGCCGAACGCTGGGCGTATCGCGACGGATCGGGCGAGGTGGGTGTCATCGCGTCGGTCACGCGGCCGTTCTGCGGCGACTGCACGCGCGTCCGACTGACGGCCGATGGCCAGCTGTACACGTGCCTCTTCGCCAGCGTGGGCCACGATCTCCGCCAACTGGTGCGCGGCGGCGCCTCGGACGAGGAACTGACGGCGGCCATCACCAAGGTCTGGCTCGGGCGCGACGACCGATATTCGGAGCTCAGGTCGCTCGCGACGACGGGGCTCGGCGCGTCCCGGTCCGACCCGCGGCGTGTCGAGATGTCGCGGATCGGCGGCTGACGAGGCGCGCTGTCGGCCTAAACGCAGAATTTTCCTCCGCGCGCGTTGCATCTGACGCTATGCTGAGGGCGAAGCGGCGTCCGAGAGAAGGATTCCCAACGGATCGCCAGCATTTCCAACCCTGCGCGGGCCCGCGCGCTGACAGGAGGAGGAAGAGTGAGCATGGACCAATCCGGACAAGGTGGACCGCCCCCGTCCGGCCAGCAGCCGCCCCAGCCGGGTTGGCAGTCGACGCCACAGCAGCCGGGCGGCCCGCCGCCGCCGCCACAGCAGCCAGGCCCACCGCCGCCACCACCGGCCAGTCCGCCGGCCGGCATGAGCAGTGGTATGCCGGCATGGACCTCGAACATGATGACCCAGGGCACGATCCCCGGCCCGGGTGGCGTGGCCCTCGCCGACTCGCCGAATCGGTTCATCGCAGCGTTGATCGACTTCATCATCCTGGGCATCGTCGGCTTCATCATCAACAGCATCAGCACCGGGATCCTGGGCGACAGCTACCTGGGCATCCTGGGCCTCGGCCAGTACAAGTCGCCGAGCCTGATCAGCAGCCTGGTGACCGTCGTCATCATGCTCGTCATCAGCGGCGGCTACTTCATCTACATGTGGTCGCGCATGGGCGGCGCCACGGTCGGCATGCGCGTGCTCAAGCTGAGCGTGCGTGACGGAACGAGCGGTGGCGCCATCACCCAGCAGCAGGCGATCAATCGCTGGCTGCTGATCGGCGCTCCGTTTGCCCTCGACTACTTCTACGGTTGGGGCATCGGCCTGATCATCGCCATCGCGGTGATCGTCTGGTACGTCTACCTGTTCGTAACCATCGCCCAGAGCCCGACCCGCCAGGGCTTCCACGACAAGTACGCCAACACGGTGGTCGCCAAGGGCTGACCTTGGCCGCTCGCGCCAGGCGGCGCGAGCTCAGCAACCGGCACAAACGGGCCCCGGCTCCGCAAGGAGTCGGGGCCCTTCTCGTTGGCGCTCGGGTTTGTCACCCAGCGTGGTCATTCAGCCAGGGTGAGTGGGGCCGCGGACGGGGCGCCTACCGGCGCTCATTCACCCAGCGTGCGTGGTCATTCAGCCAGGGTGAGTGGGGCCGCGGACGGGGCGCCTACCGGCGCTCATTCACCCAGCGTGCGTGGTCATTCAGCCAGGGTGAGTGGGGCCGCGGACGGGGCGCCTACCGGCGCTCATTCACCCAGCGTGCGTGGTCATTCACCCGGCGCTCATTCACCCAGCGTGCGTGGTCATTCAGCCAGGGTGAATGGGGCCGCGACGGCACGATGTCCACGGGATATCCACAACCCAGGTGGATTTGTGGATGGCCACCGGCGACGTTCTTGAAATACGTGGATAAGGCCATTGACCGGCGCCGCCCGTGGCCGTAACTTAGGTCTTGCCCGGAGGGGCCGCGAGAACTCGGGAGCTGAGATTACATCAAGGCGACAGGAGACTTGGCAGGCTTCTCCGGGCGTTTCGTTGCCCCCGATCACTGGCAGGTGATGTTCTCCAGCCGTCTCGACACCCTGGAAGCTGCTGTTCGCGCACGAACGCGCCTCGTGCCGCGCGTCGGCATCGTGCTCGGCTCGGGTCTCGGCGGTCTGGCGGGCGAGTTGTCGGACGTCACCGCCATTCCCTTCGCCGACCTGCCCGGCTGGCCCGCGGCTTCGGCACCTGGCCATGCCGGCCAGGTATTGCTCGGTACCTTGGCGGGAGTGCCGGTCGTGTGCCTGCAGGGACGGTTGCACATCTACGAGGGCAACAGCGAGCAACTGGTGGTCGAGCCGGTGCTGCTGATGGGCCGCTTGGGCGCGCGCGCAATAGTGCTCACCAACGCCGCCGGTGGCATCAACGAGAGCTACGACGCGGGCACGCTGATGCTCATCGCCGACCATCTCAACCTGACCGGCCGCAACCCGCTCATCGGCGCCAACGACGACTCGTTGGGGCCGCGCTTCCCGGACCTGGTCGACGCGTGGAGCCCGCGCCTGCGCAGCCTCATGCGTGACGCAGCAGCGGCCGAAGGCATCGCCCTCGCCGAGGGCGTCTACGCCGGGCTGCTCGGTCCGAACTACGAGACGCCGGCCGAGGTGCGCATGCTGCGCGCGCTGGGCGCCGACGCGGTGGGCATGTCGACCGTGCTCGAGGCTATTGCCGCCCGCTGGGCCGGGCTCGACCTGGTCGGCGTTTCCCTGGTCACCAACCCGGGCGCCGGCGTCACCGGGCAGCCGCTGAGCCACGAGGAAGTGCTCGCCGCGGGCGCCGCGGCCGGCCCGCACTTCACGCGGCTGGTGCGACGTTTCGTCGCACTTCTGTCCGAGAGGGAGGGCTAGGCAGGCCCGCGTGTTTGCCGCCCGCTCAGCGCAGGCTTGCGGCGAGCCGCTCGGCCAGCTCCAGGTCGGCCGGCTCGGTGATCTTGAGGTTGGCCGGGTCGCCGGGCACCGCGATGATCGATGTTCCCGCCAGAGCAGCGAGTTCGATCACGCCGGTCCCGCCGCTGGCATCTTCCCGGTAGAGGGCGATGCCACGCGTGATAGTGGCGCGCGGGAGCACGACCGGCTTCTGGGTCGTCCATAGCGCCCGCCTGATGGCCGGCCCGAGCGCGCCGCCGGCGGCATCGCGCTCGCGCACCAATTCGTGAAGCCTGATCGCGGCGCACGCCGCTCCACCGTCGCCGGCCGTCGCAATCACGCGTTCGATCAGCGCTCCCGGCGTCAGGGGATGGGCGACGTCGTGGATGAGCAGCATGGGCGCATGAGCGGACTCGACCAGCAGCCGCAGGGTCTCGAGCCGAGTCCGTCCACCGGCGACCACGCGGACCGCCGGCCCGGCCGCATCGCGTGCCGCGTTCTCCGTCCCGGGTGGCACGGCCACCGTGATCGAGTCCACGAAGGGTGAGAGCGCGTCGATCACCCAGCGCAGCAGCGGCCGGCCACCCAGCCGGACGAATGCCTTGGCGCCGCGGCCCAGCCGGTCACCCGAGCCGGCGCCGAGTATGAGCCCCTCGAGCAGGTCCGCTGATGCGGGCCCGCGCCCCATGCGGGAATCCATCCAGGTTGGTTTACCTAGACCGTCGGTAGATCGCGCCCGGCGTTCTTCGCGGCGGCCCGCTTCTCCGCCCACGCGCCGAGAACGTTGTCCTTGTGCGGCCGGATGGGGCAGTGCTCGTCGCGGTTGCGGTCCTCGTCGCAATATCCCAGCGGCACGCACTTGGGCGCCAGGAATGAGCCCAGGAATGGCGACACGGTGAACACTTCGTGGCGAATCAGCTGGAAGAGCCGGCGGATCTCCCACTGGGCCATGGTGCACAGGCGCAGTCCGGACATATGGATCAGCGCGCGCAGGTTGGTGGTCATGATCAGGTTGGTGCGCGTGGCGTTGGGCATCACGAAACGCGCGTCCTCGCCCGGGATACCGGCATCGAGCATCTCGCCGTAGAAGGCAAGCGATGCGTCCATCTCGGCGGTGAACCGCTCGCGGATGTCCGCCGGCGCGTCGGCGAGCGAGCCGGGCACCATGTACGAGGGCCGCTTGTAGTTGAGGTAGCGCTGCGACTGCTGGTCGAAGGCGACCCCCGCGCGATGGCGGACCAGCTGATGCGACAGCGTCCGCGTGACGCCGCTGATGGCGAAGGTGAAGACGATGTGCTCGATGGTCGAGCCGTGGCCCGACTCGATCACGCGGCGGATGAGGTCCTGCTGCTTCTCGCTCGCTACCTGGCCGGTAGTGGCCCGCTCGAAGATGTCCTGCGGCAGCAGTTCGCTGTAGCACGTCCGGCAGGCGGTGTAGATGAGCGGCAGGTAGTACTGCTCGGCGATCTCGCGGGTGGGAAAGAGCAATGTCGCGCGCATGCCGAGATCCCGCGTGGCCGGACTCCGGGGCGTCGGCGGCCGGCTCTCCGCCGGGCTGATTTGCGCGCTGGTGGGCTCGGCGCTCATGCTCGCCATAGGTTACGGCCGATCGCCCGCCGGCGAACAGCGATTGTTCAGGTACGCCTGGAGCCGGTCAGCGAATGCCCGTGTCGTACTCGAACAGGACGTGGGCGGAGTTGCCGGCGACGACCGAGAAAGCCTGCGCATCCGGCGTACCCATGAGCCCCTCTACCGCGGCCGTCGCCACCCAGTAGGCGCCGCCCGGGAGTTGCAGCGACAACTGCCCGTTGGCGTCGGTCTGACCCTGGGCGATCACGTCACCGGCCGGGGAGTAGATGACGATCGCGGCGCCGGCCACGGCGCGCGGCGCGCAGCTGGGGTCGGGCGGGTTGCGCTCGACCGGGCAGGTGGGTCCGGCCTGGGCGGTGAGCAGCAGGGTCGCCGGCCCCGCGGCAGGAGCCGGCGGCGAGTACTCGACCGCGTCGCCATCCTGCCCGGTAAGAGTCACCTTGCCGTCGAGCGAGACCGAGTAGTGCCAGTTGTGCTGGTTGATGCAGCCGGCCTGGCAGTCGCCGGATCCGAGCGTGACGGTGACCGAGAAGCCGTCGACCGTCTGAGCCACCTCATACCAGGCCGACGCGCCCACGAGGCCCGACACGAGCGCGGACACCTGCGCGAAACGCGGGTCGCCCGAGAGCACGAGCGCGGCCGCCTGCGCGGCTGAAGCGACCGTCCCGGGCGACGAGCCCGGCGGCAGTATCGGGCGCCACGAAGAGTCAGCCGATGGCGACGCTCCAGCGCTCGGGCTGGCTGATGCGCCGACATCGCCGCTCGCCAGCCCGCTGGCGTTGGCCGACGGAGCAGCCGACTGACCGGCCGTGGCGCTGGGCTGCGAATTCGTCGACAGCGTGGAGCAGGCAGCCGTGACCATGGCCATGGCGGTGATAAGCGTGGCCGTCAGCAGGCCTTTGCGACGCATCCGATCCATGTACCCCATGACGATAGCGCGCCGCTCTCGGTTCCTGTTTCAGCCGGTCTGCCGCGCTTGTGGCATGCTCGGACCATGGTGCTGCGTAGATTTCTTGGCATGGGGGCCAATGCCGGCCCGGCACAGGCGGTCCCAGGCTCTGCTGAATCGGAAACGGAAACGGTTCGCCGCATCGTGCGCGAGCTGGAACAACTCGACCCGGAGCAGCGGCGCTACCTGGCCGGCTTCGCGTACATCCTCGCCCGGGCCGCTCACGCGGACCTCGAGATCTCGGCTGTCGAGTTGTCGGTCATGGAGCGCATCGTCAGCGAGACCGGCCGGCTGCCGGAGGCGCAGGCGGTGCTGGTGGTCGAGATCGCCAAGCATCAATCGGAGCTGTACGGCGCCACGGAGGACTACCTGGTCACGCGTGAGTTCGCGGCGCACACCACCGACGAACAGCGGCAAGCGGTCGTCGCCGCATGTTTCGCGGTGGCTGCGGCCGACGATCTGATAACGGCCGAGGAGTTCGCCGAGCTGACCGAGATCGCCGATGAGTTGAACCTGGCGCGGCCGGAACTCAACGAGTTGCGCCGCCGGTACGCCGACAAGCTGTCGGCGATGCGCCTGTTGCGTGGCCAGACCGCGGGCTAGCCGGACCTGACGCGCCACGGGCGCCGAACGGCGAGGGTCGTCATCCGAGGGTTGCCCGTATGGCCTCGATGGCGGCGGCGATCGCCGTCTCGTCGCGCTCGTAATAGACCCAGCGCGCGTCCGCTCGATGTCGGCTGGCGCGGACGAGACCTGCTTCGCGCAGCCGCGCCAGGTGGTTGCTGACATTGTTCTGGCGCTCGCCGAGAGCGGCCGCCATCTCGCACACGCAGTGCGGTCCACTACGCAGGATGGCCAGAATGCCGGCTCGTACCGGGTCGCTGACAAGGGCGCCTGCACGAACCGCGTCGCGCGTTTCGGGGGCAGGCAGGTCGAGGCGCAGTTCGGGAACGACTGGCAGCTCAATTCTCATCTTCACCCTCTGCTACCGGCTGCTGACGGGCGCAGGCGTCAGGACAGCAGAATCGGCGAGCACAACGGTGTGGAACCAGCGCGGCGCGAGGCGCATCGCCGCCCAGACCATGAAGAGCATCACCGGCACCTCGATCAGTGGCCCGACGACGGTCGCGAGGGCAACGGTCGGCGAGAAGGCCGTGATCGCGATGGCGATCGCGATCTCGAAGTCGCGCCCCGTGGCGTTGAAGGCCACGGCGACTCCGTCCCGGTAGCTGAAGCGGAGCCGTGAGCCGATGAACAGGACGGTGAAGAACATGACCGCGAAGAAGAGCGCCATCGGAATGGCCATCTCGACCACGATGCCCGGCCGCTGGAGGATGAGGTCGCCCTTGAGCGCAAACATCACGATCAGGGTGAAGAGGAGGCCCAGGATCGAGATGGCGTTGAGGCCGGGCTTGAGGCGATCCATCGCCGCCTCGCCGCCGCGCCGGACGACGAGCATCCGAGTCAACACGCCGAGCAGCAGCGGCAGGCCGAGGTAGAGCACGACGCTTTCGCCCACGACGGCAACGTCGAAGCTCACGTCGCCGATCAAGAGGCGCGCGTAGACCGGGATGAGCAGCATCTGGGTGACCGAGTTGAGCGCGACGAAGACGAGCGCCATCGGCGTGTTGCCCTTGGCCAGGTAGGTGAAGATGATGACCATCGCGATGCACGGCGCCAGGCCGTAGAGGATCAGGCCCGTGCGCAGCTCCGGGTCGGCAACGAAGACGTTGGCCAGGACGAGCATCACGAACGGCGCGACGAGATAGTTGAAAAGCAGCACCACGCCCAGCTGGCGCGGCGAGCGGAACGCGGCCCCGACTTCGCCCAGGTGGACGTTGGTCATCGCCGGGTACATCATCATGAACAGTCCGATCGGCACGCCCAGGCTGATCGCGGTGGGCACGCTCAGCTCGAAGGTGCCGCCGGCGATCGACTTGATGGCCTCGATCGGCGGGGTCAGCGCGAAGTCCGAGATGGATAGCAGATTGCCGATGGCGATGCCGATCGCCATGCTCACGATTACGAAGATCGGCAGCAGGCGGAAATCCTCAAGCTTGGCAAGCACGCGGCCGGCGTTCATCGATCCTCCCGGTGCGATCCGATGGAGAGAAGCGCGTTGGACCAGACCCCCGGCCCTGAGTGGGTCGAACTGGACATCTCACGTAACAGTGTCGCATTTCTGGATGTAATGGTGAGCTGGCACCGGTCGGCTCTCGGGGGCCGAATGGCCACGTCAGCGACGCCACACCTGGCCGGTGCGGACGGCGCGGAGGGTTCCCACCGTCACGACCACCCAGAAGAGAACGAGAGCGACAAACAAGAGAACCCCGAGTGACTCCAGGACGCCTACCTGCCACGCTCGAGCGAGGCCGATCGTGCTGGCCGTGAAAGCGCCCAGTGGGAAAGTGAACGCCCACCAGCCGAGACCGTAGGGAAGGCGGCCGCGGCGCAGATAGGCACCGAGCAGAACCAGCGCCGCGGCGAGCCACCAGACGCCGAATCCCCAGAGCACAGCGGCCCCAATCGACGACACGGCGGCCACCGCCGGCGCAGCGTCTCCCCAGATGGGCGCGCCCGCCCGGGCGAGCCCGAGCAACGCGATGCTGCCGACGCCGATCGGCCCCAGACCGATCCACAATGCAGGCGCCAGTGGCGCCGCGGGCAGGGGATGGAAGACCAGCCGGCCATAGAGCAGCGAGGCGACCAGCAGGAACAGCAGGAAGCCCATCCCCCATGACGCGTAACCGGCGAACATGAGCAGCGGCAGATCGGTGGTCGCCACCCAGGGAGCGAGCGGCACCAGCACCATCGGCACGATGATCATGACGACGGGCGGGATGAACCAGCCACCGTTCGCGGCCTGCGGCTCCACGCCGTGGCTCATGAACAGCAGAATGGCGAAAACCAGGCTCATGACGAACGCGAGCACGATTCCGACGAACGCGAGGATCGCCACCAACGCGGTCGTGGCGTCCGCAGGCAGGACGGACGGCCCGACGGTCGCGATGCCAACAGCCAGGACGAGGATCCCAGCCGGAAACGTTGCATACAGGGCGCCGGTCACCGGGTTCGCCAGGTCGGCGCGCGCGGCGTCCGGGTGGTGCAGCCAGCGCGCGACATAGGGGATCCCGAGAGCCACCGCCAACAGTCCCGACACGGCGACCATCAGCACACCGAACGCTCGCAGGACGTCTGCAAGACCAGCGACCTGCCCCGGGTTCTGGTAGGCGACGATGCCCACGATCGCGGTGCCCATGACCGCTCCATACCAGCCCGGATGGAACCCGCGCAGACGTGCAAACGCCGGGGTCCCGGATCGATCGTCAGCGGCGGCGGAGCTCATCGCGGTTCCTTTCTGTTGTGTGGTGGCCGGGCACCTGGTTTCATCCGAGCAGGTCGACGGCCATCTTGGCGGCGATGACCCACAACAGGATCCCGATGAACAGCTTGAGCTGGGAGCTGGTGAGCCTCGTCTGCATCACGCGCGCGCCGGCCAGCGAACCACCGGTCGCAAGGAGCGCCATCGTGACCAGGAAGACCGGGTCCAGTCCACCGAGCGCTACGTGCCCCAGGAAGCCCGACAGCGAGGCGAACACGACGGCAAGAGCAGTGGTGCCGGCCGCGATCTTGGCCGGCAGCCCGAGCCAGGTCAGCCCGGGCAGGATGATGTTGCCGCCACCCACGCCCAACAGCCCGCCGAGGAAGCCGGCGACGCTGCCCAGCCCTGCTCCGACGCCGGCCTCAGCCGCGGCGCCACGGTCGCGCGCGTTGGTGCGTGGCCGGTAGAAGAGCATCATCGCCCCGGCGAACAGCAGGAAGGCCACGAACAGCGCGAGCAGCAGCGATCGGTCTACCTGCGCGGTCAGTGCAGCGCCGAACGGGGCGAGGATCACTGCCGCGATGAGCACGGGGATACCGGCGCGCCAGTCGATCAAGCCACCCCGGGCGTACGTGATGGTCGCGGCCGAAAGGCTGACGGCGTTCAGCAGGAGGGCGGTCGAGGTCGCCTGGCCGAGGGGCACGCCGAGGTAGTAAAAGAGCGGTACGAACAGGAATGCCGCACCCAGCCCGGCCATAGCCATGATGCCCGAGCCGAAGAACACCGCCAGCCCGCCGACAACGTAGAGCATCATGGCTCGTGCGCCGTCAAGGCCGACTCAGCGCGGGTAGCCGGAGCAGGCGGCGCAGAGCACCGTTCCCTCGGCGACTCGCAGGTAGGGCTCCGCGACGAGCTCGTGGCAGCGCGGGCAGATAGCGAAGCGGACGATTTCCTCGGGCTCGCTCCACTCACGCGCCTCGATCGGACCGACGGTCATGATCTCGGCAGCGGGCGCGTCCCAGACGAGATGGACAACCTCCATCTGCTCGTCTTCGGGAATCTGGGTTGGCGGCACGCCTGCGGCACGTTTCTGCATGAAGGGCGTCGCCTTGATGCGCGGCTGGAGGGTCGGCCGGTAGGCGACGCGGACGGCCCGGCTCGATGCCTTGTCGACCAGGGTGACGGCGAACTTGCCTTCGCCTGACTTCTCGATGTTGCCCTTACCGAACGTACAGCCGGTCGTGAACTGGATCCCGTCGCCGAAGCACATCCCGCCGTGGTAATCGCCGGTCTCGATGATTGCGTGGAGCTGCTTGGACCCCGCTCGCTCCACGCCCAGCTCGCGCATGGCCGCGAGGCCGAGCCGCACGCCGGCCGTGCTCGCCCAGCATTTGTGCCCGTGGAACTGGAGCGCCTGCTCGAGGATGGTGGCGTCGTTCATGAGTGTCACTCCCGTGCGGTGCGTAGTTGCCGGTCGATGCGATCAATTGCCTGCGCGATCGCAGGCCGGCCCTGGCCGCACGACTCCGGCTCCAACTGGAGCGTCGTGTGGTCGACCCCGATTCGTCGCAGGGCATCCGTCGCGGTCTCTAGAATCACGTTCCAATCCGCGTCGACGTCGGTCTCGAGGTGGGCCGACACGAGCGGAAGGTCCTCCGCGAGTGCCCAGACGTGAAGGTCATGGACAGCCTTGACGCGCGGGACGGCGTGGAGCGCGGCGCTGGCGGCGTCGAGCGAGATGCCCGCGGGCACCCCTTCGCTCAACAGGTGGATGATCCCGCCGAGCAGCCGGAAGCCGGCCAGGCCGAGCAGGACGGCGATGAACATGCTTGCCGCCGGGTCGGCGGCCGGGGAGCCGCCGGCCATGATGATGAGCGCTGCGGCGATCACAGCCAGCGAGCCCAGGGCATCGCCACCGAGGTGGAGGACGAGTACCCGCGTGGCCTGGGTGCGGCGCTCAGCGCCGTGGACGATTAGCGCGGAGCCGCTGTTGACGAGGAAGCCGACCGTGGCGATCAACAGCACTGCCGGCGCGTCCACGTCTGAGGGCGCCAGCAGGCGGTTGAGGCTCTCGACGAACACCACGGCAGACGCCGCGATGAGTAGGACCGCGTTGGCCAGCGCGCCGATGGTCTCCATCCGGTGGAAGCCGTAGGTGTGGGTCTCGTTCGGCGCACGGATCGCGAAGCGTGCCGCGCCGAGCCCGACGAGTAGGGCGATGATGTCGACTAGCACGTGGGTCGCATCGCTCAGCAGCGCCAGGCTGCCGGTCAGGAGACCACCGCCGACCTCGAGCGCCAGCACGCCGATCGCGAGGAGCAAGGCGACCAGGAGTCGCCGGCGGGCCGACGGGCGGGCGACGACCAGCGCATGCTGAGCCACCGGGGCCGGCGCTTCGATCGGGCTTGCCATCAGATCGACCCCGGGAGGGCGACCGGGCCTATCGCCTCGCGGTCCGGCACGAAGCGCATCCGCAGCTTGGGGGCGGCGCGCAGGTAGAGGACCATCAGCAGGATCTGGAAGATCGGCATCGTTGCCGCGGGAATCGCCACCAGAGGCGAGAACGCGGTGGTCGCGATGGCGATCGCGGTGCCGTTGTTCTTGCCGGTGCTCGTGAACGCAACGGCCATGTGCTCGGCGTAGCCGAGGTCCAGGCGCCGGTCGAGCCAGGTAAGCACGAGCAGGCTCAGGCCAATGAACAGCGCGTTGGGGATCAGCAGGACCGCCACGGTCTGCCAGCGGTCGAGGATGAGCGCGGCCTTGGTGAAAAAGATCAGGAACACGATCGCGTACATGCCGATCAGCGAGAGCGCCGGGAAGACCGGCCCGATGGCCGCGAAGCGCTCCGCGCCGAGCCAGCGCAGGAGCGCCTGCCGGGTCAGATACCCGAGCACCATCGGCGCGACCAGCACGGTCAGGATCGAGTTGATGAGATCGCTCACCGGCACCGCCACCGCGTAGCTGCTGGCGAACAGCGTCATCCACAGCGGTACGGCCACGATCGCGAGCACGAAGCTTAGGGCGACCACGACCGTGGCCAGTTCGAGGTCGCCCTTGGCCAGGCCGGTGTAGCCGATGGCCATGCTCGAGCAGGGCACGACCATGACCAGCAGGAAGCCCAGCGCCAGGAGCGGATCGGGCAGGAAGACCGTGGCCAGCAGCCAGCCGACGATCGGCGCCCAGACGAAGTTGAAGAAGAGCGCGATGCCGATCCCGCGCAAGTTGCGTCCGGCCCGCCTCAGCGCCTCGAAGCGGACGTTGACCATCATCGGGTAGATGATCAGGAAGACGGCCACGGTGGTGAGGCCACCGACCGCCCCGGCGTTCGTCCGCGTGACTCCATCCAGCGCACTGCCGAGCACGAGGCCGGCGAGGATGGCCAGGCTGACGTAGCCGAGCATCCAGCGGTTGAGGTGCTCTTGGAGGGAGCGCACGCGTGTCATCGGGTCAGTCGGCAGGGCTGCCGTCGTAGTTGTAGGGAGCATATGCGAAGGCGCTGGACATCTCATGCGGCAGTGTGTCATCAAAGACTGATACGTCTCAGGGCCGACGGTCATCCGCCGGGGGGCCGGATGTCACGGTGACGGCCGCCGTGTCGAAGAGTGAGCCGTAGACAGGATTCGTAGCCGCGACGCTTTGGCGCGTAGTGATCCTCAGATGACGCTCGTCACATGGGGAACCTGAGGATCAGGGGTTCAGGTCGTGGGGTCGGCCGGTGTTTCCTGAAGATCTGCCTCGGGCAGGAAGAAGAACCGGTAGAGGAGGGCGGCCACGGCCGCTCCGACCAGAGGTCCGACGATCCATACCCAGCCGTTGTCCCACACGCCGGTCACGGCGGCCGGCCCGAACCAGCGCGCCGGGTTCATTGCCGCACCGGTCAGCGGGCCGCCCATCAGGATGTCCGCACCGACCGCGAAACCGATCGCCAGACCGCCGACTTTCGGGCCGCGCGGGTCGACCGCGGTGCCGAGGACGGCGACCAGCAGGATCAGCGTCAGGACCGCCTCGATGCCGGTGCCCACCAGGGGATCCAGCCCGCTCGTGAGCGCCGGTGTGCCAAGGCCCGGCGACATCGTCGCCGTGAAGACCAGCCGCAGTGACCAGGCGGCGAGCAGGGCGCCGATCAGCTGGGCGATGACATAGGACAGCGCGCGCCGGCCTGGGATCCTGCCGGCCAGCCAGACGCCGAAGCTGACTGCCGGGTTGAAATGCCCACCTGACACGGCCATCAGGGCGCTGACCAGCACCGCCAGCACGATACCGTGGGCGAGGGCGACGACGACCAGGCCGGCCGGATCGCTTCCGGACACGCCCATCTTGTCGAGCGTCGCCACGGCGCCGATGCCCACGAAGAAAAACATGAACGTCCCGATCAACTCGGCGATGACGCCGTTCCACGGGTTGCGCATGATGCCTCCTCGACTTCTCCCTCACTGCCGCTTGCTCCATACTACGGAAGGCGAGCCGTCACAGGGAGGTTCATGGCACTGCTGAGCGCCGCGACATACGCGCCCGCACGTCCGCAACAGGAACATGCCCTGCAGGGCGAGGACCGCGTCATCCGCCTGAGCGGCGGCCGGCGGCTGGGCTACGCTGAATTCGGCCGGCCCGCCGGCAAGCCCGTGTTCTTCTTCCACGGCTTCGGCACGACCCGCGTCATCTGCCCTCCGCCGGAGCCGGCCGACGAAGTGGGCGTCCGACTCATCGCCGTTGATCGGCCCGGCATCGGCCTGTCGGACGCCCGTCCGGGTCGTCGACTGCTCGATTGGCCGGCCGACGTGGCCGAGCTCGCCGACCGCCTCGAGCTACCCTCGTTTGCGGTCATCGGCTGGTCGGGTGGCGGTCCGTATGCACTGGCCACCGCCTATGCACTGGCCGACCGGGTCACCTCCGTGGCCGTCGTCAGCTCGCCCGCGCCGTTGGCGGGCAACGGCGAGGTTGCGTACCTGCGCCGGTTCGATCGCAATGCCGTCCGCGCGGCCGGCCGCGCGCCGTGGGTCATCCGCCTCGCACTGTGGCACTGGGGCCGACCGCAGCGGCGCGACGCAGCGCGCTTCCTGGAGGACTCGGTGACGGCCATGTGTGCCGCGGACCAGCAGGTGCTCGCCGATCCGCAGCTGCGCGTGCGCATGATCGCCAGCTCGGCTGAGCTCTACCGCCAGGGCGGACGAGGCATGTACGACGAGGCGCTGGTGTTGGCCCGGCCGTGGGGCTTCCATGCGTCCGAGATCCACGTACCGGTGCGCGTATGGCACGGCACCCGCGATGAGACCGTGCCGTTCGCGATGGGCGAGCACCTGGCGTCGGTGATCCCCGGCGCCGAGTTCAGCAGTTTCGACGACGAGGGCCACCACCTGCTGTATCGCTACTGGCGCGAGATCCTGCGCGCCCTTGACTGACCGGACGGGGCCGCCTGGCCCGGTCCGCCAGCCCGAGCCCGAGGCGGCTGCTAACGAAGCAAGCGCGGCCTTGACTGCGCTGGCGCATGCGACCGACGCCGCGCAGGTCGCCCGCGGCCTGGCCGTGGACGTGTCCGTCGGACTGGCGCCGGCCGAAGCGCTCGCGCGACTGAGCGCGTTCGGACCGAACGAGCTGGTCGCCCGTCGGCCGCCGTCGCTCGCGCACATGTTCTGGGCGGCGATCACCGAGCCGTTCGTGCTGCTGCTGCTCGGCGCCGGCCTGCTGGCGTGGCTGGTCGGCGAGGCGCGCGACGGTGTGCTGATCATGCTCGGCCTGATACCGATCGTCGGCGCCGATGTGGCCACCAGCTACCGCGGCGAACGGGCGCTTGAAGCGCTGCGCGAATTGGCGGCGCCGCGGGCGAGCGTTCGGCGCGCCGGCAGCGTGCTCGATGTACCAGCCGCCGAACTGGTGCCGGGCGACATGGTCCTGCTCGCCGTCGGCGACGTCGTGCCCGCGGACGTCCGCCTGACGCGCTCCGATGGCCTGTTGCTCGACCGCTCGGCGCTGACCGGCGAGTCGGTCCCCGAGCCGGGCTCGGTCGCCGCCGACGCCGCTGAGGCGGCGCTCGTCGACCAGCGGTCGGTCGCGTTTGCCGGCACCAGGGTGGTGGAGGGCAGGGGCGAGGGCATCGTCATCGCCACCGGCCCGCGCAGCCAGCTGGGCCGGATTGCCACTGCCCTCGGTGGCGCGGGGCGGCGCAAGTCGCCCGTCCAGCACGAGCTCGAGCGGTTGGTGCGCATCCTGTTGGTCGTGGCCGCCGGGCTGATCGTCATCACCAGCGGCCTGGCCCTGTTGCGCGGCGAATCGATAGGCATCGCCTTGCTGGCCGGTATCGCATCGGCCATCGCCGCCGTGCCCGAAGAGCCACCCGTCCTGCTGGCCGTCGTACTCGGTCTGGGCGCCTACCGGCTGCTGCGTCGCGGCGTGCTCGTCCGCCGCCTGAATGCCCAGGAGACGTTGAGCGCGGTCGACTTGATCGTGACCGACAAGACCGGCACATTGACCCACAACCGGTTGAGTGTCGAGGCGGCGTACACGCCGGGCGGCGCACTCAACGGCGACGAATTGAGGGGGCTCCTGGTGCTCGCCTACCGCGCGCAGGACGACGCCTGGCAACGGTCGCGCGGCGCCCGGCCCGGTTCGTTCACGCGCGCCCTGGAGGAGGCGCTCGACCTTTCCGGAGGCACGCCTGAACTGGACCGCCAGTCGCTGGTCGAGGCCGACGCGGCGCTGGCCGCCCGCCCGTACACGCGGACCGTGGCCCGCGTCGCAGCCGGCGAGCAGGAGCTGATCCTGGGCGCGCCTGAGGTTGTCCTGCCGCTCGCGCCGGATGACCCGGCCGATGCCCGCGCCTGGCTGCGGCTGATCGATGAGCATGCAGGGGCCGGGCAGCGGCTGCTGCTACTGGCCGGCCGCGTAGGCAGCCAGGCCGTGGCCCCGCTGGGCCTGCTCTCGTTCGCTGACCCGCTACGCGACGAGGTACCGGCTGCCCTGGCCGCGGCCACCACCGCCGGCATCCAGACCATCGTCGTCACCGGCGACCATCCGCTCACTGCAGCGCGCATTGCCGCACGTGCGGGGTTGCCGCCCGGACGCGAGATCACCGGCGCCGAGCTTGCCGCCTGGGACGATCGCCAACTGGCGGCCGAGCTACCCGGGCTGCGGCTGGTGGCGCGCGCGCTGCCCGAGCAGAAGCTGCGCATCGTCGATGTGGCCCGGCGCGCCGGGCGAACCGTGGCAGTGACCGGCGACGGTGTCAACGACGCTCCGGCGCTGGAGCACGCGGATGTTGCCGTGGCAATGGGCTCGGGCACGGCCGTGGCCCGCGAGGCCTCCGACCTGGTGCTCGGCGACGACTCGTTTGCGACGTTGATGGAGGGCCTCCGCCAGGGGCGGCGGATGGTGACCAACATCCGCAAGGGATTGGTCTTTCTGATCTCGACCCATGTCGCGATGCTCGGCTTCCTGCTCATCGCAACGGTCTACGGTTTCAGTCAGCCGCTGCTGCCGATCCAGATCCTGTGGCTCGAGTTCTTCATCGACAGCCTCGCCTCGATCGCCTTCGAGCGTGAACCGGAGGAGCCCGACCTGATGCGCGTCCCGCCGCGGCCGCGCGGCGAGCCGCTGCTGACGCGCGGCCTGCTACTGCGCCTGTCGGGCGCCGGCATATGGACGGCGGCCGGGGCGCTGGCCTTGATGGCGACCGCGGCGGGCGGGCTCGATCACGCGCGCTGGCTGGCCTTCAACGCGCTCGTGTTCGGCCAGGTGGTGCGCGCCTATGCCAACCGCAGCTTGACCCGGCCGGTGCTGCGGCTGCGGCCCAACTGGTTCCTGCTCGGCGCGTGCGTCATCGCGCTGGTCGGGCAACTGCTGATCGCATACGTGCCGATCCTGGCCGAGGCCTTCCGCGCCACACCGCTCGATGCGCTGGACTGGTTGCTCATTGCCGGCGTGGCCTTCGCGCCCGCGTTGTTGAGCGAGCTGATCAAGGGCTCCACACATCGCACCTGGGTCGCCTGAGGGGGCAAACCGGAGCGGGCAAAGCGACGGCGGCCGTGCTGCGAACGGCCGCCGTCGTCGGAAGAAGTATTCGGAAACTAGAAGCTCAGTGGAGCTTCTCGACGTAGATCTCGTCGCAGCCGTCGCCCGGCTCGATGCCGACCAGACGATGGCCGGCCTTGTCGATCCACTTGGGAATGTCGATGCGCGAGCCTCGGTCGGACGACCGGACGCAGATCATGGCCCCGACCTCGGACTCACGGATGGCGCGAATGAGCTCCATCAACGGGCCGGGGCAGAAGCTGCCGCGGGCGTCGATGACGCGCGTAGGCGTTCCTCTGAGCTGGCTCTCGATGAGTGTCACGGGGTCGTCCCCTTTCAGATGAACAGGCTGGCCGTGTTGGGCTGAGTCATCAGCTCGAGCACGGCTGCCGCGCCCACCGGGTCGCCCAGGCCGTCGATCATGTCCTCCGGCTTGAGGCCGAACATCTCCATCGTCATCTGGCACGGCAGGAACTCGACGCCGAGCGCCTGGCACGCCTCGAGCAGCTCGTTCGGCGAGGCGACGTTGTACTTCTTCGACAGCCGGCCGATCATCCACGGGCCCATGCCCAGGAAGTTCATCTTGGACATCTTCAGGTGGCTGATGCCCGGCCGCTGCATGAACGAGAGCATCTTCTGCATCCAGTTGTCACCCAGGATGCGGCGCTGGTCCTTGACGAATGGCAGCAGGCCCCAGAAGGTGAGGAACACCTTGGCCTTGTAGCCACTCGCGGCGGCCGCGCTGGACATGATCAGCGTGGGCAGCACGCGGTCGTACTCGCCGCTCCAGTTGATGACGACCAGCTGCTTGGTCGGCGCTTCCGCCTCGGTCTCGGCCGCGGCAGCCGGCCGCGACTCGAGTTCCTCAACCGGCGTTTCGCTGACGGCCGACTCGAGGAAGCCCAGCACGTCGCGATCGACATCCGGCTCAACGACGGGCTTTTCGATGGTGGGTGCGGTCATCGTGGTGCCCTCACTTTCGGCGCAGGAGGAAGCGATAGACGCCGTCCTGCACGCTGCTGGTGACGATTTCATTACCGGTGCTGCGGCTCCAGGCCGCGAAGTCGGCAACCGCGCCGGGGTCCGTCGCGAGGACCTCCAGCAACTGACCGGCGGTCAGCGGCTTGATTGCCTGCGCCGTGCGCACGATTGGCATCGGGCACTTGAGGCCGCGTGCGTCGAGCTTGACGGTCTCGACGTCAGCGGTCGCAGTCTCGGGAGTCATGACTGTCTCCTTTACAACCTACGAACTAGATGAAGAGCAGCTGGCCTTCGCCGGCGTTGACGTAGAACGCGGCCACGCCTTCGACGCCGTCGACAATCGGGTCGAGCTGCGACTGGTCGAGGTGCAGCAGGTCCATCGACAGCGAGCAGGCCTGGATGTCGACCTCGCCGAGCTCCTTGGCCATGCGCAGCGTGTCCTGCCACGTCGGCTGGCCGCCGGCGAGCATCTGCTCGAACGCCTGCGCCCCCTCTTCGCCCGCCTCCGGCGCGAGCCCGTGGCGCTGGTCGATGCGGTCGCTGCGGAATGCGTCGAGCGCCCAGTACTGCAGGAAGATGTGCACGGGACGACCGAGAGCCGCCGCGCCCGCGGTCAGCACCGCGGCTGCCTGCAGCCGGTCATCGGTGCCGGAAAAAAGGACGAGCGATATTGGCTGTTCGGCGTCGTCGGCCACGAGTAATCCCCGGTACGGGTTCCTACCGTTCGACTATCGCCCCGTGGCGGCCGATGCGAGAGTGTCCGCGCGACCCTTGCGCAGTGACTTCTGACCCGCCCTTGACGGGCCATCCGTCGCTGCCGCGGGCGCGATCGTGAGCGCAGCGCGCGATATGGCCAATTGGCCCATGCGGACCGTGATCGATGGCCCTATCGCGCGCTGCGTGCTGCTTGCGATCCTTGCCACGCTCGCCATCAAGCGGGCCTGATGTCGATCGCTCCCAAGCCGGCTGTCCGCAGCCAGCCGGTTTTCGCGGGCCGGGTGTCGTGGGTCACCCGGCCCGCTTTTTCGTGTCGCTCAGCTCCTGAGCACGGCCGTGCCCGTCAGCCGGCCGTGCTTCAGGTCCTGCAGGGCGGCGTTGGCAGCCGTCAGCGGTCGTTCGTCGACCTCCGTTCGGATCGGTATCTGGGCCGCCAGGCGCAGAAATTCGTGGGCGTCGGCGCGGGTGTAGTTCGCCACGCTGCGCATTACCCGCTCGCCCCACAGCAGGTCGTAGTCGAACTCGGGAATGTGGTCGAGGTGGATGGCATTGATGGCCACCGTCGCGCCGGGGCGCAGTGCGGCCAGGGCTGCGACGACCACCGACCCGACTGGTGCGAACGTGATCGCCGCATCTAGGGCACGTGGCGGCCGCTCGTCATAGCTGCCGGCCCAGCTGGCGCCCAGGCGGCGCGCCCGGTCCTGCTCCTCGGTGGAGCGCGTGACGACCAGCACTTCGCAGCCGATGTGGCGCGCCACCTGGATGGTGATCGATGCCGAAGCACCAAAGCCGTACAGCCCCAGCCGGTCGCCGCTCTGCGCGCCCGACAGCCGCAGGGCGCGGAAGCCGATGACGCCGCCACACAACAGCGGCGCGACTGCGATGTCGTCGAGCGGCCCGTCGAGGTGAAAGGAAAAGTCGGCCCGCGCCACGATCTGGCCGGCGTAGCCACCGTCGCGATCCCAGCCGGTGAACTTTGCGTCGGGGCACAGGTTCTCCTCACCGCGGCGGCAGAAACCGCAGGTTCCGCATGACGAGGCCAGCCAGCCGACCCCCGCGCGATCGCCCAACTGCCAGCCGGCGACGCCGGCGCCCAGCGCGACGACTTTACCGACCGCCTGGTGGCCGGGCACGATGGGCAACCGATGAGCCGGCAGATCGCCCTCGCACAGCTGCAGGTCGGTACGACACACGGCGCACGCCGACACGTCGATGAGCAGCTCGCCCGGTCCCGGCTCGAGGGCCGGGCGGTCGACGTGGCTGAGCGGATCGCTCTCTGCTGCCCGCGGCGCATCGAGCTGCATGGTCGGTGTCATTGCGGCTCGCGCCATAGGAGATCTGCCGTTGCCTCCGCGATGACGAGGTCCTCACGCGCCTCGACGCGCAGTACCGCCACTGCCGCGCCGGCCCGCGACAGGATGCCGTCGGTGTCGGCCGGCGCGGCGTCCATCGCGTCCACGCCGAGCACGGCCAGCCGGTCGGCAATTCCGCGGCGTGCCGCGGCGGAGTGCTCGCCGATGCCACCCGTGAAGACCAGCCCGTCGAGTCGCGGTAGTGCCGCGGCCGCGGCGGCGATGCCCTCCGCGGCGCGCCGCACGAAGATCTCGAACGCGAGCTGTGCGCGCTCGTCGCCCGCCGACGCAGCTCGCTCGATCTCGCGCATGTCGCCGCTGCTGCCGGACACGCCCAGCAGGCCCGACTCGTGCTCGATGGCGGTCTCGAGCGCATCGGCATCGAGACCATGCAGGCGCATCACCTCCAGGACGATGCCCGGATCGAACGAGCCCGATCGGGTGCCCATCATCAGCCCTTCCATCGGCGTCAGGCCCATCGAGGTGGCCATCGAGCGGCCGGCCTCGACCGCGGTGGCCGAGCAGCCGCTGCCCAGATGGGCGACCACCAGGCAAAGTTCCGCGGCCGGCCGCGCCAGCAGCTCGGCGGCGCGGCGCACCGACCACTCGACCGACAGCCCGTGGAAGCCGAAACGGCGGATGCCCCAGTCGGCGTGCCAGGACCACGGCAGCGGGTAGACGTAGGCCGCCGGTGGCAGCGTGGCGTGAAACGCGGTATCGAAGCAAGCGACCATGGGCACGTTGGGCAGCACCTCGTGCTGTGCCCGAATGGTCTCGGCGGCGACGGCGTTGTGCAGCGGCGCGAGCGTCACCAGGCGCGCGAGTTGATCCAGCACGGTGTCGTCGATCAGCGTCGGCACGCGGAACTCCAGCCCGCCGTGCACCACGCGATGGCCCGCCGCCGCGATATCGGCGCGCCGCACGCCGTCACGTTCGAGGTCGGCCAATGCCTTATCGACGGTCGCGCGATGATCCGCAACGCGAGTCGCGTCATAGCCCCAGTCGATCGTTGCCTGCGCCCGAGGCACACGTTGACCGGGCTCGATCACGCTCGCCTTGAGCGAACTCGAGCCCGCGTTGAGGACGAGGAGCAGGTGCGCCTCGGTGGCGACCTGCCCCGGCCGGCTGGTCAGGCCGGGGCGCCCGCTGAGGGGTGCCGGCCGCGCCGGGTGATCATGACCGAGCACGAGCTATGCAGCATCACGTTACGCGCGATGCTACCGAGTACCAGCCGTGACAGCCCGGTGCGGCCGTGCGTGCCGACCACGATCGTGTCCGCCTGGGTCTCGTCGGCGACCTCGATCAGGCCGGCCGCTGCCTCCCCTTCGACAACTCGTCCGGTGGCTCGTCGTCCGGCCGCGGTCAGCCGGCGGACGCTCTCGTCGACGACGTGGCGATGGTCGTCGACCAGCTGCCGCCCGACGGCCGAGTAGTCGTCCGGGACGGCCTCGTAGGACGCCAGCGCGAGACCGGAGGTCCACGGGATGCCCAGGTAGGCCACGCTGGTCACCTCGATGGCCGCCGCGGCAAAGATCGGCCAGCCGGCCACGATGTCCTCCGCGACACGCGCGCAATCGGAGCCGTCCTGGCCGAGCACGACACGCGTTAGGCGCGGCCGACGTGCGATGAGCACCGGTTGCGGCGAGTGGTCGGCGACCTCGGCGCTGACCGAGCCGAGCAGCATCGAGCCGATCGTGCCGTGGCCGCGGCTGCCCATGATCACCAGGTCGGCGTCGAGGTCGTCCGCCTGCTGCAGGATGGCCGACGCCGCACGCCCTTCGAGCACGTGGCTGGTGATGGTCGCGCCGGTGTGCGCCAGAGCGGCGGTGGCGTGCTGGAGAACGGCTCCGGCGCTCGCGCCCAGGTCGCGTTGCTGCTTGTCGACGTCCGTCGCCAGCGCCGGCGCCCAGGCCGCGGTGAGGATCGGCTCAACCGGCTCGAGCGCGGTGACGACGCGGATCTCGGAGCCCGCCGGCCAACTGATGGCGCCGGCCAGCTCCAGTGCGATCTCCGATGGCTTGGAACCGTCAGTAGCCAGCAAGACTCTCATCGGTCCACCTCCGGTTTCGGTTGACGCACGTACGCCAGCAGCGCGATCAGGAAAGGCAGCAGCACCGCAACCTCGTACGTCAGGCACCAGATACACAAGGCATGGATGACGAACAGCTGCAGGTACAGCAGGTAAATGTCGAAGAGCACGCCGGCCAGCGACAGCCCGTAGTGGCCGAGCAGCAGTCACGTGGATATCCGTCCGCCACCATGCCAGCGCCAGTGCCAGGACCGTCAGCGAGAACAGCATGCCGAGCAGCGCGACGGGCACGCCGCCGATACGCGCGTACGGGCTCTGGGCAACCGTGGCGCAGCCCTCGAGCAGCCCGCAGGTGGGCACGCCGCCCTGGAGCTCGACGGTCGATAGATAGGTGGCAACGAGCAGTCCCGCCAAATCCAGGACGGCCAGCATGCTCCCCGGATGGAGGCCGAAGAGCCGCCGGACGGGGGCGCGACGAGTTATCACTGCGCCGACGAGGCCGCCTGCTGGATGACGGCCACCAGGGCGGAGTAGGCCGGCACGCCCACATAGTTCGTTCCGTTGATGACCAGCGTCGGAGTCTGGCTGATGCCCGTGGCGCCCGCGTTGGCCGTTTCACTGCGAACGGCGGCCTGTTTGTCGCCGGCTGACATGCACGCGTCCCAGTTGGTCATGTCCAGGCTTGCGGCGGTGGCGATGGCGCGCAATCGGCTGGCGCTGAACGATCCGACGTTCTCGCCTTCCCAGTTGGCATACAGCCAGTCGTGCATCTGCCAGAACATGCCCTGGTCGGCCGCGCACCGCGCGCCGGCCGCTGCCTCGACCGACTCGTCCCAGCTGGGGTCCGGGCCGCGCTGGCCCTGCCACGCGGCATCGCTGTAGACCAGCTTGACCGTGCCCGGGACGACGAACTGCTGGATGACGGAGGACTCGACATCAGTGGCGAAGCTGCGGCACGCCGGGCACTGGAAGTCGGACCACACCTGGATGGTCACCGGCGCGTTGACCGTGCCCAGCGTACGTCCGTCGGCGAGGCCGGCGGGCACTTCCGAGTTGGGCGTGAACAGCTCGCTGGTGGTCGGCGGTTTCTGCTGGATCAGGGCGATGCCGATGATGACCAGGGCCACGACCAGCGCCGCGCCCGTGAACAGGAGCATCGGCGACAGGCTGGCGCGCGCTGGCTGCGTCCGCCGCGGTTGCGTCCGCCGTTGATCGCGCTCGAGGCGCCGACGCTCGCCGCGCTTGGGCGCCGGGCGCGCGCGGCGGGCAGAGTCGCCCGGTGTCGCGGGGCGCGTCAACGTGTCATACCCGGCCGGCCGAACGCGGCCACGATCAGCAGCACGCCGACCGCGATCGCGACCAGCGGCCAGAGCAGGTCGGCGTTGATGCTGGGAAGGTATTGGCGAACGAGGAAGAAGGCACCCGCGCCGATGAGCACCAGCCCAACCAGCAGCGCGCCCGATCCGTCGTGGCGATGGCGGCGGCCATAGCGCCATTGATCGTAGGCGGGCGGGGTAGGCGCTGCGGCCGGTGCGCCCGGCGGAGTCGGCGCAGTGTCAGGTCCGCCAGTCGCGGCCGGTGCGCCCGGTGCGTCGAACGCCGTTGCCCAGGGCAGCGGTGCGTCCATCGGCCGCAGCGGAACGACCAGGGCCATGATGATGTAGAGCACCAGGAAGATGCCGCCCGACACGAGGATCAGCAGCGCCCAGCCAACGCGCACGAGGGCGGGATCGAGATCGTAGGTCTCGGCCATCCCGCCGGCGACGCCGGCCAGGATTCGATCGTCCGGCGAACGGAAGAGCCGCTGGTTCATTGTGAGCACCCTCCCGAGCGGTCGAGGCTGATCGACGAGACATTGGCCGACAGGTCGAGGTACACGTTCGGACGCTGCAGATCAGCATTGGGTGTCGTCCAGTTGTGGCCGTCGGTCGTCAGGCCAGCGGCTGCAAAGTTGTCCGAGCTGAGCGTCCCGTCGTAGCTGATGTGCAGCGCGAGCCCGGGATCCGCACACAGGTTCAGCGAGGATGCGTTGAGGTGCAAGGTGCCCGTGGCGCCCGTTCCCGAGGTGGGCAGGATGATCGTCGCTGAGGCGGCATTCAGGGTGGCATTGAGCGGGCCATGACTCAGGTCGGCCTGGCCCAGGTTGAGGTGCGCATCGCCGGCATTCAGGTCGAGACTGAGCAGGGCAAGCGCGCCCGGACCGAAGGTCAGGTTGGCCGAGGAGGCGTTGAGGGTGAAGTAGACGGTGCTGAGCTGATTGGGCAGGGTCACTATCCAATTCTCCCGGCCCGAACTGAACGGCACGTTGCGGCTCGACGTCAGCCTTAGCTCACCATCAGCATTGATGGTCGGCGGCTGGTCGGTCGTCGCCTGGACCGTCCAATCGTTCGTCGACCCCTGCGACGAGGTCAGGTCGGCGCACGAGAGGTCGATGCTCACCTGGCCGGGACTGAGCGGGTCGGTGAACGACCCGCTGCGGGTAACGGTCGAGCCGCTCGCCGGACCGCCGATACACCCGACCGCGCCGGCCGCACCGCCGGCGAGGGCGCTGCCGATGAGCAGCCCGACGGTCGCCGCGACGACAACGCCGCCGAGCGCCTGGAACGATGAGAGGCGCACGATGATTCCCAGGCCGATGCCGATCAGGATCAGCGGCCACAGCCGCGCTATGTCACTTGCGCCGCCGGCGTTCAGCAGGCCGGTCTGGACCGCCAGCGGCACCGCGCCCACGCACAGCAGGAAGACGCCGAAGTTCAGGTATCGGCGGCGCACGTTCATCAGGCGTCCTTGCCCGGCGTGAGGCCGGCCATCTCCTGGAGCGTGCGCCAGTTGGCCAGGCGGTCAGCCTGGGTCGCCTGGATCTCGACGCTCGGCTTGCCGTCGGCGGCGAAGTGGCCGGCGAAGCGGCCCTCCGTCTGGGCGAAGGCGAGGAAGTCGTACTGGCTGCCGTCGGGCAGGTGATACCAATCTTCGCGAACGGCCGGGTTGCCGGTCAATGACAGGCGCTCGGCGAGCGTCTCGCCGCGGCGCGGGTCGTAGCTGAACAGCGGGAAGGCACGCGAGTCAACCGCGCGGCGCGACTGGCGGGCCGAAGCGTCGTCAGGGATGCCGTGCTCAGGCTGGCAGGGCGTGTATACGACGAGCACTGCCGGTCCGGGATACTCGTTGGCCTCCATGACCGAGCGGTAGAAGTGGTTCAGGTGCGCCGTCGTGGTCTGCGCGACGTACACCTCGCCATGGGCCATCAGGATGCGGCCGAGTTCCTTGCGTCGCTCGGGCCGGCCGTGGAGCTCCTGGCCGTAAGCCGACAGCTTGGTGATCTGGCCACCGAAGCTGGCCGTCGATGCCTGGCCGCCGGTGTTGGAGTAGACCTGCGTGTCGAGCACCATCGTCTTGACGTCGGCGCCCGACGCGACCAGGCGCGACAGGGCCTGGAAGCCGATGTCGTACATGGCGCCGTCACCGCCCACGGCCCATAGCCGCCGGTCGGCATGGCCGGCCTGGTTCCAGCGCAGGCGGATGCCCATCGCGTCGGTCGCCGCGTTCTCGAACAGTGAGTTGGTCCACGGCACCAGGTACGGGTTGTACGGATAGGTGCTGCCGTAAACGGTGTTGCAGCCGGTGGCGGCGACGATGCCCATCGATTCGGGCCCGTGCAGCTGGCGCGTGGCGGCGACGAGCATGCGCAGCGCCGTGGCCTCGCCGCAGCCGGAGCACGAGCCCGCGCCACCGACGTAGCCGAGCGCGTGCTCGCCGAGCATCAGGTCGGCGAGCGCCTTCTCGTTGCGGTAGACGGCGGGCGTGGTGGGCAGCGCGTAGAAGAAGTCCATGTCGCGCCGGTAGCGCTCGACGGTCGACTCCTGCGCGTCGCTGGCGGGCTGCTTGTCGATCATGATCAACGCGTCGTGGCCCAAGTTGGCGCACACCTCGACACACTCGGCGCAGCCCTTGCAGTGCGCCGGGTCGACGAAGATACCGAACTGTGCCGGCTCGAGGCCGCGCCGCTCGGGCACGGTGGCGTACTTCTGGGTCGTCATGAAGTGCGCGTTGAGCTGCGCTGCCGTGGCGGTCGCATCAGCTTGGGCGGCAGCGAAGGTCGAGATCGCATCATTGAGCGAGCCGGTCGGCTGTGCGGTGGCCAGGATGGCCGTGTCCGGACAGGCGCTGACGCACGCCATGCAACCGACGCAGGCCTCGGCGATCAGCTGCGGGATGCTCGGCGCCAGCGTCGAGAAGTCGCGCGTGGCCGCCGTGCCGGGCGGAATGATGCTGCGCGCCAGGCCGCTGTCGACCGGGTACGTCGCGTCGGCGGTGCCCTTCTTGTAGGCCGGCATGATGGTCGAGTTGAAGTCCTCGACGTAGCTGTGCACGTCGAAGACGGGCAGCGCCGCCGCCATGTGCGACTCGTGGGTCTCCTTTGGCTCGCCGGCCGGCTTGGTCAGCAGCTGGTCAACCATCCGTTGGCCTGTGCGCCAGTGCGCGCACCAGATCGGTCGTCGACACGACGCCGACCGGGGCGAGCTGATCCTCGTCGACGACGATCAACCGGTGAACGTGGTTCAGTTCCATCATCTGCGCCGCTTCCTCGAGGCTCATGTTGCGATCCGCGGTGAGGGCCGGCGCATGCATCAGGTGACGCACTCGCAGGCCGGGCCAGCGGTGCCACAGGTGGCCGACTGCGCGGGCGCGCACGACATCGGTCTGGCTGATCACACCGACCAGGAGGCCGTCACGATCTACCACCGGCAGCCCGGTGATGTCGTTCTCCTCGAGCAGGCGCACCGCCTCGTCCAGCGGGGCGCTCTCGTTGACCGTGATCGGGTCGGGCGTCATCAGGTCGGCGACGATCGGCGCCGGCTCGCGCTCCGCGGGCGATGCCTCCGCGTCGCCGGGGGTCGGACTCAACCTGACGTAGGTATTGGTTCGAGCGTTCATGCCGCGACCTCCACAGCTGTGGCCGTCGGCGACCCTCGATCCCCGTCCGACTCGTTGCCGAGCGGGTGATCGCGCAGCGGCGCGGTTACATCGATCAATTCCTCGTAGGCGGCCCGGATCAGGCGCAGGTTGGCCTCGACCACCGCGCCGCCGCGCTTGCCGAGCTGCTTCTTGAGTGGTCCGCGGACCGCCTGCATCAGCTCGTCGAGCGGCAGGCCGCGCTGCCTGACCATCGGGGCGACCCGCAGGAAGACGCCGACCATCGCAGCGCCCTGCATGCGCCGGGCGAAATCGGGCGTCGGCGCGAAGCGCTCGGCGAGCGCCAGCGAGTCGAGCGCGACGACGTTGATGGCGCGCGCCACGATGTCTGCCCGGGCCGATGCCGGTAGGGAAGACCAGATGGCCGACGGCTCTGTCAGCGGGCTATTCAGGAAGAGGGTGCCGCCCTCGACCAGGCCACCCAGCGGGTCGCCCTGGCCGAATGCGCTCACGTCGTGCACCGGGACGAACTCGACCGTGCGCAGCTCGCTGTGCTGGCGCACCGGTTCCTCGGCGATGGTCAGGTAGTAGGTCGTCGGCAGGCCGCGCTTCTCCGAGCCGTAGCGCGGGTAGGCCTGTACGTACAGTCCGAGCAGTTCGCCGATCACCTGCGCGAGCAGCTTGTTGACGGTGACCGACCCGTAGCCGCCGATCGAGTGGCCGCGCAGGCTGTAAGCGCCGCGCGGGCGGATGTCGATCGGTGAGGGATCGAGGGCGAGCGGGTGCTTGACGCCGAGTACCGCGTACGGCAGGCGGCGCATGTGCTCGTCGTCGGCCAGCCACTCGAACGCCGCCAGCAGGTCGGAAGAGGAAACGTCGCGCGAGCCCAGGCCCGCCGACGCCGACACCACGCGCGGAATGCGTTGGCCGTCCGCGGCCCGATCGGCGAGGGCGGCCTTGAGCTCGCGCGTGAGCGGATTTGCCGACGCGGCGGGTTCGTCCGTCCGCTCGATGACTGCTACCGAGTGCGCGCCGATGAGCGCGCGGGCGATGTCGTCGGCCGGGAACGGCCGGAAACTGGTGACGGCGATCGCGCCGGCCCGCCGGCCCTGCCTGCGCAGGTAGTCGACGACGTCGAGTGCGCTGTCGGCGATGGTGCCCATGGCGACCAGGACGTGCTCCGCATCATCGGTCCGGTAGGCATCGATCAGCCCGTAGCGGCGGCCGGTCAGCTCGGTCCACTCGGCCATCACGTCGCGCAGCACCTGCGGCATGCGGTCGTACCAGGCGCGCTGGGCGATGCGGCCCTTCATGTAGCTGTCCTGGTTCTGCACGACACCGCTCATCAGCGCCTCGGCCGGGTCGAACAGGTCACGGATGCGCAAGCGCGGGTCGCCGACGAAGTCGTGCAGCAACTCGTCTTCGGGGAGACTGGCGTTCTCGAGTGTGTGCGTCGTCAGGAAACCGTCCTGGACCACGAGGAAGGGCGTCTCCGTCTCCTCGGCGGCGCGGCGCGCGATCGCCGCCAGGTCGACGACTTCCTGCACATTGCGCGCGAACAGGATGCCCCAGCCGGCGTCGGCCACGGCCATCACGTCGTCGTGACCGGCATGGATGTTGAGCGCGTGGCTGGTGAGTGCGCGGGCGCCGACGTGGAAGACCACCGGCAGCCGCTTGCCGCTGATGACCAGCAGCACTTCCTTCATGAGCACCAGTCCCTGGCCGGCCGTGAAGTTGGTCACGCGACCGCCGGCGAGCGCGAAGCCTTCGGCGGCCGTCGCGCTGGAGTGCTCCGACTCGGGCTCGACGAAGGCGAGCGGGGTGCCCCACAGGTTCTTCTGGCCGTTGGCGACGGCGACCTGGAAAAGGGTGGCCATCGTGGTCGAGGGCGTGATCGGGTAGGCGCAGCAGGCCTCCGCCACGCGCGTTTCGACGTAGGCAACCGCCTCCGACCCGTCCAGGATCGACGGCTTGCCGGGGTACCGGAATCGAGCAGCGTCAGCCATGTACTCAGGTTGGCATTTGGGGCTGCCGCAGGGACGTGACACGCGGTACCGAACTGCGCGGGCCGTTCGGCCCTGCACGCAGGTCGCTTCGGCAATTCGTGCTCGCTGCACGGGCGCCTAACCTCTGGTTCATGGCCCCCAAGCGCGCCACGGTCACGGCCACCGGTCCCGGTCTGCGCCTCGTCGCCGGAACCGCGTCGGGACATTCGGTGCTGTTCGACGATGAGGTCGGTGATAGTGCCGCGCGGCCGATGGAGGTGCTGCTCGGCGCGCTCGGTGCATGCTCGGGCATGGACGTGCTGTCCATCCTGCGCAAGAAGCGCCAGCCGATCGCCTGGTATCGCGTGCGGGTGGAGGGTGATCAGCGCGACGAGCACCCGCGCATCTACACCGATATCCGGATCGTCCACGAGGTCGAGGGCGCCGGCGTCGACCGTGATGCGGTGCGCCGAGCGATCGAGTTGTCGGCGACTCGCTACTGCTCGATCTCGGCCATGCTGGCGAGTGGCATCGTGCGCATCAGCCATTGGTACGTGCTGCGTGGCGCCACGCCCGAGGAAGATGAGGCGGCCGAGGTGCTGGTGACCGGGCCGCACACCGACCCGAACCCGGTCGCGCCGGGGACTTCGACTTCTCCTGCGCGGACTTCGACTTCGCCCACCGGCTGACCCGCTTCGCTCTTCAGCTGTCCGCGGTCGAGGTGGCTGTCCGCGGCCGGTGCGGGGCGCTGCGTCAGGAAGCACAGATTCCGACGGAGGGTCGGAACTCGGCCCAGTTTTGTCCACGATTGGCGCGCAAGGAGGCTGTCGTGCGTCCGTTTGCCGCCGAACTCAGCCCTGTAGTCGGAAGGCGCGGCCTTTCATAGCGTCGCGGGCGGAAACCCGTCCGACTCCTCTTGCCTGGCGCGGATTCGGCCGTCTGCCAGGAAGTGAGTACCAGGAAATGACTAGATGTAGTGAGCCTCGCGCGCCTCGCACTCGAGTTGCTCGCGGAAGCGCGGATCGGCGATCGCGATCAGCGCGCGCGCGCGCTCCCGTATCGAGCGCCCGTGCATCTCGGCGATGCCCCACTCGGTCACGATCGTCTCGACATGCGCGCGCGTGGTGACCACGCCGGCACCCTGCTGCAGGAAAGTGGTGATGCGCGAGACGGTCCCGCCGGCGGCAGTGGACGGCAGCGCGATGATGGCTCGCCCCTCGTCGGCCAGCGCCGCGCCGCGGATGAAGTCCATCTGGCCGCCGACGCCGCTATACAGCCGCGACCCGATTGAATCGGCGCACACCTGGCCGGTCAGGTCGACCTCGATCGCCGAGTTGATGGCGACCATGCGCTTGAAGCGGCGGATGATCGCGGTGTCGTTGGTGTACTCCGTCCGGCGCATCTCGACCATGGGATTGTCGTCAGCCCAGTCGTACAGGCGCTGGGAACCGAGCATGAACGTCGCCACCACGCGGCCCGCGTTGATCTCCTTGCGCGCGCCGGTGACTACGCCGGCCTCGACCATATCGAGCACGACGTCGGTCATCATCTCGGTGTGGATGCCCAGGTCGCGCTTGTCGGTCAGCGCCTTGCCTACCGCTGAGGGGATCGCGCCGATGCCCATCTGGATGGTGGCCCCGTCAGGCACCAGCTCGGCGATGTGACGCCCGATGCGCGTCTCGACCTCGCCGATCGGCGGCAGGGGAGCGGCGTAGGGCGGCATATCGACCTCGACGCCCAGGTCGATGTCGTCGACATGCACGAACGAGTCTCCGAGCGTGCGCGGCATTGACCGGTTGATCTGGGCGATGACCGTGCCTGCCGCCTTGATGGCGCAGGGCATCGCGATGACCGACGTGCCCAGCGAGCAGTAGCCGTGACGGTCGGGCGGTGAGACATTGACCAGCACCGCGTCGAGCGGCAGGATGCCGCGCCGGAAGAAGGACGGCGTGTCCGACAGGAACGCCGGAATGTACTCGGCGCGCCCCTCGTTGACTGCCTGTCGGGCATTCGGACCGATGAACAGGGCACGGTGAAAGAAATGGCCGGCCATCTCCGGCGCGAGGTGGGGCCCCGGGCCTTCGATGTGGAAGTGGATGATCTTGACGTCTTCAAGCTCGGGTGCTCGGGCGACCAGGGCCTCGAGCAGGATCTCGGGCACCGCGGCGGCACTGTGGACGTAGAGCTGCTGGCCCGAGCGAATACCTGCGACTGCTTCGGCGGCGGAGACGATGCGCATCCGAGTGCGGCTCAGCGACCGGAACTTGGTTCGGGCACAACCATCACAGGCGCGCTGCTGTGCGCTGCGACGGATGCCGAAACGGAGCCGAGCAGGGCCGCCTCGAAGCGGTTCAGCCGGCGAGTTCCCATCACGATGAGGCCGAAACCACCGTGCTTGGCGAGAGTGACGATGCGCTCGGCCGCCGGTCCCTCGAGTGGTTCGAGGCTGGCAACGACGGCGCCTTCCGCCTGGGCGATCTCTCGCGCGCGGTCGAGCGTGTGGTCGGTTTCTGCCAGGCGGCGCTCGACGAACTCCGAGTAATACGGCTCACCGAGCGCCTCAGGCGCCTCGCGGTGGACCGTGGTGATGGTCAATTCGGCGCCGAGCAGGCAGCTCAGCCGACCGGCCACGCGAACCGGCTCAAAGGTTGCGTCCTCGCCGCCGACTGCGACCAGGATCTTGTCAAACATCCCAATTTCTCCTTACGTCGCGGAGCCGGCTGCGCGGCCGGCCCTGGCACGACACAACGTAGGTGGCCGCGACCGGCGGCAATAGGGCCAACTGGGCCGTGGCGCCGGGTCCACCGGCACGCCGCCGGGCATAAACACAGTCTCTTTCAGTGGTTGTTTCTTGTGGCTGCCAACAGGGGCCATTCGGCCCTGTCGGCGCGCGGGCGAAAGTCGCGAACTGTAGCCATGCGACTGGCCCTCACTCGCCGCGCCGATTACGCCGTCCGGGCGATGCTCGCGCTCGCCCGCGAGCCAGAACGCGTCCAGAGCGGCAAGCACCTCGCTCGTGCCACGGGCATCCCGACGGCCTTCGTCAGCCAGGTCATGAGCGACCTGTCGCAGGCCGGACTGGTCGAGGCACGGGTCGGTCGCGCGGGTGGCTATCGCCTGACAAGGCCAGTGGCCGAGGTCAGCATGCTCAGCGTCGTGGAGGCGGTCGAGGGCGACACGCGCCGGCGCAAGTGCGTGCTGCGCAATGCACCGTGCGGCAGCGAGCCGGTGTGCAGCGTCCACAGCCTGTTCGCGGGTGCTCAGGAAGCGCTGATCGATCGACTCGCGGCGGCCTCGCTGTCGGCTGCTGCACAGCCCCAGGGGCAAACCGCGACCTACGAAGAGCAGCCACCCCAGCCGGAGATCCGCCGCGTTCACCCTGCCGACCAGGCGGCCCTGGTCGACTTCTACAGCAACCTGTCGGCCGAGACCCGCTACGCGCGCTTCCTGGGCTTCACCCGCGGCGTCAGCAGCGACCTGGCACGCTCGTTCTGCACGCCCGATCACATCCACGGCGAGGGCTTCGTGGCGCTACTCGGTGACCCCATGCGCGCCGGACCCCCGCGCATCGTCGGCCACCTGTGCCTGCAGCCGTGCGGCGATCGACAACTGGAGCTGGCAATCGCCGTCGCCGATGCCTACCAGGGCCGCGGCATCGGCCGCCAGCTGATGACCAGCGCACTGAATTGGGCGCAGGCGCGTGGCACGCAGCAGATCCTCGCCAGCGCCTTTGCCGATAACAGCCGCGTGCTGCGGCTGCTCAGCTCAGCGCCCTATCCGGCGAGCGTGAACTCGGTCGGCGGCGGTGTGGTCGACATCGTTATCCCGCTCGTCGCGGAAGACCCGCGCTCCGAGTTGGCGGCACCTGGGGAGCGCGCCGGCAAGCCGCGCGCGGGGCGCAGCCGGCCGGCCGCCAAGACAGTCAGCCGGAGCTGCCGTGTCGTTTGGCGAGATACGCGGCGGCCTGCGCGCGCCGCTGCAGATTCAGCTTCGAAAGAATCGAACTGACGTAGTTCTTGACGGTCTTGTCCGAAAGGAAGACCTCGGCCGCGATTTCCTTGTTGGTCTTGCCCTCGGCGACAAGCAGCAGGATCTTCTGCTCCTGGGCGGTCAGCTGCGCCAGCTCGTCGGTGGCGCCCCCGGTGGCGATGCGACGGACGCGCTCGAGCACCTTTTCGGTGACGGCCGGGTCGAGGAGCGACTCACCGCGGCCAACCGCTTCGAGCGCGGCAACGAGGTCTCGCGCGCGCACCTGCTTGAGCAGGTAGCCGCTGGCACCGGCCACGATGGCCGAGAAGACCGCCTCCTCGTCCGGATAACTGGTCAGCATGACCACCCGCGTTCCGGGCAGCTCGGCGCGTATCTCGCGGCACGCCTCGATGCCCGAGCCGTCGGGCAGGCGCACGTCCATGACCACCAGGTCAGGCTGATAGCGCCGCGCCATCTCGATTGACTCGGCCGCCGTGGCGGCCTCGGCCACAACTTGAAAACCCGGTCGCCGCTGGAGCATCGCGACGAGGCCCTGGCGGACGATCTCGTGGTCGTCGACCACCAGCAGGCGATGCTGCCGCTCGGATGTCTGTTCGTCGTTCATGTGGTTCTAGTCTCCCACGCTTTTGATCGGGATTTCGGCCTCGATGCGCGTCCCGGCCCCCAGTTCGCTCCTGATCGTCAGCGTTCCACCAGCTGCCTCTGCGCGCGATTGGAGGTTGGTCAGGCCGCGATGACCTGAAGTCCGCGCCTCCTCGGGATCGAATCCCGCGCCATTGTCGCCGACGGTCAGGCGCAGCACGCCGTCCCGCGCGAGCAGCTCCAGCGAGGCACGCGTGGCGCCCGAATGGCGGGTGATGTTGCTGAGTGCCTCGCGCGTGATCGACAAGACGTGCATCGCGTGGTCGCGGGGCAGGTCGGGCAGCGGGGTGTCCAGATGCAGTTCGAGATCGATCAGCGTGTTGGCCTGGAACTCGGCCGCAAGCGACTCGACGCCGGCCGACAGGTCGGCCTCCTCGAGCAGTTCCGGCTGAAGGCCCATGATGAAGTTGCGGATGTCGCGGATGGTGCCGTGGATCGAATCGATTGCCCGGTCGGCACGCGTGGCGCCCTCGGCCGGATCCTCGCCGATGATGTCGGGCAAGTCCTCGAGCGATAGCGAGATTGCGTACAGGCTCTGGATGATCGAATCGTGCAGGTCCTGGCTGATGCGCTGGCGCTCCTCGACCACTGCCAGTCGCTGGATCTCGTCGTGCAGTCGGGCATTTTCGATGGCGATCGCGGCGTGCAACGCGAACATCTCGACCAGCCTCAGGTCGTCCGCGGAGAAGGTCGGCGCGGTCAGCTTGTTGGTCAGATACAGGTTGCCGATCGAGTGGCCCTTGGTGCGCACCGGAGCACCGAGGAAGGAATGCATCTCGGGATGGTTGGCGGGGAAGCCGTAGCGCCGCGGATCGGTCGTGATGTCGTCGATCAGGAACGAGGCGTCCTCGCGGATGATGAGTCCAAGCAGGCCGCGGCCGCGCGGCAGCGCGCCGATCGCGACGCGCTGCTCGCGCGTCACGCCGCTGGTGATGAACTGGTCGATTCTGCCGAACCCGCCGACGATGCCTAGAGCCGCGTACTGCGCGCCCGCCAGATCGCGCACGCGGTCGACGATGAGCTGCAGGACGCGCTCGACCGACAGCGGGCCGGCTATGCCACGCACCGCGGTATCCATGGCGGCGAGTTGCTCCTCGCGAAGGCCGGCCTGTTGTTTGGCCCACGTCGCATTGAGCGCGAGGTCCAGCGCACTGATGGTCATCGATAGGCCTGGCTCATCGCCGTCGATCCACGCCATGACAGTGCCGGGCGCGGTCGAGGCCAGGGTCAGTTGGTGCGCGGTCACCTGGTCGACGTTCGTCGGCAAGCCAGATTCGAGCGTGCCCACGCCCATGGTCAGGTCCGGCAGCGGGTGGGCCTTGACCTGCACGTACGCGCCGCGTATTCCATACGATGTCGCCAGCCGCGCGAGGCTCGCTGTCAGCAAGTGGGCGCTCTTGGCGGTGGGTTCGCAGCGCCATTGCTCGAGCTGCTCGAGCAGCTCATGAACGGGCAACAGCTGTGGGTCGCTGTCGGGCATGCGCACCAAAGGCTAGCAGCGCCGCCCGCCGTCCGGCCCGACGGAAAGGGGCCGAACGTCCCTGTCGCCGAGCGCGACGGAAGGCCAGCATCCACCCATGGAAGTCCCCCATATGACGCTGACTCGCTCGGTGGATCCGGAGCCACTGACGATGCGCCGCCAACGCGGTCGCGTCGGCACCGTGCTGCTCGCCACCGATCTGACCGTCGCGTCTGACGCTGCGACCGTCCAGGCCATCGATCTGGCGACGTCCCTTGGCGCGCGGCTGCTGGTGGTCAACGTCATCGACGTCGGCGAAGAACAGGGCGCGCCGCTGGGCCCGCTTTCACCGGCGCCGCGCGTCGACCAGGTGCGCGCCGATCGCGAGCGACCACTGCTGGCCATCGTCGACGAGGCGCGCTCACACGGCGTGGAGGCGGCCTTTCTGCTGTGGACTGGCGAAGCGGCTCATAGCATCGTCGCCGCCGCGGAGGCGGAGCGTGCCGACATGGTGATCGTGGGCACGCGCGGGCTGGATCGCGCCGACCGGTATCTACTGGGCAGCGTCTCCGACTACGTCGTCTATCACAGCCCGTGCCCGGTGCTGGTGGCTCGCTGAAGAGTCTGCGACCAGGGTCCGCTCCACTACGCGGCTGATGCCGCGGCCTGAAGCACCGCCTCGGCCTCACTGACGCGCGTCAGCACCTGCTCGCGCAGCCTATCCAAACCGAGTGCGACCTCAGTGGCGCTGTTGCGAATCGAGGTCAGCTGCACCTTCAGGCGGCGCACCGCGTCGAGTTCCGTGCGCACAGCGGCGACGGCTGCCATCACGCGCGCCACGTCGATTTCGACGGTGCGTTCCGCCAGCGCGGCCAGGGCATGCAATCGGCACAATCGCAGCGCGGCGTTGAGCACGGCCGGATCTGGATCGCTCGGGTCGATGACGCAGAAGATGTGCCCAAAGCGGACGTCGAAAGGTGCGACAGCCGCCGGCGCGTGGGCGGGCGTGAAGATGCCCAGCGCGACCGCTGCCCCACGGTTGCGCTTGGCCTCGCTCAACTCGTCGCGGATCTGACGCCACGACAGCTGGCGGTCCTTGGCCTCGATGACCACGCGCAGATCCGCACCGCCGCATGCCTGCGGATCGATCGTCAGCAGGAAATCGCCCTTGCGCGAGCGGATGACGTCGCCCGTCGCGTCGGCCGTGCGGTCAACCACATCGCCGGTCGCGGCGACTGTGTCGTTGAGCAATTGCTCGAGCAGGTCCTCGAAGTCGGCCCCCTTGGCCGATGACTTGGCGCGTTCGCCGGCGCGCGCGGCCGACGCGGCCTCGATTGCCGTCAGGCGGTCGTTCAGCTTCTCGAACGCCTGTGTCACCTCAGTCCGGAACTGGTGTAACGGCGAGCCGAGCCGGGTGGGATCGAGCAGTTGCGCGAGCCGCGAGGCGTCGCCGTCGAAGTAGCTGCCCAGCAGCGTACGGATGCGACCGATGGCGCTGTCACGCTTGGTCTCGTCGAACAGGTCGACGATCAAGCGGTTGAGCTGGCCGCGGTCGCCCAGAAAACGCTCGAGGGTGCGCGGCAGCCGGCCGTCCTGATCCGCGAAATTCTGGCGCAGGACCTGATCGAGCGCATCTGCGGCACGCTCGTTGAGATTGGTGCTGCGCTCGACGAGAGCGTCGAACTCGCGCCGCACGAACTCCACGTCCAGCGATGTGCCGGCATCCTGCAGCGCCAGCAGCCCAATGCGCAGGGCACGCTCGAGCAACTCCGGCTGTTCCTCCGGCGAGCGCTCGCCGACGAATGCGGCAAGCGTCCGATCCGTGACCCGCAGGCGCTCGACGACGATCGCATCGCCGTCGATGCGCACGCTCGGTTGCGCGGGTTGACTGGCGTGGAGCGGGACAATTCGGGCGGCTTCCATGTGCACAGCGTCGGCCGCCCACGTGCCAGCTTGCATGTCACACAATGACGCCATGGAGATCGTGCTTGCCCACGGCGCCTCGGGCAATGCCGCGAGCATGGCGCCTTACATTGACGGACTTCGCCGACGAGGCCTGGCGGCGCGTGCGATCGACCTGCCGCTCGGGAGGGCAGAGCGCGCCGTCGACGCATACCAGGGCCAGGCGGCCGACCTGGCCAATCTGGTCATCGGCGGCCACTCGTATGGCGGCCGCGTGGCCAGCCTGCTCGCGGCACAGCAGCCGCCGCACGCACTGGTGCTGCTCAGCTATCCATTGCACAGGCCGGGCAGCACTGAGTGGCAGCCACGCGTCGCGCACTGGCCGCGCATCGGCTGCCCGGTGCTGCTGCTGTCGGGCGAATCGGATCCTTTCGCGCGCTTCGCATGGCTGCGCGAGGCGGTCACCCTATTGGCCGACCACGAGCTGGTCACCTATCCGCGCGTCGGCCACGGCCTCAAGCCGGTGCTTGATGACGCGCTCGAACGCATAGATCGCTTTGTTCGCGACCGATAGCGGCCTAGGATGACGCTGATGATTCAGCCGCAGACCATCCGTCAGGCGCCCAAGGTGCTATTGCACGACCACCTCGATGGCGGACTGAGGCCGACAACGGTGGTCGAGCTCGCGCGCGAAGTCGGTTACGGTGGGCTGCCGACGACCGATCCCGGCGAGTTGGCGTCCTTCTTCACCGCCGGCGCCGACCGCAAGAGCCTCGAGCTGTACCTCGAAGGCTTCGAGCACACGGTGGCGGTCATGCAGACGCCCGCAGCTTTGGCGCGCGTGGCCCAGGAGTGCGCCGAAGACCTCGCCGCCGACGGCGTGGTGTACGCCGAGGTGCGCTACGCCCCGGAACTGTCGACCCACGACGGTATGACGCTCGACGCCGTGGTCGAGGCGATCCTCGAGGGTTTCCGCGCCGGCAGCGCGCGAACGGGCATCAGGATGGCTTTCATCGTCACCGCGATGCGCCAGTTCGCGCGGTCGGTCGAGATCGCCGAGCTGGCCATCCGCCATCGCGACGACGGGGTCGTTGGCTTCGACGTGGCCGGGCCGGAGAAGGGTTTCCCCCCGACGCGCTACCTCGACGCCTTCCAGCTCATCCACAACGCCAACTTCCACCTGACGATTCATGCCGGCGAGGCCTTCGGCCTGCCGTCGATCTGGGAAGCGCTGCAATGGTGTAACGCCGAGCGCCTGGGACACGGCGTGCGCATCGTCGACGACATCGAGGTGCTGCCCGACGGCGAGATCCGCCTTGGTCGTCTTGCCGGCTTCGTGCGCGACCGGCGCGTCACGCTCGAGATGTGTCCAACCTCGAACGTGCACACCGGCGCCGCGCCGTCGATCGAGGAGCACCCGATCGACCTGCTGCGCCGGCTGCGTTTCCGCGTCACGGTCAACACGGACAACCGGCTGATGAGCGGCGTCACGTTGAGCGACGAATTCGAGACGCTGTCGCGCGTTTTCGGGTTCGATCTCGATGAGATGCAGTGGCTGACGCTCAACGCCATGAAGAGCGCCTTCGCGCCGTTCGATGAGCGTTTGCGGTTGATCAATGGCGTAATCAAACCCGGCTACGCGCGGCTCATCGCCGAGGCAAACTTCGCCGAGGCTGCGGCGCGCTACTGAGCGCGCGCCACCGGCGACCCCGATCAGGGGGCTGACGACTGCCAATTCCGACCCCCAGTCGGAACTCTGACCGGTTTGGGCTGGCAACCCGCTGGGCGACGGCCCGGCGGGCCTGCGTGGCGCCGAAGTCCGTGTGGCAGTCGGCAAACGGCTTACTTTGGTCCGAAACCCGTTCGAGTTCACGTGCGACAGTCGGAGTCGGCGTCCACTGTCAGGCTCGGGCGTTGTTCTCATTTGGGCTGGTAGGCTCGCACGATGAGCGAGCCACGCCGACCGGCCGACGAAGGCGAAGGTCGGTCTCGTATCGGCGAGGTTGCGTCGAGCATCGTCGACGCCGCCGGGCCGGTCCTCTCGGCTGCTCGCGGACCGCTCGATTCGTTGGCCAGTGGGGCGCGGCGCATGATCTCGGACCGCCCCGGCGCGCGCGTCCGCCGTGTTCGACGGATGGCGCGTCAGCCACTGGTCAACCTGTGGGAGCTGCATCCCGAGGCGCACCGCGCGGCCATTCGCGAACTCGGCCTGCAGGTCGTGCCGGTCGACCGCATCGCCGGCACTGCGGTCGAGGGGCCGGCCCAACGAGGCGGCGACTTCCTGCCGTTGCGCGACCGGCGCTCAGGCGACTGGCGTGCCCGGTGGCAACGCATCCTGAATGCCGTCGACAGATTGACGACGCTGCCGCCGATCGAGCTGATCAAGTTCGGCGACGACTACTGGGTGGTCGACGGCCACAATCGCGTGGCGGCCGCGCTGTACAGCGGCCAGGTCGGACTCGATGCCGTCGTCCAGGAGATGCGCCTGCCGGGCATGCCCGGCGAGACTCCGCAATCGCTCGGTTCCGTGCTGCAGGGCAGCCTGGATCTGCGCGACGCCGGTGCGGGCCGCTTCAACCGGGCCTCCGTCCGCCCGCTGGACGTGGCAGGCGCGATCCAGCCGCCGCATGAGCACGCCAAGCGCCGTCGCCGCAGCGCGGCCGACCGGCCGAATGAACCGGATCAGGCCGGGTGATCCGCCGCCTGACGGTGCGCTGGCCGCGGCGCTGGTCATCGCCGCCCAATGGCGGCCGGCCGATCCGCCTCCTGGCGGTGTCCGACGAGACCGAGAAGGCGTTCGACTTCGAGTCCAACCGAGCTGCCCTGGGGCGGATCGACGGCATAATCGGCTGCGGCGATCTCGAGCCTGGCTATCTTGCCTTCCTGGCCGACGCCTTTTGTGTGCCGCTGATCTATGTGCGCGGCAACCACGACCGTGGTGGGGGCTGGGAAGCGGCGCGAGACTTGTTGCCCGGCGCTCTGGACGGCCGGGTCGCGACCATTGCCGGCGTGGCGGTGGGCGGCCTGTCGTGGCCGTCGGAGGACCGCGCGAAGGCCTTCCGCGACGATGGCGCGGCGTGGCGCCAGTCGATTGGCTTTCGCTTGCGCACGTGGCGCGGGCCCACGCCGCAGATCATGATCAGCCACGTTCCGCCACTCGGCCTGGGCGATACGCCTGAGGATCCCTTCCATCGCGGCTTCCGCGGGTACCACTGGCTGTGCAGTTCGGTGCATCCGGTACTCTGGCTTCACGGCCACACGTCCATGGCCGCGGCTGAGACCTGGCATATCGAATGGGGTGACACCACGCTGGTCAATGCGACCGGGGCGGTGTTGATCGAACTGACTCCATGAATTCGTCGGTGGCTCCCGGGGAGGCCAACTTGACCCGAATCCTTCTCTATACCGGCAAGGGCGGCGTGGGCAAGACCAGTGTTGCCGCGGCGACCGCCGTGCTGTGCGCCCAGCGCGGCCTGCGCACGCTGGTCGTATCGACCGACATCGCACACAGCCTCGCCGACGCGCTCGACACGCCGGTGGGTCCGACACCGCGCGAGATCGCGCCCAACCTGTGGGCGCACGAGCCGGACGTCTTCTTCAACATCTCGCGCTACTGGCGCACGATCCAGGCGTATTTCTCGAGCCTCTTCTCATGGGGCGGCCTGGACGAGGTGATGGCCGAGGAGATGACCGTGCTGCCGGGCATGGACGAGCTCGGCAACCTGCTGTGGATCGCCGACCACGTCGACGGCGGCGAGTACGACCTGATCGTGGTCGACGCCGCGCCAACGGGCGAGACCGTCAGGCTGCTGTCACTGCCCGAGGCCAGCCGCTGGTGGATCGAGAAGATCGCGCCCATCGGCAAGCGAGTCCAGCGCCTCGGCGGGCCTGTCCTGCGGCGGATCGTCGGCGTGCCGCTGCCGTCGAACGCGGTGTACGAGTCGGCCGAGGCGTTGCTCGACCGCCTGCGCTACGTGCACGAGCTGCTCGCCAACCCGGATCGCTCGTCGGTGCGCCTGGTGCTCAACCTGGAGCGCGTCTCCATCCAGGAAGCGCAGCGCTCGTTCACATACTTCCACCTGTACGGCTACCCGACCGACATGATCGTTGCCAACCGCGTGCTGCCAGTCGCCTCCGGCAGTTACTTCGACGCCTGGCGCGCAGCCCAGGCGCGCTACCTGCCCCTGGTCGAGCAGCAGTTCGCGCCGGTGCCGGTGCGCACGGTGCCCTTCTTCGATCGCGAGATGGTCGGTCTCGACCGGTTGGCCGAGCTCGGCCGCGCCCTGTTCGGCGAGGCCGACCCGCAGGCGTTCCTTTACCGCGGCCGGCCGTACTGGGTGGAGCGCGATGACAACGGTTACACGCTGTCGGTCGAGCTGCCCTTCGCGACGCGCGAGGAAATCTCGCTCTCGCGCTCGGCCGACGAGCTCGTTTTGCAGGTCGGCTCGTGGCGCCGTAATCTCGTGCTGCCGCGTCTTCTCCTCGACGCGCCGACGCAGGGCGCCAAAATGGAGGATCGCGTGCTCAAGGTCCGCTTCGCGGAGCCGCCACGGGCCGTTGCCGGAGGAATGAAGAATGGATGACCAGAAAATGGACGTGCTCGAGCGGCGGCTCCAGGAGCTGGAAGGCCGCAGCAGCGCGATGGAACGCGCCCTGGATGCGGCGATGGTGCGCTCCAAGGCAGCCATGAGTTCAGTCATGCCCGACGAGACGCGCAAGCACATGCGGGCTGCCTGGCGCGAGCAGTTGCTCGCCGTGCGCAGCCTGCTCGACTTCTGGGCGACCCGGCTGCTCGACGAGCCGCCCGAGGCAAAGGAAGCGCCCGGGCGCGAGAACATCCCGATCGACTAGGCGCAGCGGGTCCTGCCGCGGGGTGTCGGCCCACCGCTCGGCCCGCAACATCGCTCCGCGCTGACCGAGCCTCGGGCAGGCGCGCCACCCCGCGTCACCCGCTGCTGGCAAGGAATAACGATTGGAGATGAGCGAGCAACGCGGTCCGGCAACGCGCGTCCGGCGCTTCGTGGCGAGCTATCGCGGCTTCGAGCGCGACGCCAAGATGTTCGTGCTGTCGACCGTCTTCGCGTCGGGCGCCCTGGGGCTCTTCTGGATCAACTTCAATCTGTACCTGGCATCACTCGGCATCGGCGCCGAGACGATCGGCCTGATCGCCACCGCTGGCGCACTCAGCTCGGCGGTGATCGCGTTACCGGCGAGCGTGCTATCCGACCGCATCGGCCGGCGACTGACGATGATCATCGGCTCGGCGCTGGCTGTCCTCGCGCTGGTCGGCTTCGTGGTGGCCGGCGATTCGCTGCCGCTGTTGTTCGGGCTGGCCATTGCCTACAACGTCGGCCAGCAGACGGCGCTGGTGGTCGCCAGTCCGTACATGAGCGAGCATTCGCGACCGGAGCGACGTAACTCACTCTTCGCATTGCAGTTCGCCGTGACTTCGGGCACGCAGATCGCAGCCGCGCTGGGCGGTAGCTTGCTGGTCGCCTTCGTGGCCGCCAGCAGCGGGCAGGGCACGGACAGCCCGGCCACCTACCGCGCGCTGTTACTGGCGATGGCCGGCCTGACCGCCGTGGCGTTGCTCGTCGCGATGCTGCTCAACGACGACCGCCGGCTGGTGCGCGCTGCCGCTCTGCCCGCGGCATCGGCCGAGCCCGGCCCAGCGCGCCTTGCCACCGGGACCGCCCAGGCGCGCCTGGGCCGGCTCGGATTGCGCATCGGCGACCCGGCCATCTTCGTCCGGTTGCTGCTGCCCGGCTTCATCATCTCGCTCGGCGCCGGCCAGGTGCTGCCGTTCCTCAACCTCTACCTGGTCGGCCGTTTTGGTGTCGACCTGACGCAGGTCAACCTGATCTTCGCGGTCACCGCCCTGGGCACCATGATCGCCATCCTGGTCCAGCCGCTGCTGGCCCAGCGGTTTGGCCGGGTCGGCTCGACGGTCATCGTCCAGACAGGCAGCATTCCGTTCCTGGTCGTGCTCGGCTTCGCGCCTTTTGCGTGGCTGGTGGTCATCGCCATGGCCGTCCGCAACTCGCTGATGAACGCCGGCAATCCCATCTACAACGCCTTCGTCATGGAGCGTGTCAGGCCGATCGAACGGGCGACGATCGCTGCCAGCATGGTCCTGCTCTGGCAACTTGGTTGGGCCATCGGCGGCGTCTACTACGCACTCGTTCAAGGCACGCTCGGTTTCGAGCGCGGCTACGACCTGAATTTCCTGACCATCATCGTGCTGTACGCCGTCGCCACGCTGCTCTACTGGCTATGGTTTGGGCGGGCCGAACGGGCGCAGCTGAAAGCGGACGCCCGCGAGCGTCGAGCGGCTTCCCCTGCCGGCCGGTAACGGAGGCACAGATCGTTGACATACGACATTCGCGCCGTCCCCGCGGACGCCCTGCGCAGCTGGGCGGACACGGTCACCTTCGCCTTCGGCGAGGCGACCAGCGAGGAGGAGTGGCAGCTCACCCAGGCCATCGTCGAGCCTGATCGGGTTCTCGGCGCCTACGACGGCGACGCGCTCGTTGGCGGCGGGGCCGCCTACTCGTTCAGGCTGACCGTGCCCGGCGGCGCGACGGTGGCAACCGCAGGCGTGACCGGCGTTGGCGTCCTGCCCACGCATCGCCGGCAGGGCATCCTGCGCCAGCTCATGGCGCGCCAGCTGGCCGACGTGCGCCTGCGCGGCGAACCGCTGGCGGCTTTGTGGGCCTCGGAGGGCGCGATCTACCAGCGCTTCGGATATGGCCTGGCCACGCTGACCGGCGGTATCGACGTGGAGCGTTCGCGAACGGCGTTCCGCACACCCGCCGCCGCGGACGGCACGCTGCGCATCGTCGACCGGCCGACTGCGCGTCGGTTGGTGCCCGAGCCGTACGATCAGGTACGGGTTGCGACGCCCGGCTTCTACGCGCGTAGTGACGCCTGGTGGGATGTCTTTCTGGCCGACCCGGCGCACCACCGCAACGGCGCCGGCGAGAAGTTCTACGTCGTCTACGAGCGTGACCGAAAGGTGTGTGGTTACGTCATCTACCGCGTCAAGCAGGAGTGGGGCGACAGCGGCAGCGCGAGCGTCCTGATGGTGCTCGAGCTCGTTGCCGTTGACGCTGGCGCGACGCAACAACTCTGGCGCTACGTGTTCGGCGTCGACCTCATCGCGCGCATCGTTGCCCGGCGCGGGCCGGCCCGGCACCCGCTGCTGCTGCTGCTCGCCGATCCCAAGCGGGCCATGCTGCGCATCGGCGACGGGCTGTGGCTGCGCATCGTCGATGTCCCCGCGGCGCTCGCCGCGCGCAGCTACTCGGCCGACGATGCGCTGGTGATCGAGGTCGACGATGAGTTCCTGCCCGACTGCGCCGGCCGCTGGCGGCTGGCGGCACGCGGTGGGACGGGCCGCGCGGAGCCGACGGACAAGGCCGCCGACCTGCGTCTCGACACGACGGACCTGGCGGCGGTCTACCTGGGTGGCTTCACCTTCGCCGACCTGGCGCGCGCGGGACGGACGAGCGAGCTGACGCCGGGCGCTCGGGCGCGCGCGGACGCGCTGTTCGCGACCGACTCGCCGCCGTGGTGCCCGGAGGTGTTCTAGCCGCCGAAAAAGAGAACGCCCGAAGGAGCCGCCCGGTCCGGTGACCGTTGGCTGGCGAACCAGTCTCCGGCTCCGGTGTCGTGGCCCCTTCGGGACGTCCAGAATGTAGCGGCTGCGGAGCCTCCCCGACAATGGCAGTCATCCACGAGTTGCGGCCGTGGCGCAGTGCTTATCCACGCTCCGTCCAGAAGATTCGTCCACATGGAGGAAGCCCCACCGATGAACGACCTGCCGGCCGTCGAACCCCACTGGGCCCCGCCCAACGAGCCACTGCCGCCGCAGGGGCGCCCGGCGGTGGCGATCGCGGGTCTGCTGCTGCTGGTGCTCGTCTTCGCGTTCGGCGTGGCCGTTGGTCAAAGCGGTGCACTCGGCACCGGTGTCGGTTCGAACGCACCCCAGCCGGCGCCCAGCGGCGCGGCGCAGGCCAGTCAACCGCCCGACGCGCCGGGCGACTTCGGCCTCTTCTGGCAGGCGTACGAGCTGATCAAGCAGAACTATGTCGGCCGCGGCGATCTGAGCGACGCCGACATTACCTACGGGGCGATCAACGGGATGATGCAGGCGCTCGGCGACACCGACCATTCGGTGTTCCTGACGCCGGAGCAGGTGCAGGCGGCGCAGAACGCGCTGGGCGGCAGCGTGGTCGGCATCGGCGTGGTGCTCGGCCCGGACAGCGGGTCGGCCGTTGTGCTGTCCGTTGTCGCCGACGGGCCGGCGGCCCAGGCTGGTATCAAGTCGGGCGACGTCATCACCGCCGTGAACGGACAGAGCACCGCCGGCCAGTCGCCCGACGCAATCGCAGCGGAGGTGCGCGGCGATGCCGGCACGACCGTGCAGCTCACGATCAACCGGCCGTCGACCGGCGAGACGCTCAACTTCACCATCACCCGCGCCGAAGTTCACTTTCCGGCCGCTTCGTGGACCATCGTGCCGGGCACCACGATCGGCCTGCTGCAGCTGGTCGAATTCTCGTCTGGTTCGGCCGACGAGCTGCGCCAGGCGCGCGACCAGGCCATCGCCGCCGGTGCGCAGTCGCTGATCCTCGACCTGCGCGGCAACCCGGGCGGCTACGTGGACCAGGCCGTTGACGTTGCCAGCCTGTTCCTGCACTCCAAGACGGTCTACATCCGCGAGCTGGCCGACAACCAGCGAATTCCCGTCATGACCAACGACGGCATTCAGTCGACCGACCTGCCCATGGCTGTGCTGGTCGACCAGAACACGGCAAGCTCGGCCGAGATCGTCGCCGGCGCCATCGAATCGAACGGCCGCGGGCCGGTCATCGGCCAGACGACGTTCGGCACGGGCACGATCCTGCTGACCTATCCGCTCAGCGACGGATCGGCAATCCGCCTGGCCGTCGAGCGCTGGCTGACGCCCGACGGCCAGTTGATCTTCGGCCACGGCATCACGCCCACGCAGACCGTCGCGCTGCCCGACAACCAGCAGCCGCTCGGGCCGCAGGACGTTGGCGCGCTGACGCCGTCTGACATCGGATCGCTCGCCGATGACCAGCTGCGCGCCGCGATCGACGCCCTCAGCGGCGGCGGCCCGGCGCCGTCGCCCAGCTAGAAACTCACCTCGATCGCGCGCTCTTCGGCGCCGCGCACAACGCGCAGCGACAGCTGGCCGTGCTGGTCGACCCCGGCGAGCGCGTCATAGACATCGTCCGCATCATGGATCGCCCGCCCGCCGGCCTCGACGATAAGGTCGCCCTCGGCGATGCCCGCGTGCTCGGCCGGACTGTCCGATTCGACTTCGCGTACCAGCACACCGGCGCGTTCGGCAAGGCCGACCGCGCGGCGCATTCGGTGGGCGACCCACGACGGCGCGATGCCGATGCCCAGCCTTGGCCGCTCGGTGCTCTCGCCCCGGCTCAGCGTGTCGACGCGTTGGCGGAGCGCTGCGTCGGCCGGCAGCGCAAGGTAGAAACCACTGCCCAGGCGATTGGTGTTCAACCCGACGAGGCGGCCATCGGCGTCGACCAGGGCGCTGCCCGACGAGCCCGGCGCCAGGGGAGCGGTGTGCTCGAGACTGCCGGCGATGCGCCGGCCGCGCGGACCGCGAAATGCACGCGCCACGCTCGAAACGAAGCCGACGGTCACCCGTGGCCCGCCACTACTGGCGGCGACGGCAAACACCGGCTGGCCCAGCCCGGCCGCGCTCAACGCCCACTCGGGAGCGCTCACCGAGCCGGTATCGACTGACAGCACGGCGAGATCTCCGTCGACGTCGACGCCCTTGGGCTGTCCCTCGGCCGTGCGGCCATCGGCGAAGGTGAGTTGGATGGAGTCGCCGCGCAGATTGTGGGCGTTGGTCAGCACCGTGCCACCGCCGACGACGATGCCCGATGCGCCACGCCAGCCGCCCCCGACCCGCACGACGGAGTCGCTCACCTTGGCCGCCACGGCGGCGATGTCCTTGCCGATTTCATCCAGTGCACTCATCGTCTGGCGGCTCCTGCGCTCTCCTGGTTGGACAGTTACTTGCAACTTGCAAGTTACTACCAGATGACTGTGACCGCAAGTGAGTGGCGCCGCCCGGACTGTCACAATCGCGACATGCGCAAGGACACCGCCGCGGCCGAGACGACGATCAGCCCGCTCGACGCCGCGCTGGCGCGGATGGGCGATCGCTGGTCGTTCCTGGTCGTGGAGGCGCTGCTTGATGGGCCACGCCGTTTCGGCGAGTTGCAGGCCGCGCTGCCGGGCATCGCGCCCAACATCCTCAGCGACCGGCTGCGCCGGCTGGGGCGGTCGGGCATCGTGGTCGCCCAGCGTTACGCCGACCGCCCGGTTCGCCACGCTTATGCACTATCTCAGGAGGGCCAGGAGCTGGCCGGTGTGCTGCGCCTGCTGGCCGCGTGGGCGGCACGCGGCGGGGATCGCGAACCTGGTGCTGGTGATGGCCTGCGCCACATGGCTTGCGGATCGCCGTTGGAGGCGCACTGGTATTGCCCGACCTGCGCGCGAGTGGTCGAGGAAGGGGAGGCATCCGGCCTGCGCTACGCCTAGGCGCAGACGAAGCTGAGAGCCGCCCTTCACGCGCCGGACCGGCCGATGACCGAGATCGGTAGCGCTCTCCCGGGAGAACGTGGTCCGATCGCCCTCGGCGATCAGGCCCTGATCGGCCGGGGCCCGGCATCAGCCCGTATCGGGCGAATCGGCGTCGCGCGGCCCCGCCGCGCTGAGATCAGCCGGCCGACAATTGCCGACTCCGACCACGGGTCGGAGCTTTGACGAGTTTCGGCCCGCAACCCACTCGGGAAGGACTTCCGGAGGTCTTTTTGACGCCGAACTCCGCGAGGCAGTCGGAAAACGGACGGCTTTGGCGCAAAACTCGCCCGAGCTCACGTGCCATGGTCGGAATTGGGCGAATTGGCGCCGGGCGTGCCATGGTCGGAATTGGGCGAATTGGCGCCGGGCGTGCCATGGTCGGAATTGGGCGAATTGGCGCCGGGCGTGCCAGTCGGCATCGGGCGAATTGGCGCTGCGCCGCCTCGCCGCGCTGAGGTTAGCCGGCCGACGTGGTGCCGATTCGGCCCACGGGTCGGAGTTTTGACGAGTTCGGCGCGCGGCGACGTCGCCTGGCGTCGTGTGAGCCGAGGGTTTAGTCGCAGACACCACACCGAGGGATTACACTCCCACCGCCCTGCCGTTCTTCCACACAGCAAACCGGAGTGGAACCTTGTCTCACACGCCAATACTCACTGGGCAGACACGCGACGTGCTCACCCAGGCCGAGGCCGATGACCGCGCCCGCCGCCTTCAGCAGGCCGAATACGAGATCGCTCTCGAGCTGAAATCGGGCGACGCCACCTACCGCGGCGAAGTGTCGGTTTCGTTCGCGCTCGAGGGCAACGGACCGTTGTTCCTCGACTTCCGCGGTCGGACGATCGAACGACTCGAGGTCAACGGGCACGAAGCCGAGCCCGACTGGACGGGTTACCGGCTGGCGCTGCCCGAGCACCTGCTCGCCGACCACAACGTCGTTCATGTGCAGTACGTCAACGACTACGACACGACCGGCGACGGCTTCCACCGATTCGTCGATCCCGAGGACGGCGCCGAGTACGTCTACACCAACTTCGAGCCATACGAGGCGCACCGGCTTTTCCCCTGTTTCGACCAGCCGGACATCAAGGGCCGCTACAGCGTCACCGTGACCGCGCCGGAGGCGTGGCAGGTGGTGGCCAACGCCCCGCTGACCGAGGCGCAGCCGGCCGGCGATGGGCATGTACGTCATAGCTTCGCGCGGACCGAACTGTTCAGCACCTACCTGGTGGCGCTCATCGGCGGCCCCTACGTGGTCCGCCGGGTCGATCACAAGGGCCTGGCCCTCGGCCTGTATGCGCGCCGGTCGATGGAGCACCTGCTCGCCGACCAGGCACCCGAGATCTTCGAGCTGACCAGCCAGGGCCTCGACTTCTACGCCGATCAGTTCGACCAGCCGTATCCCTTCGCCAAGTACGACCAGGTGTTCGTGCCCGAGTACAACTCGGGCGCGATGGAGAACGTCGGCTGCGTCACCTACAACGAGGCGCACCTGTTCCGCGATCCGCCGACCCAGGGTCAGCGGCTCGCCCGCGCCGAGACCTTCCTGCACGAGCTCGCGCACATGTGGTTCGGCAATCTCGTCACCATGCGCTGGTGGGACGACCTGTGGCTGAACGAGAGCTTCGCAACCTACGTCTCCTACGTGACGATGGTCGAGGCGACGCGCTTCAACAACGCCTGGAAGGTCTTCAACGCCGACATCAAGCGGTGGGCCTACATGCAGGACCAGTTGCCCACCACGCACCCCATCGCAGGTGCGGCGGCCGACACCGAGATCGCCTTTCTGAACTTCGACGGCATCACCTACGGCAAGGGCGCGTCGGTTCTCAAGCAGCTGGTCAAGTACATCGGCCGCGACGCCTTCCGCGATGGGATGCGCCACTACTTCAAGCGCCATGCGTGGGGCAACGCGACGCTCGATGACTTCCTGGCGTGCCTCGAGGAGTCGAGCGGCCGCCAACTCGACGAATGGGCGCGGCTATGGCTACGCACCGCATCGCTTGACACGCTCGCCGCCGAATGGGTGCCCGACGGGGATCGGATCGGCTCGTTGACCGTCCACCAGTCGGCACCAGTCGCCTATCCCTACCTGCGTCCCCATGCGCTGGACGTGACTCTCGCGCGCGACGCCGGCGCCGGCATCGAGGTTGTCTCACTGCCGGCGTTGGTGGACGGCGCCGAAACGCCGGTGCCCGCCGCGCACGGCCGGCCGCTGCCCGACCTGGTCTTTCCCAACCACGGCGACCACGCCTATGCCAAGGTCCAGCTCGATGCGACCTCACTCGGCTTCGTCCGGCGCAACCTGTCGCGTGTCGACGACGCGCTGCTGCGCGAGCTGCTGTGGATGTCGCTGTGGGAGATGGTGCGCGACCGTCAGCTGCGCTCGACCGCCTACCTGGCCATCTGTCGCGAGCGGCTGGGCAGCGAGCCCGACCAGGACATCCTCGACAACATTCTCGACCGAGTCGCCTGGATCATCGCGCGCTACCTGCCCGAATCGATGCAGGAGGAACAGGCGCACGCGTGGTTCGAATTCGCTCTGGCCAACGTTGCCGCAACGAACGACGACCGGCGCATCATGTGGGCGCGCTCTGCGATCAACGCCGCCCGAGCAGCTGATGATGTCGCGCGCCTGGCCGCCCTGGCAGCCGGTCACGACCAGCTCGGCGACTTCGAGCTCGACCAGGAGATGCGCTGGACGGTGGCCGTCAAGCAGGTTGCCTTCGGATTGCCCGGCGCTGCCTCGGCGCTCGAGCGCGAGGCGGGCCGCGACCCATCCGATCGGGGACGGCGCGCGCTGCTCCGGGCCGAGGCATCGCGGCCCACTGCGGAGGCCAAGGCTGAGGCGTGGCAGAAGATCCACGGCGAAGGCTATGGGTCGTTCCATCTGACTCGCGCGGCGATGCTCGGCTTCTTCTGGCCGCAGCAGCGCGATCTCCTCGAGCCCTATTCCGCGCGGTTCTTCGATCGTGTGCGCGACGTGTTCGCCACGCGCGACCACCCCTTCGCGCGCTCCTATCTCCTGGCGCTGTATCCGTCCTTCCTCGCCGATCCGGCAGTCCTCGAGCGCTCCCAGCAGCTACTGGCCGAACTCGACGGATCACAGCCGACTTTGTCGCGCCAGCTTGCCGAGGTGGCCGACGAGCTCGATCGCCAGATCAAGGTGCGCGCCTACGCCGAGGCCGCACCCTGACACTCGTGGCCGGCAGCTGAAATGGCGACCAGGCCGTGGGTCGAGCCGGTCGTCCTCGAGGGTTCGATCGTCAGGCTCGAGCCGCTGTCACTCGACCACCTGCCGGCGCTGGTCAGTGTCGGCCTGGACGCCGACGTGTGGCGTTGGATGCCACGTGCGGTGAGCACGCCGGCCGACATGCGCAGCTACGTCGAGACAGCGCTTGCCGCGCGCGCGGCCGGTAGCGAGATGCCGTTTGCCACGATCGAGCGCGCGTCGGGATCGGTCGTCGGCAGCACGCGCTATATGGCCATCGAGCCGCGTCACCGCCGGCTGGAGATCGGCAACACGTGGCTCGCGCCGGCCTGGCAGCGCACGGCAATCAACAGCGAGGCCAAGCTGCTGATGCTGGCCCATGCTTTCAACGTTGCCGGCGCGCTGCGCGTGGAGTTCAAGACCGACGCGCTCAACGACAAGTCGCGCGCGGCGCTGCTGGGTATCGGCGCGACCGAAGAAGGCACGCTGCGCCGGCACATGCTGACCGACGGCGGGCGGCAACGCGACTCCGCCTATTTCAGTGTCATTGAGCCAGAGTGGCCCTCCGTGCGGCGCCACCTCGAACGACGCATCGCGCGGCTGACGGCGCCGGTCGCGCCGCCCGACGGGATCGGCGGTTAGCGAGTCGCCCCGGGGCGCGCGCGGCTGCGTGACCGAGTGGCGCGATCCAGGTTGAAGGCCGAGTTGACCAGCCCGACGTGAGTGAACGCCTGCGGGAAATTGCCTACCAGGCGCCCGCGCCCGGCGTCGTACTCCTCGGCCAACAGGCCAACGTCGTTGCGCAGCCCGAGCAGACGCTCGAACAGCGCGGTCGCCTCGTCGATGCGTCCCAGCAGGGCCAGGTTGTCGACCAGCCAGAAGGTGCAGGCCAGGAACGCGCCCTCACCGGGTGGCAGGCCGTCGCCCTTCGTTTCGGTCCGGTAGCGCCGCACGAAGCCATCACTCATCAGCTCGCGCTGCACGGCGTCGATCGTGCCGCGCATGCGCGGGTCGGTGGCCGGCAGGAAATGCACCAGGGGGATCATCAGCAGGCTCGCATCGAGCTCGTGCGAGCCGTAGTACTGAGTGAACGTGTTGCGGTCGGCGTCGAAGCCGTGGGCGCACACGTCGTCATGAATCTGCTGGCGCGTCGCTCGCCAGCGTTCGAGCGGGCCATCGGCGCCGAACTTCTCGATGGCATGTACGGCGCGGTCGAGCGCCACCCAGGCGAGCACCTTCGAGTGGGTGAACTGCCGGGCCGGCCCGCGCATCTCCCACAGGCCCTGGTCGGGCGCCTGCCAGTGCTCGACGACGAATTCGATCAAATGCGTGGCGAGCGCCCACGAATCCGGATCCGATTGCATGCCGAACTGTCGCGCCAGGTGGAGCGTGTCGACGATCTCGCCGTAGATGTCGAGCTGAAACTGGCCTGCAGCGGCATTGCCGATGCGCACCGGACGCGAGCCTTCGTAGCCTGACAGCCAGGGCGCCTCGAACTCGGCCACGCGGGTCTCGCCGGCCGGCCCGTAGAGCGTCTGCAGGTTGGCCGGGTCGCCCGCCGCAGCGCGCAGCATCCAGTCGCGCCACGCACGGGCCTCTTGCTGGTAGCCGCCGACGTTCAGTGCCCACAGCGAGAAGGACGCATCGCGCAGCCAGCAGTAGCGGTAATCCCAGTTGCGCGTGCCGCCGATCGCCTCGGGCAGCGACGTCGTGGGCGCGGCGACGATGCCGCCGGTCGGGCTGTACGTCATCGCCTTGAGCACGATCAGCGACTGCAGCACGTCTTCTTTCCAGCTGCCCGCATAGCTCATGCGCGCGCACCAGTCGCGCCACCATGTCAGCGTGTGCTCGAGTGCCCCGCCGGCGTGCGGTGGCTGGGGTGGCGCGAGATGCGACGGATACCACGACATCACGAACGAGACGCAGTCGCCTTCGTTGACCGTGAACTCCGCCTCGCTGTGTGGGCCACGGCCGTGCAGCGTGACGTCGGAGCGCAGGCACACCGCGTCCGGGCCGGATGTTGCGCACAGGTCTCGGCCGATGCGACGGACCCACGGCACGAGCCGGCCGTAGTCGAAGCGCAGCGTCAGCTCGGTGTGCATCTTGACCGTGCCGCGGACGCCCTCGGCGATGCGAATCAGGTGCGGGCGCTCGTCGCGCAGTGGCATGAAATCAGTCACTCGCACCAGTGCGTCGTCGATCTCCCACTCGGTGACGAGCACGAGCGACTCACGTTGATAGCTGCGCCGAGCCGCGCGCTCGGCACCCACCGGTGCCAGCAACCAGCGGCCGTTGTCGGGCGTGCCCAGCAGGGCGGCGAAGCAGGCGCCAGAATCGAAGCGCGGCAGGCACAACCAGTCGATCGAGCCGTCAATACCGACCAGCGCCGCCGTCTGCGTGTCGCCGATCAGCGCATAGTCCTCAATCGGTAGCGTCACTGATAGAGAATCTAGACGACCGCGGCCCTGGCCGGCGCCCGGCGGCCGGTGGCGGTCCAGGTTGGCAGCCAGGAGGTCGCCGTGGAAAGCAGTTCCGAATCGCGCAGCGTTGCCGTCGTCATCGGCCTGCTGCTGATCGTCGGTGGCGCCTTGCTGCTTGTTGCGCAGGCGTACGGCGTGGACCTGGCCTTCGACGTGGGGACGATCGGCTGGCCGATCTACGTCATCGCTCCCGGCGCCGCGCTGCTGTTCATCGGCCTGCTGCTGCCCGCCGGTCCGGGCATCGGGCTATCGGTCGCCGGCGGCGTTGTTACATCGGTCGGCCTCCTGCTTGCCTACCAGGATTCGACAGGTCATTGGGCGAGCTGGGCCTATGCCTGGGCGCTCGTGGCGCCCACCTCGGTCGGTGCGGCGATGCTGTTGTGGGCGATCCTTCATCGCCAGGCCGTCGTGGCGCGCGAGGGACTGTCCGCGCTGGCCGTTGGCCTCGCCCTCTTCCTGATCGGTTTCGCCTTCTTCGAGGGCGTGCTCGACGTGGGCGGTCAGCTGGGATTGTCACCACTCGGCCGGCAGTTGCTGCCGGTGGCGCTGATCGGCGCCGGGTTGCTGCTCGTGCTTACGCGACTCTGGCCGAGTCGTCGTCGTCGCGACTGGGGCGGCTGGCAGGGGCCGCCGCCGGATGCGCCACCGCCCGGGTCGGCGCGGCCGCCCGCCGCGCCGGTGGGCGCGCCTGTCGCGCCGGCCGGGCCGGCGCTGCGGTCGGGCGCCGCTGCCCAGCCCGAGGAGCGCGAGTAGCCGTCGGCGCGCCGAACGTCGGCTCGAAGCCCTTCACCACGCGCACCGGCAGGTCGTGTTTGAGCAACCGATTGATCTGTTTCAGGTAGTCCTCTTCTTCGGGCGCGACCAGCGAGATCGCCCGCCCGGTGACGCCGGCTCGGCCTGTTCGGCCGATGCGATGGACGTAGTCGTGCGGCGTATGTGGCAGCTCGTAGTTGACGACCAGCGGCAGCGCCTCGATGTCCAGGCCGCGCGCCGCAACGTCGGTCGCAACCAGCACCTGGACCTCGCCGGTTTTGAAGCCCGCCAGCGCCCGCTCGCGCTCGGGTTGGCTGCGATCGCCGTGGATGGCGACCGCGGCGATGCCGTCGCGTTCGAGTTGGGACGCGAGGCGGCCCGCCTGGAGCTTGGTGCGCGTGAAGACCAGCACCTGGTGCAGATCACGTTGCCGTACCAGCTCGGCCAGCAGCTCGCGCTTGCGCCGCTCGTCGACCAGGTAGACCACCTGGGCGACCAATTCGGCGGAGGTCGTCTGCGGCTCGACGTCGACCGACACGGGCGAGCGCAGCAACGTGGACGCCAGCCGGCGGATTTCGGCCGAGAACGTCGCCGAAAAGAGCAGCGTCTGGCGCTGCGCGGGCACCAACTCGACGATACGCGTGATGTCCGGCAGGAAGCCCATGTCGAGCATGCGGTCGGCCTCGTCAAGGACGAGCACGTCGACCGAGCCGAGCGAGAGGTTGCGCTGGCCGACATGGTCGAGCAGGCGGCCGGGTGTGGCGACCAGGACCTCGACACCGGCGAGCAGTTGACGCGTCTGGGGTTCGATCGGCACGCCGCCGTAGACGACGGCGTAGCGCAGCGGGACGTGTCGTCCGTAGGCGCAGAAGCTCTCGTAGACCTGCACCGCCAGCTCACGGGTGGGCGCAACGATGAGCGCGCGCAGCCGGTGCCGGGCGGGCGAGAAGCTGGTGTTGGCCACGGCCCGCAGGCGCTCGAGCATGGGCAGCGCGAAGGCCGCGGTCTTGCCCGTGCCCGTCTGCGCGCGGCCGAGCAGATCGCGGCCGGCGAGCACGTACGGGATGGCCTGCAGTTGGATGGGTGTTGGCTGCTCGTAACCCTGCTCCGCCACGGCGCGCAGGATTTCCGGGCTCAGGCCGAAGGTTTCAAACGACAAGGTGGGCTCACTCCTCACGGTGGTCAAGACGCCAGGCGCCGCTGCCACAGCCAGTAGACCGGTGGCAGCAAGACGCGATCGTAGGCGGGCAGCGTGCGGACCACCTGGCCGCCCCAGCCCTTCTTGAAGCGATAGACGCCGTCGCGCGGGTCGCTTTCCGCCGCGGCGAGCAGCTCGTCCAATTCGGCCTGGCTGTGCCTGCCGTCCGCTGCGGCCAGCTCGTACTCACCGCGCGCGTCGGCCATGCCGCCCAGGTCCCACGTGCGCACGCCGCGCGCATGGGCCCAGCTGATGGCGTGCCACTGCAGCACGTGCACGGCGCGCAGTTCGAGCGCCTCACCGGTCGAGCCGGCAACCAGGTACGAGCCATAGTTGTGCCAGCCGACAACCAGCGCAGCGGCGACGTCCCGCCCGTCATGCTGGGCGACGAACAGCTTCGCCGCATCGCCGAAGGAGCGCCACAGCGTCCGGTAGTAGCCGGCGTTGTGATACTCGAAGGTCTTGCGCTCCTGGGTGGCCAGGAGCATGCGCTCGAGCAGCTCGAAGTCGTCGGCCCCCGCCTCACGGATGGACACGCCATTGCGCTGGCCGCGCTTGACGTCGGCGCGGTGGCCCTTCGAAAAGTCCCGGAAGAGATCGTCGAGCGGCATGTTCAGATCGAGTGCGATCGACGAACGCGGCTGAAGGGTGCTGGTGACCGGCCGGAAACCGGCCGCGCGCAGCTGAGCATCGAACTCGTCGGCACGTGGATCGTCGACCGCGACCGCCGGTTCCAGGCGCAGGAACGCGCTGCGTCGGTCGCGCGCCGCGCGGACGAGCGCCCTGAGGAACTGCGGATCGAGCCGCGCGCCGGAGAACACCGGACCGCGCGGCACATAGGTTGCGGACAACCCGGCGAGGCGACGAACCAACACTTGTGCGGCGGCGTCTCGGCCGGCCGCCGCAAGGCGCACCGGCTGCCAGCCGAAGTGCTGCTTCAGCTCACCCCACGCCCACGCCTGGAGGTGCTGGGCACCCAGGTCGGCCGCCAGGTTGTCCCAGGCGACGGGGTCGTCAATCGGCGTCGCGGCGAGCGACGTGCGCGCAGGCGCAGAGGTGACGGGCATCACCTCCGATTGTGACGCGCTGCTCAGTGCAGGATGCGCCGTGCTCCGCAGATCGGGCAGGTGGCCATGTGGCCGCTTGCGTCCGGCTGCAGGAGAGTTGTGCAGCCGTTGGTCGAGCAGAACAGGCGGTTGCCGGAGCCTGTCCGGCGGATGCGCCGCCGTGCCGACGCGCTATGGCTGAACGATGAATTGGTTGAATGGGTCCTGAGTTGCATTTCCGCGATTTCTCTTTCTGGCCCTGCACCGAATTGGGGTGTGGGCTGTGTGTGCTCCACGACGCCTCTTTGCCTCGCGTCGGAGCGATGATCCAACCGGGTCCGCGGGAGCGAGGGTTTGATGCTCAAACCAGCGGGCACACTACGGTTGCTGCGTGAATCATACCCGAAGTGGCCATTTGTGCACTCCGGTACCTTCGGCCTCATATTTCAGCCAAGCGGCACGTACTCAGCGACGCCCGCCCTCCGCGCGCAGCTGGGCCTTGTAGGCGCGCTTGCCGGCCTGGTATTCGGCCAGCTTCTCCGGCGAGTCGACATCGCCCAGGGACATGTGCTGCGGCGCGTAGGCCTCCCAGCCCCGCGGGCGGACGCCGAAGCGCTTGCCCAGGATGCCGATGAGCGTGGCGGCCTTCATCTCGCCGATGCCCGGCAGCGCCAGCAGCCTGTCGCGCAGCTCCCGTCCGCTGCTCGGTTCGCCCCAAACGCGGCCGGCGTCGCCGCCGTAGTCGCGTTCGACCGCCGCGCACAGCTCCTGCACCCGACGCGCCATGTTGCCCGGGAAGCGGTGCAGGGCCGGCCGCTCCCTGAACGCGGCCTCGAGGCGCTGCGGATCCATGCCCGCGATGCGCCCGGCATCGAGGGTGCCGATGCGCCGGCGCAGCTCGTACGGTCCCGAGAACGCCTTCTGCAGCTGGACCTGCTGATCGAGCACGAAACCGATCAGCAGCGCGAGCGGGTCGTGCGCGATCAATGCGTCGGCTTCAGGGTTGCCCGTGTAGGGCAGGCTCGCCGTCCCCGTGGATTCGGCCACCTAGTCGGCCGCCTTGACGCCGAGTCCGACCGGGCACGAGATGCCCGTCGAATGGTCGGGGCAGTAACCGGCAGGGTTCTTGGCCAGGTACTGCTGGTGGTAGTCCTCGGCGAAGTAGAAATCGCGGGCGTCGGCGATGTCGGTCGATATCTCCCCGTAACCCGCCTTGGACAGCTCGCGCTGGTAGGCGTCGCGCGAGGCCTCGGCCGCCTTTCGCTGCTCATCGTTGTAGGTGAAGATCGCCGATCGGTATTGGGTGCCCACGTCGTTGCCCTGGCGCATGCCCGATGTCGGGTCGTGCTCCTCCCAGAAGACCTTGAGCAGTTGCTCGTAGGAAACCTTCGCCGGGTCATACACGACGAGCACCGTCTCGGCGTGCCCGGTCCGGCCGCTGCACACCTCCTCGTAGGTCGGGTTGGGCGTGTAGCCACCGGCATAGCCGACGGCCGTCGATACGACCCCGGGTACGTGCCAGAAGGTCTTCTCGACGCCCCAGAAGCAGCCGGCCGCGAACATGGCCAGCTTCGTGCCGTCAGGATAGGGGGGCGTCAGGCGCGCCCCGTTGACGAAATGGTGCTCGGGCACCGCCACCGGTGTCGGACGGCCGGCGAGCGCGGTGCCCGGCTCGGGCATTTTCTGCTTGTCGCGATTGAACAGGAACACGTGGGCCCTCCGGGTTTCTCGTGCGCGGTCAAGTCTACGCAGCAGACAGGTACGCGCCCGGCGGCCGTCCAGATCACGGGGTGCGACACTGGTGCCAGCCGTGGAAGGGGGAGTCGATGAACAACCTGTCGCGTCGCGCGCTGGGCGTCAGCGCCGTTGGCCTGCTGCTGTTAACCGTTGCCCCGGCGGGCGTCGCGCTCGGGCGTCAGCCGGCGGGCAACGCCGTAGATGCCACATATCTCGACGAAATCGACGTCTCGCACTGGCAGGGCGCACCCGCGTGGCGGCAGGTGAAGAACAGCGGGATCAATTTCGTTATCGCCAAGGCCAGCGAAGGCGACACCCTGACCGACGGTCAGTACAAGCGCAATCGCAAGCGCGCCCAGAAGCTCGGACTGCCATTCACCGCGTACCACTTCGCCCGGCCCGACAAGACGGCCAACGATGCGATCATCGAGGCCGACAATTTCATCGCCGGGGCCGGCCTGCGCGGCCGGAACCTGGTGCCGGTATTGGACCTCGAGGACAGCGGCGGCCTGGGCGTGCGCCAGCTGCGCCGCTGGGTCAGGGCCTGGCTGGCGCGGGTCGATGCGCGACTCGGCGTCAAGGCGCTGATCTACACCAACCCCTCGTTCTGGCGGGATCGCATGGGCGACACCCAATGGTTTGCCAACAAGGGTTATCGCCTGTGGGTCGCCCATTGGCAAGTCGACCAGCCGAGTGTGCCGGCCGGCAACTGGGCGGGCAACGGCTGGACCTTCTGGCAATACGACAACTGCGGCGCCGTGGCGGGCATCGGCGGCTGCGTCGATAGCGACCGCTTCAACGGCACCGACCTGTCCGGCCTGACCATCGCCGCCAATCGCTGAAGCGCGGCGCCCGTGGTGGGTGCGGGCTAGTCGATGTCTGGGTTGGGTTCGCCGCGCGGCGGGTCGAAGAAGATCGCCACGCGTCGGTCGGGGGCGTCCTCGTCGGGCGCGTGCAGCGAAAACTCACCGTGGAAACGCTGTCGCAGCATGCGCCGCAGATCGTGGACGGTGCGGTTGGTGAGCGCTATATCGGCGACACCCTGGGCCCGCTGCTCGAGCTCGTTCCACGGCCAGAACCGGGCGTAGACATGGATCGCCTCGTAGCCGTCGGCCAGCCAGGCGATGCGTATCGAGCCGTCCTTCTCCACCCCGCAATTCTGACGGTGCCGCCTGTTGTGCGGCTGTATGTTCCCGCGGCTATGGCTTCGTAGTAGGATGGGAACGAGGTGCGAGCGTGACAAACGACCGCAACGACCGCTTCGAGCGGCTTGATCGGAGGCTCCTGGGCGCTGCTGCGTCGCGGGTCCTGCCCATCACGGCGGATGCGTTCTGTGGCTCGACGAACCTCGCCACCCAGCCCCGTGCGGGCAACATCTCGAGCGACACAAGAGCCGGCGTCGCCGGGTGATCCGGGGAGTGCGCGGAATGACTTCCGCCCGCTCGGACCACCGAACACAGCACACGAAGGCCCGCGCTCGTTCCCGGAGCGTGGGTCTTCTGCTACACGGTCCGCGTGATCTTGTGGATGGTGCGCGGGTTGTCAGGATCCAGGCCGCGGGCGGCCGTCAGGTGGTACGTGTACAGCTGGGCGGGGACGATGGACACCAGTGGCGACAACCACCAGGCGACTGACGCCGGGAGAGCCAGGCCGCGATCGATGGCGCGGATTTCGGCCGAATCGGACAGGGCCAGCAGGCGTACGCCTTGGACGTCGACCAGGCGCCGCAGCAGCTCGAGCTGAGCTTCCAGGGCAGGCCCTGAGGGAGCGACGGCGAGTACCGGCAGGTTGTGCTCGGCGAGCGCGAGCGGGCCGTGCTCGAAGTCGGCGGCGGAGAACGACAACGCCGGCAACTGGCTCAGTTCCTGCATCTTGAGCGCCCACTCGCGCGCGGTGGCGTAGGAGAAACCGCGGCCGAGCACGACGCAGCGGGCGTACTGGGCGAATTCGCGAGCCAGCTCGGCGGCCTGCTGTTCGCCGCCGAGGGCGCCGGCCATCCATTGCGGAACCTGCTGTAGTTGCGCGGATTCCGCTGGGCTGAGCTCGTCGATGGCCGCCGACAGCAGCGCCATGGCCATCAACTCATTGGAGTAGGTCTTGGTAGCCGCGGTCGCCAGCTCGGGACCTGCGCGCAGGTCGACCACGCAATCTGCCGCCTCTGCCAGGGGCGAGGCAACGTCGTTGGTGATGGCCACCGTCGGGGCGCCCTGCCGGCGCGCCTCGTCGAGCACGGCGATGATGTCTGGCGAGCGACCCGACTGCGATATGCCTACTACCAGCGCGTCCTTCAGCGCCGGCCGCGCGTGGTAGAGGGTGATGGTCGAAGGCGTCGCCAAGGCGACCGACAGTGAGTTGCGCACCGCCAGCAGGTACTGCGCGTAGAGCGCGGCGTTGTCAGAGCTGCCGCGCGCGGCAATGACCACGAACGTGGGCCGCTGCCGGCGCATCTCGGCCGCGACCGGCTCGAACTGCTCGCCGGCGCCGTCGAGCAGGCGCGTCACCGCCGCGGGCTGCTCGAGAATCTCGTCGTGCAGGCTCATCTAATCGGTCCGGCCGCTCTGCTCGAGTCCGTGGCCGCGCGGGTGCAGGTCACCCAACCGCACCGGTAAATGCCCGCTCATGTCCTGGGTGCCGAACAGCGCGGCCGCGAGCGCCTCGATCGTCGGGCCCAGGATGCCGTACGAGCACACGTAGGTTCGCGTGGTCGGGTAGGCGAGCAGATCCCACGGCGTGCGCAGGGCGACTGCCACCGTCGGCACGCCGAGGGCCAGCACGCGGCTGGCCAGGTCGGCCTGGGCAGGCAGGATGTTGGCGCTCACGGTACCGAGAATGATCGCGTCGTAGTCGCGCAGGCGCTCGAGCAGCGCGGAGTCGGGCGGTGCCAACGGCTCGACAATGAACAAATCGGTCGCGCGGTGGTGGGCGCGGATCGCCTTGGCCAGCAACGCCGGTACATATGACGAGGTGTCGGCCGGCGTGAGGTCGACCGGGCGCGGCTGGATCACCGCGATGCGCGCCCCGGCGCCCAGCCGCAGCGGCAGCAGAGCGTCGTCGTTGCGTACCAGCGTGATCGATCGCGCCGCCAGCTCTGCCGCGAGCGAGCGGTGCGCCGCGCAACCGACGGTCTCCAGGCCGGGGGCAGGTGGCGCGGCCGCCAGCCAGGCGCGTGTCGCGGCCAGGCGTTCGTGCGCAGAGCGGCCCGCCTCGCTATCGATCAGCCGCCGCCGCTCGGCCTGCGTGAGGGCCGCTTCAAGGCGCGCCAGCAGCTCTTCATCAGGCGTCGCCAGCAGCAGGTCCTCACCGGCCCGCACGGCGCAGATGACGTCGACGATCTGGGCGACGCCCTGCGCCAGGGCGTGCATGTCGAGTGCGTCGGTGATGGTCAGGCCGGTAAAACCGAGTTCGTCGCGCAGCAACTGGGTGACGATTTTGCCGGACAGGCTGGCAGGCAGAGACTCGTCCCCGGTCAGGTCGGGCACGGCGAAGTGGCCGGCCATGACCAGGCGCGCACCTGCTGAGATTGCCGCGCGGAAGGGCACCAGCTCGCGTGCCTCGAGTGCCTCTCGGTCGCCAGCGACAACGGCCAGGGCGTGGTGCGAGTCGACTGCTCCCTCGCCGTTGCCGGGGAAGTGCTTGGCGGTCGCGGCGACGCCCTCGGCCTGCAGCCCACGTACCGTCGCTGCCACCAGCCGGGCGACGGCCTGTGGGTCGTCGCCGAAGGAGCGTATGCCCAGCGCAGGGTGCGCCGGGTTGGTGGCCAGGTCGCACACCGGCGCGTAGTCGACGTTGACGCCCAGCGCGCGCAGTTCGCGGCCGATCGCGCGCGCCACCCGCTCGGCGAGGTCCTCGTCGCCCACGGCGCCTAGAGCCATCGCCCCGGCGAACGGCGTCGTGTCGTCGCCCATGCCCACCAACTGGCCGGTTTCCTGGTCCGCCGCGATGAGCAGCGGCGCCTCGGGCGGCCGGGCCGCCGCCTGCAGCGACTCAGTCAGCGCCCGCACCTGCCGAGCCGAGGCGACGTTCGTGCGGAACAGCGTCACGCCGGCGATCGGCCGCTCCCTGGTGGTTGCGGCGAAACCAGCCGGCGGTTCCGTGCCGGCGAACGCGACCATCAGCCGCGTCGAGGTCAGGACTTGACGGACCCCGCCAGGATCCCACGGACGAACGCGCGCTGCAGGATCAGGAATACCACCAGCGGCACAATCATGGTCACGAAGGCGCCCGCGGTGAGCACGTGCCATGCCTCACCGTGACTGCCGATCAGGTTGTAGAGCGCTATCGGCAGGACCAGCACGTCGGCGTTGAAACCCAGGAATACATACGCCACCAACAGGTCGTTCCAGACCCACAGGAACTGGAAGATGGCGAAGGCGCCGAGGGCCGGAATCGACAGCGGCAGCACGATGGTGCGGAAGATCTGGTAGTGGGTCGCACCGTCGATGGAGGCCGACTCGAACAGGTCGCGCGGCAACTGTGAGATGAAGTTGTAGAGCAGGAAGATCGCCAGCGGCAGCCCGAACGCGGTGTGTGCCAGCCAGATACCCAGGAACGTGCCGGTCAGGTGGAAGGTGGAGTAGATCTGGAGGACCGGAATGAGCGCCATCTGGATGGGCACGACCAGCAGGCCGACGACGATCGAGAACAGCAACCCCCGCCCACGGAAGGGGATCCACGCGAAGGCGTACGCGGCGAAGGCGGCCATCGTGATCGGGATGACCGTGCTCGGCAGGGTGACTATCAGGCTGTTCAGGAAGGCATTGCCCATGCCCTGGCCGTTGATGACCTGGGCGTAGTTGTCGATCGTCCATTGCGAGTTGAACAGGTTCAGGAGCGCGTCCCACCAACCGGTCAGCGTGATGTCGCGGGCCGGCCGGAACGAGCTGACCAGCAGGCCGAAGGTCGGCAGCGACCACAGCACACAGATGCCGATGACCGCGACGCGCAGCGGCATGCTGCGCATGAATAACGGGCGCCATCCGCGGATGCCGCTCAGGCGAGACTGGGGCTTGGCGACGGCGGTCATGACCCAACTCCCTGTTGGCGCAGGTTGCGCAGGTTCAGAAACATGATCGGCAGCACGGCGATGAAGAGCACCGTTGCGAGGGCGGCGGCGCGGCCGTCCTGGAAGAACACGAATTTGTCGATGAACATGCGGTTGGCGACCACGTCCGTGTCGAAGCGGCCGCCGGTCATCACGAAGACGATGTCGAAGATCTTCAGCACGGCGATCGCGATCGTCGTCGCGACGGTGATGATCGAGCCCTTGATGATCGGCACGATCACCTGGAAGAAGATCTGTCGCTCACCGGCGCCATCGAGCCGAGCGGCCTCGATGACCTCCACCGACACGCCCTTGATGGCCGCGGACAGCACGACCATGGCGAAGCCGGTCTGCAGCCAGATCATGATCACGATCAACGCGTAAGTGTCGACCGGGCCGGTGACCGCCAGCGCGGGGGTCACCGTGCCCAGGGAAACGGTGCTGTGGATCCAGTCGACCGGGCTGAAGCCCAGGCTGGTCCAGAAGGCGTTCAACAACCCGTACTGCGTGTGGCCCGCCGGCTGCCACGCGTAGATGAAGCGCCAGATCACGGATGCGCCGACGAGCGAGATGGCCAGCGGCAGGAAGATGAAGGTCTTGGCCAGCGCCTCACGGCGGATGCGGTCGACCATTCCGGCGATGATCAGGCCGAGCAGCACGCTGCCGCCGGTGGCCACGACCAGCCAGATGATGTTGTTGCGGAAGACGGCCAGGATGTCGGGATGGAGCATCTGGCCATAGTTGTCGCTGATGCCCTGGTCGGCGATGATGCTCGTCCAGACCGTTGAGACGGTCGAATAGACGAGGTAGATGCCGAGCAGCGTCAGCGCCGGCACGACGAAGACCCACGGGATGATGCGCGCCTGCATGCGCGGCTTGAGCAGGCCAACGAGGGCGGACAGGCCCGAGTAGATGAGCCACACGCCACCGACGCCCACCAGCAGCGCTACGGCAGCGAGGATCAACTTGGCGTAGAACTGATCACCGCGCCCATCGCGCAGGGCCTGTGCGCCGATGGGGTTGCCCAGTGCGTCGTAGATGGACGCGAGCAGGTTCGCAGCGCTCTTGGGGTCGGCCAGGAAGGCGACCCCAACGATCACGATGGCTATCCCGGCCACCGCACCAAGCGGCACCAGGTAACGCCCAAGGGTGTCGCTTCGCGGCTTGGCCGCTACCTCAGCAGTCATGGGCTCCTCTCCTCCCACAGCCGGGTAATGCTACCCGGGCGCGCAGCGTTGCCGCTGCGCGCCCGGGCACAGTTGGTCGTTCAGTCGCTTACTGAGTCGGCCAGCTGTCGTCGATCGCCTTCAAGACGTCAGCGGTCGACGGGTTGGTCCCGCCGCCGTTGATCCAGTTGGACAGCTGCGTCCACTCCGAGCCTGCGCCGACAGACGGCGGCATCAGGTCGGAAGCGTCGAAGCCGAATGACTGGGCGGTGGCCACGATCTGCGACGCAACCTGCAGCTTGTAGCTGCTGGTGTACCAGTCGGCCGGAGTCGACTGGTTGGCCGAGATCGCGCTGCCGGCGCGGATCCAGTTCTCGGTGCCTTCCGGCGTCGAGAGGAATTCCGCTACGGCGAGCACCTCGGGCCGAACGGCGGAGCCGTCAGCCGGGGCGGGGATGAGCAGGGTGTCACCGGAACCCTCGACCGCATTGCCCTGTGCCGGGTCGATCTGCGGGAACTCGAAGATGCCGATGTCCTGGCCGAGGATGTACTGCGAGGTCGCTGCGCCAGCCTTGACATCCGGGAAGAAGTCGGGGCCGTACCACGTTGCCTGCTTCTGCATCCAGCAGCCGGGCGTGAAGCCGTCCCAATTGTCGCCGGCCGAAGCGGGCGGGAACATCGGATCCATCGGATCGGTCTGATGGGTCGCGATGATCGCCGGCACGCCACCGTAGACGTAATCGGGGGTGAAGAAGATCTTGGCCAGGTAATCGTCCATGGCCGACACAATGCCTGGATCCTCGAAGGTGACCTGGTGAGTGATCCAGTTGTTGTAATAGTCGATGCCCTTGGTCTTGAGGACGACTTCCTCGAGCCAGTCGGTCGCTTGCCAACCGGTCGCGGTGCCGGCCTCCATGCCGATGCACCAGGGGTTGCCGTTGCCGTCGGCAACGATCTTGTTCGACAGGTCGAGCAGTTCCTGCCAGGTCGTCGGGACCGTGTACCCGGCGGCCGCGAAGGCCTTGATCGGATACCAGACCGTCGACTTGACGTCGACCTTGTACGGGATGCCCCAGATGTGCGTGCCGTCGGTCACCAGGCCGATGGTCGCGGGGTGCTCGGTGTTGAGCTTGCTGATCTCATCAGCGGTGAGCAGCGTGCCGAGGTCGGCCAGCTTGCCCGCGGCGCCGTAGGCATCAACGCCAGACGGCTGAGCGAGCATGGCCAGGTCGGGCGGCGCGCCACCGTCGATGCGCGTCTTGAGCACGGTCTCATGGCTTGAGCCGACACCCTCGACGTTGATGGTGATACCCGTCGCCGCTGCGAAGTCAGCGACTGAGGCCGCGAAGTTGGCGCCCTCGCCGCCGATCCACTGCGTCTGGATGTCGACCGTCTTGCCCTTGAAGGGCTGGCCGGCGCCCAACGCCTGATCGAGCGTGGCATAGCCGGTTGGCACCGACGGTACGGCCGGCGCCAGTGACGGCGCTTCGGTCGGCATCGGTGTCCCGGGAGCCATCGACTCCGCCGGCTGACTTGCCGGTGGCTGCGTGGTGGGCTGCTGCGTCGGCGACGTGGTCGCAGTCGGTGTGCTGCTGCACGCCGCCGCTACCAGGATCGTCGCGGCGAGCAACGCCCATAGATTTTTCTTCCCCATTCGGTACTCCTCCTACTTGTTCCCTGACAACCAAGGTGGGAACGTCTCTGTTATCCCCCGGCGGGTCTGCTGATCTAGCGCTTGCCCACCCCCTCTCGCTGTTCGGCTGCGACGCGCTTCCGGGCGATCGCGGCGGCCCCTCGGGCGCCCGCCTCGATCTCCGGCGAGAGGAGTTCGATAATAGCCCCGCCGAAAACCGTGTCGGCAAGCGCCGACGCAGCGCGCTCATCGCGGATCGCCTCACGCAGCGGCGCGAGCAGGTTTTCACCGGCGGCCGCGACGCCGCCGCCGATCACGACGTGGCGAACGCCAACGGTCAGCATCAGGCCGAGCAGAGCCCGTGCCAGGCTGCCGGCGACGCTGACGACGATCTCGCCGGCCGCAGCATCGCCGGCGGCTGCTGCAGCGAAGACGTCAACCGCGCTGGCGGCTGCGCCGAGGCTGGTTGCTCGTCCGCTGGCCACGGTGGCGCGCGCCATCCGCCCGATTGCCGGACCGGCGCACATGGCCTCGAGGCAGCCAAGCTGGCCGCATGCGCAGCGCGGGCCATCCGGATCGGCCACGACGTGGCCGATTTCGCCGGCCAGTCCGTTGTCACCGCGAAAGACCTCGCCGTCGATGACGATGCCCGCCGAGATCCCGGTGCCGACACTGATGTAGGCGAGGTCGCTGTCGTACCCAGACGACGACCCGGCGCGCAACCACTCGGCGGCGGTTCGGGCATCGTGCTCGAGATAGCACGGCAGGCCGACCAATCGTTCAAGCTCGGGGCCGAGCGCGATGGTGGCGCCGCCCAGGTTGACGGCCAGCGCCAGGGTGCCCGTCTTTGGCTCGACCTGTCCCGGCACGGCCACGCCGACGGCCGTGATCGAGTGTTCATCGTCGTCGGCGAAATGATCGATGGCGCGCTGGACGAGTCCACTTAGCTGCGCCGTGAGCGCACGCGTCTCGGTCGGTTCAACGTGGCGTAGCAGGACATGGTCGTGGGCGTCGGTCACCACGCACGCCGCCTTTGTCCCGCCGACATCGATGCCAACCGTCAATGTGGCGGAGCCGGCGTGCGCGGCGACCGCGGAGGAGGAGGGCAGACTGATCATCGGGTGAGGCTCAGGCCGAGTTCTACGGTCATCAGCAACGCAGAGGCACCCAACACAACGTCGTTCTCGCGTGCGACGCCAAGCTCGAGACAGATGTCCCGGCCCAGTTGCGGCAGCGATCGCGCCACCGCCTCGGCGCGCACGGCGGCCAGCCAGTCGGCGCCGAGTTCCGTTACCGGTCCGATGAACATGACGTGGTTGACGTTGAGGGCCCCGATCAGCGCGCTGACAGCCCGTCCGAGCATTGCGCCCGCATGCAGCACGATGTCGCGCGCCTCGGGTCGGCCGGCGGTGAAGGCGGCGACGAGCGCCGCGTAGTCGACGATCAATGGGTCGGCGGCGTGGGCCGCCGCAACCATGGCCGGCACGCTGACGACTGTCTCGAGACATCCGGTGCGGCCGCAACGGCAATGGTGGCCGGTGTTGTCGAAGATTGTGTGCCCGATCTCGCCCGCACCCGATCCATCGCCCTGGAAGAGGTGGCCGTTGAGGATCACGCCGGCCCCGACTCCGCGCCCGATTCGCACCACGACGAGGTTCCTTGGGCGCGGCTGACCGCCGAACATGAGCTCGGCGACCGCGGCGGCCTGGCTGTCGTTGGCGACGACCACCGGCGTGTTGAAGCGCCTCTCGACCAGTTGACCGAGCGCCAGATCGGCCCAATCCAGGTTGACCGACCAGCGCACGACACCGGTGCGCGAATCGATCAGGCCCGGCGCACCGATACCGATGCCCAGCAGCGGCCCATCGCCGTTGCTGCGCGTCAGCGCGTCGATCAACTCGTACACGAGTTCGACGGCCTCGCGCCCGTTGCGGCCGACGAGCGGCAGGCTGAGCGAGCGCAGGATGTTGCCGCGCAGGTCGACCACGGCGCCGCTGAAGGTGGACTCGCCCAGGTCCAGTCCGATCAGGTGGCGGCCGTGCGCGCGAACCTGGAGAAGGATGGGCGCCTTGCCACCGGTGGAGGGGCCGCGGCCTATCTCCTCGACCAGTCCGTCACGCAGGAGCTCGCCCACGAGTTGCGAGACCGTGGTTCGCGTCAAACTGGTCAGCCGGGCGACGTCGGCGCGGCTGACCGCGCTGCGGTCGTAGATCGCGCGCAACACCAGTCGCTGGTTGAAAACACGCGTCCGTCGATGAGTTGCCTTCTCGGGCAGGCTCGTCATGGCCCCGGGCTATCACTCCTCGCCGTCAACTCGCGCGACATTGGCAGCTGAGTTGACAAAGCGTGTTGTCGCACACTGAGAGCTTCTTTGTCAAGTCAGTGGACAAAGAAGTCGAGATGCCGCGTGGCCGCCGGGAATGGAGAAACCGGCGGGCCTGGGGAAGGCCCGCCGGTTTGTCTGGAGGAGGGCCGAGGGAGGGGGCCCTCCTATGGGGAGGAGGAGAACCGTTGGGTCGGGGGATGAGGGCCTGACCTACGGCAAGGAGATGTCAGCGGTTGTTCGTGGTTGCCTCGTGTCTGGATCGATTGCCGTCATAGTCGGGTCTCGCCCTTGGCCCAACCTGCAGGCTTGCTGGGGATTAGCTGAGAAAACGCCGCCCGCGGCGGGTCGTGGCGGTCAGGCGCGCGGCAGCGTAAGCGTGAAGGTGGCGCCGCCGCCCGGCGTGTCCGAGTGCGCGATCGTGCCGCTATGTGCGGCGGCGACCGAGGCGGCGATGGCCAGTCCCAGGCCCGATCCGCCGCGGTCGCGTGAGCGGCCGACATCGGCGCGATAGAACCGGTCGAAGATGTGCTCGCGGTGGCCCGCCTCGACGCCCGGCCCATGGTCGGCCACCTCGAGCACGCACACGCTGTTGTGCGCCGACAGCGTGACGTCGACGCGCGTGTCGGCCGGCGTATGAACGCGCACGTTGGCGAACAGGTTGCCCACGACCTGGCGCAGGCGGTCCTCGTCGCCGATCACGGTCACGCCGTCCTCGACATGCGCCTCGATCGGCCTGGCCGGCTCGACTGCGCGGGCGTCGTTGACCGCGTCGGTAACCAGTTCGCTGATGACCACCGGCTCGCGGCGCAACGGCCGGCCCTGGTCCAGCCGCGCCAGCAGCAGCAGGTCTTCGACCAGCGTCGCCATGCGCCGGCTCTCGGTGCCGATCCGGCTCATGGCCTGCTCCAGCGCGGCGTCTTCGTCCAGGCCGCCGGCGCGGTATAGGTCGGCATAGCCACGCAACGTGGTCAGCGGCGTGCGCAACTCGTGGCCGGCGTCGGCCACGAACTGGCGCAGCTGGGACTCGCTGCGGTCCTTCGCCCACAGCGCGGCGCGTTGCGACTCGAAGCTGGCCTGGATCTGGTCGAGCATCCGGTCGAAGGCGTGACCCAGGCGGCCGACCTCACTGCCGTCGTCGGGCACACCGACGCGCTGGTTCAGGTCGCCGGCGGAGATCCGCTCGGCCGTGCCGGTGATCTGCTCGAGCGGCCGCAGGTCGCGGCGGATGATCAGCCAGCCGACAAGCAGCATCAGCCCGAGGACCGCCAGGCCGACGACCACGAGGGCGCGCAGCAGCAGCCCGACTGAAGCGTCGACCTCGGCCAGGGGCGCGCCCAGGACGTACGTGTTGGCGAAGCGGTCGCGCAGGGTGAACACGCGGTACGACATCGCCCCGTCAATGGAGGCGCGATCGACGATCTGGCCGACGGGCAGTGCCGATAGGCCTGCCGCCGGCAGTGACGGCAGCGGATCCGGCGAACCGCCGAAACCTGACGGGAACGAGCTGACCAGCGCGCCGCTAGCGTCATAGATGCTCAGCGCGAAGCGGCGGCCGGTTGGGTCCGGCCCACCGGCCGGTCCACCCGGGTCGATATCGGCCACGCTGGCGTTGCGCAGATCGGCATCGAGTTGGTCGATCAGGCTGGCGCGCGTGATGCCTACCACCAGGCCGCCTGAAACGACCAGCGCCAGCGCCAGGAGCATGCCCAGCGCGATCAGCAGCCGTGTTCGCAGAGTCAAGGCACGAAGTCCGAAGTGCGGAGCGCCGGGTGCCGGCCAGGCGGACCGACCTCAGGCACCTCCGGCACGAACGGTGTAGCCGAAGCCGCGCACCGTCCGAATGAGCGGCTCATGGCCGGCATCGAGCTTGCGGCGTAGGTAGCTGATGTACGTCTCGACCACGTTGTCGTCGCCGTTGAAGTCGTATTGCCAGACGTGATCGAGGATTTGCTGCTTGGACAGCACTCTTTCGGCGTTGAGGAGCAGGAAGCGCAGCAGCCGGAATTCGGTCGGCGAGAGCCGGACCTCCTCGTTGGCCCGCCACACCTGGTGGCGGTCCTCGTCCATCTCCAGGTCGCGGTAGCGCAGGCGCTGGCTCGGGCCGGTATCGCTGGCGCCACGCGTGCGGCGCAGCAGCGCGCCGATGCGCAGGGTCAGCTCTTCGAGCGAGAACGGCTTGGTGACGTAGTCATCGCCGCCGCGGATGAAGCCGGTCACCCGGTCGTCCTCCGCGTCACGCGCAGTCAGGAAGATGACCGGCACGAAGTCGCCGTCCGCGCGCAGCCGTCGGCAGACCTCAAAGCCGTCGATGTCGGGCAGCATGACGTCCAGCACGACCAGGTCGGGCGGCGTACGCGAAGCGGACTCGAGGGCGGCCGATCCCGTGCGCGCCGTGGTCACCTCGTAACCCATGTAGCGCAGGGCGGTCGACAGCAACTCGGTGATCGGCGCCTCGTCATCCACAACGAGCACGTGCCCGCGCCGCTCGGCGGCGTCGCTGTCACGCGGGGACGTCATCTGGTGCATTGGCTGCATGGTGCAATTGGAATGGAGTGTCCTTGGAGTTTGCTGTGAGTATCGCTACAGCTTGCTTTGGACGGGATGTGTCACGCGATCACGCTCTCGTTCAGTGCACCTGCCCGTGGCCGGGTTCGTTGCCGCGCTCGCGCAGGAACCGCTCGATGTCGCTGATCAACTCGTCGCCCGCCGGAAGCCGTTCCTCGTCGGCCATCGACTCGAGGCGCTCGACGTATGAGCGCGTCTTCTCGTCGCCCGCCGCGGCGCTGTCGAGCCGCGCCCGCAGCAGGCCCGCCTCGGCCCGCAGCTCGGCCGAGTCCAGCGTGACTTCCAGATGACGGCCGAGCGTTTCGAGCAGTGCCAGGGCGGCAACGGGGTAGGGGCCGCTGACGTAGTGCGGTACCTGGGCGAAATAGCCGACGGCCGGAATGCCTGCCTCGCCCATCGCGACGTCGAAGACCGAAATCGCCGCGGCCGGCACGCGCAACAGTCCGGCCGGCCCGGGCGCCACGTCGCCGCGCAGCAGGCCGGGCTCAGACTCGATGCCCATGATCGGCACCGGCCGGGTGTGGGGCACGGCCGCCGGGATTGCGCCGAGTGATATCCATTGCCGCACGCCCAGGCGGCGAGCAACGTCGACGAGGTTGCGTGCCAGTTCGCGCCAACGAAAGTCGGGTTCCGAGCCTGACAGCACCAGCAGATCACGACCGCCCGCCCGTCCGCGCTTGATCGACAGGTCGGGCCACGTCAGGGTGGCAGGGTGGCCGTCGGTGATCTCGAGCGTCGGCCGCCGCGCGCGGTAGTCGTACAGCAGGTCTGACTCGAAGGTCGCCACGACCGGCGAGTCCTCGCCGAGGAGCGCCTCGACCGCGTTCGTGGCGGCCGAACCGGCGTCGACCCAGGCGTCCAGCGCCACGACGACGCTTGGCGCCTCAGGCGCATCCGCATTGGTGATGTTGATCAGGCTCACCTGTCAAGCATATGGCTGTCGTCCGGTCAGCGGCTCACGTCTTCAAGTGGACCGGAGTAGCGTCGCGCCCTCGCGTAGCGCTCGGCCAAGCCCTCGGCGGCTGACGCCGCTAAGATCGGCCGCCGTGCCAACTGATACGGAGGATCGCTCCTACCGGGTCCTGTTCAGGGTCCCCGGCCTTCGCCGCATCGTCATTTCGATGCAGCTCGCCCGGCTGGCGAATTCCATGGTTGCCGTGGCGCTGGTGCTGTTTACGCTCGACCAGTTCCATTCGCCGGCGCTCGCCGGGTTGGTGACGGTCGCCTGGGTCGGGCCGGGGATCGTGCTCAGCCCCATCGCCGGCGCGCTGCTCGACCGCCACGGACGTGTTCGCCTGATCGTGCTCGACTACGCCGTGGCGTTGCTGACAATGGTGCTGGTCGCCGGGCTGTCGCTGGCGGGCGCGCTGACGGTGCCGCTGCTGCTGCTCATCGCGGCGGCCTCGTCGGTCACCAATCCGCTCAGCGCCACGGGCCTGCGCAGCCTGTTCCCGGTGCTGGTGCCCGAGCGGCTCTGGGAGCGCGTCAACGCGGTCGATTCGAACGGCTACCTCTTCGCCTCGATCTTCGGCGCGCCGCTGGCTGCCGGGCTGGTCGGGCTGGTCGGGACGCGGCTGGCGGTGCTCTCGATTGCCGTCCCGTACGGGCTGGCCGCGCTGGCCATGATCGGCGTGCGCGACCCGGCCACCGTCGTCGCGTCGAGCGGCCGGCTACTGGTCGACGCGCTGGCCGGACTGCGCTACGCGTGGAGCAATCGCACCATACGCGGCCTGATCTTTGCCATTGGCACCGTCAACATGGCCGGCGGCGTGCAAACCATCGTCATTCCCCTCCTGATCCTGGACCGACTGCACCTGCCGACCATCCTGGTTGGCGTCGCCTTCGCCGTGTCGGGCGTCGCCGGCATGGTGTCCGTATTCCTCTTCGGCCGACTCGACACGCGCGGCCGGGAATGGAACCTGCTCGTCTATCCGATGCTGCTGACCGTGCCGGCGACGGCCCTGCTGCTGCTTGCCGACAGCCCCGCGGCGGTGGCCACACCGGTCATCGGCATCGCCGTCGTTTGCGCTGCCATGGCCATCATCGGGCTGCTCAACGGGCCGCTGGACATCGGCTTGTTCACGATCCGCCAGCGGCGCACCGACCCGGCCTGGATGGGCCGCGCGTTCGCGGTGTCGATGGCCCTCAACTTCTCGGGTTTCCCGGTTGGGGCGGCGCTCGCCGGCGCGCTTGCTACGAGCTCGCTCGACCTGGCCATCACGATCGCCATCGCCGCGAGCATCGTGGGTGCCGCGTTCGCCTGGATCCTCGTGCCGCGCGATGACGACCGTCCGGGAATCGGCGCGCCCGGTGCCGATGGCGCGTCTGCCTGACCGGCGCGCAACCAAACACGGCCATCCCGCGTCATGTGCGGACCGCGGCGACCGCCGCGGCGTTTCATAGCTGCGCCGTGTACCTGGAGAAGACCGTGTTTCACACCCATGCAAGTCGCTTGGCGCCTGGCCTGACCGCCATGGCGTTGGTCCTGTTCGCCGCGTGTGGAGCGCCCGCGCCGTCGGTCAACCCGGCGACATCGTCGCCGACGGCCACGTCCACGCCGAGTGCGCCGTCCACGCCGCCCGCCGCTACCGCCGCTACGCCGTCCGCATCGCCCACTCCGGCACCGACGCCGACGCCCGTCCCGAGCCCGGCTCCGGCTGCGCTTCTGTTGCAGGTCACCAATGAGGGTGGCTTCATCAACCCCACTGCCCACCTGGCCGAATTGCCGGCCGTGACCGTCGACAGCGACGGCCACATCTACGTGCCCGATACCAGCGCCACGCCGGGGCTTGTTGCGCCGGTGTTGCTGCGCGACGTAGGTACCGCCGGCGCCGACCAGATCGTCGCCGCGTTGCGCGCGGCGGGTCTCGACACGGCCGGTCATGACTGCGGCATCGCCGCCGACACAGGGGCCTCGGTCTTCACCGTTGAGCTCGACGGACAAGAGGTCGTCAATCGTTTCGCCGCCAGTGGCCCGGGCGGTCCAGGCGGCGAGCCGCACCCCGGCGCAGGCGCGTCGGCGTCGGCCGCATGCGATCAGGTTGCGGCGGCTGCCTTCGACCTCCTCAGCCGGCTGAGTGATCCGAGCGAGACCTTCGGCGCCCCCTCGGCGCCCACGACTGCCTACCAGCCGAGCGCGTACCGTGTATGGGTGGCCCAGATCGACGGTGCCGGCCAGCCGGCCATAGATTGGCCGCTGTCAGCCACGCTGGCCGACTTCGGGACACCGGCCACACCTGACTTCGGCGTGACCGGCCTGCGCTCCGGCATCGTCCTGGGGGCTGACGTGCAGACGCTCGCCGATACCCTGGCCGGTGGTCAGCCGGGCGACCTCTTCGCCTCCAACGGCCTGAACTACGAGTTCTGGGTGCGAGCCCTGCTGCCCGACGAGCTTGGCTGAATGAGCCGCCGGCGGCGCGGGTCGCGCCCTGCAGCGCGCCGCCCGCCGTGGTCGTCGACCCAGTCGTTGCCGATCGGCGGCGCGCCACCAAAGCTGCGTGATCGGTTGGCCAGCGCGAGCGTCCCCGCGCTCGCGCTGCTGCCGGTGCGCTTCTTCTTCGGCGCGACGTTCGTGTATGCCGGGCTCGACAAGCTGCTCGACCCCGACTTCTTCAACCCTGCCGCAGCAGCTTCGATCCAGAACCAGTTCGCCATCTTCGAGCGCTTCTCACCCCTGGCGCCCTTGGTCCACCTTGCCGCACCGCTGGCGGTGCCGCTCGGGCTGCTCATCGCCCTGGGCGAGATCGGGGCCGGGCTCGGCGCGCTGACCGGCATCGCCTACCGCCTGTCGGCGCTCGGCGGCGCGCTGCTGGCCGGCATGTTCTTCCTGACGGCGTCGTGGACGATCCACCCCTTCTACCTGGGGCCCGACCTGCCCTACATGATCGGCTGGCTGTCGCTGGCGCTGGCCGGTCACGGTGACCTGCTCGTGCCCGCGTTCGTCTCGCGCGCGGCCGCACCGGCACCCCGTGCCGAGGCCGGGCTCGTGCCCCGCCGGCAGCTGCTGCAGGTAGGTGCATTGGCCGTCATCACGCTGTTCGTCGGCGCGCTCGCCGGAGGATTCCGGCTGCTCGCGCCGGGCCTCCTGGGCGTTCAGGTCGGAGCGGAACCGACGCCCGACGCGAGCCTTCTGCCGACCCCGGCATCCAGCCAATCGCCGGGCGAGACGCCGGCGACCACCCCCGGCGCCCAGCCGACGCCGGCCGGCATCGTGGTGGCCAATGTCGCCGATGTCGAGCGCAGCGGCTCGAAGGCCTTCCGCGTCCCGGTGACCGCGCCCGCGCCGCTGCCGGCCGGCGACCCGGGCCTCATCGTGCGGCTGCCCGACGGCAGTTTTGCCGCGTACGACGCGACGTGCACCCACGAGGGCTGCCGCGTTGGCTGGGACGCGGCCGATGGCGTGATGCTGTGCCCCTGCCACGGCGCCGCGTTCGACCCGGCGCGCCACGGAGCCGTGATCGCCGGACCCACCCGAGTTCCGTTGACGGAGCTGCCGCTGGTGATCGACCAGCAGGCCGGAACGATCGCGCTGGCTACCTGATCGGCGCTGCGCCATCCTGACCGCGCCATAATCCTGAGGACATGCCATCACCCCAGACCGGCATCTTCGCCCTTGGTACGGCCTCCCACGCCTACCTCGAGCTCGACCTGCTGCCGGACGCCATTCCGACCGAGGCGGTGGCCAACGCTGCCGCCCTGCGCGAGCCACGCACCACGATTGGTGGCGTAAACCTGGTAACCGGCTTCCGGCCTGAGCTGTGGTCCGCCGTCGCTCGGGCGCGGCCCTGCCGCCGGGCCTGGCCGGCTTCAACGAACCGCTGGCCGGCCCGGACGGCTTCTCGCTGCCGGCTACCCAGCACGACATCGTCATGTGGCTGACCGGCGCCGAGTACGACGTCGTGTTCGACCTGTCGCGCCGGATCGTGACCGCCCTGGAGGCGAGTTGCGCGCTGGCGCACGAGATGGTCGGCTGGCCGTATCACCATGACCTCGACCTGACCGGCTTCATCGACGGCACCGAGAACCCAACGCTGGTGGAGGCGACAGAGGTGGCGCTGATACCCGCTGGTGCGCCGGGCGAGGGTGGTTCGATCCTGCTGCTCCAACAATGGGAGCACGACGCACCGGCGTGGGACGGCCTGCCCGTCACCGGCCAGGAGGCCGTCATCGGCCGGCGCAAGATCGACAGCGTGGAGCTCGCGCCACGGCCGGCCGACTCGCATGTCGGCCGGACCGACCAGGACCGCTTCGGCAAGATCTTCCGGCGCAACATCCCGTACGGCTCGGTCGACCGCCACGGCACGATCTTCGTCGGCTTCTGCGCCAGCCAGCGGCCGTTGGCGGCGATGCTGGACAGCATGATCGGCGGCGACGGCGGGCCGCGCGACCAGTTGACCAGGTTCACTCGGGCACTGACCGGTGCGTACTACTTCATTCCGTCGGCCGACGCTCTAGCGGCGGCCGGGCTCGACAGCCGCCGATGAGTCCAGTGGCGAGCCTCAGGCGTGGCTGTGACTCAGCAACCAGGCGTAGATGTCGACGTTGAGCTCACCGCTGTAGACGGGCTCCCACATGGCGTGGCCCATACCGGGATAGACATTGAGGCGGGCGTCGACGGCGGGTGGGCCGGTGCAGGCCCGCAGCGTCGCGATCGGTTCGATGCTGCCGGCGGGGTCGACCCGTTGGTCGGCGACGCCGTGGAAAGCCCAGATCGCGACGCGGCCAACATCGCAGTTCACGCCCCTGCCATCGCCGGCGATCAGCACCGCCGCGCTGACGTACTCGTCGGCATGCTCCGCCAGATACCGCCACGCGCCGATCGCCCCGCAGCTCACGCCGGTCAGGTAGATCCGCGCCGGGTCGACGACGTAGTTGGCGATGGCAAACCTGATCATCTCGTCCACCTCGCCGGCGTCGAAGCACAGGCCGCCCGTCCGCCTGTCGTGCTGAGGCACGAGCACGACGAACGGGCGATCAGCCGGCCACGCATCGTCGCTGATCAGGCGTGGAATGCCCGTTTGGAACAGGCTCGGCAACGAACGCTCGCTACCGTTGCCGTTCTCCGGGCTGCCGTGCAGGAACAGCAGCAGCGGCCGCGCAACGTTGTCGCCATAGCCCGGCGGCAGGTACTCGAGATAGCCGTTCGAGGCGCCGCGAACCGTGCCGAGTGGCCGGACGGTAACGTGCTGTGACGACTCAAACGGGCTCGCCATCGGGCTCGTGATCGCGGTCGGCGTGGCGGGGCTGGCGGACGGTAACGCAACCGGTGTGCTTGACGTGGTCGGAGCGGCGCTCGCGGTAGGGGTCGTGCTGGCATGTAGGAAGGTCGCGCTCGGTGTCCGGGCACCGCGGGCGATGTTGTGGCGCTCGGCAAAGGCGCCGCCGTGCACGCTGCGGTGAGAAGGGCGACGCCGGCGGCGACGGCGCGCGCCCCGTGACTCACGGCTGACTGCCGGTCGCAGTCGAGGCGTGCCGTGGCGGCAGCCGGCTGATGATCAGCGCGAGCGCGAATATCGCCGTCTCGACGAGCACGATGGTGGCGCCGCTGGCCGAGTTGAGCCAGTAGCTCAGGTACAGGCCGACGACCGGCGCGACGACGCCGATGACGATGGCGATCCCGACCAGCCGGCCGAAGCTGGTGGATACCAGCTGGGCGGTCGCGGCCGGCGTGATCAGCATGGCCACCACGAGGATGATGCCGACCGCCTGGAGGCTGACCACGATGGTCAGCGCAATGAGCGCCAGGAACAGGTATTCGAGCCGGACGACGGGCAGGCCGGCCGCTTGTGCGCCGAGCGGGTCGAAGGTCGAGTACAGAAGCTCCTTCCATAGCAGCGCGACGATGACCAGCACCGCCAGGGCCAGCAATGCGAGCGAGATCAGGTCGCCAACGCCGATGCCGAGAATCTGGCCGAACAGGAAGCCGAACAGATCGCCGACGTAGTTGGGGATGAGGCTGAAAAGAAAGATGCCCAAGGCGAACATGCCGGCAAACAGGACACCGATGGCGGTGTCGCCGCGGATGCCGCCGCGGCGAGTGACCCAGCCGATGGCCAGCGAAGTCGCCACCGCCGCGATCGCCGCGCCGATGTAGAAGGGACCGTGGAGCATGTACGCGGCGACCACGCCCGGGAAGGCCGAGTGGCTGAGGGCATCGCCCATGAACGCCAGGCCACGCAGGACCATGTAGCTGCCGACCACCGCGCACACCAGGCCGACGATGACCGAAGCCGCCAGCGCCCGGTCGAAGAAGCCGAACGCGAGCGGATCGAGGATCGGGCTGAGCAGGTTCATCGGCGCCAGGTTCACCGTTGGCTGCCGTCGTGGAAGTGCTCTTCGGTGCCGCTGGCGCTGTCGTGGTGGTGCGCGTCGTCGAGCAGCACGGTGTGATCGCCGAGCACCAGCAGGTGGCCGCCGTAGGTGCGCGCCAGCACGTCCGGGTCGCGCACGAGATCCACGCTGCCGCTGGCGACCACGCTGCGGTTGACGGCGACGACCTGCGCGAAGTGGCGGCTCACGGCGGCCAGATCGTGGGTCGTGGCGATGACCGTCCGGCCGCGCTGGGATTCGGCCGACAGCAGGGACATCAGGTCTTCTTCTGTCGGCACGTCGATGCCGGTGACCGGCTCGTCGAGCAGGTACAGGTCAGGTTCGGCGGCCAGCGCACGGGCCAGGAATGCCCGCCGCCGCTGGCCGCCCGACAGTCGGCCGATCTGGGTGCGGGAGTGGTCGATCATGCCGACCCGCTCGAGCGCGGCGGCGACGATCGCCCGGTCGGTGCCGTTTGGCTCGCGCAGCGGCCCGAGCCGCGGGAAACGGCCCATCAGCGCGACGTTCCAGACGGTGATCGGAAACGACCAGTCAACCAGTTCCGCCTGGGGCACATAGGCAATGCGCCGCGCCGCTCGGCCGGCCAGCACGCCGAACGTGGTGACCGTCCCGCTCCACGGTTTCAGGATGCCGGCGATCAGCTTCAGCAGCGTGGTCTTGCCGCCGCCGTTGGGACCGAAGATCGCCAGCAGTGAGCCGCGGGCGATATCGAGATCGACGTCTTTGAGGGCGGGCGCGCCGTCGTAGCCGACGGTCACGGCGCGCAGTGAGACCGCCGGTTCGGAACTGTCGGCCGTCACTTGAGCGCCATCACGAGCTGGTCGGTGTCCCACTTGATGAGTGCTTCATAGCTCGGGACAGTGTCGCTCAACGAACCGTCGTACAGGTTGGCGACGACGGTGGCGCCGGTCTCCGCCGCCAGCTGGTCGACCAGTTGCGTGGGGAACTGCGCCTCGCTGAAGATCGCCTTGACGCCGGACGCCTTGACAGCCTTGATGAGTTGCGCGGTGTAGGCCGCGCTGGGGTCCTGACCCGGTGCCACCACCGCCACGCCGACGATGGTGATGCCGTACTCGCGCGCGTAGTAGGGGAACGCATCGTGGAAGGTGACCAGTTTGCGACTTGCCTCCGGAATCGTGGCGATTTCCTGGCGGACCTGCCCATCCAGGGCGGCGAGTCGCTGCTTGTACGCGGCCGCCTGGGTGTCGTATGCCGCGGCATCGGTCGGGTCGGCGCTCTTGAGTGCCGCGGCAATGCGATCGACGTACAGCTCGGCGTACTTCACGTCCATCCACAGGTGCGGGTTCTGGGTGCCGGGATCCTCGCCGGGCAGCAACTCCACGCCGGGCAGGCCGACGCCCAGCTTGAGCAGCGGCGTGCCCGATGCTGAGGAGTTGGCGATAATTCGCTCGAGCCAGTCATCGAGGCCCAGGCCGTTCATGACCAGCAACTGTGCCTGGGCGACCCTCTGCACGTCGGCGGGCCGGGGCTCGAAGGTGTGCACGTCACCGTTGTTGGGCACCAGGCTGCTGACATCGACGAACGCGCCGCCGACGTTGCGCACCATGTCGGCGAAGACCGTGGTCGTGGCGACCACATTGAGGCCCGTCGATGGCGCCGTCGACTCGGTCGCCGGAGCGGTGCACCCCACGGCCAGTAGCAGAACACCGAGCCCAGCCGTCAGGCAGCGACCAGGTCTCAGGTGTGTGTACACAGTGATCTCCTTGTCCGAGATATTTGGCGGATCAGCCGTCGAGTCGCGTCTTGGCCTGGCAGTGACCGCACAGGCCGAACAACTCGAGGCGGTGACTGTCGATCCGATAACCGGTGCGACGCGAGATTTCGGCTACTGCGTCGGCCAGGCCGGGATCGTCGACGTCGGTCGTGCGGCCGCAGCGCGAGCAGATGACGTGGTGATGATGGTGGGCGGGCGAGCATCGGACATACGCGTGCTCGCCGTTGGGCAGGTCGATCCGTTCAAGCAGGCTGAGCTCGATGAGCAGCTCGAGCGCCCGGAAGAGCGTGGCGCGGCTGATGCCCAGCCGCCGGTCGTGGACGATCGCTTCGAGCTCAGCCGCCGTGAAGTGACCGTCGTGACCGCTGATCAGGTCGGCCACCAGGCGTCGCGGTCCGGTCAGCCGATAGCCCGCAGTCTCGAGCGCGGCGACGATCGGATTGGCTTGAGTCACTCGCCCGAGCATATCGACTCGCGGCATGTTTGTCGAGACTCAGTCGCAATAATGGCGCAGGCGCTTCAGCGCGGTGTCGAGTCCCCCGGGTGGAACGGCGCGCCATGAGCCGGCACGATGATGTCGGCGAGATCGATTAGTCGGGCACGGCTGGTGTGCAGCGCCACGAGGTCCGGCGAGAAGGGATCGTCGTCTGGGTAGTCGGCCGTCCACCAGGCGTGAGTGAACACCACGACCGCATCGCCGGTGTCGAGCACCGTCGCGATGTCCTCCGCCGAATGGCCCGGCGCGCGCATCAGGCGCACGTGGGGCGAGATCTGCCGGTCATCGGCGTCGGCATCGTCCCAGCGCCCATGGAAGTCGTAGGTCGCCCAGTGATCGTGCACCTGTGCCTCGGGAAACAGGGCGGCGTTGAGGGTGTGATCAGGATGGTGGTGGCTGAGCACGACATCGGTGATCGAGCCCGGCTCGAGCCCAAGGGCGCGCAGCGGGTCGATAATCGCTGCCTGGCTCGGTGCGAGTCCCGGATCAATGACGATCCTGCGGTCGCCGTCGATGACCAGCGAACACGTGCTCGCCACCTCCGGCTCGAGCGTGCCGGTCACGAGGACCTGGAAGGTCGCTGCGGTTGCCACGCTCTCAGCCTAACTGCCAGCACGTCACGATTCCTGTCCGATCGGCCGCCTGGGCGGACAATGGCCGTATGACTCATCCGTTGAGGGCATCGGCAGCGCCCGGCGGCCATGCGCCTGCGGACGGGTCCTATGAGCCGGGGGTGTGCAACATCGGGCCATCCGAGATCGCCGCCCGACGGCGCGTCGGCCATGTCGGCCTGGTCGTCACGCTGGTCACGCTGGCCGTGCTGATCCTGCTGGGCGTACCGGCGCTCGTCCGCTTCGTCGTCGCGCTGCCGGCCGCGGGCACGGCCATCACCTACCTGCAGGCGGTACTCCGCTTCTGCGTCGCCTTCGGCTCCCGCGGCACGTTCAACTTCGGAGAGCTCGGCCAGTTGCACCACGTCACAGACACGGAGGCGCGCGCGCGGGACCGCGCACGCGCACTGCAGATGACAGTCGGCGGAGTGGCGATCGGCGTCATCGTGGGTGTCGTCGCCGTCCTGCTGCCGCTCTAGGTGCGGAAGGGACCCCTTTTTGCCTAGCGACGGCCCTCCTCGGTCAGGCGCACCTGGCGGACGGCCTCTTCGATGCCCGACGTCCACGGCTCGCCGTGGCCAGGCAGCACCAGCCGCGCCGGCAACTTCTCCAGCCGCCTGAGCGAGTCGAGCGCCCGGCGGCGATCGGCCGTGAACGGTGCGATCTGCGGACGACGCACGCCGGTCGTCACCGCATAGGTGGCCAGCGCATCGCCGACGAACAGTGCGCCGACGCTGCCGAACATGAGGGCAGCGCTGCCGGGCGTATGCCCGGGCACGACGGTTACGACCGGCGTGCCGGGCACATCGAGCGTCGCGCCGTCGCCGTAGATCGCGACCTCATGCACCACCGGGCGGCGCAGGCCACCGTTGCGCAGACCCAGCCACAGGAAGCCGAGCAGTGGCGCCAGCCTGAACTTGCCGGTCGGGCCGCCGGCTTTCCCTTCGCCGCGCGCCAGGGCCGCATCGGCGTCCTCGACCCACACCGGCACCTCGTGTTCGGTGCGCAGGCGCTCGGCGAAGCCCAGATGGTCGCTGTGCCCGTGCGTGAGGACGAGTGCGCGCACGTCGCCGATCGAGCGGCCCATCGCGGCCAGCTCGCGCGGTATCTCGTCGTAGAAGCCGGGCATCGCGGCATCGACGATGGTGACCTCGCCGGCTTCCGCGATGAGGTAGGCGTTGACGGTGCTGTCCGTGCCGAGGCGGTGGATGCCGGGTGCGATTTCCATGGCCAGCCGAGCATACCTCCCGTCATGGCGGTCCACGGGTACGTAACCGCCTTACCCGATAGATTGGTTGCCGCGCCGGTCCCCGGCGCGCTAGGCTGATGGCATGCCACAGGACCTCGCCGGCAAATTGGTCGTCGGCATCTCGAGCCGCGCGCTTTTCGACCTTGATGAAGCCGACGCGGTCTTCAAGCTCGACGGACTGGCCGGCTATCGCCGTTTCCAGCACGAGCACGAGAACGCCATCCTCGAGCCGGGCACGGCCATGTCGCTGGTTCGCGGCCTTCTGGCCATCGACGATCCGGCAACGCCCGAAGCAGACCGGCTGGTCGAAGTCATCCTGCTGTCGCGCAACGACGCCGACTCGGCCATGCGCCTGTTCAACTCGATCGAGGCACACGGGCTGCGCATTACTCGCGGCGCGCTGACTTCCGGCCGCGACCCGTGGCCGTACCTGCGCGCGCTGCAGTGCTCGCTATTCCTGTCGGCAGATGCCAACGACGTAGTCCATGCCCGCGCGCAGGGTTTCCCCGCGGCGCTGGTCCTGGCCCGGCCCGACGACGCGCGGCAGGAGGCCGCGGATGAGGTTCGTATCGCCTTCGACGGCGACGCGGTGCTGTTTGACGAGCGCTCCGAGTTGCTCTACCAACGCGACGGCCTGGCTGCCTTCCAGGACAACGAGGTGATGCGCGCCGCCGAGCCGCTCGACCCGGGCCCGTTCGCGCCGTTCCTGATCGCCCTGAAGCGCATTCAGGATCGCTTTCCTGAAGGCAAGTCACCGGTGCGCATTGCCCTCGTCACGGCCCGTGGCGCACCCACCCACACGCGCGTGGTGAACACGCTGCGCGCCTGGGGTGTGCGCATGGACGAGACCTTCTTCCTGGGCGGTATCGATAAATCGCCGGTGCTCGCCGTGCTGCGGCCGCACATCTATTTCGACGACCAGATGCGCCACGTGGGCCGCGCCCAGTCGCTCGTGCCGTCGGCCCATGTCCTGCCCGAGCGCGAGCAGTTGGTGCTGTTCGGCGACGCGGCCGTGAGCCAACCCGCTCCGGCGCAGCCGGTCGTGGTGCTGCCCGCTCGACGACGCGACCAGGCGCCCATTGTCGATCAGCCGGTGTTTCCCGAGGCGCCGGAGCTTCCCGAGTTGCCGGCGTTGCCACTCGACCTGACGACGATTCAGGGCAGCTAGGCGCGGTTCGCCGGTAGTTGCCGGCGCCAAACGATCTCGCCGTCCTCGACCTCGTTGGTTGGCGCGAGCCCGGCGCGCGTCGCGACGGCGGCCGAGGCGTGGTGGTCGGCATGGACGTGGGCCGTGATCGTCCTCACCGCACGGTTATCGAGCCAGGCAACCAGCGCGCGCGCCGCTTCTGAGGCGTAACCAAGACTCTGCCACGGTGTGCCGATCAGCCAGGCAATGTCGGCGCGCGCGCCGTCCTCGTACACGGTTGCCTGCATCCAGCCCACGGCGCGGCCGCCGGCGCTGAGGCGGACCACCCAGTTGAGCCACTCCTGCGTGCCGTCAGGGGAGCGTACGCGTGCCCACCGCCGATATTGGGCGCGCAGCTCCGCGAGCGTGGGGGCGCTGCCGCCGGTGAACTCGTACAGCCGCGCGTCGGCGAGAACGGCGACCATCTCGTCGGCGTCGCTCGTCCGCAGCGGATCGAGAACCAGCCGCGCAGTCGTGATCACCACGGCCCGATGCTAGAGGGACGCTGGGAGTGCCTACGGCTGGCCCACTGGCATTGACGGCTGTCGCTCAGTCATATAACCGACAGGTAGCCGCCCTAAACTCAGAGGCCCCAAACATGAGCACGGAGCCGATCGGGTGCGCCTGCTGGTAGTCGAAGACGAACCCCGCCTGCGCGCAGTTCTGGCCCGCGGCCTGGAGGCGAACGGCTACTTCGTCGATGCCGTGGCGTCCGCCGAGGATGCCCAGGACATGCTCGGCTACAGCGACTACGCAGTGCTGGTCGTCGACTGGCGGCTGCCGCGCATGAGCGGTCTCGACCTCGTGCGCCAGGTGCGCGCGCGCAAGATGAGCATCGCCATCCTGATGCTCACCGCGCGCGACGCGCCGGCCGACCGGATCAGCGGGCTGGACGCCGGCGCCGACGATTACCTGGTCAAGCCGTTCGACTTCGGCGAGCTGCTGGCGCGCGTTCGCGCGCTGCAGCGCCGTCCCGGCGCGACCGACGGCCGCGTGCTGCAGCGCGGCGAGCTGGTGCTCGATCCGCAGACGCGCGCCGTCTCCGCCGCCGGCGTCGATCTCCACCTGACCACGACCGAGTTCAACATCCTCGAGTTGATCATGCTCAGGGCGCCCGCGGTTGTGGACCGGCGCCAGATCGCCCAGCACGCGTGGCGCGACGAGACCGACCCCATCGGCTCGAACGCGATCGACGTGCGCATGGCGCGCCTGCGCGCCAAGTTGGCCGGCAGCGGCACCCAGATCATGACCGTCCGCGGCGCCGGTTATCGGCTGGCCGAACGATGATCCAGGAGGCGCCGGTCCGCGCCGCCGGCCAAGGCTTCCACCGTTTGCCGCTGCGGGTAGCCGCGATCACGACCGTCATCGTGGGCGTTGGCTATCTGATCGCGGCGGCGGCCGTGTTGTTCATCTCGAACAGCAACCTGGTGGCGGCGGTGGACGGCCGGCTCGGCCGTCAGCTGGCGGTCATCCAGTCGCAACCCGGGCTGATCGACGAGGTTGCCGCGGGTGCCAGCGACGCGGATCTCGACAACGACGGCGATGCGCGTCGTTTTGAAGCGCCGCTCCTCGTCTGGCTGCTCGGCCCGGGCAACAGCTCATACCAGACCGACGCCAGCGCTACGTTGCCGGCTGAGTTGACCGGCGTCGCGGGTCCCACGAGCGCAACCATCGGCGGCGTGCAGATGCGCCTAGCCGGCGGGCCGGTCAGTACGCCCAACGGCTCGGCGTGGGTCGTCATTGCCCAGTCCCTTGGTGACGCAACGAACGCGACCAACACGCTGATGCTGGCCGAGCTGCTGACCGCGCCGGCGCTGCTGCTACTGGTGTTCCTTGGCGCGCTGCTGGTCGGCCGGCGCGTCGCTGGCCCCATCGAACAGGCGCGCCTCGCCCAGCTGGCGTTCACCGCCGACGCGTCGCACGAGCTGCGCACGCCGCTGACAGTCATCGAAGCCGAAACATCGCTCGGCCTGCAGCAGGATCGCGACACCGACGCGTACCGCCAAACGCTGACGCACATCCAGGACGAGGCGCGCCAGCTGCGCGGCCTGGTCGACGACCTGCTCTGGCTGGCCCGCTTCGATTCGGCCCCCTCCGCGCCCGAATCCGAGCCGCTCGACCTGGGTGCCCTGGCGACGACCACCGCCGAGCGCTTCCGCGCGATCTGCGCGCAACGTGGGACGAGCCTGGCGATCACGGTCGGCGGGACGCTCAGCCCGGTCATCAGTGGGCCACCGGAGTGGATCGCGCGGCTGCTGTCGGTGTTGCTCGACAACGCCATCCGCCATTCGCCCGCCGGCTCAAAGGTGGCGGTCACCGTGCGCAGCGAGGCGAGCCGCGTTGTCCTTTCAGTCGCCGACAACGGTCCGGGCATTCCCGTCGACCAGCGTGGCCAGATCCTCAACCGCTTCCATCGTGCCGGCGACGCACATGAGGGCGCCGGGCTGGGACTGGCGATTGCCGACGCCGTGGTCCGCTCGACCGGCGCTCACTGGGACATCGGCGACGCGCCCGGCGGTGGTGCGCGCATGGCCGTCTGGTGGCATCGTCGCGGTGATCGGGCATTCGCCGGGCCGAGCCTCGAGCAGGCCGACGAATCGGAGCCGGAACCCGAGCCGGCCGGGTCCGACAAGACCGCGTAGCAGGCCGGCGTCAGCCGTCGGCCATCAGGCGCCTGAAACCATCGGTCATGACCAAGTGCCGGTCGCTCGACACCGCGCACGCGTCGTAGCCCTCGAGCTCGCGCGCCACCCACTCGACGCCGCGGACGCCCATCGCGAAGCCCGCCGTGGCCCACGCGTCGGCCCAGGTCAGGCTTGGCCCGATCACGGTCATGCTGGCGATCCCATCCGGAGTGCGGCCGGTGTGCGGCACGAGCACGTGGTCGCCGCGCTCATACGTGCCTGAGGTGGCGATCGCGAGGTCTCGTGCCTCAAGGACGGCCACCATCGTCTGCGCATCCCACGGGTTGCGAACGCCGATGCGCCAAGCCAACTGCGGCTCGGGCTCGCCGCGGATGACGACGTCGCCGGCCGCGTTGATCGTGTAGTTGCGCACGCCGGCCCCCTCAAGAACGCCTGCTGCCCCTTCGACCGACCAACCCTTGACCAGGCCGGACGGGTCGAGCGTGCCATCAGCGCGATGCCGCCGAATGTCGAAGTAGCCGTCGCTGTCGACGCGTGCCTTCTCGCACATGGCCAGCACCTCGCGCAGCTCGGCCGAGCACGAAGGCCACTCGATCGCACCGCTGTTCAGCCGGCTGACCTCGCTGTCGTCCCTGTACGTGCTGAAGCGCGCATCGACGGCGCGAAAGTGCTCGAAGGCGGCGGCCATGGCGCGCTCGACCGTGTCCTCTTCGGGCATCGGCCCGCGCACGTCGATGACGATGGCGGTGCCCATGATGTGCTCGACCTGGACACGCCGCGGCGGCGTGAGCGGGCCGCTCACGGCATCTGCGCGAGCGCCGATTGGAGCGATTCGTAGAAGCCGTAGGAGGTGTAGCTGGCGCCCGAGACGCCCATGATGTTGACGCTCTGTGCGCTCAGCACCTGCTGCACCAGCATCGGCCCTGCTTCGCGGCTGATCTGCGCCGACAGCTGGCGGTCGGACGGCATCTGCAGCAACTGAACGTCCGTGATCCGGCCGTTCTGCACGACCAGCGCAATCTGGACGGTGCCGTACGCCGTGTTGATCGCACTGCCGGTGAAGGTGCCCGTGGCGCCGTTCCCACCGGCGGCCGGCGGGTTGGTCGGCGCCACGGTCGGCGCGGGCGCGTTGTTGACTGAGCCGCCGCCTGATGCGGGCCTGCGTGTTGCCTGCGGCTGTGCGGTTGGCTGGGGCTGGTTGACCGCCACCGGCGCCGTGGTCCGTCCCGGCGCGCCGACCGCCGCGGCAGTCGGTAGTCCGCCGGCGGCCGATTGATCGGCCGGCTTGAAGGCGAACAGCAGCAACACGGCAAGAACCGTTGTGACGAGCGCGACGGCACCACGTTTAGGCACGCGACTGAAGCCTCCCTGATTAGTTCGCAAAGCGTTCGATGTGGATCTGGCTGTTGGCGACGTCGAGTGTGCGCAGGCTGCGCCGGACCGTCTCCATCATCTGGTCTGGGCCGCACACGAACACGTCACGGACGCGCACGTCGGGTACCAACTGCTCGATCGAGCGCGCATCGAGCGAACGTGTGCGGCGGCGATCCTGGGTCCGGCGGCCGATGAAGTAGTGGATCTGCGCGCCGTTGCTGTTGGCGATCTGCTCGAGCTCGTCGCGGAAGACGACGTCTTCCCAACTCCGCGCTCGATAGATCACGGCGATCGAGCCGGGGAAGCCGGCACGGAACTCCTCGAGCAGCGCGCGCAGAGGGGTGATACCGATGCCGCCCGCGATCAACAGGACACGCGCGTAACGGCGGCGCAGGCTGGTAAACGCACCGTACGGCCCTTCGGCGAAGACGCGCGTGCCCGCTTTGAGGTGCTGGATCCACGCTGTGTCATCGCCGCTGCGCTTGACGGTTATGCGCAGGTACTTGCCATTCGGCACCGCCGAGAGCGAGAACGGGTGTGCCCGCCACCAACCGCCGCCGGTCAGGAAGCGCCAGTAGAAGAACTGGCCGGCGCGCGCAGGCAGCCGGTCCAGGTCGCGCCCGGTGATGTAGATCGAGACCACATCGGGCGTCTCGCGGCGCACCTCGGCGACGCGCAGCTGGTGGCGCCGCGACAGCCAGATCGGCTGGCCGATGCGGAAGATGACAACCAGTGCGATGACCGCGACGTACAGGCCGATCCAGTAGCCCTGCGCTACGGGATCGGTGACGAAGTCCGTGCCGACGAGCAGCTCGTGCAGAAAGGCGAGCGCGACGGCCAGGTAGGCGTACAGGTGGATGCCATACCAGGTCTCATACGAGAGGCGTTGGCGAGCAGCCCTGACCGAGGCGACCGCGACGACGACCATCAGCACCAGCGCGACGGTGGCCATCAGCACGTATGGGTAGCTGAAGAGCAGCGCGCCGATCTCATCGGGGATGGACACGCCTGCCTGCAGCGCGAAGCCGACGGTCGTAAAGACGCCGTGGGCGACCAACAGCCACAGCGTGCCAAAGCCCACCCAGCGGTGCCACTTCGCCAGGCCGCCCAGGCCAAATATCTGGTCGAGCCACGGGCTGCGCGCCATGAGCACGATGCCGACGAGGGCCAGGAAGGTGCCCTGCAGGGCGGTGATCTGGCCCACCGCGGTGAAGAGGCCGCCGAGCGTGCTGACCTGGCGCACGCCGCCATGGATCAGCCACATGGCGCTGATGACCGCGACGTTGGCGACGACGACGAACCACACCTCGAACGGGTGGATCGGCCACACGCGGGGCACCGGTGGCACGCGCGACCGAATGCGGAGTCCCTGCTGCATTGACCGGGACACTAGCGCGCGAACCTGACAATTCCATGATCGCGCGACGGTTCTCTAGCTGACGTCGACCTCGGGATGCTTTGTCGTTTGAGCCGGCAGGACGCCGAGCAGTTCGAGCTCCTGGCGCAGCGCTGCAGCGCCCGTGAACTGCAGTGTCGTAAAACCGACTCGTCGGCCGGCCTCGACGTTGGCCGGCGCATCGTCGACGAAGAACGTCTCGCCGGGCTCGATGCCGAAGCGCCGGCAGGCGACGGCGAACAACTCCGGATCGGGCTTGATGCGGCGCGCCTCGCCCGAGACCAGGACGTCATTGAAAAGCGCCAGCTCGGGCACCAGGTGGCGGGTGGTGGTGTACGTCTGGGCCGACCAGTTGCTCAGCGCATACACGCGCAGTCCGCCCTCGCGCAGTTCGCGCACAATCTGCGCCGTAGCCTGGTCCACTTCGCCGAGCATCTCCGGCCAGCGATCCCAGTAGGCCTGGATCAGCGCGGCGTGACCGGGGTGCTCCAGTTTCAGCTCGTCGATTGCCTCCTGGAAGGTGCGGCCACGATCGAGCTCAAGGTTCCAGGCGGGCGTGCACACCTCGGCCAGGAAGCGCTCCATGCCGGCCTCGTCGCCGGGGAACAGCTTGCGGTACAGGTGGCGCGGATTCCAGTCGATGAGCACGCCGCCCAGGTCGAAGACGCCGGCCGAGAATCTCATCTGCTCAACGTGACGATCGCCAGTCTGCTGGCCCCGCCCACGACCTCGATCTCGTAACGTGCGTTACTGCCGGCAAAGCCGTCTGAGATGAACCGGCGCTCCCCGCCGATCTGGCTGTAGCGCTGGCCGTCAAAGGTCAGATGCGACACGCCGCCATCGACGCGCAGCGTCACCGGCACGCCGCGTGGCCGGCGCAGTCGTGCGCTGCTGACGACGCCGTCGATGCGCACGGTCGTCGTGCCCGTCACGGCGGGCAGGTCCAGGTCGATGTGGTTGGCACCGCCGTTGATCTCCAGTCGTTCCAAGGTGACCTCGGCCAGCGAGCCGTTCAGGTCGGTCAGACCGCCCTCGAGCTCGATTGCCCACGGCAGCGCGTCGCTCAGGACCACGCGCGCCGTGCGCGCGCTCAACGCGGCCAACGCGCGACGCTGGTAACGGACGTTGACCACACCTCCCGCGGCGCGTACGTCGGGGAGGGGGCCGTCGAACGAAACGCCGACCAGGTCGCCCTGCGGCGCGCGACCCTCGAAGCTCAGGCGCGACGCGCTCGGCTCGACGATCACGCGCGCGGCCGCCCGCGGGCCGAGCGGCGCGATGTTCATGGATAGCCGTGGCGCACCACTGACGAAGACGAAGCGGCCGCGCGTGGCGTCGCCCAGCGGTGCCTGGTAACCCTGGCCGACGAAGCCACCGCGGACACTCGCGCGCAGCGCGTCGGTGTCGCGGCCGACAGCGGCGGCCGTCGCGTCGAGGAAGGTGCGAATGGCCTGCTGCTCACTGGCCGAGTAGTTCTTCAGCACACTGGTGATGGTGTCGTCGATCCGGCTGAGGGCATCACGCACCTCCTGCGCCGCCTGCGTTGGCGCGATTGCCGCCCGGCGTCGATCCTGCGGGTCGGCCCGGCGCTCGACGTAGCCGGCCCGTTCGAGCCGGTCGAGCACGCCGGTGACCGCGCCGGTGGTCAGGCCCGATTGCTCGGCCAGCCGGCCCGCGCTCACACCCGGTTCGGCGAGAACCATCTCAAGGCAGCGCAGGTCGGTCACGTTCATGCCCAGCCGCTCGGCGAGGGCCTCTTCATAGGTTGCGTTGCGGACCACTTGACGGATCCGCGCGATGTCGTTCATGATGTGAACATCTTAGCAGATAAGAGACTTATGAGGAGTGAGGATGTCTGGCCCGAATGATAGCGTGGGGATCGAGGCGGAGGGCCTCGTCAAGACGTATCCACCCAAGGTGAGGGCACTCGACGGTGTCGACCTCAGCGTCGACAGCGGCACGATCTACGCCTTGCTGGGTCCCAACGGCGCGGGCAAGTCGACCGCGGTCAAGATCCTGACGACCCTGTCCCGGCCCGATGCCGGCGTCGCGCGCGTGCTGGGCAACGATGTCGTGCGTCAGCCGCAGCGCGTCCGCCGCTTGATCGGCGTCGTTGGCCAGAACGGCGCCGTTGACCCGGAGGCAACGGGCCGCGAGAACATGCTGCTGCAGGGCCGCCTGTACGGCATGGGCGGCGCGCAGCTCCGCAAACGAGTGGACGGGCTGCTGGCGGCATTCGGATTGTCTGAGTACGCAGACCGGATCGTCCGCACCTGGTCGGGCGGCAGCCGGCGCAAGCTCGACGTCGCCACCGGCCTGGTGCATGAGCCGCGCGTCCTGTTCCTCGACGAGCCGACCACCGGCCTCGATCCCGAGGCGCGCTCGGAGCTGTGGGCGGAGGTCCGCCGGCTGAATTCCGAAGGGCTGACCATCCTGCTCACTACTCACTACCTCGAAGAGGCCGACCGCCTGGCCGGCCGGGTCGCGATCATCGATCGCGGCCGGATCGTCGCCCGCGGCGCGCCAGATGAACTCAAGAGCGCGCTGCAGGGCAATTCGATCGTGGTCGAGCTGAACGAGCCTGCTCAGAACCGCCGGGCAACGGCCGTGCTCGAGCGCATCGCGGAGCTGCGCGACCCGGTCCAGGAAGGCCGCACCCTGCGCGCGCGCGCCAGCCATGGCGCGCGCGCCGTACCCACCGTCCTTGCCGCGCTCGATGCGGCCGGGCTGGGCGTCGCGTCGGTGACCGTCGCCCGCCCATCGCTCGACGACGTCTATCTGCAGCACACCGGCCGGACGTACCGGCCGGAGACCCAGGAGGCCGCCCGATGACCGCGCTCGCCAGCCAGACCGCCCGGATCACGGGACGGCACCTGCGCTTCTTCTTCCGCCAGCCATGGTTCGTCGGCATCTATCTCGTTCAGCCTGTGATCTGGCTGCTGCTCTTCGGTGCGCTGTTTCGCAGCGTGACCGAGATCCCCGGCTTCGCCACGTCGGGCAGCTATCTCGACTACCTCGTACCCGGCGTGCTGGTCATGACCGCCCTGTTCTCCTGTGGCTGGAGCGGCATGTCGATCATCGAGGACCTCAACCGTTCGATCATCGACCGGATGCTGATCACGCCCGTGCAACGCGGCGCGATCATCGCCGGCCTGAACCTCTACGAGGTCGTGTCGCTGGCCATCCAGGCGGCGATCATTGGCGGCCTGGCCCTGCTGCTGGGCGCGCAGTTCGACGGCGGCCTTGTCGGCTACGGGGCGCTGACTCTGTGCGCCATGCTCATCGGTGCGGCCGTCGCCGGCCTCTCCGACGCGATGGCGATCATGCTCCGCCAGCGTGAGTCGGTCATCGGCATCAACACGCTCTTGACGCTGCCGCTGACGTTCCTGTCGGCCGCGTTCCTGCCGCTCAACCTGGCGCCCGACTGGATCAGGACGGTGGCCATGTACAACCCGGTCAACTGGGCTGTCGAAGCGGGCCGCGAAGCGCTCGCCGCCAACCCGGACTGGTCGTTCGTCCTGCCGCGCATGGCCGCTCTGGCCGTGCTCGCGTTCGCCACCACCGCGTGGGCGACGTGGACGTTCCGCAGTTACCAGCGATCCATCTAGACAGTCACGCTAAGATGGCGGCTCGCCGCAAAGCGCGGTGGCTCCGTGTGATCGCGTTTCTCGAACGGATCGTGCGACAGCAGTAGTCAGTTCGAGAAGACGTTGGAGGGTCATAGTGGCCACCGGCACCATCAAGAAGGTTGTCGCCGACCGCGGCTTCGGCTTCATCACGGCCGACGACACCAAGGAGTATTTCTTCCACCGGAGCGCGCTCAATTCGTCGCTCGACTTCGACCGCCTGGTTGGCGGCGAGAAGGTCGAGTTCCAGATCGAGCAGAGTCCCAAGGGGCCACGCGCGAGTCGCGTCCAGGCCGCCTGATCCAACCCGGATCCAGCAGAGCCGCCCGCAGCGATACGGGCGGCTCTTCTAATTCATCCAGCCGCCGACCGCCGCGTCTCGTGGGCCGAACTGCCAGCTCCAGCAAAGGCGTTTCGCGCCGCTCACGCGCTCTTCGGCGCGTTCAACCTCGCCGGACTGGCCTATGTCTGGCTATCAGCAATTCGGCGCCGGCGCGACCGCGCCCTGGCGCTGTTCGTGGCGGTGCTGTGCGCGGAGGGGATCGCCCTCGTCGTCGGCCGCGGCGACTGTCCGTTCGGACCTTTCCAGCGTGAGCTGGGCGACCCGGTGCCGATGTTCGAGCTGGTGCTACCGCCCAGGGCTGCCAAGGCGGCGATACCGATCCTGACGGCCGTCACGCTCGCCGGCTTCCTGGCCGTGCTCCTGCGTCCGCCCGCACGGCGCAGTACTGAGGTCTAGGAGCCGGTTGTGGTCGGCAGGCCGGCCGCTATCCAGTCGGTCATCCCGCCGGTCATGCTGGTGACGTTGGTGAAACCGGCCTGACGCAGGATGTCGCGTGCCTGCGCCGAGCGGTTGCCGGTGTGGCACACGGTGATGACGGTGCGGTCGCGCGGCACCTCGTTCGTACGGTTGGCGATCTCGCCCAGCGGGATGAGCGTGGCGCCCGGGATGTGGCCGGTTGCCCACTCGCTCGGCTCGCGCACGTCGATGATGTACGCGCCGGCGTCGCGCAGGGTGGCGGTCTCCGCGACGCTGACGGAAAGCGGCAGGACCGCCGGTGCCGTCGCGCTCGGGCCGACGCTCGGAACCACCGCTGGCGCCGCACTGCCACAGGCGCCCAGTGCGAACGAGGCGATCAGGGCAAACGCGGCGAGGACGGTTCGGCGCCGGGGATTGTGTTCGGTCATGGTTGCCCGATCGTCCGTGACGGCAACCGGCGCACGTAGGGCCGAACCGCCCACAACCGCGGGCCGCTCGTCGTCTAGCCTCTGGCGCATGAGCACGCATGGACCGGTCAGCGTTGCCATCCTGGGTGCGGGGATGCGTGGCCGGCTGACGTACGGCGCCTACTGCCTGGCCAACGCTGGGAAGATTCGCGTGAGCGCGGTCGCCGAGCCCGACGTCGGCCGCCGCAAGCGCTTGGCCGACGAGCACGCCATCCCCGAGACGGCGCGCTTTGCCGACTGGTCCGACCTCCTCGCACACGGACCGCCGACCGACGGCGTGATCGTCGCCACGCCCGACTGGGCACACGCCGAGCCGGCCATCGCCGCGCTGGCACTCGGGCGCGACGTGCTGCTCGAGAAACCGGTCGCGCGCACGGCCGAAGAGCTAGACCGGCTGCTCGCCGCGGCACGCACGTCGACCGGCCGCATGACCATCGCCCACCCGTTGCGCCACGCGCCGTTGTTCGAGGCGATCGCGCGCCTGTTGGCCGAGGGTCGTATCGGCAGGCTGATGACCATCGACCACGTCGAGAACATCGGCTACCTGCATTTCGCCCACAGCTACGTGCGCGGCAACTGGCGCCGCTCCGACGAGACGGCGCCGCTGATCCTGACCAAGGCGTGCCACGACCTGGATGTGCTTGCCTGGCTGGCGGGCAGTGCCTGGACGAACGTGTCGTCGTTCGGTTCGCTGGCGCACTTCCGTTCGGAGAACGCGCCGCCCGGCGCGCCCAACCGCTGCACCGACGGCTGCCCGGTCCAGGCGACCTGCCCGTTCGACGCGGTCGCCTTCTATCTCGAGCCGCAGACGCTGGCGGGCTGGCGGAGCGCCGTCACGCCCGACCAGAGCGAAGCGGGCATCCGCGATGCGCTGGCGACCGGCCCCTACGGGCGGTGCGTCTACCGCTGCGACAACGACGTGGTCGACCACCAGGTGGCAATCATCGAGTTCGCCAACGAGGTGACTGCCACGCTGACGGTGTCGGCCTTCACTGCGGAGATGAGCAGGTCGATCCGGCTGATGGGCACGGCCGGCGAGATCGAGGCAGACCTGCTGACCGGCCGGTTGGCGTGCGCACATTCACGCCCGGGTCAGCCGCGCCGCCCGCCGACGTACCCGTCGAGCTGGCCGGTGATGGCCACGGCGGCGGCGATGATCGGCTGCTGGACGCCTTTGTCACCGGGCTGACGCACAAGCGTGCGGGTAAGCGGCCGGACCTGGTGCCGGGCGCGCTCGAGGATTCGGTCGTGGGGCATGAGCTTGCCTTCGCCGTGGAGCATTCTCGCGTGACCGGATAGTCGATCCCCTAAGCGGAGCGGGAAAGGCGCTCCCCGGGCATTGCCATCGGGCGGCCGATGGTGCCGCCGGGCTGGACGCGCCGGTTGGGCCGGCTGCCAACGCTGGCGCCGGCTGCCGGCGAGGCTGGTCGGCCCTGGCGGTGAGCACCGTCCCGGGATCGGCCACCGCCGGTGCGGAGCTGGATGGCCTGCGGGCGGATCGATCGGTCGGGGGCGAAGCCGGGGATGATCTCCGTCTCAACACGGTGGCCCAGCAGCTGCTCGATGTCGGCCAGCAGCGGCTGCTCGTCGACGCACACGAGCGAGATGGCGTCGCCGTCCGTGCCCGCCCGGCCGGTGCGGCCGATGCGATGCACGTAGTCGGACGCGACCATGGGCAGCTCGTAGTTGACGACGTGTGGCAGCGCCTCGATGTCCAGGCCGCGCGAGGCAACCTCCGTGGCGACCAGGATGGCCACCTTGTTGCGCTTGAAGTCGTTCAGCGCGCGCACGCGCTGCGGCTGGCTCTTGTTGCCGTGGATGGCGACGGCGCTGATGCCGTCGTGGCCGAGCTGTTGGGCGAGCCGATCGGCGCCGTGCTTGGTGCGCGTGAAGACGAGCGCCTGGTAGATGCGCCCGGACGTGACCAGATGGCTGAGCAGCTCGCGCTTGCGGCTGCGATCGACGGGCATGACCACCTGGCGGACGAGTTCGGCGGCGGTGTTGCGCGGCGTGACCTGGACGTAGGCGGGGGCCTTCAGGAAGTCGGCGGCAAGGGCGCGGATCTCGGCCGAGAAGGTGGCGCTGAACAGCAGATTCTGGCGCTCGACGGGTAGTAGTGCGAGCACCCTGCGGATGTCGTGGATGAAGCCCATGTCGAGCATCCGGTCGGCCTCGTCGAGTACGAGGACCTCGACGCGTGACAGGTCGATCAGGCGCTGGTTGACCAGGTCGAGCAGCCGACCCGGCGTGGCGACGACGATCTCCGGACCCTGACGCAGGCGGCGAACCTGCGCGTCGTAGCCCACGCCGCCGTAGATGACGGCCGACATTACCGGCCGCTGCGCGCCGTAGGTGCGGACGCTCTCTTCGACCTGCAGCGCGAGCTCGCGCGTAGGTGTCAGCACGAGCACGCGGATCGGCCGCCGGCCGTTGGCGTTGCGGTCCGTGCGCGCGTTGAGGCGCTGCAGGATGGGCAGCACGAAGGCCGCCGTCTTGCCGGTACCAGTCTGTGCGCCCGCGAGCAGGTCACGGCCGCCGAGGACGTGGGGAATGGCTTCGCGCTGGACCGGCGTGGGCTCGGTGTAGCCCTGCTGGGCCACGGCGCGGAGAAGCTCGGGCGTCAGCCCAAGTTCAGTGAAAGACATGAGAGGAATAGCTCCTGACGAGGCCCTCCCGCTTGTGCGGGGCCCGGTCAGGGCTCATTTTTTGGTGGGTCGAGGTCGAACGGAACGAACCGGGGCGCAGACCGGAGCGCCCAACGAACACGAGGAGATCGAAGAGTAACAGGTTCACCCGAACAGTTGTTCTGATCGGGTGTCCTGATCGGTCAGCGGCGCAGTAGGCCGCGCTTGGGGGTGATGAAGTTCATCACGGCGATGACCGCGATCGCGCCAATCGTGGCGATGACAACGCTCTCGACGTTGATGCCGTCGACCGAGCCAATCTTGAGCACCGACGAGGCGACGAAACCGCCGATCACGCCGCCAATGACGCCGAGCACGACCATCATCAGCAGGCCGCCGCGTGAGCCGATGATCATGCTGGCCAGGAAGCCGGCGATTGCGCCGACCACGATCCATGAAATGAAACCCATCTGGTACCGGCCTTCCGTTCAGTAGTTAAGGCGGAGCCCCGTCGCGTCTGCCTTCAGTGCAGTCGGCCGCTGGGCCCCCAGGCAACAGACAGCACACTCACCAGCCGACCCGCGACGGGGCCCCGGCGGTCGGCCCGCGCCCGGACCGAACCGCATTGTCCCGCTGGCCGCCCCACTTCGGCGGCTGCGATCACTTCGCGAGAGGGACGCGAAGCTGGTTGATTCGGTTTTCTGAACCAAGTCTGCAGGCGCAGGCGGTGGGTGTCATTACGGTCCGTAATGTGCCTGCGCCCGGGATTCTGCGTGCGACGCCTCAGTGCGCGGCGGCTTCGCTCGAGCCCTCCTCATCCACCCAGCCCCGGTTGGAGAAGGTGGGGATGAAGCGGTAGCCCTTGCCCGGGACGGTGGCAATGAAGCGTGGACGGCGGTAGTCGTTCTGGAGCTTCACGCGCAGGCTGCGCACGTGGCGATCGACGACGTTGCTCTCGGACACGAAATCGGTGCCCCAGATGGCGTCCATGATCTCGTCCCTGGTAACGACCCGGCCGCCTCGGCTGGCAAGGAGATAGAGGAGGCTCTGCTCGATGCCGCTCAGGTGGATGATCGACGTGCCGGCGCGCACCTCGCGGCGGACGATGTCGATCTCGACCTCACCGATTCGGATCTTGGGCACGATAGGGCGATCCGTCCCCAGCGCACGGCGGCTGATGACCATCGAGCGGGCGAGCAGTTCCTCGGGCGAGAAGGGCACGGTCAGGATGTCGTCCACGCCCAGGTCGAACGCGGTCAGCTTCGTACGCAGGTCGCCGCGTCGGGTAAGCCCCAGCACCGGCGTGGCGTTCCGCGTCAGGGCGGTGGTGGCGGCGAGAGACTTCATCAGCGGCGCGCTGTCGTCATGGTCCATGTCGATCACGGCCATGTGTGGGCGCCACTCGGCCAGGATCGTCTCGGCCTCGTCCAGATTGCGCGCCGCGCGGACGACGAACAGGCCGTGGTTGAGCGTCAACTCGATGAGATCTACCACCAGCGGGCGGTCCAGGAGAACCAGGGCGCGAAGCGAATCCATCCCCGCCGGCGGTGTAGACGCCAGGGCTGGTCCTTCGACCACCACGTGTCCTTCTCTAACGTCCATGCTGCAGCGGCAATTCTAGCCCGTGGGATGGGAGGGCCTGCGCGTAGACTCGACCAATGGCAGAAGACATGCGTCCAGAGCCGCCGTTTGGTCTGCGCGGTAAGTACGAGAACATCTGGCACATCGCCGCAGCCGAGCGCTGGAGCGACGGTCAGCTCATCGGCCACCGGACTTTCTGCGGCCGCAACTATCCCAACTCGGAGGAGCGGGCAGACCTCGCCGGGCTCACCGAAGTCTGCTCGGACTGCACTGCCCAGGTCGCCCAGCGCCACTGACGCACCGGGTCGCTGGGCGCCTAGGTACGCGATCGGGCCGAGTGCGCTATCCTTACTGGGCGCCGTGTTGTGCGGTGGCTCCGTGTGATCGACCCCTTCTCGAACAGATCGTGCGTCAGTAGTTGTGTTCGAGAAGACGTTTGGAGGGTCACTGTGACCACCGGTACCATCAAGAAGGTCGTCGCCGATCGCGGCTTCGGCTTCATCTCCACCGCGGACGCGAAGGAATACTTCTTCCACCGCAACTCACTCAATTCCACGCTCGACTTCGACCGTTTGGCCGGCGGCGAGCAGGTCGAGTTCGAGGTCGAGGACAGCCCCAAGGGTCCTCGTGCCAGCCGAGTCCACGCCGCTTAGGCGCAACTCAGCGACAGACAAGGCCGTCCGCAGCAATGCGGGCGGCTTTTTCATTTGGCGAGACCAGGAGAACAGGATGAAGATCGCGCTTGTCACCGATGATGGTCAGACCATCAGCGCGCATTTCGGACGAGCCCGCGCATACGCGGTAGTCACGGTGGAGGGTGGCGAGATCGTTGGCCGCGAGATTCGTCCGAAGTCGGCGCCGCACCTCGAGGGTGAGCGCCACGCCGCCGACGACGGATCGCATGACAGCGCGGCGGCGCACGCTCGCCACGATCAGATGCTCGCCACGATCACCGATTGCCAGTACGTCGTCGCGCGCGGGATGGGCCAGGGCGCCTACGACCGCATCGTGGCAGCCGGTCTCAAGCCGATCATCACCGACCTCGTCCATCCGGATGAAGCGGCCCTGGCGTGTGCCACCGGCGCGATCAACAATCAGGTCGAACGGCTTCACTGACCTCGATGAGCCAACTCACGTTCGGCTTTCCGCGCATGTACAACGAGCCGGGCGAGCGGCGCGCGTTCCTGCCGCCGCTCATCGGCCTGCTGGCGGACATGGATGTCGACGTCTATGTCGAGGCCGGCAGCGGCGCCGCCATGGGTTACCCGGACGACGCCTACCGGGCGGCATCGTCCAGGGTGCACATCGTCGACGAGGCGACTGCCTACGCACAGGCCATCGTGGTCGTGCTGCGGGCACCTGAGGGGCGGTACGAGTTGCTCCGCAACGGCGCGATGCTGCTGTCGATGCTCCACTTCGCTACCCGGCCGGAGCGGGTAGAGCTGCTGCGCGGCCTGGGCATCGAGGCCGTGGCGCTCGACATGATCACCGGCGACAACGGCCAGCGGCTGGTCCAGAACCTGCGCGACGTCGCCCGCAACGGGCTCGCTGCCGCGTTCGACGCCCTCGAGCGGCGCTGGCCGCCGCTGCTCTCGGCCGATCGTCCGCCGCTCAGCGTCACGGTCATCGGCGCGGGTGGCGTTGGCAAGCAGGCCATCGAATGGGCCGTCAAGGGCGGCGACGACGCACGCAACCAGCGCATCATGCGCGAGGGTCTACCCGGTGTCGAGGTGGTGGTCATCGACCAGAACCTATCCGGCGATGAGACCTATTTCCGCCGCCGCCTTGGCCAGACGGACATCCTGGTCGATGCCACCGCGCGCCGCGACACGTCGCAGCCGCTGCTGCCCAATGCCTGGCTGGGCTGGCTGCCGGAGCATGCGATCGTGTGCGACCTGGCCGTCGACCCGTACCTGCTCGACGACGACCCGCCGGTCGTGCGCGGCATCGAGGGCATTCCGCAAGGCAACCTGGACCAGTGGGAATTCGGCCCCGATGATCCGGCCTGGGCCCGCCTGCCGTCCGTCATCCAGACGGCCAACCGACGAACTGTGGTGTCGTGCTACTCGTGGCCGGGCGTCCGGCCCGAGGCGTGCATGGAGCTATACGGCATGCAGATGACGCCGCTGCTCAAGACCCTGGTCTGGTACGGCGGGCCGACCGCGCTCGGGCCGGACGTGTCCTTCCACGGCCGAGCCCTCTGGCGTGCCAGCCTGCGCCACTTCCTGGGCGAGGAACCGCCGGCCGGGTCAGGGCGGTCGCACTGACGCTCACCACGAGAAAGCCGCCCCGCGTGCATACTCAGCGTTCGGCATAGAGGCCAGGATCGCGTAGGAGCACATGGAGCGAGCAGGGCAGGCCTGGGCACCGGCAGGATCAGATGCGGCCGCGGGTGAGCGCTACCTGCTGCTGGCCGACATCTCCGGCTACACCGGCTTCATGAACGACGTCGAGCAGGTGCACGGGGTCGATTTCAGTGCCGGAATACCGGGCGGCTACTCCGTGCTCGGAGCGCTGCTGGACGGAGTGATCGAAGGCACCCGGCCCGACTTCGAACTGATCAAGCTCGAGGGCGATGCCGTCTTTGCCGCGGCACCGGCGCCGATGCTCGACAGCCAGGGTGACATGGTGCTGACGAAGCTCGGGGCGCTGTACCGGGCCTTCATCGAAAACCGCACCAGGGCCATTCCCACCAGTGACCACATCTGCACCGCGTGCCCCTTCGTGGCCAACCTCGACCTCAAGATGATCCTTCACCGCGGGCACGCCGTGCGCCAGACGGTCGGGGCGCGCACCGACCTGCTGGGGCCGGCAGTGAACATCGCCCATCGCCTGCTCAAGAACACCGTTCGCGACCAGATCGGCGCGCGGCCCTACCTGTTGCTGACCGACGCCGCGGCTGTCGCGCTCGGCCTCGCGGATATCGGCGTGGCGCACCACGAGCAGTACCCCGACGCGGGACCGGTCGAGGGCCGCATCGTCGAGCTCAGCCAACCGGCCCGGGGGCAGGCGCCGAGTTCGCTGCGCGACCAGACCGCCCTCAGCTAACCCTGACGACGACCTTGCCGGCTGCCTGCTGGCCCTCCGCGTAGGCGACCGCAGCGGCCGCCTCGTCGAGCGGGTAGGTTCGGTCGATGGCCGGGATCAGCTGGCCGGCCTCGATCAGCTCGTTGAGTGCGCGGAGTTCCTCCGTCCCTACGTGAGCAACGAGTGACCCAACCTGCTGCTTCAAGAGGCGGCGTCGCAGGCTGCCCGTGACCATGCGGCGGAGGACACCCCTGTGGGCGCCGACGAGCACCACTCGACCGCCCGGCTTGAGCGCGCGCAGGGTCGACCCCAGTGAGCGATCGCCACCGATGTCCACAATGAGGTCGAAGGCTCGCGTACGGCGCGTGAAGTCCTCCGTGATGCGATCGAGCACATCGGCGACACCCAGCGAACGGACCAGGTCGACCTTGTCGGCTTGCGTGACGGCCGTCACCTGGGCGCCCAGAGCCCTCGCGATCTGGACGGCGAAAGTGCCCACGCCGCCGCCGGCGCCGTTGATGAGCACCTTCATTCCTGCCTTCACCGCGCCCAGCTCGCGCACTGCCTGGAGAGCGGTCACGGCCGCTGTGGGCACGGCCGCCGCCTGCTCGAAGGTCAGGCTTTTGGGCTTGGCCACGAACGTTTCGCCCGCCACCAGTTCGCCGAGTGCGCCACCGGCGTGTCCGTAGACCTCGTCGCCGACATGCAGCTCGGTCACCGCCGAGCCGACTGTCTCGACCACCCCTGCGGCATCGGCCCCGACGGCCGGCTCGCTCGGCGCGCGCAGGCCCATCATCAGCCGGACGAGGATCGGATCGGCACGCACCTTGCGGCAGTCGACCGAGTTGATGGACGCCGCCCGGACGCGTACCAGGACCTCGTTGTCGGCGGGAACGGGCACCGCGACCTCTTCGAGCCTGAGCACCCGGCTGGGGGGACCGTAGCCGCGCTGGCGGATGGCTTTCATGGGCGTACTCCGCGCTTAGGTCGTACACTGTAAGGTATTCGCTAGGAAGGCTAGCCGTACAGCGTAAGTCTGTCAAGGATCGGGAGTATCCGGATTGCCAACTCGGGTCGTCAAGCCACGCCGCCACCGCGATCCGCTCAGCCGTGAGCGTGTGATTGCGGCCGCCATCCGCGTCGCCGACGAGAGCGGCATCGCCGGCCTGTCGATGCGTCGCCTGGCCCAGGAGCTGGGCATCGAGGCGATGAGCCTGTACCACTACTTCGCCAGCAAGGACGCATTGCTCGCGGGCATGCTCGCTGCCGTGTTCGCCGAGATGGCACGGCCAGCCAACGGCCCTGACTGGCGCGCCGACCTGCGCGGTGCATCGATCTCCGCCAAGGACGTGCTGCTGGGCCACAGGTGGGCAGCGCGCCTGCTCGGCGAGCCAACGATGCCTTCGCGCGACCAGTTGGAGTGGATGGACGGCATCCTCGGCCGGCTGCGCACGGCCGGCTTCTCGCCGACGATGACGCACCACGGCTACCACGCGCTCGACAGCCACATCGTCGGCTTCGTGCTGTGGGTGCTGCCCATCCTCGAGCTCGCCGAGATGGCGCCCGACCTCGCCGGCGATGTCGCGTCAGGGCTGCCGGCAGCCGATCTGCACTACTTCATGGAGCATGTCGGCGTGCACCTCGCCGACCGACCCGATGGTATCGACGAATTCGAGTTCGGCCTGGACCTGATCCTCGACGGCCTCGAGCGCAAGCGCACCGCCTGAGCCGATCGCCACGCGGCCGCCGTCCACAACTGGAGGTGTGGTGCGCTATCCGTCCGGAATGCGCTGATCGACCTCACGCCGCGGGCCCTCAGGCAGTCCGGCACGCTCGGCTGGTACAGCACGACCTACAACCCGGTCCGCGATTCGACGGCAGCGACGCCGTCCGGATCGCCGGTCGCGTCTCCGACTGCCTGATCGCTCCATCGCCCCTGCCGGACCGAGCCCGCTAGGCTGTCCGCATGACGGGATCCGGCCGGCCGCGGGCGCGCGACCTGGGCATTCGCATCGGCACCATGGCGCCGGGGCCGCACAACGCGATCACCGACGTCGCCGGCGTGGGCGTGGGCCATAGGACGCTGATTTCCGGCGAGGGCAAGCTGGTCGTCGGCCGGGGTCCGGTGCGCACCGGCGTGACCGTCATCGCGCCGCACGACGGCGACATCTGGAACGAGCCCGTCTTCGCCGCGCCGCATCGCCTGAACGGCAACGGCGAGATGACCGGCCTCGAATGGGTGCGCGAGAACGGCCTGCTGACGTCGCCCATCGCGATCACCAATACGCACAGCGTGGGCGTGGTGCGCGACGCGCTGATCCAGTACGAGATCGACCAGCGCGGGCCGGAGAGCGCCGCCCTGGGTCTGCCGGTGGTAGCCGAGACCTGGGACGGGCGGCTCAACGACATCAACGGCTTCCACGTCACGCGCGAGCACGTCTTCGACGCACTGGCCGCCATCGAGCGCGGTCCGGTACAGGAGGGCAGCGTCGGCGGCGGGACGGGCATGGTGTCGTTCGGTTTCAAGGCGGGTATCGGCAGCGCCTCGCGGCTGGTCGTGCTGAAGGCGGACGGCGAGCCCACGTACACCGTCGGCGTCCTGGTGCAGTCCAACTTTGGCTTGCGCGAGCGGCTCAGCGTGGGCGGCGTGCCGGTCGGCCGGTTCCTGACGCCAGAGCGCATCCCGCTGCCGGAGGGAGACGCGGCGCAGGAGACCGGCTCAGTCATCGTCGTCGCGGCGACCGACGCGCCGCTGCTGCCGCACCAGTGCGCCCGCGTCGCCCAGCGCATCGGCCTGGGTGTCGGCCGTCTGGGCGGCGCCGGCGGCAACACCAGCGGTGACCTGTTCCTGTGCTTCGCGACCGGCAACCGCGGCCTGACCCTGGCGGAGGATGACCCGTCCCGCCGGCCGACCCAACAACTGGCGATGCTCGATGACAGCCACATCGACGGCTTCTTCCACGCCGTCATCGAGGCGACCGAGGAGGCCGTCCTGAACGCCATGCTCGCTTCCGACACGATGATCGGCCGCGACGGCGTGACCGCGCACGCGCTGCCGCCCGACGAACTGGTCCAGATCCTGCGCGACGGCTGGTCGCCCCTGGCGCGGGACTGAGCCGTCCGTGAGCACGTCCACCGACCTGGTTCGACCGTTGATCAGGACGCGGCAGTACCGACAGTTCACGAGCGAGCCAGTCGGCGACGACGAACTGCAGGCCTTGGCCCAGGTGGCGCGCTGGTCGGGCAGCAGCCGCAACTCGCAACCGTGGCGTTTTCTGATCGTGCGCGACATTGCCGTGATCAGGCGCATCGCCGACGCCGGCCAACCGCAGACGCGCGCCCTGCACACGGCGATGGCCGCGCTGGGCATCACCCTGCCCGACACCCAGACCCACGACGCGAGCCTGGCCTACGACGACGGCCGTGTGGCGGAACGCGTGCTGATCGGGGCGTCCATGCTCGGGCTGGGTGCGGGCATTACCTGGGTTCGCGCGGACGTCCGCCGGGAGATCGGTCGCCTGCTGGACATTTCCGAGGGGCGCTTCGTGCGCACGATCATGGCCATCGGCCACCCGACGACCGAAGAGCAGGCACCCAAGGCGCCGCCGGGCCAGGCGCGCCTGCCGCTCGACGAACTCGTCAGCTCACGCTAGGCGGCTGATCTCCCGCCCGGCCAGCCGGTAAACGCCCTCGATGGCAAGGGCAAGACCCAGCAGTGCGGCCAGCACCCATAGGTTCTGGGGCGCCGAACGCGCCGTCTCCCAGATCAGCGCCGCCAGGGCCGCAAGGCACGCGACGCTGCCGATCGCCGAGATCCACGCCCGGCTGTGCGTGTCGCGTGCGCGGCGCACGTTGGCGGCGTTGACCGCGGCGAAGATCAGCAGGAAGCCGGCGCTACCCATGGTCGCGATGCTGGTCAGGTCCAGGACGTTGGCTACGAGCAGCGTCAAGGCGGCCGTGATGAGCAGCCCTTCCGCGGGCTGGCCCCACATCGGCCGCTCGAGTGTCCTCGGCAACTGGCCGTTCTTGGCGATGGTGTAGCTGAGACGCGCCGAGCCGTACAGAGTGGCGTTGATGGCGCTGGCAGTGGACAGCATGGCGGCGACGGCGATGAGGGCAAAACCGGCCTGGCCAAGGAACGGTTTGGCTGCCTCCGCGAGTGCGTAGTCCTTGGCCGCCACGATCTGGTCGACGGGCAGGTTGCCGACGGTGACGAGCGACACGAGCACGTAGAGCACGATCACCGAGCCCACAGCGATGTAGTAGGCGCGCGGCAGCGTGCGGGCCACGTCGCGCACGTCCTTGGCGGTGTTGGCGATGAGTTCGAAGCCCTCGTAGGCGAGGAAGATGATCATGCCGCCCGCCGCCAGCTCGAATGGGGCGGACCAGGCAGACGGTGCGACATTCGCCGACTGGATGCCCGCTGCCCCAACGACGACGAAGACCAGCAGGATGGTCACCTTGATGGCCACGATCCAGGTCTCGGCACGGCCGATCAGGTTGGCGCTGAGCAGGTTCAGACCGGTGATCCCCAGGACCACGAGAGTGATCAGCACATGCCGCCCGGCATCCTGCCAGTCAGCGGGTAGAAAAGTTGCGCCGTAGCTGCCGAAAGCCTGCGCGTAGAGCGACAGCATGACGATGTAGCTCAGCCACAGCAGCACGTTGAGGCTGCCGGTGAGCGTGCCCGATCCGAACGCTCGGTCGAGAAAGGTGACCGTGCCGCCGCGGCTGGGATAGGCGACGGAGAGCTTGGCGTAGGCATATGCGGTCAGCAGCGCGATCACGCCGGCCAGGCCGAACGCGATCGGCGTGCCGCCGTGCGCGAGCTGCACCGCGAGCCCCAGCACGGCGAAGATGCCGCCGCCGACCATGCCGCCGACGCCGATGGCCACGACCGCCCAGAGCCCCATGGCGTGGCGGCCTCGCCCGCTCACCGAGTCTGGCCCCGCACGGCGGATGACATCATGCCAACCCTAGCCGCGCCGGGGCCGGGCGCGTTATCCGGCGGGCGCCTGCTCGGCCGAGCCCGTCTCGGCTCCGTCGGTCACCAGAGATCCGGCGACGACCTCGCCCACCACGTGCCGCGGGATGAACAGCGCGCTGAGCGCGGCGACCGCCACGACGGCGGCGCCCAGCCACACCGCGGGGATGAGCCCGCTGACGTATGCCTGTGGCGAGAGGTACGAGCCGTTGGCCGTGAACACGGCCGCGAGCACCGCGACACCGAATACGCCGCCGACCTCGCGAATGGCGTTGTTGGCGCCCGACGCCTTGCCCTCTTCCTCCGGCAGTACGGCCGAGAGCACGACGTTGGCGATCGGCGCAAAGAACATGCCCATGCCTGTGCCGCTGACGATGAACGGAACGACGAAGGCGGAATACGGCGCGTCGGGCGCGGCGATGGCGGCCAGCCAGGCGAGGCCGATGGACATCAGGGCCAGGCCGCCGACGACGATCGGGCGCGCACCAATACGCGCGCTCAGGACGCCTGCGATGGGCGCCACGAAGATGGGCATCGCCGTCCAGGGCAGGACACGCAGGCCGGCCTCGAACGGGTTCAGGCCCTGTACGACCTGGAAGAACTGCGACAGCAGGAACACCGAACCGAACATCCCGAAGTACATCAGCAGCGACGCGGTGTTCGCCGCCGTGAAGCCGCGGCTGCGGAAGAGGTGCGGCGGAAGCATCGGGGACTTTGAGCGCAACTCCCACGCCACGAAGGCGAGCAGCAGCGTGCCGCCGACGGCGAAGGCGGCCAGGATCTGCGGATCGAACCAGCCGCGGTCATTGCCGTGGATGACCGCCCAGACCACGCCGAGCAGCCCGCCGCTGGCGAGTGCCAGGCCGGCGATGTCGAGCCGTCCCTGCGGCCCGTGCGTCTCCTCGAGCCGGAAGTAGGCCAGGAGGGCAGCAACGATGCCGACCGGCACGTTCAGCCAGAAGATCCAGTGCCAGTTCACGCCCTGCGCGATGGCGCCGCCGACGACCGGCCCGACTGCGATGGCCAGCCCGCCGATACCGCCCCAGGCGCCAAGCGCCAAAGGCCGCCGCTCGGCCGAAACGCCGGCGGACAGGATGGTGAGTGTCAGCGGCGTCACGATCGCACCGCCGACGCCCTGCAGTGCCCGGGCGAGGATGAGCGCTGTGCTGTTCGGCGCCAGCGCCGCTGCCGCCGAGCCAACGGTGAAGATGACCAGGCCGATGAGGAAGACGCGCCGCCGGCCGAAGCGGTCACCCAGCGCGGCGCCCGTCAGCAGCAGCACGGCGAAGGTCAGCGTGTACGCGTTGACCATCCATTCGAGGTCCTGCAGCGACGAGCCGAGGTCGGCGCGGATGACGGGCAGGGCGGTCGTCACCACGAGGTTGTCGAGGGCGACCATGAACAGGGCGATCGCCGTGATGGCGAACGTCCATAGGGCAGTGTTCCGGGTCCGAGGCATGGCGTGGGTTCCTCCGCAGACTTTCAGTTACTTATCGATCACTAAGTACGCAGCACAAAAAAGGGGAGCGGTAGCTCACTGGTTCCAGGCACCACCCCGCGCGAGCTTGGCGTCGATCTCCGGGTTGAGCCCGCCGACCGCCGCCGAGACGTTCATCAGCATGCCCTCGGCCAGCCACAGGTGGATGGCGTCGTCGTCCGCGCCCGAGGCACGCACGACCGCGTCGTACAGCGCCGTCCACTCGCCGCGCACCACGCGCTGGATGTCGGGGTCGTCGCACGCGACGTAGGCCTGCATCTGGAGGCGCAGCATGTCGCGGTCGGTCAGCAGGTCGCAGTAGGCCATGCCCATCGCGTGCAGCACGTGCTCGGGGTCGGCCGACTGCGCGCGAGCGTCGCGGGCAACCGACTCGAAGGTGGTGCGCACCCGGCCGAAGCACTCCCTGACGGCGGCGATGAAGAGGTCTTTCTTCGTCCCGAACAACTGGAAGAGGTAGGGCTGCGACACGCCGACGCGCCGGGCGATGGCCATCGTTGAGGTACCGGCATAGCCGTGCGCCGCGAACTCCTTGGTGGCCTCGGCGATGACGCTCTCGCGCCGCTCGTCGGCGCTCTGCCTGACCTGTACCGCGTTCATGACGCGGAAGCTTAGTGAGTACTAAGTAAGTTTGTCAAGCGGCAGTAGTTCGAAGACCGATCGCGTCTCGGCCGCCTTGGCCGGATCGCGGAGCATCTGCGGGGCGGCGGTGGTCAGCAGAACGCGGACCATCAGCCGCCAGCGCAGGGGCAGCCCGCGCAGGTAGCCCGGGAGGGTGTCGCCGAAGAAGACCAGCTTCTCGTCGGCCGTCAGCTCGACCGCACGAACCGGCTCGCTGACCGCGCCGACCGTCAGCTGCGCCTCCGGCGTGTGGCGCAGGTTGAGCACCCAGTTGGTGTCGCCGAAGGTGCCCACGACCCAGCGCCGGTCGCCGATCTGGGCGATCGCCAGCGGCACCGTCTGGGGGCGTCCGCTGCGCCGGCCGCGGACGGTCAATAGGGCGTTCGGGCCCATGGGCACGCCGAAGCGCAGCATGCGGCGGGTGATCGGGGCCGACAATCGGATGAATGCCGGTGCGTCGTGGGGAATGGCTGTGGTCACGTTTGGCCTCCTTGGTTTCGTCAAACCCTTGACGGAATGACGCGACATGACGTGACCGAACCCAATGGCGACTGGCTGGCCGAGCGCTTCGAGGCGCAGCGGCCGCAGTTGCGCTCGGTCGCCTACCGGCTGCTGGGTTCGGTGAGCGAGGCTGACGACGTGCTCCAGGACGCATGGTTGCGCATCGCGCGCAGCGACACAGACGCGGTGCGCAACCTGGGTCCGTGGATGACGACCGTCGTCGCGCGGCTGTGCCTCGACGCGCTGCGTTCCCGGCGAGCACGCCGTGAGGAAGCGATCGGAGTCCATCTGCCGGATCCCATCGTGTCGCTCCCGGATGCGGCTCCCGGCCCGGAGCAGGCGGCCCTCACCGCCGACTCGGTCGGCCTGGCGATGCTCGTCGTGCTCGACACGCTCAGCCCGCCGGAGCGCTTGGCCTTCGTACTGCATGACGTCTTCGGCCTGCCGTTCGAGGAGATCTCACCGATCGTCGAGCGGACGCCCAGCGCCACGCGCAAGCTCGCCAGCCGCGCGCGGGCCCGCATCCGCGGCAGGTCGACGGCCGACTCCGACGCGGACCCGACTCGGCACCGCCGCGTCATTGCCGCCTTCCTCGCAGCAGCCCGCGACGGCGACTTCAACGCGCTGCTCAAAGTCCTCGATCCAAACGTCGTCGTCCGCGCCGACTACGGCCCGGGCCACGCGCTCTCACGCGAGCTTCACGGTGCGGATGCCGTCGCCCACCAGGCGCTCGCCTTCCGCTCGCTGGTCGGTGGTGCTCGCCCGGCGCTGGTCAACGGTTCGCCCGGCTTCGTCGTCTACTCGGGCGACCGCCTGTACGCCATCCTGGCCATGACCATCCGGGACGATCACATCGCCGAGCTCGACATCCTCGCCGACCCTGAGCGTCTCCCCTACCTGCTGCCTAAGCCCCCGCGGTAGGCGCCGCAACGGCACTCGCCGGTCGCGCCGCTCGCCGACGAGCCAGTTCCTCGAGGACCTCGGGCCAACGTCGAAGGTCAAAGAGCAGCGTGGTCCCGGTGATCTGCCGGCCATCCGTCGTCAGGAACTCCGCCGAGAGCACTTCGCCGACGGGTGTGTCCGTCACGAAGTCATAGAGCACGGCGGCGTTGAGGCCGTCCACGAGCACCTGGCGTACGTCGTAGCGCAGGTAGATGGGCGCGATGTTCTGGAAGCCCTGGACGAAGGCGTCAGCTCCGCGAGTCTGTGCCTTGACTGTCCCGCCGAACAGCGCATCCGGGTGCACGACCTGCTCGAGTCGAGCCCAGTCCTTGTTGCCGGCGGCCTGAAGATAGTCGTTCACGACCTCCTGCACGTCGTATTCCATGTCCGGGTACCTCTGCTGTCGTTCGCTACTGGCTGTGAGCAGTTGAATATATAAAGTGGACAAGTGGAGGATGTCAAGCGTAGAATTGGTGACAACATGAAGTCGTACGGACAGTTCTGCGGATTGGCCAGGGCATTGGATGTGGTCGGGGAGCGCTGGTCGCTACTCGTCGTCAGAGAGTTGCTGGACGGTCCGCGACGCTACAACGAGCTGCTCGACGGGCTCCCCGGGGTTGCCAGCAACCTGCTCGTGGACCGGCTGCGAAATCTGGAGCGCCGCAGTGTGGTCCGGCGGCTGGATGATGGCCGCTATGCCCTGACTGAGTGGGGCCAGGGACTGCACGAGGCGATCTACGCGCTGGGGCGCTGGGCCGGTCCGTTGATGGCACAACAGCGCGGCTCAGACGAGTTCCGACCCAACTGGATCCGGCACATGTTCATCGCGCGCTTCGAGGGCGTCGATCCCAAGCGCGCCGAACTGACGGTGGAGCTGGACGTGGATGGCCAGCAGGCAACGACGCTCGTCTCGGCCCAGGGCAGGGTGCACGTGGTGGGCGGTCTCGTGCGGGACGCAGACATCGTCCTCGCGGGACCCACCGAGCCGGTCGTTGCCCTGTTGCTGGGGCGGATCTCAAGGGCGAACGCCGCGAGCCGCGGCGTCTCGACTCGTGGCGATGTCCGCCGCCTGCGCGGCTTGCGCCCGCGCGGCGAAGCCGGGTCCTTGGGACGGCCGCCGGCTGAGGCAGTGGCCCCGACCGCCTGACCCACTCAGCACTTGGCCGACCACGAGCGGTAGCGCGGCGCCCGCTCGTCGGCGGCGCGCTCACCGCCACCCCATGGCGTAGGAGGCGAGTCCTACCGCAGGGGTCCCATCGGTGCCTATCGGGCGCGGCCTGTCGTGCCTAGCATCGCCGCTCGATGAGTGCCCGTATCACGGTATCAGCGACTTCGCCCACCGTGGCGCGCCAGTTCGGCGCGACCGCGGCGACGCTCAGCGAGCACGCGCCGCGCACCCGTGGGCCTGCTCGCGTGGAAGCGGACGAGCGCCACTTTCGAGCGCTGATCACGATCGTCGGCGGCCTGGCGTTTGGCCTGGCCGTGCTGCTTGCCTTCATGTGGATCCAGCAGCGTCGGATCGATCTGGGCGTGGCGTCGGTCGGCCTGGGCGCGCTTGGGACGGGCATGCTCGTCGGTGCTCGGCGAGTCGACCGCGCCAAGGTAGGCCGGGCGGCTGCGCTCGTCTCGAGCGGGCTGCTGGTCGTGGTCGCGTCGATCGCGGTCGCGGGGAACAACACGCCGACACTGGCCATGACCGCGCTGCTGGCCGTCCTGATCTCGGTTCCCTACGTCGACCGGCCCACCCTTCTGCGCCTGTCGATCTTCGCCTGGGTTGTGGGCGCGCTCGTGGGCCTGCTCTCGGCGCTCGCGCTGACCCCAGAACCGCGGCTGGTCGACATGCTCGTCCGCTTCCTTGGCGTCTGCCTGAACATGAGCATCGCGCTGTTCGTGATCTTCCACCTGAGCGGCCGCCTCAACGGCGCGGTCGAGCGCTACCGCGACCTGGTCCAGCGCGTGCCGGTGGGCATCTACCGGACGACGCCAGACGGACGCTTCCTTGACGCCAACCCGGCATTCGCAAGGATGTTCGGCCTCGGCGCACCCGACGACCTGTCCAGCATCGCGGCCGTCGAGCTGTACGCCGATCCGGCCGATCGAACGCGCTTCCAGGAGGCGGTCGAAAGCGCCGGCGTCGCGCGCTCGATCGAGTACCGCGCCCGCCGCCCCGATGGCCACATCTTCTGGATTCGCGACAGCTCCCAGTTGGTCAGGGACAAGCTGGGCCACCCGATGTACTACGAGGGCATCGTCGAGGACGTCACCGAGCAGAAACGCCACGAACTGCGGCTCGAGCAGCGCGCCAGCGTCGATGGCCTGACCGGCCTGGCCAATCGGGCGGTGCTCGTCGACCTGCTCGATGAAGCCGTCGCCGGTGCCGAGCCCGGCGGCCGGGTTGGCCTGCTGTTCGTCGACCTGGACGATTTCAAGCAGGTCAACGACCGTTTCGGTCACGCCGCCGGTGACACCCTGCTCGTGGAGGCGGGTGTCCGCCTTCGTAACGCAACGCGCGCAGCGGACACGGTGGCCAGGTTCGGTGGCGACGAGTTCGCCGTGCTGCTCGAGGTACCGACCACGCCAAAGGTGGCCTCGGCCGTGGCCAAGCGCGTCGTCGACGCTTTCCGGGCGCCGTTTGCCGTGGGTACGGAGTCGGTCTCCCTGGGCGCGAGTGTTGGCGTCGCGATCGCCGACGAGCCCATGTCGAGTGCCGAGCTCATCCGCCGGGCGGACGAGGCGATGTACGACGCCAAGTCACGAACGAAGGTGGCCTTCTTCGCCGCCTGACCTGTCCCAGCCCTAGGGCGGCGGCCACGCGTCGGCGCGGATGAAGACGATCACCGCGGCGAACCACAGGACGAGCAGGATCAGGCCAAGAGCCAGCGCGAGCAGCCACGGCGCCGGCGCCAGCCAGCCCAGTGCCAGTGCGGCGGCGCCAGCGGCGGCCATCGCGATCGACAGCGAGCGGTAGGCGGCGGGCAGTCGGTCCCACTCGGTCAGAACTCGGGCGATGATGACCTGGCCGACCAGGACGAGCGCCACCGAACTACCCAGCAGCCACGCCGTCACCCCGGGCGTGACCGCCTCGTGGGCGTGCTCGACGAGGCTGACCATCCCCGCTCCGGCGGCCGCGATCGCCAGCGTGACCGGCAGGTGGCCGATGATCCAGCCGGCCATGTTGCCGCCGCCCTTCACGCGGCAGTCGGCGGCCGACGATGTCGAAGTAGATCCACCAGAAGCCCAGGCCGACGAACAGCGCCAGGACGCCGGTTCCGATCGTCACGACGTCCTGCTGGGCGTGCGACAGACCCTCGACCACGCCGAAGACGACCTCGCCCAGGACGATGATCACGAACAGGCCGAAGCGCTCGACCATCGAATGGGTCGGGACGACGTTCAGGCGGAACGAGCGCGAGCGCGTGCCCAGGAAGGCCATCGCGCCGATCGAGCCGACGCACGCGACAGTCCAGATGACAAGTCGGGCGTCGTTGGACACGAAGGCGCTGACCAGGATGAGCACGGCCGTGGCGAGCAGGGCGAAGACGTACTGGAGGGTGACGCGCGCCACTTCGGGCGTGTCCAGCCGGCGGACCGAGTTCCACATCCAGCCCTGGACGACCATGAAGGCGACGTAGACGAGGGCGAAGCTCACGCCACCGGTGGTTGTCGCGGTGCCGGCGAAGACCGCCAGCAGGGCGAGGATGCCCATGTGGGTGAAGACGAACGAGCGCGTCCGGCCGTCCTCGCGGCCGTGCAGCTCGAGATAGATCGAGCCGTTGATCCAGGCGATCCAGATCAGCGTGAAGACGATCGCGAACTCGACGAACCGCCCGACCGACACCTCCGCCGCCAGCCGACCGGCCGCCTGGGCGATGACCGCCACGTAGACCAGGTCATAGAGCAGCTCGAGGAAGCTGACGCTGCGATCGTGAATGATCTCGCCGTGCGCCCGCGGCGGCCGCCAGAACCACTCCCTGAACTGCCGCACCGTCTCATCCGGTCGATTGCCGGTCACGGAATGATTGGCCTGATTAGCCTTCGTATCGACGGAGCAGGCGGATGAGCATGGCCGCGTATTCGTCCTCGAGTTTCGTCCGGTTAACCCATTCGAACGGGTATGGCGGCACGTTCGTGGCCACGAAGGGCAAGATGAGAAATTCCTCGAAGCAGCCGTCGGCGCGAACGCGCAGGCGTTGGATTGCCTCTGGGGCTTCCCTGATCGGATGAGGACCATATTGCCCCGTCGGGTACTCGCGATCGCCTTCGAACGATAGGTAGCGGACGGCGTGGTTAACACCCGCCAACCCGACCGATACCGCGTGTGGACTCTTCGATCGGAAGTGAGTCGCTTGGCCGCACAGATCGCTAATCACGCGATCGATCTGTTTGATCATCGCCTTCGCGAGTATCTTGACTTCTGCTCCGATCTCAACCGCAGCCGTCGGACCTATCGGAACGGTATGCCCCACGTGCAGGCGTGGGGCATAGCCCGGCAACAACGGACCGAACGATCCGTCGCCTCGCCTAGCAGTAACGCCTGGGCTCACCCCCTTCGGGTTCAGAACGGACCGGCCCGCATCCACGTCCCCACGCAGGCGACTGTCTTGTCGGAGCTCGTATAGGTCGTCGAACAGGCAATCGCCGATTCGGTTTCCGAGTTGGGAGTCTCGATGACGATAAGGCCCGTTTCGGAAGGTCTCTTCAAACTTGGTCAGTAACCGGTAATCCACGCCTGGTGCCCCGCTGAACGTTCATGCTGTAGCCAAGGTCAGGTCGAGGTGCTCCTGATCTCCCTCGGCGATGACATCAGCCGCAAGCGATCGCATCCCTAGACGATGCTTAGTTGTTGCTATGTAGCGCGGTTCTACGTCGACCGAAATTGAGTGTCGGCCGAGTTCAAGGGCAGCCACGGCCGTGGTCCCCGTTCCAGCGAACGGGTCAAGAACGGTATCTCCCGCGAAGCTGAACATCCTGATCAAGCGACGCGGGATCTCCACTGGGTATGGCGCCGGATGATCGCGTCTCAGCTGTCCGGAGACATCGCTCCAGATCGGAGCGAACAGCCGCCCGTACTCGTCGGTCGGAATTCTTGAACGCCGTTCCTGATCCGCCGTTGGCCGCCGGTAACCATTGCGCTTTCGAAGGAAGACTATGTGTTCGAGATCATTCTTAACGATTCCATTAGGAAGGTTCGGTTTGCCTAGGAACCGACTCGATCGTGACGCCTCCAACGTGATGTTGGCAACCTTGAGCCATCGTATCGGCGTGAGGGCATCAAATCCAAGGTTGCGCGCCCTAACCTGGATGTCGGCCGACAGCGGAAGGACGTAATGGCGTCCCCCCTTGCGTCGAGCAATACAGACGTCACCAACAACGCATGCGATGCGACCTCCCGGGACTAGAACGCGGTGGCACTCGCGCCAGACCTTATCTAGTTCCTCGAGGAACTCCTCGTACTCCGCGATGTTGCCCAGCTGTTGCGGGTGGTCAGGGTACTCCTTGAGTGATCCATACGGCGGGCTCGTTACCACAAGCTCGACGGAAGCAGTTGGAATCCAGCTGAGATCTCGAGCGTCGCCTTGGCGAACAACGTGGCTGGTCCGATGCATCTCAGTTCCTTCGCTGTCCAGCGGATTCGCGGAGGCGATCATGGAGGTGACGGGTGACAGCTGTATGGCACGACGTAGGCCGCCGACAGGACTACTTGTCGTGCAGCAGATCGTTCAGTGAACTGGCTCCGCGTTCGCGCAAGAGAGTCTCGAGCTCCATATCCGACCGAACCCCAAAGTCGCGTTTGTACTGGTCCTCGATTGTGCTGACGTGGGTATCGCCACGTTTGCGGCGCAACTCGCCGTCGCTATTGCGTGATCGCTCGCCCCTCATCCCGGGCGCATCCTTGGCCATATTCAACCCCTTTCAGGAACAGCCGCTCGTGGAGCCGCAGTTGAGGCACTTGTAGCAGCTGCCGTTCCTCACCATGATCGAGCCGCAGTCGGCGCACGAGGGTGAGTCGGCGCTGACGCTGAAGGCAACCTTGGTGCCGCCGCCCAGGTCGAGCGGCTTGATCGGCAGGGAAGACCCGCCGCCGTTCGCATGCCCGTTGGCGTGACCGTTGCCGGCGTGCCCGTTGGAGGGGCCGGGGAGGTCGGTGCCGTCGACCGCCTCAGCAGGAGGAGGATCCGCCGCCACCGCCGACGCTTTGGGCCCACCAACCTCCCCGACGTGCATATTCTCCCCCTTCTCTGAATCTGTGGCAGGGGAGAGGTCGAGGCCATATGTGCGTGCGGGAGTGCTCCCGGCCGAGGCGGCCACGCCAACGGCATCTTCCCGAGTGATGATGCCGAGCGAGTCGCGCTCGTCCTTCGACAGGAACCTCGACCCGAGCCACCGGAAGACGTAGTCCACGATCGACTTGGCGATCGGGATCTCGCTGTTGCCGGTGAAGCCGGCCGGCTCGAAGCGCACGTGGGCGAACTTGTTGACCAGGTCGTGCAGCGGCACGCCGTACTGCAGCGCGATCGAGGTCATCGTCGCCAGCGTGTCCATCAGGCCGCTGACCGTGGAGCCTTCCTTGTACATCTTGAGGAAGATCTCGCCCGGCTTGCCGTCCGGGTACAGGCCCACGGTGATGTAGCCCTCGTGGCCGGCAACCTGGAACTTGTGCGTGATCGCCCGGCGCTCGTCCGGCAAGCGGCGCCGATAGGGCTTGGGCTCCCCAGTGAGCTCAGCCTTGACCGGCGCCGCCGCCGCCGCTGACTGCTCGGTTGCGACCGCGTCCTTGTCCTTCTTCTTGCCGGTCGACAGTGGCTGGCTGCGCTTCGAACCATCCCGATAGATGGCGATCGCCTTCAGCCCCAGCTTCCAGCCTTCCATGTAGACGTCGGCGATCTCGTCGGCCGTGGCGGCCTCCGGCATGTTGACCGTCTTGCTGATGGCACCGGACAGGAACGGCTGCGTCGCACCCATCATCCGGACGTGGCCCATGTAGTGGATGGAGCGCATCCCGTTGACCGGCTTGAAGGCGCAATCGAAGACCGACAGGTGCTCCGGCTTGAGCTCGGGCGCGCCCTCGATCGTCTCGCGCTCGTCGATGTAGCGGACGATGTCCTCGACCTCTACCGGGCTGTAGCCCAGCTTCTTGAGCGCCGACGGGACGGTCTTGTTGACGATCTTGAGGAAGCCCTCGCCGACCAGCTTCTTGTACTTGATGAGCGCGATGTCCGGCTCGATGCCGGTCGTGTCGCAATCCATCATGAAAGCGATGGTGCCGGTCGGCGCGAGCACGGTCACCTGGGCATTGCGGTACCCGAATTGCGTGCCCAATTCGAGTGCGGCGTCCCAGGATGACCGTGCCGCGTCGATCAAATCCTGCGGCGCTTCGCCAGCGGGGATGGCGTAGGCCGCGTCACGATGTTTCTTGATGACCCGCAGGAACGGCTGCTCGTTCTTGCGGTATTCCTTGAACGGACCGCCGTGGTCGCGCGCCACCACGGCCGACTGGGCGTATGCCTCGCCGGTCATGATCGCGGTGAGTGTCGCGGCGGTCGCGCGCCCCTCGTCCGAGTCGTAGGCCAGGCCGCGACTCATCAGCAGCGCGCCCAGGTTGGCGTAGCCCAGCCCGAGCGGGCGGAACAGGTGTGAGTTGAGCTCGATCTGGGGCGTCGGGTAACCGGCGTTGTCGACCAGGATCTCCTGCGCCGTGATCGTCAGCCGCGCCGCGTAGCGGTACGCCTCAGCGTCGAACTCGCCGTCGTCCTTGATGAACTTCATCAGGTTGAGGCTGGCCAGGTTGCACGCCGTGTCGTTCAGGAACATGTATTCGCTGCACGGATTGCTGGCGTAGATGCGGTCCGTGTTGACGCTGGTATGCCAGTCGTTGATGGTCGTGTCGTACTGGATGCCCGGGTCGCCGCAGATCCACGCCGCGTCCGCCATCTTGCGGAAGATCTCGCGTGCCTTGTAGGTGCCGGCAGGCTTGCCGCCGGTCACCTCGTGCGTCGTCCACTCGCGATCCGCGACCACCGCGCGCATGAAGTCGTCCGTCACGCGCACGCTGTGGTTGGCGTTCTGGAAGAAGACCGACCCATACGCCTCGCCGGTGAACGACGGGTCGTAGCCCTGCTCAATCAGCGCCCAGGCCTTCTTCTCCTCGCTCGCCTTGGACTCGATGAAGTCGAGCACGTCCGGGTGGTCGGCGTCGAGGATGACCATCTTGGCCGCGCGGCGGGTGGTGCCGCCGCTCTTGACCACGCCGGCGAAGGCATCGAAGCCCTTCATGAAGCTGACCGGGCCGCTGGCGATGCCGCCCTTGGACAGGCGCTCCTTGCTGCCGCGGATGGGGCTCAGGTTGACGCCCGCGCCGGAGCCGAACTTGAAGAGCATCGCTTCCGTCTTGGCAAGGTCCATGATCGAGCCCATGTTGTCCCGGACCGAGTTGATGAAGCAGGCGCTGCACTGCGGCCGCTCCTCCACGCCGACGTTGAACCAGACCGGCGAGTTGAAGCTCATCTTCTGGTGCACGAGCAGGTGCGTCAGCTCAGCCTTGAACGAGTGCAGGTCCTCGTCACTCGCGAAGTAGTGCTGCGTCTCCGCCCAGCCGGCGATGGAGTTGACCACGCGGTCGATGAGCTGCTTGACGCTGCGCTCGCGCTTGGGCGTGCCGATGTGGCCGCGGAAGTACTTGCTGACCACCACGTTGGTCGCCAGCTGGGACCAGAAGCTGGGCACCTCGATGTCCGTCTGCTCGAAGACGGTCTTGCCCGATTCGTTCTTGATCTCCGCGCTGCGCAGCTCCCAGGTGATCTCGTCGTAAGGGTGCACGCCGGGCGTCGTCCAGCGCCGCTCGAAGGTCAGGCCCTTGACGCCCTTGCCGGTGAAGCGACCCTCCGCGTCGACGGCCTCGTCGACGGCGGCCGCGGTGGTGGCAGCGCCGACCTTGATTGCCCTGAGCGCCGGGTTTGCGGCAATCACCTTCGTCCCGTCATCGGTCGTGGGGGCTGCCGTACTACCAGTCGCTCGAGCCATTTTCCTCGTCTCCCTATGCCTCTCACGGCCGACAGTCTTGGCCGTTCTGCGGGGCCGACCTGGGGTCCGCCGGCGCCGCCCGCAACCGGCCCATGCTAGGCGTGGCCATCGGCGGTGTCAAGCCGGAAACCACAACATGTAGGGTTGCTGGTTAGGCACGTACCACAAGCACTAGTGGTGGCACCATTTTCGTGGTGGGCAGCCGGTGGAGCGTCGGTGGAGCGTGTGGGGACGGCACGTGGACGGTTCGCAGGGCCTCGTCCTGGGGCCTTGGCCAGGGGGCCTGCGACGGCGTCTGCCACGGCCCCGTCGCATCCGCAGAAGGGCGGAGTTGGGGGCGTGCCAGTGGTGGGTCATGCCGGCGATGGGCCGCGCCAGCGGGTGCCACGGCTGGACGTGGGCACGGCTGGACGTGGGCGCAGCCTGCGTGAACGTCGCAGCACTGGCTTTCAGCGCGGTTCAGGGGGCATCCGGGGGCACGGCGGATTCCGACTCCCAGTCGGTACTCGAACGGGTTTCGCGCCGAAGGCGACGCGAGGAAGGCCTAAGACACCGGTTTGGCGCCGACTTCAGCGCCACAGTCGGAAGTCAGACGGGATTGCGGGAAAACACGTCCGAGTTCACGTGCCAGGCGCGGTATGCGCGCGCGCCGGGCGCGGACCTAGCCAGATCGGCAGGGATGGATGTTGATTCCGACTCCCAGTCGGAGCTTTGCCGGACTCGGGCCTGAGAGGGGCTAGCGCGCCGCGGGGCCGTCCCAGGCGGCGGCGTACCACAGGCCCAGCCGCGCCTCGGCGCGGCGCGCGAAGCCGGCTGCCCGCAGTCGGCCCTCTATGCGCCCGATGTCGTGCACGAACGTGGGACACGAGTTGCGCCGCACCCGCGCGGGCACGTCGGCGACGAACCAGGCCAACCGGTTGAACAGGCCGCGCCAGCCGCGCGACGTGGGCACGGAGAACAACACGCGCGACGGCGCTGCGGCCAGCGCGTTGGACAGCAGCGCGTCGAGGTTGGGGTAGCAGCACAGCACGCGGTCGAGCACGACCCAGTCGCGTGGCGCGACGCTCACCAGTGCCCCGTCGCCGACGGTGAACGAGGCGCGCTCGCTCACGCCCGACTCCTCGGCGCGCTCGCCGGCGGCGGCAATCATCGCCGGCGACAGGTCGATGCCGTCCACGCGCTGCGCCCCGCGGCGGCACAACTCGACGCTCAGCGCGCCGCTGCCGCAGCCCAACTCGAGCACGGTCGGCGCGGCAGCGGCCACGTCGCCCATCAGGCCGAGCAGCATGGCCGAGACGTCGATCAGCTCCGGCAGTTCGCCGTCGACCGTCTGTTCGGTCAGGCGGTGGTCGAAATGGCGCGCGATGCGTGGGTCGACCGCGGCGCTGGGCCGGCAGCAGTCGGCGGTCGCGACCGTGTCGGCCGAGGGCTGGTCCGTGGGCGGTAGCATCGCCCAGAAAAGTACACGCTGGAGGTTCGCCTGATGGCCGTCTACCGCAAGAGCTTCGAAGATCCCGACGCGAGGGAAGAGTACGGCAGCGACGGCGATGCAGAGGGCGTCCGGATCGGCGAGTCCGTCGTGTGGCGATCGCGCCTCAAGCCCGGCTGGAGCTGGGAAAAGAACGCCAAGCCCAAGGTCGGCAAGGATTTCTGCCCGATCTCACACCACGAGTACGTCGTCAGCGGCCGCATCGTCTACCACCTCAGTGACGGCTCGCAGGTCGAGGCCTCGGCGGGCGATTTCCTGATCATCGAGCCGGGCCACGCGGCAGAGGTGATCGGCGACGAGGAGTGCGTGCTCGTCGACTGGTGAGTGGCCGGCGGGCCTGGTCACGCTCGGCCCGCTTGACGTGCCCGGTTGCCTTCGCCAAGGTTGCTGCCCGCCCAGGGTTGCCTCGGCGCCCGCGCGGCCAGCGCGACCCGCCACGCCCGCGTTTCCGCCATCTGCCTAACTGGTGGGCGGTAAGTTGAGCCCGTCACCCTCCGACGGGCCTGGTCACGCTCGGCCGAGCGCGGATTCGCCTGCCCCGGGCGTTTGTGGGCGGCCACATGCGACTTAGTGCCGGACCGTTGCGGCAGATGACGGGAAATCCGCCCGTTCGCTGACTTGGTGCCGGACCGTTGCGGCAGATGACGGGAAATCAGCCCGTGCGCCGAACGGGCGTCGACGCTTTCAGGTGCGTTGCTATCGGTGCGATCATCTGCGTCGAGAGGCGGGCGATCGCGGGCGGTCCAGCATTCGCAACGATGCCTACCGCGAAGGGAGGCTCAACGGATGCGGCGCAGGTCATGCGCGTTCCGAAGCCAGGTATGGCTGGCAATCGTCGGCGCACTCATCGTGCTATCCCTCCCTGCCAGCCCAGCACTGGCCGATAGAGACGCCGGCGCGAGCCGGCAGGCTCCGACGCGGCCAGCCACGGCACCAATTGGTGGAGGGCGCTCGTCCCAGCCGAGCATCGTCCTGCTATTGATTGACGACTTTCCAGCAATGGATAACAGGGTCTTCGAAAGACTCCCGAACATCAAGGCGACCTTTTTGGATCAGGGCACCTCGTTCGTCAACTATTGGGCTAACTTTTCGCTCTGTTGCCCCGGACGCGCTGCACTGCTTTCGGGACAACGCGATGACCACAACGGCGTGATGAGAAACAGCGCCAAACTATTCGACCCCACCGAGACGATTGCGACTGAGCTTCAATCGGTCGGTTACTACACCGGCATCATCGGCAAGTACTTCAACGGTACGTCGGCTCTGGCCAGCAAGACGCCGCCGGGCTGGGACTATGTGGCGATCAAGGACGAGCCGCCATATTTTGGGTATCCGCTCTGGATAAACGGCCAGAGAGAACATCACGGGTTTCGGGCGTCCGACTATTCAGTTGACGTCATGGCGGACGAAAGCATTTCGTTCTTCGAGAATGCACCGACTGATCGGCCGCTCTTTGCCTACCTGACCCCCAACGCAACTCATGGCGGTTATGACGAGAACCACCAGAAAGATGGGAAGCAACCAGTTGCAGCACCGCGGTTTCGCGGTGATCCACGGTGTACCGGCATCCCGAACTGGGACCCTGCCAGCTTCAACGAGGCCGATGTCTCAGACAAGCCTTCCTATGTCAGGAAGTTGCCGTTGCTTTCATACACGGACGGATGGGATCTGACAAAGGCCTGCGAGTCGCTGCTGGCCGTTGATGAGTGGCTAGGCCGGGACATCAAGATACTTAAGGCAGAGGGACGCTACGACAACACCATCTTCATCCTGTCATCGGACAATGGAATGGGTTGGGGCGCGCATCGCATCCTCGGCAAGATCGCGCCCTACACGGCACAGATGCCGCTGTACGTCAGCTGGCCTGCCGTCAGCGGCAAGTCTGTGTCGGAGGACACGACCCTGGTCTCGAACATTGACATTGCCCCAACGCTGTGCGAGATCGCCGGTTGCACCATGGGCCCATACCCCGATGGATATGGAGTGGATGGGCAAAGTTTCGCTGGCTTGATCGGCGGTGGACCTGATGCGTCCGCCCCACACAGGGACTCGATCATCGTTGAGGGCGTAGGCGCAGGCGTCCCCAACTTCAGAGCCATAATGACCGGCGCCAACAATCCCCTGGGCCAGTGGCTATTTGTCCGTTACACGGCGAGCGGATTCAAAGAGCTGTACGACATGTCGGGCGGCCAATGCGTCTTTTGGCAGGCGGGAGACCCGGGTGACCCGTGCATGCTTAACAACGTCGCAAGGAAGCGACCCGGGATCCGGAAAGCCCTGGCAAGGGAACTCGCCGCAGGTTGGTGAACTCGCGGCAGAGTTCGCTTGAGCTAGCCCGCTAAGACCGCCTCGGCGACCGGTTCGCCCAGCGACGCACCCAGCAGCAGGGGTCGGCCGAGCCGGTTGTGGTACTGCGGCCGGAAACGCTCGAGGTCGTACATCGTGGCGATGTCGACCTTGCGCGAATGGCCTGGTTCGGGCAGCGGCACATGCGCGTACTTGCCGTCGACGATCGCCGTCATGCGCCCCGTCACGCCGCCGTCGCGGATGAGGTCGACGCAGATGTTGGCGAAGGTGATGGCGACCATCTGGTCGAGTGAATCGGCCTCGCCGCTGCGCAGCTCATACGTCAGCTCGGAATGCACGGCCTCTTCACCGGTGCGCGCCATGATCTGGTCGGCCAGCGCGAAGCCGACATCGACCTTGCGCCGATGGCCGTACGCGTCGGCCTCGCCGAACTCGCCCAGCGTGCCGCCGCTCCACATCGCGCCCTCCGACGCGATGACGAAGGAGTAGCGCGAGGGGTTGGCCTTCTTGTCCTCGACCAGCACCTGCAGCAGCCGGTCGAGGTCGAACGGCGCCTCGGGGATAACACAGCGGGCCGACGTGACATAGGCGGTGTACAGCGCTGAGAAGCCGGCGTCGCGGCCGAAGATGCGGAACACGCCGATGCGCTCGTGCGAGCCGAGCGTGGTGCGCTGCCGGTTGATGGCCTCCTTGGCGCGGGTAACCGCGGTCGAGAAGCCGATGCAGTACTCGGTGCCCTGCACGTCGTTGTCCATGGTCTTGGGGATGGCGATGAGCGAGACGCCGTGGCGATCGAGCGCAGCTGAATACGACAGCGTGTCATCGCCGCCGATCGTGACCAGGTGGTCGAGGCCCAGGTACTCGATGTTGTCGAGCACCAGCGGCGTCAGGTCGTAGATACCGTCGGCCTTCTCATATTTGGCTGCCTGCTCGGCCGACAACTGGGGCGGCAGCCGGTCCGCGCGCATCTTGCTCGGGTTGGTGCGCGACGTGTGCAGCATCGTCCCGCCGGTGCGATCGATGGTGCGCGTGCTGGTCCGATCGAGCGGGCGGATGTAGTCGTTGTCCAGCCGGCCGTCCGCGCTCAGCAGGCCGGCCCGGCGCATGTGCGTCAGTCCCTCCCAGCCGCGCCGGATACCGATCACTTCACAGCCGATCTCGGTTGCGTTGTAGACCACGCTCTTGATGACGGAATTGAGTCCGGGGACGTCGCCGCCGCCGGTGAGGATGCCGATTCTTCGAGCTGTCATGCCCCTACCAATACCACGGAATGTGACGGATTCAGTCCAAGCCTACCCATGGCCGCCGTGAACTGCCTAAGGCCGAATGACCCCCGCGCGCGTGTCCTACAGACCGCTATAGCTGTGCAGGCCGCCCAGGATCAGGTTGCCGCCCAGGTAGGTGAAGAGCACGGCGCCGAAGCCGATGACCAGGATCAGGGCGGCCGGCCGGCCGGCCCAGTTGCGCTGGCTGCGCATGTGCAGGTACACCGCGTAGATCAGCCACGTGACGAGAGCCGACGTTTCCTTGGGATCCCAGCCCCAGTAGCGCCCCCACGCGATCGAAGCCCAGTACGAGCCCAGGATGATGAGCGTGGCGAAGACCGGGAAGCCGATGATCACCGCGCGATAGGCGACCTCGTCGAGCACCTTGGCGCTGGGCAGCCACGTGACGCGGTTCTCCGGGCCCTGGATGAGGTAACCGATCGCCGCCCCGAAACTGACCGAGAAGATGCCGTAACTGATCATCGCCATGGCCACGTGAATGGTCAGCAGCGGCGGGTTGTCGAGCGCCGGCACGAGCGGGCTGATGGTCGCCGGCAGGGTGAAGGCATAGGTCAGCAGGAAGGTCGCCACGCCGACGGGCAGGAAGGCGATCGTGCGGATCGGGTAGCGCCGCGACAGGAACAGGTAGCCGAGCATGATGCCGAACGAGAAGGCGACGCTGAACTCGTACAGGTTGCCCCACGGGCCGCGGCCGACGAGGTAGGCACGCACGGCCATGCCGATGCCGACCAGCACGAAGGAGGTCCACACGAAGACCTGTCCCGCGCTGCCGGCCGGCGTGCTGCTCGAGGCGTTGTCCGTAGTCAGCGTCGTGGTGCCGCCGAGCGCGCCCGCGCCGGCCGCCGCAGGTGCCAGCACGAGGCCGCGCCGGCCGGCCGCCAGCAGCGTCGTGTGGACGACCAGCAACAGGAATCCGATGAACAGCGTCACCATGCCCACGTCGGTGGCGTAGTAGGAGAGCTCGCCCAGCGTCATCTGTCCCCCTAAGCGACTGCGGCGCCACCCTCAGGTGGCCGGCCGTGGCTGCGGATGACCACCGGCGCGAGTGCCGCGCCCAACTGGTAGCGCGTCCCGCACGTGCGGCATAGCTGCTGCGACGCGACGCGCAGCGTGCCGTCCACCGGGCAGCGCACCTGCAGCTCCTCGCCGTCGACGTCACACATGCGCGCCGTGGCCGGATAGATGAGCGCGTGCGTGGGGCAGTAGGGCTGGTTGGGCGGGAAGATCGGCTGGCCACCGGAATCGAGCTGCGCCGGTATCGGCTGCGGTTCGTCGAAATGCGTGTGGCCGCGCCGATGGGTGAGCGTCGAATAGGCCCAGTAGGCTGCCAGCAGCGACAGGATTGGTCCGACCACGCCGATGATCAGGAAGATCGGCAGCAGGCTGATGAGGCCGCCCCAGTCGGGGACGATGATCGTCTGCAGCCACTGCAGGAACGCAGTCCACGGGTCGACCGGCGTGGGTGTCGGTGGCACGTTCAGATGATACGGCGATGCCGCTGGCGGCGCGGATTGCCGCGCTTGCGGGTCGCGCCACGGCCGGGCGTCCACGCCGGACGCTCCTCATCTCGCGCGGCCGCGTTGTCTGCGCGTGCAGGTGATCGGCCCGGGCGTCGGCGGCCGGCGCCGATACCACTCTGCCCGCCGGCAGCGCGCGTGCCGATCAGCGCCTCGAGCCATTGCAGCCGCTGGGTGCGGCCGCCGGCCGACCGGATGCGCTCGGTCAGCGCCCGGTCGTCGGTCACGACCACCGTCCCGGCGCGGGTCAGCAGCGGCTGGTCCCTGACCAGTTCGAGCAGCGCGTCGTCGGCGCTGACCGAGCCCGAGTGGCGTACGTCCAGATGCGCCGTCAAGCGTTCACGGCGGCCGGTGCCTGAGGCGGCGTGGCCGTCGAGCATCAGGATCGTGCGCAGCTCGGTCGGCAGCGTCCCGCGCAGGCGCGCCAGCAGCAGTCGCTGCTCGCCCTCGTTCGCATTGCCGCTCAGCCGATGGAGCAGGTTGTTGCCGTCGATCAGCAGCAGATCCACGCCATCGAGTTGCGTCATACCATCGACCCGTGCTGTTGCTGGTCGATCTCGATGGCGTGGTGTACCGCGGCGCGCAGCCCGTGCCGGGGATGCCGCAACTGCTCGCCCGGCGCGCCGCGGCCGGCGACCGGATCGTCTACGTCACGAACAACTCGCGCTGGCATCGCGACGAGTATCGCGCCCGCCTCGAAGGGCTGGGCGTACCGGTCGGCCCGGCGGACCAGGAGAGCATCGTCACCGTGGCCCGGGCCACGGCCCTGCTGGTGGCCGGCGAGCAGCCTCCCATCCACCTGGCGATGGTGCTCGGCGGGCCCGGCCTGGCGCGCGAGCTGCGCGACGCCGGAGTGCGTGTCGTGGCGCCCAACGAGCGCGGCCTGGCGGCCCGGCCGGACGCGCTGGTCGTCGGCGTTGATTTCTCGCTGAACTACCGGCGCCTGAGCATCGCTGCGACGGCCGTGCGTGACGGCGCCCGCTTCGTGGCGACCAACCGCGATCCGGTCTACCCGACGCCCGCCGGGCTGTCGGCCGGCGCCGGCTCGATGGTCGCGGCAGTTGCGACTGCGGCCGGTCGCGAGCCGGACATGGTCGTCGGCAAGCCGCAGCCGCAGCTGTTCGAAACGGCCGCGCAGCTGGCCGGCGCGCAGCCATCTGAGGCCGTCGTCATCGGCGACAGCCTGCTGACCGACATAGCCGCCGCGCGCGCGGTCGGGGCACGCTCGGTGCTGATGCTCACTGGTGTCACGAGCACCGCCGACCTGGCCCGCGCGCCGCGCGATCTGCGCCCCACGGAGGTCGCGCACGACGCGGCCGAGCTCGAGCGGATCCTCACCCGCCTGCGCGGAGAGGCAGCCGCGGCCTAGTTCCTGCGCAGCAGCGGCTCGTGCGCCGCGAAGTCCTCGAATTCGCGCAGCAGTCCGGCGCGCAGCTCCTCGTCGCGCTGCAGAAAGGCGACGCGTAGCGCGTGCAGGTTCATCGCCCACAGCTGCGCGACGGTCACGCCCATGATCTCGTGCGCATGGCGGTACTCGGCCGGCAGGCTCACGTCGGACACGGTCCGATCGTCGGTCGACAGCGTGACCGGCACGCCGGCGTGTAGCAGGCGGACCAACGGGAAGTCGGCCAGCGCGGCGAAGACGGACGCCTGGACATTGCTTGTCGGGCACACGTCGAGGGTTATCGCGCGCGCCCGCAGTTCGGTCAGCAATTCTTCGTCTTCCGCGGCGGCCGCGCCGTGCGCGATACGCGTCGGGCCGACGGCCATGGCGTGCCTGACCTGGGCGGCGCCGCCCCACTCGCCGGCGTGGACGGTGATGCCCAGCCCCGCTTTGCGCGCGGCCCGGAAGGCGTCGCGGTGGAGCAGCGCATCGGGAAAGCGCTCCTCCGGCCCGGCCAGGTCGAAGCCGGTCAGCCCGTCATCGATGAAGCGTGCCGCCTCGAGCGCCACCGTCAGCGACATCTGCGGCGGATGCGAGCGCAGCGCGACGGCGATCAGCCGAACGTTCGTTCCCGTCGCCTTCTCACCGGCGCGGGCGCCGTCGACCACCGCGCCGATCGACGAGGGCAGGTCGAGCCCGCCGGCGACGTGAAGTGCCGGCGCCCAGCGGACCTCGACGTAGCGCGTGCCCTCGGCCGCGACATCCTCGACCAGCTCGCGGGTCACCCGGCTGAGCGCATCGGCATCCTGCATCAGCGCGATCGGCAGCTCGAACGCGTCGAGCAGCCGGGCCTGGTCGGTCACCCTGGCTGGCGCCTGCAGCCGGCGCGTGATCGCAGCCAGGTCCATGCCCTCGTCAACACCCCCCGCGCGCGCCAGTTCGAGTGCCGTCTGCGAGCGCACCGAGCCGTCGAGGTGGAGGTGGAGCTCTGCCTTGGGCATGCGCGTGAACAGATCGGCCGCGTCGGCGTAGGTCGCTGAGTGGTGTCGCTCGCTCGTCACCGTCGCTCCATTGTGGGCATTCAGGCTGGGAAAGGAAATCCGGCGGCCGGCCGCAGCCTCGGGCTCATTTCCGCTGCGCATGGTCATTCGCCCAGAGTGACTGGCCACTCAAGGCGGACATGGACGCCCGAAACCATTCCTCGCCGCCGCCCAGTCACCGTCTGAATGAGGCCGTCCGGGGCAGGAACGGGCGATCCCCGGGGGTGACCTTCGTACGGCAGCCAACCTTCCCGCAACACACCTAGACTCCCCAGCAATGACCGTGCTGACGGTGGTTCGCACGCCTCAATTTCGCCTGCGTATGTGGTGGACGGCCTTGCTTGTGTTGATCTCGCTGGGCGGCGCCGGGTTGGCCGTCGCCGCCGATCGCCAGCAGAACCCGGCTCAGCGGCCGGAGGTCACCTGGCGTGCCGATCAGGCGATGCAGCCGTGGCTGAACAACATGACTGATGAGCTGTCGACGGTGAGCGGCGATGTAGCCGGACTGTCGACGGCGGGTCGCACCGTGCTCGAACAGCTCCAGGCGCTGAACCTGACCCAGATGCAGAACGCGCTCGACGGGGGCAACGACTTGTCCTCACAGACCGACGCAGCGGTGGCCGCGCTCACTGCCACGCGCGGCCAGGCGGCCGCCACGATCGAGCAATGGCGCCTGTCGCAGCCGACGCTCGACCAGCTCGATGCGCTCGATACCGCAGTCAGCTCGGCGCAGACGGTGCCGACCCTGTGGGCTGGGCTGGCGGCGGACGCCCAGCTCGTGGGCGGCCTGGTCGACGATCTGCTGCGCCACGACGGCCTGGTCTTCCAGGCCACCACTGCCGGTCGCCAGGCGCGCTGGGCCGACGCACTCGACCTGCTCACCCAGGCCCAGACGCCACTGGCCGACGCCGCGCGTGTACGTGCGCTGATCAGCGGCTCGAGCGATGTCCAGACTCTCGATGACCTGCTCGCGCGCGCGACGGCGTACGACACTGCCCTCACCAACCTGTACGCCTATGTCGCCGACGGCGGCGCGCAGCAGGGCGACCAGTTCAACTCGCTGCAGAGGGCCGTCGATGCGGCGCAGGCCGCGCTGCCATCAGACACCACGGCACTCTCCGAGATCGTCGGCGAAGCGGCCGGGCCGACGCTCGCCCGGGATCTGGCGGCGATCGACCGGGCCCGTGGCGATGTCGTCGCCGCGCTAGACGGTTTGAGCCAATGATCGAAATTGCCGCCGCGCTGGCCGGTGCCGCGTTCGGCTTTGCCGCCGATCGCCTCTCGGCGCGCTGGCCGGAGCACGAGCCCGACCGTTTACAGCAGCGCGGCATTGACTGGCGTACCCCGGTCGTGGTGGCGACCGGTGCCGCCATTGGCTACGAGCTCGCCGCGCGCTGGAGCGCGCCTGTGGACCTGGCCATCCTCGCCGTTTACGCAGCGGTGCTGCTGATGTTGCTGGCGACTGACCTCGACCAGCGACTGCTGCCCGACCTGCTGACGCTGCCACTGCTCGGCTTCGCCCTGGTCGTTCTGGTCGCCGGCTGGTCGCCGCTGCTGTCGGCCAAGCCACTCGGCCTGGTCAGCGCCATCGCCGCCGGCATCGGCGCACCGGTCTTCCTGTTTGTAACCGACCGCATCCTGAAGGGTGAGCTGGGGCAGGGCGATCTCAAGCTCGCCGCGGGCATCGGTGTAATGTCGGGCGTGTCGCTGCTGGTCACCGGCATACTCGTCGCGAGCATGGCCTTCTCAGTCGTGCTCGTTGGCCTGATGGTCGTGCGGCGCATCGGCCTGCGCACCGCCGTGCCCTTCGGGCCGGTGCTCATCCTGGGCGCGTTCATCGCGCTGGCGCTGGGTTAGGCGGCCATGACCCGACTGCGCGCCGGCCGGCTGTCCATCGTCGTGGCGCTGGTCGCCGTCCTGATGCTGGCCGTGCCCGTCTCCACATCGGCCCACCGGATGCCGTTCATCTGGCCGACCAGCGGGCGCATCACCCAGCCATTCGGTTGCACCGGTTTCTGGGCCGAGCCGAGGCGCGGCTCGTGCGCCCACTTCCACAACGGCATCGACATCGCCAACAAGCGCGGCACGCCCATCTATGCGGCGGCCGCGGGGCGGATCAAGATCCTGGGCTGGGACCCGTGGTGGCACGATCGCGACTGGCTGATCGAGATCGTCGACGGCAACGGCTTCGCGACCCTCTACGGGCATATGAAGCCGGAGCACCTGCCCGGCATCAGGCGCGGCGCGCACGTCTCTCAGGGCCAGCTGATCGGGCACATGAGCGACACCGGCCGGGCCACCGGCGTGCACCTCCACTGGGGCGTCTACCTGAATGGCCGGGCAGTGAATCCGGCCAATTACGTGACCGGCACGCTGGCCGGGCGGCGTCGCGGCTGAGCGGTGAAACGAGCCTGAGCGGGTGTAGCATCGCCGCGTGAAGCGGGTCTGCGCCGTCGTCCTCGCCGGCGGGGAAGGGGAGCGGCTGTCGATCCTGTCAGCGGTCCGCGCCAAGCCCGCGGTGCCTTTTGCCGGCAAGTACCGGATCATCGACTTCACGCTGTCCAACTGCGTCAACTCGGAGGTCGACAACGTCCTCGTACTGACGCAGTACAACCCGCGTTCATTGAACGATCACATCGGCGCCGGCCGGCCGTGGGACCTCGACCGCAACGAGGGCGGCATCCGGCTGCTCCAGCCGTACATCGCACGCGGTCGCCCGTCGGAGTGGTATAGCGGCACGGCAGACGCGGTGTTCCAGAATCTCGACACCATCCGCCAGACGCCCGGCGACATCGTGCTTGTGCTCGCGGGCGACCACATCTACAAGATGGATTACCAACCGTTCGTGCAATTCCATCGACGCAACCGGGCCGACGTGACCGTGGCGGTCAAGCGCGTGCCCATCGGCGAGGCGCAGCGCTTCGGCATCCTTGCGCTGGCCGACGACGGAAGCGTCGCCGAGTGGCAGGAGAAGCCCAAACAACCCAAGAGCGATCTTGCCTCGCTGGGCATCTATGTCTTCTCCAAGCGTGCCTTGCTCACATGGCTGGACGAGGCGCGCGCCGACTTCGGCCGCGACGTCATTCCGGCCATGCTCGACGGCGGCGCGCGCGTGTTCGGCTACCGCTTCGACGGCTATTGGCAGGATGTCGGTACGGTCGATGGCTACTGGCAGTCGCACATGGACCTGCTCGACGAGCATCCCGGGCTGGACCTGTACGACCGCGAGTGGGTCATCCACACAAGGTCGGAGGAGCGTGCTCCGGGGCGCGTCGGTCCGACCGCCTCGGTCCACCGCTCGCTGATCAGCCACGGCTGCCAGATCTGGGGCACGGTCGAACACTCGGTCCTGTCGCCCGGCGTGCGCGTCGATCCCGGCGCGGTGGTGCGCGACTCGATCGTCATGTTCGACTCGGTCATCCGCGCCGGCGCGGTCGTCGACCACGCGATCCTGGACAAGGAGGTGCAGGTCGGGCCGAACGCGGTGGTGGGCATGGGCGCCGACTTCGACGTGCCCAACCGGCAGGAACCGGGACGGCTCAACTCGGGCATCACCGTCGTCGGCAAGCGCGCCGTCATCCCGGCCGGCGTGCGGCTGGGACGCAACGTCAAGGTGCTCGACGAAGTGCGCCCGTCCGACTTCGGCCGCCGGCGGACCGTGCCTTCGGGGGGCACGGTCGAGGCTCGGCCCCGCGACGGCCAGCGGCGCTCCCGTTCGCGCCCGGCGACGACGGACTCGGCCGGTGAGCGGCCCACCCCCCGGCGCATGACAGCCGGCGGAGAATCGCGCTGACCCACGCCGAGGCCGCCCATATCGACCAGTGGCTGGCAACGATGGGCATCACGCCGGTCGAGCGCGCCGAGCGTGAAGGCGCGGTCAGCTGGGACGTCGTGCTCGACGCGCGCAAGCGGCGCGGGCTGCGGGTCACGCTGATCTTCGATCCGTCGATCGCATTGGTGGCGTGGGTGCACCTGGGCCCGCCGCTGTCGGACAACTTCCGCAAGACCTACCGCCAGCTGCTGCGCTGGAACGACGAGCTGCCCTTTGCCAAGTTCGCGGTGACCGAAGACGAGCGGCCGATCCTGACCATCGAGCTGCCGGCCGCCGACGTCACCAGCGACACGCTGGGCATCCTGCTCGCGCGCGTACTCGCCATCACCGACCTCATCCATGACCAGGCGCTGGCAGCGATGGGCGACCTGCGCCGGTTGCACCCCAGGCTGGCCGCGGCCGAGCCCGACCCGGCGGGCGTGGCGTTGTTGGAGCGCTACGCGGCCGAGCTGACTGAACTACACGAGGCGGCCGAACCCGACTCAGCCGAATGAGTGTGCGTGCCACGAGGCGCATCCAGCCCTATGACGCGCCCGACGGCGACTACGCGACACTGCTGAGCTTCGCTCGTAGCGTGGTCCTTCTGCTCGACCCGGGCTTCGAGCCACCAGCCGACCTGGTCGAGCAGGACGATACCGAGGGCATGCAGGACCGCATGCGCTTCTATAAGCGCTGGGGCGACGCGCAGCATGGATTCGCCTCGACCAACATCGTCGAGCTCGAACCACGGGCTAGCGCCCAGATGCTCGACCAGTTGGTCCTCAGCGCGATCGGGCTGGCGGACGGCGCGATATTGGAACTGGAGTGCACATGGTCGCGGCCGGAGCCGCGCTTCGTGGAGTTGCGCGTCGCCGGTGGCGCCGCCAGCGTGCCGCTCGTGGTCGCTGCCTTTCAGCGCCAATTCTCCGCCGGCAGCGATTCCTCCCCAGCATGAGCTCACCGTCAGGCGCGCGGCCCGCAGCGGCCGAGTCCGGAGCCCGCAGCGGGCGTGTCCGCGCTGCTACACTCGCGGCCACTCCGCGCGTCCGTCGCGTGTCACTCGCCGCGCCGCCGCGGTCAGCTTTGAGGAGCGGCCAGCCAGCGTGACGTCAGCCAACAGCCCGCGACCACGACACATGCTGCGGCGTCCATCGAGCGGCGTACTGACCGGCGACTCGGCCGATGTCTACTTCGCGCGCGCCGAGGACATCCTGGCCCGTGAGAATCTCGACCCGCTCGTCGTGATGGAGGTCTTCACCCGCCGCTCGGCGCTGCTGTGTGGCATCGACGAGGCCAAAGGCCTGCTGGCGCAGGTGCTCGCCCAGGCGCCGGCCGGCGAGGCGGTGGTCGAGGCACTCGACGACGGAGACATGATCGAGCCCAAAGAGATCGTGCTGCGCATTCGCGCGCGGTACCGCACCTTCGGGTTGTACGAGACCGCCTTCCTGGGCATGATGGCCCAGTCGACCGGCTGGGCCACCGCCGCCCGCGAATGCGTCGACGCCGCCGCGCCCGAGCCGGTCATCTCCTTCGGCGCTCGCCACGTCCGCCCTGAGATCGCCGACACGCTCGACTATGCCGCCATCGTCGGCGGCTGCGTGGGTGCCTCGACACCGGCCGGCGCTCGCCTGGCCGGCCTGTCGCCGACCGGCACCATGCCCCACTCGCTGGTGCTCATCTTTGGCGACACGGTCAAGGCGGCCGAAGCCTTCGACCGGCACATGCCGCCCGACGTGCCGCGCATCGTGCTGGTCGACACCTTCCGCGACGAAGCCGAGGAGACGCTGCGCGTCGCCGAGGCTCTGGGTGACCGGTTGTTCGGGGTTCGTCTTGACACGCCCGTCGAACGTGGCCGGGTGACCCCCGACCTGGTGCAGGAGGTCCGTGCGCGGCTCGACCAGGCCGGCTACGGCCACGTCAAGATCATCGTCAGCGGTGGCCTCAATCCGGATCGCATCCGCTTCTTCAAGGAGAAGGGTGCGCAGGTCGACTCGTACGCGATCGGCTCGTACATCGCCGGCGCCGAGCCGGTCGACTTCACCGGCGATCTCAAGGAGATCGATGGCAAGCCGATCGCCAAGCGCGGCCGCATCCCGGGCGTCACGCCCAGCCCACGCCTCAAGCCGGTCGACCTGTCGGCCTGGCGCAACCCGGCCGGCACCGGCTGACCGGACAGGGCCGCAACTTGGGCGTCGAGACGAAGCTCGCGTGCACCTGCGGCTGGCCGTCGCGCTGGCGCCCGACAACGCTGTCTACCGCAGCGCGCTCAAGCGGCTGCCACCGGCCCAGCGCCGAGACTGAGGGACTGAGCGCATGAACACCCGTTCGGCGCAGGTGCTGGCCGCGGTGCTGGGCTTCCTGCTGATCCTGCTGATCGGCACGTCGATCTTCATCCTGCTCAATCAGCACCAGCCGCGCGCGACCCTGGCCCCGGTCACCGCGCCGCCTTCGTCCTCGTTCGCGCCGGCCGGCCCGACCTTCCCGCCGACCAGCGCCGAGCCAACGGCCAGCGAGCAGCCGTCGCCCACGCCCGTACCGACGCGCACCAGGAAGCCGCCTCCCAGCCCGTCCCCAACCGCTTCGACGGAACCGACACCGACCGAGGTGCCGACGCCAACACCGTCACCAACTGAACCGCCCACGCCCACCCCATCGCCCACGCCGGCGCCGACCATCACGCCCACTTCGCCGCAGCGTGAGATCCGCATCACCAACCTGGGGCTCGACAATCACGACGCCGCGAACGGCTCATTGCCCCGCTACGTGAACTTCAGTGTGGACGGACCCAGCCTGATCTCCGCCCACTTGTCGAACGTCAGCGCGGGCCAGGTAAGGCTGTGCGTATGGCAGGGCAACGACGTCACCCAGAAGGCCTGCCGTAACCTTCACAGCGGCGTAGTCCAGCAGCCGTCGTTCGCATCGGGTGCCAGCACCTGGCACGTGTCGCTCATCGGCACCGACGACCAGATCAGTCCGTACGTCACGCTCAAGATCGACTTCAATGCGCTGAATCCGTCCGTCCAGGTCACCAACCTGCGCTACCAGGGCATGCCGATCGACAACTACAACGGCCTCACCGCGGAGGTCGACGTGGCCGACGACGGCACACTCCAGGTCGACGGCGCCTTCGACGCCGGCCAGCAACACGACTTTCAAGTGACGATTGCCCAGCTCGGGCAGGGCGGTGGCACCGTGTACGACCAGTCGGGCGGCCCGGCCAACTCGTTCAGCGTGCCGCAGCAGGTTAGCGCCGGGGCCTCATACCGGGTCACCATTGCCAACCCCAACCCGCAGGCTGAGGAAATCCCGGTCTTCCTGTCGGCGACGTTCAGCTGGCCGTGAGGCGATCGACCAGGTAGAGCCCGACCAACGTCTTGGCGTCGCGGATCGCGCCGCGGCGGGCAATCTCGAGTGCCTCGCCCAAGGGCACCTTGACCAGTTCGAGCCGCTCGTCCTCCATCGGCCCGCTGTAGTCAGGATCGGCCTCGAGATCCGTTGCCAGGTAGAGGTGCATGAACTCAGTGGCGAAGCCGGGCGCGGTGAAGAATTCCGCCAGCTTCTGCCACTGTGCGGCGCGGTAGCCGGTCTCCTCGGACAGCTCGCGCGCCGCGGCGACGTCCGGGTTCTCGATCGAGCCATCGGGCTGCCGATCGAGCACGCCCGCCGGTAGCTCGAGCAGCACCTCGCCGGCTGCGTGGCGGTACTGACGAACCATCAGCACACGGCGATCGCCCAGGAGCGCCGCGATGCACACGGCGCCCGGGTGAATCACCAGTTCGCGCGTGAACTGGTGCCCGTCCGCATCGGCGATGGTGTCGGTCACGTACGTCATGTAGTTGCTCGAGCGCACCAGTTTGCGCTCGACGAGATGCTCGATCAGGTCTGCGTCACGCTCAGTAGCCATCGATTGGCAGTATGGCAGCCGCGTACTGGTACCTGTTTCTCATGGAGTACGGCGAATGGCGTTCCTAGGATCGAGTACGTGGGATGAGCCGCCAAGGTCATCCACGCCTATTGGAGACGGAAATGACCAATGTTCGCCGGATCGCGTTCAGCCTCATGGTCCTGACGGCTTTCCTGCTCGTCCTGGCCGCTCCCTTCCGTTGGGCATAGGCCAGCCGCACTGAGCTTCTGGACCTAGATACCAACTCAAACCTTTGGCAACGGCGCGTTTGCATAACGCGCCGTTCGCTTTGTCCAACGGGTTTCGCCCGCTAGAGGGCCGCTGTCGATGCTCCTGATCTACGCCGTCGCGTTCGGCCTGCTGATCGGGTTCGCGACGCACGGCAGTCTCAAAGGACTGGCCGACGCGCGCGTCCGGCTTTGGCCGGTGGCGCTATTCGGCCTGGCTTTTCAGGTCGCCTTGTTCAGTTCGCCCCTGGCTGCCCTGGTCGGCGCCTGGGGGCCATCGCTGTATGTGCTATCGACGACTGTTGTTCTGATGGCCCTGGTGATCAACGTGCGCCAGCCCGGCTTCTGGCTGATCACGCTCGGCGCCTGCCTTAACTTCGGCGTGATTATCGCCAACGGCGGGCACATGCCCGCGTCGCCAGCGGCGTTTGCGGCGCTTACCGGGCAGCCGGTCGTGCCGACTGACGTGTTCTCGAATTCCGCCCTGGCCGGACCGACCACCATCCTGCCGCTGCTGGGTGACGTCTACCTGCTGCCCCACCCGATCCCGTTCGCGAACGTCTTTTCCATCGGCGACGTGCTGATCGGGCTGGGCGGGGCGCTGTGGCTGGCTCGGGTGATGCAGTCGGCGTCCGATTCCACGGTGGTGCGGTCTGCGGCACCCGGCACCATGGCTGCGGCCGGCCGGATCGTGGCCGCTCGTCCGGGCGTGCGAGCCGGCAATGGCTGACCTTCACCAGCGGCTCGCCGAGACGCTGGCCGAGCTTGTCGCTGCAGTGGGCGCCGACGGCGGCGCCGCGCTGTACCGCGAGACCGGTGACGGGCTGTTCGAGCTGGTTGCCGAACACGGCCGGCCGGCCGATCAGGCGTCCACGCTCGGACGGCTGCTGCACGGCCGGCGCGATCGACAGGGCCAGCTGAAGGGGGATGCGCGGACGCTGCTGCTGCCCACACCGGGCGGCGGCGTGCTGGTGCTGGCGCGCCGAGGTCGCACCGAATTCACGCAGCAGGACGCGGCGCTGGCGCGACTGTACGTGCGCCAACTGTCCGACGACGACGCGCCGATCACCGCTGCTCACGGTCGCTCGCCATGGGCACGCCAGCTCGAGGCTATCCAGGGCATCGGCGCGCGGCTAAGCCGGCTGGCTACGATCCCCGAACTGGGCGCGACCATCTGCACTGAAACGCGCCAGGTGATCGACTACGACAGCGCCCAGGTGCTCCTGTTCGGAGCCGACGGCCGCCTCGAGCAAGTCGCATCGAGCGATGTTGCCGACGAGCGCAGCCCGCGCTCCGGGGCAGGGCAGCCGGATCTGAGTGGCGGACCCGCGGCCGAGGCGGTCGCGCGCGCGGCGCATGGCGGCGTGCCCGTGCTCGCATCACAGCTGGCGCGCGGCCACGACCACCGTGACCAGGAGTCGCTGCTGGTCGTGCCGCTTCACCACGAGGGCCGCATCAGCGGCGTGATCTGCCTGTGCGCTCGTGGCGAGCGCTTCGACGACGACGACTTGCGCCTGCTCCAGATCCTGGCCGGCCAGGCGGCCGTGGCAATCGAGAACGCACGGCTGATGATGGGCCGCGACAAGCTCGTCCAGGAGCTGGCTGCGCTGCTCGAAGTGAGCACCGCTGCCGGACGCGCGAGCGACGAGATCGAGCTCGCCGGCGTTGTCGCCGCGCGCATGCGCTCCGCCACCAACATGGATTCGTGCGTCGTGTGGCGCTGGGACGAAACCTCGACCATGCTCCGCCTGCTGACCCAGGACGGCGCCTGGATCAGCGGCCAGGAGACGATCGACGCAGCCGATTCACCGGACCGCCGGGATGTGCTGCGCGAAGGCCGGCCGCGCGTCATCCAGGCCGGTGACACGAACGATGCTGGTGCGCTGGCCAACCAGCTACGCGCCCATGGCGGCCATACGCTCATCCTGCTGCCGCTCAACACCGGCACGCGCACGATCGGGCTGGTCGAACTGTTCGCGCTCGGCGCGCCGCGGCGGATGGACGAATCAGAGATGCAGACCTGTGAGGCGATGGCCAGCCTGGCGGCCACCGGTCTCGAGCGCGTGCGGCTCTTCCAGCAGCTGCAGAGCGCGGCCGACGTCGACCTGGTCACCGGCGTGCACAACCACCGCTACCTGCAGGAGCGGCTGCGCCAGGAGGTCGCGCGAACGGCGCGCGGCCACGGCTCGATGGCTGTCTTGATGCTCGACCTCGATCGCTTCAAGCCGGTCAACGACCGGCACGGCCACGCAAACGGCGACCGCGTGTTGAGCAACATTGCCGCGATCATCCGCGCTGCCGTGCGCACCAGCGACATCGTTGCCCGCTACGGCGGCGACGAATTCGTGGTCGTCATGCCCGATGCCGGCGGCGACCAGGCCGAAGCCGTTGCGCGGCGCGTCGTGGCGGGTGTGCGCGGCACCGCCCATGAGCTTGCCGACGGCAGCACGGTCAGCGTTGGGATCAGCGCCGGCCTGTCGATCTATCCGGCCGACGGTCGCACGTCCGCCCAGCTCCTCGCTGCCGCCGACGCCGCGATGTACGCGGTCAAGCGCAGCGGCGGCGGTCAGGTCGAGCGATCGACCGTCGCGCCGCCGATGAACTTCGAGGTGGCTCCGGCCTCGATGGCCGGCTGACGCTGACTCCGGGTCAGTCCTTCGCCAGCGCCGCGCCGTTCTCGGGATCGAACAGGTGGATCTTCTCCATCGGCACGAACATGTCCAGTACGTCGCCTGGGCGAACGTGGTGGGCGGCATCGACGATGGCCACCAGGTCGTTCTCGCCGACGCGAATGTGGAGCAGCTCCTCGTTGCCCAGGAACTCGACCACGTCGGTCGTGGCGCGGACCCTGGCGCCGATCGCGTCGCCGCCGGTGCCGACCTGGAAGTGCTCGGGTCGAATGCCCGCGGTGAGCTCCTTCGACGCGTCCTGGACCGACGCCGTCAGGCGCTCGGGGACGGGCAGTTCCATGTTCGCGTTCTTGAGCATGGTCTTGCCGTCTGTCGTGGTTGCGGTCACGTTGACGAAGTTCATTGCCGGGCTGCCGATGAAGCCGGCCACGAACTTGTTGTCCGGGTGCTCGTACAGGTCCTGTGGTGAGCCGACCTGCTGGAGCACGCCGAAGTTCATCACCGCGATGCGGTCACCCATCGTCATCGCCTCGACCTGGTCGTGCGTGACGTAGACGATGGTGGTGCGCAGGCGCTGGTGCAGGCGGGCGATCTCGGCGCGCGTCTGGACGCGCAGCTTGGCGTCGAGGTTGGACAGCGGCTCGTCCATCAGGAAGACCGCCGGCTCGCGCACGATGGCGCGCCCCAGCGCGACGCGCTGGCGCTGGCCGCCGGACAGTTGCTTGGGTTTGCGATCGAGCAAATCGGTCAGCTCGATCGTGCCTGCCGCCTCGCGTACCTTCTTGTCGATCTCGGCCTTGGGCATCTTGCGCAGCTTCAGCCCGAAGGCGAGGTTGTCAAACACGGTCATGTGCGGGTAGAGCGCGTAGCTCTGGAAGACCATGGCCACGTCGCGATCCTTGGGCGCGAGGTCGTTGACGACGCGGTCGCCGATCTTGAGCGTGCCCTCGCTGATCTCCTCGAGGCCGGCGATCATGCGCAGGCAGGTCGTCTTGCCGCAGCCCGACGGACCGACCAGGACGAGGAACTCTTCGTCCTGTATCTCGAGGTTGAAGTCCTTGACCGCAACCACGTCGCCGGAATATCGCTTCCAGACGTGGTCAAAGGTGACCGTCGCCATCGGGCCTGACCCTCCTCAGGACGTCGTAAGCCGGATCCGGCTTCGGATCAATGCGGCGCGACCGCCCTGTTTCGTGATCGTAGCACCGCTCTCGACGCCAACCGCCTACGATGCGCGACGGCAAGGGAGGTGCATCAATGCCGGATTTTGGACTGGGCATCATCGGCTGGATCGTCATCGGCTTCCTGGCCGGTGCGTTTTCGGGCATCGTCGTCGCCAACCGGACGCCCGGTGGTTGCCTGGCCAACATCCTGATCGGCGTGCTGGGCGGGCTGGTCGGTGGCTTCCTTGCCCGTCAGCTGTTCCCGAATGAGGCGGTATACGGCTGGATCGGCGCGCTGGTGGTCGCCTTCGTCGGCGCGGTCATCGTGCGCTGGTTGCTGGGCATGGCCAGTCCCGGGCCGCGCCACTACTGATGCGCGCGGGCTAACGGCCCTTCTTGGGCGGTAGCGAGAGGGCGTAGGCGAGCGAGCGCTCCGCCCACGTCCCGATCGTGGCGGTCCCGGTGCGCCAGCCGGGCACGCTGACGTACTCGCGCATCGGCCGGCCGGGCATCGGCTCCAGCGGACGGCAGCCACCTGCCAGCGCCGCGGCACGCTCCGCCTCGGGCAGGCGGAAGAACAACTCGTCGGCGAAGAGGCCCATGAACATCTGGCCGTTGGCGAACGCGGCCACGCTGCCGAACATCGGCCGCACGGTCACCCGCGGATCGTCGGGCACGAGCGGGCGGAACTCATCACGCGCGCCGGCGCTGCTCTTGGGCGAGGGGCGGTCGCTGCGGGCCACGCGCGGATTATGCCGCCCAGCCGGACGGTCAGCGCAGCTCCTGGATGCGGATAAGGTTGCCTGCGGGATCGCGGACGGCGCAGTCGCGAACCCCGTACGGCTGCTGGGTCGGCTCCTGGACGACCTCGGCGCCGCCGACCTGCACGCGCTCGAAGGTGCCGTCGAGGTCCGCGGTGGCCAGCAGGATCCAGCCGTACGTGCCCTTGGCCATCATCTCGACGATGGTTCGGCGCTCGTCGTCGGTGATTCCGGGGTCGACGGCCGGCGGCGCCAGCAGGATGGACGTGTCGGGCTGGCCGGCGGGGCCGACCGTGATCCAGCGCATCTTGCCGGCGCCGACGTCGGTGCGGACCTCGAAGCCGAGGATGTCGCGATAGAAGGCCAGCGAGGCATCGGGGTCGTCGTGTGGGAGGGAACTCGCGTGAATGGTGATGTCCATGGCGGCCATGCTAGGTGCGGCCCGGCGCCGCCGCTTCTTGATTCCTGACCGGTCTGGTCACCTGTTTGGCCACGCACGAGGGCATCCCCGCGGTCGCCTGCGCCTCGTTCTGGCGGTACGTGCTGGGCGGCATGCCGACCAGTTCACTGAAGCGACTGCTGAACGTGCCCAGCGATGAGCAGCCGACCGCGAAGCAGACATCCGTGACGCTCAGGTCGCCGCGCCGCAGCAGGGCCATCGCGCGCTCGATGCGCCGCGTCATCAGGTAGGAGTACGGCGACTCGCCGTAGGCGAGCTTGAACTCGCGGCTGAGATGTCCGGCGGACATGTGCGCGCCGCGCGCGAGCGCCTCGACATCGAGCGGCTGCGCGTACTCACGGTCGATCCGGTCGCGGACGCGACGCAGCCAGGCGAGGTCATTCAGATGCTGTGCCTCGGCGGCGGTACTGCTCACCTGCGAGATCGTGCCACAAGTCAGGCGCCGACGTAGGCGGCGAGGTGCTCGCCGGTCAGCGTGGAGCGGGCCGCGACGAGGTCGGCAGGTGTGCCCTCGAACACGATGCGTCCGCCGTCATGGCCGGCGCCGGGGCCAAGGTCGATGATCCAGTCGGCGTGCGCCATGACCGCCTGGTGATGCTCGATGACGATGACGGACTTGCCCGAATCGACGAGCCGGTCGAGCAGCCGTAGGAGGTGCGCGACGTCGGCCAGGTGGAGGCCGGCGGTTGGCTCATCGAGGACGTATATGCCACCCTTCTCGGCCATGTGGGTGGCCAGCTTGAGGCGCTGCCGCTCGCCGGCGGACAGCGTGGTGAGCGGCTGGCCCAGGCTGACGTAGCCGAGCCCGACGTCGGCGAGCCGGAGCAGGATGGCGTGCGCCGCCGGCGTGTGCGCCTCGCCGGCTGCAAACAAGTCGAGCGCGTCATCGACCGGCAGATCGAGCACCTCGGCGATGTTCAGGCCGCCGAGTCGGTAGTCCAGCACGGCCGACTGGAAGCGCCGGCCCTCGCACTCCTCGCAGATCGAGGCGACGCCGGCCATCATTGCCAGGTCGGTGTAGACGATCCCGGCGCCGTTGCAGGTCGGGCAGGCGCCTTCCGAGTTCGCGCTGAACAGGGCCGGCTTCACGCCGTTGGCCTTCGCAAACGCCTTGCGGATCGGCTCCAGCATGCCGGTGTACGTGGCGGGGTTGCTCCGCCGCGAACCGCGAATCGCGGTCTGGTCGACCGACACCACGCCGTCCCGCATCGCCACCGAGCCGTCGATCAGCGAGCTCTTGCCCGAACCGGCGACGCCGGTCACCACCGCCAGCACGCCGAGCGGGATATCGACATCGACGTCCTGAAGGTTGTGCGTGCTGGCGCCGCGCACGGCCAGGACGCCGGACCGTTTCCGCACCGAAGGCTTCAACGCGGCCCGGTCGTCGAGGTGCCGCCCGGTCAGAGTGCCGCTGGCGCGCAGCCCGTCGACGGTGCCCTCGAACACGACCTCGCCACCGGCCGTGCCGGCGCCGGGGCCGAGGTCGACGACGTGGTCGGCAATCTCGATCGCCTCCGGCTTGTGCTCGACGACCAGCACGGTGTTGCCCTTGTCGCGCAGCCGCAGCAGCAGTCCGTTCATCCGCCGGATGTCGTGCGGATGAAGCCCGACCGTCGGCTCGTCGAAGACGTAGGTGACGTCGGTCAGCGACGATCCCAGGTGGCGGACCATCTTGACGCGCTGTGATTCGCCGCCGGAGAGCGTTCCCGACGCGCGGTCGAGCGAGAGGTAGCCCAGCCCGATCTCGACGAACGAGTCGAGGGAATGGCGCAGCGACGCGAGCAGCGGCGCCACCGCTGGCTCGTCCAGACCGCCCAGCCACGCGGCAAGGTCGCTGATCTGCATCGCGCACGCGTCGGCGATGCTCACCCCCTTGATCTTCGTGGACCGTGCCGCCTCGTTGAGCCGCGTTCCGCCGCACTCGGGACAAGCCATGAACGTCGCGGCGCGCTCGACGAACGCCCGAATGTGCGGCTGCAGCGAATCGATGTCCTTGGTCAGCATCGACTTCTGGATCTTGGCGATGAGCCCCTCGTAGGTGAGGTTGACGCCATTGACCTTCACCCTGATCGGCTCGTGATAGAGGAAGTCGTGCCGCTCCTTATCGGAGTAGTCGCGGATCGGCTTGTTCGGATCGAGCAAGCCCGACCCGATGAAGACCCCCACCGTCCACCAGCTGCCCACCTTGTAGCCGGGGATGGTGATCGCGCCCTCGGCGAGCGACTTGGATTCATCGAACAGCTGGGTGAGGTCGATATCGGAGACGGTGCCCAGGCCCTCGCAGTGCGGACACATGCCGCCGGTGACGCTGAAGGATCGACTCACCGTCTGGCCGCCACCGCGGTCGATGGTGATCGCTCCCGCGCCACGGACCGATGGGATGTTGAACGAGAGTGCCTTCGGCGAACCGACGTGCGGCTTTCCCAGCCGGCTGAAGAGGATGCGCAGCATCGCGTTGGCGTCGGTCGCCGTGCCCACCGTCGATCGGGCGTTGGCGCCCATCCGTTCCTGGTCGACGATGATCGCCGTCGTCAGCCCCTCGAGCACGTCGACCTCGGGCCGCGCCAGCGTCGGCATGTAGTACTGCAGGAAGGCGCTGTAGGTCTCGTTGATCAGGCGTTGCGACTCCGCCGCGATGGTGTCGAACACCAGCGAGCTCTTGCCCGAGCCGGAGACGCCGGTGAACACGGTCAGCCGGCGCTTCGGGATATCGACACTGATGTCCTTGAGGTTGTTCACGCGCGCGCCCTGCACGCGGATCAGATCGTGGCTGTCGGCGACATCCATGGCGGGACTCTAGCCCCGGCTCGGTGCGCGACGCTTCTCAATTCCTGCCGGCCGGTCTCTCAACTACTGGCGGGCGGACTCCAGCAGGCCCTCACGACGACCGCCGGCGAGCAGTTGGTCGGCCACCTCGTCGGCCCACGCGTCGACTGCCGGCCAATCGCGAAAGTCACCGCGCGGCGCGCGCAACACGCGCACGATCATCTTCTCGCCCAGACCCAGCCGATCAGCGTCGAGCAGGCCGGCGAAGATACGGTGGCTGCGCGCGCCGCTCTGCTCCATCAATCGAGGCATGTCCTCCGGCTCGGTCTGGGGCATCGCCGGCCGGCCGATCGGGCCGCTGCTGAAGAGCCATGTCGGCCGTTGCGCGAGCTCTGCCCCGAAGCGCGCCACGAAACTGACCGCGTCCGGCAGCCAGTGGCCGATGTAGACGGCGCTGCCAACCAGCACCGCGTCGAACTGAGCCACTGTGTCGACCTCGGCGACGGCCTTGTCGGTCACCCTGATGCCGCGCCTGGCGAGGACGCGGCCGATCTCGTCGGCAATGTCGTGCGTGGCGCCGTGACGGCTGGCAGTGGCGATCAGGACGCGCTTTTCCACTCGCATATCAGAGCCCTTCGCAGGCCGGAACGGGAGTGCCAAACGCCCCGCCGGGTGGGGGCCGACGGTCAGGTGCGCAGCAGGTGTGGAGTCAGGCGGATGGTGAGTGCGCTCTTGGGCAGCGCACCAACGATGCGATCCACCACGCGGCCGTTCTTGATGACCACCATGGTCGGGATGCTGTACGCCTCGAACCGCTTTGCCGTCGCGGGGTTGTCATCGACGTTCACCTTGACCACCTTGAGCCGCCCGGCGTACTCGCGCGACAGCTCCTCGAGGATGGGGCTGACGAAACGGCACGGCCCGCACCACGGTGCCCACAGGTCGACGACCACCGCGGGCGCCGCCGCTGCCTCCACGTCGAAGGTAGCGTCGCTGGCGTTGACCAGCCACGGCAGAGCCTTGCCGCAACTGCCGCAGTGCGGGACGCCCCGCTCGCTGGCGTGGATCTTGTTCAACTTGCCGCAGCCGGCGCAGCGCAGCATCGACTCGGGTGCGCCCTGGGCGGGCTGGGGGTTGGTGGTCGGCTGGGGTTCGGTCATCGTCGGCTGCCTCGCGAGGATACGCTTGCGCGCATGAATCAGGCTGACGCGGACCCGCCCGACATCGTCGATGACCGCGACGCACGGCGCTGGCAGGCACGGATCGACGGCGAGGTGGTCGGGTATGCCGAGTACCGCCTGTCGGCCGGCCGCATCACCTTCACCCACACCGTCGTGCCGCCGGAGTACGAAGGGCGCGGCATCGCCTCGCGCCTGGCCCGGCGTGCCCTGGACGACGCGCTCGAGCGCGGCCTGCGTATCACGCCGCGCTGCCCCTTCATCCGCGCGTACGTGCGCCGCCACGGCGAGTACCTGCCCCAGGTCGACTTTCCGCCGGAGCACGCTCCGCCCAGCGCCGAGTCGTCAGCCGAGTGAGGCTGCTCGCGCTCATCGGTGAGCGACCGCGCCTGGCCGCGCTGCTCGGCGCCCTGTGCATCTCCTTTTCGGGCGTGCTGTACCGCTTCTCCGACGTCACGCCCGAGACGGCGACCGTCTTTCGCTGCCTGTACGGCCTGCCGCTGCTGGTCGCCGTGGCGCTGATCGAGCGCCGGCGGGGCGGCTCGCTGTCGTGGCCGGCACGCCGCATGGCGGCTTTCGCCGGCCTGCTGTTCGCTGGCGACCTGCTCTTCTGGCATCACACCATCGATGCCGTCGGCGCCGGGCTTGCCACCGTGCTGGGCAACATGCAGGTCGTCATCGTGGCCATCGCCGCGTGGCTACTGTGGCACGAGCGGCCGACCGGCCGGACGCTGCTTGCCCTGCCCGTCGTCTTGTTCGGCGTGGTGCTGATCGGCGGCGTACTGGGTGGCAACACCTTCGGCGTCGACCCGCAACTGGGGGTCGCTCTCGGCATCCTGACCGCGTTCTGCTACGGCAGCTACCTGCTCGTGATTCGCCGCGCCTCGCACGGGCGGGTGGCCGAGCCGGTCGCCATCTCGACCGCCTCCACGCTGGTGATCGCCGTCGTGGTCGGCGTCGCGCTCGGCAAGCTCGACCCGCTGCCCAGCCTGGAGGCCAACTTGTGGCTCGCGCTGCTCGGCGTGTCGGCCCAGTCGGCCGGCTACCTGCTGATCTCGTACTCGCTGCCGCGCCTGCCGGCGGTGGTCACCAGCATCATCCTGCTCGCCCAGCCGGTGCTGGCAGTGATCCTGGCCATGGTGCTGCTGGGCGAGGACCCGTCGGCCGGCCAGCTGCTGGGCGTCCTGCTGGTGGTGGGCGGCATCGCTCTCGCCACGGTGCCCCTGCGCAGACGCGGCCGTGGGCTGCTGACGGCGTCCGCCTGAGAGCGAAACGGTCCATTCGGCACTGGCCGCAGGCCACGCGGGCGGCAAACATCAACATCTGGGGCAGTAATGGCGGCGGGCTGCGGGTCGCCCGAGTGGGAGGCGGTCCGATGAAGACCCTCGTGATCTACGCGTCGCGCAAGGGCAATACCAAACTGGTGGCCGAGCGGATAGCCGAAACGCTCCGGTCCCGCGGCGCAGTCGAGCTGATCGACGCGGAGGACGCGCCGCTCAAGCTGCCCCAGGCTGAGCTGATCTTCGTCGGCGGCCCGACCGAGGCCCACTCGCTCACGAAGCCGATGGTCCACTTCTTCGAGGGTCTCGCCGGGGGCGCGCTGGCCGGCCGTGCGGCGGCCGCCTTCGACACGCGGCTGTCGTGGCCCAGGCTCCTGTCGGGGTCGGCCGCGGTGGCTATCACCAAGTACCTGCGCGATGCCGGTGCGGTGGTCGTCGTGCCGCCCGAGAGTTTCATCGTCAGCGCCGCGCCCGAGCTCCTGCCGGGCGAGATAGAGCGTGCCGGCTACTGGGCGACGACTGTCGCGGAGAAGGCCGAAACCAAGGTCGTCGTTCCCGTCCACTGATTCCCGCGCGCACCAGTTCACAAGGAAGGAAACTATGAAATCCGTGCTTCGCCATCTGTTGGGCGTGCCCATTTTCCTGGCGGTCGGCTGCCTGATCCTCGCGCCGGCGGTGCTGGCCGACCAGCCGCTGGTCGAACACGGCAGCGCCGTGGTCGCCGTCGGCCACAGCGTGACCGTTGCGCCGGGCGAGCAGCTCGACGCGGTGGTCGTCGTCGACGGCGACGCGCTCATCGAGGGCACCGTCAACTCGGTCACGGTGGTCAACGGCACGGCCACTCTGCGCGCGGCGCAAATTGAAACGCTGGTCATCGTCGACGGGAGGGCCGACCTGGGTACCGGCACGACCATCACCGGCGATCTCGTCCAGTTTTCGTCAACCGTGCAGCGCGCCGATGGCGTCGTCATGGGTGGCACGGTCCGCGATGCGGCGGCAACGCTCGCCGGGCTGGCGCTGTTCCTGGGTTTCGCCGCGCTGCTCATCTGGTTCGGTATCGTGCTGACGACCCTCGTCGCCGGCTTCGCGCTGGCCGCCTTCGGGGCGCGCCAGACGCGTGCGGCGGAGGCGATCATCAGCCGCGAGCCGGTCAAGGCCTTCTTCGCCGGCCTGGGCATGCTCATCGGCGTGCCCATCGTGGCGGTGCTGCTGATGGTCTCGATCGTCGGCGCGCCGCTGGGCGTGAGCGTGCTGCTGTTCGTGCTGCCCACCATCGCCTTCGTCGGCTACCTGGTCGCAGCGATCTGGATGGGCGAGTGGCTACTCGCGCGGAGCGGCCGAGCCCCGTCCGAGCGGCCCTACCTGGCTGCGCTGGTCGGCCTGGTAGTGGGTGCGATCCTTGGCTTCGTGCCGCTGATCACCGCGCTCATTTCGTTCTTCGGTGTCGGCGCGGTGACCATTGCCGGCTGGCGCACGCTGGTCGGCCGCGGTGGCGCGGTTCAACCGCAATCATTCCAGACGCACGCATCCGGCACTGCGGCGTGAGCGGATTCAAGGAGGCACAGGACATGGTCAAGTTCGAGCACATGATCGAGGACGCCAGCGACAAGATCGGCGCCAAGCGGATATTCGGTGAGCCGTACGAGAAGAACGGCGTGACGATCATTCCGGCCGCACGCGTCATGGGCGGCGCGGGCGGTGGCGGCGGCGAAGTGCCTGCGCCGGCCGGGGAGGGGACCGACGCGGGCGAGACGCCACGGCGACAGTTCGGCTCCGGGGTCGGCTACGGCATCAACGGCCGGCCGGCGGGCGCGTTCGTGATCAAGGGCGACGAGGTCAGCTGGCTGCCGGCGCTCGACGTCAACCGCCTCGTGTTCGGCATGCAACTGGTTGTCATCGTCTTCCTGTTCGTCGTGCGGTCGATAGTCAAGACGCGCGCCAAGACGGCCGAGGCGCGCTTCAAGGCGGACGCCAGGAAGTAACGACGTCGCCCGCCGCCGTCCCCGTGGGCTTCCCGGCGGGCTTCCGTCAAATGTTGCCTCGGCCGACACTATGCCGAATCGGCGGCCTTGCTGCACGGCCGGCCGGCCGCCGCCACGCTCGTGGTGCCCGCCTCGCCAGACCGGTGCGGCCGGTCAAGGCGCTGGAACCCGCGTAGTGTCGGCCGGCAAGGACAAATGACCGAAGTTGCAGCCTGGCGCCCCGTTAGTGTCGGCCCGGCCGACAAATGACGGAAACCCCCGAGTCGCGTTCGCCGAGGCACGGCCGAGGCGGTCCGATTGGCCCCACCCTGCGCGCCTTATGGCACTACGGCCGCCGCGCCAGCACGCATAGCGTCGGGACGAAGTGCAGACGACGTTCGAGCCGCTTGAAATCGCTCGCGACCGCTGTAAGGGCTGCGGTCTGTGCGTCGACGCCTGCCCACAGCACGTGCTGGTGCTCGACGAGTCGGTCGTCAACGCACTGGGCTATCACCCGGTCGAGCTGACCAACGCCGCCGAGTGCACGAGCTGCGCCCTGTGCGCGCGCGTCTGCCCGGATGCGATCTTCAACGTGTATGCCAAGCCCAAGGTGGCCCGCTCATGAGCGCGACGACGACAGCGACCCGCCCGACGACCCGGCAGGCGACCCGCCCCGTGCTGATGAAGGGCAACCAGGCCATGGCCGAAGCGGCCATCCAGGCGGGCTGCGACGCGTATTTCGGCTATCCGATCACCCCGCAGGCCGAGGTGCTCGAGTGGATGGCCCGGCGAATGCCCGAGGAAGGCCGCGTTTTCGTGCAGGCCGAGAGTGAGCTCGGCGCGATCAACATGGGCTTGGGTGCCGGCGCTGCCGGCGCGCGCGTGCTGGTCTCCTCGTCGAGTCCGGGCATCAGCCTGATGGCCGAAGGCATGAGCTACATGGCCGGCTCGGAAATCCCCGTCGTGTTGCTCAACGTGATGCGCGGCGGACCGGGCCTGGGCAGCATCGGGCCGTCTCAATCCGACTACTTCCAGGCAACCCGCGGTCACGGTCATGGCGACTATCGCGTGCCCGTGCTGGCGCCCGCGTCGATCGCCGAGGCGGTCGCGCTGGTGGCCGATGCCTTCGAGATCGCCGAGCGCTATCGGACGCCGACGATGATCCTGGCCGATGGCGTGATCGGGCAGGCGATGGAGCCGGTCGTGCCCAATTACCGGACGCCGCCGCGACCGGCCGATGGCTGGACGCTGTCGGGAGCCGACGGACGCGAACCGCGCGTCGTGCGTTCGCTGCACCTGCTGCCGGAGGACCTCGAGAAGCACAACCAACACCTGCAGGCCAAGTACGCCGAGATCGCGCGCAACGAGGTCCGCTTTGCGACCGAAGACCTCGACGATGCCGAGCTGGCGATCGTCGCCTACGGCACGGCCGCGCGCGTGGCACGGACCGCCGTCCAGCGCCTGCGCGAGGACGGCCTGAAGGTGGGCATCTTCCGGCCCATTTCGCTGTGGCCCTTCCCGGCCGCAGCGTTGGCCGAGGCGGTCAAGGACATGCGCGCGGTGTTGGTCGTAGAGCTGTCGGCCGGCCAGATGGTCGAGGACGTTCGCCTCGCCATCGAAGGCCGCGTGCCGGTCTTCTTCCACGGGCGCACGGGCGGCATGGTGCCGACGCCGCGCGAGGTGGTCGAGGCCATCCGCCGGGCGTGGGCGCAGAGCGAAGGAGCCTGAGCCGATGACCATCGAGACGCCCGACCTGCGCCGCATCATCTACCAGCATCCCGACGCGCTGGTCGACCGCTCGACCCACTACTGCCCCGGTTGCGGCCACGGCATCATCCACCGCCTGATCGGCGAGCTGCTCGACGAGATGGAACTGGCGCCGCGCACGATCGGCATCGGCTCGGTCGGCTGCAGCGTGTTCGCCTACGACTACTTCGCGGTCGACTTCGTCGAGTCTCCGCACGGCCGCGCACCGGCAGTGGCCACGGGCGTGCGCCGCGTTCGACCGGACGCGTTCGTCTTCACCTACCAGGGTGATGGCGACCTGGCGGCCATCGGCACGGCTGAGATCGTCCATGCCGCGGCGCGCGGCGAGAACATCAGCGTCATCTTCGTCAACAACGGCATCTACGGCATGACCGGCGGCCAGATGGCGCCGACCACGCTGCTCGGCCAGGTGACCACATCGAGTCCGAGCGGCCGCGAGGCGAGCGTCGCCGGTTACCCGGTACCGGTGGTCGAGATGCTGGCGCTGGTTCCCGGCGTGGCGTACGCCGCGCGCGGGTCGATCGCCAACCCGCAGCTGATCGGCCGCACCAAGCAGATGCTCAAGCGTTCGTTCCAGGCGCAGCTCGCCCACGCGGGGCTGTCGATCGTGGAGGTCCTCTCGACGTGCCCGGTTGGCTGGGGCGTGACGCCGGAAGAGGCGATGCAGCACGTCGAGACGGAGGTCGTCAAGACCTATCCGCTGGGCGTGTACGCCGACCGGATCGAGGAACGCGCCAAGGAGGCTGAGGCGAAGTGAGCACAGAACACGCGGCGATCTTTGCCGGCTTCGGCGGCCAGGGCCTGCTGTTCTGCGGCAAGGTGCTTGCCCAGGCGGCCGTGATCGACGGCCGCGAGGTGACCTGGATGCCGTCCTACGGGCCGGAGATGCGCGGCGGCACTGCGTCATGCACGGTCATCGTCGCCGACCGGCCGATCGGCTCGCCGATGCCCGACGCGGCCGACAGCGTGGTCGCGCTCAATCCGCCATCGCTGGCGAAGTTCGAACGAGTCATCGTGCCTGGCGGCTTGCTCGTACTCAACTCGTCCCTCATTGAAGCCGAACCCACGCGGACGGACATCGACATCGTGACGCTGCCCTGCACGGCACTGGCGCGCAAGGCCGGTGACGACATGCTGGTCAGCATCGTCGCGCTCGGGGCGGTTATCGCTCGGCGGCCGATCGTGGCCCCGGATTCGGTGCGCGAAGCGCTGCGTGAGTTGCTTGCCAAGCGCGGCAAGAAGCTACTCGATGCCGACTTGGCTGCTTTCACACTCGGCTACGAAGCGGCACTTCCGGTGGCAGCCGGAGCCTGAGGAGGGCTGGCGATGGCGACGATGACGGCAAGTAAGAGTCACGACGAGATCGTCGTTGACTCGGAGAAGGCCGGCACGCCCGGGCGCAGGGGCGAGATCCTGGAGATCCTCGAGGAGTCATACGGGATTCGCTATCGCGTGCGCTGGGAGGATGGCCGCGAGAGCGTGATCCACCCGGTGGCCGGCACGGTGCACATCGTGCATCACGACCATCCGCACGACGATCACATCGACGAGGCGCAGGCCAAGGAATCGTGCTGCGGGGCATTCAGCGAAATCTTCCGCTGAAATCTGACCCGCGCGCTCGCTGAAATCTGACCCGCGCGCTCACCCATAGTCGAACTCAAGGGCGAACAGGCCGTTTGGCACTGTCGACCTGCTATAGGCATTGGCATGCTATTGGCATATGCATGCCGATAGTCACTCACACCACCACGGCGATCCGCACGACCACCACGGCGGGTACCGCGGCTGGGTGCGTTCAGGCGGCCGGCGTGGCCGGTGGCTTGAGCCGTTCCTGCTGCGTCTCATCGCCGATGAAGAGGCGCATGGCGCTGCGCTGATCGCGGGCCTCGATGAGCTGTGCCTGGCACCTGACGGGGTGGACGTGGGCATGGCCTACCGCACGCTGCGCGAGATGGAGGCCGACGGCCTCGTGGTTTCGGGCTGGCAGACCGACGACGGACCACCGCGGCGGAGCTATCGGCTCACGTCAGCGGGCTGGCGGTCGCTGGACGAATGGATTTCAGTGATGCACGAGCGGGCACGCCTGATCGACGCTTTTCTCGACGGGACAGACGGCCTCGATCGGGGCAAAGGAGGGTGACATGAGTTGTGGTCATGGTTGGCACGGCGGGCACGGTTGTGGGCCGTGGCATGGCTGGGGTTACGAGAACGGGCCCTATGACCGCGGTGGGCCGTATGCACGTGCCGATTGGTACGAGGACGTTGAGCCTCCGCGTCGCCGTCGACAGGGACGCGGTCGTGACGCCGCGGGCGAAGACCTGGAGGCGCGTCTGTCCGAACTGCGCGACCAGGTACAGCGGCTCGAAGAGGAGCTGAGCAACCTGCGCGCCCCAGGGAGCGAATAGACGAGAACTGGCTGGTGCGCCGACTGATCGACTGGACGCCGGACCCTACCGGCACGGCCCGCTACGCGCCACCGTTCAAGGCCGGCCTCGTGCTGTTCGGCTGGATCGTGCTGGCGCTCTGGGAGATTGCTCTGGGCGTGTGGCTCAGGAACGGCGGCAGCCAGCGATAGGCATGCGCGCGGCTACAAACTCATCGGCGGCGATCAAGCGCACGGTGGGAGCGAGGCCTGACTTGGCAGCGGGTGGTCCCCGCGGACACCACCAACCCACAGCGCGAGATGCCCGCACGCGAGGTCCCCGAAAGCCGCCCGGCCGGTCGTCGCCGAGATGGTGTCGGCTGCGCCGACACTCAGCGTGGCGAGCACTCGGCCGGTCGGTGAGCGCGCCTCGATCGTCCAGGGCCGAGCCGGGAGGACGCCGCTGATCGGGACAGCGATCGTGTTCGGCGGCACCGTGACCACGGCTGCGCCGTTGACGGTGACGGTGATCGCGACGGTGGTGTTGTTGGCAAGGCTGATTGGCGTGGACACGGACGTGGCCGTGGGCACGGACGTGGCCGTGGGCACGGGCGTGGGCGCGGCGCATGACGCCGCGCAGAGGGCGGCGACGGCCACGAGCCCGATCCGACAGAGCAGCCGACTTGTCATCGACCCGACCTCAAGCGCCGGTCCTGGACTGGAGCCCATATTGAAGCTCATATAGCTGCCGGTAGGTGCCGCCCCTCGCAAGCAGGTCGGCATGCGAGCCCGTCTCGACTACCCGGCCGTGCTGCAAAACGATGATCCGGTTGGCGTGCTGAATGGTCGACAGTCGGTGGGCGATGACGATTGACGTGCGTCCCGCCATCAGCTTGGGCAGGGCATCCTGGATCAGGCGCTCGGTCTCGGTGTCGACCGATGATGTCGCCTCGTCGAGCACGAGCATGATCTCCGGGCTGAAGGCCACGATCCGGGCGAAGCCGAGCAGCTGCTTCTGGCCGACCGACAGGACTGAGCCACGCTCGGTCAGCACGGTGTCGTAGTCGTCGGATAGAGCCTCGATGAACGACGCCGCGTTTACGAACTGCGCGGCCGCGCGCACCTGCTCATCGCTGATCGACTCGTCGCGCAGCCGGATGTTGGCCGCGACCGTGCCGGCGAAGATGAACGGATCCTGCAGCACGATGCCCACGTGGCGGCGCAGGTCGGCCAGGCGCAGGTCGCGGATGTCGACACCGTCGAGCCGGATGTGCCCTTTCTGGATGTCGTAGAAGCGCGCCAGCAGGCTGACGATCGACGTCTTACCCGCACCGGTCGCGCCCACGATGGCAACGCTCTCCCCCGGCTCGATGCGCAGGTTGACGTCGTGCAGCACCCACGTTTCATGATCGTAGGCGAAGGAAACGTGGTCGAAGACGATCTCGCCGCGCACGTTCGTCAGTTCCTTCGGCTGCGCGGGATCGACGATCTCCGGGCGCGTATCGAGGATGCGGAAGATGCGCTCCGACGAGGCCATCGCCGCCTGCAGCAGGTTGTACTTGTCGGACAGGTCCTCGATGGGCGAGAAGAACTGGTCGAGCAGCTGCCAGAAGGCGACCAGCGTGCCGACGGTGAGGCTGCCGCCGATCACCCACGCCCCGCCGGCCACGAACAACGCCGCCGTGGTCACCGCGCGGGTGGTCAGGATGAGCGGCATGAACGTGGAGTTGATGCGGATGGAGTTGCGGCTCGCCTGGCGGAAGTCGTCGTTGAGCGAGTCGAACGCCTCGTAGGTGGTCCGTTCGCGCGTGAACAGCTGCACCACCGCCATGCCCGAAAGGTTCTCGTTCAGGTAGGCGTTGATGCGCGCGAGTCGGATGCGCTGGTTGACAAACGAGGTCCGTAGGCGGCTGCGGAAGAAGATCGTCAAGCCGATGACGACCGGCAACGAGGCGAAGATGACCAGCGCCAGGCGGACGTCCAGGATCAGCAGCAGCAGCGACGCGCCGGCGAGCAGCAGGACGTCGCCGAGCATCGACACCACGCCCTGCGTGAGCAGGTCGGCCAGCGCGTCCACGTCGTTGGTCAGGCGGGTCATCATGCGGCCAACCGGATTGCGGTCGAAGAACGACAGCGACAGCGACTCCAGGTGCGCGAACAGCTCGGCGCGCAGGTCGCGCATGGCGCGCTGGCCAATGACCATGACGAGCATGTTCTGGGCGTAGCGGAGTACGCCCCGACCGGCGACGGCAGCCAGGTACAGCAATCCCAGGAACGTCAGGCGCGTCAACGCCTCTGATGCGCCAAAGGAGCCCTGGACGGCGGGCGTGATGGCGGAGTCGATGATGAACTTGGTCAGCACCGCCGGCGCGACCGCGGTCACGGTCAACAGCAGCAGCCCCACCAGCGCGACCAGCACCAGTGCGCGGTAGGGCAGCAGGTAGTGCGCCAGGCGGCGCATCAGGCGCGTGTCGTACGCCCGGCCGAAGGCGTCGTCGGGCGCATAGGCGTCGAGGACGGCGGTCATGCGGGTGCCTCCGCCGAAGTCCCTCTCAGTGACGGGAGCCCTTCCCGGCCGACCTGGTCTTCGAGCTGCTGCCGGCGGTGCATCTCGAAGTACAGGCCGCGCCTCGCCAGCAGCTCGTCGTGTGTGCCGCGCTCGGCAATCCGGCCGTTGGCCAGCACCAGGATCTGGTCGCAGTCCTTGACGGTGGAGATGCGGTGCGCGACGAGGATGGTCGTGCGCCCCTTCGTGACGCCCGCCAGCCGGCGCAGGATCTCCGCTTCGGTATGCGTGTCGACGGCCGAGAAGGAGTCGTCGAGGATCAGGATGCGCGGCTTCTTGGCTATGGCGCGCGCCAGGGCCGCCCGTTGCTTCTGGCCGCCGGACATGGTGACGCCCCGCTCGCCGATGATCGTGTCGTAGCGCTCGGGGAAGGACATCACGTCCTCGTTGAGCTGTGAGATCTCGCCCGCCGCGTTGAGGTCATGCTCGGACAGCTCGTGCGTGTGGCCGAAGCCAACGTTGGTGCGCAGCGGCATCGAGAACAGGAACGTCTCCTGGGGCACGTAGCCGATTGCCTGACGAAGGACGGCCAGCGTGTGCTGCCGCACGTCGACGCCGTCCACCAGCACCTGTCCGTCGGTGACGTCGAAGAGACGCGGGATCAGGTCGACCAGCGTCGACTTGCCGGCGCCGGTGGCACCGACGATGGCCAGCGACGAGCCCGCGGGGATGCGGAAGCTCACATCGCGCAGCACGGGCGTGTCGCCGTCGCCACCGTACGCGAAGCTGACATCACGGAACTCGACCTCGCCGCGGATGGGATCGGCGGTGGCGCCCGGCTCGTCGTGAATGGTCGGGCGGACGGTCCACAGTTCCTGCAGGCGATTGAGCGACGCCCAGCCCGACTGGACCACGTTGGACACGAAACCCAGGCTCACCAGCGGCCAGGCGAGCAGCCGCAGGTAGGCCACGAACTGCACCAACTGGCCCAGCGTCAACTGCCCGCCCACAGCCTGTTGGCCGCCGACCACGAGCACGAGCAACGTCGCCAGGCCCAGGATTGCCTCCATCGCCGGCCAGATGAACTGCTGCGCCCGCGCCAGGTGCAGTGCGCGCGAGAGGTACTGATTGCAGATCTCGCGGAAGGCAGCCACCTCGGCCCGCTCCTGGGCGAAGGCCTTGACCACGCGGATGCCCGACATGTTCTCCTGTGCCGCCGCGGAGATGTCGCCGAACTTGGCCTGCAGCGCTTCGAAGCGTCGGTTGACGATGCGCCCGACCACCGCCAGGGTCAGCGTGACGAAGGGCAGGATCACCAGCGAGATCAGCGTCAGCGGAATGCTGACGCTGGCCATGGCCGCGACCGTGAACACGACCACCGCGGAAGTGGCGATGAGGTTGACCTGGCCCATCGACAGCATCATCCGGACCGCGTTGAGGTCGTTCGTCATGCGCGCCATCAGGTCGCCGATGCGGTGGTGCTGGAAGTACGCCAGGTCCATGCGCTGGAGGTGGGCGAACAGGTCGTCGCGCATCTCGTACTCGATGTCGCGCGCCGTGATCACGGTCAGGTACCGGCCGAACGCCTGGAGCAACGCCTGCGCCACGGTCAGGCCGACGATCGCCAGGCCGAGCTGGATGATCACGCCCAGGTCCGGCCGGCCCAGGTCGTCGACGATTTGGCCGATGAAGACGGGCGGCAGCGTCGACACGAATGCGCCGGCAACCGTCAACAGGCCACCGACGATCAGCCAGCGGCGATGCTGGCGCAGGTACATCCATAGCCCGTCGCGAGCGGATGCCTCCGGACCAGGGTGAAGCGCTCGGCGCGCCGTCTTGGGCGGCAGCGCCGAGCCGGGTCTGTCGCCGCGCGCGACGGCGTCAGCAGGCGTGCGGGTGGTCATGCGGTCACGGCGCGGATTTACCTGAGCAAGGTCGGCCGGCGGATCGAGACGCAGCGTCGGGGATCGCGGGGCCGGAACGCCATCCATGGTATCGCCGACAGGACGCCCGCTGTGATCGCGGGCTGAAACGATCCTGCCGGCCCTCTATGTTTCTGGCGTGGACCTCGTTCAGGCCGTTGCCATCGTCATCGCCGGTCTCGCCGCCGGCACGATCAACACCATCGTTGGGTCTGGTTCGTTGATCACCTTCCCGACCCTGCTCTTCTTCGGCTATCCGCCGATCGTCGCCAACGTGAGCAACACGCTGGGGCTCGTGCCCGGATCGCTCAGCGGCGTCATCGGCTATCGGCGCGAGCTGCCACCGCCCAACGCCCAGCTGGTGGCCGCCTCGGCCGCGGCCGTCGCCGGAGGCCTGACTGGTGGCGTCCTGCTGCTGGCCCTGCCGTCGTCCACCTTCGAAGTCGTCGTGCCCTTCCTCATCCTGCTCGCCAGTGGCCTGATGGCGATCCAGCCGTACCTGTCGCGCGCGCTTGCCGCACGAGGGGGCGCGGGACGCCGCCACGATGCCGTCCTGCTCGGGCTCATCTTCCTGACGGCGATCTACGGCGGCTACTTCGGTGCCGCCCAGGGCGTCCTGTTCATCACCTTCCTGTCCATCTTTCGGGCAGGCAACCTGCAGCGATCGAACGCGATCAAGAACGTCCTCGCGCTGCTCACCAACGCGGTCGCTGCCGTCCTGTTCATCCTGGTGGCGCCCGTAAATTGGGCGGCCGCCGCCCTGATTGCTCTCGGCGCCGTGGTTGGCGGCCAGATCGGCGCAGTCCTCGGTCGCCGGATGCGTCCCGAGCTACTGCGCGGCGTGGTGGTCGTCGTCGGCGTGGTCGTCGGCGTGAAGCTGCTGGTCGGTTGACCACTGCCGGCCCATTCGCTCGAGGTCGGCACTGAGCGGCACTCAGACTCCGAGCTCCCAATTCGAGCGTCGGTTGGGGTGGCCTAGGCCGTGGACGGGGACAAGGTATGGACGCGGAAGACGTTCCAGGGAACCCACCTGGGGCCGTTCATGGGACTACCGCCCTCGGGCAAGCCGTTTTCATTCGAAGCGATCGTGGAGCACTGGGCGGTATCGGACACGCTGGGCCTGATGCAGCAGATCGGCGCCTTTCCATCGCCGGATCGGGGCGGCCGGTAGCCCAGTGCCGGTCAGAAGTCGGCGCTGGCAGGAGTGCGCGGGAAGGGGATGACGTCCCGGACGTTGGCCATCCCCGTGGCGTAGGCCACCGACCGGTCGAACCCCAGCCCGAACCCGGCGTGCGGCACCGTGCCATACCGGCGCAGGTCGCGGTACCACCAGTAGGCTGCGGGATCGAGCCCGGTTTCCTGGATCCGGGCGTCCAGGACATCGAGGCGTTCCTCGCGCTGGCTGCCGCCGACGATCTCGCCGATGCCGGGAGCGAGGACGTCCATGGCCGCCACGGTCCGTTCGTCATCGTTCAGGCGCATGTAGAACGGCTTGATCTGGCGCGGGTAGTTGACGACCACCACGGGCCGCTTGGCGTACTCCTCGCACAGGTAGCGCTCGTGCTCCGCCTGCAGGGCGACGCCCCAGCTGACCGGGAACTCGAACGATCGGCCCGAGCGCTCCAGGACGTCGATCGCTTCGGTGTACTCCATGCGCGCGAAGTCCGAGGCCACGAACGCCTCGAGGCGGCGCACCGCCTCGCTGTCTATCCGCTCGGCGAAGAAGTCCATGTCGTCGGCGCGCTCGTCGAGGATCGCCCGGAAACCGTACTTGAGGAGGCCTTCCGCCAGGTCGGCGTTGTCAGCGAGGTCGGCGAAGGCGATCTCCGGCTCGACCATCCAGAACTCGGACAGATGGCGGCTGGTGTTGGAGTTCTCGGCGCGGAACGTGGGCCCGAAGGTATAGACGCGGGTCAGCGCCAGGCAGTACGCCTCGACGTTGAGCTGGCCGGACACGGTCAGGAAGGCGGGCTTGCCAAAGAAGTCCTGCGAGTAGTCGACCGCGCCGTCGGGCGTGCGCGGCAGGTTGGCCAGGTCGAGCGTCGAGACGCGGAAGAGCTCGCCGGCGCCCTCGGCGTCGCTGGCCGTCAGGATCGGCGTGTGCACCCAGAAGAAGCCGTGCTCGTCGAAGTAGCGATGGAGGGCCATGGCCAGGCTGTGCCGGACCCGGGCCACGGCGCCGATGCTGTTCGTGCGCACGCGCAGGTGGGCGACCTCGCGCAGGTGTTCGAAGGTGTGGTGCTTGGGCTGGATCGGGTAGCTGTCTGGGTCGTCGACCCAGCCGACGACGTCGACCGCGTCGGCGACCAGCTCGACGTCCTGGCCCTTGCCCTGCGAGGCGACGAGCGTTCCGCTGACGGTCACCGCACAGCCGCTGGTCAGGCGCGCGATCTCGTCGTGGTAGTTGTCGAGCGTCGCCGGGGCCACGACCTGGAGCGCAGCGAAGCAGGATCCGTCGTGGACGTGCAGGAAGGAGAGCCCGGCCTTCGAGTCGCGCCGGGTCCGGATCCAGCCCTGAACGGTGGCGCGCGCACCGACTGCCGTCCGGCCGGCCAGGATGTCGGCGACTCGTTCTGCCTGGGGCATCGGGTTCCCTTTTCCAACCTCGAAGTGGCGCGTGAAAGTGGGGTGGCCTATGGGGGTCGAACCCATAACCTTCGGATCCACAGTCCGATGCTCTACCGGTTGAGCTAAGGCCACCGCGGGGAGGCCCAAGTATCGCGCATGGGCGCCGCCGTGGCTCGGAGTCGGGTCCGCGTCCGGCAGCGGCTCAGCCGGGGGCAGGCCGGGCGGCAGGCTGAGTCGGTGGCACGCCGTACCGGCCCCAGGTGGCCATCCGCACGCACAGCAGCGAGAAGGCGACGATCGCGCCGCCGAACAGCAGCGCGTGGCCGCCGGTCATCGGCACCAGCAGCAGCGTCGACACGAACTCGATCGAGATCAGCACGTACAGGACGCGCACGATCATGTCGCGCGACATGCGCGTGACGAGCAGCGCCCCGGTCGGTGCGCCGATCGCCACCACCGGTACCGCCGCCAGCCACATGTCCACCACCGGGCCGGTGAAGTCATTCATCACGAGCAGGTGCGTCAGGAAGCCGGCCAGCGTGACCGTGGTCAGCAGGACCACGGTCGTGGGCGTCACCACGCGCTCGCAGACACGGAAGCCGAGCACGAGCAGCACGAACATGATCGTGTTCTCGCCCACGGCGGCCATGCCCGAGAGCATCCCGCCGGCGAGACCCGCCACCACGATCGCGGCGCGCTCGCCCGACCCGAACAGGCCTATCTCATCCCAGCGATGCGGGGCGTACCGACGGCTGATCCAGAGCGCCAGGGCCAGGCTCACCAGGATCGCCGTGAATATCAGTCGGACCGTGGCGCCCTCCAGTCGCGGGGCGATCAGCAGGCTGCTGACCACGACCCCAACGACCGCTGCCGGCGCCCCGAAGCGGATCGCCTTCCACTCGATGGGCACGTGGTTGGCGATGATGGTGATCGAGGCGGCAGTCATGCCGACGCTCTGGATGGCGAAGCTGAACAGGCGCGCCTGGTCGGCCGGCACGGCGAGCACCTTGGTCAGCACCGGGAAGGCGACGGCGCCGCCGCCCTCCGATGTCCCGCCGCCCACCAGAGAGCCAAGCACCATCGTCAGCGAGACGGGCCAGTTCACTGCGACGGCGTGCAGCGAGCGCTCCCCGCCGAACACCAGCCAGGCGACGAATACGGTGGCGCCAAGCACAAGGTTGGTCCGCGCCATGCGCACCAAGGCGGACCGGTCCATCGACGGCAGCGACGGCCGATCGCTGTCGTGGTGGGCCATGCTGGCTCCCACGCGAACGATTGTCTCAGGCGTGGACAGCCACCGGCCGCTAGCCTGCGTGGTGTGAACGTACCCGGTTTCATCGCGCGCCAGTTCTACGTCCAGGGCAGCCTGCGCAACACCGACAGCGGCTGGCAACTCCAGGCGCAGAACTCGCTTTCTGACGGGATGCTCGTAGGCGTGGGCGCGATGAGCGTCGACGGCCACGCGATCGACCCGGCCGCCGTGAGCGCGCGGCGCGACGACGGGGAGGTGATCAAGGCCAGCGACGTCTCGCGTACCAACCCGGTGCGCGTAGCACGGGGCGACCGGGTCACGCTCCACGTGGATGGCGCGCCACTGGCACCGGGCGCGCACAAGCTCGACGTGGAGCTGTACGAGATCAACCTGGGCCGGCTGTCGTTCAGCATCTCCGATCAGGTCGGCTGAGCGGCTGGCCAGGGCTGGCCTCCGTGAATGGGTGACTTGCGCACCCCGCGGCGCTACGATCGCGCGGTGATAGCCACCCGCCTGGCTCGCGTGCCGCCGCTCGAGCGCGGGGTGACACTGGGCGACTTCCTGGTGCCGATTCGCGTCGGCGAGCGCGCCTCGTCACGGCAGCGCCACGTGCTGATGATCGCGGTAGGCACGCTGCTCATCGTGCTTGGCGCGCGGATCAGCTTCTACCTACCGGGTAACCCTCTCGTGCCGGTCACGCTGCAGACGTTCGGCGTGCTGTTCAGCGCGGCCCTGCTGGGATTCCGGCGCGCGCTGGCCGCGGTCGGGCTGTACCTGCTGCTGGGCATAGTCGGCCTGCCGGTCTTCGCGCTCGACGCTCAGACGGGCGCCTACCGCTCCGGTCTGGAGACCATCTTTCAGCTGGGCGGCAGCGCGGGCCTGAGTCTGGCGCCCACCGGCGGTTACCTCGTCGGTTTCCTGGTCGCCGCCGGCCTGGTCGGCCGGCTGGCCGAGCTGGGCTGGGATCGCCACCTGGGCGGTTCGATCGGCGCCATGGTCCTGGGCAACGCGGTCATCTATGTCGTCGGCGTGCCATGGCTGGCGGCCGCGGCGCACCAGGGGATCGGCTGGGCGCTCGACAACGGCCTGTGGCCGTTCCTGGTCGGCGACATCCTGAAGCTGGTGATCGCCGCCGCCCTGCTGCCGGTCGGCTGGTGGCTGGTGGAGCGGCGCTCGTCCGACCTCTGAGTATGGCCAGCCCGATAAACACTGCTGCCCTGTCAAAGTTCTATGGCCGGCGGCGTGGGCTCGACGGCCTTGACCTGACCGTCGAACACGGCGAGATCTTTGGCTTCCTGGGCCCCAACGGCGCGGGCAAGACGACCACGATCCGCCTGCTGCTCGACCTGATCCGACCCACCGCCGGCTCCGCGACGGTCTTGGGCCAGTCGCCGCGCGAGGGCGGCCCGCGCCTGCGCGGCCGGATCGGCTACCTGGCTGGTGACTTCGTGGTCGACGGCGGTCAGTCGGTACGCGAGTTGCTCAACTTCCTGGGTGGCCTGCGCGGCGGTGCCAAGCGAGCGCGAATTGACCATCTCGCCGAACAGTTCGAGCTCGAGCTGGGCACCCGCATCGGCAGCCTGTCCAAGGGCAATCGCCAGAAGGTGGGCATCGTCCAGGCATTCATGCACGATCCCGAGTTGCTGATCCTCGACGAGCCGACGGCCGGACTCGATCCGCTGATGCAGCAACGCTTTCTCGACCTGCTGCGCGAAACGCGTGCCGCGGGCCAGACGGTGTTCATGTCGTCGCACGTGCTGAGCGAGGTGCAGCAGGTTGCCGACCGCGTGGGCATCGTGCGCGAGGGCAAGCTGATCGCACTCGAGGGCGTCCAGTCGCTGCGTGGTCGGGCGGTCAGGCGCGTCGAGGTGATCTTCGAGGAGCCGGTCGCGCTCGACGAGTTCGCCGCGCTGCCGGGGATCCAGGATGCGCGGCTGGACGACACCGGGCATGTGCTGCACTGCCGCCTGATCGGTCGTGGCGACCCGCTGGTCAAGGCCGCGGCGCGCCATCCGGTCGCGACGCTGTCGGTCGAGGAGCCCGATCTCGAGGAGCTGTTCCTGGCCTACTACAGCGACGGCGCCGACGAGGGCGCGGCGGCCAACGAAGGCGCGGCAGCCGATGCCTGACGTCTTCACCAAGGCGTTGTGGGACCAACGTCGCGGGATACTCGGCTGGGCGGTCGGCATCGCCGCCATCGGCGTCCTGTACGCCGCCTTCTACCCGCTGATCAACACCCCGAGCATGCAGCAGGCGATCAACTCGTTTCCGCCCGGCATGCTCGACGCGATGGGTTTCACCGACATGACCACGCCCGCCGGCTACCTTGGGGCGACCACGTTCGGCCTGCTGGGACCGCTGCTGATGATCGTGTTCGGCACTGCCTGGGGATCGCGCGCAATCGCCGGCGAGGAGGAGAGCGGCCGGCTGGACCTGGTGCTGGCGCATCCGGTCAGCCGCTGGTCGGTGCTGCTCCAGCGCACGCTCGCCGGCCTCGCCGCGCTGACTGTCGCCGGTTTGGCGCTCTGCGTGGCGCTGATCGTGGCCTCGCGCTTCGCCGATTTCAGCCAACTGTCCATCATGGATATCGCGGCCGCTTCCCTCCAGTTGGTGCTTCTCGGCGCACTGTTCGGAGCCTTGGCGCTGGCGGTCGGCGCGGCCAGCGGCCGACGCGGCCTGGCCATCGGCGTGGTCGCGATCGTGGGTGTGATTGCCTACTTCGGCAACACGCTCGGCCCATCGCTCGACCTGACCGCTTGGCTGCGCGACGTGTCGCCGTTCCACTACTACTCGGGCGGTGAGCCACTGCGCAACGGCTTCCAGTTGATCGACGCGCTGGTGTTGCTGGTGACCTCGATCGCGCTCGTGGTGCTCGGCGGACTTGCCTTCGACCGGCGCGACGTGGCCGTCTAGGAGCGGCCGGCGCCTACAATCTTGGCCGATTGCGCCCGTAGCTCAGTGGATAGAGCGGATGGCTTCGGACCATCAGGTCGCGGGTTCGAATCCTGCCGGGCGCGCCACATTCTGAGCGTGAAAGAGGCCCCTTTCGGGGCCTCTCTTGCTATCTGGGTTGGCTAGTTCTCAGAGCTAGTTCTCAGAGACTGCTCGCGCGCGACCTACGAGGTGCTAAGGCCGTGCACGTACTGGCAGGCCGGGAAGCTGCCGTGCTGGACGACGACGGATTCGAGGTTGACCCACTTACCTGTGTCCGGGTTCTTGTAGGCGACCCGAACGATGGTGCCGGGCTTCGCCCAATGCTCCCAGGTCCTGTAGATCATGCCGCCCGGGACCCACTTGGCCACGACGTGCCGGAGGGTCGTCGTTCTCCAAATCATGCGGAACCGGACCGTCACATTGCTGCCCGTGTTATCGAACACGCCGTAGTAGGCCGGATCGTTGCACGGACCGCCAATACCACCGCCCGGACTGTTGACGTCACCGCCCGGAGTGCTGACGTCGCACGTCGCTGCGGTTATGACGTTGGTGTCGAGGGTGACAGCGCCGTTGCGCGCGAGCGCTCGACCCTGGAGCGTGGCCCCCGTCGTCAAGGTGATCGACGTCAGCGCCATGATGTTGCCGACGAACGATGTCGCCGTCCCCAGCGTCGCTGAGCTGCCAATCTGCCAGAAGACGTTGCACGGCTGTACACCGTTGATCAGACTCACGGTGCTCGACGATGCTGTCGTCAGAGCGCTGCCGATCTGAAAGATGAACCGCGCCCCCGCCACGCCCTCGCCGTCGAGGGTGAGGGTTCCGGTCAGACCGGCGGAGCTGTCAAAGCAGTACACGCCCGCGGTGAGCACCATACCGCCGAGGTCCTGATCGGTGAGATTCGTGTTGCAGGCTTGACCGGCCGCGTTGTTGTAGGCGGTGATCAAGTCTGCCTTCGCATGGGCAGCTTTGGCATTTGCCGCGTAGATGGTGCCGTTCACGATTCCCGGCGGAAAACCAGTTACCGCGGAACCGGGGGACACGCCGAGATCGCCGTTGATGACGCTCGGGCCGGTGTTGGTCACCGTCGAGCCGCCCAGAACCGCGAAGGATCCGGTACTGCCCAGGCCAACTGCTTGGGATGCCGCGACGCTGCCCACCAGGGCAAGGCCGAGCACCACACTGACAATTACAGAGATAGGTAAAGCGCGTCTAACCACGACAGACCCTTTCAACAGCCCCCACTGCGCGAAAGCGACGCCCTCGTGGTGGACTAGAGAGTGGCCGTATGGCGGTCACCGGCTATTGCGACAACTTAACCAGTAGTCGTGCCTGGGTATATGGGACCTTTGGCGCCGACTCGCGCCGTCGTGACGACCGGCGATCGGGGCGGGCTAGAATTCCGTTGAGGGGCGTCGAGCCCCGGCCGGGCGCGCCAAGATCGGGAGTGTCGTGCGGTGAGCGGCATCACGCTGCAGCGCTGGCGGTCATTCGACTATCGGGTCGTGCCGACGATGGCATGGCTTCTGCTCGGGCTGGCAGCGCTGGACTTCGTCGTCAGGTTCGCGGACGGCGCCTTCAACCCCTGGTTCGTGCCGTCGCAACTGGGGAGCGCGGCCGTCTTTGTGTTTGCCGCAGCGCTGCTGGTGTCCAACCGGCCGACGAGCCTCATCGCGGTCGGCGGCCTGGCGCTGGCCGTTCCGGCTCTCTTCCAGTTGGGCCGCGCCGCACTGGTCGATCTGGCTCCTCAGCTGCTCCCACTGGACCTGCTCGACACGGTCGGGGCGTTCACCTGGCTGCTGACGCTCGGCGGCCTGCTGGCCATCGGAGTTGCCGTCGGCGGCATTCATGCCCGAGTCGGCTTCGGCGCATTGATGGTCGGCGTTGCAGTCTCGCTGGCCGGAGTTGCGTGGAGCCTGTCGAACCTGCAGCCGTTCGTCGAGTCGATGCCGGCATGGCAGTTCGTCAGCAACCTGGGAGGCCCGTGGGTCGTCGCCGGCTGGGCGTTCGTCCTCGGGGCGGCGATCGAGCGCAGGTTCCCGGTGATCGCCGCGGGGGCCGCGATCATCGTTGCCCTGGACGCATGGAACATCCTGACGACGTACCTTGCGCCATTCCTGACGACGTACCTTGCGCCATTCGGGCCCGGAACGAACTTCGACCTGGTTAACGCCGTTACCGGCTCGATCCTTCTTGCAGCCTGGGCCATGCTCGTCGCCGGGGCACTCACCGAGTTGCGGCAGCCGTCGCCCCGTCAGGCGGCAGCGCCGGCGTAGAGGGCCGATGGTGCGGCGCGCGCCGGCCGCGCCGACCGACTGAGCAGAGCGCTCGTCGAGGGCCGGCGAACGGCGTCAGCCGATAGACTCGGCCCGCGCATGACCAGCGACCAATGACCAATCAACAGGCGGCGCCCGACGGACGCGTGCTGCTCGAGCAGGCCCGCGAAGCGGCCGACCAGGGCGAGTACGAGCAGGCATCGGCGCTCTATTCGCGGCTCGTCGGCAATCGCGACCCGATGGTCCACGTCGCCGCCCTGCTGGGCCTGGCCGACGCACGCTACCGCCTCGACGACGAGGAAGGCGCCCTGCAGGCGTGGATCGTGGCCACCCAGGCGCCCGAGAACCCGCTGACGTGGCAGGCCTGGGTGCAGCTGGCCGGCGCGCGCGTGCGCGACGGCGACCTGTCGGGCGCGACGCGCTCATATCGCGAGGCCGAACGGCGCGCGCCGCCCGACGAGCGCGCCGCGATCGCGTCGCGGCTGGGCTGGCTGAACAAGGAGATGGGCAACACCTGGACCGCCCAGCGCTATTTCGGGCGCGCGCGGACGGGCGTCTTCTCGCCGATCGTGACGTACGTGATCATCGGCATCACCGTCGCGTTCAGCCTGTTCATCCTGTACGGCGGCCGCCAGGGCAACGAGCTGGGGACGCTGTTCGAACTCAACAAGCAGGCCGTGCTGCACGGCGAGTACTGGCGCCTGCTGTCGGTCACCCTGGTCCACGCCAGCCTGATCCACCTGGGCTTCAACATGTACGCGCTGTACATCGTCGGGCCGCTGGCCGAGGCGCTCTACGGGCGCGTCATGTACATCGGCATCTACGTCGCCGCAGGCCTCGCCGGCTCGATCGGCAGCTACCTCTTCTTCGCCACTCCGTCGGTCGGCGCGAGCGGCGCGATCTTCGGCTTGTTCGGGCTCTTGTTCACGGCTACCTACGTGCACAAGCCGGCACTCGCCCGCCAGGCACGCGCGCTGACCGGGCAGATCGGCCTGCTCATCGTCATCAACCTGTTCCTGGGCTTCTCCATGGGCGGCATCGACAATGCCGCGCACATCGGCGGGCTGCTCGCCGGTGGCTGGCTGGGCGTCATCATCGCGCCGCGCGGCGCGGCGACACTGGCCTCGTTCTGGCACCGTCCCGCGACGGCCGATGCTGACAGCGATGCCCGCCGCGCCGAATTCAACGCCAGGATGCTGCGCATCGGCGGCGTGCTGCTGCTGGTCGCGGTGCTGATCGGCGGGTTGGTGATCACGCCGTTCTGGCTGCACTGACCGGGAGCGATGGGCAGCTCGATCCGCAACGTCCTGTTCGGGACGTTCACGCTGCGCTTCAGTACCGGCCTGACCGGCGGGCTACTGGCCTACTACCTGGGCAACCTGCCGCAGCATGGCGGGCCGGAGGTGACCGCGGTCGTATTCGGCGTGCTGTACGCCGCCTTCTATGCGACCGAGCTGGTCGCGTCACCCGTCTTCGGCATCCTTTCCGATCGCCTCGGCCACCACCGCGTGATGGAGTGGGGCCCGATCTTCGGTGGTGTCGCGGTGACCATCACCGGGCTGACGGCGAGCCTGCCGCTGATCGGTGGCACGCGCATCCTCGAAGGGGCAGCCACGGCCGCCAGCGTGCCCAGCATCCTGGGCTTCCTGGCCATGGCCACCGCCAGCGACGAAGGCTTACGGGGCAAGGTCTCGGCGCGCTTCGAGCTGGCCACCATCGCCGGCATAGGCGGGGGCGCCATTGCGGCCAACCTACTGTGGAGTTACCTGGGGCCGAGTGCCTTCTTCCTCAACGCGGCGATCTACGCGTGCTCGTACGCCATCTACCGCTTCGGCGTACAGGCGCCCGACGAGCCATCCCAAGTGGCCGGTTCCGTGGGGCACGGCTGGCGGCGTTACGGGCGCCTGCTGCGCAGCTCGCACGTGTGGCTGCTCGCGCCGACCTGGATCGCCGTCAACGCCGCGCTGGGCGTGTACGCCGGCCAGGGCCTTTTCAACCTGGTGCGTGAGCGGAACGGCCGTTTCCCCGATCAACTGCTGGCCGGCGGTCTGAATCCGCTCGAGGTGACGCTGGGCATGCTCGCCGCCGGCGCCGTCTTCTTTGCCGGCCTGATCTTCTGGGGTGATCGTTTCAAGCGCTTCAGGCGTACCTCGATCATCCTCTACGGCATCTTTGGCGGCGCGGTGCTGGTCGTCGGCGCACTCGCCTTCAACCACAGCGGCGGCCTGCCCGAGCTGGCCCGTTCGCCGTTTGTCGCCGTCGCCGGCGCGGGCCTGTTCGTGCTGGCCGGTGCCACGCCCGCGGCGCTCGGCCTGCTGGCCGACATCTCCGAGGCGTTCCCTGACGATCGCGGCGCGGTGATGGGCCTGTACAGCGTGTTCCTGGGCTTCGGCCAGATCATCGGCGCGTTCGTGGGCGGCGTCGCGGCCGAGTGGGCGGGCATCGACGGCATCCTGGTCGCAACGCTGTTGCTGATGGGCGTCGCCCTGCTGCCGCTGTTCCAGCTGCGCAAGTTCGAACACCGCCTCGATGGCGCGCCTGGGTGAATGGCCACGACTGGCGTCTCGTTTCGCGGGCCCATTTCCGCTGCGCATGGTCATTCGCCCTGGCTGAATGACCAGTCAGCATGAAGATGAGCGCTCAGGACGGAACCCCTGCATCGTCACTCACCAGGTTGAATGACCGGCCAGCGCCGACGCGCGCCTACCTACAATCGGGCGGATGACAGACGCGCCAGTGGCATTCGGCAACTTCATCGGCGGGGAGTGGCGGCCGGCCGAGAGCCGGCGCACCTTCGAATCACGCAACCCGGCCGACACGCGCGACGTGATCGGCCATTTCGCCCATAGTGACGCGGCCGACGTGGCGGCCGCCATACGCGCTGCTGAGGATGCGTTGCCGGCCTGGCGCAACATGCCGGCACCGAAGCGTGGCGAGATCATGTACGCCTTCGGCGCCCTGCTCGCGCAGCACAAGGAACGCCTCGCGCGGGCCATGACGCGCGAGATGGGCAAGGTCCTCGCGGAAGCAAGAGGCGATGTCCAGGAGGGCATCGACATCTGTTTCCTGATGGCCGGCGAGGGCCGCCGCATGATCGGCGACACCACCCCCAGCGAGTTGCCCGACAAGTGGGCGATGAGCATCCGCCAGCCGATCGGCGTGGCCGGCATCATCACGCCCTGGAACTTCCCCATCGCGATCCCGTGCTGGAAGATGAGTGCGGCGCTGATCAGCGGCAACGTGGTCGTCTTCAAGCCGGCGTCCGACACTCCCCACTGTGCCGCCCTGCTCGTCGAGCTGATGCACGAGGCCGGCTTCCCGCCGGGCACGGTAAACCTCGTCACCGGCAGTGGCGAAGAGGTGGGCATGCCCATCGTCGACAACCCGGACGTCAACGTGGTCAGCTTCACCGGCAACGGCGCCACCGGCCGCGCCATCGCCATCACCGCCGCGCGACGCGGCAAGCGTCTCTCCCTGGAACTTGGTGGTAAGAACGCCATCGCCGTGATGGCCGACGCCGACCTCGACCTCGCCACCGACGGAATCCTGTGGTCGGCCTTCGGGACGACCGGCCAGCGCTGCACGGCCTGCAGTCGGTTGGTGGTCGACGAAAGCGTGGCAGATGCCCTGCTGGCGAAGCTGGTCGACCGGGCGAGTCGGCTGCGCCTTGGCTCAGGGCTGGACGAAGCAACGGAGGTCGGCCCGCTGATCAATGCCGCGGCGGTCGACAAGGTCGCCGGCTACGTGGCGGTGGGCCAGGAGGAGGGCGGCCGACTGATCACGGGTGGCGGACAGCCAACCGGTGACGGCCTGGACCACGGGCACTTCTTCGCGCCCACGATCATCGACGGCGTGCGCTACATGGATCGCGTGGCCCAGGAGGAGATCTTCGGGCCGGTCCTGTCCGTCGTCCGGGTCAACGGCTACGAGGAGGCGGCGATGGTCGTCAACCACACCCGCTTCGGGTTGTCGGCGAGCATCTACACGACGGACACCAACACCGCCTTCCGGGCGATGCGCGACTTCGAGACCGGCATCGTGTACGTCAACGCCGGCACCATCGGGGCCGAGACGCACCTGCCGTTCGGTGGCTGGAAGGGCACCGGCAACGGCCATCGCGAGGCGGGTCACGCCGCGCTCGACACGTTCACGGAGTGGAAGTCGATCTACGTCGACTATTCGGGCCGGCTCCAGCGCGCCCAGATCGACAATCAGCCCGAGACGTGATGAACAGCAGCGTGCGCGAGGGGTTGATGGCCAGCAGCATCTACGGTGCCGTGCTCGGCATCGTGCTCTTCGCGGCGGCGATGATCGCGGGCGTGGACCTGCTGCCGTCGCTGGTCATCGCGGTCCTGGGCGGCGTTGTCGCCGGGCTGATCTGGTGGGTGCTGTTCTACCGGTCAGCGGGGGAAGGATCAGGCCAAGTAGCGCAGCCACACGTAGCCGCTGGCGATCACCAGCGACGCAACGGTGGCGGCCAGCCCGTAGCGCATGAATTGGAAGAAGCGGATCGGGTGGCCGGCGCGACCGGACATGTTGGCCACCACGATGTTGGCCGAAGCACCCACGATGGTCAGGTTGCCGCCCAGGCACGCGCCGAGCGCCAGCGCCCACCACAGCGGTGCCGCCGGAAGGCCGTCGGCGATCAGGCGCTCGACGACGGGGATGGCGGTCGCCGTATATGGGATGTTGTCCACGATCGCCCCGAGCAGGGCCGATACCCACATCAGCGACAAGCTCGCGACCGACGTGTTGCCGGCGGCCTGGGCAGCCAGGCGGTTGGCAATCTCGGCAACGATGCCCACGTGCACGATCGCCTGGACCAGCACGAAGAGGCCGACGAAGAAGAACAGCGTGCGCCACTCTACTTCGCGCAACGCCTCATGCGGGTCGATATGTCCGATCAGCATGAGCGCCGTCGCGCCGATCATGGCGACCGTCGCCGCCTGGAGTCCGAGCGCCTGGTGGGCGACGAAACCGGCCAGCGTCAGGCCGACGACGACGAGCGATCGGGCGAGCAGGCCGCGGTCGCGGATCGTCGCTTCCTCGGTCGCCTCGAGGGCAGCCTCGCGCCGCTCCGAGGGGCTCTTGAGCTCGCCGCGGAACGACAGGTACATGATCACCATGAACGCGGCATAGATGACCACCGTGACCGGCGCGAGGTTGACCAGGAAGGCGTTGAAGTCGAGGCCGGCCGCGGAACCGATCATGATGTTCGGCGGGTCGCCGATTAACGTCGCTGTGCCGCCGATGTTCGACGCCAGGATTTGGGCGATCAGGTAGGGCACCGGCGAAACGCCCAGCCGCCGGGCGACCGACAGGGTGATCGGCACCATCAGCACGACGGTGGTCACGTTGTCGAGACCCGCCGACAGCACGGCGGTGATCGTCGCCAGGATGAGCAGCAACGGCATTGGCCGGCCGCGAGCAAGCCGCACGGACCGGACGGCCAGCCACTCGAACAGGCCGGTGGTGGCAAGTGTTGAGGCGATGACCATCATGCCGGCCAGCAGGAAGATGACGTTGAGGTCGATCGCCGCGAACGCTTCCTGCTGGTCGATGATGCCCAGGGCGACCATGGAGAAGCCGGCGAACAGGGCGACCAGGGTGCGGTCGAAGCGCTCCGTGGCGATCAGCGCGTAGGCGGCGACGAAGAAGGCGCCTGCTATCCAGACGTCCATATTCCCTCCGCTCAGCACGCCGGGCGGCAGTGCATCGGCTCAGCCTAACGGGCTTGCCGGTAGGCGCAAACTGAGTCCGTGGGCCAGGCGAGTGAACGGGATGAAGCAATCGGGCGGGTGGTCGCATCGGCGCGCCGCTTGGGCGTCGAGATCGACGAGCAGGAGGCGACCGACTGGATCGCTGCCATGGAGGCCGAGGCGCAGGGCACCGACGTTGTCGTGGACGTCGACACCGGCGTGTTCGGCTACCGCGCCTCGATGCTCGATCTCGATCCGGGCGACCTGGCCCATTTCCGGCGCATCGCCGACATCGTGCGCATCCCATCGGCGGAGGGCATCCAGACGGCACTCGCCCTGTCCGGCTCGTCTGCACAGAGCAAGATCCAGCGTTATCCAGGTGACGCGGACTTCTTCGAGCGGGTGCACATCAGCGCGCCTACGCGCGCCGAGGCGTGCCGGATGCTCGGCGAGGCAATTCGGGAACTGGCGCTGGCGACGATGTCCGGGCGGACCAGCCGCCTGGCAGAGGTCAAGTTCGGGACGTGGGATGTCGCGGTGACCAAGAACGGACAGCCCGCGGCGGCCGGCGCGCCAGTGTCGTGGACGCCACAGGAAGTCGCGGCCGGCCAGATGGACGTGGTCGGCGAGGACGGCTCATCGCGCACGGTCACCTGGGCGGAGGCCGGTCAGAATCCCGGCTGGTGCAAGATCGATTGGATCGTGGCCGACATGGAGCGCGCCCAGCTGGCCAACGCGAGCAACTGCCTCGACACAACCTGGGAGGCGCCCGACGGCACGATCGTCGCGCTCGACGGCTTCCTGGACCCTTATTTCCAGGAGGTCTACCTCGATGCCGACAGCAAGCCGCTGTTCGACAAGCTGATCAATGAGCTGTCAACCGACGCGGTCGCCGACTACGTCGCCAGTCTGCGCCACGAAGTCTGGAAGTACAGCGTCAAGGAACAGAACTGGGGCAAGGTCGCGCGCCGGCTTTACAACATCTTCCGGCTGACCGCGCGCTACCCGGAGGCGGCCTATCTGCGCGAGCTGTTCGACGAACCGACGACCGCGCTGTACCAACTGGCGGCGCGCTTGCGCGCCCTCGACGAGGCGGCCGCCGACGGTTCGCCGTTCGATCCGGAGATGCTCGTCGAGGACACCGACCAGCTGATCATGTCGGCCATCAGCGCGCTGCAGGGGCCGCACGAGGCGGAGGTGGTCGAGCAGCTGCTGCGCCTGCGCGACGAGGTCAGCGGGCGCAAGCCGGGCGAGCGCAGCGCGCAGGTCCACCGGCTGCAGACCGAGGCGTTGTCGGCCGTGAACCGCTACTTCCATCGTCGCCTGGTGGCGCTGCCGGAAATCGCCGAGTACCTCGACGAGGTTGCCGCCGAGCATCCCTAGCCTGCCCCACCCGGTTTTGTGGCGACGACCGGGCCGATTCTTGCGGATCATGCGTCCCTGGACTCTTAGCCGCAGTTCGATTGCAGGCGCGCCGGCAGTGACAGCCAATTCGTGCTTGCACCGTGCGTGGCCGAGCACGCCTGTCAGCACCGCTGCGTCGGCGCCGGCTGGAGCAGGTTTCTCCGACGGTCGGCGTCTTCGGTTACCAACCCTTCAGCGCATATCCCGCAATTCCCGGGGAGGTCGAAGCTGCCGTTGCCAGACCTCAGCGACAGGACGCCCTAGCTCTGGTTGCGTCCGGTCGTCGTGCGGGTGAAGCTGGGTGGGTCGCTCGCCGGGAACGACTCTCTGGAGTCCTCGTCCACCTCGTCGGCTGCCTCGCGCGCGCGTTCACCGGTCTGGCTCATCGGCAGCGGCTGCTCGTGGGAATCGGCCGGCGGCAACTCGGGGATGTCGGCAGGGCGCTCGGGATCACTCATCGCGCGAATCCTAGCCGCGCCTGTAGAATCGCCGGCGGGCCGCTAGCTCAATGGTAGAGCAGCTGACTCTTAATCAGCCGGTTCAGAGTTCGAGTCTCTGGCGGCTCACCAGCAAAGTGAGCGTGAACTGACCCTTCCGAGCCGAATCGGGAGGGTCTTTTCGTGACCGCGGACAGCGCGACGGCCCCCGGCGGCTAGACCGGAGGCCGTCATAGGAGCGCCCCCGTTCCTGAGGAATGCTCCCGACGGCATCGTATCCGACCCTGGCGAATCTCAGCCTTGCGCGGCCGAGATGAGCGTGTAGAAGCTGATCACCGCGACGGACAGCTGGACGCACAGCGCGAGCGCGTACACCGCGACCGATGCGAACACGAGCGCATTCGTCGCGAACAGCAACGTTGCGGTCGGCCCGGCCACGATGAGTAGCAAGCCGGCGCGCGTCCGATAGCCGCCCGCTCGGACGACCTGGCGCCCGCGCCACACGACGATCCCGAGCGCGTAGACGGCCACGCTGGCACTGGCCGCGACGAGCGCGGCGCGCGCGTCATCGAGCCACGCGAACGCGATCAACGGCGCGAGGGCCTCGAACATGACGTTGAAGCTCGTCGACACGATCGCGCGCTGCCGGAGACGCATTGCGGGACTCCACGAACCACCCGGCGGTTCGAGCGTGGCGGCCACCACGGTGAATCCGGCGACCGCGACGGCGATCGTGGCGATCCCCACCAGAAGCGCCTCGCCGATCATCGCGGCATGCTAGGGCGAAAGGGTGCAGCGCATTGCTCCATCGGGCTCGCAGCAGCGCCTCGGCGCGCGGCGCCGGCAGCGTCTCGTCACGGGCCGAAGAACTCGGCAAGGTCGTTGGCCCGGCAGGCCTTACGCAGGCAGGGTAACCCGAGCCCAGCCTCGATCGTGCGTAACAGCGAGTAGTGGTCGTGGGCCACAGCGGATTGCATGCCGGGGCTCTTCAGCAGCGGCGAAATGACGATGGTGGCCACCTGGCCGCCACCGCCCTGGCCGGTTGTGCCTTCATCCCAGGTGATCAGGAGCAGACTGTGTGCGAAGGCGGACGATCCGATGATCAGCGGCACGAACGCCTGCAGAAAGGCGTCGCCCTGCGCGGTCGTGCCGTCATGCATGTCGTTGGTCATGTTTGGCACGATGAGCTCGAAGTTCGCCGCGGTTGGGCTGAAGCTGGCCAGCGACGTGATCCGCGCGCAGCGTCTTGGCCGGTGCGAGATGTCCTTGAAGCTGATCGCCGGATCATGCTTGCGCGCATACCAGCCGCCAGGGCCGACCAGGTCGGGCCCGCCCTGCGCCGCTGACGTCCTTGCACAGTGCCCTGGGTAATCCTGCTCGTAGACATGCCAGGACAGACGAGCCGCCCGTAATTGGTCGGCGAGGTTCGACTTGGACAGGTTGTGAATGCCGTCGTCGGTAACTCCGAACGTGGAGCCGCCGAAGAGAGCCAGGTAGTTGGGCTCTGACGGATGACTGACGGCATCGTAGTTGGTGGCCAGGCCATAGTTGCCAATCAGCCAGTTGATGTAAGGCGCGTCAGGATTGCCGACGATCGACCCGTATTCCCGGTTCTCCATCACGATCAGGTAGACGTGGTCGAAGGCCGGCAGTGAGGCCGCCGCGGTCGCGGCGCTGGCGACCGGTCCAGCCATGGGCAAGGTGATCAGGCTGAGGGCTAGCAGCAGCTCGATTGGGGTTCGTAGGAGTCCCATGATTTGGCCACCCAAATGGTATCCCCGGCGCGTACGAGGCCCTGCAATGCCCGGCCGTAGCGCCCGACGCGTGGCTGGTGGACGGCCGGACCCTGAGCCTGAATAGACCCCGAACGACGGTCCGGGGTCTTCTGCTTTGGAGACGCGGCCGGCGCGGATTAGGCCCGGACGGCTACTTTTCCGAGTCGACGACGAGCTTCGACGGCGGCTCGGTCATCGGCAGCGACAGGTCGATGCCGTGTACCGCCTGCGCGCGCTCAATGAACCACTTCGTGAATGGGTCCGTGGCGCTGACCATCCGGCCAAACGAGGCCGCGGGATCGTCGCCCTCGAGGGTCACGATTACCAGATCGCCCATCGGGGTCGACTGCAGAAACGTTCGCTCGTGAACGCCGGCTCGGCTTCGGGAGTCAGCGAACTCCTGCTGACGAAGGCCATTGAGTTCTTCCATCCAAGCGCGCCACTCCGGCGTCTTTCCGGGAAGAATCGGGAATGCGACTGCCATCAAGGGCAAGAGAACCTCCATCGGCACGTGCGTGCCAGGCGACGGAAGGTCGGACTCGCCATTGGCCGTGCGCGACGGTCTTGGCGACCGTGTTTGGGACGTCGCGCCGTAGGGACCCCGCAGGCTCCCGTGCCACCTTCCGCTCGATCCAGTATGCGCGGCCGGGCTGTGAGCCCGCTGAGATGGCGAGACGATACCGCTCGACATCGGTCAGCTTTCGAGAAGCCGTGTTGGCAGCGGCCTCCCTAGCATGACGGCATACCTGCCGCCGATCGAATGCGAGGAACGCCGCAATGAACGACACCAAGAAGCCCGCCAAGAACACCACCTTCTCGGCCGATGAAAAGGCCGCGATGCAGGCGCGTACTCGCGAACTGAAGGCAGAGGCGCGTGCGAGCGAGGACAGGGTCGCCGGGGAGCGCGACCTCCTCGCATCGATCGCCGCGATGCCCGATGGGGATCGCGCCATGGCCGAGCGCGTGCACGCCATCGTGATGGCCAGCGCGCCCGAGCTTATGCCGAAGACCTGGTACGGCATGCCCGCCTACGCCAAGGACGGCAAGGTCGTCTGCTTCTTCCAGAGCGCGGCGAAATTCAAGACGAGGTACGCGACGTTCGGCTTCCAGCACGACGCGCACGTCGATCAGGGCTCGATGTGGCCGGTCGCCTACGCGCTGACCGAGTTGACCGCCGCCGACGAGGCAACGATCGTCGCGCTCGTGAAGAAAGCGGTCAGTTGAACCCGAACTACGTCGCCCGTTCCCGCACGATGCGCCCAAGGTCGACTGAGGCCACCGCGCGCAGAGTCGGAATCAGGCTCAGGCCGACGGCCGCGATGGCAGCCAGCGCGGCGACCACGAAGCTGAGCGGCCGGACGACGAGGTCGAAGGCGAACAAGTCGCTGCTGAACGAGGCCATGAACTCGCCCGCGACCAGGTAGCCGACGATCAGCCCAGGAACGATGCCGAGTGCCGCCAGGAGCAGGTTCTCCGCGGTGACCATGCGGCCGATCTGGCCGGCCGACATGCCCGACGCGCGCAGGTTGGCCAGCTCGACCGAGCGCTCGGCCACGTTGGCACTGATGGTCGCGAAGATGAGCGCGAAGGCCAGCAACGCACCTAACACGAACATCACGCCCACGAATACGTAGAAGAGGCCCATGTACTGGTCGAGCAGCCCCTTCAGTGCGTCACTGCGCACGACCGCGGCGACTCCCGACATTCGGCTGATGGTGTCGTCGACCGACTGGAGCGTGTCCGGCGGCGCGAGAACCATCACTGATCGCGTCTGGGCGGCGACCGATTGCTGGCCGAGCACCTGGTCCAGGTAGGGGAGGGCGCCGTAGGCAAAGGCGCCCAGTGGCTCATGGACGAAACCGGCCACGACGGCCGTGCCCTGAGTGCCATCACCCGCGGTGATCGACACGTCATCGCCGACGGCGACGCCGAGTTTCGAACGCAGGGCGTCGGCCAGCAGTAGCCCGGACTGGGGCAGCGACACGGTATTGCCGTCAGGCGCGATGAAGCCATGCATCTGGGTAGCGGGCACGAAGCCCACCAGCTGCGTCCCGTAGTTGCCGGTCGGCGTGCTGAGGCCCGCGGTGATGCGAGCGACAGGCTCGGCGGCCGTGACGCCGGGCGTGGCCGCGATCTGGTTGACCAGCGCCGAGTCGATCGGTTGGTAGGTCGTCACTTCGAGCGACTGGCGCTCGATCTGCACGAACTGGCGATCGACCAGCACCTGGACGGTGTCCAACAGGCCCCAGCTGGTCAGCACCAACGTGATGGAGATGATGATGCCGACGATCGTCGCGCCGGAGCGCAGGCGGTTGCGCCCGATACCGCGCACGATCAGCTTCCAGCGCTCGGGCAACCGGCGCAGCGGCGGCAGCAGGCGTTCGGCGAGACTCGGCCGTCCCACGCCAACGCTCGTCGCGCGCATTGCCTCGCCGGGCGACAGGCGCGCCGCGCGCACCGCCGGCGTCAGCGCGGCCAGCAGGCCGACGACGACCGCGATTCCGATGCCGATCAGCGGCGTGTCCAGGTATAAGTTCACGACGCGCGTGGGTATCCCCAGCTCGGCGGTGTATTCGGTGGTGATCAGGCCGCCCAGCGCGAGGCCGAGAAGCGCCCCCGGAATGGCCCCGGCCAGGCTGGCGATGAGGCCGAAGCCCAGGTAGTGCGTGACGATGGTGCGCCGGCGCAGGCCGAGGGCCAGCAACACGCCGATTTCCGACCGCTGTGCCCGCACGAGCCGGCCGAGCAGGACGTACATGACCATCGCGGCCGCGCCCAGGAACAGGAGCGGGAACATGAACGACATCTCGCCGAAGCCATCGATGTCCAACTGCAGCGCCGCGTTGGAGGCGAGTTCGGCGCGACTGTACGCGTCCGTCGCACCCGCGCCGGTCGCGAACTGGTCGAGCTGCGTGTCGAGCGACGCCCGGTCCGCGCCGGGCGCATAGCCGACCAGTAGTTGGTGGTTCACCGCCGGCGCCTGGTCCACAAGGGCCGGGTCGGCGAAGACGACTCCCCACTCGTCGGGTGGCACGAGGATCTCCTGCCGGCTGGGTGCCGGCCAGAGGTACTCGGCGGACACGCCGATGCCGCTTACGGTGACATCGTGCCAGCCGCTCGCAAGCGCGACCTTGAGCGTGCTGCCCGGTGCCAACGACAGGGCGCCGGCCAGGTGTTTCTCGACGACAACCTGGTCGGGGCCGGAGGGCAGCGCGCCGGTCTCGAGGCGGATGCGGTCCAGCGTCGACGCCTGGTCGGTGGAATAGCCGACGAGGCGGCCGGCCTGCAGGTGACCGCCGATGTCGAGGCCCGTTTCAGCGACGTCACGCTCTTCGACGGTCGCGACGCCGGGCATGGCGGCCACCGTGGAACGCTGCTCGGCGCTTACGCCGACCAGGGTGAAGTCGGCCAGGTGAAGCTCTACGAATGCCTGGTCATACGATGCCTTGAGGTTGCGCCACGCGTCGTACGTGCCGCCGAATAGGGCGGTGCCGAGCAGGGCCATGAAGATGATCGCGGCGAACTGGCCGCGGTGGCGCCTGATCTCGCGCAGCAGCTTGCGCCGAAGTGGGTTCACCAGACCACCTCCGACGCCGGCCGCGGGTTGGCGTTCGTCTCGACCGCCGTCACCCGGCCCGAGCCCATGTGGACGACTACGTCCGCCATCGTTGCGATCGCCTGGTTGTGGGTGACCAACAGGACGCTGATGCCGCGCTCCGCGTTCATCTCGCGCAGCGAGGCGAGGACCTGCTGGCCGGTGGTCAGGTCGAGCGACCCGGTCGGCTCGTCGCACAACAGCAGCGGTGGCGACTTGACCACCGCGCGCGCTACGGCGACGCGCTGCTGCTCGCCGCCCGATAGTGCGCTGGGGAAGTGGTCGGCGCGGTCCGCGAGACCCACGGCGGCCAGCGCTGATTCAGCCTCGGTCCTGCCGGCGCCGACGAGTTCGGCCACGAGTAGCACGTTCTCCAGCGCGGTCAGCGTGGGAATCAGGTTGAAGAACTGGAAGACGAAGCCGATGTGGTCGCGCCGGAAGGTGGTCAGCTCACCGCTGCTGAGACCCTGCAGATCGATGCCATCGACCGTCAGCCGGCCGCTGCTCGGCTGCTCGATCGCGCCGACCAGGTTGAGGAGCGTCGTCTTGCCCGACCCGCTCGGCCCCAGCAGGACCGCGAATGAGCCGCGCCGAACGGCCAGGTCGACGCCGCGCAGCGCCTCGACCGCCGAAACGCCGCTGCCGTAGGTTTTGCGCACGTCGTCCAGTTCGACGATGGAAGGCGTATCAGTCACCGGTGTCACGTTCTCCTTTCAGGACATTGGGTGCGAGCAGTGCATCGAGTGTTGCGGCCATTTCTTCAGCGCTCAGTTGCGGATCGACCAGGCGGTGGAAGATCAGGCCGTCGAGGAGTGCCGCCGTCAGCGTCGCGAGCGCCTGTGCGGTCACGTCGCCGCGCACCTCGCCCGCCGCCTGTGCGGCGGTGATCCCGGCGGTCAACTGCGCCCGGATGTCGACCAGCAGGCCGGCCAACCATTCACGCAGCTCGGTGTCGCGCGTGGCGTACGCCAGCGCCTCGGCCGAAAGGATCGCCATCGCCGAGCTCATGTCGAAGGCGCGCAACCAGTCGGATAGTTGGCGAACGCCTTCGCCCGGACTGGAGCTGCCGAGCAGCCGCTCGGTCGGCTCCGCCATGGCGCTCTCGAGGCCGCTGATGATGGCCTGCCGCACGAGCCGGTCGACCGAGCCGAAGTGATAGTGGACGAGCGCCTGGTTGACACCCGCCCGAGCGGCGACCCGACGCGTCGTTACCTGTTGCCAGCCAACCGCGGCGACGAGCTCGGTGGCAGCGTCGAGGATCTTCTGGCGCGTGGTCGAGTGGGTTTGGGCATTCGCCTTAGGCATCTGCCCAATAGTATCACCCCCCGGTGTTCCTCAGGATTCGACTGGCGAGTTGATCTGCAGAACCTTCCATGAGTTCCAGGCGACGACGGTGGCCAGGGCGAAGGCAATCATCGCGGCGACCGGGTGCAGCGCAGCGGCCGCCGGCAAGCTTGCCTTGAGCGTGGCCAGGATGGGCACTACGAAGACGGCGACGGCCAGTGCCAAAGCCCACAGCCAGTTCGCCCGGCCAGCCCGCGCGAGGACGGAGGCCAGCAGGACCAGCAGCGGCGCCAGGTGCAGGATCCAGCCGAGGCTCTCGTGGGTTGACAGCTGGCTCGGATCGGCGAACAGGTAGAGGCCGATCAGAAACACCTGGATGGTCAATCCGGCCAGAAATGCCCAGGCCAGCACGAAATACGCCAAGCGCAGCGGTCGAACCACGGTGGTACCTCCCTCAAGGTTGCCCCCAGTGGTTACAGGTTGCACCAGTTGCCCATAGCTCGGCAACCGACGTCGCTCCCGATGACTAACATCGGCCCATGACAGACGCACCGATCATCCTTGTTCCCGGATTCTGGCTCGGCGCGTGGGCATGGGACGAGGTTGCCGCCGCACTGCGTGCCGACGGCCACGACGTAACCGCGCTGACGCTGCCCGGCCTCGACTCGGTCGACACCGACCGATCGGCCATCAAGCTCGCCGACCACGTCGACGCGATCTGCGCGGCGGTCACCGCCAAGGACTCACCGGTCGTGCTGGCGGTGCACAGCGGCACCGGCTTCGCCGGCTACGCGGCCACCGATCGCGTCGCAAAGAACATCGCCGCGATGGTCTATGTCGACTCTGGTCCGGGCACGGGGGCAATGGATCCCGACATCGAGGGCACGGACATGCCGATGCCGTCACTGGCCGATCTGAAGCTGGCCGAGAACCTCGACGGGCTAACCGCCGAGCAGCTGGCGACGTTCGCAGAGCGCGCCGTGCCGGAACCGGCCGGCGTGCTGCGCGAGGGCCTGACGCTGTCGAATACGGCGCGCCTGGACGTGCCGACCACGATCATGTGCACCGGCTCCACTTCGGAACAGGTAAAAGCGTGGGCGCGCGAGGGCTACGCCTGGCTGGCCGGCCTGGCCGAGTTGCACAACGTGACCTTCGTGGACCTGCCTACCAGCCATTGGCCGATGTGGTCGCGGCCGCAGGATCTGGCCAAGATCATCGGCGACGTCAGTCGAGCGTGATCGTCTCCCGCCAGCGCGGGACGGTTGTCGGCAACCCGAGCGCCTGGATCTTGGGCTCGATGGCAGTCTGCGCGTCCGGATCGCCGTGCACCAGGAACACGCGTCGCGGACGTTTGCCGGTGGCGAAGTTGCGCAGCCAGGCGAGCAGCTGTGGCTCGTCGGCGTGGGCAGAGAAGCCGGCGATCGAACGGATCTGGCAGCGTACCTCGACCATCTGACCCTCGACCTTGGCCTGGCGCGCCCCGCCCTGCAGGCTGGCGCCCAGGGTGCCCACCGCCTGGTAGCCGACGAACAGGATGGTCGCCTTGGGGTCGCCCAGTAGTTCGTGCAGGTGACCCACCACCCGGCCGCCGGTGAGCATCCCGTTCGAGGCCACGATCATGTACGGCCGCGCCGCCCGGGCGATCTGCTGCGAGTCGTGGAAGTCGTTGGTGACGATCTGCCGCGGATAGTCGAGCGGCGTACCGCCTGAGCGCTGGATGCGCGCGGCCTCCTCATCGTAGTAGTCGGTGTGGCGCCGGTAGACATCGGTCGCCTTCGAGGCCATCGGCGAATCGAGGTACAGCGGCAGCAGCGGGATCTGCCCGGCGTCGATCAGCCGGTCGAGCTCGTACACGATGTCCTGGGTGCGGCCGATGGCGAACGATGGCACGAGCAGCACGCCTTCGCTCTGGGCCACCATCCGGACTGTCTCAGCCAGCACGCGCACGGCTTCCGCCTCCGGTTCGTGCTCACGGCCGCCGTACGTCGTTTCGACCAGTACGTAGTCGGCGTCACTCACCGCGGTGTAGTCGCGCAGGATGGGGGCACCGGGCCGGCCCAGGTCGCCGGAGAAGACGATCGTCCGCTCCTGCTCGGCGGCGGGCGGCTCGATGCGCATGACGATGATCGCCGACCCCAGGATGTGGCCGGCGTCGACGAAGCGAGCGTGGATGCCCGGCGCGACCTCGATCTCGGTGTCGTAGGCAACCGGCCGGAAGCTGGCCAGGGCCGTGCGCGCCTCGGCCTCGTCGTACAGCGGCTCGTCGAGGTCGATCTTGGGCGGCGCAGCCGCGCCCAGCGGCTGGGCGGGTTCGATGCTCGTCGGCACGTGCTCGCCTGTGCTCAGCGCGCCGGCCGGCGCGAGTGCCGGGCTGCCGCTGAGGGCCTCGCCGGCGGCGGCCAGGTCGAGCGCAGACTGATATTCCTCCTGCTCCTTGCGGTCGTCGGCGACCGCCCGGTCGGGGTGGCGCCGCTCCCAGCGCATCTCGCGCTTGGCGAACTCCTGCTGCAGGCGGCCAGAGTCGAGCATCACCAGCGCGGCCAGTTCGATCGTGCCGGCGGTCGCGTAGATCGGACCGCGGAAGCCCGCCTTCACGACGCGCGGGATCATGCCGCAGTGGTCGAGGTGGGCGTGCGTGACGAGCATCGCGTCGACCGTCGCCGGGTCATAGGCGAGCGGCACGAAGTTGCGCACGTGGATATCCGGCGTGCCCTGGAACATGCCGCAGTCGATGAGCACCCGCGCACCCTCGGTCTCGAGCAGGTACTGGGAGCCGGTGACGGTGGCCGCCGCGCCAAGGAAGTGCAGTCTCAGCGCCATGTGAGCGGATTGTGACAGTTAACGTCGTCGACCACCGGCGCGGCGGTCGGAAACGAAAGAGGCACCGACCGTTGCTGGTCGGTGCCACCCTAAACCCGGCCAAGAGCTCGGGGGTGTCCGGGCGGGTGTCGCGCAGCAGCGCGTGCGCCGCCCGATTTTCAGATGCTGTTGCCCACGTCCGACAGGATCGTGTTGATCTGTCCGCCGAGGAACGTGACCGCGGCGATCGCCAGCACGGCGATCAGCGCCAGGATCAGCGCGTACTCGGCCAGGCCCTGGCCGCGCTCGCTGCGCTTGGAAAGAAGCTGAAGAAGAAATACCACGCTTTCGCCCTCCGATGTTGACTTTCGCCACCCGTTCGATCGGACGGCTGCTACTTATTGCAAAGTACGGGTGGGGAGCATGCGCCGACAGGGACAAGGAGTGCCATACCTCGGCACCCAAATGGGTAGTAGATTTCCGGTAACGAAGTTCCGATATTTTGCTACCGTAGCGGTTGTACGGTGAATTCAATGCCGCCTCGCGAGCGCTGGACCTTTGTCACCAGGCACGGCCTGGTGCTGCTTTCCGTCGCGCTCGACCCGGCGATCACGCTGCGCGCCATCGCCGCCGCGATCGGCGTCACGGAAAGGTCGGTCCGCACGATCCTGTACGACCTCGATGCGGCCGGCTACATCACCTCCGAGCGGGTCGGTCGGGGCAAGCGCTACTCAGTAGAAAAGTCGCTCCGGTTCCGGCATCCGCTTGTCGCCCACCACTCAATCGGCGAGCTGCTGGCCGTCCTCGGCGACGGCGACCCTCACGCGCAGGAAAAAGCCTAGAGCGGCAGGCGCTGGAGCAGCGCGAGCAGCGGTCGCGTGTGTGGCGCCGGCGCCTCGACCACCGGCATGCGCAGCCATGATGGATCCGCAGTGCCTGGTCGATAGGGCGCATCGAGGCGCCGCGCCGAGATCTCGCCGAGGCCCATCGACGCGATGGCGGCGGCCAGAGTCAGCCCGTCGCCGCGCAGCCCGCGACTCATGACGCACCAGTCGGTGTCGGTGAGCTGGGCAGACAGCCGTCGGCGGCGCTCTTCGAACGGCCGCCCCAACAGGGACCGGCCCTCCTCGTAGAGCAGGTCAGACCCGACGAAAGCGGGCTGGCCACCGGCGAAGGCCGACTCGGCGAGCCGCTCACGCAACAGGTCGTGGTCGGGGCGGCCCTCGGCGTCGAGCACGAGCAGGAAACCCTCAACCACCAGCCCGTCGCCGCGGAACGCTTCGCGGATCGTGGCCAGTTCAGGAAAGGCCGTGGCGGGGTCGGCCAGGTCAGGCGTCTGCAGACGGACGTGGCCGCCCTGCAGGAAGGCAAGCATCGGCGACCCCGGCCACCACGGCTCGAAGAACCAGTCAGGGTCGTCGAATGGCGCCGGCGCGTCGACGGGCTGCATCGGATTGATGCGGTAGGGCAGCGTGGCCCCGCGCGCCGGCATGTCGAGCGCCAGCTGATCCGCGCCGGGCGTCGGCCTGCTGCCGTGCGTGCCCGGAATCCGGCTGCTCAAGCGGTCTTGCGCCGGCGTTCCTGCTTGGGCTCGGCCTCGGTCGCGACGTTGCCCGCGGCGGCAGCCGCCTTGCGTCGCCGCCGGCCCGCGCCGGACGTGATGTCGGCTACGTTGTCGGCGGCGGTCGCCGTCTCCGATTCGCCGGCGGCTGCCTGTTGCCGGCGTCCCTCGCGGGCGGCGGCCACGCTCGCCTCGAGCACGCTCATCAGGTCGGCAATCTTGGTCGGCTTCTCGACCTGCTGCGGCACTTCCGCCGGTTGGCCGGCGATCTTGGCCTCGATGACATCCATCAGTGCCTGGCGGTAGTCGTCCCTGTAGTCGGCCGCGTTGAACTCGCCCTTCATCGCCTGTACCAGCTGAGTGGCCATCGCCCTTTCGGCCGGCTTGAAGTCGAACTCTTCGACGGGCAGGTCGAGTTCTGCGGTTGAGCGCACCTCGTCGGGCCAGTAGAGCGTTGAGAGCAGCATCGTGTTGGAGTAGGGGTTGAGCGCCGCGAGTGCCTCGCGATCCTTGAGCACGATCTTGCAGATCGCGCTCAGTCCCTCCTCGGCAAGCACCGACTTCAACAGGAAGAAAGCCTTGCGCCCGATCGCCTCCGGCTCGAGGTAGTAGGCCTGCTTCACGAAGCGCGTGCCGTTGTCCTCGGCAGCGGTGTCGACGAAGGTCTCGATCTCGATCGCGCGCACGGTCTTGAGCGGGACGGACTCAAAGTCGGACTCATCGACGATCACGTACTGGCCCTTGCTGTATTCGTAGCCGCGCACCGTCTCGCTGCGCGGAATCTCCCCGTGGATGGGGCAGTGGACCTTCATCTGGATGCGCTGCATATCCTCGCGGTGGAGCAGGTTGAAGCTCAGCCCACCACGCGACTCGGTCGCCAGGTACAGCTTGACCGGCACCGTGACCAGGCCGAACTGGATTGCTCCGCGCCACATCGCGCGCGCCATGTGTCGTCTCCTTCGCAGCTGCGGTGCTCGTCCCCGCACGCGGAGCCCGTCGCCGCTCTCCGCCCGTAGAGGATAACCCCCAGCGCGCACCCTTTTGGACGTGCGCGGGGTCAGCGCAGGAAGTAGCGGCGGTTGAGCGGCAGATCGCCGGCCGGCGCGACGGCGAGTAGCGCGGCCGTCCAGGGTGACCGTCGCCGTCCAGGGGGTCGACCTCGACCGGCCGCCGTCGCGCGGTTGAGCCACAGGTCCGCGCGGCTCAGGCCGCGCGTGTGGCGAACAGCCAGGAAGGCTCGCGGCGGCTGCCCAGCCGGTGCGCGAAGGCGGCCGCGTCGATGGCGCCCGAGACGAAGGTGGCCGAGACGGCCGCCGAGGCCAGGCCACGGCCGCCCCAGCCCGGGCGCAGCCGGCGTGGCTCGGCCCACTCGACCGTCGCGTTGCCCTCGCCGTACGAGCCCCACGCCGGGTAGCCCGACTTGAACACGACCTCCGGCTTGACGCCCAGCCAGCCCGGCTTCCAGAGCACGATGTCGGCCAGCCGGCCCGGCCGCAGCGAGCCGACGTGCTCGGCGATGCCGTGGGTGATCGCCGGCTCGATGGTGCACTTGGCCAGGTAGCGCAGGACGCGCGCGTTGTCGTCGCTGGTCTTGTCGGCGGGTCGATCGGTCGGCCGCCCAGGCCTTCATCACGTGGGCCAGCTGCAAGGTTCGCCGCAGCGTCTCGCCGATGCGGCCCATGCCCTGCGAGTCGCTGTTGGTGATCTGCGATTGCGCCGAGCTCGTGCAGCGGGCCCTTCGGCCGCCATCGTCGCGGCGCGTACCCGCTCGTGGGCCAGCGCGACGTCCTCCGCCACGTCGAAGGTCAGGCCGTGGTTGAGGATGGTCATCGGCAGGTGCTCGGCGACCGCGTTGACGCCGAATGGGAGGGTCGGCGTGGTCGACGAGCAGATGATGTTGGCGTAGCGGACCATGCCGATCACGTCCGGCACGTGACCGCCGCCGGCACCCTCGACGTGGTAGGCGTGGATCGTCCGGCCGTTGATGGCCGCAACCGTGTCCTCGAGCTCGGCCGCCTCGTTGAGCCCGTCGGTGTGCAGCGAGACGCTGACATCGTGCGCGTCGGCGTAGCGCAGCACGGCATCGATCAGCTCGGGATACGCGCCGTAATCCTCGTGGATCTTGAAGCCCACGGCACCTGCGTCGAGCAGCGCATCGAGCGTCGAATCGGCTGCCGCCCGGGCGTTGGCCTGCAGGCCCAGGTTGATCGGCCAGTCCTCGAACGAGCGTAGGCGTGCGTTCCATGGCCCACGGTGGCTCCTCGAAGCCGGCGGTGATGAGCGTCGTCACGCCGGCGGCGAGCGCGGTGGGAATGAGTTCGGGCGTGATCAGGTGGACGTGGCTGTCGACCGCGCCGGGCGTCGCGATCAGGCCGTAGGCGATGATCGGCTCGGTGTGCGGCCCGATAGCCAGGTCGATGCCATCACTGATGGCCGGGTTGCCGGCGGCGCCGATGCCGACGATGCGCCCGTCCTTGATGCCGATGTCCGCCTTCACCACGCCCACGGTGGGGTCGACGATGACCGCGCCGACGATGATCGTGTCCAGCTCCGACGGGCCGGCTTGGTCGGACTGGGCCTCACGCAGCCGGATGGTCTTGCCGTAGCCCCATAGTGGCTCGTCGCCATGCGCCTGACGGTCTTCGTCCACGCGCAGCCACAGGTCCGCGTCGGCGACGCGCAGCCGGTTGCCGGCAGTCGGCCCGAAACGGGCGTGGAACTCGGCGCTGGTCAAGCTCGGCATGCACGGAGAACGATAGCCAGTTGGGTGACGCCTACGGCGGCCCGCTGGCGGGTGGCCGACTGAGCGGGCCGCGATGTGGGCACTTTGGCACTATGCAATGGCCTCGTCGCCCGGTTGACTGCGCATGATCAGTCGAGGTGACGAACTCCATGGGTCGTCCATCGTCGTCAGCGTTTCGCCTGCGTCCAATCCCCGGCCTGCTGGCCGGCTGCCTGGTGGCCGCGTGCGTCGGACCCGTCTGTCCGACCTTGGGCCCCGACGCGATCGACCACCCCGCTGGACAGCACGATCTAGTCCTGCGCATGCAGGTGGGCGGCGGGTTGTTGCCGGTTGGCATGCGTGTGACCGAGCTACCGCAGTTCAGCCTCTACGGTGACGGCACGCTCCTGCTCAAGCAGGCCTCCACGGGTGAGGCCTATTGGAGTGTTGGGGCACCGCCCATGCTCGTCGGCCACCTCGACGAGGCAACCGTCCAGGAGTTGCTGCGGGCCGCATTCGACACCGCCTGCCTGGCCACGGCGCGCGATCGCTACGACAACCCGCAGATCTTCGACGCGCCGACCACCGTCTTCACGATCAATGCCGCCGGCATCGAGAAGGTCGTGTACGTGTACGCCCTGTCGGAGACGATCCCGAGCCCGGATGGCGCCGAGCGGCTCGGCTTCCTCCACCTGGCGGGAATCCTCGACGGGGTGAGAGATCGCGGCGATCTGGGCGCGCTGACGGCGTACGACCCGGGCGAGTACCGCGTCACTCTGCTCGAGGGTTACGGCCAGCCCACCGGCGAGCCGCCGGCCTGGCCGTGGGCCGATGTCTCGCCCGCCGACTTCACCGCGGACGCTGATCCTCACCTCCCGTCCGCCTTGCTGACGCGCGCCCTAGTGGCCAGGCTGATGGCCGTGCCCAACGGCGGTCACCCAGGAATGTGGGTCACAGCGCCCGACCAAAGCCTTGTGCAGTTGGCCGTTCGGCCGATGTTGCCGGAAGAGGCGTCGAGCGACTAGCTGTGATTCCCAACTAGCCGCCCTGGCCGCCGTAGCGGACGAGGGTCACCGTGCGCGTCTCGCCCGGTGCCCAGCGCTCGGTCGCGCCGGCAGACAGGTCGAGCCGAAAGCCGCGAGCGGCGTCGCGGTCAAAGTCGAGACGCTTGTTGACCCGGTCGAAGGGGTAGTGGGACGAAACACGGACGATGTGTGAACCGGTGTTCGTGACGGAAATGGTGCGCGTCTCGCGGGCGGGTGGCTCGGGCGGAGTACGCAGGTCGGCAGAGTCGGCAGGGTCGGTGGCCTTCCCGGCACCCAGCGGGTCGCGCAGGACCACCAGGCGCGTTCCGTCGCCCATCAGCACCTCGAGGCGCACTTCATCGACCAACTCGGCGACACCGTCCAGCACCTCGTCCGCCTTGACCGCGGCCCGGCCGGCCGCCTCGGTTTGCTCGTACGTGGCACCGGCGCGCGCAGCCTCGAACATGGCGTCGCACATCAGTGCGATGGCCTCCGGCGCGTTGAGCTTCAGCCCGGCGTCCCGGTGGTGGCGGGCGAGCTCGGCGGCCGTGAAGACCAGCAGCCGTTGCTCTTCCCATTCAGTCAGGCGCATGTGCGCAGATCGTAGTCGCCCGGCGTGGAACATCGAGCGGATCGCCGGCCGGCCAAAGCACGTTTGGCTGAGCGTTTAGGGGCGGCGGATCCCGCGTGGCAGTCGGAGCTTTGACGGATTTGACGAATTGAGCCGCCGTTGGTTGCGGCAAAAGGGAAATTCAGCGTCCGTTTCCGGCGTGGTAGTCGAAAACCGACGGAATCAGACGGGCTGCGGGCCGAAAGTCGTCCAAGTGCCGACTGACAGTCGGAATCGTCCTGCGGGCGAACGATCCGCCGGGTCGCGGCGTCCGCACGCCGTGCTAACCTGTGCAGGTCCCTTCACACCGGTCCAGAGAGGCCGGCGAGGGCGGTCCCGAGAGGGCCGGGAAGGAGGACGCGCAACGTGTTTCAAGATGACCACCGTTCGGCTGTGAGCGGTGGCCTTTTTGTTGCTCGCGAGCCGGCGCTACAACTGCCACTGCCGGTCGACGCGGTGGTGGACCCACGAATTGGCGCCCACGGGCCGGCGTTGCTGGTGCTCGAGGACGGCACGATATTCCGCGGCGTGGCCTTCGGCGCTCCGACGTCGGGCGGCGGGGACCTGGTCGCCAACACCAGCCAGACCGGCTACCAGGAGATCTGCACCGATCCGTCGTATGCCGGCCAGATGGTGCTGATGACGTATCCGCTGATCGGCAACTACGGCCGCGTGCTGCTCGACGATCAGTCGTCGCGGCCCTGGTTGAACGGGCTCATCGTCGCGCACGCCACCGCGGCCGCGCTCGAGCCGACGCGCCAGTTGGTCGAGCTCCTGCGTCGGTCGGGCGTGCCGGCGATCGCCGGCCTGGACACGCGCACGTTGGCGCGCCGGCTGCGTGAAACGGGTGCGCAGCGTGCGCTCATCACCGCCCCCGGTGAGGTCGACGAGGACGCCGCTCGCGCGGCCGTGCGTCGCGTCCCGCGCTGGGAGGACCAGGATTTTGTCGGCCAGGTGTCGGCCGTCGCGCCGCACGAGATCGGGCCGGCCGACGGGCCGCTGGTTGCGGTCATCGACTACGGCCTCAAGGAGAACATCGTGCGCAATCTGGTCGCGCGCAGCGCGCGCGTGCGCGTGCTGCCGCACACGGCCGACGCAGCGCTCGCCCTGGCCGCCGACGTCCGCGGGCTCGTGCTGTCACCCGGACCCGGTGATCCAGCCCGCCTCGACGGGCCGGTTCGCTTGGCCCAGGCCGCCATCGCCGACGGCCGCCCGTTGCTGGCCATCTGCCTGGGCCACCAGATCGTCGCCCGGGCGGCCGGCGCAGACACCCGCCGACTGCGCTTCGGCCACCACGGCGCGAACCACCCGGTCAAGGACCTCGACAGTGGCAAGGTGCAGGTGACGGCGCAGAACCACGAGGTCGAGGTGGTCGGCGAAACGCTGCCGCCCGAGTCCGGTTTCACGGTCAGTCAGCGCAACCTGAACGACGGCTCGGTGGAGGGCCTGCGCCACCAGACCAAGCCGATCGAGACGGTGCAGTACCACCCCGAAGGCTCGCCCGGCCCGCTCGACGCGCTGGAAGTTTTCGACCGCTTCATGGCGCGCCTGGCGTGAGCGATCGGCCCAAGCCAAGGTCCGTGCTGATCATCGGCTCGGGGCCGGTGATCATCGGGCAGGCGGCCGAATTCGACTACGCCGGCACGCAGGCCTGCCGCGCACTGCGCGCGGAGGGCGTGCGCACGATCCTGCTCAACAGCAATCCGGCGACGATCATGACCGACCCCGGCGTGGCGGACGTCGTCTACCTCGAGCCGCTCACGGTCGCCAGCGTCGCGGGCATCCTGGAGCGTGAGCGACCGGATGGGATCCTGTCCGGGCTGGGGGGGCAGACCGCGCTCAACCTGTGTGTGCAGTTGGCCCGCGAGGGCGTACTCGAGCGCTTCGGCACGCGGCTACTGGGCACGCCGCTCGAGGCGATCGAGATGGCCGAGGACCGCGAGCGGTTCCGCCAGCTACTCGACGACATCGGCCAGCCGTATCCGCCGTCGGTCATCGTCGAGGGGGCGACGCCCGCTGAGAGGCAGGAGCGGGCGCGGGCTGCACTGGAGGAGATCGGCCTGCCGGCGGTCATTCGGCCGGCGTTCACGCTGGGCGGCTCCGGTGGTGGAATCGTCCAGACTGAGGAGGAGTATCTCGACCGCGTGCGCACCGGGCTGCGCACCAGCCCGATCGGCCAGGTCATCGTGGAGCGCTACCTGACCGGCTGGCAGGAGATCGAGTACGAGGTCATGCGCGATGCGGCGGACACCTGCATCGCCGTGTGCTCGATGGAGAACGTCGACCCACTGGGCGTACACACCGGCGACTCGATCGTCGTCGCGCCGGTCCAGACGCTGCCCGATCAGGTCCACCAACGCCTGCGCTCGGCGGCGCTGGCGATCATTCGCGCGCTGGGCGTCGAGGGCGGCTGCAACGTCCAGTTCGCGCTGTCCCCGGACGACACCGAATACGCCGTCATCGAGGTCAACCCGCGCGTGTCGCGCTCGTCCGCGCTGGCGTCGAAGGCGACCGGCTATCCGATCGCCCGCGTCGCGGCCCAGATCGCCATCGGGCGGCACCTCGACGAGATCCCCAACGCGGTCACCGGCAAGACCGTCGCCGCGTTCGAGCCGGCACTCGACTACGTCGTCGTCAAGCTGCCGCGCTTCCCGTTCGACAAGTTCCCCGGCGCCGATCGCGGCCTGGGCTCGCAGATGAAGGCGACCGGCGAGGTGATGGCCATCGAGCGCACCTTTGGCGCGGCACTCAACAAGGCGCTGCGCGGCCTCGAGCAGGGCCGCGCCGGCTGGTTGTCCGAGCAGCCCGACTGGGCGCCCGACCTGGACGCGCTGATGATCGATTTCCCGGCAGATCCGGTGGAAGATCGGCGTGCGCGGCTGGGTCGGTTCCTGCGGCCATCGGACAGCCGGCTGTGGCGGGTCATCGCGCTGCTCCGTCGGGGACTGGCGGCGGACGAAATCCAGCATGTGACGGGCATCGCGCCGTGGTTCGTGTCCGAGCTTGATCGGCTGGTGAGGCTCGAGCGGCAGCTGCGCGCGGCCGGCGGCGCACTCGATGACGAGCTGCTGGTGTCGGCCAAGCGCGCCTGCTTTGGGGATCGCGATATCGCCACGATGACCGGCCTTACGGTCGCCGAACTGCAGGACCGGCGCGACCGGCTTGGCCTCCACCCGGGTTTCGCCATGGTCGACACGTCAGCCGCCGAATTCGCCGCCGAGACACCGTACTTCTACTCGACCTATGCCGCTGCCGGTTCGCCGCCGGAGGCGCCGCCGGTCGACCGACCCGCATCGGTGGTCATCGGTTCCGGGCCGGTGCGCATCGGCCAGGGCATCGAGTTCGACTACTGTGCGGTGCAGGCCGCCGACGCGCTGCGCCGGCTGGGCCGCAGCGCGGTGATGGTCAACTCCAACCCGGAGACGGTGTCGACCGACTTCGACGCATCGACACGGCTGTATTTCGAGTCGCTCGACGCCGAGAGCGTGATCGAGGTCTTCCGCGCCGAGACGCTCGACGGTGCGCCGCCCGACGCCTTCGTCCAATTCGGCGGCCAGACGCCACTCGGCCTGGCGCCGGCGCTGGCCGCTGCCGGCGTCCCGTTGCGCGGGCTCGATCTCGACGCGATCGACGTGACCGAGGAGCGCATGCGCTTTGCCGGCCTGGTCGAGCGGCTGGGAATTCCGCAGCCGTCAGGCGGCATGGCGGCGTCGGTCGACGAGGCTTTCGTGGTCGCCGAGCGCGTCGGCTACCCGGTCATCGTCCGTCCGTCGTTCGTCATCGGCGGGCTGGCGGTCGACTTCGCCTATGGGCCGGGCGACCTCGAGCGCATCGTTGCCCGCGCGGTGGACGTCGACGAGGAACGGCCGGTGCGCATCGACGCATACCTGGAGGGCGTGGAGCTCGACGTCGACGCGGTGACCGACGGCGAGGACGTGCTCATTCCCGGTCTGATCGAGCACGTCGAGCGCGCCGGTGTGCACAGCGGCGACTCGATCGGCGTCTATCCGCCACAGCGCATATCCGCGGCCGACCAGACACTGGTCGTCGATGCCATAAGCAGGATCGCGCGCGCGATCCACCTGCGCGGCCTGATCAACGGCCAATTCATCATCCGCGACGACGGCGTTTACCTGCTCGAGGTCAATCCCCGCGCGTCGCGGACCGTGCCGTTCCTGTCCAAGGTGACCGGGGTGCCGATGGTCGAGCTGGCCACCCGCGTCGCACTCGGCGCGACGCTCCGTTCGCTCGGCTGGGGCGGCGGACTGCTGCCGTCGCGTAGCCTGGTCGCGGTCAAGGCACCTGTCTTCTCGACGTACAAGCTGCGCGGCGCCGACCCCACGCTCGGTCCGGCGATGCAATCAACGGGCGAGGTCATCGGCATCCATCGCGACCCGCACGTGGCGATGGCCAAGGCGCTCGCCGCTGCTGCGCTGCGCCCGCCGCTGGCGCGCACTGCCGGTCGTTCCCTGGCGCTGCTCTCGATCGCCGATCGTGACAAGCCATTGCTGGCCGAGCTGGCGGCGCGCCTGGTGACGGCAGGCTATGGCTTCTGCGCCACGGGCGGCACCGCGCGCGTGCTGATCGCGCTGGGCCATCCGGTTGAGCCGCTGGCGCGCGTGGGCGAGGAGGCCGCCGGGACAAGGTCGGTGCTCGAGGCGATCGACTCGGGCGATGTCCTGCTGGTCGTAAACACGCCGTCGCCCGAATCTCGTCCGGTGCGCGACGCAGGCGCGATCCGCATGGCCGCCATCAACGAGGGCATCCTGTGCCTGACGTCGATCGACACGGCGCTGGCCGCGGCAGCCGCGCTCGATCCGTCGGTCGCCGATCGCCTCGCGGACGTGCGTCCGCTCGGCGAGTGGCTGACCGTCGAGGAACCGGTCTAGGCCGCCCCGTAGAAACGCACCAGGGCGCGCCACCAAAGTCGTGGCCCGTGCTGAATGGCGGTCATGGACGCCGGAAGCATATCGGCATCAAGACGAGAATTGAGACATGCCGCTGACCATCCCGGATCCGGTGCTGGTGTTGCTGGTGGGCCCCTCAGGGGCCGGCAAGTCCACCTTCGCGCGGCGCCATTTCGCCGCCACTGAGGTCGTCTCGAGCGATGCTGCGCGGGCGCTGGTGTCGGACGACCCGGCTGACCAGGGGGCGTCGGCAGAGGCGTTCCAGATCCTGGCGCTGATCGTCAAAGGCCGCCTGCGCCGCCGGCGCACGACGGTCGTCGACGCGACCAACCTGCGCGCCACCGATCGCCGGCGTTACCTGGCAGTGGCACGGCGCAACGGTGTTCCGACGGTCGCCGTCGCGTTCGATTTCGCGCCCGCGCTGTACGCCGCGCACAACCAGCGCCGGCCGGACCGAGTGGTCGACCAGCACGTTGTCGACGATCAGGCGGCGCGCATGACGGCGGCACTGGCGGCCCTGCCCGCCGAGGGCTACGCCGCCGTGTACGTGCTGGCCTCGCCAGCGGAGGCCCTCACGGCACAGGTTGTCCGCGAAGCGACGCCCTAGTCGCGGCGGCGTTCGTCGACGTGGTGGAGCGCCCATGCGGCAATCACGAAGAACAACAGCGTGACCGCAATGGCGATGCGCGGACCAGCGGCGTACAGCGCGCTCTGCTCGGCCGGCGCGGTTGACCACAGCTCGCCGGGCAGGCCGAGCAGCACCAGCAGCGTCACCAGCACGCCGCTGCCGATGCGCGCCAGCGGCCCGGAGGTGGCCGTGGCGACATTCGAGATGCCCATGTAGCGGCCGGTGGTCGCCTTGGGAATGATGTCGGTCATGAGCGCCCAGTCGACCGCCAGGAAAGCGCCCGCCGACACGCCGACGGGGACCACGGCGACGAGCATCAGCGGCAGGCTGGGCGCGAGCGCCACGCCAGCCATGCCGAGCATGCCCAGGCCGATGGCCGCGTAGATGGTGTTCTTGCCCCCGATACGATCGGACAGGCGACCCGCCGGAAAGGTGGTCAGCCCGGTCGTCACGCCCATCACGGCGGTGATGATCGTCAGCGGCGCGCCCGTGGCGCCCACGTCGTAGCCCAGCGAGCGAACGAGGTAGAAGAGGCCCAGGAAGGTCAGCACCGCAGGTGCCATCAGGAAGAACAGGCGCGAAACGAGGAGCCACACGTAGCTGCGCTCCCTGAGGATGTCCGTGCCCCACGCGGCGCGTGCGATGCGCAGCCACGAACGGCCTTCGCGCGGCGGCGCGCCGCGGCCTTCGTCGACGAAGAGGAGGATCGGGATCATCGTCACCGCCTCGATGACGTCCAGGCCCAACGTCGGCCAGAAGAACGCCTGCTGTGCAAAGTGCGCGGCCTCCGGCGTGCCCATTGGATACGGGTTGCCGCCGAGCTGCGCGAGGCCGAGCGTGGCAATGCCGACGCCGACCACCTGGCCGATGATGATCATCAGTCCCATCAGACCGCTGGCCAGGCCGACCTGCTCTTCGGGCACGAGATCGGGCACATAGCCCTGGAAAGGCCCCTGGGCGAAGTTCGACGAGCACTGCAGCAGCATCAGGAAGACCAGCATCGCGACGAACTCGTTGGCGGTCGCGAGGCCCCACAGGAAGACGACGTCGAGCAGGGCACCGATGAGGATGTACGGCTTGCGTCGGCCCCAGCGACTGACGGTGTAGTCGGAGATGGCCGCCACCGTGGGCTGGACGATGACGCTGATGGGCAGCGGCAGGATCTCGATCAGCGACGAGTAGCTGGTGGCGTACGTTTCGCCGTAGACCGCGGTGAAGCGGGCCTGGAAGATGACGTAGCCGAGACCGGCCCAGATGACGTTGATGCCCAGCCAGTAGGTCGACAGGTTGAGCAGGCGCGAACGGCAGCGTGCCGGTGGGCCGACCACCAGCTGCGGGTGCCTGATCGGCTGCGGGTGTCTGGTCGGCCGCGGGCGGCAGACTGGATCTGGCTGGCTGATCGGTCACGGCGGCCGCCGCTTGTGCCCCGCTTGTCAAGGTTGCGCCCGCTCCTCACCCTCGATCGGCCGTGATTGGGCAGGCTATTCCCCCGTGCCGCCCGCATTCGTACGAAGGAGCGTAGGCCCTGACGTCGGGCGGCGAGACGCGTCAGCGCTGACTCTGGCGGCAACCTTGGCGACCGGCTTACCGCCCCGGTTGGTACGCGGTGGAGGCCCCGACCGACAAGAGCCGGCCAGACCTGCAACCACCCACCGAGCAGGCACTCCAAGGCCCCGCCAGGCGCTGTGCGACCGATGCGGGCGGTACGCGGGCCGTCAATGACGGTTGTCCGGCCCGAGTTCGGTTGCCCGGCGCGGCTGATAGCCGCGTCTCTACCGATGCGGGCGGTGCGGCGTCAACTGCCGCCGCATACGACCGACCCCAGGAGGGTGGCGGGACAGGGGTTGCCCGGCTGCAACTGCCGCGATGCGTCACAATCGGCTCGTGACCCACATCACGGGCGGGCCCGCCGCGGCCACCGACCTGCCCATCATCCGGTTCAGCCAGCGGCGGCTGGCCAACGGCCTGCGCGTAATCGTCGCGCCGGACCACCTCGCGCCGGTGGTCGAGATCAACATCTGGTACGTCGTCGGCTCGCGCCACGAACAGGCTGGGCGCACCGGCTTTGCCCACCTGTTCGAGCATTTCATGTTCCAGGGCAGCCGGCACATCACCAAGGCCGAGCACTTCAGCCTCATCCAGTCGGCCGGTGGCGTGAACAACGCGACTACCTACTTCGACCGCACCAACTTCTTCGAGACGCTGCCGTCGCACCAGTACGAGCTGGCGCTGTGGCTGGAGGCCGACCGCATGGCGACGCTGCTCGACGCGCTCGACCAGGAGAACCTCGACAACCAGCGCGAGGTGGTCAAAAACGAGAAGCGGCAGAGCTACGACAACCGGCCCTACGGTTCCTTCTACGAGAAACTGATGGCGGCCGTATTCCCGCCGGAGCATCCGTACCACCACACGCCCATCGGCTCGATGGAGGACCTCAACGCGGCCAGCGTCGACGACGTGGTGACCTTCTTCCGCACCTGGTACGCACCCAACAACGCGGTGCTGTCGATCGTCGGCGACGTAGATGAGGAAGAAGCGCACGCGGCTGCGGCGCGCCTGTTCGGGCCGATCCCGGCCAATCCGAACGTCCACCAGCCGCCCGTGCCGGCGATCGTGCCGCACATCGGCCGCGAGATTCGCGCGGTGGTGCCCGACCAGGTTCCCCTGACGCGCGTTCACTTCGGCTTCCGCTGCCCGCCATTTGGCACGGCCGAGTTCGATGCGCTCGAGGTGGCCAGCCAGATCCTGGCCGGTGGCCGAGGCAGCCGGCTGTATCGGCGGCTGGTGCGCGAGCAGCGCATCGCGCAGGACGCCACCGCCTTCGCACTCCCGCTCGTCGGCGGGGCGACGTTCTTCGGTGGCTGGGTCACCGTTCGTCCGGACAGCGACGCGGCAACCTGCGAGGCGGCCTACCTGGCCGAGCTGCAGCGCCTGGTCGACGAGCCGGTCACGGAGGACGAGCTCACCCGCGCCAGGGCGTTGATCGAGGCGAGCGAGCTCGGCGCGATGGCGCGCGTCGAGGAAGTCGCCGACCGGCTGTCGATGTTCGCCGCGCTGTTCGACCGGCCGGAGATGATCAACGAGATGTTGCCGCGCTACCTGGCCGTCACGGCCGCCGACATACAGGCGGCGGCCGTGAGCGTCTTCCGCGCCGACAACCGCGTGGTGCTGACCTACGTGCCGGCTGCCGGCGGCGCGACGGCGGACGAGAATGAGGCGGTGGCATGACGCCCGACAAGTCGCCCGAGCGCGGGCTGCTGGCCGACCAGCAGGCCGACACGGACCAGTCGCCAGCGACTGATATCCGGGAGTCTTCATCGGGTGGCGCGCCGCAGCCGCCCCTCGGCCCGGCGGACCAGCCGACCAGCGACGGCCTCGTCGCCGAGCCGCGCTCGGCGACCGTCATCGCCGCCGGCGACGCCGACCTCACTGTCCTTGACGTACGGCCGACGCCCGGCCGGCCGCGCGATTACCACTTCCCGCGCTTCGAGCGGCTGGTGTTGGCCAACGGCATGACCGTCGTTTACGCGCACGTGCCCGGCCGGGCGCTGCTCGCCGCGCAACTCATCTTCCCCGGTGGTGGCTGGAGCGAGCCCGCCGATCAGGCCGGCGTCACCATGCTCGCCGCCCGCGCGCTACCGGAGGGCACGAAGCGGCGCGATGCGAACGAGTTCATCGAGGCGTCGGAGCGGCTGGGGGCCGAGATCCACGCCGAAGCGAGCTGGGATGCTCTGTCGGCATCGCTGGAGGTGCCGCGGTCGCGTTTCGAGCCGGCGCTCGCGCTGCTGGCCGAGATGTGCTTCGAGCCGGCGTTTCCCGGCGACGAGGTCGAGCGCCTGCGCGACGAGCGGCTTAACGATCTGCTGCAGGCGTGGGCTGACCCGCGGCGGCGCGCCGAGCGCGTCTTCCCAGAAACGATCTACGCACCGCAGACGCCGTATAGCCGGCCGCTGGCCGGCGTCCAGGCGACGATCCGATCACTCGACCGTGACGCGATCGCGCAGCGCCACGCGCAGTTGCTGGATCCAGCGGCGGCGACGCTCATCGTCGCCGGCGACCTGGCCGGCCTGCCATTGGTACAACTGGCCGAGCAGCACTTGGGCGCACGCGCCCGCCCCGCCCGAACCGGCACGGCCGGCCGGACTCCTGCATCGGGCGTGTTGCCGAACGCGACCGGCGCGCAGCTGGTGCTGGTGGACCGGCCGGGTGCGCCGCAGTCCGAGGTGCGCATCGGGCATGTCGGCGTCGCTCGCCGGATCGACGACTTCCACGCCGTGTCGGTTCTCAATGCCATCTTGGGCGGCACGTTTAATTCGCGGCTCAATCGCGTCATCCGCGAGGAGCGCGGCTACACGTACGGCATCCATTCGTCGTTCGACATGCGCCGCTACCCAGGACCATTCGTGATCCGGACCGCGGTCGAGACGGCGGTCACGGTGCCGGCTATCGAGGCCGTGCTGGAGATCGTGCGTGGCATGGGCGAAGGGGCCGTGACCGGGGAAGAGCTGAACACGACACGCGACTACCTGGAGGGTGTCTTTCCGCTGCGCTTCGAGAGTGCCGGCCAGGTCGCCGCAGCACTGGCCGGGCTGGTGGTGCTCGACCTGCCCGACGACGAACTGGACCGGTATCGGCCGATGATCGCGCGGGTTGATGCCGCCGCCGTCCACGCGGCCGCCGAGCGTCATATCCGCCCGGACGAACTGTCGATCGTGGTCGTCGGCGACGCGCGCCAGGTAGAGGGCCCGCTGCGTGACGCCGGTATCGGCGCGCTGAAGCTGGTAGCTGCCGACGCGCGGCCGGCGTGATCGTCGTCGTCGGCCGACCCGGGCTGGACGGCGTCGGTCAGCTGACGCGGCCGGCCGCGCGCATTGCGCTTGCGGCGGCCGAGGCGGGGTCCACGGTGGAACTGGTCGGTGCCGTCGGTGATGACGCGGACGGCGAAGCGGCCGTGCTCGAACTTGGCCGCAACGGCATCGGCCACGCGGCCCTGCTGCGCGACCCCGGCGGTGCCACGCCGCGCGAGCCGGGCAGTTCGCCGCTGCCGCGGCTGGACGCGGCGGATGTCGCCCTTGGCCTGAGCTATCTCGCCGAGTGCCAGGTGCTGGTCGTTGCCGAGCCGGTCGCGGAGGCGGCGCTCAACGCAGCGTTGGACGCGGCCGCCTACCACCGGGCCGCGCTCGTGGTGCTGACGGACGGTCAGCGGCGTGCCGCGGCGCTGCCGGCCGACGCGACAGTGCTCGACCTGCCCGACGAAGACAGCGGAGCATTCGCGTTGCTGGTCGGTATCTACGCCGCGCGGTTGGACGCGGGTGATGGTCCGGCTTCGGCGTGGCAGAACGCGCTGGCCGGCAGCGGCTGGGAACGCGCGGCAACGTGACGGCGCCGCTGCTGATCTACGGCGAGGCGAGCCTCAACTACGACTTCGGGCCAAACCATCCGCTCACGCCGCGCCGTTTCGGGCCCTCGATCGACCTGCTGCGGACTGTTGGCGCGGCCGACTTCGTCGCGCCGCGGATGGCCACCGACGACGAACTGCGCCGCCTTCACACGGCCGACTACATCCACGCGGTGCGCTCTTTCGATCACGACCCGTGGCAGTCGCCACGGGCAGGTATCGGGCCGGGTGACTGTCCGCCCTTCGACGGCATCCACGAGGCCTCCGCCACGGTCGCTGGAGGTTCGATCGATGCCGTCGAGCGCATCTTGAGCGGGGCGCCGGAGCACGCCTTTCATCCAGGCGGCGGGCTGCACCACGCGATGGCGGCGCGCGCGTCAGGCTTCTGCATTTACAACGACGTTGCGCTGGCGGCCGCACGCGCGCGCGATGCCGGCCATCGCGTGCTGTATGTCGATCTCGACGTGCACCACGGCGACGGCACGCAGGCGCTGTTCTGGGACGACCCGCAGGTACTCACCGTGTCCATACACGAGACGGGCCTGACCCTCTTCCCCGGCACCGGCTTCGTCGACGAGCGCGGCGGGGACGGTGCGCGCGGCACCGCGGTCAACGTGCCGCTCCAGCCGTACACCGGCGACGGCTCATGGCTGGCGGCCGTCGAGGGCGTCGTGCCCGCGCTCGCCGAAGCGTTCCGGCCGACCTTCCTGATCAGCCAGCATGGGTGCGACACGCACGCCTACGACCCGCTCGCGCACCTGCGCCTGACCACGCGCGCGTATGCGCGCGCAGCCAAGCTGCTCGACGACATCGCGCACCGTCACGCAGAGGGGCGCTGGCTGGCGACCGGCGGCGGCGGCTATGACGCCTATCGCGTCGTGCCGCGCTCGTGGGCCATGGTCTGGCTCGCCCAGGCACATCTGCCCGCGCCGCGCGACACCGAGCCCGAGTGGCGCGCGCGGTGGGTCGACGCAGCCGCTGACCACGACCAGTCGCCGCCGCCGCGGCGTTTCCTGGACCCGCTCGACCTGGTCGAACCAGAGACGCCCGACCTGGCGGCCGCCAATCAACGCACTGCCGAGCGCGCGCTGGCCGGTGCACTTGAACTCCTGGAGGTAACCCGGTGAGCGACGCTGAATCGGGCCACGTCGAGGTATCCGGCGCCCGGATCTACTACGAGGCGGAGGGCAGCGGCCCGCCCTTGACGCTGGTTCATGCGTGCGTCGCCCACCTGCGCATGTGGGACGAGCAGGTGGCCGCGTGGCGGGCCGATTACCGCGTCATCCGCTACGACATCCGCGGCTGGGGCCGGAGTCGCACAGAGGACGTGCCATACGCCAACTACCTCGACCTTGGCCACGTGCTCGACGCGCTTGGCGTGCGCAATACGCACCTGCTGGGTGCCTCGTGCGGCGGCTCGATCTCGCTCGACTTCGCCCTCGATCAGCCTGATCGGGTCCGCTCCCTGACCCTGGTCGCGTCAGGACTCGGCGGTTTCAACGTTGACGAGCCAGAGCTGGCCGACGTGTGGCAGCAGGCCGAGCGGCTGGAAGAGGCGCACGACTGGGGGCCGCTGGTCGAGCTCGAGACGAGGGTCTGGACCGACGGGCCGGGGCAGCCACGGACGCGCGTGGACCCCGACGTGCGGCGGCGCATGGTCGAATGGAACCTCGAGAGCTACCGTGCCGAGCAGGTCGCCAACCAGATCCAGCGGCTGGCGCCGCCCGCGGCCGGGCGGCTGTCCGAGATCAAGGTGCCCGCCCTGATCGTCTGGGGCACTTTCGACGTGAGCGGCATGGCGGTCATCGGTGACAAACTGGCCAGCGAGATCGCCGGTGCGCGACGCCAGGTCTTCGATGCGGTGGCGCACATGATCAGCCTCGAGCGGCCGGCCGAATTCAACCGGCTCGTGCTTGATTTCCTGCGCGAGGTAGACGCCGGTCGCCCTACGGACGATGGCAGCGCCGCTTCGACGGCGAGTTAGTGGCGGGTCACCGTGACCGTGATCGTCAGCGTGTGCCGGAGTCCGGCACTGTCACCCTGCACAGTCACCTGGTAGCGGCCAGAGTGGACGCGGTTGCTCACCTGGAGAATCAGCCAGCCGCCGCCGCGTACGAAGGTCTGTGGCGTGACCGAGAAGCCGCTCGGCAGGTCGATCGGCGTGACCGTCACTCGGCCGCTGAAACCGCCGATCCGCTGCACGGCGACTGCCAGTGAACCCGTCCCGCCGGGCCGGGCGCTCGTCGGCGGCCCGAAGGGCTTGAGCGCGAAGTCGGGTACGGTGCGGAAAGAGCCGATCCACACCGCCTTGGGCGGCGGACCGTCGTTGGGGTACGACCAGGTGCGCCAGTCGAGCGTCCCGACGGCCTCCAGGGCCATGCGCACCTGTGTCGGCGTTGCCCGCGGATACCTCGCCCGGTAGACCGCCACGGCGCCAGTGACGTGTGGCGTGGCCATCGACGTGCCGCTCAGGTAGGCATAGCGGCTGCCGATCCACGTCGATAGCACGCACACCCCCGGCGCCACGAAGTCGACGTCCGGTCCGTAGTTGCTGAAGTTGGCCAGCGTGTCGTCGGCCGCGCCCGTCCAGTACGGGCACGAATCCTTGACCTTGCCCAAGCCACCGCCGCGTCCGTCGTAGTCGGCCAGTGCCGCAACGGTAATGACCTCGTTATACGCAGCCGGCCGATTGCGCCGCGCATCGTGACCGTCGTTGCCAGCGGCGACGACATAGACGATGCCTGCGTCGATCGAGCGGCAGATCGCCTTGTGCAGCATGTCGACCTTGGGGTCGCTGCACGATCGGTCGTTGCCCGTCGAGCGAACGTAGCTGATGCTCATGTTGGCCACTTCGAACAGCGGGCGGTTGTGGTGATTGGGGTCGCGCTGGGCCGTGACCCAGTTCACGCCACACACCAGCCACGAGATCCAGCCGAAGCCGTGGCCGTCGAGCACCTTGACCGCCCACAGTCGCACTCCCGGTGCTACGCCGACGACACCGCCGTCCTGGCCGGTGCCGCCGACGATGCCGGACACGTGTGTGCCGTGGCCGTCGTTGTCGTCCCACTTGTCCGGATTGCGGCTGGTGCAGTTATAGCCACCGACCACGTTCAGGTCGGGATGGTTGCGCTGGATGCCGGTGTCGATGATGGCCACGTCGGCGTTGACCCCGTTCCCGCCGTTGGCCGAGCCGACAACCCGCACGCCAGCGCCGACGCGGCGCACGCCCGGCGGTACGCGCTCGTCGGGGTGGGCGACGGTGCGCACGCCGCCGCCGCTGGCGGCTGGGTCGGCTTCGTCGAGTTGCACCAGCTCGTCCGGGATGACGTCGGCGATGGTCGGGTTCTGCTCGAGCGCCAGCTGCTGGCCGGGCGTCAGGTTGGCGCTGAACGCACCCACGTTGGCGTAAATGTCGGTGGCGTCGATGTGCTGGACGGCCGCGAGCGCCTGGACCGCGCGCACCACGCGGTCGGCCGCAGCCTGGTCGTCGCCCGATTCGGCCGCAGCGTCACTGGCGGCCTGTGCCCTGAAGGAAGCCGGATCTGTGCCGCCCGGCACCACACCCACGCTTGGACCAGCCGCACCGGTGCCCGCCGCGGAGTCGTTGAACATGACCACGAACGGCTTGGAGACGTCGCCCGCCAGTACCAAACCGGTGGGCGCGGCAAACGCCAGCGCCAGCAAACCGACGAATAGGTACATGCGTGGCCGCAAGTGCTTCCGACGCGGCGTGGTCGACCTACTGGCATCCATGTCGTGACGCTACGCATCGAACTCGCGCGCCAACACCGGTGTGAGGTACCGGTCGGTGGCATGACCATGGGATGGGGCATGGTCCAATTTAGATCACTTGTTCGATATGCCGCTCACCCCTATACTCGGCACCCGTGCCCCGCGCCCGCAGGTCCGTGCCTGCCGTGAAAGACCTCATGCCAGACCCACTCACCGGGTTCTCGCTGGCCGCCCGCGATTGGTTCGCGGCCGCGTTCGCGGAGCCCACCAGCGCCCAGGCGCAGGGCTGGCCGGCCATCGCCGCCGGAGCGCACACCCTCATCTGCGCGCCGACGGGATCCGGCAAGACGCTTGCCGCATTCCTGTGGTGTCTCGACCGGCTGATGAGTGAACCCGCGCCTGAGGATCCGCTGCGGCGTCTGCGGCTCCTGTACGTCTCGCCGCTTAAAGCCCTTGTGCACGACGTCAACCGCAACCTTCGGTCGCCGCTTGCCGGTATTGCGCTGGCCGCGCGCAAACGAGGCGACGTGCTGCGCGATATCCGGGTCGGCATGCGCACCGGCGACACGCCCGCGAACGAGCGGCGCGCCTTCGGCCGCCAGCCGCCGGACATTCTCGTAACGACGCCCGAGTCCCTCTACCTGCTGCTCACGTCGGCCGCCCGCGAAGCGCTGCGCGGAGTCGAGTGGGTCATCGTCGACGAGATACACGCCTTGGCCGGCACCAAGCGCGGCGCACACCTCGCGCTCTCGCTCGAAAGGCTCGAGGCGCTCTGCGAGCGGCCGCCGCAGCGCATCGGCCTGTCGGCCACCCAGCGGCCGCTCAGCGTGGTCGGCGCGTACCTGGCCGGCCGCGGTGACGACGGTACGCCGCGGCCGGTGGCGATCGTCGACGCCGGCGTGCGCAAGCCGCTCGAATTGAGCGTCGTGGTGCCGGTCGAGGACATGGCGGCCATCGGCGAGGTGCTGCCACCGGAACAGCAGACGGGCGGCTCGGCCGCGGCGCCCGACCAGCGCAATTCGATCTGGCCGCAGATCCAGCCGCGCATCCTCGAGCTGATCCGCGCACACCGCTCGACGATCATCTTCGTCAACAGCCGCCGACTGGCCGAGCGGTTGGCGCTGCGCATCAACGAGCTGGCCGGCGAGGACCTGGTTCGCGCTCACCACGGCTCCCTGGCGCGCGAGGAGCGGCTGCAGATCGAGGAGCGCCTGAAGGACGGTAGGCTGCCGGCCCTGGTAGCCACCAGCTCACTCGAACTGGGGATCGATATGGGCGCGGTCGACCTGGTCATCCAGGTCGAATCACCGGGCTCTGTGGCACGTGGGCTGCAACGCATCGGCCGCGCCGGGCACAGCGTCGGCGAACCGTCCACGGGCGTCATCTTCCCCAAGTACCGCGGCGACCTGCTCGAGTGTGCGGTCGTCACGCGGCGAATGATCGGGGGCGAGATCGAGCCCACGGTCATCCCGCACAACCCGCTCGACGTGCTCGCCCAGCAGATCGTCGCCACGGCCGCGGAGCGGCGCTGGGGCGTCGACGAGCTGTTCGCGCTGGTACGCCGGGCAGAGAACTTCGCCGAGCTTGGCCGCGACTCATTCGACGCGACACTGGCCATGCTCGCCGGTCAATATCCCGGCGACGAGTTTGCCGATCTGCGCCCGCGCGTTGTCTGGGACCGCGCGGCAGGCACCGTGGAGAGTCGTCGCGACGCGCGCACCGTGGCCGTCATCAGCGGCGGCACGATCCCCGACCGCGGCCTGTTCGGCGTCTATCTGGCGGGCGACGCGGTCGATGACGGTTCACCTGGTTCGGCCGTCCGCGCCCGCTCGGCGCGCGGGGGCGCACGTCGCGTCGGCGAACTCGACGAGGAGATGGTCTACGAGGCGCGCCAGGGCGAGGTGATCCTGCTCGGCGCCAGCGCATGGCGGATCGAGGAGATCACGCGCGACCGCGTGCTGGTCAGCCCGGCGCCCGGTCAGCCGGGCAAGATCCCGTTCTGGAAAGGGGAGGGGCCGGGACGTCCGGTCGAGCTCGGACGAGCGTTGGGCGAGTTCACCCGGTTGATCGCCGCCCAGGCGGCCGACGGCAGGAACGGCCGCGAACGGGCGCTCGACGTGCTGCAGGACGAGCACATGCTCGATCCGCTGGCCGCGCGCAACCTGGTCGATTACCTGGCCGAGGAACAGTCGGTCACCGGCGCGTTACCGACCGATCGCGAGATCGTCATCCAGCGCTTCCGCGACGAACTGGGCGACTGGCGCATCTGCCTGCTGACGCCGTTCGGGGCGCGCGTCCATGCACCTTGGGCGCTGGCCATCGAGGCGCGCCTGCGCGCGGCGCTCGGGCTCGAAGTGCAGCCGATCTGGTCGGACGACGGCATCGTCATCCGCCTGCCGATGGCCGACGAGCTGGCCGGCGACATCGCCGGCGACGCTCTAGCAGCCGATGCTGTCCGTGACGGCACAGGCCCCGCCGGACACGATGCGGTGGCAGCGGCCGAGGAGGCCATCCGCATCGCCGCCACCGACGTCGAGGAACTGGTCATCGGCATCCTCGGCGGCTCGGCGCTGTTCTCCAGCCATTTCCGCGAGAACGCGGCGCGAGCGCTGTTGCTGCCGCGTCGCCGCGCCGGCCAGCGCACGCCGCTGTGGCAGATGCGCCAGCGATCGGCCCAACTCCTGAGCGTGGCCAGCCGCTTTGCCTCTTTCCCCATCGTGCTCGAGACGTACCGCGAATGCCTGCAGGACGTCTTCGACCTGCCGGCGCTGAAGTCGATCCTGGCCGCCATCGAGCGGCGCGAGATCCGCCTGGTGAGCGTCGAGACGCACCGCGCGTCGCCGTTCGCCAGCTCGCTCATGTTTGACTACATCGCCTCGTATATGTACGAGGGCGACGCGCCGCTGGTCGACCGCCGCGCCCAGGCTCTGGCGCTCGATCGCGACCTGTTGCGCGAGCTGCTCGGCGCCGAGGAGCTGCGCGAGCTGCTCGATGCAGGGGCGCTGGCCGAGCTCGAGCTGGAGCTCCAGTTCTTGACGCCCGATCGCCATGCCGGTTCAGCCGATGCGGTGCACGACCTGCTGCGCCGCCTGGGTGATCTGACTGCCACAGACGTGGCGTCACGCGTGCGCGGCCCCGACGGGCGATCGCGCGAGGCCGCCGCCCGCGAGTGGTTGGAGGCCATCGCGGCCGATCGGCGCGCGGTCGGCGTGCGCATCGCCGGCGAGGAGCGGTGGATCGCCGTCGAGGACGTCGCGCGCTTTCGCGACGCCTTGGGCGTGGCGCCGCCGGTCGGCGTCCCCGCGGCGTTGCTGGCGCCGGCCGAAGACGCACTGGGCAGCCTGTTGCTGCGCTGGTCGCGCCACCACGGCCCCTTCCTTGCCGTCGAGCCGGCCGCCCGCTGGGGAGTGTCGGCAACCGCTGTCGAGGCGCAGCTCGAACGGATGCTGGCCGACGGCCGGCTGCTGCGCGGCGAATTCCGGCCGGATGGCGTGGAGCGCGAATGGTGCCATCCCGATGTGCTGCGGCTGTTGCGCCGCCGCTCGCTCGCCGCGCTGCGGCGAGAGGTGGAGCCGGTCGAGCCGGGGGCGCTGGCCCGGTTCCTGCCGCGCTGGCAGGGCGTCGGTGAGCGCCGCGGCGGGCTCGACCGGTTGGCCGAGGTGATCGGGCAGCTCGAGGGCGTGGCGCTACCGGCGAGCACGCTCGAGCGCGACATCCTGCCGGCGCGCGTCGGCGCCTATTCGCCGCGGCTGCTCGACGAGCTTGGCGCAGCCGGCGAAGTCGTGTGGGTCGGCCTCGGCTCGCTCGGCCAGGACGATGGCCGCATCGCACTCTTCCGGCCCGACCGGCTGTCGGCGCTACTGCCGCCGCTACCCGTCGAGCCCAAGGAGTCCGCGGCGAGCGGCTGGGTAGCCGACGCGATTCGGAGCCATCTGACTGAACGTGGCGCGTCCTTCTACCGCGACCTGCTGGCGGCCGTCATGCGCGCGGCCACCGAGCGCGGTGAGCGGCCGGTGCGCGAGCGTGAGCTGCTCGACGCGCTGTGGGACCTGGTGTGGGCCACGCAGGTGACCAACGACACTTTCGCGCCGCTGCGCGCGCTGCGCTGGCCTCGCTCCGGGCAGCGCCGCAGCGGGCCGGTCACCGGCAGTCGGCCGCGGCTGAGTGGCGCCACGCGGCAGGGACCGCCCGAGGCGGCCGGGCGCTGGTCGCTCGTCGCCGATGCCGTGTCGACGGCAGTTGCGCTGCGCGGTGGACAACCAGCGTCGGATACCGAGCGGCGCCATGCGCTCGCCTTGCGTTTGCTCGAGAGCTACGGCGTGGTCACGCGCGATGTGGTCGCCAGTGAGGGCGTCGTCGGCGGTTTCGCGGCGGTGTACCCGGTGTTGCGCGAGATGGAGGAGCGCGGTCGGGTGCGGCGCGGCTATTTCGTCGAGGGCCTGGGCGGTGCGCAGTTCTGCCTGCCGGCGGCACTCGATCGGCTGCGCTCGGAGAGAGCCGATCCGTCGGGCGATCGCGCGCCGACCGATGCGCTCATCCTGGCTGCTGCAGACCCGGCGAATCCCTACGGCGCCGCGCTGCCCTGGCCGCGCTGGTCGGACGAGGATCGCCGGCCGATTTCGCGCTCCGCGGGAGCGTACGTTGTGCTGGTCGACGGCGATGCCGTGGTGTACCTGGAGCGCGGTGGGCGGTCGCTGCAGACTCTGCCGGCGTTCGCCAAACCGGACGTGGCCGCGCGGGCGCTGGCGGGGTTGCGCGGGTTGCTGGCCGACGGCCGTTTCCGGGCATTGCAGATCGAGCGCATCGACAGTGTTGCCGTAGCTGATTCGCCGCACGCCGCGGCACTAGCCGAGGCCGGTTTCCGACGCTCCTACCGCGGTCTCCTCCTGCGTACCTGAGGACTGCGGATATCCGACAGCGACGCCATCACCCGGGCGCCTACCCGCGTCTCGTCTATTGGTGCCCCAAGCGCTAGCCCGCTCGTCCGGCGGCGAACCACGCGCGCGACAGGCGCGGCGGCCACGGTCTCGAGTAGAGCCACGGCACCGCGCCCCACAAGAACACCAGGTAATCGGCGCGCAGCGGCCGTGGGTAGAACAGCACGACGTCCAGTTGGCGCAGTGTCTGCGGCCATGTGGCCAGCGACAGCACAACCAGGACGGCGAGGATGCCGATGCCCCACCTCCATGCACGTCGCGGCACGACCCATAGCAGCACGACCGGGATGATCTTGATCCCGCTGCCGAGTGCCCACAACAGACCGCCCAGGCGCGGACCGCTCCACCATGCCAGCCACATGCCCAGCACGATGAAGATGTTGACATTGCCGGTGTCGAAGTTGGCTGCCAGTGATGGGCCGAGCAGCGCGACGAGGACCGCTGTGCCCAGCGGCCGCTGGCGGTAGGCCCAGCCGACCGACACTGCGAAGGTCACAAACATCGCCCCGCGCCAGAGCACCCACGCCACGTCCCACGGAATGAGCGCCCACGGGATCAGCAGGTAGAGCGTCCACGGCGCGTACGGATAGGGCAGGATTGCCGGCGGCGGAAGATTGCGGCCGAGCGGCATCTGGTAGATGTCGATGCCCGTCCACCAGCGATGCACCCCCTGCCAATACGCGTACGCGTCGGAGCCGGCGAGGTTGCCGCGGGCGGCGACGAACGCCAGCACGAGACCGCCGGCGACAGCCAGCAGCCCGATGGCCAGCAGGCGGCGCGGATCGCGCAGGCTGCTGGCGAGGCTTGGCCGTTCAGCGGCGGGGGCGGCGTTGGGCGCGGCAGTCATCGGTCGCAAGACATGGCAGGGAAGTTGATGAGAGCATATGGGCGGGGCTTCGCTCGTCCTCCTCGACCGAACTCGTTGGGCGCCCCCGCCCGTGCCACATCGTAAGGCCTTGGCGCAAGGCGCAGCGGGCGGTGGCGCACGACTGGTCGTCTGTCGCGCGTGGCATACTCCGCGAAGTGACTGCGGGACACGTCATTGTCATTGGCGGGGCAGAGGACAAGGTCCGCGAGCGCGTCATCCTGACGCGCTTCGTAAAGCTGGCCGGCGGCCCCGACGCGCGCATCGCGGTGATCAGCAGCGCCTCGTCGCTGGGCGCCGTGGCCGGCGACATGTACGGGCGCATCTTCGGTGAACTGGGCGTACGTGGGGTGGCGCCCATCAACGCGACGACGCGCGAGCAGGCCAACGATCCGAGCGCCGTGGGCGCCGTGCGCGACGCCACGGGCATCTTTCTGACCGGCGGCAACCAGCTGCGCCTGACGTTGACGATCTCCGGCACGGGCATCGGCCGGGCTCTTGCGCGCCGTCACCGCGAAGGCGCCGTGATCGCCGGCACGAGCGCGGGCGCCTCCGCGATGAGCTCGCATATGGTCGCATTCGGCGCCAGCGGCGCGACACCCAGGCAGCGCATGTTCCAGATGGCTGCCGGATTGGCCATCCTGCCCGGCCTGATCATCGATCAACACTTCGAGCAGCGTACCCGGCTGGGCCGCCTGCTTGCGATCATCGCGTCCAACCCGTCGCTGCTCGGCTTGGGCATCGACGAGGACACCGCCGCGGTAGTCGGCCCGGATCACGTCATGGAGGTCATCGGCCGGCGCAGCGTCACCGTCCTCGACGGCGCTGAAATCGGAAACGGATGCCTGGGAGGTCAAGGCGCATCGGCCGTTGATGATCAGCAACGTCGTGCTCCACTCCCTGCCGGCCGGATATCGCTTCGACCTCGAGCGCCGCGAGCGAGTGGTGGCGCCGGCGCTGCGCGCGCTAGACGTCGACACGCTCGCCTCGAGCTGACAGGTGAAGAAGGATCGCGCGAAGTCGAAAGCGCGACGGTTGTCGGGCGGCCCAGAGCCGACCCTGCAAATTCTCGAGACGCACGTCCTGCGCGGCCCAAACATCTGGTCGCATGCCCCCGCGATCGTGTTGCTGGTCGACCTGGGCGAACTCGAGGACTGGCCGAGCAACAAGATTCCGCACTTCAATCAAACGCTCGTCGAGCTCCTCCCGACGCTCGACAGCCACGCCTGTTCGCTCGGTCGGCGGGGCGGCTTCATCAGTCGCCTGCACGACGGCACGTGGCTCGGCCATGTTGCAGAGCATGTCGCGATCGAACTGCAGAGCCTGGCCGGCACGGAGGTGCGGCTGGGCAAGACGCGCTCGGCCGGCGGTCACGGCCGATATCACGTCGTGTACGAGTACCGCGAAGAGGAGGTGGGCCGCGAGGCCGGCCGGATCGCGGTCGAGCTGATCAACCACGTGGTCGCCCCCCACCGTGTCGATTTCGACTTTGTCGATGATCTCGCCGGCCTGATTCGGCTGGCCGAGCGGAGAGCCTTCGGGCCTTCCACGCAGGCGCTCATAGACGAGGCCGTGACACGCGACATCCCGTTCATCCGCCTCGATCAGGCCAGCCTCGTCCAACTGGGCCAGGGCATTCACCAGGAACGTATCCGGGCGACGATGACCTCGCAGACCTCGGCCATCGCTGTCGACCTGGCCTCGGACAAGAGCCTCACCAATCAGCTGCTCAGCTCGGCCGGCCTGCCCGTGCCGCGCTCGCAGGTGGTCCGAAGCGTCGAGGGCGCCATCGAAGCGGCCGGCCGCGTGGGCTTCCCGGTGGTGGTCAAGCCGCTCGACGGCAACCACGGCCGCGGAGTTAGCCTCGACCTGCGCACGGACGACGATGTCCGGCGCGCCTTCCAGGGTGCGTGGGACGAGAGCCGGCACGGGGACGTGGTGGTCGAGACCTACGTCGCCGGCAACGACTACCGCGTGCTCGTAGTCAATGGCCATCTCGCCGCTGTCGCCCAACGCGTTCCGGCGAGCGTCGTCGGCGACGGTCGGCACACCGTGCGCGAACTGGTCGATATCGAGAACGCGGACCCGCGCCGCGGGATCGGCCACGAACGGGTGCTGACGCGCATCCGGCTGACCCCAGCGGCAGAGGAGCTCCTCGCCAAGCAGGGTTTCGGGCTCGACGCGGCGCCGCCCAAGGGAAGGCGCGTGCTGCTCGCCGCCACGGGCAACATGTCGACCGGCGGGACGGCCATCGACCGGACCGCTGAGGCGCACCCGGACAACATGGAGATCGCCGAAACCGCCGCGCGCGTGATCGGCCTCGACGTCGCGGGCATCGACTTCGTCGTGCCAGACATCGCCGTGCCGGTGCGCGAGCAGGGCGGCGCGATCGTCGAGGTCAACGCCGCGCCCGGCTTCCGCATGCACACCAACCCGACCCATGGCGAGCCGCAGTACGTCGCCAAGCCGGTTATCGACCTGCTCTTTCCGCACGGCTCCAACGCGCGAATCCCGATCGTCGCGGTGACCGGCACCAATGGCAAGACGACCACGGTGCGCATGATCGGTCACGTCATGAAGCTGATGGGCCGGCGCGTGGGCATGACGACGACGGATGGCATCGTCGTTGACGGGCGGCTGATCAGGAAGGGCGACATGTCTGGACCGCGTTCGGCCCAGATGGTGCTCCAGAACCCGTCGGTCGACACGGCGGTCTTCGAGGTCGCGCGCGGGGGCATCCTGCGCGAGGGGCTGGGCTACGACCGCAACGACGTGGCGGTAGTGACCAACGTGACCGGCGACCATCTCGGCCTGCGTGGCGTGGAAACCATGGCGCAGCTGGCGCACGTCAAGTCGGTGCTGGTCGAGGCCGTTCCGCGTTCCGGCACGGCAGTCCTCAATGCCGACGACCCACTTGTCGCGCGCATGGCCAGGCAGTGCCGCGGGAGCGTCGTCCTCTTCTCGATGCAGCAGCACGAGGGCGAGGCGGGCTATGACCGCGTTGACGGCCATTGCGGCCGGGGTGGCGCGGCAATGGTGCTACGGCAGACGCCAGACGGCGAGTTGGTAGTGCTGCGCCACGGCGACCGGACGATGCACCTGCTGTACACGCACCTGATTCCGGCCACGTTCGGCGGCCGGGCGCGCATGAACGTGGCCAACGCGCTGGCCGCCGCGGCCGCGGCGTGGGCCGCCGGTGCCCACCTGCACGACATCCGCCAAGGGCTGCGGACATTCACAACGTCGTTCTTCCAGGCCCCCGGACGGCTGAACGAGATCGAGGTCGACGGCTACAAGGTCATCCTCGACTACTGCCACAACGTCGACGGCATGCGCCGGATGGTGGAGTTCGTCGACCTGCTCATGCAGCCGAGCGCAGAGCCTAGCAGCGACGCGGTCGGTCAGGCCAACGGCGGCGCCGGCGCGCGCCACGGGCGCGCAATCGGCGTCATCGGCATGCCCGGCGACAGGCGTGACGAGGACCATCGCGAGTACGGCCGGCTGGCGGGAAACTCGTTCGACGCGCTGATCGTGCGCGAGGACGCCAAACTGCGCGGCCGACCAGCCGGCGCGTCGGCCGCATTGCTGGTCCAGGGCATTGAACAGGCACAGCGCCAGGGTGGTCGCGTGCGCAGCATCGAGACGATCCTCGACGAGGGGTCGGCAGTCGCTGCCGCCATGCGCGGTGCGCAGCCGGGCGACCTGCTGGTGCTCGCGGCCGACGACATCCCCGGCGTCTATCAACGGGTGATGGTCGAGACGAACTCCCGCTCCGGCGGCACCGCGATCGCGGCGCCCGGTGAGTTCGAGGTCGAAGAGGGCTAGCGCCGGACTACGAACGCGGTATGACGCTGATTGTGCCCGCGTCGGTGTTCGTGACCCACAGCTCGCCCGGGCGCAGCAGGATCCTCCGCGGACTCTGCCCGACCGTGATGCCCGCGCCGATGCTGTCGGTCGTCGTGTCTATCGGCGCGACCTTGTTCGCGCCGGTGATCGCGAGCCATACCTGATCTCCGTCCGCGGCAAGTCCCTCGTTGAACGCCCCGCCCCTGAACGTGTCCACGACCTTGTTCGTCGCGGGATCGATGCGCGTCACCGTGCCGCCGTCGACGTTGGCGACCCACACCGAGCCGGCCGCGAAGCAGATGCCCTCCGTGCCGGCGTCGGCCTTGATCGTCTTGAGCACCTTGTTGGTCGACGGATTGACGCGCGTGACCGAACCCGAGCCGTAGTTCGTGACCCAGACGGAGCCGAAGCCCAGGCCGATATGGCGTGGCTCGTCGCCAACGGCGACCGTCGCGACGACCTGGTTCGTGGCCGGGTCGATGCGCAACAGTTGACCCGTGCCCTCGCTCGAAACCCACACGGCGTCGTCATCGGCGGCGATGCCTTCGGGATGCTCGGGCACGTCGATCCGCGCCATGACCGCTCGTGTCGCCGGGTCGATGCGCACCACTTGGTTCGTCTCGTGCACCGTTACCCAGATCGATCCGGCGCCGAGGGCAACGCCGATCGCGCCGGTTCCCACCACGACCGAAGCGACGATCGCGCGCGTCTGTGGATCCAGCTCGACCAGCTGGCCCTCCCAGTAGACGGCGACCCATATGGCGCCATCCGTCTGCACCAGGCCGATCGGCCCATTGCCGACGTTCACCGGGGCATCGGCGCCAGCGCCCAGGCCGAGGATGCCGGCCAGCCAGTCGTCGCGCTGCTGGGTGGCCGTCTCGTTCAGCGCGTGGCCGGCCTGGTACGTATGTTGCTCGGCGCCAGCGCCGGCAGCAGTCGCGATCTCAGTCGCCACGTCGGACGGCACAAACTGGTCGGAATCGCCGACTTGGAGCAGAACCGGCCGCCCGTCCGCTCCGCCCAGCGCGGTCACCGGATCGAGGTCGGCCAGGCCAGCCGAGTACGTTTGGGGGTCGCCGGCGATGGACCAGTAACGCAGGAACCAGTCCGACCAGCGCGCCGTGGGGGTCATCATCACCAGCGCCTTGAACGATTGGTCCTCGCCGAAGAGGACCGCTGAGTACATCGCCCCAAAATCGTGGCCGACCAACGCCAGCCGTTGCCGGTCTACCTGGGGCTGCGCGCTGAGCAGATCGCGGGCGCGTCGCAACATCGTCAGCTCCGCCTCGAGAGCGGCCCGATCGTGCTCCAGCGACTGGGGTTGATCCTGCCACGGGAATATGCCCTGCACGAGCAGCGAGGCGACGCCGCGCGCTGCCAGCGCCCGCGCCTCGTCCAGGAACTCGGTCCGGTTACTGTTCGGCGCACTCGGCTCGAGCCAGTGAAACCAGATGATGCCAGCCAGCGAACCCGGCGCGGCGCCATCCGGTAGCACCAGGTAGGCGTCGCTCGTTCGGCCACCGTCGAAGGAGATATCCATCACCGATACTCCACCCTCGCTCTGCGTTGAGCGGACACTGAAGGCCGGCTCTCCGGACGGCGAGGCAGGGGTCCGCGGAGTCGAAGAGGCGCCGGGGCCGCTGGATGCAGTTGGCGATGCAGCCGAGCCAGGCGATGCCGTCTCGCCGGGCGGTGAGGTCGCCACTAGTGACGGCGTTGGGCTCGTCGACGAGCACGCCAACACGATTGTCGTGACCATCACCACCCAGCCAATCCGAAGCCGCATAATGACGTGGACTCTAGCCAACCGATGGAGAATTGTCCATCATTTCGCGATGGTGACCGATCTGGACCACGAGGTTCGTGACGCAACGTTCGGGGAGCTGCGTGCGCTGAGCCATCCGCTGCGCTGGCGCATCCTGCGCCTGACACTCGACGCGCCCCTTACGAACAAGGAGATCGCGCAGCGCGTGGGTCGCGATCCGGGCACGGTGCTGTACCACGTACGAGAGCTTGTCCGTACTGGATTCCTGGCGGCGGAGGATGTGCGCAGTGGGGCACGCGGCGCCCTCGAGCGGCCGTACCGGGCCACCGGCAAGTCGTGGCGCGTGCGCCTCGCGCCCAACTCGGGCACGACCGTCTCGATCCTCGACGCCGCGCGCGAGGAGATCCTGGAAGCGGGGCCCGACGGCGTGCTGGCAACGCTGCGGCTGGGGGTTCGACTGAGCGAATCAGACCTGCGCGCGTTGCGCCATGCTCTGGCCGACCTGGGGGATGAGTTCGCGCGCCGCGATGACCCGGCCGGCGATCCGATCGGCATTGTGGGCGTCGTTCACCGGCGCACGCCCTAGGTTCGGAAGCCGCCCAGGACGCGAAGGTCGAGCACCTCGGTAAAGCCGGTTCGGGTCAGGTGGTCACGCACTTGCGGCCGCAGCTCGTGGCACATCTCGATGATCACGTGCGGCCGGCGATCAACGGCGCCCAGCTCGGCTTTGAGCGCCTCCAGTTCGTCGGTGTAGACCGGGACGTCCGACGCTGACGCGCCTGCCTCGCGCACGCCGGCCAGCAGCTCACCGATCAGCTCGGCACGGGTGCGGCCACGCAGGAGCGTGAGCGACTCCTTGATTACCACCCTGTCGCCGTGCTGCGCGGCAAGCCGGCCGATGGCACGCAGCGAATCGTCGGGCCGGTCGCCGGCCGTGCCGATGACCACGGTCATGGTCGCCCGACGTCCGTCGCGTTTGCCGATCAGGCCCTCCGCCGTGTCGAGCAGCGCCGCGAGACCTGCTTCGTTGTGGGCATAGTCGATAATCGCCAGCTCGTCGCCACGGACGTAGAGGTTGAGGCGGCCGGGCATCAGGTCCGCGGTGTTGAGGAAGTCGCGCAGGCCGGCGGCGACCTGGTCGGTTGAAAAGCCCAGCGCTCGGCTGCCGGCCGTGGCGGCCAGGGCGTTGGCGACGTTGTGGCGCGCCAGGCCACCGAGCGTGGCGGGCAGGTTGGCCACGGCGACGATCCGCGCTGTGCCGACGCCCGTCCGTTCCACGATCCAGCCGTCTTCGACGACGAAGGCACGGCCGCCATGCCCGACGTAGCGGGCGAGGCGCGCGCCGCGTCCGCTCAGGCTGAACAGGTACACCGTCGATCGGACGTGGCGCGCGACACCGGCCACCAGGGGATCGTCCGCGTTGAGCACCACTACGCCGCCCGGCCGGGTGACGCGGCAGATGACCGACTTGACTTCGGTCAGCTCGGGCAGCGTGTGCACGCCCTGCAGGTCGAGGTGGTCGGCGCTGATGTTGGTCAGCACGCTCACGTCGTTCGACTGGTAGCCCAGCCCGCGCAGCAGGATGCCGCCGCGCGCCGTTTCGAGAACGGCCAGCTCGACGCCCGGCCGGCGGAGCACCGTGCGAGCCCCCTGCGGGCCGGTGTAGTCGCCGGGTTCGACCAGCCGCTCGTCAACGATGACGCCGTCGGTGGTCGTCGCGCCAACCGACCGACCGGCCAGCAGCGCGACGTGCGCGATCATGCGCGTCGTGGTCGACTTGCCGTTGGTGCCGCTGATGCTGATGACCGGCACGACGCGCTCGGCATCGGTCACCCACTCGGGCGTGCGCCCGCCTGCCTCACTGATGCGCTGCAGCAGGCGGGCGGTGGGCTCGGCGCCTCCGCTTTCGTCGAGCAGCCGCAGCGCGGCGCGCGCGATTGCCTCGGCCTGGCCCGACCGCTGCCACGGATAGGCGACCACCCAGCGCCCCGGCTCACTGGTCCGGTGAAACGAAACCGGCACGGTGACGTGCAGCGCACGTCGATGAAGCACGCGGATCCAGTGCGCCAACTCGCGCAGCGGTGGCGGCGCATCACCCGGCCGGACGGTGGCGCTCAGACGCACGATGCCGTGGCGTGCCGGCATCCTCTGGCCGTACCACGACCGTCGCCGGCCGAGCGCCAGCTCGATCCGAACGGCCGGCTCCAGCCGGTATAGGTTCGGTCCATCGAGCAGGCGAATTTCGATCAGCCGCACGGTCGCCGGAGTATATGAGCGACGGCGTACAGTCGGCCGGTGATCACCGACGAGGAGCTGGCCCGCCTGCGCGCCGAGGTCGAAGCCGCGCAGCCTGCTTATCTGGCCGACCTGGCGGAGCTGGTCAACATCGATTGCGGCTCGTACACCAAGTCCGGCGTCGATCGCGTCGGCCGCTGGGTTGCCGCCCGGCTGGCTGACCTGGGAGCACGCGTTACCGTCGAGCCGAATACCGAGCTTGGCGACACGGTGGTGGCGGAGTTCGATGGACGCGGCGACGCGCGGGCGTTACTGATCGGTCACCTCGACACGGTCTTTGCCGAGGGCACCGTGGCGGCACGCCCGTACACCACGAGCGCTGGGCGCGCCTATGGACCGGGCGTGACCGACATGAAGGCCGGCCTGCTATGCGGCCTGTACGCCCTGCGCGCAGTGCGTTCGATCGACGGCGACAACGGCGCGCTGCCGTTCTCCCGGCTGACGTTCGTGGCCAACCCCGACGAGGAAATCGGATCGCCGGCGAGCGGCCCGGTCATTCGCCGCGTCGCGCAGGATGTCGACGTGGCGCTGGTGCTCGAGTGTGCGCGGGCGAACGGCGACATCGTGTCGGCACGCAAGGGCATCGTCGACTTCGAGCTGCACATCGCCGGCCGCGCGGCGCACGCCGGCATCGAGCCGGAGAAGGGCCGCAGTGCCGTGGTCGAGGCCGCACACATGATCCTGGCGCTCACCGGGCTCAACGGCCGCTGGCCGGGAGTGACCGTCAACGTCGGCGTCGTACGCGGCGGCACGCGCGCCAACGTGATCGCCGATGCGGCCCAGCTGGAGATCGACCTGCGCGCGGTCGACCGCGCTTCGCTCGAAATCGCTGAGGCGGAGATCGCGCGCATCGGCAGCCGGCCTACTCTCGACGGCGTCACGGCAACGCTGGTCGAGCGTAACCGGCACTGGCCGATGGAAAAGACCGCGGCGAGCGCCGCGCTCGTGGGGCAGGCTTCGGCGCTGGCCGCACGGCTGGGCTTCGAGGTGAAGGACGCGGCGACCGGTGGCGCCTCGGACGCCAACACGACGGCCGGCATGGGCGTGCCGACGCTCGATGGGCTGGGCCCGATCGGCGGCAACGATCACGCGCCGGACGAGTACCTCGAGCTCGACTCCATCGTGCCGCGCACCACCTTGCTGGCCGCCCTGTTGATGTCGATCGGGAGATCGTCTGCGCCGCGCCTCTGAGGCAACCGCTGACGCCCGGGCGGCAATGCCGCTCAGCGGGCCAGGAAGTCGACGATGGCGCGCGCCAGCTGCGGCGCGCGCGGCGTGCCGAGGCCGGTTGCGTAGTCCCAGCCGGGTCCGGCCTGCTGCATCAGGTTGCCGCCGCCGATGACATCGTGGAAGACGGCGTCCGCGCCCTGCGCCACGGCGACCTGGTACAGGACCGGGCCGAGCGGTGCGTTGAAGTCGACGCCTTCGCGCTGAGCCAACTGCTCGGTGAGCACCATCGTGGCCGCGAAGAACGGGGTGGCCGCGCTCGTGCCGCCGACCCGGGCATCGACGAAGTCGCCGCCCGCCTCCGTGTACTGGATGTCGAAGCCGCTCGCCGGGTCGGCCGGGCCGGCGACATCGGGCACCTGGCGTTTGCCGTTGCTGTCGGCGTTGTCGACACCAACGCCGGCCTGCCAGTCGGGTCGGTCGTAGAAGACCGAGAGGCCGCCGCCGGCCGCGCCGGCGCTGAGTGGGTCCTCCCAGCCCTTCTCGGTCAGGTAGTTTCCGTCCTCGCGCACGGACAGGTACGTGCCGCCGACGGCGATCACGCTTGGACTCGAGGCCGGCCAGTTGGCCGATGCCGAGAGGTCGCGGTTGGCCGCCCCGCTGCGCAGTTGCACGTTGCGGCAGCCGTACGCGCCGTAGTCGCCGCTGGCGACGAAGATGCTGATGCCGGCGGCGAAGGCGGCGGCCAGTTCCTGCTCGTCGGCGGCGCGCACGTCGGGCGGGTAGTACTTCTCACACAGGCCGAAGCTGATGCTGACGATACGCACGCGGCCGTCGGCGACGATGCGTGAGATGACCGGCGTCATCGAGCCGAAGTCGGTGCTCAATTCGTAGGCGATGATCTGCGCCTGCGGCGCCAGGCCGCGCAGCACCTGCAGGTCGAGGGCGATCTCGCCCGTTTCCGTGCCCGGGGTGGTCAGTGCATCGGGCAGCTTGACGACCTCGATCGGCGGTCCGTTGATGTTGTTGCGCTGGTCGAACATGTCGACGTCCGACTGGGTGAAGGTGTCCAGCGCGACCAGGCCGACCGTCTGGCCCTCGCCGTGCAATCCCGCGTTCCACAGCGCGTCGATGCCGTACGCGCGGGCAGCGTCGATCGGCTGCATCGCCCCGCCGGGCACGTCTGCGCCGAAGACGCCGCCATCGTTGCCCGAGCGTAGCGCCGGCTCGGTGTCGAGCCCGATGACGGTGGCCACGTCGCCGGCCAGGCCTGCCGGAATTTGGGGAGTGCCGATGGGCGCGTGATAGAGCTGCCCGTCGGCTGTCTGGTGATCGACGAGTTGAATGCCCAGTAGCTGCTCGACCTGGCCGGCGCTGCCACTGGCGGCGAGCGAGGTGCGCTGCGGCAGGCGGGTGACTGCCAGGCCGCTGCCGCTCAACCAGCCGGCGACGCGGTCGATCTCTGCCAGTGGCAAGCCGAAGCGCGCACCGAACTCGGTCGGCGAGAGATAGCGGCGGTAGTCAGGCGAACTGGGATCGGCCATGGCGCGCAGGTAGCTGGTCAGGTCGGCCTGACCCGGTAGCCGCAGGCTGACCGTGATGGTTACCGGGTTGCCGGCCGGGGTCGGCCCGAGGTCAGCGTCTGCCGCTGGGCTGTCCGGTGGTTGGGCCGCGGCGGCGCGTGGAGCGCCGTGGGCGATGCCGTCGGTCTGCGCGCCGTCGGGCGCCGAAGAGCACCCACCCAGGCCGACCAACGCCACGGCGAGGACCAGTATGGTGAGCTGCACGCGGCGGGTCTCGTAGGTCACTGGCCGCCCCACGAGAAGGTCTTGAGAATCTGGTCGGCCGCCAGCCGGACCAGGTGCAGGTTCGTCGGCCCGGCCGAGGTTGCCTCCGGGTTGGCGACGATGACGATGACGGCGACCGTGATGTGTCCGTTGGACGCCCCGACGATGGTGATGTTGGCGGGACCGCTGGGCGTGCCGTTGTCGCTCTGCAGCGTGCCCGAATACACCTCGGCCCGGCCATCGACGTAGCCGATGGCGGCCCCCAGCACGGCGTCCGCGTCGGCGCTGTCAGGTGCCCGGCCGATGATCAACGTGTCTATCGTGCTCAGTTGGTCCTGGATCATCTGGTCGACCGACACATCGCCGGTTGTTCCACGGACGACGATCTCGCCGGGGCCGCCGTCGAGTATCGCCGTGCTGTCGTCGGTGTGGCTCAGGTTGAAGTTGCGGGGGTCGTACTCGAACGAATAGCCGAGTGTATTGCTCGTCCAGACTTCACCGACGACGAGTGGCGGCGAGCTGCTCTGGGGCACGTCAGGCGGCACGAACCGACCAGGCACGGGCGATCCTGGGACACCCGTGGTTGGGCCGGGCGTCGAAGGCCGGATGCTGGCTGGAGGCGAGGCCGCGGCCAGCGGATGGCCCCCGGGCGGTGGAGCGCAGACCTGGTTTTCCGGGCAGGGCGCCGGCTGCGGCGCTGGCGATAGAGCAAACACTACGACCGCGGCGCCCAGCGACAGCACGAGTAGGACGCCGATGAAGACCGCCAGCAGCGCCATCGGACTCAGCTTGGCCGGCACCGGCGCACGATACGGTTGTCCGGAGAGCTGCCCCGTCGAGGTGATCGGTGGCCCGCCCGGCATCGGTGGAGGTGGCGACGGTGACCAGTTACTCATGGCTGGGAGGTTCCGCTCGGCTGTGACGGCAGGCGCGGCCGGCGGGTGCGTGGCAAGGCTCGCAGCGACACGCCGCAGTGGCCGCAGAAGGTCTGGCCGGGCGTCGAGCGACCGCAGTTGGGGCAGCTAACGGTTGGTGCGTCCTCTATTTCGTGCAACTCCTCGACCAGGCCCAGGTGCAGCGCGCGGCGCAGCCAGAGGAGAGCCAGCGCCGCGAGCGCGGACAGTACGATCGTTTCGGGAATGAGCGGCAGGACCGTCCGCGCGAGCCCGCCGGCGACCAACAGCACCGCGGCCGCGGCGACCGCGATGGCCGGCACACCAAGTGGACCGAGCGCGGCACGATCGCGGACCGGCGCCCGGTAGCGCAGCCAGATAGCGGCCGTGGCGGCGCCGATAGAGCCGGCGGCCACGACCGGCTGCAGGACGCCGAGCGAGACGAGCTGGACACTCCACGGCAGCGGGTCGCCGCCCGGCAGCAGCCCGCCGGACAGCAGCGGCAGGGCCTGCACGATCACCTGGGCGGCCACGAACGAGGCCGCCGACGCGGCACCGAACGTGGCGCCGTCGAGGACGTCGTTGAAGCGGCGGGCGGGCAGCAGGGCGAGCGGACCGGCGAGCATCAGTGCGCCGGCCCCCAGCGGCAGCAGCACGCCATGGACGATTTCCTGGGTGAGGTCGCCGACCGCAAACGTGTTTGGCGTGCTGACCGCGTTGCTGAGCAGCGCGAACACTATGCCGCTGGCGGCGCCCCACAGCATCGTCGCGCCGACGACGGACAGCGGCTCGTCCTCGTAGACGTCCACGACGTACAGATATAGGACCATCAGCAGCGGCACGAGCCCGGCAGCCGCCACCAGCCCGACGGCAAACGCGCCGACCAGCGCGAGCGCCACGACCAGCGCGACGCCCAGTAGCAGGGCCAGCCTGAAGGTGCGCATGTGCGCATGTGGCAGCTGCGGAAAGATGGTGCTCACCAGGGCGATCGAGTTGAGCGGCTCGTCGGGGGCGGCCACGAAACGGCCGCGTTGCCGCTCACGCGCCTCGGCGTCATATTCGTCGCTCAACGGCTGGCCGCAGCGCACGCAGTAGCTCATGCGCGGCACGGAATTGCCGCACTGATCGCAGCGGATCAGGTTGGCGTCGAATTCGTCAGCACTCACGCGGACTGCCGCGACCTACCTCCGCGCTCAGCGCAGGTAGGTTTCGCCTCCCTCGTCGCACACGGTGTACAGCGCGTGCCGCTCGAGCGCATAACCGCATACGTGCAGCCGGCCGTTTACGTGCTCGGGACAGACGAACACCCAGGTTCGATGCGGTCGGCCGGGCTCGGCCGGCTGATCGAACTCGATCGGCTGTGATTCAGCGCCGATCTTGTCCTTGAGACCGTCAAAGCGGCCAATGGCCGCCTCCACCGCAGCGCTTCGCTCGGCGTCAGTCTCGGAGCTGTAGGGGTAGCTCTGGGCGACGTTTGAGGTCAAGTTGGCTCCGTGGCAGCTACGTTCGGGAGGGGCCAGCCGCGCGGTCAGTTGAGCGCGGCGCGGCCGGCCGGGCCCGAGTATACCGGCGAATCCGGCGTACTTGAAGGGTTGTCGCGGCTCAGTAAGTCAGAAATGCGTCGACGTCGACGCGCCTATTGGCCGAGGCGGCATTCTTGGTGCCCGTGACCCGGATCACGACTGTATGCGGTCCATCCGGTAGCGGCCCGGACGCCCAGACGATCGTCGCCAATTCGTAGCTCGGCTGGTAGAGGTCGACCTGCTGGAGCGGCCCGCCGTCGACCGACACCTGCGCGATGCCGCGGCTGGGGGCCAGCGTGCCCACCCATGCAACGTTGGTGCCGGTAAAGGTGAACTTGGCCTTGCGCCCTGCCGCGCCGGCGCCCTTGACCTTGCCGCCCAAAGCACCGGCGAACTTGAAATTGCGCCAGCGGCCGGTGTAGGAGAGGTAAGCGCTGGGCTTCTCCTGAACAAGGCTGAGCGTGTCCACGGCGGTGGGTCCCGCCCAGCTGCTCCAGTTGCCGACTGTGTCGCTGGCGGCCAGCCGTAACGAGAAACTCGATCCGGGTGCGACGGTCAGGTCGACCGTCGTGGCGTCGACGGGTGACAGCGTGACCGTCGTCCAGCGACCGCCGTCTATCTTCGACTCGAGCAGGTACTGGGCGATGCCGCTCGCGTCGATCGCCGCCGGCCAGGTAACGTGCAGCGCCACGGTGGCGCCAACGTTCTGGCCCGGGTCGATGGTTACGGCCGGCGGCTCAATGGCCGGCGGATCGGTGTCCGCGGCGGGGGACACGACGTTCGGCGTAACTGGCGGGTCGGATGGGTCCGATGCCGGTCCTGTGCCGATGCCGTTGGTCGCCGTGACGGTGAACGTGTATGAAACGGTGCCGTCGCTTTGCAGGCCGGTAACCGTGCATGACAGCGTTCCGGCCGTGGTGCATTGCAGACCGTCCGGCTGGGAGGTGACGGTGTAGCCGATGATGTCGCTGCCACCGTCATTGGTGGGCGCGGTCCAGGACACGGCCGCCACGCCATCGCCCGGTGTTGCCTCGACCCCAGTTGGCGCGTCCGGCACGCTGCCCGGCGGAACGGCGGCGGCCACAGCAGCTGCCGCATTGACGATGCCGCTGCCGCACTGGTACTGACTGTGCGAGCATGAGTGCCTGGTGCCGTCGGCAGGGAAGGGCGTCGCCGTCGAGCGCAGGATGTCCTCGATCTGGTCGGGCGTCAGCGCCGGATTTTCGGCGGCCACCAGGGCTGCGGTCAGCGCCACGTGCGGCGTCGCCATCGACGTTCCGTCGTAGTACTCATAAATCCAACCAGAGCCGGACTCGTCGGGCTGGTGGTGGCCGCTGTTCAGCGTGCTCAGCACGGCCACGCCTGGCGCCGCGATGTCGACGTCCGGAGACTTGACGGTGCCGTAGTTGGAGAAGGATGAGCGCTTGCCCGACTGGCCGACGGCGGCCACGGTAAATGCGTTCGAACAGTTGGCCGGCGAAAAGCCCGCGACGTTGCTGCCGTTGTTGCCGGCGGCGACCACTACGACCTTGCCGCGGCTGCGCGCGTAGTCGATGGCCTTGTAAAGCGATGAACTGGTCGAGCATGTGCCGGTGCCGCCGAGCGATAGGTTGAGCACGCGCACGCACGGGTTGGAGGTGGCGCAGTCGGCATACGGGTTGACCGGCAGGTAGCCGCCATTGCCATCGCTCACTGTGGCGGATCCGGCGGCCCAGTAGATGCCGTCGATGACGTCGGACATGCTTCCGCCACATTTGCCCAGCACGCGCACCGGTTGGACCTTGGCCTCCGGCGCTCCGCCGAAGACGCCCAGGTTGTTGTTGGCCACCGCCGCGATGGTGCCGGCAACGTGCGTGCCGTGCCACGAGGAACTGTCCGTGGAGTGACACCAATCGCCCGGATCGTCGGCATATGCGTCCCGCCCGTTTCCGTCGTTGGCAGTGGTGACATCGCTGATCAGGTCGTAACCGGGAACGTATTGGCCGACCAGGTCGGGGTGGTCGACCTGCGGCCCGCTGTTGTCGTCGTCGAAGAGCAGGCCGGTGTCGATGACCGATACGACCACGCCGGCTCCAGTCGTAGTCGGCCAGGCGTCGATCGCGTCGATGCCGTACTTGCTATCCGGGCCTTGGGCCGAGCCCAGCAGGCCCCACATCGACGAGCCGAGCGGATCGTTGGTCGGGTAGCTCAGATCATCGACCGGTGTCATCCAGATGTCCGGCTCGACAGTCGCGACGCCGGGCGTCGCGCTGAGCTGGGCGATGGCACTTGCCGTGTCGACGCCGGCGGGCAGGCGGTAGAGCTGGGCACCGGAGGCGATCGGGCGAACGTACTGCAGCGACAGGCCGGTCGCTTCCTGCAACTGTGTCGTCTGAGCGACGATGGCCGCAGGAGTTTTGGCGGTCGCGCTGCGCCACTGGATCAGGACCTGGTTGGTGGCGCCCAATGGCACGGCGGATACGGGCTGAGACGGTCCCGCAATGGTCGTGACCGGAGTGATCGCGGCGGTCGCCTGGGCAACCACAAGCGATACGAGGGCTGCCCCAACGAACGGGGTCAGAAACCGTTGGATGCGGATGTGATTCGCCCCCTACCTGACATTGCCGGCGCGCCACCGACACCGCCAATGATAGGCCTTCGCGCCACGCTCGGGACGCCCCGAACGTACCGCGTCGCGCACCGGACTATGGACGTGCCGGACGCTCCGGCGTGCGCGGCCGGCGCCGTTATGGCGCCGTCGTGCCGGCCGCCACGCCTGCGCTGCCACTGCGCTCGTCGGCCACGTTGAGCGCCAGCCAGCGCTCTGCTTCAGCCAGCGACCAGCCCTTGCGCCGGGCGTAGTCGGCCAACTGATCGCGGCCGATGCGCCCGAGGCCGAAGTACTGCGATCGGGGATGCCAGAAGTAAAGGCCGCTGACCGATGACGCGGGAACCATGGCCATCGACTCGGTCAGGTGCATGCCGGCCCGGCGCTCGGCGTCGAGCAACCGGAAGATCGTGCGCTTCTCGGTGTGGTCGGGGCTGGCTGGGTAGCCCGGCGCCGGCCGGATGCCCTGGTAGCGCTCGCCGATTAGCGCGTCGTTGTCGAGCGCTTCCGCCGGTGCGTACGCCCACAGCTCGCGCCTGACCTTGGCGTGCAGCCACTCGGCGGCGGCTTCCGCCAGCCGATCGGCGAGCGAGGTCAGCAGGATGGCGCTGTAGTCGTCGCCCGCTTCGGCGAAGCGCGCCTTGGCCCCGTCCAGGCCGCCGCCGGTTGTCACCGCGAAGGCGCCGACGAAGTCCGCCACGCCCGATTCGATCGGCGCGCTGAAGTCAGCCAGCGCCAGATTCGGCCGGCCGTCGGGCTTGGCCATCTGCTGGCGCAGCGTGTGCAGTCGCTCCAGCTCGACCGAGCGGCCCTCGTCGCCGAACAGCACGATGTCGTCATCGGGAGTCGAGTTGGCCGGCCACAGGCCGACCACCGCGGAGGCGCGCAGCACGCGCTCTGCGACAACGTGCTGGAGCAGGGCTTGTGCGTCGGCGAACAGACCGCGCGCGGCGGGACCAACGCGTGGGTCCGCGAGCACCTCCGGGTAGTGACCGGGAATTTCCCAGGCGGCAAAGAACGGCGTCCAGTCGACGAAGTCGGCAAGCTCGTCGAGCTCGATGTCGCTCAGCGCGCGCGTACCCAGGAAGGTCGGGCGCGGCGGGGCGAGCTCGCTCCAGTCGATCGCCAGCCGGTTGGCCCGCGCCTCGGCCAGTGTCAGTCGCCGGACGCGGTCGTCGCGATCCGCGAACTGGCGGCGCAGTTCCTCGTACGCGGTACGCGTCTGGGCAACGAAGTCGTCGCGCGCGCGCTCGTCGAGCAACGAGCGCAGGACGCCCACCGCGCGCGACGCGTCCTGCACGTGAACGACCGGCCCGCTGTAGGCCGGCTCGAGCCGCACCGCCGTATGTGCCCGCGACGTGGTCGCGCCGCCGATCAACAGCGGCAGCGTCATGTGCTCGCGCTCCATCTCCTGGGCCACCGTGCGCATCTCATCGAGCGAGGGGGTGATCAGGCCGGACAGGCCGATGGCGTCGGCCTGCTGCTCGCGCGCGGTCTCGAGGATGCGTGGCCACGGCACCATGACGCCGAGGTCGATCACGTCGTAGCCGTTGCAGCCGAGCACGACGCCGACGATGTTCTTGCCGATGTCGTGCACGTCGCCCTTGACCGTCGCCATCACGATCTTGCCCGCCGACCGCCGCCCGTGGCCGTTGCCGCTACCCGGGTCGAGCGCCTTGGCGGCCTCGATGTACGGCACCAGGTAGCCGACTGCCTGCTTCATCACCCGAGCGCTCTTGACCACCTGCGGCAGGAACATGCGGCCGCTGCCGAACAGGTCGCCGACCGCGTCCATGCCCGACATCAGCGGCCCTTCGATGACGTCCAGCGGCCGCGCGGCGATGAGACGTGCTTCCTCCGTGTCCTCGACGATGAAGTCGGCGATGCCCTCGATCAGGGCGTGGCGCAGGCGCTCCGCCACCGGCGCCGAGCGCCATGCGAGGTCGCGCCCGCCTGCCAGGGCGCGCTCGCCGCCGCGCGCTTCCTCTGCGATCTCGAGCATCCGCTCGGTTGCGTCGGCGCGGCGGTTGAGGACGAGGTCCTCGGCGCGCTCGCGCAACTCGGGCGGGATGTCGTCGTACACGGGCAGCGCACCGGCGTTGACGATGCCCATATCCATGCCCGCGCGAATGGCGTGGTAGAGGAACACGGCGTGGATCGCCTCACGTACGACGTCGTTGCCGCGGAAGGCAAAGGACACGTTCGACACGCCGCCGCTGACCAGCACTCCGGGCAGGTCGCGCTTGATCCGCCGCGTCGCCTCGATATACGCGACGCCGTAACCGGCGTGCTCCTCGATGCCGGTGCCGACGGCGAAGATGTTCGGATCGAGGATGACATCGGTCGCGTCGAAGCCAGCCTCGCGCGTGAGCAGGTCGAGCGCGCGCCGCGCGATGGCCAGCTTGCGCTCGACCGTGTCGGCCTGGCCCTGCTCATCGAAGGCCATCACGATCACCGCCGCGCCGTAGCGCCGCGCCAGGCCGGCCTGGCGCAGGAATTCCGCCTCGCCCTCCTTGAGGCTGACCGAATTGACCACCGGCTTGCCCTGCACGTGCTGCAGGCCGGCCTCGATCACGCTCCACTTCGACGAGTCGATCATCACCGGCACCTTGGCGATGTCGGGCTCGGACGCGATCAGGTCGAGGAAGCGCGTCATGGCCGCGGCCGAATCGAGCAGCGCCTCGTCCATGTTGATGTCGATCATCTGGGCGCCGGCATCGACCTGCTGGCGCGCGATCTCTACGGCTTCGTCGAAGCGGTTCTCCTTGATCAGCCGCGCGAACGCGCGCGAACCGGTCACGTTGGTCCGCTCGCCCACGTTGACGAAGAGCGAATCGGGCCCGATGTCGAGCGCTTCCAGGCCGGCCAGCCTGGTCTTCGGCTCGATCGCCGGAATCTCCCGCGGCGGCAGGCCTTCGACTGCCTGGGCGATGGCGCGTACGTGGTCGGGCGTCGTGCCGCAGCAGCCGCCGACAAGGTTCAGCGCGCCCTCGCGCGCGAGCCGCCCGAGTACGCCCGACGTTTCCGCCGGCTGCTCGTCGTAGCCGCCGAAGGCGTTCGGCAGGCCGGCGTTGGGGTAGGTGACGACCGGCACGTCGGCGATGCGTGCCAGCTCGGCGACGTACGGACGAAGCATCTGCGCGCCGAGCGCGCAGTTGAGGCCGACGGCGAACGGTCGCGCATGGCGAACGCTGTTCCAGAACGCTTCGACCGTCTGTCCCGACAGGGTGCGCCCCGACTGGTCGGTGATCGTGCCGCTGACGATGACCGGCAGGCGCCGTGCCCAGCTCTTCGAAGAGCGACTCGACCGCGAAGATCGCGGCCTTGCCGTTGAGCGTGTCGAAGATCGTCTCGATGAGCAGGATGTCGGCGCCACCGGCGACCAGGCCACGCGCGGCGGTCGTGTACGCGTCGACGAGCTGCTGCCAGGTCACGTTGCGCGCGCCGGGGTCGTTGACGTCGGGCGAGATGGAAGCCGTCTTGGTGGTCGGCCCGAGCGAGCCGGCGACGAAGCGCGGCCGGTCCGGCGTCGCTCGGTTTGCTGCGTCGGCTGCCTGCCGGGCGAGCGTCGCGGCGGCCCGGTTGATCTCCTCGACGTAGGGCTCCAGGGCGTACTCGGCCATCGAGATCGCGGTGCCGTTGAAGGTGTTGGTGGTGATGACATCGGCGCCTGCCTCGAGGTACGCGTCGTGGATCTCGCGAATTACCTGCGGCTGGGTGAGATTGAGGACCTCGTTCGCGCCGCGCAGGTCGCGCGAATGGCTCGCGAAACGCTCGCTGCGAAACGCTGCCTCATCGAGGCCATGCTGTTGGATGAGCGTGCCCATGGCACCGTCGAGCACGACGATCCGCTCGCGCACCAGGTGGTGCAGCCGCGCAACGCGTTTACCGCGCTCTCGCGATGTACCTGCGGACTCGCTCATCGCGCGAGTGTAGGCGACCTTGGGCTAGAGGGATGCGCTAGTTCGTGGGCTATTTCACCTAGGGGAGTTCACGCAGACTGCTTTGAACCAAGTGTCTCCGCCGCTGTTAACGGCCTCCGCCGCGTGGCCGCCGACGCCCAGAAAGCAGAGGCTAGGGGCCATTTGGCACTGTTGCAACCAGGCGGTGACTGTGTAGTACTTCCGGGCAGCCAAAAGTACTCGAAGTCCCGCAGGACGAGTGCCCATCGAGGAAACCCCAGTTCGACTGCAGCGGGCTCAACGTGCACGCCATGTCCGCGTGTGCATCCCAGGAATGTAAGCAGCCGGTCTTGCGTGTGTCCCAGGAATGTAAGCAGCCGGTCTTGCGTGTGTGGCGATGTCTGGTCGCCCTGTTCCGGCGTAGCTAGAACATAGCTTCTCGGTCTTCTTAGCGGCCGGTGCAAGTTCGCATTGCGGTCTTGTTATGTGGTGCCTGGAATGCGTGATCAGCAGGTAATGTGGCGCCGTCCCTACTGCGGCAGCAGCAGGGGAAGTGTTGTAGGCGAAGGTTCACTCCTGTATGCCGTCGGTGGTATCAGTGAGTAGCGCGACCATCGGTTCCGACGTGGCTGCTGACGAAGTTGAACGTCTTGCCGGCGAAGTCCGTCAGTCGCAGTCTGGAAGTATTTCCAAGGGTGGGAGTGTGAGGCAGCGACGTTGGGCTGTGCGCGCCGATCGCGTCACGGTGCTGATGTTGCTCGTAGGTATCGGGATCCTTGCGCTAGGCGTCACTGTCAGGTTGATCGGATTTCACGTCAACACGGTCCTCAGCAACTCCATGCGGCCCACGTTCTCAGCCGGCGATCTCGTCGTTACGCAGACGGTGCCCATGGACTCAATCCACATCGGCGACGTGATTGCGTTCATGCAGCCCGGTGGCAGTGCGCCCGTCATCCACCGCATCTCCTCGCTGCAGGACGGAGTCATAACAACGCGCGGAGACGCGAACTCGGTCGACGATCCGTGGCATCTCACCCCTGCCGCGCCTGTCGCTTACCGCTTGGTTGCAGTTGTCCCTTATGCCGGCTGGCTCACGGAACTTCAACTGCCGCTGTTTCTTGTGGCCGGCCTGCTTGGCGGACTGGCACTGCTGCTCAGACTTCGGAAGGGGGTGATGGCGAAGCGCGTGAGCTCCGGGCCTCAGCCAGAACCGTGATTTGGCGGTGTGTCCCGCCAAACATGTGACATTCGAGATGGAGGAAACAGTCTCGTGAATCTACGCAGGATTTCCGCATTGCTCGCGGTCGGCGGTCTCGTAATTGGCCTGCTCGGCAGCGGCGTCGGCGCCAGCTTCTTCGCGTCTGTCATCGGCACCGAAAACATCAATGTCGGCACGTTCCGATGCCGGATCATCAACCCGAGTGACGGCGTAATTGCGGGCGATCTCAAGTCGGTGACATACAACGCCCCGACGATCAATAGCTCGGCTGCGGGCAGCGCACCCTTCTCGTTCACCGTTCAGAACAACGGTTCTATTCCCCAGGTCCTGACCGTGGCAAAGACCGGGCAGACCGGCAGCCTCGGCGGTCACTTCTCGGACATGCCCGGCGACGCCGTCGCCGGTGGTCCTCGCGGCCAGCGCGAACCCAGGTCATCACCACTGGCATCCAGTGGGTCGAACTCGTCAACGACGACCTAGGCCGATCCGGCTCGATGACCTGGACCGTCAGCTGCAACGAGAACGCCCCGGCCGTCATCTTCGACAACACGCCGGCCGTGGTGCCGTCGAACCTCGCAAGCATCGGCCCTGAGGCCTATTCGTACAACGAGTTCGGTGCACAGGTGCAATTCGCCGGGACGGCGAGGAACCTGTCGACCGCCACCGTGACGATGAGCAGCTGGGCATGCGAAACCGGCAGCCTGGAGCACGAACGACTGCGTCACCACTCCAGGCGCAACGTTCGACGTGCCCATTACCTTCAATGTTTACAACGTCGGTGTGGGCGACGCGGTCGGCTCGCTCATCGTGACAAAGACGCAGACGTTTACGCTGCCGTATCGTCCCTCCGATAATGACCCGCTGTGTCCGTCAGACACGACGGCATACGGCTCGGATTGTTCTCACGGCGTGGCAGCGAACATTACCTTCACCTTTGCCGGCGAGACGCTGCCCAACAACGCCATCTTCGGCATCACGTTCAACAGCGGACAACTATGGCTACCGCCCGCTCAACGGCACCAACAGCCCGCACCGATTACCTCAACGTGGGGATGTATCCAGGCACGGGTGATGGCAGCACGGCGGTTGCGCCCTCTGTCGGCACCTGGCTCCCGGACGGCACCTCCGCGTACCTGAATGACGCCCAGGGCCCGTGGTATCTCGATGGAGGCGCCGGTGGCACCGGGACGTTCCGGCTGGACGCCGGGCGCCTGTCGGGTTCTCACCCGTTCGGCCCGATCGGACCCTACGGCGGCTACATGCCGGCCGTCCAGATCACGGCCACCAACTAGCAGGCCTCACCTAGAGCTTGCACCAAGACAATTGGCAGGTGCCCGGGGAAACCCGGGCACCTGCTTCCGGCCAATGACATGGCGCACATCTGATCCATTGAAGAGAGAGGCCAGAGTCGGATGATCGGCACCAGGGTCAGGCGCAAGCCCAGCCCGACCGTGACCGTCGACGTCGGCGGGATAACGCCGCCTGCGCCTGATGCACGCATCGGGCGGCTCGCCCGAGTCGTCAGCGGGGTGACCCTTGTCTCCCTCGTTGTCCTTGGTGCCGGTGTTGTCGGCAACCCCTGGTACCACTTCGTCTCCGTCGAGGGCGGCTCAATGGAGCCTGCAATCTCGAACGGGGAGCTGGTCGTCGTCGCGCCTGCCCCAGCCAGGGTCGAGCCCGGCATGATTCTCGTCTTGACGGTGGATGGGCAGGTCGTTACGCATCGGGTCGTGGCCGTTAACCCGGACGGGACACTCGTCACCCGCGGCGACGCGAATCCCGTGGATGACTCGTGGAGCGGCCAGCAGATCCAGGTCGACGGGCAATACGTCGCGACGATCCCGTGGCTCGGCAACATCCTGCACGTCTCAGACGCTTCCGAGGCGCGATATGCCGACGGAGTGAGCGCGGCAGCGCAGATCACCGTGGGCCCATGGGCGGCGCCGAGTCCGACAGTTTCGTCCGACCATTTGATGCCCGCGCCTGACCCGACTGGACCTCCACCTGACCCTTCGTCGCCGTCGCCGTCGCCGTCGCCCTCGCCGTCGCCCTGCCCCCGCTCGCCTTCGCCGTCGCCCTCGGCCGCGCCTGAACCCAGCGCTCCGCTGGATCCGGGTTTGTCGCCTGCGGACGCCACGGCAAACCCCTGAACATGCACCGACACATCGCCGCTGGCGTGGCGACACTGTGGATCATTACGCTCGCGCTGTCTGAGCTCGCCAACGTATCGGTGTTGGCCAGTCCGGGCGACGCGGCGCCCGCGTCGTCCCCGCCGATCTCCAGCTCGGCCAGTCCGACCAGCTCGGCCAGCCCATCGACTTCGGCCAGTCCGACCAGCTCGGCCAGCCCATCGACTTCGCCCAGTCCGACCAGCTCGGCCAGCCCATCGACTTCGCCCAGTCCGACCAGCTCGGCCAGCCCATCGACTTCGCCCAGTCCGACCAGCTCGCCCAGTCCGACCAGCTCGCCCAGTCCGACCAGCTCGGCCAGCCCATCGACTTCGCCCAGTCCGACCAGCTCGGCCAGCCCATCGACCGCGCCGAGCCCGTCCATCCCGCCCACAGTTATTGTCATCGGTCCCGACGGTCAGCCAATCGATGGTCACAAGTTGGCATGTCCCCTGGTGATGGTCATGGCCTCCTCTGGGTTCGGGCCAGGCTGCAAGTTCGCCTTGACCGCGACGGGAATCGGCCCGTCCGCGATCACTGTCACCGCGACGATCGCCAGCCATTCGTCGGGGATGGAGGTTGGAAAATTCAGCTTGAACGTCGTTGGTGGAGGCTCGTGGAGTCTTGGGGCTTTCCCCCAGGTCGTCGCGCGCGAAGCGTCGTGGCCGTGGTCAGCTCCCTGGACATTCGACTCGACGGTCTCATGGGCTGGTTTGACGAACGTTTCCCTGGACGGCTCGATCACCGTCGTGCTCAACATCGACGTGGCAGGTTGACATGTCAGCGCGCGTGTGGCGACTTGTGAGTGCCATGCTTGTCGGCCTGCTCGCCTTCGTCGTGGTCATTTGTGCGTCGGTGGCTCTCGGCAGCAATTCCGGGTCGCAAGCAACGACCGCCGGACTCGTGTGCCAGGCCGCACCGGTCGCGCTGACCTGGCGGGAGACCACCGGTTCAGATGCCGTCGCGCGCCTCTCCGGAATCGAGATCCGCGGCATCGACGCTGGCTGTAACGGGCAGAGCGTAATGCTCGCAACTTACGACTCTGGCATGTCGGTGACCGGTCTTTTCCGGGCGACGCTGACGACCGGCGACGCGATCGCCGACGAGTACTTCGACGGTTCCTGGAAGAACGCTGCTGACGGCGGCGGACCATTGGCTGCGAACGTCAGCGTTGCCCAGATCGTCTTCGAGGGTCCGTGGACGAGTCCCGATACGGTCCCCATTGGTAATGGCGGCTAATGCGATGACACAGAAGCGGACGCTCATTCCTGACAAGTTGCCAGAGGTCAAGGTCGCGGAATCTCCAGACGAGACGGGCGGTCATGCACCCCTGACGTTGCCGCATGTCACGGACAACGGTCGCCGCCTGATCAGGGGATTGATTGCCATCCCGATTCTCGGGCAGAGGCGGGAGCTGACGCCGTCCGAGACAGGACGAGCACGCCTTCTTCGCCTGATTAGAAGGTATTGGCTGACCATCGTGTCGCTTCTTGTGGCGGTCGCGTGGTTCCTGGTGTTCCGGCCGGCGATGTGGGGCGGTCCGGTCGGCTACGACATCGTGGCCGGCGTCGGCATGGAGCCTGCGCTACATCAAGGCGACCTGGTGCTGAGCTCGGTACAGGCTTCCTACGCCGTCGGCGATGTCGTCGCATACCACGTGCCGGCCGGGAATCCCGCGGCCGGCTCGGTCGTGATCCACAGGGTCACCGGTGGCGACGCAGCCACTGGCTTCATCACCAAGGGTGACAACAGTGCGCTTGCCGACCCGTGGCGTCCAACGGCGGCGCAGATCGCAGGCAGGGTCTGGATAGACGCTCCCGGCATCGGCTCGATCCTGCTCGCTCTGAAGGAACCAGCCGTGCTCGCGCTCGTGCTCGGCATCCTTGCCGGTACGTGGTGGTTCTTCACGTTCGGTCGCGGATCAACGGCTGGCGGAGTGGTGCACAAGCGCAGGCTCATAGCGCTACCCATCCAACGCCGCACGCTGCAGCCGGTCCCGATGGGAGAGCCCGCACAGGAGCCGGCCGAGCCCGTGGCGTCGGACGCCTCAGGTACCCTCAGGGAGTGACGGATCCACTGAGCCCATCCACCTCCGCGCTGCTCGATACCTGGCGTGCGCGGGTTGCGGCCGACAAGGAGCAGGTCGAGCGCTCTCGCGAGGAGCCCGACCCGACCGACTTCTACGCTCCCACCGCGAACCGCTTTCGGATGGATCCCCGCCGCACAGACGACGCGACCCTGGACGCATTCTGTCGCTCGCCCGGTCGAGCGAGACCTGGCTCGACGTCGGGGCTGGCGGTGGCCGCTATGCGCTGCCGATCGCACTGCACGTGCAAGGCGTGGCGCATTGATCCGTCGCCGGCGATGCTCTCCGCGCTAACCGAGGACGCGGCGGGCAACCAGATCGAGAACGTTCGCGTGATCGAGTCGCGCTGGCCCATGCTCGATCCGCCCAGCGGAGACGTGGCACTGATGTCGCACGTCGGCTACGACATCGCCGAGATAGGTCCGTTTCTCGACCAGATCGAAGAGTGCGCAAATCGCCTGTGTGTGGCGGTGATCAGTGCGTCAGCGATGCAGATGACGGGCGCGCTCTTCTGGCGCGCCGTACATGGCGAGGATCGCATTCGTCTGCCCGCACTGCCGAGCTCGTGACGCTGCTCTTCGCCCGCGGCCGGGTGCCTTAGATCAGCCTCGTCGACCGCGTGCCGCCAACGTTCAATTCCTTCGACGAAGCGATGGACATGCCCGCCGCCAACTCTGGGTTCGTCCGGCAGTGCCAAGGCCGAGCGCCTGGAACGAGTCGCCCGCGGCGTGCTCACTGAAAGCGATGGCCGTTTCGCCTTCGAATGGACGCCCACGCAGATGGGCATCGTCAGCTGGTCTCCGCGCTGACAGCAGCTCGCCGATGAGGGTCCGTCTCGCAGATCCGGATCGCGACGCCGCGCGCGCCGCCGAGATCTATCGCCCGGCAGTTGTCGGTAGCACGATCTCGTTCGAGGAAGTCGCGCCGCGCGCCGACGAGATGGCGGCGCGCATGCGCACTGTCCTGGCGCGCACGCCGTGGCTGGTCGCGGTCGCCGACGACGATCGAGTCGTCGGCTATGCCTACGCCTCAGAGCATCGGTCGCGCGCCGGCTACCGCTGGTCGGTCGACATCTCGGTCTACGTCGATCCTGCGTGGCACGGCCGCGGAATTGGTCGCTCCCTGTACGCCGAGCTACTGCCGATCCTCCGCCGCCAGCGCTTCGTGAACGCCTACGCCGGCATCGGCCTCCCAAATCCGACAAGCGTGGCCCTCCACGAGTCGATCGGCATGACGCGCGTCGGCATCTACGAGCGGGTCGGTTGGAAACTGGGCCGCTGGGTCGACGTCGCGTGGTACGGCCTTCGACTCACCGACCCAGCGCCGAACTCTCCGCCCCCCGAGCCAATCCCGCTGCCACAGCTCCTCGCCGACTCACCGCTCGAATAAGCCGCCGATAAGCGCGCCTGGTCAAGATCCAGGCGTGGACGGGCTCCGACTTGGCGCGCTGTGCCGAGCACTTCGGATCCGCAAACGCTGGCGCCAGATCGATCTCGCGGCGAAGTCCGGAGGGTCGCGATCGGCTAGTTCGCGGCTCGAGCGCGGGCTCGTTCGTGACTTGGGCGGCGACGATCTGCTGCGCATCCGGGAAGCGCTCGGTGGTCGTCTCGACTTCGTCGTCCGGTGGCAGGGCGGCGAGCTCGATCGACTGCTGAATGCCCGGCACTCTGCTCTGCACGAGGCCGTCGCGCGCTTCTTCCGGGAGCTGCCGGAGTGGACGATCGCGCCGGAGGTCTCGTTTGCGATCCACGGCGAGCGCGGAGTCATCGACATCCTCGCGTGGCACGCTGCGTCGCGTACGCTGCTCGTGACAGAGTTCAAGACGGACATCGTCGACATCACCGACCTGATCGGAACGCTCGACCGAAAGCGGCGACTGGCGGCGCAGATCGCGCGGGAGCGGGGCTGGTCTCCAGCGAATATCGGCGTGTGGCTGATCGTCAGTGACAGCAGCACGAATTGACGCCGCGTCCGCAATCACGCGACGACGCTTCGGTCGGTCCTTCCGATAGACGGCAGGTCGATCCGAGGTTGGTTGATCCGGCCCGTCGGCCGCGTCGCCTGCCTGTCTTTCTGGTCAAACGCGCCAGATGCGCGCACTAACCCAGGTCTGGCGACGATCTGACGCGACGTGCCCGGCAAGCGGCCGCTGAGCGTGGCTCTCTCCTGTCAGCCGCCTCGCCACCGCCCCCAAGGAGCGCAGAACGCAGTTAGTGCGCACCCGTGAGGCATAGGACTTCCTGACGCGAGGGCTGAGCCGGAGCGGCAGGCATCAGGGCAGGGGAGTGCTGACTCCGCGCTCCGGAGCGATCACGTCGATCGGGGCACTCAGGTGGCGCAGTTCGGCGCGCAGTTGGTCGGGCGTGCCGGCCAGGATCGGGAACGTGCCGTAATGGATGGGCACGACCGCGACGACACCCAGGAAGGCGGCCGCGCGCGCGGCGGCCGCCGGGTCCATCGTGAAGTGACCGCCGATCGGCAGGAAGGCGATCGTGGGCCCGTACATCTCGCCGATCAGCTCCATGTCGCGGAAGAGCGCGGTGTCACCCGCGAAATAGAGACGCCTGCCGTCCTCGAGCTCGACCACGAAACCGATCGGCTCGCCTAGGTAGAGCGGCCCTTCGCCAGCCGCCGACCAATCGCCCGCCGAGTGATCGGCATGGACCATGGTCACGCTCAGCCCGCGCACCTCCACTGTGCCGCCCTTGTTCATGCCGATGATCTCGACCCCGGCGTCGCCGAGCTGTGTCTCCAGCCACAGCGACAGCTCGTGAATGCACGGCCAGGCCGGCTTCGTCCGCCTGGCGATGTCCAGCGCGTCGGCCTTCGCAACCTCACGCGGCGCGGCGCCGATGTGGTCGAAGTGCCCGTGCGAAACCAGCATCACGTCGCACGCGTCGACATCGGCCGCGGCCGCGGTGACTGGGATTGCCGAACCACGGGTCGAAGATGACTGCTTGCCGCCGGGCGTCCGCAACTCGACGCAGGAGTGGCCGTACCAGGTGAACCTGGTGGTCGCTCGGTCATGGTCGCCTCCTTGAGCTTCTGTGCGTGTCCGGTTACGGCCCGGTGCATTCCGAGTTCAGGATCGGATTCTCGGCTCAGCGTCGACCTTGGCGCGTCGAAATCGTCTGAGCGACACGTCGGGTCGCACCTAGCATCAGCGCAGTTCGTCGGGCAACGGTTCGCCGGCGTCATAGGCGCTCCCGACACCTCGGTCCCCGATGCGATTCGCTGGACCTCCTCCCCCACTCCTCTGCCCCCGCCTCCCCACTCCCCCCCCCCCCCCCCCCCCCCCCTCCTCGCCTCCCCCCCCCCCTCCCCCCTAGGAGGGGTCGTACTGGACGCTGCCGCTCGTCTTCTTCGTCCTCGGGGCGGTCTGCGTCATCGCCGCCTTGTCCGTCACGATCGTGCCCGAGCAGCGCGCCCACCAGCTCGTGTTGGAGCGCGCACGGTGGCCGGCCGGCGGCGACACGGCAACGGCCGCGTCAGGCACCCATTCCGGCGCACCCTGATCGCCTTCGGCTGGTCTTCTTTGCCCTGTGGGTCTTCTTCCTGGGCGTCGTGATCGTTCCCGCCGGCTACGTCGGAGTCGTCCGCTTCCTGGGCCAGGTCCAGCCCAACGTCCTGTATCCCGGCGCGAGCTGGGTCATGCCGTTCGCCAACGAGGTCGAGGAGGTCGACACGCGCGTCCAGCCGCACAACTTCCAGCAGCTGACCGCGGCGACTGCCGAGAACCTGCAGGTCACCGTCACCGGGACGATGAACTATCACCTCGACCCGGCGTTTGCGGGCACGCTCATCCAGAACGTCGGCAGCGATTTCGCGAGCAAGATCATCGATCCTGCGTTCAGCGACTACATCAAGCAGGTCGTGCCGGCCTATTCGGCCGACAGCAGCGCGACGTTCATCCTCAACAAGCGCGATGAGATCCGTCAGCTGACCAAGCAGCAGCTCGGCGACAACCTTGCCCGCTACCACATCATCGTCGACGACATCTACATCGTCGACATCGGCTATCCGCAGGCCTACAACGACTCGATCACGTCCAAGCAGGTCGAGCAGCAGAACGTCCAACGCGAACAGCAGATCCTCGAGCAGAAGCGCATCCAGGCACAGCAGATCGTGGTGACCGCCCAGGGCCAGGCAGACGCCAACCGGGCAACGGCCGCCGGTCAAGCGGACGCCAACCAGTCGATCACGTCCTCGCTGACCGACGAGCTGATCCGCTGGCAGGCAATCCAGAAGCTCAACCCGAACGTCCAGATCATGCTGCTGCCGGAGGGCAACCAGTGCATGTTCCCGCTGCCGTCCCCGCCCGAGCGCCGCGCCGACGCCGTGCGGTGCACTGCTCCAGCGCGTGGTCGGGCCGATCGCGACCAACCTGTACGTGCTCGCCGACGAATCCAGCCGGGAGGCGATCGCGATCGACACCGCCACGCCGTGCGTCGAGTGGCTGACGGCGACGCTCGCCGAGCGCGGTTGGACGCTCAAGCTGATCGTCAGCACCCATCGCCACTGGGATCACATCGGCGACAACGCGGCGGTCATGGACGCGACCGGCGCGCGCTTGCCGCCCATATCGCCGATCGCCACGGCCTCGTGCAACCCGTCGGCGCGATAGCGCCCTTTCCCATCCCGCCCAGCGTGCCCGCGGTCGACCTCGCCGAGGGCTCGCGCATCCATTTCGGCGAGATCGACCTGGAGGTGCTTCACACGCCCGGGCACACCGAAGGCTCGGTTTGCCTGCGCGCACGCGGCGAGCCTGCTGTTCACCGGCGACACCCTCTTCGCCGGCAGCTGGGGGCGGACCGACCTGACCGGTGGCTCGGAGGCGCAGATGGTCGAGTCGCTCACCCGGCTTGGCGGTCTTGCCGACGACCTGCGCGTCCTGCCCGGCCACGGCCCCAGTCGACCATCGGCGCCGAGAAGGCGTGGCTTGAGCAGGTGGCGCGCACACGGGCGCTGCCCTACTAGGCGTCGGGGCCGTACTTGATGCGCATGTGGTTGCGCACCGACTTCTGCAGGATCTTCCAGCGCCGCCGCTCGCTGGCGCGCAGCCCGGCGTCCTGCTTGCGCGCCTGGGCCGTGGCCTCGCGAACCAGCTTGCGCTGGCTTTCGAGGCGCGAACGCAGCAGCCGGCCGTCGCTGATGGCGGCCTCTACGGCGCAGGCAGGTTCGCCGTCGTGGACGCAGTCGCTGAAGCGGCACTCGGCGGCGAACGCCTCGATATCGGCGAAGGCCTCGGTCAGGCCCTCGTCGGCCTCCCACATGCCGACCGAGCGCATGCCGGGACTATCAATCAGCAGGGCGCCCGAGTCGGTCAGCACGAGCTCGCGGACGGTCGTCGTGTGCCGGCCGCGCTGGTCAGCGTCGCGCACGGCGCCGGTGTCCTGGCGCTGCCAGCCGAGCAGCGCATTGACGAGCGTCGACTTGCCGACGCCGGACGATCCGATCAGGGCAATGGTCTTGCCGGGCTCGAGCAACGGCGTCAGCGACTCGATGCCGAGTCCGGTTCGGGCGCTGATCGCGCGGATGGGGATGCCCGGCGCGACCGAGGTGACGTCGGCCAGCCGGGCGCCGATGTCATCGCACACGTCGGCCTTGTTGAGGACGATGATCGGCGCAGCGCCGCTCGACCAGGCGAGCGTCGCGTAGCGCTCGATGCGCCGCAGGTTGAAGTCGTAGTCGAGGCCGCTGACGAGCAGCACTATGTCCACGTTGGCCGCCACGACCTGGGCCAGGCCGTCGTCTCCGGCCGACGCGCGCAGGAACTGGCTGTGCCGCGGCAGCACGGCGTGTACGACCGCCGACTCACCGTCGGCCGGGGTTAGCGCGACCCAATCACCCACGGCCGGGAAGTCGGCTGCGCCACGCGCAGCGTGGCGCAGCCGACCCGAGACGACCGCGACTCGCTCTCCCGTCCGGGTCGCCACGACATAGCTGCCGCGATGCTCGACGAGCACCCGCCCCGGCTGACTGCCGTCGGGCGAGTGCTCGGCGAACTGGCCTGCGACGCGATCGTCCCAGCCGTACTGCTCAAGCACGGTCAGACCTCGAACGGCTTGCGCCAGGCCGTCGAGCGCTCGGCGACGGTGAAGCCGATCTTCTCGTAAAGGCCCAGCGCGCCCGTTGGGTTGTCCGCGTCCACGCCCAGGATGCCCTGCTCCACGCCACGCTCGCGCAGGAGCACGAGCGAACGCGCGATGAGCGCGCGAGCGAGGCCGCGCTTGCGCCACGGCCGGCGGGTGAAGACGCTGTGCAGCCAGCCCCGGTTGACGCCCAGGGCGGAGTTCTCCTCCGGGTCGATCGCGTTGATCACGCCGGCCGCGACCTCATCACCGTCGTACGCCACGACCCACAGGCTGGGGTCGAAGGTGGGTCGTGTTATCCAGCGCTGGAGCTGTTCGTCGGATGCGTCGAAACCGCCCCAGTGATCCAGGAACGCCTCCGTGTCGGCGTCCCACACCGGACGCACGGTCTCGAGCGCGACCGGCCGGACCTCCAGCCCATCGGGGAGAGGCACGTCGGGGATGGGCTCTGACAGCGGACGGGTCATATCGAAGAACCAGCGCACCGCCTCGTAACCATGGTTCTGCAGGACCGCCATGCGTGCTTGCTGCCGATCGTTGGCCCAGCTGCCGAAGACCGTTGGCAGGCCGCTGGCGTGCTGCCGGGCCTGCTCACGGGCACGCCGCTCGCCGTCCTCGAGCAGCGCACTGCCGATTCCGTGATGACGCCACTCGGGCAGCACCGCGGCACCCAGGCGGTACTCGCGCAGGCCGTCCCGGGTGTCGACCCAGTTCTTGTCCGAGTAGGCCACAGTCCGTCCGTCGATCTCGGCGATCATGATGTCGCGCCGCGGGTCGAAAGCATCGTTCGGGTGGCGCACGAAGGCCAGGAAGTCGTCGACCGTGTCGTGATGGGGCACGCCATCGGCGGCCATGTCGGCGTTGGCAATGTCGACGCCCGCCGGGACGTCGGATTCGTCGGTGAATGGTCGCAGGCGGAAGCCGGCCGGCAGCGGCCGACCGGCTGCCGTGGTCGTCGGCGTCTTCAAATCGGTCATCTAGCCAACCCTCTTCAGCTTGCCGGTGCGCTTGGCGTATCGCTCGGCCCAGCCGAACACGTACACGCCGAGCGGAATGAACACGACGGCCATCACCGCCAGTGGCAGCAGGTGGCCGGCCATGGACGTGACCGGCGCGCCTTCGATCAGCGCCTGGCGAACGCCATCAAGGATGTAGGTTGCCGGCGAGAACGCCGCCAGCGCCTGCATCCAGGCGGGCAGGATCGCGACGCTGTAGTAGACGCCGCTGATCAGCAGCAGCAGCGACTGCAACACGAAGACCATCTGGTCGCCGCGCTCGACCCACAGCAGCGGCAGCGCGGCGGCCATCATGCCGATGCCGATGATCGACAGTGAGCCGACGAGCATCAGCGCCGCGGCGGTCATGAAGTCCGCGTGGGACAGGTCGATGCCGAAGAACAGCACCAGCGCGGTCAACACGACACAGGTATGGATGAACCCCCACAGGATGGCGAAGAAGGTCGCGCCGAGCAGCTGCGACACGCGCCGCACGGGCGCCATCATGGTGTATTCGAGCGTGCCCTCCCAGCGCTCCCAGCTGATCTGTTCGGCGACCACCGAGAAGACCACCGACAGGTAGTTCCAGAAGGTCGCACCGATCATCAGCGACAGGATCAGACGGGCACTGCCCTGGTCGCGACCGATGAGGGTGACCGACAGCGCCCCGGCGACCGAGTAGACCATGAAGGCCACTTCCCAGCCCCAGTAACGCTTGGTCAGGTTGAAGTTGCGCTCGACGAAGGCGTAGCTCGCTCGCATCTCGCGTGCCAGAACGGCCATGGTTCAGGTCTCCGGTGGTGGTGGTGGGGTGGGCCCGTCGCGCCTAGGCGAGACGGGCCCTTTGACGGGCGGGATCGGCGGCCAGTCGCCGGCCGATCCGGATCATCGAGTGACCGATGGCGCGGCGGAAGCTGCGCGGCGAGCGGACGACGTCCGCCAACTGCTGAGCGTGCAGCGAGTCACGCAGCTCGGACTGCCGATATCGGTCGATCTCCTGGTGGTAGTAGTTGGTCAACATTTCGGGTTACCTCATTCGTCTTCCTGGTCCTCCTCGACGTCGTCGTCGAGAGAGCGACCCGTGTGGGCCATGAATACGTCGTGCAGCGTGGCTGGCCGATTTCCGTCCCCTGCCTGTACACCGGCCGCCAATTCGGCGACCGTGCCCTCCGCAACGAGGCGGCCGTCGTTCAGCAGTCCGATTCGCGAACACAGTCGTTGCGCCTCTTCGAGGTCATGCGTCGTGAGCACGATCGTCGAGTCGTGCATGTCGCGGATCTCCTCGATGAACGACTGCACCTCCAGCTTCGAGCGCGGGTCGAGGCCGGTGGTCGGCTCGTCGAGCAGCAGCAAGACCGGGCTGGTCAGGAAGGCGCGCGCGATGGCGACCTTCTGCTGCATCCCCCGACTCATTTGCTCGAGCGGCCGGCCCAGGCGCGACTGGGCGATGCCCAGGCGGCCCATGATGCGCACGATCTCGCGCCGCGCGTGGCCGGCGTCTACGCCGTACAGCCGCGCGGCGTAGATCAGGTTCTCGGTCGGCGACAGCTTCTTGAAGAACGCTGCGTCGACGCTGACCCGGTTGATCAAGCGCTTGACCGCCATCTCGTCCCGGATGATGTCGTGGCCGAAGACCTCGACCTTGCCTTCCTCGACCGTCAGCAGCGTGCTGACCAGGCGGATGAAGGTCGACTTGCCGCTGCCATTGGCGCCGAGCAGGCCGTAGATTTCGCCCCGCTCGATGAGTAGCGATACGTCGTTGACGGCAACGACGCTCTTGCGCTTGCGCCGGCTGCCCACCATGAAGCGCTTGGTCAGATGCTCGATGCGCAGCGCGGGCACGCTGTGCGGACGCTGTAGGCGGTCTTCGCGCATCACCACTCGCTCGGGCGGTGACTCGACTGTGTTAGGTGGTGCCAGGGTGATGGCCATGGCGTGTGCTCCTGACTGCTCGACTGACAACGACACGGGCCCGATTGCGTCCGGCGGGAGGTCGGCCTGGTCGATGCCTGACGGCGCAGGGCATCAAAAAAGCCGGGGGCCCATCTGGCCCTCCGGCTTCGTGACTCTGGCGGTTGCCCGCCGGTCAGGTCGAAGAGGGCACAGATCTCCCGCGCTCCGAGGCGCCGAAAGGCGCGACGGTTCGCAGCATGCAAGCTGCGGCGCTGGTGAGATTCACGTTCAACATTTCGTTAGTGCAGCTCCTTTTAGAGGCTGGCGAAGCGCGACTGCAAGCCGGCAGGATACGGGCCGCCGGGGCGGCCTGTCAAATGGCTTTTGCGGGTGTGGGACTCACGGCGTCCAGAAGCCGTTGTGATGCTCGGGCGACCTCGGCGACGGCCGACTCGAACGCCTCCGCGTTGCGCTGTGAGGGCACGCGATAGCCACTGATCTTGCGCACGTACTGGAGCGCGGCGGCGCGAACCTCGGACTCGGTGGCGGCCTGGTCGGGGCGGCGGAGGGTGACGATGCTGCGGCACATGGCCGACACGATACCCGCCGGACGGCGACGTGTGGTGGTACGCACGGTGCGCGGACAGCTGCGTGCCAACTGGACTATGCTGCGGTTGGCTCAACTGGAGTCTCGCGAGCGCGGCAGTTATTCCGCGTTCCGTGTGGCAGCCCTACAGGGCGTGGCGGCGAGAAGAGGGCTCGACGGTCGAATGACCGAATTGGCCGGCTCCGGGGGCAGGACGTCCCGAGGCTTCCGTGCTCTCCGCACCCCTGGTCGACGACTGGCGGCGTTTTGCCGACCCGCGTTTCAGGCCGTACCACTACCTGGCGCTGTGCCAGGGCATCGTCGCGGTGCTGGCTGGCTTCGACGTGCTCATTCCCTTCGCGCTGGCCATCGGCACGCCGGCGCCGGTGGCGGTGCTGCTCGGTGTGCTGCCGCTGTTCGGTGGTATGGCCCAGATGCTCGTGCCGCGCCTGCTCGACTACACCGACGGCAACCTGCGCGGGCTGACGATCCTGCTCGCCGCGGTTGCCGAACCGCGCGGCTTCTGGTTCGTCGCCCTGACACTGCTCGTCGCCACTGGTGCGGTCGGTGGCGTCCTGGCAATCGCGCTGCTGGCCCTGGCCATAGTGCTCGGCAGCGTGCTGTCGTCGGTCGCCGGTGCCAATCTGCTGTCGTGGCACTCGGCGGTCCTGCCGGAACCTGATCGGCGTCTCGTGGTGCCGCGCCTGATGGCGGTGTCGCTCGCCATCGGCGCCCTGTTGCTGCTACCCACGGCGGCGCTGCTAGACGCCATGTTCCACCAGGTCGGCATCATCGCCTATGCCCTGCCGCTGGCCCTGTCGGGCACATTCGGCGTGATCGAAATCGCCGTCCTCGCGCGGCTGCGTCATCCCGGCCGGGTCATCGTGCCACCTGATGCGCTGACCGCCGACGCGCAGACGACGACCGAGATGAATGGCTTCCTGCGCGTCAGTGTTCTCAACGCGCTGGGTATGGGCTTCGCGCCGGCCATGTCGGTGTACATCATCTCCGTGGTGGGCATGTCGGCCGGCTTCTCGATGATGGTCGGCTCGATCGGCAACCTCACCCAGGTCGTCACTGCGGCGCTGGTCGGTGCGCGGCTGGCGCGCGCGTCGGCCGAGAACCTGCTGCGCAACTCGTTCGGCATTCGCGCGGCGGCGATGGTCTGCCCGATCCTCGCCCTGCCGGGGACGCTGACCGCGCCGATCTTCCTGATCGCAGCCTCGATGCTCGGCGCAATCGGTTTCGCGCAGGGCTCGCTGGCAGCCAACGAGCGGCTCTTTCGCCTCATCCACGGGCCCGCGGTCGTTCGCCACCATGCGCGCTATCTGGGCCAGACCTCTGGAGCGATGACCATCGGCCAATTGGCCGGTGCCGCTGCCGTGTCGTTCGGCTATCCGGCGTTCGTGGTGCTTTACGTGATCTCGTCCGGGACGCGCGTGATCGCCTATCGGAAGGCCGGCCAACTTGCCCGCGGCCCGGCCGCCGCGGTGTCCGAGATCCGGCCGACGACCGACTCGCCGGCGACCGTCGCCGCCTGATAACCGGCCGCCGCCAAACGCATCGGCTGGCGCGCTTCAGCGGACACGGCCCATCAACGTCGGCCCGGCCATACATATGGAAAGGCGGAGGCTTGCGCCTCCGCCTTTCGGGCCTGGGACAAGTCTTGTCAGGCTTGCGTCATGCGCTTGTGGATCCGGTCGTGGAAGCTTGCCGATGGAACACCGAGCCCGGTTGCCAGGGAGTTCCAAGTCGCGGCAGCAGGTAGCGGTCGACGCCGTAGTAACCGGCCACCTTCCATGCCAGCACGAGGCCGATGGCGAAGGTGAACATGACCGGGTTGGACGACGTGGAGCCGGCCAGCAGGTACGACACGTTCATCAGCGCCCCGAAGAAGGCGGCGATGCCGGTCAGCATGCCGAAGATCAGGCCCAGGCCGACAGCGATCTCGCCGAAGGTGATCAGCAGTGCGAACCAGCCCTGCGCCTGGTTGTCGATCAGCAGTTGGATGAAACCGCGGTACCAGTCGTACGTGATTGGCGCATGGCCCTGCGCCGGAACCGCGACTGCGTTGTTCCAGTAACCCAGCAGCGCGCTGCCGCCCTGCGTCCAGCTTGCCTCGCTAAGCTTGGTCAGGCCGGCGTCCAGCCAGGCATAGCCGACGAACACTCGGATCGGCAGCCAGAACAGGCCGGCGGCCCGATTGTTGAACAGGAACCGGGCGAAGCCGGGTCCTTCGACCTGTACCTCGTCCGACCCCGGCGCCTGGCGCGCGTCGTAGAAGAGCGCAACGAGCAGGGCCAGGAATGACACCCAGAAGATCCAGGTGACCACGGTGCGGATGTCGCCGGTCAGTCCGATTTGCGAAATCACCAACAGGGCGAGACTAACCGCAGCGACTGCACCCAGTCCGTAGATGACGGCGCGCAGCGAACTCATCCGGAACGACCTCCCTTTTGTCTTGTCCGCGCCGCCTATCTGGCGGCGGTTCGGATGGGTAAAGACTGTCGCAGCATCCAACCCAGCCGGAGGGCCAGATGGCCCGAATACTAAGCCAAATGGTCCACGTTTAGAGCGAGGATCGTCGTCCGGGATGGCTGTCGCAAGCCCGTCGGGCGGGTCGTGGCGGCGTCAGCGCGAAGGGCCGCGGACTTCCAGGAGATGGGCCTTCCACCCGTCGGGCGCGCTGTCTGAGCTGCTGCCCTGCCAGCCACACGTGCAGGTGACGAGCTGCTCGCGGTGCTGGTAGCGATCGATCAGATGTTTGAAGGGCTCGGGCGGTGCGTCCTTGGGAACTGACCGGCGCCAAACGGATGAACTGGAAGTTGTCACGCCTCGACCTCTCGTGCGTCAGTGAATACTGCCGGTGAGATCACCGCGTGACGCTTCCGCTGGCTGCCCGATGCGGGCGCTCGGCAACGTTGGTCGCGTCCCACGCTGGGCTGCTGAAGGTGACCGACCGGCTTGCAGACCACTAATTCTACCTGACGAGTGGAACATCGGCCGAAGAGTGGCCGGTGGCCGTCTAGGCGCTGGACGGCAGCGCCGCGATGAGTTGGACGCCTGCGTCCCAGTCGGACGGCGAGCTTGCTTGAAGCCGGCTTCGTTCGTGGCGCATGGCGTCGGTGATGGCGGGCTGCCAACCGACTCGCCGCGATTCCGCTTCGGCACGCTCGAGCTGGCGCTCCACGAACGCGGCGTATAGCGCCGTGGGCGTGTGCTCAGCCAGCCGCCGCTCGAGGTCGCCCCCCGGCTCAGCCGCCGCGCGCAGCTGGGCGAGGAAGCCGACGATCTCGCGCGACACCGGCTCCCACGTCTGCGAGTGCCCGCCGCGGGCGACGATCGGTGCGGCGGAGGATAGTACGGCGACCGTCACCCCGTCCTCCCTGGAGACGCTCAGGTCGCCGCCGAAAGCAACGAACTCGTTCGAGACACCCAGCCGGTCCACGATACGGATGGTCCCCCAGGCGAACGACGCGTGGCCCTGAGGAGACGCGCTACTTTCGAGCGTGGCGGGCAGGCCGCGGCCGTCGACTGCTTCCCAGTAGTCGACTCGTTCGGGGTCGAAATGGATCAGCGTGGGCCGCCGGCGCAGGGCGATGAACAGGTACGCGGGGCCGACGGCCACAGGCGGTCCGGGAACCAGCAGGAACCCGAGCTGCTCGAGTAATTCCCCGCCAGCTGCGGGGCCAAGAGTTGCAGCCATGTCCATATCCTCCCGCGGAATAAGGGCGCGGCCAAGGTGCCAAGCGGACCGTTGCGGCGTGCCGGCCGTCCGATTCGGGCGGCCGGCACGCGCATCAGTCGATGGCAGCGAACGTCGCGGTGGCGCTGAACGTAGGCTGCGGCCGCCCCAGCAGGTAGCCCTGGGCGTAGCGGATATCGAGCGCGCGCAGCGTTAGTAGCTCGGCTTCGGTCTCGACGCCTTCGGCGATGATCCAGAAACCGGCGTCCTTGGCGAAGTGCTTCATGCCCGCCACCAGCGCCTGGCGTGCACGGTCCTGATCGATATGACTGATCAGCGCTCGGTCCAGCTTCACGAAGCTCGGCTGCAGTTCGAGGATGTGGCGCAGGCTGGCGAAGCCGGCACCGGCATCGTCAACGGCCAGGCGCACGTTTGGGCCCAGGCGGCTGACGGCCGCGCGGAACTGCGCATAGTCGACGATCTCTTCGTGCTCGGTCATCTCGACCACCAGCGCGCGGTCGGCGTCGAGCACCAGTTCCAGGAACCCGTTCCCGCCGGCGATCAACGCCGGCGACGCGTTGATGTTGAGCCACCGGCCGGCGGGCATGGAGGCTGCCGCGATCATCGCCTTCTGGACCACCGCCAACTCGAGCTGTTTGCCCATGCCGGCCGCGGTCGCCTCGGCGAACTGGTCTTCCGGGCCTATGCCACTGTCGAATCGGGTCAGTGCCTCGTAGCCGACGACGCGGTTGGCCACCAGGTCGACGATCGGCTGGAAGTAGGGCACGAACGCGCTCTTGTCGATGATGCTGGCGACGCGCTGACGCACCTGCTCGGCGGAGGTCCGTTCGGCCACCTTGGGCCCGATCAGCGTGCCGGCGATGTCGGCGAACTCGATCATTGCCGGGAGTGCGCTGGACAGCGTCTCTTGGGCATTCGCATCGGCGCTGCTGAGGAGCATGTAACCGATCAGGTTGGTCGCATCGCGAATCGGTGCGTATGCGATCGCGCGCACGCCGAGCTCAGCCAGCAGTCCGTTGTAGGGGTGCGTCGGCTGCGCCTGCCATGCTTCGATCCAGGGTCCCCGAGCGGCCCGCTCGCGCATCTCGGCAACGCGCTGCTTGGGCAGATGCCTGAGCGTCACGCGGTTACCGGTCGAGGTGACCAGGCCGTACGGCATGGCGCGACCGTCGAGTTCGAAGATGACCAGGCCGGCGGTTGCTGCGCCAGGCAAACCGGCTACCTGGCCGCAGATCGTGTCAGCGATCGTTTCGGCTGATGCGCGCGTGTCGATGCCGCGGATCGTCTCGGCAATGAGTGCTCGCTCCCGCGCCAGCTGCGCCGCATGGGCCTCCCCGCGCCGCTCGACCGATACGTCGCGGCTGACGCCCACGAAACCGTTCAGCGATCCATCCGGCTCGCGGATACCGGACACGATGGCGGCAACTTGGTATTCGCTACCGTCCTTGCGGCGGTTGATGAAGTCGCATACCCACGGCCGACCGGCGGTGAGCGTCTCCCACATCGCCCGATAGAACGCGGGCGGTTGGCGGCCGCTCTGAAGCAGGCGCGGGTTACGACCGAGGACCTCGGCTGCGGTGTAGCCGCTCATTCTTTCGAACGCGGGATTGACGTATTCGATGTCGGCATCCGCGTTGGCGATGATCACCGCCTCGGACGTCTGTTCGATGGCCATGCCCAACCGTTGCAGGCGCTGTTGCGAGGCGCGCTGCTCAGTTACGTCCTGGAAGGTCATCACGACACCGCCCACGACTGGATCGTCGACTCGATTGACCGCGGTCACGTTCAGCCAGCGGTACTCGCCGACATCGTTGCGGACCCTCACCTCGCCGTGTTCGCGAGCACCCGGCGTGGCCAGGACCGAGGCCAGCCGCTGGGCGCCCATGGCCTTGTCGTCGGGGTGGAGAAGTTTGAGGAAATCCTGGATCGACTGACCGGCCGACTGCTCGCCAGGGCCACCGATGACCCTTGCCGCGGCCGCGTTCGACAGCAGGATCCTGCCGTCCTTGCCGACCACCGTCAGCGCGTCGGAGGCGTTGGCCAGCAGTGCCGCGATGCGCCGCTCGTGCCGGGCCTCGCGCCTGCCGGCCTCGTACGCGCGCAGGAACAGCAGGCCGACGAGCATGATCTCGGCGGCCTCACCGAGCAGCGGAACGCCGAGCGTGGCCTCATCGGTGACGTTGGTGACGGCCAGTACTGCAGTCGCAACAAGCAGGCCGAGCATCGCCCGGCTTGAACCATCTTCCTTCTCGGCAGCCTGCTGCTCGGTCAGGCCCCTCATCGATGGGAGGAGTGCGGCGAGACCCACCGCCAGGTAGCTCATCATCCACAGCGCGTCGAGCACGGTCGTTGCGTCTTCGACATCGGCGAAGTAAAGGCCATACAGCACATCGGCAGCCATCAGCAGGCCAAGGCCAAGTAGCAGCGCTTGCTGGGCTCGGCCCCGCCACCCGCCAGCTAGCAGCAGAAACGCGGCCGCCGCCAGCAGGACGGTATCGCCGATGGGGTAGGCGAGCAGCGTCAGCTTGGCGTCGAACGCGAGCGTTGGGTCGCCGTTGACCTGGCGCAGGTAACCAAGGCCGAGCAGTACCGCGCAGGCGAAGCCGATTGCCAGCGCGTCGACCAACCGGGCGACCCGATGACGCGGATGCTGGATGAAGATGAACAAACCCAGGCCAATGGCGAACAGCGGATAGCCGGCCAGGTACGCGCCGCCGGCAACTGACGGGAAAGGCTGCCCGCCGCCCAGGTCACCGCTGAACCAAAGCAAGTCGCCGAGTAGGAAGGCCGCCTGACCCAGCGCGAGCCAGCGCCACGGCCGCGTGGTCGCGGGCTGGTATAGCCGCGGTCCGACGAGCAGGGCCACAAGCGCGAGGCCGGATGGCACCAAATAGGCGGTCGCCGAGATGAGGCCGTCGGTCAGGAAATAGACCGGTAGCGCGAGCAGGCCGACAACGAGGAAGATGCTGGTGGCGACCAGCGGCCGCGATGGCGCACGCAGGTTCTCGAACGTCGGCAAGCGCCGATAGAACGTTGCGTGGCCGATCAGCGGGGGCACGACCGCTGGTCTGTTCATATTGCTTTCTCCCGCAGCACGTTGCTTTCTCCCGCAGCACGGTTGATCGGCGCAGCCCGGCACACCACTGACGGCCTTAGGATGGTCTGCCGATTTGCTGGTTGGCGCGATATGCCATTCGTCATTACTGGCGGGAGCCGCTCGGCCGCCGCGCCTTCAGTGGCGCGCCGGCGCACCACTCGAGCGTGGCGTCGCATTCCCTAGTCAATACTCTGGGCGGGTATTGACAAAGGCCTTGTCAAGCCCTTGTCAAGGGCCTAAAATGAGGGCCATAGCCTTGTCAAGACTTGACAAGGCCATTCGTGTGTCCGGAGGCCTGCACCCACGTCCGTAGGAACAGCGGCTGAAGTCAAACAGAAGATCGACCTGGTCGAACTGATCGGCGAGACGGTCGCACTGCGCAAGGCGGGGGCGAGCTTCAAGGGCCTGTGCCCGTTCCACGGCGAGAAAACCCCTTCGTTCACCGTCACCCCTGCCCGCGAAACGTGGAAGTGCTTCGGCTGCGGGCGCGGCGGCGACATCTTCAACTTCGTCATGGAGCGCGACACGATCGACTTCCCTGAGGCGTTGCGCCGGCTTGCCGCGCGCGCCGGCGTTGAGCTGAACGAAAGGACCACGCGCGAGGACGCGCGCCGGAAGCGGCTGCGCGACGCGCTCGATTCCGCGATTGCCTTCTACCACCGCGTTCTGACCGAGAGCCGGCACGGCCAGCCGGCGCTCGACTACATGCGCGGGCGCGGCTTCAGCGACGAGACACTGAGCACCCACCAGATCGGATACGCGGTCGACGCGTGGGACACCCTCGGCCGTGCACTCGTCGAGAAGCGCGGCTTCACCGCTCAGGAGCTCGAAGCGGCCGGCCTCGTCTCGCAGCGCCAGGGACGGCGCGGCGTGTACGACCGGTTCCGCGGCCGCATCATCTTCCCTATTCGCGACGCCTCCGGCAACGCCACCGGTCTGGGTGGCCGCGTGGTCGGCGCGCCGCAGCCGCGCCAGGACGGCCGCGACCAAGGGCCTAAGTACCTCAACTCACCGGCCACGCTGCTGTTCGACAAGAGCCGCACGCTGTACCTGGTCGACCGTGCCAAATCGGCCATGCGCAAACAGGGTTTGGCGGTACTGGTCGAAGGCAACACGGACGCGCTGATGGCTCATCAGCAGGGTTTTGAGAACGTGGTGGGTACGCTGGGCACGGCCCTCACTCCCGCCCAGGTCGAGCTGGTCACGCGCTACGCGCCGCGGATCGCGCTGGCCTACGACGTCGACCCGGCCGGTCAGGGTGCGGCGAGCTTCGGTGCCACCGAGCTGTCGGCCCTCGTGGGTGAGATCGAGCGCAGCGCACATCGTGGCCGGCTGACGGATGTGGGCGTCGTGCGCCTGCCCGATGGCAAGGATCCGGACGAGGTGATCCGCGACGACCCGGAAACCTGGCGCGGCGCGACGAACGAGCCCCAGCCGATCGTCGAGTACCTGATCGACTTCCACGCGCGGCGGCACGAGCCGCGCACGTTGGCCGGTCGCGAACGGCTGGTGGCGGCCGTGATGCCGACCATCAGGAGGGTCACCAATCCGACCCAGCGCGACGGCTACCTGCAGCTGTTGGCGCGCCGCAGCGGCGTCGAGGAACGTGTCCTGCTCGAGGAGCTGCGCCGGCCCGAACAGGTGGCCCGGGTGATGGGCCGCCCGGCCGAGGCGCACGTCGGCGCACGCATCAACCTCGAAGCGGTACTGGCCAGCCCGGAAGCGCTCGACCCGGAGGCCGTCGCGCGGACACTCGAGCCGGTCGAGGCGACCCTGCTGCGACTGCTGTTGCTGCGCCCTTACATGCGCGACGTGCTCGAGGGCCAGCTCGAAGCGAGCCTCTTCGTCACCACTCCGGCGCGCGAGTTGTGGCGGCACATTGCGACGGCACAGATGGTCGGCTTCGACCGGTCGGCGTTTGTCGAGTCACTCGATCCGACGCTGGGCGCCGTGGCGCGCACGCTGTTCGCCAGTGCCGAACCGCTGCCCGAGGACGACGGCGCGCTGCGCCAGGCGATCGATCAGAGCCTGCTGGCACTCGAGCGCAACCGCATCGGCGAGCGGCTCGAATTCGTGCGTGCCGAGCTCGCCGAAGCCGAAGCCAGCGCCGACGGGACGGCCGCCGAAGAGCTGCGCCGCGAGGTACTGCGCCTGCAGGGACAGCGGCTGGCGCTGGACCGGCGGCGCGAATCGACAACCGTCCTTAACCAACGAAGACAGAGAAAGACGGCCGTGGCGGCCGGCAGCACCACTGGAGGTAACGCCTGAAATGGACGTAGGTGACAAGCAACTGGTAGCGAGCGTCCTCGAGCGCGGCAAGCGTCGCCGCGACGACGACGACCTGCTCGACAACAAGGATGAGCTCGAGGAGTCCGGCAACGGCATGTCGGCGGCAGCCGAGCTGGGCGTCCAGGTGGCGCTCGACGAATCGGACAAGACGCCGTGGGAGGAACCGCCCGCCAAGCTCGACCCGGAAACAGCGGAGGAGCCGACCACCGAGGAACTCGACGCCATCGCTGCCGACATGATCGGCATCGACGACCCGGTGCGCATGTACCTCAAGGAGATCGGCAAGGTGCCGCTGCTCAACGCCGAGGAAGAGGTCGTGCTGGCCAAGGCGATCGAGCTGGGCGAGCAGATCATCGACGAGCCCCAGAAGGCGGTCTTGTCGCTCTGGGAATGGACGCGTAACGAGACCGAGCCAAAGTCGCGCGAGAAGCACCCGCAACATCGGCTGCCGTACAGGGAAGAGACCGACCGCATCGTGCGCGGCGCATTCGCCGCCGCGGAAGCCGATGGGCTGCTCCAGCCGTCGCCCGACTTCCATTTCGTTAAGGCGCAGAAGTCGGTCGAAGGCGAGGCGGCCAAGGCCAAGCTCAAGGAGGCCAAGGGTCTCGACGCGAGCTACAACGACGGACCGACCGCGGATAACTTCACCGCGCTGGTCGATTTCGCATTCCTGGCGGCCCACTCGCCGGACAGCGAGACGCACGACAACTCGACCGTTCGCGCGCTCTACGACTGGACGCTGGGCGTTGCGCACGAGGCGCTGCGGCGCTGGATATTCGGCGGCCACGACGCCGAGCTGCTGGCTGAGATGGGCTGGTCGCTGGAGCAGGACACTTCGCTCAAGCCGCGCGACCGGCGCGGCGTGCTGGTGCGCATCGGCCGCGAGGGCCGCGAGCAGCTGACATCGGCCAACCTGCGGCTGGTCGTGTCGATTGCCAAGAAGTACATCGGCCGTGGCATGTCCTTCCTCGACCTCATCCAGGAAGGCAACATTGGGCTCATCCGCGCGGTCGAGAAGTTCGACTACGAGAAGGGCTTCAAGTTCTCCACCTACGCGACATGGTGGATCCGCCAGGCGATCACCCGCGCGATCGCCGATCAGGCGCGCACCATCCGCATCCCGGTGCACATGGTCGAGACGATCAACCGGCTGATCCGCGTCTCACGCGGGCTGCTCCAAGAGCTGGGCCGCGAGCCGACGGTCGAGGAGATCGCTGAGGCGATGTCCAGGGGCCAGGAGGTGGTGGTCACGCCGGACAAGGTGCGCGAGATCATCAAGGTTTCGCAGGAGCCGGTATCGCTCGAGACGCCCATCGGCGAGGAGGAGGATTCCCACCTGGGCGACTTCATCGAAGACCGGGCCGCGCTGGCACCGGCTGAAGCCGCCTCCCACCAGTTGCTCAAGGAGCAGGTGGAGGCCGTCCTCGACTCGTTGTCGGGTCGTGAGCGGCGCGTCCTCCAGCTGCGTTTCGGCCTCGAGGACGGCCGTGCCCGCACTCTCGAAGAGGTGGGCAAGGAGTTCAACGTGACGCGCGAGCGCATCCGCCAGATCGAAGCCAAGGCGCTGCGCAAGCTGCGCCATCCGAGCCGGAGCCGCAAGCTCAAGGACTACCTGGAGTAGCGTTCGCGCCGCCAATCGAGCCGGTGTGCCGTCCCGAGGCACAACAGGCAACTTACAGGCGTCGCCTCGTCGGTTCTTCTGCCACCGCCGGCAGGCTGCCCGTCCCGCGACACGCACGGCAGCTGGGGTAGCCGGCTAAGCACCGACAGCGGCGGCGAGCAGCCGTCAGCCGGCCATGTTGCCGTCCCACGTCAACTCGTGAGTGGGTGGGGGCGGTAAGTTGATGCTAAGCGCCCATGGCGATCATCCGTGAGTGACCACGCGCGAACGGAGGTCGGACCGCGGGCTGCAGCGGGGCCGTGACCTACTCCGGGCCATCGGAGCCGAGATCCGCCTGGCGCGCCGGCGGTCCGGGCTGAGCCTGGACACCGTGGCGTCTCGCGCCGGAATCTCGGCGTCGGAGTTGTCGCGCATCGAGCGTGCCCGGGCGGAGTGGGCGTCACTGGTCGTGCTGGCTCAGTTGTGTGCTCTCGTCGGACTCGATCTGGCGGCACGCGTATATCCCGGTCGGGCTCCCATCCGGGACGCCCGCCACGCGGCGCTGCTGGGGCGTCTTCGTGAGCGACTGCCGGCCAGCCTTGCCTGGGGAACGGAGGTGCCTCTACCGGTTCGCGGTGAACAGCGCGCGTGGGACGCCATGATCCGCGGGCACGCCTGGCGCTACGGGGTCGAGGCCGAGCTGAACCCGCTTGACGGTCAGGCGCTGCTGCGCCGACTGGCGCTCAAGGTCCGCGACGGCAACGTTGACGGCGTCATCCTGCTTCTGCCTGAGACCCGCCAGTCGCGCGCGTTCAGGCACGAATTCCAGACCTTCCTGGCAGGCGAGTTCCCGATCTCGGCGCGCGTCGCCCTGATGCGTCTGGCGGCCGGTCGCGAGCCGGGCGGCAACGCGCTCATCGTTCTGTAGTGGCGTCGGCGCTGCGCGCAAACGGAAGCGTGATTACGCTGACCGCGTGAGCGGCAGGTGGGTGGCGAGCCCACGCTACAAGTGGATCGCGCTGTCGGTAACCACGCTTGGCGCGGCGATGGCCGCCATCGACTCGTCGATCGTCGTGCTCGGCCTGCCGACGATGATGACCGACCTCCACTCAGACCTGGTGACCATGGTCTGGGTGCTCATGGGCTACATCCTGATGAGCACGGTGACGCTGCTGCTCTTCGGACGCCTGGCCGACATGTTCGGCCGCGTGCGCATGTACAACCTTGGCTTTGCCGTCTTCACCGGCGGATCGTTGCTGTGCGCGTTCGCCGCCAGTGGTCCGCAACTGGTCGCCTTCAGGCTGGTCCAGGGCGTCGGCGGTGCGATGTTGATGGCCAATGGCATGGCGATCATCACCGAGGCGTTCCCGGCCGGCGAGCGCGGCCGGGCGATGGGGATCAACTCGATCACCTGGGCGATCGGCGGCATCCTGGGGCCCGTTGCCGGCGGCCTGATCCTAGCTGCGCTGTCATGGCGCTGGATCTTCCTGGTCAATCTGCCCATCGGCGTGCTCGGTACCGCGTGGGGCTACCTGGCCCTGCATGAACTGAGCGAACCCAAGCGCAACGAGCCGCTCGACCTGCCCGGCATGCTGCTCTTCTCGGGTGGCCTCGGCTGCCTGCTCTTCGGACTCTCGCAAAGCATCGAGTGGGGCTGGGTGGCCTTGCCAACCCTGACCCTCTTCGCCGCCTTCGTCATGCTCGAGGGGCTGTTCGTGTGGTCATGGCGCGCCCCGCGCACGCACTTCATCGACCCGGCGCTGTTCCGGTCACGCGTCTTTGCGTTTGGCACGGCCGCCGCCACGCTGCAGAGCCTGAGCATGTTCGCGGTCAATTTCCTGGTCGTCTTCTATCTGCAGGCCGTGACCGGCGTTACACCGCTGGCAGCGGCGCTGATGATCCTGCCACTGCCGATCGTGCAGTCGGTCGTCGGCCCGATCGGCGGCGTGGTCTCCGACCGGCTGGGTGCACGGCTGCCGGCGACGCTTGGCCTCCTACTTCAGGCGACCGGCTGCGTGGTACTCGCCCAGCTCGGCCCGAATTCGTCGTACGTGGTGCTGCTGGCCGGCATGCTCGTGCTCGGCGTGGGCGGCGGACTCTTCTGGGCGCCCAACACCAGCGCTGTCATGAGCGCTGCCCCGGTGCGTCGACTGGGCGTGGCCAGCGCCACGCTGGCCACCTTCCGCCAGACCGGCATGGTCACCAGCTTCGCGCTGGCTCTTGCCGTGGCCGCTTCGGCCGTGCCGCGCGACCAGGTGGGCGCCATCTTCCTGGGCACGTCGGTCCAACTCGGCGCGCCGGTGATGAGCGCCTTCACCGTGGGCATGGCGCACGCCCTGATCGTGTCCGCGCTCCTCGTCGTCGCGGCCGGCGCGATGACCTTCATCGCGGGTGACACGGCACGGACCCGCCGAGCGTCGGCGATGCCGGCATGACGCGGCATTGAGGCGTTGGGATGATCGGCGATAGCGAGTACGCGCGCATCGTCACCCTCCTGCCCATTCTGCAGGACGCCGGACCGGAGATCGTGCGAGCCTTCCGCGAGCAGGGCTTCCTGGCGCGCATCCCGGCCGGCCACGACGTCTTCGTGGAGGGCCAGCAGGTGGGCGCCATCCCGCTGCTGCTGTCCGGCACCGTGCGCGTCTACCAGATCGGCGAGACCGGCCGCGAGGTCACTCTCTATCGCTTCCGGCCGGGCGAATCGTGCGTGCTCACGGCAAACGCGATCCTCACTCGCCAGACCTTTCCGGCGATCGCCACGGTCGAGGATGAGGCGGAGGCGGTGATGATCCCGGCCGCCACGTTTCGCACCTGGGTGGCAACGCATGACCTGTGGCGTGGCTTCTTCGTCGACCTCGTCGCCCAGCGCCTGGAGAGCGTGATGAACCTCGTCGACGAGGTCGCGTTCCGGCGGCTCGACCAGCGCGTCGCCGCGCTGCTGGTCGGCCAGGCCAAGGAAGCGAATCCCATCCCGATCACCCACCAGGAGATCGCCGCGGAACTTGGCAGCGCCCGCGAGGCAGTCAGCCGGGTGCTCGAGGACATGGCTGCCCGCGGCTGGATCGAGTCCAAGCGCGGCCAGATCGAAGTGATCGACCCTGCGGCCCTCGAGAAGGCCGCGACTGCGTGACTTTGTCACCGACAGTCAGCGACGGAAACGCCATCGTGGCTGCATTGACAGGTTGCAGTCCAAGGAGTTTCAGGTGAAGACGTTGGTGAAGTTCATGGTCTCGTCGGCCGGCCGGCTGACTCGGGCGGTTGCGGGTGTCGTCCTGATCGGCGGCGGCCTGCTGTTGGTTGGTGGACCGCTGGGCGTGGTGATCGCCCTGGTTGGTCTCGTGCCGCTCTTTGCCGGGCTGCTGGATTTCTGCGTGTTTGCCCCGCTGTTCGGCTATCCGTTCAACGGGCCAAAGGCACGCGCAGCCCTCTAGACGATCTTTCGGCGGCTCAGCCCTGGTAGTCCCACGACCGCTTGCGCTGCTGGGCCGCCCATTCGTCGCGCAGGATCGACATCAGGTGGACGTCGTGATGGCGACCCTGCTTGTACACAGCGTGCCGCTCGGTACCTTCGAGCACGAACCCGCACTTCTCGTACGAGCGCCGAGCGCGCTCGTTGTAGTCGTAGACCTCCAGCCACATACGCTCCAGCCGTAACTGGCCGAAGCCGAAGTCGAGCAGGGCGAACATCGCGTCGGTGCCCAGGCCCTTGCCCCACAGCGACTTCACGCCGATGGCGATGCCGATGCCGGCGCTGCCGTTGACATGATCGATGCGGAACAGGCCGATCGTGCCGATCGGCTGATCGTCGGCCAGCAGGCAGATGACGAAGTGATACGCGTCCTTGCCCTGCGTCTCGAGCATCGTGGTTGAACCAGCTCTCTTCGAGGGCTTCGCTCATGGGCGCGCGCATGTGTCAGGAAGTTCGTAGTCTCGGCGTCGTTGAACCAGCGCACGAACGTGGGGATGTCCGAGCGCTCGCTCGGCGCGCAGATAGACGCGCTCGCCGCGGATTACCGGCTGCCGCGCGTCGGGCTGGCCGGTCATTCGGCGGCCGCGACTGAGGGCGGCGGCATCACCCGGTTCGGGCCCGGTCACGATGGGCATACCGGAGCGGCTCCAATCGCTGAAGGAGCCCGCATAGAGGATCGGGTCCGGAAGTCCGGCGAGACGCATGGCCAACGCATTGTGGCAGGCCGTCGTGCCGCTGCCACAGGCCACGACAACAGGCCGGCCGCCGGTCAGCACGGACTCATAGTGGCGGCGCAGATCGCCGCGGCGGCAGAAGGCGACCGCCGACATCCAGGTTGGCCGCGGTCGGCGCGCTGATGGCGGTCGGGATGTGGCCGGCCGCCGGGTCGACCGGTTCGACCTCACCGCGGTAGCGCTCGCCGGATCGCGCATCGAGCAGGTCGAGTGTGCCCAGCCGGCTCGGCGAGTTCCGCGCGCGTGATCACGGCCGTCCACGCAGCGGCGAGTTCGAGGCGCGTCGGTGGGTAGTCGGGTTGGTCGATCGATAACGCGTGGCCGGCGCGCGTCCAAGCATGATGCCACCGTTGAGCACGGCCACATTGCGGTGGCCCAGGTTGTCGAGCATCCACCACAGCCGCGCGGCGTTGACGCCGCCGGCGTCGTCGTAGGCGACGATGCAGATCGTCCGTGGCGAAGCCGAGCCGCCCCAGGCGACGCGCGAACTCGGCCGGCGAGGGGAGTGGGTGGCGGCCGGGCGCGCCGAAACCGGCGAGGTCGGAGAGGTCGTCGTCGAGGTCGACGTAGATCGCGCCGGGAATGTGGCCGGCCGCGTAGGCCGCGCGACCGGCGCCCGGCCGGTTGAGGTACCAGCGCACGTCGGCCACGCGCACGTGCGGCTCGCCAAGTCGCGCTGCAAGTTCGTCGACGCTGACCACGACTCATGGCCAGCCAGTATGCGTCGTTCCTGTCCGGCGAGACCCGTCCGGGCCGGCGCGTGATCATGGGCTGGCGGCCAGACTGACGCGTCAACCGGCGCCTCGTGGCCGCGCTGGCCCGCCGGTGAGTGCGTGCTATTCTCCGCTTCCGGCAGGTGTGGCCACCGCGCCGCGATCGCCAGCCAACGGCGGTCCGTCTTCGCTCCGGCGTAGCTCAGTGGTAGAGCGGGCGGCTGTTAACCGCTTGGTCGTAGGTTCGAGTCCTACCGCCGGAGCCAATTCACGCGTGATCCCTCTCCACTGAGACCCGTGCAGTCACGTGGTTTGCCGTGGTTTACAGGCCGCGTGACACGCCCGGTGACACGCCCGGGTTCTGCGTCGGCTACGTCTTCCCTGTGTGACCTCCGGTGATCGTTGCGCCTGACCAAATGACCACTGGACGTTGCGCCGTGACCTGCCAACCTACTGTCGCAGGAGACGTCATGCTCAATCCGGTGCTCAACAGTCTGCGTTGGCTCGCCTTGGCGACGGCAGTGGTTGTCGCCGTTGGCTGCTCCTCGGTCGCCGACCTCGCGACCACTGTTTCGGGCGGCTCGCCAGTGTCGCTCGATCACGTGACGCTGGCGCCTGACGGCAACTCCGTAGATGTCGTCGTGGTCGGCGGTGCACCACTTTCCGAGGGCAAGACGTGCGGCGCCGATTACGCGCTCGCGTCAAGCACAGTCAACGGCACCGTCCTCGAAGTTGCGGTCAGGCTGACAGCCGAGCGAGAGGGCCAATGCCTGCTGACGGAGCTGGTTTGCTGTGAGCACACCTTCAACGTCGCGCTACCGGCGGGCGCATCGGTGGATCGCGTGCGCGACATGACCGCCAGCTTCGAGCGGGACTTCTTCTTGACGCGCCCAACCACGCTCTACGAGCTACACGGGTTGCCCGCAGGTTGGGAGCTGCGACGTGAGTGGGCTGACTGGGGCGGAACATGGACACGCCTCTATTCGCCACTCACCGACCCGCAGCCTGGCTCGACGGACACGCTCTTGTTCAGGACCACGTTCGGTGGTCACATCGTCACGGAGCCCGAAGCGCTCCAATCACCAGTCATCGTCAACGGCGTCGAGGCGCAGTACCAGCGCTATCCCGACGTTGACAACCAGATACAGCTGCAATGGCTCGCCGACGGCCAAATGCTGACGCTTGAAACATTTGAGCGCGACTTCTTGATTGACCAACTCACGGCGTTGGCGAACGGCGCAACCCGCCAGTGAATCCATCGTTACATCTGGCAGGTTAGTTCGGTTCTGCGCTTTATCGGAATCCTCGTGGTTCGACGCCCGCGATGCCGTCGGCGTAACTCCGCCGCGACCGCGATTGTGGCGAGCGCGATACAGCTAGCTGCGGGATATTCCGCGGCCGACTCCCCGTCGCTGACAGCGGCCGCGTCGGCGGTCTCGAACCCCGGCCCCACGAGCCGTGAGTCAGCAGTCGGCTGGCGGCAAATTCGCGCTTAGATGCGCCTGGTCGCAGGCTCGAAACGGTTGGCCGCGTTGGAGGCGCGCCGCGTCTACCAGGGATACGAGCGGAGCGGATCGATCGTTACGTTGAACGACAAGGGCTGGCCCGGGCCCGAAAAGGCGATCGTCGCGATGATGGCGACGACAAGGACCAGCGCGACCAGGATTACGTCGCGGAGCAGTACGGCCGGCTTCTGCGTGGCGAAACTGCGGAGCATGCTCATGGTGAGCCTCCCTAGAGAGTGCCACCCGCACTCATGTGTCTGAAGCATGGATATGTTTGACATAGATGCATAGTGCCGAACGGCATATTCGTCGTGCTCGAGCTCCGGGTCGGTCAGGGCCGCCGATTCGGGCGCACGCTAGAGTTCCGCCATGTCCCAGAGCGACCCCTCGCTGAGTACGCGCGACCACGCCGCGGTGCTGGTTGGCCGCGGTACGGCGAAGTTGTCGCGCCGGTTTGGCCACGGTGGCAGCTCGCTCCCTGGCATGGTCGCCGAACGGCTGTCGCCGGGCGTCGGCGGCCGCATCGCGGCCGGCCTTGATGCAACGGTGTTCGTGACCGGCACCAACGGCAAGACCACCACCACGCACCTGCTCAGCCAGATTCTCGCCGACGGCGGACACACCGCGATCACCAACCGATCGGGCGCCAACCTGGGCCAGGCGATCACCTCGACCCTGCTGCAGGTGGGCCGCAGTGGCACGCCAGGCACCGGCCGGCGGGCGGCCGTACTCGAATGCGATGAGTTCGCGTTGCCGCGCCTGGCCGAGCAGGTGCCACCCAGCGTGATCGTCACGACCAACCTGTTTCGCGACCAGCTGGACCGCTACGGCGAGATCGACGAGATCGAGCGACGCTGGCAGCGCGCGTTCAACATGCTCCCCGATACGACGATCGTCGCGCCGGCCGACGATCCACGGCTGGCCGGTCTGGCCGCTGCCGCGCCGGGCGAGCATCGCCTGTTCGGCCTGGCCGGGCCCGGCGCGCCGGACATGGATATCGGCCTGACCGCGGATTCAGAGGCGTGCCCCAACTGCGGGCAAGCGCTCGACTACCACTGGCGCACCATCGGCCACCTGGGCGACTACTTCTGCCGCGCGTGTGGGCTGACCAGGCCGCAGCCGTGGCTGACCATCGAGGTCGTTTCGTCGCGCGGCTTCGACGGCCAGCAGCTGCGCCTGCGCCGCGCCGTCGGAAGGTCAGTCGGCCGTGATCGACTTCGCCCTGCCCGGCGTGTCGAACGCCTATAACGCCGCCGCGGCAGTGTGCGCGGCGACGGCAATGGGTGTTCCGCTGGCCGATGCCCTTCACGCGTTGGGTGCTGCGAGCAATGCCTGGGGGCGCTATGAAACCGTCGGCTATCGAGGGGCGGCGACTCATCCTGACGCTGGGCAAGAACCCGGCCAGCCTGGGTGAGTTGGTGCGCATCGCCGCGTCCTCGCCGGTCGCGGCGGTGATGTTCGTCATGAACGACGGCTACCAGGACGGGCAGGACGTGTCGTGGTACTGGGATGTCAACCCGGCGGCACTCGTGGCCCGCGCGCCGTGTGCCATCTCGGGCAGCCGCGCCAAGGACTTCCGGCTACGCCTCAAGTATGAGCTCGATCACCCGGCCGAGAGCAGCGACCACCTGCCGGCCACGTACGACGAACCGATCGACGCGCTCGACGCGTTGCTGCACGACACCCCGGCGGGCGGCACGATCGTCGCCATGGCCACCTACACCGGGCTATTGCAGTTACGCGCCGCGCTGGTCGAGCGCGGCGCGCTGTCGCGCATGCCGGTCTAGATGCCGCGCCGTACGACGGCCGCAGTCCGGCTGGCGCACCTGTTCCCCGATCGCCTCAACCTGTATGGCGATCGCGGCAACGTCGCCACGCTCGTACGCCGCGCCGGCTGGCGCGGCATACCGGTCGAGGTCAGCCAGGTCCTGCGCGCCGCGGATGGCATCCCTGACGACGCAACCGTCCTGTTCATCGGCGGCGGCGCCGACCGCGACCAGGCGGCCATCACCGACGACCTGGTCGCCATCACGCCACAGATCGAGGCGCGCGTCGCGGACGGTGCCGTTCTGCTGGCGGTGTGCGGCGGCTACCAGAACCTGGGTCGTGAATACCGTTCGGCGCATGCCGGAACGATGCCGGGCGCCGGCTTTTTCGACGCCTGGACGGAGGCGCCCGGCAGCGGCGCGCGGCTGGTCGGTGGCTGCGTCGTATCGGTCGGCGACGACTCGCCGATCGCGGCCGCGGGCCGAGAGTCGGCCGAGCGGGCCGGTTTCGCCGGCCAGGAACAGACGGTCGTCGGCTTCGAGAACCACGGCGGTCGGACCTACCTGGGGGAGGGCCGGCAACCGCTGGGCGAGGTTGTCGCCGGCTTCGGCAACAACGGCGAGGATGGCGTCGAGGGTTTCATGGCGCTGCCCGGCGACGGCAACCGTCCCGGCCTGCGCATAGGCACGTACCTGCACGGCCCGCTGCTGCCGCGCAATCCCCATCTGGCCGACTACATCCTGTTATGTGCGCTCGCGCCGGCCGGGATAACCCGCCTGGACGCGCTCGACGATACCGATGAATGGGCTGCGCACGCCTCGTTCGCGCAGCGCTGGCTACAGGCGCGGCCGCGTCACTGACTCGGCCGGCTCGCACGGGCGATGGCGGGCAGCGTCGCCAGCGCGCCCAGCCCGATGCCGGCCAGCAGCAGCGGCCAGCCGTTCCACGGACCCAGGTCGCCGGCCAGCACGCGCGGGCCGTCGACGAGAAAGCTGATGACCACGAGTGGCGCGCCGGCCACCGCCGTCGCGAGCTGCACAGGCCGCACCACGATGCGGTAGCCGGCGCGCAGGCGGTACGCCGCGAACAGTCCGCCGCCGATCAACGCGATGCTCACCGACACCGGCGCCCACACCGGGCCGACCCAGGTCAGCGGCACGAGGAAGAGCACGTCCCAGGTCAGCAGTGATGGGGGCCAGCCGATGATCGCGAACAGGCCGACGTAGTAGACGATGTCCCACGTCCCGAAGACGACGGCCGTCCATGCGAACTTTTCCAGGCCCGACCCACCGGCCAGCCAGCCCACCGCGGCGATCATCACCAGCGTCGCCAGTTCACGGACCGCCTCGGTGGCAAGGAGCTGGTCGAGGTCGCCGACCACACCGGTTGGGACAGCCGAAACGCCGATGCCCAGCGCCCCGCGCAGGTAGACGACGACGGCCGCCTCGAGATAACCCATGGCGACCGAGTAGGCGATCACGCCAACGGCGACCGAGCGGAAGGAGGCCTGTCGCGTCAGCATGGACGCGCCAATTGTCGCTGCCGCACGCTGCGCGCGGCGCAGAACTGGCCGGTGGTCGACGCTAGGTTGGCTCGTCGACGTCGATGGCGACCACGCGGCACGCCCAGGGATCGTCGTCGACCGGGGTGAATAGGAGTCGAGCACCCTCGGCTGGGGTGCCGCGGGAGAGTTCGGGCCAGTAGAAGTTGACCGATTCGGGCGCCACGTCCGATTCATCGCCCAGCTCCAGGTGGACGGCCGAGACGCGCCGCGCGCCGGCGGCCGTGGCGCGCTCGATGACCACCTCGAGGAGCTGCCGCGTCACGCCCGCTTCGTGCATCAGTACTCGCGGTGAGGCCGTCGAGAGAGCACGCGGACGATCTGCTCGACGGCCGGCCCCACGGCCGCCTCGACCGGCGGCGACATCGCCTCGCCGAATTCGTCGACCTTTGACACGCTGATGCCGACCACGGTCAGTTGTCCGGGCAGCTCGGCGCCGAGCCCGCGCCCGGCCGCGATGGCAGCCGCGAGCGTGGCGTCGTGGGCAGAATCGAGGTGACCGGCCAGCCGGCTGTCGACACTGGCGAATGGCCTTGCCCAAACGGTGCCCGGGGCCTGGCCGTCGAGACTCGCGTCGGCGAGCACGGCGCGCTGGTAGCCGATCAGTCGTTCCATCAGCCGTAGGCCGCCGACCGACAGCTCGTCGATTTCCACCGGTCCGACCGCGCTCCGAATCTCTGCGTCGTTTGCCAGGAGGTGCTCGAGTTCGTGAGCAACGCGCCAGCCGACACCATCGTCACCCATGATCGGGTTGCCCAGGCCGATGACGAGCGTGCGCGGCGCCACGGCCGACGGTCCGCTAGACGCCTCGGCGTACAACATCGATCGTCTCGCCCGCTCTGTTGCGCAGGGTGACCTCGAGCGGCATCTGTCCCGGCAGGCTGTGCGTCGCGCAGCCGAAAGCACGGGTCATAGGCGCGGAAGGCCATCTCGATCCGGTCGAGCAGGCCGTGGTCGACGACCACGCCGTGGTGGATCAGGCCACGTGCCGCGCGGTCGATCGACATCGCGATCGGGGCGTGGTTGTTGGTCGTGCCGACGATCAGGTTGACGCGCGTGATCAGTCCGTTCTCGTCGGTCCAATAGTGGTGGGTCAGCGAGCCGCGCGGCGCCTCGACCGTGCCCACGCCTTCTCCCGGCGCCTGTGTCGGCAGTGCCCGGACGTCGGTGGAGGTGATGTCTGGGTCGGCCAACAACTCTTGCATGCGCTCGGCCGCATAGAGCATCTCGATCAGGCGCGCCCAATGCGTTGCGCCGCGCTGGTGGACCGGCTGACGGTGGCCGTTGATCGCCGGCGCAAGGGTGGCGAAGAAGCGTTCGTACTCCGCCTGGGCGCGCGGCGTCGCCATACCGGTGGCCGCGTTGAGCCGGCCCAGCGGACCGACGCAGTAGACGCCCGAGTCGCGCCCGTCGACGAAGCCCTTCCAGCCGACCTTGCGCAGGTATGGGAACTTGAGGAATGTCCACGGCTCGACGTGCTCAGCGATCCATTCCTGGTAATCGGCCGGCGCATAGGTGCCGAACTCACTGCCATCGGGCGCGACCACGCGCATGCGACCGTCGTAGAACGCGACGCGGCCGCCCTCGTCGACTAACCCGGCGTAGTAGGTCTCGTGGCGGAACAGGTCACCCAGCAGGAGGTCGTGCATCTCGCTGTTGCTGATCAGCTTGCCGAACAGGTCGAGGCTGAAACCTGCGAAATCGACCATCGCCGCAGCGATCTCGGAGATCTCGTCACGCTCGGCGACGGTGATGCCCTTGGTCAGCCCACCGGGCACCGACGTGCACGGGTGGATGCGCCGGCCGCCGATCAGCTCGACCACCCGGTGGCCGCCGCGGCGCGTCTCGATCACCCGGCCGCCGACTTCCAGCCCGACCTTGCGAATTACGCCCAACAGATTGCGCTCGGCCGGCGGAGTGTCGGGACCCAGGATCACGTCGGGTCCGCCCAGCACGTAGAAGTGGGTCGCGTGGTCGGTCACGTAGAAGGCGCTGAACATCAGTTCGCGCAGCAGCCGCGCCGGCCGCGGCGGCTCGATGCCGTAGACGGCGTCGGCCGCCTTGGCCGCGGCCAGGTGGTGCGCCTCCGGGCACACGCCGCAGATGCGGTTGGTTAGGACCGGCATCTCCTCGACCGGCCGGCCGATGCAGAACGACTCGAACCCGCGCAGCTCGGGCACCTGGAAGTAGGTGCGCTCGACGTCGCCCTGATCGTCAAGGAAGATCTCGATCTTGCCGTGTCCCTCGAGGCGCGTGATGGGGTCGATCGTCAGGCGCGTCATGACGTGCGGCTCTCGGTCGTCGCGGCCACTCGCGCGGATCTCGCGCCGCGCAGCAGCGAGCCGGCCAGGCTGAATCGATAGAACTGACCGACCGGATCGGGCAGGCCGTCGAGGATGCGATCGATGTCGTCGGGCTCGCTGGCGTCGATCGGCGAAGCGAAGGCCGAGAGGAGGCGGGCGCCGAAGTCCGTTACGCCGTCGGCCGGGCCGTAGCAGCCAATGCACGGCGCGCCGGCGAGCGGGCACTTCGCGCCGCAGCCATCGCGGGTGGCTGGGCCGTTGCACGGGAGGCCCTGCTCGAGCAGGCATGCGTCCGCGTCGATCGAGGCCAATTGCTGGACGCGGCTGAACTGCTCGAGTCGCTTGGTCGAACGGTCGCGCCGACATTCGTCGCACACGGTCGAGTGGCCCGCTCCCAGCACGGCGCCATGCGGCGGCAGCGGAGCCGCACCATCAAGGGCGGCACCCAGCAGGCCCAGCACGTCGGCGATTCGTTCCGTCTCCGGCGGACAGCCGGGTACGCGATAGTCGACCTCGACGACCTGATCGAGGGTCTGCAGCAGCGGCTCCAGCGTGGGCAGCTCGAGTTCGCCGCTGGGCGCGTCGAACCGGCTCGTCGGGCGGACGTGATCGGGGTTGTCGGTGCTCGGCGTTTCGAAGACGACATCGAGCATGGACTCGGTGGGAGCGAGGTTGGCCAGTCCCGGAATGCAGCCTTCGTTGGCGCACGAGCCGAACGCGACGAGGATGGCCGACTTCTGGCGCAGCAGGCGGGCCAGATGCGCGTTCTCGCTGGTGCGGATGCCGCCCGAGAACAGGGTCACGTCGATCGAGGCGTCCGGCATGGCCTCCAGATCAGCGTACTTGGTGTCCATGACCGCCGGCCAGAAAACCGGTTCGAAGTGCTCAACAAAGTCGAGGATCGCCTCGTGGAGGTTGAGCACAGCCACGTCGCAGCCGCCGCAAGCGGACGCCCAGTACATCGCGAAACGGTGGCGACGCTGCTCGCTCACGCGGGCACCTCCTCGAGCGCCGCCACCTGCCCGGGCAGATCCGCTGCGGCCGGCTCGGCAGCGGCCTCGCCGGCCTCGGTCAGTTTCGCCAGGCCGGCGCGCCGGTCCCAGTCGAGCGGTCCGAGGGCGCGCACCTCATCCACGATGCGCGTGAACGCGTCGGCCAGTTGCTGACCCTCGGCGGCGCTGGCGTAGACGCGTTGGAAGCGCTCTGGCTCGAGACCCAGGCCGGTGAGCACGCGCCGCATGAGCTGGAAGCGCCGCAGTGCCTTCACGTTCTGGATCCGATAGTGGCAGTCGGCAGGCCAGCAGCCGGTCATCACCACGCCGTCCGCGCCGCTGGCGATGGCCTTCAGCACGAAGAGCGGATCGAGCCTGCCCGAGCACATCAGCCGGATCAGCCGAACGTTCGGCGGGTACTTGATGCGGGCCGTACCGGCCAGGTCGGCCGCACGGTAGCTGCACCAGTTACAGGTGAAGGCGATGATCACCGGTTCATAGGCGACGACCGCCGACGATTCGCTCACGCGGCCACCGGCGATCGGTCCGATAGCAGACCAGCGATCTGGCCGAGGATCATGTCGTTGGTGAAGCCGGTGGCACTGATCGCGTTCGCCGGGCAGGCCGCGGCACAAACGCCGCAGCCCTGGCAGAGCGCCGCATTCACCTCGGTGACCGATCGGTCCTCGTCGAAGGTGATGGCACTGAACGGGCACAGGTCGTTACAGATGCGGCAGCCGGAGCACTTGTCTGCGTCCACCACCGCCGCGAGCGGCTCGAGGGCCATCTCGCGCTGCTGGATGCGGCCCAGGATGCGCGCGGCCGCGGCCGCACCGCTCGACACGCTCGCCGGAATGTCGCGCGGACCGAGCGCGCAGCCCGCCGCAAAGACGCCGTCGGTCATCGTCGCGACGGGGTCGAGCTTGGGGTGGCGCTCGATGATCCAACCGTCGGAGCTGCAGGTGATGCCAAACCGGCGGGCGACCTCGTGCGCATCCGGCTGCGGCTGCAGGCCGACCGAGAGCACGACCATGTCGACCGGGATGCGTCGCTGACGGCCGGCCAGCGTGTCTTCCGCCTGGACGATCAGGCGGCCATCCTGGGCCGCCTCGTCCGGCCAGCGCAACACGTCGGTGACCTCGGCCACGCGACCGCGGATGAACTGGGTGCCCTCTGCCTGGACGCGCTGGTAGAACTCGTCGAACGCCTTCCCCGGCGCGCGGATGTCGATGTAGAACTCGTACACCGTCGCGTCAGTGTGCTCGCGCACCAGGTGGGCGAACTTCATGCTCTGCATGCAGCAGATCGCCGAGCAGTAGTTGTTGTAGTTCTGGTCGCGGCTGCCGACGCAGTGGACGATGGCCACCGCGCTTGGCTCGGTCACGCCGTCGCGCAGCACGATCCTGCCGCCGGTCGGTCCGCTGGCATTACTCATCCGCTCGAACTCGAGGCTGGTGAAGACGTTTGCCAGGCGGCCGTAGCCGTACTGCTCGATGCGCCGCGCGTCGAATGTCTCGAAGCCCGTGGCGAGGACGATGTTGCCCACATTCAAGGTGATCTCTTCGGGCTGCTGGTCCAGCCTGATCGCCTGGGGCGGGCAAAGCTTTTCGCACGCCTTGCACTTGCCGTTCTCGAAGTAGATGCACGCCTGCGGATCAAGTACCGGGTACTTGGGCACGGCCTGCGGGAACGGCCGATAGATTGCCTTGCGATAGCCGATGCCGGCCTGGTAGGCGTTGTCGACGACGACCGCCGGGCACTTCTCCTCGCAGATGCCGCAGCCGGTGCACGTGTCCGTGTCGACGTAGCGCGGCCGGTGGAGCACCTTGACCTCGAAGTTGCCGACGTAGCCCGAAACCTCGGTGACCTCGCTCCAGGTGTGCAGGGTGATGTTCGGGTGAGCGCCGGCGGTGACCATGCGCGGCGTCAGGATGCACGCGGCGCAGTCGAGCGTCGGGAAGGTCTTGTCGAACTGCGCCATGTGGCCGCCGATCGACGGCTCGCGCTCGACCAGGTGCACCGGGAAGCCGGCGTCAGCGATCTCCAGCGCAGCGGAGATGCCGGCGATACCGCCGCCGACGACGAGTGTGGCGTCGTTGATCGGCACCCTGAGTGGCTCCAGCGGGACCTGCTCACGCACCCGCAGCACGCCGCCGGCGACGATCGCCTTGGCCTTGGCCGTGGCCGCGACCTTGTCGGTGTGGACCCACGAGTCCTGCTCGCGGATGGACACCAGGTCACACAGGTACGGGTTGAGGCCGGCCTGCTCGCACGCCCCGCGGAACGTCTTCTCGTGCATGTGCGGCGAGCAGGCCGCCACGACGACGCGCTCCAGGCCCAGCTCGTGGATGTCGTTCTCGATCAGTTCCTGGCCGAGGCTCGAGCACATGAACGGGTAGTCGCGGGCTACCACGACGCCCTGACCGGCGAGATGTTCGGCGGCCCAGTCACGCACCTCTGCGACGTCGACCGTGCCGGCGATGTTCGTGCCGCAGTGGCACACATAGACCCCGGTGCGCGGGTTGTCTGCCGCCGCGGTCATCGCTTGACCTCGAGCGCCTGCGGCATGGGCAGCCCCTTTGGCCGCTTCTGCCGGTGCGTGTCATGGCCGCCGCCCGGCGCGGTCGTTCCGGTCGTCTCCGGCGCCACGTCCAGGCCGATGTGCCGCAGGGCGGCGCCGGCCGACACGATCTCGTTGCCGACGCCGACGTCCGCCGGCGGCAGGCCAAAGGCGAGGCCCATCAGCTGGGTGAAGAAGAGGATCGGTACGTGGTAATTCGTCCCGAAGTGGCGATCCATCTCGCCCTGGTAGGCGTCGACGTTCATCTGGCACATCGGGCACACCGTCGCCAGCAGGTCGGCGCTCTGTCGCTCAGCGCCGTCGACGATGCGCCGGATCAGCTCCCACGCAGTGGTCGGGCTGATCTGCGTCATGTGCCCGCCGCAGCACGCCGTGCGCTGCGTGAAGTCGACCACCTCAGCGCCCAATGCGGCGAGCAACTGGTCGAGCATGTGCGGCTGCTCGCGCGCCGCCCAGCGGCGGTCGTAATCGGGGCGCGAGACGAGGCAGCCAAGGTAGGGCGCGACCCGCAGGCCGTTCAGCGGGCGCGTGACATGGGCGGCAATCTCGTCCAGGCCGACATCCTCGATGAGCACCTCGAGCAGGTGGCGCACCCGGACCGCGCCCGGCGTGTAGTGCAGCCCGTCGGCCGCAAGGACCGAGTTGAGGCGGTCACGGAAGGCGGGATCGGTACGCGTGTAGCGGTCGGTCTTGGTCAGGTTGACGTAGCAGGCGCTGCACGGCGCGACGAGCGTCTGCGCGCCATCACGCTGCTGCTCCGCGAGCGCCAGGTTGCGGCCGATCAGCGCATGGCCGCGCAGCGGGCTGAGCGTCAGGTACTCCGTGGCGCCGCAGCAGTTCCAGTCGTCGATCTCGCGCAGCTGAATGCCGAGCGGCTCGACGATCGCCGCGAGCGACTCAGCGTAGGCGCGCGCGCTGCCCTCGAGCGAGCAGCCCGGGTAGTAGAGGTACTCGGTCACGCCACTGCGTCCGGATGGGGCGTCGCCAGCCTCGATCTCGCCTGCTCGGGCGAGGATCGCGCGGACTCCGGCCACGCCGCGGATGCGCTGTGGCATGAAGCCCATGCGGCCCTTGGCCAGCATGGCCATGCCCATCGGCACCAGCCCGGGCAGGCGCAGCGGATGGTGACGCAGGTAGTGCCGCGCAACCAGGCCCATCTCATAGCTGCGGCCGTAGCGGGCGATGTTGGCCACGAAGGTGTGCGAGAAGTCGGCGCCGGTCCGCTCCGGTGCTACTCCCTCTCGCTCGGCAATCGACTTGATCGCGTACATCACGTCGGGAATGTGGATCTCCTGCGGGCAGCGGATCGCGCAGAAGTAGCACGACAGGCACATCCACGGCGTGTTGCTGCGCAGCACGTCGTCGCGCAGGCCGGCCAGCACCATCGCGAACAACGCGCGCGGAGTGTGGTCCATGTCCGCGGCCGACGGACACGATCCGCCGCACGTGCCGCATTGGATGCAGCGCTCGAGTCCGGTCTCGACTGCCGCGGCGGCTCTCACTTCGTCGAGGAAGCGCGGGGCCGGCAGCCCGGGTCGCGTTCCAGGTGCGCCGGTATTCACTGGTGCGCCGGCATTCCCTGCCACTGCGTCCACGGTCGGCACCTGGCTTACGGCACGCCCGCCAATTGCGCCTGGGTCAGCGCGGCTCTCGCCTGGACCTCGTCGTCGACGGTGAAGGCCATCTCGAGCACGCCTTCGCGCCGGCCGATGCACATCGTGCCGAGCACGTTCACGCCCGCGTTGGCCAGGCGTTCGGTCACGTCGGCGAGTCCGCCCGGCTGGTCGAGTACATCGACGACGACGGCGGCGCCCTCGATGAAGTCGTGGCCCAGGCCGCGCAGTACCTCGCGCGCGGCGTCGTCGGACGTCGTCATGAATGCGCAGGCCACGGAACCGGTGCCGGCACATGAGATGTGCGTGATGTTGATGCCGCGCGCGCCCATTGATCGGGCAAGGTGGGCGAGCTCGCCGGGCCGGTTGTCGAGTTGAACCACGAACTGGCGCTGCATCCAAGCCTCCGTCGAACCTGAGAGACTCCGTTCGAATCGGCCGAACAACCGCTGCCGTGACGACACGCACGGTCACCACGTGCAACCGCTGGCAGCGTCGGCCGAACCGGCCGTGGGCGACTAGGGCCGTAGTGCCCGTCAGGTCGTGCCATTGCTCACGTGCCTCTGGGCCTCCGCGCGAGGCTGGTGGCCCTTGGGCGTCCTCCGTCGGACACCGATATGCTCGTCGCATGCCCGACGAAGCCGCCCGGACGGGTCTCGCGGTTCTCGACATGGCGCGCGCCGAGCGCTTCGCCGAGATCGCCGGTATGTTCCTTCCGCAGCTGCGGGCGATGGTCTCGGCCGGAGCCGTCGAGGCCGCGTGGAACGCGGTGGTGAGCGAACTCGGAGCCCTCAGTTCCGCAGGCACACCGGTCACCGAGGAGAGTGCGGCCGGCGCGACCGTCGTCAAGATCCCGCTGACGTTCGAGCACGGCGCCAGAACACTCGTCGTCAGCGTGAGCGCGTCGGGTGGCCTGTCTGGCGTCCAGGTCGCTTCGGCCGAGGCCGCCCGGCCGGTTAGCCCGTGGCTGCCGCCCACCTACGCCGATCCGGGAGCCTTCGACGAGCATGACGTTGTCGTCGGCGATGGCCCGCTGACGGTGCCGGGCACGATGAGCGTGCCCCATGGCGCCGGCCCCTTCGCCGGGATCGTGTTGCTGTCGGGATCCGGCCCGAACGACCGCGACGGCACGGTCGGGCGCAACAAGCCGCTCAAGGACGTGGCATGGGGCCTTGCCAGCCGTGGCATAGCCGTACTACGTTTCGACAAGGTCACCCTGGCCCATCCCGCCGAGGTCATGAAGCTCGGCGACATCACGCTGAGTGCCGAGTACGGGCAGGCCGCCGCCGCCGTCCAGCTCCTCCGGCAGCACGCCGGGGTGGACGGTGAGCACGTCTTTCTCCTTGGTCACAGCCTGGGCGGCACCGTCGCCCCGCGCATCGCCGCCGGCGACACGTCGATTGCCGGACTGGTTCTTTTCGCCGGCGGGGCGGCCCCGCTGCAATGGGTGCTCGTCCGCCAGATGCGCTACCTGGCGTCACTGGATCCCGCGTCGGCGCCCGCGGCCGAGCCGGCGCTGGCTGCCATGACTGAACGGGCAAAGGCGGTCGACAACCCCGATCTGTCGCCGGCGACGCCGAGCGACCAGCTGCCCTTCGGCCTGCCGGCCTCATATTGGCTGGACCTGCGCGCATACCGTCCGGCACAGGTTGCCGCTTCGCTGGGCCGCCCGATCCTGCTGCTCCAGGGCGGCCGCGACTACCAGGCGACCGTTGCTGACGACCTGGCCATTTGGCAGGCCGGGCTCGCCGGCACGCCCGATGTCACGATGCGCATCTACCCGGAGGACAATCACTTCTTCTTCGTCGGCAGCGGCAAGTCGTCGCCGGCCGAGCTCGAAGCGGTCCAGCACGTCGATCCGGCGGTCGTCTCCGACATCGCCGGTTGGCTGCTCGCCACCAGCCGCGCCGAGCGACCCACTCGATCCGAATCACGCGATCCGTCCCGGAGGCAGACATGACAGATACCGAACCATCCGCAACGCCTGTGTCCTGGCGCGATGTAACCCACAACATGCCGGTGCTGTCGAGCGACGGCGAGAGCGTCGGCCACGTGACAGAGGTACTCGGATCCCAACAGGAAGACATCTTCCATGGCATCGAGGTGCACCTCGGCCGCCTCGGCCATCGCGTGGTGGTACTCGCCGATCAGGTGGCCTCCATCTCAACCGCGTCCGTGGTCCTGTCGCTGACCAGCGCCGAAGTCGAGGCACTGCCCGAGCACACCGAAGAGCGCGCCTTCGAACTCGGCTGGACCGGGTTACGCAAGCATCTCGGCTGGGTCGAGGAGAAGGACTGGAAGCGCTGACGCCAGGCTGTTCCACTCGCCCCTGATGGCGAACAAGACACCTGCCGGCCTGCGCGCCTTCGTCCGCCGGCACACCAGCCTGCAGCAGACACCCGACCTTCCTGGCGTCAGGCTGCACGTCGGGGGCGACGCGATGGCGCTGTTGCAGGCGGCGGGTGCTGCACTCGGCCAGCCGGATCCGCCGCTTCCATTCTGGGCCTACCCGTGGTCGGGTGGCCTGGCCATCGCCCGCTACCTGGTCGATCATCCCGAGGTCGTTGTCGACCGGCGCGTCCTTGACGTGGCCTCCGGCAGCGGGCTATGCGCCATCGTCGCGCTGCAGCAGGGTGCTTCGGAAGCCCTGGCGGTGGATGTCGACCCGCTGGCCGGGGCGGCGATTGCCCTCAACGGTCGCGTGAACGGCGTACATCCAGCGTTTACCAGGCGCGATGTGCTGGACCAGCCGCCGGATGGATGGGAGGTCGTGCTGGCCGGCGACATCTGCTACGAAGAGGCGATGGCGACTCGCCTGCTCGATTGGCTGAGCGATGCGGCGCGCCACGGCAGTCGCGTCCTGATCGGCGATCCGGGCCGACGTTACCTACCGGCGGGGCTGCATCGACTGGCCAGCTATCGCGTTCGAACGAGCCGCGAGATCGAGGAGTCGCTGGTCAAGGAGTCGTCGGTCTACTCGTTGGTCCCCAGCTAGGCGGGTCCCAAGAAGGCAGGCGCTGTTCAGCCGGTGCACAGCGGGTTCCCAGCCGTCGCCCCTAACGTCCCACGCATGCCAGTCAACTCGCCGCGCAATTCGCGACCTCACCCTGCCGTGGTGGCGCGCGATCGGGCTGTACGCCGTGTTTCGCGGCTGACCGTCGCTACGGCGATCGCCGGCACTGCTGCCGCCGTTGGATTCGCCGGCCTGGCGGCCGTTACCTATGCCGGCACGACTCCGACGGCGACCACCCAGACAAACCAGGTGCAGTCCGACCAGCTCGCCAACGGTGTGGCCGCGCCGGCGCCAGCCACGGTCAATTCGCGCAACCGCATCCAGACGGTTCAGCCGCCTGGTTACAGCAGCGGCCGGGCGCGCGTGTCCTCAGGAGGCTCGGGATGACCATCACCTCAGCTCACTGGAACGCGATCGGCACGAACGTCGATCTGCTCGTCTACGACGGTCCGTTGGCACCCGCGCGAGCTGCCCTCGAGGCGTTGATCGAAGCCGCCGACCGCAGCTATAGCCGATTCCGGCCGGACAGCGAGCTGGCGCGCGTCAATGCTGCCGCCGGCGGCCGCGTCCAGGTCGGCTCTTTGTTCGCGCAGGCGCTGGAAGCCGGACTGCGCGGCGCCCGCCTGTCGGACGGCCTCGTTGACCCGACGGTCGGTCGGCTGCTCCGACTGGCTGGCTATGACGCCGACTTCGCCGAGGTGGCTCGGCGCGGTTCGGCGCCGGTCCTGAAGGTTGAATCGATCGCCGGTTGGTTGGCCATAGATTGGAACTCCCAGGCAAGCACGGTCCGAGTTCCGGCCGGAGTCGAGCTCGACTTCGGCGCCACCGGCAAGGCGCTGCTGGTCGACCTGGGGGCCGAGGCCGCAATCCACGCACTGCCCCGTGATGCCGGCGTCCTGGTTGCCATCGGTGGTGACATTCGCATCGCCGGCGCTGTGCCTGCGCAGGGCTGGCGCGTGCGCATGGCCGAGGACAGCCGCACGCCATGGCGCGGCGGGGGAGAGGTTGCCGTCCTGCGCCAGGGCGCGCTCGCCACCTCGAGTACCACCGTGCGGCGGTGGGGTGGCCGGGGGGCGGTCATGCACCACCTCATCGATCCACGCACTGGTCGGCCGGCCAATGGGCCGTGGCGCACGGTGTCGGTCGCCGCCGCGACCTGCGTCGACGCGAACATCTGTTCGACGACCGGCGTGATGCTTGGAGAGCACGCCACCGGGTGGCTCAACGAGCGTGCCGTGCCGGCGCGGCTCGTATCGCGCACGGGCGACATCGTGCGTATCGGGGGATGGGCACCGGTACCGGTGCGTGTGGCGATGGAAGTGCCCAGCTCGGTGAGCGCGGCGGCGTGAGCGATCAACTGCTGTGGTTCGCCAGCCGCGGCTCCGGGATCGTGTCGCTCATCCTGCTCACCGCCGTGGGAGTGCTGGGCCTGCTGGCGGTGGCCGGTTGGCAGCGACCAGGTTGGCCGCGCTTCCTGACCGCTGATCTGCACAACAACCTCGCCCTGCTGGCGGTCGCCTTCGTTGCGGTCCACATCGTGTCTGCCGTGATTGATCCGTTCACCTCGTTGGGCATCTCGGCGGCAGTCATCCCATTCGCATCGTCGTACCGGCCATTGTGGGTCGGCCTCGGTGTCATCTCGGTCTACCTCGTCATCGCCATGATTGCCACCAGCCTGCTGCGTGAGCGCATGGGCCAGCGTGCCTGGCGCGCCGTCCACTGGGTCGCGTATGCGGCTTGGCCGCTGGCGGTTGCCCACGCCCTCGGCTCGGGCAGTGACGCCTTCTCCGGTTGGTTCATGGCCATCGCCGCCATGTGTGTGCTCGCCATCTCGGCGGCCCTGTCGGCGCGCATCTGGTTGGCCCGCTCCCGACGGGCCGAGCTTCCCCTGGTCGTCGCCGAGTCCCGCCTACCCACGCCATTCGTCGGGCGCGAGCGCTGAGGTGGAGCCTCGCCTGTTTGCCGGGCCACCCCTGGCCGCCGGCGCCGAGTCGCTGGGCGCCCACCTCGAGCGCCTGGGTCCGTTGCCGGTCGGTCGCCTCGATCTGACGGACGAGCTCGCGGCCAGCGGGCTGCTGGGACGGGGCGGCGCGGCCTTTCCCGTCGCGCGCAAGTGGCGCAGTGTGGCCGAGCGCGGCGCCGGCGACGCGCGGCTGCTGGTTAACGGCGCCGAAGGCGAGCCGCTCAGCGCCAAAGATCGCACGCTGATGGCTCTACGGCCTCAGGTGGTCGTCGACGGAGCGTTGCTGGCAGCGGACGCTGTCGGTGCGCGCGAGATCGTCTTCTACATCGGTGCTGCGCAGCAGAAGGCGCGCGCGGCCGTCGCCCACGCGCTCGGCGAACGGCGCTCGGCGCGCCGGCGGCCAACGGTCTCGATCAGGCTGATTGCCGCGCCCGACGCCTACGTCGCGGGCGAAGAATCGGCCGCCGTTCATTTCGTGAACGCGGGCGACGCGCGGCCGACGACCACGCCGCCGCGTCCCTTCGAGCGCGGTATCGCTGGTCGGCCCACGCTCGTCCAGAATGCCGAGACGCTCGCGCACGTCGCCCTTATCGCCCGCTTCGGCTCGTCGTGGTACCGCGCACTCGGACGTGGCGCAACGCCTGGTTCAGGCCTGCTGACGCTCCACGGCGTGCGGGCGCGCGGCGTTCGCGAGGTCGAGTTCGGCACAACCGTCGGCGAACTGGCGGCCGGCGCCGGCCTCGACCAGGATGACATGCACGCCGTGCTCCTCGGCGGTTATTTCGGCGCCTTCGTGACGCCCGAGCGGGCCATGGGGCTGGCGCTCGACCCCCTCGGCTTACGCGGTGCCGGTCTTGGTCTGGGCAGCGGCGTCGTCGCCTTCCTCGGCCGGTCGGAGTGCGGCGTCAGGACGACGGCCGGGGTCATCGAATACATGGCCGCGCAGAGCGCCGCGCAGTGCGGTCCGTGTGTCTTCGGACTGCGCGCCATCGCCGATACCGTTGCTGCCGTGGCCAACCTCCATGCGATGCCGGCCGACATCGAGCGCCTGCGGCGCTGGAACACGCAGCTCGTGGGACGCGGCGCCTGCCATCATCCCGACGGCGCCGCCAGCCTGCTGGCCTCTGCGTTCGACGTCTTTGCCACGGAGTTCGCCCTGCACGTCAACCACCGCAGTTGCTCCGCGCCGGCCGATCTACGCCGGGCGGCATGAGCCAACTGCGCGGCGCCTACGCCAGCGTCGGCCGGACCCGACTGGTTGTCGATCGCATAGCCTGCGATGGACGCGGCCTGTGCGCGGAACTGCTTCCCGAACTGATCACCCTGGATGAGTGGGGCTATCCCATCGTCGCCCAGGGGGAGGTGCCCGGCGCTCTCGAGCCGCTCGCCAGGCGTGCTGTCGGAGCATGTCCACTCATGGCTCTGCGGTCGGAGGTGGCGCCGCCCAGGTAGCAGAGCACCACTGGCAGTGGTGTCCCAGCTCAGCGGTGCTGGCGCGCCTTAGCGCCCGCGGCCCGTGAGATAATCGGAGCCCCGTCATGAAGGAGAGCGCCGCCGTGACCGCCACCGGCCTATCAGCCACCCCGGCCGAATACCGCAAGCGGCTCGCTCAGCAATCTGACGAGCAGATCGACTCGTGGGCGGCGGAGCTGATGCGCGACATCTCCATCAGTCACGGCGTCACGCATGTCCTCGACAATCTGCGCTCCGCCTTCTCTGCTGACGACACCGGTTTGCAGCGGATCTACGCTCGCGGCGGCGGACCGTCGGCCGCAGTCGGCCACACCGAGGATGGCCGCCTGATGGTCCCGGCCATATCGCTGCTCTACTTCGTGAGTGGCGCGCGCTTGGTGTTGCCCGACGCGCGGGCCCGGCTCATCAACTACCTGGTCAAGAACTTCGACGAACTGATCTATATCTAGACCGCGATCCAGCTCGCGCGCGGATCGGCCCGTGGGACGCGCGCTCGGAGCCGTCCGCGTTGTCCATCCGGTTCCGTCGCTGGTCAACGCCGCTCTGGTCGTCGCCCTTGCCATCGTGGCGGCGGCACACGCTGGTGGCGCGCCGTCCAGCCGGGTGGTCGCGGTAGCAGCTCTGGGGCTGGGAATGCTCGGCCTGCAGTTCTGCATCGGTGCGACAAACGATTACGTCGACGCTCAGTCGGACGCGCGCAGCAAGCCGAGCAAGCCGATACCCAGCGGTCTGATCTCAAGCGGCGCTGTCCGGATGGTGGCCCTGGCCTGCGGCGGGGAAGCGCTGGTCGTCGCGGGGATGTTCGGTCCGCTTGTTCTGGCCATGGCGGCGGCCATGCTGGCGGCCGGCCTGACCTACGACCTGTGGCTCAAGCCAACCCCGCTGGCGTGGCTGTGCTTCTCGATTGCGTTCCCAATACTGCCCGTCTATGCCTGGTTCGGAATGACCGGCCAGTTGCCGCCGAACTGGGGAATGCTGCTGCCGATGGCCGCTCTGGCCGGCCCGGCCATACAGCTGGCGAACGGCTTGGTCGACCTGGATGCCGATGAGCGCGCCGGTTTGACGACCCTGGCCGTACGCCTCGGCCGCCGTCGGGTAGTCGCGCTCATGAGCGCGATCCTGATCGTCATCCACGTCCTCGCGTGGTCAACGCTTGCCCACTCGCCGTCGGCGGTTGCCGTGGCGGCCGTAGCCAGCGGCTCACTGCTGGCGATCACGGGCGTCGCGCTCAGCGCGCGCGTATCGGCCCCGTGGCGCGAAGCGGGCTGGCAGGCACAGTGCCTGGGCATCGCTGCGCTCGCGACGGGCTGGTTGTTGGCCGCCGCCAGCGCCTGAGACCGACCTGGCGCTGCTTCGGGCGCGCCGGCAGCTAGTGTTCGAGCGGTCGGCCGCTGCGGACGACGGTAATTGCGTTCTCGAGCCTGAGCTTGGCGATAGTCAGGTATTTGGCCAGGTTGGCGCGGTCGACCTCATTGATGCCGGACAGCAGTTGAGCGGAACCGAGGACGTCGCCGAGCTGCTCGAGTGCCTCGGCCAGGCTGGCCTTGGCGGCCACCAGTGCGTTGTCGCCGGCGGCCGCCGGTCGTCTGCTGGCGCTGGCCGCGAACTCATCCTCCGCTGTCGCCTGCACGGCCTCCGCGCCCGGCTCGGCCTGCCCGGACTCCGGCTGGCTGGCCCGGTGGCGCCCCTCGATCTTCTCGCGCAGCTTGACCAGGCTGAGTTCGCCGGCGGCGACCTGCTCGGCCAGTCGGCGCCGCTTGCGCGGGTCCTCAACCTTGAGCAGTTCATAGGCGTGGGAAAGCGTGTCTTTGCGCAAAGACACAAGCTGCTTGATCTCGGTTGGCGCGCCCGCCAGTCGCAGGCGGTTCTCGATGTAGCCCTTGTCCTTGCCCATCTTCTGCGCTAGTCGGCGGACGCTGTAGCCATGCTCGGTCGTCATCCGGTCGTAGATCATCGCTTCTTCGAGCGGCGACAGGTCCTCGCGCTGCAGGTTCTCGATGATGCCGATCTCGAGCGCCGTGTCGTCGTCGAGCTGCTCGATGAGGGCCGGAATCTCGCTCAGGCCCGCCGCGCGCGCCGCCCGCCAGCGACGTTCGCCGGCGACCAACTGGTACCGATGCGGCTCGCCAACGGGCCGTACGAGGACCGGCTGGAGCACGCCGTGCTCGCGGATGGATGCCGCGAGGTCGGCCAGGGCAGCCTCGTCGAAATTCATGCGTGGCTGGTCGGGATTGGGTGTGATCCGCTCGAGCGCGACGTTGCGCACGCCGGCGGGCCGATCCGTCCCCTCGGGCGTCAGCAGGCTGAGGATGGCCGGCGACAGCTCGCGCTCTTCGGAAAGCCGGCGGGCAGCCGTACCGCGGAAGTCGGGTCTAGCCAAGTTCGATCACCTCCCGTGCCAATCCGCGATAGGCACGTGCTGCGTCGGTGTTGCTCGCGTAGGACGTCACCGGCCGACCAACCAGCGGTGCCTCACCGAGGCGCACCGTCTGTTTGATCATGTTCTCGAAGATATGGTGATCGCCCATGTCGCGCAACTCCTGCAGCATGTCGCGCCCGAGCAGCGTGCGACTGTCGTAGAAGGTGGGCAGCAGGCCGAGTACGCGCAACCTGGGGTTGAGGCCCTTCGAACGGATCTGATTGATCACGTTGGTCAGCGCCGAGAAGCCCTTCAGCGCGTAGTACTGCGTCTGCACCGGGATGATCACGCCATCCGCGGCGACGAGTGAGTTCAGGGTTAGTAAGCCGAGGGTGGGCGGGCAGTCGATCAGCACGTAGTCATAGTCGGTCACGGCGGGGGACTGCAGGACTTCGCGCAGCGCCTGCTCGCGACCGATGCTGCTGAAGAGCATGTTTTCTGTCGCCGACAGATCGATCGTGGCCGGTGCGACATCGACGCCGGTCGTCTGGGTGGGGAGGATCACGTCCTCGATGTCGACCTTGGGTTCGACCAGGACGTCTGCCATCGACCGCTCGACGTTGCGCATGTTGATTCCCAGCCCGACGCTCAGGTTGGACTGCGGATCCATGTCAACGCACAGAACGCGGTAGCCCTGCTCCGCCAGCGATCCGGCCAGGTTGATGGCCGTGGTTGTCTTGCCTACGCCGCCCTTCTGGTTCGCGATGGCGATGATCCTGGCCAACGGTCTGTGACCTCTTCTGTGGTGGGACGCGGGACGCGCCGTCAATCTAGCAAGAATGCGGCTGGTCGCGACACTCGGTTATCCACAGCTTGGCGTACTTGTTCACCGAATCTGTGGACATCCGGCATTGCTACGATAGTCCACGTCGCCCTATTAACGGCCCCCGGAGGTTTTCGCCGTGTCGTCGCAGCAGCAGGAAATCGAGCGGTTGCTCGCGCTGCGCGACCAGGCGCGTGAAGGCGGCGGCGCGGAGCGCATCGCCCAGCAGCACGAGCGCGGCAAGCTCACCGCGCACGAGCGCGTCGAACTGCTGTTGGATCCGGGCTCCTTCGTCGAGTTCGACGCGTTCGTCACCCACCGCGCGACGGACTTCGGACTCGAGCGGCAGCGCCCGCTGGGCGACGGCGTGGTGGTCGGTCATGGAACTGTCGATGGGCGTCTCGTGTTCGTCTTCAGTCAGGACTTCACCGTTTTTGGTGGGTCGCTCTCGGAGGCGCACGCCGAAAAGATCTGCAAGGTGATGGACCTGGCGGTGAGCGTCGGCGCGCCGATCATCGGCCTCAACGACTCCGGTGGCGCGCGCATCCAGGAGGGCGTGGTCTCACTCGGCGGCTACGCCGACATATTCCTGCGCAATACGCTTGCCTCGGGTGTGGTGCCGCAGATATCGCTGGTGCTCGGGCCGTGCGCCGGCGGCGCGGTGTACTCGCCGGCGATCACCGACTTCACGATCATGGTCGAGGGCACCAGCTACATGTTCGTGACCGGCCCCGATGTGGTGCGCAGCGTCACGCACGAGGAAGTCGATCGCGAGCGGCTGGGCGGTGCATCCGTCCACACGACCATCAGCGGCGTGGCGCACCTGGCCGCGCACGACGAGGCACAGGCGATGGATCTGTGTCGCGAGTTGCTTGCCCACCTGCCGCAGAACAACCTCGAGCGTGCCCGGCCGCGTGCGACCGATGATCCGGCGGACCGCCAGGACACGCACCTGAATGATGTCGTGCCCGCCGATCCCGCGCAGCCGTACGACATGCACGAAGTGATCCTGAGCATCATCGACGACGAACGCTTCCTTGAGCTGCAACCGGCGTGGGCGGCCAACATCATCGTTGGCTTCGCGCACATCGGCGGCCGTAGCGTGGGCGTGGTGGCACACCAGCCGGCGGTGCTGGCCGGCGCGCTGGATATCGATGCGTCGGACAAGGCCGCGCGTTTCGTGCGAACCTGCGACGCGTTCAATGTGCCGCTGTTGACCCTTGTCGATGTGCCCGGTTTCCTGCCGGGCGTAGCCCAAGAGCACGGCGGCATCATTCGCCACGGGGCCAAGCTGTTGTACGCCTACGCCGAGGCGACGGTGCCCAAAGTGACGGTCATCACGCGCAAGGCCTATGGCGGCGCGTATGACGTCATGAGCAGCAAGCACATCCGCGGCGACGTCAACCTCGCCTGGCCGAGTGCGCGCATCGCGGTGATGGGCATCGAAGGCGCCGTGAACATCATCTTCCGCGAGAACCTCGCCACGGCCGACGACCCGCAGGCAGAGCGCGTGCGGCTGGCCGCCGAATACGAGGAACGGTTCGCGAACCCGTACGTCGCCGCAGGCCGTGGTTACGTGGACGACGTGATCATCCCGGCGGAGACTCGCCCGCGCGTCATCTCGGCGCTACAGATGCTCGACGGTAAGCGCCAGTCGAACCTGCCGCGCAAACACGGCAACATTCCTCTCTGACGGTGTCTTTGCGCAAAGACGCTCCCTTCCGGTCGCTGCTGGTCGCCAATCGAGGGGAGATCGCGCTGCGCATCATCCGCGCCTGCCACGAGCTGGGGATCGAGGCGATCGCCGTGTACTCCGATGCCGATCGCGACGCAGTGCACGTCCGTGCCGCCGACCGGGCGGTCCACCTGGGCGGTTCCGCGCCGCGCGACAGCTACCTGAATCTCGAAGCGATCATGGCCGCCGCCCGCGCAGTGGACGCCGCGGCGCTTCATCCCGGCTACGGCTTCCTGTCTGAGCAACCGGCGCTGGCCGAGGCATGCGCGGCCGCCGGCGTCGTGTTCGTCGGCCCGGCGCCGGAAACCCTGGCGCAGCTGGGTGACAAGCTCGCCGCGCGGGCGCGGGCACAGGCGGCGGGCGTGCCGGTGGTGCCGGGCACATTTGCGCCGGTGCGGCCAGATGAGTCACAGGCGGCCCTGCTCGCCGAGGCCGGCCGGATCGGTTTTCCCCTGATGGTCAAGGCGGCGGCCGGCGGTGGCGGCCGCGGCATGCGCCGAGTCGCCGCCGCCACAGACCTGGCCGAGGCACTGAACTCCGCGGCGCGTGAGGCGGCCGCAGCCTTCGGCGACGGCTCGGTCTACCTCGAGCGCTATGTCGAGAGCGGGCGACACATCGAGGTCCAGTTGATGGGCGACGCGCAGGGCACCATCGTTGCCCTGGGTGAACGCGACTGCTCGGTGCAACGGCGGCATCAGAAGCTGGTCGAAGAGGCTCCCGCGCCTGGCCTGGATTCAGTCCAGCGACAGCGCTTGCACCAGCTGGGCGTGCGCGTCGCGCAGACCGTCGGGCTGCGCAATGCCGCCACCGCGGAGTTCCTGATGACCGCCGATGGTGAGTTCTGGTTCCTTGAGGTCAACGCCCGGCTACAGGTCGAACACGGGGTCACCGAGCTGGTCAGTGGTCTCGACCTGGTGCACGAGCAACTGCGGCTCGCCGCCGGTGAGCCGCTTTCAGACCAGGCGCGAGAAGTCGCGGCCACGGCTCATCAGCCGGGTCGCCATGCCATCGAAGTCAGGCTCAGCGCGGAGGATCCGGCGCGCCAGTTCGCGCCCGCACCGGGCACGGTCACGCGCTGGCGGATGCCGGCCGGACCGGGAGTTCGGATCGACGCGGGAGTGGAGGAGGGGAGCGTCGTCAGCCCGGACTATGATCCCCTGCTGGGCAAGCTGCTGGTCGTGGCGCGGGACCGGCCGGCCACCATCGCTCGCCTGGCTCGCGCCCTGGGCGAGGTCGAGGTGGGGGGCCTGCAGACGACCCTGCCGTTCGACCGATGGCTGCTGACGCGGCCCGAGTTCAGCCTGGCGGCCGACCTGGCGACCGATCTTGTCGATCGTCTGTGGGATCCGGCGCCATTGATCGGCGCGTCGGCACTGCGCGCCGCCGAGCTGGCGGCGCGCGAGGTCCTAGGCCGCGTCGGTCACGGGGCTACGCCCGCGGACATAGACGGCACCGGCCAGGATGGCGACGCGGCATGGTGGCGTGCCGGCATCGCCGACGCTCTCGAGGCGCCGCGGTGAGCGGGCACGATGCACTGCGCGTCACGGTGCCGTCCGTGCCGCTGGAGGTCCAGCTCGAGCCCGACCAGATCAGGGCCGTCGTGCCAGCGGGGCACGGCGAGCGGGTCACGTCGCTGCCACCGAGTCGATCGTCGCGGCCGGGTGTGCGCCGGCTGTCGGTCGAGGTTGACGGTTGGACATTCGAGGTGCTCATCGAGCCCGCTCGCCGCGCCGAGCTGCGCGAGCGCGCCGCACGAGCGGCCGCCGCTCACCAGGCCCATACGCGTCTCACCCTGCGGGCGCAGATTCCGGGCCGCATCGTGCGCGTTTGGGCGGAGCCCGGGCAACACGTCGAGCAGGGCGAGCGGCTACTGGCAATCGAGGCGATGAAGATGGAGAACGAGGTCCGTTCGCCGCGCGCGGGGGTGGTGGATGTCGTCAACGTCGAGCTGGGCGGGCGGGTCGAGCGCGACGACGAGCTGCTGACTCTGGGCTAGCACTTAGACTCGTTCACGTCATGACCGACCAAAGTGAGCGACGGTTGCGCACGACCAGCGACATCGAGATCGCGCCGCTGTACGACGCTGCGGATCTGGCCGCATTCGACCCGGCCGTCCAGCTGGGCCGGCCCGGCGACTACCCATTCACCCGCGGCGTCCAGGAGTCGATGTATCGCGGCCGGCTGTGGACCATGCGCCAGTATGCCGGCTTCTCCACGGCGGCCGAAACCAACCGGCGCTTCCGCTACCTGCTCGAGCAGGGCCAGACCGGATTGTCGGTCGCCTTCGACCTGCCCACCCAGATGGGCTACGACCCTGACTCGGCCGCAGCGCTGGGCGAGGTAGGCCGCGTAGGCGTGCCGATCAGCTCGATCGCGGACATGGAGGTACTGCTCGACGGCCTTCCGCTCGGGGAGATGACCACGTCGATGACGATCAACTCCACCGCCGCGATCCTGCTTGCCTTCTACGTGGCCGTTGCCGACGCGCGCGGCATTGCCCGCGACAAGCTTGGTGGCACCCTCCAGAACGACATCCTCAAGGAGTACATCGCGCGCGGCACGTACATCTATCCGACGCGCGCGTCGATGCGCCTGGTGACCGACGTCTTCGAGTTCTGCGCGCGCGAGCTGCCACGCTGGAACACGATCTCGATCAGCGGCTACCACATGCGCGAGGCGGGTGCCACCGCCGCACAGGAGCTTGCCTTCACGCTCGCTGACGGCATTGCCTATGTTGAGGCCGCCAGCGCGCGGGGCCTCGACATCGACGCGTTTGCCGGGCGCCTGTCGTTCTTCTTCGCCGCGTGGAGTGAACTGTTCGAGGAAGTCGCCAAGTTCCGCGCCGCGCGGCGCATGTGGGCGCGCATCATGCGCGAGCGCTTCGGGGCGCGCCAGCCACGCTCGATGATGTGCCGCTTCCACGTCCAGACGGCCGGCTCGAGCCTGACCGCGCAGTCGGTCGACAACAATGTCGTCCGGACCACCATCGAGGCGCTCGCCGCGGTGCTCGGCGGGGCCCAGAGCCTGCACACCAACGCGCGGGATGAAGCGCTCGCGCTGCCAACCGAGAAGGCGGCCAGGCTGGCGCTGCGGACGCAGCAGATCATCGCCTTTGAGTCGGGCGTCGCCGCTACGCCTGATCCGCTCGCGGGCAGCTACTTCGTCGAGCGCCTGACCGATCAATTGGAGCAGGCGGCCAATGGCTACCTGGCCGAGATCGATGCCCAGGGCGGTGCTCTGGCGGCGATCGAGGCCGGCTACCAGCAGCTCCAGATCCAGGAGTCGGCCTACCGCGTGCAGCGCGAGATCGAGACCGGTGAGCAGGTCGTGGTGGGCGTGAACCGCTACCGGGACGACGAACTGCACACGCCAGAGCTGCAGCGCATCGATCCGCACGCGGAACGGGAGCAGGTGGAGCGTGTGCAGCGGCTGCGGGCGGAGCGCGACGAGGTGGCTTGGTCGGCCGCGCTCGAACGCCTGTCGCGCGCTGCGGACAGCGACCAGAACCTGCTGCCGGCGATCATCGATGCCGCCAAGGCCCAGGCGACGCTGGGCGAGATTGCGGACCGGCTGCGGCTCGCCTTTGGCGAGCACCGCGAGCTGGTGACGGTCTGAGTCAAATGGAACTGCCGTTCGATGTTCCGCGACGCGTCCACCACGTTGCCGTGGTGGTGCGCGATCTCGACGTGGCACTGGGCTTCTACAGAGACACACTGCGCTTGCCGGTAGAGCTGGTCCTGCCGATTCCCGGCGACGGCGTGCGCATCGCCTTCCTGCCGGTCGGTGAGTCCAAGCTCGAACTGGTCGAGCCAACCGATCCGCAGACCGGCGTGGCGCGCTACCTCGAGTCGCGCGGGGAGGGCTTCCACCACGTCTGCCTGGAGGTTGCCGACCTGGCGGCCGAACTGGACCGGCTCGCGCGAGCCGCGGTCGAGCTGATCGATCGCGCGCCGCGCGCCGGCGCGGAGGGCCCCGTTGCGTTCCTGCACCCGCGCAGTTGCCACGGCGTGCTGGTCGAGTTGATCGAGGCGCCCGGCGGACCCGCCTGGACGCGCCTCGGCATCAGGCCGCTCGCCGGCTGACCGCCGCGTCTGCCAGATCACATGCGCAGCGACCTGCCGACCGGAACGGTCACCTTCCTGTTTAGCGACATCGAGGGTTCGACCAGGCTCCTGACCGACCTCGGCGCGGCGTACACCGGGTTGCTCAGCCGTCATCACGCCATATGGCGGGCGGCCATTGCCGCGCACGATGGGGTGGAGGTCAAGACCGAGGGCGACGCCTTCTTCGTCGCTTTCCGCCGTGCGCCGGCTGCGGTCGCCTGTGCCAGCGACGCTCAGCGGGCCCTGTCGGCGGAGGGGTGGCCGGGCGGCCGCAGCGTGCGCGTGAGGGTCGGCATCCACACCGGTGAGGGCGACCTTTCCGAGAGTGACTACGTGGGCCTCGACGTCCATCGTGCGGCGCGCATCGCGGCGGCCGCGCACGGCGGTCAGGTCCTCCTGTCGGCGGCGGCTCGCGCGCTTGTCGCGCATGCGCTGCCCGTCGGCGTGACGCTGCGTGACCTGGGCGAACACCGGCTGAAGGACCTCACCGAACCAGTCGCTTTGTACCAGCTCGAGATCGTCGGTCTGCCGGCCGATTTCCCGCCACTGCGTGCACTCGGACGCGGCAACCTGCCCGAACAGCTGACGAGTTTCGTGGGGAGGGAGCGTGAGATCGGCGAGGTCACCGATCTTCTCCGACATAGCCGGCTGCTGACGCTGACCGGACCCGGCGGCACCGGCAAGACGCGGCTGTCACTGGAGGTTGCCCGACTGGCCGAGGGGGGGTTCGCCGACGGGGCCTGGTTCGTCCCGTTGGACACCGTCACCGACCCGGCACTCGTGCTGCCGGCCATCGGTCGTGCGCTCGGCGTGCGCGAGGAGGGCGGTCGGCCGATGGGCGACGCCCTGGTCGATACGATTCGCGAGCGCCACATGCTGTTGGTGCTCGACAACCTCGAGCAGGTCGTTGCCGCGGCGCCGGCCATCGCCAGCCTGTTGAGTGGCGCCCCGGCGCCGCGGGTGTTGTGCAGCAGCCGCGAGGCGCTCCGCGTCACGGGCGAACAGGAGTACCCGGTGCCGCCCCTGGCGCCCGAGCCGGCCACCAGCCTGTTCATCGAGCGCGCCCGCCAGGTGCGCCCCGGGTTTGCGCCGGACGAAAGTGAGCTGGCGGCCATCCGAAGCATCTGCGCGGCGCTCGACGACCTGCCCTTGGCGATCGAGCTGGCGGCGGCGCGAACCCGCCTCTTCGCCGTGCCTGCGCTGCTCGAGCGCCTGAGCGATCGGCTCGCCACGCTCCAGTCGGGAGCGCGCGATCTGCCCGAACGGCAGCGCACGCTGCGCGGTGCGATCGACTGGAGTTACGAGTTGCTCGAACCAATCGAGCGTGAGGTCTTCGCCCGCCTGGCCGTGTTTGTCGGCAGCTTTGCTCTCGAGGCCGCCGAGGCGATCGTCGATCCACGCGGTGAGTTGGGCCAGGACGTGCTTGGCGCACTCGGATCGCTCATTGACAAGAGCCTGCTCCGGGCGGAAGAGGGACGCGGTACCGAGCCGCGCTTCGTGATGCTTGAGACGATCCGTGCGTACGCCGCCGAGCGACTGGCCGGCGCGACGGTCGAGGGCGACCTACGTGGCCGTCATCTCGCCTACTACCTTGCGCGAGGCGAGACCTTCGAGCCAATGTTCACTGGTCGCGACGCCGATCGAACGCTCAACAACGCGCTTGCCGACAACGACAACTTCCGTGCCGCGATCGAGTGGGCACTGGCCGGCGGCGACCTGGCCGCCGGCCTGCTTATCGGTGGCGCGCTGTGGCGCTACTGGCAGCAGCGCGGCAGGCTGAGCGAAGGGCGGCAGTTGCTGGAGCAACTGCTCGGCTCACCTCACTCGGCCGATCATCCCGCGGCCCGGGCCCGAGCCCTGTCCGGCTATGGCGGCGTCGTCTACTGGCAGGGCGAGCACGAACTGGCACGTTCCGTTTACGTCGAGGCACTCGGTCTCTATCGGGCTGAAGGCGACGAACCGCGGGTGGCCCTGGCACTGTTCGATCTGGCCTTTACCGTCGCCATCGCACGCGAGGTCGACGCCGCAACGGCGCTGCTCGACGAGGCCTCGGCGATCTATCGTCGACTGGGTGACGAGCGCGGCTGGCTGATGATCGAGCAGGGCAAGGCGGCCGTGGGCATGATTGCCGGCGACCTACCTCGGGCGCGCGATGCCGCTGCCGGCCTGGTGCCGGAGTACCGGCGCCTGGGCATGACCTTCCAGGTGGCCGATACGCTCGGATTGCTGACCGCGATCGAGGTCCAGCTTGGCAATGTCGAGGGCGCCCGCCGTGCGCTGCAGGAGGCTGGTGAGGTGTTCATGGAAGTCGGCGACGTGTCGTCGTTCGCGGCGATGTTGCAGTTCGCCGGCAGCGTCGCGCTGCTCGATGGGCGGCCGGCGGACGCAGCGCGGCTGGCTGGCGCGCTGCAGGCCAAGCGCGACCGAGGCGGAGCTTTCCTCACGCCGGCCGAAATCATCAACCTGCCTGACCCAGAACATGGCGCGCGCGAGGCCCTGCCGCCAGACGAGTTCGAGGCGGCCTACGCCGAGGGCCGGCAGTGGTCGCGCGAGCAGGCCCTTGACTTCGCGATGAACTCAGCCGGGCCGGCTGCCGAACGCTAGAGCTTGTCCCACTCGACCATCAGCAGGTCGGGGTTCTCGGCCGCATAGCGCACCGGCACGGTCATGCCCTGGTGCAGCTTGAATGACTGTGTGATCGGCACCATGGCGGCCGATTTGGGCAGCTTCTTGGGCGCTTGACCTGGGATGTTGAGCGTCATCTCGATCACGTAGACGCGCTCGTCGCCCTGGATCTGGCCGGTGTCCTGCAGCGTGTCAATCGTGGCTGTCGCCTGCAAGCCGCTCGCACGCAGGTAGGCGCGCAGTTGTTCGACCGTGAAGTTGCCCTGCTGTGCGTTCGCAAACGGGGCCGCAACGCCTTGCACGCCGCTCGCGGCAAGCGCCGCCTGAACCTGGCTGAGACTCTCGTCGACGGCACCCAGGGCCGGCGGCGCAGCGCTGCCCGGCACGACCCCCATCGCCGCCACCGGCATGCCCGCGGCCATGGCCGCTATCGCCGGTGCTCCTGTCTGCATAGCCGCCGCCGGCGCTGCGGAGAAGCCAGTCGTTTGCCAATCGATCGCCAGGCGCTGCGGATTGGACGGATCAACGCGCACGTTCAGTGGCGCACCGGACGACAGCCGGCCGAGCAGCATCAGCGGTACGAACTCGTGGTGCTTGGCGGCATAAGGCGCCTGGCCGGGTAGGCTGACCATCAGGTCCATCGAGATCTGCGGCTGTTCGTTGAGGTACATGCCGGTCTGGGTCATGCCGGTGATCGTGGCCTGGCCGGCCGTGCCCGTGCTGAGCAGTTGGTCAGTCGCGGCGGCACGGTTGCCGACGACGATGCCGGCAACGATCAGGATGATGCCGATGAGCGCCATGAAGCCGCCCGTCGCCAACATCGCGCCGCCGGCGTAGGGGACCGAGCCGAGGGCGATCGCCATGATCGCGCCGACGATGGCCAGAATGACGCCGGTGATGATCAGCCATAGCCTCGAGTAGCGACCAAAGGTCGACCCGCTGAATTGAGACACGATCCTCCCTCGCGACTCGACCGGTTGTCCGCCGGCCCGCAGCCCTCTCCAGCCCCCTCAAATGTGATCCGCGGAGGATAGTGTGTCCGCGGCCGTTTGGAGCCGCGTCTTACGCTGGCTTGACGCCCGCGTCGATGAGCAGTTGCGGGATCTGACTTGGCGACTGCGCGACGCGCACGCCAGCCGCCTCGAGCGCCGCGACCTTGCTCTCCGCCGTGCCGCGGCCGCCGCTGATGATCGCTCCGGCGTGGCCCATCCGCCGCCCGGGCGGTGCCGTCCGGCCGGCGATGAACGCGGCCATCGGGACGCCCTGCATGTTCTTGGCCATCCACTCGGCGGCGCGCTCCTCGGCGTCGCCGCCGATCTCACCGATGAGCACCACCGCCTCGGTCAGCGGATCGGCGCGGAAGAGCGGCAGGATGTCAATGAAATTCGAGCCCACGATCGGATCGCCACCGATGCCGACGCATGTTGACTGGCCGATGCCGGCCTCCGTCAGCGCCTCGACCACTTCATAGGTCAGCGTGCCCGAGCGGCTGACCACGCCCACGCCGCCCTGGCGGTGGATGTTGCCCGGAATGATGCCGACCTTGGCCTGTCCCGGAGAGGTTGCACCCGGGCAGTTCGGCCCGATCAGGCGCGCGCCGGCCTGCTCGACGACGGGCATCACGCGCAGCATGTCGAGCGCGGGGATGTGCTCGGTGATGCAGAAGATCGTGCCAATGCCCGCGTCGATTGCTTCGAGGATGGCGTCCGGGGCGCCCGCCGCGGGCACGTAGATCACGCTCGTATTGGCGCCCGTTTCACGCACGGCCTGGAGACATGTGTCAAACACCGGCACGGGTCGCTCGAGGGCGAACTGGCCGCCCTTGCCGGGGGTCATGCCGGCAACGATTTGGGTGCCGTAATCCTGCATCTGCTGGGCGTGGAATGCGCCCTCACGGCCGGTGATGCCCTGAACCAACAGGCGCGTGTCGTTGTTGACAAGGATGCTCATGCCGGCGCTCCCGCCGTCGCCACGGCCACGGCTTTCGTCACCGCCTCGTCGAGTGACTCGGCCGTCTGCAGATCGGGATCGCCGGACGCTGCCAGGATGAGCGCTGCCTCGTCCGCGTTGGTGCCCACGATACGCACCACCATGGGTACGTGGCGCTCCTGCTGGCCGCGTGCCTCGACCAGGCCGTGGGCAACCTCGTCGCCGCGCGCGATGCCGCCGAAGATATTGACCAGGATCGCTTTCACGTGCGTGTCGGCCAGGATCAGGCTCATGGCCGCGGCGACCTTGTCGGCCTTCGCGCCGCCGCCGATGTCGAGGAAATTGGCCGGCTCGCCGCCGGCGCGCTTGATCAGGTCCATCGTGGTCATCGCCAGCCCGGCACCGTTGACCATGCAGCCGATGTTGCCGTCGAGCCGGATGAACGACAGGCCCTGCTCGCGCGCAGTCACGTCGACCGGATCCTCCTCCGCGACATCGCGCATCTCTTCCAGGTTCGGATGCCTGTCGAGCGCTGAGTCGTCGATGGTCACCTTGGCGTCAAGACACTGCAGCGTCTGGCGGCCGGTGCCATCCGCCGCCGGCTCGTTGACGATCGCGAGCGGATTTATCTCGACCAGGTCGGCGTCGTTATCGACCATCGTCCGAAAGAGGCCCTTGGCGATCGACACGAACTCGCGCAGGTGCGGCCCGCCCAGGCCCAGTTCGAACGCCAACTGGCGCGCCTGGAAGTCAAGCAGGCCCAGATGTGGATGGGCATAAACGTGGCGGATTGCCTCGGGCTTGGTCGCGGCGACCTCCTCGATCTCGACGCCGCCCTCGGCCGAACCCATCAGGCGCACGCGCTTGGCGCTGCGGTCGAGCACGCACGAGAGGTAGTACTCCTTGACGATGTCGGCCGCCGGCGCGACGAGCACGCGGCGTACCGTCGTGCCCTTGATGTCCATACCCAGGATCTGGCCGGCAAACTGCTCGGCCTGCTCGGGGCTGCTCGCAAGCTTGACGCCGCCTGCCTTGCCACGGCCGCCGACCAGCACCTGTGCCTTGACGACCACCTGCCCGCTACCGGCGGCGATGAACCGCTCGGCTGCGGCGCGCGCGTCGGCGGGGTTGTCTGCGACGGAGTAGTCGGGGACCGGGAGTCCCTGGGCCAGCAGGAGCCGCTTGGCGTGGTACTCCTGCAACTTCACCGCCCGATTGTAGCCACCGTGGACGGACGGTCTCCTGGTCGGCTCTGGCGCAGCTTGCGCCTCGCACTGCGGGGACTGGGCGGCGCTCAGTCGGCGGCCGTCCTACACTGAGTCTCCCGCATCGCAGGCGCTTTGACCTGCGCGAGGAGGAGCCGTGACCTATTCCGTCACCCTGATCCCCGGCGATGGGATCGGCCCCGAGCTTGCTGACGCGACGGTCGGCGTGCTGGAGGCCACCGGACTCTCATTCGACTGGCACCGCGTCGACGCCGGTGAGTCGCAGATAGCGACGCAGGGCACGCCGCTACCAGATGCCGTGCTCGACTCGATCCGCGAGACCGGTTTGGCGCTCAAGGGGCCGATAACCACGCCGGTAGGCGAGGGCTTTCGCTCCGTCAACGTCACCCTGCGCCAGACGCTCGACCTGTACGCCAACCTCCGCCCGGCGCGCTCGATCAAGGGCGTCCTGTCGCGCTACGACGATGTCGATCTGGTCATCGTGCGCGAGAACACGGAAGACCTGTACGCCGGCATCGAGCATCGCGTCGGCAAGGACGCCGCCGAAAGCATCAAGATCATCACCCGCGGCGCCTCAGAGCGCATTGCCCGCTACGCCTTCGAGTACGCCCTTGCCAATCGGCGGCACAAGGTGACCGCCGTTCACAAGGCGAACATCATGAAGCTGTCGGATGGCCTGTTCCTCGAGAGCTGCCGGACGGTCGCCGCCGACTACGACGGCCGGATTGAGTTCGAGGATCGCATCGTCGACAACATGTGCATGCAGCTGGTCCAGAAGCCCGAGCTGTACGACGTGCTCGTGCTGCCCAACCTGTACGGCGACATCATCAGCGACCTGTGCGCGGGACTCGTCGGCGGCCTGGGCGTGGCGCCCGGCGCGAACATCGGCGAGAAGGCCGCCGTCTTCGAGGCGGTTCACGGCTCGGCGCCGAAGTACGCGGGCAAGGATGTGGCCAATCCGACGGCGCTCATCCTGTCGGGCGCGCTCATGCTCCGCCACGTGGGTGAGACGGACGCTGCCGAGCGGGTCGAGCAGGCGGTGCGCGACGTGATCGGCGAAGGGCGGACCGTGCCGCGCGACCTTGGTGGCAACGCTGGAACGCGCGCCTTCGGTGAGGCGGTCGCCGAGCGTGTCGCGGCGGTGCCCGCCCGTTGAGTCGGCTGCCGATGCTGCTGCGCTATCGCGGCCGCGAGGGAATGATCGCGTGGGCCTTCCACCGCATCAGCGGCGTTGCGATATTCGCGTTCGTGGTCCTGCACATCGTCGACATCTACCTCGTGGGCGGTGACCCGACCCTGTACAACGACGTGCTCACTTTCTACGCGAGCCTGCCCGGCCGCATCCTCGAGGTATTGCTCGGCGCGGCGCTGCTGTACCACGCGCTGAACGGCCTGCGCATCATCATCATCGACCTGTGGCCGGCCATGACCGTCTACCACCGCATCTTGTGGTGGGGCTGCTGGGTCATCTTCATCTCGCTCGGCGTCCCCGGCGCGCTGATCATCATGCGGCCGGTGTGGCTGCCGTTGCTGCAGCAGTTGGGCCTCGCCTGATGACCGACTCGACTGTGGCCAAGACGCCGCCGCCTGCGTCGCCGTCGCCGCAGATTTCGCCGATCAGCCGTGCGCGCGCGCGGCCCACCGGTTCGCGCCGGGAGATCCTCATCTGGTACCTGATGCGCGTCAGCGGGGTGGGCCTGTTCGTGCTCGCCCTGGCCCACTTCAGCATCCAGCACTTCATCTGGGATCCAGCCTCGGAGACGGCCGACTTCATCGCCAACCAGCGCTGGAACAACATCTTCTGGCGCGGTTTCGATTGGTTGCTGCTGATGCTCGTGCTGTTCCACGCTTTCATGGGCGTACGCACCGTCGTGCTCGACTACGTTCGCTCGCCCGAGTGGCGACCGGTCGTCTTGTGGGCGCTGTACATCCTGGGTGCGGTGCTGTTCGTCTTCGGCACCAGCGTCGTGCTGACACTGCCGTCCCCGATGTGATGCGGGTGCCCACGTGAACGTCACCGTGCATGAATACCCGGCCGTCATCGTCGGCGCGGGCGGTGCCGGGCTGTGGGCCGCCCTCGAACTGGCGCGCAACCACGTCAAGACCGCCGTGCTGACCAAGCTCTACCCGACCCGCTCGCATACCGGCGCGGCTCAGGGCGGCATCTGCGCCGCGTTGGGCAACCTCGAAGAGGACAAGCCCGAGTGGCACATGTACGACACGGTCAAGGGCGGCGACTACCTGGTCGACCAGGACGCGGCCGAGATCCTGGCCAACGAGGCAATCGAGACGGTGATCGAGCTCGAGCACATGGGCCTGCCGTTCAACCGGACGCCGGAAGGCAAGATCGACCAGCGCCGTTTCGGCGGCCATACGCGCAACTTTGGCGAGGCGCCCGTACGTCGCGCCTGCTTCGCCGCCGACCGCACCGGCCACATGATCCTGCAGACGCTCTATCAGCAGTGCATCAAGCACGACGTGGAGTTCTTCGACGAATACCACGTGGTCGACGTCATCGTCGAGGACGGCGTGACGCGCGGCGTGGTCGCGTATCGCATCGCCGACGGCGAAATCCACATTTTCCGCAGCGCAGCCGTGATGTTTGCCACGGGCGGCTTTGGGCGGATGTTCCGCATCACATCGAACGCCTACTCACTTACCGGTGACGGCGTCGCGCTCGCCTATCGCCGCGGCGTGCCGCTGGAGGACATGGAGTTCTTCCAGTTCCACCCGACCGGCATCGTGGGCATAGGCATCCTGCTGTCGGAGGCGGCGCGCGGCGAGGGCGGGATCCTGCGCAACGACCTTGGCGAGCGGTTCATGGAGCGTTATGCGCCGACGATGCTCGACCTTGCCCCGCGCGATGTCGTCAGCCGCGCCATCTACCGCGAGATCCGCGCGGGACGCGGCATCGGCGGTAAGGACTACGTCTACCTCGACCTGACCCACCTGGGCAAGAAGGTCATCGACGAGAAGTTGCCCGACATAACCGAGTTCGCCCGTGTCTACCAGGGCGTCGAGCCGATCACCCAGCCAATCCCGATCACGCCGACCGCGCACTATGCCATGGGCGGTATTCCCACCAACGTCGAGTCGCGCGTGGTGATCGACGAGCAGAACACGGTCCTGCCGGGAATGTATGCGGCCGGCGAGTGCGCCTGCGTGAGCGTCCACGGCGGCAATCGCCTGGGCACCAACTCGCTGCTCGACATCCTCGTCTACGGCCGGCGTGCCGGACGCTCGATGGCTGCCGACGTGAAGGCTGCCGGCGGCGCCCTGCCCGAGGTGGCCGTCGATGCTGCCGACGAGGTGGCCGGCGAACTGGAGGCGGTGCGCACTCGCTCGCGTGGCGAGAGCGTGCATCACATCCAGGCCGAGCTGGCGACGGCGATGATGGATCACTGCGGTGTTTTTCGCACCCAGGAGAGCCTCGAAACCTTGACGCACGAGCTGCGCGAGCTGCGCGAGCGCTACCGCCGGGTGCGCATCAACGACACCGGCGCCGTGTTCAACACGGATCTGCTCGAGGCGCGCGAACTGGGCTATCTGCTCGACTGCGCCGAGGCGACGGTGGCCGGCGCCCTGGCCCGCCAGGAGAGCCGCGGAGCGCATTACCGGGAAGACTTTCCCGAGCGCAACGACACCGACTGGCTGAAGCACACGCTGATCTACCGCCACGAAGGTGGGCCCGACCTGCGCTACAAGCCGGTCACCATCACCAAGTTCCAGCCCAAGCCGCGGACCTACTGAAGTGGCGTTTGGGTACGATCGGCTGACCCATGCAAGTTGACCTGCGCATCCTGCGCTATGACCCGGAGAACGATCTCAAGGCGCATTGGGAGCGCTACTCCGTCCAGTCGGAGCCCATGGATCGTGTGCTCGATCTACTCCACCGCGTCAAGTGGGAGCACGACGGCCGGCTGACTTTCCGCCGCTCGTGCGCGCACGGCGTATGCGGCTCGGACGCGATGCTCATCAACGGCCGCAACCGGCTGGCCTGCAAGATCCGCGTCGACCAACTGGGTCGCAAGATCTCCGTCGCGCCACTGCCGGGCCTGCCGGTGATCAAGGACCTCGTGGTCGACATGGACGACTTCTTCGCCAAGTACCGCAGCGTGACGCCCTACCTCGTCAACGACGACCCGCCGCCCGAGCGCGAGCGGTTGCAGTCGCAGGCCGACCGCGAGCGCTACGACGACACCACCAAGTGCATCCTGTGCGGCGCGTGCACGTCATCCTGTCCTTCGTTCTGGGCGCAGCCGTCGTACGTCGGCCCGGCGGCCATCGTCAACGCCCATCGCTTCATCTTCGACACGCGCGATCACGGCGCGGACGAGCGCCTCGATGTCCTTGCCAACGAGGAGGGCGTGTGGCGCTGCCGCACGATCTTCAACTGCACCGACGCGTGTCCGCGCGGCATCAACATCACGGAGGCCATCCTGCAGGTGTCGGGCGCCATCGTGGGACGGACCGTCTGAACGAGGCTGGCACCATCGTGCCGCGCATCCTGATCCGGGCCGACGGTGCGGCACGCGGCAACCCCGGGCCGGCCGCCTCGGGTGCCGTCTTGATCGACTTGGCGCGCCCTGACGCGCACGACCCCGACTGTCCGCCGGTTGCCGTCATCGCCCGCCCGCTGGGCACGCAGACCAACAACTTCGCCGAGTACACGGGCGTGATCCTGGCCCTCGAGCGCGCCCGGGATCTCGGCGCGCGCGAGGTCGAGCTGATCTTGGATTCGCAGCTGGTCGTCGAGCAGTTGTCCGGCCGCTGGAAGGTTCGCCACCCGCAGATCAAGCCACTCGCCGATCGCGCGCACCAGTTGCTGGCCGGCTTCGACAGGTGGTCGATCCAGCACGAGCGACGTGCCTCGAACCGTGCTGCTGACGCGCTGGCCAACCTCGCGCTGGACGATCCGGCGGCTGCGGCCCGCGCTGAGGCCGGCGAGCTGCCGGCATGGCAGGCGGACGGCCCGGGGCCGATCGGTAGCGCGATCCTCGGCGCCGCTTGCGCGATCTTCGATGCGCGCGGCCGCGCGCTCCTGGTGCGGCACACGTACGGCCGCCACGAATGGTCCTTGCCGGGCGGCCTGGTCGAGCCGAATGAGTCGCCGGCCGCCGCCGCTGAACGTGAACTACACGAGGAGACCGGCCTCGCACTATCGGTCGGGCCGCTGACCGGCGTCTACTTCGAGCCCGGCCACGAGTTCGGGCCTATGTTGCACTTCGTCTTCCGCTGCGACGCCAGCGGGGCACCGGCGCCGGCCGCCCAACCACCGGAGATCGATGTCCTGGGTTGGTACTTACTGGACGAGTTGCCTGCGCCCATCTCCGACTTCACCGAGCGCCGGATTCGCGACGCACTGGACGGGCGGGCGGCGTTCGCGCTGATCGAGGCGCGGAGTTGGCGCTGACCAAGACATACGTGCACCTGGAGCCGTGGGGCGTCAACGACCTGCCGTTGCTGGGAGCGCCTGCTGGGCGTGCCGTCGATGACCGAGCACGTGGGTGGTCCGGAGAGTCCGGCCAAGTTGGCTGAGCGACAGGCCCGCTACGAGAAGGAGGGCTCGCGCCAGTTCAAGATCGTCATCGACGAGACGGGCGAAGCGGTCGGCTGGGTGGGCTATTGGTCGCGCGAATGGCGCTCCGGCCGCGCCTGGGAGATGGGCTGGTTCGTCGTACCGGAACAGCAGGGGCGCGGCATCGCCGCCACCGCGAGCAGCCAATTGATCGAGCTCGCCCGGGCCGAGGGAAGCCGCCGCTACATGCTCGCCTATCCGTCGGTGGACAACGGACCTTCGAACGCCATCGCGCGCAAGCTTGGGTTCGAGCAGCTCGGCCAGAGCGAATTCGAGTATCCGCCGGGCCACATGCTGCGCTGCAACGAGTGGCGCCTGGATCTGGGGCCGCAGACCGGGCAGTAGCGATCCACCAGGGAGACGATTGCGCACCTGTGTCGCCCAACGGTGCTCGGGCTTGTGCACGCCTTCGCTGGGTTGGTTCTGGTTTCCGATTGGCGCATAGTGCCGATGGTCGTACGCTGCGGCCATGGAAAGGCCCACCCGGGAGATCATCGGGCGGCAGGACGAGCTCGCAGCGATAACGAGGTTCGTCTCGGACTCGGCTGCGTTTCCGTCTGCCCTGGTGCTCGAGGGCGAAGCTGGAATTGGCAAGACGACGCTCTGGGAGCGCGGGGTCGAACTCGCCCGCGACGGTGGGCTCAGGGTATTGGCTGCCAGGCCGACGCAGGCCGAGCTGGAGCTGCCATACGCCTCCCTGGCCGATCTCCTCGAGGCCGTGTCAGACGACGACCTCCAACCGCTGCCGGGTCCCCAGCGCGCCTCGATCGAATCCGTCCTCGCGCGGGCGTCGTCCGGCAGGCCCGTACATTGGCAAGCGCTCTCGAGAGGGGTCTTAGAGCTCGTGCGCAGCGCGGCGCACGACGGGCGCTTGCTCGTTGCGGTGGACGAAGCCCAATGGCTCGACCGCCCGACTGCAGCCATCCTCGCCTTCGCCCTGAGACGGGTGCCCCCCCAGCCAATACGCGTGTTCGTCACGGCCCGTTTCGACAGTCAGCCCGATGCCGTTCGGCCCGCTGTGCTCGACGAATGGAGCCCGCCAATCGAGCGCCTCCACATCAAAGCACTCTCGACGACGGAGCTGGGCGGCCTTCTCATGTCTGCGCTCGGCGAGCATATATCTCGACCGCACCTTGAGACGCTCGCCTCCGTGTCGGGCGGCAACCCGATGTTCGCGCTTGAGCTGGCGCGCACGAGAGCGTTTGATGGCGCGACGGTAACTCTTCCATCCACGCTGGCGCGCGTCCTGATGGACCGCGTCGAGGCGCTCGACCCGCCGGCCCGACTGGCCGTGCAGGTCGCGGCGACCGCCCTGCATCCCTCCGTCGAGCTCCTGCTGCGCGCTGGCGTCGACGCGGAGGGGCTGAAATCGGCACGCCGCGCCGGCATTCTCGATTTCGATGGGTCGCGCGTTTCGTTCACCCATCCATTGCTTTCGACCGCCGCCTACGAGACCCTCTTACCGCACGAGCGAATTGAGACGCACAGTAGGCTCGCAGCAGCGAGCGAGAACGGAATCGAGCGAGGCCATCACGTGGCCCGCTGTACAACGGCGCCCAGTGAGGGAGCCGCGCTCGTCTTGGACGAGGCGGGCGCGGAGGCCAGCGCCTTGGGCGACCATGGGGGCGCCGCGAGGTTTTTCGTGCGAGCCGCTGAGCTAACGCCTGCCCGCGACGGACCCATCGCCGCTGGGCGCGAGATTCGCGGAGCTGCAGCGCTGTCGATGGCGGGCGACACTGAAGCAGCCGCCACGCTCGCACGCGCGCTCGTCACCCGGCTGCCTCCCGGGCCTGCGCGAGCAAGAGCACGTTTGACACTGGCCTCCTCGACAGTCGGCTCGTCCCTCAGCGTGGGCGGTTTCGTCGACGAGATTGAGCGCGCCCTAGACGATGCTGAAGGGGACGACGAGCTCATCGCCTCGCTCCACCTCGTGATCGCGGACGCACTGTCGGTCATGTTCCGACTGGAAGATGCCCGAGAACACGTGTGGGCGGCGGCCGAGCTGGCCGAACGAGATGGGCTGAATCAAATCGTCATTGCCGCCCTGGCCGAGGCCGGTTTCGAGGACTCGATGCTCGGATATGGGGTTTCCGACAGCGCGTTGCGTGCCTTTGAGCGGTGGGACAAGACTCCCGCCTCAGCGACCGTCTACTCGCCGGGCATGGTGCTCGGCTGCGCGCGACTGCACGCGTCCGACCTCGAGGAAGCCGCCCGCCTGTTCGTCGAAGAGATTGACATTGCCGACAGACACGGGCTCGAGGCGATCGAGGCGGCCGCGCGCGCCCATCTCGCCGAGGCCCAGTTGCGATCCGGCCAGAGCGCAGCCGCACTGGCCAACGCGCGCCTTGCACTCGGGCACGCTCAGCAGGCTGCGCAACCCCAGGAGATCGGCGGCACGGCGTTCACGCTTGCCCTCGTGTATGCGGTGCTTGGAGACCACAGCGCCGCCCTTTCTCTCTCGCGCCAGTCACTCGCCACAGCCGAGGCGTCGGGCGACACCTGGTACACGATCTCACACCGCGCCGTGCTCGGGCTGGTCGCCCTGGCCGAGGGCGACGCGGCGGCGGTGATCGATGCACTCGAGCCGGCGTGGACGCTCATGCGCCAAGGCGGGCTGGGCAACCTATCGATCTTTCCCGTTCCGCACGTCCTTGCGGAGGCTTACGCCGCCGCCGGCCGGCTCGATGAGGCAAAGGCGGTGGTGCAGACGCTGCGCAACTCAAGGGCCGGCGACCGCCCTTGGTCCGTAGCCATGGCTGCGCGATGCGGGGCGCTGATCGCATCGGCCGAGGGCGACCCGGAGTCGGCCGACCGCTTGATCGAGACCGCCCTGGCGGCGCACGAGAATCTGCACGAGCCATTCGAGCTCGCACGCACGCTGCTCGTCAAAGGACAGCTTGCCCGACGTGCCAAACGCCGGGCGAATGCCCGCGACGCACTGACCAAGGCGCTCGAGATCTTCGACGCGCTCGGTGCGGCCAGATGGGCTGAGCGAGCAGCGGCCGACCTGGCGCGCGTGTCGGGCAGGGCGGCCGCGACGGGTGGTCTGACAGAGACCGAACGCCGTGTCGCCGAATGCGTCGCCGAGGGCTTATCGAACAAGGAAGTCGCTGCCCGGCTGTTCGTCAGCGTTCGCGCCGTCGAGGCCAACCTGTCGAAGATCTACGTCAAGTTGGGCGTCCGTTCGCGAACGCAGCTCGCGAGGCGCCTGCGTAGCTGAAGCCAATAAGTGTGGATCTCCACACTTTCGCGCCCGGTCAGCACGGGCCTACGGTCGTCCCGATGCATGCGCTCGCGCGGTACATGGTCGAGCTTCGACGTCCTGAAAGGGGATGGCGGGATCTTCAGCAGGCCACCGCCCGTGCCCGAAAGGTCACCGATGACATGCGCCGTGACGGGGCCCAGCTGCGCTTCCTGCGTGCGATTTTCGTGCCGGAGGACGAGGCCTGCTTCTTTCTCTTCGAAGGCCCCAGCGCCGCCGCCGTGCGCGATGCCGCCAGCCGGGCCCAACTCGGGCCACTGGTGGTTAGGAAGACGATCAGGGAGGTCGAGGAATGAGTAAGCGATTGGCGCTCAGCGCACTGGTCGTCAGCCTGGTGTTCACTCCGTTTGTGGGCACTCCGGCCCAGGCGTCATACCCGGGCGCAAACGGAAAGATTGCATTCATGAGCTACGCCGCCGGCACAGCTGATATCTGGGTGATGAGTGCCGATGGCTCGGATGCGACCAACCTCACGAGCAACGTCGGAGGCGAAGAGCCCGCCTGGTCGCCCGATGGGCAGACCATAGCGTTCACCGCGTCGACGGGGCCGGCGACCACGGCGATCTACTCCATGAATGCGGACGGCTCCGGTCGGACGCAGCTGACCAGCAGCACTGGACGCGCGATGAGCCCCAGCTGGTCGCCCGACGGACAACAGCTTGCCTTTTCAGGAGGGCCGACTGGCGCAGGCCCAGAAAACATCTACGTCATGCAGGCAGACGGTAGCGGCGTAACCGCGCTGACCCAGGGCGGTATCGGCATTGGGAACAGTGACCCACGGTGGTCCCCTGATGGACAGCGGATCGCTTTCGACAGGGTGGACGTATTCAACGGCGACGATCCCTTCGGCGAGGTCTACGTGATGGACGCCGACGGATCCAACCTCACCCAAATCACGTTCCCGGGCAGCGACGCGACGGTCTTCGATCGCAGCCATCCCGCGTGGTCGCCGGACGGCTCGCGGATCGTGTTCGCCGGCGACGGAAACATCTTTTCCATCGATCCCTCCGGCGCCAATGAGACTCAACTGACCTTCGACGCGGCTTCGGGCGCCTACTACGACTACCCGGCCTGGTCGCCCGACGGGCTGCAGATCGTATTCATGGCGCAAGCACCCTTCTGTTGCGCACCGCCGAGTGGCGACGGGGAGATCTTCGTCATGAACTCGGACGGGACGGCGATCACGCCGCTCACTGATGATGCCTACAACGAGACCACGCCCGATTGGCAGCCCCTGACGGCGTCTCCAAGCGGTGATGTCATCGTCCACGATTGCACCGACCCGCAACTCGTCGAGCTGACCGTGATTAGTGGCAATCTGATCATCGACAACGTCGCCAATTGCGTTGAGATTTCGCTACCCAACCTCCAGCACGTGGGCGGCAGCGTCCGTATCACGGGCGACACGTCAGCTACGGCCATCAATCTGGCCTCCCTCGCCACGACCGGCGGCAGCATCGACATCTCGGGTAACGCCAGTACGACCGTTATCGACCTCTCCTCGCTCACGAACGCCGGCGGCGCCATCAATATCGCCGACAACGCCAGCACGAGTGTGATCGACCTCTCCTCGCTCACGACCGCCGCCGGCGCAATCGACATCTCGGATAACGCCAGTACGACCGTTATCGACCTCTCCTCGCTCACGACCGCCGGCGGGGCCATCAATATCGCCGACAACGCCAGCACGAGTGTGATCGACCTCTCCTCGCTCACGACCGCCGCCGGCGCCATCAACATCGGCGACAACGCCACCACGACCGTGGTCGACCTCTCCTCCCTCACGACAGCGAGCGGCGACATCAACCTCGAGACCGCCGGCGACGTCGATCTGAGCGGCGTCATGGTGGGCGGCGACGAGACGATTACGGGCAACGGATCGGACTCGGTGTCCGCGCAGACGGGCGACGGCACTACCGACGTCAGCATTCTGGGCGGGACGGCCTCGATGCAGGTGGTTCTACCGCACGATGCGTTCGTTGAGCCTGTTACGTTCACGATCGAACGCCAAAGCGATACCGGCGCGGAACCCGGCAGCGCTGCGGACGGAGGCGCTGCGCAGATCGATCCGGTCGCCGGCTATCAGTTCTCGTTCGCTGTGCCGACGCTGAACGTGGACGCGCAGCTCACCTTCACGGTCGATCTCACCCAGCTCGACCACAACACTTCGGTGGCCCTGCTCGCTGGGGTCGAGAATGGCAGTGCAACAGTCGCCGTCAAAGGTGACGCGCCAGATGCAACGTATCAGGCACTCGCGGTCTGCACTGTTAGCCAATCTCCGGATACGGACGGATGCGTGAAGCGCGACCTCCTGGGCTCGGATGGCCAGCCAGTCTCAAATCCAACGGATGCCCAGTCAATTCGCTTCCGCGGCGTAGCAGGACACTTCTCTGACTACGTCGTAGCCCTCGTTTCTTCGACCGACCTGGCGCCACCCTCAATATCGATCACGCTGGATGCGCCGAACGCGGGAACACCAGACGGCCAGAATGGCTGGTTCGTGTCCGCTCCCGTCCAGGGCACCGTGTCGGCGACCGATGTCAGCACGGGTCTAAGCGCGGTAGTCTCGATCGGCTGCGGATCGCTGGCCTTGGACAAGTCCGGGATCGGGACCCCGTCAGCGTCGGGAGCCTTCTCCATCCTCACCGATGGGATCGCCCACATATCGTGTGTTGCCACGGACGCCGGAGGCAACTCCACCTCTCCAGTAACGGCGGAGGTGAAGCTCGACGCCACTGCTCCGACCGTGAGTTTCGTCGGCAATGCCGGCAGCTACGAGCTGCTGGACGACGTTGCGATCGATTGCGATGCGGAAGACGCAACATCGGGCGTCGCCGCAAGCACCTGCACGTCCATCGCCGCTCCGGCATGGACCTTTGGGGCCGGATCGCACACGGTGCAGGCTCAGGCTACGGACAGGGCGGGAAACGGCGGCTCGGCATCGGCCACCTTCAGCGTCCACGTTGCCGTCGGTGATCTATGTCAACTGACAAAGCAGTTCGTCGAGAGTTCGCACAGATATCTGTCGCTCGGGCGGATTGCGCGCCATGTGGTTGATCGAGTGAGCAATGCTGCGTGTGCAACTTTGCGGGCCATCTTTCCGCATATGCGATCAACGGCCAGAAACAGGCTGATTGAAGCGTACGAAGCCGGTGTGTCCGCATGGGTCAAACCCGGCTGGTTGACGCCCGATCAGGCTGACATCCTGCGCGACCTCGCGCAGGCGATGTAGCAGGCTGAGTAGGCGCGCAGGCTGAGCAGGCGCGACGCCACGGTAGAATCTCGAGGCCAGCGAGACGATTGGACGGTCGCGTGTCCCGTCGGCGCAAGCCGTTACCGACACGAGGAAAGTCCGAGCTCCGCGACGCAGGGTAGCGGGTAACTCCCGTCCGCCGAGAGGCGAGGACCAGCGCCACAGAGACGAGCCGGCAGACCGGGCAACCGGTTGGGCTGGGTGAAACGGGCAAGCTCTACCTGGAGCAAGGCCAAATAGGAAAGCGCGCCAGGCGCAAGCCTGGCAGGGGTGCGTCGCCTCGCTTTCGGGTCGGCCGCTAGAGGCGTCGGGCAACCGCCGCCGTAGATGGATGACCGTCCCCGCGCTTAGCGCGGGACAGAACTCGGCTTACAGATCGTCTCGCTGGCTCATCTTGCCGGCCGGCCTGGGCGGGCTCAGTCGGAGTCGGGCCGGAACAGGCCGTTGAAGGTGCACGCCTCGCATATCGAGCGCGCCGAGTCGAGGTCGCCCAGCGTGGCCGGCGCGCGGCGATCGGGGAAGGTGCACACAGCCTCATACACGGGCAGGCTGCGCGCTCGCGCGAGCGTCGTGATCTTGCGGAACGTGCAGCGACGCAGCGGCGCAGCCGGACCTGCCGGCGGGCGCTCACCAATGGCGATACTGCGGGCCATGATTGCCATGGGTGGCAGGTTAGGCCTGGAAGGCTGGTGCGCCAAGGCAACCAGCAGTACTAAGAGCGCGTGACAGTCGGTAGCATCCGCCCCGTGGACCTGGTCGACACCGAGCATCGGCAGCCCGGCGTGGTGGATGCCGTCGTCTACCTCGTGGGGGTCGTGGGCGCGGTCGCGAGCCTGGCCATCATCTTCCTGTCCATGCGTGCGGTCATGGACGTTGGCGGCTTCTGCGCTGAAGGCGGGCCGTATCAGATCCAGACGCCATGCCCTGACGGTATCGCCTTGCTGCTACCGCTGGCCATCTTCGGCCTGATCGGCTCCGGCGCCGTGGTCGCCGCCAAGGGCACCACGCTGGGTCCGCCGTACGCCGCGCTGGTCGGCTTGCTGTGGCCCGGCCTGTTCCTGAGCCTGGGTTGGAACTTCCTGCAGTACGGAGTGTTCGATGCGACCGACGGGGTGGTGTGGGGCTGGCTCATCCCGGGTGTGCTGTTCGTGCTGATGGGTCTCGGGCCGCTCGCCCTGGGTTCACCCTTCGGCCACACCGGGCGGATGGGTTCCGCGCGCAACAGCCTGGCCGGCCACGTCGGGCCACGGCCCGGCGATTCGGGCTGGACCATATGGCCCGGCGAGACACCCGCAACCGCCACGGCGGATCTCGTGTCGCAGCTAGAGCGCCTGGCGCGGCTTCACCAGAGCGGCGCGCTCGACGATCACGAATACCAGCGCGCCAAACAGGTGCTGCTCGACCGGACCCAGTCGTGAGCTTTCTCCGGACGCCGGGCGGGAGGATGTCGGTGCTCATGGCCGGGTTGATCGTGGCGGCCGTCGTCGTCGGCGTAGCCGCCGGAGTCTGGATCTTCGTCGCGCTGACCTAGCCGGCCTGCAGGCGGCCGGCCGTCCCACTCGTCCTCGATCGCGACGCCGCGCTCACAGGCGCATGTCCGCACGCGGCTACGAGCGCCCGCCCGCGTAGGCGGCAACGCCAGCCAAGCGGTGACCAGTGTGCCGATTGGGGCTTGACGTGGCGGCACAGCCCACTATCATGCGGCGAAGTGGTCCAAAGTGGATCAAAGTGGGGAGACAGGGTGGAAGTCGCTCGATCACCCGGGGGCAAAGATCGCCGTGGGTGGTGAGGACGACTGCTTACTCCGAGTCCAGGGCAGTGGCCGGTCAGAGGTAATCGCGTGTTCACCGGTGAGTACCGTCACACGATCGACTCGAAGGGGCGCGTAGCCGTGCCCGCGCGGTTCCGCGCCGAGCTCGACGCCGGTGCCCACGTCAGCCGCTGGATCGACAACTGCCTGGCCATATTTCCCGATGCCGAGTGGCAGAAGCTGGCCGGCGGCGTTTCCGGGTTGCGGTTTGCCGACGCCAGCGCCCGCGCGTTCTCGCGCTTCGTCTTCTCCGGTGCCTATGAGGTCGAACTCGACAAGCAGGGCCGGCTGGTGCTGCCGGGCGCGTTGCGCGAATTCGCCGGTCTGGGGTCGGAGGTCGTCGTAGCCGGGGCAGGCGAGCACGTCGAGCTCTGGCCGCCCGAGCGCTGGGCGGAGTACAGCGCTGACCTGGCCAACCCCGAGACGTTCGCCGCGCGCATCGGCGACCTGGGCATATAGGGCCCCACTAGATGAGCCTTCAGGGTTCGCAGGAGCCACAGCCGACGGCAGTTGACGTGGAGGAAGGGCACCTGCCGGTGATGGTGGAAGAGGTGTTGGAATCCCTTTCACCCACTCCCGGCAGTCTCCAGATAGATGCAACCGTCGGCGGTGGTGGGCACGCCTTGCGGATCCTGAAGGCCAACCAACCTGATGGCCGCCTGCTCGGTCTCGACGCCGATCAGGCGGCCATCGCCAGATCGCGCACCCGGCTGGCCGGCTTCGGCGATCGCGTGACGCTCCGCCAGGCCAATTTCGAGGAGCTCGGCCCGGTGGCCGGCGCGACAGGCTTCAGACCCGCCGACGGGGTGCTGTTCGACCTCGGCCTCAGCTCGTACCAGCTAGCCGACGAGACGCGCTCGTTCAGTTTCCGATCCGAAGGCGCCCTCGATATGCGCTTCGACACAAGCCGGGGCGTGCCCGCCAGTTCGCTGGTGAATGAACTCGACGAGGACCAGCTGGCCGACATCTTTCGGCGCTACGGCGAGGAGCCGCAGGCACGCCGGATCGCCCGTGCGATCGTGGTCCGGCGCGGCCGACAACAGATCATGACCGGCAGACAGCTCGCTGATGTGGTGGCCGCCGTCGCTCCCGTTCCTCCTCGCGGTCGACGGCGCGTCCACCCTGCCACGCGCGTGTTCCAGGCGCTGCGCATCGCGGTCAACCGTGAGCTCGAGACGTTGCCGGTGGCCCTCGCCGCGGCGGTCGACGTGCTGCGCGGCGACGGCCGGCTGGCGGTCATCAGCTACCACTCGCTGGAGGACCGCATCGTCAAGCGCTTCATCGCCGCGGAACGCAAGGGCTGCATCTGTCCACCGCAGGCGCCGGTGTGCGTGTGCGGGCGTTCGCCGCGTCTCGCACCCGTGGGGATCCAGCCACGCCGCCCACAGCCGCAGGAAGTGGCGCGTAACCCGCGCTCGCGCAGCGCGCTGCTGCGCGCTGCGCGACGGCTGGCGGCGTAGGGCAGCGGCGAGCAGAGGAGGGCGGCGCGGGATGGGCCACCGGCACCAGGGCCAGCGGCGGCGCAACTATGGCCGCCGACAGCATGAGCTGCGCGAGCGCCGGCCCGACTCAGCCGGCCGAGGCGAATGGCCGGTCAATGAAAACACCCTCGAATGGGGCTTGATCAATCTCGACGCTGAAGATCGACATTTGGATGGTCGGCTGGGCGGCCAAACCAGATGACGGTCCTTGGCGGCGCGCGCCCGCTACCAGGCGCGGTACGGTTTCCCGAATCCGCCCGACGGGCGGCCGGGCGACCGGCGGGCGCGCGCCCTTCCCCTCCTGTGCGCCCAGGGGCGGTGCCGGCCGGTCGCGTCGGCGTCGGCGCCGTCCCGCGCCGGCGCCTGTCCAGCCCGTCACGCGCCGGGAACCGGCGCAACCCGGTGGCAATCCTGATGGCGGTCGTTCTGGTCGTATTTCTGGTCAGCCTCGTCTACCTCGCGCAGGCGGTTCAGCTGGCAGCCACCAACCTCTCGATAGACCAGCTCGTCAGCCAGCGCGACGATCTGCATCGCCAGGTACAGAACCTCGAAACCAACGTGCTGACGTGGGGCGCGGAGGCGAATGTGCTCGCCCAGGCCCAGCGGTCGGGCCTAGACCAACTGGGCCCAGGGGTCCGGTTGCCGGCGCGCTGACCGATGCTCGGTCGGACGGATGGCCGGCTGCGGCTGCTGGCGCTGCTGTGCGCCCTGGTGCTGGTCGCGTCGGCGCTCGTGCTGCGACTTGCATACTGGCAAATCGGCCAGGCCGCCGAGCTGCAGCAGCGAGCCGATGCCGAACTAGCCACCTCGACCGAGGCCCAGGTCCAGCGCGGCGACATCTTGGACCGCAACGGCAACATCCTCGCCACCACCGCCTACCGTGACCTGCTGGCCGCCTACCCGGACATGCTCGCCGAGGGTGACCGCGCTCCCGTCGCGCGGCGAGTGGCGCAGATCCTCGGCTTCTCGCAGCAGCAGACCGACAGCCTCGTCGCCAGTTTCACCGCCCCGGAACCGCCTCCTTACCTGGTCGTCGCCCACCAGCTGACCGAAGATCAGAGCCAACTCATTCGCGCCGGACTCGAGGCCGGACTCGAAAACGATGGGCTGAGCGAGCTGGGCCTGCAACCTGAGCCGGTGCGTGTCTATCCCGACCCCGGCGGAGCCCCCGACACGACGCTGGCCAGTCAACTGCTCGGGTTCGTGACCAACGACGGCCAGGGTCGTTATGGCGTCGAGGAGGCCAGCCAGGCGCTGCTCGCCGGCGCGCCGCCGCTGACCGCCGATGCCTCGGCCAATCCGCCGCTGCCGCAGACTGGCGGCAATGTCGAGCTGACCATCGACTCCGGCCTGCAGCTGCGCTTGGAGAAGGAACTCTACGCAGCATGGGTGGCGGACCGTGCGCCGCGGGTGACCGGTCTGGTCATGGATCCGTACACCGGCGCGATCCTGGCCTACGGTTCCGTGCCCGGCTACGACGAGAACAGCTACGCCAGCGTTGCGCAGTCCGACCCGACGCTCTTCGATGACCCGATCATCGGCGAGGTCTACGAGCCGGGCTCGGTGATGAAGATGTTCACTTCTGCCGCGGCGCTCGAAGAAGGCGTGGTCAACATGTACACGCCCGTGCTCGACAGCCAGGCGCTGCACATCGGGCCCGATACGGTGCACGACGGCGACCTGCACGGCATGGGCTGGATTTCATTCCAGGACGTAATTGCGCACTCGCGCAACGTGGCCACCGGTCGCGTGGCGATGATGCTCGGCCCGACCACCGCCACGGCATCCGAGGTGCTCTACCAGATGTGGCAGCGCTTTGGCATCGGCGTGCCGACCGGGATCGAGCTGGGTGGCGAGCTGTCCGGGCTCGTGACCGATCCGTCGGTCACGCCGTGGCAGACGATCGACCTGGTCAACCACGCCTTCGGCCAGGGCGTGGCGATCACGCCGCTGCAACTGGCGACGGCGTATGCCGCGATGGTCAACGGCGGCTACCTGCCCCAGCCGCATGTCTACGCCTCGCTCGACGGCCAGCCGGAAGCAGTTGCCGCCGCGCACCAGGTCATCAGCAACGATCTATCGGATCAGTTGCGCCAGCTGATGATCCATGTCGTCGATGCCGGTCCGGGCTACGCTCCGCAGACGAAGATCGACGGCTACGTGGTGGGCGGCAAGACGGGCACCGCCCAGATCTGGGATACGGCCTCGGGCGAATGGCTACCCGACACCTACAACCACACCTTCGTGGGCTTCATCGGCAACCCGGATCCGCAGGCGATCATCCTGGTGCGCATTCACGACACCGAGCCGCACGTCAAGGTCAGCTGGGGCATGACGCTGCAGGAGACCTCCAACGAGCTTTTCCGTCATGTCGGGCTGGATACCATCGCCGCGCTCGACATTCCGGCCCTGCCCGGCTACGTACAGCCGACTTCCAGCGACCAGCCGAGCGTGCAATAGGCCGGCCGATGCGAGAATGGCCAGCCTTGATTGAGCGCAGCCCAGATCCCGACGGCGGCTTCGAGTTGGACGAGTTTGCCGACGCGGTGGCAGGCGAGGTCATCCAGTCGGGCAGCGCGGCCATCCACGGCGGCGCGGTCGATTCACGCCGGGTCGAACCCGGGAACGCCTTCTTCGCGTTGCCCGGCGAGCACGCCGACGGTCACCGCTTCCTGGCTGACGCTGCGCACCGCGGAGCCGCCGCGCTGGTCGTCAGCAGCCGTCCGGCCGGCGCCGATATGGAAGCACTTGCCGCCGCCGGCCCGTCGCCGGCAATCGTCCTTGTCAACGACGGCGGCGCGGCGCTGCGCCGAGCGGCGGCGGCATGGCGCGCCCGCTTCAGCCCGCTCGTCGTAGGTATCACCGGGTCGCTGGCCAAGACGTCGACCAAGGAGCAGACGGCGGAGGTGCTGGCGGAACGCTGGACGGTGCTGCGCAACGCGGGCAACGAGAACAACGAGATCGGCCTGCCGCTGACCTTGCTGAACCTGGGCCCGCAGCACGAGGCCGCGGTTCTCGAGATGGGCATGTACACGCCTGGCGACATTGCCGAGCTGGCGGCCATCGCGCGACCGTCGATCGGCGTGGTGACCGCGGTGCGCAACACGCACCTCTCGCGCGCCGGCTCGCTCGAAGCGATCGAGCGCGGCAAGCGTGAACTGGTCGAGGCGTTGCCCGCCGGCGGCACGGCCGTGCTCAACGCGGACGATGAGCGCGTCGGACGCATGGCCGCTCGAGCGCCTGCCGGTGTGGCAGTCTTGACTTACGGCTTTGACCGGTCCGCCGATGTCCGTGCCATCGACGTCCGGTCGGGGGGCGAGAGCGGTATGCGCTTCACGCTGGTCACGTCGGCCGGCCGCCGCGAAGCCGCGATTCGCGGGCTCGGCCGGCACAGCGTGCACAACGCCCTGGCGGCGGCCGCAGTGGCCATCGCCGCCGGTCTCAGCGTGCCGCTCATCGTGCGCGGCCTCGCCCGGCCATGGGGTGCGCCGCACAGAACGGCGCTGGTCGATGCCGGCGGCTGGCGCCTGCTCGACGACAGCTACAACGCCGCGCCTGACTCGATGCTCGCCGCGCTCGATACGCTGGCCAGTCTGCCCGGCCGCCACGTCGCAGTGCTGGGCGAGATGCTCGAGCTGGGCGACGCCAGCGCGGAGGCGCACGAGCGGGTGGGCCGGTACGCCGCCCAGACCGCCGACGTGCTGCTGGGGATCGGGGCGGAAGCCGATGTCTATGCCGCAGCCGCGCGCCAGGCGGGCATGGCCGCCGACGTCGTGCTGGCCGTGGGTGATCGTGGCGCGGCGCTCGACCTGTTGCGCGAGGTTATCCAGGCCGGCGATGTGGTGCTGGTCAAGGCGTCGCGCGGCGCGGAGCTCGACCTACTGGTGGACGACCTGCTCGTCGACGACCTGCTGAGCACCGGCGGACCGGCGCGATGAACGTCGCCGCCTCGCTCGTCCAGGCCATCCTGCTCACCTTCGCCCTGGTCGTGATCCTGATGCCGCCGTTCATCCTGCTGCTGCGTCGGCTGGGCTTCGGCAAGCGCATCCGCGTCGAAGGCCCGGACTCACACCTGGTCAAGGAGGGCACGCCGTCGATGGGCGGCGTGCTGATGATCGTGGTCGTGGCGGTGTCGGCGCTGCTCTTCCATGTCGTGGGTCACGACGAGTTCCTTGGTCCGCAGACGATCGCGCCGATCCTGACGCTGCTCGTGGTGGGCTTCCTGGGCACCGCTGACGACTACCTCAACGCGACGACTGGTGAGGGCATTCGCATCCGGCAGAAGCTGCTCTGGCAGGTGGTCGTGTCGGGCGCCATCGCCTTCCAGATCCAGCGCACGTACGACGTCCAGGCGCTGACCGTGCCGTTCATCGGCGACGTCTTGATCCAGCCGTGGGTGTACATCCTTTTCGCCGCCCTCGCCATCGTGGCCACGACCAACGGCGTTAACTTCACCGATGGCCTCGACGGCCTGGCCGGCGGCACGCTCATCTTTGCCTTCGTGGCGTACCTGATCATCGCCCTGCTCGGTGGGCAGCAGAACCTCGCCGTCCTGTGTGCGCTGCTGATCGGCGCCCTGCTCGGCTTCCTGTGGTTCAACGTCCACCCGGCGCAGGTGTTCATGGGGGACTCGGGCTCGCTGGCCATGGGCGCGACCCTGGCCGTGATCGGGCTGATCACCGGCCAGATCCTGCTGCTGCCGCTGGTCGGCATCATCTTCGTGCTCGAGGCCGGCTCGGACATCCTCCAGATCGCCAGCTTCAAGCTGACCGGCCGGCGCATCTTCCGCATGGCGCCGTTGCACCACCACTTCGAACTGGCCGGCTGGGACGAAGAAAAGATCACCATGCGTTTCTGGATAGTCGGCGTGCTGGCAGCGATGCTCGGCGTGACCTTCTTCTTCTCGACGTTCGTGCCGGCGACGTGAGCGGCGTGGCGGAGCACCCCACGCCGATCGCGCTGGACGGCCTCGATCTCGACGCCTTCGCCGGCCATCCGGTGGCGGTCCTTGGCCTGGCGCGCAGTGGCGTGGCGTTGTGCCGCTTCCTGGTCGATCGCGGCGCCGTCGTGACCGGGTACGACGCTCGCACGGCCGACCAACTGGCCGATCAGATCGACTCGCTCGACGGGCGGCCGGTGCGCCTGCTGCTCGGCCCGAACGTCGACCCCGCCGCGGCGCTGTCCGGCCAGGCGCTGGTGTGCACCTCACCGTCCATCAACAGCCGCTACCCGACGACCGAGCCACGGCTGCGCGCCGCGCTGGTCGAACTCGAGGCGCGGGCGCGCGTGCCCGTGGTCAGCGAGGTCGACCTCTTCCTGCGCCTATGTCCGTCACTGACGGTGGGCGTGACCGGCACCAAGGGCAAGACGACGACCAGCTCGCTGGTGGCCGCGGTCCTTGGGGCGGCAGGCGCTCCGGTCGTGCTGGGCGGGAACATCGGTACGCCCCTGATCGAGCGACTTCCGGAATTGACGGCCCAGCACCGGGTCGTGCTCGAGCTGTCCGAATTGCAGTTGCCGACCCTCTGGCGCGGCACTCTGGTCGCGGTGTACACGCATGTCACCAGCGATCACCTGGACCGCCACGGCACCCTCGACGCCTATCGCGCGGTTAAGCGCCGGCTGGCCGAGTTGCTGCCCGCCGACGGGCGGCTGGTGCTCAATGCCGAGGATCCGGTCAGCCGTGCCTTCGCCGAGCACAGCGCGGCCCCGGCGGTGCGGTACACGCGGCGCGCCCCCGCGCCGGGCGGTGTGGGCGTGCGCGACGGTTGGGTGGTGAGCGACGGCGTCGAGCGGCTTGCCGCCGCCGGCGGTGGCACCGCCATGACCGGGCCGTCCGGCCGCGTGCTGCCGCTGGAGGACATCGCGCTGCCCGGCGCGCATAACGTCAGCAACGTCCTTGCCGCGGTCGCAGCCGGGCTGCTCTTCGGTGTCGCGCCCGACGCCATGCGGGCGGCCGTTGCCGACTTTCGCGGCGTCGAGCATCGCCTCGAGCTGGTGACGACCATCGATGGCGTCACCTTCGTCAACGATTCGCAGGGCACTCAGCCGGACGCGGTCATCGCCGCGCTGCGCAGCTTCGAGCAGCCGCTCGTGCTCATCGCCGGCGGCCAGGGCAAGAACCTCGACCTGACCGAGTTGGCGACCGAAGTCGCTGAGCGGGCGACGGCGGTCGTGCTGCTGGGCGCCACGGCCGACGAGTTCGAGCGGCTCTTCCGGACGGCCGGCGCGGGCCTCATCCAGCGCGCCTCATCGATGCCGGACGCGGTCCGTCAGGCCGACGCGCTGGCGCGTCAGCTGGCCGGCTCCGGCGATCGTGCCACGGTGCTGCTCAGTCCCGCTGCGACCAGCTTCGACATGTTCGTCGACTATGCCGATCGGGGCCGGGCGTTCAAGGCGGCCGTGGCCGCGTTGGCGGGCATAGGACGATGAGCCGCGTCACCGGCCGTCAGGCGCAGGCCACCCGGCGCGTGGCGCAGCCGGCCACGCCGGCCACTTTGCGCGGGCCGCAACGAGAGCGCCACGAGCCCGATTACGTGCTTCTGTTCGCCGTCATGGCGCTGGCGGCGCTGGGCATCCTGATGGTCTATTCGAGTTCGGGCGTTGCTTCGCTGATAGACCAGCACGACCCGTTCGCGGTGGTCGGCCCGCAGGCGATGTGGGGCGTGCTCGGCGCCACCCTGATGGTCGTCATGACGCGCATCGACTTCCGTTACCTGCGCCTCGTGTCGATTCCGGCATTCGCGGTGGCGCTCGGGCTACTGGTCGTCGTGCTGCTGCCGGCAATCGGGCCGCTCAAGCCGGTAGTGCTGAACGGCTCGGCGCGCTGGCTGCAGATCGGTCCGCTGCCATACATGCACCCGGGCGAGTTCGCCAAGCTGGCGCTGGTCGTCTACCTCGCCCATTGGCTGGCGCGCAACGAGCGCAACGTGGGCTCATTCGTGCACGGGATGCTGCCCTTCCTGTTGATCGTCGGTCCTTTGCTCGCCCTCGTGCTGGTCGAACCCGACTTGGGCACGAGCGGCGTCCTGGCGCTGACGGCTTTCACCATGTTCTTCGTCGCCGGCGCGAGCGTGGTGCAGCTGGCCGCCATTGTCCCGGTTGGCTCGGCGGCTTTGTGGGTGGTCATGACCCACTTTGGTTACCCGCTATCACGCCTGCAAACTCTCCTCGATCCGTGGGCGGATCCGCAGGGCAACGGCTATCACACGGTCCAGGGCCTGCTCGCGCTGGGCACCGGCGGCGTGCTGGGCATCGGCCTGGGCCAGAGCAACCAGCCCGGCACCGTGATCCTGCCGGCCGCCAACAACGACTTCGTCTTCGCACTGATCGGCCAGGAGTTGGGCTTCTTTGGCGCCGTTGCCGTGATTGGCCTGTACGTGCTGCTCGCCTGGCGCGGCCTGCGCATCGCGCTCAACACGCCCGACAAGTTCGGCCGCCTGCTGGCGACCGGCATCACCGCCTGGCTGACGCTGCAGGCGTTCATCAACATCGCCGTGGTGGTCGTCCTGTTGCCCGTCACCGGCATCACCCTGCCGTTCGTGTCGCTCGGCGGTTCATCACTGGCGGTCAGCTTCGTGGCCGTCGGTATCCTGCTCTCGATCTCGCGCGAGACACTGCCCAGAGGAAATTGGAACCATGCGGATTCTGATCGCCGCCGGTGGTACAGGCGGGCACGTGTATCCCGCGCTGGCCGTCGCGCGCTCCCTGCGCGATCGGGCGCCTGACAGCGAGTTCCTGTGGCTTGGTGGTCACCGCGGGCTCGAGTCGACGATCGTGCCGGGGGAGGGCTACCGGCTGCGGCTGCTATGGCTGCGCTCGCTGCGGACGACCGATCGCTCGATCCACACCGTGCTCGATCCGCTCCGGCTGGCCGCGTCGTACGGTCAGGCGCTGGGGATCCTTGCCCGCTACCGACCGCGCGCGATCTTCACCACCGGCGGTTTCCTGGCCGTGCCGGTGATCGCGGCGGCGGCAACGCTGCGCATCCCGAGCGTCATCTGGGAGGGCAACCTGATCGCCGGGCGCAGCGTGCGCGCCAGCGCCCGATTGGCCAGCGCGGCCGCGGTGTCTTTTGCCGACACGTGCGCCGACCTGGGCGCCCGGCTGTGTTTCGTAACCGGCACTCCAATTCGCTCTTTCGCCGGCCATGACCGAGCTGGCGCGCGGCAGGCCTTGCACCTCGACGAGGACCTGCCCTGCCTGCTCATCTTCGGTGGTTCGCAGGCCGTGCGCCGGCTGAACCGGGCCGTGGCCGAGGCGCTGCCGAGCCTCGTTGAGCGAGCGTACGTCGTGCACTTGACCGGCCAGCCCGCGTATGCCGACGCACTGCGCCGCCGCGAAGCGCTGCCGGTCGCGGTCCGCGGTCGGTACCGGCCCTTCGCCTTCCTGCGCGCGGAAATGACCGACGCCCTGCTGGCGGCCGACCTACTGGTCGGCCGGGCGGGCTCGTCGACGCTGGCCGAGGCAACCGCCGTGGGTCTGCCCATGGTGGTGGTGCCATATCCGTGGGCCGACGCACACCAGTCGGCGAACGCCCGGGCGCTGGCCGAAGCCGGCGCCGCCCGCCTGGTGCCCGACGAGGAGTTCGACGCCGACGCGCTGGCTGATGCGGCCTCCCTGCTTTCGAAACCGATCGAGCTCGAGGCGATGCGCAAGGCCGCGCGCGGGCTGGGTCGCCCGGGTGCCGCTGACGCGGCAGCTGAGCTCGTGCTGGCCCTCGCCGAGCGCGCCGCGCTGCCCAGTCCGCAGACCATCGAAAGACTGTCGCGGGCGGCCGCGTGACGGCCGCCGTCGTGGGCAGCGACGAATCCGAGCTCGCCCGGCTGGGCACCGAGATACAGCGCCGCATTGGCGTCAAGACCTCGCGCCACGAGCCGCTGGCGCGCTTCACGACCATGCGCGTTGGTGGCCCGGCGGACCTGTTCGCCGAGGTGCACAACCTGTTCGAGCTGCGCGCCATCGTTCGTTTCGCCCGGTCGCGCGACCTGCCGTACTTCCTGCTCGGCCGCGGTTCCGACCTGGTCATCAGCGACGCCGGCATGCGTGGCCTGGTCATCTACAACCGTGCCCAACAGGTGCGTTTCGAGGGGCGCCGCCTGATCGCCGACTCGGGTCTGCCGATGGCGCGCGCCGCCACCCTGTGCCGAGGTGAAGGCCTGTCCGGGCTCGAGTTCGGCCTGGCCATCCCCGGCACGCTCGGTGGGGCGGTGTGGGCCAATGCCGGCGCCCATGAATCTGATGTGGCGCACGTGCTGGCCGAGGCCGGCGTCCTGCGCGCCGACGGCGATGAGGTCGCGCTCGACCGCAGCGGGCTTCAGCTGGCGTATCGCGACAGCATCCTCAAGCACAGCCCAGCCGGGTCGCCCGAGGTCGTCACCTGGGCCGCCTTCGAGCTGACGCCGGCCGAGCCGGCCGACATCGACACGCGGCTCGACGAGATCCGCCGCTGGCGCCAGCAGCACCAACCGCTCGGCCTGCCCTCGGCCGGCAGTGTCTTTCGCAACCCGGCCGGCGACTCGGCCGGCGCGATCATCGATCGACTCGGGCTCAAGGGCATGCGCGTGGGTGGCGCGGTGGTCAGCCACAAGCATGCCAACTTCATCGTCAACGATCAGGCGGGCACGGCCACTGATGTGCGTTCTCTGGCTGAGCAGGTGCGTGAGACGGTCAGGCGCGAGACCGGCCTCGAACTCGTGTTCGAGATCGTTTTCGCCGGTGACTGGTCGGGGTGGGCGCCGGAGTGAAGCGGCCGCACGGCATGCCGCCGACCAGCATCGCCGTCGTCCTCGGGGGAACATCGGCGGAGCACGACGTGTCGCTCGTCTCCGGCCGCGCCATCGCGGCTGCCCTGGCCGAGCGTGGCCACGCGGTCGAGGGCTGGCTGGTCGATCTCGATGGGCACTGGTGGCAACTGCCCGCGGCAGCGATGGACGCACGCCACCCGGCGACCGCCTACGACCAGCCGCCGGAGCTGGGTGCGAGCGGGCCGTCGAGTGCTGCTGCCGCCCTCGAAATGCTTGCTGCGCGGGAGCGGCCGCCGGTCGTGTTCATCGCCCTCCACGGTCCGTTCGGCGAGGACGGCACGCTCCAGGCGCTGTGCGAGACAGCCGGTCTCATCTACACCGGCGCGGGCGTCGCGGCGTCGGCGCTGGGCATGGACAAGGTCCTGTTCAAGCGCCTGGTCGAGGCGCTGGGCATGCCCGTGGCGGCGTGGACAGAGGTGTCGGCCACGGAATGGGCGGCCGACGCGACTGGCGTGCAGCGCCGCCTGCTCGAGTTCGCGCGCGGGTTGCCCGACGCAAGACTGCTGGTCAAACCAGCCCGGCTGGGCTCGTCCGTGGGCATCGCCATCGTCCACCATCCCGACGATCCGGAATACCTGGGCAGCGCGTTGACCGATGCGCTCGGATACGGCGACAGCGTGCTCGTCGAGGAGTACGTCGATCACCCGCGCGAATTCGAGATGAGCATCGTGGGTAACTCGGCGGCCGATCTCGAGAGCTATGGCCCGGGCGAGATCTTTCCCGGCCACGAGTTCTACGACTACGCCGCCAAGTACAGCGAGGGCGTGTCGCGGACGACCGACCAGCCCGAGGTTGCGCCCGAGCTGCGCGCACGCATGCACGACATCGCCCGGCGCGCCTATCTGGCCATCGGGGCGACGGGCTTCGCGCGGGTCGACTTCATGCTCGACCGCGGCGGCCAGCTCTACCTGAATGAGATCAACACCATCCCCGGCTTCACGCCGATCAGCCTCTTCCCGGTGCTGTGCCGGGCGGGTGGCTATGACTTCGCCGCGATCAGCGAGCGGATCATCGAGCTGGCACTCGAGCGAGCGGCGCTGCAACCGCATCGCGCGCTGACGCGCGCCGACCTGCCTTAGCGTGCATCTTGTTGGACGTCAGCCGGTCGCCGGCGGTCGCCGGCGCCGGAGGGGCTGGGTGGGGCGCATCAACTGGGCGCGCTTCTGGGGCGCGGCGCTGATGGGCGCGACGCTGGGCGCTGGCCTATGGCTGCTGACCAGCGATCGCTTCGACCTGGGCCCCGACCAGCCCAGCGTTTCCGGCGTCCACTACACCAATGCCGCGGCCGTCAACGCGGCAATCGGCATCGGTAACGGCAGTCACACGAGCGTATTCATCGTGGACACGCAGTCGATCGAGCGGGCGCTGTTGGCGCTGCCATCGGTTGCCTCTGCCGATGTCGAGGTTGGCTTGCCCGCACAACTGACCATATCGATCAGGGAACGTGCGCCGGTGATGGTCATCGATCGGCCGGACGGCGCCTACCTCTTGGACGAGACCGGCGTGGTCCTGCAGCGGCTGGTCGCTGGTCAGGCGCCTCCCACGGAGTTACCGGCGGTCGACGACGAGCGCCAGGCGTGGGCGCCCGAGCTGACCGTCGGCCAGCGCATCGACGATGTCGATTTGAGCGCCATGCTCCAGTTGGCCGCCCTCGGCCCGGCCGAGGTCGGCAGCAGCGCAGCCGCCCTGACGGTCAGCGCCGACGACACCGACGGCTACGTTGTCCGTCCGGTGTCGGGTGACTGGCGTGCCGTCTTCGGCGAGTACACCGCCAATCTGCGCCCGCCGGGAGTCATCGCCCTCCAGGTGCAATGCCTGCGCTCGTTGTTGGCGGCCGATGAGCTCGAGGTCGCGACGATCTACCTCTCGCCACTCGATGATCGCTGCGGAACATTCGTACCGCGCGCCACGCCGTCCCCGGTTCCGTCCGCTTAGGCCAGAATGTAGACGTGGACCGCGAAGCCGTTCTCGTATCGCTCGACGTCGGGACGAGCAAGGTCGTGGCGCTCATCGGTGAGGTTACCCGCGACGGCGCGGTGACGGTCATCGGCAAGGGCGCCGCGAGCTCGTCTGGACTCAAGAAGGGCGTCGTCATCAACATCGACCAGACCGTCAACTCGATCCGCGCCGCGCGCGAGGCCGCGGAGCGGCTGTCCGGCTACCGCATCGAGTCGGCGATCGTGGCCGTCGGCGGCAATCTCGTCGAGAGCCAGAACTCGCGCGGCGCGGTAGCCGTCAGTGGCGCGCGCCGCGAGGTCACGCGCGAGGACATCGACCGGGCCACGGAGGTCGCCCGGGCGGTCACCATCCCATCCAACCGCGAGGTCCTGCACGTACTGCCGCGCGGCTTCGTGGTCGACGGACAGGAGGGCGTCAAGGACCCGCAGGGCATGAGCGCGGTACGCCTCGAGGTCGAGACGCTCATCGTCCACGCTTCGGCGACCGGCGTTCAGAACCTGTCCAAGTGCGTCCAGCACGCCGACGTGCGCATCGATGAACTGGTGTGCGCATCGCTTGCCTCGGCCGATGCGGTGCTGACCGAAACCGAGCGCGAGCTGGGCGTGGCGGTCGCCGACTTCGGTGCGGGGACGCTCGACCTTGCCCTGCTCATGGATGGTTCGCCATTCCACACCGCAGTGTTGCCGCTGGGCGGCAACAACGTCACTAACGATGTGGCCATCGGGCTCAAGACGAGCCTCAACTCGGCCGAGGAGCTGAAGATCCACTACGGCACAGCCGACCCGGCGGCCGTCGGTGAGGACGAGCAGGTAGAAATCGACGCGATCGGCGACGGTGGCGAAGGCGAGACCGCCTCGCGCCGCGAACTGGCGATGATCATCGAGGCGCGCATGCGCGAGGTATTCGAGAAGGTTGGCGACGAGATCGAGCGCGCTGGCTCGCGCGGCATGCTGCCCGCCGGGCTGGTGCTCACCGGTGGCGCAGCGCAGCTTGCCGGCTCGGCGCGCCTCGCCCGCGAGGTGCTGGGTATGCCCGTCCGCGTCGCCGGTCCGACGGGCGTCGACGGGCTGACCGACCACCTGCTCACGCCCGCCTTCAGCACGTCGCTCGGGCTGCTCATGTGGGGCGCGCGCGCCGTGCACGGTTATGAGCCCGCGCGTTACGAGAGCGCGCCAGCGCCGGGCGTCTTCGGGCGCATGCGTGACTGGGCGCGCGGCCTGCTGCCGTAGGTCGCAGCGACAACGGGTGAAGCATCGCGAAGTCACCGTCCATAGCGCTGATCGGCGTGGCCTGTTCGACCTGACCGGGGCGTGCGCCGAGTTCGTCGCCGGGGAGGGGGACGGGATACTGGTCGTCTTCGTGCCGCACGCCACCGCGGGCGTTGTGGTTGTCGAGCTGGGCGCCGGCTCGGACATCGACCTGATGGCGGCCCTCGACCGGTTGCTGCCGCGTGACGACCGCTGGCGCCACCGGCACGGCTCTGCCGGCCACGGTGCGGATCACGTGCTGCCGCTGTTGGCTCCGCCATCGCTGTCGGTGCCGGTCGTCGACGGCAGCCTGCAACTGGGCACCTGGCAGTCGATCGCGTTGCTCGACGGCAACCCGGACAACCAGGCTCGCCGCGTCCTGTTGAGCTTCATCGGCGGCTGACCGGGCGCTCGTCAATCGAGTGTTGACGAGAGCCCGTAACTTTCCACATTGCGTCCACAATTCAGCGTCACCCGCTGTCGAAATAGTGGACGGCGGCGGGCAAAGTCGTCCTGTCCGCGGGGGGTGCGCGACTATACTCGGCCGAACTGCTGATCCTGCGCGATGCGCCCCGCCAGGACCGGGCAATCATCTTTTTCGTGCTTGGTGGAGGGGTTTGAACATGCCGCTGCGATCGGACTCGGAGAACTTTGCGCTGATCCGAGTCATTGGGGTCGGCGGCGGCGGCAGCAACGCCGTCAACCGCATGATTCGCGCCGAGCTGATGGGCGTCGAGTTCATCGCCGTCAACACCGATGCCCAGGCGCTGCTCCAGTCGGACGCACCGCACAAGATCCGCATCGGCGACAAGATCACCCGCGGCCTGGGCGCCGGCGGTGACCCCGGCATCGGCCAGCGCGCCGCCGAGGAGGACGCCGAGAAGATCTACGAGGCGCTCAAGGATTCGGACATGGTCTTCATCACCTGCGGCATGGGCGGCGGCACCGGTTCAGGCGCGACGCCGGTCATTGCCGAGGTCGCCCGTGACCTGGGCGCACTGACCATCGGCGTGGTGACCAAGCCGTTCTCGTTCGAAGGGGCTCGCCGCCGGCTCAACGCCGAGAAGGCCGCCGAGTTGCTGCGCGATAAGGTCGACACCCTGATCACGATTCCCAACGACCGCCTCAAGGACGTGGTCCAGAAGGAAACGTCGATCCTCGACGCGTTCCGCGTCGTCGACGACGTGCTGCGCCAGGGCGTGCAGGGCATCAGCGACCTGATCACGGTGCCCGGGCTGATCAACCTCGACTTCGCCGATGTGCGCACGGTCATGAAGGACGCCGGCTCGGCGCTGATGGGTATCGGCCGCGCGAGCGGCGAGGGCCGCGCGGCGAATGCCGCCAAGGAGGCCATCTCCAGCCCGCTGCTGGAGGTCAACATCTCCGGCGCCCAGGGCGTGCTGTTCAACATCACCGGCGGCCCCAGCCTGGCCCTGTACGAGGTCGACGAAGCGGCCGAGATCATCAAGAGCACGGCCGACCCGGAGGCGAACATCATCTTCGGGACGGTCATCGACGAGCGCATGGGCGACGAGATCGCCATCACCGTCATCGCCACCGGCTTTGACGCCTCGCGCAAGCGCGACGCGGTGCGGACATTCGCGCCGGCTTCGGTCGACGTGGCCGGGTCGCTACGTGCCGCACGCGACCATGACCTGGTGGATGTATCGGTGCGCCAGCCGACCGCGATCCCGGTCGGTGCGGAGAGCGCGTCTGCGCCGGCGGCCATGTCTGCCGCAGCAACACCCTCCGGCGCTCCCGGCACCGGCCAGCCGCGTGCCGGCATGGAGCCGCGCCGCGGGCCGCAGGTGGAAGTCGAGGATCTCGACATTCCCGCCTTCCTGCGGCGGCATCGCTGACCTGGAGCGCGCCGCTCGATCGGCGCGCTGAGCGGCACGAAAGCGGATCCGCGCAGCCCTGAAGCGGCCGCGCTGCGCGCGACGGCGGCGCAACTGGAGAGTCGCATCGGGCGCGCCTGTGACCGTGTGCGCCGTGATCCGGCGAGCGTGGCGCTGTTGCCGGTCAGCAAGTCGGTCGGCGTCGCACGGCTGCAAGCGGCGATGGCCGCGGGTTTGGCCACCTTTGCCGAGAACCGCGTGCAGGAGGCGCAGGCCAAACAGTCCGACCTCCACGGCGCCAGCTGGCACATGGTCGGCCACCTGCAGTCGAACAAGGCCGGCGTGGCGGTCGGGCTTTTCAGCGCCATTCACTCGGTCGACTCGCTGTCGTTGGCGGAACGGCTCGGCCGGCTGGCCACGATGGAGGGGCGGATGCTGCCGGTCTACCTCGAGACCAATGTCGACCGCGACCCCGACAAGTTCGGCTTCGGTCCCGAGGAGCTCGTCGCCGGCGCGGCGCGGCTGTTGAGCATCGGCGGTCTGGAGGTGCGCGGCCTGATGACCGTCGGCCGGCGAGTCGCCCGGGCCGAGGACGCGCGCAGGACATTCCGGTCGCTGCGGGAGCTGAGCGAACGATTGCGCGCCGTCGACGCGCGCCTCGGACCAGGCCTGTCGATGGGCATGAGTGATGACTTCGAGGTCGCGGTGGAGGAGGGAGCCACCGTCGTACGCATCGGACGCGCGCTGTTCGGCGAGCGCTTGGCCCAACCGTGAGGGAACGGCTGCGCTTCCGCGTGCGCGTCACGCCGCGTGCCGGTGTTGATGCCGTCGACGGTACGGACGAACTCGGGCGGCTGCATGTCCGGGTGCGCGCTGTGCCGGCCGACGGCGCTGCCAACACGGCCGTCCTGGTCACCGTGGCCCGCGCGCTGGACCTGGCTCCCTCGCGGTTACGGCTCGTGGCCGGCACCGGCGGGCGCCTCAAACTCATCGAAATCGTGGACACTCCCGCCAGCGCGCTCCTCCAGCACTGGCCGCAGCTCACGCTCCTGCCGGCCGGAAGCGCTCGGCAAGGGCGGGGGCTGGCGCGATGAGCCGCAACCGCGATAATGGGTGGTAGGTCCGCTGAGGACCGCTCGGGGGCGATTGGCTCAGTGGTAGAGCACGCGGTTCACATCCGCGGGGTCACTGGTTCGAATCCAGTATCGCCCACCAATCCCTACCGGAGGGGGGCCGCGATGATTCGCATGCTCGCTCGCTTGGCGACCGCCGTGGTATTGCTGGCCAGCTCCGCGGCGGGCGCCGCCGCCTACCCTCAACCGGTCGCCGGGGCCAGCCAGAGCAGCCTCGACCTCAGCGCGACGTACCGGGTCGACGCTAACTTCAGCTGGAACACGCGCAGCGCCGCTGTGGACACCATCGCCACCGTGCGCAACACGAGCAGTAGCTCGGTCGACAGCCTGGTGTTCAACCTCGCGCCGCTGTATCTGGGCGGCGCGCACATCGGTAGCGTGCTCGTCGACGGCCACAGCGCCGGCCACAGCACCAGCGACCAGACGCTTTTCGTTACGCTGCCGTCGGCCCTGGCCCACGGCGCATCGACAAGCGTCCAGATCGACTACACGGCCACCCTCAACGCGAACTCGAAAGGCGACCGCTGGCTGTTCGCGCGCACGTCGGTGATGACCGCCTACCGCTGGATACCGTGGCTCAGCCGGCCGGTCAGCTTTGAGGCCAATCGCCAGGGCGACCCGTGGGTGACGCCCATCAGTCCGCAGGTCAACGTCACCATCACCAGCGATCGGCGACTCAAGATCGCGTCCACCGGCCAGCGCACCGCGACGTCGAGCAACGGCCTCGTCCAGTCTTTCGTCGCCTACAACGTGCGCGACTTCAACTTCACCGCCGCGCCCAACTACCGGACCCGCACGCGCACCGTCAGTGTCGCTGGTAAGACGGTGCGCGTGACCTTCTACTACCGGACCCTGTCGCCCAACAGGGTGCTCAAGTGGGCGATTGCCGCCCTGCGCGATTACTCGAGCAAGATCGGTACGTACGCGTATTCACAGCTGAACATCGGCGAGATCGATCGCCATGGGGCGCCCATGGAGTCGCCCGAGCACTTCTGGCTCCCGGCCGGCACGTCCGCGCGCCTGCTGCCGTGGACCGTCACCCACGAGACCGGCCACCAGTGGTTCTACGCGGTCGTCGGCAACGACCAGCCCGCCCAGCCGTTCGCCGACGAGGCGGTCGTCGACTTCATGGCGCGCAACCTGGTCAACCTGTGGGCCAGGCCGCGCTGCCCCGAAGAGAACCTCGACCAGTCAGTCGCCCAGGCGGGCAACTGCTATCCGTGGGTTATCTACGTCGAGGGCAACCTCTACCTGCGCGACTACTACAACTACGTGGGCGCCTCCGATTACTGGCGCGGCCTGGCCAACTACTACGCCGCGTACAAGTGGAGCTTTGGCGGGACGCGCCAGGTGCTCGACGCCCTGGACGCCGCGGCGGGCATCCACTACCCGCACTACCTGCGTTTCCCGACGCTCTACTGAGCGGCCTGCGGTGCGCGATGATGCGCGCGCACTTCGCACCCATCAGCAGGGAGATGATTCGTGGACGTAACGGCCGCCAAACCTCGCCGACACCGCCATCCGGTCAACGTGGCCCACTATGACCATGCCACGCGCGGCGAGCGCATCGCCGACGGTGTCACCGGCTTCATGGGCAGCTGGCTGTTCATCATCATCCAGTCGATCATCGTGGTCATCTGGGTGGGCGGCAACATCTGGCTGCTGAGCCAACCCTTCGACCCGTACCCGTTCATCCTGCTCAACCTGGCCTTCTCCACGCAGGCCGCCTACGCCGCACCGCTGATCCTGCTGGCCGGCAATCGTGCGGCGATACGCGATCGGATGACACTCGAACATGCGGCGTCTGAGGCCGACCTCGAGGAGCAGCAGAACGAGCAGTTGCTGCTCGGCAACCGCGAGATCCTGAAGCGGGTGGAAGCAATGGAGCAGCGCATCCTGCACATGGAGCAGACCATCCTCGCCGTCGTCCGCGCGGCCCCGGTCGACGCTCCCGACAATGCCGCCGGTCAGGGCTCCGCTAGCTGACCGACGCGCTACGCGAAGGGGCCGCTAAGGCGCCGACGAGGCGGCCAGCCGGCGCAGCACCGCCGGCAGGATGCCGCCCTGGCGGTAGTACTCCAACTCGACCGGACCGTCGAGGCGCGAGATGACCTCGATGGTGCGCTCGGTGCCGTCGTCTGCGTGCACCCGCAGGCGCAGCGTCTGGTGTTGCGCGAGGCCGCCGTCGAGGCCCTCCAGGTCGTAGCGCTCGTGGCCGGTCAGGCCCAGGCTCGCGGCGTTCTGACCCGGCTGGAACTGGAGCGGCAGCACGCCCATGCCGACCAGGTTGGAGCGGTGGATGCGCTCGTAGCTCTCGGCCAGCACGGCGCGAACGCCGAGCAGCGCCGTGCCCTTGGCCGCCCAGTCGCGCGAGGAGCCTGAGCCGTACTCTCGGCCGGCGATCACGAGCAGGGGAGTGCCCGCCTGTGCATAGCGCATGGCCGCGTCGTAGATGAACAGCTCCTCACCCGACGGCTGATGGGTGGTGTACGGCCCTTCCTTGTCGCTCAGCGCGTTGCGCAGCCGGATGTTGCCGAAGGTGCCGCGCATCATCACCTCGTGCTGGCCGCGGCGAGCCCCGTAGCTGTTGAACTCGAGCTGCGTCACGCCATGCTGCTGCAGCCAAGCTCCAGCCGGGCTCCAGGCCGGAATCGTGCCCGCGGGCGAGATGTGATCGGTGGTCACCGAGTCACCCAACATTGCCAGCACGCGCATGCCGGCGATGTCGCCGACCGGCGCCGGATCGCGCGCGATGCCGTCGAGGAAGGGCGGCCGCGCGACATAGGTGGACGCCGCGTCCCAGGCGAAGCGGCTGCTGCCGATGGCTGCCGGCAGTGCTCGCCACCGTTCGTCGCCGTCGAAAACGTGCGCGTAGATGCGCCGGAAGATGTCCGGTGAAACGGACCTGGCAATGGTCTCGCGGATCTCGTCGGGCGAGGGCCAGATGTCAGCCAGGTACACCGGCTTGCCGTCGCCACCGGTGCCCAGTGGCTCGCTGGCGAGGTCGATCTCGACCGTACCCGCCAGCGCGAAGGCGACGACCAGCGGCGGCGAGGCGAGATAGCTGGCGCGTGCCAGCGGATGGATGCGGCCCTCGAAGTTGCGGTTGCCCGAGAGCACGGCCACCGCGACCAGCTCGTTCTGCTCGATAGCGGTGGCGATCGGTGCGTCGAGCGGCCCGCTGTTGCCGATGCAGGTGGTACAGCCATAGCCGACCACGCCGAAGCCGAGCTCTTCCAGGGGCTCGAGCAGCCCGGCCGCGCCCAGGTATTCGGTCACCGCGCGCGAACCGGGCGCCATGCTCGTCTTGACGGTTGGCGCGACCGTCAAGCCGCGGGCGAGCGCATTGCGTGCGAGCAGTCCGGCGCCAACCATCACCGTCGGGTTGCTGGTGTTGGTGCAGCTGGTGATGGCCGAGATGATCACGGCACCGTGATCGATCGTGGCCTCCCGGCCGTTGGCCGAGACGGTCGCCGGCCGGCGCTCGTCCACGCGCGGGAAGGCGCTGCGGAAGTTCTGGCGCAGGCCGGGCAAGCTGACCTTGTCCTGCGGCCGGCGCGGGCCGGCGACGGTCGGCTCGATGGTCGACAGGTCCAGCTCGAGCAGCTCGTCGAAGTCCGGGCCACGGCCGGCCTCGCGCCAGAGTCCGTTCTCCTTGGTGTACCGCTCGACCAGCTCCAGCTGGTCGTCCGGTGCGCCCGGTTTGGCGCAGGTAGGCGAGCGTCTCGTCGTCGATCGGGAAGATGGCCGCCGTCGCGCCGTACTCGGGCGACATGTTGGAGATGGTCGCCCGATCGGCAAGCGCCAACTGCGCCAGCCCGTCGCCGGCGAACTCCACGAAGGAGCCGACCACGCCGTGCTCGCGCAGCATGTTGCTGATGACCAGGACCAGGTCGGTTGCCGTGGAGCCACGCGGCAGCGCGCCGAACAGGCGCACGCCGACGACGCGCGGCATGGGCTGGTAGAGCGGCTGACCGAGCAGGACCGCCTCGGCCTCGATGCCACCGACGCCGTAGCCGAGCACGCCCAGTGCGTTGACCATGGTCGTGTGTGAGTCGGTGCCCACCAGCGTGTCCGGGAAGGCGACCAGCTCACCGTCGTCGTCCGGGCGCGCGACGACCACCTGGGCGAGGTATTCGAGGTTGACCTGGTGGACGATGCCGGTGCCGGGCGGCACGACGCGCAGGCCGTGGAAGGCGCCCTGTGCCCAGCGCAGCAGCTGGTAGCGCTCGCCGTTGCGCTGGTACTCGCGCTCGACGTTGAACGCGAAGGCATCGGGCGTGCGGTAGCGATCGACCTGGACCGAATGGTCGATGACCAGGTCGGCCGGCACGAGCGGCTCGATGAGCGCCGGGTCGCCGCCCAGCTCCGCCATCGCGTCGCGCAGCGCCGCGAGATCGACGACAGCGGGCACGCCGGTGAAGTCCTGGAGCAGGACGCGCGCCGGCAGGAAGGGGATCTCGGCCTCGATCGTCGAGCGCGGCCGCCAGCCCGCGAGGGCACGCGCCTCCTGCTCGCTGATGGGCCCGCGCCCGGCATGGCGAAGCACGTTCTCCATCAGGATCTTGACCGTCATCGGCGCGCGGGCCGGGTCCGCCAGGCCGCTGCGCTCGAGCCTGTAGTACGTCAGGCGGCGCTCGCCGACGCTCAGCGTCGCACGCGCTTCGAAGGGATCAGGAATTGAGTTGGAGCGGTTCATGCGCGCCAGGCCTCCTCGTCCCCGCAGGCGTTTGGCGGGGCTGAGCGGCTCCTGGCGGGTGTGCCCGCCGCGGGTCGCAGGTGATCGACTCACCGAGTATACCTCCGCCCGACACCCGACAATGACGGCCATGCAGCCCGACCAACAACCCGCCGCACACGAACACGGCCACGAACACGACCATGACGACGGCCGGCCGAAGATCGCGTTCATCGGCGCGGGACGTGTCGGGACGGCGCTCGCCACCGCGTTCGCGCGCGCCGGCTGGCAGGTCAGTGCCGTCGCGAGCCGCGATCAGGCGCGGCGTGCCCGGTTCGTCGAACTGATCCCCGGCGCGCGCGCCTTTGCCGATGCCCCGGCCGTGCTCGACGAGGCAGACCTGATCTTCCTGACCGTGCCCGACGACGCCATCGCCGAAGCTGTTCAGCTGCTCCACCTGTACAGCGGCCAGGCGCTGGTGCACACCAGCGGCGCGCTGCCGGCCAGCGTCCTGGCGCCGGCGATGGCCGCCGGCACTAACGTGGCCAGCTTCCACCCGTTGGTCGCGTTCGCTGCCCACGACCAGGCTCTGGCCAGCCTGCCCGGCGCGACCGTGGCGCTGGAAGGCGATGCGGCGCTGCTGCCGCTGCTGGCCGACCTGGCCGAGTCCATCGGCGCCCGCCCGGTACTGCTGCCCGAGGGCGGCAAGCAGGCATATCACGCGGCGGCGATGATGGCCGCCGGCGGGCTCGTCGGGTTGCTCGATGCGATCGCCGAGGTGGCCCGCGTGGCCGGCCTTGACGAAGCCAGGGCAGTTGCCGTCTACGCGCCGCTGGCGCGCCAGGCGCTGACCAACGCCGAGACGTTCGGCGTCGACCGCGCACTGACCGGTCCTTTCCTGCGTGGCGACGTCGGCACGGTCCGTGGGCATCTCGACGTGCTCCGCCAGCACGCGCCGGCGGCGCTGCCGCTGTACGTCGCCGTGGCGCGCCGCGAGCTGGCCATCGCCCGCCGCGACGGTGGCCTTGATGGTGGATCCGCAGATCAACTGGAGAAACTCCTGGAAAGCGCCATCACCGGGTGATTGCAAGGACCGGGGGAGCCGTTACCATGAGCCACCGATGCGCATGATTTCGGCGGCCATCCGCGGTAGCCGCCCAACTACCCGGTTCACCATTCCCACCGGACTCAATCGCCAGCGCGAGCTGGGACTGCATCGCGCCGCGCCGGCCATCCGGCCGGCTGCCCCGGTCGAGCTGGTGACACGCTCGCCGCTCGTGGCGCTGCGCGGTGCGGTACATGGCGTGGGTCGGGCGGTGCCCGGACATAGGCGGGGCGGCCAGATGGCGGACACGCGCATTCGGCTGAAGCGCAGCGACGCCGTGCGCTGGTCGGGCAAGGGTGGCGGCGCGGCGCATCAGACGCGGCCACGCAGCCCGGCACCGTGGCGCGGCTGAGCGGACAGGCGCGCCAGGGCAAGTTGAGCCGGGCACCCACCGGCCGCGCAACCTCGTGCGGCGGCGTGGTCATCGCCGACATCGACGGCCAGCAGCACGTGTGCCTGGGCCTGCGCCGGCGCGACCGCGACGGGGCGAGCTGGGTGCTGCCCAAGGGCACGCCCGCGGCTGGTGAGACGACCGAGCAGACGGCGCTGCGCGAGGTCACCGAGGAGACCGGCCTGGAGGTGCGCATCGTCGCCCCGGTTGGCTCGATCGAGTACTTCTTCACGCAGGGTGGCACGCGCATCCACAAGACGGTCCATTTCTTCCTCATGCAGCCGACCGGTGGCAGCTTCGACCAGCACGACCATGAGTTCGAGGAGGTGCGCTGGCTGCCGCTCGCCGAGGCGCTGGCGCTGCTGACGTTCCCGACCGAGCGCCAGATGCTCGAGCAGGCGCAGGTTGTCGCCGACCGCGGCGATCACCTGCCGGCCTGAGCATGCGCCAGACCGCGCTCGTCGATCGCCACCGCGCCCTCGGCGGCCGGTTGATCGACTTTGCCGGCTGGGAGATGCCCGTCCAGTACTCGGGCATCCTCGCCGAGCACCGCGCGGTGCGTCAGCGCGTGGGGCTCTTCGACCTGTCGCACATGGGCGAGGTGTGGGTCAGCGGCCGAGGCGCCGCAGCTGGTCTTGCGGCAGCCCTGGTCAGCGACCCCGGACGCCTGACTATCGGCCGAGCCCAGTACAGCATGATGTGCACCGCGGACGGTGGCATCGTCGACGACCTGATCGTGTATCGGCTGGCCGACGAGCGCTTCATGGTCGTGCCCAACGCCGCCAATCGCGAGGCCATCGTCGCGCAATTGCGCGAGCGAATGGCCGGCCGCGACGTGGCGATCGACGATGCCTCGCTGCGGACGTCGCTGGTGGCGGTGCAGGGTCCGCTGGCGGCGGGCCTGCTCGCGCCGCTGACTGACGTCGATCTGGCGTCGCTGCGCTACTACGCGATCGCGGAGGGCCACGCCTGCGGCGAGCCGGCGCTGGTCGCCCGAACCGGATACACCGGCGAGGACGGCTTCGAGCTGTTCCTCGATTGGGATGCCGCTGTGCCCGCATGGGACAGGCTGCTCGAAGCCGGCCAGGGGCTGGGCATCATGCCGTGCGGCCTGGGTGCGCGGGACACGCTGCGCCTGGAGGCCGGCATGCCGTTGTACGGCAACGAGCTCGACCTCAACACCAACCCCTTCGAGGCCGGCCTGGGTCGCGTGGTCAAGTTCGACAAGCCGGGCGACTTCGTCGGCCGGGTGGCACTCGAGCGCGTCGCGCAGGCCGGACCGGCCCGGCAGCTGGTTGGACTGACCGTGCGCGAACGCGGCATCGCGCGGCACGGCTATGAGGTGTTCATGCCGGCGGCGCCGCAACCGGCCGGCGTCATCACCAGCGGCGCGCCGTCACCAACGCTGGGCGTGCCCATCGCGATGGCCTACCTGCCGCCCCCCGACGCGCAGGTCGGTACCATGGTCGAGGTCGCCATTCGCGCGACGCGGGCCGAGGCCGAGATCGTCCCGCTGCCCTTCTACAAACGCCCGGGCTGAGGAGCAAGACGGTGCACGTGCCTGACGATCTGAGGTATACGCGCGACCACGAGTGGCTGCGCGTCGAAGGCGACGAGGCGGTCGTGGGCGTGACCGAGTATGCCGCTGGCGAGCTGGGCGATGTTGTCTTCGTCGAGCTGCCGGCCACCGGCACGGCGCTCGAGACGGCGCAGTCGTTCGGTGTGATCGAGTCGGTCAAGACCGCGTCCGACCTGTACAGCCCGGCGGCCGGCGAGGTGCTCGAGGCCAATCATCAGCTGGCCGACCGGCCGGAGCTGGTCAACGACGATCCGTACGGCGAGGGCTGGATGATCCGCCTGCGCCTGGCCGAGCCGGCGGCTATCGCCGCCAGCGATCGCTTGATGGACGCGCCGGCCTATCGCGAGCTGGTCGAAACGGCGTAGCCCTCAGCCGCCGACCGACTCGGATAGACAGCGTGACTTACAGTCCGAACACCGACGCCGATCGCCGGCACATGCTCGCGGCGCTCGGCGTCGAGTCGATCGACGCGCTCTTCGCCGACATCCCAGCCGGCGTTCGCGCGCACGGGCTGAACCTGCCGCCGGCGCTCGACGAGCTGTCGCTGGCGCGCCGCATCGAAACTCTCGCCGGCCGCAACCGCATCGACGTGGCCAGCTTCCTGGGCGCCGGCGCCTATCGCCACCACATTCCCCCGACCGTCGACCAGATCCTGAGCCGCGGCGAGTTCTATACCGCCTATACGCCCTACCAGCCCGAGATCAGCCAGGGCACGCTGCAGACGATCTATGAGTACCAGTCGCTCATCGCTCAGCTGACCGGCCTGGACATCGTGTCCGCGTCGCACTATGACGGTGCGGCGGCCACGGCCGAGGCGGGGCTGATGACCGTGCGCGCGACCCATCGCGAACGCGTGCTCGTGAGCCGCGCCATCCATCGCCACTTCCTCGACACGACGCGCACCTACTTCGAGGGCGGCCGGCTGGCGATCGACGAGCTGCCCACGCTGGCGGACGGTACGACCGACCTCGCCGCCCTTGAGCGCGAGCTGGCCGACCCGGACCGGCCGGTGGCGGGCGTGCTGATCGGGCAGCCCAACGCCTTCGGCGTGCTCGAGCCGATGGGCGAGGCAAGCCGCCTGGCGCATGCTGCGGGGGCGCTGTTCGTGGCGGTGGTCGAGCCGGTTTCGCTGGCCGTGCTCGCGCCGCCGGCCGAGTACGGCGCCGACATCGCCGTCGGCGAGGGCCAGCCGCTGGGCATACCGCTGCAGTACGGCGGGCCGTACCTGGGCCTGCTGGCCGCCCGGTCGGAACTCGTGCGCCAGGTGCCCGGGCGGCTGGTGGGCCGAACGACTGACATTGACGGGAAGCGTGGGTTCGTCATGACGCTGCGTGCTCGCGAGCAGGACATCAGGCGCGACAAGGCCGCGAGCAACATCTGTACCAACCAGGCCCTGTGCGCGCTGGCGGCGACCGTCTACCTGGCCACGCTGGGGCCGGACGGCCTGCGCGACGTGGCCGCCCTGGGCGCAGCGCGCGCCAGCGAGCTCGAACTGGCACTCAGCGAGGCGGGTGCTGCGCGCGTCCACGACGGCCCGTACCTGAACGAGTTCGCCGTGCACGTACCCGACGCTCTGCAGGTCCACGGGCGTCTGTTGGCGCGCGGCATCCTGGCCGGCCTGCCGCTGGCCGAGTGGTATCCCGACGACCCCGCCCTGCGCGACGCGCTGCTGGTGTGCGCCACGGAGGTCACCACTACGGACGAGATCGAGCGCTTCGCGAGCGCGCTGCGCGAGATCCTGGCATGACGGTCCTCGGCGCCGCGGAGGCCGGACGGCCGGCGATCGCGCGGGCGCATGGCGACCAAACGACCGGCCAGGGCGCCCGGCATGCCGTGGGCACGACACTGCAGCCGACGCTCGATGAGTTGTCGCGCCCCGGCCGCGGCAGCGCCAAGGTGCCGCATCCGCCGGCCGATGCACTCGACCGGCTGCCCGCGGCCGTCCGGCGCGGCGCGCCGCTGGCGCTGCCGGAGCTGGCCGAGCCCGAGGTGATCCGCCACTTCGTCAACCTGTCACAGCTCAACTATTCAGTCGACAACGGCTTCTACCCGCTCGGCTCGTGCACGATGAAGTACAACCCCAAGATCAACGAATGGGCGGCGCGCTTGCCCGGCTTTGCGGCGCTGCACCCGTCGGCGCCCGACGAACTCGCGCAGGGCACGCTCGAATTGCTGTGGGAACTGGAGCACTGGCTGCTGGAGATCAGCGGCATGTCGGCCGCGACGCTCCAGCCGGCCGCCGGTGCGCAGGGCGAGCTGACCGGCATCCTGATGATCCGCGCCTACCACCTGTCGGGTGACGACACCGAGCGCACTGAGGTGATCGTGCCCGACTCGTCGCACGGCACCAACCCGGCGACAGCGTCGATGGCCGGCTTCCGCACGGTCACCGTCGCGTCCAACGCCGCCGGGCAGATCGACCTCGACGCGCTGCGTGCCGCGTTGGGGCCGCGTACTGCGGCGGTGATGCTGACCAATCCGTCGACGCTGGGGTTGTTCGAGACCCAGATCGGCGAAGTGCTCGAGGCCGTTCATGGGTGCGGCGCGCTGGCGTACATGGACGGCGCCAACATGAACGCCATCCTGGGCAAGTTCCGGCCGGGCGCGGCGGGCTTCGACGTGATGCATTTCAACACCCACAAGACCTTCAGCACGCCACACGGCGGCGGTGGGCCCGGCGCCGGGCCGGTGGCGGTGAACGAGAAGCTGGCGCCATTCCTGCCGTGGCCGCGCGTCGTTCGCGAGGCCGAGCGGGCGAGCGGCGACGCCGTGTTCCGCCTCGAACGACGCGGTGAACGGCCGCAATCGATCGGCAAGGTGCGTTCCTACCTCGGCAGCGTGGGTGTGCTCGTGCGGGCCTACGCCTACCTGCTTGCCCATGGCGGGGAGGGACTAGCACAGGTCAGCGAGGACGCCGTGCTGGGCGCGAACTACCTGCGCCAGCGCGTGGCCCAGGCGTACGAGATCCCATTCGCCCAAACGTGCAAGCACGAGTTCGTCGCCAGCGCGCGGAAGATCAAGGCGGCAACGGGCGTGCGCACCCTCGACATCGCCAAGCGCCTGATCGACTACGGCTTCCACCCACCCACGATCTACTTCCCGCTGACGGTCGAGGAGGACATGCTCATCGAGCCGACCGAGACCGAATCGGTCGAGACTCTCGACGCCTTTGCCGATGCGCTGATCGCCGTCGCCGAGGAGGCACGGCGCGATCCGGAGTTGCTGCATGACGCTCCGCACGACACGCCGGTGCGCCGACTCGACGAGGCGACCGCAGCCCGCCAGCCAGACCTGCACTGGCGGCCGATGGCCGGCGAACGGACCACTGCCCGCAGTGCGCCGCGCTAAGAATGCGCAACCGCATGCACAACCTGGTTCCAGCGAAGGTAGACTCCGCACGCTTTTCGGCTCACCCCGAGGCCGAATTCAGGTGGTAACCTCCGACTAATGGTTGCAGTTCGCGACGCCGCCACTAAGGCGGGTGGGACCGACGAGGCAAGCGACGCCGTCCAGGGGACGGCTGGTCGCAGCCTGCGGCAGATCGTCTGGTCGCGCCTGCGCCGCGACAGAGTCGCCACTATCTGCCTGGCGATCTTGGTCTTCATGTACCTCGCCGCCATATTCGGGCCGTTCGTGGCGCCACTGTTCGGATTCGATCCCTACACGTTCGACCGGGCCGCCGTCAGCGGCGTTGCGGGCGCGCCGACGCTTCCGTTCGGTGGCATCAGCCTCCAGCATCCGCTCGGCGTCGAGTGGGGCACCGGCCGCGACATCTTCTCGCAACTGCTGTGGGGCCTGCGCATCTCGCTGATCGTCGCGACCACAGCGACAGTGCTCGTCGTCACCGCCGGCACCGTCATCGGCATCGTCGCCGGCTACACGGGCGGCTGGACCGACATGCTCATCGGCCGCTTCATGGACCTGGTACTGGCCTTCCCGTTCCTGCTCATCGTGCTCGCGCTGTCCGGTGTCATGACCCAGCGGCTGACCGAGATCGGCGTGCCGGCGGGCAATCCGTCGCGCATCCTTTATTTGATCCTCGTCATCAGTGCCTTCGGCTGGCCGTACCTCGCCCGTATCGTGCGCGGTCAGGTGCTCAGCCTGCGCGAGCGCGAGTTCGTCGAGGCCGCCATCGCCATGGGTGCCAGTCGCCGGCGCATTCTCTTCACCGAGATCCTGCCCAACCTGTGGGCACCCATTCTCGTGTACGCGACGCTGACGCTGCCCGCCTATATCGGTCTCGAGGCCGCGCTCTCGTACCTGGGTGTGGGCATCATCCCGCCGGACATGACCTTCGGCGCGATGCTCGCCAATTCGGTCCGCTACTTCCAGGTCGTGCCTACTTACCTGTTCATCCCCGGCACCACGCTGGTGGTCATCGTGGTCGCGTTCAACCTGCTCGGTGACGCGTTCCGCGACGCACTGGATCCGCACGGGGTTCACTGAGCACTCGCCGCGGTGTGCCCAAGTGCGCGCTCGATGCGCGCTTGTGTATGATCAGGCGGCAATTTGGGCTGGGGGCTTCCCGGCACAAGTCGTTGGAGGAGGACACAGAATGGTGAGATTCCAGGGACGGTCAAAGCGTGCCCTGGCGTTGAGCGTAACCGCGTTGCTGATTTTGTCGGCCTGTAGTGGTACCACGACGACTCCGTCGCCGTCCACGTCGCCGACCAGCCCGCCGGCTACTACAACGCCGACCACGCCACCGACCACCCCGCCGAGCAGCACGACGCCGACGACGGCGCCGACAGAGGCACCGACGCCCACAGTGGCGCCGACACCGACGCCCGAGCCGACAATCCCGACAGGCGGCACGCTCTACCTGTTGATGTCGACCACGGCGGCCAACGGTGGCGTCAGCTTCCAGGACATGGATCCGGAGCGCATCTACACGGGCGAGGACCTCGCCTTCTTCGGCGCGACGATGATCCGTTCACTGACGGCCTTCAAGTACTCGACCGACCCGGTTGAGGCCAACACGCTGGTGCCCGACGCGGCGACCGATACCGGTACGCCCAACGCCGATGGCACGCAGTGGCAGTTCACGATCCGCGACGGCATGAAGTGGCAGGACGGCACGCCCGTCACCTGCGAAGACTTCAAGTACGGCGTGTCGCGCGACTTCCAGCAGGACGTGCTGGTCAACGGCCCGACCTACGCCGTCCAGTACCTGGACATCCCGACCGATCCGGACACCGGCGGCTCGATGTACCCAGGCCCGTACACGGCCACGCCCGACCAGCAGGCGATGTTCGACAGCGCCGTCAGCTGCGATGGCAGCACCATCACGTTCAAGCTCAACCACGCAGTGCCGGACTTCAACTACACCATGACGCTCGGCCTGGGCGCCGTGCCGAACCCGGTTGACCATCCCTCGGGTAGTGCGTGCTTCGACAGCGGCGAGAACTACGACACCGCTCCGTGCTCGGACGGCCCGTACATGATCCAGAGCTTCACCTCGGGCGTAGGCGGCAGCATGGTGCTGGTCCGCAATCCCAACTGGGATCGCTCGACCGACGACTATCGCGGCGCCTATCCCGACAAGTGGGAAGTGGACTTCGCGATCGATCCCAAGATCCTCGACCAGCGGCTGATCCAGCCCACCGGCAACGACGCGTTCGCACTTCAGTACGGCGCCATCCAGCCGGAGAACCTGGCAAGCCTGTTCAGTGATCCGCACACCGCGCTTCCGGCATTCGCCGGCCGCGCGTTCAGCGACTACGACCCGTACTCGCGGTACTACTGGATCCGGACCGACCAGGTCACGAATCCGCTGATCCGCCTGGCGATGGGCGTGGCCCTCAACCGCGACGCGATCCGCACCATTGGTGGCGGTGAGTTCGTGGGCGACTTCGCTGACGGTGTCGTCAAGCCGAACATCGGCATGGACTACGCACCAACCGACCTGTGGACCGCCGCAGGCCCGTACGGTGAGGATGTCCCGGCCACGGGTGACCCGGCCAAGGCCATGGATCTCATCGCGCAGTCAGGCGAAGCTGCGCCGACGCTGACCTGGGACTACGTGCCCGGGCCGGTTGCCGACCAGATCGCCGCCAGCGTCCAGAACGACCTTCAGGCCGTTGGCTTCACCATCAACCTGAACCCGATTTCAGAGCACTACTATTCGGTAGTCCTGAACCCGGATACTCAGGACCAGTTCGGTGGTGCCGGCTGGGGTCCTGACTGGCCGAACGCTTCGACCGTCATCCCGCCGCTGTTCACCGATATCGCCGGCTTCAACCTGTCGCGCGTCAACTCGGACAACAATCCTGACTTCATCAACGGAGTCAACGATGCCCTGACGACGCTCGATCGCAGCGCGCAGGCCACCAAGTGGCAGGCGCTCAACAAGATGGCCTCAGACCAGATGTTCGTCATCCCGACGTTCTTCGGCCTGACCCAGACCATCGCCGGCCCGAGCGTGGGCAACCTGTATCGCTGGGCGCCGTACGGTTCTTGGCCGTATGCGCAGCTGTACGTCCAGCAGTAAGGTCTCCTCTAGGTAGGAACCGAAACCCCAGCACCGGGGGAGCGGCGCGGCCGCTCCCCCGGTGCGTTAACTAGGGCGACTTCAGGAGGGTAGGACCGGATGTACGGTTACATCGTCAGGCGAGTCCTGGGGATGATCGTGCTGCTGTTCCTGGTGTCGATAGCAGTCTTCGTCCTGTTCAACCTGCTGCCGTTCGACCCGGCGACGCTGACCTGCGGCAAGTCCTGCACGCCGGTGAACATCGCGCTGAACCGACACCGCCTCGGTTACGACCTGCCGCTGATCCAGCAGTACCTGAACTTCGTCACCGGGATATTCACGGGCCGGACCTTCTCGGCCGACTCTCCTCAGCCGATCATCTGCGCTGCCCCGTGCCTGGGTTATTCGTTCTTCCGGCACGAAGAGGTGCTGGCGATGATCGCGCGCGCCCTGCCGGTAACCTTCTGGCTGGCCCTGGGTGGATTCATCGTGTGGATCGTCAGCGGCGTTATCGGCGGTATCTACGCGGCGCTGCGGCGCGGACGCTGGCAGGACAAGACCATCATGGGCATCGCCCTGGTCGGCTACTCACTGCCCTCGTTCTTCATCGGCCTCGTGCTGATCTTTCTCGTGATCCTGTCGTGGGGCTGGCTGCCGTTCCCGAAGTTCGTCCCACCTGAGCAAGACCCGGTGCGCTTCGTCCAGACGATGATCCTGCCGTGGATCGTCATCGCCACCCTGAACGCGGCCTTCTACCTGCGCCTGACGCGCAACCAGGTTCTCGAGACACTCAGCGAGGACTTCGTTCGCACCGCTCGCGCGAAGGGGTCTGCCTGAACGCGTGGTGGTCGTCAAGCATGCCCTGCGAGCCGGGCTGACACCCATCGTCACCGCAGCCGGCCTCGACCTGGCCTACCTGCTCGGCGGCGCGATCATTACCGAGACCATCTTCAGCCTGCCGGGCATGGGCCAATTGGCTGTCAGCTCGGTGATCCAGTCGGACCTGCCGCTGATCACCGGAATCACGCTGGTGACCGCGACATTCATCATCGTCGCCAACCTGGTGGTCGACCTGCTCTATGCTGTTCTCGATCCTAGGGTCCGGGTGGGTTGATGGGAGCCGCCATACCAACCGCCTCTGAAGGCACGATAGCGATGGTTGATCCGGGTGATCGGCCATTCCTGACCGTCGACAACCTGGTCGTGCAGTTCCCGACCGAGGATGGCCTCGTGCAGGCCGTCGATGGTGTCTCCTTCTCGCTCGAGAAGGGCAAGACACTGGCAATCGTCGGGGAGTCCGGTTCGGGCAAGAGCGTGACGGCACAGGCGATCATGGGCCTGATCGACCGTCGGACTGCCAAGGTCTCCGGCGAGATCTGGCTGGGCGGTGACGAGCTGCTCGGCATGCGATCCAATCAGGTGCAGGCGCTGCGCGGATCCCGGATGGCGATGATCTTCCAGGACCCACTGTCCAGCCTGCACCCGTTCTATCGGATCGGCGACCAGATCATCGAGGCGATCAAGGCACATCGCAACGTCTCCAAGGCCGACGCCCGTCGCGAGACCATCCAGATGCTCAAGCGCGTGGGTATCCCGGCGGTCGAGCGCCGTGTGGACGCCTTCCCGCACCAGATGTCAGGCGGCATGCGCCAGCGCGTCATGATCGCCATGGCGCTGATCAACTCGCCCGCGCTGCTGATCGCCGACGAGCCGACCACCGCGCTCGACGTAACCGTCCAGGCGCAGATCATGGAGTTGATCAGCGACCTGCAGGCGGAATACGGCACGACCGTCATCGTCATTACGCACGATCTCGGCATCGTGGCCGACGTGGCCGACGAGGTCGCCGTCATGTACGGGGGGCGCGTCGTCGAGTTGGCACCGACGCAGGTGCTCTATGAGCGGCCCGAGATGCCCTATACGCTGGGCCTGCTGTCGTCGATCCCGCGCATGGACAAAGAGGCCGGCGAGCGCCTCGAGCCCATTCCCGGCAACCCGCCGTCGCCCATCAACCTGCCCAAGGGCTGCGTCTTTGAGCCCCGCTGTCGTTATTCGAACCTGACCCATGGGCTGTCCGAGTCGGTGCGACCGCAACTGGTCGAATCCTCGCCCGGTCACATGGTGCGCTGCCACCTGCCGCCGGAGGAACGGCGGCGTATCGCCAAAGAGGTGCTCAGCACCTTCTCCGGAGACGGGTCTTGACTGGCATCAACGACGAGCTCGTCAAGGTAACCGGGCTCAAGACCTTCTTTCCGGTCCGGTCGCGTGGGCTGCTCCCGCGAGTCGTCGGCTATGTCAAGGCGGTCAACGACATCGATCTGACCATCCACGCAGGCGAAACACTCGGCCTGGTTGGCGAGAGCGGCTCGGGCAAGACGACCGCGGCGAGATCGATCCTGATGCTGGTCAAGCCGACGGCGGGCTCGATCGAGATCGACGGCCACGAGATCACCAAGCTCTCCTCGAAGGACCTGATGCCGATCCGCCGGAAGGCGCAGATGATCTTCCAGGATCCGTACAACGCACTCAACCCGCGGCATACCGTGGGTGGCATCATCGCCGCTCCGTTCGAGGTTCAGAAAGTGACGCCCGAGGGCGGAGTGAAGAAGGCCGTCCAGGAGATCATGCAGCGCGTCGGGCTCAACCCCGAGCACTACAACCGCTACCCGAACGAGTTCAGCGGCGGCCAGCGCCAGCGCATCGGCATTGCGCGCGCCATCGCACTGCGCCCCAAGTTGATCGTCTGCGACGAGCCGGTCAGCGCGCTCGACGTGTCGATCCAGGCGCAGATCCTGAACCTGCTGCGTGACCTGCAGACCGAGTACGGCATTGCATATCTCTTCGTGGCGCACGACCTGGCTGTCGTACGCCAGATCTCCCACCGCGTCTCGGTGATGTACCTCGGCCACATCGTCGAGAGCGCGAAGCGCTCGACCATCTACCAGATGCCACTGCATCCGTACACGCGGTCGCTGCTCTCCGCGGTGCCGATCCCTGATCCAGAACGGCAGCGCCACCGCACACGGATCGTCCTCCAGGGCGATGTGCCGAGTCCCATTGATCCGCCACCGGGCTGCGTCTTCCACACTCGCTGCTGGCTGTATGAGCGTCTCGGCAAGCCGGAGAAGTGCCGCACGGAAGAGCCTGCCCTGCGGCGCTTCGAGGAAGATCACGTCGCGGCGTGCCACTACGCCGAAGAGTCGCGCAATACCGACGTCGGCATCGACTACGTCGCCGGTGCATCAGCAGCGAGCGCTTCTGGGGCCGCGGCCCCTGCGCCGATGGCGTCTGCCGGCGACGGGGCAGCCGCCTAGGCCCTCGCCCCCGTCCGGCCGTCGGTCAGGACACGCTCTGGTCCGTTCCCGACTCTTCCTGGCGAGCGGCCGATTCGAGCAGGTGCGTGCTCTTGTCCGAGTAGTGGCACGCGGCATCGTGGTCGGCACCACCGACCGGCTGTAGTACCGGATCAATGCTGCGGCAGTCGGCCGGCTCACCCAGTTGGTCGTACAGCCAACAACGCGGATGGAAGCGGCAGCCGGCAGGGACGTTGATCGGGCTGGGTACGTCGCCGCGCAGGATGACCCGCTTGCGGCGCGCGGTCGGGTCGGGCAGCGGGATGGCTGACATGAGCGCCTGGGTGTATGGATGGCGCGGATCGCGGTAGGTCGTCTCGCGGTTGGCCCGCTCGACGATCCGGCCCAGGTACATGACCTCGACCCGGTCGCTGATGTGCTCGACGACGGCCATGTTGTGGGCGATGAACAGGAGCGTCAGGCCGAGCTCGCGTTGAAGCTCCTTGAGCAGGTTGAGGACCTGCGCCTGGATCGATACGTCGAGCGCGCTGACCGGTTCGTCACAGACGACCAGGTCCGGTTCGAGGATCAGCGCGCGGGCTATGCCGATGCGCTGGCGCTGCCCGCCGCTGAACTCGTGCGGATATCGCCGCGCCTGGTAGGAGGCAAGGCCGACGAGATCCATCATCCGCTGGACCCGTGCACGGCGCTCGCTCGGGCTGCCGACACGGTGGATACGCAGACCGTCGCCGATGCTGGCGCCGATCGGGGCGCGCGGGTCCAGCGACGCGTACGGGTCCTGGAAGATGATCTGCATGCGGCGTCGGAACGGCTTGAGACGGGGCCCGCGCAGCTGGCTGATGTCGACGCCATCGAACACGATGGATCCGGCCGTCGGATCGAGCAGGCGCAGGATCAGCCGCCCAATGGTTGTCTTTCCGCAGCCCGATTCGCCAACCAGGCCGACAGTCTCGCCACGGCCGATATCGAGATCGACGCCATCAACTGCCTTGACCTCGGCGACGGTCCGCTGGAGGATGCCGCCGTGCACCGGGAAGCGCTTGTAGAGGCCGCGTACCTCGACCAGTGGACGATCCTCGACGGGCCGGGCATCGAGCGGCCGCACATGACCCTCGAACGAGCTGACAGTCATCGGTCGGGCTGCGCCAGCGGAGCCTTCCAGCCGGGCGTCTCGTCGGAGGTGTGGTACAGCCAGCACCGGACTGAGTGGTCAGCGCCTGCAGGGCGCAGCTCGGGGTGCACACTGGTCGCCGGCTTGACGTCGTAATCCTCGCGCGCACGGCAGCGTGGCGCGAAACGACAACCGGGCGGCAGGTCGATCAGGTTGGGCACCACGCCGGGAATGACGGCCAGCTCGTCCTTGACCTTGCCGATGATCGGCACAGAGCCGATCAGCCCCTCCGTGTAGGGGTGAAGCGGGTGCGAGAAGAGCGTATTGGTGTCGGTCTCCTCGATGATCTCGCCGGCATACATCACAGCCACGCGGTCGCACATCTCGGCGACCACACCCAGGTCATGCGTGATGAGGATGATCGCCGTGTTCGTCTCGCGCTGGAGTCGGCGCATCAGGTCGAGGATCTGGGCCTGGATGGTGACGTCGAGTGCGGTGGTCGGCTCGTCGGCGATGAGCAGCTCGGGTTCGCAGGCGAGGGCCATCGCGATCATTACCCGTTGGGCCATGCCGCCTGACAGCTCGTGTGGGTAGGATTTCAGCCGGCGTTCTGGGTCGGGAATGCCGACCATGCGCATCATTTCCAGGGCACGCTCGCGGGCGGCCTTGCGCTTCATGCCTCGGTGCGTCTCCAGCACCTCGCCGATCTGGAATCCGACATCGCGCACGGGGTTGAGCGACGACGATGGCTGCTGGAAGATCATCGAAATGCGGTCGCCGCGGATGGCGCGCATGTCCGCGTCGGGCAGGGTAAGCAGGTCCTTGCCGTCGAAAAGCACCTGGCCAGCCTCGATCTTGCCCGGCGGTGATATCAAACGCATGATCGAAAGCGAGCTGACGCTCTTGCCGCAGCCTGACTCACCGACCAGGCCGAGGATCTCGCCGCGGTGAACCGACAGGTCGATGCCGGTGACCGCGCGCACGGTGCCCTCGCGCATATGGAACGAGGTCTTCAGGCCGCGGACTTCCAGGAGGACCTGTGCCGGTTCGTTACTTGACGTGACCGCGGCGTGCGTTGTTGACGGCGACGTGGCAGCCGTGGTCAGCTCAGTCGGGGTCATCGTGTCAGCCGCGGATCAAGTGCATCACGCAGGCCGTCGCCGAGCAGGTTGAAGCCGAGTACCGTCAGCGTAAGCATCAGGCCGGGGAAGAAGAGTAGATGTGGCGCGGAGAAGACCGTGTTGCGCTCGAGGCCGATCATCGTTCCCCACTCGGCCGCGCCGGGGTCGCCCAGTCCAAGGAACGACAGCGCGGCGACATCGAGCACGGCACCGCCAATGCCCAGCGTGCCGGCAACGATGATCGGAGTGAGCGAGTTTGGCATCACGCGCCGCAGGAGGATGCCGATGCCCGACTCGCCCAAAGCGCGCGAGGCCGTGACGAAGTCGCTCTCGCGGACGGTGATCACCGAGGCACGCATGATCCGCGCATAGACCGGGATGGCCACAGTGGCGATGGCGATCTGGGCGTTGATCAGTCCGTGGCCCAGAACGGTGACGATCTCGATCGCCAGGAGCAAGGCCGGGAAGACGAGTAGCACGTCCATGATCCTCATGATCACCGTGTCGAGCCATCCACCGGCGTAGCCGGCAACTGCCCCCAGCAGCGCGCCGATGATGATCGCGAAGCCGACCGTCTCGAAGCCGACCACGAGTGAGGTCCGGGCGCCGTAGATGACGCGCGTCATGACGTCCCGGTAGTTCCCGTCGATGCCCATGAAGTGCTCGGTGTGGGTACTCGGGCAGCCGAGCGCGTAGATGCACGGCCCGGCCCGTTGGGCGAAGCCTTCCTCATCGAACTGGCGATTGATCGCCTGGGTGGTCACGGTGCCGACGGTGACCGCCTGGTACGGGCTGATCTGGTCGGCGAAGATGGCCATCAGGGCCAGCAGCGACAGGATCACCAGTCCGATCACTGCCGATCGCTGGCGCAGGATGTTGCGCAGCGTGTCGCGCCACAGGCTGCTGGCGCGCTCCGCCCGCTGGTCTTCCTGGGGCACCTCGTGTTCCGCGCCGCCGGCAAACGTCGGAGCGCTCTGGTCAAGGCTCATCGGAGGCGCACCCGCGGGTCGAGGTACGCGTACGAGATGTCCACGATCAGGTTGACGGCCATGAAGATGACCGCGATCACGAGCACGAAGCCCTGCACGACCTGGTAGTCGCGGCTATCTATCGCGTCGACGACGGTCTTGCCCAGGCCGGCCAGGTTGAAGACCGTTTCGGTCAACACTGCGCCGGAGAGCAACAGTCCGATCTGAAGTCCGATGATTGTCACCAGCGGCAGCAGCGCGTTGGGCAGGGCGTGGCGAATCAGGACGAGCCACCCGGACAGGCCCTTGGCGTGCGCGGTGCGGATGTAGTCGCGGCCCATCACGTCGAGCAGGCTCGAGCGCGTGATGCGGGCGATGATCGCCATCGGGATGGTGCCCAGGGCGATCGCCGGCAGGATCAGGTGACGGAACGCATCGAGTGCCGCCTCCCACTGGAAAGTGAGCAGGCCGGTCAGCGTGTAGATGCCCGAGACAAAGGACAGGAACGCGTCAAGCGGCCCGGTGGCGCCGTGGAAGACGCCCCACACCTTGTCAAGCGGCTGGACGACAACGCCGGGGCTCAGCCGTCCGCCCGGTGGTAACGAGAAGAAGGTGCCTTTGAGCAGGATGGCCGAAGTGAAGGCCAGCACCAGCCCGAGCACGAAGACGGGCGTGGAGATGCCCAGGTTGGCTACGACCATGCTCGTCGCGTCGGCGGCGGAATTGCGCCGATAGGCGGCGATGATGCCGAGCGGAATGCCGACCAGAACGGCGAACAACAGCGCGTAGAAGCTGAGCTCGACCGTAGTCGGTAGCCGCTGGATGATCAGGTCGGTCACCGGCAGATGGAACTTGAACGAGGTGCCCAGGTCGCCGCTGGCCACCTGCCCGAGGTAGGTCAGGAACTGGTCGGGGAGCGGCTTATCGAGCCCGAAACGGACCTGGCATTGCTGAACCTGACTGGTCGTGGCGCGCTCACCGAGCGCATCCACACACGGATTGCCAGGGATCACGCGCGCCAGCAGGAAGACCAGGAACACGATGCCCAGCAACACCGGCAGGCTGAGCAGGATCCGGCGGACGATGTACCGGGCCATCGATCAGATCGTTTCCCCAGGTCTGGTTGATCGTTGAATGACGCAAGGGACGCCGGCCCCGCCGGCGTCCCTTGCGTGCGAGAGCTACGAGAGCGTGCCTATTACGAACAGGCAGGCTGGTCCGGGATGCCGCACGGAGCAGGCGGGTTGAGCTTGCCCTGTCCGATGAGCGAGTCCCAGTACTCGAAGTCGCCCGTCCGTCCAACGTGGAGCGGATTGAGGACATCCCATTGAGCCGCGAATGAAGCGATCACGTCGTCCGCAGCAAACGCGGCGCCGTCCGAGAAGGTGACGCCTGAGCGCAGGCTGCAGGTCCACTCGGTCAGGTCGGCATTGGCTGTGCAACTCGTGGCCAGCCGAGGCTCGGGCGTCGTACCGCCGACCTGGTAGCCGTAGAGCGATTCCTTGATCTGCTGGCAGGCGCGCAGGGTTTCACCGTCCGACTCGTCGCCACAGTAGAGACTGAGCGGCTCGGCGTTCTGCATGAACACCAGCGTGTCTCGGTCGGCCGCCTTGACGGAGGCGAATTCCTCCTGGAGCGGTGCCGCATAGGCGCCCTGGACGTCGGCCTTGAAGGCCGTGCCGGAGCCGCCGTGGGCGATGATGACCGCCGGGACGTACTGCTTGATCAGGTTGTTGGCCGTGGCGTAGGCAGCCGTGCGGGCGGCGTCGTCAGCCGACTGGTCGCCCTGCTGGATTGCTGCCACGAGGTCGGGGAAGGGATCGCCGAACTTCTTGCCCGAGCCTGGGCCGAAGTGATAGTCGAAGAAGTTGCTGGCATCCGGGAAGTCGGCGCCCCAGCCGAGCAGGAACAGGCCGTCGAGCTTACCGGCGGCGTTGTTGTCCAGGAAAGTCCCGGAGTCCTGCTCGTCGAGCGTCGCGTTGATTCCCAGGTTGTCATGCAGCTGCGTGACGATTTCCTGGGCGATCGTCGGCGGGTCGGGCAGGTAGCTGCGGACCGCCGCACGGAACTGGACCGTGGTCGAGAAAGTTGCCGGATCGATGCCCTCCTCCTGGAGGCCCTCGTCGAACAGCGTCTTCGCTGCCGTGGCGTCGAAGGTGTAGTAGGCATCACCCTGGCATGCATCGGGTATGGCACATGGGGTGAAGTAGTCGGCAACCTTTGAGCCCGGCGGGTAGTAGTTGTCGACGATCTTCTGGCGATCGATGCCCATTGCGATCGCCTGGCGAACCTTCTGGTTGTCCCAGGGCTTGTCGGTATTGTTCATGCCCAGGTAGAGCGTATTGAGGCCCTCGCGGGGATAGAAGGCGAGGCTCGAGTCGCCCTGGATGGTGGCGATGTCGTCCTTGCCGGGGTTGTCGATGCCGTCCACGCCGGGGGCAGCCTGGAGCGCCAGGAGGCGCGCCGCGGCCTGGTCGTTCCACTGGAACTCGAGGTTCGGCGTCAGTGGCGCGGTGCCCCAGTACGTGGGGTTGGCGGCCATGTCGATCCGGTTACCGCGGTCCCAACTGGTCAGCATGTACGGCCCGGTGCCGTTCGGCTGGGCAAGAATGGTGCCGTCGGCCATGTGCGCGATCAGGTAGCCGGCGTCGTCGATCGCGAGCGCCGTGAAGGCGATCTGCGACAGGAAAGCGACATCCGGGTTGCAGAAGTCGAACACGACCGTCATCGGGTCGGGCGCGCTGATCTTCTTGAGGTTGCCCGAGTAGGGCAAACCGTTGAAGGTGCCGTTGGCACAGTCGACATCGCCGCCGTAGTTGGGATACTCGGTCATGCCTTCAGCCGGCGCGGGAGGCTGCTCATTCGGCGACGGGTATGCCGTCGGGCCGGCCGCCGCCGTTTCTGGCGCTGAAGTGCCGGTTGCTGGGGTCGGATTTCCGGTCGCCGCCGGCGCTGTGGTCGGTGCGGGTGTCGGCGTGGTTTCCGCGGCCGGTGAACAGGCCGTGAATACGAACGCCGCAACCAGCCCGGCGGTGGCTAGTTGTAGCCACCTGGGTTGATGGGCCATACCTATCGGTCCTCCTCCTTGGTGTAGGCCTGTACCGGCTGGCACTCCCTGCGGGCTCACGGGCCCATGCCAGCTCCCGTCCGCGCGCATGCGTGCGGCCGTCTCCTCCTGACAGGTTCCGCGGAGAGTAGCAAAGGTGGTTGGCATTGGCTACTGCAATTCGCCTGCTAGCGGCCGCGCCGACTCCGCCCGTCGCTAAGATCAGCCGGTGAGCCGTGTTCGGGTGGGCCTCGCTCAGATCGCGCCACGCCTGGGCGTGGTCGATGACAACCTCGATACCCACCGGCGGGTGATTGATGAGGCGCGCGCCGGGGGTGTCGATCTGCTCGTGTTTCCCGAGCTCGGGCTGACCGGCTACCTGCTCCAAGATCTCAACGCCGAGGTGGCCATGCGCGCCGACGATGAGCGGCTGCTGGCGCTGGCGCGTGAGGCGGGCAACATGAGCGTCGTCGTCGGCTTCGTCGAGGAGTCGGCCGACCACCAGCTGTACATCTCCGCCGCGCTGCTCGAAGGCGGCGGCGTCGCGCACACGTACCGCAAGGCCTATCTGCCCAACTACGGCCTCTTCGACGAGCGGCGTTTCTTCGGCGTCGGCAACGTGCTGCGGGCGGTCGATTCGCGCCTCGGCGTGCGCCTGGGCCTGTGCATCTGCGAGGACTTCTGGCATCTGCCGGTGCCATACCTGCTCGCCCTCGACGGCGCCCAGCTACTGATCAACATCGCGTCGTCGCCGGGACGCGACATCGCCGCGGTCGTCGAGGACCAGCTCGGCACGGCTCAGTCGTGGCGCACACTGATGCGCGCGTACGCGCAGCTGACGACGTCGTTCGTGGTGTTCGTCAATCGCGTGGGCGTGGAGGAGGCCGTCACCTTCTGGGGCGGCTCGCAGGTGATCTCGCCCGCCGGTGACGTGGTGTGTGAGGCGCCCCTGCTTGATCCGGGGCTGTTCACCGTCGAGATGGATCTCGATGACGTGCGCCGCGAACGCGTGGCTCTGCCACTGCTGCGCGACGAGAGGCCCGATTTCGTGCTCCGCCAGCTCGAACGCCTGGCCCGCGAACGGACGGGCCAACCCGCCGAGGCCAGCGGCGATGACTGACGTGGCCGTTGGCTACACGCTACCGCCCGAGCTGCTGATCGACACCGGCATCGCCCGGCGGCTGATCGCCGAGTTCATCCGCGGCCACCTGCACCAGACCGGCTTCGACCGTCTCGTGCTGGCTCTCTCCGGCGGCGTCGATTCGGCGCTGGTTGCCTACCTCGCAGCGGAGGCCATTGGTGCCGACCGGCTGCTGTGCGTGCTGCTGCCGTACCGGACGTCGGCTGCCGCCTCGGCTGCCGACGCGCTCGACGTGGTCGCCGTGCTTGGTTGTGCCAGCAAGACGATCGACATCACGGCCATCGTCGACGGCTACTTCGCCGACGCGCTGGGCGGGCAAGGGGAAATCGCCCGTGGCAGGCGCGGCAACTTCGCGGCCCGCGCCCGGATGGCCGTCATCTACGACCAGTCGGTCGTCTGGGGCGGGCTCGTACTGGGCACCGGCAACAAGACGGAAGCGCTGCTCGGCTACACCACGATCTACGGCGACAATGCCTCGGCCCTCAACCCGATCGGCGACCTGTACAAGAGCCAGGTACGCCAACTGTCGGCGGAGATGGGTGTGCCGCGGCGGATCCTGCGCAAGCCGCCCAGCGCCGACCTGTGGCCCGGCCAGACCGACGAGGGCGAGCTCGGGCAGAGCTACGAACAGATGGATCGGCTGCTGTACTGGATGGTCGACCGGCGCCGGACGGACGAGCAGTTGGTCAAGCTCGGATTCAGCCGGCCGACTATCACGCGCGTCCAGCGGATGGTCGCGGCGTCCGAATTCAAGCGTCAGACCCCGGCGGTGGCCAAGCTGACAACGCGCACGCCGGGCGTCGACTACCTGTATCCGCGGCGCCGCCCGGGGCCGCCGGAGGGCCGGTCATAGGGGACGCGGCCGGCGCCGCTGCGGACGTGGCCGGCGCATCGGCGGGCGGAACGCTGTTCGTCGTGTCGACGCCGATCGGTAACCTGGGCGATATCACGCTGCGCGCTCTCGCGGTGTTGCGCGCGGTGCCACTGGTGGCCGCCGAGGACACGCGCATGACGCGGCGGCTGTGGGCGCGTCACGACATTACGACGCGGCTCATCAGCTATCACGCGCAGAGTCCGGTCGCCCGGCGCGACGAGCTTCTCGATCATCTCGATGGTGGGGCAGACCTGGCGCTGGTCACCGACGCCGGCACGCCGCTGGTGAGCGATCCGGGCAGCGAGCTGGTGACCGGCTGGCTGGCGCGTGGCGGGCGGGTCGTGCCTGTCCCCGGCCCCTCGGCGGTTCTCACCGCCATCGTCGCCAGCGGTCTGCCCGCCGCGCGCTGGACGTTCGAGGGGTTCCTGCCGCGGCGCGGCTCGGAGCGACGGTCGCGTTTGAAGCGCATCTGCAGCGACGAGCGCACGACCATCCTGTTCGAGGCGGCCAACCGCGCCGCGGCGACGCTGGCCGAGCTGGCCGGCGCGTGCGGCGACGAGCGCGCCGCGGCAGTATGCCGCGAGCTGACCAAGCTGCACGAGGAAACGTGGCGCGGCACACTCGGTGAGCTGGCGCGCCGCGCGGTGGCGGGGCCACCGCGCGGCGAGGTGACGGTCGTGGTCGCCGGCGCGAGCGCAGGCAGCGATGACCGTCCTGCAGTCAGCCTGGATGTTGGTCGCGCGGAGGTCGACCGGCTCGTGGACGAAGGCATGAGCCGCTCATCGGCGGCACGCGAGATCGCCCAGCGAACGGGCCTGCCCCGGCGCGACCTGTTCCGTCCTTAGGCACTAGGCAGGGCTAGGATTTCGGGCAACGGTAGGGGAGGGTGGAACGTGAGTACGAACGAACGCGCTAACCAGCAGGCAGCGAGCGGGCCCTCACGACAGCCCGCGCCCGACCAGGCGCCGGCGGTGCCGGCCGACGTAGCCGGAGTCATGGCCAACGGACTGCCGCGCACCCGCGCGCCCAAGCGCGTGCTGGTGATCGGTGGCGGGATGGCCGGGCTGGTCGCCGCGCATGAACTGAAGCGCGCGGGCCACCGGCCGGTGGTGCTCGAGGCCCAGAACCGTGTCGGCGGCCGCGTGCACACGCTGCGCAGCTTCGCACCGGGCCTGTACGCCGAGGCGGGCGCGATGCGCATCCCGCGCGTGCACAACCTGACGCTTGGATACTGCGAACGCTTCGGCCTGCCGATGCGTCCGTTCGTGATGGGTAACCCGCGCGGCCTCGTGTACGTGGCCGGCACGCGCATGACGCTGGGCGAGGCCGAGGAGCATCCCGAGCTGCTGCCCTTCAGCCTCGAGCCGGAGGAGCAGGGCAAGAGCGCCGACACGCTGTGGCAGGCGGCGATCGCTGACCTGCGTGCGATGGTCGATTCGAACGCCGAGCAAGCCTGGCCGCAGATCGTGCGTCGTTACGACGAGTTCTCGCTGTACGAGTTCCTGCGTCATCGAGGCTTCAGCGAGGGCGCCATCGAGTACTACGCGGTCATGAATTTCGTCGAGTCGGACCTGCACAACTCGTTCATCGAGACGCTGCGCGAGGAATTGGGCAAGGCGTACGTCGATATGCAGGAGATCGCCGGCGGCATGGACCTGCTGCCGAACGCGTTCTACGGCGAGTTGCAGGACAGCGTGCGCTTCGGCTGTGAGGTCCGGCGCATCGACCAGGACGCGCATTCGGTGACCGCCTATTGCCGCCAGGGTCCGGATCGCTTCACGCTGACCGGCGACTACGCCATCTGCACGCTGCCTTTCTCGGTCCTGCGCACGGTTGAGCATCGCTCGTTCTCGCGTGAGAAGGAACGCGCGATCCGCGAGCTCAACTACCACGCCTCGACCAAGATCGTGTTCCAGGTGCGCCATCGCGTGTGGGAGACGGCCGACGGCATTCGCGGCGGGGCGTCGGTGACCGACCTGCCGGTGCGCCGTCTCAACTACCCCACGCCCGATCCGTCGACAACCCGCGGCGTGCTGCTGGCCTCATACACATGGGGCCAGGACGCGCTGCAGTGGGGTGCGATGGACGAGCGGTCGCGCATCGAGGAGGCGCTCGAGGACGTCGAGCAGATCCATCCGGGCATCAGCGAAGAGTTCGAGGTCGGCGCCTCGCATGCCTGGTACAGCGATCCGTGGGCGCGCGGCGCGTTCGCGCTGTTTGCGCCGGAACAGCAGACGGACCTGCAGCAGGCCATCCTGCAGCCGGAGGGGAGGGTCTACTTCGCGGGCGAGCACTGCTCGCTGTACCACGCGTGGATCCAGGGCGCACTCGAGTCGGGCATTCGCGCCGCGCGGGACATCCACCACCTGTCCGATTCGAAGGCCGACTGACCGGGTGGGCGCCGACGCTTCGGTCATGCGCTTCTCGCGCTGGCTGACGGCCTACGGCGACGGCTGGGAGGCGGGCGACGCCGATGCGATGGCGGCGCTGTTCGTGGTCGGCGCCACGTTCCAGCCGGATCCGTTCGCGCCGGTGATCCGCGGCCGGCGTGCCATCCACAACTACCTCGTCGAGTTCGTCGCGAACGACCCGCGGGCGGCCTTCAGCGCAGAGGCGCTGGGTGCCGGCGCCACCTACGGCGTCGCCCATTTTCGTGTCGTCGGCGGCTCCCGGGAGATCGACGGGGTACTGCTGTGCGCGCTCGACGCGCGCGGCCGGTGTGAGTCGCTCCGCCAATGGTGGCACGCACAGGGCGCCTGAAGCTGGGGCACGGCGAGGGCGCACGGCCGGGAGACGCTCGGCGACGGTGCGCCACCGAGACGCCCGGTGACGGCGCGCGGCGACCCCGCGGGCATAGCCGACGACCCCGCGGGCATAGCCGACGACCCCGCGGGCATAGCCGACGACCCCGCGGGCATAGCCGACGACCCCGCGGTTCGGCCCTCATCGCCGCGCTATTTCAAATCACTTGCGCACGAGTCTGCGCCGCGGATCGGTCCGGGGCCTGACGGCCCCGATTCCCTTGGCTTAGTCGGACAACTTTCGCAATGACGTGAACAGTTGTGGGCCAGCGAACGGCAGAACGGCCTGAACTGTCGCGCTTCGGTTGCCTGCGGCGCACTTTGGTCACCGGACGTTTATATGACTTGAAGTTGCGGTCACGGTCCGCGGTCCTTGTGCGACGCAGGGCGGTCGAAGCTGGTGCGCCGGGCAGCCGCTGCTGCCGGCGTTCGGCAGGTGCGGCCCGTGGCGCTCCGACGTTGGATCCAAGGCCAAACGGTGCAGCTGCCGCAATCACCAAGTTCTTAAGCGCGCGATAAGTGGGCGCTAACGTCGGAGCAAGTGGCTGTTGCTACTGTCCGGGCATCAAGTACCCGCCGTCCGCCGACCACGCAGGTCGAGCCCGCACGGGCCGGCCAGGAGGTGTTACGGATGAACCAGGTCGTGCTGACCGGGCGGCTGACGCGTGACCCAGAGACGCGCACGCTCGCTTCGGGCAAAATCGTCACCCAGTTTTCGGTGGCCACCAATGACTACCGCGGCGGCTCCGAAAAATCCGAGTACCACCCGGTGGTGACGTGGGACCGGCTGGCCGAGATCTGCGGTCAGTACTTGGGCAAGGGCCAACTGGTGAGCATCATCGGCCGGCTTCAGACGCGCCAGTGGGAGGACGAGAACAAGCTGCGCCACTGGAAGACCGAGATCGTTGCGAGTTCGGTCGAGATGCTGTCGGGCAAGCGCAAGAAGGACTACGCGGCCGAATCGGCGGCGGAAGCGCTGGCCGCGCAGGCCGAGGCGATGGGTGTCGCGCCGGGCGGCGGTTCCTTCAGCGCGCAGCTTGAGGCGTCGCCCGAAGTCGATGACGACACGGATGCGGCCGCGTCAGAGGACGAACTCGTCGCCGCCTGACGCCGAACAGACAAAGCGCGCCTCGCGTTGCGAGGCGCGCGTCGTTTCCGGGCGCGGCGGGCGACCACTCCTCCCCGCCCGCCGCGCATCGGCGGTGCGCGTCAGGGGGCGGGCGGCGGGTCGGTTGGCGGGTCGCGCTGCAGGTCCACGTGCAGGTACGCGGTGAGGCGCAAGCTGCGGATGTAACTGAGCTTGTGCAGCGTCACCCCATAGGGATTGATAAGCGCGCTGACAGCCTCGTTGTTGCCGACATAGATGCCGATGTGGACGTCGCGGCCCCAGACGATCAGGTCGCCCACCTGCGGCGCCCGGTGATCGGCCTGACCGTGCTTACGGAACCACTTGTGGAAGCCGGCCACCGTTCGGCGTTGGCCGCCGATGCGGTCAAGCAGGCCGGCCTGCTTGTAGATGTAAGTCACGAAGCCGGAGCAGTCGAACGCGTTAGGGCCGGTGGCCGCGAAGACCCACGGGGAGCCGACCTGCGCTTCGGCGATCTGGACGATCAGATCAGCCTCGGTCGGCGGCGGCGTCGAGTTATCAGCGGCGACCGGCAACGCTGTGCCGAGCATCCCGGCCCCGAACACGAGGGCAAGCAGGACGCGCGCAGTTATTCGCCCGAAGGCCACGGCAGCCCCCTCCTTTGCGGTGCGACAGGTTCGCCATGCTGGGGCACGACGAAGGTGTCGGCGAGGTGCTGGGGCACCCCGCCAGTGGGTTGCTCGACCCACCTTACGATGCGACCCGGCTGAAAGGCAACCCCGTACTTTGGTCTGAAGTTCGCGGGCCAAGCGGCAGGGTGGCGGGCCAAGCGGCAGGGTCGGGTCGCAGTTGTGGTTGCGGTGTCGGAAAGCCATCGAGGGGCTGGCTGACACGCGCTAAACTCGCTCCTTCGGCGCGCGCGGTGGACGTAAGTCCGCGCCGGTAAGCTGGGAGGAGTTGTTGCCCGACGGCGGCGTCGGTCCCGTGAGGCCGGCACGCAGCCAGACACGGATTCCGGAAGACGGAACCCACGAGGGCACCGGTCTATCCCGCGCCAGCCGCGCCGCCACCACAGGCCGCGCCGGCGCAGCCGAACAGACACAGGACGGCTGACTCATGCCAGTCACTGTCATCTGCGGCCTGCAATGGGGCGACGAGGGCAAGGGCAAGGCGACCGACTTGCTGGCCGAGCGCGTGTCCCTGGTGGTGCGTTACCAGGGCGGCGACAACGCGGGCCACACGGTGGTGCTCGGCGACGAAGTCTTCAAGCTCCACCTCGTGCCCAGTGGGGTGCTCCATGAGCACATCACGCCCATCATCGGCCCCGGAGTGGTGGTAAACCCGCAGACGCTGCTCGACGAGATCGCGATGCTTGCCGAGCGCGGCATCTCCACCGACCGCGTGCGCGTCAGCCACGCTGCCCACGTCATCCTGCCTTACCACGTTGCGCTCGACGGCGCGCGCGAGGCGGCGGCGCGTGACGGGGCAATCGGCACGACCCGGCGCGGCATCGGACCGGCGTACGCCGACCGCGCGTCGCGGACCGGGGTCCGCATGGGCGACCTACTTGAGCCGGACCGGCTGAAGGCGCGCCTGGCCGAGGCGCTGGTCGAGAAGAACGCGTTGCTCGTCGCTTACGGCCAGCCGACCTTCGACCTCGACGACCTGTATCGCTGCGCGCTCGAGTGGGGAGAGCAGTTGAGCAGACGCATCGTCGATACGACGCAGCTCGTCCAGCATGCCATCGCCGCGGGTGAGCACGTGCTGCTCGAGGGCGCCCAGGGGACGATGCTCGACATCGACCACGGCACGTACCCGTTCGTGACCAGCAGCAACCCGGTTGCCGGCGGCGCGACGACGGGCGGCGGCGTCGGGCCGCGCCAGGTCGACGAGGTGCTCGGCGTGCTCAAGGCGTACTCGACGCGGGTCGGCGCCGGACCGCTGCCGACCGAGCTGGAGGACGAGGTCGGTACGCACCTGGTGGAGGCGGGCCACGAGTTCGGCACGACTACAGGCCGGCGCCGCCGCTGTGGCTGGCTCGACTTCGTACCGCTGCGCCAGGCGGTGGCCGTAAACAGCGTGAGCAGCATCATGCTCAACAAGATCGACATCCTGAGTGGGCTGGCCACCCTCCGCACCTGCACCGGGTATCGCATCGGAGGACGCGTGCTCGACGAGCCGCCGATGAGCGAGAGCGACCTGGAGAAGGCCGAGCCGGTCTACCGGGAGTTCGCCGGCTGGACGGAGGATCTGCGCGCCTGCCGGACCATCGCGGAGCTGCCCGACAACGCCCGACGCTATATCGATGCGATCGAGGAGCGCGCCGGGGTGCCGGTGACCATCGTCAGCGTTGGGCCCGAACGCAACCAGACGCTGGTGCCGGCATGACCGGCGCCGGCATGCCGCAGCGCGTGCTCGTGGTCGGCAACGGAGCGCGGCAGCACGCGTTGGCGTGGCGATTCGCGTCGGAGGGCGTGGCCCACGTGGCGGTCGCGCCGGGTAACCCACTGATGGCCGACGTCGCCGAATTACACCCCGGCGTGTCGGCCGACGACCTGCCGGCAGTCGTCGCCCTGGCCCGATCGACACGCATCGACCTGGTCGTCGTGGGGCCAGAGGATCCGCTCGTCGCCGGCCTCGCCGACGAGCTGGCGACCGCCGGCATTGCCTGCTTCGGGCCGCGCGCGGCCGCGGCCAGGCTCGAGGGCAGCAAGGCATTCGCGCGGTCGATCTGCGAAGCCGCCGGTGTGCCCATGGCGACGGGCCGCTCGTTCACCGCGGTCCGGGATGCGCTCGAGTATGCCGAGCGTCTGGGGCTGCCGGTCGTTGTCAAGGCGGATGGGCTGGCCGAAGGCAAGGGGGTGGCCATCTGCGGGACGCTGCCCGAGGCGGAGCAGGCGCTCCGCGACGCACTGGAGCGCGGCCGCTTTGGCAGCGCAGGCGAGATGGTGATCGTCGAGCGGTGGCTGCGCGGCACGGAGGCAAGCGTCTTCGCCCTGTGCGACGGCGAGCGGTACGGGCTGCTGCCGGCGGCGCGCGACCACAAGCGTGTCGGAGAGGGCGACAGCGGCCCCAACACGGGCGGTATGGGCGCCTATTCGCCGGTTCCCGGACTGGACGATGCGCAGCTGGCGGCCATCGGCGAATCCATCATCGCGCCGGTGCTGCGCGCGATGGCCGATCGAGGCGCTCCCTTCCGCGGCGCCTTGTTCGCCGGCCTGATGCTGACGCCCGATGGGCCGCGTGTACTCGAGTTCAACGTGCGCTTCGGCGACCCCGAGACGCAGGCCATCGTGCCACGGCTGGCAATGCCCATGGCCGAGTTGCTGCTCGACTGCGCCATGGGTTCCCTGCGCTCGACCGGCGTGCTGCCGGTGCTGCCCGAGGCAACCGTTGCTCTCGTACTGGCTGCACAGGGTTACCCGGACGCGGGCCGACGGGGCGATTCGATCAGCGGTATTGACGCCGCGCGCACGGCTGGTGCGCTGGTTTTCGGTGCCGGAGTCGCCGAACTGGATGGCCGGCTGGTCACCGCCCGGGGCCGGGTGCTGACCGTGGTCGGTACCGGCGCCGACGTGCCCGCCGCCGCCGACGCCGCGTATGCCGCAGCCGACCTGATCGAATACGAGGGCAAGTTCGTGCGCCGCGACATCGGCAGGGCCTTCGCGGGAGCGGCGCGATGATCGGGCGCTACACGCTGCCGGAGATGGCCGCGATATGGACGGACGAGGCACGCTTCGCCAACATGCTGCGCGTCGAGGTCGCGGCGCTGCATGCGCTGGCGCGTCACGGCCACGTGCCTGCCGCAGCCGTCGAGGAGATCGAGACCGGCGCGCTGATCGACGTGGCGCGCATTGCCGAGATCGAGAAGACGACCGATCACGACGTCATTGCGTTCGTCAGCCAGGTCGCCGAAAGCGTGGGCGACGCCGGGCGCTACCTGCACTTCGGCCTGACCAGCAGCGACGTGCTCGACACCGCCCTGGCGCTGCAGTGCCGCGCGGCGAATGACCTGCTGTTGGCAGAGATCGACGCGCTCGTCCGGCTACTGGCGCGCAAGGCGCGTGAACACGCCGGGACGGTCATGATGGGCCGCACTCACTCGGTCCACGCCGAGCCGATCACGCTCGGGCTGAAGTTCGCTTCGTGGGCATTCGAACTCGACCGTGATCGGCGGCGGCTGGCCGCGGCAGGGGACGACCTCGCCGCGGGCAAGCTGAGCGGTCCCGTCGGCACTTACAGCCAGCTTGGTCCGGGGATCGAGGCAGAGGTGATGGCCGAGCTGGAATTGTCGGTCGATCCGGTGAGCACCCAGATCGTCCAGCGTGACCGGCATGCGGCGTGGCTGGCGGCGATCGCCGTCACCGGCGGCTCGCTCGAACGCTATGCGACCGAGGTGCGCAACCTCCAGCACACCGAGATCGGCGAGTTGCAGGAGCCGTTCGGGCGCGGCCAGAAGGGCTCGAGCGCCATGCCCCATAAGCGCAACCCGATCGTGTCCGAGCGCATCGCCGGACTCGCCCGGCTGCTGCGCGGTTACGCGCTGGCCGGGCTGGAAGACCAGCCGTTGTGGCACGAGCGCGACATCTCGCATTCCTCGGTCGAGCGGGTCGCGCTCCCGGCCGCGGCGACCCTGCTGCACTACATGTTGGTGCGTTTCCGCGGGTTGGTCGACGGGCTGGTGGTGCGGCCGGAGCGGATGCGCGAAAACATCGAGCGCGGCCTCGGCCTGCACGCCAGCAGCGCGTTGCTGACCGCGCTGGTTGAGCAGGGCGGCATGACCCGCGAGCAGGCCTATGAGATCGTGCAGCGCGCCGCGCTGCGTGCTGCGGACGAACGCCGGCCGTTGCACGAGCTGGTGGCGGCCGATCCCGACGTGACCGCGGTGCTCGACGCGGACGCGCTGGCCGCCTGCTTCGATGAGCAACACCTGTTGCGTCACGTTAACGAAGTCATCGACCGACTGGTCAGTTTGGAGGAGGTTGCCCATGCCGCTCGTTGATGCCGTCCCCGGGTTCGTGCGTTCGGGCAAGGTGCGCGACATCTTCGCACTCGATGAGGAGCGACTGCTGCTGGTCGCCTCGGACCGCATCAGCGCCTTCGACGTCGTGCTGCCGACGCCGATCCCCAACAAGGGCCGGGTGCTGACCGGGCTGGCGCGCTACTGGTTCCGCGAGACGGCGCGGGCCGGGATCATGCCCAACCACCTGCTGTCGACCGACCCCGGCGACCTGCCGCCCGACTATGCCGGCGCCGCCGACGAGCTTCGCGGCCGGTCGATGATCTGCCGTCGCGCGACGGTGCTGCCGATCGAGCTGATCGTGCGCGGCTACCTGGCGGGCAGTGGCTGGAAGGATTACCGGCGCACCGGCGCGGTGTGCGGAATTCCGTTGCCCGAAGGGCTGCGCGAGAGCGACCGGCTGCCCGAGCCGCTGTTCACGCCGTCGACCAAGGCAGAAGTGGGCCACGACCAGAACATCTCGTTCGACGAGATGGTCGCGACCGTCGGCGGAGAAGTGGCCGAGCGCGCGCGCGAACTGGCTCTCTCCCTTTACCGGTTCGCGGCCGCGCGCGCCGAGCCGGCCGGCATCATCGTCGCCGACACCAAGTTCGAATTCGGCACGCTCGCCGACGGGTCGCTGCTCCTGATCGACGAGGTGCTCACGCCCGATTCATCGCGCTTCTGGGAGGCGGCCGCGTACGAGCCGGGCCGCGCCCAGGACTCATACGACAAGCAGTTCGTGCGCGACTGGCTCGAGGCCCAGCCATGGGACAAGACGCCGCCCGGTCCGGACCTGCCGGCCGACGTGGTGGCCGGCACGCAGAAGCGGTACGTCGAGGCGTTCGAGCGCATCACCGGCGGCCCCTTCGCGGATTACCTCGAGCACGACCGGCTGGCCGGCACATGACGACCTTTCGCTTCGCGGTCGACGTGATGCCGCGCGAAGGGATCCTCGACCCACAGGGCCGGGCGGTCGAGGCGGCGCTGCCGCAGTTGGGCGCATCGATGGTGCACGGCGTGCGCGTCGGCCGGCGCATCGAGCTGTCGGTCGAGGCCGCCGACGAGTCGGCGGCGCGCGGGGTGGTCGAGAAACTGGCGGCCGATTTCCTGGCCAATCCGCTCATCGAGCACTGGGCGATCGAGGCGGCATGAAGGTTGCGGTCGTCGTCTTTCCGGGCTCGAACTGCGACCGTGACGCGCTGCACGCGGCGCAGCTGGCCGGCGCCGACGCACAGCTGGTGTGGCACACGGAGACCGACCTGCACGGCGCCGACGCGGTCATCCTGCCCGGCGGTTTCGCCCACGGCGACTACCTGCGCGCCGGCGCCATCGCGCGCTTCAGCCCGATCATGAACGTGGTTCGCGATCACGCGGCGCGGGGCGGCCTGACGCTGGGCATCTGCAACGGCTTCCAGGTGCTGACCGAGGCCGGGCTGCTGCCCGGCGCGCTGCGCCGCAACTCGACGCTGCGCTTCGAGCATCGCTGGGTGCGCCTGTCGGTGGAGCGGCGCGACACGCCGTTCACCGGCGCCGTGCCGCCGGGTACGACCCTGCGCCTGCCGATCGCCCATGGCGAAGGCTCGTACTACCTGCCGCCTGATCAGCTGTCCGCACTCGAGGCGGCGCGCGGCGTCGTGTTCCGCTACGCGCCCCCCGAGGGCAATCCGAACGGTTCGCTCAACGACATCGCTGGCGTGGTCGATGGATCCGGCCGCGTATGCGGGCTGATGCCACATCCCGAGCGTGGAGCCGAGAAACTGCTTGGCTCCGACGACGGACTGCTGCTGCTGCGCTCGCTGGTCGAGAGCGCGGCGCGGCTAGAGGCGGCGGCTTGATCGACGCGCCGCCGGCTGCCGACTTGCACCGCCGACTGGGCCTGACCGACCCTGAGCTGGCGGCCATCGTCGAACGCCTGGGCCGCCAGCCGAACGAGCTCGAGCTGGCCATGTTCAGCGTGATGTGGAGCGAGCACTGCTCGTACAAGAGTTCGCGGCGACTGCTGCGCGACCTGCCCAGCGCCGGCAGCGATGTGCTCGCCGGACCAGGCGAGAACGCCGGCGTGGTGCGTATCGGCGATGGCCTGGCGGTGGCCTTCAAGCTCGAGTCGCATAACCATCCCAGCGCAGTCGAGCCGTACCAGGGCGCGGCGACCGGCGTGGGCGGCATCCTGCGCGACATCGTCGCCATGGGCGCACGGCCGATCGCGCTGCTCGACGCGCTGAAATTCGGCTGGCCGGACGACGCCGAGACGCGCCGGCTGGTCCGCGGCGTGGTCGGCGGGGTGGGCGGTTACGGCAACTGTGTCGGCGTGCCGACCGTTGGCGGCGAACTGCTCTTCGACCCCACCTACACCGGCAATCCGCTGGTCAACGTGATGTGCGTCGGCCTGCTGCGCGAGGGTGAGCTGGCGCATGCGAGCGCGCCGACGCCGGGCAACCTGGCCGTGCTGTACGGCTCGCCAACCGGTCGCGACGGCATCGGCGGCGCGTCGGTGCTGGCCAGCGCCGTCTTCGACGACACATCGGCGCAGATGCGCCCGACTGTTCAGATCGGCGACCCCTTCGCCGGCAAGCTGTTGATCGAGGCGAGTCTCGAACTGGTCGAACGTGGACTGCATCGAAGGGCTGCAGGACCTGGGCGCGGCCGGCCTGACCTGCGCCGCTTCGGAGACGGCCGCCAACGGCCGCACGGGCATGCGCATCGACCTGGCGGCTGTGCCGCGCCGCGAGCAGGGCATGGCTCCGTTCGAGGTGATGATCAGCGAGTCGCAGGAGCGCATGCTGGCGGTGGTCGAACCCGGCCGGCTCGACGAGGTACTGGCGGTCTGCCGCCGCTGGGGTCTGCCGGCCGCGGTCGTCGGGCAGGTGACTGCCGATGGCGACGTGGTGGTCGTGGAAAACGGCGCCGAGCTGGCCCGGGTGCCGGCGGCGGCGCTGGCAAGCGATTCGTTCGAGCCCGAGCGCCATGGCGCGCCGCCGCCGCGGCGCCGCGCAGCGCCGGCGCCGGGTGAACTACCGCTGGCGCATGACGGCCTGCCGGAAAGAGGCATGGATCCCGGCGCCGTGCTCGAGGCGCTGATCGGACACGCCAACCTGGGCAGTCGCGCATGGGTGACCACGCAATACGACCAGACGGTCGGCGCCGACACGGTCGAGGGCTGCGAACATGGAGCCGCCGTGCTGCGCGTCCGGGGCACTCAGCGGGCGCTGGTCATTGCCACCAATTCGCAGCCCGCCGTCGGGGCGCATGACCCGGCCTTGTCGGCGGCGCTGGCGGTCGCGGAATGCGCACGCAACGTGGCAGTTACCGGCGCGCGGCCGATCGGCCTGACCAACTGCCTCAACTTCGGTGATCCCACCGTGCCCGAGGCGTACTGGCAACTTAGCCAGGCGGTGGCCGGCCTGGCCGAGGCCGCGCGCGCCATGTCGCTGCCGGTCACCGGCGGCAATGTGAGCCTGTACAACGAGTCACCACTCGGGCGCATCCTGCCGACCGCGCAGATCGGCGTGGTCGGCGTCCTCGACGACGTCGCCCACCTGGTGCGGCCGGCGTTCCAGCGCGCCGGCGACATGGTGGTGCTGCTGGGCGACACGGCCGCGGGCATGTCCGGCTCGGCCTACGAACGGCTGGCCGGTGCGGCGCCCGACGATCGCCCGCCGCTGATCGATTACGAGCGCGAAGTGGCACTCCATCACCTGCTGCAACGAGCCGCCGCGGAGGGAATGCTGGCGTCGGCCCAGGACGTGAGCGCCGGCGGCCTCGCGGTGGCCGTCGCGGAATGCGCGGTGTGGAGCGGCCTGGGCGCAGAACTGCAACTCGCTGTCGCCCTGGCGCCGGCGGTGGCGCTGTTCGGTGAGAGCGCCGGCCGGGCGCTGGTTAGCGTGGTGCCCGAGAAGATGGCCGCGTTGCTGACGCTGGCCACGGGCATGCGCGTGGCGACTCATCAGCTGGGCAAGGTCGGCGGTGACCGCGTGCGCATCCGGTTGGTCGGCGTCGGCGCGACGGGTGCCGCGGAGGAGCGTGGCGCGGACGTGGCCGACGACCTCGATGTGAGCCTCGCCCGGCTGCGGCGAGCGTGGACACAGGCACTGCCCAACGTGCTGGGCGAGCGGGCGGCTTAGGAGCGAAGTGCGATGTGCGGAGTAGTTGGCATCCACGCGCCGGGGCAGGAGTCCGCTGCGCTGGCCGCCCTGGGCATCTTCGCGCTGCAGCATCGCGGCCAGGAGTCGGCCGGCCTGGCGGTCAGCGACGGACGGGGGGTGATGGTCTACAAGGACCTCGGGCTGGTCGACCAGGTGCTCGACGAGCGTCGCCTGCCGTCGCTGCGCGGCCATCTGGCGATAGCCCACTGCCGCTACTCGACGACCGGCTCGACGGTCTGGGAGAACAGCCAGCCGGCCTTTCGGCTGGGTCCCGCACGCGCCGTGGCCGTCGGCCATAACGGCAACCTGATCAATACCGCGCAACTGCTCGACGAGCTGCCCGGCGGCCGAGCCCGGCTGGTGGGCACGACCGATACGGAGGTGCTCACCGCACTGCTGGCGACCGAGCCGGCCACAGATCTCGTCGACGCCCTCATGAGCGTCCTGCCCCGTGTCGTCGGCGCCTACTCACTCGTGGTCATGGACGAGACGCGCGTAATCGGCGTGCGCGACCCGCATGGCTTTCGGCCGCTCGTGCTGGGCGTGTTGCACACCGCCGACGGGGAGGGCTGGTGCCTCGCGTCGGAGACCGCGGCACTCGACGTGCTCGGTGCGGAATACGTGCGCGACGTGGCGCCCGGCGAGATGGTCGTGCTCGGGGATGGGCCGGAGCCGCGCTCCGTTCGTTTCGCGGAAGGGCGCGAGCAGCTGTGCGTCTTTGAGCTGATCTACTTCGCCCGGCCCGACTCGTACATGCTCGGGCGCAACCTGTACGAGGTTCGCCGGCGGATGGGCGCGGCGCTGGCCCGCGAGGCGCCCGTCGACGCCGACCTGGTCATGCCCGTGCCCGATACCGGCGCGCCGGCGGCGGCCGGATATGCGGAGCAGATCGGCCTGCCCTATCGCGAAGGCATGGTGCGCAATCGGTACGCCGGGAGGACCTTCATCCAGCCGTCGATGGGCCTGCGCCAGCGCGGCGTGACGGTCAAGCTGTCGGCGTTGCGCGAACAGGTGCGCGACCGAAAACTGGTCGTCGTCGACGACTCGATCGTGCGCGGCACGACCACGCGCCAGATCGTCGGCCTGCTGCGCCGGGCGGGCGCGCGCGAGGTGCACATGCGCGTGAGCGCACCGCCGATCTTCCACCCGTGCTTCTACGGCATCGACACCCAGATCGAACATGAACTCGTCGCCGCAACGCGCTCACTGGACGAGATCCGTGAATTCATCGGCGCCGATTCGCTGGCTTACCTGTCGATCGGCGGCGTGCTCGACGCGATCGACCTGCCGCGCGAGCGGTTCTGCTTCGCCTGTTTCGATGGGCAATACCCGGTGCCCGTTCCGTACGACGTCGAGGGGCGCAAGTTCCTGCTCGAGCGCGAGACGCTCGAGGTGATCCAGTGACCCCCCGCGCGGCGTACGCCGCTGCGGGTGTGGACGTAGCCGCCGGCGATCGGGCGGTCGAGCTGCTGCGCGCGCGGCTGGGCGTGTCGCAGCACGACCTGCTCGGCGGTATCGGCGGTTTCGGCGCGGTACTCGAGTTGCCGGCCGGCATGCGCCGGCCCGTGCTCGTCAGCGGCACCGACGGCGTCGGCACCAAGACGGAGATAGCTCGCCGCCTCGGCCGGCTGGATACCATTGGCCAGGACCTGGTGGCCATGTGCGCCGACGACATCGTGTGCCACGGCGCCCGTCCCACTTTCTTTCTCGACTACCTGGCCGTCGGGCGCCTCGATCCCGAGCGCGTGGCGTCGATCGTTGGTGGCGTGGCACAGGCGTGTGAGTCGACCGGCTGCGCGCTCGTCGGTGGCGAGACAGCCGAGCATCGCGGCCTGCTGGCCGACGACGCCTTCGATCTGGCCGGCTTCTGCATCGGTTTCGTCGAGCGCGAGGCGCTGATAGATGGCTCAGGAGCGCAGCCGGGCGACGTCGTGCTGGGCTTGGCCAGCTCGGGGCTGCATGCCAATGGATACTCACTGGTGCGCGCGCTCCTCGACCGTGGCCTGCTGCCGCTCGATGACGAGTTGCTGACGCCGACGCGGCTGTACGCGCAAGCGGTCCTGGCGCTGCTCGACGAATTGCGCGGCCACGGCCTGCGCCTGTCCGGGCTCGCGCACGTGACCGGTGGTGGGCTGTCCGGCAACCTGCCACGTGCCGTTCCGGCCACGCTGGGTGTACGGCTTGACCTTGGTTCGTGGCCGGTGCCCGACATCTTCGCGCGCATCGGCCACGCCGCCGGCATGGACGGCGCAGAACTGCGCGCGACCTTCAACTGCGGCATCGGCATGGCCGCCGTGGTTGAACCGGCGGCGGTCGCGGTCGCCCGCGACGTGTTGGCCGGGCAGGCGATCGACGCGTGGGCAATCGGCGAGATCAGGCAGGTCGAGGAGCTGAATGGCCGCTACACGGAAGCTTGACCGCGGAGCGCGGATTGCGGTGTGCGTCTCGGGTGCGGGCAGCAACCTGGCCGCGCTGCGCGCGCGCGAGAAGCGCGGCACGCTGGGCGGGTCGATAGCACTCGTGGTCGGCGACCGGCCGTGCGGCGCGCTCGCCTATGCCGCGGACGAAGGGTTGTCCACTGCGCTGGTCGATCCGTCGGTGCACGAGGGGCGCGCGGCGTGGGACGAGGCGCTCGCGAGCACGCTGCTGGCGGCCGATGTCGACCTCGTCGTGCTGGCCGGTTTCATGCGCGTTCTGGGTCCGGGCACGCTCGCCGCGTTCGCCGGACGCATCCTCAACGTTCATCCCAGCCTGCTGCCGGCCTTTCCGGGCGCGCACGCGGTGCGCGACGCGCTCGCCGCCGGGGTACGCGTGACCGGCGTGACGGTGCACCTCGTCGACGACCTGCTCGACGGCGGTCCGATCGTGGCGCAGGAACCCGTATTGGTGCTGCCCGGTGACGATGCGGCGACGCTGCTCAGCCGCCTTCACACGGTTGAGCATCGCCTGCTGCCGCGCGCCGTGGCCCTGACGCTCGGTGGCGCCGTCACGCTCGAAGGCCGCCGCGTGACAATCGATGACGCCAAGGCAGCGGAGGTTCCGCGGCAGCGGCGCGCACTGCTTTCGGTTTCCGACAAGACCGGCCTGGCTGCCTTCGGCGGCCGGCTGGCGGGCCTCGGCTTCGAGCTGGTGTCGACCGGCGGGACGGCGCGGGCGCTGCGAGGTGCGGGGCTGGCCGTGACCGATGTTGCCGAGGTGACCGGTTTTCCGGAAATGCTTGACGGGCGCGTCAAGACCTTGCATCCACGGGTGTCGGCCGGCGTGTTGGCCGACCTACGCCTGGTCGCGCACCGCGAACAGTTGGCTGCCGCCGCGATCGAGCCGTTCGAGCTGGTGGTCGTAAATCTGTATCCGTTCGCGGAGGCCGCCGCGCGCGAGGACGCCACGCTCGACGAGCTGGTCGAGCAGATAGACATCGGCGGGCCGACGCTCGTCCGCGCGGCGGCCAAGAACCACGCCAGCGTCGGCATCGTCACCGACCCGGCCCAGTACGACGCGGTCGTCGCCGAGATAGGCCACGGAGGCGGCCTGACCGAGGACATGCGCCGTGAGCTCGCGCTGGCTGCCTTCAAGCTGACTGCGGCCTACGACGCCCTGATCTCGACCGAACTGGCCGACCGCTGGTATGCCGCCCTGCCCGCGGCGGACGCCGGCCAGGCGCCCGAGCCACCGGCCACCATCCGGCTGCGAGCTCACCCGGCTGCAGCAGCTGCGCTACGGCGAGAACCCGCACCAATCGGCGGGCCTCTACCGGGCGGAAGGGCTCGACCTTGCGCCGGGGACCTTCAGCGACGGCGCCGCGCTGCTGCAGGGCAAGCCGCTCAGCTACAACAACATTCTCGACACGGCCGCCGCCACGGCCGTGGCGCGCGACCTGCGCGGCGTTGCCTGCGTCGTGGTCAAGCACGCCAACCCGTGCGGCGCGGCAGAGGCAGACGATCTCCTCTCGGCGTGGGAACAGGCACTCGCCGGCGACCCGGTCAGCGCGTTCGGCGGCGTGGTCGCCGTGACGCGCCCGCTCGACGAGCCGCTGGCCGAGCGGCTGACCCAGATGTTCCTCGAGGTCGTGGCCGCGCCGGCCTGCTCGGCGGAGGCGCTGGCCGTACTGGCGCGCAAGCCGAACCTGCGCGTGTTGCTGGACCCGGGCCTCGGCGCGCCGCCGGGCGACGGTTTCGAGGTGCGCAGCGCAGGCGGCGCGCTGCTCGTCAGCCAGGCCGATACGGCGCGCGACGATCACGGCCGGCTGGCGGACGGTCAGCCGTCGCGCGCCGACCGCCGCCGAACGCGAATCACTCGACCTGGCGTGGCGCATCTGCCGGCACGTGAAGTCGAACGCGATCGTGCTGGTCAACGGGCGCGCACTGGTCGGCGTCGGCGCCGGCCAGATGAGCCGCGTCGACAGCGCCCGCCTGGCGGTGGCCAAGGCCGGTATTGAGCGGGCGCGCGGCGCCGTATGTGCTTCGGACGCCTTCTATCCCTTCCCCGACGCGGTCGAGGTGTGCCTGTCGGCCGGTGTGTCGGCGGTGGTGCAGCCGGGCGGATCAGTACGTGACGCGGAAGCGATCGCGGCGGCCGACGCGGCGGGCGCTGCCATGCTGCTGACTGGCGTCCGCCACTTCCGCCATTAGAATTCACTTATGGAAGAGCACAACGAGACACAGTCGGAAGAGAACGAAGGACAGAAGCAGCCGGGCGCCGGCCGCGAGATGCTGGCGCAGCTCCAGCAGATGATCGACACCGTCGCCGCGCAGGCCGGACCGGCCATGCGCGAGGTGGCGGCAAAGGCGGCCGAACTGGCAGCCGTGGCCGGCGAGAAGGCGGGCCCGCTGGCGCGTCGGGCGGCCGGCGTGACCGAGAACGTCGGCCAGCGGGTGGCGGCGCGCTCCAAGGAGGTCGCCGCGGATCTCCGCCGGCCCGCCCAGCCGAGCGACGAACCAGCCGCTGACGAGCCGGCCGCCGAGCCGGCCACCGACGAGCTGGCCACCGACGAGCCGGCCACCGACGAGCACCACGCCGAGGACGCACCCGGGGCCTAGCTCCCGCCGGGCCCGCGCCGACCCGGCACCAAGTCCGGCCTTTGTTACCATCGCGACCCCATGCCGGATCGCCCCAGGTTCTACGTCACCACGGCCATCGCCTACGCCAACAATCGGCCGGGCCTGCACACCCTTTACGAGGTGATCGCGGCCGATGTGATCGCACGCTGGCATCGCATGCTCGGCGAGGACACTCGTTTTCTGACCGGCACGGACGAGCACTCGCTCAACATTCCTGGGCGCGCCGCTGAGCTGGGCAAGGAGACTCGTCAGTTCGTCGACGAGATCGTCGACATCTACAAGCAGTCCGAGGGCGAGCTGCTGATCAGTCCCGACCGCTTCATCCGCACCAGCGATCCCGATCACCTGCGCGCTGCCCAGGAAATGGTCCGCCGGGCGCATGCCAACGGCGACATCTACCTGGGTTCGTACGAGGGCTGGTACTGCCCGTCGGAGGGCTTCCGGCTGGAGACGGATGTCGTGCGCGACGGTGACACGGTGCGCTGCCCCAACCATCCCAGCGTGCCCCTCGAGTGGGTCGCCGAGAAGAACTGGTTCTTTCGCCTGTCCGCCTACCAGGAACGCATCGAGCGCCTGTTCGCCGAACGACCCGACTTCGTGCAGCCCGACTTCAGGCGCAACGAGATGCTCGCCTTCATCGGCCGCGGCCTCGAAGATTTCTCGATCAGTCGCGAGCACGTCTCCTGGGGCCTGCCGTTCCCCATTCGCGCGGACGGCAGCCCAGCGATCAATGCCGACGGCTCGCCCGACGTCAGCGCAGGCCGCATCTACGTCTGGTTCGACGCGTTGGTCAACTACATCACCGGCGCCGGCTTCCCGGACGACGGCGCCATGTTCGCGAAGTGGTGGCCGGCCGACGTTCACATCATCGGCAAGGACATCAACCGCCACCACTCGATCTATTGGCCGGCGATGCTGATGAGCGCCGGTCTGCCGCCACCGCGTCGGATATGGGTGCACGGCTTCCTGACCGTGCAGGGCGAGCGGATGAGCAAGAGCCTGGGCAACATGCTCGAACCGGACGACGTGGTCAAAGCATTTGGGCCAGACGGCGCACGCTACGTCGTGCTGCGCGAAATTCCCTTCGACCGCGATGCGGACGTGTCGTGGGACTCCTTTGTGCGCCGCTACAACGCCGACTTGGCCAACGATTTCGGCAACTTGCTCAACCGTTGCCTGAACATGACCGGCCGCTACCTCGATGGCGAGCGGCCCATGCCGGACGGCGACGGCGAGCTGGCGAACGCCTGGGCAACGACGTGGGCGGCCTACGGCGCGCGCATCGGCGCATATCTGCTGCACGACGCCCTGGCGGTGCTGTGGGAGTTCGTCGGCGCGGCCAACCGTTTCGTCGACCGCGAACAACCGTGGACGCTGGCCAAGCAGGCGCGCGCAGGCGATCAGGAGGCCGCCGAGCGTCTGCGCTCGACCCTCGGCCAACTGCTGGAGGCCTGTCGGCTGGTGGCACTCGCCGCCGCCCCGTTCATGCCTGGCGCGGCGCGTCGCGTGTACGCGCAGCTCGGCTTCGACTACGGCTACGCTGCCGACGGCAACGGTGGACCGCCGCTCGGCGAGGCTGCCCGCTGGGCGGGCGGCGCGCGCGCGGGCCATGTCGGCGAGTCGGAGATCCTCTTCCCGCGCGTCGAAACCGAAGCCGAGAACTGATCAACGACGAGCGTGACTGAAGCGCGCCTCGTTGACGCCCACTGCCACCTGCAGGCGGACGCCTTTGAGCAGGACGCTGCGGCGGTGCTCGAGGCGGCGCGCGACGCGCGCGTCGCGCGCCTGCTGGTGCCCGGCTGGGATGTGGCCTCGTCGCGGTCAGCGATTAAGTTCGCGGAGCAGTACGACCTGGATGCCGGCGTGGGTATCCACCCACACGTCGCCGCGCAGGCCGACGACTCGGCGTGGCGCGCGGCGACCGAGCTGGCCGGGCTCGACCGCTGCGTGGCGATCGGCGAAACCGGCCTCGACTACGACCGCAACTTCTCGCCACGCGACGCCCAGCTGGCCAATCTGCGCCGCCACCTGATGCTTGCGCGCGAGCTGCATAAGCCGGCGATCCTGCACTGCCGGTCGCGTGCAGGCGAGCGCGACGCGCAGGATGACCTGCTGCACGAACTGGCCGTGGCGGGTGCCGGAACGGCGGCTTGGCCGCCGGCGGGCGGCCGGCCACCGGCCGTGCTGCATTCGTTCTCCGGCCCGCTCGACTACGCCGCCGCCGCGCTGGCGATGGGCCTCGCGATCAGCTTCTCAGGTCTCGTGTTCCGCAAAGGGGAGGAGGTCAGCGCCGACGTCGCCCGGAGCGTGCCCGCTGATCGGTTCTTGGTCGAGACCGACGCGCCCTACCTGTCACCGCCGGGCGCGCCACGGCGGCGCAACGAGCCGCGCTGGGTGGCGGTGACGGCCGCCTGGCTGGCCGAGCAGCGTGGCGCAGACCCGGTGGAGCTGGGCGAGCAGCTCGTCGCCAACTACGACGCGATGTTCAGCCGCGCCTGGAACAGCTCGCGTCCATCGCCCGTAAGCCGGTAGAACCACGGCCCCGAGGCCGGCCAGCCGTGGCCGGTCAGGACGACGCCGGGCTCGGCCGACGCGACGAACGCGGCGCGGTAGCGGCGCGGCAGATCCAGCCGATCGCCGCCTGTGCCGGCAAGGTATTGCTCGTCGAGATAATCGAGATAGGCGGCGTTGTTGACGTGCGCCATGGGGTCCAGCTCGCTGCGCCTGGCGGCGAAGTCCCGGCGCGTGGCGCCTTCAGGCGTGGGCGGCACATCGAAGCGCAGCGGGCTGAACTCGGATGAGGCCACCGGGAACATGGTGGCTATCTCGCCCGGCACGCGTGTCGGCGTGCCCCGAGCGTTGAGCAGCACCCAGTCGGTCAGCGCCACGGCGAGCGTCCGTCCGTCGGTCGGGTCAACGAATTCGCTGCGGCGACGCGCCCAGAAGTGGCGGAAACCGGTCACCTGGGTCGACACGCCCAACTCACTGCCGTACGGCGCAGCAGCGAGAACCTCGAGGTCGATCGCGCGCACCAGCCAGGTGAGGCCACGACTGCCGTACCACTCGCGTCCGAACCCGGCGCTCTCCGAATGGACCCACGCCAGGTCCTGCGCGAAACGCAGCAGACCTGAGCTGCGCAGGTAGCCGTCTGGTCCGGCCTCGTCGAAGCGTACGCGATAGATGCGCTCGAGCCGGACCGGTGTCGCCCTGCTGGTCGCTACGGTCACCCGCGCGCCTTGGCGGCCAGGTGCTCGACCACGCGCGGGTCGATCCAGCCGCTCGCCGCTGCGCGTTCCTCCAGGTTCTCGGTGCCCATCCATTCGTCGAGTGCCGCCTGCCAGCCGTCGTCCCAGTTGGCGGGCAGCGGTCGCGGCTGGCCCGTGCGCGTCAGGCCCATCGATTCGGCGACGGCGGCGAGGCCGGCCTGGCGATTGATCTTTTCGGGCACGTAGCCGACGCGCTGCAGGTCATCGCGCAGTTGCCCGGCCAGCGCCTCGTCGAGCGCGCGCAGGTCAGCCTCAGCGGGGCGGTCGAGGTAGAGGTGGCTCAGGTCGAGGATGCGGCGTAGTTCGGGAATGGGCGCCGAATGGTCGTCGACGCGCAGGTCGATCCAGCGATCGTTCGTCCCACCGTAGCCGCCGTTCTCGCGAACGACGAGCAACGCCGCTGACTGCCGGCCGCGCCGGTCGCCGCCCTTGGCGTCGCCCGCCGCCAGCGCGGTGAGCAGCAGTTCCGGAAATGGCACGCCGCCGCGCTGATAAGTCTCCAGCACGGCATCCACCACGTCCGCGCCGGTCAGGATATTGCCCTGTACTGCGACACCATCGGCGGTACGCCCGCCGGCCCAATCGATGCACGCGCTGCCTGTATATGTGGCCGCGCCGCCGTGATCGTCGACCAGGCCAAGCTGGCGATGATCGCGACCCTCGTCGGCTTCGGTCAGGCGGCGGACAGCGTCCGACGCGGACAGTCCTTTCGCGAGCAGCCCCAGGCCGTCCGCGCCGAAGGTGTAATTGGCCAATGCCTGGGTCGCCACCGCGCCCACGCCAGCCCGGGCATGCGACACGACCGACCCAACGGCCAGGAATTTTGACGTTACCGCGACGCCCAGCGCGCCCGTCTGCGGATCGCGCGCAACGATTGAAAATGTCACCGCGCAACGATAGCCGAACTGGTCGCCCACGGCACTCATGACGGCATGTGACGAGGCAGTTGCGGGGCGCTTGACAGCATCCGCCGGGCTGCCCTAGTCTGCTAGCACTCTCACCCCGAGAGTGCTAATCAATGAGCGAAGCGCCGCGCGCCCGTTGTGCGTGCCAGGTGCGCAGCCAGTGCCACCGGTTGCGGCGGCCAAAAGCAAGACACAGGAGGGTACCGCGTTGGCAACTGCCACTGCGACGAAGCTTCGGCCGCTGGGCGACCGAGTCGTCATTCAGCCCACCCCGCGCGAGGAGATGACCAAGAGCGGCATCGTGCTGCCCGACACGGCCAAGGAGAAGCCGCAGGAAGGGAAGATCATCGCTGCCGGCCCGGGCCGCCTGAACGACGATGGCAAGCGCGAGCCGATGGACGTCAAGGAGGGCGACATCGTCCTCTACGCCAAGTACGCCGGGACCGAGTTCAAGGTCGAGGGCGAGGAACTGCTGATCGTCAGCCAGAAGGACATTCTGGCGATCGTCCAGAGCTGAACCGGCTGCACCCGCGCAGCCGTTTCGGTCGTTTCCATGGAGGAATCGAACTAACGTGGCAAAGCAACTGATATTTGACGAGACCGCTCGTCGCTCGCTCAAGAGGGGCGTCGACCGGCTGGCCGACGCGGTCAGGGTGACGCTCGGACCCAAAGGCCGCAACGTCGTGCTGGACAAGAAGTTCGGCGCGCCCACGATCACGAACGATGGCGTGACCATCGCGCGCGACATCGAGCTCGAAGACCCGTTCGAGAACATGGGCGCGCAGCTGCTCAAGGAAGCGGCGACCAAGACGGACGACGTGGCCGGCGACGGCACCACGACCGCGGTCGTGCTTGGCCAGGCGCTTGTGACCGAGGGTCTCAAGAACGTCACGGCGGGCGCCAACCCGATGATCGTCAAGCGCGGCATGGACAAGGCCGTCGTGCGCATCGTCGAGGAACTCAAGAAGAACTCACGCGCCGTCGACAACCGTGAGCAGATTGCCGCCGTGGCGGCCATCAGCGCGGCCGATCCGGAAGTCGGCGAGACCATCGCCGAGGTGATGGATAAGGTCGGCAAGGACGGCGTCATCACGGTCGAGGAGGGGCAGTCGCTCGGCCTCGAGAAGGAATATACGGAGGGCATGCAGTTCGACCGGGGCTATATCTCGGCCTACTTCGTGACCAATCCGGACCGGATGGAGACCGTTCTGGAGAACGCCGCCATCCTGATCACCGACAAGAAGATCTCGAGCATCCAGGAGCTGCTGCCGGCCCTCGAGAAGAGCGTTCAGCTGAGCAAGCCGCTGCTGATCGTGGCCGAGGACGTCGATGGCGAGGCGCTGGCGACGCTGGTCGTCAACAAGCTCAAGGGCACCATCTCGGTGCTCGCTGTCAAGGCACCCGGCTTCGGCGATCGCCGCAAGGAGATGCTGCGCGACATGGCCATCCTGACGGGTGCCACCGTGATCAGCGAGGAGGTCGGCCGCAAGCTCGACTCAGTCACGCCGGAGGACTTCGGTTCGGCGCGGCGCGTCGTGGCGACCAAGGACGACACGACCCTCGTCGACGGGGGCGGCAAGCAGGCCGACATCAAGGCGCGCATGACGCAGATCAAGGCACAGATCGAGGAGACCACCTCGGACTACGACCGGGAAAAGCTGCAGGAGCGGCTGGCCAAGCTGGCCGGCGGCGTGGCAGTCATCAAGGTCGGCGCCGCAACCGAGGTCGAGCTCAAGGAGAAGAAGCACCGCATCGAGGATGCGCTGTCGACCACGCGTGCCGCGGTCGAAGAGGGCATCGTCGCCGGCGGCGGCACCGCGCTGCTGCAGGCCATCCCGGCGCTCGATGAGCTGTCGCTTGACGGTGACGAGCAGATCGGCGTGAACATCGTTCGCCGCGCGCTCGAGGCACCCATGCGCCAGATCGCCGAGAACGCCGGCCAGGAAGGCTCGGTCATCGTCGCCGCCGTGCGCGCGATGAAGACCGGCGAGGGCTATGACGCCCTCAAGGGCCAGTACGGCAACATGTTCGAGCGCGGCATCGTGGATGCCGCCAAGGTGACTCGCTCCGCGCTCCAGAACGCGGCGTCGATCGCAGCCATGGTGCTGACGACCGAGACCCTGGTCACGGACAAGCCGGAGAAGAAGGAGGCTGTCGGCGCCGGCCACAACCACGGCGACGACATGGACTACTAGTCCGCCTGCGCAGATCCAGGCACTCAGCCCGGGCCGAGCAATCGGCCCGGGCTTTTTGCTATGCCGGCCACCCTGGCGCCAGGTGAGACGGCTGCCCCGTCGCCAGAGGGCACTGACACCTCGAGTCCTGAACCCACTGCCACGCTCGCGCCTGGTGAAACGGCAACGCCGACTCCCAAGCCGACGAAGACGCCCAAGCCGACGAAGACGCCCAAGCCGACGAATGAAGCGACGCCGCCGCCGACGCCGACGGCGACGCCGACTCCGACACCGACTGCGACGGAACCGCTGACGCTCAACGGCGGCAACGAGGCCACCTGGACGTCGAAGCAGAAGCGCGACCAGCCCGATCCAGTACCTTCGCCGCCGCTTGACACGGCGTACTCCACGCTTGAGATCAGGTTCAAGGTGTCCCAGGGTCAGGTGACCCAAGCGGATCCCAACCGGGACAGCAACGCCGAAGTCACCGTGGACGTGAACTCCAACGAGAGCGGGGTCTTGAACAATGGGAACATCAAGATCGTCGTCACGCTGACCAACATTGATAGTCCCCGCGGCGACTACGTGTTCACCGTCAAGCAGATCAACGGTGAAACGCTCAAGGGAACCTACAAATACACGAGCGCGAACGGGCAGGAAGAGACTGGCTCCTTCACGATGACCCACACGTAGGGCATCGACGCCCAACATAGGCCCGGGTCGAGCGATCGACCCGGGTTTTTCTATTGCCCCGTGAAGGGGCCGCTGCTGTCCTGCCAGAAGGTAATCAGCTCGTCCCAGGTCTTGAGGCGATTGGATATGTAGCCGATGACCAGCAGCCGTTCGTCGGTCCATTCGATGACCCGATAGACGGCGCCCGTCGAAGACACGGTGTGGAGCCGGCACTGGACGCGGCCGACGACCACGCCGGTGATGTTGTACTGGTCCTCGAAGTTGCCGGCACTGCACGTGCCGTTGGCATCGGGCGGCGTCTCCGAATCGGCCACGTCGCCCAGGTATGCCTGCTGCAATTCGTCGAGCGATGAGAACAGCGTGTAGTCGAACGGCAGGTCGTCAGGACCGCACGTGATGGTCTCGACCTCCGTGTCGTAGACCTGGTCGGCCCGTCCACAGGTGTCCTGCAGGTCGGTCTGCGCGTAGCTGATCAGCAGCGCCTCGGCACCGTTCGGGAAGGCGTCTTCGCCGGACGGAGTCGCCGTGGGCGTTGCCGAGGGCTGGGGAGTGTCAGTAGGTGCGGGCGTCACCGTTGGCTGGGCTGTCGGCGTTGGCTGGACTGTCGGCGTTGGCTGGACTGTCGCCGTTGGCTGGGCTGTCGGCGCGGCTGTCGGCGTGGCGGGCACCGGAGTCGGCGTGGCGGCCGCGGATGGTTGCGCCGTCGGGTCGGTGTTGACGCCCACGCACGCCGAAACGAGCAACGCGACCGACGCTGTGGCCGTGACGATGAGGCGCCGCCGCACGCCGGCGCCACGGCCGGCTCCGTTAGCCGTCACTGGGCTGCCGGAGGAGGCGCCGACCGACCCCACGGCCGGGGCACGAAGATCAGCAGGATGCCGAGGATCAGGCCGATCAATACACCGGCCCACGGCGTCAGGTCGCCCAACGTGTTGATGCCGTAGATGATCGACATCAGGCCCAGGCCGATGCCAAGGATCAGTCCGAAGATGAGCCCACGCCAGGGGTGTCGGCGTGTTCGTTTCAGCATTTCGTTATCCCTCCGTCAGCCGACCGGCAGCGGGCCGCTGTGCAGCTGCTCGCCCGCGTTGGGGTCGGTTTCCCAGGACGTCGAATAGGGCGTGACCACCAGCCCGAGCAGGCCCAGGATGATGGCGCCCGCGGCGACATCCCACGGGATGCTGCCGATCGGGTCGCCCACCAGGTAGACCCAGCCATCGCCGTGGCAGTGACTGGCGTCGTTGTTGCCGTACAGGTCGCCGGTGACGTGGAACAGTCCCACGACGGCGCCCGGCAGTGGCGAGACGCTGGCGATCGAGACGGTGCCGGTTTCGTCGACATCGAGCGGGTTGTCGTCGCTGCCCGACAGGACGGGAAGTCCCTGCACCTGGATCGACCAGTGGTTGTTCTGGAAGACGACCGGCGCGGTCGAGAACAGGAAGTCGACCTTGCCGTTCCAGTCAACCCGGAACGGGTTGCTCTGGTCCCCCTTCGGGGCAAACGGCCCCTCGGCAGGGCCCGGCAGCGATCCCTGGTCGAGCTGCTGCCCGTTGGCGTCGAACGCGCGCACCTGCAGCGTGCAGCCACCGTTCAGGTCGGCGGCGCTCACGGGTAAGACGAAATAGACGAGCAGCAGCGTCGCCACGCCGCCGGCCGCAACCAGACGTCTCATGGCTCCTCTCCCTCCAGCCGAGTCCCTCAACTCAGCATTTGCGGCCGACAATAGCATCCGATGCCAAGCGAACTGCCGCCGCTGCCCGACGCGCCGCCGCCGGATGACCTCGAGCCGGCCGAGGACTCACCGGACCCGCGGGCAAGCTCGCGGCGCCGAACCGCCGCCGGTCCCGAAGTGTTGGACGAGGCACCCCACGCAGCCAGCGCCGCCGCGCAGCGCCGGGCGTCGCGCACGGCGCCCAAAGGCCGAGACGAACTGGCCCGCCAAATCCTGTCGCGCCTGAATCCCGAGCAAGCGCGCGCGGTGAGTACCACGGAGGGGCCGCTGCTCATTCTGGCCGGGGCGGGGTCGGGCAAGACGCGCGTGCTGGCTCATCGGGTCGCGTACCTGATCGGCGTCAAGGGCGTCAAGCCGTGGCAGATCCTCGCGGTAACGTTCACCAACAAGGCTGCGGCGGAAATGCGCGCGCGCATCACGGCACTCATCGGCGAACCGGCGAGCGAAGTTGCGATGGGCACCTTCCACTCGCTCTGCGCGCGCGTGCTGCGCCGCGACGGCAGTGCCATCGGCATCGATCCGCGCTTCGCCATCTACGACACTGACGACCAGACGGCGACGATCAAGCTGGTCATGCGCGCGCTCGAACAGGTCGGCTCGAGCGAGCTGAAGCCGCAGGCCATCCTGGGCCAGATCGGGCGCTGGAAGAACGACCTGCTCGACCCGGAGCAGGCGGCGACCGCGGCGCACGGCTACCACGAGGAACTCGCCGCGCGCGCGTACGCGGGTTATCAGGCGCGGCTGCGCGCGCAGAACGCGCTCGACTTCGACGACCTGCTCAACGAAGCGGTGCGACTGTTCGACCAGGCGCCCGGCGTCGTCGCCCACTACCAGGAGCGCTGGCGCTACCTGCACGTCGACGAATACCAGGACACCAACCGCGCCCAGTACCTGTGGATCCGCCACCTCGCCGGCAAGCGCAAGAACGTGGCCGTGGTGGGCGACGATGACCAGAGCATCTACTCGTGGCGCGGCGCGGATCTGCGCAACATCCTCGACTTCGAGCGTGATTACCCCAACGCCACGGTCGTCAAGCTCGAGCAGAACTACCGCTCGACGCAGCTGATCCTGGACGCCGCTCACGCTGTCGTATCGCGCAACGAGGCGCGCAAGGACAAGAAGCTGTGGACCGAGAACGCGCGCGGCGTGCAGATCGAACGCTTCGAGGCGGATTCGGAGGACGAGGAGGCGGAGTGGATCGCGCGCCAGGTGGAGGCCCTGGTCGGCGGACGCGGCGCGGGCGGCTCGTTCCTGGCGCGGCGTGCCGATGAGGGCGACGAGCGCGGCCACAACCTGCGCGACATCGCGGTCATGTATCGCACCAACGCACAGAGCCGGCCGATCGAGGAGGCCTTCCTGCGCTATGGCCTGCGCTACCAGCTGGTGGGCGGCACGCGCTTCTACCAGCGGCGCGAGGTGAAGGACGCGCTGGCGTACCTGCGCGTGCTGCGCTCGGACTTCGACGGTGCGGCCTACGAACGGATCCTGAACGTGCCGCCGCGCGGCATCGGCGAGAAGACGATCGCGCTGGTGCGCGAGGAGGCGGCGCGGCGGACCTCCAACGTCTGGCAGGCCCTCGAGGCGCTCGCGTCGGCCGAGGCGAGCGCAACGGGTGCCCGGGTGCGCTCGGCCGTCGCGGCGTTCGTGGATGTCATCGGTTCGTTGCGCCGACGGGTGGGCGTGCTGGCGCTGCCCGAGTTGCTCGACGCGGTGCTGGAGGAGACGGGTTATCGGCCGCACCTGCTCGACGGCTCGCAGGAGGGCGAGGACCGCTGGGCCAACCTGCTCGAGTTGCGCGAGGTGGTCACGCGCTACGGCGACCTCGACCCCGACGATGCCGTCGACCGGCTGCTCGAGGAGACGGCGTTGGTCGCCGACCAGGACACGTACGAGAAAGATGCCGACGCGGTCACGCTGATCACGCTCCACGCGGCCAAGGGGCTCGAGTTCGACGTGGTCTTCATCGGCGGACTCGAGGAGGGCGTGTTTCCGCACTCACGCTCGCTCGACGACGCGCGCCAGATGGAGGAGGAGCGGCGGCTGGCGTATGTCGGTCTGACGCGTGCCCGTCACCGCCTGTACCTGACTCATGCCGCGATGCGCGCCACGTGGGGCAGGGGTGGCTTCTCGGTGCCGTCGCGTTTCCTGCTCGAGATACCTGCGGACCTGATGCACGGCCCGCGGTTGGTGGCCCAGGATGACGACGACGAAGACCAACGGCCGATCGAGGAGCGCACCGGCGCCGGCTACGACCTGTCGCACATCCTTGGGCCGCGGGCGGGCTCGCGGCTCGTCGGTCGCCGCCAGGCGTGGGCTGCCGGGTCCACTCCGGCCACTCGTCGCAACCTGCCGCCCGGCGGCGGCTACACGCCGCCGCCGGGCGCCCCACGCGCCGGCGAGCAGTTCCGGCCGTCGCGCGATCTGGCGGCACGCCGAGCTTCCTACTACGGCCACGGGCCCGCGGTCGAGCCACCCGACGGAGCACCGCGGTCGACGGCACCAGCCACGGCGGTGCAGCGCGCGGTCATCCCCGGTGAGCGCCGCTATCGCGATGGGGATCGAGTTCGGCACGCCGCCTTCGGCGAGGGGAGGGTGGTGACTTCGAAGCTGACGCGCGATGACGAGGAGGTGACCGTCGCTTTCCCCGAGCGAGGCGTCAAGAAACTGCTCGCCTCGCTGGCCAACCTCGAGCTACTCGCCGACTGATCGCCTCTTGACGCTCGGGCGATGATTGGCGGACGGGGGCCCCTGCTGCGAGAGGGACTCGAGTGTTCGAGGAAGACGGCAGCGCTGCTTCGCCCGGCGGCTGATGTGGTCGGCGGCGTGTTCGGGGAGCTTGTCGGTCGGCGTGCCGGTCGGCGAGCAGGTGCCGCCCTGGCTCAGGCCGTGGGCAAGGGCGGCGAGTTGCGCTGGATAGGCCTCGAGCACGAGTTCCTCGTCTACGACGCACATGGTGCGCGGGTCGATTTCCGGACCGTCATCCACGGCCTTGGCCTCGGGCGCCGAAACCTCGTGCCGTCCGATCCGTTCGCGTACGGACTCCCAACGGGATCGCAGGTCACCGCCGATTCGACCGAGGCGGAGATCGCCGTGCCGCCGGCTCAGCTGCGGCCGGGCTTCACGCATCTCGTCGACGGCTGGGCCGCTTTCGAACGCCGGCAGCTCGCGGCCGCCGCGCCCACGACTGGCTTCGTCGGCGATTCGACGCACCTGAGCATCGCCCTGCCGGATGGCGCGAACGGCGACCGCGTCGCCACCCTGTTCGCGCGCCACTTCTCGGCCGGGCTGATGCTGCTGCTAGACCGGCGCCACTCCCCGGGGTTGTTGGTGCGGCCACGCCCATATCGGCTCGAGCTTGGCGGCGAGTACGCCGTTGGACGGCCGCTGCGCGCGGCGCTGGCCTATGCGACGGGCGCGGCGCTCGCCTGCTACGCCGCAGCCAGCGGAAGTATGAGCGCGAAAGAGCTTCCGCCGCGGCTCATGCCGCGCCTCGAGCGCGGCATTCTGCGCTACGGCTGGTACGTCTCGCGCAGCGCCTTCGGGGGCGATCTGTATGCGACGGTCCGCGACACTCCATTGCGCGACACGGCCGGTCGTCGGTTTGTCGCCGGCGAGCATCTCAAGCTTGCCTGGGACGTGGCCCGCTGGCACCTCGAGCCGCTCGTCGGCGCGGCTGACCTCGATGACGCCGATGCGCTCGTCGACGGCGGTCACGCGCTGCCGTGTGAGATGGGGCCGGCCGAGTCGTTGGCGATCGCCGCGCCGATTCGGCCCCGATCAGCCTTCGGTAGCGCGCTGCGGCCGCGGCGACGGCCCGCTTTCCATCTGGCGCCGGTGATGTTGAGCTGGCAGACGGCGGTCTTCGTCGTTGCCGGCACGGAGGAGTCTCGGCGCGCGTTCGTGGCGGTCCCCGGAATGCGTCTCGAGGCGTTCGTGGCAGCCCTCGACGACGGGCGTCTGGACGCGCCGGTCGAGGCGTATCTCGCGGCGCGGGCGTCGCCCCGCACGCTGCGGTCCGCTCGTGACGCTCGCACAGTGGGCATCTTCGACCGCCTCGGCCTGCGCTGCGGCCTGCTCGCGCCCGAGCGCGACTATTGGGGGCGTCCCATCCGGCTGCGGCTGCGCCGGCGTGCCGTGGCGCCGGTGGTTGCGGCGGCATGAGTGGACCGCAGGGCACGTCGATCGTCGACCTCGCCGACGAGGTCGTCCGTGCCGACGTCACGGCACAGGCACAGTACGCAACCTGGACCAAGGGCACGCCGATCGGCACCGGTTACCTTCAGGGGCCGCGCCGCCTGACATCATTGCTGCTCCCCGTCGTGTTGATCGCGCTCGTTGGTGCGGCCGGCCTGGCAACCGGGGTGCTGATGTTCGGCGGCCAGCCCGCGCCGAGCCTCGTTGCGCTGGCGAGCCAGTCGCCGGCGAGTGCCATGCCTTCGATCCTGCCGCCGACTACGCAGCCATTGCCAACAGAGACGCCGACCAACCAACCGACGCCCTCATTGACGGCCAGCGCACAACAGACGCCGACCGAAACGCCAACACAGAATCCGTCCGCCGTGGCCAATCCACTCGATTCACTGGCCGCGATCATCGACATGCAGGATCTGCTCGACGTTGTCGATGAGGTGACCGATCCGGGCACGATTGACCCTTCGGAAGAGCCGCGTGACGCGCCTGACTACGCCAACCTGACGGGCATGCGCCTGGCGCGGGCGGAACTGACACGGAGTGACGTCGCCGCCCTTGGCGCGCTGACCGCAGCACTCGACGACGTCGCGGTCATCGGCGACCAGTTCCCGTGCAGCGCCGCGAATGTCTTCTGTGGACCCGCCCAGCTCCAGCCGGGCGCGTACTACTTCGTCGGGTTCAGCACCCTCGGGCCGCCGCCCACACACGGCCAGGAGGGCATCTACGCGAACTACTACCTGCTGACGGACCCGGATACCGACTGGAGCAACAACGTCTTCACGACACCGCCGCGGACGGACTATCCGCTCGATACGCTGCAGGTCCAGATCGAGGGCGGCTGGTACGGCACAGCGAGCGGGCTGGGCGAGACGGACACGGCCGGTCCGGTGGGTCCCGACGGCCGGACGCCGCGCTATAACCGCGCACCTGACTCGCGTCTCGTCTTCACGCAGGATCCGCCCGGCGGCTTCTTCATCGTTCCGGCGAAGACGATGGGTGACTGGTTCCGCGTCGCCAGCTACTGGGGCGACTTGAACCAGACCGGCGTCATTGCGGTCGACAACATCTCGCTCGGGCGGCGGAATGAGCTGCTGCCGGTGGCCGGGTTGGCGGCCGCGCCGGCGATCTTGGAATGCGCCCGCGTTGACGCGGTCGCGGCTCCACTCGACGACCAGCCGGCGACGCTCGACATCGTCCTCGGCCCGGCCCGACCTCTCCCCGTCGGTGCGCAGCTCGAAGTGGGCCTGACGGTCAACGGCGTCGCGGATCCTCGCGAGGTGGCGCTCGAGCCCCAGTCCGCTGGGACGTATCTTGCGCGGCTCGGCGTTCCGGTCGACAGCGCGCTCGGCTTCGAAACCGTGCTGCTGGCCCCTCCCGACGGCGATCCGATCGATGCCAGCCTCGACTTCTTCGTACTTGCCGGCAACGGCATCAACCTGCAAACCGGCTATGCCGGCCTCGCGCTTGGAGACCCGGATTGTGGCGGTTGAGCGATGACGCGCGCCGTGGCGGCCAGATGGGTTGCCATCCTCGGCACGGTCTATGTCGCGACGACGGCAGTCGGAGCGCTCGTAGCACCGCTCGTCCGGCCCGTCTCCACGCAGGCACCGGCCGTTGCCCAGGCATCGCCGACCGTCGCGCCGGCGCCCACATCGATCGCGACCGCGGCAGCCACTCCGACTATTCCGTTGACTCCCACTCCCACGCCTACGCCAACCCAGACGGCCGTTCCCACGCGGAGCGCGACTCCGCACGAAACCCAGGCTCCGGCCCCGACTCCATCCCCGACTGTGACACCGAGTCCGACTCCTTTGGTGACTAACCCTCCGACGCCGTCACCCACGAGCGTGTCGCCGGACCCGCTGGCCGATCTCCCGGCCTTCGTAACAGATCTCGGCAACGCGCTCCGGCGCGGTCGGGCTGCGTTCCTGCTCGCTCGCCTTCACCCGGCGGTCATCGATCGCTATGGCGAGGCCGCGTGCCGACGCTTCACTTCGACCGCCCTCGTGGACGGGTTGTCACTCGAGTACATCGGAGCCGACGGCCCAGCAGCTTACGAATGGCAGCTCGACGGTCTGTCGACGACGATCGACGACGGATGGACGGTGACGGTCAACTGGAGCCAACCGGGGACCAATGAGCAACGCGACCTTCACCTGGCACCGAGCGACGGCACCTGGCGCTGGTTCACCGACTGTGGCGATCCGCTGAGCACGTAGGAAGGAGGCTTGCGATGAGCGAGAAGGGACAGGGCAGCGAGGGAATTCCGGTCGGGACGGGCACGGTTCTTGCCGGCCCTGAGGGCTCGCCCGGAGGCGCGGGGACTGCGACGCCGCCGCCACCGAAATCAGACGGCAGGGCCTACTCGGGCAGTGACGCCACCGACGCGGGCTCGAAGCCTGCCGGGGGCAGCGGCGGTGGTGCGAGCGCAAAGGCCGATCAGACGCCGCCCGGCTTCCACTACGACGAGAAGTCCGGGATGTACTGGAGTGGCGACCCGGGCGACCCCAATAGCGTTCCGTTCGAGATCCAGGGCAATAAGCCCACGCCCAAATCACATGCCCCGGCCGCGCCGGCCGCGCCGGCCGAGCCACCGGGGCCCGGCGACTCGATGCCATGGTCGCCTGGCGAGAACATCCCTCCCGAACGGTCCACCCAGGCACCGGCGCCACCCAGGTCCGAGACGCCCGCGACGCCACCTCCCCCGGAGCCGCTGGACGAGGACGACTTCGGCGGGCCGGACGAGCCACCCGGCGCCAGGCCCGACAGCGGTTCCGGTGGTCCGCGTGGTCCGCACGGGTCGCCTGGCCCGGACGATGGGGCGACCCAGATCGATCCGCCGAGCCTCAACCTGGAGGGCCCGAACACGGGATCGCGGCCGTCGGTGCTCGACGAGATGAAACCTGGCGAGAACAAGCCGGTCATAAGTTGACCGGCGCCCGTCCGGGCGAGCCCCGCTGGGCGCCTCCGCATATCCTCAGCGGGTGACGGCGACTGAGCTTGCGTACGCGCGCAGCGGAGCTGCGGGTACAGATCGATCGGGCGAACAGGCAGTATCACGAGCTGGACGCGCCGGAGATCAGCGACCCCGAGTACGACGCACTGTTTCGGGCGCTGGTCGAGCTCGAGGAGGCACACCCGGAGTTGCGCACGCCCGATTCGCCGACCCAGCGGGTGGGCAGCGTGCCTTCGGGCCAGCTCAAGGAGGTACGTCACGCGACGCCGATGCTGTCGCTCGGCAACGTCTTCTCCGTTGACGAGCTGCTTGCCTTCGATGCCCGCGTGCGTCGGCTGCTGGGCGCGGACGCGCCGGCCGATCTGCTATTCGACGCCGAGTTGAAGATCGACGGGCTGGCCATCAGCCTGCGCTACCAGGACGGCCACTTCGTCCAGGGCGCGACGCGCGGCGACGGCACGACCGGCGAGGACGTCACGGCCAACCTGCGCACCATAGAAAGCATCCCCAAGCGACTTCGTGAGCCGGTCAGCATCGAGGTTCGCGGCGAGGTTTACATGCCCAAGGCGGAGTTCGCGCGCATCAACGCCGAACGCGAGGAGGCCGGCCTGCCGCTGTATGCCAATCCGCGCAACAGCGGCGCCGGCTCACTCCGCCAGATCGATCCCCAGGTGACGGCCAGCCGCCGCCTGGCGGCGTGGTTCTACGTGCTCGTCGAGCCCGGCGCCGTGGACAGCCAGGCCGCCGCGCTTGACCGGCTCGACGCGCTTGGCTTTCCGGTCGAACCCAATCGCGGCACCGGGCTGGCGATCGACGCGGTGGTCGAGTTCATCGAGCGCTGGCACGAGCCGCGCCACGGGCTGCCATATGGGACCGACGGCGTGGTCGTCAAGGTCGACAGCTTCGAGCTCGAGCAGCGGCTGGGCATGGTCTCGCACGCACCGCGCTGGGCGGTCGCCTACAAGTACCCGCCGGAGCAGGTGGAGGCGTTCGTCGAGGACATCGTGCCCTATGTCGGCCGCACCGGGACGCTCACGCCGGTGGCGCATCTGACGCCGGTCACCGTCGCCGGTTCGACAGTCAGCCGCGCGACGCTGCACAACCTTGACGACGTGCGTCGCCGCGACGTGCGCATCGGCGACCACGTCGTGCTCCACAAGGCCGGCGACGTCATACCGGAGATCGTGCGGCCGATCGTCGACAGGCGCACCGGCAGCGAGCGCGAGTTCGAGATGCCGGCCACCTGTCCGGTATGCGGGACAGCCATCGCGCGCGACCCCGACACCGTCCGCCACTATTGCCCCAATCCACTGTGCCCGGCTCGAGTTGGGCAGGAATTCGGGCACTTCGCGGGCCGCGGCGCAATGGACATCGAGGGCGCCGGCTGGAAAGTGCTCGTCCAGTTGCTGGAGCGCGGCATGCTCAAGACGCGTGGCGACTTCTTCCGCCTGACCGTCGAGGACCTGGAGTCACTCGATCGCTTCGCGCGCAAGAGCGCCGAGAACCTGCATGCGTCCATCCAGCGTGCCCGGGTGCGGCCGCTGTATCGGATCCTGTACGGCCTGGGCATTCCGCAGGTCGGCGGACAAACCGCCATCGACCTGTCCGACTGGATCGCACGGCGCTGGCCGCCGCGGCCTGGCGAACCGATGGGCGGCGCGGATGGCTGGCTGGCGCGCATCGCCAACGAGTTGCGCAGTGTGCCCGGCGAGGACTTCGAGGACGTGCCCGGAGTCGGGCCGACGGTCGCCGCGAGCCTGGTGCAATGGTTCTCCGATCCGGCCACGGCGGGCGTGCTCGACGATCTCGTCGACGCCGGTGTCGAGCCGGAGGCGCCTGAGCCGACCGCCGCTGATGAATCCGGCGGCCCGCTGACCGGCAAGACTGTCGTCGTCACCGGCACGCTGAACGATTTCGACCGGCAGTCGGCCGAGGCGGCGATTCGCGCCGCGGGCGGCAAGCCCGGCGGATCGGTCAGCCGCAAGACGGACTACCTGGTCGCCGGTGAAAACGCCGGCTCCAAGCTCGCGAAGGCGCAGGAGCTTGGAGTGCCCGTGCTGGACGAGCAGGCCTTCCAGCGAGCGCTCAAAGGAGATCAGCCGTGAACGATGCCGCACAGCCGGCCCACGAGCGTTTCGAGATGTCAGCGCTGGTCGCGCGGCAGATGGTCAGACACGAGTCGTACCTGGAGTTCATGCGCCGCGACACGATGAGCGCCGGCCTGTACGTGCTTGATGCCGGGGCCGACGATCCGCAGCAGCCGCACGCGCAGGACGAGCTGTACCACGTGATCGACGGACGGGCGGTGCTGGAGGTGGACGGCCAGCAACGGCCGGTTCAGCCGGGCTCAGTGGCGTTCGTCGCGGCCGGCGTCGCCCACCGCTTCCACAGCATCGCCTCGAAACTGGTCGTGCTGGTCGTCTTCGCTCCGCCCGAGCTAACAGCAGCCCAGCGCGACCTCTGACCAAGCGCAGCGGACGGCGCGCGGCCTCGCATAGCGGGCGGCTGTCGGCTCGGATTCCGACTGTGCTGCGGCCGCTCGGACGGTTTCCGGCCACCGGGCCGCAAATCCAGTCAGTTCCCGCTCGCGGCGCAGGAAACGGCGGTGGAATTGGGCGCAGTGTGTCGTTAGAGACCCCCGAAACGGAAATTCGGGTTGAGTTCCGACTGTGGGTCGGAATCGATGTGCCCGACCGGAGGAGGAGCCGGAAACGCTGACCGTTTGAGGTGACGTTTGGCCCCGGCACGTGGGCCGTTGCGACCTGACCTGAGCGGCACGTCCCGTGCTGAAGTAGGGATGTCATGAACGTCGATACCACCGCAATGGCCGAGCGCGCCCGGGCAACGTGGTCCGAGTACTTCAAGCGGGCGACCGTGCACGAGATCCTGATGGGCGCCCAGGACAACCTGACCAACGTGCTGGCGGTGGTGCTCGGCGTGACCATCGGCACCGGCCGCGCCGACTTCGTCGCGCTCGCGGGCCTGTCGGCTGGCCTCGCCGAGTCGATCTCGATGGGCGGCGTCCTGTACAACGCCACGCGGGCGGAGATGCGCCTCGAGAAGACGTCCGGGGCCACGCGCAGCGGACCTTCCCGGCTGGGGCCTGCCGCTTCCGGTTTGGTCACCTTCGCGGCCGGCATCGTCGCCGGCATGATCCCGCTGGCGCCGTTTGCCTTCTTGCCCGTGTCGTCGGCGATCTGGGTAACGCTGGTCCTGTCGATTACCGGCCTGTTCGCGCTTGGCTCGCTCACCGGCCGGCTGTCGGGCGATGCCTGGCTGGGCGAGGGCGTTCGCCTGGTGGTCATCGCCGGGCTGGCCGCGCTGTCGGCCGCGCTGCTGGGGGCCGTACTGCACGTGAGCTGACGCCGCGCGTCGGTATCCTTGGCGGCGATGGCCGGACTTACGCGCAAAGATGTGGAGCACGTCGCCCTGCTGGCTCGCCTGGGGCTGAGCGAGGATGAGCTGGCGCGGCTCGAGGGCCAGCTCAATCACATCCTCGACCAGTACGCCGTCCTGAGCGAGCTCGACACCGAGCGCATCGCGCCGACGGCCCAGACGATCGAACTCGAGAACATCCTGCGCGACGACGAGGTGCGGCCGAGCCTGTCGCAGTCGGACGTGCTGGACAACGCGCCTCAGCGCGCGGGGGAGTACTTCATCGTCCCGCCCATCCTCGGCGAACACGGGAACTGAAGCGTTGTCTGACCTCACTCGACTGCACGCTCACCAGATGGCTGCCGGCCTGCGCGCCGGGGACTTCAGTGCGCGTGAACTGGCCGACGCCCACCTGGACCGCATCCGCGCGACCGACCGGCCGCTCCACGCCTGGCTGTGGGTGGACGAGGACGACACTCGGCGGCAGGCCGATGACGCCGACCGGCGCCTGACGGCGGCACGCAAGGGGGGCGCGGCGGCGCTCGACGCGCTGCCCGGCCTGCTGGGCATCCCGGTCGCGCTGAAGGACCTTGTGCTGACCCGCGGTCAGAGAGCGACCGCCGGCAGCGCCATCCTCGAGGGCTTCGTCAGCCCGTACGACGCGCATATCAGTGAGCGCCTCAAGGAAGCAGGTGCGGTGCTGCCGGGCAAGACCAACATGGACGAGTTCGCGATGGGCTCCTCGACCGAGTTCTCCGCCTGGGGCCCAACCGCCAACCCGTGGGACCTCGACCGCGTGCCGGGTGGCAGCAGCGGCGGCTCGGCCGCCGCGGTGGCCGCCTTCCAGGCACCCCTGGGCATAGGCACCGACACGGGCGGCTCGATCCGTCAGCCGGCGGCGCTGACCGGCACGGTCGGCCTCAAGCCCACCTACGGCCGCGTCAGCCGCTACGGCATCGTGGCTTTTGCGAGCTCGCTCGACCAGATCGGGCCGTTCGGCCGCAACGTGCGCGACGCGGCGATCCTGCTGGCCGCCATCGCCGGTCGCGACGAGCGCGACTCGACCTCAGCGCCGGTGCCCGTTCCCGACTACGCGGCGGAGCTGGCGGCCGACGACGACGAGGCGGCCGCCAGCCTGCGCGGCGTCCGGCTGGGCCTGCCGCGGCAGTATTTCGTGAAGGGCATGGAGCCGGGTGTCGAGGCATGCGTGAGGGCAGCCGTCGCGCAGCTCGCCGACGCCGGCGCGGAGATAGTCGATGTCGATCTGCCGCACACCGACTACGGGCTGGCAACGTACTACATCATCGCGCCGGCGGAGGCGTCGGCCAACCTGGCGCGCTACGACGGCATTCGCTACGGCCGCTCGGTGCGACTGCCCGGCGGCGACTACATCGCCGACTACCTGGCCACCCGCGACCAGGGCTTCGGCGCGGAGGTGAAGCGGCGCATCATGCTCGGCACGTACGCGCTCTCGGCCGGCTACTACGACGCGTACTACCTCAAGGCGCAGAAGGTGCGCACGCTCATCAAGGCGGACTTCGACCGCGCCTTCGAGCAGGTCGACGCGTTGGTGGCGCCGACCAGCCCGACGGTCGCCTTCCGCTTCGGGGCCCGGCTGGCCGATCCGGTGGCCATGTACCTGTCTGACGCCTGCACGCTGCCGGTGAACATGGCCGGCCTGCCCGGCCTGTCGGTGCCCTGCGGACTGTCCGAGGGCCTGCCCGTGGGGCTGCAGCTGATCGGGCGGCCGTGGAACGAAGGGCGTCTATTCGAATTAGGCCGCGCTTACGAGGCGATCACCGCCGCCGCCGACTGGCGGAGCGTAGAGCCACACGACCTGGCCGCCCTCGCAAATTCCGGCACTCCATCGGCCGCAGAACGGGCCGCAGCAGTCGGTATCGCGAGAATCTAGGTCTTTCGGCCCACTTTTTCGGTGGTGTAGCCTGCACTCAGGCGTCGACATACTGCGGGTCGGCCCGGAGCGCCCAACTCCAATTCGAGGTATTCCCGATGACAGGAACCACCCGTCGCGGTATCAAGCTGCTGCTTGCCTCAATTGCCTGCCTGGCTTTGGCGCCCATCCCGGTCGCTGGTGACAGTCCGCCAGCAAGCGTTTCCGCACTGGCCGGCGAGGTCCTCCTCGTGGACAACTCTCGCAGCAGCGGTGGGTATGTCCCTTCCGGCATCTTTGGTGGCTCGTTTGACTGCAATGCGGACGGCGTCACGGGCAGCGCGAACTTCACGGTGGCTGGCAACGCCTACGGTCCCTATGAAGGCACCTTCCAGCAGCAGACCACGGTGCAAATCGGCGACGGCCTGGTTACCAGCATCGACATCGAATACCAAATCCAGTCGGGGTCCACCACCATCGCCGGCGCAGCGCACTACGCTGGTGACTCGACCTTTGGACCTCCCGATGCTCTATGCGAGTCGTTCATAGATGACGACGACGGCCCGACCTGGCGCCTCGGATATGGCGGATTGGGTAGCGGGACCGATCGGCTCATCCTCGACTACTCGGCGACGATCAGCTCGAGCAGCGGTTCGGTGACGGAGGAAGGCGCAGTCGGCGCCGCGGTCAACTTCTACTGCCTGGGCGCGCCCACGGTCGACTACGAGACTTGCTCTCCGGCGTCATCCGAGTTGGACTTCCACGGCCGGACTATTCCGCGGCTCGCCAGCGGTGAAGATGGGACGGCGTCAACGGCGACAGTGGCCACGGCAGACGACCCGATCGCCGCTAGCATCGTCAACCCCGCCGGCGGCTACGTTAGTCTCGCGGAGTTGGAAAGCAACCCGGCTCCCACCGGGTACACGATCCTGGGTCGCTCGCTCAACATCTATGCCGCCGAGCCAACGACCGCGGACAGCCCGATTCAGCTGACCTTTGTCATTCACTCGTCACTGCTGTTCGAGGCGGATGGCGTGACCGCCCTTGACCCGGGCGCGATAACGGTTGCGCGCGACGGAAGCCCGGCGCCCGACTGCACCGACACGTCGAATGTCGCGGCGCCTGATCCGTGCGTTTACACTCGGACGACCGACGGTGACGGCAACTTGACGCTGGTCGTGCTTACCAGCGAGGCCAGCACCTGGTCAGTCGTGACGCCAACCGGCGACGCGCCGCAGCCCGGCTCGCTTGCGCGTGCAACGGTATGGCAGCCAAACACGGTTACAGCTACCTGCGACGGCACCACGATTCACTACGAGGCCTCGGGCACCTTGACCGGGCGAGACGGCACAACCGGCACCTATCACGAACTGGGTACCGCAACATTGGCGGGCAGCGCCGACCCACACGACATGTTCTATCCGTTCAACACCACGGCCGCGAACGTCGACGACCTCTCGGCAACATGGGAGGCAACACTCGGCGATCTCACCTATGCCGGCACGAGGACTCTTGGATCCCCAGTGAGTCCGGGCTGGGCCACCGGCGTTGGCTCGTGCGCTCCACTCAACGGGACGGACGAGTTCGGCCACTACTGCACGTGGGATGGGTGTCATTTCACTGGTAGCCAGAACCAGTTCAGCGCCTGGAGCGACTGGCAAGCGACTGTCACCGGGCCTGATGGATCTCATCATGAATTTGGGTCATCAGTGGTCAATCTGTTGTACCTAACCGGTACTTACACTCTTGACATTCCCGACGATCCTGCGCATAGCGGCGTTGGTATACCGATCCCGGACACTTTTCGCTATTTCCAGGCGAACTTCCTGACGGCAACGGTAGGCTACGTCCCCTCGCCCGGCGTCGAGCTATTCACGGGAGCTGCAGACCTCGGGTCCGTTGAACTCGGTCAGGACACGTATCCGTACATACTGGTCTACAACTGGGGCACGGCGCCCGCGGTTGTTTCCGACGTCGCAGTCGGCGGAGCGGACGCGGGTGACCTGACAGTGGCCTACGACGACTGTCTGGCAGGTCCCATTGCGCCTGGCTCACAATGCACCCACGAATGGGAGTTCACGCCAACTACCCCGGGTCCCATCGACATCGCGGTGAGCGTCGCCTCGAATGGCTCTGACTCACCACACCTAGCGGCAATCACGGGTGATGTGACCACCCCGCGGTCCATCAGTGTCACGCCGTCGACCTACGACTACGGCGACGTTGCCCTGGGCTCCCAGGCGGTTGAGCAGTTCCTTGTGACGAACACTGGCGGCGGCCCGGTGAACATCTGGAGCACGGACGTCACGGCCGACTGGGCAGACTTCGCATCGATCCCGATAGCGACAGATTGCACCAACCCTTTGGACGTCGCCGCGTCCTGCACCGTGACCGTAACATTCACCCCACAGAGCCTTGGCCCAAAGTCCGCCAATCTGTACCTCTATACGGATCTACTGGCCCGCGATATCTACACACCAATGACTGGCACAGGGGTCGCGGCGGCTCCCGCCGTAGGCATTTCGCCGCTGAGCCACGACTACGGAACGATCGCAATCGGCCAGTCGGTTACCCAGGCATTCACCGTCGAGAACACCGGCGATAGTGATCTGTCCATCGCCGCGCTCTTGTTGAACGGACCCGATTCGGGCGATTTCTCCGTGTCCTCCGATGCATGTACTGGCGTGCAGGTGGCACCCGGAAGTACGTGCACAGTGGACGTGGAGTTCGTACCGGGTTCATTGGGCAGCAAGTCGGCCTCGCTTGAGATCGACACGAATGCGCCGAGCTCCCCAGATCTTGTGGCGTTGTCGGGGGAGGCCACTGATCCCAACCAGGCATCCGGCGACCCGGGTCCGGACGGGACGATTGCAACCGGCAATGGCGAGGCAACGCCCGACGATCCGACCACGACCGCGGTGACGACACCGACGGGCGGGACGGTGTCGATCAGCGAGGCACCCGGAGGCACGCCACCGACGGGCTACGGTTTCGTCGGCCAGGCCGTCACGATCACGGCTCCGGCGGGCACTGCCGCTGATCCGATCCGCATCGTCTTCCGTCTCGACGCGAGCGCGATTCCGACCGGCTACGACGCGTCGACCATTGAGCTCTTCCGCAACGGTGTTCTCGTGCCCGAGTGCGACTCGCCGGGCAGTGCGCAGGCGGTACCCACGCCGTGCGTTGACGATCGTTCGACCCTCGCCGACGGCGATATCCAGATCACTGCGCTGACCGTTCAGGCCAGCCTGTGGAACCTCGCGGTGACGCTGCCATATCACTTCTCGGGCTTCTTCCTGATCGTCAACAACCCACCCGTGGTCAACCGTGTCGATGCGGGCCGGACGGTTCCAGTGATCTTCCGGCTGGGCGGCAACAAGGGCAGCCAGATCTTTGCCGCCGGCGGGCCGTTCTCGACCGCCGAGACGTGCGCCACGAGGGCCAGGACCGATCGTGTCGAAGTTTCGCTCGTCACCCAGGACAGCCGCCTGGTCTACGACCGATTGACCAGGAGCTACATCTACTTGTGGAAGACGGATCGCAGCTGGGCCGGTACCTGCCGTACGTTCACGCTGGCGTTGGCGGACGGCACTACGCACACCGCGCAGTTCATATTCGACCGGCCGCGTCGCTAGGCGCGCCGGCGGCCAGCGAGCCACGCCTCCGAGCGGGCGGCGGCTGCCCGGGCGGCCGCCTGAGCGCGGGCCGGCGCCTATACTCGGCCGGTCGCTGCCCGAGGAGGACGTCTTCCAATGACCGCTGAGGCCGTGCCCGTCATGCCCGCCGCGCCCGAGCCTGCGCCCGATGCCGCGCCGGCCGGCAGGGATCGCCTGTCACGCCGCGTGCATGCCGTTCCGCCGTCGGGTATCCGCAAGTTCTTCGACGTCATCGCGACCATGCCCGATGTCATCAGCCTGGGCGTTGGCGAGCCGGACTTCACCACGCCGCCGCAGATCATCGAGGAGGGCGTACGCTCGCTGCGCAGCGGGCGCACCCACTACACCAGCAACTACGGCACGCTCGAGCTGCGCCGCGCGCTGGCCACCCACCTCGAGCGGCTGTACGGGTTGAGTTACAACCCGGAGAACGAGGTCTGCGTCACGGTGGGCGCGTCTGAAGCGGTCGCCGCGACGATGGCTGCGCTGGTCGACCCGGGTGACGAAGTCGTGCTGCACGAGCCGTCATACGTCGCCTACCTGCCGTCGATCGTCTTCAACGGCGGCGTGCCGGTCCTCGTTCCGACCACGGCCGAGAACAACTTCGAACTGCGTCCGGAGGCACTCGAAGCGGCCATCACGCCGCGCACCAAGGTGCTCTTCCTGGGTTACCCATGCAATCCGACCGGTGCCGTGCTCAGTTCGGAAACACTGCGGGCAGTGGCCGACATCGCCGTGCGCCACGACCTGGTCGTCGTCAGCGACGAGATCTACGACCGGCTGGTCTATGGCGGCCATCAGCACACGCCGATCGCCAGCCTGCCCGGCATGCGCGAGCGCACCGCGCTCATCGGCGGCTTCTCCAAGGCGTACGCGATGACCGGGTGGCGGGTCGGCTACGTATGCGCCCCGCGCGAAATCCTCGACGGCATCGTCAAGGTCCACCAGTACGACATCATGTCGGCGCCGACGACCGCCCAGGACGCCGCGGTGGTTGCGCTCAAGGGCGCCGAGCAGGATGTCCTGCGCATGGTCGGGGAGTATGACCGCCGGCGGAAGATGTTCGTCGCCGGGCTGAACGAGATCGGCCTGCCCACGGTCGACCCACGCGGCGCTTTCTATGCCTTCCCGAGCATTCGCTCGAGCGGTCTGTCGAGCGAGGAGTTCAGCGAACGCCTGCTGTTCGAGCAGAAGGTCGCCGTCGTCCCCGGCAATGCGTTCGGGCCATCCGGCGAGGGCCACGTGCGCGCCACCCTGGCGACCAGCTACGAGGATCTCGAGGAGGCGCTGCGCCGCATCGGCGCGTTCCTCGCCACGGACCACTGACCCGTGCGCCCTGGAGGGGTCCTGGCCGTGGTGGCGCTGGTACTCGTCGCCGCGGGCGCCGGCAATTTGACTGGATCGGCGCACGGAGCTGCGCACTGAGGTCTGCGAAACTGGCGTCGTGAGCACTACACCGGTCGCGACGGGCGCGGCGCTCGAGACGAAGTACGAGATCGTCGTGGGCGTGGAGATCCACGTCCAGCTGCGCACGGCTTCCAAGATGTTCTGCGGCTGCTCGACCGACGTCCGAAACGCGGCTCCGAACACGAACACCTGCCCGGTCTGCCTGGGCCTGCCGGGTGCTCTGCCAGTCATTAACCGCCGCGCCGTCGAGCACGTCCTGGCCACGGGTATCGCGCTCGGCTCAGTCACTCCGCAGGTCACGCGCTGGGATCGCAAGAACTACTTCTATCCCGACCTGCCCAAGGGCTACCAGATCAGCCAGTACGACCTCCCGCTGTGCGCCGGCGGCACGCTGGTGGCGGAGACCTCGCAGGGACCCGTGTCGATCGCCATCACGCGCGCCCACCTCGAAGAGGACACGGCACGGCTGCTCCATCAGACCGCCGCTGACGGGTCGCGCATCAGCCTGGTCGACTTCAACCGAGCCGGCATTCCACTCCTGGAGATCGTCACCGAACCAGTAATCCACTCGGCCGAGGTGGCGCGCCGCTACGCCGAGGAGCTGCGCCTGCTGCTGCTCACCATCGGCGCCTCCGACGCCCAGATGGAGGAGGGCCAGATGCGCGTCGAGGCGAACGTATCCCTCCGGCCGGTCGGCGCCACCAAGCTGGGTACGCGTGTCGAGGTCAAGAACATGAACTCGTTCCGCTCGGTCGAGCGGGCGATCGCGTTCGAGGTGGAGCGCCAGACGGCCGCGCTCGAAGAAGGTACGCCGCTCGTCCAGGAGACCCGTGGCTGGGACGACACGCGCGGCGAGACGTACACGATGCGGCTCAAGGAGGAGTCGCAGGACTACCGCTACTTCCCCGAGCCCGACCTCCCGCCCCTACGCACGGATGCCGCCTGGATCGATGCGATCCGCGGGCGCATGCCGGAGCTGCCCGCGGCGCGACGGGCGCGCTACCGGACCGACTATGGGTTGTCTGAGTACGACGCCTCGGTCATCGCCGGCAACCCGAGCGGTTACTTCGATGCGGCGGTGGGTGGCACCGGGGCAGCTGGGGCCAAGCGAGTGGCCAGCCTCTATTCGAAGATCGCGCTGCGCGAACTCAAGTCGCGGCCGACCATGCTCGAAGAACGAGACCCGGCCCAGTTGGCCCGCGTGGCCCAGATGGTCGCCGGCGGCGAGATCAGCAGCCAGAACGCCGAAGAGGTGTACGGGCACCATCTGGAGACCGGCGAGGCCGTCGAGTCGATCGTGGCCCAGCTCGGGCTGCGCCAGATCAGCGACAGTGCTGCCCTGAGCGTGATCGTCGATCAGGTCCTGGCGGCCAACAGCGCGGCCGTGGCCGACTACCGCGCGGGCAAGGACGCGGCGCTGCGTTTCCTGGTCGGCCAGGTCATGCGCCAGACGCGCGGTCAGGCCAACGCGGGCATCGTCGGTGAGTTGCTCGAGCGGCGGCTGAAGGAATGATCAACATCGTCCTGTGGCTGGCCGGCGTCGTGCTGGTGATCGGCGCTGTGTGGCGGGTTCGGACGCCCTTCGCGCGACTCGGCGAGCTCGACCGCCTGGCCGAGAATGCGCGCCGCTATGACTCGTGGCGCGGCGGTCGGTCGGCAACGGCGGCCGGCGGCGAGCGCACCGGCGCCGACGAGATGCGCGACCTGCTGCGCCGGCAGGTCTACATATGGACCGGTGCCGGCATCGTGGGCATCATCCTGCTTATTGCCGGCTTCGCCGTCCACTAGTTGTGATTCCCGGACACGTTGTTGACAAGTGAGGGCCTCGCTGCATGGTGAGGGGTGTTCAAGCACCGCACCAGCAGGAGGCTCTCGTGGCTCATCGTAGTGCCCGACTCAGCGTGTTCTCGCGCCAGCTTTTGGTCGATCGAGTGGTGGTCTTGGGCAAGCCCGTGGCGATGGTCGCAATTGAGCTCGGCGTCAGCCGGGCGACGGGCTACAAGTGGGTCCGCCGCTATCGCGCTGAAGGCGTGACCGGACTCGAGGACCGCAGCTCGCGGCCGCACCGTTCGCCGCGCGCGCTGCCCGCCGAGCAGATCGCGGTCATTCTCGGCGCGCGGGTCAGCCAGCGCTTCGGCCCGCACCGCCTGGCGTACCTCACGGGCCACCCGCGCTCGACCATCAGCGACGTCCTGACGCGCGCCGGCATGAGTCGGCTCGATCACGCCGACAAGCTCACCGGCGCGCCGCTGCGCTACGTCGCCTGCCACCCTGGGGCGCTCCTCCACCAGGACCACAAGAAGCTCGGTCGGATCCCCGCCGGCGGTGGCCACCGGGTGCTCGGACGGGAGCGCGGCCCAAGCCGCCACCGGGGCGGCGGCTACGACCACCTCGAGGTGTTCATCGACGACACCACCAGGCTCGGCTTCGTGGCGCTGGTCGAGGACGAGCGGCCAGCCAGCGCGGTCGATGCCCTCGAGCGGGCGGCCGCCTTCTATGCCGCGCGCGGTATCCGCATCGAGCGGATGCTGACCGACAACGGATCGGCCTACCGCAGCCGGGCCTACGCAGCGGCGCTCGACCAGCTCGCCATCCGCCACAAGCGCACCCGGCCCTACCGGCCACAGACCAACGGCAAGGCCGAGCGTTTCATCAAGACGTTGCTCGCCGAGTGGGCCTACGCGCGTCCATATCGGTCGAACGACGAGCGCCTCGAGGCCCTGCCAGAATGGCTGCGGATCTACAACCATGGTCGTCCCCACACCGCGCTCGACGGACTGACGCCGCACCAGGCGCTTGTCAACAACGTCGACGGGAATCACAACTAGCCGCTGCCGTGTTGTCCGCCATCCAGTCGGTCAACGGCCCGGTTGCGATCGACCGGCTCGGAGTGGTCGTGCCGCACGAGCACACATTCATCGACCTGCTGCGCGAGTACCGCGCCAACGGGCTGATCAACGATCCGGAGCTGGTCCGCGCCGAGCTGGTCAGGTTCAGAGAGGCTGGTGGTTCGACGCTGGTCGACCTGACCTCGCGTGGCCTGCGTCCTCAGCCACAGCTGAACCGCCGGGTGGCGATGGATAGCGGCGTGAACGTGATCATGGGCACCGGCTTCTACCGCAGCCCCTACCTCGACGTGGATTGGTTCGAGCGCCAATCGATCGACGACGTGGCCGAGATCCTGATCCGCGACATCGAAGAGGGGATCGACGACACCGGCGTGCGTGCCGGAATCATCGGCGAGATCGGCTGCGAGCGTGAGTTCAGTGCGGCCGAGGAGAAGTCCTTCCGGGCGGCCGCACGCGCCCACCAGGCGACCGGCGTGACGATTTCCACCCACGCCGCGCGCTGGCCGGTGGGTCTTGCCCAGCTCGATCTGCTCGAGTCAGAAGGCGTGCCCGCTGCACGTGTGATCATCGGCCATTGCGACATGGTGCCCGACCGCGACTATCACCGTGCCGTCGCCGAGCGGGGAGCATGGGTCGAGTTCGACACGATCCAGGCGGGCAACGAGTATCACCTCGGGCGGACCGTACGCGCCATCCAGGCGCTCGTCGACGCAGGCTTCGCCGATCGGCTCCTGCTGTCGCACGATGTCTGCCTCGAATCGCACCTGGAGGCCTGTGGCGGGTCGGGCTACGGCTACATTCTGCGCTCTTTCATCGGCCGCTTGGAGGCAAGTGGCCTGGCGCCGAGCCTGGTCCGGGCCTTCGTCACCGACAATCCGGCACGGGCGCTCAGCGGCGCCTGACCGTACGGATCGAGGGACTGCGTCGGTGTTCGATCTTGGTGCAACGATCCATTACGACCTGCAGGCCGCCTTCGTGGGCGATGCGCGCTGCGTCCCAGTTGACGACACCGAGCTGTAGCCACAGAGCGCGGGCACTGCAGGCGACGGCCTCGACGGCGATCTGCGGCGTCAACTCGGAGCGGCGGAAGACATCGACGAGGTCGAAGCGGCCGGTGGCGGCGGTGGCCGTAGCGAGGTCGGGGTAGGCGGGTACGCCAAGCACCTGGTCCACGTTGGGGTTGATCGGGACCACGTCGTAGCCCTGCTCGAGCAGGTAGCGCATCACACCGTGCGATGGCCGGCCGGCCCTGGGTGACGCGCCGACCAGCGCGATGCGCCGCGTCCGCGCCAACAGCTCGGCCGGTTCGTCACCCTGCAACAGCGGGATCGGGCCGGTGCCCTCCTGGGCGTCGAGCACATCACGCGCGCGCTGGCGGTCGGCCGATGTCAGGTCGTCGCCTCGCGCTCGTAGGGCTTGCCGTCGGCCGCCGGCGGGATGCTCCGGCCGATCACGCCGGCCAGGACGACGATCGTGACCAGGTATGGCAGTGCGTCGTAGAACTGTGGCGGTATGCCTTTCAGCAGATCGCCAAGGTCGTTGTGCGGCGCGGCGAACAGGATGGCTCGGCTGATGGCACTTGACGACGCGAACAGGAGGGCTGCGCCGAACGCGCCAATCGGCGTCCAGCGGCCGACGATCATAGCCGCCAGGCCGATGAAGCCGCGGCCGGCGGTCATGCCGGCCTGGAACGACGTGGTCAGCTCCATCGACAAATATGCGCCACCGAGCGCCGCGATCATGCCCGACATGATCACGTTGCGGTAGCGCAGGCGGATGACGTCGATGCCGACGGTCTCGGCCGCGCGCGGGTGCTCGCCCGCCGCCCGTGTGCGCAGGCCCCAGCGCGACCGGAACAGCCAGATCTGCAGGAAGATCATGAGAATGATCGCGCTGATGGCGATCGGGCCCTGGGCAAAGATCGCGTTGATCAGCCAGCCGAAGATGGGCAGATTGACCAGCCCTTCGGGCAGCTGCAACGGCTGGAACCCGCCGGCGCCCTGCGGCGATGACTTCGAGATCAGCGTGTTGAGGTAGCCGGTCATGCCCACCGCGGCGATGTTGATGATCACGCCGCTGATGATCTGGTCGGCGCGCACGGATATCGCCAGCCAGGCGTGCAGGGCCGACAGGATCATGCCCGACAGCAGCGCCGCGACCAGCGCGATGAGCAGCGGGGGAGTGATGCCGAAGATCGCCGTTGGCGTGCTCGGCCCGAGTACCGCCAGCGCCACGACGCCGGCCACCCAGCCCACGAACGCCGCGGTGAGCATGATCCCTTCGAGGCCGATGTTGACCACGCCTGAGCGCTCACACACCACGCCGGTCATGGCCGCCAGCGCGATGGGGATGGAGACCGCCACCGCGGCATGGGCAAGGAATGGCAGTTGGTCGAGGATGAAGGCGAAGAACTGGATGATCAGCCCAAGGATCGGGATATCGGTCACGCCCCAGCCTCGTTCGTGGTTGAGATCGGCGTGCCGGCCAGGGTCGTGGGTGTGTCTTCGCGCTCCCGGAAAAGCCATTTGAACAGAACGCTGGCCACCAGGAACAACAGGATGATGGCCTGTACGAGGTCGACCAGCTCGACCGGTACGCCGGCTTTGATCTGCATCAGCAGCGCGCCGGCGCGCATCGCGCCGAAGAGGATGGCGGCGAGCATGATGCCCACGGGATGCGAGCGGCCCAGCAGCGCGACGGTGATTGCATCGAAGCCCACCGTGGTGCTGAAGGAAGCCGTCATCTGGTGGTTGATGCCCATGATGTTGCCCGCCCCGGCAAGTCCGGCCAGTAGCCCGGCGAGGCTCATCGTCAGCACTATCACGCGGCGTGGCTTCATGCCGGCGTAGCGGGATGCGTCGGGGTTGGCGCCTACGGCTCGGATCTCGAATCCGCGCGTGGTCCTGAACAGCAGGAACCAGATGATCGGCACGGCCAGGAAGGCGATCACGATGCCAAGGTGGCCGTCGCGGCCGATCAGGATGGGTAGCGCCGCGTCACCGACGGCGGCCGTCACCGGCTGCGGCGACTTGGGCAGTCGTAACGGCCCGACCACCAACCACGAGAGGACCGCGATCGCGGTGTAGTTGAGCATGATCGTGGTGACCACTTCGTGGGCGCCGGAGACGGCCTTCAGGACGCCCGGGATGAAGCCCCATGCTGCTCCGGCGAGGCAGCCGGCCAGCAGCGCCAGGGGAATGGCGATCCACGGGCCGCTGTCGCCAAAGATCTGCCCGGCCGCCACGGCGGCAACGGCGCCCATCAGGAACTGACCCTGTGCGCCGATGTTGAACAGGCCGCCGCGGAAGCCGAGGCCGATGCCCAAACCGGCCAGCATCAGCGGCGCTGCCTGGACGAGGGTCTCGACGCGGCCGTTGTCGCTGCCCAGTGAGCCTTCGAAGAGGGCCGAATAGGCGGTCAGAGGCAGTCCCAGGTCGAACTGATGGCCGGGCACGAGCCAGCTGGACAGGACGATGACGACCGCTCCGGCAAGTACCGCCAGGATGATCGCCACGAGCGGCAGCGCGAGTTGCGCCCAAGTCTGCCGCACGGCCGATACGAGCCAGGAGCCGAGCCGGTTCACCGGAGCGTCCTCATGCTGTGGCTGGTGTGGTGGTGGCGCCGGCGTCGTCTTCGGACGGGCGACCGCCGGTCGCCATGAGCAGGCCAATGTCGTTCTTGTCGGCCGTTCGGCCGTCCCGCTCGGCCACCAGTTCGCCGCGATACATGACCACGATGCGGTCGGACATCTCGAGCACCTCGTCGAGTTCGGCCGAGACCAGCAGAACCGCCGTGCCGGCGTTGCGTTTGGCGATGATCTGGTTGTGGATGAACTCGATGCTGCCAACGTCGAGTCCGCGCGTGGGCTGGTCCACCACCAATAGCTTCAGGTCGCGGTCGAACTCGCGGGCCACGACGAGTTTCTGCTGATTGCCACCCGACAGCGTGCCGCAGATGACGGTCGCCGACGGGGTCCGGATGTCGTACTCGGCGATGTTCTCGTTGGCCTCGGCCAGGATTGCGCGGTCGTCGCGGATAAGCCCATGGGCGAAGGGCGGGTTCATGTAGCGGGTGAGCACCAGGTTGTCCTGCACGCTGAAGTCGAGGATGAGCCCGAAACGGTGCCGATCGGCGGGCACGTATGCCACGTTCAGTTCATGCATCTCGCGCGGCGAGGCCGACGTTACGTCGCGGCCGTCCAGGGTGATCTTGCCGCCCGCCACCGGGCGCAGGCCGATGATCGCCTCGACCAGCTCGTCCTGGCCGTTGCCGGCGACCCCGGCAATGCCCAAGATCTCGCCGGCGCGAACAGTAAGGGACACGCCGCGTACGACTTCGTGGCCGCGGTCATCCTTGACGCGCAGGTCACTGGTCTCCAGTTGAACCTTGCCCGGGTGGGACTCGCCGCGGTCGACGGTCAGCTCGACTTCGCGGCCGACCATCAGCTCGGCCAGATCCTCCTCGGTTGTTCCCTTGGGCACCCGCTGGCCGACGACGCGACCGCGCCGAATGACTGTGATCCGGTCGGCGATCTCGAGCACTTCGTACAGCTTGTGGCTGATGAACACGATGCTGCGACCGCTCTGGGCGAGGCGCTTCAGCAGCAGGAAGATCTCCTCCGTCTCCTGCGGGGTGAGCACGGCCGTGGGCTCATCGAGGACGAGGATGCGCGAGTCGCGATAGAGCGCCTTGAGGATCTCGACGCGCTGCTGCTGGCCGACCGACAGCGCGCCGATCTTGGCGTCGGGGTCGAGGTTGAAGCCGAATTGCGCGCTCAGCTCGCTGATGCGCCGGTCGGCGGCCGCGCGATCGATGAAACCGGCGCGCGAGGTGATCTCATCGCCCAGGATGACGTTCTCCGCCACGCTGAGCACCGGCACGAGCATGAAATGCTGGTGGACCATGCTGATGCCGTGGGCGATCGCGTCGGCCGGATCCTTGATGCGCACGACCTCGCCGTCGAGCAGGATGCTGCCTTCGTCGGGGCGCGCCAGTCCGTACAGGACGTTCATCAGCGTGGTCTTGCCGGCGCCGTTCTCACCGAGCAGGGCGTGGATCTCGCCGGGCTGGATGTCCAGGTCGATGCGGTCGTTGGCGACGACACCCGGATAGCGCTTGGTTATACCGCGCATCTCCAGCGCGGGCACGGGCGGGGGGGCCGGTAGGGCCTCAGGCGGCGCGAGCGTCGTTGGGGGTGTGGTGGTCAAGCCATGCCCTCTTCAATCGTCCGGGCGAAAAACGAGCGGGCCGCGATTACTCGCGGCCCGCTCGAGAACCAGCTGGTGGGTCGGCCCCTACTGGGCCGTGCCGCAGCTATCGGGCGGACAGGTCACGACTGACCCGTCCTTCATGCCCGCCAGTGCCGCATCGAGCAGCGCCTGGATGTCGGGCGTGATGAGGCCCTTGCCATCGTGTTCGGGGGAGACGCCGATACCGTCATTGGTGGCGTCGAAGTGCAGTACGCCACCGGGACCGGCTGCGGCCGTGCCCGCGGCGATTGCGTTAACCACCTGCTCGACTGAGTTCGACAGGTGCTTCTCGGCCGAGGTCACGATGCACTGGTAGGTCGTGTCCGTGTCGGCGCTCAGTGACAGCCACTGGTCGACGTCCACGCCGATGCCGTTGATGCCGGCCGCGCAGGCGGCCTCGAGCACGCCGTTACCGGTCTTGCCAGCGACCTGGAAGAGCACGTCCGGGTGGTTGGTCTGGATGAACTGATTGGCGAACGTCTTGCCGGTGCCCGGGTCGTTGAAGGCGACGCCGAAGTCCGAGGTCGAAACGTATGCCGAATTCACGGTGATGCTCGGGTTGACCGACTGGGCGCCCAACTCGTAGCCCTGGATGTAGCGGACGACCGCCGGCACCAGGTTGATGCCACCGATGGCACCGACGTTGGCGTTCTGGCTGATGCTGGCGGCTACGATGCCGGCCAGATAGCCCGCCTGATCCTCCTGGTACTGCAGGCCAATGAAGTGCGGCAGCAGCACCGTCGGGTCGCCGGCACAGGTGAAGGTCGTGTCGTCATCGCCGTTGGCGTCGATGCACGGGGCTTGGTCGACGCCGATGAACCAGACGTCCGGGTTGGCCTTGGCCGCGACGATCGTGTCGTGGGTCAGGTTGAAGCCCACCGTCACGATGACGTTGTAGCCGATATCAAGGAAGCCCTGGATGGCCGTCGCGTACTGCGAGGCATCAGTCGGTACCACGTAGGGGACCACGCCCGCGGGTTCCGTTGCACCCACGTCGTTCGATCCGTTCTGGGCACCCTCATAGGAGTACTGGTTGAAGTTCTTGTCGTCGATGGTGCCGACATCGGTGACCACCGCGATCTTGAGATTGGCGCCCATCGGCGTGGTTGGTGGCGGCGTCGGTGTCGGCGTCGGCGCCTCAGTCGGCATCGTGCTGGCCATCTCGGTCGCCATCGCGGTCGGCGTGGCGTTCGGTGCCGTCGTCGGCATCTCTGTCGCCATCTCTGTCGCCATCTCTGTCGGCGGCGCGATAGTTGTTTGCTCCGTCGGCACCGTGGTGGCGGGGTTGCTGCCACACGCGGCGACAAGCAGAACGGTCGTCGCTGCAACAGCGATCGACGCGCGTAGTCGCATCTATGTCCTCCTCTTAGCTGGGCGCCGAACATGAAATGGCGGCGCCCGCCTGTTCACGCATCGTAGTGCGCGCGCGAGCGAGCCGCAACACGGCTGTGCGTGCCCGTATACTCGGCCGGTAAGGCTTCCCGCACGTGCCCGCTGGAACCTGCCGCGCCGAGGCTCGACGTCCCCGTCATCGATCGCGCCCGGCACTGCTCGGAGGATCCGGATGGGCGTCGACGTTAGCCGGCCGCTGGTGCTCGTCATCGAGGACGACGCCACGCAGCGCCAGCTGCTCAGCCGCGTGCTCGAGCGCGAGGGCTATGCAACGCGGACCGAGCGCGACGGCGAGGCCGGCCTGCGCGCCATCTTCGAGTTCGCACCGGAGCTGGTCCTGCTCGACCTGAATCTGCCACGCCTCGACGGGTATGCCGTCTGCGGCCAGCTGCGCGCGGATCCGCTCACGGCAACACTGCCGGTGATCGTCATCAGCGCCCATACCTCGGTCACGGACATGGTTGCCGCGCTCGACGCCGGCGCGGATGACTTCCTGGCCAAGCCGGTGCAACAGGCCGAGCTGCTGGCGCGCATGCGCAGCGCGATGCGGCTGCGCCGAGCGATGACCAGCCTCGAGCGGGCGACTCAGATCGTTGCCGCACTGGCCAACGCGGTTGAGGCCAAAGACGTTGGGCTCGTCTATCACTGTCGCTGGCTGGCCCACCACGCGGCTCGCGTCGGCGTGCAGGTCGGTCTGCGCGGCGAGGACCTCGAGGCCGTGGCCTACGGCGCGCTGCTCCACGACGTGGGCAAGATCGGCGTACCCGAGCACCTGCTGCGCAAGGAGGGCCCGCTGAGCGATGACGAGTGGTCGATCATGCGCCGCCACCCTGAGATTGGCGAGCGCATCTGCCGGCCGCTGCGCTCCTCGATCAGCTTCGCTCCCATAATTCGCCATCACCACGAGCAGTACAACGGGCGCGGCTACCCGGACGGCCTGCGCGGCGAGGGCATCCCGCTCGGGGCACGCATAGTGGCCATCGCCGACGCCTACGAGGCGATGGTGCACGGACGGCCGTACCAGCCCGCCCAAGCGCACCATACGGTCGCTGCGGAGCTCCAGCGCTTGCGCGGTCGGCAGTTCGATCCCGATCTCGTGCCGGTATTCCTCGACGAACTCGAACGTGACACCCAGGGCGTGCCATCGCCGGTCGCACTGCCCGTCGCGGCCCACCTTGCGCCCGAGTTTGCGGCCGGCGCCTGAACCAGGCGGGCGGCTGAAGCGCGCATTCATCCGCTACGGCATCCGGCTGTTCGTCGCCGGCTACCTGCGTGTCCGCTTCGAGGGCGGCGGGCTCATCCCGAAGGGGACGGCGTACCTGCTCAATTTCAACCATCCCAGCTGGGCCGACCCATTCCTGATCGCCGCCTACTGGCCGACCGAGCGCCCGTTGTTCATCTTCGGACCGAAGGAAGAGGACATGCGCGCCGGCTGGAGAAACCGCCTCATCAGCTGGAGCCGCATGGCGGTGCCGTTCAAGCCATCACGCAGCGATCTGCTGGACACCACACGGCGAGCAACCGCCGTCCTCAGCGCCGGGTACGTGTTGGCCATCGCCGGGGAGGGGCGGCTCAGTGACCGCTCCGACGAGGTGGTCCGGCTCCAGGACGGCGCCGCGTTCATTGCACTGCGCGCGGGCGTGCCGATCGTGCCGGTGGCCATCGTGGGCACGCGCTGGCTGCATTTTGGCAAGCGCGTAACGCTGCGGGTCGGCCAGCCGATCGCCGTCGGTGGCCGCGCTGATCGACCCTCCGTGGCCGCGTTGACGCGGCGGCTCGAGGGGACCATGAACGAGATGCTGGCCGGCGCGCCGCCGGAGATGGTGCCCCGTCGATTCGGCCGTTGGGTGACCGATGTCTTCAACGACCGGCCATGGTTGACCGAGGACCGTTCACCCGGCGAAGGCGAGCAGCCACCGCCCGCTACCTGAGCCGTCGCCCCAATTTCAGCGCTTGCCGCAACGGCGCGGCACTACCCATGTGCTGGCCCCGAGTTCCCGCCATCTGCCGCAACGATGAGGCACTAACGGTGCGCTAGCCCCAAGTTCCCGTCACCTGGCGCAACGGTGAGGCGTTAAGTGCCAGTCGGCCCGCCGCCGCTCGCTGACTTCGATCGTCATTCGCCATCCACGCTTACGCCGCGCCGAGCTTGGGCCGCCTGACCCGTCGAACGGCTGACGGGTTCGACTTAGTGCCCACCGTTTGGGCAGATGTCAGAAACCACAGCCCGGCCAGGTTGCCGATTGGCCGCGCCAGCCATCGCCGGACTGCCCACGACCTGTCGGGCAGCGCAGTGTCCAGGACGCGTGATTGGCGCTCCGCCGTTCGCCGGGCGGCCCTGTTCTCCGGGAGCACCACAAGCCGACCCACCGCGGACGCGCCAGTCCAACCGAAGCGATCGTGGGCAAGCTTTGGTGCCAGCCGCACCTTCACGTCGAGCGGCCGCAACAGCCCGTCCATCGAACCGATCTCAGTCTTGATCTCGACTATCAGCAGTGCATGTGCGTTCGGGTGCCAGGCAAGGATGTCAATCGAACCTCGATCGCCAAACTCGGCAAAGGTGACCTCGATCTCGACCTCCCAGCCGTGCTTGCGAAGCATCTCGGCGACGACCCCCACGAGAGTTGCGTGTCCCTCGTCGAGCAGCCGGTCGACCCCGGCTCCGCGCCAATTCACGGTGATCGCGAGACTGGCATCAAGAACCGCGAACGAGCGTTCGACCTCAGGCAGCATCAGCCGTCCAAGGCGCTGGTTCTCGATGAACGACACTTTGTTGCGGCTGATGTGTGCCGCGCCTGCGACCTCGCGTTGAGTCAGCTGCAGCCGCCGACGGAGCGCGCGGTGAGCGTCGGCGAGCCGCTTGGAGTTCATGGGCGTGATGGTCGCGGCCGGGGCTTCTCGCGCGTTTAGCGTGGGCATACCGGCGGCCCACCGCGGACTTATCGGCCGTTTGTGCGCGGTCTTCCGCCGTGTTGCTGCGGCTGCTGAAGCTCGCGCAGCCGGGCGTCGCTGATGCCGAAGTGGTGGGCGACTTCGTGCAGCACGGTGCGCTCGACCGCGAGCGCTCGCGCCCGTGGCTCAGGGTAGTAAGCCTCAAGGGGTCGCCGAAAAATGGTGATCTTGCTGGGGACCGGCGCGGAGTCGGCACCCAGCGTCGTTCGCGGCACGCCCTGGTAGAGACCGAACAGGCCGCTCGCGCCGGTTGCCGCCAGTTGCGCGGGTGACGCCTCGTCGTCGATCACGATGGCGACCGAGTCCAGGCGCGAGGCGAACGGCTCGGGAATCAACGCCAGAGCGCGCGCGACCAGGGCGTCGAATTCGTCGCTTGGCGTGGCGTGGTCATGGCCGTCCGGCACGAGACGATGCTAGGTCAACTGGTCGAACTCGAGCACGGTCGTCAAGGAGAGGGTGGCGCCGGGATCGAGCAGCGTGAGGGCGCCTGGGTCGCCAGTGGTCAATCGGCCCAGGCCGCGTGGCGCGTGGGTCTCGGTCTCCACGGCGATCGCGTCGAACGTGCCGGGGTTTGCCGCCACGATGTGGGGCGTACCGGTCAGCGCGCGCATTTTCGCGTGCAGCCGGAGATCGGGCCACCACAACTCGACCGCCGGGTCACCGACCTGCGGCCAGGTCGCGTCGACTCCCACTGCCATGGCCGCGCGCCGGCGCAGGTCGAGGTCGCCGCTGACGGGCAAGGGCTGAGCTTCGGAAGCGGTGTTCGACGGGTATACCGAGTCGGCGTGAATGGCGACGTCGGGTCGCCCGGCGAACCACGGGTGGATGCCGATGCCGGCGGGCATCGCAGCGTCGGACAGGTTGGTCACCGACTGCTCAAGCGTGAGCGTGTCGCCGATTACGTGGACGCGCATCAGCGCCGCGTATTGCCACGGCCATCCGTCACCGCCGTATTCGATGCGGAACTCCATGTCGCTCACCTGCTGCCACGGCCGCGCGTAAACCTGGCCGTGAATGGCCGACCCATCCTCGAAATTCGTCGGAAGGTCGACTTGTCGGCCACTGACCGTTGATCGCCGGGCAGTGATCCTGTTGCACCACGGCGCCATCTGGAAGGCGCCCCAGTAGAAGGTGTCGTCGGCGTACCGGGCGAGGTCGTCCGGGCTACGCAGCAGCTGTTGGCCGTGGACGGTCAGGCGATGCAGGCGGGCGCCGAGATCAGGCAACACCACGACCTCGATTTCGGAGCTCGAGAAGGTCACGGCGGGAGCGCTCAACATAGCGAACGCTAACAGGTTGGCCACGTAGAATCGGCTCGTGGCGACGGCAGTTTCAGGAGGCTCGTTCGTGCGCTGGGGCGTGCTGTCGACGGCCAACATCGGCCGTCGCAAAGTAGTGCCGGCGATAATGCGCGCACGGCGCAATTCGGTGATCGCGGTCGCCTCGCGACGCCTCGGCGAGGCGCAGGCCTATGCGGCCGAACTGGGCATACCGCGCGCCTTCGGTTCGTATGAAGAGCTGCTCGCCGACCCGGGCATCGACGCCGTCTACATTCCACTGCCCAATCACCTCCACGCGCGCTGGACCATCGCAGCTGCGCGGGCGGGAAAACACGTGCTGTGCGAGAAGCCGTTGGCCATGGATGCGCACGAGGCGGAAGAGATGGTCGCCGCCTGCAAGACCGCCGGCGTGACCCTGGTCGAGGCGTTCATGTACCGGCTGCATCCATCGTGGGTGGCGGTACGTGAACTGGTAGCCAGCGGCCGCATCGGGCGCCTGACCGCCATCGACAGCTGGTTCGGTTACCACAACGACGACCCGGCCAATATCCGCAACATCGCCGCCTCCGGCGGCGGCGCGCTGTACGACGTCGGTTGCTACTGCATCAACCTGTCGCGCATGCTGTTCGCGGCCGAGCCACTACGCGTGCAGGCATCCATGACGCGCGATCCGGCCATGGGCGTCGACGTGCTGACCAGCGCGATCCTCGACTTCCCTACGGGCACGGCCAGTTTCGGTTGCTCAACCAGGACCGAAGACGACCAGCGCGTACACATCTACGGAACCGACGGGCGAATCTCGGTCGGCATTCCCTTCAACATCCCGCTCGATCGGCCGACCGAGGTGTTCGTCATCGCCGGCGGTGACCCGCCCGTGGCACCGGGCATCGAGCGACTCAGCTTCGCCGCGGCCGATCCGTACACGGTCCAGGCGGAGCAGTTCGCAGCGACGGTGCTGGACGGAGGCGAGCCGCCCTTTCCGGCCGGTGACGGTGTGGCCAACATGCGCGTGATCGACGCCATCTTCGCTGCGGCCGCGGCCGGCTAGCCGCGCAGGCGCGCCGCGGCTTCCTCCGGCGTCAGGTCGCGCTGTGGCTCGGCCAGGAGCTCATAACCGACCATGAACTTGCGCACCGTCGCGGAGCGCAGCAGCGGCGGGAAATAGTGCGCGTGGAGCTGCCAGCCATCGCCTGCAGCATCACCGAATGGCGCCTGGTGCCAGCCCATCGAGTACGGGAAGGCGACGCCGAACAGGTTGTCGTAGCGCGCCAGCAGGGCGAGCATCGCCCCCGCCAATGAATCGCGCGCGGCGTCGTCGAGCTCAGTCAGCCGGGCGGTAGCAAAGCGCGGCAGCAGCAGGGTCTCGAACGGCCACACCGCCCAGAACGGCACCACTACCAGCCAGTGCTCGTTCTCGAACACGACGCGCTCGCCGCCGCGCTCCTGCGCGACGTAATCGGTGAGCATCGGCCGCCCGTGGCCGGCCAGGTAGTCGTGCTGGGTACGTTGCTCGCGCGCGGCCTGGGTGGGCAGTGACGAGCCGGCCCAGATCTGGCCGTGTGGATGCGGGTTGGAGGCACCCATGCCGGCGCCGCGGTTCTCGAAAACCTGCACCCAGCGATAAGTCTCGCCGAGCTCGCTCGTCTGGGCGGCCCAAGTGTCGATCACGCCGCGGACCGCGGCCGCCGGCATGCCCGTCAGCGATAGATCGTGACGAGGCGAGAAGCACACGACGCGACAGGTGCCTGCTTCGCCCTCGGCCATCAGCAGTCCGTCAGTGACGGTCGCTGTGGGCGCGTCGGGCGCCAAGGCGGCGAAGTCATTGGTGAACACGAACGTCGAGGAATAGTCGGGATTGACGGCGCCGCCGGCGCGCGTGTTGCCGGGGCACAGGTAGCAGTCGGGCTCGAACGACCGGCGCGCGGTCGGCGGCTCCGGCTCGACGGCGCCCGACCACGGCCGCTGCGTGCGGCCGGGTGACACGAGCACCCACTCGTCGAGCAGCGGGTTGTAGCGCCGGTGGGCAGTGGCAAATGGTCCGGGCACGGACGAGATCATGACAGCCGCGCGGCCAGCAGGCCGGCGCCATCGGCCGCGGCAACCTCGTGAACGGTGGCCGCGAGGCCGGTGCGCGCCTCGTAATCACGGGCGATCGCCGCGCGCAGCGCGGGCACCGAACCGCGTTCGACGAGGTTCACGGTGCAGCCGCCGAAACCGGCACCGGTCATGCGCGCGGCGACGACGCCCGGGGTCGAGGCGGCTATCTCGACCGCAGCGTCGAGCGCCGTGGAGCTGACCCCGAACAGGTCGCGCAGAGATGCGTGGCTGGCCGCGAACAGGCGCCCAAGCGTAGGTCGGTCGTCGCGGGCCAGCGCGTCGGCGGCGGCCAGGACGCGACCATTCTCCTCGACGATGTGGCGGCAGCGGCGGTAGGTGACGTCACCCAGTTCGTCGGCGGCCGCGTCGAGCATGGCGATGGTGGCGTCGCGCAGCGCCTTCACCGGCTCGTCGCGCCGGGCGAGGATGGCGACGCCCCGTTCGCATTGCTCTCGGCGCTCGTTGTACTCCGAACCGACGAGGCGGCGGCGTGCACCGGTGTCGACGACGACGAGAGCCAGGCCTACCGGAATGGGTACCGGCCGGTAGTCGAGTGTCCGGCAGTCGAGCAGCAGGGCGTTGTCGGCGATCCCGCATGACGACGCGAACTGGTCCATCAGGCCCGACTTCACACCGACGTAATCGTTCTCCGCTCGCTGGCAGAGCTGCGCCAACTCGAGGCAACCGATGCCTGAGGCGCCCGCTCCGCCGGCTGTGAGCAGGGCCCATGCGGCGGCCAGCTCGAGCGCGGCCGACGACGACAATCCGGCCTGCATCGGCAGGCTGCTGGATAGCGTCGCGTTGAAACCAGCAACTGACTTGCCGGCCTCCGAGAGCGCGATCGCAACACCCGCGACGTAGTCGATCCAGCCGCGAGTCGGAGCGGGCGGCGCATCCAGTGGAAAGTCGACACGCTCACCGTCCAAGTCGCTCGCCATAGTGACCCGCCGCCCGCCGGCGCGTGCCACCTCGAGACGAATCTCGAGGTCGATCGCCGCGGGCAGCACGAATCCGTCGTTGTAGTCGGTATGCTCGCCGATCAGGTTCACGCGCCCCGGCGCGCGAACCACAAACGACGTACTCATCAGATGCAGATTACCGAGTGGCCGCGCGGCAGGGGCCTGTTGATAGTGCCGGCCAGCCGCGACCAAAGTTACCTGGCCGACGATCTCGCCCGCGGGGTGCGGGTCGTCTTCCTCGACCGGCGCCCGGTCGGCATCGAAGCTGACGCGGTACTGGCCGAGAACCGCGCCGGAGCGCGGCGCGCGGTTGAGCACCTGATCAGTGGGGCCACACTCGCATCGGCTTCCTGGGCGATCCGCTACCTTGAAACGTCGGGTGAGCGATATGCTGGGTACTCCGACGCGCTGGCCGCGGCGGGCATCGCGCTCGACCCCGAACTCGTTCAGGCGATTTCGCACACGCTGGCGAAGGCGGATGCGCGCGACGCGCGAACTCCTGGCGCTGGCCGACCCGCCGACAGCGATCTTCGCCCAGAACAACCGCAACTGCATCGGTGCATTGGGTGCCCTCCAGGCAGTGGGACGGCGCCTTGCCATCGTGGGCTTCGACGATTTCGAGTCTGCCACTATGCTGCCGACGCCGGTCACCGTCGTCGCCAGCGACCCCAGCGAAATGGGCCACCAAGGCGCCGAGTTGCTGTTCCAGCGGCTGAACGGGGTGAGCGGGCGGCAGTGGCGAGATTCCAGCCAGCGCGCTCGCGCTCGGCGAGACGGCCCGACCCGCGCATACGACCCGGGGCTGACGCCCTCGGTTCTGCCATCTGCCTTCACGGTCGGGCACTAGGTTGGACCAAGGCTGCAATTAGATCCCCGACCTCGCCGATCCACGCCCAAAACAGAACGCCGAGAGCGTCGGCCGGCGCTCTCGGCTGGCCCGCCTCGACTTAAAGCCTGACCGGTCGGGCAAATGGCGGGAATGGCCGCCGGCACCGGCGACCATGCAAACGCACTGAAACCGGGCTGTCCTTACAATCGAAATCGAGTGCCACGACGCCGGTGCTCGATCTCGCTGCGGAGTACCCGTCCTACGGCATCCGATTCGCCCGTCCGGTCTGACGTCTTCGTCTTCTTCGGCGCGACCGGCGACCTTGCCTACAAGCAGATCTTCCCGGCCCTCGGCGGCCTCATCCGCGACGACGGCTTCGCCCTGCCGATCGTTGGGGTGGCCCGTTCGGGCGATCTCAACAGCCTGCGCGACCGTGCCCGCGCCAGCCTGAGCGCGGCCGGCTTCAAGGACCAGCGAGCGATCAAGACGCTCACCGATCAACTGCACTATGTCAAGGGTTCCGACGATGATGTCGCGACATTCCAGGCCCTGCGCCACGAGATCGGCAACGCGCAGCACCCGCTCCATTACCTGGCCGTGCCACCGGCGCTCTTCAGCCAGGTTGTCGGCAACCTGCGGGCGTCGGGCTGTGCCGACGGCGGCCGGATCATCGTCGAGAAGCCGTTCGGGCACGACCTGGCGTCGGCGCGCAAGCTGAACGAGCTGATCCACCGGGTGTTCGCCGAGCGCGACGTCTTCCGCATCGACCATTACCTGGGCAAGGAGCCGGTCCAGAATCTGCTCTACTTCCGCTTCGCTAACTCGTTCCTCGAGCCGGTCTGGAATCGCGACCAGGTCGCCAGCGTGCAGATCAACATGCCTGAGGAATTCGGGGTCAGGGATCGCGGCGCCTTTTACGACTCGGCCGGCGCCATCCGCGACGTGATCCAGAACCATCTGCTGCAGGTGGTCAGCCTGCTGGCCATGGAGCCGCCTTCGGGGCGATCGACGGAGGCCATCCGCAACGAACAGTTCAAGGTCGTCGACTCAATCCGGCCGCTGACGCCGAAGGACATCGTGCGCGGCCAGTACCGCGACTATCGCAAGGTCAAGGGCGTGGCGCCAGGCTCTACGGTCGAGACGTTCGCCGCGCTGCGCCTTGAGCTGGATACCTGGCGCTGGAGTGGCGTCCCGTTCTACATCCGGACCGGCAAGTGCCTGCCGGTGACGGTCACCGAAGTGCTGATCGAGATGAGGCAGCCGCCACAGGCTGTCTTCGGTGAGGCGGAGCCACCGGATGCCAACCACTTTCGGTTCCGGCTTACGCCCGACATGTCGATCTCGCTGATGGCCCGCGCCAAGAAGCCGGGCGACTCTCTGGTTGGCGAGGGCGTCGAGCTCTTCGCCCAGCACCGCAGCGGCACCGAGCAGCCGCCCTACCAGCGCCTGATCGGCGATGCTATGCGCGGCGACCAGGCGCTCTTCGCACGCGAGGATTGGGTGGAGGCAGCTTGGCGCGTGGTCGACGGCGTGCTCGACCAGCCCGACCAGCCGCTCGCCTACGAACCAGGCACGTGGGGACCGTCAGAGGCGGACCGGGTGCTGCTACCTGGTGATCACTGGCACGCGCCGCGGCAGGCGCGCGCCGGCGAGTGACGCCCGTCCAGCGGAATCAGGACTCGCGCTGTTCGGTTGATGTGCCGGGGCGCGCGTGATCGCGCGCTATATCGCTCTTGTCGACCGGGCCGATCGGACCCGGGCGCCACAGCCAACCGAGCGTTCCCTGCGCCGCTCGGGTACCGCTGTAGCCACCACCCGGGCCGCGCAGCAGATGGGCGATTCCGGCCGCCACGATGGTGCCCGCGATTGGGCCCACGACATAGACCCACCAGGCCGTCGCGTTGCCGAGCACGATCTCTGGTCCGAGCGAGCGCGCAATGTTCATCGAGGCACCACTGACCGGAGCGCCGACCAGGCCGGCCAGCACGATGTAGCTGGCCACGCCGATGGCATTGAGCGGGCCGACGTTCTGCGCTCCGGAGGCGGTCCCCAGGATGACCGTCACCAGCCCGGCGGTCAGCACGAGCTCCCATGCCAGCGCTGCGCCGTCGCTGATCCCAGGTCCCGGCAGTGTCAGGCCGGCCGTTCCCTGCGTTCCCAGGATGGCCACCAGCGTCAGCGTCGCCACGACGGCTCCGACCATCTGCGCGGCCACGTAGAGGGGCACCCGGCGCCACGGAAAGTCGCGGCGCATGGCGAACGCGATCGTGACGGCCGGGTTCAGATGCGCTCCCGAAACGGCGCCCGTCGCCAGGATGATCGCGCCGACCATCAGACCGGGCGCCGTGACCTGGGCGGCCAGTGAGATGACGTGACCGCCGAAACGCGCGTTGACCATCGCGCCGCCCGCGGCGGCCAGCACGAGGAAGAAGGTGCCGAGCGACTCGGCGAACAGCCGTCGCCATTCGTAGGCGGGGTTGTCGAAGTCAGGCCCGATCAGGGGGACGACCTGCGGGCCGGATCCATCTCGTGGCGGCGCTGCTCCTCGATGGTTCGTTCGGCGAGTGGCTCCACCTCGAGTCTGTCGTCCGGAATGGGCAGGCCGCTCTCGATGGAACTGCCGTAGGTGCCGCTCGCCAGGCGCTCCTCAGCGCGCCCGACAGCCGCCAGCTGACGACGCAGATCGTCGGCCAGGGCGACCGAGACCGATTCGGCCTCGAGCCTGCTGCCGCCGTCTGCGTACTCCCCGGTTTGCTGGCGTCCTTGGCGCGCCTCGTCGCTGATTTCCGCGCTGAGCTCCCGGAGCGCGCCTTCGATGCGCGTTCGCTCGTGAGCAACGAGTTCGCGCGCGCGTTTCTCCTGCACAGACACCTCCCTGGCCGAGCCTCGGCCCAGGCAATGGAACGACCCGCTGATGCGACGCGGCAGTCAACCGGTGGCCGCGGTCAGAGCGGTGGCCGCCGACAGACCGGTGGCCACCGGTCGCAGGTCAGGGTACAGGCGCCGGAAGAGCGCATGGCGTTCCTCGTACATCGGTGCATCGGGACCAGGGGAGGCGGCCACGCTGGCGCTGGTCATGGCACGGCAGGCTTCGCCGACCGTCGCGAACCAGCCCGCCCCGGTCGCCGCCAGGATGGCCGCCCCGTATGCGGCGCCCTCAGTCGTGGCCGGGATCGCGATATCGGCGCGCAGGATGTCGGCCAGGATCTGGCGCCAGAGGGGGCTGGCCAAACCGCCGCCGGAGGCCAGCACCCGCCGCGGTGCCGGCGTGCCGGCCGCGACCATGATTTCGAGCCCGTCGCGCAGCCCGTAGGCCACGCCTTCGAGCACGGCGCGCGTCATGTGTCGGCGGTCGTGGGCAAGCGTCAAGCCGACGAAGGCTCCGCGCGCGTTCGGATCGGGATAGGGGCTGCGTTCGCCGGACAGGTACGGCGCAAACAGCAGCCCGGCGCTGCCGGGCGGAGCCTCAGCCGCCGCGTCGACCAGCTCGCCGAAGGGCACGCCGGGCGCCAGCGCGTCACGGAACCAGCGCAGGCTGCCCGCTGCTGACAACATCACCGACATCATGTGCCAGCGCTCCGGCACGGCGTGACAGAAGGCGTGAACACGACCGGCAGGCTCGTACAGGGGTCGGTCCGTCGAGGCGAACACGACGCCGGACGTGCCCAACGACAGCGCTACGACGCCTGGTTCGATGGCACCGACCCCGACCGCATTGGCCGACTGATCGCCCCCACCGGCGACCACCGCCGTCCCTGCCCGGAGGCCAGTCACCGCCGCGGCCGCCTCGCTGATCGAGCCTGTGATCGCCGGCCCTTCGAAGGTCGGTGGCAGCCAGCGGCGATCGACCTCGAGCGCGTCGGCGATCTCGGGCGACCAGTCGCGCCGGGCCAGATCGAACATGATCGTGCCCGACCCATCGGCCTTGTCGACCGCGTGATCGCCGGTCAACCGCAGGCGCACGAAATCCTTGGGCAGCAGCACGTGGGCGATCTGTCGCCAGATCTCCGGCTCGTGCTCGCGGACCCACACGAGCTTGGGCGCGGTGAAACCCGGCAGCGCGTCGTTGCCGGTGATCGCGATCAACCGCTCCGGCCCGACCGCCTGCCTGATCAGGTCGCATTCGGCCGCCGTGCGCTGATCGTTCCACAAGATCGCCGGTCGCAGCACGCGGTCGGCCGAGTCGAGGATGACCAGGCCGTGCATCTGGCCGGTCAAGCCGATGGCAACGACCTGCTCCGGTGCGATGTGCGCGTCCGCGACGGCGCCGCGGATGGCGCGCTGGGCGCCGTCCCACCACAGCTTGGGCGACTGCTCGCTCCACAGGGGGCGCGGCACGTCGAATGGGTATTCGGCCGCGCCGACCCCGGTGACCCGCCCGGATTCGTCGACCACGATGGCCTTGGTGGCGGTCGTGGAGACGTCGATGCCCAGGACGTAGGTCATGAGATGGCGGCCAGTGCGCTCCAGGGCCGCCGCCTCAGTGGTCGGCGGACCAGATGCGCTGGTTGACGCGGCTCTCGAGCAGCTCCTGCCGGCCCGACACCGGCTTGGGATCGATCTGCCCGCTGATCACGCGCGCCTCGAGATCGGCCAGCGAAGCGCTGCCCGACATGATCTCCTTGCCGATGGGTCCGTCCCAGCCGGCATAGCGCTGCTCGCGGAACTGGTCGAGCGTCCGTTGCTCGACCATGTCGGCCGCCACGAGCAGCGCGCGCGCGAGGGTATCGATACCGCCGATGTGGGCGTGGAAGAGGTCGTCGCGGGCCATGCTCTGGCGACGCAGCTTCGTGTCGAAGTTGAAGCCGCCCGTCGTGAAGCCACCGCCGCGCAGGATCTCGTACAGCGCCAGTGACAGCTCGTCGACAGAGTTCGGGAACTGATCGGTGTCCCAGCCGTTCTGGTAGTCGCCGCGGTTAGCGTCAATGCTGCCGAAGATGCCCGTCGCCATCGCCAGCGCCACCTCGTGCTGGAAGGTATGGCCGGCCAGCGTGGCGTGGTTGACCTCGATGTTGACCCGGTATTCGTCGGCCAGTCCGTGGCGGTGCAGGAAGCCGAGCACTGTGGCCACGTCGTAGTCGTACTGGTGCTTGGTCGGCTCCTGTGGCTTGGGCTCGATCAGCAGGGTGCCGCTGAAGCCGATCTTGTGCTTGTGCTCGACGACCAGTGTCAGGAAGCGCGCAAGCTGGGCCTCCTCGCGCGCCAGGTCGGTGTTGAGCAGTGTCTCGTAGCCCTCGCGCCCGCCCCACAGGACGTAGTTCGTGCCGCCCAGGCGCTTGGTGACCTCGAGCATGTTCTTGACCTGCGCGGCGGCGTAGGCGAAGACATCGGGATCGGGATTGGTCGCGGCACCCGCGGCGTAGCGGGGGTGGCTGAAGAGGTTGGCCGTGCCCCACAACAGGCGGCGCCCAGTGCGCTCCATGTGTCCGGCGATGTAGTCGGCCATCGAGTCGAGATTGGCAAGCGTCTCAGCATAGGTCGCGCCCTCGGGCGCGACGTCACGGTCGTGGAAGCAGAAGAAGGGCATGCCGAGCTTGGCCAGGAACTCGAAGGCGGCGTCGATCTTTGCCCGTGCGCCGGCCATCGTGTCGGGGTTACTGAGCCACGGCCGGTCGAACGTGCCGCTGCCGAAGACGTCCGAGCCGGGCCAGTTGAAGGAGTGCCACAGGCACACCGCGACACGGAGCTGGTCCTCCATTCGCTTGCCGAGGACCAACCGATCGGGCTCGTAGACCCTGAAGGCGAAGTCATTGGTGGCGTCAAGCCCGGCGTACGTGATCCGATCGGGGACGCCGGCAAAGAAATCAGACACCGTGGTAGCCCCCTCGATTGTGGCGCTCATGTGGCTACGGCCCGACTCTCGCCGTTACCGGGCCTGCCCGGCCGCTGGCCGGCGATGATCATGCCCAGCACGTCATCCGTCGTCACCGACGCACGCTGGACGGTCTCGATGATGCGGCCCTGGTACATCACGCTTATCCGGTCCGATAGGTCGAACACGTCGTGAATGTCGTGGCTGATAAGGAAGATGCCGATGCCCTCTGACTTCAGCTGGCGAATTAGGTCGTGGACCTGCGCCGTCTCTGATGGCCCGAGGGCGGCCGTCGGCTCGTCCATGATGAGGATGCGGGCGTTGAAGTAGACCGCGCGCGCAATGGCGATCGACTGCCGCTGGCCGCCTGAAAGTGAAACGGCGGCTTGCCTGAAACGCGTGAAGTTGGGATTGAGCCGACTGATCACCTTGCGTGTTTCGGATTCCATGGCCGAATCGTTGAGCTCGCCGAAGCGGGTGGTCAGCTCTCGGCCCAGGAACAGGTTGGCCGGCGCGTCGAGGTTGTCGGCCAGGGCGAGTGTCTGGTAGATGGTCTCGATCCCATAGTTCTTAGCGTCGCGCGGATTCCTGATGGTGGCGACCTTGCCCGCGATGACGATGTCGCCACTGTCGGCCGGGTGGGCGCCGGAGAGCACGCGCATGAGCGTGGTCTTGCCGGCGCCGTTGTGGCCGACGAGGCCGATCAGCTCGCCGGCAGACAGGTCGATCGATGCGTCGCGCACGGCGTGCACGCCGCCGAAGGAAACGTTGATGTGACGCAGCTCGACGAGCGGGGCGCCTGGTTCGATGGTCATCGTGCCGTCCTCCTGCCGCTCAACTGCCACGCCGGCGGTTCCAGGCGTCGAAGGCGACGGCCAGGATCAGGACGATGCCGGCGGCCACGTTCTGGCCGGGTGAGTTGACGCCCAGGAATGAAAGGCCGTACGACAGTGACGCCATGACGAAGGCGCCCAGCACGGCGCCCGGAATGGTCCCGATGCCGCCGGCGAACGACGTCCCGCCGACTACCGCTGCTGCGATTACGTACAGCTCGTAGCTCTCACCGATGTCGAGTGTTGCCGCGTTCAGGCGACCGACCGCCACCGCGCCCGACAGGGCGGCGAGGATGCCCATGACGATGAACGTCTTCATGATCGTCCAACGCGTGTTGATGCCGCCCAGCTCGGCGGCGTCGGGATTGCCGCCGTAGGCGTAGACGTAGCGGCCGAAGCGCCGCCGGTTGGCGATCCAGGTCATGACCAGCGTGACGCCCATCAGGATGATGATCGGGTAGGGCAGGCCGACCGGCACTTGCAGGCCGCCCGGCGGCACCGTGATGCCATGGTCCTGCGCGTACTGGTTGGCCAGGTTGGCCGGCAGGTAGTTGTTGTTGGCAAACGCGCAGATGCCCAGGATTGCGGCGGAGCCCACCACGCCGATCAATGTCTCGGCCCACACCGGCCGCACTGGAAAGCCATAGCGCCGTCTCCGCCGGCGGCCGCTGATGAGGATGTAGGTGAGCCCGGCGCAGCCCATGGCGCCCACCAGCCAGGTCAGGTCACCCCCGATTGAACCACGGACGCCGCCGCCAAAGAGTTGGAAGGCAGGATCGAGCCCGGTTACGGCGGCGCCATTCGATAGGTACCAGACCAGGCCGCGAATCGACAGCAGGCCGCCCAGCGTGACCACGAACGAGGGGACGCCGACGTAGGCGATGATGAAGCCCTGGAGCGCACCGAACCCGGCACCGATGCCGATTCCGAGCGCCAGCGCGACCGCCCAGCGGAAGGGAAAGTCGGGACCCATGCCCAGGAGATTGGGCAGCAGGTCCGTCATCAGCAGCGCATAGCTCATGGCGACGAAGCCGACCAGCGAACCAACCGACAGGTCGATGTTGCGCGACACGATCACGAGGACCATGCCGGTCGCCAGGATGGCGACCGTCGTGCCCTGCACCGCGAGCGTGACCATGTTTGCCGGCCGGAAGAACTTGCCGCCGCTGAGCACGTCGAACACGAACAGGATGGCCGCCAACGCGACGAGCATCCCGAAGAGGCGCAGGTCGATCTCCGTCGCACCGACCAGTCGGCGCAAAGGTCCGGTCAGCGAGCGTTGAGATGCTGGCGTTGGCTCGGCCGCGTTGGCCACGTTTGCCACGGTGGCTCTCCCGTCTACTGCTTTACGAGATGCGCCCCCGGGAAACCCGGGGGCGCATTCGATAACTACCTCAGGAAGTCACGTTGGTCCGTCAGACGCCGCAGGCCGTGGCCCCCGGATCGCCGGACACGACGTCCTTGCAGATGTCGGCCTTGGTGACCCACCATCCGGCGCTCATCACGTCGGAGAGGTTGTCCGCTGTAATCGGGGTTGGCTGGAGGATGAGCGACTTGACGGTGTTGCCGCCCGGAGTCGTGAAGTCCGTCGGGCTGTTGCCCGCGGTGGGCGCGACCGACGAACCGATGTTGATCGTGATGTCCGACATCGCAACGCCCTGGCACAGCTGCATGGCCGCCTGGCCAGCCGCCTTGCCGAGCTCGTTGGCGTTCTTCCAAACGTCAACGTACTGCTTGCCGAGCGCCACGTTGTTCAGGTTGGCCTTGTCGCCGTCCTGGCCGGACAGCGGCACGAACGCCATGCCCTTGGCCGTCTCGGCAGCCACGACGCCGAGCGCCGTGCTGTCGTTCTCGGCCAGGATCGCGTCGATCGTCTGGTTATTGGCAGTCGCGGAGTCGATGATCGCCTCCATGTTGGACTGCGCCTTGCTGGTATCCCACGCGTCGGTGAACGTCCCGTAGTCCTGCGGGAAGTTGCTGCCGCTCTTGTTCAGGATCGTGATGTCGCCGGCGGCCTCCTTGTCGAGCAGGCCGGCGTCCTGGAAGCCCTGCGGCAGGAAGGTTGAGGCGTTCGGGTCGCCCGAGTCACCCTTGATGATCACGTAGTTGCCCGTCGTGACCTTGGCCAGCAGCGCGCTCGCCTCGGCCTGGCCGACGCCGACATTGTTGAAAGTGATGTACAGGATGCTGGGATCCTCGATCAGCCGGTCATACGCGATGACCGGGACGTTGTGGTCCTTGGCCACCTGCAGTGCGGGCAGGATCGCGTTCTGGTCCTGTGCCAGCAGGATCAGAACGTTGGCACCCTGGTTGATCAGGGTCGTGACGTCCGTGAGCTGCTGGTCGCTGCTCAGGTTCGCGTCCTTGTCGATGTACGTGCCGCCGGCGGACTCTACGGCCTGCTGGATGTTCGGCTTGTCAGCGGCCGCCCAGCGCGGCTGCTGGAAGTTGTTCCACGAAACACCGACCGTGCAGGCGGTTGTTGCCTCCGTGGGCGTCGTCGTGGGCGGCGTCGTCGGCGTCGTTGTCTGCACCGGCGGCGTCGTTGGTGTCGTGGTTGGCGCGGTGGTCGGCGTGCCCGATCCACATGCGCTGGCAACCAGAATGACCGCCGTTACGAAGGCGGCCAATCGGGCTCTTGACATTCTTGTTCTCCTCCTCTGTCTCTCCCAATGGGCGCGCCGCGAGCGGGCGCACACCAGGAGTAACGATAATTTCCTCACGGGCTCTTTGTGTTGGCCTCGTGCACCTCCTTCGATTGCTAGGCGCTGGCAAGCAGCGGTTCGAACGAGTCGGCAGAACCCAGCCATGCGGCAGGGTCGGCCAAGAGGGGATCGAAGGCCAGTTCCGCGGCACCCCGGATGGGTGCATCGGTACCCAATCTGGAGGGCATGATACGCACGGCATCGCGTGAGGCCGGCAGAGCAAGGCGGTCGAGCTCTGTGCGGATGGTCGACTCGACCAGCGGGAACAGGCGGGAGAAGAGCCCGCCCAGTACAACCACCCGCGGATTGAACGCGTTGATCAGACCCGCCAGGCCGCGGCCCAGCCACACGCCGACTGCTCCCACGGAGGCCAGCGCGACTTCGTTGCCGGCGGTGGCGTCCGCGAGCAACTCGTCGATGGCGCGCCGGCCACCGTCGGCCGGCCGGCCGGCATGCGCCAACAGCGCGCGCTCGCCGACTTCGGTTTCCCAGCAACCGATCGAGCCGCAGGCGCAGGGCAGTCCGGCGGGATTGACGGGCATGTGGCCGACCTCGCCGCCAAAGCCGGCCGTGCCGGTGAGCGGGTGGCTGTCGACGAAGATGCCCGCGCCAACGCCGACCTCGCCCGAGATGTAGATGAGGTCGCGCTCGCCCACGGCGGCTCCGCGGCGCAGTTCTGCAAGCGCCCCAAGGTCCGCCTCGTTGGCCACCCACACCGGCGCATTGGTGCCCAGCGCCGTCGCGATGGCCCGGCTCAAAGGCACGTCGCGCCAACCCAGGTTGGGGGCCATCGTCACGGAGCCGTCGCTGCGCCGGACGATACCGACGACGGCCACCCCCACGCCCACCAGGTGTCGGTCGTGATCAGAACCTGCGATGAGAACCTCGGCCGCGATCTCGGTCAGGTCTCTGACCAGATCGTCCGGCGCCAGGTGCGCTCGCGGACGCTCGACGCGGACGAGCCGCTCGACCGAGCCGCCCAGGCCCACGACGGCGGCGGCCAGAGAGTCGACTGCGATATCGAGGCCCAGCACGAAGGCTCGCCGTTTGTCCAGTTCGACCAGCACCGACGGACGACCGGGTGTGCCGGCGGCGGTGCCGCTCCGTTCGGTAGCCAGACCGCGCGCGGCAAGCTCGCCGATCAGCACGCGAATGGCACCGCGGGTCAGTCCCGTCCGGGCGACGAGGTCAGAACGAGACAGCGGCCCGTATAGGTGCAGCTCACGCACGATCGCGCTCAAGTTGGCGCGGCGCACTGTCTCAATGCGAAGTCCCCGCTCGTTGTGGCCTTCGATCACCGGCTCTCCCAAAGGATGATTGTGCAAGGCTCCTACAATCCATGCCATATCGTCAAGTGGTAATCGATCGATGGGGAGGGCAGACGGTGGAGGATCTCACAGGCAAGGTTGCGCTGATCACGGGTGCTGGGCGCGGTATCGGCGCGGCGACGGCGCGTGCCCTGGGGTCACACGGCGCACGGCTAGGCCTGGGATCGCGGCGCGGGGAGAACCCGGGCGTCGACGACGCCGTGATCCGCCAATGCGACGTCCGCGATCCGACTTCGATCCAGGCCTTGGTCGATGCCACGGTCGAGCGCTTCGGGCGGCTTGACGTTCTCGTCGCCAACGCGGGCGTGGGTGGCTACGGCCCCTTCCTCGACCTACCCGTGGAGCAGATCGAGGAGATGATCGAGGTCAACGTCAAAGGGCTGATCTACTCCGTCCGCGCCGCTTTGCCGCATCTGCTGCGCAGCGGCTCGGCCGACATCATCACCGTGGCCAGCGAGGCGGGTCGGCGGGGGTTACCGAACGAAGCCGTCTACTGCTCGTCCAAGTTCGCCCAGGTCGGCCTGACCAGTGCACTTGACCACGAGCTGCGCGAGCAGGGCGTGCGCTGCACGAACGTGTGCCCGGGCGGGGTGGCGACCGACTTCGCGATGGGTCGCGGCCGGACTCCGCACATGCCCGAGTTGGCGGGCATGATGCGGCCCGAGGATGTCGCGGAGGCGATCGTGTTCGTGCTCACGCGTCCGCGCAGCCACCGCATTCTCGAGATTGCGTTCAGGCCCGTCAGCGAGTCTTCGTGGGGTTGATGGCGTAGAGCGAACTCGTCAGGGGAGGACGGCGACGTTGAGCCAGCGTGCGCCGGTCGCCCGGCGCACGGCGAAGGTCAGCGCGAAGGGCGCCTCGCTACTGGTGACGAGGTTGCGGGCTGCGTCATAGGTCTCCTGGACCACGGTGCCCGTGCTGACGAGTCCCAGGCTCAGGCCGGTCTGCATGCCGAAGGGCACCAGCAGCGTGGCGCTGATCGAGTCGAAGTGGTAGTGGCTCAGCTGGACGGTGCCGGTGGCATCCGCCTGGCTGACGAGGGCCCGCATCTGGGCCAGCCGGTCGCCGTGATCGATGGCGGTCAGGATCGACTGGTCGCGGCTCAGGAGCGCCTGGTTCTCGAGCTCGAGGTTCTGGGCCATGCTGACGACCACCTGCTGGATGGCCGGGCCGGCGAGCGTGTGGTCGAAATCGACGACTTCCTGCGTGACGTTGATCGGCGGCAGGCTGGCCGGGTCGATCTGGGCGGCAGGGCCCTTGAGGAACTCGGTCGCGTCGGCAACCGGATAGCCGCGCGCGGGAATGCCGGCCAGGACAACGGCCGATGCCAGCGCGACGGTCGTGCCGCTGGCGGCTGCGAGCCGAATCACGCGGCGGGCCGGCCTATCGCCGACCAGCACCCGCGCAAAGGTACGCAGGTTGTCGCCCGCCGATTTCGGCTCCGGGAACAGCCGGTCGACCAGCGGTCGCGCGGCACACCACACGGTCAGGCTGGCCAGCAGCCCAACCTTGGTGGCGAACTCGTCGCTCTGGGGCGCCATGAGCAGCGTGGCGGTGATGGCCACGAGCGCGGCGAACACGGCTCGGGCGACGCGGCCGGCGGGAACCGTCCGCGGATCGGTGAGCATGAACAGCGCGAAGACCATCACCTCGGGCGAGGTCACGATCACCTGCCAGAAGTCGAGGCCGCACACCGGGGTGAACGACCAGTTGGTCGTCATGCAGTGTCCGGAGGCGGAGAGAACGCCGACGGCGGCGGCAAGCACGAGCCAGAAGGCGATCGGCAGCACCAGCATGTGCAGCCGGCGGGTGATGAGCAGGCCGCCGCCGACGATGATCAGGTAGGCCAGGATCATTGCCGGGCTGAACGGCGCCCACCAGAAGTCGAGCGGCTCCACGCGCGCGTTGCCGAGCAACACGAAGGCCACCACGAGGCCCACATTGGACGGGTTGAAAATGTGCGAACCGCGGTAGCGAATGACGTACTTGGTGAGCAGGGACAGGCCGGCGACGATGGCGAAGAGCTCCCACCCGTAGGTCGTCCAGTGGTCGTCGAGCGGCGTGCCCACGACCCGCAGGATGAGCGCCACGCCGCTGCCGGTGAGCATGGCGCTCGCCGGCCATACGATCGAGCGCGTCTGGCGGAAGGTCAGCACCATTTCGATCACGGCGCAGGTCAGGATGGCGGCCAGTATCTGGGGCACGCTGACCTGGAAGCGCAGCGCAACCTGACCCAGGACGTGGATGCTGATGATCACCGCGGCGACGTGGAGCCGCGGGTCGCGAATGTTGGGCAGCACCAGCGGATAGCTGTGACTGCCAACCGCGATCGTGCGCGCCGACATTTGAGCTCCAGATGGACGGAGGTGGCGACTTGGCACGAGAATACTCGCCGGGCCGAACGTCCGGCGCAGCACACGGCAACCGACGGTGGAGATGCCCGGAGGAGTAGCGATGACACGAGACAGCGAACGTCTGGCGCGATCACGCATGGCACCGATCGTCGACGGCTTGCCCGACGCGGTGGGAATCTCCGTGGCGATGCGCCTCACACCCGGGCTCGGTGTGCACCTGCGCGGGCTGGCCGACGAGCTGCTGGTGAATCCGTTCCCGGGCGCCACCCTGGCACGCGCCGAACGTGAAATGCTGGCTACCGCGGTATCGGCGGCCAACGATTGCTTCTTCTGCATGGATTCACACGGCGCCTTCGCCACGGCTTTGCTGCTACGCAGCGGCGCCACCCATCGCTTGCCGCTGATCGAGGACCTGAAGATCGGCTCGACGGCCGCCTTCGATCCCAAGATGGCGGCGCTGGTCAACATTGCGCGGATCGTGGCGCGCGAGCCCAATCGACTGGCGCACGCCGACGTTGACGCGGCGCGTGCCCAGGGGGCGTCCAACGGCGACGTGCAGCTGGCGGTGCTCATTGCCTCGGCCTTCTCGATGTACAACCGCATGGTCGACGGGTTCCGTGCGCAGACGCCGGGCGATCCACAGGCCTTTCAGGAGCGCGCGGGGGAGATTGCCGAGCGCGGTTACAGCATGCCCCCGTCACTGGCGGTGAACGAGGCAAAGGCCAAGCCCAGCACGGTGGATTGACGCGCACCGGCGTCCTCTGGAAGGGGGGCGCGCTGGCAGTCCTGGGATTGGTCGGCGTGGCCGCATTCGTGGCCGTGCCCGGCCTGCTGTCGCCCGGCGGCAGTGCACCCCACTTCGTCGAGCAGGCGTCCGCCGCCGGCGTCACCCACGCCTATACCGGCGATTTCGACTTCTATGTGGGCGGTGGCGTCGCCGTCTTCGACTGCGACGGCGATGGCCGACCCGACATCTACCTGGCGGGCGGTAGTTCGCCGGCGGCCCTTTTCCACAACGACAGCGCGCCCGGCGGCGCGCTCAGGTTCACGCAGGTGCCGGACGCCACGACCGACCTCTCGGACGTGGTTGGCGCCTACCCGCTCGACATCGACTCCGACGGTCTGGCCGACCTCGTTGTTCTTCGCCGCGGCGAGAACGTGCTTCTGCGCGGCCTGGGGGGCTGCCGGTTCGAGCGGGCCAACGAGACGTGGTCATTTGACGGCGGCGCGGCGTGGACGACAGCGTTCAGCGCTCGCTGGGACGCGGGCGCCTCGTTGCCGACGATGGCCTTCGGCAGCTATCTCGATCCCGCGACTGAGAACACCACCTACCAGTGTGAGGGCGACGCGCTGGTGCGCCCGAACGCCGCCGGGGATGGCTTTGCACCGGCGCAGCCGCTGTCGCCGAGCTGGTGCTCGCTGTCGATGCTCTTCAGCGATTGGAACAGGAGCGGCCAGCGCGACCTGCGCGTCAGCAACGACCGCCAGTACTACAACCCCTACAGCGGCGGCCAGGACCAGCTGTGGCGCGTGCCGGCGGCCGGGTCACCGTCGCTGTACACCGCGGCCGATGGCTGGCAGAAGGTGCAGGTGTGGGGCATGGGCATCGCCAGTTACGACGTCACCGGCGACGGGTATCCCGACTACTTCCTGACCAGCCAGGGCGACAACAAGCTGCAGACCCTGGCAAACGGTCCGGCGCAGCCCAACTTCACGGACATCGCGCTGGCCCGTGACGCAACGCTCACGAGACCCTATGAAGGCGACACGACCTTGCCGTCAACTGCCTGGCACGACGAGTTCGCCGACGTAAACAACGACGGCCTGATCGACCTGTTCGTGAGCAAGGGCAACGTCGAAGCAGAGGGCGGCTTTGCACAGCGCGACCCGAGCAGTCTGCTGCTCGGGCAGGCTGACGGCACCTTCCGCGAGGCGGCCCCCGATGCCGGCCTGGTCGACTTCGCTCGCGCGCGTGGCGCGGCGCTGGTGGACCTCAACGCCGACGGACTGCTCGACCTGATCGTGGTCGTCCGCCAGGAGAACGTTCGCCTGTGGCGCAACGTCGGCTCGGGGTCTGCCGACACGCCGGGAGCGATGGGCAATTGGCTGGCCGTCACAGTGCACCAGCCGGGCGCCAACCCGGACGCGCGCGGGGGCTGGCTGGAGGTCGAGGCCAACGGTGCGACTCAACAGCGCGAGCTGACGGTGGGCGGCGGGCACGCCAGCGGCGAGCTGGTGCCGATCCATTTCGGCCTGGGCAGCGCGACCGGCGCCCGGGTGCGCATGACCTGGCCGGACGGCGAGGTTGGCCCGTGGCTCGAGGTGCAGGCCAACACCCGCGTGGTGATCGAGCGCGGCGCACCCGCGCCGACGGTCCTGTAACCGCGGAACCGAACGGTTGTTCTAGACTTGGCCGGTCGATAGGCATGTCCACAGCGGCGCCGCGGGTTCGTGGACGAAGTTCGTGGACGAACTGCTAGCCGGGCCGCGTTTGGCGCGGGTACGGTTGCAGGGCATGATCAGGGGGCTCGGTTGAGCGTCGCCGCGAACGACTTCACGCACCTGCACGTCCATTCGGAGTTCAGCCTGCTCGACGGGCTGGGCCGTATCAACGAGATGGTCGATCAGGCCAAGAATCTCGGCTTCGATTCGCTGGCACTGACCGATCACGGAGCGCTGTACGGCGCGGTCGGCTTCTACCAGGCATGCCGGGCGGCGGGAATCAAGCCCATCATCGGCGTGGAGACCTATGTCGCCCGGCGGTCGATGACCGACCGCGAGGGCAAGGCCGACGACAAGCCGTACCACCTCGTCCTGCTGGCCAAGGACTGGACCGGCTACCAGAACCTGTGCCGGCTGATGACCGGTGCGCACCTGGAGGGCTATTACTACAAGCCGCGCATCGATCATGAGTTCCTGGCGCAGCATGCCCAGGGTCTGGTCGGCATGTCCGCGTGCCTGGCCGGCGAAGTGGCGCGGGCAATCGAGTCGGGCGACCGCGACGAGGCGCAGCGGGCGGCCGGCGTGTATGGCGACATCTTCGGCCCGGGCAACTTCTACCTGGAGCTGCAGGACCACGGCCTGCCCGAGCAGCAGCGTCTGAACCCGGAGTTGCTGCGCCTCGCGCGGCATGCCGACCTGCCGCTGGTGGTCACCAACGACCTGCACTACGTGCGCCGAGAGCAGGCCGAGGCACACGACGTGCTGTTGTGCGTCGGGACGGGTTCGAACCTCGATACGCCTGGGCGGATGCGCTTTGAGGGCAGCGAGTTCTATCTCAAGAGCGCGGTGGAAATGGCGTCGCTCTTCCCAGAGGTGCCCGAGGCGGTGAGCAACACGCGGCGGGTTGCAGAGATGGTCGACCTGGAACTGCCGCTCGGCCAGCTGCGGCTGCCCGACTTCCCGGTGCCCGACGGCTTCACTGTCGAGACGTGGCTTCGCGCCGAGTGCGAGCGGGGACTGCGCCAACGTTACGGCGAGGCGACCGCGGACCTGCAGGCACGGCTCGACTACGAGCTGGGCGTGATCATCAGCATGGGCTACGCCGCCTACTTCCTGATCGTCGCTGATTTCGTCCGATTCGCCCGCGAGCAGGGTATCGCCACCACCTGCCGCGGTTCGGCGCCGGGGTCGATCGTGACCTACACGCTGGGCATTACGCCGGTTGATCCCATCCACTACGAGCTGCCCTTCGAACGCTTCCTGAACCCGGACCGGGTGACGATGCCGGACATCGACGTCGACTTCGAGGACGCCCGCCGCGGGGAGGTCATCGACTACGTCGCGCACAAGTACGGCAGCGACCACGTCGCCCAGATCATCACCTTTGGAACGATGCTCGCGCGCGCGGCGATCCGCGATGTGGGTCGCGTGCTCGGCTTCGGCTACGGCGAGGTCGATCGCATCGCCAAGGCCGTCCCCAACCAGCTGGGCATCAAGCTCGAGGAGGCGCTGCACATCTCGCCGCCGCTGCGCGAGATGCGTGATGCTGACCCACGGGTGGGCAAGCTGCTGGGCCTGGCTGAGCAGCTCGAGGGTGTCGCGCGCAACGCCTCGACGCATGCCGCGGGCGTGGTCATCAGCCGCGAGCCGCTGACCGAGCTGATGCCGTTGCAGCACGCGACCAACTCGGACGGGTTGATGACGCAGTACGAGATGCACGGCGTCGAGGCGCTCGGCCTGCTCAAGTTCGACTTCCTGGGGTTGTCCAACCTGACCATCCTGCGCCAGGCCGTCGACCTCATTCGCCAGGAGCGCAGCGAGCAGGTCGACCTCGAGCACATCCCGCTCGACGATGCCAAGACGTTCGCGCTGCTCGCCTCGGGCGAGACGACGGGCGTATTCCAGCTTGAGTCGCCGGGCATGCGCCGTTACGTCAAGGAGTTGCGGCCGACGTCCGTGCTCGACCTCGCCGCCATGGTCGCGTTGTTCCGGCCGGGTCCGATGGACAACATCCCTGCCTACATCCGTCGCAAACACGGCGAGGAGAAGGTGACCTACCTTCACCCGCTGCTCGAGCCATACCTCAGGAAGACCTACGGCATCTTCGTCTACCAGGAAGACATCATGGCCGCGGCGATGGCGCTGGGCGGCTTCACCGGGCCCGAGGCGGACACCCTTGGTTATGCCATCCGCAAGAAGAAGTCGGACGTGCTGCGCGCCCAGAAGGGCAAGTTCGTCGAGCGCGCCGCCGAGCGCGGCGTCCAGCCGCACGTCATCGACGCGGTATTCAAGGCATTCGAGCCGTTCGAACGCTACGGCTTCAACAAGGCGCACGCGACGTGCTACGGCCTGATCGCCTACCAGACCGCGTACCTGAAGGCCAACTACACGGTCGAGTACATGACCAGCGTGCTGACCGCGGTGCGCGATTCGAGCGAGAAGGTCGCGGCCGCGGTCGCCGAGTGTCGCCGGCTCGGCATCGCGGTGCGCCCGCCCGACGTCCACCGCAGTGGCGTCGACTTCACGGTGGAAGACGATTCCATCCGCTTCGGCATGCTGGCCATCAAGAACGTCGGCCAGGCCGCCATCGAGTCGATCGTCGGCGCGCGCGAGGACGACGGCAACTTCCGCTCCCTGGCCGACTTCTGCACGCGGGTCGATCTGCGGCTGGTCAATCGCCGTGTTCTCGAGTCGCTCGTCCGGGTGGGCGCACTCAATGCCCTCGGTCACCCTGCCCAGTTGCTGATGGGCCTCGACGACGCGCTGGCTGCCGGTCAGGCCATCCAGCGCGATCGGCAGACCGGCCAGGTATCGCTGTTCGATTCGGCTTTCGACTCGGCGCCACTCGAGCGGCCGCTGCCGGACAACGTCTCGGAGGCACCTGCGCGCGAGCGGTTGCGCTGGGAGAAGGAGCTGCTTGGCCTGTACCTGTCCGACCACCCGCTCGGTGAGTTGGCCAGCGCGATCGGCGAGTACGTCAATACATACAGCGGTGAACTGGGTGAGGAACTCGATCAACAGCGAGTGGTCATCGGTGGCGTGGTCACCGAGCTCCGCCGCGTCATCACCAAGGCACGCGCGACGATGGCCGTGGCGACGCTCGAAGACCTGCAGGGAGCGATCGAGGTCATCGTCTTTCCCAAGGTTCTCGAGCAGACCGAGTCTACCTGGGTAGAGGACGCGATCCTGCTCGTCGCCGGCCGCGTCGATCACAAGGGCGAGGACACCGTGCTGCTGGCCGACTCGGTGTGGAGCTGGGAAGATGCACAGGCGCTCGGCCGCGATGCCTTTGGCGTACAGGTCGCGCGTGGCGATCGCGGCCGGCGCGGCGGCGGCAGCCGTTTTCCCAACGGCCGTGGCGGACAGATCGGCCAGGGCGCACAGAACGGCAACGGCCATTCGCCTTCGGGCGGTCTTGGTACGCCGGCACTTCCCGGCGCGCCCTCGCCGGTCGGCGTCGAGGTTGACCCGCGCCAGCCCGTAGCCGTCGGGCCGGGCCGCCTGCTGCGGCGGGTGCCGATCATGTCGCCGCTGCGCGGCGGTGGAGTCAGCGGCGAGATGGACGTCTACTATCCGCCTTCGGCCGCGGTCGGCGCGCCCGCCGTCGCGACAGGCGCGCGCGTCCAGTCGACGGTGCCGGCCGGCGCGATGGCGCCCGATACCGACGAAGAGCCGCCGCTGCCGATCGAACTGGCCAGCCGCGAACTGTCGCGCGCGGGAGAGCCGACGCTACCGGTCGACGCCGCCGGACGGTCGTTGCATATCCGCTTTGCCGGGCGAGATCAGGATCACGTGGTGGCTGCCTTCGAGCAGTTGCGCAGCCTGATCCACGGTCACCCGGGCGATACCCGTGTGGTGCTGCATATCCCAGCCGCGTCGGCCGGAACATCGGGCATGCAGCGCATGGAGTTGCGCCCCCGGGTGGCTTACGACGCGGAGCTGATGGCGCTGATCGGCAGGTCGTTGGGCGAGGGGAGGGTTCGCCTCAGCCTCGAGTAGGACGGCAACTCACTCGTGATCCGGTCCGCCGTCCGGCGAGCCGATGCGGATCTGCTCCGGACAACTCTCGCAGCGGAAGATCCGTTGCCCGCTGTCCCACCCGCGCTCCGGGTCATGGCTCGACGAGTCACGCACTTCGGTCATCCGGTGCCAGTCGTCCTCGCCATGCGAGTGCTCGAACATGAGCAGGTCCAAGTTCGGCAGTTGATACACGCCCACCTCCAAGGTGCTGGCTGCTGGGCAGACAGCGTAATGCAGGGAGCGCCCGGTTGCGCACAGCATGACTCGCCGTAATCGGGTTGGTGAGCGCCGCCGGCGCGGGACCGGGCCTGGGGTATAGTCGGGGCCGGTCGCGGCGGTGCTGGAATTGGTATACAGGGCAGACTCAAACTCTGCTGTCCGCAAGGGCATGTGGGTTCGACTCCCACCCGCCGCACCAGCCCGCGGTGCCGCTGGAGGGACCTGTTTTCGTTGGACGAGACCGTCCGGGCGGCACCTTCGGTGGAACCGTCCAGCGCGAGCAATTCGCGGCCGACAAACGAGCTTCAGCGCGCCCGCGATCGGGCGCTCGTGGAACGCGCCCTGGCCGGGGATCTGGACGCCTTCAACGAGCTCGTCGGGCTCTACCAGAACTACCTGTTCTCACTGGTCGTGCGCGTTGTCAACGACCGCGAAGCAGCGGCCGATGCGGTCCAGGAAGCATTCTTCAACTGCTATCGCAACCTGGCACGCTTCCACGGCGACTCCTTTCGATCGTGGCTGACGCGCATCGCACTCAATGCCGCGACGGACGTGCTGCGCCACCGCAAGCGCCGGCCGGCGGACCCGTATCCGGAGTGGGAGGACGATTCGTGGCAGCCACCGGCCGGCGAGGAGGCGTCGCCCGAACGCGAGGCCATGCGGCGCAACACCGCGCGGGTGCTTTCGGAGGCCTTGGCACACGTCACGGCCGACCAGCGAACAGCGATCGTGCTATACGACGTCGAAGGCTTCGACTACCAGGAGATCGCCGACATGACCGGCGTCTCGCTGGGCACCGTCAAATCGCGGATTCACCGCGGACGGCTGGCGCTGCGCGAGTTGCTCGCCGGGGATATGGAACTGCTGCGTGAATAGGGACGTCACTAGGCCCGTGCCCATGGATCCCGCCAGTAACGACCACGCTCACCACGACCCTGTCGTGGTGGCCCGCTTCGCCGCAGGCGATGCCGCTGCATCCGAGGCCGAGCAGGCGCGCGCGCTGGTGGCGAGTTGCGCCGATTGTGCGGCGCTCGCCGCTGACGTGCAGTTGCTTCAGAGCAGCATGCAGCGGTTGCCCCAGCCCCGGCGCACGCGTGACTTTCGTCTGAGCGCGGAGCAGGCGGAACAGCTCCGCGCGTCAGGGCTGCAACGGCTGCTGCGCGCGCTGGCCGGTCCGCGCGCGGCAGTGCTGCGTCCGCTTGCCGGCGCCGCAATGACACTCGGTCTGGCGCTTGCCGTCCTGGGCACCGCATTGCCGGGACTGGCGCCGGGCCCTGCCAGCGCGCCGGTCGGCGACACGAATGGAACGCCGCAGGTCCCCGCGGGCGCCCAGGCCTCGGCCACCACGGCCGGGCAGCCGTCTGCCGCGACCAACTCGAACGCGGCGACCGGGAAACCGCAGGAAATGGTGAGCGCCGGCCCCACGATTGCCCCCAAGCCGCCCGACTACGCTGCCAGCCCCGCGCTGCCCGGCCAGGCGCTGGCCTCGCCGAACAGCGTGAATCCCGACAGCGGGCCTACGCAGGCGGCCACGGCCAGCTCCGGCGTGCAGTCGCCGGCCGACGTGAACGTTGCCGAGAGCGCGCCGCCGCCGCCCGATGCCGGGCGAGGCGGGAGCGGCGGTGGGAGCGGCGAGGAGCCTGATGGCGTGGCTACGTCGGCGCCGGCCGGCAGTAATGGAGACCAGGTCTTCAACCAACCGACGGCCGGATCGGAAGCCGTAATACCACCGGTTTCGCCTCAGTCACCACCATCGGCAGGTGCACAGGCGAATACCCTGTCAGGGCTGCTCGTGTATGGCGGTCTCGCCCTGGCGGCGGCTGGCCTCGTCCTGTTGCTGGCCGCATGGCTCGCCCGGCGCCGTTTCACGGACCCGCTGCTGCACTGATCGCTCCCGACGCACGCGGCAGCCCCGGTGGGTGCGGCCACACCGGTCGGTAAACTCGACGCAGTGCAGCGCCTGATGCTCCTCGACTCCAACGGCTTGATCTATCGCGCCTTCTTTGCGCTGATGAACACACCGCTGACGACCAGCAAGGGCCAGCTGGTCAACGCCGTCTTCGGCTTCTGGAGCATCGTTCTGCGCGGTTTCCAGGACGTCAAGCCGGACTACGTGATCGCCGCCTTCGACCTGGCCGGGCCGACCTTCCGCCACAAGCAGTACACGGACTACAAGGCGACCCGGCAGCAGATGCCCGACGACCTGCGCGACCAGTTCCCGATGGTGCGCGAGATCATCGAGGCCTTCGGTATTCCGACCTACCAGCTGGCCGGCTTCGAGGCAGACGACGTCATCGCCACGCTGGTCCGCCAGGCCGAGACGCGCGACCTCGAGACGACCATCGTGTCGGGCGACCTCGACATGCTCCAGCTCGTCAGCGACCGGACGACGCTGATGATCACCCGCGGCGGCGTACAGCAGACCGTCTACTACGATCCGGCCCGCGTGCGCGAGCGCTATGGGCTGGAGCCTTCCCAGATGATCGACTTCAAGGCGCTCAAGGGCGACTCGACGGACAACATCCCGGGCATTCCGGGCGTCGGCGAGAAGACCGCGGCGACGGTCCTGCAGCAACACGGCTCGCTCGAGGGCATCTATGCCGATCTGGACGCGGTCCAGCCGGAGAAGCTGCGCGCCAAGCTTGTCGAGCACCGCGACGAAGTGTTCCGCTGGCGCGACCTGGTGACCGTCCGCGGAGAGCTGCCGATCGAGCTCGACCTGGAGCCCGCGCGCCTGGGCGATTACGACCGGCAGGAGGTGCTGCGCCTCTTTCGCGACTACGAGTTCCGCTCGCTGGTCGAGCGGCTGCCGGGTGTAACCGGTGAGCAAGCGCGCGCGCCCGGTGAGCTGCTGCGCGAAGCGGACCGGAGCGCTCCGGTACCGGCGGTCGTGGTTGCCGGGCGACCATCGGCGGCGCAGCGCGCGGCAGGCGCCGGCGGCATGCAGCTCAGCCTCGATTTCAGCTCGGCCACCGCCGGCTCTAACGGACATCAGCCGCCCGCCGCGGACGCGGCCACGGAGACCGCCGATTCGCGCGGCGGGCTCGCGGCACTGCTTGGTGATCCCGCGCGCGCGGCCGCTTTCGAGGCCGCCGGCGATGTGGCCGGCTGGCTGCGCGACCAGCCCGAGCTGATGGTCGGTGTGGCGCTCACCGACGGCCGGCCACGCCGCGGCGAGTTGATCGGCTTGGCCGTCACCGACCGGACCGGCCGGATAGTCGCGGCCGGTCCGACGGCCGCCGCGGAGTTCGCCTCATTGGTGCTGAATGCCGGCCGCCCGTTGGTCGGCCACGAGGTCAAGCAACTGCTTGTCTGGGAGCTGGCGCGGCGCGACCCGCACGCAACCGGCGACGCCCTGGGTGAGGCACGCAACCTGCCGGCCGTGGCGCTGGACACTCAGATCGCCGCCTACATCCTCAACGCCGCGCTGCGCAGCCAGAGCCTGGCCGACATCTGTGCCGAGCGGCTGGACGTGGAGTTGCCGCCGCCGGGTCTCCTCGGGGGCGGTGAGCATGCAGCGGTACAGGCCGCCGCCGTGGCCGCGACGCGCGTGCCGATCGAGGCCGACCTGGCGCGCGACCAGGGCCTTGACAAGCTGTTGCGCGAGATCGAGTTGCCGTTGATCCCGGTGCTGGCGTCGATGGAGGCGACCGGCGTGGCGATCGACCGCGCAGGACTCGGCCGGCTGTCAGAGACGTTCTCCGGCGAAATAGCCCGACTCGAGCAGGAGATCTACGCCGACGTGGGCCACCAGTTCACGATCGGCAGTCCCAAGCAGCTCGAGCAGGTGCTCTTCTACGAGCTCAACCTGCCCCGCGGGCGGCGCACGAAAACCGGCTACTCGACCGACGCGACGGTGCTCGAGGAGCTTCGGCCGGCGCACCCGGCGATCGACAAGATCCTTGACTGGCGCATGTACACCAAGCTCAAGAGCACCTATGTGGAGGCCCTGCCGGCGCTGCTCGACCCGGTCACGGGGCGGCTGCACACGACCTTCCACCAGGCGATTGCCTCGACCGGCCGGCTGTCGTCGACCGACCCGAACCTGCAGAACATCCCGGTCCGCTCCGAGCTGGGCCGCCGCATCCGGCATGCGTTCGTTGCCGGTTCGCCGGAGGTGGTGCTGCTGGCGGCCGACTACAGCCAGATCGAGCTGCGCATACTGGCCCACGTGTCGGGTGACGTGCACCTGCGCGAAGCCTTCGAGCACGGTGCCGACATCCACCGCCAGACCGCCGCTCGCGTGCTCAAGAAGGACGCCGCCGATGTCACGCACGACGAGCGGTCGATGGCCAAGATGGTCAATTTCGGGCTGGCCTACGGCATGAGTGACTTCGGCCTGTCATCGCGGGCGAACATTCCGCGAGCCGAAGCACAGGAGTTCATCAACTCCTATTTCGCCGCCTATTCGGGCATCAGTTACTACATGATGCACATCAAGGAGGTCGCCCGCGAGCAGGGCTACGTCTCGACCCTGTTCGGGCGGCGGCGCTGGATCCCGGAACTTTCGGCACGCAACTCCGCGCTGCGCGGGGCAGGGGAGCGCATGGCGATCAACATGCCCATCCAGGGCACCGCGGCGGACATCGTCAAGATCGCGATGATCAGGCTCTACGATCGGCTCATCCGCGAAGGCAGGCGCGCACGAATGCTGCTGCAGGTCCACGACGAGCTGCTGCTCGAGGTTCCGCGCGACGAACTGGACGCCCTGGTGCCGATCGTGCGCGAGGAGATGGAAGGCGCCGTCAAGCTCGATGTGCGGCTCACCGTCGAAATGAAGAGCGGCGACGATTGGGAGTCGATGACCCCGTTCTAGGCAGGCACTTCGGCGGCTTCGCTGCGCAGCCGAATGACTGTCCGGACCGCGACGACACACGCCCCCGTCATGACTGCCACGATCAACCCCCAGTTGAGCGGCAAACTGGTGGAGAGAAAGCCATCGTCGCTCCAGAATTCAGACGGCTGGGTGACGAGTAGGGCCACGCCCCATCCGAGCACCGCGACGGTGACGACCACCATTGCGGCCACGGTAGCCAGCGCTGGGTTGACGGCCCACCGGTAGAGGCGGGCGTCGATCGCGCTGTTGAGCGCGGCAACGCCGACGGCGACTACGCTCACGACGGCAGCGGCAAGGAAGCTGGCCAGCCAGGCAAGGAAGATGGCGACCCGTACGGCGTCGCCGGCAACCTCTGGAATCACGGCCGACAGAATGAGCCACGTTGCGAGCCACAACACGAACGCGGCGAAGGGGACGGCCAGTAGGATGAGTTGCGCGGGACGTCGGCGGCGCATGCCATCCCGGGCGATGGCGAGCGCGATGGGGATCCCGGCTACGGCCAGCGCGACGGCGCTGACGATCGCGCCGATGAGAACGACATCGAAGGCGAACCAGACCGGCGGCTGGCTGTCGCGCAGCGTCGTGAACGGTGGGTCTTTGGTCATCCAGCCGAAGCCGGCACCGGCGACGGCAAAGACGACCCAACACACGAAGACGACCAACTCGGAGCGCCTGACTCGCTGGATCATCAGTGGCCACCCTTTCGGACTGGACTTGAGGTTGAGGTGCGCGTCAGCGGCCGCGAGGAGCACGTCGAAGGCGACGCCGATCGACATGCCGGTCTGCTTCAGCAGGGCGCCGAATTCCTCTCCGTAGCGGGCGCGCCAGTCGGCCGGGAATAGGCGCAGCACGACGCGCGTGGCTCGTGACTCATTCATGCGCCAACCGACCGCGCGCCATGCGGACCACGCGCTCGAGCGTGTCCACGTCATGCGCGAGTAACTCCGCGCCGGCAGCCGTGAGGCGGTACGGCCGGCGCCGATCCTCGCTGTCGACGGGCTCGATCAGGCCCCGCTGCTCGAGGCGAGCGAGCGCGCCATAGAGCGTGCCCGGGCCGAGTCGCGTCCCGGTGGCGCGCTCGATGTCCTCGATCATCGCGTAGCCGTGCTGTGGACCAGCTGCGAGGCTGGCCAGGATCAGCAGAGTTGGGTCCATATATCGGGAGACGATATAACGTCGCACGTAATAATGCAAGCGCCGCCGAAGTGGGTGACGCCGGCCTCGTTCCCCATACACTCGCCGCATGCCCGAATTGCCGGAAGTCGAGACGATTGCGCGCGAGCTGCGGCCGCTTGTCGTGGGCCGGACGATTCGCGGCGCGTGGTTCGACTGGCCGCGCCAGATCAAGCATCCTGCGCCCGATGACTTTGCGGCGCGGACACGCGACCGCGAGATCCTCGCCGTCGAGCGCCGGGCGAAGTGGGTGATCGTGTCGCTTGGTCCGCAGGAATCGCCGGAAGCGGACGGGCAGCCTGCCGTACTGGCGATCCAGGTCAAGATGACAGGTCAGCTCGACGTGCTGCCGATCGGCGCACCGAGCGACCGCCACGTCCACGCGGTTTTCGCGCTCGACGACGGCAACGAGCTGCGGCTGCGTGACACGCGCAAGTTCGGCCGGCTGGCGCTCTACACACGCGGCGAGGCACAGCGCGTCCTGGGCGCCCTTGGCCCCGAGCCGCTCGCCGAAGCCTTCACCCTGGCCGACTTTCGGCGCCTGTTGCGGCGGCGCAAGGCGCGCCTCAAGCCCCTGCTCATGGACCAGGCATTCCTGGCCGGCGTGGGCAACATCTACGCCGACGAGGCGCTCTGGCGTGCACGGCTGCACCCTCTGCGCAGCGCTGCGCGGCTTCGGCCTGAACAGGAACGCCTGCTCTACGGCGCGCTGCGCGACGTTCTGACCGAGGCCATCGAGCGGCGCGGCAGCTCAGTCGACGACTACCGCGCGCCGGGTGGCATCGGCGAGATGCAGCACCACCTCAACGTGTATGGGCGCACCGGCAAGCCGTGCCCGCGCTGCGGCCGGCCCACGCGACGGATGGTCATCGGCGCTCGCAGCAGCCATTTCTGCTCGTGGTGCCAGCGCCTGCCGGTGCGCGAGCGCACGCCCCAGGCAAGGGCGCTGCTGGCGAGCGTGCACTAGCTCGATGTCACTGCTGCGACTGGCTGCCGCGCGGCGCGAGATCGGCACGCTGGTCATCCTCGACTCGGTCAGCGCGGCCATCGCTGAGGGCGAGCACATCGGCCTTGTCGGGAGCAACGGCGCCGGGAAGACCTCGCTGCTGCGCCTGATGGTCGGGTTGGACGAGACCGACGGCGGCCAGGTGCTGCGGCGGAAGAACCTGAAGGTCGGCCTGGCGGCGCAGGAGGCGAATCTCGACACCGGCTTCGTCGAGTCGTCCAGCCTGCGCGCTGCGGTACGCGACGGGGCACGCGATCTCGAGGACCTGGAAAGGCGACTGCGCGCCCTGGAGTCGGCGGGCACGGCTGCCGTGGAATCGGCGGAATACGCGCACCTGCGCGACGAGTTCGAGGTACGTGGCGGTTACTCACTCGACGTGCGCGTGGAAGCCGCGCTGTCCGGTCTGGGTTTCAGCCGGGCGGACTGGGAGCGCCCACCGACGCAGCTGTCGGGCGGCCAGCAGACACGCGCCGCCCTGGCCCGCCTGCTGGTGGGTGAGTACGACCTCCTACTGCTCGACGAACCGACGAACCATCTCGACCTGTCAGCCATCGAGTGGCTCGAGGCGTCACTTGCCGGCCGCCCCGGCGCTTTCGTCGTCGCCTCGCACGATCGCGCCTTTTTGGACGGCGTGGCGACGCGCATCTGGGAGCTGCGCGGCCGGCGCCTGGAGATCTTCCGCGGCAATTACTCCGCCCACCTCGCGCAACGCGAGGAGCGCGACGCGCGGGCGCGCAAGCAGGCGGCGACGCAGCATGACGCGATCGAACGCGAGGAGGAGCTGGTCGGCCGCTATCGCAGCCATCGCAAGTACGGCAAGATGCACGAGCACGAGCGAAGGCTGGAGGCCCTGCGCGACGACGCCGCCAGCGTCCGACCGACTCCCCGCCGCCGCGCGATTGCCCTGGCCGGACTGAGTCGCGGCGCCACGCGCCATGGCGACGTGGCGATGTCGATGGAGGAGCTGGTGTGCGGTTATGCCGGCGCGCCCATCGCCGCCGTGCCGTTGCTCGAGGCGCGCCGGGCTGCGCGGATCGGGCTCGTCGGTCCCAACGGCAGTGGCAAGACGACGCTGTTGCGCACCCTCGCCGGCGAGCTCGCGCCGCTGTCCGGTTACCTGCGTTTGGGAAGCGGCGTTCACGTCGCCTACCTGGCCCAGATTCGCCAGGCGCCGCTGCCCGGCGCGACGGTGCTGGATACGATGATCAACGCCAGTGGTCTCGATGCCGGACCGGCCCGCAGCTACCTGGCCCGCTTCCTGTTCAGCGGCGACGAGGCGCTCAAGGAGGTGTCGGTGTTGTCCGGTGGCGAGCGATCGCGGCTCGAGCTGGCGCTCGCCGGCGTGGGCGCCGCCAATCTGCTGCTGCTCGACGAGCCGACCAACCATCTCGACATTCCCGCCCGTGAGGCCCTCGAGGCGTTCCTGCGTGAAACGCCGGCCACGGTCATCGTCGTATCACACGACCGTCGACTACTCGAAGGCGCGTGCACCGAGATGTGGGTCGTCGGCCCGGCCGCGGCGCCCGCCGCCGGTAGCCCGGGCTCGATCGTGGCACGTTTCGCCGGCGGGTACGCGGAGTGGCGTGCCGCGCAGGCAGACGGCTGGATGCCGGCCGAGGCCGGACGTGCGCGGACGCCCGCGCCGGCGCCCGGTGCGCCGCGCAGTGAGCAGCCGAAGGCATCGGCACGCGCGACGCAGCCCAGTGCGCGTCCGAGCGCGCGGCCGCCGAAGCTCTCCAAGGATGCGTACCAGCGCCGGCGCAAGGTGGTCGAGGACGACCTGACCCGGCTGGGCCTGCGCAAGAGCCAGCTCGAATTGGCGCTGGGCGATACGTCGGTGCAGTCCAACTTCGTCGAACTGCGCCGTGTGACCAGCGAGCTGGCCGACGTGCACGCCGCGCTGGCACAGGCCGAAGACGCCTGGCTGACGCTCGCCGAGCAGGCGCCACGGTGACGGACGAGCGGCCGCTGCTGATCGGTCTGAGCGGGCCGATCGGCTGCGGCAAATCGGCCGTCGGCAAGATGCTGGCGAACATCGGCGGAACGGTCCTCGATGCCGATGAGCTGGCGCATCAGGTAACGGCCCCGGGCACGCCGGTACTGGGGCTCATCAGGCAGCGCTTCGGCGATGCCGTGTTTGCCGGTGACGGGTCGCTCGATCGTGCTGCACTGGCGCGCCTCGTCTTTGCCGACCAGGCGGCCCTTGCCGACCTCGAGGCGATCATCCATCCGGAGGTTCGTCGACTCATCGACGCGCGCCTGGCCGCCGCCGCGGCCGACCACGTTCCGTTCGTCGTGGTCGAGGCGATCAAGCTCGTCGAAGGCGGGCTGGCGCAACGCTGTGACGAGGTCTGGCTGATCGAATGCCTGCCGGCCACCCAGCGCCGGCGGTTGCTCGAGCGTGGCCAGTCGGCCGCGGACGCCGAGCAGCGCATGACCGCTCAGGGCAGTGGTTTCGTGGACCGTCTGGCGGCGCAGCTTGCCGCGCTGCCGCGCCGAACAGCGGCCGCGATTGCGCCGGATCTCGACCGAGGGATCGCTCGACGAGACGCGGTCAGTCGTCGAGGAGGCGCTCGCCGACGCGCTCGAGCCGCTGCTCGACTGAACGCCGCGACGACGCGCCGGGCCGGCGCGGCGCCGCTTCAGTGGACGAGGTGAACCGGGCTGCCGCGAATTCCGACCTGCCACGTGGTCGTGTCATTGCCGCCACTGACCTGGTACTCGATCTTCCACCAGCCTGCTGAAGCGTTCCCCGGGCGGCGTCAGGCCGCTTGACCCGTAGTTGTTGGGCAGCACCACGTCGATGGTCAGCAGCCGGTCGTTGAAGAAGCTGCCGCCCGACGATGCGGTCTGGATGCTGGTCACGTTGGTGCCCGACGTGCCGTTGTCGGCAGTCCACGAGAACGTCGCATAGTTGTACGAGTTGCCGTTCGGCGACAGGATCTTCAGATAGGCGTTGCCGCTCACGTCGCCCGGGTCGAACAGCTCGATCTCCATTGTCTTGCCGGCGTTTGCGGCGTCGATCTGGGCGAGGTAGAAGAGCTGGGTGCCGGACACGAGGTTGTTGTACGCGGCCATCTTGGCCTCTCCGTACACGCGCGGGCCGGCGCCGCTCGAGCTGACCCACAGCGAGAACATGTTCTCGGCGTTGGTCGAGATGTTGTTGTCGGAGCTGGTATTGACGTTGACGCGATAGCGCCCCGCTGGAATACCGCTGGCCAGCGTGTACCAGGCGTTGTGATACGGGTCGGTTGAGCAGTCGGCGAGCCCGCTGTGGGAGGGCGTGCCCATCGTGCCGCTGTAGTCGGCCTGGATCTGGTTGGCGAAGGTATTCCCTGACGTGGCGACGAGCGAATCGTCGGTCGTGTCGTAGGGCGTCCCGTTCTCGTTCCACAACTGGTAGACGGTGGTGACGCCGTTGGGCGAGCCGCTGATCCAGTGGTCACCCGCGCCCATGTCGCCGCTGGCGCCGTTCGGGCCCGTCTCGCAGAACGACGCGTCGAATATCTTGACCTGCCCGCTGCCGCCATTGATGAGCACGGTGTAGTCGTAGCCGTTGGGGCTGTACTCGGGGTTGGTGCTGGTGTGCCCGCTGATGCTCGAGTTGTCGCGGTACGGGCTGAATTCGTCGCCGTTCTCGCGACTGCCGCCGCGCGTGATGACCGCGCCCCAGAAGCCCTGGCTGGCCAGGCTGGAGCCGGTCGGGCCGGTGACGGCACCGGTTTGCGTGGTGGTCGTGGTCGTCGTGGTCGACGTGTGATACGTGACGCGCACGAGCAACTGGTCCAGGTTTACCGTGCGTGAGCTGGAACATTGGGAGTTGCCCTCGAACCAGGTCAGCCGTACGCGGAAGTTGCTGTCGCTGAAGTCGTTTCGACTCCAGCTGTGAGCGCCCCAGGCGGCGAGGCTGCTCGAGCTGCCCAGGGTCTTGTCCGTACTGTTCGTGGTATTCAGGGCGCTGGTGTTCTGGGTGGAAGACCAGCTCCCACCGTTGTTCCAGCTGACGGCCGCCTGCGCATAGCAGTTGGTGGAGGTGCCCCAGCCGGATAGATATACGTCGGCCAGCTGCACCTCGAGGCCATCGATCACCAGGGTGGAGTCATTGGGCAGCCCGCCCGAACCCTGCAGGCCGAAGCTGCCCCACTGCTGTTGGGCGTTGTTACTCGTCGCCGTCGTGTAGTAGTTGTCGTTGTTCTCCGCGTAAGTCGGGTTGCTCCACCCGCTGCCGGAGATGGCCGAGTTCTCGTGATCCCAGCCGGTGTCGTTGCCGTTGCTGGTCGTATGCGTGGTGACCTCGTTGTAGACGAACGTGCCCACGCCGTAGTAGTTCTGCGGACTGCCCATGGGCACGGGCAGCACGAACTCGCCGATGCTCTTAACGGTGGCCGTGATCTGCTCGGTGCACGTCGGCATGACCACGCAGAACACCTGCGCGAAATACGCCTCAACCGGCGCGCTGATGGTCACCTTCAAGCGCCTGCTGTTGCCGGTGTCCTGCGCCGGCGTGACGGTGGCGCCGTTGACGCCCGTGGTGTAGCCGTTCTTGGTGGCTTCGGCCCGCGCAGCCGCGTAGGCGCGCGGCACGTCGCCCGGAAGGTATACCGCGCCCGCCAGCGCCCCGGCGTCGGCGGCCCGCTGCATGTCCTGCTCGTTGGTCCAGAACCAGGCCACGTCGATGACCACGGCCACCATGCCGATGATCACGAAGACCGCGAGCACGAACAGCGCCAGGACCTGGCCATCCGACCCCCGCGCGCTTCTGGGGGCTCGGGAGTTCGTCGTTTCGTCGGCGGGCATGTTCATGTCGACCTGCCTCAGTCTGTGGGGTTCAGCGCCATCACGGTCGTGTCGACCATGGGGAGCGTGCCTGCCTGGGTGCCGCCGATCAGACCGACCAGCGCAACCAGGGGAGTCTTGAGGTGATAGTCGTAGTCGACCGTCACGCCGATCGAATCGGGCGACGCCGACCCGTTGTCGCGCGAGCACGCCGGCCAGGCCACGCTCGACGGACTGAAGTCGAGCGTCTCGGTCCCGGGCCCCGGGTCGGCGTCGGGCCCGTGTCCCGGCGTATACGTCCACACGTTGACGTAGCCGCCGATTTGCGTGCCACTCGAATTGGCCTTGAAGATGCGGATCGCCGAGACGTGGGAGAGATCGACCGCCGAGCCGCCCGACTTGAGGATGTTCTGGACCGACGCGATGACCGCCGTGTCGACGCCACTGGGATCGCCAGAGCACGGTGTGCTGCTGCCGGTCGCCAGGGCGGCACCGATGCGCGCTCCCTCGCGGGTGGCGTTGCCCAGCGTCAGGCGGTCGCTGAAGGCGAGGCCGAACTCGAGCATGCCCGCCAGCAGGATGAGAAAGACGGGCATGACGATGGTGAATTCGGTCAGGCCCTGACCTCTGGTGCGTGCGCGTCGTGCGGCGAAGCCGCCGGCCGGCGCGGCTCATAGGACGGGCTCCATGCGTGACACGTTGCGCTGGGTGAACGTCCAGTCGTATCCAGTCGAACCGTCGCCGCCCAAGAACGACAGCAACTGGCGCATGGGTGTGACCGGCACGTGTCGGTACGTGATCTGGATGGCGATCTTGTCGACCGTGGAACGTGGCGGCGAGAGGGTCGGGCACCCGTTCAGCACGTTGCAGCGCTGACTCTCCGGGTAGCCGGTCGAAGTCGCCGTGTAGGGCACGCTGTAGCTGCCGCAGTTCTTGCTGCCCGATCGCACGTAGACGTTCGATGCCAGGGTGCCTGAGCCGGTCAGGTTGGTGCGGCTGATGTCGACTTCGAGCACGTTCCTCTTGTCGATCGGCGGCGTCAGGTGATCCTCGATGCTGTGCAGGATCAGGCAATCCGCATCGGCTTCGTTGCCGAGCTGACCGGCGATCAACGCGGCGGTCTGCGACGCGCGGTTGATGCCGAGCATGGCGTTGAACGCGAAGCCAAACTCAATCATCGCGAACAGGACCGTGATGAAGATCGGCAGGACGATGGCGAACTCGACGAGGGTCACGCCAGCATGCCCGTCACGGCGGTTCTTGGTGATTGGCATGGTGCGCGGACGCGGTAGTGCGATCGGCGCTTAGGGAGCCGCGGACGGGGAGGGCCCGGGCGATATCGACGGCGCAGGCGTCTGGTCCGGCGGGGTCGAAGCGTCCGGTCCCGGTGTCTGTTCCGGGGACGGACTTGGCGTGGCGCTCTGATCGGGCGGCGTGGCTGCTGGTGAGCTTCGAGAGGTCGAGCAGGTGCGGCACTCGGAACATGTAGGTCATGACCAGGTGGTCCGTCGTCTCGCCGTACTGGGACGTGTCGGCCGAGCGTGTGTCCTGGTCGGGACGTAGCGCGAGGCTGAACGAGTCGGGTGCGACCTGGACGACGTGGTAGATCTGCTCGGCCTGATGCAGGTCGACCTTGAGCACGTACATGTTCTGGGTTGGGTCGGCCTTGAGTACCTCGATGTCCTGGAACGTGATCTTGGTCGACTCGCCGCTTTGCAGGCCCTGCTGCGTTGCCGTGTCGACTTGCTGATACGTGCCGTCGGGGCCGACCTCGAGAACGTTGATCTGGACGCTGACAAAGACATCGACGTGATCGCCCGCCTGGATCTCACCGCCCACCGCGCGCTCTGCCGGGATCTGCAGGGCGACCGCGCGCCAATACGGCGAATCGGCGCTGACCACTTCGTCGGGGGTGAGGATGCTGAAGTCGCTGTTGGCGCTCGTGGTGGCGAACAGGTTGGGGGTGATCTGCTGGCCGGCGTACAGGGCCACCGCGTTGACGTGCCCGATCACATCGTTGGGATCGGTATAGCTCTGCGGCATGGCCTCATCGACAGGCACACTGCGGACCACCACGTCGTCGGCGGTGACGGTCGTACGCGCCGGGATGTCATGCGCGGCCTCGAGCACCGACTGAGTGTCCATCGCGACCGCCTGGTGATCGCCATTCGTGGCCAGCATCAGTGAGCCCCACCCGGCGCCGAGAGCGAGCAGTGCCCCAACGACGATCATCAACAGGCGCCGGCGTTTTCCGCTGTCCTTGAACTCCATTTCCATCCGGGAAGAACTCCTCCTGGGCGACGCACTGCTGGTAACGAAGGGCAGCTAGACCGTACGTACGCGCCGTCCGACAAGGAAGAGACCCGCCCGGAAGGGGAATGGGGTACCAACAGGCTACGAGGCGTGCGGTCTTGTAGAGTCGCGGCGATGCCCGATTTCAAGCTCGTTGCGCCATATCAGCCAACCGGCGACCAGCCCACTGCAATCGACAGGCTGGCCGATGGGCTGACCAGCGGCCTGCGCTTCCAGACCATGCTCGGCGCGACCGGCACGGGCAAGACGTTCAGCATCGCCAACGTCATCGAGCGCCATAACCGGCCCACCCTTGTCCTGGCGCACAACAAGACGCTTGCCGCCCAGCTGTATAGCGAGTTCCGCGAGTTCTTCCCCGACAACGCGGTGGAGTACTTCGTCTCGTACTTCGACTACTACCAGCCGGAGGCCTACCTGCCGCGCTCAGACACGTACATCGAGAAGGATTCGTCGCGCAACGACGAGATTGACAAGCTGCGCCACGCCGCGACGCGCGCGCTGTTCGAGCGGCGCGACACGATCATCGTTGCGTCGGTGTCGTGCATCTACGGGCTGGGCGCGCCGGTCGACTACGGCGCGACAGTGGTCCGGGTGCGCGAGGGCGGCCGCTACCGGCGCGACGGCGTGCTGCGCCAGTTGGTCGACCTGCAGTACCAGCGCAACGACCAGCAGCTGTCGCGCGCTCGTTTCCGGGTGCGCGGTGACACGCTCGAGCTACAGCCGGCGTATGACGATTTCGTCGTTCGCGTCCAGTTCTTCGGCGACGAGGTCGAGCGCATCACGGAGGTTGATCCGCTGACCGGTGAGGTGCTCGCCGAGCGCAAGGAGCTGAACGTCTATCCCGCCTCGCACTACGTCACGCCGGCGGAAAAGCTGCAGGCCGCCGTCGTCGACATCGAGCTGGAGATGGAGCAGCGCGTCGAGGAGCTGCGCGGCCGGGGCATGGAGCTCGAGGCCGAGCGGCTCCGCCAGCGGACGACGTTCGACCTGGAGATGATGCGCGAGCTGGGCTTCTGCTCGGGCATCGAGAACTACTCGCGCCATCTGTCCCGGCGCGAGGCAGGCTCGCGGCCGTGGACGCTGCTCGACTACTTCCCACCCGATTGGCTGCTGGTCGTCGACGAGTCGCACATGACCATCCCGCAGGTCGTGGGCATGTACAAGAACGACCGGACGCGCAAGGAGATCCTGGTCGACTTCGGCTTCCGCCTGCCGTCGGCGCTCGACAATCGGCCGCTCACGTTTGAGGAGTTCGAGGGCCACCTGAATCAGGTCGTGTTCATGTCGGCCACGCCCGGGCCATACGAGCTGCAACGCTCAGAACGCATCGCCGAGCAGCTCATCAGGCCGACCGGCATCGTCGATCCGCAGATCTCGGTGCACCCGACCGAAGGCCAGATCGACGACCTGATGGATCGCATTCGGGACCGCGTCGAACGGGGCGAGCGCGTGCTCGTCACGACGCTGACCAAGAAGATGGCGGAGGACCTCGCCGATTACCTGCACGAGATGGGCGTCAAGGTTTCGTATCTGCACAGCGAGGTCGACACGCTCGAGCGGGTGCAGATCCTGCGCGACCTGCGCCTGGGCGTCTATGACGTGCTGGTCGGCATCAACCTGCTGCGCGAGGGCATCGACCTGCCGGAGGTCACGCTGGTGGCCATCCTCGATGCCGACAAGGAGGGGTTCCTGCGGTCGGCGTGGTCGCTCATCCAGGTCTCCGGCCGCGCGGCGCGCAACGTCGGCGGCGAGGTTGTCATGTACGCCGACAGGGTGACCGAATCGATGCAGGTGGCGATCGACGAGACGGCGCGCCGGCGCACCATCCAGCAGCAGTACAACGAGCAGCACGGCATCGTGCCGCAGACGATCATCAAGGGCATCCGCGACATCAACGACCGGCTGCGCGCGGTCGCCGAAGCAAGTGGCGCATACACCGCGGCCGGTCGTGAGCGCGAGCTGTCGGCGATGTCACGCGACGAGATCAGCAAGCTGGTCGGACAGATGGAGACGGACATGCGCGCAGCCGCACGCGAGCTCGACTTCGAGCGCGCGGCTGCGTTGCGCGACGAGATCCTCGACATTCGCCTGCGGGTGCTCGAGGAGGACGCGTCGCTGGCCGTCGAGCGGGCGGCAGAGAAGGCCGCGGCTGCCTCACGCGCCGACGCCGACCGGCAAGCCTCGGCCAAGCCGTCCGAACGCGCCGCTGCGATGCGCTCTGGAGCGCGCCGCGGGCGGCGTGCCATTGCCAGCGGTGAGGCAGCGCTCGAGGTCACGTCGGTGACCATCCTGCCGGCCGGCGAGGAGCCTGCCGCGGCGCTCGACGGCGAGCCGCCGACGGACGAGGGCACGGCGTCGGACTGGCTGCCCGGCATTCGCGATGAGCACGAAGGCGACGACGCCGGCTGGATGGCGCGCTGGCTGGACCGCCAGACGTGGGACCGACACGTGACGCCCAACGTGATCAAGCGGACCGGCGAACGGCCGGCGCGTCGCGGGGGCCGCCGCTTCCGCTGATGTCGAGACCGGCAGGTATTCGAATTCGAGCGCGCTGATACAGTCGGCGCGATGAGCCGCGTACGTACGAAACAGGTCTGCACGATCGGTCCGGCGAGCATTGATCTCGTGCCGCAGCTGGTCGCCGAGGGCATGGACGTTGCCCGGGTCAACTTCTCGCATGGCGACGCGGAGCAGCACAAGGCATACGTGCATGCTGTGCGCGCCGCTGCTCACGCCGCGCGGCGCAGCGTGGCCGTGATGGCCGATCTGCCCGGACCGAAACTGCGCCTGGGCGAGTTGAATGGCGGCGAGGCGCGTCTCGAAACCGGTGCCGGCTTCTCACTGCGCCGCGACGATGGCAGTGTTGGCGATGCCGGCGCGGCATCGGTGGCTCACCCCGATGTGATCGCGGGGCTCGAGGTGGGCGACCGCATCCTGCTGGCCGACGGCGCCGCCGAGCTGCGCGTCATCGAGGTAGTTCAGGACGAGGTGCGCACGGAAGTTGTCAATGGCGGCCTGATCCGCACTCGCTCGGGCGTGAATGTTCCCAGCCAGCGGCTGCCGGGCGACGGGCTGACCGACGAGGACAGGGCGGACGTGCCGCGCGCGCTCGAGTTGCGCGTCGACCTGATCGCGCAGTCGTTTGTGCGTACCGCGGAGGACGTTCGCGCCCTGCGCGCGTTGCTGCCGGCTGACGGGCCGCGCGTGGTGGCCAAGATCGAGACGCACGCCGCGGTCGAGAACTTCGACGGCATCGCGCAGCTTGCCGACGGGATCATGATCGCGCGCGGTGACCTGGGCGTTGATCTGCCCTTCGAAGACGTGCCGCTCATCCAGAAGGACCTGATCCGGCGCGCCAGTGAGATGGAGAAGTTCACCATCGTCGCCACGCAGATGCTCGAGAGCATGACCAGCGCGCCGCGGCCCACGCGGGCCGAGGTGAGCGATGTCGCGAACGCGGTGCTCGACGGCGCCGATGCCGTGATGCTGTCGGCCGAGACCGCCATCGGCGCCTTCCCGCTGCAGGCATTGCAGGCGATGGACAGGATCTGCGCGAAGGTTGAACGGGGCGCCGACCTGGCCGTGCAGGCTGCGGAACACGTTGCGCCGGATAGCGGGATCGTGCTCGCTGCCGCGGCCGCCAGCGGTTACACCGGGGCCGGCGCGATCTGGTGTTTCACGCGCAGCGGCAGAACCGCCGAGATGCTGTCGATGGCTCGTCCGCATGGGCTGCCGATCGTCGCATTCACGCTCAGCCCGGTCATCGCGCGGCGCCTGGCCGTGCGTCGGGGCGTAATCCCCGTCGTGCTTTCGGCCAACGCTCGCAGTGGAACGCTCATCGAACGCATGGAGGCTGCCTGGCAATCACAGGGCGGCGCGGCCGAAAGCTTCGACACGGTGCTCCTGGTCACGACCTCGGCGCAGCCGTCGGGCATCAATCGGCTGGAGGTGCACCGGTTGCGCGAGGTTCACTCGCACTGATAGCCAAACAGACCATCTGTTCTATACTTGATGCGTGCCCGCCAGGAATAACGTGAGCCAGGAAAAGCTGGTCGTGCGCGGCGCGCGCGAGCACAACCTCAAGAACATCACCGTCGAGTTGCCGCGCGACCGGCTGGTCGTGATCACCGGCCTGTCCGGCAGCGGCAAGTCGAGCCTGGCCTTCGACACCATCTACGCGGAGGGCCAGCGGCGCTACGTCGAGAGCCTGTCGGCCTACGCGCGCCAGTTCCTCGGCCAGATGGACAAGCCCGATGTCGACCAGATCGACGGGCTCTCACCGGCGATCAGCATCGACCAGAAGGGGGCATCACGTAACCCCCGCTCGACGGTCGGCACGGTCACCGAGATCTACGACCACATGCGTCTGCTGTTTGCGCGCGTCGGCCACCCGCACTGCCCGGTGTGTGGCCGCGAGATCACCCGCCAGAGCGTGCCGCAGATCGTCGATCGCATCCTGGAATTGCCCGACGGGGCGCGGCTGCTGATCCTCGGCCCGCTGGTGCGCGATCGGAAGACGGAAGGCGACCGCGTGTTCGAGGCTGCGCGTCGGCAGGGGTTCGTGCGCATCCGCGTCGACGGCGAGCTGATGGACCTCGAGGAGGTCAAGACACTCGACAAGTACAAGCGCCACACGATCGAGGTGGTCGTCGACCGACTGGTCGTCCATCACGCCGACGACGACGGCCGGCCGTATGGCGCCGAACACCCAAATCCGGAGCATGCCCGCTTCGCCGACTCGGTCGAGACCGCGCTGCGCCTCGGTGAAGGCGTGATGGTCGTCGCCCCGGCCGACGCGGGAACGTTCGACGAGCAGCGCTACAGCGAGCGCTACTCCTGCGCCTTCGACGGCACGACCATCGACGAGCTCGAGCCACGAAGCTTCAGCTTCAACTCGCCGCACGGCGCGTGCCCGGCATGCACCGGGCTCGGCATGCGCATGGAGTTCGACCAGGACCGCGTGGTCAACCGCAACCTGTCGATCTCGCAGGGCGCCTTGCTGCCGTGGTCGCGTATGACGATGACGGACTCGTGGTACGGCAAGGTGGTCGAGGCCATTGCCAAGGAGCGCGGTTTCAGCGTCGACGCGCCGCTCAGCGAGCTGGCCCCAGCTGACCTCGACTACGTGCTGCGCGCGCCGCGCGGCCGGAAGGTGCGCATCGGCTACCGGCACGACGGCCATACCAACTACTACGAGGCAACTTTCGAGGGGCTGCTGCCGAACATCGAGCGGCGCTACCGCGAGACAGACTCGGAGTGGGTCAGGAACGAACTCGAGAAGTTCATGGTCGCGCGGCCGTGCCCGACATGTGCTGGCACGCGGCTCAAGCCGGCCGCACTGAGTGTGACGGTCGACGGCCTGAACATAGCCCAGGTGGCGCAGGAGTCGGTCACCGAAGCGCTGCGCTGGGCGGAGGTGCTGCCCAACCGGCTGTCGGAGCGCGAGCGTCATATCGGGCGACAGGTACTCAAGGAGATCCGCTCGCGGCTGGGCTTCCTGGCCGACGTCGGGCTCGACTACCTGACCATCGATCGGACGTCCTCGACCCTGTCCGGCGGCGAAGCGCAGCGGATCCGGCTGGCGACACAGATCGGCTCATCGTTGATGGGCGTGCTGTACATCCTCGACGAACCGACCATCGGCCTGCATCAGAAGGACAACGCGAAGCTCATCGCCACGCTGATCCGGCTGCGCGACCTGGGTAACACCTTGATCGTGGTTGAACACGACGAAGAGACCATCCGCACGGCCGACTGGGTGCTCGACATCGGCCCCGGTGCGGGTGAGCATGGCGGCGAGGTGATCGCCTCAGGGCCACTGTCAGCCGTGCTCGCCGAGCCGCGCTCACTGACCGGCGCCTATCTGCGCGGCGAGCGCGCCGTGCCGGTACCAGAGGAGCGCCGGCCGGGCAACGGCAAGGCGCTCGTTGTCCGCGGGGCCAGGGCACACAACCTCAAGAACGTCGACGTGGCGTTCCCGCTGGGCACGATGACCGCGGTCACCGGGGTGTCGGGCAGCGGCAAGAGCACGCTCGTGGAGGAGATCCTCTTCCGCGCCCTGACCCGCGCGCTCAACGCCGCGCGCGAGGACCCCGGGGAGCACGACGCGCTGGAAGGTGTCGCGGCGGTCGACAAGGTGATCGAGATCGACCAGAGCCCGATCGGGCGCACGCCGCGATCCAACCCGGCCACGTACGTCGGACTCTTCACGCCCATCCGCGAGTTGTTCGCCGGCGTGCCCGAGGCACGCATGCGTGGCTACGGTCCGGGCCGCTTCTCGTTCAACGTCAAGGGTGGCCGTTGCGAGAACTGCAAGGGCGACGGGATCATCAAGATCGAGATGCAGTTCCTGCCCGACGTGTACGTGCCGTGCGAGGTGTGTGGTGGCGCGCGCTACAACCGCGAGGCCCTCGAGATCCACTACAAGGGCCGCTCGATTGCCGAGGTGCTCGAGATGACCTGCGAAGAGGCGCTCGAGGTATTCAGCGCGGTGCCCAAGATTCGCGACAAGCTGGCCACCCTGGTCGACGTTGGGCTCGGCTACATTCGCCTGGGTCAGCCGGCGACCACGCTGTCGGGTGGCGAAGCGCAGCGCGTCAAGCTGGCGACCGAATTGTCACGGCGGGCAACCGGCAAGACGGTCTACCTGCTCGACGAGCCCACCACGGGCCTGCATTTCGCGGACGTCGAGAAGCTCCTGCAGGTGCTGCACAAGCTGGTCGACGCAGGGAACACGGTGATCGTCATCGAGCACAACCTCGACGTGATCAAGACTGCCGACTGGATCATCGATCTCGGGCCGGAGGGCGGTGCGCGCGGCGGCGAGGTCGTCGTGGCCGGGACGCCGGAGCAGGTGTCAGAGACGGCGGCGTCGGCGACGGGTCTGTACCTGGCTCGTGTACTCCACGGGGAGCCGCTCATCCCGTTGAGCAACGTCACGTTCGCCGAAGCTCTTGGTCGCGATGAGGGTGCGCGGCCGGGCCGCCGCCGCGCGGGCAAGGTCGAACGCACCGCTACCGCCACGCGGCACTGACCCGCGGCTCGGCGCGGGCTAGCGGCCGCGCACCTGGCATACCCGAAGGCCCAACAGGCGGCTGATGCGTTGTCGGTTGTCCGCGACGGACCGATAGAGCGCGTCGAGAATCGGCATGGCCAATGGCAGCCGGGCGGCGACGCTGATCGGCCACAACAGCGGGATGCGCCGGGCGATCTCGACCCCGGCCGCGGCGCCAACCGACCAGCGGCCGTCGGCGTCGAGCGCATGGAGCGCATCGAGTAGCTCGTCGCGCGGCGGCATGTCGGGAGGTTCCGCCACCTGGAGGGCGACAAGTCGAAGCTGGCCGCGCGTGTCGAGCCGGGCCAGCGCCCGCGCGACCTGCGTGCAAACCCCGCAGTCGCGGTCGTACAGCACCGTCAGGTCGCCGGTCATGACGTGGCCAGTCTGCTCGCTTTCCCGAGCAGTCGCCCTAGACTTACCCGCGTGCCGGACATCGAGTACGCCTTCCTTGCCGACGCCGCCGACGCGCGGCCGGGCCAGAAGTTCGCCGTCATCGGCGGGGGAGTGTCGCGCCTGGGCGGACCGCAGTTCCCCCTCCGTCATCCGCACCTGGCATTGGTATGCGGCCTCAACGTGACCAGTACCGAACTCGGCGCCGAGCACGAGCTCCAGTTCGTGCTGCTCGCGCCCGATGGGACGCCGATCTCGAACGCCACGGCCAAGGTGCTGGCGAACGGCCCGGCCGACGGCCGTGACACGGTGCTGACCTTCAGCCTCGACCTGTGGAACCTCAGCTTCCCGACACCCGGTGACTATTCGATCCGGATCATGGTCGATGGGTCCGAGCGCAAACGGCTGTTGCTGATCGTCGAACAGCGTGACCTCGCGCGGGCCGGTGCTCAGCGAGCCGGACTGAGCGAGCCACCGTTCCCGCCGCCGACCGGCCAGGCCTGATCCTTGCTCGCTTTCATCGACCAGATCGTCATCCCGTTCCTGACGAGCCTCTACGGATCGATCGGCTACCTGGGCGTGCTCGTGGCGATGACCATCGAGTCGGCCATGATCCCGATGCCGTCGGAGCTGATCCTGCCCTTTGCCGGCTTCCTCGTGTCCGATCCGACCGCCGTCGAGCCGCTCACCGGCGGGCAGTGGAATTTCTGGATCGTGGTGATCGTCGCGACGGTGGGCAACACGCTCGGCTCGCTGATCGGCTATGCCATCGGAGCGTGGGGTGGCCGGCCGTTCCTCGAACGCTACGGGCGCTACCTGCTGATCCGGCCGCACGAGATCGACCTGGCCGATCATTTCTTCGCCCGCTACGGCGCGGCCACCGCCTTCTTCAGCCGCCTGCTGCCGATCGTGCGCACCTTCATCAGTTTCCCGGCCGGTGTGGCGCGCATGCCGCTCGGCCGCTTCCTGTTTTACTCGACCGCCGGCGCATTCTTGTGGACGCTGGTCCTGACCGAGGCCGGCGTGCTGCTCGGCCAGCGCTGGACGGAGATCCGCAGCGCGCTGCAACCGTTCGATCTGCTCATCGGCGTGTTGGCTGTCGCCGCAGTCGTACTGTTTGTCTGGTGGCGACTGGGCATGCCCGGCCGGCGCCGGCCTTCGCGAGATCGCGCTGACGGAGATTGATGTATGCCGACGCGAGATGACGCCTGGACACTGTTGTGCGAGTGGACCGAATCGGACGCGCTGCGCAAGCACGGGCTGGCGGTCGAGGGCGCCGTGGGCTGGTACGCGCAGAACCGCTTCGGGCTGAGCGGCGAAGAGCTGGAGACGTGGCGCTCGGCCGGCCTGCTGCACGACTTCGATTACGAGCGCTACCCGGAAACCCATCCGCTGCGCGGCGCGGACGAGTTGCGCGCACGCGGCTACCCCGAAGACCTCGTGCAGGCCGTGCTGGGCCACGGTGACCACACCGGCGTGGCACGTACCACCGACCTGGCCCACACCGTCTACGCGTGCGACGAGATGAGCGGCTTCGTCATCGCGGTGACGCTGGTGCGGCCGAACAGGAGTCTCGACGAGGTCGACGTGCGCTCGGTGACCAAGAAGATGAAGGACAAGGGCTTTGCTCGCCAGGTGCCGCGCGACCAGCTGGTCAAGGGCGCCGAAGAGCTTGGCGTGCCCTTCGACGAACATGTGGCTAACGTGATCGAAGGGCTCAAAACTGTGCGCGGAGAACTGGGGCTATGACCGACATGAAGGCTGCGGACGCCGATCCTGCCCGCACGGTGCGCATCCAGCAGCGGGTGGATGCCGAGCCATACCGCGTCTATCGGGCGTGGTCGTCGCCCGACGAGCTGTTGACCTGGTTCCCTGACGCGATCGAGGGATCGCTGGCCGTAGGAGCACGCAGCACACTCGTGTTTCCCAGCCGCCGCGTCTGGTGGGACGTGCTGCAGGCGCAGCCGGACGTGCTGTTCCAGTTCCGCTGGCCTTCGCTCGAGGGCGACGCGTGGGTATCGACCGCCACGGTGACCATCGCTCCCCGCGGCTACGGCAGCGTCGTAACGCTTGAAGACGGTCCTTTCGACCTCACCGTCGCGGGCGTCATCGAAGCGTACGCGGACTGCCTGGTTGGCTGGGCCGAGGCGCTGGCCAACCTGCGCGCCGTGATCGACTACTCGGTCGACCTGCGCCGCTATCGCTCGGGCTAGGCGCGCAATTCGGCGTCGCTGAAGGCTTCGCGCATGAACACGCAAGGTGCCGCGGGGTCGTAGACGAGCAGCAGTGACTTCCTGGCGCGCGTCCAGGCGACGTAGGCCAGCCGCCGTTCCTCCTCGAGGGCGCGCACTGGGTCGTCCGCATCCTCCAGCGTTCGCCGGCTGGGAAAGACTCCTTCATCCAGCCCGATGACGGCGACGTGGTCGAACTCGAGGCCCTTGGTGCCGTGCGCGGTGGCAAGCACCAACTGGGCGTCATCTCGCCGAAGCTCGTCGCGACGCGTTCGTGCACTCTCGATCGCTGCCCGGAAGTCGGCCGTGGTGCGATAGGCCAGGGACCACGCGGCCATCGAGCGCACGACCGGGTTGCGCGTGGCCCGGCGAGAGAGTGCGGCGGCCGGATGCAGGTCCTCCGGCAGACCCGCCAGCAGGTCGTCGAGCTGGGGATCGTCGAGCAGCAGGCCATCGTCGGATGCTCGGTAGGGCACGCCCTGCTCGAGAGCGATCGCGGCAAACGGGGCGAGCTCGGCATTGGTACGCGCGAGAACCGCGTGGACGCCCGGTGCCGCCGGCAGCCAGGTACTCAGCAGGCGTCGCGCCCGGGCGACTTCGTCTCCGCCATCGGGGCCAAGAAGCAGGCTCCCCGCCGCCGACGGACCGGCGCGAATGGTCTTGTCGAAGCGCTCGCTGTTGGCACAGATCAGTCGCACGGCGCGTTCGACGACCGGCCGCGGACAGCGGTAGTTGGTGACCAGGTCGACGCGGCGCAGGCCGGGTAGGGCAGCGGCGAGGCCCAGCACGCGTCGCACGTCGGCCAGCCGCCAGGCGTAGATCGTCTGGTCGTCATCGCCGACCAGGAACACGTTGTGCCGCTCCCCGGCGAGCAGCAGCGCGAGTTCGAGCTGGCTGCGATCGACGTCCTGAACCTCGTCGACCAGCAGCGCTGCACAGCGCTGCTGCCACGTCGAGCGCGCCAGCGTATTGGTGCGCAATTCGAGCAGCGCGCGCCTCACGAGGTCGTCGAAGTCCAGTGCTTCGTTGGCCGCCAGCCACTCTTCATAGGCGATGTACGCGTTGGCCAGGTCGGCAGGCACCGGCAGCTCGCCGCCCGCCGCCAACAACGACCGCAACTGGTCGACGGGTAGTGCCAAGTCGAGCTTGAGCCGCGAGAAGGCATCGTCGAAGCGCCGCAGCGCGGCCGGCGGCAGCGGCCGGCCGTTCAGCCGGGCGAGCACGTCGGCCCGGCCGACGAGGTTATCGACGGTCACGCCTGCGTCGGCGAGGATCTCGCGGCCGAGCGCATGGAATGTCTTGACCCGTGGCGGATCGCCGGCAAGGTCGAGCGGCTCGAGGGCGCCGAGAAGACGGTCGTGCAACTCATCGGCGGCGCGCTTGTTGAAGGTGAGCGCGGTGATGCGCGCCGGGTCGGTGCCGCTGGCCACCAGCCAGCAGATGCGCGCCACCAAGGTGGTCGTCTTGCCGCTGCCGGCCGGGGCGACGCACAGCACCGGTCCCGGCGGCGCGGTGGCGGCCGCGCGCTGGTCGGGTGCCAGCCGGGCAAGGCGATCGACAACCGCCGGATGCAGGTCCACGCCCTCATCGTCGGCGCCACGGACTACCTGCCGCTTATCTGTCGCTTAGCATCGAATTCACCGTGAGCCCGAACTCCAGCCCCAACCCGAACCCGCGCGTCAAACCGATCCTGGCCAAGCTGCCGGCCAAGCCGGGCGTTTATCTGATGCGCGACGAGCGCGGCCGCGTGCTGTACGTGGGCAAGGCGCAGAACCTGCGCAACCGCGTGCGCCAGTACTGGCAGGCGCGCGGCGCCTCGACCCAGCCGCTGCGCATCGAGTCCGCCCTCGATCGCGTGGTCGACGTCGAGTACACGGTCACCGACACGGTCAGCGAGGCGTTGCTGCTCGAAGGGACGCTGATCAAGCGCCACCAACCGCGCTTCAACGTGCGCCTCAAGGACGACAAGAGCTACCCCTACATCAAGGTCACCCTGGCCGACGATTTCCCGCGCGTCGAGCGCACGCGCAAGCTGCCCAACGACGGCTCGCGCTACTTCGGCCCGTACGCCTCGGCATCGAGCGTCGACGAGGCGATGAACCTCATCCGCCGGCTCTTCCCGTTTCGAACGTGCACGATCCCGATCAGCGAGGGCAAACGCGCCCTGCCGCGGCCGTGCCTCCTGTACCACATCAAGCGTTGCCAGGGACCGTGCATCGAGGTTATCTCGAAGGCGGCTTACCGCGCCGACATCGACCAGGTAATGCTCTTCCTGGAGGGCCGCCAGGAGCAGGTTGCCCGGCGACTGCGCGACGAGATGGAGGCGGCCTCGGTGGCGACCGACTACGAGCGGGCGGCCGACCTGCGCGACAAGCTGCGCGCCGTCGAGCGGACGATGGAATCGCAGAAGATGGCGGCGTTCGCGCGGACGGCGCTCGACGTGCTCGGTTTCTCGCGCTCGGGCAACGGCGCGGCCGTCCAGTTGTTCGCTATTCGCGACGGCTTCACCGTGGCGCGCGACGTCTTCCTGCTGGAGAACGTTGGTGACTCACCCGACTCCGAGGCACTGTCGGCGTTCATCAAGCAGTACTACGCCGCGACCGACGCCGTGCCGCCGCGCGTGCTGGTGCCCTTCGAACCGCCCGATGCCGACGAACTGGTGGTGTTCCTCGAGGCGCGGCGGCACGGCCATCACGTCGCCTTGGACGTGCCGCAGCGCGGCGAGGGCAGGGCATTGATGGACCTCGCCGCGCGCAACGCGGCTGAGACGCTGGCCCGCGAGCAGGCCAAGTGGCTGGCCGACGAGGGCAAGACGCTGGCCGCGCTCGAGGAACTTGCCGCGGCACTGAACCTGCCGGCGCCGCCGATGCGCATCGAGGGCTACGACATCAGCACCATCCAGGGCACCAACACGGTTGGTTCGATGGTCGTCTTCGAGGAAGGGCGGCCGCGGAGCGGCGAGTACCGCCGCTTCCGCGTGCGCACGACCGCCGTCGCCCCGGGCCGGCCCGACGACTACGCCAGCCACCGCGAGGTCCTCCGGCGACGCTTCTATCGCGCGCTCGAGGCGGAGGAAGGGGTTGCCGAGGAGTTGCGCTGGCGGCTGCCCGACCTGGTGGTCATCGACGGTGGCCTGGGCCAGGTAAATGCGGCGCGCGGGGTGCTCGACGAGCTGGGGCTGCACGACATGCCCGTCATCGGCCTGGCGAAGGAGCGCGAGGAGGTGTGGCTGCCCGCCGCGTCGGGTCCACTGGTGCTGCCGGCCACGTCCCAGGGGCTCTACATGCTGCAGCGGCTGCGCGACGAATCGCACCGCTTCGCGATCACGTATCACCGCAAGCTGCGTGGCAAGTCACAGACGAAGTCGGTACTCGACGAGGTGCCGGGCGTGGGTCCGGCACGCAAACGGGCGCTGCTGCGCGTATTCGGCTCGACCCGGCAGATGCGCTCGGCCACCGTTGACCAGATCGCCGCCGTGCCCGGGATCAGCCGTTCCCTGGCCGAGAAGATTCACGCCGGCCTGGGCAGCTGATCGCGGCACGGCCGCGGGCGTCGTGCCGGCGCACGCGGCCTCATCGGGTGTCGGCTGGTAGCATTCGCGGCCGATGCGTCGCTTCCTTCCCCTGATCATCGTGGTTGTCGGCCTTGTCGCGCTCGCGGTCAACCTCCTCACGTTGCCGCGGCCGCTGAGCGATTCGCCGTGCAGTCCACGCCGTCGACGTGTCGGGCTGCATCACGACCAAACTCGGCCTCGACCTGCAGGGCGGCCTGGTCGGCGAGTACCGCGCGATCCCGACTGCGACCCACGCGGTCACCGCGGACGACCTGTCGACGATCCGGACGATCATCGAGAACCGCATCAACCAGTACGGCGTGGCCGAGCCCATCGTCCAGACGCAGGGCAGCGACCGCATCGTGGTCGAGATCCCGGGCGTCACCAACGAGGAGGACGTCCGCAAGCTGATCGGCTCGACCGGCCGGCTCGACTTCGTACCCATCCCGGCCGGCACGACCGGCGTTGGCCAGGGCACCGTGCTGGGCACGACGCTGCCGGAATGCGCGGCCGGCGTGACGACATTCACCAGCGAGTGCGTGCTGTTCAGTGGCGACCAGGTCGATTCGGCGACACCCGGTAACGACCAGACCGGCCAGCGGGCGGTCGATTTCACCCTCAAGTCGACCGGCGCGCAACTGTTCGGCTCCTACACCAGCCGCAATGTCGGCAACCAGTTCGCCATCGTGCTCGACGGGACGGTCGTCTCGGCGCCATCGATCGAGTCGGCGATAACCGGCGGTTCCGGCCAGATCCACGGCAGCTTCACCAGCGCCGAGGTGACCCAGCTCGTCACCGTGCTCAAGTACGGCGCGCTGCCGCTGTCGATCGAGGAAGTCAGCTTCAGCAAGATCAGCCCGACGCTGGGCCTCAACTTCCTGCAGCAGAGCCTGCTCGCCGGCGCCATCGGCATCCTGCTCGTCTTCATCTTCATGGTGCTGCACTACCGGCTACCCGGCGTGGTGGCGTGCCTGGCCCTGATCTATTACGCGTTCGTCGTGTTCGCCATATTCCGGCTGGTACCGGTGACCCTCACGCTGGCCGGCGTCGCCGCGTTCGTCTTATCCGTCGGCATGGCGGTCGACGCCAACATCCTCATCTTCGAGCGCACCAAGGAAGAGCTGCGCGCGGGCAAGACGCTCGTGCCCGCGATCGAGGCCGGCTTCAATCGCGCCTGGCCGTCGATCTTCGACTCGAACATGTCGAGCATCATCACCGCGTCGATCCTGTTCTACTTCGGCTCGGCGACCATCCGCGGCTTCGCCCTCGTGCTGATCATCGGCGTGCTGATCTCGATGTTCACCGCCGTGTCGCTCAGCCGCGAGATGCTGCGCTGGGTGGTCCGTCAGCCATGGGCACGCCGCGCGTCGTTCTTCGGTGTGCAGGAAGAGGAGCTCGTGCTCACGACGCCGCGAACGCGGCGCGAGGTGCGCGCCGGTGTTTGACATCATCGGCAAGCGCCGGTGGTTCTACGCGCTGAGCCTGGTCGTGCTCATCCCGGGCATCATCTTCATCCTGCTGACGCCGATCACCGGCGGCAAGGTGGGGCTGCAGTTCTCGATCGACTTCACCGGTGGCACCGTGTGGGAGATCCACTTCGCCAACGGCACGCCGACACCGTCGCAGGTACAGGATGTGATGACCGCGCAGGGCCTGCCCGGCGAAGTCGCCATCACGACATCGGGCGACCGCAACTACGTGATGATCAGGACGATCCAGATCGGCCTGGAAGAGCTGCCCACGGCGACCTCTTCGCCCGCGGCCAGCGCCTCACCTGAGGCAAGCGCGTCCGCCGTCGCCAGCGCGTCGCCCGTGGCGAGCGAGTCACCGACTGCGAGCGCGACGGCAGCCGCCAGCGAATCACCCGCTCCCAGCGGATCGGCTGAGCCGTCGGAATCGCCTGGTGCTGCTCCGTCGGCCTCGCCGACGGCCGCACCATCGGCCAGCCCCGCCCCATCCGAGAGCCCATCGCCGGCCGCCGGCGCAGGAGCATCTCCCAGCCCGTCGCCGTCGCCCGGCGCAGGTGCCGAAATCGGACTGCCCACATCAGGCCGGCTGGCCGACCTTCGCTACGCGCTCGAGGCGAAGTTCGGGCCTATCGACGAAGTCCGCCAGGAGGCGAGCATCGGCCCGCTCATCAGCAACGAGATCGCCCAGCAGGCGCTGCTGCTGATCATCCTCGGTTCGATCGGCATCCTGGCCTGGATGACGTTCCGTTTCGCCGACTTCCGGATGGGCATGACCGCCATCGCGGCGCTGCTCCACGACGTGGTCGTGGTGGTCGGCATATTTGCCATCCTGGGCACGTTCATGGGCTTGCAGGTCGACGCCCTCTTCGTGACGGCGATGCTGACCGTCATCGGCTTCTCTGTGCACGACACGATCGTGGTCTACGACCGGATCCGTGAGAACCGCATCCGCCATGCCGGTGAGCCGTTTTCGGCCGTCGTCAACCACAGCCTGCTGCAGACTCTCGGCCGCTCGCTGAACACCTCGATGACCACGGTGCTGGTGCTGTTCGCGCTGCTGCTGTTCGGCAGCGATGCCATCCGCGCCTTCGTCTTCGCGATGATGATCGGCATCATCTCCGGCACGTACTCGTCGATCTTCAATGCCAGCGCGCTGCTCGTCACGTGGCACGAGTGGGCCGATCGGCGCCGGCAGCAGGAGTTCGCCGCGGCTCGCACGCGGTGACCGCGGCTTGAACTTCCTGGCCCGGCTCGATGCGCGAGTCGCGGCTGTTGGCACGCGGCTGTGCGTCGGCGTCGACCCCGATCCGGCCGGGCTGCCGCCGGGCTTCCCGGCCGACGCTTCCGGCATCGAACGTTTCGCGCGGCTGATCCTCGATGCGGCGCTGCCCGGTGCCGCTGCGGTCAAGTTCAACGTGGCTTTCTTCGAGGCCTTCGGCAGCGCCGGCAGCGCCGCGCTCGAGCGCGTCCGCTCGACGGTTCCATCCGACGTCCCGGTGATCATCGATGCCAAGCGCGGCGATATCGGCAATACCGCCCTGCGTTACGCGGCCGCGCTGTTCGACGCGCTCGGCGCTGATGCCATCACGGCCAATCCGTACCTGGGCCGCGATGCGCTCGCTCCGTTTCTCGAGCGCGACGATCGCTTCGTATACGTGGTTTGCCGGACCTCGAACGCGGGCGCCGCCGAGCTGCAGAACCTGCCTGTCGGCAGCGATGGGGCGCCGCTCTTCATTCACGTCGCGCGGCGCGCCGTGGAGTGGTCGAAGGGCCGTGACAACGTCGGTCTCGTGGTCGGTGCTACGGCGCCGACTGAGCTGGCGCAGCTGCGCTCGGCCGCACCTGGGCTGCCTTTCCTGGTGCCCGGCCTGGGCGCACAGGAAGGCGATATCGCGGCCGTGCTGGAGGCAGGCGCGGCCACCGGCCCGCCCGGCTCCGCAGTCCGCGGCGGGGCGCTCCTCGTCAACGTGTCGCGTGACATCAGCCGGGCCGCGACGGGTGCCGCGGATGTGGGCGAGGCGATCGCCAACGCGGCCACCGTGTGGCGTCGGCGGCTCGCGATCTGAGCGCTGCTGTTCCAGGCGAGGCCGGGAGTAGAATTTGGCCGTGCTTGCGAACGTCATCGACATCAGCCCGCTCACTCTCGTTGTGCTGCTGGTGCTGGCCCTGCTGATCTTGGGCCCGGGCAAGCTGCCGGAGGTTGGCGCCGCGCTGGGCAAGAGCCTGCGTGAGTTCCGCAACGCCACCAATGAGGTGCGCGAATCGGCCCAGATATCGACCAGTACGCCCGCCGCCCCGACGGTACGAGAAGCGACTGCTGCCGAAGCCGGCACAGATGCAGCGGCGGAGGTGCCGATCGACGACAAGGAGAGGATCCGCAGGCTGGAGACCCGCCTGCACGAACTCGAGCAGGAACGCCAGTCCGAGCCCGGGTCTGCCGAACACTGATCTAGACACGCGCTCCACCGGGCGCCATTCCGAGGAGCGGTGATGGCGGAACTTACCGAACGCCAGCGGGCGGTGCTGCCACGTCCGCCCGCCCCGGGTGCCGAGCAGGCGGACGAGAAGGTGATGCCACTCCTCGACCATCTCGCCGAGCTGCGCCGCCGGCTGTTTATTGGCATCGTGGCCGTGGCGCTTGGGTCGATTCTGGGTTGGCTTTTGGCGCCCGATGCGCTTCGCATCCTGAAGGCGCCCATCAGCGAGCCACTGAGATTCACTACGCCAGGCGCGGCGTTGTTCATCCAGGTCAAGCTGGCGGTGGTCATCGGCCTGCTGCTCGGCTCGCCGGTTGTCTTCTACGAGTTATGGGCGTTCATTTCGCCCGGCTTGACGGCCCGCGAGCGCCGTCTGGCGCGGCCATGGCTCCCGCTGGCATTGCTGTTTGGCATCATCGGTGTGGCGACCGCCTACGCCATACTGCCTATCGCGACGTCCTTCCTCCTGGGCTTCCAAATTCCCGGCGTGATCGAGCCGCTCATCACGGCCGACGGCTACTTCTCGTTCGTGACGATGCTCTTTCTCTCCTTTGGCCTGGTGATGCAGTTTCCGATCGTGCTTTTCCTGCTGACCAAGGCCCGCATCGTCAGCGTTGACCGCTTGCGCCGCAGCCGACGTTACGTTCTACTCGGTATGTTCACCATGGCAGTCGTGGTACTGCCAACTGGCGACCCATTCAGCCCGACGGTCATGACCCTCGTGATGTATCCGCTCTACGAGCTGACCATCTGGATGGCCGCGCGCTCGCAGAGCCCGGCGAAACGTCCGGCCGCTGATGGCTGACGCAATTTCGCCGCGCGCCGGCGGCAAGGTCGCTGTCGGTCCGCGCCCGCACGTGGCGATCATCTCCGGCCTGTCGGGCGCGGGCAAGACCGCGGCGAGCAAGCTGCTCGAGGACGCCGGCTACCGGGTGGTCGACAACCTGCCGGCTGAGCTGCTGCGCGATCTGGCGCAGCTGGTGGCGCGCGAACCGGCCAACTATGAGCGGCTGGCGCTGGTGGTCGATGCGCGCGCCGGCGACGTCCAGGTCGCGTTCGAACAGGCGCGCAGCGCGCTCCAGGCGCGCGATATCAGTCCCCAGGTGTTCTTTCTCGAGGCGCGCGACGATGTGCTCATCCGCCGTTACAGCGAGACCCGCCATCGCCATCCACTCGACACCGACGACCACGGCGTCGCCGCGTCGATCGCGCGCGAGCGCGAACTATTGGGCGGCATCCGCGCGCAGGCGGACGTGATTATCGACACTTCCGAACTGTCCGGCCGTCAGCTCCGAGAACGGCTCCACTCCGCGCTCGACCTGCCCGGTCAGAACGCGGGTATCGGCCTGCAGCTGATCAGCTTCGGCTACAAGCACGGCGTTCCGCTCGAGGCCGACGTGGTCTTCGACGTGCGCTTCATGGAGAACCCCTTCTATATCGACCGGTTGCGGCCGCTGACGGGCCTCGACGAACCGGTCCGCGACTTCGTCATCAGCCAGCCCATCACGGAGCGCTTCCTGGACGTCGTGCAGGAGTACCTGGCGTTGACCTTGCCGGGCTACGAGGCGGAGGGCAAGTCGCGGCTCGTGGTGGGTATCGGCTGCACCGGCGGCCAGCACCGTTCGATCGCCATTGCCGAGGCGCTGGCCGCCCGCTGGAGGACGAGGGCGGCGATCCCCGTCACCGTCTGGCACCGCGAGCTGGAACAATCATGAGCGGCACCGACGGCGAGAGGACGCGGCGGCGCGGCGGGCGCAGCTGGTGGACGCGCTGGCTGGCCCCCAGCGGCACGGTGATGCGCTCGCGCGGGCCGCGCATCGTCACCATCGGCGGTGGCACCGGGTTGTCGGTGCTGCTGCACGGACTGAAGGAACTGACCGAGAACATCACCGCCGTGGTCACGGTCGCCGACGACGGCGGCTCGTCGGGGCGGCTGCGCGACGAGCTCGGCGTGCCCCCGATGGGCGACATCCGCGCGTGCATCGTTGCGCTGGCCGACAACGAGACGCAGATGGGCCGCCTGCTGCAATACCGCTTCCCGGAGAGCTCGAACGGCAGCTATGGGGGTCCCGAGCGGCGTACCCAGAGCGGGGCGCCCGAAGTGTCCGGGCACAGTTTCGGCAACCTGCTCATCGCCGCACTGACCGATATCACGGGCGATTTCGAGGAGGCCGTGCGCCAAGCCAATCGCGTGCTCGCCGTGCGCGGGCGCGTGGTGCCCGTTGCCGGCGGGCCGATCACGCTGCATGCCGAACTGCGCGACGGCACGGTGCTGAGCGGCGAATCGGCCATCGAGCGGTCGGCCGGCATCGAACGCGTGTGGCTCACGCCGAGCGATATCCAGCCGTCGCGCGAGGCCGTCGAGAGCCTCCTCTCGGCCGACCTGATCGTCATCGGCCCGGGCAGCCTGTACACCAGCTTGCTGGCGCCACTGCTGCTGCCAGGCATCCGTCACGCGCTCGCGGCGGCCGTGGCGCCGCGCGTGTACGTGTGCAACGTCGCGACGCAGGTCGGCGAGACGCAGGATTACGCGTTGTCCGATCATCTCGCGGCGTTCGAGCGCCACGGTTTGGCGGACCTGATCGACGGCGTGCTGGCCAACGACAACTACACCGCGCGGGTACCCGAGCACTATCCGGCGGCGCCGGTCCGGATCGACATCGAGCAGGGGCACGGCAGCTGGCCGTTGATCGTGCCGCGTGACGTCGTCGATCACGGCAACGCCCACCGACACGACTCGCACCGCCTGGCGGCCGTGCTACTTGGCCTCTACTACGACCGTGCGCTGCAGTCCCGGTCGCGTGCGGCGGTCGGTTCGTGATGGCGACCTCGTCCGCCGCGCGGGTCCACCACTCGGACCGCGACCTGGCCGCCGCGGTGCGCACCGAGTTGGCGTCGATTGAACCGACGCGCCGCTGCTGTCAGCGCGCGGAGCGCGCCGGTCTGGGCGCTGCGGCCCAGGGCCGCGCGCGTTCGCCACAGGTGGGCCGGCTCGCCGTCCGGTTGGAGACGGTTGACGGCTCGCGCGACTTCGACTGGGGGGTCGCGGCCGAACATTGCCGGCTGGCCTACCTGCGCGGAGTGGTCCTGGCCCACGGCTCGCTGAGCGTCGGATCGTCGGGCAGCCACCTCGAACTGGTGCTGCCGCCCGATCAACTCGCCGAGGCCAGCGCGCACGTGGCCGAGCTCGGCCTGCCGGCCAGCGCACGAATTCGGCGGGGCCGGGGAGTGCTCACCTGGAAGGGCGGATCGGCGGTACTCGATCTCTTGCGCCTCGTCGGGCTGTCGTCAGCGGCACTCGAGATCGAATCGCGCTTCGTCGGTCGGGCGCTGAACGGTCACCTGAACCGCGTTGTTAACGCCGAGAACGCCAATCTGCAGCGGGCGGTGACGGCCGCCAGCCGGCAGCTGGCCGAGATTGACACACTCGACCGGAACGGCGGCCTGCGCCGCCTGCCAACCCAGGTCCGCCGGGTCGCGACGGCTCGTCGCCGCGCGCCCGAGGCGACACTGGCCGAGTTGGCCGCGAGCCTGGAGCTCTCGCGCGGCCAGGTTCAGCGGGCGTTCGAGCACATTGCAGATGTCGCGCTGCACGCGGCAGGGGAGGACCACGAATGACCGCTCGACCGGTGATCATCGCTGCCAACTGGAAGATGAACACGACGCCGGCCGATGCCGCGCGACTGTCGCTGGAGATCGCCGCGGCAACGCGCGTGGACGGTGTGACCCGGGTCGTCTGCCCGCCCTTCGTCTGCCTCGAGCCGGTGGCGCGCGTGCTAGCCGGCAGTGGCGTCGACATCGGGGCGCAGAACGTGCACGCCGAGGTGTTCGGTGCCTACACCGGCGAGGTTTCCGCGGCCATGCTGGCTGGGCTGGCGACGTGGAGCATCATCGGCCACTCCGAACGGCGTCGCGACCAGGGGGAAAGTGACCAACTGGTCGGCCGCAAGCTGCTGCGCTGTGTCGAGTACGGCCTGCGGCCCATCCTGTGCGTGGGCGAACAGCTTGCCGAACGGGAGAGCGGCCTCGCCGAGTCGACTGTGCGCCGGCAACTGGAGGCCACGCTGGCAGAGTTCGACCGCCTCGGTGGCGAACTACCGGCCGACCTGGTGATCGCCTACGAGCCAGTCTGGGCGATCGGGACGGGCCGCACCGCGCGCGGCAGCGACGCGGCGGCGATGGCCAACGAGGTCCGTTCTGTATTCGCCGGCAGCGGGTTGTCCGGCGGAGCCGACCGCCTGCCGATCCTGTATGGCGGCAGCGTCACCAGCGCGTCAATCGACGAATTCCTGGCGGAGCCCACGATCGACGGGGCGCTGGTCGGTGGGGCGAGCCTCAAGGTTGACGAAATGGCCGGCATCGTCGCCCGCGCAGGCATGACCGCCGCGGCGCGCGCCGGCATCGGAAAGGATTCAGCATGACCACCACACCCGCCGGCCGTCCCCGGCCGCTGGCCGTCGTCGTGCTGGACGGTTTCGGTATCGGTAAGCGGCCGGATGCCGACGCCATCGCCCACGCCAAGATGCCGGTTTGGCGCGCGCTGCTCGAGCGGTGGCCCAACACGCAGCTCGACGCGTCCGGTGAGGCGGTTGGCCTGCCGGCCGGCCAGATGGGTAACAGCGAGGTGGGCCACCTTAACCTGGGCGCCGGCCAGCCGGTTATCCAGGATCTGCCGCGCATCGATGCGGCGATCGCAGACGGCTCGTTCTTCAGCAATCAAGCGCTGCTCGACGCCGTCCGGCGCGGGGCGGAAGGCCACCGGCTGCACCTGGTCGGGCTGCTCGGCCCGGGCGGCGTGCACGCAGTCGATGGGCAGGCCGTGGCGATCGCGCGGCTGGCCTGGCAGCACGGCGCGCGCGACCTGGTGGTGCACGGACTGCTCGACGGCCGCGACACACCGCCCCGCTCGGCCGAGCAATTCGTGCCCGACTTCGAGGCGCGCCTGCACGAGGCACACCCGCAGGCACGCATCGCGACCATCGGCGGCCGCTACTACGGCATGGATCGCGACAAGCGCTGGGAGCGCATCAAGCAGGCGTACGACGCGATCGTCCACGGGCAGGGCCTGTCCTCAACGTCGGCGGCGGCAGCGATAGCTGGTGGCTATGCCCGCGGTGAGGGCGACGAGTTCGTGCAGCCCACGGTGATCGCTGGTGTCGACGGCCAGATGCGCGACGATGACGCCGTGGTCCATTTCAACTTCCGCGCCGACCGCGGGCGGCAACTCATCCACGCACTCGTCGACGGCAACGAGTTCGACCATGACTGTTTCGACCGCGGCCAGCGCCCGCGCAGGCTGCTCGTCGTCACGCTGACGGAGTACGAGTCGGGCCTGCCGGTGGAGGTCGCCTATCCGCCACTGACGGTGACCAGCCTGGCCGAGTTCTTCTCGGGCCTGGGCTGGCGCCAGTTCCACGTTGCCGAAACTGAGAAGTACGCGCATGTCACGTACTTCTTCAACGGCGGCGTCGAGCAGGCTTTCCCGGGTGAGGAGCGCAAGCTCGTGCAGAGTCCCAAAGTTGCGACCTACGACCTGCAGCCGGAGATGAGCGCCGCCGGAGTCACCGACGCGCTGGTCGCTGCCCTGCGCGATGACTACGACTTCATCGTCGCCAACTACGCCAACGCCGACATGGTCGCTCACACCGGGGTGTGGGACGCGACGGTCCGTGCGGTCGAATACATCGATGCATGTCTGGCGCGTGTCGTCGACGCCCTGCCGGCGGGCGGCCTCCTGTGCATCACCGCCGATCACGGAAACGCCGACGAACTGCGTAATGCCGACGGCAAGCCGGTCACCGCGCACTCGCTCAACCTGGTGCCGATGGTGCTCATCGGTGACGCCGCGCGTGGCCGGCACCTGCGCCCCGGTGTACTGGCCGACGTCGCACCGACGCTCCTGGCCCTGGTTGACCTGACGCCGCCGCCGAGCATGACCGGCCATTCGCTGCTGACCGACTAGCCGACTGGTATCCTGCCGGCCGTGCAGAACATCCTTCTCTTCGGTCAGGGCATCGTCAGCATCGCGCTGATGGCGTCGATCCTGTTGCAGGCTCGGGGGGCGGGTCTCGGCGCTACGTTCGGCGGTGACTCAACCGTCTACCGCAGCCGGCGCGGCATCGAGAAGCGCCTCTTCCAATTCACGGTCGTGCTCGGGGTGCTCTTCGTGATCTTCTCGCTGGCGACCTTCCGGCTGGGCGGCTCCAACATCTGACGCCGGCGGCTGACGTGGGCGGCCGAGTCGGTAGCTCATGCTAAAATCTCGCTTCGCCTGAACGCCTAGTTGCGGTGCAGGCTGCGCGCCGAGGTGGCGGAATAGGCAGACGCGCTAGGTTCAGGACCTAGTGACCGCAAGGTCGTGTGGGTTCAAGTCCCTCCCTCGGTACCAGTGCCCAGGTGGCGGAATTGGTATACGCGTACGTTTGAGGGGCGTATGACGCAAGTCATCCGGGTTCAAGTCCCGGCCTGGGCACCACTTCACTGATCGGATAACGGCGGCCAAGGCGGCCGCCGTTATGCTTTGGCCGCATTGCCGGCAACACGGCGGGCGGTTAGCTCAGCTGGTCAGAGCGCCTCGTTTACACCGAGGAAGTCGGGGGTTCGAGTCCCTCACCGCCCACCATCCAGCAGGCGGCCGCGCTCGCGAACTCTCAGCGCCGGTGCAATTGGCCGCGCACGTACAGCTTCGGATTGACCGGGCGGTTGCGCAGGAACAGGCCCCACAGCAGGTGTGGTCCGGTCGAGTGCCCGGTCGAATCCATGTAGCCGATCAACTGGCCCTGCTTGACCTGCGCGCCCTTCCTGATCCCCGGTAGTGGCGCGGCGCGCAGGTGGGCATACATTGATTTGAAGCCGCCGGCGTGCTTGATGATCACCATCCAGTCCGGGTTGTGCTTCAGCCACGGATCCCATCCGGCAAGCGTGACGACGCCGTCGGCCGCGGCAAAGATGGGCGTGCCGCGAGCGTTGGCAATATCCACGCCGTAATGAAAGTGCGCGCAGCTGCCGCGGCGCGGCTCCATCACGAAGCCGGTACAGCCGAAGCGCTGGGTGATGCGGCCGGACGTCGGCCAGATGAACGGGTGCGTCCGGCCGCCGCCATTGAGCGGGGCGACGGCGCCGTCAACCGGCGCAGCCACAGACAGGGCGGCCAACATGGCGAGCAAGATGATCGAGAAACGCACGCGCGGCACCACGGTCTCGCCGTCCATCCTACCAGCGCACGCGAAGCCGGTCGTGCGGCAACTCTGAGCGCTTGCGTGGTGGCTTGATCACGCCGGTCTGACAACGCCCGCTGATAGACTGAAAGGGCGCGACGCCGTCACGTCGGCGCCTACTCCGAAGACAATTCCGGGAGAGACGAATGGAACCGCTCCTGTGGGCGATCATCATCATCATCGCCGTCGTGTTGATCGGCGGCGTGCTGATCTACAACGGCCTGGTTCAGCGCCGGCTGCGCATCGATGAGGCGTACGCGCAGATCGAAGTCCAGCTCAAGCGGCGCTGGGACCTGATCCCCAACCTGGTCAACGCCGTGAAGGGGTACATGGGCTTCGAGCAGTCAGTGCTCGAAAACGTGACCAAGGCGCGCGCTAACGCCGTCGCCGCCGGCGGCCAGGGCCCTGCCCAGCAGGCCACCGCCGAGAACGCCCTGACCAGCACCCTGCGCTCGCTCTTCGCGGTAGTCGAGAACTACCCCGACCTGAAGGCGAACCAGAACGTGCTCAGCCTCCAGGAGCAGCTGACCACCACCGAGAACCAGATCAGCTTCTCGCGCCAGCACTACAACGCCAGCGTGCTCGACTACAACACCTCGATCGCGACGTTCCCCAACGTGCTGATTGCCGGGCCGCTCGGCTTCGGCCGGCGTGAGTTCTTCGACGCCGGGCCCGAGGCGCAGGCCGTGCCGTCGGTCGACCTGGGCAACTTCAGCGGGAGCGCCGGCGGGCCACCGCCGGTAGCCCCGACGCCGCCCGCGGCTCCGCCGACGGACAGCGCTCCGCCGACCGCCGGCTGACGGCAGCCAGCGTCAGCCCGAACCAGCCCGCGCTGATGCGGGCCACTTGACCATGAGCGCTCAACCAACCCAGAACTTCTACCAGCAGGTCTCCTCCAACCAGCACCGATCGTGGCTGCTGGTATTGCTGGTGACCGCGTTTCTGGTCGCCTTCGGATTCATCATCGGCTACCTGGTGAGCGGTTCCGTCGAGGGTGGCTACATCGCCATAGTCATCGCCATCGTCATCGCGTTTCTGATGAGCGGCTTCTCGTACTTCGCGGGCGACAGCCTGGTCCTCGCCGAGTCCGGCGCGCACCAGGTGAACGACCAGTCCGCACCGCAGCTGATGAACGTCGTGCGCGAGCTTGCGCTGGCCGCCAACCTGCCACCACCCCGCGTTTACGTCATCAACGACCCGTCGCCGAATGCCTTTGCGACGGGCCGCGACCCACAACACGCGAGCATCGCGGTCACCAGCGGGCTGCTGCAGAAGATGGATCGCGAGGAGCTCCAGGGCGTCATCGGCCACGAGCTGTCCCACGTCCGCAACTACGACATCCGCTTCTCTTTGCTCGTGGCGGTACTGGTGGGATCGATCGTGCTGCTGGCCGACTTCTTCCTGCGTTTCACGTTCTGGGGTGGGCTCAGCGGTGGCCGGAGCAACCGGCGGAGCAGCAGCGGGGGAGATAGCGGCGGCGCCATCTTCGCGGTCATGCTCGTCGTCGGCCTGATCCTGGCGATCATCGCCCCGATCTTCGCGGCCCTGGTGCAGATGGCCGTCAGCCGCCAGCGCGAGTACCTGGCCGATGCCTCGAGCGTGGACCTGACGCGCAACCCGTACGGCCTGGAGCGCGCGCTGGCCAAGATCGGCGGCGACGTTCACTCGCTGAGCGCGGCCAACCGGGCCACGCAGCACCTGTACTTTGTCAACCCGCTCAAGAAGATGGGCCTGAACATGAGCAGCCTGATGGCGACTCACCCGCCGATCGTCGAGCGCATCAATCGCCTGCGCCGGCTGACCGGCGATCCGCCGATCGATCCGCAGGCGGTAGCGGCCATCGGCAACGCCGACTGAAGCTCGAACGGCCCGCGCCGGTTGTGGTTCAATAAGTCCGGTCGTTACCGCGGCCGGTCTGGTATGGACCGCGCCGAGATAGCTCAGTTGGTAGAGCACGCGACTGAAAATCGCGGTGTCGCCAGTTCGATTCTGGCTCTCGGCACCACCACATCGGCTGGTCGCGGTCGATGGTCAACGAGCGGGAGTGGCTCAGCTGGTAGAGCGTCACCTTGCCAAGGTGAAGGTCGCGGGTTCGAACCCCGTCTCCCGCTCCATTTCTCCATCTCTCATCCGGCCCAGGGAGACCGCTGGCCCTTCGTCTAGTGGTAGGACAGCGGACTTTGGATCCGCGAACCGAGGTTCGAATCCTCGAGGGCCAGCCAGCATCACCTCCGTTGGCAACGGCGCCTCGTTGGGCGGAGAATCTCTCGGGGCGACGTACCCAAGTGGTTAAGGGGGCGGTCTGCAAAACCGCTATGCACCGGTTCGAATCCGGTCGTCGCCTCCACTTCCCCTGAGTGGAATGGCCCGAATCGGGCTTGTCCGCGCCTTGCGCAGGGACGACGTGGTAGCAACGCGGTGGCAGCGTTCGTGAGCGACGCTGAGCACGTCTGACCGTCAGATGTCGGGTTGGTCGACCTTATGCGGAATTCGACAGCCGTCTGACACGCCGTTGAGCCTGCCGCACGCACGGAAGCGGGCACGACAGGATCGGGCCGTGCGTTTCGACGCCTGCACACACCCGCGTAAGGTCGGGCCAGCCGACAAATGTCACAAGTTAGACGGCCGGCGCCGGTAGGGTCGTCGCTAGCCGACAAATGTCAGAAGAGGCGGGACTAGCCTGCCCCAGCGCAGGCCGGCGTTACAGGCTGGCTGCCGCCAGGTGGTCGAGGGCACGACCGAGCGCCGCTTCGCCCTCCGGTGTGAGCCGGTCCTCGAGGATGGGCAGGTACAGCTCCTCTTCGCAGATGTGCGCCTTCAGAAGCACGTGCAGCTTCAGCATTACGCGGCGCAACGCCAGCACCGAGTATCGATCCATCAACTGGTCAGGCCGGTCGACGATGTCGCCGATATGCCCAACCAGATCCCGGATCTCCTGGTGTTCCTGACGCATTGGCGCACTTGTCTGACGATCGTGCATGATTCGCTCAAGGGTGGGATACACGGCAGCCTCGACGGCGTCCATGTGGGGCATCAGCTGCTCGCGCAGACCCTGCTGCAGCTGGCGCAGCTCATCGATCTCAGCCAGTGCGCCGGGCGTGTCGATGCAGTCCGGGCACAGACTGCTGGCCAGCGCGTAGAGGCCCTCGACATATCCACGCAGGACTGCGTGGTGTTCGTGCGAAACCCTAGAGACAGCGTGCATGACTCACCTCCCGGATGGTCCGGGCGCCCGCCCCGGTTGAATGACCGTGTCGCTCGCGTCCGGGAGTGGCGCGGCCGCTTGGACGAGGTATTCGGAAATATCACGGAAGCGCATGCCATCGCCCTGCTTGCGCAGGTTGACGAGGCAGATGGGACACATCGTCACGCAGTCGGGTGCCACTTCACGTAGCTGCGCGACGCGAGTCGCCGCCACGGCCGCCGCCTTGGCGGGGTAGAGCGCTTCCGCTGGACCGCCGCAACACCAGGTGAGCGCCCCGGCGTTCTCGGCCTCACCGATGTCCAGACCGGCGGCCGCGAGCAGTTGCCGGGGCGCCTCGATCACGTTCTCGTAGCGGGCATAGACGCATGGGTCATGGATGACAACCTTGTCGCGGTCCGCTGCGTCGCGCACCGCTGCGGGGAAGGGGAGGCCGCGCTCGGCGAGCACCTCGAGGTAGCTGCGCACCCGCACGTCATACCCGTCGATGAGCTTGGGATAGACGCTACGGAGCATGTTGGTGGTGTGGGGGTCGATCGTGATGACCTCGCGCACGCCGTGCTTGCGCAGCAGGCCCACGACTCGGCGGGCGTGGACGGCGACGGTCTCGTCGGCGCCCAGGTCATAGGCAAGCGCTCCGGTGTACAGGTCGTCCTCGTACAGATAGCCGAAGTCGACGCCCGCCAGGCGCAAAAGCCGCGCAACATTGGCGGGGACCTGGTCGTACTCGGCCCGCTCTCGGGCAGATGGCCTGGCCACGAACGCCACACCGTTGACGAACCTGTTGATCCGCCGTCCGATCCCGGTCAGGCGCGCGAGCGGCGTGTTGCCGAGCAACTGCTCGAGGGCCACCAGGCGCTCGATATAGGGGACGAGCTGATACATGAGGCCGGTGTACAGGACCGTCTCGCCGCCGCGCTTGAGATCGAGCGCCTTGGCCCAGCGCGTGGCCTGGCTGGCGGGAATCGGCAGCACGGAGCCGCGGATGCGCAGGTTGTCGGTGAGGATGCCCACGATGTCGCGGGTCGGCAGTGGCATCAGCGACCTTCCTTCAGCAGCCATCCGCGCAGCAGGCGCATGTTCTCGGTTATGTGCACCCCTGCCGGACAGCTTTGCTCGCAGGCGCGGCACAGCAGGCACGAGAAGATGGCCTCGCTCTCCGCGCGGACGGCCTGCTCCATGCCGAACAGGAAGTAGCGGAACAAGCGTCTGGGCAGAACGTCGACGCCGAGCGGGCAGGTGGCGCTGCAGAAGCCACAATTCATGCACGCCTCCGCATCGAACTCGTCACGCCGCTGCCCCAGCGTCGCGGCCAGGTCGGGCGCAATCATCGTGGTCATGGCCGGGTCACCGCTGCGTAGCGGTACTCGAACAGCCGGCCGGTGCCCTTCTCCTCGACGACGTAGCCATATTTGCGCATGCCCATCAGCCAGACCATCACCTCGGTCTCCGGCAGGCTGCCGGCGGCCGCCAGCTCGGGCACCGTCAACGGGCCGCTGGCGAGCAGCGCGAGCAGGCGATCACGCATGAGCGGCTCCTCGCGGATCACTTCGCGGACGTCGCGCATCACGTCCTCCCCGCGGTCAGCAGGCCTATGATCGCGCCCTTGATCTGGGCGTCGGTGTAGCCCAGCAGGTCGATGGCTCCGGTCGGGCAGGCCGGCGCGCAAGCGCCGCAACCCTTGCAGCCGGCGGCCGAGATCGTGGCCACTCCCTGGCCGTCCCCGCCGCTCATCTGGATTGCCGAGAACGGGCACGCGGCCAGGCATTCGGCGCAGCCGTCACACGCCGTTGCGTTGACCACGGCGACCTGTGGATCGAGCGAGGCCACGCCGCGCATCAGCACACCGGCGGCCTGGGCGGCGGCCGCCAGCCCGGAAGTGACGCTCTCCGCGCCGGTCTTGGGGGACTGGCAGGTGCCGGCGATCAGGATGCCATCGACGACCGTCTCGACCGGCCGCAGCTTTGGATGGATCTCATTGAAGAAACCGTCCCGGCCGACGGGCAGCTTGAGCGTCGAGATCAGTTCGTCGTTCTGGCGCGGCACCATGCCGGTGACCAGCACGAGCAGATCGGCCTCAAGCGTCAGCTCGGCACCGGCGGTGAGGAGATCGTGTGTCGTCACCCAAATCTTGTCGCCGTCGACCGTGACCGAGGGTGGATCGTCGTCGGCGAAACGGAGGTAGTACGAACCGTGCCGCCGAGATTCGTCGAACATGAGCTCGTTGCGCCCGTATGTCCGCAGGTCGCGATAAAGGTGGTACTGGCTGATGCCCGGATCCCGCTCGGCGGCCAGCAGCGCGGCGTGGACGGCAGCGCTGCAGCAGTAGCGCGAGCAGTAGGTGCGATCACCGGCGCGACTGCCGACGCAGTAGATGTAGGCGATGGTCGACACGGGTTTGCCGTCGCGCAGGATCGGACCATCGGCCTGGTCGAGGAGCTGGCGGAACTGGGGCAGCGTCAGCACGCCCGGCATCCCGTAGCCGAACTCGCCGGCCGCCGGCTCGTAGTTGTCGAAGCCGGTGGCGACCACGATCTGGCCGACGGTCACCTCGTGACGCTTCTGCGCGCTGGCGATGGCGATCTGGTAGTTGCCGTACGTGCCCGACTTGGCGACGACCTGCGCGTCGGTGAACACCGCGATCTCGGGGCGATGGGCGATCTCCGTGCGCATGCGTTCCACGAGCGCCCGTCCGTTCACTCCGCGCGGGAACATCACGCCCAGCTCCCGGACGTGGCCGCCAAGCTCGTGACTCCGCTCGATCAGGTACACACCCAGGCCCACGTCGGCGAGCGATATTGCCGCGCGCATCCCGGCCACGCCGCCGCCGATGATCGCGACCCGCTGCGTGGTCTGGACCTCGATCGGTTCGAGCGCCTCGGTCAGGCGGGCGCGGGCGATACCGGCGTTAACCAGACGAATCGCCTTGCGCGTCGCACCGGCCGGGTCGTCGGTGTGGGTCCACGAGCACTGCTCGCGCAGGTTGACGTGGCTGACGCGATACGGGTTCACGCCGGCCCGTTCGGCCACGGCCCTGAAGGTGAACGTATGCAGCTTGGGCGAGCAGCACGCAACCACGAAGCCATCGAGTTGCTCGCGCACGACATCCTCGATCATTTCCTGCTGGTTCGTGTCTGAACAGGTGAACATCGCGTCCCTGACCACGCGCACCCCGGGCTCGTCCTTGACCGCGTCGACCACCGCGTCGGTGTCGACGTAGTCGGCGATGTTCCCGCCACATTGGCAAACGTAGACGGCAAGTCGCGGATCGCTCATGTCAGCGCCTTGTGCTGCTCGAGATGGGCGGCCACCTGGATCGCCGCGGCTCCCGCGTGCAGGATCGACTCTGGAATATCGCGCGGCCCGCTGACCGCCCCGGCCACGAACACGCCGGGCAGGCTGGTGGCTGCCGGGCTGAAGTCCTCGTCCACCTCATCGACGTAGTGGAAGGCGTCCTGCGCCGGGCCATCGTCGGCGAACAGCCGGTCCACGTCGCGGTTCGGCTGGACGCCGACGGCCAAGACCACCAGGTCGTACTCGGCCTCGGTAATCACGCCGCCGTGGTCGATGTCCTCGTAGCGCAGCACAAGGTTGCCTTCCTCGGTCTGCCGGATCGCCGCGATGCGGCCCTTGTTGAAAGTCACGCCCATGCCCTTCGACTGCTCGAAGAACTCGTCGTAGCCCTTGCCGACGGCGCGGATGTCGACGTAGTGAACCGTCACTTCGGCGAAGCGCAGGACACCCATGATCAACTGGTTCTGCTTGAGCGAGTACATGCAGCAGAACTTCGAGCAGAGCGGGTTGCCGACGCTTTCGTCGCGCGAGCCGGTACACATGACATAGGCGATGCGTTGCGGGATCTTGCCGTCGCTCGGCCGCATCACGCTGGGATACGGCCGCGTGGGCGACAGGAGCCGCTCCATCTGCATGCCGGTGATCACGTTCGGGAAGCGTCCGTAGCCGTACTGCGGTTTCGCGTCCGCGGGAAACAGCCGGTAACCGGTCGCAACCACGACCGCCCCTACTTCGATCAAACTGTCCTCGCCGCGGGCGCTCAGGTCGATGGCGTTGGCCGGGCAGGCCGACAGGCACTGGCCGCATTCCGAGCAAACGCCGCAGTCGAGGCAGCGCCCGGCGGCTGTGCGCGCCTCCTCCTCCGTGATCGACGACTCGAGCCGGGTGAAATCACCCGGCGCGCTGGTCACTGCGGGGGGTGCGAGTTCCGGCTCGCGCCGGGCGTAGGCCTCTTGCCGCGCAAGCACCTCGCTCCTGTCCACCACCGCGAGCCGATCGTCGAGCGGCGCGAAGGAGTCAAGTGTCAGCCCTTCCAGCCAGCGATCAATCATGTAAGCCGCGCGCCTGCCTTGGCCGACCGCATGGGCGATGTCGCTCGCGCCGGTCACCACGTCGCCGGCCGCGAACAGCCACTCGGGTGTGCCATGCAGGGTCAGCGGATCCACCGCGGCGGTCCCGTCCATTGCCGACTGAAGGGTTCCCGAGAACTCATCCACCGACGGGCCTAGCCCCACGGCGCAGATGACGAGGTCGCAGGCCATCTCGAAGTCGCTGCCGACGACTGGCTCGGGCCGGTAGCGTCCGGATTCGTCTGGCTCGCCGGCGACCATGCGCTGGCAGTGCAGCGCTGTCACCTGGCCGAGCTCGTTGCCGATCGCCTCGATCGGAGCGACGTGGCAGATGATCTCGACGCCTTCGACGAATGCGTCGTCAACCTCGTGCTGGTGGGCCGGCATCTCCGAGCGATCGCGCCGGTAGGCGATCACGGTTTGGCGCGCCCCAAGGCGGAGTGCTGTGCGCGCGGCGTCGATGGCCACGTTGCCGCCGCCGACGATGACAACGCGCTTGCCCGTGAGATCGGGGGCTCGAGCCTCGCGCACGCGGCGCAGGAAGTCGAGGCCCGGCTCGACCCCGTCGAGCTCCTCGCCCGACGCGCCGAGCACCCGCGAGCACGGCGTCCCAGTGGCTACCAGGACCGCATCGAAGCCGTCCGCCTTCAGGGCCGCCAGGTCATCAATCGGCGAGTCGGTCGAAATTGTCACGCCGATGGCGGTCAGGTTGGCGACGTCCCGGTCGACGACCTCGGCCGGCAACCGGTAGGCGGGGATTGCCTGGCGCAGGAAGCCGCCCGGTTGGGCGGCCGCTTCGAAGATGCGCACGGCATACCCGGCGCGCGCCAGGTGCCAGGCCGCGGTCAGACCTGCCGGCCCTGAGCCGACAATCGCTACCCGTTTCCCGTTCGCCGGCGCCGCAGTCGCAGCCGGTTCGTCGGCGTGCGCATAGTGACGCTCGGCGACGAACCGCTTCAGCCGGCGGATGGCCACCGCGCCTTCGAGCTCGCCCCGGGTGCATGCGCTTTCGCACGGCGCATAACAGGCGGCGCCGAGCGTGCCGACGAGCGGCGTGGCCTCGAGGATCAGTTGGAACGCCTCCTCGAAGCGCCCGGCGCGGACGAGGGAGACGTAGCCGTGCGCCTTGATGCCGGCCGGGCAGGCGTCAGTACACGGCGAAGTGCCTGGTCGCTCGATCAAGGCCTTCTGCGGGATTGCCTGCGGATAGGCGATGTAGGCGGCGCGCCTGGCGACCATTCCGCCATTCCATTCATCCGGCACCGCGACCGTGCAGGCTTCCTCGCACTGGCGGCAGCCGGTGCACGCGGCGAGATCGACGTAGCGCGGCCTGTGGCGGAGCTCGGCGTGGAAGCGGCCGTAGCCGTTGCTGGTGATGCCGCCGACCTCGGCATCGGTCAGCACCGTCACGTTGCGATGGTGGGCGGTCGCGGCCATCTTCGGCGTGGCGATGCAACTCGCGCAGTCGAGTGTTGGGAATACCTTGCTCAGCAGGACCATTCGGCCGCCGATGCTCGGTTCCTTCTCGGCGACCAGCACGCGATAACCCATGTCGCCGAGCTTCAGGGCCAATTCCATGCCGCCGATGCCGCTGCCGACGACCAGCACGTCGTAGTCCATCAGGCCGCTACCTTCAGGGTCGTGAGCGTCGCGCTGAATTCGCGAATCTGGCGAGTGAACGACTCGGCGCAGACCGAGCAGATGGCGGCCATCTTGACGCGTTGATCGTCGAGCCCGTGTTCGACAAGAAGATCCTGCGCCTTGAGCATGATCTGCGCCGATCGCTTGCTGCAGTCAGGCAGGTAGGGGCATTCGTCGCCGTCGGCGGCGATGAATACGCCGTCGAAACCCTGCTCGAGCGCGAACAGGATCCAGTCCGGCCTGATCGCGCTCGTGCACGGAAGACTGATCACGACCACCTCTGGCGAGTAGTGCATGTGCAGACTGCCCGCCAGGTCGATGCCCGGGTCAGAGATCGCGTTGGTCGAGAAGACGAGCACCTGCGGCTGCCGCTCGGCCATGGCTATACCCACTTCGTGCTGGACCGTTACCTGCCGCTTACTTGCCGCGGCGGATGAACAGCCGGTCGTAGCCGCGTGCCGGGATCGCGCCGAGGAATTCATGGCCCGCCAGCTCGGTCCAGTAGCCCATGTCTTCCTTGGTCTGCGAGTCACCGGACCAGAGCTCCATGACCTCGCCCACGGCGATGCCGTTCATCGCCTTCTTGGCTTCGATCATGGGGCCTGGGCAGGCCACGCCGCGCGCGTCGACGATCGTCGTCTCGCCGAGGCTGGTCAGGTCTACGTCGGTCAGTGCCGTCGCCATGGTGTCCTCCTAGTACACGAGCGCGTTAGTTGCCGATGCGACCTCGGCCACGAACCGGCCCGCGGTGACGACGTGGGCGCCCTCGACGAGGTCGACCTCCGGGATCCCACGACTCTTGATGCACGGTGCGCAGACGAGGAATTCGCCGCCGAACTCGCGGATGGTCTTGAGCAGCTCGGCCAGCGGCTTGAACTCGGGTGCGGTCACCGTTTCGGCGACGCCGCACCTGACCAGCTCGACGCCCTCGCCCTGAAAGCCCATCACCACCGCGACATCAGCAGAGGCGGCGGCCCCGGCCATGACGAATGGAATCGTCGCCATCTCCGGATGGTCCGGGCCGTGCGTGCACATGATCACAAGCTTCTTGCTGTCAGCCATTGAGTAGCCTCCTGGACGCATTGACTACGCCCGACGGAGACCGTCTCGCATCGGGCACCCCACTTCGCGATTCACGCTACCCGGGCCTGTCAGTGCCCGGCGGAACAGAGGCAGCGGGCACGGCCCCATTTGGGCGGCGTGAATACGATGCAAGGCTGCGAAGATGAGCACAGATGGCTGACGCCGAGGCTCTCAGAAGGAACAAGCTGCTGGCCACGCTGCCGGTGGCGATACTGGACAGCGTCGCTGCGCGGGTAACGGTCCGCACCGCCGCCCGCAGCCAGATCGTCTACTGGTCCGGCCAGCAGATGGATAGCGTCACGTTTCCGCTCAACGGCCTGTTCTCCTTCGTGGTCACCGATCCACTGGGCAGCTTCACCTCGATTGCGACGGTGGGCCGCGAGGGGGCGATGGAGATTGCGCCCGCCCTGGGCTCGGTCCCCGCGCCGACGGAGATCGTCTGCCTTATCGGCGGCGACGTCGCCCAGATGTCGACCGACGACCTGCGCGGCCTGCTCGACAGCAGCCCGCCGTTTCGGACGTCGATCTTCCGCTACCTGGGCGCCCGATTCGTCGACTGCGTGCAGGTTTCTGCCTGCCATCGGCTGCATCCCATCGAGGCGCGAATGGCGAGGTGCCTACTCACCACCCGGGACCGCATCGAGCGTGATGAGTTTCCATGCACGCACGAGCTGCTGGCCGGGTTGCTGGGGGCGTCGCGCCCCAAAGTGACGCTCGCGCTGGCGGCGATGGAGCAGGCCGGCAGCATCGTGCACACGCGGGGGTTGGTCCGGATCCTTGATCCGGTCGCACTCGAGGCCATGACCTGTGGCTGTTACACGACGATCCGCAACGCGTTCCTGGCCACGCAGGCACCGCCGTACTGACCTGGCTGCCTGATCGGCCGCCGCGACCTAGGTAGCATCTGCCCGGCCGAAGTGGCGGAATGGCAGACGCAGCGGACTTAAAATCCGCGGCCCGCAAGGGCGTGTGAGTTCGAATCTCACCTTCGGCACCACCATTGGCCGAACGGCTGATGTGCCTGATGACCCAGAGCTGCTGCTTCCTGGTCAGCGAGTGGTGATGGTCGCCGCTCTCGCGATTCGGACCATTCGGCACTTGCGCGCCTCTCGGGCTTGCCGACCCTAACGGCACAAGGGCAATCGGCAAGAGGGAGCTTGGCTATGAAGCGACGCTGGTTCATTGCTTCCAGGCCGGGGCGAGCGGCTGTGGCCGCGACGGCCATGTTCATGATTGCGCTGCTCTCTTCGGGGCCCGTGCTTGCCGACACGGATATCGGCACGAGTGGCGTCGTGGGAGTGCACTCGCTCGTCGACACGCACTCCAAGGCGGGCGTCACCTGCCGCTACAACGCCGCCGTGCTCAAGTATGTCGACGTGCGCCCTCCGCGCATGCGGGCGGCAAGCGGCCGTCAGAAGGTAGCTTGGCGGTTCGCCGTAGTTCGGACAAGGATCCCGTATCCCGGGCCGACGACCGTGAAGACGACATACACCAGCCCATGGCAGAGCGTCTGGGCAACGACGACAAAGAACGCCCGCTTCAGTACGAAGACAATCAACGTAACCATCCCGCGCGATGGTCGAGCGGGTGGCGTGGAGTACAGCTACGTCGTAAACGTCGAGATGGTCTGGTATCAGTCGAATGGCCGGATCACGGGTAGGTCGACACACCGCGTCGACAACTACCGTTGGGTGGTTGGGACGTGGGCACAGACCGATCACACGCCGTGTGACGGATGGGTGGCGGCGTAGACGAGAGGTCGCTCGGACGGCAACGCCTATAGCAACGGCGGCGGCAAGCGCGTGTGATTTCGAATCTCACCGTCGGCACGACAGGCGTGCCGGCCACGCGTCAGGAGCGGCCGAGTAGGCCCCCCAGCAGACCGCGTCGGCGCGGCTGTGCCGGCTGGACCTCGAGCGCGCTGTCCGCGAGGAGGGCGGCGAGCTTGCGCACCGCGACCGCGGCCGGGGCACGGTGGGCAGCCAGCACCACTGGCTGGCCATCGTTGATCGCCCGCATGAAGCTGTCGCCGTCATACGGGATCTCGATGCCGATCTTGATGCCGAGGTGCTCCTCGATCTGTTCCGGGCCGATCATCGGCTTGGCGTAAACCTGGTTGACCACGAAGACCGCGCGGTCGGCGGCCGGCCCCGATTCCGACAGCACCTGCAACGCGGAATGCAGCAGGCGCAGCGCGGGAATATCGGGCGTGACCACGACGGCCAGGCGATCGGCGTGCTGCAGAACATTGAGGATGCGCACGTCGAGCGTCGAGCCGGCATCGATGATCAGCGTGCCGTAGGCGCGCCGCAGCGTCTGGACCAGGTCGAGCATCTGGTCGGCGGTCACGTTGAACCCTTCGTCGGGCCGGTAGGGGCCGCCGAAGACCGTCAGGCCGCTGGAGTGCAGCCTGCCGGCATCGTGCACCGCCTCTGGTGTCTCGGTCAGGCGCTCGTCGCGGCTGAGCGCCGCGGTCGAGTTGCGGCCGTACAGGTCGAGGTGCGTCGAGACCTGTCCGTGGTACATGTCCAGGTCAGCGATCGCGACGCTGCCGGGTGCCATCTCGGCCAGCACGAGGGCGGTGTTGACCGCGAGCGAGGTGGTTCCCGAGCCGCCCTTGGCGGAGACGAAGGCAACGATGCGCCCGGGCGTGGCGGGCAGTGCCGGCATGGCGGGGGCCATGCCGCCGGCTGGTGCCGTTGCCGGCCGACCGGCGTCGGAACGGAGCACCAGGGCCTCGACCAGGGCTTCGAGTTCGCGCTGGTCGATCGGTTCGGCCAGCACGTCGTCGGCGCCCGCCTCGAGCAGTTGCACGCGCGTATCGACGTCGCTCGTGCTGGCGATGGCAAGGATTGGCGGATGGGCTGAGCCGGTCTCGTCGTTGATCTGGCGGCACAGCAGCGCCAGCGAGGCGGAGTCAGGCGCCGCCAGAATGATCAGTTGTTGATCCTGCAGGCGGCGCAGGGCGTCGGCCGGATCATGGGTAAGGGTGACCGTGCGGCCACCCGCCTCCAGCGGTTGGACGACGCTGTCGGTCGACTGACCGGCGCTCGCAAGGACCAGCACCCGGGATGGCAAGGTCGCGATTTCCTCCGCTGACGACTGCTTGGCGTTTGCTGCCTGACAAACCGTAACTGGTGGCGACCTTCAGTCACTGACGAGCAAGTACCGGGCCGCCGCGGCGAGTCTAGCAATCGCGCAATGGTCGCTCGGCTATACTTCGGTGCACCTTTCAGCTCCGCCGGGGACCGTCACGGGCCAAGATCGGGGCTTATCCCAAGGGAAGGAGAACACCCTTTGCGACGCTATGAGCTCATGCTCGTGCTGCGGCCGGACACGCCGGACGATCAGGTACAGAGCATCATCGACCGTGCCACCCACTCGGTGATCAACGCCGAAGGCCAGATCATCAAGGTCAGCCCGTGGGGCCGGCGTCGGCTGGCATATGCCATCGGCCAGTACCGCGAAGGCTCCTACTTCATCATCCTGTTCGAGGCTCCGGCCGCGGCCGTGGCCGAGCTCGAACGTGGCCTGAACATCATCGAGGAAGTGATGCGTCACCTGGTCACGCGCATCGAGCGGCCCAGCGGACGGCGGCCCGAGCAGGCCGAGGCGGAGCAGGCCGAGGACGAGATCGTTCCGCCGTTCGAGGACGAGGACGAGATCGACACCGAGTTCATCGACGAGTCGGAGACTGAAGCCGCGCCGGCAGCGGCGGATCGGTAGTCGAGGGAGGCTGTCGTGTCACTCAACAAGTGCATGATCATCGGCAACCTGGGCCGTGATCCGGAGATGCGCTACACGCCCAGCGGCCAGGCAGTGACCCAGTTCACCGTCGCGGTCAATCGAAACTACAAGGACGCTCAGGGCGAGCGCCAGGAAGAGACCGAGTGGTTCCGTATCGTCGCCTGGGGTCAGCAGGCGGAGTTCGCCGCGGAGTACCTCCGCAAGGGTGCCAAGGTGTACATCGAAGGTCGGCTGCAGACCCGCCAGTGGGAGGGCCAGGACGGCCAGAAGCGCTACACCACCGAACTCGTGGCGAACACCATCCAGAACCTGGAGCGTCGTCCGCGGGACGACTCGGGCGAGCCGGTCGGCCCCGCCGAAACGGTGGCCACGCCGCGACCCGCGGCGCGCGCGGCCGAGCAGGCCGAGCCCGACTACGACGACCTGCCCTTCTAGGCCGGCCGCCGAATTGACCACGGAAAGGACCTGAATCACCGATGCCACCCGCCAGCCGCAGCAAGAAGCGCGATGACATGTATCGCGACCGTCGCCGTCGCAAGGTGTGTGCTTTCTGCGCCGATAAGACGGCCCAGATCGACTACAAGGAGATCAACCGCCTGCGACGCTACCTATCCGAGCGAGCCAAGATCGAACCTCGCCGCAAGACCGGCACATGCGCCCAGCATCAGCGCCAGTTGGCAGTCGCGCTCAAGCGTGCCCGCCACGTCGCCCTGTTGCCGTACTCGCCCGAGCACCTGCGCGTCTAACCCGGCTCCCCAAAGCTCGGAAACGCCGCGCGTGTTGCAGCTCGCTGAACTTGTCGCGGCGCTGCTGGTCATCCTCCTCGCCGCCGACCTGTTCACCAACGGGATCGAGTGGGTCGGACGGCTGTTCCGGCTCAGCGAAGGGGCGGTCGGGAGCGTCCTGGCCGCCGTTGGCACGGCGCTACCGGAGACCTTGATCCCCCTCGTCGCGATCCTGCTCGCAGGACGCCAGGTGGATACGACGGCAGGTCATGGGATCGGCGTGGGCGCCATCCTGGGCGCCCCGTTCATGCTCGCCACCCTGGCCATGTTCGTCACCGGTGCGGGAGTGCTCGCGTACACGCGCCGGCGGCCGACGGGCTCGCACATGCCCGTTGACCCGCGGGTGCTGTCCCTCGACATTCGCTACTTCTTCGTCGCCTACGCGCTGGCGATCGTGGCCGCGTTCGTGCCCGGCGATCTATTCGTCCTGCGCTACGTCGCCGTTGTGGCTCTGCTGGGCCTCTATGCGGTGTACGTGATGCGCCATCTGCAGGCCGAAGGAAGCGGCGACACGGAAGACCTTGCGCCACTGCGCCTCCGCCGACTCGACCCCGGCGCCGCTGCAGCGCCATTGCCGCGACTGCGGATCGTGCTGTCCCAGGTGGGCGTGTCGCTGGCGATGATGCTGGGCGGCGCCGTCGTGTTCGTGGACGCTGTCGAACACGTGGCCACTGGTGCGGGCCTCGACCCAGCCCTGCTGGCGCTGGTTATTGCCCCCATCGCCACCGAGCTCCCCGAGAAGTTCAACAGCCTGATCTGGGTGCGCCAGGGCAAGGACACGCTGGCCCTCGGCAACATCACCGGTGCGATGGTCTTTCAGGCATGCATCCCGACATCAATCGGGATCATCCTCGCCGCGGGCGCCTGGACGATCAGTGCGGCCTCCGCGATCAGCTTTGCGTCGGCCGGCATCGCGTTCGCGTCGATGGCCTTCATCTTCGTGCCGATGGTCCGGCGTGGATCGCTGCGAGCCACCGATCTGCTCCTCGGCGGTGCTTTCTACCTCGCCTACCTGGGCATCGTCGTGGGACATCTGGCCCGCGCCTGGTGACGGGCGAAGCGGACCGGCGGATCATGACAAGTGGCTCCCCGGTGGCACCTGCCCGGCGGGTATACTCGGCGCGATGCTGACGCAAAAGGCGGCCAGGTCACCACTCCCCGCGACCGGCGCCCGGCCATCCAGCGAAGATGTCGTGGCCTACTTCGAGGGCAAGTTCGTGCCGCTCTCGGAAGCCAAGATCCCGATCATGACCCACGGCTTCCTCTACGGCACGGCCAACTTCGAGGGCATCCGCGCCTACTGGAACGAGGACCAGGGCCAGCTCTACGGCGTGAAGCTGCTCGAGCACTACAAGCGCTTGTGGCGCTCGGCGAAGTTGCTGCTGATGAAGCCACCGCTGCCGCCCGAGGGACTGGTCGAGTTGACCGTTGACCTGCTGCGTCGCAACGGCTACCGCCAGGACACCTACATCCGGCCCACGCTGTACAAGTCGAGCGAGATAATCGGCGTCCGGTTGCACAACCTCGAAGAACAGCTGGCCATCTTCGCGGTGCCGTTCGGCGAGTACATCGCCATCGACCGTGGCATTACCGCTCAAGTCGTCTCGTGGCGGCGCAACAGCGACCAGGCGATGCCGGCGCGTGCCAAGATCGTCGGCGCATACGTCAACAGCGCCTTCTCCAAGAGCGAGGCGGTGCTCAACGGCTACGACGAGGCCATCGTGCTGACGATGGACGGACACGTCTCAGAGGGCAGTGCCGAGAACTTCTTCATGGTTCGCGAAGGCAAGCTGATCACACCGTCGATCACCGACGACATCCTCGAGGGCATCACGCGCGCCGGGCTGATGCAGCTGGCGCGCGATGAGATGGGCCTCGAAACGGTGGTGCGCACCGTAGATCGCAGCGAGCTCTACGTAGCCGACGAGGCCTTCCTATGTGGCACCGGCGCGCAGATCTCGCCGGTCGTCGAGATCGACCACCGTCAGGTTGGCAACGGCGAGGTTGGTCCGATCACACGCCAGCTGGCGACCCTCTACTTCGACGTCGTGCGCGGCCGGCTGCCGGCTCATTCCGACTGGCTGACGCCCATCTACTGAGTCGGGCGGCCGTCGATTCGGCCAGGCACCGCTGCCCCTCGGATATTCTGGGCGCATGTCCGTGGAGTCCCGCGTAGAGAGCCCGTTTCAGCCTGTCGCCCGGCAGCCCGATCTGCCGGAGCTCGAGCACGACATCCTGCGACTGTGGCGCGAACGCGGAACCTTCGCGCACCAGCGCGCCAAGAATGCGGGTAACGAACGCTGGTCGTTCCTCGACGGGCCCATAACCGCCAACAACCCGATGGGCGTTCACCATGCCTGGGGACGTACCTACAAGGACATCTACCAGCGCTTCCACGCCATGCTCGGCCAGGACCAGCGCTACCAGAACGGCTTCGACTGCCAGGGCCTGTGGGTCGAGGTGCTGGTCGAGCGCGAACTTGGTTTCACCAGCAAGCACGACATCGAGCAGTACGGCATCGCGAAGTTCGTCAACCTGTGCAAGCAGCGCGTGCTGACCTACGCGGCGCTGCAGACCGAACAGTCGATCCGGCTGGGCATGTGGATGGACTGGAACGATCCCGACGAGCTCCGCCGCCTGCGCGACCTGCTGGCCGACGATCCCGCGCAGCTGGTCACCATCCAGGGCACGCAGGGGCCGGTGACGGACACCGTCGAGATGATCGTGGGGCGTCTGGGCATGCCCGAGATCGGCGGCTCGTACTTCACCTTCAGCAACGAGAACAACGACCTGATCTGGGGCTTCCTGGCCGAGTGCCACCGGCGGGGCTGGCTGTACAAGGGCCACGACTCGATGCCCTGGTGCACGCGCTGCGGTACCGGCATCAGCCAGATGGAAATGAACGAGGGCTACCAGGACCGCGAGGACCCCGGGCTGACGGTGCGCTTCCCGCTGGTCGACCGCCCGGGCGAGTCGCTGCTGGTGTGGACCACGACGCCGTGGACGATGACCGCCAACGTCGCCGCGGCCGTTGGTCCCGAACTGACCTACGTCAAGGTTCGCCAGGGTGAGGACGAGTTCTGGCTGGGGCGCGACCGCGTCAAGAGCGCGTTGCGCGGGGCGTTCACGGTGCTCGACGAACGGCCGGGCAGCGACCTGGTGGGCTGGCGCTACCGTGGTCCGTTCGACGACCTGCCCGCGGTCACGACGGCGTTCGCAGCCGGCAATCTGGACGATGGTGGGCCGGGCTACGTGCACCGCGTCGTGCCGTGGGCCGACGTGAGCGAGGAAGAGGGCACCGGCATCGTGCACATCGCGCCGGGGGCCGGCGCCGAGGACTTCCAGCTGGGCAAGGCGCTGGGGCTGCCGGTGATCGCGCCGCTCGACGAGGACGGCCACTACCTTCCCGGCTTCGCCTGGCTGACCGGCCTGGATGCCCACGGCGTCACGCAGCGCATCGTCGAGGACCTCGAGGAGAAGGGTTTCTTCTACCACCTCGAGCCGTACACGCACCGCTACCCGCACTGCTGGCGCTGTGGCACGCCGCTGCTCTTCCGCGTCGTCGACGAGTGGTACATCTCGATGGGCGAGGCCTACGACAAGCCGCGCGACGAGGTTACGGCCGAGGAGAAGGAGCGCAGCCTGCGCTACCAGATCATGGACGTCGTCGACCAGATTCGCTGGATCCCCGGCTTCGGCTATGAGCGCGAGCTCGACTGGCTGCGCACGATGTCCGACTGGATGATCAGCAAGAAACGCTACTGGGGCCTGGCGCTGCCCATCTGGGAGTGCGCCTCATGCGGTACGTTCGAGGTCCTCGGCGGTCGTGACGAGCTGCGCGAACGGGCCGTGGAGGGTTGGTCCGAGCTGGAGGGCCATACGCCACATCGGCCGTACGTCGACGCGGTGAAGATCGCCTGTGCCAAGTGTGGCGCCACGACCTCGCGCATCGCCGACGTGGGCAACCCGTGGCTCGACGCGGGCATCGTGCCTTTCTCGACCATGCACTACCGGACCGACCCGGAATACTGGGGCAAGTGGTTCCCGGCCGACTTCGTGGCCGAGTCCTTCCCGGGCCAGTTCCGCAACTGGTTCTACTCGATGCTGGCGATGAGCACCGTGCTGCGCCGCGAACCGCCGTTTCGGACGCTGCTCGGCCACGCGCTGGTCTTCGGCGAGGACGGCCGCCCGATGCATAAGAGCTGGGGCAACTCCATCGAGTTCAACGAGGCCGCCGAGCGCATGGGTGTTGACGTGATGCGCTGGATGTTTTCCCGTCAGCGTCTCGAGGACAACGTCCTGTTCGGCTACCACACGGCCGACGAAGCGCGCCGCGAGCTGCTCGTGCTGTGGAACGTGTATGCCTTTCTGGTCTCGCGCGCGCGGCTCGCCGGCTGGCATCCGGTCACCAGCGCGGCCGCGCCACCGCGCGACGGGCAGCCGGCGCTCGACCGCTGGATCATGTCACGCACCGCCGGCACAGCGCACGACGTGGGCGAACGATTGGCCGACTTCGATGCCCTGGGCGCCACGCGCGCTCTGGGCGTGTTCATCGATGACCTTTCGACGTGGTACCTGCGCCGTTCACGCAAGCGTTTCACCGCCGACGGCGATCGTGACGCGGCCTCGGCCTTCCGGGCGCTGCACGCCGCGCTGGGGACCACGGCGCGCATGATCGCGCCGATCCTGCCCTTCCTGGCGGAGGCCATGTACGACAACCTGGTCGATCGTTCCATGGACGACCACGTGCCACCGAGCGTGCACATGTCGGGCTTCCCGAAGCTGGATCCGCTGCGCGACGAGGAGCTGGAGGCGTCCATGGCGGTCGCCCGGCGCGCCGTCGACCTGGTGCGCACGCTGCGCTCACAGGCGGGCCTGCGCACTCGGCAGCCGCTGGCGCGCATGTGGCTCGCGCTGCCAGGCCTTTTGACCAACGAGGACGAGCTGCTCGACATCGTCCGCGACGAGGTCAACGTCAAGCAGGTCGTGCGCATCGGCGACGAGTCAGAGCTCGTGGAGCGGCGCGTCAAGCCGCTGCTGCCCAAGATCGGACCGAGGCTGGGGTCGCGGATCCCGGGCGTCATGGCCGCCGCACGCGAGGGTCGCTTCGAGATCAGGCGTGACGGTTCGGTCGAGCTCGGCGGGGTCACGCTGGCGGCCGACGAAGTGGAGATCCAGGCCACCCCACGACCGGGCACAGCCGTGGCCCATGACGAGGGTCTCGTGGTGGTCATCGACACCGCGCTTACGCCAGAACTGGTCGCCGAGGGCGACGCACGCGAGCTTCAGCGTGCGGTCCAGGATCTGCGCAAGCAGGCGGGCCTCGAACTCGACGACCTGATCGAGCTTTGGCTGGTAGCCGACGGCGATCTGTTGGCGCCGGTCGAGACCTTCCTGGCGCGCATGACCGACGACGTCCACGCAGCGGCGTTGCTGCGCAGTGCGCCGCCGCCCGACGCGCTGACTACGACACAGGCGATCAGCGGCGGGGAGGTAGTTCTCGCGATCCGCCAGGTGACGGACGCTTGAGCGGCCGGCCGACCCAGCGACGGTGGCTGCTATTCCTGGGTCTCGCCGTCGCCGTTGTCATTGCCGACCAGCTGTCGAAGCTGTGGATCGACGCGAATTTCGTGGTGGCCTCGGTGCACCCGCTGCCCGGCGGCAACCAGCCGACCGCCATACTCGATGACCTGGTGCGCATTGCCAAGTCGTACAACTCGGGCGGCATCTTCGGCCTGTTCGGCGACTCGGCGTTGATCCTGGCCCTCTCGAGCACGGTGGTCATCGCCGGAATCGTGTATTACGAGGCGCGCGAGGGGATCCGTGGACCGTGGCTGCTGACGCCCGCTCTCGCTCTGTTGTTGGGTGGCGCCGTCGGCAACTTCCTCGATCGCGTGCGCCTTGGCGCGGTGATCGATTTCGTCGACATGGGCGTCGGCTCGTGGCGCTTTTACACCTTCAACGTGGCCGACGCGGCGATCAGCACCGCCCTCCTGTTGCTCATCGTGATGGCCGTCTTCGGTGAGCGGCTGACCAGCCGGCTGGAGCCGCGCGCCGGCTGATGACCGAGCGGCTGACGGTGACCGTTCCCCCCGGCCCCCGCGGCGCGCGCGCCGATCGAGTGGTGGCCGATGCCGTCGGCCTCTCGCGCAGCTACGTCCAGCGGTTGATCGGCGAAGGCCGGCTGACACTAGGCGGTCGCCCGGTCAAGAGCAACACCGTCGTCGACCCGGGTTTGAATCTCGAGCTCGAAGTGCCCGCCCGCGACCAGGCGGAACTTGTGGCAGAAGAAATCCCGCTGCGCGTCATCTACGAGGACGAAGCGGTCCTGGTCATCGACAAGCCCGCCGGGCTGGTTACCCATCCGGCACCCGGTCACCGCAGCGGCACGCTCGTCAACGCGTTGCTGGCGCGCGGTGGGGCCGATGCCTACGGCAGCATCGGTGGCGCCGAGCGGACGGGTATCGTCCACCGGCTCGACCGCGACACGAGCGGCCTGATCATCGTCGCGCGCACCGATCAGGCGCAGGCAGCGGTAATGGCACAGATCAAGGCGCGCCGGGTCAAGAAGACATATCTGGCCCTCGTCGCGGGGACGCCGCCGGCCCAGGTTGGGCGCATCGAGGCGCCGATCGGCCGCGACCCGCGTCACTTCGGCCGGATGGCCGTCATTGCCGCCGGGCGGCCGGCGATCACCGGTTACCGCGTTCGCGAGCGGTTCAGCGGCTGGACGCTGCTGGAGGTCGACCTGATCACCGGGCGGACGCACCAGATCCGGGTGCACCTCGCCTCGCTCGGACACCCCGTGGCCGGTGATCCGGCCTATGCGACCGGGGTGGCACGCAAGGGGCCGCACGACCTCGCGCGATTGTTCCTGCATTCCTGGCGCGTCGAGTTCATGTCGCCCGCCGGCGAGCATCTCGTGCGTGCCGAGGCGCCTTTGCCGGACGAATTGGAGGCTGTCCTGGCTGCGCTGCGCGAGCCACAGCGATGACCGACCACCAGCGGCCGACCGTCGCGATCGTCATCTCCGGGCCATCACGGACGGGCAAGACGACGGCTGCCAACCTCCTCGGCGAGCGCTATGGGATCCCGAATATCAAGATCGGCGAGGAGTTCCGCATTCGGACCGGAATCGACACCTCGAAGTTCGTCGATCGCGATCCAGAGATCGACAAGGAGATGGACGACCTGCAGTCGTCCCTGATCCGCACGGCGAGTCCGTCGTCACCATTCATCCTCGAAGGACGGTTGGCGGCATTCCTGGCCAGCGAGGAGCGCGCGGCGCGTGCTCTCCCGGTGGCCACGGTTCTCTTCTGGGCGCCCGAGAAGATCCGCATGCAACGCCAGCTGCGCAAGGTCAGGCGCGAGAACCCGGGGTCGCGGGCCACGCTGGCCGATCTATTGCTGGGCGAGCGAGAACGCGAGGCCCTAGACATGAAGATCTGGAAGGCCGTCCACCCCGAGCTCGACGACAGGAACCTGTTCGACCCCAAACTGACCGACGCGCGCGGGCAGCCCGTCTACGACCTCACCGTGGACACGCGCATCGGAATGCCCGATGCGTGTGCCGATTTCGTCCACCGTTGGCTGCTGGAAAGGGGCTGGATCGCGGACGCAGGCGTGCCCCGCGCCGGCTGATCGCGGCTCGGCGCACGTGCTCGTGGATCCTTCGGCGGCGGTCCCTGCTTCCCCTTCCGTACGCCACGTCGAGGTGGCCGTCGATGCGGTAGGGCCGGCGGGCGGCCAGACGCTCACCTATCACGTCACCGAGGCAACTGGCGAAATCGCACCGGGCGAGGCAGTTTTGGTCGAGTACGGCCACCGGCGGGCGATCGGAGTCGTGCTGGGCGACGCCGAGGGCGAACCCGGTCGCGACACGAAGCCGTTGCTGGCGCGCGTTCGCAGCGAAGGTCCGCTGCTGCCAGGGCTGCAGCTGGAGCTCGCGCGCCACGTCGCCCGACACTACCTCGCGCCACCGGCTCTCGTCGTCCGGGCGATGCTCGGGCCGGGCATGCTCGAGCGCATCGAACGTGCCGTGCGGCCGGGGGACGACGGAGTCGAGACGGAGTGGCGGATCCTGCCGCCCAACAGCCGAGAGAAGGTCGAGCGGCGGGCGCAGTTGACTCCCGCCGGACTCACGGCAGCCCGCGCTGTGGCGACCGGCGACACTTCGCCCGTGGCCGGCCTCGGTCCGCGACAGCTCGCCGTGCTGACCGCCCTGCTCGCGACGGGCGAACCGCTGCCCGCGGCCGGACTGGCCAGGACATACGGGTCTAGCCCACTGCCCGGCCTGGCCCGCCGCGGACTCGTCCAGCTGACCACCGAGCGCGTCGAACGGCGGCCAATGGCCGGCCGGCCGGAGCCGTCCCGCGGCACTCTGCCCGATGACGCCCAGCTGACCAGCCAACAGGCTGCCGTCGTCGACCACGTCGGCCAGCTCGTACGCGAGCGACGGCATGCGACGTTGCTGCTGGAGGGCGCGCCTGCGTCGGGCAAGAGCGCGGTCTACGCCGCCGCCATCGCGGCCTGCCTGAGCGCGGAGCGGCCGGCGCTGGTGCTGGTGCCCGAGATCGCGCTTGCCATGCCGCTGCTCGAGCGGCTGCAGCACGATCTCCAGATCGAGGTCGCGCTGCTGCACAGTGGCCTGTCCAACGGCGAGCGCGGTGACGAGTGGCGGCGCATCCGCGCCGGCGAGGTCAACCTCGTCGTGGGCACGCGCGTTGCCGTCCTGGCGCCGCTGGCCGACGTCGGGCTGGTGATCGTCGACGAGGAGCACGACCCGTCGTACAAGTCCGAGCGCACGCCGCGGCTCCAGGCGCGCGACCTGGCCGTGGTACTCGGCCGGCTGGCGGGCGCACCGGTGATCCTGGGCAGCGCCACGCCTGACGTAGCCACCTTCGGTCGCGCCCGGCTGGGCGAGTACGAATACCACCGTTTGCCGGATCGGCTCGCCGGTGAACCTGCGCGGGTCGAGGTCGTCGACCTGCGCGCCGAACTGGCCGAGGGCAACCGCGGGCTTCTGTCGCGCCGTCTCGTCGATGAGCTGGGCGCGCTGCGCACGGCCGACGGTGAACAGGCGATCCTGTTGATAAATCGTCGCGGGAGCGCTTCGGTTGTCGTATGCCGTGATTGCGGCTACGTGCAGATCTGCCCCGAATGCCATCGACCTCTGGTCTTCCATGCCGCGGCGGTGGCGCTGCGCTGTCACCACTGTGGTGCCACGGCGCCGGTCGCGCGGCGCTGTCCGGCGTGTGCATCGCCGCGCATTCGCTACCTGGGCGGCGGCACCGAGCGTGTCGAACGCGAGGTGGCGATCCGCTTCCCACAACTCCGCGTCGCTCGCTTAGACCGCGACGTGGTCGAGCAGCGCGGCGCGGCGGTGCGCGTGATCGACGACCTCGCCGCCGGCCGGCTCGATGTACTGGTCGGGACGGCGCTGGTAGCCAAGGGGCTCGACGTGCCCAGCGTCACGCTGGTCGGTGTCGTGTCGGCCGATATCGCCCTCAATCTGCCCGACGAACGCGCCGCCGAGCGGACTTATCAACTTCTCGCGCAGGCGGTCGGCCGCGCCGGGCGCGGTGCTCGTCGTGGGCTGGCCCTGATCCAGACCTACCTGCCCGAGCACCCCGTCATTCGGGCGATCGAGCATGGCACCGGTGAAGAGTTCTACGAGGCCGAGCTGGAGTCGCGCCGCAGCTTCCGCTCGCCGCCGTTCGGACAGTTGATCAAGCTCACCGTTGCCCTGGAGGATCGTGCGGCAGCGCTGGCCAGGGCCGCGGCACTGGCTGGCGAACTGCGCCGCCGCGCCGCCGCGCAAGACGCCGCGGTAGAGGTGCTCGGGCCGGCCCCGGCGTACGTCGCCCGGCGCGCAGGGCGCTGGCGCTTCCACGTCGTGCTGCGCGGGGATCGCCCGGCCGACGTGCTGGGCGGCGACCCGGGATCGCCGTGGTCGGTCGATATCGACCCCGAGACATTGCTGTGAGCTACGCGGCCCGGCCAACCCAATGCGAGCCCGGCGGCCCTGCCGGTGACTCCCCGTATACTCGCCGCCAATGACGATCCAGCCGATCATCACGCTCGGCGATCCGCGGTTGCGCCTCAAGGGTGAGCCGGTGGACGCCTTCGGCAAGTACCTGCACGAACTGCTCGACGACCTGGCCGAGTCGATGCGCGCGGCACCCGGCGTCGGTCTCGCCGCGCCACAACTGGGCATCGCGCTACAGGCGTGCGTGGTCGAGGTCGAGGGCCGCCTACACGAACTGGTCAATCCACGCATCGTCCGCTCGAGTGGCGACGATCGCGACCTTGAGGGTTGCCTGTCGATCCCCGGTTACGTCGCGTACGTGACGCGTCGCGAGCAGGTGTGGGTGGTCGCCCAGAACCGGCACGGCCGGCGCATCAAGCTGACCGGGCAAGGATTGCTGTCCCGGGCGCTGCAGCACGAGCTCGACCATCTCCAGGGCAAGCTGTACATCGATTACCTGGAGTCGATGGACGAGTTGATCCCTGTCGCTCAAACCGCTGATGAGGCGTCGGGCGACGAGGAGCTGGCGCCCCTGGCGTGAGCGCACCGAGCGGCTTCCAGGCCGCGCGGACGCTGTTTCTGGGCAGCGGGGAGTTCGCTGTGCCCATCGCCACGGTCCTGGCGCGCCACCCGCTCATCGATTTGGTGGGCGTCATCAGCGCTCCCGAACGGCCGGGCGAAACGGGCCAGCAGCGGCCGCCGATTGTCCACTGGGCGCTCGAGAACCGACGGCCGGTGCTCAGGCCGGCGCGGCTGCGCGACGATGCAACGATCCGGCAGGTGCTCGGCGCCGGACCCGAGTTGGTGGTGCTGGCCGACTACGGCCAGATCGTGCCGGCAGCACTGCTCGACGCGCCACGCCGCGGGGCGCTCAACATTCATCCGTCGCTGTTGCCGCGCCATCGCGGTGCGACGCCAATTCCGGCGACCATCCTGGCCGGTGACCAGGTCACCGGCGTGACCATCATCAGGATGGACGTCGGGCTCGATACCGGTCCGATCGTCGCCCACCGGAGTGTGCCGTTGAGCGGCGATGAGTGGGCTCCCGAGCTCGAAGCGCGCCTGGCGGTTATCGGCGCCGACCTGCTCGATGAAACCATCGCGCCGTGGCTGGCCGGGCAGATCCATCCGACGGCCCAGCCGGCAGAGGGCGCCACGCTGACTCGGCCGCTGCGCCGGGAGGATGGCCGCCTCGATCCGTTGCTTGGCGTGATGCACCTCGACCGCCAGGTACGCGCCTACCAGCCGTGGCCGGGCACGTTCCTGGAAACCGTGGCCGGCCGGATCATCGTCTGGGACGCGCGCCCGCTCCCTGGTGGCGCGACTCGCCGGCCGGGCGTTCTGCTGTCGCTGCCCGCCAACCGGGTCGCGATGTCGACAGCCGACGGGTTGCTGGAGTTGATCGAGGTGCAACCCGCAGGCGGGCGGCGAATGGGCGCGGCTGAGCTGCTGCGCGGTCGCCGGGTGCTGGTCGGATCGGTTGTGGCATCGCCGTCGGCGGCCGACGACGGCGCTTGAGGGTAGGATGCGTTGATGGGGTCCGATGCCGCGGCGGAGCCATGGGTGCAGCCACTCGTCGATATGCCTCGGCCTGGGCTGCGCGACCATCGGCCGGGCCTGTCCGGCCTGAGCCCGGCGGAGCTGGCACGCTGGCTGTCCGCTCGCGAGCAGCCGCCCTATCGTGGCCGGCAACTGGCCGACCACCTGTGGTCGGCGGCCGCCCAGTCGGCGGACGAGCTGCACACGTTGCCGGGCCCGCTGCGAAGCGAACTGGAACAGCATTTCCGCCTGTGCACGCTGGCCGAGACCGACGTCCGGCCGGCTGATCGCGGCCTCACCCAGAAGGCGCTCCACCGGCTCGATGACGGGGCGCTGGTTGAGTCGGTCCTGATGCGCTACCCGGCGCGCGGCTGGCGCCGCGCGCGAGCCACCGTGTGCATATCGAGCCAGGCCGGATGTGCCGTCGGCTGCCCGTTCTGCGCGACAGGTGAACTGGGTTTCGGCCGCGACCTCGAGGTCGCCGAGATCGTCGATCAGGTGCGCTTCTGGCGCCACTGGCTGGCCGGCGTCGGCCAACGGGTGACGAACGTCGTGTTCATGGGCATGGGCGAGCCGTTGCTCAACACCGAACGCGTGCTGGCTGCCGCCGAGGCGATCACCGATCGAGCTCGGCTCGGCCTCGGTGCGCGTCACATCACCATCAGCACCAGCGGCGTGGTGCCCGGCATCGCGCGATTGACGGCATTCAAGCCGCAATACACGCTGGCCGTGTCGCTTCATGCGGCGCGGCCGGAACTGCGCGACGTGCTGGTGCCGCTCAATCGCCGCTACCCGGTCGATGAGGTGGTGGCCGCGGCGGCCGAGTACGCCAAGGCGACCGGCCGCCGCGTGACGTACGAGTACGTGATGATCGATGCCATCAACGACACGCGTGAAGACGCGCTGGCACTCGCGCGCCTGCTCGGTGGGCAGTTGGCACACGTCAACCTGATCCCCATGAATCCCGTCGCCCACACGCCATGGCAGCCGAGCTCGCTCGATCGCACCGACGCGTTCGCGGCCGTCGTCCGGTCTTCCGGCATCTCGACCACCGTACGTCGCAACCGGGGGGCCGAGATCGGCGCCGCCTGCGGCCAACTGGCGGCCGACCGGGCAGGCGAACCGCCGCCGGCCGCGGTCGCGCGCCGACGACAGTTGCTCGTGATGCAGAGCGCGGCCGCGCTCGGCGTGCGGAAGCAAGACTGACCGCGCGACCGCCGATGCACCAAGCCGAGGTGGCCGCCAGCATCCTGACAGCCGACTTCGGCAACCTCTACCGGGTCGTGCGCAAACTTGAGCGCGCCGGCGTCGATCGTTTGCATCTGGACGTGATGGACGGCCACTTCGTGCCGAACATCACCTTCGGCCCGGACGTTGTGGCCGCCGTGCGCCGGTTGACGGCGCTGCCGATCGACGTCCACCTGATGATCTCCGAACCGGCGCGCTACGTGCCGCGCTTTCTGGACGCCGGATCCGACAGCGTCACCTTTCACGTCGAGGTCGACGAATCGCCCGACGTCAAGCGCGAAACGCTTCAGCGGATCCGCGCTGCCCGCCGCCTGGCCGGCTTGGCTGTCAGTCCGGCCACGCCGACGTCTGCCGTGGCGCCGTACCTCGATGAGCTCACGATCATCATGATCATGACCGTCGAACCCGGCTGGGGTGGGCAGCACTTCATGGCCGAGCACGCCCCCAAGATCGCCGAGGCGCGCCGGCTGCTGGCCGGCCGCCCGGACGGGCGCGTTCACGTCGATGGCGGGGTTAGCGCGGAGACGGCTGCGATCGCCGGGTTCTACGGCGTCGACGTGTGCGTTGTTGGCTCAGCGCTCTTCCAGCGCGGCCGCGACACGGCGGTCGAGATTGAGGCCGTCAGACGGGCCGCGAGCCCGGCGCCGGACGGCCTGCCGGCGACAGCGCCGCTGTCGGCCGAATAGCCGGTCGAGCGGGTGCGGCTGCTGATCCAGCGGGTGGCGCGTGCCGAGGTGCGCGCGGAGCGCAAGCTGGTCGGTTCGATCGACGCCGGACTTCTGGTGCTGATCGGCGTTGGCCGGCGCGACACCGCGGCTGACGCCGACGCGATGGCCGACAAGGTGGTCAAGCTGCGTATCTTCCGCGACACCGACGGACGTACGAACCGGTCACTCATCGACGTTGGTGGCGAGATGCTCATCGTCAGCCAGTTCACGCTCTTCGCGGACACGAGTCGCGGGCGCCGGCCGTCGTTCGTCGACGCCGCGCCAGCCGAACTGGGCGAGACGCTGTACGAGCGTTTCGCCGCGGCCGTGGAGGCGCGTGGCGTGACCGTTGCGTGCGGCATCTTTGGTGCCGAGATGCAGGTGGAGCTGGTTAACGACGGCCCGATGACGATCTGGCTCGACAGCGCGACGTAGGACTCCCGGTCGCGCCCGGTTGGCGCCCGGCCGCCGTCAGGCGGTCTTCTGGAGCGTGCGGCGGCAGCGGGTGCAGACCATCGCCCGGCGCGAGACGCCCGCCTGGGCAAGGCGCATCGGCTGCAGGTTGGGCTGGCAGCGGCGGTGAGCGCGGACGCGGTTCATCCCGGTCGACTGGGGATTGAAACCACCCATCGACACTTTGCCGCAGATGGCGCAGGCACGACCCATGGTCTGACGATATCTCCAAAAGGTGGGAAGTTGGCAGCGCCCCGATGCGGCGCAACCGGCTGGCTACTATAGCACGATGCCCAGCGCGACAGACTCGCCGCGGGCGGCGCGCGGAGGAGCGGAGATCGACGCGATGACACTCGCGCGAACAGTGCGCGAGGCAGCTTCAGCATGCTACGGCGTGACCGCCGTGAGGCCGGCCCACTGGTATCAGCGGCTGGTCGCGACGCCTGCGGCTCAACGGCACGCCCGGTGTACGAATCGCGCTCGATGGCCGGCTGCGCGTGACGCTCGATGTGCACATCGCGGCCCACGTCCCCGCTGCTCAGGTCGCAGCCAACGTCGGCGAGTCCGTACGCTACCGCGTGCTGCGCGACTTTGGCCGGCCGATCGACGAGCTGGTGGTGCGTGTAGACGGCCGACCGGTGGCGGAGCAGACCGGCATGACCTCGCCGGTAGGCGATCGCAGTTGATCGAGCACGACAGCGGCTGGGATGGGCCCGGCCTGCTGTCGGCGTTGCGCCACGCCGCGTCGACCCTCAGCGCACAGGTCGACGAGGTCAACGCGTTGAACGTCTTCCCGGTACCTGACGGCGACACAGGCTCGAACATGCTGGCCACGGTCCAGGCCGCCATCAAGGAAGCCGAAGCCGTCCCTGAACACAAGCGCAGCGTGGCTGCCGTCGGCGCGGCCCTGAGCTTCGGCGCACTGATGGGCGCGCGAGGCAATAGTGGCGTCATCCTGTCGCAGCTCTTTCGCGGCGTGGGCGAGTCGGTCGCCGATGTGGAGCTGGTCGGCGGGCGCGAATTTGCCGCGGCCATCCGGCAGGGCTGTGATGCCGCCTTCAAGGCGGTGAGTCAGCCAGTCGAAGGGACGATCCTCACCGTCGCCCGCGATGTCGCGGACGCGGCGGTCGCCGCGGCCGGCACGAACGCATCCTTGGAGGACGTGGTCGCGGCGGCTGTACTGGCGGCGTCGGCGTCGGTCGAGCGCACTCCCGAATTGCTGGCCGTACTGCGTCGCGCCGGCGTGGTCGACGCCGGCGGCAGAGGCCTTGAGCTCCTGCTGCGCGGCACGCTCGCGTCGGTGCGCGGAGAACACCCGCCACAGACAAATCGGGTGCCGCACGACATCGCGCTGCCGCTCTACGCCGCCCTTGAGGCGGAGGGCTACGGGTACGAGACGGTCTTCCTATGTGACGCACAACGACGGCGTCCCGATCGACATACCCGGCGTCCGGCAGGGCCTGGCGGGACTCGGCCAGTCTGTGCTCGTGGTGGGTGACGAGCGCGTGGTCAAGGTCCACGTTCACACCGAGCGGCCCGACAAGGTCGTTGCCTACGGCCTGTCACTGGGCACGCTGAGCCACATCAACATCGAGAATCTCGACCGCCAGGCCACCGAGGTGACTCAGCGCGCGGTCGGCGAGGAGGCGCCCGAAGCGGCCGACGATAGCGTCGACCAGGTAGCGGCGCTGGCGGCCGAGCGGCTCGGCAGCGAGCCCGACGCCGCGGTGGCCGCGGGGAAGTTCAGCGATGGCCTGCAGGTGGTGGCGGTCGCAGCCGGCGAGGGGTTGGCGCGCGTCTTCGCCTCGCTCGGGGCAGCCGCCGTGGTCCAGGGCGGCCAGGGCGCCAATCCTTCGGCCGGCGAGCTGGCCGAGGCCATCCAGCAACTGGGCAGCAATGAGGTAATTGTGCTGCCCAATAACCCCAACGTCCGGCTGGCTGCACGGCAGGCGGGCGAGCTGTGTCCCAAGGTGCACGTCGAGGTGGTTTCCACGCGCAACCAGGCTGAGGGCATTGCGGCCATGCTGGCGCTCGATGGCAACGCCGGCCTGCGTAGCGCGACGCGCCAGATGGCAGCCGCGGCAAAGCGCATCCAGTCGTTCCAGGTGACCGTTGCGGTGCGTGACGCGCGCATGGGAACGCACCGGGTACGACGCGGCGATTACATCGTGCTCGGCCCGAGCGATCGCCTGCTGGCCGCCGACCGCGACCGGACCGCGGCCATCGTGCGCGCCGCGCGCAAGCTCAAGCCCGGTTTCGAACTGCTGACGATCTACCGCGGGGGCGATGTCGACCACAAGTCGGCAGAGCTGCTGCGCGACGCATTGCACGGCGAGCTGGACGGGGTCGAAATCGAGCTCGTCGAGGGCGGCCAGCCGCACTACGACTTCCTCGTCGCGGCCGAGTAGTGGCGGTGGTGGCGGCGCCGCCGGCCGCCGATCCGCTTGGCGTTGGACTGCGCGCGGCCGGGCTGACGCCACCTGCCGCGACGCGCCGGTTGGCCAACCTTGGCATCTACACCGTGCGCGACCTGCTCTTCCACCTGCCGCGGCGCTACCACGACTTCAGCCACCAGGTGACCTTGCGCGAGTTGCGTCAGCAGCCGCCCGAGGGACCGGTCAGCGCGACGGTGGAGATCGTCGAATTGCGCATCGAGCAAGGCTTCCGGCGGCGTATCCAACGCACGGTGGCGCGTCTGCGTGACGATTCCGGCGAGGCCGAGGCGATCTGGTTCGGGCGGCGCTACATCGAGCGGCGGCTCCACGCCGGAGACGTCGTCACGTTTTCAGGGAAGGTCGAGCTGCGTGGCTGGCTGCCGCGTTTCCAGAACCCGGAGTTCGGCCCGGCCGACGGTGAGTCACTCGACACCGGCCGCATCGTGCCCGTCTACCGGCTGACGGCCGGCGTCAGCGCCGGTTATCTGCGGGCGCGCATCCGGACGGCGCTCGACACCGCCTTGCCGGCGCTCGGCGAGTACCTGCCGGTGGAAGTGCGTGACCAAACGGGACTCGAGCTGATCGGCATAGGCCAGGCGGTCGAGGCCGCCCACTTCCCGGACGACTTCGCGCAACGCGACCGCGCGCTGCGGCGACTCGCTTTCGACGAGTTGCTGGCGCTCCAGCTGGGCATGCTCTCGCGGCGCCGGCAGCGCGGCACCGAGCACGCCCGGCCCATCGTCGTGAGCGATTCACGCTACGAGGCCGCGATCGCCGCGGTGGAGCAGGTCATCGACGGCCAGGCGCGCAAGCGCCGCCGGCGCGCTGGAGAGGCGGCCGACGCGGCGGGCGCCGCCGTCGTCCTGACCAACGATCAGCGCAATGCACTGGCGGCCGTGCGCGAGGATCTCGCCGGGGAGCGGCCGATGATGCGTCTGCTGCAGGGTGACGTCGGCTCGGGCAAGACTGCGGTCGCCGGGCTGGCGCTCGCCTTCGTGGCCGATGTCGGCGGCCAGGGCGCGCTGCTGGCGCCGACCGATCTACTGGCCCGCCAGCATGCCCAGACGCTGACCGGCCTGCTCGAGCCGCTCGGCCACGACGTGGTGCTGCTGACCGGTTCACTGACCGGTGCCGAGCGCCGCGGCGCGCTCGAGTTGCTCGCCGCACCGGTGGAGCGCACGACCGACGGTCGGTCCCGTGGGCGCATCGTCGTCGGCACGCATGCGCTGGTCCAGGAAGCGGTTGACTTCGCCGACCTGCGCCTGGTGGTGGTCGACGAGCAGCATCGCTTCGGCGTGGCTGAGCGCGAGGCGCTGGCCCGCAAGGGCGAGGCACCGCACGTGCTGCTGATGACCGCGACGCCCATTCCGCGCACGCTCGGCCAGATAGTCCATGCGGATCTCGACGTGTCCGACCTGCGCACGCTACCGGCCGGGCGCATGGAGGTGCGCACGGGAATCCGATCGGCCAACGAGCTGGTCCGGCGCAACGACGGCGGTCAGGGGGCGCTGGCGCTCATGGCCCAGGAGGTGGCCGCCGGCCATCGCGCGTTCATCGTCGTGCCGTTGGTCGAAGAGGATGCCGACTCGGGCGCGCGCTCGGTGGAGGCGGCAGTACAACTCGTGACCGACAACTGGGCAGCCGCGACTGAGGTGGCCGGCGTCTCACTGCCGCTGCCGCAGATCGAGATCGTGCACGGTCAGATGAAGGCGGCCGAACGGGATCAGCGGATGACGCGCTTCCGCAGCGGCGAGACGCAGATCCTGGTCGGCACGACCGTGCTCGAGGTAGGCGTCGACGTCCCCGAGGCGACAGTCATGCTCATCCTCGACGCCGATCGTTTCGGCCTCGCCCAGTTGCACCAGTTGCGCGGGCGTGTCGGTCGTGGCGAGGCCGCGTCGTACTGCGTGCTGGTGAGTGAACGTTTCCCGCGCGATCCCGACCATCCCGTCGGCGACGAGGAGGCAACGGTCGTCGCCCGACTTCGCGCGCTGGCGGCCACCCGTGACGGATTTGCGCTGGCTGAGCTGGACCTCGAGCAGCGCCGCGAGGGCGAGCTGCTCGGACTCAACCAGAGCGGACTGCCGCCGCTGCGGGTGGCCAGCCTGATGCGCCCCGAACACCGCCGCCTGTCGCTCGCCGCTCGCTCGCTGGCAGAGCAGATTCTCGATGAACACGGACGTGTTGGCAGCGATTACCCTCGGCTCGAGCACGAGTTGCGCCATGGCTGGCTCGAGCGGGTCGGTGCCGGCGATGTCGTTGCTGACGCCATGGAGACCTGATCGGCGTGTCGGGAGCGCTGGCCAGCCGAGTCATCGCCGGTGCCGCGCGGGGCACGCGCCTCGTCGCGGCGAGTGGCACCAGGCCGCTGTCGGATCGAGTCAAGCAGGCGCTCTTTGCGGCGCTGGAAGCCGACGGCCGGCTGGAGGGGCCTTTCCTGGATCTGTTCGCGGGCAGCGGCGCCGGGGGCATCGAGGCACTCAGCCGCGGAGCGCCGCAGGTGACCTTCATCGAGCGTGACGAGCGCGCCTGTGTGGTGATTCGGCAGAACTTGGAGCGGGCTGGACTGGCCGGGGCTTGGATCGTGCGCGGCGAGGTGCTGGCGCACCTGCGCTCCGGCAGGCCGTCGCTCTCGGCGCAGTTCACCACCTGCCTTGCCGACCCGCCGTACGATGAACCTACGCTCGAGCCGGCACTGGCGCTGCTCGGCGACAGTCAGCTGGGCTGGCTGGCGGAGGGAGCGCTGGTGGTGGGTAAGCACTTCTGGAGGACGTCGCTGCCTGATGCCGTGGGCGCCCTGCGGCGGATCAGGCAGCGCAGGTTTGGCGAAACGATGCTCAGCTTCTACGAGCGGCAGGAGGGGTCATGACGCGAGCGGTCTACCCGGGCTCATTTGACCCGATCACCTTCGGCCATATCGACGTGATTGGTCGCGCCGCCGGGGTCTTCGAGCGGCTGGTGGTGGGTGTCCTGGTCAACCCGCGCAAGTCACCCATGCTGTCGCTCGACGAACGCATGTCCGCCATCCGCGAGGCGATCTCGGATCAACTCGGACCCGTCGCCGCGGGCATCAGCGTGGAGAGCTTCGATGGGCTGACGGTCGACTTCGCGGTGCATCAGCAGGCGCAGTTCATCGTGCGTGGGCTGCGCGCGGTGAGCGACTTCGAGAGCGAGATGCAGATGGCGCACACCAACCACAAGCTCGCGCCGGCAGTCGATACGGTCTTCTTCATGACCTCGCTCGAATTCGCCTATCTGAGCTCGACCCTGGTCAAGGAAATTGCCGCATTCGGCGGCGACATCAGCGGCATGGTGCCCGCCGCAGCCATCCGCCGCCTGAGGACTTAGGCCCTACAATGGCCCGTTGACGGCGCACACCCCGGCCAGGGCGGCCGCGGCCGAGGGCGTACGGAGGCCACTCCCATCGACATCATCTTCCTCATCGAACAGCTTGAGCGACTGATCGCCAGCGGGCGCAACATGCCGCTGACGAGCAACGTGATCATCGACCAGGCGAGGGCACTCGACCTGCTCGATCAATTGCGCGTGGCCGTGCCCGAAGAGGTGCGCGCGGCAAAGCGCATCAACGAGGAAACGGAGCGCATCGTCGAGCGCGCCCAGGAGGAGGCCGAGCGGATCCTCGCCCGGGCGCAGGAGCAGGCCGCCTTCCTGATCGAAGAGCGTGAGCTGACCAAGGCCGCCGATATCAAATCGCAGGAGATCATCGCCGAGGGACAGCGCGAAGCGGACGAGATCCGCCGTGGCGCTGACGAGTACGCGCAGAGCGTGCTGGTCCAACTCGAGGGCGAGTGCGTGCGCGCGCTGCAGAGCATCAAGCGCGGCCTGGCGCTGCTCGACGAGCGCCACCTGCCCGATGCCGGCCAGACTGAGAACGCGGCCGAGGCCGACGGCGGCGCGAGCCTCGCCGGCCGCCCGCGCGAAGCATCGCGTGCTTAGCTACAACGTCGCGCAATTGCTGCGCGCGGCACCCGGCACGGAGCGACGCTACCCGGTCGACGACGTCGACCTTCACATTGCCGATGACCTGGCGCTGGCGGTTCCGATCGAGGGCGAGGTGCGCCTGTCGCGCACCGGACGCAGCATCCTGGCGCGCGCGCACCTGACGACGGCGATCGAGGTGTACTGCGGCCGCTGCCTGGCGCCAATCACAGCGCCGATCACGGTCGACATAGAAGAGATAGCGCTGCCGTCGATCGACATCGATACCGGCCTCCCGCTCGACCATGCTGCCGAGCTCGACGCGCTGCGCCTCGACGACCATCACGAACTCGACCTGGGCGAGCCGGTGCGCGAGGCGATCTCGCTGGCCGAGCCCATCTCGGTCCTGTGCCGGCCTGACTGCCGCGGCCTGTGCCCCGACTGCGGCACGGATCTCAACACCGTCACCGAACACGTGCATCGGGAAGAGGCTGTCGACCCTCGGCTCGCCTCGCTCGCCGAGTGGCGTGACCAGCATCAGCCCCACTAGCCGCGTAGCCGGCACCCACAACCTAGTTCAAGGAGTCATCGATGGGAGTTCCCAAGCGGCGCGTCTCGCACGCGCGCCAGGGCGAGCGCCGCGCGCACCATGCCCTTACCCTGCCGCAGCTCGAGGAGTGTCCGCACTGCCACGAGCAGAAGCGCTCGCATCACGCGTGCCCGAACTGCGGGTGGTATGCCGGTCGTGAGGCGGTGCGCATCAAGGAGCGCACCAAGAACGAGGGTCCAGCGCAGGGCTGAGCCCACCAGGCTGGTCGATGGATCTTGACGTTCTCCGCGCCGGCGCCGAAGCGCCGGCGCAGCGCATCCGTGTCGCGGTGGACGCCATGGGTGGAGACCACGCGCCGGAGGAGATAGTCGTCGGCGCGCTCGAATGGGCGCGCGGCAATCCTGCGACGGACCTGTTGCTGGTCGGCGCCGAGGCCAAGCTGGCCCCCTATCTGGGCGGTGGCCTGCCGGCCAACGTCAGCATCGTCGAGGCAAGCGAATCGGTGGCCATGGACGAGCATCCGGCCACCGCCGTGCGGCGCAAGCGCGACGCGAGCATCAACGTGTGCATGCGCTTGGTCAAGGACGGTCGCGCGGACGCCGTCGTGACTGCCGGGCACACCGGCGCCGGTGTTGCCGCGTCGATCCTCAATTTGGGCCGGCTGCGCGGCGTCGATCGCCCGGCGCTCGCGGTTCAGCTGGTGACCGACCGCGGCCCCATGGTTCTGCTCGACATCGGCGCCACCACTGACTCGACCGGCCAGAACCTCTACGAGTACGCGACCATGGGCACGATCTTCGCCGAGCGCGTGCTCGGGGTGCACGATCCGTCGGTCGCGCTGCTGTCAATCGGCGAGGAGGGCGGCAAGGGAGAGCAGCGAGTTCAGGAGGCGACCGGGCTGCTGACGGCCAGCAAGCTGCGCTTCCTGGGCAACGCCGAGGGTAAGGATCTGCCGCACCACCCGGCCGACGTGGTCGTATGCGACGCGTCCGTGGGCAACGTGACGATCAAGTTCTTCGAGGGCCTGTCGGGCTTCATCTTCGACATGCTGCGTGATGAGTTCCGACGTTGGCCGCTGGGGCCGTTCGGCTACCTCTTCATGCGGCCGGGCCTGAATCGCATTCGCCGCCGCTTCGATTACGAGCGGCTGGGCGGCGCGCCGCTGCTGGGCGTCAAGGGGACGGTACTGATCACGCACGGCCGGGCGCGGCGGCGCATGATCGGCTTCGCGGTGGAGGTGGGCGCCACGGCCGCGCGGGCACGCATCCCCGAACGGATTGCCGATGCCCTCGCATGAAGAGCAACGCGAGGCGCGCCGGCTCGCTCTGGGTGCCGTGTTCGAGGCGGACTTCGGGCAGAACACGGCGCCGCGCATCCTGGAGCGTCGACTGGCGGAGGAAGGTTCGGCGCCACTGACGGCCGAATTGGCGCGCTCCATCGTGGACACAGTGGTTGCTCAGCGCGACACCATTGACGCCCGGATCGAGGCTACTGCCGCCCGCTATCCGGTTGTGTCGCTGGCGCGCATGGACCGCGCATTGTTGCGTTCCGCGATGGCCGAACTGCTACACTCCCGCACGACTCCGGCCCGGGTGGCCATCGCCGAGTGGGTTGAATTGGCACGCACATACAGCGGCGAGCCAGCCCGCCGACTGGTGAATGGTGTGCTCGGGCGAGTCGCCAGAGAGGCGGCGGACCGTGGGCGGGAGATCGGAGCCTTCGACAACAGCAGCGAGGGCGGAAATGACCGCCACACAGGAGGGAGCACGTGACAGCTTCGACGTATGACCGTATGAAGAAGATCGTCGTCGAGCAACTGGGGGTCGACGAGGAGCAGGTGACGCCAGAGGCGTCGTTCGTGGACGACCTCAACGCGGACTCGCTCGACCTCGTCGAACTGATCATGAGCCTCGAGGAGGAGTTCGGCGCGGAGATCTCCGACGAAGACGCGGAGAAGATTCGCACCGTCCAGGACGCGGTCGACTACGTCGAGGAGCATTCCAACCAGTAACGGGCCGGCTGGCGGCCCGATGACGACCGCGGCTCAGCTGGCCGACCGTCTCGGGCTCCCTTTCGACGATCTCGCGCTGCTCGCGGAGGCGCTTGCCCACAGCAGCTACATGCACGAGCAGCCCGTTGCCGGGCAGTCCAACCAGCGCCTCGAGTTCCTGGGTGACTCGGTCATCTCGGTAATCGTGTCGGAGGCGCTGTGGCGCCGCCATCCCGACGAAGACGAGGGGTCACTGACCACTCGGCGGGCGGCGATCGTCTCCGCGCGCGGCCTGGCCCGTGTTGCGCAGCGCCTCGAATTGGGCGCCTACGTGCTACTCGGCCAGGGGGCCGATGCCGCCGGGGAGCGAACGCGCAAGTCAGTCCTGGCGGCGACCTTCGAGGCGGTCGTTGGCGCGGTCTACCTGGAGTTCGGGTTCGACCGCGCACGCGACTGGCTCTTGACCGTGGTTGCGCCTGAACTCGAGCAGCGACCCGATCCGGCGGACCTCAAGCCGGCCAAGAGCGTCCTCCAGGAGACCAGCTACGCGCGCACCGGCCGTGCGCCGGTGTACCGGCTGGTGAGCGAAGAAGGCCCGCCGCACGCCCGCCATTACACCGTCGAGGTGCTCGTGGGCGGTCAGCCGATGGGGCGCGGCGAGGGCCGCAACCGGCGCGACGCGGAAACAGGGGCGGCGACCGAGGCGCTCGGCGAGCTCGACCAGCAGCGCGAACAGGGCGAGACCGCGGGCGCCGGCGATTGAGCGATCGGGACACTGCGCCGATCGCGGCACGCGGCCGGCTGACGGCGTTGCGCCTGGTCGGCTTCAAGTCTTTCGCCGATCGCACCGTGGTCGAATTCGGGCCGGGCATCAGCGCGGTCATCGGGCCTAACGGCAGCGGCAAGAGCAACCTTGCCGACGCGCTGCGCTGGACGCTCGGCGAGCAGGGCCGATTGCTGCGCACGCGGCGCGCCGAGGACGTCATTTTTGCCGGCTCGTCGGCGCGACGGGCGATCGGCATGGCCGACGTGACGCTGGTGATCGACAACTCCGATCGGCTGCTGCCGCTCGACTACGGCGAGGTCGAACTCGGGCGGCGCCTGTATCGATCGGGCGAGAACGAGTACCTGCTCAATCGGCAGCGCGTGCGTCTGCGCGACCTCGTCGAGCTACTCGACGCCGGCAACCTGGCCGACAACGCCTTCCTGTTCATCGGTCAGGGCATGGTCGACCAGGCGCTGGCACTGCGCCCCGAGGAACGCCGGCCGCTATTCGAGGAGGTGGCCGGGGTGCGTCGCCACGAGCGCCGGCGCCGGCAGGCTGAAGCCGAACTGGCTGAAGCCGAGGCAAACCTCGAACGACTGCGCGACCTGCTCGCCGAGCTGCGACCGCAGGCGCGCCGCCTGGCGGCCCAGGCGGAACAGCTCGCGGCGCGCCAGTCGGCCGGTGCCGAGCTGGCGGAGGCCGTGCTGGCCGCCGCACGCGCACGCTGGCTGGCCACCGCCGCGACGGCCCGCCAGGAACAGGACCAGCTCGAGCATGCGCGCGCGGCGGCCGATGCTGCGCTGAACGAGTTGCGCACGGCAGAGGCCGAGGCGGCCGCGGTGTCCGCGGCGATCGGCCGCCAGGCAGAGGTCGAGCGCGCGAAGCGTAACGCGCTCGACGAGGAGCGTGCCCGGCTGGCCGAGCTTCGCGTCTCCGCTGCGCGCTTTGACTCCGAGGGAGCCTCTCTTGCCCGGGAACGGGCACGGACGCAGGCTGAACGCGGCGCTGCGGACCAGCGCGCCGGCGCTGCGCGGCGGGTGCTCAGTGGGGCGCGTCCGCCAAGTAACAGCACAGTGGCCGTCGAACTCGAACAGGTCGAGCACCGCCTGGCCGAAACGGCCACGGAACTCTCGGTTGTGGTCAATGACCAGGCGGCGCTGCGTCAGTTGGCCGCGCTTAGCGCGGAAGCTCGCGCCCGGCGTGTGCGCGTGGACGAGTTGACGGCCAGTCTTGCTGAGCACCGTTCGCGGCTCGCGACGCTGGAGCGCGATGCCACCCGTGCTGCCGAGCAGAATCAACAGGCAGTGGCCGCGCTCGACGAGGCGGCGCGCGTCATCGAAGAGCTGGAGGCAGGCGCCGGCACGGAGCGTCGGCGGCTCGACTCCGCCAACGCGGCCGCGCAGCTCGCTCGTCTCAAGGCGGCGGAGGCCGATATGCAGCTGGCGGGCGCCCGCGCGGAACTGTCCGGGCTCGAGGCAGAGGTGCACGCCGGCCAGGACGACGGGCTGGTGCGTGCGGCGCGCGCCCGCGGTGCGCAGTTGCTTGCAGAGGGGCTCGAGGTCGAGCCCGGCCTGGTGGCTGCCGTGGGCGCGCTGCTCGGCAGCTGGGCGGCCGCGTACGTCGTGGATGCAGCCGCGGCGATTGCGCTTGCCGGCCGTCGCGGCAACCTTGTGCTTGATGACGCCGGCCGCCGCCCGGGGAGCTCGGCGGCGGCGCAGGCGCAGGCCCGCTCGATCTTCGACGCGGCCGGCGAATTGGGCGGCGGTGCACTGGCCGACGCAATCAGGCGCGACCCGGGCGGGGTCGTCACCCGTCTCGCGCAGCAGGCCGTCTGGGTACCCTCGTTGGAAGCCGCGCTGAGCCTGCGCACGACCCTTGGTGCGGGCTGGCGAGCAGTCACTGTGAACGGCGAGGTCGTCGGCGACGAGGGGTTGGTTAGCCTCGCCAGCGGCGAGAGCCAGCTCGAGCGGCGGCGTCTGCGCGACGCAGCGGCAGCCCGGCTGACAGAGCTTGAGGGCGACAACGCAGGAGCGCGCGCCGAAGCTGGCAAGCGCGAGTCCGCTGCGGCAGAAGCGCGCGAAGCGCTCCGCGCGCTCGAGGAGACACGAGGCGCTGCTCGCCGGCAGGTGCGACTCGCCGAGGACGCCGAGCGAAGTGCCCAGGGTCGGCACGAGCAGGCGCAGCGCGAGCTGACATGGCTGCGCTCGCGCGTCGAGGCCATCACCGATGAACTCGGTATGGCCGAAGAGTCGCTTAGCCATGCCGAAGGCGAGTTGGCCGAACTTCAACAGGCTCGACCGGCACCTTCGCCGGAGGCACAGCTGGCAGCCGCCCAAGCGCTCCGTGCCGGCCTTGAGGCTCGCCGCGATGAGTTGCGCCGCGCACATGCTGAAGAACAGGCCGCGTATGGGCGGTGGGAAGACGCGCGTCGACGGGCAGATGTCGGCCTTGCTCTGGACGAGGCGCGCCTGGCGGAACTGACCGCCGAGGAGCGGCGGCTGCTCGAGCTGGAAACACAGCTTGGTGCGCGGCGCGAGCAGCTTGCTACGCAACTCGCGCAGCACGAGATGATCGAGCAGGAGCTGGCGCGCGAGCTGCACGCGGTGCTCGGCGCGAGTGCCGGCGAACGCGAACGTCTGGCCGGGGCGGATCGCCAGGCGAGCGCGGCGCGCGATCGGCTGCGAGTGGCCGAGCAGACCAGCCGGCGCCTGGAGCTGGCGGCGATCGAGCACCGCCTCCAGTTGGAACAGCAGCGCGAGCAGCTGCTCGTCGAACTGGCCGGCATCGGCGCAGACGGCCAGCGCGCGTTGTTCGAGGCGGCGACGGCCGGCAGCGACATCCGCGACGACCTGAGCGCAGAGCAGATGGAGGAGATGCTCAGCCGGCTGACGGAGGCCTGGCTGGCCGCCAATGACACCGTGGTGGCGCCCACATCAGGCCGCCTGGCGACCTTGCGCCGGCGCTTTCACGATCTCGGTGCGGGCAACCCGTATGCACTCGAGGAGTCCGCGGAGGTGAACTCGCGCCTCGAGACACTCGACGCGCAGCGGGACGACCTGGAGACGGCCATCCGCTCGACACGCGAGCTGATCGCTTCCCTGAGCGAACTCATCACCGAGCAGTTCCGCAGCACCTTCGCGGCACTCGAAGGCGCGTTCGCCCGCCGTTTCCATGAACTCTTCGGCGGCGGCGAAGCGCAGCTCAGCCTGACCGATCCGCAGGACCTGTCGGCCACCGGCGTGGAGATTCATGCTCGCCCACCGGGCAAGAAGCGCCAGCCGCTGTCGATGCTCTCGGGCGGCGAGCGGGCGCTCACGGCGGTCAGTCTGCTGCTGGCCATGCTCGAAGTGCGACCCGTCCCGTTCTGCGTGCTTGACGAGGTTGACGCAGCGCTCGATGAGGCCAATATCGGCCGCTTCTCGCGCGCGCTGCGCGGCCTGTCCGAGCACACCCAGTTCATCGTCATCACGCACAACCGCGGCACGATCGAGGGCGCCGACGCGCTATACGGCGTGACGCTCGGCGAGGACGCCGTCAGCCGCATCGTGTCACTGCGCCTGCCGGAACCCGCTGTCGAGGAAGCGCTGGCTTGACCTACGAGCAGGGTGTCGCGCGCACCCGGCAGGGGATGATCGGGCGCCTGCGCTCGCTACTGGCCGGTTCCGCCGATGACGAGGCATGGGAGGGCGTCGAGGAGACGCTCATCGCCGCGGACCTGGGCGCCGCCCTGGCCGCCGCTGTCGTGGGCCGCGCCCGCGCTCGCCGCGACCTGGCCGATCCCGCCTCGGCAGTCGAGGTCGAACTGCGCGAGTTGTTCGCGCCCCGCGACCCGGTCCCGTGGCCGCGCGTGCCGGCACCCGGCGTACCAGCCGTCGTGCTCGTTGTCGGCGTCAACGGCACCGGCAAGACGACCACGGTGGCGAAGCTCGGCCATCGTTTCGCGCAGCGCGGCGCGCACGTGCTGCTGGCGGCCGGCGACACTTTTCGCGCAGCTGCCATCGAGCAGCTCGAAACCTGGGCGCGCCGCGCGAACCTGCCGCTGGTCGCCCATCACGCCGGGGCCGACGCGTCGGCCGTGGTGTACGACGCGCTCGACGCGGCGGCGGCGCGCGGCAGTGACGTCGTCGTGGTCGACACCGCCGGCCGGCTGCACACCAAGACGAACCTGATGGACGAGCTGGCCAAGATCAGGCGCACGATCACCAAACGGCTGCCGGATGCGCAGCCGGAGGTCGTCTTCGTGCTCGACGCCACGACCGGCCAGAACGGCCTCGCCCAGGCGCGTGCCTTCCACGAGACGGCGCCGCTGACAGGCATCGTGCTGACCAAGCTCGACACGACGTCGCGCGGCGGCATTGCCTTCGCCATCGAGGACGCGCTCAAGGTGCCGGTGCTGTTCGTGGGCGTCGGCGAAGGCCTCGACGACCTGCTCGACTTCGACCCCAACGCCTTCGTGGCGGCGCTGTTCGCCTAGCGCGCCTCCTCCACGTTGCGCAAGCGCGCGACCGGCGACAGCCACAGCAGTACCGCGGCCAGCAGCGCGCCCAGGGGCGTCAGGAAGACCGTCGCGCGAAGGCCGATGACCAGCGCCAGCGCACCGCCGGCGAGCGTGAAGACGAGCTGGGCGAGGTGGATGGCGACGCTGAACGTGGCGTTGACGCGACCCAATTCGCGGTCGTCGATGACCGTCTGGCGGAGCGACACCTCGGCGATGTCGAAGACGGTGATGGAGCTGTCGCCGACCAGCTGTTGGGTGATCAGGAAACCGGCCGCGAGCGATCGGCGCGCCGGACGGCGCGAGCGGGATGAACAGGTTGCCGATGGCGGCCAACAGCAGCGATGCGACCATCGTCCGACCGAGGCCGAAGCGGCGCGTCACGCGCCCGGCCACCAGTGCTCCGACAAGTGAACCGATGCCGCCCATGGCGGCGATGATGCCGATCGCCGCCGGGCCCAGCCCCAGGTCGTTGAGCGCGAACAGGTACCAGGTGGCACCGAAGACGCCCCACAACCCGGCCATGGCCATGCTGGCGATCGTGTTGGCGCGCACGATCGGATGGCCGGCCACCAGGCGCAGGCCGATTGCGATCTCGTGCAGGACGGGCTGGCGTTCGTGCTTGGGTGGGGGCGCCGGCTCGCGCGCGCGGATCGAGCCCAGCAGCACGGCCGAGATGAGGTAGGTGACGGCGTCAATGGCAATGGTCAGCGGGCCGCCGATGAGCTGGACGAGGAAGCCGGCCGAGCCGAAGGACAGGAATTCCGACACCGAGCTCGACGCCGACAACGCCCCGTTCGCACGCAGCAGGTCGCGCCGGGGAACGATGGTCGGCAGGTAGGCCCGGTCGGCCGCGTCGAAGAAAGTGGTCAGCATCGCCGCCAGCAGCGAGACGATGAGCAGCTGCGGCAGCGACAGCCAGCCGCCGATGGCCGCCAGGGGGATGGTAGCCAGCAGGAGGGCCCGCCCGAGATCGGCCCAGATCATCACCGGACGGCGACGCAGGCGATCAACCCAGGCGCCGGCGACAAGGCCCACGACGAGGATGGCGACGAGGTCTGTGCTGCGCACGAGGGCGACGTCGAAGGCGTTCGCCGACAGCACCAGGATGGCCACGAACGGCAGCGCCATGCGCGTGAGCAGGCTGCCGAAGATCGAGATCGTGGCCGCGGTCCAGACACGTGCGAAGGCGCCGTTGCGCCACAGCGAGCGCCGGGGCGCGGCTTCGGGCGGCGGCAGGTGTGGGTCGGTCAGCGGCTCGGCGGCCATCCGCGGAGGGTAGGGCAGGGCCGACCTCCAGCGCGGACGCTCTGGCACGCCAGACGGACTAGACTCGGCCACCCGTGTTCGACGATCTCTCCGACCGACTCCGCCATGCGCTCAGCCAGCTGACCGGCCGCGGCCGTGTCAGCGAAGCTGACGTCGATGCGGCCATGCGCGAGGTGCGCCTGGCGCTGCTCGAGGCGGACGTCAACTTCCGTGTCGTCAAGGACTTCGTGGCGCGCGTCCGCGCTCGGGCGGTCGGCACGGAAGTCCTCGAGAGCCTGAATGCCGGCCAGCAGGTGATCAAGATCGTGAACGACGAGTTGACGGCAATCCTGAGCGCCGGCGACAGCTCGTTCCGTCTGACCGGCTCACCATCGTCCGTGCTGCTCGTCGGCCTGCAGGGCTCGGGCAAGACGACGACCGCGGCCAAGCTGGCGCGCGAAGTCGTGCACCAGGGCCGCCAGCCGCTGCTCGTCGCGGCCGACCCGTATCGGCCGGCAGCGGCCGACCAATTGCAGGCGCTCGGCCGCCAGATCGACGTACCGGTGCACCGCGCGCCGGCGGGCACGAGCGTTCCGGATATCGCGGCCGGCGCGCTCGTCGCGGCCCGCCAGACCGGGCCGCGACGTGCTCATCTTCGACACCGCCGGGCGAACCTCGATCGACCAGCCGCTGCTCGACGAAATCCGCGACCTGTCGGCCCAGGTCAAGCCGTCGGAGACGCTGCTGGTGGTCGACGCCATGGTCGGCCAGGAGTCGGTCGCCGTCGCCCAGGCGTTCGCCGACGCCGCGGCGCTGACCGGCCTGGTGCTGACCAAGATCGACGGCGACGCGCGCGGCGGCGCGGCCCTGTCGATCAGCGCCGTGACCGGGCTGCCGGTCAAGTTCCTGGGCACCGGTGAGCGGACCGACGCGCTGGAGCCGTTCCACCCCGACCGCCTGGCCGGGCGCATCCTGGGCATGGGCGACATGCTGACGCTGATCGAACGGGCGCAGGCCAACGTGGACCAGGAACAGGCCGAGGACCTGGCGCGCAAACTGCAGCGCAACGCATTCACGCTCGAGGATTTCCTGGGCCAGATGCAGCAGCTCAAGCGCATGGGACCCATTGGCGGCCTGCTCGAGTTGATCCCGGGCATGGGCGGCGCGGCGCGCGAAGCGCAACAGGCCGTCGACCGTGGCGACCTGCGCCGCGTCGAGGCCATCATCCAGTCGATGACCCCACACGAGCGGCGCAACCCCAACGTGCTGACAGCCAGTCGTCGGCGGCGCATTGCGCGCGGCTCCGGCACCACTCAGCAGGACGTCAATCGGCTGATCAAGCAGTTCGGCGAGATGCAGCGGATGATGCGTCAACTCGGCGGCGCCGGCGGCCGGCGTGGACTTCTGCCCTTCGGCCCACGGCGATAGAGCCATAGGGCCGCGGCGGGCCGGGCAGGAAGATGCGACCATGAGCGGTCCCATGAGCGATCCTGCAGACAGCGGCCAGACTCCAGCCGAGGAAGTCACGAATTCGCGCGTCCGGCCGGCCGGCTTCCCGTCGGTCGACGGTACGCCAGTTGTGCCGCACGACTCCGTCGACGATGTGTTCTCGCCTACGCCCGGGCCTGCGCCAACGCCCGCCCGGCCGCATAACGCGCGCCGGGACCGTGCGCTGGCTCATAGCGCTCGTGGCCACCATAGCGGTTGTCGGCGTCGTCGCCGGCGTCGGCTACCTCGCCGTCCAGCGCACCGGCTCCCCGTCACCCGTGGCGCACTACGCGCCGGCCGACGCGAGCGCCTACCTCGAACTGCGGCTGGACTTCCCGGGCGACCAGCACGACCAGCTGGTCTCGTTCATGAGCCACTTTCCCGGCTTCGCCGACCCGTCGAGCTTCCAGCAGAAGATCGACGACACGCTTAACCAGGCGCTGACCAGTTCGGGCAGCGGGCTCAACTGGACGACCGACGTCGAGCCCTGGTTCGGGGGCACAGTCGCGCTCTTCGGCAATCCAGGCGCCGGTTCGACCGTTACAGGCAGCATGACCGCCGTGTTCAGCGTCAAGGATTCGACGGCCCTCGACACAACCGTGAGGGCCCACCAGGACGCGGGCTGGACCGGCCAGCCGTATGGCGCCGACCAGATGATCTGGACCGCACCCGGCGGCACGACTGTGCTGGCGACGACTGGTGACGCGCTGATCGTTGCGGACAACGCGGCCGATGTCGAGCGCGCGCTGGACGTCAATGCTGGCAAGCAGCCCAGCCTGGCCGATGACGACTTCTTCCTGCACCAACTGGCGGCGTTGCACGCCGACCGGCTGGCGACCTTCTACTTCGACACGAGCAGGGCGACCCAGTCGGTCACGGATCAGCTGGGTTCGCTGGTACCGGGCATGACCTCGGTCAGCGGCCTGCTGACTGCGCCGATCAAGCTCGTCGGCGAGTTACGCGCGGAGGGCAACCATCTCGCCCTGAACGTGCGCTCCAGTTGGCCCTCGAGCCCCGGCTCGGTGCCGATGCCGTCCAACCGTCACACCGCGCTGGCCGAGCGGATGCCGCCCGACACGCTCGTCTATGTCGAGCAGCGCGATGTCGGCCAGAGCATCAAGTACGTCCTCACGCAGCTACTTACGGCAGCGCCGCTGCCCAGCGGGGGCAGCGCCAGCGGGATGAGCCTGCAGGCGATCGGTGAGCTGCTCGGCACTGACCCGCAGAGCTTCCTCGATTTCGTCCAGGACGTCGGCGTCTCCGTTTCGGACACCAACGGCGCGCTTGGCGTCGGCCTGGTGGCCACCGTTGACGACGAGACGGTCGCACGTTCGCGCGTGGAGCGGTTGGTCGGTGCCGTCCGCTCGTTTGCCGCGTTCGGCGGTGCTGGCATCACTGTCGAGGACCAGGCTCACGGGAACGCCACGATCACCCTTATCCATGTGTCGGGCGCGGTTCTCGGGGGAGCAGGGATGGCCGGCATGCCTGTCGCCGGCGTGCCCGACGTGACCATCGGCGTCAGCGTCGCCGACGGCGAGCTGTTCATCGGCAGCGGTGACTTCGTCGCCAACGCGCTCGACCGCGGTGCGGCCGAATTCGCTCGCCGCGCAGGCGGGCTACAAGGCGGCCACCGCAGCCGCGCCAAGCGACACGGCGGGCTTCGTCTACGTCGATCTCAACGGCGCTCGGGGCGACCTCGAATCGCTGATCCCGGCCGCCGGGCGCCAGTCGTACGATCAGAACGTCCAGCCCTTCGTGGCGCCGTTCAGCCACCTGTTCGAGTACAACATCAGCGACGGCGACGTGACCGAAGTCCACGTCTTGCTGTCGGTCGAGTAACCTTTCAGCATCGTCCCCAGGGAGGCATTTCAGAAACAGTGGCAGTCCGCATCCGTTTGAGCCGCGTCGGCGCAACCAAGCAGCCCAGCTATCGCTTCGTCGTATCCGATAGCCGCAACGCCCGCGATGGGCGATCGCTCGACACTCTCGGGCACTACAACCCGCGCGCCGACCCGATCGAGGTCAACGTCGACGAGCAGAAGGCGCGTGATTGGCTGAGCCGCGGCGCGCAGCCCTCGGACACCGTCGCCCGACTCTTCCGGCGAGTGGGCGTACTGCCCGCTGAGCCGACCAAGTAGGCGCGCGATGTCTGCCGAGTCGCTGGTCGAATACGTGGCCAAGTCGCTTGTCGATGAGCCTGACGAAGTTTCCGTGAAAATCCTCGACGAGGATGGTGGACGGGTGATCGAGCTCCATGTCGCCGAGGCGGATATGGGCAAGGTCATCGGCCGCAACGGCAGTGTGGCCAAGGCGATGCGCACGCTGCTCAAGGTTGTCGCTGCGCGCGAGGGAGAGCCCGTCTCGCTCGAGATCGTCTAGCGCCATGACCGGCGACCTGCAGCACGCGGGTCGAGACGACCGATTGGTGGTCGGCGTCGTGCGCGGCCTGCACGGGCTGCGCGGCATGGTCCGCATCGAATCACTGACTGACAACAGCGAGCGGTTTGCGCCCGGCAGCGTGCTGTTTCGCGAAGGCGACGGTCGCCCGCTGACCGTCGCGACCGTGCAGCGCGACGGCCCGGGACTGCTCGTGCGCTTCCGTGAGATCCACGACCGCAACAGCAGTGAGCAACTGCGCGACGTGTATCTCGAAGCGGAGGCGGAGGCGAAGCTGCCCGGCGATACCTATTACTGGCACGAAATCGTGGGGTGCTTGGTGAGTGGTCTTGACGGCCGTCCGCTGGGCACGGTCAGCGACATCTTTCGCGTGGGCGAGGCGGAGGTCTACGTCGTCCGCGGCGAAGGCGCCGAATTGCTCGTGCCGGCGGTGTCGGCCTTCGTACGCGAGCTGTCGCCGGCCGAGCGGCGGATCGTGGTCGACGAGGTAGCGCTGGGCATTGACGGCGACGATGAGTCGGAAGCACAACCATGACGGCGCTGCGCATCGACATCCTGAGCATCTTCCCCGAAGCGTTCCCGGGACCGCTCGCCGCGAGCATTCCTGGTCGTGCCCTGGAGCGCGGGCTGGCCTCGCTGACCGCACATGACCTGCGCCAGTGGGGACTCGGCCGCCATCGCAGCGTCGACGACTACCCATATGGTGGCGGCGCGGGCATGATCCTGCGGCCGGAGCCGATTGCGGCCGCTCTGGCGGCGCTGGCCGGACCGGCCACGCTGCGCATCCTGCTCGACCCCGGCGGCCGGGTCTTCGACCAGTCGATCGCCGGCGAACTCTCCGGTCACGAGCATCTGCTGCTGATCTGCCCGCGCTACGAAGGCGTCGATGCCCGGGTACGCGAGATGGTCGACCTGGAGTTGTCGATCGGCGACTACGTCGTATCGGGTGGCGAACTGCCGGCGATGGTCGTCATCGACGCCGTGCTGCGCCTGCTGCCGGGCGCCATCGACGAGCTATCGACGGTCGACGAGTCGTTCACCGACGGGCTGCTCGAATACCCGCAGTACACCCGGCCGCCGGACTTCGAGGGTATGACCGTGCCAGACATCCTGCTCAGTGGCGACCACGGCGCCGTCGAGCGCTGGCGGCGCGAGCAGGCGCTCGAGCGCACCCGCGCCGCGCGGCCGGATCTGCTTGAGCGGCGCGACTAGTCTTCAGCCTCTTCGGCAGCGTCGATGACGCAGAAACGGTTGCCCTCGGGGTCGGCCATGATTACGTAGTCGGCGTCCGCCGGCCTGCCGGCCCACTCGATCTCGGTTGCCCCCAGGCTCTTCAGGCGCTCGACCTCCGCGGCCCGGTCGGTCGCGTACAGGTCCAGGTGAATCCGCGGCGGTATCTGCAGCGAGGCGTGCCAGCGATCGAGACTGAGGTTGGGTCCCGTGCCGTTGCGCGGCCGCAGCAGGGCAAAAGAGTCATCGTCACCGTCGCGCGGCACGTAGTCGAGCGCGGCGGCCCAGAATTGGCTCTGGCGCTCGATGTCCTTGACCCGGATAACGATCGAGCCGACCTTTATCACCGGTCGATCATACGGTCCGATATACTCGGCCGCCCGACCTGGAAATTCCGGCCGCCGTTCCGGTGCGCCAAAGTCACTGTGAGTCAAATCGTGAGCGTCATCGACGACATCGCCGCAGAACAGTTGCGCACCGACCTGCCTGAGCTCGCCTCAGGCGACACCGTCCGCGTCTCGGCCCGCGTACGCGAAGGCAACCGCGAGCGCACCCAGGTCTTCGAAGGCACGGTGATGCGCCTGCGCGGCGGCGGCATCAGCCGCTCCATCACGGTTCGTGCCGTGCGCAGTGGCGTTGGCGTGGAGCGCACCTTCAAGGTCAACTCACCGCGCATCGAAAAGATCGAGGTCGTCCGGCATGGCGTTGCACGCCGGGCGCAGCTGTACTTCCTGCGCGGTCGCGTGGGCAAGGCGGCCTCGCTCCGCGAGCGCCGACCCGGCTGAACCTCGGCCGCGCAGCCAGGTGCCGCGCCGGCCGCCTCCGATGATCTAGCCTTCTGCCGATGGCGGTCATCGTCCCGACCAGACGCCTCGAGCTTCGCCTGTCGCGCGAGCATGGGCACCGCGTGATCCTTGGCCTCGATGAGGTCGGAGTCGCCCCTTCGTCGGGTCCAGTGGTCGCCTGTGCGCTGGCGATGCCCCTCAGGCATCGCCCGATCCGGGGAGTGCGTGACTCCAAGACGCTTTCGGCGGCGCAACGCGAACGGCTTGCCACGGCGATCCGCCGCAGTGCTTTGACGATCGGGTTGGGCGCGGCATCGGTGCGCGAGATCGACCAGATGAACATCTACTACGCCACGGTGCTGGCCATGAAGCGCGCGATTGCCCACGCCGGCGCGCACGACTACGTGATCGTCGATGGGCGGCACATCCGTGGCTTCGAGGAGTACGCAGGTCCTTACCAGGCGGTCATCGATGGCGACGCCCTGTGCTACTCCGTCTCCTGTGCATCGATCGTCGCCAAGGTCACGCGCGACCGACTGATGCGCCGGCTGGCCGTGCGCTACCCGGGCTATGGCTGGGAGCACAACGCGGGTTACGCGACGGCCGATCACCGCGCCGGCATGGCCGCGCTGGGCATCACGCCTCATCACCGGCGCAGCTTCATCACCACCCAGCGTGTGCTTGCCGGCGAGCAGGCTCCGCTGCCGCTGTTCGACGAAGCACCAGCGCCGGTGCGGCCGATGCTGGCGGCGGTGGGCGTCTAACCACTCGACCCGTGCGGCTGCGCTCACGGCGGATAAGCGGCGCATAAGTGGCGCTGGCTAACGTCGCTCGGATGGCGACGATCAGGCAGCGCCACGGGGCGCTTGCGGAGGCCGAGGTTGCGCGGCATCTGGCCGTGTGCGGTTGGACCGTGCTGGCCACCAACGTCCGACTCGACGGAGTCGAGGTCGACCTGCTCGCGTTCGACCCCGGCCCGCCGCGCAGCCTGGTCATCGTGGAGGTGCGCAGCCTGGCCGCTGCGCCATTCGGTGTGCCGGAGGAGCGCGTCGATCGCAAGAAGGTGGCGCGCCTCTACCGCGCCCTGGCGGCACTCGGCGCCGCGCCGCAGGTGCCCTGCGGCGCGGCAACCCTGCCCCGGCGTGTTGACCTGATCGTCGTCGACCGGCGCCCCGGCCGATCAGCCATGCGCCACCTGCGCGGCGTCGAACCGCCCTGAGCACAGGGCACGCGCCCCCCTTTGGTAGACTGCGTGGGCCGCATTAGCGGTAGGCGACGCCTTGGCGCTGCCCATCACACACGCGTGCTGCTCCCCGCGAGGTGCCCCAAGCGCGTCGACGCGCAGAAGGGTCCGCGGACTCACGAAGCACGCGGAGGCGAAACCGAATCAGGAGGTCACTCTTTCCATGCCGTCTGTTTCCATGCGCCAGCTGCTTGAGGCGGGCATTCACTTCGGTCACCAGACGCGGCGCTGGAATCCCAAGATGCGTCCGTACATCTTTGCCGAGCGCAACGGGATCCACATCATCGACCTGGCGCAGACCGTCCGCGAGCTCGACACGGCACTGAATTTCGTGCGCGAGACGGTCGCCCGCGGCGATGCAATCCTCTTCGTGGGCACCAAGAAGCAGGCCCAGGAGCCGATCGCTGAGGAAGCGACGCGCGCAGAGATGCCGTACGTCAACCAGCGTTGGCTGGGCGGCATGCTGACCAACTTCGTGACCATCCGTAAGCGACTCGGGTTGCTCGATCAGCTCGAAGCGCGCCAGGAGAACGGCGACTTCGAGCGGATGTCCAAGAAGGAAGCCAGCCATCTCACCGAGTTGATGACCCGGCTGCAGCGCACCCTGGGCGGTATGCGCAAGATGCGCCGCCTGCCGGGCGCGATGTTCGTCATCGATCCGCAGCGTGAGCGAATCGCGGTGGTCGAGGCGCGCAAGCTGGAGATCCCGGTTATCGGGACTGGCGACACGAACGTCGACCCTGACCTACTCGACTACGTCATCCCGGCCAACGACGACGCCATCCGGGCGATCCGGCTGCTGTGCACGCTGATCGCCGACGCGGCCGTCGAGGGCGCCCAGGAGCGCGCCGCACGTCCCACAGAGGAGCCGATGGCGGCCGTCGAGGAGCATGAAGAGGCGAGCGACGAGATGGTCGCGGCACTGGCCGCCGGCGGGACATTCAGCTTCGAGCCCGAGCCGGACGAAGACGAGCTTCTGCCGGCCGAGGCGGTCGAAGCTGAGGAGGCACCCGAGCGACCCGCACCGGCACATGCCCGGCCGCCCGCCGCGCGACGTCCGGCAGCCGCGCACAACGAGGATGAGGCCAACGACTGAGCGGCGCCGGGCAACCGGCCCAACCAACTGACCAGAGATGCGACAAGGGATGCACGACACGATGACCCAGGAACCAATTCCGGCCGGCAAGGTCAAGGAGCTGCGCGAGCTCACCGGTGCCGGCTTCATGGACTGCAAGCGCGCGCTCGAGGACGCAGCGGGTGACGTCGAGAAAGCGACCGCACTACTCAAGGAGCGCGGCATGGCGACCGCCGCGCGCAAGTCGGGCCGCGAGGCGCGCGAGGGGACGATCGCGAGCTATATCCACCCGGGTGGCCGGCTGGGCGTGCTGATCGAGGTCAACTGCGAGACGGATTTCGTGGCCCGCAACGATGATTTCCAGAAGCTCGTGCGCGACCTCGCCATGCAGGTGGCGGGTCTGGCGCCCGAGTACATGACCATCGAGTCGGTGCCTGAGGCGGTGCTGGCAGCCAAGCGCGCCGAGCTGGCGGCGGACGAGACTGCCACGCGCAAGCCCGAGCACGTGCGTGCCCAGATCGTCGACGGCCAGCTGCGCAAGTGGTACGAGTCGGTGGTGCTCTACGAGCAGTCGTTCCGCGATACCGACCAGACCGTCGGACAGTTGATCACCGACGCCATCGCGCGCATCGGGGAGAACATCGTGGTGCGCCGCTTCATGCGCTACCAGCTGGGAGAGCAGAGTTGAGCGACGCGCTCGCCCAACCGAGGGAGAGCACCAAGCCGGGCGCTGCGCCGAACCGCGCCACGTACCGGCGGATCCTGCTCAAGATCAGCGGCGAGGCACTGCTGGGTCGCCGTAGCTACGGTGTCGACCCGGAGGTGTGCTCGTTCATCGCGCACCAGGTGCACGAGGTGGTCGATCAGGGTGTGCAGGTGGCCATCGTGGTCGGCGGCGGCAACATCTTTCGCGGTATGGCCGCGTCGGCCAAGGGCATGGACCGCGCGACGGGCGACTACATCGGCATGCTGGCCACGGTGATGAACGCCCTGGCGCTACAGGATGCTCTCGAGAAGGACAGCGTGCCGACGCGGGTCATGTCGGCCATCAGCATGAACGAGGTGGCCGAGCCGTATATCCGCCGCAGGGCCGTGCGGCACCTCGAGAAGGGCCGCGTGATCATCCTTGCCGCCGGCACCGGCAACCCTTACTTCACCACCGACACGGCCGCCGCACTGCGCGCGGTGGAGATCGGCGCCGAGGTACTGCTCAAGGCGACCAAGGTCGACGGTGTGTACGACAGCGACCCCATGACGCACCCCGGCGCGCGGCGGCACGCGCGTCTCGACTACGCACAGATGCTGACCGATCGGCTGCAGGTAATCGATGCCACGGCCGTGACACTGTGCATGGAAAACGACCTGCCGATCATCGTCTTCGATCTGAACCAGCCGGGCCGCATCAAGGCCGCCGCCACCGGTGAGATGGTGGGCACGGTCATCGACGGCGGCGCAGCTAATGGGGGAGAGCCATGACCGACGAGATACGCCATGATGCCGAGGCGCGCATGGCGCGTGCCCTCGAGGCGCTCGACCGGGACCTGGCCGCCATCCGCACCGGGCGTGCGGCCACCGCGCTGGTGGAACGCATACCGGTCGAGTACTACGGCACGGCCACCCCGCTCAATCAGCTGGCCAGCATCAGCGTGCCCGAGGCGCACAGCATCGTCATCCAGCCCTGGGACCGCAGCGCGCTGGGCGCGATCGAGAAGGCGATCCTCAAGAGTGACGTCGGCCTGACGCCCAACGTCGACGGCACCGTCGTACGGCTGAATATTCCGCCGCTCACCGAGGAACGTCGCAGGGACCTCGTCAAACTCGTCCACAAGCGCATGGAGGAGGCTCGTGTCGAGTTGCGTAACCACCGGCGGGACGTGGCCGATGCGATCAAGCACGCCGAGCACGACGGGCAGCTCGGCACCGATGAGAGCCGGCGCGAGCTGGAGGTGCTGCAGAAACTGATCGACCGCTGGACGGCCGAGGTCGACCGGGTCGGCAAGCACAAGGAACAGGAGATCATGGAGGTCGGATGACGACGGTCGAGGCTGCCGAGACGGTCGCTCCGGCTGTCGCCGAGTACGCGCCCCTGCCGCGCCATGTCGCGATCGTCATGGACGGCAACCGGCGCTGGGCAAGACTTCATGGCGTGTCCGAGGCCGAGGGCCACTCTGCCGGCGTGGATGCCATTCGGCCAATCGTCGAGCATGCCGGCGACCTGGGCATCGAAGCCCTGTCGATCTTTGCCTTCAGCCGCGAGAATTGGGCACGCAGTGACGAGGAGGTCGGCACGCTCTTCTCGCTGATGGAGGCGGCCATTCGGCGCGAGGTGCCGGACCTTGTCCGCCAGGGCGTCCAGGTGCGCGTGCTCGGACGGCTGGCGGAACTGCCGGAGACCACCCGAGAATCGATTTCGCAGGCAATCGCGGCGACCGTGCAGGGCACCCGGCTGACACTCAACATCGCGTTCAACTACTCGGGCAGATCGGAGATCGTGGACGCCGTGAAGCGCGCGCTGGCCGACGGACTGGAGCCGGCTCAAGTCGACGAAGAGGCGATTCGCGCGCGGCTCTACACGGCGGGCCTACCCGAGCTGGATCTCCTCATCCGCACCGGCGGTGAGCAGCGCATCAGCAACTTCCTGATCTGGCAGGCGGCCTACGCCGAGCTCTACTTCACCGACATCCTGTGGCCTGACTTCTCGCCCGCCATCCTCGACGGCGCCCTGGCAGAATTCGCTCGGCGAACACGCCGTTTCGGGCGCTAGCTTCCCGGCCATGCGCCAGCGCCTGATCAGCGCGGCCGTGCTCGTGCCGGTCGTGGTGATCGTCTTCCTGCTCGGAGACCCGGGCATGGCGCTGGGCGATCGCGGTGCTCGCACTCTGGCGGCGGCCGCCGCGTTCGAGACCTGTCGTCTGTTGCGCGGTGCCGGACTGCTGGCCGCGGCCGTGGTCGCGTTGTGGCGAGCAGCGGCGATCGTCGTGGTGCCGGCCTACGTGTTCGGGACCGGGCCGTCGGCTGGCGACGCAGTACCGCATCCTGGGCGTCGTGCTGCTGGCCGGCAGCGGCGGTCTCGGCCGTGCTCGCCGTGCGCGCGGCGCGAGTCCAGCCGGCATTGGGTTCCGCATATGGACCGCGAACGGCCATCGCGCTGCTGTACGCCGCGCTGCTGGTCATTCATGTTCTGGATCAGTCGACGCTCGCCCCGGCAGTGGCGCACCGACAGCCCGGCATGCCGCTGTCGGCTGATCGATGCCGGCCGCACGTGGTTGCTCATCCTGGTGCTGACCGTCTGGACTCTCGACACGTTCGCCTTCATCGTCGGGCGCACCTATCCGCGCGGGCGTTCATGGCGCCGCACATCTCGCCCAACAAGACCTGGAGCGGGGCCATCGGCGGAACATTGGCGGCGGTATCGTCGTGCGCCGCCGTTCTGGTCTGGTCGGACGGCCAGCAACCGCTTGGTGGCGCGGCTCTGGGATTCGTGGTCGGCGTGGTGGTCACAATCGCCGCGCAGGCCGGCGACCTGGCTGAGTCGATGCTCAAGCGCGCGGCGGGCGTCAAAGGACTCGGGCACACTGATCCCTGGCCATGGTGGCGTGCTCGATCGCGTCGACTCGTTCCTGTTCGCCGCGCCGGCATGTTCGTCGCGCTCGTCGTGCATCAACTGCTCGCAGTCGGCGGGCCGACATGAGCCGCGTGCGGGTCGCGGTGCTGGGCAGCACCGGATCGATCGGCCGGCAGGCGCTCGACGTGTTGGCCGCCCTGGCCGGACCGCTTCGAGATCGTCGCCCTGGCTGCCGGCCGCGATGAAAAGGCACTCGCTGAGCAGGTCGATCGCCACCGACCGCTGGTAACGGCGCTGGCCAAGGACGGGCCGCAGCGGCTGGATGAGATTGCCGCTCGCGACGACGTCGACGTGGTACTGGTCGCCACGTCGGGCATCGTCAGCCTGGGGCCTGTGATCGCGGCGCTCAAGGCGGGCAAGGTCGTCGCAACGGCCAACAAGGAGACACTGGTGGCCGGCGGTCACCTGGTGATGCCACTGGCGCGACGCCTCAGTGCTCGACACGGTGGAGCTGACGGCGGGCTGGCATACCTGCGGCCCATCGACTCGGAGCATTCGGCTATCTGGCAGTGCCTCGCCGGCGAGCGCTGGGCGCAGGTCAGCCGGGTCATCCTGACCGCTTCGGGCGGGCCGTTTCGCAGTTGGCCGGCCGAGCAAATGGCGCGCGCCACGCCGGCCGACGCCCTGGCGCATCCGACGTGGCGAATGGGCGCCAAGATCACCGTCGACTCCGCCACGCTGATGAACAAGGCGCTGGAGGTGATCGAGGCACAGCGGCTGTACGATGTGCCCGACGACCGGGTTGACGTCGTCGTCCACCCTCAGAGCATCGTCCACTCGATGGTCGAGTTCGCCGACGGCTCCCTGAAGGCACAGCTTGGCCTGCCAGACATGCGCATTCCCATCCAGTACGCACTGACCTACCCCGATCGACTGCCGTCGCCTGCGCCGCGGCTGTCCGGCACGATGATTCCCGATTTGGTGTTCGAGGCGGTCGACGAACAGCGCTTCCCCGCGCTTGCCATCGGCCGCGAGGCCGGCCGGCGCGGCGCGCGAGCGAGCGCGGCGCTGATCGCCGCTGACGACGTGGCCGTCGAGCGATTCCTCAATGGCACGCTGGACTTTCCCGGTATCGCATCGTTGTGCGCCAATGCCGTCGCGCGCTTCGCAGATGACGGTGCGAGCGAGCCGGAGCTCGACGAGCTGCTCGAGCTCGACCGCGGAGTCAGGCAATGGGCGGCAACGTGCTGAACTTCGCCGGCCTGGGCAATGGCCTGATCAACATCGTCCTGCTGCTGGTCATCCTCGTCGCACTCGTCGTCATTCACGAGTTCGGCCACTTCATCGTCGCCCGCCTGTCCGGCGTGCGGGTGCACGAATTCGGCATTGGCTTCCCGCCACGCGCGCGTGTGCTGGGCAACGACGGCGAGACGACGTACACGTTGAACTGGCTGCCGATCGGCGGCTTTGTGCGGCTGGAAGGGGAGGAAGGGGAGTCAGACGACCCGCGTTCCTTCGTCCGCCAGCGTCTGCTCACTCGGGTGGTCATCCTGCTGGCCGGCGTGGCGATGAACATCCTGCTCGCCTTCGTCATCTTCACGCTCATCGCCTGGTTCGCCGATCCTGTAGCCGATGTGCGCATCGCCCAGGTCCAGCCCGACAGCCCGGCCGCGGCGGCAGGATTGCAGGGCGGCCACCAGATCGGCACGGACGCCCAGGGCAACCCGACCTACGACGACAGCGGCGACATCATCGTGGCCATCGACGGCCAGCGCTTCCCGATCTTCAACCAGATCGACCAGACGGCGCCATCGCTCGCCTACCTGCGTGCCCACGCCGGCCAGGCGGTCACGCTGACCATCGAAAACGCCGCCGGCCAGACGCGCGACGTGCCAGTCACGCTGCGCGTCCCGCAGAGTGCGGACCAGGGCACGCTGGGCATCATCGTCTACCCCGACCTGGTCCAGCGCGACATCCAGCACGACCCGTTGACTGCCGTCCAGTTGGGCACGCAGCGCACCGTCGACGCCGCGCTGCTGATCTTTCAGGGCCTTGAGGGGCTGATCGCCAACATCGGTAATCCGCCGGTGTCCGGCCCGGTCGGCATCGTCGGCACCGTCGGCCAGATCCGTGAGCAGTTGCCGCCGGTCTACCTGATCTGGTTCATCGGGCTGCTGTCGGCCAATCTCGCGGTGGTCAACGCGCTGCCGCTGCCGCCGCTCGACGGCGGACGCGTGGCGGTGTCCCTCATCCAGGCGGCCACCGGCAACCGGGTCAGCGAAGCAGCCGAACGCCTGGTCTACCTGACCGGCTTCTTCCTGCTGATGGCGCTGCTCGTGTGGATCACCTACTTCGACCTTCAGCGCCTCGGTTGATGGGCGACGTGGCGCGGCGGACCACGCCAACGGTCGACGTCGGCGGAGTCCCGGTTGGGTCGAGCCACCCGATCGTGGTCCAGTCGATGACCAATACCGACACGGCCGATGCCGACGCGACCGCGCTGCAGGTCGCGGCGCTGGCCCATGCCGGCTCCGAGCTCGTGCGCGTGACGGTCAACAACGACGGCGCCGCCAAGGTTGTGCCGGAAATTCGGCGCAAGCTCGACGACCTGGGCGTGGGCGTCCCGCTCATCGGCGACTTCCACTACAACGGGCACCAGTTGCTGGTCGAGTATCCGGCCATGGCCGCGGCGCTGGCCAAGTACCGCATCAACCCGGGCAACGTCGGCGCCAAGCGCCACGACGAGAACTTCGTGACCATCGTGCGCATCGCGCTCGACAACGACAAGCCCGTGCGCATCGGCGTCAACTGGGGTTCGCTCGACCAGGCGCTGCTGACGCAGCTGATGGACGAGAACGCGCGCTCGGCCGTACCGGCCGATGCGCGCGACGTGATGATCGAAGCGATGGTCCAGTCAGCCCTGCGCTCGGCCGAGCTGGCCGAGCAGACCGGGCTGGCGCACGACCGGATCATCCTGTCGGCCAAGGTCAGCGGAGTGCGTGACCTGGTGGACGTCTATCACTCGCTCGCCGCGCGTTGTGACTACCCGCTCCACCTGGGCCTGACCGAGGCCGGCATGGGCATGAAGGGCATCGTCGCCTCGACCGCCGGCTTGTCGCTTCTACTGACCGAGGGCATCGGCGACACCATTCGCGTGTCGCTCACCCCGGCGCCCGGCGGCGACCGGACCCAGGAAGTGCTGGTCGCCCAGCAGGTGCTCCAGTCGCTCGGGCTGCGCTCCTTCACACCGCAGGTGTCGGCCTGCCCTGGCTGTGGCCGAACGACATCGAGCTTCTTCCAGGAGATGGCCGAGCAGATCCAGGCCTACCTGCGCGAGCAGATGCCGGCGTGGGCGGCGCGCTACCCGGGCGTCGAGGACATGCGCGTTGCGGTCATGGGCTGCGTGGTCAACGGCCCGGGCGAGTCCAAGCATGCCGACATCGGCATCTCGCTGCCGGGCACGTTCGAGGAGCCGGTCGCGCCCGTGTTCGTCGACGGCGCGCTGAGGACGACGCTGCGCGGCGAAGGGCTGGTGCAGGAGTTCATCGCGATCCTCGACCAGTATGTTGCGGACCGTTACGCCGTGGACCGGTCGCCCGATACTCCTGCGCTGGCCTGATCTGCCAGGTCAGTGACCCAGGTCGAGCACGACCAGTCGGGCTATGACCACGCCGCAGGCCATCGCCAGGACGCTGGCCATGGCGACATAGGCATAGGCTCGGTGGCGCAGCGTGGCGCCGCCGTGGCGCTGGCGGTATGTCGCATCGCGCTGCAGGAGGTCGCCCATCGACCGGTTTTCCAGCGGTGTGCCGTGACGTGCCGACAGGCTGGCAACCGTAACGCGGTGTAGCGCGATGGCAGCCTCGGGCGACTGGTCAGTGGATGCCGCTACAAGGCCATCTCGGCAGATTTCGACACCGGTCGGAAAGAAGGTGGCCACCACGGCACCGTCTGAGAAGACACTGTGGCAGGCCATCAACACTCCACCTTTCAGCGTGTCGGTGGGCACGAGCGAGATGTACGTTGTCGTGGGCCGTCCGATCAGGGCCCATTCGAAGCGACGTCGTCGTCCTGACAGCAACGCTGCGCGAACGCCGATAGCGCTGAAGCCGGACTGCTCGAGCCGCGCCACTAGATCAGCCACGGCAGGCGGCGGGGGCGCAGCCCAGTCGGTCGCGTCAACGAGCCGGCGTCGCCTGATGCCCAGGTAGATCTGAAGGATCAGCTGCGAGGCAGGCACGAGGCTCACGGCAACGATCAGCAGGGACAGAAGGAGAACGAGATCGAGGGTGCTCAGCAGCGGCATAGCGGGACCATAGCCGACGGTCGGGGGCTGCGAAAGGCGCCTATGGTCCCGGTGGCGATGCGACCTAGGGACTTCGCGCCCGCGGTTCCCGCGGTAATTGGCCATGGCGTTGCCGTCCTCAGCGGTCGATGAATACGATCCGCGCCCCTGAAAGCACGGGCGCTGAGTGCCAGGCAACGCGGTTGGTCGGTTACGATTACCGCCCCCTCACGACCCCAGACCGTGGAGATCGCGCACCCTTGGCCGAGCAGAAGAACCGTTTCGTCACATCGATAACCGCCCAGTCGGCTGACTTTCCGGCCTGGTACAACGACGTCGTCCTCAAGGCGCAGCTGGCCGACTACTCGCCCGTGCGCGGCTGCATGGTCATTCGGCCGTACGGCTATGCCATCTGGGAGTCGATGCGCGACGAGCTCGACCGGCACATCAAGCGGACCGGCCACGAGAACGTCTACTTCCCGCTGTTCGTGCCGCGCAGCCTGCTCGAAAAGGAAGCTGAGCACGTGGAGGGCTTCAACCCGCAGGTCGCGTGGGTCACCCACGCCGGCGGTGAGGAGCTCAGCGAATGGCTGGCCATCCGGCCGACCAGCGAGGCGCTCATCTCCGAGGTCGTCAAGGACTGGATCCAGTCGTATCGCGACCTGCCGCTGCTGCTCAACCTATGGAACAACGTGGTCCGCTGGGAGCTGCGCACGCGTCTCTTCCTGCGCACGGCCGAGTTCCTGTGGCAGGAGGCGCACACCTTCCACGCGACGGAGGAGGAAGCCGCGGACGAGGTTGCCACAGGTCTCGAGGCGTACCGCGCGGTGTCGGAGGACTGGCTGGCGATCCCGGTGGTCAAAGGCCGCAAGACCGACAACGAGAAGTTCCCGGGCGCCGTCTACAGCCACTCGATTGAGGCGATGATGCGTGATGGCAAGGCGCTCCAGGCGGGCACCAGCCACATGCTCGGACAGAACTTTGCTCGGGCGGCGGGCATCGACTTCCTCGATCGTGACAACGTCCTCAAGGCGCCCTACGGCACGTCATGGGGCTTCTCCACGCGCATGGTCGGCGCGGTGATCATGGCCCACGGCGACGACGCCGGGCTGGTGCTGCCGCCCAAGGTGGCGCCGGTGCAGCTGGTGATCGTGCCCATCTTCCGGACCGAGGACGATCGACGGCTGGTTGCCGAGGCGATCGAGTCGGTCGAGAAGTCGCTGGCCGACGTCGTGACCGACTCCGGCCCGCTGCGCTGGAAGACCGACTGGCGCGAGGAGTCGCCCGGCTTCAAGTTCAGCCACTGGGAGTTGCGCGGCGTGCCCTTCCGGCTGGAGGTCGGGCCACGCGACGTGGCCGCCGGCCAGGGCATGCTGGTGCGCCGCGTGGATCGCCAGAAGTCGAGCATCGCTCTGGCCGCTCTGACGGTCGAGGTGCCGCAGCGGCTCGCCGAATACCAGGGCCTTCTGTTCCAGCGCGCCGTCGATTTCCGTGCGGCACATACCCACCTTGCCGACGGCTACGAGGAGTTCAAGGCCGTGCTCGACAAGGAAGGCGGCTTCGTAATGGCGCACTGGTGCGGCAGCGGCGAGTGCGAGAAGCAGATCAACACCGACACCGGCGCGACCATTCGCGTCGTCCCCTTCGATGCGGCCGATGAACCGGGCAAGTGCCTGGTCGACGGCGAGCCGTCCGCCAGGCGAGTTTTGTTCGCGCGCGCCTACTGAGCCAGCACTGGACGGCGCAGCCTTTCCACGGCGCACTGGGAGTGATGGCGCCGGGGTACCAGCCCGCCCGCGACCAGTCGCTGGCCATTCCGCGCCTGGCACGTGCACTCGGACGGGTCTTCCTGCAAACGCGGCCGTTTGCCGACCCCGACACGCAATTCGGCCGCAAACACCGGCCTGAACGCCCTCCTGACGGCCGCCGGTCGGCAGAACTGGGCAAAGTCCCGACTGGCAGTCGGAATTCGAGCTGAAGACCACAGGACAGGATCAGACATGCTGCCGCCCGGTCCGGGGGGCACGCTCAGCTGGGCACGCTCAGCTGGGCTATCGTCGTCGCAGCTGATCTCACAGCCGACGCTCGTCCGGGCCGCGGCGCTGATGACCTCGGCCGTGCCGGTCGTCGTGTTCCTCTTCGCCCAGCGCGCTTTCATGCGTGGCGTGGTGGTGACCGGCATGGATAAGCGACGCGCCCGATATCCTGCGGCGGGGACGGTTAGGTACAGGTCGGAACAGGATGCGCTTCGGGCACTTTGACGACGCGGCACGCGAGTACGTCATCTCCCAACCTGATACGCCGCTGCCCTGGATCAACTACCTCGGGAGCGAGGACTACTTCGGCCTCATCTCGAATACGGCCGGCGGCTACTCGTTCTATCGCGACGCGCGCCTGCGGCGGCTGACCCGCTATCGCTACAACAACGCGCCGCTGGATCTTGGCGGTCGCTACCTCTACGTGCGCGACACGGACGACGGTGAGTACTGGAGCCCGAGCTGGCAGCCGGTGCAGCGGCCGATCGAGGACTACAGCTGCCGCCACGGCCTGGGCTACACCGTCATCGCTTCGCGCTACCACGGGATTGGCATCGAGACCTGCTACTTCGTGCCACTCGGTCAGACGCTCGAGATCTGGCGTACACGCATTACCAACGAGCGCGACGCCGACGCCCGACTGTCGCTCTTCAGCGCGATCGAGTTCTGCCTGTGGGACGCGCAGGAAGACGCCACCAACTTCCAGCGCAACTATTCGACCGGCGAGGTCGAGGTAGCCGAAGGGGTCATCTACCACAAGACCGAATACCGGGAACGGCGCGACCATTTCGCCTACTTCGCTTGCTCTGAGCCGCTGGCCGGCTTCGACACCCAGCGCGACTCCTTCCTGGGGCCGTACCGCGGCTGGGACCGGCCGTTGACGGTCGAGTCCGGCCGGTCGACAAATTCGATCGCCCATGGCTGGCAGCCGATGGGCGCACATCACGTCGAGCTGCAGCTCGCGCCGCACGAGACGCGTGAGGTCATCTTCGTGCTCGGCTACGCGGAAAACCCCACCGATGACAAGTTCGATCCGGTGGGCTCGCAAACGATCAACAAGCGCCGTGTTCGGCCGACCATCGCGCGCTATCTGCAGCCCGGCATGGTGGCTGAGGCGCTCGACGGCCTGCGCACCCGCTGGGACGAGCTGCTGGCTGGACTGCAGGTAAAGACCGGCAATGAGCATGTCGACCGGATGGTCAACATCTGGAATCCGTACCAGTGCATGGTGACCTTCAACCTTTCGCGCTCGGCCTCGCTGTTCGAGTCGGGCATCGGCCGGGGGATGGGCTTCCGCGACTCGAACCAGGACCTGCTCGGTTTCGTGCACATGGTTCCGGGACGGGCCCGCGAGCGGATCCTGGACATCGCCGCAACGCAATTGCCGAACGGCGGCGCCTATCACCAGTACCAGCCATTGACGAAGCGCGGCAACGACGCCGTCGGCTCCGGCTTCAACGACGACCCGGCCTGGCTGGTCCTGGCGGTTTCGGCCTACCTGCGCGAGACCGGCGACTTCTCCATCCTCGACGAGCAGGTGCCGTTCGATAACCAGCCTGGCACTGAAACCCGGCTGTACGGGCATCTCGAACGCGCCATCAGCTACACCCTCGAACGCCTTGGGCCGCACGGCCTGCCACTCATCGGCCGCGCCGACTGGAACGACTGTCTCAACCTGAACTGCTTCTCCGACACGCCCGGCGAGTCCTTCCAGACGACCGAGAACCGAGCCGGCGGGGTAGCCGAGTCGGTGTTCATTGCCGGGCTGTTCGTCGAGGCGGCAAACGAGATGGCCGCCATCGCCGAGCGAACGGCCGACGTGTCCGACGCAGCCCGCTACCGCGCCGCCGCGCAGCAGATGGTTGCCGCCGTGGAGCGCGATGGCTGGGATGGCGCGTGGTTCCGGCGAGCCTTCGATTTCTTTGGCCACCCGGTCGGTTCGTCGACCAATGAGGAGGGCCAGATCTTCATCGAGCCGCAGGGCATCTGCGTCCTTGCCGGAATCGGCGTCGGCGACGGCCGCGCAACGACGGCACTGGAGTCCGTGCGCGAGCGCCTGGCGACCAAACATGGCATTCGGCTGCAGCAGCCCGCCTACTCGCATTACTACCTCGAGCTGGGCGAGATTTCCTCATACCCGCCGGGTTACAAGGAGAACGGCGGCATCTTTTGTCACACCAACCCGTGGCTGATGATCGCCGAGGCGGTCGTCGGTAACGCCGATGGAGCGCTCGACTATTACCTGCGCATCAACCCGTCGGCGCGCGAAGAGATCTCGGAGATTCATCGCTGCGAGCCGTACGTCTACGCCCAGATGATTGCCGGCCCGGACGCGCCGACCCATGGCGAGGCCAAGAACTCGTGGCTGACCGGCACAGCGGCGTGGAACCTCGTCGCCATCAGCCAGTGGATCCTGGGCATCCGGCCGGCGTTTGATGGGCTGGAAGTAGTGCCCGTGGTACCAGATCGCTGGCCGGGCTTCAGCGCCATTCGCCGGTTCCGCGGCGTGGACTACAAGATCGAGGTTCATCGGGCCGGACCGGGTCAGACCGTCACCCTGGTTGTGGACGGTTCACCGGTCTCAGGCACCCTGGTACCCGCTCCCGCCAGGGGCGTGACGACCGTGTCGGTCGAGGCGACGATCGGCTGAGTGTCGCCGTCGGCGATGCGTCGGCGATGCCCGCACGCGCTGCGACAGCGGCAGCGACGCGCCTCAGTCCGACGCTCCCAGAAGGTTAGAACGGCCCGCAGCTGCGCCGCGCGCCTACTGAGCAGGCGATCCACGGCGCATTTGCAGTTCTGGCGCCGGGTCGCCCGCCGCCCGCGACCAGCCCATGGCCCAATCCGCGCCTGGCGCGCGCACTCGGATGGCTCTTCCTGCAAACGCCGCTATTTGCCGACCCCGACACGCAACTCGGCCGCAAGCAGCGCTTTGAGGGCCCTCGCGAGGGCCACCTGGTCGTAGAACTGCGCAAAGTCCCGACTGGCGGTCGGAATTCGAGCTGACTACCAAAGGCGACGATCGGAAACGCTGCCGCCCGGTCGAGACCGTGAGCCCGGCTATGCGAGGGCCGCGCGTACGGCGGCGGCGGCCCACACGAAAACCGGTGCCAGCACCAGCGCGGGCAGGAAGTTGGCGAGCCTCAGGCGGCGGACTTCGAGCAGGCGCAGGCCGACGCCGATGAGGATCAGCCCGCCGACCGCGCTGGTGGCGTCGATCGACAGCTGATCGAGCCCGCCGCCCGCCAGCCACGCGATTGCCGCGATGCCACCCTGGACGACCAGCACCGTGGCGGCGGCAAGGTAGACGCCGGCACCCAACGCGGCGGCGAAGGCCATGCTGGCGACGCCGTCGAGCAGGCTCTTGACCGCCAGCAGCTGGATGTCGCCGGTCAAGCCGTTCTGGATGGAACCCAGGATGGTCAGCGGTCCTACGCAGAAGACCAGGCTCGCCGTCACGAACGCCTCGCTCACTCGCGATGCCTGATCGCCGCGCGCGAGGCGGCGCTGGAACCATTCGCCCAGGGCGTCCAAGCGGTCGGACAAGCGCAGCAGCTCGCCGACGAGCGCACCGACGAGAAGCGAACCAAGCACGACCAGGTCGGTCCCCGCCGGCTGGCTGCTGTCGAGCAGCAGCCGCAGCGCGAGGGCAATGCCGATCACCACCGTGAATAGCCCCAGCCCGTCGGTCAGCGTCTGCTGGATGCGTGGCGATATCCGCGCCCCGAAGAAGAGACCGACCGTCGTCCCGATCAAGACGGTGGCGACGTTGAGCAGGGTGCCGCTCAGGAACATCGCTAGCGGCCCGCGGTCTCCAGTTCGCGAGCGGCCTCGGTGAATAGCCCGCCCATCACCCGCGTGGTCGTCGGGAAGGCGGTTATGGTGTCGGCCAGCACGTCGATCGGCGTCCGCGTCTTGACCGCCAGCACGGCCATGTGGATGGCCTCGCCGGCGCCCGGGCCGGCGATGAAAGCCCCGGCCAACGAACGCGATGAACGATCGACGACGATCGTCGCGTGTCCGGCGGCCTCCACGACGTAGCCCTTGGCGCTGGTGGCCAGGTCGGTGGTCTTCTCGAACGCGTCCAGTCCCTGGGCGAGCGCTTCGTCGAGGCGCAGGCCGACTCCGGCCACCTCCGGATCCGTGTATACCGCGCGCGGGATGGCGCGGTAGTCCGGGCGCACTTCCTCGCCGAGCGCGATACGGACGACGATCTCGCCCTGGTAGTGCGCCAGGTGCGTGTGCATCTCCGGTCCGGCCGGATCACCGATCACGAATGTGGCGGGAGCGATGCGCAGCTGCTCGTCCGGCTTCACACGGCCGTGGTCGAGCTCGACGCCCAGCGTCTCCAGCCCAAGCCGCGCCAGTGGTGCGGTCCGGCCGATGGCGAACATCACCTCGTGCCCGTCGAGGGTCGAGCCGTCATCCAGGAAGATCCGATGCGCGCCGTCATCGCCGCCGTTGCCGTCGATCCGCACGGCCCGCCGGCCCAGGTGCAGGGCGACCCCGTCCCGCCGCAGCCCGTCGGCGATGGCCGCCGAATTGCGGGGGTGGTCGCGATGGTGCACGCGCTCCTGCGGGTGGACCAGGCGCACGGTTACCCCGTAGCGCGCGAAGACCTGGGCGAGTTCCAGTCCGGTCGGGCCCCCGCCCAGGACGACCAGGCTGCGCGGCAGCGTGCGGGCGCTGGTGGCTTCGCGGTTGGACCACGGGCGAATGCTGTCCAGCCCGGGCAGTTCGGGGACCGTCGAATTGGACCCAACGGCGATGATCAAGTTGCGGCCGACGATCTCGCGCGATCCGCCGTCAGCCAGCTCGACCGCGACGTGGCCCGGTCCGGTCACGCTGGCCGTGCCGCGGACAACCTCCGCGCCGGCATCCTGGAGGCGGGCGATGTGGCCGCTGTCATCGGGCCACGCACGGTGCTCGCGGTTGATGATGTAGTCGCGGAAGTCGGAGGCGCGTGGCCATGCGTAGTCGCCACCTATGGCGTGGACACCAGCAGCATGCAGCAGCGCCTTTGACGGCATGCACGCCCAGAATGGGCACGATCCGCCGAACAGCTCGCGCTCTACGACCGCAACGTGGGCACCACGCCGCAGACCCTCGTGGGCCGCGGCCTCACCGGCCGCGCCGGCGCCGACGATGACGAAATCGAACCCCTCCATGCGGCGCCAACGGTAACTGGTCTGGCCGCCCGGCGGTAGGTCGGCTGGCCGCGCGGCGCGCCAGATCCGACCACCTCGGCCGAAGGGCCGATCGGGTCGCTCGGTGTATACTCCCGGCTGCATATCTGGCCGCCGCGGAACGTGGGTGACCCCCACGTTTCTTTGTGATCAGAGGGAGAACCTGGCCGAGCGGGGGAAACGACTGGCGGGACGAAAGGAGGGCGCAGCATGAACCGTGATATTGCCAGCGCGCTCCTGCAACTGAATACAGAGAAGAACATCCCGCGCGAACAGCTGGTCGCCACGCTCGCCGACGCCATCCAGTCGGCCTACCGACGGGCCACTCCGGGCAACGAGAACGTCTTTGCCGAGTTCGATGCGGATAGCGGTCGTTTCAAGGCTCACCGCGCGATGTATGTCGTCGAGGAAATCGAAGACCCACAGATCGAGTTCTTACTCGCAGACGCCCATGAGTACGACCCGCAGGCGAAGGTTGGCGACCTCGTCAAGATAGCCGAGCTGGACGAGGCCTCATTCGGACGCATCCACGCGCAGATGGCTCAGCAGCTGTTTCGTCAGCGGCTGCGCGAGGTCGAGCGCGAGCAGGTGTTCGGCCAGTACGCGCAACGCGAATCGGAAATCGTCACGGGCACCGTCAGCCGGGTCGAGCCGCGCGGCGTGATCATCGAGATCGGCCGCGACTTCGAGCGCGTCGAGGCGATTCTGCCCACCACCGACCAGTCAGCCAGCGAGCATTACCGCATCGGCCAGCACGTCAAGTCATACGTCCTCGAGGTCCGGCGAACCACCAAGGGTCCACTGGTCTACCTGAGCCGTACGCACAAGAACTTCCTGCGCCGACTATTCGAGCTCGAGGTACCCGAGATCCATGCCGGCACGGTCGAAATCAAGGCCATTGCGCGCGAGGCAGGCAGCCGCTCCAAGGTCGCGGTATCCAGCCGGCAGGACGGGCTCGACCCGGTCGGCGCGACGGTGGGCCAGCGCGGCGGGCGCGTCCAGGCGGTAGTGGCCGAACTTGGGGGCGAGAAGATCGACATCATTCCGTGGAACGAGGATCCAGCCCTTTTCGTTGCCAACGCCCTGAGCCCTGCGCAGGTGGTCAACGTCGCGATCGACGAGACGGCGCGCATCGCGAGCGTGACGGTGCCCGAGCGGATGCTTTCGCTGGCCATCGGTCGCGAAGGCCAGAACGCGCGCCTCGCAGCCAAGCTGACCGGCTGGCGAATCGACATCCGCAGCGATCAGGCTCCGCCGCGAGTGGCGCCGCCAAGCTCGCCAGAGACGCCTGCGGCTGAGAAGCAGCCGGCGGCCGTGCCCGTCGAGTCGACCGCAGAGTCGGCCGCCGCAGCGTCGGCGAGTGTGCCGGCGAAGAGCGTTGCTAAGCGGGCCAAGAAGGTGGCCGCTGAACAGCCGGCACCCGACGCCCCAGTCGTGGCTGAAGCGGCACCCATGAAGAAGGCGGCTGCGGCACCGGCCAAGAAGACAGCCGTTGCTCCCACCAAGAAGACGGCCGCAGCCCCGGCCAAGAAGACAGCTGCTGCCCCGGCCAAGAAGCCGGCGGCGTCTTCGGACAAGAACCCAGCCGCCACACCGGCTGTCAAGGCACGCACCACCACGCGGCGGACGGCCAAGGCCACGGCGGCGGTCGGCAAGGAGAAGGCGTGATCGCTGCCGGGCCCGGTGAGGCGCCGTCCCAGCCACTGCCACCACGCCGCTATCCCACGCGTACCTGCGTGGCGTGCCGCACCGAGCGCCAGAAGCGTGAGTTGGTGCGCATCGTCCGCGCACCGGACGGCAGTGTCAGCTTCGATCCAACCAGACGGGCGCCCGGGCGTGGCGCCTACATCTGTGCCGACGGCTCGTGCTGGCCCGCGGCGCTCAAGCGAAAATCAATCGAACGGGCGTTGTCGGCGCCACTCCCGACCGAACTGCGCGATCAGTTGGAGCGCGGAGAACTAGAAGCGCCGATTGCCGGGGGGAGGTAGCCATGGCCCGCAGTAGAAGTGGCACGCGCAACATGCGCGGGCCGCGCAAGCCGCCGCGTCGCTCAGACCAGTCCTCTGGTGGTGACGGCGCCGTCCAGACGCTCGACCCGGCCGTACGCGGCGCGGTTGACATCCCCAGCTCGATCACCGTCAAGGAGCTTTCCGAGTTGCTCGGTGTGAACGCCGCCGACATCATCCGTGAGCTGATCAAGAGCGGCATCTTCGCCAACATCAACCAGCCGCTCGACCGCGACACCGCCAGCCTGGTGACAAGCGAGCTCGGCTTCGAGGTCGCCGAGGCGCGGGCGCCGGAGAAGGTCGAGACAAACGGTGACGCGCCCACGCCCGAAGCGACGAAGGAGGTCCTCTTCGATGAGGACGAGCCCGCCCAGCTCCAGGCGCGCGCGCCGATCGTGACCGTCATGGGCCACGTCGACCACGGCAAGACCAGCCTGCTCGACGCCATGCGCTCGACCACCGTCGCCGCCGGGGAGCGCGGCGGTATCACCCAGCACATCGGCGCGAGCGAGGTCGTCAAGGACGGCCGTCGCGTCGTATTCCTCGACACACCCGGTCACGAGGCGTTCACCGCAATGCGCGCGCGCGGCGCCAGGGTGACCGATATCGCGGTGCTGGTGGTGGCGGCCGATGACGGCGTCATGCCCCAGACCCTCGAGGCGATCGACCACGCACGCGCGGCCAAGGTGCCGATCGTCGTCGCGCTCAACAAGATCGACAAGGCGGATGCCAACGCGGAGCGCGTCAAGACCGAGCTCTCGGAGCACGGCGTGATCATCGAGGAGTACGGCGGCGACGTGCCGTTGGTTGCCGTCAGCGCACGCGATCGAACCGGTATCGAGGACCTGCTCGACACCATCCAGATCGTCGCCGACGTGCAGGAGCTCAAGGCTAATCCGAAGCGTCCCGCGGTGGGCACCGTGGTCGAGGCCGAAATGGACAAGGGTCGCGGTGCGGTGGCGACCGTGCTCGTCCAGACGGGCACGCTCAAGGTTGGTGAAATAGTCGTCGTGGGTGACACGTACGGTCGTGTCCGCGCGCTCCAGAACAGTCGCGGCGAGCGCATCACGAAGGCCGGTCCCTCCACGCCGGCCGTCGTGCTCGGCCTGTCCGAGGTTCCGGCGGCGGGCGACATCCTGCGCGTGGTCGTCGACGAAAAGGCGGCGCGCGCGATCATCGAGCAGCGCCGTGCCGGCGCGGCGCCGGAGACAACCGGTCGCGCGACGCTCGAGGACCTCTACCGCCAGATCCAGGCCGGACAGACCAAGGAGCTGCGCATCATCCTCAAGGCCGACGTGCAGGGCTCGCTTGGCGCGATCAGGCACGCCCTCGAGCAGGTGCAAACCGACGAGGTGCGCATCAACATCCTGCACGAAGGCACCGGCGATATCAGCGACAACGACATCCTGCTCGCGTCGGCGTCGAACGCGATCGTCGTCGGCTTCAGCACCAAGCTCGACCCGCAGGCGCGCCGGACGGCTGAGGCCGAGGGTGTCGATGTTCGCCTGTACGACATCATCTACAAGCTCACCGACGAAATGGGCGCCGCTCTGCGCGGCCTGCTCGAGCCGGAGGAGATCGAGGTCGTCGAGGGCCGCGCCGAGGTTCGCCAGACGTTCCGCAGCGGCCGTAACGTGATCGCCGGCTGCTACGTGACGGAGGGCCGTATCGTGCGCGGCGGCGCGCGCATCTACCGCGGCGGCAAGCTGTTGGCGACCGACCGCGTCGAGTCGCTGCGCCGCTTCCGCGACGACGTGCGCGAAGTCCAGACGGGCTATGAGTGTGGCATCGGCCTGGCCGGCTTCAACGAGGTCGAAGACGGCGACATCATCGAATGCTTCACGCATCAGATCGTGTCCCGCGTCGCCTCTGCCTGAGCGGGCCCGATGAGCGAGCGCACGGCGCGACTGGACGAGCTGCTGCGCGAAGAGATCAGCGAGGTGCTGCGCCGTGAGGTTGACGACCCGCGCATCGGCTTCGTGACCGTGACCGACGTGGAGGTCGCGGCCGACCTTCGCCACGCCAATGTCTGGGTGTCGGTCATCGGTGTGCCAGAAGAGCGCCAGCAGACGCTCCGCGCGCTGTCCCGGGCGATGCCCTTCGTGCGCCAGCGACTGGGTCGTCTGCGTCTCAAGCGCATTCCCGCGCTGCACGTCCGGGAAGACCAGACGGCAGTGCGCGGCACGCGCGTGCTGCGCATCCTCGATGAGCTCGAGCGCGGCGGCGAAGGTGAACTTGGCGCGCCGACCGAGACGCTGCCGACGCCTCGCAAAGGTGCGGCCAAGGATGACTGACGTGGCGGTGAGGTCCTCGCTAACCGCGGCAGATCTGTCAACCGTGCCCGCTGACGTGGTCGAACGCATCCGCGCCGGCCGCGAAGTCCTGACCGTCTGTCACGAGAACCCGGAGGCCGACGCCCTGGGTTCGGCGCTCGCGGTCGCCCTGGCGGTCGAGCAGCTCGGTGGTCGCGCGACGCCCGTGTGCAGTGACGCCGTGCCGCCGATGTACGAATTCATGCCGCGCGTCAATCGCTTTCGCCAGGATCCGGAAGCGAACCGCCCGTACGACCTGATTGTCGTCGGCGATTGCGGGGATCTGGCACGCATCGGCTCGGTGCTCGGGCGTCATGCCGAGCTCTTTGGACGCATCCCGATCGTCAACATCGACCACCACGTCTCGAACACGGGCTTCGGCGTAATCGACTGGGTGGACCCAAGCGCAGCCGCCACGTGCGAAATGGACACCTTGCTGATGTCCGCGCTGGGCATTCCGCTTGACGCCGACGACGGCGCCATCGCTGCCGACCTGATGGCCGGGCTGGTGATCGACACGGCCAACTTCCAGCACCCCAACACCACGCCGCGCACGTTGCGCGTTGGCGCGGCGCTGCTGGCTGCGGGTGCGCCGCTCGCAGATACGGCGCGGCTGCTCTATCGCACCAAGCCCAATCGTCAGCTGAAGCTGTTCGGGCTGGTTCTCGGCCGCCTCGAGGAGGACCTCGATGGCCACCTGGTGTGGTCGGCGCTGTACGAGTCCGACTACGCCGCGACCGGCGCCACGGTCGAAGACGCCGAGGGCCTGAGCGACCTGCTCAGCCAGTCGGCCACGGGCGAGTTGGTGATCCTTTTCCGCCAGAATGGCGAGCGCACCAAGATCAGCGTGCGCACCCGCGAGGGCGGCCAGGATGCGACGGTGTTGACCGGCGCCTTCGGCGGTGGCGGTCATGCGCGCGCCGCCGGGGCGACGATCGATCTGCCCATCCGCGACGCGACCGATGCCGTCCTGCGGGCCGCCCGAAGGATGCTCGCCTCGACCGGTGACTGACGCGCCCTCGCACAGCGCGCCCACGCCACCAGCCGTCGATCTCGACGGCGTGCTCGTCGTGGCCAAGGAACCGGGCCCGACTTCGCACGACATCGTCGCCCTGGTGCGGCGCCTGAGCGGCGTGCGACGCGTTGGTCACGGCGGCACGCTCGATCCTTTTGCGGCCGGCGTACTGCCGGTCTTCATCGGCCGAGCCACGCGCCTGGTCGAGTACCACATGGGCGACGAGAAGGAATACCGGGCATTGGTCTGCTTCGGCAGCCGCTCGACCACTGACGATCTGGACGGCGAGCTGACGCCCGTGGGCAGCGCACCGACGCAGGACGAGACGGAGGCCGCGCTGCGGTCCTTCCGCGGCGAGATTGAGCAGGTGCCGCCCGACTACTCGGCCGTACGCGTGGCCGGGCGGCGTGCCTATGAACTGGCGCGCGGTGGTGCCAAGCCCGAGTTGCGCCCGCGGCACGTGACCGTTCATCGCCTTGACCTGATGGCGTGGGGCACCGACGATCCGACACGGCCGGTGGCGACGCTCGAGGTGCGCTGTAGTGCCGGCACCTATGTGCGTTCGCTGGCGCGCGACCTGGGTGAGAAGCTCGGTTCGGGCGCCTACCTGGCGGCGCTGACGCGCACCGCCAGCGGGCCGTTCCGGTTGGCCGACGCTCATCCGCTCGCGGCGGTGCGGGACGCATTCGGCCACGCCCGCGCGAGGGCACTGCTGTTGCCGGTAGACGCCGGGCTGGAGCGCTTCCCAGAGATTCAGATGGAGGACGCTGCGCTGCGCCATCTCGCCCGCGGCCAGCAGATTCGGCGTGCGGGTGCGCCCGGTGAGGAGGGTCTCGTGCGCGTCGTCGACCAGCGCGGCCGACTGGTGGCCATGGCGCGCCAGGAGGCCGGCTTCATCAGGCCGGCAAAGGTTCTCGCCTGACATGACAGTCGCCTGACATGAGGGTCGTGCACAACGTCGACGAGTTGGCGCCCGGCCTGCGCTTCGCGCTCGCAATCGGCATGTTCGACGGCATCCACCGCGGACACCAGCGAGTGTTGCGCGCGCTCGCCGAGGCCGCCCGCCGGCGGGCGGCCGCTGCGGTGTTGCTCACGTTCGAGCCACATCCGGCGCAGGTGCTACGCGGTCAGCTGCCGCTGCTGCTGTGCGCCGACCGTGAGCGGCTGGCAAGGTTCGCCGGACTGGGTATCGACCTCGTGGTCATCCAGCACTTCGATCACGCCTTCGCGGCGCAGCCGCCCGAGAGTTTTCTGCGCCGCGTGTCCACTGGCCGCGACCTGGCGGCGGTCGTCATGACGCCGGAGTCGGCCTTCGGCCGCGATCGTGCCGGAGTGTTGCCGGCGGTGCGCCAGCTAGGCCGTGAGCTGGGCTTCGACATCGCCGAGGTCGCACCACTCGCCGGCGCAGGGACGATCATCTCGAGCACACGCCTGCGGAATCTCCTGGCGGCCGGCCGGTTGGCCCAGGTGCGTCGCCTGCTCGGCCGCTGGTACGCCGTCATCGGCACTGTCGTGCCCGGTGATCGGCGCGGGCGCGCCATGGGCTATCCCACTGCCAACCTGCGCTTCGATCGGCCGGTCGCACTGCCGCCTGACGGCATCTATGCCGTGCGCGCCGGCTGGGGTGGCACCGATCCGCTGAGACCACAGCGCACTGCGGACGGCGTTGCGTCGCTCGGTGTGCGGCCCACTTTCGGCGGTGGTGAACGCGTGCTCGAGGTGCACTTGTTCGAGGTCGACGAAGACCTCTACGGGCAGGCGTTGCGAGTTGAGTTCCTCCGGCGGCTGCGCGGCGAGAAGAGGTTCGCGTCGGTCGCCGCGCTGGTTGCGCAGATGGACCGAGACAGTAACCGCGCGCGCACAGTTATCTCAAACATCCGTGTGCGTGAGCGTAAGCGAGAGCGGTGAAACCGAACGCCTGTTAGACTCCCGCGGAACGAAATTTGAGGAATCATTGGAGGAACGGGTGCCGCTGGCGCGGGAAATGAAGGAAGGGATCGTGGCTGAACATGCGCGATCCGAGGCAGATACAGGCTCACCAGAGGTCCAGATCGCTCTCCTGACGGAGCGCATCAAGGGATTGACCGAGCACCTGCGCAGCTTCCCCAAGGACAACCACTCGCGTCGCGGCCTGCTCAAGCTCGTCGGCCAGCGTCGTCGCCTGCTTGCGTACCTGATGCGCAAGGACAACGCTCGATATCGCGCCCTGATCGGCGCCCTCGGACTGCGCCGCTAGCAACGCTGAACCCGTCCTCCCCGAATGGAGGACTGATGCCAGTCACAACACTGTCGACCGAGTTCGCCGGTCGTACCCTGACCATCGAGACCGGTAAGCTCGCCCTGCTCGCCGGTGGCTCGGTCACCGTCCGCTACGGCGACACGATGCTGCTCGGAACGGCCAACCGCTCCGAACCGCGACCCGGGCTCGACTTCTTCCCGATGACGATCGAGTTCGAGGAGCGCATGTATGCCGCGGGCAAAATCCCGGGCGGCTTCATCAAGCGCGAGTCGCGCCCGTCGGAGGCGGCCATCCTCGCCGCTCGGCTGACCGACCGGCCTATCCGGCCGCTCTTCCCGGAGGGTTACAAGGACGACGTCCAGATCGTGTTGACGGTCCTGTCGACCGACCAGGAGAACGATCCCGACATCATCGGCACCATTGCCGCATCTGCCGCGCTGACGATCAGCGAAATCCCCTTCAACGGACCGGTCGCAGCGGTTCGCGTCGGGCGCATCGACGGCGAGCTCGTGCTCAACCCGACGGTCAGCCAGCTCGCCGACTCAGAGCTGGACCTTGTCGTCTCAGGCACGCGTGACGCGATCATGATGGTCGAGGCCGGCGCCAAGATCGTGCCCGAGTCGGTCATGGCCGAGGCGATCATGTTCGGCCACCGCTCGCTGGCGCCGATCGTCGAGCTGCAGGAGCAACTCCGCGCCCAGGTCGGCAAGGCCAAGCGCATCCCCTACATCGAGCCCAGCGTCGGCTCGCTCCTCGCCTTCGTCGATGCGATGCAGAACGACCAGCCGTTCGTGGTCTTCGACGTGGAGACCACCAGCCGCGATGTCAAGCAGGGCGCGCTTGTCGAGATCGGTGCCGTCAAGGTAAATCACGGCAAGATCGAAGATCGCTGGTCGACGCTCGTCAATCCGGGCGGGTCCATCGTCGGCCGCCAACTGCACGGCATCACCGACGCCGACGTCAAGGACGCACCCGCGCCGGCCGCCGCAGCCCAGCAATTCTTCGACTGGGCCGGTGACGCACTGCTCGTCGGCCACAACGTCGGCTTCGACATCGGCTTCCTCGAGGCGGCCACCGACAACACCCGCAAAGTCGCGCAGGGCACCTACCTCGACACGCTGGTCATCGCCCGCGAGGCGTACCCGGACGGCGATCTGAAGCTGGGGGACCTTGCGCGGTTCTTCGAGCTCGAGACCCAGCCGAATCATCGAGCGCTGCCCGATGCCGAGGCAACTGCCCAGCTCCTGATCCGTCTGGGCAGCGATCTGCCTGATCGGATCAACACCTATCGCGAGACGGTCGCCAATGCCATCCGCTCACTGCGCAACGGCACCTCGAAGGCGGATGCCAACACGCAGATCGATGGCGCGCGTGCGACGGCCCGCTTCTCGAAGTCGCTTGCATCGCTGCTCCATAAGAAGGTCGTGCGCGAGTTGGTGCTCAGCGAGGGCATCCGCATGGACGGCCGCGACACGGAGACCATTCGGCCGATCTCGGTCGAGGTCGGCCTGCTGCCGCGCGCTCACGGCTCGGCGCTCTTCACACGCGGCGAGACGCAGGCGTTGAGTGTCGCCACGCTGGGCCCGTCGTCCGACGTCCAGCGCATCGACACGATCAGCCCCGAGGAATCGAAGCGTTATCTGCATCACTACAACTTCCCGCCCTATTCGGTGGGTGAGAACAAGCCCATGCGCGGTCCGTCGCGACGCGACATCGGTCACGGCGCGCTGGCCGAGCGGGCACTGCTGCCCGTCCTGCCCGCGCAGGAGGATTTCCCGTACGTCATCCGCGTCGTATCCGAGGCGGTCAGCTCGAACGGCTCGACCTCGATGGCCTCGACCTGCGGCTCAACGCTCGCGCTGATGGATGCCGGGGTACCGATCAAGGCCCCCGTCGCCGGCGCGGCGATGGGCCTCATCAGCGGCAGTGACGGCAAGTTCGCCGTGCTGACCGACATCATGGGTAAGGAAGACTCCTTCGGCGACATGGACTTCAAGGTCACGGGCACGTCCGAGGGCATCACCGCGGTCCAGATGGACATCAAGGTCCAGGGCATCAACGAGGACATCATCCGCACCGGGCTGGAGAAGGCTCGCGTGGCGCGCCTGTTCATCCTGGGCAAGATGCTCGAGGTGATGCCCGAGACGCGCGACGAGATGAGCGCCTATGCCCCGCGCATCATCACCATCAAGATCAACCCGGAGAAGATCCGCGACATCATCGGCAAGGGCGGTGCCACGATCCGCAAGATCCAGGAGGACACCGGCACCAACATCAACGTCGAGGACGACGGCACGGTCGAGATCGCGGCGGTCAACGCCGACAACTCGCGTGCGGCCATCCAGATGATCGAGGGGCTGACGCGCGAGGTTGAAGTCGGCAGCCTGTACCTGGGCAAGGTGACTCGCCTTATGACCTTCGGCGCGTTCGTCGAGATCCTGCCCGGCAAGGAAGGCCTCGTGCGCATCGGCGAACTGGCCGACTACCACGTGCCCACGGTCGAGGACGTCGTGTCCGTCGGCGACGAGATCATGGTCGTGGTGACCGAGATCGACCGCCAGGGACGCGTCAACCTGTCGCGCAAGGCGGCCATGCAGCGCCATCTGGCCAAGTCGCCCGCCTGAGCGCACCCCAATCGCACAAGCGACGGCCCGCCCTCTGGGGCGGGCCGTTCTTCATTGGCTGTCCGCGACTACCGGCCGGCCGGTATCATCATCACGCGTGCCCAACCGAACACTCGCCATGAGTCTTGCCTTGTCAAGAAGGGGTCCCGCGGGCGCGTATGGAAGCAGTCGGTTAGCGTGACGCCGGACGAACGACGGCGCGTGCTCGACGGCATAGCGGCCGAAATCACGACGTGCGACCGTTGCCCGCTGCATACCGGCCGAACGCGCGCGGTGCCGGGGGAGGGCAACCCGGAGACAGAGGTCGTGTTCGTCGGTGAGGGCCCGGGGTACAACGAAGACCAGCAGGGCCGTCCGTTCGTTGGTGCGGCCGGCGGCCTGCTGACGGAGCTGCTCCGTGCCATCGGCTGGCAGCGCCAGGACGTATTCATCACCAACGTCGTGAAGTGCCGGCCGCCGGCCAACCGCGACCCGGAACCAGCCGAGATCGCTGCCTGCGCGCCTTACCTGCAACGACAGCTGGAGGCGCTCGACCCGGCTCTCATCATCACGCTCGGGCGCCACTCGCTGCAGACGTTCATGCCGGGTGCGCGCATCGGCGCGGCGCACGGCACCGAGCGGGCAGTCGATCCGGCCACCGGCGCGCGAGACGCAACGAGCTATGCCATGTACCACCCGGCGGCCGCGCTCCGCCAGGGCAGTCTCAGGGAAACGATGTTCGAGGACATGGCCGCAGTACCGGACACGCTCATTCGCGCCCGCGAACGCCGCGCGGTGGCAGTTCCGTCGCCGGCCGACGACCCGGCCGAGCCCATCGATTTGCACCCGGCCATTGACGAGCTCGAGAGCGCGCCAGCGACCACCAGTCCTGAACCGCAACTGGAGCTATTCCGATGAAAGAACCCGCTGCCGACACGTTGCGCATCCTGCCGCTGGGCGGCGTCGGCGAGATCGGCAAGAACATGACCGTCTTCGAGTACGGCGACGAGATCGTCATCATCGACTGTGGGCTGATGTTTCCGGAAGAGGAGATGTTCGGCATCGACTTCGTCATCCCGGACGTGACGTATCTGCGCGATCGGCACGACAAGGTCAAGGCGTTCCTGATCACCCACGCCCATGAGGACCACATCGGTGGGTTGCCGTTCATCCTGCCCTACTTCCCGGGCGTGCCCATCTATGCCTCGACGCTGGCCCAGGGCCTGCTCGGCATCAAGATCAAGGAGCACAAACTCCACAAGAACCCGCTGATGGCCTTCGAGCCCGGCCAGACGGTATCGCTTGGCTCCTTCAGCGCCACGCCGTTCCGGATCGGCCATTCGATCCCCGACGCCATGGGCATCGCCCTGCGCACCCCGCTCGGGCTCGTCGTGCATACCGGCGACTTCAAGTTCGACCACACCCCGGTCGACGGCAAGATGTCCGATCTCCACGCCCTCGCCAACTACGGCCAGGAGGGTGTGCTGTGCCTGATGTCGGATTCCACGCGCGCCGAGAACCCCGGTTACACGCCTTCAGAGCGGACCGTGGGAGCAGCCTTCCACGACATCATGGAGGGCCTCGAGGGACGCGTCATCGTGGCCACCTTCGCCAGCAATATCGCGCGCATTCAGCAGGTCTTCGACGCGGCGCGCACCTTCAACCGCAAGGTGGCGGTCATCGGTCGCTCGATGGAGCAGAACGTGCGCATCGCGACCGAACTCGGCTATCTCAAGTACCCGGCCGACCAGCTCGTCAGCAAGGATCGGCTCAAGGACATTCCCGACAACGAGCTGGTTATCGCCACCACCGGCGCCCAGGGCGAGCCGATGGCCGGGCTGGCGCGCATGGCCAACCGCGATCACCGCTGGGTCGAGATCAAGCCAGGCGACACGGTCATCGTCTCGGCCAGCCCGATCCCCGGCAACGAGGAGGTTGTCGGCCGGACCATCGACAACCTGTTCAAGAACGGGGCAAATGTCTTCTACCACGACATTCGCCGCGCCCACGTATCGGGCCACGCCAGCCAGGAAGAGCTGAAGCTGATGCTCAACCTGACCCGGCCGCGCCACTTCATACCGATCCACGGCGAGTTCCGCATGCTCGTGCAGCACGGTCGCGTGGCCCAGGAGCTGGGGGTGTCGCCGGCGAACATCTTCATCATCGAGAACGGCCAGCCGATCGACTTCTCGGCCGACGGCGCCCGGCGGGCGACTCCGGTCGAGGCCGGCTACGTATACGTCGACGGGTTGTCGGTGGGCGAGGTGGGCGACGTCGTCCTGCGCGACCGGCGCATGCTCGCGTCGGACGGCATGTTCCTGGTCGTGGTGACGGTGGACAAGCAGACGGGCGCGCTCATCGGCCCGCCTGAGATCGTGACGCGCGGTTTCGTGACCGGGCCGGACGATCCGGTGGTGGCCGGCGCCGCGGAGCAGGTGGCCGCCGCAATCCACATGCCCGGCGAACACACCAGTGAGGTCGGCCTGCTCAAGGCGCAGATCAAGGACAGCCTGAGCCAGTACCTGTTCGAGCAGACCCGTCGCCGGCCGATGGTCTTTCCCGTGGTGGTCGAGGTCTAGCGCGTGGCTCGCGCCCGGCGCGCCGGTCCGACCAGCCGCTCGCGCAGTCGCGCCTCGCGCTCGACGACGCCGTGGTACGCCGCGTTCCGGCTGCCGCCGCATGTCGCCCGCTCGTTGGTCGGCCTGACCCTGTTGGTCGTCGGCGCGATCACGTTCATCGCGCTCCTCTTCCCACAGGCGGGCGTGCTCAACCGTTACGTGTCGGACATCCTCCGCCCGGCGGTCGGCCAGGGCGCATGGCTGCTCGCGCTGCTGCTGATGGTCGCTGGCGTGCTCGTCGAGCGTCCGTCGCGCATCCAGAACGGATCACTGCTCGCCATCAGCGGCGGCATCCTGATGTTCATAGCCGGTTTGGGCCTGATCCACCTGGTGTGGGGTACGGGCACCGGGCCTAAGGCGCTCAGCGCCGGCGGCGGCGCCGTAGGCAACTCGCTGTCGACCTCGCTCACCAGCCTGCTGTCCGCGCCGGGGGCGTTCGTGGCGCTGGCGGGCATCCTTCTTGCCGGCGTGATCCTGCTCTTCAACGTCAGCCTGCGTGCATTGGTCAGGCCGGTCGGCACCGGCGGTCGGATGCTGGCCGGGGCGATGGCTCGGCCGGTGCGCCAGATGGCCGACGAGGCTGGCCGCCGCCAGGCCGCCAGCGTCCAACAGGCGACGCCGCTCAAGGCGCCCAAGCCCGTCAAGGCAGCGCAGGCCGAGCGCGGCGTGGCGGACAAGCCGGCAATCCCGGCACCCGAGCGGAGCTCGGCGCCGCTCAGCCAGACGATCTGGACGGCGCCGGCGGCCGGCGAACGGAACGTCTCGCCAATCAGCGCCGAGCCACTCGCCGAGGAACGTCCCGCGCGAGTGTGGCGCCTTCCCCCTTACGACCTGCTCGACGCAGCGGAGTCGGGCGGCAACGGCCAGAAGCTCGATCACGCGCGCAACATCCGCATCATCGAGGAGAAGCTGTCCAGTTTCCAGATCCCGGCCAAGGTCATCGCCACCAACACCGGCCCGGTCGTTACCCAGTACGAGGTGCGCCCGGACGCGCACGTCAAGCTGTCGCGCATCGAGGGCCTCGCCGACGATCTGGCGATGGCGCTCGCCGCGCGGACGATCCGCATCGAGGCGCCCATTCCCGGCCGTGACGTGGTCGGCGTCGAGATTCCCAATCACTCCAGTGAGATCGTCGGCTTCCGGCAGCTGCTCGAAGACTCAAGCATGGCCGACGCCCAGAGCCGGTTGACTTTTGCCTTGGGCCGCGACGTGTCGGGCAAGGCGTACGCGGTCGACCTGGCGCGCATGCCGCACCTGCTGGTGGCTGGCGCCACCGGCTCGGGCAAGAGCGTCTGCGTCAACGCCCTGATCACCAGCCTGCTGATGCGCGCCAATCCCGACGAGCTGCGCCTGATCCTGATCGATCTCAAGCGCGTCGAACTGGCTGCCTACCGCGACCTGCCCCAGCTCGAGACGCCGGTCATCGTCGAGTCCTACGACGCGCGTGCCGTGCTGACCAACCTGGTCCACGTGATGGAGGAGCGTTACGAGCTACTGGCGGGCGCCATGGAGCGAAATATCGCCGCCTACAACATAAGTCCGCGCCGGGGCGACGCGCCGCCCATGCCCTACATCGTGGTCGTCATCGACGAGTTGGCCGACCTGATGCTGCGCGAAGGGCGCAAGGTCGAGGATCCCGTCGTCAAGCTCGCCCAGAAGGCCCGTGCGGTGGGCATCCACCTCGTCCTCGCCACGCAACGGCCGAGCGTCAACGTGGTCACCGGTCTGATCAAGGCAAACGTGCCGTCGCGCATCGCCTTTGCCATGGCGTCCAATGTCGACTCGCGGACGGTCCTCGACGCCAACGGCGCGGAGGACCTCATCGGCCGCGGCGACATGCTCTACCAGCCGGCCGACCTGCCGCGGCCGGTCCGCCTGCAGGGCGTATTCGTGAGCGACAACGAGGTGCACGGGGTCACCAAGTCATGGCGCGATCAGGACGAGCCGCACTACAACCGCGACCTGCTCAAAGGCGCCGAGACCGAAGAAGGCCCCGACGGTGGCCAGTACGCCTGGCTGGCCAAGGCGGCCGACGACGAGCTGGCTCCGCGCGCGGCTGAGATCGTCCAGCAGACCGGCCGGGCGAGCACGTCCATGATGCAGACCAAGCTGAAGGTCGGCTTCAACCGCGCCACGCGGCTGATGGACGTGCTTGAGCGGCACGGCATCATTGGTCCGCTCGATCCGCGCAATCCGGGCGCACCACGACAGGTGTATGGCCCGGACAACTGGATCCGCGGCCCGTCCGAAGGTGACGCCCTCGAGTAACCACTTCCGCCCATTTCGGTCGGTGCGGATTAGCGCGTAGACTGGCCACGCGTCAGCGCGGTTCCCATGTCAGCGTCGGCGCCTGACCATGATCAACCACGGCTCTGCCGTAATTTCAAGGGGAAGCACTCTCGGCGATGACCGCCCGACGTCAGATACGTATTGGCAATCGCCGCATCGGCCGCGACCGCGCGGCAATTGACGCGACCGCGGCGCCGCGCGTCGGCGAGACGCTGCAGCTGGCTCGCGAACGCAAGGGCGTCGACCTGTTCCGCGCCGAGCGCGACACCAAGATCCGGCTGCGCTACCTGGCGGCGCTCGAGGACAGCGACTACGACGAGCTGCCTGCGGCGGTCTACACCAAGGGCTTCCTGCGCAACTATGCGATCTACCTGGGCCTGGATCCCGACGAGTTGCTCGAGCGCTGGCGAGAAGAGATGGACGCCATGCGCGCGGCCGAGCACGTCGCCGTGGCGCCTCCGCCGCGGCCCATGGTCGAGCCCGGTGGCCGCCGCCTCACGCTCACTCCGGCCATGCTCGTGGCGGGGCTCGTTCTGCTCGTTGTCCTCGCCTTCGTCGGCTATCTCGCCATCCAGCTGCTGCGCTACGCCGAGACGACACCGATCACCCTCTCCAACCCGGCCAACGTTGTCAGCACGATCGACGCCGAGTCGATCCTGCTGTCGGGCACGGCCGGCGCCGGAGCGACGATCGTCATCGACGGCCCGGGCGGCCAGTCGTACAACACGACCGCCGATGAACACGGCGCCTGGTCGCGCCAGGTGGATCTTGGCCTCGGTCGCAACGACTTCAGCATCACCGCCATCGACCCGGTTACCCAGCGCCGGTCGACGCCGCTCAACCTGACCATCAACGTGCCGTTACCGCAGGCGTCCAGCTCACCGCTGCCGGGCGCGTCGGCTACCCCAGCGCCGGTGCCGGTGCTGACCATGAACGTAGCCGGCCCGACCGAGGGCCAGCAGTTCACCGACGGCTCGGTCCTCGTGAGTGGCACGACCAATGCCGAGCGCCTCACCATTACCAGCACATACCTGGGTCCCTGGAACGCGACGCCGCCACCGAGCACGCTGCCGCTCAGCACGCCGGCGCCTTCCGGCTCACCGGGCGCGAGCCCGTCGCCCGCTCCGATTGCGCCGGCGCGCGAGGTGATCGTGCCGCCGGACGGCAGTTTCTCGGAGCAGCTCACGTTCGATGTCGGCCGCTGGCAGCTGACCATCTCGGCCTACCGCAGCGGGGATGATCCGCTCCTGCAGGTGCGCAACATCGTCGTGGCGCCGCCGGTCGCGACTTCGATCAACCTGCTGCTGCAGGTCGAAGGTCGAGATTCATGGGTGCGGCTCGTGGCCGATGGTGCCCGCGTGCCGGGCTACGCTGGCAAGACGCTCCACCCCGGCGACAGCGCAACGGTCACCGCCAGCGACCAGGTGTGCGTGCGGACCGGCAATGCGGGCGCGCTGCACGTCTTCGTCAACGATGCGGACCTGGGGTCGCTGGGCATCAACGGACAGGTGGGCAGCTGGCTGATCACTCTGGCGAATCCACAGCCGGAGCCGGCCGACAGTCCCTGTTGAACGATCCGGAGCTGGCTGACCTCGCGACGCGGCTGCAGTCGGTGTTGCTCGTGCGCGGCATGACCCTGGCCACAGCGGAGTCGTGCACCGGCGGATTGATCGGCCACACGCTGACTGAAATCCCGGGTTCGAGCGACTACTACCTTGGCGGCGTGATCAGCTACAGCGATCGGATCAAGGAGGCGCAACTGGGCGTCGACGCCCACACACTGGCCAGCCACGGTGCCGTCTCGGCGCAGACCTGCGTGGCCATGGCTGAGGGCGTCCGTGCAAGGTTCGGCGCGACGGTTGGCGTGGCAGTGACCGGCATCGCCGGGCCGTCCGGTGGGACGGCGGCCAAGCCGGTCGGCCTGACCTACGTGTGCGTCGCCGACGAGGACGGCCACGAGGTCCGCCGCCACATGTGGCAGTCGGATCGTCACGGCAACAAGCAGCTGAGCGCCGGGGCGTGCCTCGAGCTCGCGCTCGAGCGCCTCGGCGGAGAGCACTGACGGCCGCCGCCATGCGCAGTGCAAGCGACATCGGCGCGGGGCTTGCAGCAGCGCGGCCCGCGCGGCCGATCCGCGCTGGCGAGCGGATCCATGTCCTCGGCGTGGCGGGTGCCGGCGCCTCGGCAGCCGCGCTCTTGGCACAGCGCGCCGGCGCCCAGGTGAGCGGCTGTGACAAGGGCGGGCCGTCGCCTTACACCGCGGCTCTTGAGAGCGCCGGCATCGAGCTTGCCTGGCAGCACTCGCCGGCGCACGTCGAGCGCGATCAGGCGATGCGGCCGGAACGCCTCGCAGTAAGCAAGGCGCTGACCGCCGTCCAGCCAGACCACCCGGAGCTGGCCGCGGCAAGGCGCCTGAAGATCCCGACCGAGCCCTGGCAACAGATCGTCGCCGACACCGCCGCAACGACCGGACAGGCTCTCATCGCCGTTGCGGGCACACACGGCAAGTCGACCACCAGCGGCTGGCTGGTGGACCTGCTGGTGCGTGCCGGCCGCGACCCATCGGCCTTCGTCGGCGCCCTCCTGCCGGCATCACTGGCCGGCGGCGTTCCGGGCACGGCGCGCTGGGGAGCGGGCGACAGTTTCGTGGTCGAGGCCGACGAATACGCCGGCAACTTCGACCCGTACCTGCCGGTGGTGGCCGTGTTGCTCAACGCCGAATGGGACCATCCGGACGTGTTCGTGGACGAGGACGCCGTGCTACGCGCCTTCGAGGCATGGCTGCGCCGGGTGCCTGGCGCGACGCTTGTCGCCAACATCGGCGACGCCGGCGTCGCGCGCATCCTCGAGCGTCTCGGTGGCAGGAGCGGGCCGACTCTTACCGTGGCGCTTGGCACGAGCGCCGACATGAGCGCGCAACTGGCGGTTGCCGACGGCCTTTCTCGCCTGGCCGTGGCTGATCGCCGGGTCGGCAGCGACAGCGCATTCGAGGTGGGCCTGGCGGGCCCGGCCAACGCCGCCAACGCGCTAGCCGTGGTGGGCGTTGCTCGCGCCCTCGGCCTGCCGGACGAGGCGGTGCGCGACAGCCTGGCCCATTTCAGCGGTGTGGGCCGGCGCCTCGAGGTCAAGGGTGAGCCCGCCGGCGTGACCGTGATCGACGACTACGGCCATCATCCGACTGCGATCGCACGCACGCTCGATGCGGTGCGCATGCGTTACCCGGGCCGGCGCGTGTGGGCGGTCTACGAGCCGCTGACGTATCACCGCACGGCCCAAATGCTCGACCTGTTCGCCGACGTTCTGGCAACGGCGGACGAGGTCGCAATCGCCGACATCTGGGCGGGCCGCGATCCGGACACGACGATCACCAGCGCCGCCAAGCTCGCGGAGGCCGTATCTGCCCGCGGGGCCGTCACGGCCAGCGCGCCGGGCAGCGTCGAGCAGACCGCGGACTACCTCGCCCGGCGCGTACACCGCGGCGACGTGGTGCTGGTCATGGGTGGCGGGCGTTCGTACGTGATTGCCGACCGCCTGGTCGAGCTGCTGGCTGCGCAGGACGCAGCTGGCCGCCCCGCGCCGACCGGCCGTAGACTGGGGCCATGACACTGACACCCGGCGACGGGCAGGATCTGCTCGCCTCATTCAAGCGCGGTTGGGAGCGCCGCGATCCAGACCTGATCCTCGAGCTGTTCGACGAGCACGCCGAGTATCGGCCTGATCCGTTCAGTGAACCGCTCAGCGGCGCCAACGCGATCCGCGAGCTTTGGAACGGCATCGCCGCCGACCAGGCCAACGTCGAGTTCGACGCCGAGCGGGTGTGGGTCAGCGGGCCGACCGTGCTGGCCAGCTTCCACGCCGCGTACACGCGGCGCACTGACGCGCAGCGCGTCCGCGTGCGCGGCTTCATGACCTTCGAGGTTGCGGCGGCGCCCGGCGACGACGATCGGCCGCTGGTCGAGCGCTTTCGGCAATGGCCGATCGAACGGGTAGTCGGCCGTGATTCGACGTTCGAGCCGGAAGGTGGAAGCGATGGCCGGTGACATGTCGTTTGACGTGGTCAGCGACTTCGATCGCCAGGAGCTCGTCAATGCGCTCGACCAGGCGCGCCGCGAGATAGCCACGCGCTACGACTTCAAGGGCTCACACGCAGAGCTCGAGCTGGGCAAGGACGAGGTCATCCTGCGCGCCGACAGCGAGTCACGCGCCCGGGCGATGCGCGATCTCGTCGAATCCAAGGCGATCCGGCGTGGCCTGTCGCTCAAGATCTTCGACTGGGGCGAGATCGAGCCGGCCGGCGGCAACACTGTGCGCCAGCGCATCGGCCTGCGACGTGGGCTGCCCGACGATCTCGCGCGCAAGATCACCAAGTTGATCCGTGACGACTTTCCCAAGGTCAAGTCGCAGATCCAGGGCGACGCGATACGCGTAAACGGCAAGAGCAAGGACGAGCTGCAGCGGGTCATCGCGCGGCTGCGCGACGAAGCAGAGGCGTACCCGGTCCCGCTGCAGTTCCAGAACTACCGCTGAACACTGAGCCTCGGCGAGGCGGACGCCGCACGCCGGCCGGACGATCTCGGCCGCGGGGCGGCAGGTTCACGCTGGCCGACCTGCTCGCCCGATCGCTGGCGGGCGTCGGCGTGAAATGGGCGTTCACCGTCCCCGGCGAAAGCTTCCTGGGCCTACTCGACGCGCTGCCGCGGTACGACATCAAGGTGGTCGCCACGCGCCACGAGGGCGGCGCGGCATTCATGGCCGAAGCCGTCGGCCAACTCACCGGCCAGCCGGCGGCATGTCTCGGCACGCGTGCGGTGGGTGGCTCGAACCTGGCCATCGGCATTCACACCGCGCGCCAGGACTCGACGCCCATGATTGCGGTACTCGGCCAGGTCGAACGCGCCCTGCTCGGCCGCGAGGCGCTGCAGGAGGCCGACCTGGCCGGCACCATCGGCGGGCTGGCCAAGTGGGCGGCGGAGATAGACGATCCGTCGACGGCAGCGACAACGATCGGGGAGGGGCTCCAGGCCATGCTCTCGGGCCGCCCGGGACCGGTGCTCTTCTCGGTGCCGGTCGACGTCTTCGGCGAGCCAGCAGTCGACAGGTTGCCGACCGTCGAGCCGACGGCGCCCGCCGCTCCTGACGCGACACGGGTCGAGCAGATCGTCAGCATGTTGCGCGACGCAGAGCGGCCGGCCATCGTGGCTGGTGGCGGCGTGATACGCGCCGGCGCGGTTGACCTGCTGCGCGAGCTCAGCGAACGATTGGCCGTGCCCGTCTTCGCGGCGTGGCGGCGGCCGACCTCGTTTCCCAACGACGACCCACATTACGTGGGCATGACCGGCTATGGCGCCTCGTCGACGGTGTTGCCCCGGCTCACGGCCGCCGACGCGCTGCTGGTCATCGGCTGCCGGCTCAACGAACCAGCCTCGTTCCAATACCAGATCCCGGCGCGCACCACGCGCTGGGCACACGTCGACCTCGAGCCACGGCGGGCGGGCGCGGGCCTGCGGCCGCCGACCGTTGCCCTCCCCGCCGACGCGGCGGACTTCCTGCACGCGGCGCTGGCGCACCTCGAGCCGGCCGAGGAGGCGGCCAATACGCTGGCCCCACGGATCGCGGCGCTGGCAGCCGAGCGCGATGCCTACCTTGCCGCCAGCACGCCAGCCGTGGACGACGGCGACGGCGGGTGGCGCGGTCCGGGCCTCGACCCGGCCCGTGTGGTGGCGACGCTGCAGCAGGTGCTACCAAGCGACGCGATCCTGACCAGCGACGCGGGCAACTTCGGACTGTGGCTGGCGCGTGGCTTCCGTTTCGGCCGGGCCAATGCCTTCCTCGGCCCGACCTCCGGGGCGATGGGTTACGGCCTGCCGGCCGCCATCGCCGCGAAGCTGGTCGCGCCAGATCGAAGCGTCGTCGCCCTGTGCGGCGATGGCGGTTTCGCCATGACCATGAACGAATTGGAAACTGCGGTGCGGGTCGGGGCGCATCCGGTCGTGCTGGTGTTCGACAACCGCCGCTTCGGCACGATCGCCATGCACCAGCAATTGGAGGGCCAGGAGTACGTTGCCACCGAGCTGGGTCCGATCGACTTTGCCGCGGTAGCGCGCGCCTGCGGGGCACAGGGCGGACGGGTCGCCCGTGACGTCGAGTTCGAGCCGGCGCTGCGCGACGCGCTGGCCGCCGGCCGTCCGGCCGTCCTCCACCTCGAGATTGACCCTCGCTGGGTGTCGCCCGATCGCTTCGGATAGGCCGCCGACAGCCGGCGTTTGACCAAGCGCTTCGCTGAGCCTAGACTTCTTGGCTCATGAGTACCATCAACGGCACGCTAACTAATCAGGAGAGCCGCCAGGCGCTGCTGGACGATGTGCTGAGCGAGTTGACGTCGATCAGCTTCCGGGACTGGCTGGGTGCGCTCAAGCGCTGGCAGGAGGGGGCCCTCAGCCTCGTGCACATGCACGTGCTGATGCTGCTGCGCTCGAACGGGCCTTTGCCCATGTCACGCCTGGCCGACCTGCTCGACGTCTCGGTCGCCAGTGCAACCGGCATCATCGACCGCATTGAGAAGCGCGGCATGGTCGAGCGGCGTCACAGCGAGACCGACCGGCGCATCGTGGAGGTCCACCTGACGGACACGGCATGGACCGTCTTCGGCGCGATGGACGCCGGTCGTCGCGAGCGCATGGCGCTGCTGATCGGCGGCATGAGCGATGAGGAACTGACGGCGTTGCGAACCGGCCTGCGTGCCATGCGCGCGGCCCGCCAGCGATTGAGCGCCGACGCTGGGCCGGAACCGGAGGCGCGCCCGGCTTGATCAAGCTGCTGCGGACCTTCCTGCGCCCCTACCGGGCACAGATCCTGGTTGTTCTTGTCCTGCTCTTCATCCAGGCGCTGACAAACCTGTATCTACCCGACCTGAACGCCGAGATCATCAACAACGGCGTGTCGACCGGCGACACCAACTACATCGTCAACACCGGCGCACTGATGCTCGGCGTGACCGTCCTGCTCGGCATCACCTCGGTCGTGGCCGTCTTCCTCGCCGCTCGCGTGGCGATGGGCTTCGGGCGCGACGTGCGCGGCGAGGTATTCCGCAAGGTCGGGTCGTTTTCGCAGGTCGAGATGAATCGCTTCGGCACCGCGTCGCTGATCACGCGTAACACCAACGACGTGCAGCAGGTGCAGATGGTCGTGTTCATGGGCCTGACCGTCATCCTGCTGGCGCCGATCATGGGCATCGGCGGCATCATCATGGCCGTTCGCCAGGACGTGCCGCTTTCGAGCCTGCTGGTCGTGATCCTGCCGATCATGTTCGTATTCATCGGGCTGGTCATGCGCCAGGCGATCCCGCTGTTCCGGGCTATGCAGGTCAAGATCGACCGCATCAACCAGGTCATGCGCGAGGCGCTCGCCGGCGTCCGCGTCATCCGTGCCTTCGTGCGCGTCGACCACGAAGAGAAGCGCTTCGACGTCGCCAACCAGGACCTGTTCGAGACGGCCCTGCGCGTAAACCGCCTGTTCGCGGTGACGATCCCGACGATGATGATCATCCTCAACCTGTCGCAGGTCGCGGTGATGTGGTTCGGCGCCGAACGCATATCCGCCGGCGGCATGCCCATCGGCAACCTGACCGCCTTCCTGACCTACCTGATGCAGATCCTCTTCTCAGTGCTGATGGCAGTGCTGATGTTCATCTTCGTGCCGCGCGCGGCGGTCTCGGCCGACCGCATCCGCGAGGTGCTCGACACCCACCCGATGATCAGCGACCCGGTCGAGCCAGTCTCGATAGTGCCCGCGCGCGGCGCCCGGATCGAGTTCCGCAACGTCCAGTTCGGCTATCCCGGTGCCGAGCAGCCGGTGCTGCACGACATCTCGTTCGTGGCTGAGCCGGGCCAGACGACGGCCATCGTGGGCAGCACCGGCAGCGGCAAGTCGACACTCATCAACCTCATCCCGCGCTTCTACGACGTGACCGGCGGCGAGGTGCTGATCGACGGCATCGACGTGCGCCAGCTGCGTCGCGAAGACCTGTGGCGGATGATCGGCGTCGTGCCGCAGAACGCCTTCCTGTTCAGTGGCACAGTGGCTTCCAACCTGCGCTACGGCGACGAACAGGCGACCGACGACGACCTGCAGCACGCGCTCGAGATTGCCCAGGGCAGCGAGTTCGTGGCCGAGATGACCGGCGGCCTCGAGGCAGAGATCGACCAGGGCGGCAGCAATGTCTCCGGTGGCCAGCGTCAGCGGCTGGCCATTGCCCGGGCGCTGGTCAAGCGCGCGCCGCTGTACGTTTTCGACGATAGCTTCTCCGCACTCGACTTCCGCACCGACGCGCGCCTGCGGGCGGCGCTGCGCCGCGAGCTGGCCGGCGCGACGGCGATCATCGTCGCCCAGCGCGTGGGCACCATTCTCAACGCCGAGCGCATCGTGGTCATGGACGAAGGTCGCGTGGTGGGTGTCGGCACGCATAGCGAATTGATGACGAGCTGCGAGACGTATCGCGAAATCGTCTACTCGCAGCTCACCCCGGCCGAGGCGCAGGCCGCATGAGCGGGCAGTTCGCCCGCGGTCGGGGCGCGGCTGGCAGTAGGCCCGCGGCCGGGGGCGGGCCGCGGCGCGGTGGTTTCGGACCGGGTCACATGATGATGGGCGGCGCGCCGCCGGAGAAACCGAAGGACTTCGGCAATTCCTTCCGGCGGTTGATCGGCCGGCTCCGCCCAGAGCGTGCCCGGCTGGTGCTGGTCATCGCGCTGGCCGTCGTGAGTGTCATCTTCGCGGTGCTCGGACCGAAGATCCTGGGCGACGCCACGAACATAATCTTCTCGGGCGTCATCAGCCAGAACCTGCCCGCGGGCGTAAGCCAGGCGGACATCGAGGCCGGCCTGCGCGCCAGCGGGCAAAATCAGCTCGCCGACATGCTCAGCGGCATGACGCTCACCCCGGGCCTGGGCATCGATTTCGGCGCCCTGGCCAACATCCTCGTGGTGCTCATCGGCATCTTCGTCGTCAGCGCCCTGTTCGCCTGGGCACAGGCCTACATCATGGCCGGCGTCACTCAGCGCACGGTCTACCGGCTGCGCCAGGACATCGACGTCAAGCTGGGCAAGCTGCCCCTCAGGTACTTCGACGACCACTCGCGCGGCGACCTGCTCAGCCGCGTGACGAACGACATCGACAACATCGGCCAGACACTCCAGCAGAGCCTGACCCAGCTCATCACCTCGATCCTGACGGTGATCGGCGTGCTCGTGATGATGCTCACCATCAGCTGGGAGCTGGCGCTCATATCGGTCCTCGCGGTGCCCGCCGCACTGATCGTGACCCTGTTCATCATCCGCCGCTCACAGCGCCAGTTTGTCGCCCAGTGGGCCTCGACCGGCGCGCTCAACGGACAGGTCGAGGAGATGCATACCGGCCACAACATCGTGACCGTCTTCGGCCGCCACAAGGAGGCGATGGAGCGCTTCACAGAAGAGAACGAGCGCCTCTATGACGCCAGCTACAGGGCGCAGTTCATCTCCGGGATCATCCAGCCGGCGATGAACCTGATCAGCAACTTCAACTATGTCGCCATCGCCGTCATCGGCGGCGTGCGCGTGGCGAGCGGTCAGATGTCGCTGGGCGACGTGGTTGCGTTCATCCAGTATTCGCGCCAGTTTACGCAGCCCATCGTGCAGGCGGCCAGCATCGCCAACGTGCTGCAGTCGGCGGTTGCTTCGGCCGAGCGCGTGTTCGAGTTGCTCGACGAGGGCGAGTTGACGCAGCAAACGGACAATCCGCGGCAGCTGGGCGACGTTGTCGGACGAGTCGGCTTCGACGATGTGTCCTTCCGTTACCGGCCCGAAGCACCGCTCATCGAGCATCTCAGCCTGGTCGCCGAGCCGGGTGCCACGGTGGCCATCGTTGGCCCGACGGGCGCCGGCAAGACGACGCTGGTCAACCTGCTGATGCGCTTCTATGAGATCGACGGAGGGAGCATCACGGTCGACGGCATCGACACGCGCGACGTTACCCGCGAGGACCTGCGGCGCGAGTTTGGCATGGTCCTGCAGGACACGTGGCTGTTCCACGGCACGATCCGCGAGAACATCGCCTACGGCCGCGAGGATGCGACCGAGGAGCAGATCGTCGCCGCCGCCGAGGAGGCCCACGTCGACCACTTCGTGCGCACCCTGCCGGCCGGCTACGAGACGGTCGTCGACGACGATGCGACCAACCTGTCACAGGGCGAGAAGCAGCTGATGACCATTGCACGGGCCTTCCTCGCCGACCCGCGCATCCTCATCCTCGATGAGGCGACGAGCTCGGTCGACACTCGTACCGAAGTGCTCATCCAGCGCGCCATGGCCAAGCTGATGGCCGGCCGGACGACCTTCGTCATCGCGCACCGCCTATCGACCATTCGCGATGCCGACCTGATCGTGGTCATGGATCACGGCAAGATCGTCGAGACGGGCACGCATACCGAACTGCTCGACCGGCGCGGCTTCTACTACGAGCTCTATCAGAGCCAGTTCGTGGAGGCGCTCGCCGACGTCGCCTGACGGCTGCAATGCCCCGATCTGCGGATCAGTCAGATGGGCGGGATGTCGCGCTCCATCGCGAGCGCGCCGTAGGAGCGGCCCGATTCGGCCTCCGGCCCGTCGTTGAGCAGTCGGAAGCCGATGCGCTCGTAGAAGCGCTGCGCGCCGGCGTTGACGCCGGTGACCCACAGCACGACGCGACGTGCGCCCCAACCGGCACCCCAGTCGGCGACCGCCTGCACCAGCCCGCGCCCCGCGCCGCCGCGGCGCACCTCGGGCGCCACCCACATCGAGAACAGCAGGCAGTCGGTCGGCGGTCGGCGGCGGGCCTGGACCATGCCCACCGGCCAATCGGGCCCCGTCTCGCTATCGAACGCGAGGAAATAGGTGCGCCGACTGCCGCGTGACGAGGCGCGCGCGATCGAGGTCCATTCGTCGTTGGGCTGATCGACAGCGTCCTCGTAGCGCGTGCCGAACGCGTATGGCGCCTCGCGCAAGGCGCGCAGGCGCACCTGCCGCAGCAGTTCGCCCTGCTGTGGCGTGATGCGCTCAATCGTGACCGGCATGTCGCCCCATGGCGGCAGCGTAATTGCCCGACAGGTGGCTTGTCCCTCGGAATCCGCGGGGCGTGACCGGCCGGTGCCGGCGACGCGATCACGACCTTAGGCTCTCACCACGTTTTGTCGGGATTGGTCACACTAACAGCGATGTTGCTGGATCGATTGAGCTGCGCCTGGCGTCAGGTTGCGGCGACACTGCTGGTCGGGCTGGCGCTGTTGCTGGCCGGCGCCGGGGCAGTGCGCGCGGTCGACATTCCCTCGCTCCAGAGCGCGGTCACCGACCAGACCGGCGCACTCAGCGGGCAGGAGCCGCAGATCCAGGATGCGCTCCAGCAACTCTTCACGCGCACCGGCGTGCAGGTGTACGTGCTGTTCGTGCCGACGACGGGCGGCATGGATATCGGCGCGTACGCGGCCGCTGTCGGCGAACAGAGCCTCGGACCCGACGACGCGCTGCTGACGGTTGCGTTGCAGGAACGCGCGGACAACATCACCACCGGCGTCAACCTGCGCAGCCGCGTCTCGCAGTCGAGCCTCGACCAGGTGCGCACCAATGTGCTCGAACCCGGCCTCGCGTCCGGTGACTATGGGGGCGCGGTGATAAGCACGGTCAACGCCCTGGGCAACGTCTTCCCGCCGCTCACACCGCCATCTGTGGCACCCACCGCTGCACCGACGCCCACTGCCACACCGCCGCCCGGCGAACCGGCGCAGGGGTCATCCGGCACGGCGGCCTTCCTGATCCTGCTGATCATCGCCATCGTCATCGTCGTTGGCGCGGCCTGGCTGATCGCGCGCATGCGCCAGTTGCGGTCTGATCGCCAGGCGGCGTTCGAGGAGGCCAAGACCCAGGAACAACTGGGGCGGCAGGCGAACAAGACGCTGATCAAGACGGATGACGACCTGCGTGATGCGGAGCAGCAGTTGGGCTTCGCCGAGACCGAGTTCGGTAGCGAGCGAGCCAAGCCACTGCGCGACTCCCTGGCCGGTGCGCGCGACGAACTGAACGCCGCGTTCACCATCGGCCAGAAGCTCGATGACGACGAGCCTGAAACGCCCGACCAGCGGCGGCAGATGATCCAGGACATCATCACCGGCTGCCAGAAGGCGGAAGCGGTCATCGCCGCACAAACGGCCGAACTGGGCAGGCTGCGCGACCTGGAACGCAACGCCGCCGACGTGCTCACGCGGCTGGATGGCGACCTCGCCAGCGCACAGGAGCAGCTCACGACGGCGGCCGCCGACAAGCAGCGCCTGACCAAGTACGCCGACGCAAGCACGGCCTCGGTGGCGGGCAACCTGGACAAGGCACGCGACAAACTCGCTCTCGCCCAGGACACGGATCGCTGCGGGACACGCGGCGATCACGGCCAACGACAAGGCGGCCGCGGCGAGCGCGGCGAGCGACGCACAGGTCGCGCTCCAGGATGCGACGGCGATGCTGACGGCGGTGAGCACGCTGGCCGACTCACTCGACCAGACGGCGACCAAGTTGCAGGCCGAACTGAAGGACGCGGCGGCCGATATCGCCACCGCGCAGGCGGCGGCGAAGAAACAGCCGCCGGCACAGCCGCAAGCCCTGGCCGACGCCCAGACAGCGCTGACTGAAGCCCAAGAGAAGGGCACGGGCGACCGGCCTGACGTGTTGGCCGCCTTCCAGCGTGCGACGGACGCCCACGCGCTGGCCGACAAGGTCCTTGCCGACGTGCGCGAGCGGCAGGCTGCCGTGCAGCGCGCCTATCTGGGCGCGCAGTCGGCCATCGCGGCTGCCGACGCGAGCGTCAGCCGCGCGCGTGACTTCATTGCCACCTATCGGCGCGAGCAGGACATCGGACGCGAGGCACGCAACCGATTGGCCGAAGCGGAACGTCACCTGGCCGCAGCCAAGCCGCTGCTGGATACGGACGCGGCCCAGGCGCTGGCGGAAGCGCAGGCCGCCAGCCAATACGCCGGCCAGGCGTACGCGCTCGCCCAGCAGGTGCCGCCCAGTTACGGACCTTTCGACCCCAACCAATACCGACCCGACAACGGCCTGGGCACGCTGCTGGCGGGCGCCATCCTGGGCTCGGTCCTGTCGGGCGGACGCCGTGGCGGTCGGGGCGGTGGTGGCTGGGGAGGGCCAACCCGGCACGGCGGCAACTGGGGCGGCGGTTTCGGCGGCGGCCGCTCCAGTGGCGGCGGATTTGGTTCGGGCGGTTTCGGGGGAGGGTTTGGTTCAGGCGGTTTCGGGGGCGGCCACGGCGGCGGTTTCGGCGGCGGCCGATCGAGCAGCCACTTTGGCGGCAACTCGCTCAGTTTAGAGGGCCTAACGGCACTACATCCTCTCGGACCCGCTGACCTACAGTCGCGCCACCGGAGCGCCGAGGCGGCCGTTCACGCATGCCTGGCGTGCGGGGAAAAGGAGCGTCACGATGGGCGCCACCCTCGGAATCCTGATCGTCATCGGCTTGGCGGCTGCCGGACTCGGCACCCTGATCGATGCGCGCGTGCACGGCGATCCACCTGTGGTCGGGTGGCTCCTGCTGGTGATCCCGCTACTCGTCGTGGCCTGGATCGCTCGTGCCGTGTACCGCGCGATCGTGATCCGCGGGGATTCGCTCCGCCGCCTCCAGTACCACGGCGGATCGAAGGAGGCGCTGGCCGCGATCAGCGTGGTGGCGCTCGTTGTCGGCGGACTGCACTTCGGTATCCAGGCGGCCTACCAGTCGCAGCGCCCCGGCGCCGAACTCACCGCGGCACTCGCTCCGGCATGCTCCGGGGTGGCCGTCGCCGGCGCCGGCGCGGTCGCGGCACCCGGTACCGCGGCTAACCACCTGGTTGTCCTCTCCAGCGACGGCACAGAACACGCCTGGACGGGCTATCCGCCGATGGCATGGCGACCGTTGACGCTCGACGATGCCGAATTCGTGGCCTGCATATCACCCGAGACGACGTATACGCAGATCCAGGTGTGCAGCTACTCCAACGGGCCGGCGATCACTCGCTACAGCGCTAACCGCGACGTGAAGGTGGTCGAAGCCGCCACCGGCCGCACGATCGCGTCCTTCACATTGAGCGACAACCCACGCGCGTGCGGCCAGACGGAGAAGCGCGACCTGACCGAGCTGCGCGGCGATGTCGGCTGGGCGGACTTCCAGGAGCGTGCCACGACCATCGTTGAGACCGGCTCCTACCACTACACCGAGGCCTCAGGAGAACCAACGGTCGCGCCGCAGCCAACAATCGCCTCCGGCACGCCGTTGACCCCTGTCAGTCCGGAGCCGACCGAGCAGTCTAAGTCGACTGCGAAGCCCGGGACCGGGTACGGGTCGCGCGACCTGCCGGTGCCGCTGGGCACCGAATTTGTGGTCGATGGCTGGCGGGTCACGATTGATCGCGTGATGGCGAACGCCAACCAGGCGATGGCCCGGGCAAACCGCTTCAACGACCCGCCGGCCGCCGGTCACCAGTACTACATGATCTCCGTGACGGCCAAGTTCGTGGGCAGCGGCTCGGACAATCTGCACGCGAGCTTCTCGATGCGCGCCATGGGTCAGCTTGCGGTCGAATACTCCACCTTCGAGAACAGCTGCGGAGTGCCGCCTGACCCGGAGATCGAGATCAGCGATCCAACTGTCCACAGCGGGGGCATCATCTCCGGCTGGGCGGCGTGCTGGGAGATCGACAAGGAGGACGCGGGCTCGCTCCAGATGGTGATGAAGCCATTCACCACCGACGAGGAGGTCTGGTTCGCCCTCAGCTGATGCGTATGTGGGTCAGTGCCTGGTGCGTGCGGCGATGCGTCGTAACGCGTCGCCCCAGCCGGCGTCGAGCGGCGCCCCCGGCTGATCGAGGTCGATCAACAGCGGCGCGTGGTCGGATGGCACCGGCTGGCCCTTGCGCGCCTCGCGGTCGATCTCGGCCCAGATGACCCGTTCGGCGACCGACCGCGTGACCAGCAGGTGGTCGATGCGCATGCCCAGGTTCTTGTGGAAGTTGCCGGCGCGGTAATCCCACCAGCTGAAACGACTTGGTTCTGAATGCTGGGCGCGATAGGCGTCGACCAGGCCCCACTTGATGAGTGTCGCGAAGGCATCGCGCTCGCGAGTCGAGACGTGCGTGCCGCCATGTGCCGCGGCCTCGTTCCAGACGTCGATCGGCTGCGGCGCGATGTTCAGGTCGCCGCCCAGTACCAGCGGCTCGCCCGGCCGCGTCGTCTCGGCCAGCCACCTGTCCAGGCGCTCGAACCACGCCAGCTTGCCGGTATAGAAGGGCGAGTCAACGACGCGGCCGTTGGGGGCGTAGAGGCACACGAAACGGATGCCGGCCACGACCGCGCTGACCATGCGTGCCTCGTCGAACGGATTGAAATCCTCCTCGGCGATGCTCGTGTCGGCGCCGGCTGCGCTGTTGCGCACAGGGCCGTCACCGAAATTGGTGATGATGCTTGTCGCGTCAACGGGCAGGCGCGAGGCGATAGCCACACCGTTCCAACGGCCCTCGCCGTGGTGGACGAGCTCGTAGCCGCGCATGCGGAAGGGGAGCAGCGGCGCGTCGTCGTCGGCCAGCTTGGTCTCCTGCAGCAGCAGCACGTCCGGCTGGCCGCGCTCCAGCCACTCGAGCACGCGCTCCATGCGCGCCTTGAGCGAGTTGACGTTCCAGGTGGCGATGCGCACGACGCGATTATCGGCGGTCCGCCCGCGTGCGGCCGGAACTGGCGGTCCGAGCGGCTCCGCGTCAAAATGCGCTGATGGACATCGCCCTCGTTCACGGCGCCTACCACGGCGCCTGGTGTTGGGATCTCCTGCGGCCCGAGCTCGAACGGCGCGGGCACCGGGTGATCGCCATGGACTTGCCCGTCTCCGAACCGGCGCTGGGCGCGGCCGACTACGCCAGGGTTGTCGAGGAGGCACTGGGCGACAGCGCCAACCCGGTGATCGTCGGCCACTCAGCCGGCGGACTGGTCATTCCGTTGGTGGCCGCCCGACGGCCGGTGCGCAAGCTCATCTTCCTGGCCGCGTTCATCCCGCAGCCGGGCCTGAGCGCAGGCGAGCAGCGTGCCGCCGAGCCTATCGACGCCAGTTTTGCGCCGACCACGTCCGAGTGGACCGACCTGGGCAACGACGTCTGGATGGTCGGGCCGAACACGGCGACGGAGATGTTCTACAGCGACGTGCCGAGCGAACTGGCCGGCTGGGCGACGGGACGGCTGCGCCCGCAGTGCTACCAGCTGATGAGCGAGCCCACGCCACTCAGAGCGTGGCCGGACGTCGAGAGCGGCGCGATCGTGTGCGCGGACGACCATGCCATCAACCCCGACTGGGTCCGGTCCGCGGCCCGCGCGCGGCTGGGCGCGGCAGCGGTCGAAATCGCGGGCGGCCACTCGCCCTTCCTGTCTCGTCCAGCCGAGCTGGCCCAGCTAATCGACTCCCTGCTCTGAGGGCTAAGGTAAGCACGATGGCCGTCACGTACCGCATCCCCGGCGCGATCCTCACCGAGCGCGAGCACACCGTTCCCCTCGACCATGACCAGTCCGGCGGCGCAACCATCACGGTTTTCACCCGCGAAGTCGCCGTGCCGGGCGGCGAGGACAGGCCATATCTCGTCTTCCTGCAGGGCGGTCCGGGCATGGAGGCGGCCCGGCCGACCAGTCCGCCAGGCGGCTGGCTCAAGCGCGCGCTGCAGGAGTACCGCGTGTTGCTGCTCGACCAGCGCGGCACCGGCCGATCGACGCCAGTGGGCACCGGCATCCCGGGCGACACCGCCGAGCAGCAGGCCGATTACCTGACCCACTTCCGGGCCGACTCGATCGTCCGCGACGCCGAACTCATTCGCCAGGAACTGGGCGTCGAGCGCTGGAGCATCCTGGGCCAGAGTTTCGGCGGATTTACTTCGCTGACCTACCTTTCGTTTGCCCCGGAGGGGTTGCGCGAGGCGCTCATCACCGGCGGCCTGTCGCCCGTCGGCCGGCCGGTCGACGATGTGTATGGCGCGACCTATCGACGCCTGATCCAGAAGAACAGGCAGTACTACGAGCGTTACCCGGACGACCAGCAGCGCGCGCGCGAGATCTTCACGCGGCTCGACGGTGAGGACGTGCGCCTGCCCAATGGCGACCGGCTGACCGCGCGACGCTTCCGCCAGCTGGGCATGTTCCTGGGCGCGAGCGACGGCTTCGAAAGCATCCACCATGTGCTCGAGCTGCCCTTCGGCTCGAACGGCTTCCTGTACGACGCGCAGAAGGGCGCCTCGAGCTGGGAGCGCAACCCCATCTACGCCACGATGCACGAGTCGTCGTACGCCGACGGAGTGGCTACCCGATGGTCGTCTGCGCGGCTGCAGCCCGCCGAGATCGAGACCGAGGGCTACTTCACCGCCGAACACGTCTTCCCGTGGATGTGGGAGGACTACGCCGGGCTGCGCCCGCAGCGCGAGGCGGCCGAGATCCTGGCCGAGCACCAGTGGCCGCGACTGTACGACGCCGACCAGTTGCGCCACAACGAGGTGCCCGTGGCGGCGACCATCTATGCCTACGATCTGTACGTCGAGCGCGAATTCGCCGAGGAAACGGCAGCGCTGGTGCGCGGCCTGAAGCCATGGCTGACCAGCGAATACGAGCACAATGGCCTGCGCGCGAACGGCGAGCACGTGCTCGGTCGCCTGATCGACCTTGCGCGCGGCCGAGCCTGAGCCGGTCGCGCTAAGCTGTTGCGCGTCATGACCATTCCGCTCGGCGGGCGTGCCTTGTACGCCTGGCTGGCCACGCTCACTCGCCAGAACGGCTGATCCGCCCCTTCCCATCAAGCGTCGGAGGAAGGGGCGGGACAGACGCGCGCTGCCCCACATCGACGTGTGGGCGTGCTCAGCGCGTCGTCTCGCGGAGTGCGAGGAGTAGGTCATGCCGATGCCACATCGGACCTTCGCCCAGGTAGCCAAGCGCCGGCTGACGGGCACGGAGGGCAAGGAGCGCATCAAGGTCGTCAGGGAGCTGCTTTCGGAGCTGCCCGACTACAAGAACGGACCCTATGCCGACCTGCGCAAATGGCTGGTCGGCGAAATCGAGGACACCCGCGTACGGTCCCGGGCGGTGCACCGCGACTCGATCGCCGTGCGCCGCGAAGGTGCCGCGCAGGTCGCGCTGGTGGGCCCGCCCAATGTCGGCAAGTCGTCCCTGCTGCAGGCGCTCTCGGAGATCCAGATCAAGACCGGTGACTACCCCTTCACGACGCTGCGGCCGATACCGGCGCTGACGCGGATCGGCGGCGTGCTGGTGCAATTGCTCGAGATCCCTGGCTTGATCGCGGGCGCCGGCGACGACCGAGGCGGCGGCCGCGCCCTGCTTGGCGTGCTCCGCTCGGCCGACGCGATCGTCTATTGCCTGCGCGCGTCGGGTGACCCGGCCGAGCTCCACGCCGTGCGGGAAGAGATCGAGCTCGCCGGCATCGATCTGCCCGCCTTCCTCGCGGCGACACGGGCCGACGAGGCGGCCGAGGACGACTTCGACCGGCTGCGACGCGCCTTCCCTGACCTCGAGGTGCTGCCGGTCTCGGTGCTCGACGATGGATCGCTGGATGCGCTACGCGCCCACGTCTGGCGGCTGACCGGCCTCATTCGCGTCTACCTGCACACCAACGGCGTGGTGGCCGAGACGCCCCTGGCGCTCACTCCACCGGCGAGCGTGGCCGACGTGGCCGATGCCGTCCACCACGATCTCGCCGAGAGCTTTGTCGGCGCGCTGTTGTGGGGCCCCTCCGCGCGCTTCGACGGCCAGCGCGTCGGTCGCACGCAACCAGTCCAGGATGGCGACGTGGTGGAGATACTCAAGGCATGACAGTCACCCAGAACAAGGACCTCGTGCGCCTCTTCGTGCAGCAGGTCTTCGAGGAACGCCGGCCGGCTGCGGTCGACCAGTTGGTCGCCGCCGACTTTGTCTCGCATACCTGGCCCGCCGCCGGCGGTGACAGCCGCGCCTACCTGCGCCAGGCGGCCGAGCGCATGAGCAAGATGCCCGGCAAGGTGATCTTCACCGTTGAGGACCTGATCGCGGAGGGCGACCAGGTCGTGGCCCGCCTGCGCGTCACGGCAGCGATGGGCGACAAGGGCTACGAGATCGGTGAGATCCACATCTTTCGCGTTCGCAACGGACTGATCGTGGAGCACTGGCACCAGTACGACGGGCTGGGCATGCAGCGGCAGCTCAATCCGATCGCTCGCCCTACCAGGCGTCGCCGGGACGCCACGCGCAACTGATTGGCGCGGTCAGGTCCACGGCACGGGAGGACGGCACCAGCAGCACCATGACGTAGCCGTCCTCGTCGGCTGAACGTTCCGGCCCGTGGTCCGTACGCACGTACGTCGGTCCACGCCAGACCTGCCAACCCAGCCGCTCGTAGAAGCCCTGGCTGCCGGTGCCCAGCGCGCCCATTTCGAAATGCTCGCCGACGTACGCGTCGACCTGGCGCATGACGGTGCTGCCGTAGCCGCGTCCCTGCAGAGCGGGCGCGGTCGCCACAGCCTCGACGTAGCCTGTCCGTAGCGGCTGATCGGCCACGTGCAGCTCGCGCTCGACCACGCTGGCGTGGCTGACGATCGTGCCACCCAGGTCGAGCACAAAGTGCATGCCGCCAATGGAGTGTCGCCAATCCTCTTCGGTGAAGTCACCGTGCTCGTCGCCGGCAAAGGCGGCGTACAGCAGCTCCTTGATGGCCGCCGTCTCGGCGGCCGTCAACTCCGCCGTGGGTAGCTGCCGAACGCGAGACGTCGGGTACGGCTGGCGTCATGTCGCCACGCACCATACTTGGCGCGTGGGTGATCGGCCTCGTCTGCTGGCGATCATCGGCTCAGGCGAGATGGCGCCGCGCATGGGCCAGGTCCATCGCGAGATCGTTCGCCGTCTGGCGGCTGACCGCACGGCCGTCCGGCAGACGATCCGCGCCGCGATCATCGACACGCCGTACGGCTTCCAACCCAACGCCGACGCATTGAGCGCCGACCAGCTCGACTACTTCGGCCGACGGCTGGGCATGACGGCGTCGATCGCATCCTTCCGACGCTCAGATGACGATGTTCTCGCTCGCGAGGCCGCGTTTGCGCACATCCGCAGTGCAGACTTCGTATTCAGCGGTCCGGGCAGCCCAACCTACGCGCTGCGGCAGTGGTCGGGAACTCTGGTTCCGCGGCTGATGGTTGACAAGTTGCGCAACGGGGGCGCGCTGGTCGCCGCCAGCGCTGCGGCCCTGACGTTGGGGCGCCTGACCGTGCCGGTCTATGAGATCTACAAGTCGGGCGCGGACCCGTCCTGGGCCGATGGGCTGGACGTGCTCTCGACGATCGGACTCAACGTGGCCGTGATTCCGCACTGGGACAACGCCGAGGGAGGCGGGCACGACACGCGTTACTGCTGGCTGGGTGAACGGCGTCTCAGGAGCCTCGAGGAACAGATGCCGCCAGACACTTTCATCCTGGGCGTGGACGAGCACACGGCCCTGCTGGTGGACCTCAATGCGGATCGGGCGAGCGTGCGCGGTCGCGGCCGCGTCACCGCCAGGTACCGTGGAAAGGAACTGACTTTCGCGGCGGGGGAGGAAGTCACGCTCGATCAGCTGCGGCAGGTAGCCGATGCACCAGCCCCGGGGGCCGGCCTCGCGGCGGCTCCCGCCCTCGTGGCGCCCGAAGCGCCGCTGGTCGAGCAACTTCTCGCCGCGCAACGAGACGCAAGTACGGCTGACGCGCGCGCCGCCCTGGTCGAACCGCTGGTCGAGGTCCTGCTCGGCATCCGCGCGACGGCACGGGCAAGCGGAGACTACGCGACCGCCGATGCGATCCGTGACCGCCTGCTGGGCCTCGGCCTCGAGCTCAGGGACTCTGCCGGCAGTCCCACAACCTTCCGACTACCGCCGACCGACCGAAGCTGACGCACCGCGCGACTCGTTCGGTCTATGCAGACATCTCGGCGATGCGCATCCGCACGATGCGCGTGACAAGGTCGTCGGGCAGCGGCCGTTCGGTCGTGAAGCGCAGCGTCGCGCGGCCGCTCAGAAACGGCTTCAGCTCATCATGCAGCGCGTCCATGACTGCGTAGCTTGCCGGGTAGAGACTGCAGTGGCCGCCGAACGCGGCGTAGTAGACCAGCCGCCGGCCGCCGTACCTGAACGCCGGCATGCGGTAGCTGATGAGCTCGTCGGCGTCCGGCGCGGCGGCGGCGATCGTCGTCCGCAGATGGTCGAGCAGGGCTCGTTGCTCCGGTGCCAGAGCAGCCAGGTATGCCGCGACACCCGGATCGGCGCTGTCGGCCATCTCAGCCACCGATCAGGCGCAGCGTCTCGCCGACGCGCTCGATCGCCTGCGGCGTGCGCACCACGGTGTTGCTGAAGGTGAAGCCGACGAAGCCTGCGTCGAGATACGGCCGCAGGCCATCGGCGCACTTCGCGGGTGGGCCAACGATCATGTGTTGGCGGCGCTCCTCCGGTATCAGCTGCGAGATAGTCGTCAGCCTCGTGCTCGTCGCCGACCACGACCACCGGCGCGTTCATCGCCCGCTCGATCTCGGACGGGTCGCGACCGATCTCCGCGCAGTAGCCGAACAGGATTTCCGTCTTGTGCTTGAGCCCCGCCACACCTTCTGACGCGAACCAATGGGTGATGTCGGCGAAGCGCGCCGCGATGCGCAGGGTGCGCTGTTCGCCACCACCACCGACCATGATCGGCGGGCCGCCTGGCTGGATGGGGCGCGGATAGTTGAACGCCTCCTGGGCACGGTAGTAGTGACCGTCGAAGGTGGTCTGGTCCTGGGTGAACATGCCCTTGATTATGGTCAGCGCCTCGGTCAGCCGATCCATCCGCTCGCGCACGGACGGAAAGTCGTAGCCATAGCCCACGTGCTCCTGCTCGTTCCACGCCGCGCCGATGCCGAGCATCGCCCGGCCGGCGGAGATGACGTCGAGCGTCGTGGCCAGCTTGGCCAGCAGCGCCGGGTTGCGATATGTCACGCCGGTCACTTGGGTACCAAGCCGCACGCGCGACGTCTCGCGCGCGAGCGCGTCGAGCACGGACCAGCCCTCGAGCATGGCCGCGTCGGCCGGCCCCACGCCCTGGATCTGGTACAGGTGATCCATCACCGTCACCTGGCGAAAACCGGCCTCCTCCGCCGCTTTGGCCTGCTCGACGACGCGCTCGAAGAGCTGCTCAGGTGGCGTGTCGGGGAAGGTGTAGCTGGGCATGTGGAATCCGAACCATGGCTTCATGGTCCGGATCCTACGCGCCGAGGCGACGGTGCTCGCTAGGCGTATGTGTCGGGGGCTGCCACCTTGCCGACGAAGCGGCGGTACACGAACGCCGTGTAGGCAAGCACGATCGGCACGCCGATCAGCGCGACGATGAGCATTACCGAGAGCGACAGGTCGGACGATGAGGCATTGCTGACGGTCAGGTCGGCACCGGCGATGCGATCGGGCACCAGCGCCGGGTAGAGCGCCTGGCCGACGATGGCGATCAGGGCGGCGATGCTCAATGACGAGCCCAGGATGGGGCCGCGCTCCGACGAGCCCCACAGCGCACGCCCGGTCAGGCCCAGCGCGATGACGAAGAGGATTGGCGCGATCCACGCCAGCGGCTGGCCGTAGTTCGCCCACAGATCGGGCGCATCGATGGTCGAGAAGACGGTGACCGCCACCCACAGACACGGCGAAGGCAGCCCAGGCCGTCCGGCCGACTGTCCGGGCGCGGCGCTGCAGCTCGCCTTCCGTGCGCAGGACCAGCCACGCCGAACCCTGCATCAGGAACATGGCCAGGCCGGTCAGGCCGACGGCGAGGCTGAAGGGATTGAGCAGGCCCAGCAGGCCGTCGTGGTACGCGCCGTCGACGAGCGGCAGGCCGCGGAGTACGTTGCCCAGCGCCACGCCGAGCAGCAGCGCCGGCAGGAACGACCCCAGGAAGAAGGCGCCGTCCCAGAAGCGCAACCAGCGCGGGTCGGTCAGCTGGTGACGAAACTCCATCGCCACCGCACGCAGGATCAACCCCAGCAGGAGCAGCATCAGCGCGAGGTAGAAGCCGGAGAAGACGGTCGAGTAGACGATCGGGAAGGCCGCGAACAACGCGCCGCCCAGGGTCAGCAGCCACACCTCGTTGCCGTCCCAGACCGGGCCGATGCTCTCCATCAGCGTGGCGCGGTCGGCCGACGAACGGCCCAGGAACGGGCTCAGCACGCCGACGCCCAGGTCGAAGCCGTCGAGCACGGCGTAACCGACGAGCAGGACGCCGATCAGCAGGAACCAGATCGTGGCCAGGTCGATCACGAGAGCACCTCCGCGGGTGTGGGCCGGCCGTGTTCGGGCAGTGGCCGTGGTGGCGACTCAGCCACGGCACCCGCGGGCGGCGGTTCGGGTCCCGCCATCAGCACGCGGCGAACAAGGAACAGCCACAGCGCAAAGAGGGCGACGTACACGCCGATGAAGCCGAGGAGCGAAACGAGCACCTCCGGTGTGGTGACGAGCGGCGAGACGCCGTCGGCCGTCTTCATCACGCCGTAGACGATCCACGGCTGGCGGCCGATCTCGGCCGTGGCCCAGCCCAGCTCGACGGCGATCAGCGGCGCCGGGGTCAACGATCACCGCTATCCACAGCCACGAGCGCCACGTCTCGAGGCGGCCGCGCACCCAGGCAAGCAGGCCGAGCAGCATGGCCAGCAGCATCAGCGTGCCCAGCACGACCATAGTTGTGGTAGCTCAGGAAGGACATCGCCCACCGGGGGCCACTGGTCCTGCGGGAACGAGTCTGAGGCCCTGCACTGGTGGCGTTGGAGTCGCCGTGGGTCAGCCAGGCTGAGCAGGCTGGTGATGGCAATGCTCGGCGCGGTCGCCGCGCCCTCCTGGCTGGGCGGCAACGCGAAGATGATCATCGGCGCGCCCTGGGTCGTCTCGAACAGCCCTGCATGGCGGCGAACTTGACCGGCTGCGTGTTCGCCACCTGGCGCGAGTGCCAGTCGCCGGTCAGGAACATGCCGACCGACGCGACGAGCGCGACCACCAGGCCCAGGCGGATGCTGCGCCGGGCGACGTCGTAGTGGCGGTGCTTGAGCAGATACCACGCGCCGACGCCGACCATCAGCGAAGGACGCGACCGCCCACGCGGAGATGATCGTGTGCGTAAAGCGGGGCATGGTGGAGGGGTTGAAGACGGCGGCCATGAAGTCGGTCAGCACGGCCTTGTCACCCTGGACCTCGTAACCGGCCGGGGTCTGCATCCAGGAGTTGGCGACGATGATCCAGAAGCCGGACATGATCGCGCCGAACGCCACCAGCACCGCCGACGCGGCGCGCAGGCCCGAGCCCATGCGCTTGCGGCCCCACAGCAGCAGGCCCAGGAAGGTGGACTCGAGGAAGAAGGCGAAGATCGCCTCCGCCGCCAGCGGCGAGCCAAAGATGTCGCCCACGAACGTCGAGTAGCGCGACCAGTTGGTGCCGAACTGGAACTCCATCACGATGCCGCTGGCCACGCCCACCGCAAACGTCAGCGCAAAGACCTTGGTCCAGAAGCGCGCCAGTCGGTCCCAGACTTCCGACTTTGTCCGCCAGCGGACGACCTCCGCGATGGCGATCAGCAGGCCCAGGCCGATCGACACGGCCGGGAAGATGAAATGAAAGACGGCGGTGAAGGCGAACTGGATGCGCGCAAGATCGACAGCGTCCATCAATTACCTCCGCCGGACGCGGCGAAACGGTCCGGCCTGCTCTCGGATGGTCCCGGTCGTCCACGGTATGGAGTTGAAACCCGGCCCGAATGTGCCTTCGGTCATGCCGCGGGTAGGACGTGCGGCACTTTGGATACTCTGCACGGGTGCTCATAGCCGCGCTGCCCAGCTTCCTGGCCTCGCTGGTCGAGGCAGTCGAGGCGTTGACCATCGTCCTCGCCGTGGGCGTCACGCGTGGTTGGCGGTCGGCGCTCATCGGCGTCGGTGCTGCCCTCCTGGTGCTGACCGTGGTTGTCGGCATCTTCGGCAGCGCGATCCTCGTCTTCGTGCCGATCGGTCTGCTCCGCTTGGTGGTCGGTGGCTTCCTCGTCGTGTTCGGCCTGCAATGGCTCCACAAGTCCATCCTGCGCGCGGGTCGGAGTGAAGGCGAAGCACGACGAGGCGGCGATATACGAGCGCGAGATCACGCTGCTCACCGTCGAGCCTCACGTCCACAACGACGGCATGGACTGGATCGCCTTCACGGTCGCCTTCAAGGGCGTGCTGCTGGAGGGCCTTGAGGTTGCGTTCATCGTCATCACCTTCGGAGCGTCGGCCGGCCAGCTCGTGCCGGCAGCCGCGGGCGCGGCGCTCGCCGCGATCCTGGTCACGCTGGTGGGCGTGGCACTCCATCGACCGTTGGCGCGCGTGCCCGAAAACGGACTGAAGTTCGTGGTCGGCGTGCTGCTGACGGCCTTCGGGACGTTCTGGGCCGGCGAGGGCATCGGTATCGATTGGCCTCTCGGCGACGCCGCGATCCTGGTTCTCGCGGCCGCGTACGCGGCCGGCGCGCTTGCCGCGATCTGGCTGCTCCAGGCGCGCGTCGTGCAACTCGCCGCGCCGGCCGGTGCGGATTCGTCGCGGGCCTAGGCGTGGCCCCACTGCGTGCCTTTGGCGCTTTCTGGTATGACTTCCTGGTCGGCGACCGAATGGAGCTGTTCGTCGGCCCCATCGCCGCGCTCGCCTTGATCTGGCTGCTGCTTCAGCTTGGCGTTGGCAGCGCGATCGCCGCGCTGATGCTGTTCGCGGGCATCAGCCTGGTCGGCCTTGCCAGCGTGCTATGGGTCGCCCGCCGGGCGGAGAAGTAGGGGCTCAGTTCGCCCGACGGGCAGCGAGATCGGCGACCCACTCGCGCAGGCGCGCAAGGTGCTCGGCGTAGTGGTCGTTGCCCGCCTTGCGCACCCACCAGGCGGCGTCTTCGCTGGGCGCACCCAGTGAGTACCACGCTTCGATCATCATCGTCCGCGCGGAGTTCGCCTGGGCCCAGCAGACATCCCAGGGCTGATCGGCCATCGCTCCGAGCAGCGCCGCGTTCAACCCGTCGACGTCGACCGCCTGCGCCACGAACGTGCCGGCGGCGATCTGCTCGAACTGGACCTGCGCCTGCGCCAGCCATGTGCCCAGGTGGGCCACCAGGTCGCGCACGGTCCACGCCGGATCGTCGTAGTAGCCGGGCTGAAGGCACTCGTCGGGCGTGAGCGAGCGCACCAGGTCGACGATCTCGTACCAGCCGGCCTTCTCCGCCTCGAGCTCGGCCCGGTAGGGATGGTCGCCCGGTACGCGCCTCTCGTCTGTCATCGCGCGACGATACAGGGTCGCGGCGTCCATTTGCCAGCAGGCATAGCTCGTGACGCCTCGCCTGCAAAGTCACGACCAACGGCCCGCGTCTACCCGCGCAGGGGGCGCATCCTTTGACCATGATCAGAGCAACCAGGTCCGCGCCGGAGCGCGAGGGATTGTTTGTCGGCGGCATCTGGCTGATTGCCATCGGCGCCGTCTTCGTCGTCCAACAGCTGACCGAGTGGCCGTGGTCCGAGGCGTGGCCGCTGTTCGTCATTGCCGGCGGCATGGCCAGCGCGCTCACCGCAATCCTGGTGCGCGATTACCACCCGATGGGCATCTGGCGCGTGTGGTGGCCGCTTGCCGTCACCGCCGCCGGTGTCGTCCTGCTTGCCAGCACGACCGGCAACATCGCCGTGACGCTGCCGCAACTGGTCAACTGGTGGCCGCTGGCGATCATCGCGCTGGGCGTCTGGTTCCTGATCGGTGCCGTGCTCGTGCGTGACGGCGGCAGCGACACGCAGACGCTGGCGCTGCCGCTGGAAGGTCGCTCGGAGGCCGCGGTGCATTTGAAGTTTGGCGGCGGCGATTTGCACCTGGGCGAGGCCACTCCCGGCATGCTCGTCTCGGGCACGTTCGAAGGCGGCGTTCGCGTGCGCGATCGGCGGCGCGGCAGCGTCGAACTGAAGCCATATGCAGAGAGCATGCCGTTCTGGGGCGGGCGCACGCTGACGTGGAACGTGGGCCTGACCTCGCAGATCCCGGTCGACCTGCGACTCGATACCGGGGCCAGCCGGTCGAGCATCGACCTCAGCAAGCTACACGTCCGCCGACTCGACCTGCATACCGGCGCCAGCGAAACGAACGTCCAGCTGCCTGCCGCCGGCGCAACGTCGTTCCAGGCGCAAACCGGCGTCGCCGCGTTGACAGTGACTGTGCCCGCCGGTGTCGCCGCGCGCATTCGCTCACGCATGACCGTCGGCTCGACGAATGTCGACGAGACGCGCTTCCCGCGCTCTCTTGACGGCTGGGCGTCGGCCGACTATGAAACGGCGAGCAACCGCGTAGACATCGACATCGTCGGTGGCCTGGGTTCGGTCCGGGTGGCCTAGAACGAGGGGGGTTCGAAATGAGATCGATCTCGGATGCGGCAGGCGAATTCCTGGCCCTACGGCGCATCGCCGTCACCGGCGTATCGCGCACGCCCAAATCGCACGGTGGCAATGTCGTCTACCGGCGCCTGCGCGAGCGCGGCTACGAGGTCTTCGCGATCAACCCCAATGCCGAGACGGTTGAGGGCGACCCCTGCTACGTCAACCTGCGCTCGATACCCGGCGGCGTCGACGGCGTCGTAATCGCCACCCGGCCCGAACATGCCGAGTCGACCATGCGCGAGGCCGCCGCTCTCGGCATCAGGCACGTTTGGATGCACCGCATGTTCGGCGCAGGTTCGTGCTCGCCCGAAGCAGCCCAGGTTGGCCAGCAGAGCGGCATCACCGTCATCGACGGGGGCTGCCCGCTGATGTTCGGCGCGGCCTCGGACGGGGCACACCGACTGTTGAAGACGTTCGGGACGTGGACCGGCAAGGTCCCGCGCACGGTGGAGGAGCCGTCCGCCCCGCAGTGATCGCGCTCCTGCGGCGAGTCGGCTAGCCGGCGTCCGGCGTAGGCGGCGTCATCGGGCTCATCAGCTGGAAGTAGTTGCCATCAGGATCGGCCAGGGTGGCGATCACCACGTCGGCCGGAACGTCGCCGAACGTGTACGGCTCGCGGACGACCAAGGCGCCGGCCGCCACCAGACGACTGAAGTCGCCGCGCACGTCGGTAGATTCGATGTTCCAGATGATGCGGCCCGGTTGCTGGTTGCTGCCCTTGACTTCGCTGTGCGGGCCGACGGCCACGAAGCCCTGTCCGATCGCCCAGCCGCTGTAATCGGCCTCGGCCATCGCCGGTTGGCCGAACAGCTTGGTGTAGTACTCGATCAGCCGGCCCGGGTTGTCCGAGCCGATCAGGATGTTGTTGAAGTTCATCGCTTCACCTCCGGCCGGACAGCGTACTCCGGTGCCGCGTGCGAACATGACGGTCAGAGGCAGCGGAGTATCGCGTGTATCAGCCCGCCCATGGGCGATTCAGGGTTTCCGATCCGGCGCGGCTACTGGCCGAGCTGTGTGCGCGCGCACCGGCAACGCTGGTCACGCGCATCGGCGACGGCTTCTGGGCGTCCATCCTGCCGATGCTGTTTGACGCCGACGAAGGCACGGGCGGCGTTTTGCGCGGGCACCTGGCGCGCGCCAATCCCCAGTGGCGCGACCTCGCGGCGGATGGTTCGGCGATCGCCATCTTCAACGGCGCGGATGCGTACGTGACGCCCTCGTGGTACGCGGAGAAACGGCGGACGGGCAGAGTCGTGCCCACCTGGAACTACGCCACGGTGGTGGCGCACGGCCGGCTGACGGTCCGGCGCGAGCCGGAGTGGTTGGTCGCTCACGTCCGGCGGCTGGTCGAACGCCACGAGGCGGGCCGGCCGCAACCGTGGTCGATCGACGACGCGCCGGCCGGCTATATCGACAGCCAGGCGAAAGCGATCGTGGGCCTCGAATTGACCGTTGACCGAATCGAAGCCAAGCGCAAGCTCAGCCAGAATCGCAGCGCCGACGACATTGCCGGCACGATCGCTGGCCTGGACGCGGGTTCAGCGGCCGAGCGTGCCGTCGCGGACGACATGCGCGAATGACGCCACGCGTCCTACGGGTAGCTACAGCCGCCGATGCCGGAGCCATCATCGCGTTGATGACCGTCTCTATCCGCGGCATCTTTCCGGCCTTCTATGACGCTGAGCAGACGGCATCGGGGGCGCGCTACATCCCGGAAGTGGACAATTCGTTGACCGGTGACGACAGGTATTACGTGATCGAGGAGGACGGCGAGCTGATCGCGTCGGGCGGCTGGGTCCGACGCCACGTCTTCCACCCCCGCGACGGGAATCCCGCAAGGGCTGAACGGCTGCTCGATCCGGCGACCGAACCGGCTACCGTCAAGGCCATGTTCGTGCGCCCCGACCGTACCCGCCAAGGACTGGGCACGCAGTTGCTGGACACGTGCATCGCCGGCGCGCGAGACGAACACTTCGCGATGATGACACTCGTTGCGACACTGCCAGGTGCGCCGCTATACCGCCGCTACGGGTTCGTGACGACCGACGAGAAGCTCGTTCGCCTGCCCGATGGCGTGACCATCGCCTGCGAGCTGATGGAGCTGCCGCTCTAGGCGATCACGGCCAGACCAGGAACGCGTCCACGTCGATGCGAGTCTTGGTCGCCGACGCGTTACGGGTGCCCGTGGCAATTACTTCGAGCGTGTGCGTGCCGGCCGTCAACGGCGCGTCGGGCGCCCAGGCGACGGCCTGCGTCACCGTCGCGGCCGAGTAGAGATCCACGCTGCCGACATACGACCCGTCGAGCCACACGTCGGCGATGCCGCGCGCCGGGCCTATAGTGGTGACGAAACCCACGCTTGTGCCGGTGAACGTCAGCGTGGCGCTGCGGTTGGCAGCGCCCGCGTAGCGCACGTACCGGCCTGACGCGCCGCGCAGCCGGACGCGCCGCCACTTGCCCGTATAGGCGATGGTGCCGGACTTCTCCTGTAGTCGCGCCAACTTGGCTGGAATGGTCGTGGCCCAGCCGCTGACATTGGTCGCGGTGTCGGTCGCACGCAGCTGGAATGTGTACGTGGCGCCCGGTACCGCCGGCACGTCGACGCTGGTGTCGGTGGGCGCGGCCAGCGTTACGTCCGCCCATGCTCCGCTGCCCTGCTTGACCTGCAGCTCGTACGCCGCGATGCCCGAGTCGTCGGCTGCCGCCGGCCAGGCGACGTGGACGGTCGCCGTCGGCGACAACTGCTGCGGGCTGATGATGCTCACGCTCGGTGCGCTGACCACCGGCGGCGTCGTGTCGAGTGGCTGGTCGCTCGGCGTGACCGAATTGGATGGGTCGGACGCCGGACCGGGGCCAACATCATTGGTGGCCGTAACGCTGAACGTGTAGGCAGTGCCATTGGTCAGGGTGCTGACGGTGCAACCCGTCGCGTCGCTCGCCTGGCATGTCTGGCTGTCGGGCGTCGAAGTCACCGTGTAGCCGGTTATCGCGCTGCCGCCGTCCGACGCGGGCGCAGACCAGGTCACGTCAGCGCTCCCGTTGCCGGGTACCGCGTGCGCGTTGGTGGGCGCACCGGGTTCGGTCGGTGCCGGTGGCGCCTCGCCGGCGATCGTCCAGCCGATGTCCTCGAAGATGGCCAGCGTGGCCGGGCCGGGATAGTGGATCGCCTCGCCGTTGTTGAGCGCGGGCGTCATCAATGCGTCGGCTGTGCCTGCTGCAAAGGCGGTCTCGTCGAGGTGCGAGTTGCTCGAGCCCGGCTGCCACGGGTTGGGCGCATAGAGCTTGGCCCGGTGGCCGAGGGCGGCCTCCAGGTTCGTGCCGTCGAGATAGACGCTGCCGTCGGTCAGCTGGTTGGCCAGCGCGGTCGAGTTATTGGTGTAGCTGGTCATCTGCGAGCCACCGGTCGCCGCGCTCCATTCGTTGGTGTCGAAGAGGGTCGGGTACACGTGCCCGCCACTGCTCCAGCCCCAGCTGCCGACGCCGCTGTTGATATCGAAGGTACTCAGAAAGCCCAGTCCGTGGCCCAACTCGTGCAGCACGACGCTGAAGAAGTCCCACTTATTGGAGGGCACGTTGCCGTCGGTGCCCAGGTACCAGCTGCTGAAGGCGCTGTTGAACTCCGCCTGGATCTCGGCACCACTGTTCTGGTTGCAGCTGCACATCGATTCGTACAGCGCCGCCGGATACCAGCGGTCATCGCTGCCCAGGAAGAAGTTCGTCGGACCGGCCTCGCCCAGGATGCCGCTGTTGGAGCCCAGCGAGGTCCACGTCGCGTCGACGTGAATGACCTGGCTCGAGACAATCTCCGACTGCCACACGTCGACGGCCGCCTGGAAAGCCGCCTCCGCGCCGGCTGAGAAACCGTGGTAGGTCACCTGGATGGTCGACGTGGCGACCACGGCCGCGGTGACCAGACCATTGCTTGACAAGGGGTGCCGGTTGGGAGCCAGCACCGGTTGGTAGTGGCGCGTCGTCTGGCCGGCGTAGATCGGCGTCATCGGCGCACGGACCGCGGGCACGGATGCGCCCGAGGAGCGCGCCTGGCTGACCGGCGCGAAGGCGGCCAGCAGCATGATGAAGACGATGGGCAGCAGGGCTCGGCGGCGCATGGGACCCTCGGCGCGAGTATGGATGCAGCGATCTTGCGCGACGGCGCGAGTCCAGGCTACCCGTACTCTAGGCGGCCGGTAGCGCGACCCAGGGTGTTGCGCCACGCACCACCTGATGACCCGACGCCGCGGCCGCTAACCTCGCGCGCGTGCCCAATCCGCTGACACGCCTGACCGACGTCATCCTGCCGCCGCGGCTGGGCACAAGTTTTCGGTGGCTGCTGTCTGCGGCAGTCGTCAACAACGCCGGCGATGGCGTAGTGCTGGCCGCCGGCCCGCTGCTCGTGGCTTCACAGACGCGTGACCCATTCCTGGTCTCTTTGGCGCTGCTGTGCGACTACCTGCCGGCGCTCATCTTTGGTGTCATCGCCGGCGGGGCAGCCGACCGCTTCGACCGGCGCCGTCAGGTCGTGGTCGCCAACCTGCTGCGCGCGCTGGTGATGGTCGTACTCGTCTTCAGCATAGCCAGCGGCACGGTCAATATCGCCCTTGTCCTGGGAACGATCTTTGTGTTGGGCACTGCCGAGACGTTCGCCGACTCGGCCAGCAGCACGCTGCTGCCGGGGACGGTCGCGCGCCAGGACTTGGGTATCGGCAACGCGCGCATGCAGGGCGCCTTCCTGCTCGTCAACCAGCTCGTCGCGCCACCCATCGGCGCATTCCTGTTCGCGGCCGGCATGGCGCTGCCGTTCGCGGCCAATGCCGCGGCGTTCGTGCTCGGGGCGGTGCTCATCATGCGCATCAGTGCCAGCACCGCGGACGTCGGCCGCCGCTCGGCGGGCGAGGGGAGGGCATTCTGGGCGGAGTTAGTCGAGGGCGTCCGCTGGCTGGCCGGGCATGCGGCCATGCGCACGCTGGCGCTGACGATCCTGGCCTTCAACGTGACCTTCGGCGCCGCGTGGGGCGTGCTCGTCCTCTACGCCGGCGATCGGCTGCACATGAGCGCGGTCGGCTTTGGCCTGCTCACCACGGCGATGGCGGTCGGCGGCATCATCGGGACGGTGTCGTACGGCGCGCTGGAGCGCCGCTTCAGCCTGGCCAACATCATGCGTGTCGGCCTGCTCATCGAGACAGCCACACACCTGTCGCTGGCGCTCACGACATCGCCGGAGGTGGCGCTGCTGGTCATGGTCGTCTTCGGCGCGCACGCATTCGTATGGGGCACCACCGCGACCGTGGTGCGCCAGCGCGCAGTGCCCAACGAACTGCTCGGCCGCGTCGGCGGCGTCTACCGCGTGGCGCTGGTCGGCGGCATGGTCGTGGGCACGCCGCTGGGTGGCCTGCTGGCGGGCGCCTTTGGCATCACCGCGCCGTTCTGGTTCGGCTTCATCGGCTCGGCCGTGCTGGTCACGCTGCTGTGGCGCCAGTTCGCCAACATCACCCACAGCGAGGCGGTGTGACCACGCGGGCGACTAGCATGCTGGCGCAATGACGGTCACAACCCATGCTGATGCCCTGGTCGAGCTGATCCGGGCGTCGGTCATCGGCGACGACGAGGCGGTCGCCGGACCGTTCGGCCTGCGCCGCGTCACGTACGCGGACTACACCGCATCCGGCCGCAGCCTGACCTTCATCGAGGATTACCTGCGCAACGCAGTCATGCCGCTGTACGCCAACACGCATACCGAATCGAGCGGCACCGGTTTGCAGACCACGCGCTTCCGTGAGGAAGCGCGGCGTATCGTGCGCGAAGCGCTGGGCGGCAACGAACAGGAGCACGCGCTGATCTTCTGCGGCTCCGGCTCGACGGCGGCCGTGGACAAGCTCGTGGCGATCCTCAACCTGCGCCTGCCGGCCGACCTTGCCGAGCGCTATCACCTACTCGACGTCATCCCGGCCGACCAGCGACCGGTCGTGTTCATCGGTCCCTTCGAGCACCACTCCAACGAGCTGCCGTGGCGCGAGTCGATTGCCGACGTGGTGACCATCCACGAGGATGCCGACGGCCACGTCGACCTGGCCGAACTTGAACGCAGCCTGCAGCGCTATGCGGACCGCCCCGTGAAGATCGGCAGCTTCTCTGCCGCCAGCAACGTCACCGGCATCATCTCCGACACGCGCGCCATCTCCGTCCTGCTGCATCGCCACGGCGCGCTGTCGTTCTGGGACTTCGCCGCCGCGGCCCCGTATGTCGATGTCGAGATGAGCCCGCACCGCGGCGGCCCGGCGGGCAACGGCGATGCCGAACTCGACTACAAGGACGCCATCTTCGTGTCGCCGCACAAGCTCATCGGCGGCCCGGGCACGCCCGGCGTGTTGCTCGTTCGGAGTGAGCTGCTGCGCAACCGCGTGCCGGCGGTGGTCGGCGGCGGCACGGTCGCCTACGTCAACCCGGACGAGCACGTATACCTGTCAGACCCCGAGCATCGCGAGGAAGGCGGCACGCCGGCAATCATCGAGTCGATCCGCGCCGGGCTCGTGTTCCAGCTCAAGGAACAGGTCGGCGTGTCTGCCATCCGCGAGCGCGAGGAAGCGTTCATCCGCCGCGCGATCGAACGCTGGGAGGCCAACCCGAACATCGACGTCCTTGGCAACCACACGGCCGAGCGGCTATCGATCGTCTCTTTCGTCGTCCGTTACGGATCGCGCCAGCACCTGCACCACAACTTCGTGGTCGCCGTGCTCAACGACCTGTTCGGCATCCAGTCCCGCGGCGGCTGCTCCTGCGCCGGACCGTATGGCCATCGCCTGCTGGGCATCGATCTGGACACCTCGCATGAGTTCGAGCAGGCGATCGGCCGCGGCTGTGAGGGCATCAAGCCCGGTTGGGTGCGGGTGAACTTCAACTACTTCATCGGCGAGGAGGTCTTCGACTTCATCCTCGACGCGGTCGCGATCGTCGCGGCAGACGGCTGGAAGCTGCTGCCGCAGTACCGGTTCAACGAAAAGACAGGGTTGTGGCGGCATGCCGCTGGGCTGGCCGAGCCGCCGCTCAGCCTCGACGACGTTCGCTACGACAGCGGGCGCATGGCCTACACCGCCCACCGCCACCGCGAGCCGTCGGCCCGGCTGGCCGAATACCTGCGCGAGGCACGCAAGATGCTCTCAGGGTCGCCGGCGAGTGTTTGGCCCGCGGAGGACCCGGAACTCGACGCCGATTTCGAGGCGCTGCGCTGGTTCCCCCTGCCGAGTGAGGCTACGCGGACAACTGCGCCGCCGCGGTAAGCAGGATCGCGACGGCGCCAAGCGCGGTGGCCGCCTCGGCGCTCAGCCTCACGCGGCGGATCGCCGTCGAGCGTTCCCGGTCGTCCATCTCGTAGCCCAGGTCACGCACGAAGAAGTCGACCGCGACGCCCAGCCCGACCATCACGATGACCACGCCGTGCTTGAGCAGCATCAGCAAAGTCCAGCTCGAGGCGAAGATGTTGCCCAGGCCGGCGTAGTGCGGATCGACCAGCAGCAGGTAGGTCCCCGTCACCGCGAGCAGTACGACTGACAGCAGCACGAGCGGCAGCGCGCGGCGTTCGACCGACAAGATGGCCCGATCCAGCCCTTCACCCTGCAACGACCGCTCGAGAGCGGGAATGATGATCCGGCCCAGGACGCCGTAGTAGCCGATCACGATCACCAGCCCGAGCAGGTGCAGCCAGCTGGCCAGCAGGAGCGCAATGTCCATGCCCGGAGTGTTGGGTCGCCTGCGACCCGCGCACAGTGCCGGAAGACACATGCGTCAGCGCGCCCATGCAGGACAGTGGCGGCCCCTGGTGATGCCAGGCTGATCATTAACGGCGCAGGATGCTGATGTTGTCGAGCAGAACCTGCTCGTCTCCACCCGGGAACGTCGCGCCGTGCTTGCCCGGCAGTCCGTTGTCGTCCTGTTCGAAGAAGAACGTGACGGTCTTGCCGGCCCAGGCGGAGATATCGACCGACTGGGTCTTGAAGCTGAGGCCCGATTCCTGGCCCTTGACGACCTCGTCCACCAACGTCGTGCTGGTCCCGCCGTCCACCACGCGCACGGTGAAGTGAGAGTCCGACACGGCGGTGTCGTGGGCGCTCACGTCGAATGACAGCGTGCCCGTGTCCGCCGGCAGCGTGATGGTCTTGTGGATCCAGGCGTTCGGCGCACCGGGCCGGCCCGTCCCGTCGAGTTGCACGATGCCTCCGTTGCGGTCCAGCTGATACACCGTGCCCCAGTTCTTCGAGCTCTTCGGGCCGGCCACACCGGCCTCCCACGTGTCGAGGTCCGCATCGAAGGTGTACGTCAACGGGGGCGACGAGGCAAGCTCGAGCGAGAAAAGGTCGAGCGGGGGCAGATTGCTGACCAGAAAGGCGTACAGCTCGCTCGCCGCGACATCGTCGGACGCCGTGAAGTTAAACGTGAAGGTGGATTGGCCATCGACCGCATTGGAAGTTCCCAAAACGCTCAGGCTGCCGCCGGAGTAACGCACCAACTCGACTGCGTGGACGTCGTACAGGCCGAGGAACGTCAGGTTGGCCGGATCTACCGTCACCGTGGCCGTGGCCTGATCACCGGCATGGTAGGTGGCCTTGTCGGTGGTCAAGGTGCCGGTGGGTGAGCCGGCCAGGTCGGTACTGAACGACAGCTCGGCGCTGGCGATCGAGCCCAGGCCCAGCAGCTTGACCAGCTTGTCGACATCAAGGCCGAGCCCCGCGCTGCCCTCGAGCGTGAGCTTGAAGTTGGAGGCATAGGCAGGATCGAGTATCTGCACCGTCTGTGGCGCCCAGTCGCCCGCGATCTTGCCGCCGAGCTTGGCCTCGAATGCATCGAAGCGCAGTCTCCGCAGGAACGGGTTGCCGATGGAGGCCTTGACGAAGGCGAAGATGGCCAGGCTCGGCTGCAGGCGCAGGTCGGCAAGGCTGGGCGCGTCGACGATCGGCGTCGCAGTCACGGTCGGGTTGTCGATGCTGCGCGCGAAGGTGCAACTGCCACCCGCCGGGCAGTCAAAACCGGCGCTCGCTTTCGCACCGGCCTCGACCGTTGCGCCGATCGACATCGTCGCCACGGTGACCTTACCGCCGAGCTCGGCACCGACCCCGACGGGCAGGATGCCACCGACGAAGAAGGACAGCGGTCCGCCGATGGGAATGCGAATGTCGAGCAGCTCGATTTCGCACGTGATCTTGCCTTCAAACGCGATGGTCGCCGCAAGCGTCGCCGACATCGTTGCCGTCGGTGCGGCGTGCACGACCAACCGCTCGAGCCCGCTTGCCTTCGTCCATATCAGATCGATGCTGGGATTCAGCGCCACCTGGAAGCTCGGCGCCTTGGTCAGCTTGAACGGCGCCGCCGTCAATGAGGTCTCGCACGAGGAGAACGGCGGCACCGCGATGGTGCCCTGCGCGCCAGTTGCCGGTTGGTCGGGAAGTCCGGTTGAGCCAGGGTGGTAGGCGGCCAACTGCGCATTGGACGGAGTCGCGCTGATGAGCTGCTCGAAGTCAGCTTTGCCGGTGAAGTTGAACGTGTCTCCGTTGCGGCTCACGTCGAACAACCGCGCGACCTCATCGGGCACGCTGACCGGGGCGTGGGTCAGGTCGATGACCTCGTTGATCTCCAGGTCCGGCAGCAGGTCGGTCAGCGGCACCAGCGCCATCGTCACGGTCACCGCACCGCCCGAGGCACCGGGCGAGACCGCCACCACTCGGCCAGCGAGTGCACGGCCGCCGGTACCGAGCAGAAGGTCACCCACCGCCGGAGTGATGTTGATCAGGTCGACCTGGTAGGTGTTGTCGGCGGACAGCGGCGCATTCGGGTCGGTGTCGACCGGGTCGCTCGTGATCTGATCGTCGGGTACGAGCGTCACCCCGGCGGCCGGGTTACTGACCAGGACCATGATCGGCGGCGACACGACGTCGCCTGTGGTTGCGGTGATTTGAGCCGCACCGAGAGAAGCGGCGTCCACGGTGCCATCCGGTGCGACCGTCGCCACGTCCGGCCGGCTCGAGGTCCAGCTCACGCCGGCCGCGGCCACCGTCGCGCCCGTGTTGTCGAATCCGATGGCGGACAACGTCTGGTTCTGGCCGACGGCAGTCAACAGCACGGCCGCCGGGCTGATGTCAATGCCGGCGAGCTCGCCGGTTACCGGCGACGGACTTGGCGAGAGAACAGGCTCGTTCGTCGGCGACGGTGAAGCCCTGTTTGTAGGTGACGGCACAGCCGACTGTGTCGGCGACGGTGACGGCGACGGCGTGGCACTACTTGGCGGCGCGGGCGGTGGTTCGCTGCCACAGCCAACCAGCGCGGCTGCGATCAGTGTGGCTACAGCGATCGCGGGCAGACGACTCGCCTTGTTCACATCACCTCCAGACGGCAGTTACGTGGCGAGCCGCGCGATGCAACCGCCGAAGGCAACATTATGTATGGGCGCGGGCTCCGCTTATCGGACGATCGGGCGGCGACGTGACCTCATGGGTTCAAGCGGCCCCAGGTCACCGAAATCGGGCGGTTGAGGCCGGGCAGGGGCATGGAGGTCGCTTCGGCCTCCACGGCTTCGCACTCGGCGGCCGACAGGCGGCGCCATGGTTCGATGAGAACGTTCGCGTGATCGCGCCGCCAGGTGCCGGCGATCTCGCCGCCGACAAGCAGCGCGCCGGGCCACACGCGCGACGTCCACAGCAACCCGCGAAGAGTTGCGTCCGGCACCATGAGATCGCGATCGGCACCGTGCAGCAGGAAGTAGGCGTCGCCGCTCGGCAGCAGCCGCGCCAGCGCCGCGGGGGAGGAGCCGGCCAGGAACGAGGGCTCATCACTGGCCAGGATCCATCCTTCGCCGACCGGTGTTCGGACCCGAAGCATCCCTCCAGCGAGCGCGTCGAACGTGGCCCTGGCCTCAGACCCACCGATCCCGGCCCATCTGGAGAACGCCACGGACGTCGTCGGCCCAAAGACATGGAGGTACCTGCGCGCGAGCTCCGAGCGGGCGTCTGACGGGTCGACATCGGGCCGCGGGACGGTCCAGATGAGCGGCAGCCGCGCGCCCTCCCAGCGAATGAGGACCGTGCCCGTAGGCGCGGCGTAGCGCAGCGAGTTGGGAATTACGCCCAGCCCCTTGCCCGCCTCGTCGTAACGCATCCGCCGCCCGGCCAGGAATGCGTGCAGTCGGGCGGCCGTCTCCTCTGCGCGGCGCCGGCCCTTGAGGCTATCCGGCAGTCGGCCGAGCGAAAAGAGCGCGAGATCCCGGGCGGCGACGACGTATGCACTGAAGCGCGGTCCCCACAACTGGACGAGCGCCGGGTCTTCCCAGGTTGTGGGCTCGGTGCCCGCCACTCGCGCGTGGATCGACAGCAACGCGGCGCGCGGCATGCTGTCCTGCAGCCCGGCCCATGCAGCTTGCTCGAGGGAAGTGGCTCCGAGCAGGAGGCGCTCGTCGAGCGCGCCGACCCTGCGCCGGTGGGCCAGTATCTGCGGCCGCGAGAGTTCGAGGCGAGGCTTGGTCACGTCACCGGAACCGGTATCAGCCGCGGTACTCGCTGATCTCGAAGAGATGGCCGTCAGGGTCGCGGAAGTAACAGCGTGTCTCGGCGCCACGGTCCATGGGCGGGGTCAGGAACCGGGCACCGCGCCCCCTCAGGGTCTGGTACGCGGCGCGGCAGTCATCGACGCGGATCGTGAACAGGTGATCGACCCGGTCGGGATCGGCGGGCGGCGCGAGCGTGACGGACGGCTTGTCGTCGGTCGGGCCGCCGCCGCTGACCAGCAGCAGCCACGCGCCGTTGAACGACAGCACGGCAGAATCGCCTCCGTACTCGCGGTAGAGCTCGGCTCCCAGGACGTCCGTGTACCAGCGCCGGGCGGCGTTCACGTCGCTGACTACCAGGATGTGCGTGAGCGGCATGTCGGGCTTTGGGAATGTCATCCCGGAAGGCTAGCAAGGCCTCCGAGAGATCCTCGCCGAGGACTGATTGACCCCTACACGTCGGCCGGAGAACAGAGGCCTGCGGGATCGCTCGTGGCGCCAAGGTTCGCGGTCCACGTGTTGTCCGTGCTGAGGGTGCCTGAGCCACCCGTCGTGGTGTCCTGGCAGTCGTAGATGTCGTTGCCGCTGAAGTTATTGTCATGGATGTTGTTGCCCGCGCCGCCAACGGAGATGCCGAAGTCGCTTAGCGACGCGCGGTTGCCGTGGACGGCGTCGTTGTTGCCGCTCAACAGGAAGGCATAGCGGCTATGGGTCACGTGGTTATTGGCAATGTCGGCGCCGTCGGCAAAGACGTCGGTCACGATTCCGCTGTCTGTGCGATAAACCGAGTTGTTGTGGACGTTGGTTGTCTCCGTGCCGTCCAATCCGGTGAGCGCAATGCCCCAGCTCAGCGTGGGCGTCTCGACGAAGACGAACGCGCACATACCGATGCAGGCATCGCGTCCGGAGTAGACGGCATTGGCGATCACGTCCGCCCGCGCGTGGCTCTCCACGCCAATACCAAACGCCGCCAAGAACTCGCTGTTGACACTCTGGCTCGGGACGACCGTATAGCAGGTCAAGCACTCGCCTTCGTGCAGGTAACGGATGGTGTTCCGGCGCACGTACGCGTAGGTGTCCTCGTTCTCAACCAGGATCCCGCCGGCCTTGAAGTCGGTAATCCAGTTGAACGTGACGCGCGCCGTGGCAGAAACGTCGTGCGTGCCGACGACGATGCCGTAGTCATAGCCGCCACACCCGGACAGTGTCTGGCTGCCGCTGGTGCTGATGGCGTTGTTGCGAATGCGATCGTTCTGGCCGGTGACGATGATCGCCTCGTCCACGGTGCCGCAGCCGTTCGTGCCGTCATCGATGGTGATGCGGAAGCCGCGGAAGAGGACGTTGTTGCCCGTTATGTTGACGATCACGTTCTCGCCGTTCGGGCCCATGCGGAGCGAGCCGGCGAGCGTGGCGCTCAGAAGTGGCCGCGCGCGCACCTTGACGCCGGTGGGGATGGCGAGTGCCTCGGCATAGGTGCCCGGGCAGACCATCACCCGATCGCCCGCCGCAGAAGCGTCAATCGCGTCCTGGATGCTGCTGTATGCGGCCGTGTCGCAGGCCGCCGGGCCATCGCCCGGCGAGGAGTCGTCGTCGACCCACCTCGTGACGTGGCCGGCGGCGGCGGCCGGGCCGGCAATGAGACTCAGCCATAGCGCCGCGATAACGGGGATGACGCCCATCCGCGCCAGTTTTCGACTCACCTGCTTGCTCCTCTCCCTCGCTCGGCAGGGCAGCTGCCGTCGTGACGGAGGCTACATCGCCGCGACCCGATCTCGGCACCAATTTCGTGGGTCGGACAGGGAAGTATCCTCGGCCGGTGAGCAAGGGCCGACTCGAGGCATTCAGCGACGGCGTGCTGGCCATCGTCATCACGATCATGATCCTCGAGCTGACACCGCCGACGGGCTCAACGCTCGATGACCTGTTCGCATTGTGGCCCAAGTTCCTGTCGTACGCGCTGAGCTTCGCCTACCTGGCCATCTACTGGAACAACCACCACCACCTGCTGCAGGCTGCGCGCACGGTCAGCGGTCGCGTGCTGTGGTCGAACATGCTGTTGCTGTTCAGCCTGTCGCTGGTGCCGTTTGGCACGGCGTGGATGGGCGAGCACTCGTTTGCCGGCACGCCGGTCGCCGTCTACAACGTCATTCTTATCCTGCCCGCCATCGCGTATTTCCTGCTGGTTCGCGCGCTGGTCAGCGCACCCGATCAGGCGCCTACTCTCGCCGCAGCCATCGGCAACGACTTCAAGGGCAAGCTGTCGATCGTCATCTACCTGGTGGCGCTGCCGTTTGCGCTGTCCCTTCCGGCGGTTGCCATCGTCCTGTTCGCAGCCGTCGCGGCTATCTGGATCGTGCCCGACCCGCGCATCGAGAGCGCAATCGGACGCGCTTGACTGGGTCAGCCCTTGGGTTGGACCACGGCGAGCACGTTGCCGCTGGGATCGATGAGCCACGCCGCCCACGAGTGGCCCATATCGGCGATGCCATCGACCGTCACCGGGTCGGGCGCCGTGTATTCCTCGATGCGAACACCGCGCTCGCGCAGCTCGGCGACCGCGGCGTGAATGTCGGGCACCTTCCACGCCATCTGCGTCTGGGTGTCCTTCGTGCCGACGGTGCTCAGGGTGACCGCCAGCTGCGTGCCGGCCGATCGGAAGACGATCCGGTCATCCGGATCCTCGCGCATGATGTCGAGCCCAAGCACGTCGTGGTAGAAGCTCCTGCTTGCGTCGAGGTCCTTTGACAGCAGGATCGGAAAGACCGGGTGTTCGCCGAGCATGTAGAAACCCCTCTGTCTACGCGGATGTGTCGTCTGCCGCGCGCTCGAGCGCGGCAATGTCGATCTTGCCCATCTGGAGCATCGCCTGAGCCGCGCGCCGCGCGCGGTCGGGGTCACCCTCGCCCAGTAGTTCGCCGAGCCGGCGCGGGATGATCTGCCACGAGACTCCCCAGCGATCCTTGAGCCAGCCGCACGGCCCCGGCTCGCCACCGCTCGCCGTGAGCGCCGCCCACAGCCGATCGACCTCGGCCTGGTCGGCGCAGTCGACGGCGAACGAGATCGACTCGTTGAACTTGAAGTCGGGTCCGCCGTTGAGAGCCTGGAACGGCTGGCCGGCGAACGTGAAGTCGACCGTCAGCACCATGCCCGCGGGGCCGGACGGCGTCTCGGCCGCGGAGCGGGAGACGTTGTCGACATGGCTGTCGGATAGCAGGCTGACGTAAAAGCTGGCGGCATCCTCTGCCTGGCCGTCGAACCACAGAACAGTCTTGATCTTCGACATTGCGAGCTCCTCAGGGCGCCCAGGGGCCCACGCCACGAACTCGCCTGACGGTGATGTGGGTGATGAAGCCAGGTGGTGGATCGGGCATTCCGGGAAAGACGACGTCCGGACCGAGATAGGTGTGGGCAAGCGCCTGCAGGAGCTCGGCCGCGCCGCCCTGCGTGATCCGCGCGACGCCCTCGACCACGAGGTATTCACGCAGGCCCCACTGGTTCACGTCGGCGCCCATGATGGACAGGGCGATGCGCGGGTCGCGGCGCAGGTTGCGCAGCTTGCGTTGATCGGGCAGCGTGGCGAAGACGATCTCATCGCCGTCGAGCCCCACCCACGCCGAGCTGAGCTGCGGTGATCCGTCCGGATTGATCGTGACGATCGTCGCCACGGCATCTGACCGGAGCAGTGCGCGCGCGTGTTCGGACAGGCTCTTTGACACAGGCTGACGATAGCGCCCTTCTGGCGGGGGCCGAGCTGGGGGCCGACGGGCCTATCCTGACGCCGTGGCCGAAACTGCTGCAGGTCCCGTCCTGACCGCGGCCCGCCGTCTGGTGGCCGCTGCCTTCGCTGCGACCTTGGTGTTGGCCGTCGCGCCGGCCGGGTTCGTCCGACCGGCAGTGGTCCAAGCCGCAACGCCCATTCCCGCCCATGTCTACGCGCCCTACTTCGAGACATGGACCGCGCGACAGCATCGCGACGACCGCGCAGCACTCGGGCGCCCGCTACTTCACGCTGGCCTTCCTCGAGACCCTTGGCAGGAATTCGTGCACACTCGCCTGGAACGGCGAGCGCAGCCGACGGATCGGCTCCGGGGCATACGCCACCGACATCGCCTCCCTGCGCGCCCTCGGCGGCGACGTGATTCCGTCCTTCGGCGGCTGGTCGGCGGATCAGCACGGCACGGAGATCGGCGACTCGTGCAAGAGCGTCAACAAGATCGCCGCGGCGTACGAGAAGGTGATCACGACCTACAACGTAAGCCGCCTGGACATGGACATCGAAGGTCGGTCGCTCAACCGGAGCGCCGGTATCGACCGCCGCAACAGGGCGATCAAGCTTGTCCAGGACTGGGCCGTCGCGCACGGTCGCCCGCTGCGGATCTCGTACACGCTGCCAACCTCGCGCACAGGGCTCGAGTCGGACGCGCTCGCCGTCCTAACGAACGCGGTCGGGAACGGTGTCCGGATCGACATCGTTCAGCCAATGGTGTTCGACTATTACGACGGCCGCGCGCTCGACATGGGCCGCTCGGCGATCACCGCGCTCAAGGGCCTGCACCGCCAGCTCGCGGCGCTGCTGCCTGGGAAGACGGCGGCCCAGGTCTGGGCCGTGGAAGGGGCCACGCTGATGATCGGTCGCGACGACTACCCCACGTCGATCGAGACGACGAGCGTCCAGGACGCCGGACAACTGCGCGCCTTCGCCCGATCGAAGGGCATGGCCATCCTCTCCATGTGGGCGATCCAGCGCGACAACGGCGGCTGCCCGGGTCGTGCAGGCTCGGACAGCTGCTCGGGCATCGCGCAGAACACGTGGGCGTTCACCAACGTCCTGAAACGGTTCACCAGCCCATGACCGATGGGTCGCAGAACGTTCCCGGGGTCGCCTTGGCGGTGGTCCGAGGCACCAGTCAGGAGGGTGAGGCGCCCAGCCCGGGGCTCCTCGATCTGGTATGACTCCCGCGGCGTGGATGCAGACGCGCCTCCACGGGCGACCCCGGTGCAAGTTCATGGACCGTGTCGATGAGGCCCACGGTGACGGTCGTCCGGGCGGCCGGATCGAGTACCACCCGGACAAACGAATGCGTGATGTCGACGTGGACCAATTCACTGCGGTAACGCACCTGCAGCTCGAGGCTGGATATCTCGTCCGGCAGGAGTGGATTGAGCCACAGTACATCGCGGTGGACGCCGAGGCCCGTATAGCAGCGCTGGATGATGTCCACCGTGCCTGCCATTGCACCCAGGTGAATGCCTTCCGGCGTCGTGCCGTCCTGGATGTCGGCCACATCGCTCAGGAGGGCCTCGAGGAACCAGCTCCACGAGTTCGCCCGGTCGGAACGCGATAGCACCCAGGCATTGACCACCCGACCGAGCGTTGAACCTACCGCCGACCGCGCGAGGTAATAGTCGATCGTGCGCGGGATCACCTCTGGGTCGAATGCATAGCCCAGCCGCGCGAAGAGGTCGGCCAGTTCGGTCGCCGACAGCAGGTAGAAGATCGTCAGGACGTCCGGCTGCTTGCCCAGCTTGTAGCCATTGGGGCTGATCCCTTCGGCCTCGAGGATAAGGTCGAGCCGCTGGATGTTGCCATAGCGCTGGCGATAGCCCTCCCAGTCGAATTCTTCGAGTTGTTCGTAGCCCTCGAACTGGCTGAGCAGGCCATCGGCGTGGAAGACGAGACGCATCCGGCGCGAAACGTCGACCATGCGCGCAACGTCGTCGTCGGTCAGCGCCAGCCGCTCCGAGAGTTCTGCCCAGCGCTCGGGAGCGAGCAGCCCGATGCAGTCGAGTGCGCGGCAGATCGTCCATACCGCCATCACGTTGGTATAGGAGTTGTTGTTCAGGCCGGGTTGCTCGCTGCCCGGATAGCCGTCGTGGAACTCGTCGGGACCCATGACCCCGCGGATCTCGTAGCGTCCCAGCGTTTCGTTGAACCGGGCGATGGTCGACCAGAAGCGGGCGATGTCGATGATCAGTTCCGCGCCGAACGCATCGAAGAACTCGGTGTCGCCGGTGGTCTGGTAGTACTTCCAGGCGTTGTAGGCGATGGCCGACCCGACATGGCGCTCAAGATGGGAGTGATCGGCGATCCACCGGCCGGAACGCGGGTTCAGGTAGATGTGGTCCGTTTCTTCGCGGCCATCACTGCCGCTCTGCCAGGGAAACATGGCACCCCGGTAGCCCGCCTTCCGAGCCGCCCAGCGTGCCTCCGGCAGACGGCGATAGCGGTAGCCCAGCAGCGAGCGCGTCAGTTCGGGCATGTGCAGTGTGAGGAAGGGGAAGATGAACACCTCGTCCCAGAAGATGTGGCCCTTGTAGCCCTCACCGTGGAGGCCGCGCGCGGGCACGCCGACATCGAGCTCGATGGTGTTGGGCGAGACGGTCTGGAGCAGATGGAAGATGTGCAGATCGAGGATGCGCTGGGCATGCCGATCCTTGGGCAGTGACAGGTGGAAGCGGTCCCAGAGGTGTTGCCAGGCGCGCTCGTTACTCGCCAGAAGCACCTCGAAATTGGGGGCACGGTCGATCGCTGTCCGCGATTCCAGGCCTGGCTCGGAAATGGCCCGATCGCGCGACGTGTACAGCGCCACGATCTTCTCGATGCGCATGGGGTGCCGGCGGGCAAGATCCAGCCTGAACTCCTGGCTCACATAGCGGTCTCGGACCGCAACCTGCCGAGGCGGGTGAACGACCTTCGCGGCGTCGAACATGCGCGTCCGCGCCACCTGGGCGATGCGGATGCCCGACTGCACCGTTTCGACCTGAAGTTCGATCGTGTCGTAATCGACCTCGACGGCGCCTACGTGGCGCAGGTGATCACCGGCCAGCTGTCGGTAGCGTTCGACGCCACTGTTCTGGACGGTTCCGTCGAGCGCGCTTCTGACCGCGAGCACGCCACTCCAATTCTCCGCCGTGAACGTCGTCTCGAGACCGGCCAGATGGGGTTCCACGAGGTGCACGAAGCGCCGTTGCGCCACCTTCGTGACGCGCCCCCTGCCATCCCGGAAGCGCAGGTCGCGAGACACCACCGCCCGGTGCATGTCGAGCTCCTGGTGGAACTCGAGCAGTTCCGCCGCGCAGAGGTCGAACCAGTCCTCACCCTCGGCGCGAAACTGCAGAACAAGCCAGTTGGGCAGGTTGACCATGCTCTCGTCCTCGAGGACGCGCCCATCGATGTTCGACTCGAGCCGGTTGTAGAGCCCCGCGAGGTAGGTCCCCGGGTAGTGGACCGTGTCGGCCGACGTCTCCGGCGCAGCGCCACGCGTGGCGAAGTAGCCGTTGCCGAGCACACACAGCGACTCGCGCCGGCCCTCCAGGGCGGGGACGAAATCGCCGTATTCGAGCCGCCAGCTGCTTTCCACGCGACCGCCGGCCGTGGCCTCCGCCACGCCCTGCACGGGGGTGCTCACGCGACGTCCACCTGGGCCAGGTCACCAACCACCACGTCCGCACCGTTGCGGCGCAGCGCCTCGGCTTGTCCGGCGCGGTCGACACCGATCACCAGCCCAAAGCCGCCGCGGCGGCCGGCCTCGACGCCTGCGGTGGCATCCTCGACCACGATCGCGCGTGCCGGCTCAGTCTCCAGCCGCCGCGCGGCCTCGAGGAAGACTGCCGGATGAGGCTTGCCGGGCAGCCCCAGATCGGCGGCAATGATGCCGTCGACCCTTGTTTCGAAGAGGTCTTTCACCCCGGCGGCTTCAAGGACCTCACGGGCGTTGCGGCTGGCCGAGATTACGGCCACGCGCAGGCCGCGCCCGCGAAGCTTCTCGACCAGGTCGACCGTAGATGGGAATGCCGACGTACCGTGCTCCCGTAACTGGGCCAGGAAGAACTCGTCCTTTCGATTGCCCAGCCCGCACACGGTCTCACGCTCGGGCGGGTCGTCCGGCGAGCCAGCCGGTAGGTCAACGCCACGCGACGCCAGGAAGTCGCGCACGCCGTCATAGCGCGACTTGCCGTCGACGTACCGGCGGTAGTCGGCGACGGTGTCAAACGGCTGGAATGCGCCGCCGTGTGCCTGGCGCGCAAGGACCTCGTCGAACAGCCGTTTCCAGGCCGCCGCGTGGACGTCCGCGGTCCTGGTCACGACCCCGTCCATGTCGAAGATGGCAGCGTCGTAGCGGCGTGTGTCCAGGACGTACCGCCGGACGCTGGCGTCCCGCGCTGACGGCTGCGGACTCATTACCGGTCACACTATCGCGCCGCGTCGCTACATTTCGGCCAGACTGGCCAGCGAGGACCTGACAATCGTCACCTACTCGGCCGAGCCGACGAGCCCATCAGAGGCGCGCCGCCCTAGTCCGTGGGCCTACCCCGTGCGAACAGGGCGGCATGGTCGACGAGGCCCGCCGATAGGATCGCGAGGCCAGCGAACAGCATGTGCGCGGCCTGGCTGACGGTCTGCCCCAGGCCGGACGGATCGATGCACGTCCAGTGGACGTTGTCCTCGCTGGAGTAGCCGGCGCACCCGTCAGGCATGATGAAGAACGCGACCACGAAGAAGACAACGGCGATCACGAGCAACACGTTGCGGACTGTCACTCTGCCCTCACGCCACCACAGGTCGCCGTTAACCGGCGCCGTCACTGTCGCCGAGAAGGCCGCGAGTGTCAATTGTGTTGGAGCGGCGGGAAGCTCCGTATGCTGAGCGCATGACCGACGGCGCCGTCGACCGTGTCCTGAGCGCGGCACGGCCTTCCTTCAGCGCGGCGGAGGCGGCCGCGCTCGGTCGGGACGTGTTCCGCGTGGAGGGCGCGGCGGTCCAAGTCGACAGCGAGCGCGACCAGACCTTCCTGATCGACGGTGATCACGCGAGCGTTCTCAAGATCTCCAACGCCGCCGAATCGCCCGACCAGCTGGACATGGAGGCACTGGCCGCCCAGCGCATTGCCCAGGTGGATCCGGCTCTCCCCGTTGCCCTGCCATGGCCTGTCCCGGGTGCCCCGGAGACCTACCGCGCGCCGGTCACCCGTGGCGGACAGACGCACTGGGCGCGCATGTACGACCGGCTGCCCGGTCGGGCGTCGGTAACAGGCGCCAGCCTGAGCGATGAGGCCGTCCGCGACTGGGGGACGACGGCCGCCCAGGTTGGTCGGGCGCTGCGCGGCTTCTGGCATCCGTCGGCGGCTCGCGTGATGCCCTGGGACGTCCAGCACGCGCTGCTGCTGCGGCCCGATGCTCGATGCGGTCCCGGACGCGGAGGTTCGTGGACTGGTCGAACGCGCGCTCGACCGCTTCGAACGGGAAGCGACACCGGTCTGGCCGACCCTCCGTCACCAGGTAATCCACACCGACATGTGCGCGTCGAACACGCTGGTGGACGACGCCGGCCGGGTGACCGGGATCATCGATTTCGGCGACGCGAGCTGGTCGGCACTGGTCGTCGACCTGGCCGCGGTCCTGGAGACAGTGGTCGACGGCCGCGAGCAAGACATCGACGAGTTCTTCCGCATCTGCCGTCTGGCGCTCGACGGCTACGAGAAGGTCACGCCGCTCGAGCCCGGGGAGCGACGGATCGTCGGCGAGTTGGTGGCGGCGCGGATGTGCGCGGGCATCGTGATACCGGCATCGCGTGCGAGCCTCTACGAGAACCCGGCAACACTCATGCCGCGCCTGCAGGGCCAGGCGGTGAAGATCCTGCGGCTGTTCGAATCGGTCGGCCCGGACGAGGTCAGGCGGCAGCTCGGCGGCCGCGAGCCGGGGGAGGGGTGGGGCGTACCTGCCCTGCTGGAGCGTCGGGCGAAGGCTTTCGGGCCGGCGGTGACCGCGCCCACCTACCGCGAGCCGCTGCACCTGGTTCGTGGCGACGGCGTGTGGCTCATCGACGCCGACGGCCGCCGCTATCTCGACGCGTACAACAACGTGCCGGTCGTTGGCCACGAGCACCCGCGCGTGGTCGAATCGATAGTCCGCCAGGCGCGCCGCCTGAACACCAACGCGCGTTACCTCCACGAAACGGCGCTCGAGGTGGCCGAGCGGCTGATCGCCTCGACCGGCGCCGCGCTCGACGTGGTGATGTTCGTCAACTCGGGGAGTGAGGCGAACGACGTCGCGTGGCGCATCGCGCGTGCCGCGACCGGGGGGAGTGGCGGCATCACGACCGACTGGGCCTACCACGGCATCACCAACGCGATCCACGACCTGACGCCGGAGGAGTGGGGGAGTGGCCCCACGCCCGACCACGTGCGCACCTGGCGCCCGCCCGACAACCTTCGTGGCTTCGACGGCAGCGTGGAGTCTTTCGGTGCGGCAGTCCGATCGCTGGTTGCGGTCGGCCACCCGCCTGCAGTGGCCATCCTCGACAGCGTGCTGACCAGCGACGGGATCATCGATCTGGCGCCGGCCGTTGCCGCCGAACTGGTCCGACGCACCCACGACGCCGGCGCGCTGTGGATAGCCGACGAGGTGCAGTCGGGCCATGGCCGGACCGGCGCCGCAATGTGGGGCTACCAGCGCCTGGGGATTGAGCCGGACATCGTTACGGTCGGCAAGCCGATGGGCAACGGGATGCCCGTGGCCGCGGTGATCACGCGGGGCGAGCTGGCTCAGCGGTTCTCACCCGAAGGCGAGTTCTTCAGCACGTTCGGCGGCAATCCGGTCGCCATGGCCGCGGCGCTGGCCGTGCTCGAGGTCATGGACGACGAGCGGCTGATCGAGAACGCTCGCGTCATCGGGGAGTACCTGGCCGGGCAGCTGCGGGAGCTGGCGGGGCGTGCACCCGTGATCGGCGAGGTGCGCGCGGTCGGCCTGGCGATCGGAGTTGAGGTCGTCAAGCCGGGAACGACCGAGCCCGATCCGGCCACGGCGACGGAGATCGTCGAGGGCATGCGGGGCAGGGGAGTGCTCATCGGCACGACGGGTCGCCCCAGCAACACCCTCAAGATCCGCCCGCCGCTGGTCTTCCACCGCGCCCACGCCGACCAGTTCCTCGAAACGCTCGAAGAGGTCCTGACGTGATGGGACGCGGCTCGGGCAGGCCGACCAGGCTCAGCAGGTCTTACCGGTGATGACCTGGGAGTAGAGCACCCTCCCGCTTGCGCTCAGCCACTCACCTCGCCACTTGATCCGCGAGAGAAAGTAGGGGTGCGCGGTGCCCCAGTTGTAGACCCACTTGTGGCTGAAGTCGGTGCTGGAACTCGTGTTTCCGAAGTAGCTCGAGTATTTCCAACCAGATGAGTTGAAGCTCTTCCACCGGCGCCCGTCCTTGGTCTGATACCAGACACGCTGCCGGAACTGGGCAACTCCCGATTTGCCCGACTCGTGCTGCTCGACCTGAATGACGGCCTTCCCGAAACCTCGCCGGCCACCCGAGCTCGTGCAGGTGTTCTTCAGCAGGTGATAGGCCGTTGATCCGTTGACCGTAACGTCCGTCGCCAACGGATGGGCGGACGCGGCCGCCGGAAGCACGAGGCAGGCGCCCAAGATGGTCACGGCCAGCGAAAACATGAATTGCCTGCGCACGCGAATGCCTCCATTCGGCAACGAGCGCCGGCCACCCCGCAGCGCCTCCCACGCTGATTGCCACGATGCATGGTAGTGCTCGTATTCGGCCTAGGAGGAGGTCAGCGGGTCCGCCGTACCTTCGTGCCTATTCGCACATCGCATGCAAGGGCCGATGATTGTCATTGAATGACAACGCGCGACCCGCGCCACACCTACTACAAGATCCTCATGCTGGCCGAGAACGCCGACAGGGAAATCATCAGCACCGTCTTTCGCAAGCTCGCCCGGCGCTACCACCCCGACATCGACTCGAGCCCGGAGGCCTCGCGCCGGATGGGCGAGCTGAACGAGGCCTACAGCACCCTCCGCAACCCGGAGAAGCGGCGCGAGTACGACGCCTGGCTGGCGAGCCGGCGCGACCGACGCAAGGGCGATCACGTGATCCTGCAGCCGGGCGATGTGCCGTACGGCACCGCCGGCATGCCGCCCGGTGTCCCGTACGGAAGCCTGCTCGAGTTTGGGCGCTACAGCGGCTGGACGCTCGGCCAGATCCGCCAGTACGACCCCGACTTCCTGGAGTGGTTCCGCCGTGTGCCGGCCGGACGGCAGTATCACGACGAAATCGACCGGATACTCGCCATCCGCTAGCACGCCAGACACCCGGTCTCGTTCCTCGTCGACGGTGTGCGACCGCGCGCCACCGCGCAAGAGCGCCCCGCCACCCAATTTGGCCGATCAGGGCGACACTATGCACAGCCGGTACTCAAGGAACGAACCACAGGGAGAGCCAAGTGGACGCAGGCTGGGAAGCACTCGACGGCAACGAGGCGGCTGCGCGGGTCGCCTATGCGCTGTCTGAAGTCATCGCGATTTACCCCATCACGCCCGCGTCGCCGATGGCCGAGCACTGCGACGACTGGTCCGCCGCGGGGAAGCCCAACCTGTGGGGCCAGGTACCCGAAGTAATCGAGCTGCAGTCCGAAGCAGGAGCCGCCGGCGCGCTCCACGGAGCGCTTCAGAAGGGCAGCCTGGCGACCACGTTCACGGCAAGCCAGGGACTGCTGCTGATGATCCCGAACATGTTCAAGATCGCCGGTGAGCTGACTCCTGCGGTCATCCATGTCGCGGCGCGGACGGTGGCGACGCACGCGCTGTCGATCTTCGGCGACCACAGCGACGTGATGCAGACGCGCAGCGCGGGCTGGGCGATGCTTGCGTCGGCCTCCGTCCAGGAGGCGCACGACATGGCGCTCGTGGCGCACGCCGCGACACTCCGCGCCCGGGTTCCGTTCCTGCACTTCTTCGACGGCTTCCGGACGAGCCACGAGGTCAACAAGGTCCACCTGCTGGCGGACGAGGACCTGGCCGCCCTCGTGCGCGACGCGAACGTGCTCGAGTTCCGCCGCCGCGGACTCACGCCCGATGCACCGGTGGTGCGCGGCACGGCGCAGAACCCTGACGTCTTCTTCCAGGCGCGCGAGGCGGTCAATCCGTTCTACGCGGCGGTGCCCGGCATCGTGGCCGATGTGATGGACGAGTTCGCTCAACGGACGGGACGGCGCTACAACCTGGTCGACTACCACGGCGCACCCGACGCTGAGCGGGTGGCGGTGGTCATGGGCTCAGGTGCCGGTGCGCTGCGCGAGACAGTCGATGCGCTGAACGCCGCCGGCGAGCGAGTCGGAATGATCACAATTCGGCTGTTCCAGCCGTTCCCCATCGACGCGCTGGTGGACGCGCTGCCGATGACGACGCGCGCCATTGCCGTGCTGGACCGCACCAAGGAACCCGGCGCCGTGGGCGAGCCGCTGTACCTGGCCATTCGGGCGGCCCTGGCCGAAGAGGCGGACAACGGCAGCTCCCGCTTCGAGCATCCGCTTCGCGTCATCGGCGGCCGCTACGGCCTCGCCTCGAAGGAGTTCACGCCGCAGATGGCCAAGCCGGTCTTCGACGAGTTGTCGATGCACGAGCCGCGGCGCCGCTTCACGGTCGGCATCTACGACGACGTGAGCAACCTGTCGCTGCCCATCGACCACGAGTTCGACCCACCGCGACCGGCCGGGGAGGTCCACGCGATCTTCTACGGCCTCGGCGCCGACGGCACGGTCGGGGCCAACAAGGCTTCGGTCAAGATCATCACCGAGGAAACCGACCTGTTCGCGCAGGGCTACTTCGTCTACGACTCCAAGAAGTCAGGCTCCATGACGATCAGCCATCTGCGCTTCGGGCCGCATCCCATCCAGTCGACCTACCTGATCGACCAGGCCGATTTCGTCGCGTGCCACCAGTGGAGCCTGCTGGGCAAGGTGCCGATGCTCGACCACGCCAAGCCCGGCGCCACGTTCCTGCTCAACGCGCCGTACGGCCCGGACGAGGTGTGGCAGCACCTGCCCGCCGACGTCCAGCGGGAAATGGTCAAGAAGCACATCAACCTGTGGGTCATCGACGCGCTCGCCGTTGCCGCCGAAACCGGCATGGGCAACCGCATCAACACGATCATGCAGCCGTGCTTCTTCCAGCTCGCCGGCGTCCTGCCGGCGGATGAGGCGATCGCGCAGATCAAGCACTTCGTCGACAAGACCTATTCGAAGCGTGGCGAGGCCGTCGTTGCGCGTAACTACGCGGCCATCGATAGCAGCCTGGCGGGCCTCGCCCAGGTTCCGCTGGGCCAGCCGACCGACGATGGCGCAAGCGCCTTCACCGTGCCCGAGCAGGCGCCCGAGTTCGTCAAGCGCGTGACGGCCGTGATGATGGCCGGCGAGGGGGACCGGCTGCCGGTCAGCGCCATGCCGATCGACGGCACCTTCCCGAGCGGGACGACCAAGTACGAGAAGCGCGCCATTGCCCAGACCATCCCCGTCTGGGATCCGGCTATCTGCATTGACTGCGGCAAGTGCGCGATGGTCTGTCCGCACGCAACGATCCGCATGAAGGTCTTCCCCGAGTCGTCGCTGGCGGGTGCGCCGGCGAGCTTCATCCACAAGGAGTTCCGGTCGCACGACCTGCCCGGCCACCGGCTGACGATCCAGGTGGCGCCCGACGATTGCACGGGCTGCGGCGTCTGCGTCGACGTCTGTCCGGCGAAGTCGAAGACGGAAGTGCGCCACAAGGCAATCAACATGGAGCCAGTTCTCGACCACAGCGACGTCGAGCGCGAGCGCTGGGACTTCTTCCAGACAATTCCGCGGCTCGCCGATGACCTTGTCTCGGCGGAGACGGTCAAGGGCAGCCAGTTGCTCGAGCCACTGTTCGAGTTTTCCGGCGCGTGTGGCGGCTGCGGCGAGACGCCGTACATCCGCTTGGTCAGCCAGCTGTTCGGCGACCGGATGGTCGTCGCCAACGCGACAGGCTGCTCCTCGATCTACGGCGCCAACCTGCCCACCACGCCGTGGACGGTCAACGCGACCGGGCGCGGGCCGGCCTGGAACAACTCGCTGTTCGAGGACAACGCGGAGTTCGGCCTGGGCTTCCGCCTGGCGCTCGACGCGCAGACGAACCAGGCACGCCGCCTGCTCGAGGCACTTGCCCCGGAGATCGGCAGCGAGCTGGTTGCCGAGGTACTCGAATCAGACCAGGCCGACGAGGCGGAGATCCGCCGCCAGCGCGAGCGCGTCGGCCGGATCAGGGAGGCGCTGGAGAAGCTCACTCCATCGAGCGCCCCGGCGCGTTCGCTGCTCGCTCTCACCGACAGCCTCGTCCGCCAGGGCATCTGGATAATCGGTGGCGATGGCTGGGCGTACGACATCGGCTTCGGTGGGCTCGACCAGGTGCTCAGTTCCGGTAGGAACGTGAACATCCTGGTGCTCGATACGGAGGTCTACTCGAATACCGGTGGACAGGCCAGCAAGGCGACGCCGCGCGGGGCCGTGGCGAAGTTCGCGGCCGCAGGCAAGGGCACGACCAAGAAGGACCTGGGCGCGATCGCGCGTGCCTACGGCAACGTCTACGTGGCCCAGGTCTCGATGGGTGCCAACGACCAACAGACGCTGCGTGCGCTGCTCGAGGCCGACGCGTGGCCCGGGCCGTCGCTCGTCATCGCCTACTCGACGTGCATCGCCCACGGCATCGACATGTCGCTCTCGATGAGCCACCAGAAGGACGCCGTGCGCTCGGGCTACTGGCCGCTGTACCGCTTCCGGCCCTCGGAGGTCGAGGACGGCCAGCCGTTCAAGCTCAATTCCACGAAGCCCTCGATCCCGCTGCGCGACTTCATGGCCTCGGAGACGCGCTTCGCGGTTCTGGAGCGGACGCATCCGGAGCGCGCCGCGGAACTGGCCATCCTGGCCCAGGCCGACATCGATGAACGGTGGCGCTACTACGAGCAGCTCGCCGGGCTGAACCGGACAGTGCCGCACCTACCATCGCCCGAGGTGCGCGAGGAAGTGGAGAGCGACGCCGGCTCGCGCCCGACCAACCGAGTGGCGTCATGACGCTCGATACCACCACCCGTTATCTCGGCCTGGAGCTTCGCTCGCCGCTCGTCGCATCGGCCTCACCACTAACGGGGAGGCCCGAGTCGGCCGCGCTGCTCGAAGCCTCGGGCGCCGGCGCGATCGTCCTGCCCTCGCTCTTCGAGGAAGAGATCCGGGCCGAAGAACTCGCCCTGAGCGCCGCCCTCGACCAGGGGACCAACCAATTCGCCGAGGCGCTCGACTATTTCCCCGCGATGCCCGAGCTGATTGACGCCGGCGAGCGCTACCTGGCCAACCTCGAAAACGTTCGCGCCCAGATCTCCGTTCCTTTGATCGCGAGCCTCAACGCGACGAGCGAAGGAGGCTGGGTGCGCTATGCGCGGTTGCTCGCCGACGCCGGCGCCGACGCGATCGAGCTCAACATCTACCACCTCGCGGCCGATCCGGGCCTCTCACCGGCGGACGTCGAAGAGGCCGACCTCGACACGATTGCCGCCGTGCGCGCCGCGGTGGACGTCCCGCTTGCCGTCAAGCTCAGCCCGCACTACACCGCGCTCGCCTCGTTCGCGGCGCGCGTGGTCGCCGCCGGCGCGAACGGGCTCGTCCTCTTCAACCGCTTCTACCAGCCCGACCTCGACCTCGACACGTTCGACGTGATCGCCAACCACGAGCTCTCGCGGCCGGCCGACGCGCGCCAGGCACTGCGCTGGATCGGCATCCTGCGCGCCCAGCTCGCGCCTGAGGTTTCGCTCGCCGCGACATCCGGCGTGTGGAGCGGGACCGACGCGCTCAAGCTGATCGCGGTGGGTGCCGATGTCGCGATGACCACGTCCGCACTCCTGCATCACGGCCCCGTGTATCTGGCCACGATGAACGCAGATCTGCAGGCGTGGCTGATCGAGCACGAGTACGAGTCGGTACGCCAGCTGTGTGGCAGCGCGAGCGCGGTCGCCGTGGCCGACCCGTCAGCCTTCGAGCGGGCAAACTACATGCGCAACCTGCGCAGCTGGAGCTCGCCACCCGTCCTGGAGTCGTGAGTGACAACAGCGCGATAGACGAAACACGCATCGATCGGTGGCTGTGCGCGGTTCGGCTGGTCAAGACCAGGCCGAGCGCAACCCAGCTGTGTGAAGGCGGTCACGTCAGCGTCAACGGGAGCGCAGCGAAGCCTTCGACGAAGGTCCATGCCGGCGACAGAGTCGAGGCGCTGATCGCGGAACGCGAGCGCATCGTCGAGGTAGTGCGGCCAATCGAAGCTCGCGTCGGCGCGCCGGTTGCCGCGACCTGCTACGTCGACCACACACCGCCACCGGTGGTCTCGGACCTGGCACCCGGCATCAAGGTCGTGCGTGGCGCGGGTCGGCCGAGCAAACGTCTTCGTCGCGAGCTGGACCGCATGCGTCGGATCGCCGGCGCGTGAGTCCTCGGCGGCGGCGATTGATCACTCCGATGCCACACACTCACGCGCTCGCCGCCGCCGCTGTCATCGTCCTGATCCTGTTCGGATGCGCCTCGCCAGGTGGCGCTTCGCCGGTGCCGACCCCAGCAGCAACGCCCACGCCATCGCCCGTTGCGACGGCAGCACCGTCCGCCACCGCCCTCGCGTCACCCTCCGCCACGCCCACGGGATTCGTCTTTCAGGGCTCGGCGCCGGTCGTCACCACCGCGCTGATCGACTCGGGCGAGGCTTTCGTGAACCCGGGCGCGGTGATCGTCGACCACGGGACGTTCCACATGTTCGCCAACTCGTTCACCGCCTGGCCGGGCAAGGTCAGCGTGTACCACCTCACCTCCGACGATGGCGTGAGTTGGACGCCGGCCTCAGCGGACCCCATCTTGACCAGTGATGACGTGCCCTACGCCCGGCCCGGCGCGGACGTGTCGAGCGGTTTCGTCGACCAGAGCGGGACGTGGGTGCTCTTGATCGAAAGCGTCAACACGGTCGGGCCGTGGCAGATCGGACGAGCGACGGCGCCGGGGCCGGATGGACCGTGGACGGTGGAGGCCGCACCGGTTCTCACGGAAGGCGCCGCAGGCAGCTGGGATGCGGGTGGCACGGCCTGGCCGAGCGTCGTCCAGACCAGCAACGGCTGGTCGGTGTACTACGCCGGGCGGAGCGCGCAGGCCGGCGCCACGAGCGCGATAGGGCTGGCCACCTCAACGGACGGCGAGCTCTGGACCAAGCGCCCGGATCCGGTTCTGACGGCGTCGGCCGACTGGGAGCTGGGCAGCCTGGATCGACCCCGGGTGGCCGTGACCTCGGACGGCATTGCGATGGTTTATGCCGGCAAGCAGCTCACCGACCGCGGCCTCGCCCTGTCAGCCGACGGCGTGAGTTGGCAGCGGCAGGGTGATGCACCAGCCATCACGAGGGATGACTTCCCGGTGACCGGCCAGTGCTGGGATGGCACCCTGGTCAGCGCGAACGGTTCGCTGACGTACTACCTGGAGATCGGCGGCGGCACGCCGTCGACGGGCACGGCCATCTTCCGCGCCACCGCTCTCTACGCCTCGACCTCCTCGTAGTACTCGATGCCGAGGTGCGTGATCTGCTCCTCGCCCATCATGTAGCGGAGCGTGTTCTTGAGCTTCGTCTGCTGGATGAAGAGGTCGTGTTCCGGGTATAGCCCCGGGGCGAACTGCGGGCTCTTGAAGTAGAACGACAGCCACTCCTGGATGCCCTTCATGCCGGCGCGCTGGGCAAGGTCGAAGAAGAGCGCGAGGTCGAGCACGAGCGGCGCCGCCAGGATCGAATCGCGGCACAGGAAGTCGATCTTGATCTGCATCGGGTAGCCCAGCCACCCGAAGATGTCGATGTTGTCCCAACCCTCCTTGTTGTCGCCGCGGGGCGGGTAGTAGTTGATGCGCACCTTGTGGTAGATGTCGCCATACAGCTCGGGGTACAGGTCGGGCTGGAGGACGTACTCGAGGACGCCGAGCTTCGACACCTCCTTGGTCTTGAAGCTTTCGGGGTCGTCGAGCACTTCGCCGTCGCGATTGCCCAGGATGTTCGTCGAGTACCAGCCGGCGACGCCCAGCATGCGCGCCTTGAGCATGGGCGATATCACCGTCTTCATGAGCGTCTGGCCGGTCTTGAAGTCCTTGCCGCCGATGGGCACGCCGCGGTCGTTGGCCAGCTTCAGCATGGCGGGGATGTCGACGGTGAGGTTGGGCGCACCATTGGCGAAGGGAACGCCCTCCATGAGCGCCGCGTAGGCGTAGAGCATCGACGGCGCGATGTTCGGGTCGTTTGCTTCCATCGCCGCCTTGAACGAGTCGAGGTTCTCGTGGCAGGCGGTCTCTTCCATGAAGATCTCGGTGGAGGCCGCCCAGATCATCACCAGCCGATCGCAGCCGTTGGCCGCCTTGAAGTCGCGGATGTCCTTGCGGATGAGCTCGGCCAGCGCCGCCTTCGTCGGGGCGCTCTTGACGTTCGGGCCATTGAGCCGCTTGACGTAGTACGGGTCGAAGACCGCCGGCATCGGCTTGATCGACTGGAGGAAGTCCTTGATCGGCTCGATGTGCTCGTGCTTGTCGAGCACGCCGGCGTTCAGCGCGGACGCGTAGGCGTCGTCGGCGATGGGATCCCAGGCACCGAAGACGAGGTCGTCGAGGGCGGCCAGCGGAACGAAGTCCTTGATCAGCGGCGTGCGGTTGTCGGTGCGCTTGCCCAGCCTGATCGTGCCCATCTGCGTGACCGAGCCGATCGGCCGGCCGAGGCCGCGGCGGGTGTTCTCGACGCCGGCGATGAAGGTCGTCGCCACGGCGCCAAGGCCGACAATGAGGACGCCGAGCTTGCCCGTGGCGGGCTTTACATCCATGACCGGTGCGGGAGTGAAGTCCTTGGGTTCCAAGATGATGCCTCTTTCGCGCGCGAGGGCGAGCAGCCGCCTGTGGTGCCGCGTCGGGACCATGCCCGTGCTCGCCCAGTGTTGAATGGTGCTCTGACGGGTATCGAGGAGATGGGCCAACGCGCTCTGTCCGCCGAAGCGGGCAATCACGCGCTCAGCGCTGTTCTTAGGTTCCACGTCCGCAGTATAACGATTTTTTCGTTTGCAAGCCACAACCCGGGTGGGTTGCTGGTGGTTAGGGAAATCTGGCCCTTGTACCCCGCCCACCGCCTGGGAAACGCTCTCGCGATGAGACGACTACTTCTGTTCGCGACCGTCAGCCTGGCCATCGCCGCGTGCGGATCGTCACCCGCCGCGTCGCCACCGGTGGGAACCGCCTCCGTCACGCCACGGACACCGGATGTGCCAGCCAGCACGCCACCCGCCGTCAGCCAGCCACCGGCGGCCAGCCAAACGGCCGCGGCCAGCCTGACACCGGGCAGCATCAACTACCGCGTGGTCAACCTGTACCGCGATGATTCGGGCGCGGCGGCGCCAGTCGACGTGTACGTGCGCACGCAGGGCCTCGTCGAGGCCGCGCCGGTCGAGATGGGCCTGGCCTATGGCTCAGCGACCGACTCTTTCGCCCCGCCCGATCCGGGCACGGTCGTGGTCACCATCGCCGACGCCGGCGATGCCGCTTGCGTTGCCACCTGCCCGCACATCATCTCGTCGAGCGACACGGGTTCTGGCGAGGGCAATGAGCGGACGTTGATCGTCTCGGCCGACGGCACGAGCGAGTTCTGGCACGACCCTAACCCCGCCAGCGTCGGCACGACCACCAACGCACTCGCCCCGGCCGATCCGTCAACAGCCCTGGTGAACGTCGTCGGAGTCGATCTCCAGAACGCTGACTTCGGCCTCCGTCTGGGCTACTCGGGGGTGGCCGGCTGCCAGGTCAATCGGACGTCTGACAGCATCCTCGTCGGGGGCAACCAGGTCGCCGTCTTCGGCTTCGACGGCGGATCGGCCAACGTGATGCTGTACGACAACCGTGACACCGACTGCACGGGCGAGCCCGTGGGTGGCCCGTTCGCAATCAGCGGCGACGCGGGGTCACGCACGCTGCTCATCCTGCACGGCGAACCGGGCGCGATGGAGGCCGTGACCCTGGGTATCTAGCCAGCTGTGGGATGACGGACGGTCATGACCACGCCGGTCGTGGACTGCAGACTGGCGAGATGGACGGCACGTCAGGTGCGTTCCGGTCGAGGGCACGATCCCGCGCAAGCAGGGCCCCGAAGACCGGTCACGTTGAAGGACGGGTCTCAAACGGCGCCAGGATCGTGACGTCGTCATTCGATCGGCGGCAGATTCGGCCACCGTCAAGGACTCAGGAGGTACGACGCATGACTCGCGATCAGACCGCGGCCCGTCAGGACCACGCAGAGAAGTCACCCAAGCTCAGCAGGCTGCGCGACAACGCCGAGACCGTGTCAGGCTCTGACGAGGACATCCGGGGGCGGATGGTCAAGGACAAGGATGGCCAGGACCTCGGCAAGATCGAGGGCCTGATGGTCGACGATGTCGAACACAGGGTCCGCTTCATGGAGGTCGCGTCCGGCGGCTTCCTGGGCTTTGGCGAACGGAAGTCCTACATTCCAGTCGAGGCGATCACGCGGATCACCGCCGACGAGGTGCACATCAATCGAACCCGGGAGCACGTCGCGGGCGCACCTCCTTATGACCCGGCCCTGGTCACTGAGGATGCCGACTACTTCTTCGGTCTCTACCCGTACTACGGGTACCAGAGCTACATGGGGTCCTTCCCGACGTCCACGGGCTATCCGTTCGTGATGGATGAAGAGGTTCCCATCCACGAACGAGGTGGCTGACTACCTGACCTGATCAGCCCGGACCAGATGGCGCGGTCCGGGCGGGATCCTCGGCCGGGCCTTGGCCGGACGCGCTTGGAATAGTGGCCGCGAGCCGGTCCCCCGGAGCTGAGAAGGCCCGGGTAATGCCGGCGTCGAGCAGCCGCAGTTGGCGCACGATCGGCTCCTCGCGGGCCGCAGGCGCGACTGTCCGGACGTCGAGAAGGAGGTGGCGGAGCCGGCGGGCGATCTGGATGGAGCCGCTGCCGTACTGGCGGATCTCGTCGATGGCCAGGGCGACATAGTCGGGCCACTCCGGCCGGGGCAGATGCAGCAGCACTTCGCCCTTCTCGTCGAGGCGGAACGGCGACGGGAACCGACGGACGGCGAGCCGGCGCAGCAGGTCGTGAATCTGGTCAAGTGCCTGCACGGCGGTCGTCGGGTCGTTGACGCCGGGAGACAGGGCACGCTCCGCGATGTCGACGATCTGGCGGAACCCGAATGCCGCGTCCTGGGTCATCGTCCGGTCCTGCCCGATCTGGACGGTTCCAGCGAGGTGGCCGCCGAGCGCGGTATCCGGCGGACCGTCTGCCCGGGACCAGAGCGCCAGCAGCGGCGCGCCCTGCGGCACGAAGTCGCCGACCTGGTGGAGGAGCGCAACGGTCAGCGCGTGCTCGCGGGCGATCTCCACCAGCTGCCCTTCGTCGACCGAGGTGATGACACCCGGAGTGTGTTCCTGGATGACGAGCTGGTCGGGGGCCCGTGGCGGGAGCGCGGGGACCGGCGGCTGGGGCTCGTCGTCGATCTTCTCGGGGTACAGCCGGGCGATGGCTGCGCGGGTCTCGTCGCCCACGCTGCGCAGGACGCTGACCGCCCGAATCGCCTGGGCCATATGGTGGATGTAGAAGACGAACGCCCCGACCGACGCGACCAGCAGCAAGTACGCGACCGTCACCGCGATGGACGGGACAAACGAGCTGCCGACGACCGGGGTGCGGACCTCTCGCAGGACAAGCAGCGAGTACAGGAACGTCGCCACGAACAGCCCCAGGACTGTCTGGTTGGTCCGGTCCCGAAGGAAGGTGCGCATCACTCTCGGCGAGAGCTGGCTGCTGGCCAGCTGGAGCACGAGCATCGTGACCGTGAACACGAGCGCAGTGAACGAGAGCATGGCCGCGGCGACCGTGGACAGCACGAGCCGGGCACTGTCGGGTCCTCCCGCGAACAGCACTCCGCCCAGGTCGCCGGGCATCGACTGATCGACCAGGCGATCGACCGGGACGATGACGAATGCCGCAACCGTGGCGCCGATGGCGAAGGCGCCGGGGATGAACCACATCCGCGACCGCAGCCAGTCCAACCGGCCCTGGATACGGATGGACAGGCTGGATGGACCGTTGTCGTCGCGAGTCATGGGCTGTCGAGCGCGAGCATACAGGTCGAAAGGTGCGGTCTTGCGGTGATGGGCCGGAGCCTGTCGGTCAGCGGCGGCCGCTTGCCGCCAGTGACTCCGCCTCGGCCGACAGTCGGGCGAACTCCGCGTCAGAGAGCACCAGGTCCGCGGCGGCCGCGTTCTCTTCGAGCTGCTCGACCGTCCTGGCGCCGGGGATCGCGACCGTGTTCGGGTGGTGGAGCACCCAGGCGAGGGCGACCTGAGCACGCGTGGCACCGTGGGCGGCCGCAATCTCATTGACGGCCGTAACCAGTGGCCCGATCCGCTGCTGTGCACCCGGCCGAAACATCGGGTTCCTCGCGCGCAGTCCCCGGATCGTCCCGGGAACGACGCCGGCCAGAAGGCCCTGACCGAGCGGCGAGTAGGCCACGGTCAGCCTGCCACTCGCTGCCGCATATGGAACATGCTCGCGTGCCGGACCGGGACTGACGAGGCTGAAACGGACCTGGTCTGCCACGACAGGCCCGCGCAGCGCGCGTTCCGCGGCCTGCCACTGCTCGACCGAGTAATTGCTTACCCCGACGCGACGGACGAGCCCGGCGGTCAGGAGCGGGCGGACGGCCTGCATGACCCGCCGAACCGACACGAGCGGGTTCGGCCAGTGAGCGTAGTAAAGGTCGATCGTGTCGACGCCGAGCCTCCGTCGGCTGCCGGCAGCCTGCCAGGCGAGAATCGACTCGGCCGGAGCGATCGGCAGGAACTTCGTTGCGACCACGAGACGGGCACGTTCCTCCGTCGGCAGCGCCGCCAATGTCTCGCCGATGATGCGCTCTGATCGTGCCGGGCCGTACGCCTCTGCGGTGTCGATCAGCAATATCCCAAGCTCAACCGCGCGGCGCAGCAGGGCCGGGGCGACCTCAGACGCGTATGTCTCGCCGTAGCCCCACTCCCGTGAGCCGAACTGCCACGTCCCCAGCCCGATCCGGGAAACGCGGAGACCATCCGCCTCGACGTACCTCACGGATGGACTCTAGCGGGCCGCACCTCGGCCACAATCGAGCCGTGGGCAGAACAGCGTCAGCGCCAGCCGAGCTCCGGCGCGACGTGGCGCAGGATCGACTCGATGGCGTGGGCGTTGTAGTCCACGCCGAGCTGGTTGGGCACGGTGAGTAGCAGCGTGTCGGCCGCCTCGATGGCGGTGTCCCCCTTCAGCTGCTCGACCAGCTCCTGGGGCTCAGCGGCATAGGACCGTCCGAAGACCGCCCGCGTGTTCTCGTCGATCTGGCCGATCGAGTCGCCCTGATCGTGGGAGTGGCCGAAGTACGCCCGATCGCGGTCGTCGACGATGGCGAAGATGCTCCGACTGACCGACACGCGCGGTTCACGGGCATGGCCGGCCTCCTTCCAGGCCGCGCGATAGGCATCGATCTGCCGGCGCTGCTGGACGTGGAGCGGCTCGCCGGTCTCGTCGAACACGAGCGTCGAACTCATCAGGTTCATGCCCTGTTGCGCCGTCCAGACGGCCGTGCCGCTCGAACCCGCGCCCCACCAGATCCGCTCGCGCAGGCCCGGGGAGAAGGGCTCCAGGCGCAGCAGCCCGGGCGGATTGGGGAACATCGGCCGCGGGCTGGGCTGGGCAAAGCCTTCGCCCTTGAGCAGCTCGAGAAAGACCTGCGCGTGGTCGCGCGCCATGTCGGCGTCGGTCTCACCATCCGCCGGCAGATAGCCAAAGTGGCGGAAGCCGTCGATGACCTGCTCGGGCGAGCCGCGACTGATGCCCAGCTGCAGCCGGCCACCGGAGATGAGATCGGCCGCGCCGGCGTCTTCCGCCATGTAGAACGGGTTCTCGTAGCGCATGTCGATCACGCCGGTGCCGATCTCGATACGGCTGGTCCGCGCGCCAACCGCCGCGAGGAGCGGGAAAGGGGATCCGAGCTGGCGCGCAAAGTGGTGGACGCGGAAGTACGCGCCATCTGCCCCGAGCTCTTCCGCCGCGACAGCGAGCTCGATCGACTGGAGCAGGGCGTCAGAGCCTGAGCGAACCTGCGAATACGGGGAGTCGGACCAGTGGCCGAACGACAGGAATCCGATGCGCTTCACCAACGCAGATTACCGAGCTTACGGGTTGAGCAGCTTCCAGTGGCCCTCTGAGATGACTTCGGCCGTGCCGTCGACCACCTTGATGGCGGTCTGATCGTCGATCGCATAGGCCGGCACGGATAGGCCGGCGGCCCATCGTTCGATGTTTTCCATGGTCGTATCGGACATGTCCGGGCGCTCAAAGTGGGGGAACACGGAGAAGTCGACCAGCCCCAGCGCCTTGTTGCTGGCGGTGAGTGGTTCACTGCTGTCGTAGGTCGCTCCGCCGAAGTCGGGCGTCGCCACCATCGCTCCACCGCTCGTGCCGACGTAGACCATTTCGGGTCGCAGCGAAGGCAAGAGGTCGGCCAGTCCCGATTCCCGCATCCAGTAGCACAGGTACAGGGGACTGCCGCCCCACACCAGCAGGGCGTCGGTTTCCCGGACGGCGGGCACCCAGGTTTCCTTCTTGATGCTGGGCAACGCGGTCAGCTCGAGCACTCCCAGCGACTTCCAGCCCAGGCCGCACATCGGGCCCTCCGTTGCGCCGCTGATGAACCGGTAGACGTGGCCCGGGCCGCCCGAGAAAGGCTGCACCCCGGTGGGAATGCACAGCGCGCTGGACTCGGCAATCGGTTTCCCCAGCAAATCGACCAGTGCCTGCTCGATGCTCGGGTTGGTGATGCCGTTGGAAGTAAGGAGAAGCTTCATGGTCGGTGAGCCTACGTGACGCTGGCCCGTCCGGCTTGACAACCTTGGTCGTTCGCCGTAGCGTCCGGACATTATCCGTACATCGATGGAGCACAGATGCCAGTCGCCCGATCGGCACGTAAGGAGGATCGACTCGAGCTCAGGCTTCGGCCAGCCGAACGTCGCCTGCTGGACGAGGCCGCTCAAGCAAGCGCCGTGAGCACGAGCGCATTCGTGCTGTCTCACGCTACGGCCGCCGCACAGAACCTGCTCGCGGACCGCACTCACTTTGTCCTGCCCGCGGAGAGGTGGGATGCGTTCGTTGCCCTGCTCGAGCGCGACGAACAGCCCGTGTCAGACCTGGCCGCGTTCCTTGCCCGTCCGACCGTCTTCAGCGACGAGTGACCGAGTTCCGTCGGCCGGAACTCATACGTCCCGAACACGAGATCGCCGATTTCGATTGCGGCTCGGATGCCCAGACCTCATGGTTGCGCGAGCACGCCCTGCAGGCCAATCGGGCGGACTCGGCACGTGTTTACGTGGCGTGCGTCTCCCGATCGAGCCGCGTGGCCGGCTATTACGCGCTATCGGCGGGGTCGGTAGCCCACGATGGTGCCCCAAGTCGCATCGCACATGGCCTGGGCCGGTACCCGGTCCGGGTGATCATCCTCACCCGTCTTGGAGTAGATCGGACGCAGCATGGCCAGGGACTCGGAAGGAGCCTCGTTCACGACGCTCTGCTCCAAGCGGCGGCAGTGGCCGAGCGCGTCGGAGTCCGCGCCCTCCTGATTCACGCGGAAACGCCTGAGGCGGCCGCTTTCTACGCTCGGATAAGCGCGAGGTTCGAAGAGTCGCCCACGGATCCGCTGCATCTGCTCCTACTGATAAAGGATCTTCGCCGCGCCATTGAGGAGGCGGCGGAGAACCCTACGGCTTGAACCTTGTGTCGGCGCGTACCCATCGGCTTCGGTCGTGGCATTGTTCCTCGATGCGACCGCTGCGGTATTCGATCAACGTGACGCTCGATGGTTGCGTCGATCATCGGATGGGGATCGCGGACGAGGAGCTCCATCGTCGCGCGGGGGAGGGCATCGCGCAGGTCGATGCCCTGATCTTCGGCCGGGTGACCTACGAAATGATGGAGGCGGCCTGGCGCGAGCCCGCACGGACGAGCGCGCGGCCCGACTGGATGGACGAATGGATGCTGCCGTTCGCCCACACCATCGACGCGGCGAAGAAGTACGTGGTGTCGGACAGCCTCACCCAGGTGGATTGGAACGCCGAGCTCGTGCGCGGCGACCAGCTGGAGGCGACCGTCAGGGAGCTGAAGCGCCAGCCGGGCAAAGGACTCATGACAGGCGGCGTGACACTCCCCCTGGCACTGGCAGAGCTCGGGCTGATCGACGAGTACGAGTTCGTGGTGCATCCGCGGATCGCCGGCCACGGGCCGACGCTGTTCGCGGGACTATCGAAGACGCTGGACCTGGAGCTGGTCGGCCGGCTCGAGTACGGCTCCGGCGCGGTCGCGCTGCGGTACCGGCCTACCGGATCCAACTGAACGCAAGGAGGCCAACTTGACCGCTCTCGAGGGCAGCAAGCAAGTCCGGATCGCTCCAATCGCGTCGAGCTGACGCTAGATGGGCCGCGGAAACGGCCGTGCGCGCCTAGAGCCGCGGTGGGCCTCGTCGAATGCGCTCGCGCACGGTGTCGGCCGAATCCTTCTCGTCCCAATGGCTCTCGATGAACCACGTGGCACCGGCCTCGGCGAGCGGCAGGAGCCTGGCGCGATCCGCCGCATGGTCGGTGCCCGAGGTCACGCCCTCGGTGACGATGTCGAACGGGGTCGGGGACTGACGGTGCTCGGCCATCCATGACACGACGCCGGCCACGGCCGCGGGTGATGACCAGACGTCGTCGCGATCTGCATCCTTTGACAAGTCGGAGACGATCACGCCGTCCCAGCGCGCCGCGCGGCGGAGCGACTTGGCGTACGGCCACGCCCCGACCGGCCACACCGGTATGCGCGGTCGCTGCACGGGGCGGTCGAAGCGGAGGTCCTTCATCCAGTAGTGCTTGCCCTGGTAGCTGACCGTCTCGCCGGACCAGGCCAGCTCGAGTATGTCCAGGCATTCGTCGAGCTTCTCGGCACGCACCCGGCGCGACGGGTCATCGGTGCTCACTCGCGAGTAGCCGCCGTCCCACGTGCCACCCAGGCCCACCGGGAGCACGAACCGACCGTTCGAGAGGTTATCGATCGTGATCGTCTCGCGCGCCACCTTCCACGGCCGGCGACGAGCAAGCGAGAAGACCATCGCGCCCAGGCTGATCCGCTCGGTGACTGCGGCCATGGCTCCCAGGACCACCCATGGGTCGAAGACGTCGCCGCGGTCGACGGAGATGTCGTCCCAGGCGAACACACCGTCCCAGCCGCTCGCCTCGGCGTCGCGGGCCATGTCGACGTAGTCGTGGACAGATCCGAACGAGGTGACCACCCCGAACTTCACGACGGCGCCAACTCGTCGGGCTGATAAACGCCGAGGATGTTCTCGACGTAATCGATCACGTGAGCCATGCTCAAAGCGTACGCGGTAGGCGCACCCTGCACTGGCGGATCACTGAGGCATTCGCGCATCCCGCGGCCAGCGCGACCTCAGTATAGGCTTGACTAGCCGCCTTGTGATGGCTATAAAGGCCCGATGAAGACGGCCACGGTGACCGAAGCGAAGAACGGCCTGAGCGCCCTGATCGACCAAGTCAAGGCAGGCGAGTCCGTGACCATCACCGATCGCGGCACTCCCGTGGCTCGTCTCGAGCCGGTCGCCGCGCACGCCGGCCAAGTTGGCCGCCTGCAGCGCCTTTCCCGCGCCGGTATTGCGCGCGTGCCGCAAGACGTTGATGCCGCGCGCGCACTGGCCGATCTTCCCCCTCCGCCGCCAGCGACAAGCAGCGTCGTGGCAGCGTTGCTCGAGGAACGGCGACTGGCCAGATGAGGTTCTGGGACAGTTCGGCCATCGTGCCGTTGCTGGTCGCTGAAGAGGACGCGCCGGCCATCGGCGCCATCCTTGAAGCGGACCCGCAGGTCGTTGCCTGGTGGGGAACGGCCGTCGAGTGCGTGTCCGCATTGGCGCGCAGGGAGCGCGAGGGCAGCCTCGCTACCGGCGACGCGACGGTCGCGCTCGCGCGGCTCGACGCGCTCCGGGCTGCGTGGATCGAGGTTCAGCCGGTCGATCGCGTCCGCTCGGTTGCCATCCGCCTGCTGCGCACCCATCCGCTGCGTGCCGCTGACGCTTTCCAGCTGGCCGCCGCGATCGCCGCCGCCGAAGGGCATCCCGAGACGTTCCCGTTCGTGACGCTGGACGAGCAGCTGGCCGACGCCGCCTCACGCGAAGGTTTTCCGATCGCGCGGTTGGCCTGATGTTGGTGCCGCACGATTGACAGCATCCTGATACAACCGTATGGTTGTATCCATGCAGACGGCAACGGACTTCGACCGCATCTTTTCCGCCCTGGCTGACGCCACGCGGCGCGACATCGTGCGCCGTGCCATAGCAGGGGAGGAGGGCGTCGCGGAGATCGCCGCGCATTACCCAATGAGCTTTGCCGCCGTCCAGAAGCATGTGGCCGTCCTCGAGCGTGCGGGGCTGGTCGGCAAGGAGCGTGTCGGACGTCGCAAGGTCGTTCGCGCCCAGCAGTCGGGATTGCTCGTCGCACAGCGACTGCTCAATGACTACGAGGAGCTGTGGCGCGGCCGCATCGAGCGCATGGCAGACATCCTCAATGAACCCACGGAGGCCAACTCGTGACCGTCACCAGTGTCCACAACGACCCGGTCAATCTGACCCTGACCGTTACGGCCGAACTTGACGCACCGCCGGAGCGCGTCTGGCAGCTCTGGGCAGATCCGCGCCAGTTCGAGCGCTGGTGGGGTCCCCCGAACTACCCGGCGACGGCGACGGCGCTCGATCTGCGCCCCGCCGGCAAGGTTGAGTACCACCTGACCGGGCCCGACGGCGACATGCCGCCTAACGTCTGGGACGTTCTCGAGGTCGACCCGCCGCGCCTGCTCGTGTTCCGCGATGCGATTGTCGGCGACGATGACGTACCGGTCGACGAAGGGCCCTCCGCAATGACGGTGAAGTTCGAGCCGATCGAGGCGGAACGAACTCGAATGTCCATCGAGAGCAAGTTCTCCAGCGCCGAAGCCCTCAAGCTCGCCCTGGAGATGGACATGGCCAAGTACCTCGAGTGGAACGTGGCCCAGATGAACACGGTCCTCGCCGAATCGCCCGTCGGTACACATTGAGGGGTCGCCGGAGCCAAGCGAGATGTGGCGCGCGATGTGGCTGAACCGCTTCGACGATGTCACCACCGTAGTGATGGGCCGGAGATCGTTTCTTGGTCACCACAAGGTCTGGACCGAGAAAGCGCGGAGTCCGTCCGACCCGACCTACCTCCTCGACTACGCGCGCTGGCTGGACCGAGTCGACAAGGTCTGTCTCTCGAACCGCCTCCTGACCCCGGGGTGGGACAACTCGCGCGTCATGAAGGGCGATCTTTCCGAGATCGTCGCCAAGATCAAGCGCGAGAAGGGCGGCAACATCATCGCGGAGGGCGGCCCGAGGCTGATCCTTGAGTTCCTCAGGCTCGGACTTGCTGACGACCTGTGGATGATCGTGCAGCCTGTGGTCTTCGGGAAAGGCCCGAAATACTGGGGCAACATGGACTCGCAGGCGACCCTGAAGCTGCTGTCGTCAGAGACCATGGAAGACGGCGAGCTGCTGCTGCACTACGAAACCGTTCGCGGTTTCCAGGCATAGCCGCCGCTGGAGGGCGGGCAGCCACGCCGGCGATCGACGCGCTGTGATGCTCTCGAAACGGCTGGGACCCTAAGTCGCCCTGCCTTGGGGCGACACCAGAGTGCGGACCGCGGCAGAGATTTCTGCGGCCTTTAGCTGAAGCGGTCCGTCGCCGACGTAGAGCTCGACCCACCGATGGCCCGGCACCTCGGCTTCGTACGAGCCGCCCCAGGTCCAGAGTCGCTCGTCCTTTGCCAGCCGTCGAACACCAGCGGCGAAATCGTCCTCGGTCGTTCGCAGCAAGAGATGCATCATCGGCGTCTGCGGTGGGTCGGGCACCACGGTGACGCCGTCGATGATCTGCAGCTCGGCTGCGATCGCCCGCGCGTGATCGTAGGCTCGCTGCATGCGAGGCAGCCTGAGGCGCAGGCCCGCGAGCGCCGACGCGGCATAGGGCCACAGGCTGAAGAGCGTGCCTCCGTGGCGGTGGCGCCACTCGCGCGCCTCGGCGATGATGTCGTCCTGACCCAGCAGCATCCCGCCGGCTACGCCGCCGAGGCCCTTGTAGAACGACACGTAGACCGTGTCGAACAGCGCCGTAATCTCGGCGAGCGGGCGAGCGTAGAACGGACCGCATTCCCAAAGCCTGGCGCCGTCGAGATGAACCGCCGCGCCGTGCTCGTGCGCCCACTCGACCTGCGCGATCAGGTCCTCCCACGCTGGCAGCTGGCCGCCGATCTCTCGTTGCGGGAGTTCCAGCAGCAGCGCTGCGAGCGGCTCGTGGATGTCCTCGAGGTCTTCGAGGGTGATCAGCGACTGCCGACTGCCGACCGGTCGGCCGACAAGGCCATGCAGCCGCTGGTATGCCTTGTCCTCGTGCAGCTCGAGATGGCACGTTGGGTGGAACGCGACGACGCGCGAGTTGCGCCGGTCGGCGTGGATCCGCAGCGCGGCCTGCTGGATCATTGTGCCGCTCGGCATGAACACCGCTGCCGGCATCCCGAGCAGCCGGCGCACCTCGCTCTCGAGGATCTCGACAGTGCCGCCTTCGCCATAAGTATCCGTCGACAACTCGCTCGCGCCGAGCGTCGTCAGCTCCTCGAGCGTGACGCTCGGCTGCCGCAGGCCGTGGCCGGAGATGAATCGGTCGCATTTCTCGCGCAGCTTGCGTATCTCGGCCGCCGAGAGCGGAGGACGCGGACTGGGTGCCTTTCGAGCCTTCGGTGCCATGGCGGCGACGGTAGCAGCCGTGGCGATGGAGGAACAGGCGACCTGGGTTGGTCAGCGGTCTTCGTGACCGATAGCCTCCGGTGGGTTGGTGGCTCTCGCTGCTATGGATGATCTGGAGTTATCTGCTGATGCTGACGGTGTCGGGCGCATCGGGACGTTCGGCACTTCCACAGTCAAGGACGTAGTCAATACGATCCAGCGCCGAGCCATTGTGCTGGTGGTTGGAGAAGATGTCGTTCAGCTCGACCGCGACCGTGGTCCTGTTCTCCGTCGCCCTTGCTGCCTCCGCGTGTGCGGCCCCCGGCGGTCCGCCACCGAGCGCTCCACCGACTGCTGCACGCACGACGCCGGCCACCGCTCCACCCACGGCCACGCCCAGCGCCTCCGTACGCGTCCTATCCATCACGCCCGTCGACGATCGGGTCGTCGACCTGCAGGTGGAGTCAGCCTCGATCGGCACGACCCTCGTCCGGCTGATCCTGCCCGAGCAATTCGAGGAGCAGCCGGACACGCGCTGGCCGGTCCTCTTCATGTTCCACGGCGCGACGTCGTCACCAACTGACTGGGTGGACATCCAGGCATCACCGGCGATGCAGGAGATGTCAGATGTCCTGGTCGTCATGCCGGGAGCCGGAGCTGTCGGTTTCTACTCTGATTGGTGGAACCACGGCGCCGGCGGGCCACCCCGGTGGGAGACATTCCACCTCACCGAGCTGCCGGCGCTGCTCGAGCGTGAGTGGCACGCAGGCGACAGGCGGGCGGCGCTGGGCGTCTCCATGGGTGGCTACGGTGCCTTCGAATATGCGGCGCGCCGGCCGGGATTCTTCACGGCCGTCGCATCGATCAGCGGGCTGCTCGCGCCGTCACACGATCCGAGGCAGATCCAGGGGCTGGTCGGCTCCTTTGTTGAGGACGCAGATGACCTGTGGGGCGATCCGGAAGCCCAGGCGAGCATCTGGGCAGCGCACGATCCAACCGTCAACGCGCAGGCGCTCGCCGGGACCGCGCTCTTCCTGTCGTACGGCAACGGCCGTCCGGGGGAGCTGAACCCGGACGAGGCGTTCGACCCAATCGAGGCATGGATCGGACCTGAGAACGATCTGATGGTCCAGCGCCTGGCGTCACTGAACATCGAGGCGACAGTCGACGCATACGGCCCCGGAACGCACAGCACGCCCTACTTCGTGCGCGAGTTCGAGCGCGCCGTGCCACTGCTCGTGGCTGCGCTGCACTAGGCGATCGGGGTCCCGGCGCTCCTTCCCGGTAACCTTCCGGGCAGTCATGCCTGCCGAGTTCATCTACACGACCTACAAGCTGTCGCGGCACTATCCGCCCGATCGGACGGTGCTCGAGGACATCTCGCATCTCGTTCTACCCGGGCGCCAAGATCGGCGTCATCGGGGCGAACGGCGCGGGCAAGTCGAGCCTGCTGCGGATCATGGCCGGGCTCGATGACGGCTTCAACGGCGAGGCGCGGCTGACGCCCGGCTTCAGCGTCGGCTACCTCAGCCAGGAGCCGCAGCTCGACCCCGCCAAGTCGGTCAAGGAGAACGTCCTCGACGGCGTGCGCGAGGTCCACGGCCTGATCGAGCAATACAACGCGGTGATGGCCAAGTGGTCCGACCCGGACGCCGACTACGAAGCGGTGGGCGCCGAGCAGGCGGCGCTGGAGGACAGGATCAACGCCACCGGCGCGTGGGACATCGAGCGCAACGTCGAGATCGCCATGGACGCGCTGCGCTGTCCGCCGGACGACGCCGACGTGACCACGCTCTCAGGCGGCGAGAAGCGCCGCGTCGCGCTGTGCCGGCTGCTGCTGCAGCACCCCGACCTGCTGCTGCTGGACGAGCCGACCAACCACCTCGACGCCGAGTCGGTCGAGTGGCTCGAGCGCTTCCTCAAGGAATACTCGGGCACGGTCGTCGCCGTCACCCACGACCGCTACTTCCTGGACAACGTCGCGCAGTGGATCCTCGAGCTCGACCGGGGGAGGGGCATCCCCTTCGCCGGCAACTACTCCAGCTGGCTCGAGCAGAAGCTGGAGCGCATGGTCGCGCGAGCAGAAGCAGGTCGACGCGCGGCAGCGCACGCTCGCGCGCGAGCTCGAGTGGGTGCGCATGGGCGCCAAGGCCCGCCAGGCGAAGGGCAAGGCCCGACTGACCGCCTACGAGAAGCTCCTCGAGGAGGCGACCGACGCGAAGGGCGCCTGCAGCGCGAGCTGGAGATCGCCATCCCGCCCGGTCCGCGGCTGGGCGAGTCGGTCATCGACGTCAAGGGCCTGCGCAAGGGCTACGGCGACCGGCTGCTGATCGAGGACCTGACGTTCTCGCTGCCGCGCTCGGGCATCGTCGGCATCATCGGGCCGAACGGGGCGGGCAAGACGACGCTCTTCCGCATGATCGTGGGCCAGGAGGCGCCCGACGCCGGGCACGATCGAGATCGGCGACACGGTGCAGCTGAGCTACGTCGACCAGAGCCGCGATGACGCTCGGCGGCCGACAAGACGGTGCTTCCAGGAGATCACCCAGGGCGCCGAGATCATCAAGGTCGGCTCACGCGAGCTGCCCGCCCGCGCGTACGTGTCGAGCTTCAACTTCCGCGGCACGGACCAGCAGAAGATGGTCGGCGCGCTGTCGGGAGGGGAGAGGAACCGCGTCCACCTGGCCAAGCTGCTCCAGTCGGGCGGCAACGTGCTGCTCCTCGACGAGCCGACCAACGACCTCGACGTCGACACGCTGCGCGCGCTGGAGGCCGGCCTCGAGTCGTTTCCCGGCTGCGTCGTCGTCATCAGCCACGACCGCTGGTTCCTGGACCGCATCGCGACGCACATCCTGGCCTTCGAGGGCGACAGCCAGGTGCGCTTCTTCCAGGGCAACGTCACCGACTACGAGGCGTTCCGCCACAAGGAGCTGGGCACGAGCGCCGACCAGCCCCACCGCATCCGCTACAAGCGCCTCGCCGCCGCGTAGGGCACGGCTCACGCTTGGATCACCGACACGAGCCGGACCGGTCGACGAGTTCGGACTGAGAGACTTCGTCCTCATAGAGCCGCCGACTCACCAGTGTGACCAGAGGCGGTGCCAGTCAACACGCAAGATCTACACTCAAGTCTGTGTCTAAATTTGACACCCATCCGGATTCGATCAATACTCCGCGATGGCAGTCCGATACGAGACCCGCACAAAGAGGACCTACAACCTTTCGGGTCGGGCAGTGGAGCGTGTCCGCGAGTTGGCTGCGCTACGAGCCTTGCCTCGGACTCAGGATGGAGTCGTCGAGGCTGCGATCGACCGGCTATACGAGAGCGTTCGGTACGAGGCGGACTCGGCGCGCTGGGAACACGCGTCGTCCGATCCTGCCTTTCGTCGTGAAATGGCCGCCATCGGTGAGTTGTATCGCGACACAGACTCTTGGCCGAAGTAGCGGGAACCCCGCTCCGCTGGTCCATAGTTCTGATCGACTTCGATCCAAGCACTGGACACGAACAGGCCGGGACGCGGCGCGCACTCGTGGTCTCCTACGAACCCTTCCACAGGTCGGGGATGGCCACCGTTTGTCCGATCTCTGCTCGTCCTGCGAAATATCCGAACGAGGTCGCGATCACTGTCGGCGAGGCGGGCCAGACAAAGGACGCCGTAATCCTGGTCCATCAAGTGAGAACGATCGATCTCGTCCGCGTCACGGCTTGGGAACTTCACGGGCGCCGTCAGCACGTGACGGACAAGGCGGTCCGGCGTGCCGTTCGGATGGCGCTGCTATCCCAGCTCGGCCTCGACCTGCCAGCCGCTGCAGATGGAGCAGAATCGACGTAGCCCGACGCGGGGACGATCGCTGTAGGCGACACCGTGAAGCTGAGCTATGTCGACCAGAGCCGAGACGACCTCGACGCCGACAAGACCGTGTTCGGGGAGATCACCCAGGGCGCCGAGGTCATCAAGGTCGGCTCACGCGAGCTGCCCGCCCGCGCGTACGTGTCGAGCTTCAACTTCCGCGGCACGGATCAGCAGAAGGTCGTCGGCGCGCTGTCGGGAGGCGGACGAGGCCCGCAACATAGGCTTGCTGTGTGAGCTGGGCCGCCACACGGACTCGATGCGCTAGCCTTCGTGCGCAGAGGAGTGGGACGCCTTGGCCCAGGGCACCATCGACAACCCGGTCATCAACTCGCCGTTCGTCGAGCCGCAGCGCCACTTCGTCATGCTCGACGGCAAGCCCACAGGGGAGATCGACGATCGTCGGCGCCCCTCCGAGTTCTTCGTACCGGTCGCGCAACCCAAGAAGAAGTCCGCCGCGCAACTGACGCTCGACCAGTTCGGCCCACCCACGAAGCAGCAGCCGAACGAGATCGTCAACGAGATCCGCCAGGCGGTCGAGCGCTGGCGCAGGCAGGGCTATCCGCACATCACGACCGTGTCGCGCGACCTGCTCGCGTACTGGCGCGACGAGGACCGCGAGCGGCGCCTCTTCTTCTGCCAGATCGAGGCGGCCGAGACTGCGATCTACCTGACGGAGGCCGCCGAGAAGACGGGCGACACCAACGCGCTCAACCAGATCCGCGCCCAGAACACGCTCCTGAACGACGGCCTGCCCCGTACCGCGTTCAAGATGGCGACCGGCTCAGGCAAGACCGTCGTCATGGCGATGCTCATCGCGTGGCAGACGCTCAACAAGCTGGCCAACCCGCAGGACCGCCGCTTCAGCGACACATTCCTCGTCGTCACGCCAGGCATCACGATCCGCGACCGCCTGCGCGTCCTGCTCCCGAACGACCCGACCAACTACTACCAGCAGATGGACCTCGTCACCGCTGAACAGCTGGCCCGCCTCCAGCCGGCGACGATCCTGATCACCAACTACCACGCCTTCATTCGGCGCGAGAAGATCCAGGCCGCGAGCCTGACCAAGAAGATCCTCTCGGGCTGGCAAGAACGCGACCAGTTCAAGGAGACGCCGGCTGAGATGGTCCGCCGCGTCTGCCGCGACTTCGGCAACGCCAAGAACCTGGTCGTCATCAACGACGAGGCCCACCACTGCTACGCCCCGGCGCCCAGGGAGCGAGCCCAAGAGGAAACGCTCGACGCCGACGAGCGGACGCTCGCCAAGGAGGACCAGGAGGAAGCCCGCGTTTGGCTGAGCGGGCTTGCAGGCGGTCCAGGAAAAGCTCGGCGTCCGCGCGGTCTTCGACCTCAGCGCCACGCCGTTCTTCCTCAAGGGCTCGGGCTACGCTGAAGGAACGCTGTTTCCGTGGGTCGTCTAGCGACTTCGGCCTGATGGATGCGATCGAGTCGGGCATCGTCAAGGTCCCCCGCGTGCCGGTGAGCGACGACTCGATGACCGGCACCAGCCCTATGTACCGCGACCTGTGGCCCCGCGTACGGGACGAGCTGCCGCGCAAGGGCATCAAGGACACGACCGATCGACGGCCTGCCGGTCATCCCCAAGGAGCTCGAAGGCGCCCTGCGCACGCCTGTACGCGCGACTACGAGCGCTCCTTCGACGCGTGGGCAAGCGCGGGCATCGGGACGCCGCCGGTCTTCATCGTCGTCTGCTCGAACACGGCGATTCGAAGCTGGTCTACGACTGGATCGCGGGCTGGGAGAAGCCTGTCGCCGAGAGCGGCTCGATCGTTGTTCCGGGCAACCTCGACGCTCTTCTCGAACGAGCAGGACGGCGGCTGCGCTGACCGGCCGAACACGATCCTGGTCGACTCGGCGCAGCTCGATCGCGGCGAGCCGCTCGACCCCGCCTTCAGGAAGGCCGCCGGCGCCGAGATCGAGGAGTTCAAGCGCGAGTACTCACCCGGTTCCCGGGCCGCAGCGCTGACGAGATCACCGAGGAGGACATCCTGCGCGAGGTGATGAACACCGTCGGCAAGCCGGGCAAGCTCGGCGAGCACATCCGCTGCGTGGTCTCGGTCGTCGATGCTGACCGAGGGCTGGGACGCCAACACGGTCACCCACATCCTCGGCATCCGGGCCTTCGGGACGCAGCTCCTGTGCGAGCAGGTGGTTGGCCGGGCCCTGCGCCGAGCCACGCTACGACGCGGACGAGAAGGGCATGTTCGAGCCCAGTACGCCGAGGTGTACGGCGTTCCGTTCAGCTTCCTGTCGGTGGCGGGCAAGGGCAGGGTCAAGGCTGCCAAGCCGGTGCTGACCGTCCGCGCGCTGCCGGAGCGGCCGAACCTGCGGATCGAGTTCCCGCGCGTCGTCGGCTACCGCTACGAGATGCCGGCCGAACGACCTCGACGCCAGCTTCGACGACTCGTCGATCCTGGAGCTCTCGACCCAGGAGGTCGCCCTGCACACCGAGGTGGACCCGATCGTCGGCGAGATGGAGATCCACACCTCGACGCCCTGCGCGAGCAGCGGATGCAGACCGTCGAGTTCACGATGGCCAAGCGCACGCTGGACAACCACTTCCGCGACGAGGATGGCGACGAGCGGCCGTGGCTCTTCCCGCAACTCGTCCGCGATAACACGCGACTGGATCGCGAGTGCGTACGCCCTACCTCAAGGACAACGCCTTCGCCCAGATGCTGCTGTTCGCCGAGTACAGCCACGCCGCGGCGGACCGGATCTACCGGGCGATCGTCGCGGGCACCGGTGGCGAGAAGCGCCTGATGCCCATCCTGCGGCCGTACGAGCCGATCGGCTCGACCGACTACGTCTACTTCAAGACCACCAAGACCTGCTACGACACGACCAAGAGCCACATCAACCGCGTCGTCCAGGACTCGGGCTGGGAGTCGAAGCTCGCCGACGTGCTCGAGTCGATGCCCGAGGTCGTCGTGCTACGCCAAGAACCAGGGCCTCAACTTCAAGATCCCCTACACCTACGAGGGGAGGGCGGCCAACTACGTGCCCGACTTCCTGATCCGCCTGCGCGACGCTGAGTCAACCGGCGAGGACGACCTGCTGACGCTGGTCCTCGAGGTGACTGGCGAGGCGAAGAAGGAGAAGCAGGCCAAGGTGGCGACCGCCGAGCATCTGTGGATCCCGGCCGTCAACAACTGGGGCGGCGCTCGGCCGCTGGGCCTTCCTCGAGGTCACGGACCCTTGGGATGCCGCAGAACCTGATCCGCGAGAAGTTCCTAAGTGTTGAGATCGCGGCTGCATGATGCAGTCGTCGGAGGATCGCTGGGTTGCGGATAGCTATCCGCCGGCAGGCCGAACAGCCGTGGCACTGATACGGCGTCGTCAAGCTGCTCCCACCAGATGCCGGCGCCGCCACCGATGATCCGCAGGTCAGCGCGCTGTTCATCCGTCGCTCTGTCGAGAAACTCGAACCACGAGATGGGGACTTCGATCTCGCGTCCGTCGACGACCTTCACGCGCAGGCACGCACCATCAATCTCGGCCGCGACGGCGCGTGGGGAAGCAAGCGTGGTGCTACTCATCGAAGAACTCATGCCAACGCCTCAGCAGCTCAGCCCGGTGCGACACCACCAACTGGTAGATCCGGTTGATCTCCGCCGGAGTGTAGCCCCAGGATTGCCGAAGACCGACCGGCGACAGCCAGAATGTGGCGTGGCGATGGCCCGACAGAACGTGGATATGGGGCGGCTCACCAGTCTCGGTGTTCTCGTTTGCCCAGAAGAAAAACCTATACGGCCCCGACCGGTAGACAGTTGGCACGCAGCCCTCGCCGATGGTCGGCGGGCTGGCCATCATGACGACCAGCGGTTCACTCCCACTTATTCACACGATCTCGCCGATAACTGGCAGGTAAGCGGTGGCTGAGAAGATTAACCCGAAGACGACGCCTGTCCGTGCTTACCCGCACCCGTCGGACAGTCGCGCCAACATCCCCACCGCCGAGCTCGAGTCGTTCGCCCGCCCCGAAGAGAAGAGGCCCGCGACCGTGCGCTACCCACGCGACCCGTCGCTCGACCCGCAGCTCGTCTGGAAGGGCAAGGACGAGCAGGACGGCCACGACCTGGAGGTGCCGGCGGTCCCGATCTACATCCAGGAGACGATCGACCCGCTGGCGCTCATCGAGGAGCTGCGCGCCGAGAGCGAGGGCCGGCGCAGCCGAGCAGCAGCTGGGCTTCTTCGGCCCGTTCAGCGACCTGACGTTCGAGGAGAGGGTCGACTTCTACCGTCACGCCGGCAACTGGACCAACCGGATGATCCTGGGCGACTCGCTGCTGGTCATGACCAGCCTGGCCGAGAAGGAGGGCCTGAAGGGCAAGGTCCAGAGGATCTACGTCGACCCGCCCTACGGCATCAAGTTCGGCTCGAACTGGCAGGTCTCGCACGCGCAAGCGCGACGTACGCGACGGCAAGGCCGAGGACCTCACGCGCCAGCCCGAGCAGGTCCGCGCCTATCCGGGACACCTGGGAGCTCGGCATCCACTCGTACCTGAGCTACCTCCGCGACCGGCTGGTCGTGGCTCGGGAGCTGTTGACCGAGTCTGGCTCGATCTTCGTCCAGATCGGCGACGAGAACGTCCACCTCGTCCGGTCCGTGCTCGACGAGGTATTCGGCGCCGAGAACTTCGTCAGCCACGATCACGTTCGAGAAGACGACTGGCGCGAGCTCGCGGCCTGACGTCCTCGCCGGCAGTCGCGACTACCTCCTCTGGTACGCGCAGCGACAGCGAGCAGCGTCAAGTACCGGCAGCTCTATCGCGACAAGGCGGTCGGCGGCGCAGGTCCGGCGCAGTACGCCTGGATCGAGTTGCCAGACGGGACCGACGTCGCAGCTGCGAGCAGACGAGCGTGACGACGCTCTCCTGCACGGCGGCGATCGCTGTTCCAGCTCGACGACCTGACCTCCCAGTCGGCGCGGCGGCACACCAGCTCGTTCGCGTTTCGAGGCAAGACGTATACTGCCCGGCCAACGGGCACTGGAAGACCAATCGCGGATGGGATGGCGCGCTTGGCTGCGGCTGGCCGCTTCATGTCGCTCGGCAACACCCTTCGACTATGTTCGGTACCTCGATGACTTCCCGGTCGTACCCACTCAACAAATCTGGGACGACACCGTCACGGCAGGCTTCACGCGACCCAAGATCTACGTCGTCCAGACCAACACCAAGGTGATCGAACGCTGCCTCCTCATGACGACCGACCCCGGCGACCTCGTCCTCGACCCGACGTGCGGCTCCGGCACGACGGCCTACGTCGCCGAGCAGTGGGGGCGGCGCTGGATCACCATCGACACCAGCCGCGTCGCGCTGGCCCTCGCCCGCACGCGCCTGATGGCCGCCAGGTATCCCGTACTACCTGCTCGCCGACTCCGAGGCGGGCACCGCAAGGAGGCCGAGCTCACCGGCCAGGCGCCGCCGTCGCCATCCGTCGACCGGCAACGACATCCGCCGCGGCTTCGTCTACGAGCGCGTGCCGCACGTCACCCTCAAGTCGATCGCCCAGAACCCCGACATCCACGAGGGCATGAGCCGCGAGGAGATCGACGCCGCCATCGCCCGCCACGCCGAGACCGAGATGCTCTTCGACCGCCCGTACGAGGACCGCAAGATCGTCCGCGTGACCGGCCCGTTCACCGTCGAGAGCCTGTCGCCCCATCGCGTCCTGCGCGATGGCCCGGAGGACGCGCCGCCGAGCCGCCCGCGCCGATCGCGCCGACGCGGGCCAGTTCGTGACAGCATCCTCGACAACCTGCGCCGCGCCGGCGTCCAGAACACCAAGGACGAGCGCCTCGAGCTTCGACGCTCGACCCGTACCCGGGCGTCTGGCTCCAGGCGACGGCGAGTACACCGAGAGCGGCGCAGACCAAGACGCGTGGCCGTCGCCATCGGCCCCGAGTTCGGCACCGTCGGCCCCGAGCTGATCCGCGAGGCCGCCAAGGAGGCGGTCAAGGCTCGCTCGACCTGCTGGTCGTCTGCGGCTTCGCCTTCGACCCGCTGGCCGAGGAGGAGGCCCGCGAGCTCGGCCGGCTGACCATCCTCCAGGCGCGCATGAACCCCGACCTCGCGATGGGCGACGACCTCCTCAAGAAGACCGGCTCCGGCAACCTGTTCACGGTCTTCGGCGAGCCCGACATCGAGATCCGCCGACGCCGACGGCCAGCTCGTGGTCGAGATCCACGGCCTCGACGTCTACGACCCGACCACCGGCGAGGTCCGCTCATCCTCCATCGACGACATCGCCTGCCTGGTTCATCGACACCGACTACAACGGCGAGAGCTTCTTCGTCCGCCACGCCTACTTCACCGGCGCCGACGACCCCTACGAGCGCCTGCGCAAGGCCCTGAAGCGCCGACATCGCCGACGAAGCCTGGGCGACGCTCAACTCGACCGTCAGCCGGCCGTTCCCACGCCCGTCAACCGGCAAGATCGCCGTCAAGGTCATCAACCACTACGGCGACGAAGTCATGAAGGTCTAAGCGGTGTGACACCATAGATGGCACACAAGAACGCGAGTCTGAGGTAGTCGTGCCTTACCTTCGAGTCACCCTGTCTGGCGAAACGGCCGCGCTCGGAGGAAATAGCTGCGGCCGATATCGCGCGCGTCATCCTCGGACTGGAACGCGCGATGGCGCGAGCGTGCGGTCATGTGCTAGGGCGTCCCGTCAGGTCTACGGGGCGATGGGAGGCGGTCATCGAGCAGGCCGTGGATCTTCGGTTTGTTCGGTATGAGGAAGGCAGCTTCGTCCAGGTTTTTGAAGTCCCCGAAGTTGAGCCTCCTACGGGCAGTTTTGGAACTCGACGCAGCATCGTTGGGCGAGATCGGATCCGAGGTCGCGATCTCGGCGCTAGGTCCTAGCGGTGTGAACTACCCGGACGTAGTCCGCGCGTGGGCATCGCTTGCGACGGATCGGGCATCGGCCAGAGGTGTCGGCCTGAGGATCTGAGCCAAGAGATGACGAGTGGCGAACGGACAGCGACGCTCGATCCGGATAGGCATCGCGTTCTCCGCGAACTGCTTCAAACGCGTCCTCAGCTCGTCTACAGAGAGGACCAGCTGCTAGGAGTCTTAGTCGAAGCGGATTTTGAGGCGATGACCGCGCGTCTTCGCACACCATCCGGGGACAAGGTAGTGATCGCCTTCGACAGCGAGCTCGCTGACGACATACAGATGGCTCTCCGTCACCCGACAACTCTCCGCGGCAACATCAGCTACGACGCCGGGACGACCGCGGCGACATCGGTGAGAGTGCAGTCAGTGAGCGCACCTGACCAGCTTGATTTTGCCCTCGGACAAGTTGCCTTCCGCGAGCATAGGTCGATTGCGGACCTGCGAGCGGGACGCAGCAGCCACGACGGGTACGCTCCGTCGATGACATTCCGCACCTCGACGTCAGTGCCGAGGATGCCGAAGAGTTGCTTGCTATCGAACTATCGTCGCCGGACGAAGCCCCGCCAGGACCGCTCATAGTCGACACCCCGACGTGTTTCGATTTTGTCTTCACCCGCTCCGGTCGCCACATGGATTTCAAGCCGTTTCTCGACCGCGCATTGGCCCACGGTGAGCCTTTGCTGCTGTCCTTCGCTACCGTCGGCGAGTTCAAGCTTGGGCACTCCATCCGTCTTGGACGACCGAGCGACGGGCCAGGCTGGAGCTGGCCATCCGTTCATACGTCCTGCTGCCGTATGACGACGAGGTGACGCGGCAATACGCCCCGTTACACGCCCGACTCCACGATAAACTCAAGAAGGGCGGTCGCAACGATATGTGGACCGCCGCGTGCGCCCTCAGCCAGGCCGAATTGCCGGCCGTAGTGACGCATGACCTGAGCGATTACCAACGGATCCAAGCCGTGGTCCCACAGCTGAGACTCGTGCATCCCGATCTTAGCGTTACATAACTTCTCTTATCGGTAGTACCTGGCCCGGCGACGAGAGGAGCAGGTCTAGATGGGTTTCCTGGTGAGTCAGGCGACGCGTTGTGCCGCTTCGCCGGCCGTGCTCATGACGACGGCGGCTGGTCGACCCCTAGCACCGGAAAGCCCACAGCGCGCGCGGCTGCGGCAAGTTCACGATCGTGGGTTGCCATGCTCAGCGTGGGCTGCTCCTGGCGGACGGCTAGAGCGGTCGCCAGATGGACGGCATCGAGCGTCCTCAGCAGCGTTGGAAACGGCTCAGCCGCCCTTTCCAACACGCCGCGCGTCACCGGGATCAGGGCGATTGACTCCGTGGCCTGCAGCATCTCAGCACGTAAACTCGCCGCGACCTCATCGTCAAGGCCCTCGGTGATGCGTGCTCGGTCCACGACACGCAGGCATTCCACGCGCAGCAGCTCGCTCGATACGGGCTGCTCGTCAGTCCAGCCTACGAGCGGATTTGGCTCACCGAACACCAGTCGGAGAATCACCGACGAGTCGACGTAGGCGGTCAACGCTTGCCCCGCTCCTCCATGAGCAACTCGAGGGAGCTCACCGGCAGGTTCGCCGGCGGATAAACCTTGTGGGCGATCTCCGAGAACGGCCGCGTTGGTTCGCGTATGACCAGGCGGGACTTCGCCTCGATCGGGACGAGACGTGCGATCGGGCGGTCGTGATCGGTGATCTCCAGGACCTCGCCGCCCTCCACTTCGCGTAAGTGACGCGACAGACCGTTCTTGAGCTCGGCTACACCAACGCGCTTCATGGCCATATATGGCCATAGCGTGGCCAGAATGTCAAATCCCTCAGGCGGCGAATCGGGCGATCAGCCAGTGCAGTGGGATGACCAGCAGCCACGACAGCTCGGCTGCCGCGGGCCCAAGGAGCGGGATGAGGGCGAGCGACCCAAGCATGACGATGGGCACGCTTAGTCCGCGCCACTCCCCTGTGCGCACCTCAGCCGCGCTCACACCGTCGACAAGCAGACCGGCGCGGGCAGCGTAGAGCCAGGCAGCCGTGCCGGCGAGGCCACCGGCGGCCAGCACGACGGCGTACACACCAGCCACCACGCCCAGGTCACCGTGCTCGCCGATGAGTGCCGTGGGAAACGGGATCAGGGCGACGATCCCCAGTAACAGCAGGTTGAGGAGCGCCAATCGCTCATCGGTGCGACGAATGAACGCGTAGCGGCGCCAGTGCGATAGCCAATACGAACCAATGACCGCGAAGCTGAGCGTGTAGGCGAAGAGGCGTGGGGCGAGATCCACGAGCGCATCGACGATGCGCTGCGAAGATGCCTCGCCGGCAAGCTCGGGCAGGCGCAGGTCGATGACAAGGAGAGTCATCGCGATGGCGAAGACAGCGTCGGAGAAGAACACCAACCGTTCGCGGCGCATCTCCTCTTAGGCTAAGTGATTACCCACCAAAGGAGGTTGCCAATGAAGATCGCCCCCGGACTCCACCGCCTGGGTGACGGAATCCAGGTCAACTCGTACCTGATCGACGACGGCGGCGAGGTCACCATCATCGACGCGGCAATGCCCGGCTTCTACGACCAGCTGCCGGCCGAGCTCGCCGCCATGGGGCGGTCGATCTGTGACGTGCGCGCCCTGCTGCTGACCCACGGCCACACCGACCACATCGGCTTCGCCGAGCGACTTAGGACGGAGCACAACGTGCCGGTCTGGATCGAGGAGCTGGACGCTGGCCTCGCCAAGGGCGAGGGCAAACCCGACAACCCGATGGGCAAGATTCGCATCTCCCCTTTGCTGCGCTTCCTCTGGCTGGGCCTGCGCAAGGGCGGATTGAAGCGTCCGATCGTCCGCGAGGTCTCGACGTTTGGCGATGGCGCCACGCTCGATGTGCCGGGCAGCCCCAAGGTGACCCTGGTGCCCGGCCACACGCCCGGCAGCGCCGCGCTGGAGATGGTGCAGCTCGGGGCGCTCTTCGTGGGCGACGCCTTCTGCACGTATGCGGTCACTTCCGGCGCGCAGGGACCCCGCATCGCCCCCTTCACAGCCGATGCCGACGAGGCGCGCCAGTCGCTGGGCCGCCTGCGCAACAGCAGCGCGAAGGTTGTTCTGCCCGGCCACGGCGATGCGTGGACCGGCGGCATGGACGAGGCCATCCGCCTCGTCGAAGCGACCGCGACGACCTAGGGGACGGTTATGTCATAGCGGGCGTCGTTGTCTTCCTCGTTGGATTCGTCGATGACGTTCTCGGCGTCGAGGAAGGCGTAGACGATGACATCACCCGAAGGAAGGGTGACGCCACTTAGCGCATTGTAGGACTCGCCGTGGGCGGGAATGATGGGCAGTTGCTCGCGGGTCACCTGGAAGGGATCCAGTGTGCCGGACCCCGCGGCCCCGTAGTAGTACGTGAAGCCGATCTTGAATCCAGTGTTGATGTCGCCCGGCCCATCGTTCGCAATCACCATGTTAAGGGTGTAGCGAGAGTCGGTGTAGGGGTCCAGGGTGATGTAGAACCCGTCGACGCCGCCGAACCGGAGATTCGAAAGCGTCACGGCCGAAGTCACGAGCGTCTTAGTGTTGTCGTCCTCGTTTGACTCGACGATGTCGTCGTTGGCGTCGGCCTGTGCGGTGAAGGTGTAGTCGCCGGGATCGGATAGCGACAGGTTGACGGTGACCTGAACCGATTCCCCGGCCGCCAACCCATCGACTGCGGTCGGGCTGTAGGCGCCTGCGCTAAGGCCTGTGTTCTCGGAGAAGCTGACGCCCAGGTCGAACCCGTCGGCATCGGCCGTGCCGACGTTCTTGATCGTGACCCGGGCGCTGGTCGGCGACCCGGTCGCGATCCGGTCATCGCTGGCGACGAACTTGGTAATTACCAGGTTCGGCAGGTTCGACCCGCTTGGCGCAGCCGATTTGGGCGGCTTGGACGGCTTCGAAGATCGCGGCGCCGCAGTTGGCGGCTCCGTCGGCAACACGTCAGGAGCACTCGAAGCGGCGGTTGGCTCTGTCGACGGCAGAGACGCGCTCGGCGGCAGTGGAGACGCGCTCAGAGGAGACGGCGAATCAGCCGCCGGAGAGATCGACGTGCATGCGGAAGCAAGAAGGAGGGCACCGCCGGCCAAAAGGCCTGCGACTCGTCTGGTCAGCATTGCAGCACGCCACCTCAGGAGGACTTATTGGGCCGGCATAGTAGAACACAGGCGGAGACGTCTGAGTGTCGTTTCTGGCCGCTTGACTGACCCCGCACGTAACTGGTGTTTGACGGCGAGCGCGTCACGTGTACTCTGCGCGGAATGCTCGGCGACCATTCGCCACGAGCGCTCGAGCGCAGTGACCGCCGAAAGGAAGGCCAATCAGTGCTGAGTCGGGCTCTCGCCACCGCGGCATTAGGCATCGCGTGCCTGATCGGCATGTCGTGTGCGAACGTCTCGCCCGGATCTGGATCGCCTGGTGCATCGGGCAGCGCGGGTACGTCGGGCAGCGCGGGTACGTCGGGCATCCCCAGTATCCCGAGTCAATCCTTCCCACCAAGCGCTTCGGCCATCGCGTCCACCAGTGTCCCACCGAGCATCGTGGTCGTTAGTCCCGCCCCACCGACCACCATGCCACCGACCACCATGCCACCGCCAACCATTGCCCCGAGTCCGACACCCAGGGCCTCGCGCCAACCGCGGCCCACCGCCACGGCGACACCATCGGCTCCGAATCTCGTGGTGTCGAAGTTCACCAGTGACGTTGACCAGCTGACGCCGTCCGCTCCTGTCAATTTCACCGTCACGGTCAAGAACAAAGGGTCAACGGACGCGGCGGCGTTCTCGGTCCTGGTCACGTACTCGCCCAAGGGCAGCAGTGATACGACTGCGGTGGGTGGACAGTCAGTGGATGGCCTCGCGGCAGGCCAATCGGTGCAGCTGACGTTCACCGACAGCTTCAGCCCCGTTGGCGACTACGTGTTCACCGCGTTCGCCGACAACGCCGACGAGGTCACGGAATCGAATGAGGATGACAACACGCGCACGCTCGAGCTGTTGCCTGTCAGTCTGCCCAACCTGGTGTTCGACCCGCAGGAGGGCATCATCCTGAGCACGTGCCCTGGCGGCCCGGATGCCAATGAGCAATTCGAATTCGGCATCGACAACCTCGGCACCGCGCCCGTGACAAAGACGTTCTCAATAGCCATCACCTGGTACATGGGTGGCACTAGCTCAGGGACTCTCGACCCGGACCAGTTCACCGCGACGATACCGGCAGGAACTGGCTACGACGAAGTGGTCTGTCGCATGCTGCCCGGGAGCGGCTCATACGAGGTCCATTTCTTGCTCGACAGCAATCATGTGATCGATGAGTCCAACGAAGACGACAACGAGATCAAGGTCAACGTCAACATTCCGTGAGGCACGCCCCGCGGTCTAGGTGGCGTTGCGCGGCGCCGCTACGCGGTGGTGGGTGCGGCAGCGCGCCTCGTAGCGATCGGGCTCACGGCGGTCCTCGGTCCCGCCGATGACGATCAGCGGGTCGTCGATCGCGGCCGGATGGTTGTTCACCAGCCGCTGGGTACGCGTCGCTTCCTCGCCGCAACCGGGAAAGGTGCACACCGCGTTGAGCTTGGTGACCGTGTCGGCCAGCGCGAGCAGGGTGGGCATCGCGCCGAACGGCCGGCCGGCGAAGTCGGTGTCGAGGCCGGACACGATGACCTGGTAGCCGTCGGTGGCCAGGCGGTCGGCCACTGGCGCCAACTCGGTCCCGAACATCTCCGCCTCGTCGATCGCGACCACTTCGCACGGTGAGGCGACGACAGCCGCGATGATGTCCCCCGCCCCAGACACGCTGGTACACGCGAAGCTGGCACCGGAGCGCGATTCGGCGACCTCTGCCGGCGAGCGCGTGTCGACCTGCGGCCGGATGAGCAGCACCGACCGGCCGCCCACATCGGCGCGCCGCAAAAGGCGCAGCAGCTCCTCTGTCTTGCCGCTGAACATGCAGCCGGTGATCACGTGGAGCGAGCCAGAACCAAGCACGTCACGAGCATAGATGGAGCGCGTTAGGCTGGCTGGCAGGACATGCACCGGCCAACCACCGAAGACCTCGCGCAGGCACGCGAGCGGACGATCGCCGACGTCATTGCGCCGGACCTGCGCATCCTGTTCGTGGGCATCAATCCGGGCCTGTGGTCGGGCGCCACGGGTTTCCACTTCGCCCGGCCCGGCAACCGCTTCTGGCGCGCCATCCAGGGGGCCGGGCTGACGCCTACCCTCCTCTCCCCTGACCGACAGGACGAATTGCTCGAGCTGGGCATGGGCATCACCAATTTGGTCGCGCGCACGACCGCGAGCGCACGGGAGCTGACGGCCGACGAACTGCGCGACGGCGCGCGATCGCTGGTCGCCAAGGTCGACCGCTACCGGCCACGCACGGTCGCCTTCCTGGGTGTTACGACCTACCGTCTCGCCTTCGCCGAGCCGGATGCGATTGTCGGACGCCGAGAATGGTCGATTGCGGGAGCAGAGGTGTGGGTGCTACCCAATCCGAGCGGCCTGAACGCGCACTACCAATTGCCGCAGCTGGCCGCGGCATACGCGCAACTGAGGTCACCCTGAGGCCTGACCGTCAGGCCTCCATGCGCACCTCTTCAAGGTCGAGTTCGCGCTCGATGTCGCGCAGCGTCTGGTCGTTGATCACGCCCTGGTCGCGCAGGTCGATGACGGCGCCGCGCTGCGCCGCGATCACCCCGAGCTGGATCGCGGCATGCTCGGTGCGTTCCTGGCGGCGATCGGCCGTCTCCTCGGGATCTTCGGTCGCCAGGTGGCGCGTCCGGTCGCGCAGGCCGGACTCGAGCCGGTCGAACAATGGCTGGTGCGTCGGCCAGAGCGGGCGCTGGCGGTCGAGCTCGGCCAGCCCCGCCTGGTAGGCGGCCGAACGAGCAAGGGTGCCCTCGTCGCCGTCGATCTCAAGCCCGTCCCAACCCGATCGCCTGACCACGTACGGCAGCGTCAGCCCCTGTCCCACCAGGGTGACCAGGATGACTGCCAGCGTGACCAGCAGGATCAGGCTGCGGTCGGGAAAGCCGACCGGCAGGGCGAGTGCAGCCGCCAGCGACACCGCCCCGCGCATGCCCGACCAACTGACGATCGCCGTCAGCCGGCGCGCCAGCCGTGGATCGCGCTGGGCGACCGCCTGCCGCGGCGAGCTGCGCAGATGGCTGGCGCCGAACACCCACGCAAAGCGGATGGCCACCACCGCCACGCACACGACCGCCGCGACGCCGGCGACGTCGCCCACTGAGTGCGCACCCAGCCCGTTGATGATCTGTGGTAATTCGAGTCCGATGAGCACGAAGACGAAGCCATTGAGCACGAAGCCGAGCATCTTCCAGGTGCTCTCCCACAGCAGCCGGCTGCTGGCCGTCAGGATGCGCCCCAGGCGGCTGCCGATGACCAGGCCGGCGGCGACGGCCGCCAGCACACCGGATGCGCCGACGACGTCAGCCGGCAGGTAGGCGACGAAGGGCACGACCAGCGACAGGGCCACCTCGACCGGTGGGTTGTCGAGCCGGCGCAGGATCTCTGTGGCCAGCCAGCCGACCAGCACGCCGATGACGATCCCGCCTGCGACCGCGAGGACGAAGCTGGCCGCTGCATCGGCGAGCACGAACGCGCCGGTCACCGCCGCGGCCACGGCAACGCGGTAGGCCACCAGCGCGGTGGCGTCGTTGAATAGCGCCTCGCCTTCGACGAGAGTCACGACCAGCCGCGGAGCGCCCAGGCGCCGGAAGACGCTGGTGGCCGCCAGGGCGTCGGTTGGCGCGACGATGGCACCGAGCGTGAAGACCACCGCCCACGTCAACTGTGGCGCGACGAGCTTGGTCACCAGCGCGACCGCGAAGAGGGTAACAAGGACCAGCCCGAAAGCCAGCCGGACGATCGGCGCCAGGTTGCGGCGCAGTTCACGGATGGGCGTGTCGACCGCCGCAATGAAGAGCAGCGGCGGCAGGAAGACGAGCAAGACCAGGTCCGGCTCGAGGCTGATGCTCGGCAGGCCCGGGACGAGCGCCAGCACGAGGCCGCCCAGCACGAACAGCGTTGGGTAGGGCACGTTCACTCGCTGGGCGAGCTCGAACAGGATGATGATCGCCACCAGGATGGCGAGAACCGCAATCAGGAGTTGCATGGGCCGCAGCGCGTTACGATTCAGGCCAGACTACCAGCCCAGATCGGGCTGCCCAGGAGGACGAAAATGCTGATTGCTACCACGCCATTCATCGGCGGCTGGCGGGTTACCGAGACCAAGGGCCACGTCTTCGGCCTGGTTGTGCGCAGCCGCGGCCTGGGCGGCAACATCATGGCCGGCCTGCGTTCATTGGGCGGCGGCGAGATCCACGAGTACACCAGCCTGCTCGAGGACACCCGCCGGCAGGCGATCGACCGGATGGTCCAGAACGCCACCATGATGGGCGCCAACGCGGTGCTGTCGATGCGTTTCGATAGCTCGGAGATGGCCAACACGATGACCGAGATCGTTGCCTACGGCACGGCCGTGATCGTCGTCCAGGACGCCAACGCAGCGCAGCCGACCGAGTAACGCGGGGCGGCCGAATGATGGTCGGGGTCACGCTCGTCCGGGCCGCGCTGGGCGCGGTCGGCGGCCTGCTGTTCCTGGGCGGCGTGCTGGTCGCGTTTTCGGGCGCGGGTGACTTCTTGGTCGCCGGCTCGCTGCTGGTCATCGGCGCAGGCCTGATGCTGGTGGCCGTGCTCGAGGTGACGCGCTACCGCTCGCAGTCGGCCGACGAGCCCGGTGCGCCAACCGGCGCCGGCGGCGGCGAGCCGGCGCGACCGGAGGCGCGCTTCCAGCGCACCGACGAGGTGTTCGTCGACCCCACCAGCCATCGCCGGATGCGCGTGTTCAGCGACCCGCGCACGGGCGAGCGGAGGTACGTCGCCGAGAATTGAACAACCCGTCGCGGAGTTACTACGATGCGCGCAGTCTCCGCGACTCTCTCAAGTAGAAGGGACGGCCAACATGGGTGACAAGGGACCTGGCAGCAAGGGCGGCGGCAAGAAGCCAAAGACGAGCACCAAGAAGAAGAAGGGCGCAGCGACCGCCTAGGTCGCGCGCCGCGACTTGATCGCGGCGGGATATTCGGGGAAGTAGCGCTCGATCGTGCTCAGCGCGAAGCGCGCCAGGATCGACTCCTTCGACTCCCGCTCGAGCAGGAAGGCGAACGACGCCTCGACCAATCGCCGTGGATCGGCAGCGCCGGGTGCGAAGCGCTCGAGCTCGGCGGCAGAAACGCTGACCACGTGTTCGGTGGCGTGACTCGGTTCACCGACGCGCACCCGGCACGTCCAGCCGCCCTCCCCCGCCGCGCACGAGACGCTGACCGGCTCAGTCATCCTGGTGGCGGCCGTTCCCGCCGGATGCCGCCGCGCGCAGCTCTGCTGCGAGAGTCGGTGCCACGCGGCCGCGCACACGCACGTCGCGCGCGCGGTAGTCGATGTCGACCGTGCCCCGCTCACGGACGCGCGCCAGCAGCTCGCCCTCGCTGTACGGCAATGCCACGTCAACGTCCTCCCACAGCTCGGCGAGCACTTGCGCGAGGCGCGCACGGAGCACGTCCATGCCGTAGCCGGTGAGCGCCGATGCGAGCACGCTGCCGGAGATGGTCGGTGCCGGGGCGGCACCGTCCGCCGCGGCGGAATCGACCAGGTCGGCCTTGTTGTAGACGAGTAGGCGCGGCTTGTCGTCGGCGTGCAGGTCGGCCAGCACCTGTTGGACGGTCTGGCGATGCTCCGGAGCGTGTCGATCGGAGACATCGACCACCTCCAGCAACACGTCGGCGCGATTGACCTCCTCCAGCGTCGCCCGGAAGGCGTCGACGAGTTGGTGCGGCAGCTTATGGATGAAGCCCACCGTGTCGGTCGCCAGGGCGCTCTGACCGTCGCCCAGCTTGACCATCCGGCTGGTCGGGTCGAGCGTGGCGAACAGCCGGTCCTCTGCGACGGCCGCCTCGGCACCGACCAACGCGTTGAGCATCGACGACTTGCCCGCGTTGGTATAGCCGACGATGGCGACCGTGGGAACCAGCCGACGGTCACGCGAACGGGCTGCCGTGTCGCGCTGCCGGCGGACGTTGTCGACCCGCTCCTTGAGCGTCCTGATCTTGGTGCGAATCACGCGCCGGTCGGTCTCGAGCTGCGTTTCGCCGGGCCCGCGTGTTCCGATGCCGCCGCCGGTGCGCGACAGGTGAGTCCACAGGCGCGTCAGCCGCGGCAGCTGGTATTCGAGCTGGGCCAGCTCGACCTGCAGCCGACCCTCGTGCGTCCGGGCGTGCTGGGCGAAGATGTCCAGGATCAGGCCGCTGCGGTCGAGCACCTTGACGCCCAGCAGGCCTTCCAGTGCCCGTTGCTGATTGGGGCTCAGCTCGTCGTCAGACACGAGGAGCGTCATGCCGGTCTCCGACTTGGCCCGGACCAGCTCCTCTGCCCTGCCCTTGCCCATGTACCAGTTGGGGTCCACGTGGCGGCGGTTCTGCCACTCCGCGCCGACCACCTCAGCGCCGGCCGTGGCCGCCAATGCCGCGAGTTCGGTGAGCGACTCCTCAGCGGTCCAGCCTGCGTCCTTGCCGGTGTCGACGGCGACCAGGAACGCGCGCTCGAGCGGCGGCGCGAGATCGACCATGCGCGAGCGAACGTTCATCGCTCCAAGGATACGGCTGGCCCCGGTCGCGATTGACCGTGGCCAAGGTGATTGCCACACTACGCCCGTGCCACTGGTCGAGTTGTCCCTGGCCGTCGGCTGGAAATGGCGTGGCGGCGCGGCCGAGCGCACCAACTACCTGGGCCGCGATTGCATCCGTCTGCCCGGCGGCGCGCCCGTGCTCCTTCCCTATCCGCGGCTCACGATGGCCGACGGCGTGCTCGAGATGGACGTGGCCGTAACGGCCGGACGCTCCTTTCCTGGCCTCGCCTGGCGCGTGCGCGGTGACACCTACGAGTCGTTCTACGTGCGTCCGCACCAGGTCGTCAACCCCGACTCGATCCAGTACACGCCGGTGTTCAACGCCCAGTCAGCGTGGCAGCTGTACCACGGCCCGGGCTACTGGGCGACGGTCAATTTCCCGCTCGAAGGCTGGTTCACGTTGCGCACCTGTTTCGCCGGCAGCCGCGGCGAGGCATACGTCGTTGACATGGAGCATCCAGCGCTGGCCTTCGGGGGCCTGAAGGTGCCCGCCCGGGACGGCGGCATCGGCATCCTGCCCGGTGGCCTGGACCTGCATATTGCGCGGCTGGCGTACGACCCGGCGCCGCCGACGCTGCGCGGCCGCGCCCCGCGAACGAAGGTCGAACGTGGGCGGGTGCCCACCTGGCTGGTATCCGACGCATTCCGCGAAGTCGAAATACCGCGCTCCAGCCTGACGGCCGCAATGCTCGCCGCGCGCGCGTGGACTCCTCTCAAGGCCGAACCGACGGGACTGGTCAACCTCGCCCGCCTGAACGGCATCACGGATGGTCGGAACACGGTCTTCGCCCGGACGACCATTACTGCCACGACCGCGGGCACGCGGGCAATGGACCTCGGCTTCAGCGACCGCGCCGTCGTGTTTCTGAACGGCCGCCCGCTCTTCGCCGGTGACGACACCTACCGCTCGCGCGACTACCGCTTCCTGGGCTCGATCGGCTATCACGACACGATCTACCTACCGCTTGACCGAGGCGCCAACGACCTGGTTGTGGGGGTGGCCGAGTCGTTCGGCGGCTGGGGCATTCAGGCTCGCTTCCAGGATCCGTCCGGCATCACCTTCGCGTAGCGTCGCGGCCTGGTCGGCGGGCGGGCGCGTCGAGCAGACCGGAAACAATCCCCTGCGCCAGCGGAAATTGAACATTCGCGGCGTTGAGCCAGTTGATGCCTGGTTCGGCACGGAACCACGTCCGCTGGCGGCGGGCGAAATGGCGTGTTCGGGCCGCGTCGCGCGCGATCGCCTCTTCCACGCTGATACGGCCGTCGAGGACGTCGAATGCCTCGCGGTAGCCAAACGCGGAGAACGGCCGCAGTGCAGGATCGAACCGCGCGCGCAGGCCGGCGGCCTCGTCGAGCAGGCCGGACGCGAACTGCGCGCGGGCACGGTCGACGATGCGCCGCGTGTTCTCCGATGGGTCGGGGTCTAGTCCGATCCACACCGACCGCGCGGGATAGCCACGCGGCGCTGGCGGCGGTTGATCGCCGGCGACACTGACGCGTTCCAGGGCACGCACTACCCGTCGTGGATTGGCCAGATCCGTCCGGGCGGCCACTGCCGGCGCCGCCGATCGGAGCTGGGCAACGAGCACGTGCAGCCCCTCCCCCGCCAGGCGCGTTTCGAGTTCCGCGCGGACCTCCGGATCGCGCCCCGTTTCGTCGAGCGCGACGCCGCGTGCCACGGCGCGCAGGTACAGCCCAGTACCCCCCACCAGGATCGCCACGCCGTCGCGCGCCGCGATGCCGGTCAGCGCGTCGAGAGCAGCGTGCCGGAAGTCGGCAGCGGTGAAGGGCTGGTCGGGGTCGACAAGGTCCAGGCCGTGGTGCGCTACCCGTGCCCGGTCGGCGTCACTGACCTTGGCCGTGCCGATGTCCATGCCGCGGTAGACCTGTCGCGAGTCGGCGCTGATGATCTCAGCGCGCGGGAGCCACTCGGCCAGCTCGAGCGAGAGCCCCGTCTTGCCGGTGGCCGTCGCGCCGGCGATCACGATCAGCGGCGGTAGATGCTGCGCCTCGCCCTCAGCCGTCGAGAGTGCCCGCCAGCGAGTACGGCCCAGCGTGATCGACACGTACGCTCACCAACTGGCCAACGAGCTCCGGCGGGCCCGCGAAGTGGACCAGCTTGTTGTGCCGGTCGCGGCCCGCAACACGCGGCTCACCAATGCCCTCGCCGGCCTCGTGGTCGTGCGCCCGGCGCGTCCTGACCTGGTCGACCAACACCTCGGTCGTGCGTCCCAGCCACGCTCGGTTGGCTGCCAGCCCGATCTCCTCCTGGACGCCGAGCAACGTGTTCAGGCGGCTCTTCTTGTCGTCGCGCGACACGTCGTCGTCGAGGCGCGCCGCGGGGGTACCCGGCCGCGGCGAAAAGGCAGCCGAGAAGACCTGCTCGAAGCGCACCTCGCGCAGCAGCGCCAGCGTCCGCTCGAACTGCTCCTCCGACTCGCCGCAGAAACCGACGATCACGTCGGTGGTCAGGCAGATGCCGGGGATCGCGGCGCGCAGCTTGGTCACCAGCCCCAGGTAGGAATCGATCGTGTACTGGCGGCCCATCCGGTGCAGCACGCCATCGTCGCCCGACTGGACTGGCAGGTGCAGGTGCTCACACACCGACGGGCACTCGGCCATCGCCGCGATCAGCCGGTCGGACAGGTCCCACGGATGCGAGGTGACGAAGCGCAGGCGCGGGATGGCCGGTCGGCCGTCGGCCGTGCGCAGGCCGTCGACGGCGCGCAGCAGGCTGGCCATGTCCGGGCGACCAGTCAGGTCGAGGCGTCGGCCCAGCGTGCGCTCGCTCGCCACGTGCCCGAAGCGCTCATCGGCCGGTAGGTCGTGCCCGTATGAGTTGACGTTCTGGCCCAGCAGCGTCACCTCACGATAGCCGGCCGCCGCCAGTGCGCGGGCCTCGTCGACCACGTCGTCGAACGGGCGGCTGCGCTCAGGGCCGCGACTGAAGGGCACGATGCAGTAGGTGCACGTCTTGTCGCAGCCGTAGATGATCGGCAGCCACGCCGACACGGCCGACTCGCGGCGCACTCGTTCAGTTGCGACCGCGGTGGCGCGCGTCGCCGGCAGCGCGTCAGCCACGGCGGTGAATGAAGGCCCCACACGCTGGAACCCATCGCTGCTCGGGAATGCGTCGCGGCCCAGCAGTCCGGGCCCCGTCGGGCCGGCGAGACCCAGGCGCGCGGTCAGTTCCGGCTCCTCATCCGGGCGCAGGAACAGGTCGACTTCGGGGTAGCGGCGCGCCAGGACGGCCGTGTTGTTGGCGCGCACCGAGCAGCCGGTCATGACCACGCGCAGTGCCGGGTTGGCGCGCCGCAGCATGGCCAGCTGGCCCATCCGGCCGATCACCTTCTGCTCGGCGGTCTCGCGGATGGCGCAGGTGTTGATCACGATCAGGTCGGCCGAATCGAGCGAGGACGACTCCGCGCAGCCAGCCGCGGCCAGCGCGCCCGCCATCTCCTCCGAATCGGAGCGGTTCATCTGGCAGCCCAGCGTCCAGACGTGGAAGCGCGGCAGGGCGACGTTGTCGGTTGCGAACTCGGCCAGGCGCGGTGCCGGCGAGGCGACTTGCGCCGCAGGTACGTGGCCCGCCGGTGTGACGTCCAGCACCGGCAGCGCGCGCACGGTCATCGTGCCGCGGTAGCGGCTGTCGAGAGGCGCGCCAGCAGCGCGTCGGCCGCGGCGCGCGGCACGTAGGTGGTCGCCTGCTCCTCGGCGTACGACTTGGTATCGCCGTGATAGTCGCTGCCACCGGTGGCCAGCAGTTCCAGCGACTTCGCGAGCGACTCCATCTTGGTGATCGTGTCGCCGCGGAAACGGCGGTAGTAGACCTCCACGCCGACGATGCCCCAGTCGAGCAGCACGTGCATCAACTGCGGCTGCTCGGGCGCCGCGGGATAGTGCGCCAGGACCGGAATGCCGCCGGCGGCAAGAATCGCGTCGATGGCGGCGCGCGTCCGCAGGCCCTGGCGCGGCACGTACGCCGGACCGCTGCGGTCGATCCACTTGTCGAACGCCTCCTGGACGCTCGTCACGTAGCCGGCAGCGACCATTGCGCGTGCGATGTGCGGGCGGCCGACCGCCTCTTCGCTCTGGAGCACCGGCGCGATCTGCTCGTCGATGGGCACGCCCAGCCGCCGCAGCGCCTCGACGATCATCAACAGGCGCGCCATGCGCGCGCCGCGCTGCTCGTCGAGCTTCGCCAGGAACCCCGGATCGTCGACGCGCATGCCGTAGCCGAGCATGTGCAGTTCGCCTTCCTCGAGCTCGACGCCGAGGTCGATCAGCGCACGGTCGGCAACACTGTTGATCTCGACTGCGGCGATCAGCTGTGGCCCGGCAGGCAGCTCGCCCGTGGCCAACTCGGCAGCCAGGTCGCGATAACCGGCCAGCGTGTCGTGGTCGGCGACTGCCGCCACCTGGACGCCCCAGTCGGCCATCGCGCGGTAGAGGTCGCCCGGCGACAGGACGCCGTCGGAACGGTTGGTGTGCGTGTGCAGGTCGACCCGGTTGGTCGGCCAGCCCGGCTGCACGTCGGGCTCGAAGAAGCGACTTTGGGTCATTCGTCCACGATCCTGTTGATACGTTCGATGCTGGTCGCCGAACCGCTCGACGTGTCGATGTCGATCTGGACGGCGTTGAATACGACTGGCCCGCCGGCCACTTCGAAGCGCGTCGGCAGGGCGTTGATGAAGCGCGGCAATACCGTCGCCGGGTCGAAGCCGATCACGCTGTACACCGCGCCGGTCATGCCGATGTCGGTGAGGTACGCCGTCCGGCGCGGCAGGATGCGCTCGTCGGCCGTCGCCACGTGGGTGTGCGTGCCGCATACCGCGCTCACCCGTCCGTCGAGGTACATGCCGAAAGCGTTCTTCTCGCTGGTCAGCTCGCAATGGAAGTCGATCACCCGGGCCGGCGGCAGTTCCACGGCGCCCTCGTCGAGCAGCGCGTCGAGCATCGTGAACGGGTTCTCGATCTGCGCCATGTACGTGCGGCCCTGGGCGTTGATCACCGCCACTTCAGACCCATCGCGCGCATGGAAGATGCCCCAGCCGCGGCCGGGCACGCCGTCCTCGCCGTAGTTGAACGGTCGCAGGATGCGCTCGTCGCGATCGAGTTCGGGGTAGATCTCGCGCTTGTCCCAGATATGGTTGCCGCTGGTGATCACGTCCACGCCGGCGTTGAACAGGGCGTCGGCGGTGCCCCGCGTCAGGCCCATGCCGCCGGCCAGGTTCTCGCCGTTGGCCGTGACCAGGTCGACGTGCCGCTCGTCGCGCAGGGCGGGCAGCGTCCGCTCGAGCGCCACTCGGCCGGTCTTGCCGATCACGTCGCCGATCATCAGTACGCGCACCGTCCCCGGTGCCGGTTTCGCGGGCGGTCGGGCGAGCCTATCGGCCGCATCGACGCGGCCGGCCGGTGCGCGAATCGCCCCCGCGCGGACCGGGTTCGTGGCGGCTACTTCGCGTACTCCACCGCGCGCGTCTCGCGGATGACGGTCACCTTGATCTGACCGGGGTAGGTCATCGTCTCCTCGATCTTGCGCACGATGTCGCGGGCCAGTCGCGTCGAGGCCAGATCGTCGATCTCTTCCGGCCGGACCAGGATGCGCACCTCGCGACCGGCCTGGACGGCAAACGACTTCTCGACGCCCTCGAAGCTGTTGGCAATGACCTGCAGCTCCTCCAGGCGCTTGATGTAGGTCTCGGCCGATTCACCGCGTGCACCCGGGCGCGAGGCGCTGATGGCATCGGCGATCTGCACGATGGGCGCCTCAAGGCACGCGTACTCGACTTCTTGATGGTGCGCGGCGATGGCGTTGACCACCTTCATCGGCAGGTTGTGGCGCTGCGCGATCTGCGCGCCCAGTTGTGCGTGTGGGCCTTCCATGTCATGGTCCACCGCCTTGCCCATGTCGTGCAGCAACCCGCCCATCTTGGCGATCTGCACGTCGGCGCCGATCTCGCCGGCCACGGCCGCCGCCAGCAATGCCGTCTCGACCGAGTGCTTGAGCACGTTCTGGCCGTAGCTGGTGCGGTATTTCAGGCGGCCGATGAGCTTGATGAGCTCGATCGGCAGGCCCGGGACGCCCACCTCGTAGGCGGCCGCTTCACCGGCCTGGCGGATGACCAGGTCGACCTCCGCCTTGGCCTTGGCGACAATGTCCTCGATGCGGCCCGGGTGGATGCGGCCATCCTGGATCAATTTCGTCAGCGCCATCCGGGCGATCTCACGGCGGACCGGGTCGAAGCCGCTGATGAGCACCGTCTCGGGTGTGTCGTCGATGATCAGGTCGACGCCCGTCGCCTGCTCGAGGGCGCGGATGTTGCGTCCCTCGCGGCCGATGATGCGGCCCTTCATCTCGTCGCTCGGCAGTTGGACGGAAGTGACCGTCATCTCCGCGGTGTGGTCGACCATCACCCGCTGGATCGCGGTCACGACCACGTCGCGCGCCTTGTCCTCTGCCTCTTCCTTGGCCCGTCGCTCGATTGACCGGGCCAGCCGCACGGCGTCGTGCTCGGCGTCCTCGCGCACCTCTTCGAGGAGCACCTGCTTGGCCTCGTCCTGGCTCATCTGGGAGACCTTCTCCAGCGCGCCGACTTGCTCCTGGTGGGCGCGCGCGAGCTCCTCTTTGACCTGGTCCAGCTCACGCTCGCGCGCGATCAGCTTGCGATCGCGCTCCTCGAGCATGTCTGTCCGCTGGTCCAACTGCTCGTCGCGCTGAAGTAGCCGACGCTCGAGCTGACCGAGCTCGCCGCGCCGCGAACGGGCTTCGGCCTCCGCCTCACGAGCCAGCCGGACCTGCTCCTCCTTGGCCTGCAGGATGAGGTCCTTCTGCTGCGTCCGAGCCTCGGCAATGATGCGCGCGGACTTGTCTTGGGCGGAGCGAATCGTCTGCGACGCCCAGATTGAACGAGCCACGAATCCGATAACGAGTCCGACGACGATGGCGACTATGCCAACGATCGCCAGAACGACGGGATCGCTCATATTCAACTGCCTCCCATCCAGCCCCTAACTGGAAGGATGTGTGCAGGTTTGCAGGGCCGCTGGGCCCAACCGTCTCGTTGGGCTACGAGACAACCTCTCCCGTGTGCCGCCCCCGGCCGCAGGTCGGGCAGCCCGGCCGTTGGTGCGGTTGCGGCATCTTTTTCTCTGCGCCGAAGCCTACGCCGGTTTGGAAATCTTGGCCAAACCGCCGCGCCACAGCAGTCGGAACGCGAGGTAGCCCAGTACGGCGCCGGTCACGTTGACGATCACGTCGTCAATATCTGCCGAGCGGTACGTGTAGCCGACGGCGCGCGAGACGGCCAGCTGGCCGAGCTCGATTGCAGCTGACAGGACGAACGCCGAAGCGATCACGAGCAGTAGCGAGCGCCGGCGGGCGAGCAGCGGCACGAGTGCACCGACCGGCAGGAAGGCAGCGAGATTGCCAAGCAACAGCGCGAACGGGTACGAGCCAAGTCCGCGACTGAGTTCGTAGCGGATCGTGTGGAATGGAACGAGATTCACATCCACAGCGTGGCGCGTGGTCAGCGGCAGGAAGGTCAGTGTCAGCAATGCGGCCAGGTAGGCAATCGCCACGAGCACGACGATGGCGCGGTTGCCGTGTCGTCTCCCGCGCGGCGCGCCCGCCGCCAACCGCGTTCTCCACGCCGGCAGCCTAGCCGTGCTTCCTGTGAGAGTCAGCAGCGCCGGCTGTGAACGCAGCGGCCACTTCGCGGCAGACATCAGGGTCGAAGCCGTTCCGCGCCAGGAGCGCGTAGGCCCGCTGCCGACGCCGGCGGTCGTCGGGCTCACGCTCAAGTGCCGCCCGGCGCCGATCGAGTAACGCCAGCGCGGCCGCGCGATCAGGTTCGTCACCCGCCTCGCTGCGCTCGGCGAGCACCTCGTCCACCACCGAGCGGGCGACGCCCTTGAGTGCAAGCTCGCGGCGCAGCGTGAACTCGCCGCGCGGCCGCGCACGGTCGCGGCTCTCTACCCACAGCCGGGCGAACTCGGCGTCGTCAAGGTAGTTCAGCTCGGTCAGCTGTCCGAGCACCTGCTCGACCAGCGCCGGCGGATAGCCAAGCTTCCCGAGCCGCTTGCGCGTCTCGTCGATTGATCGCGGGCGCACGGCGAGAAACGCGGCCGCTGCCTCCATTACCGGTCCCATGTCGGTCAACACCGCACGCTCCTCGCGGCGTTTGGCCACCAATTCAGGCGAGCTACGTCGTCGGCACGTCACGTCCGCTCCGCGACCTCAGCCAATGCGGCCTGAAATGGGCCGGACGTCTATTCGGCTTCGGAGATGCCCTCCACCGGAACGTGGGCATCCGCGACCTTCGCCCTGATCTCCGTCTCCAGGCGCTCGGCCACGTCCGCGTTGGCCTTCAGGAACTCCTTTGCCTGCTCGCGGCCCTGGCCGAGGCGCAGGTCGCCGTAGTTGAACCAAGCGCCCGTCTTGGACACCGCATCCAGCGCCACGCCGACATCCAGCAGGCCGCCCTCGCGGCTGATGCCCTCGCCGTACATGACATCGAACTCGGCCACCCGGAACGGCGCGGCGACCTTGTTCTTGACCACCTTCACGCGCACCCGGTTGCCGATCGAATCCGTACCGCTCTTGATCGTCTCGATGCGCCGAATGTCGAGCCGCACGCTGGCATAGAACTTGAGCGCGCGACCACCCGGCGTGGTCTCCGGGTTGCCGAACATCACGCCGATCTTCTCGCGCAATTGGTTGGTGAAGACCAGCGCGGTGTTCGAGCGGCTGACGGCGCCGGTCAGTTTGCGCAGCGCCTGGCTCATCAGGCGGGCCTGGATGCCGACGAACGAGTCGCCCATCTCGCCCTCGATCTCCGCGCGCGGCACGAGCGCCGCGACCGAGTCGACCACCACGCAGTCGACTCCGCCCGATCGAATCAGCGTCTCGGTAATCTCGAGCGCCTGCTCGCCGGTGTCCGGCTGGCTGACCAGCAACTCATCGACGTTCACGCCACACGACCGCGCATAGTGCGGGTCGAGCGCGTGTTCGACGTCGATGAAGGCGACCACGCCGCCCCGCTTCTGCGCCTCCGCCAGGATGTGCTGGCAAAGCGTCGTCTTGCCCGACGACTCAGGTCCGAAGATCTCCGTCATCCGGCCGCGCGGCACGCCGCCCACGCCGAGCGCCAGGTCGAGCGCGATCGAGCCGGTGGGAATGAAGTCGACGGCCTGCTTCTCCGCCGTTCCGAGCTTCATGATCGACCCGCGGCCGAACTGCTTCTCGATCGCCAGGATTGCAGCATCCACCGCGCGCGAACGCTCGCTGCTCTGCTTTTCCGTGCGCTCCACGCCGTTGCCCTCTGGCGCGATCACCTTGATGGTCCCCGTCATGGTCATGCCTGGTATCCCTCCTGGCTCCGACCGGGGACCTCGAGGACTACTCCTCGCCTTCCTCCGGCTCTGGTTCCCAGCGCGGTTTGCGCTTGGGCTTGATTACTTCCACCGATGGTGGCGGCGACTGAAGAAGCGACTCCAGGTGCAGCTTGGTTTCCTTGCCCTTTGCCTTCTTCTTCGCCTCGCGATGTGGGCGATCCTTGGATGCCATTTCGTCCGCCTCCGCGGTGCATCTGGCAGCCTAGCGAGCGTCGCTTGACTCCCAGTTCACTCCAACTTTGCGCCAGCTTACGTGTCACGCCGGTACGCCCTGTGTGACGCTCGGCGTGCGCCGTTCGGCCAGCTCGCGCACAAGTCTAGGGAAGTTTCCCTGCGCCAGCGCCGTGCGGATGCGCGCCATGAAGTCGATCAGGAAGGTCAGGTTGTGGCACGTCGCGAGGCGATAGAAGAGCAGCTCGTCGGCGCGCAACAGGTGGGCCAGGTACGCGCGCGAGAACGAGCGGCAGGCACGGCAGCGGCAGCCTTCCTCGACCGGCGCAGGGTCGTCAAGGAACCGCGCGTTCCTCAGGTTCAGGCGGCCTTCCGGGCCGGACACCCACAACGTGCCGTTGCGTGCGATGCGCGCCGGCAGGACGGAGTCGAACATGTCCACGCCGGCATCGACCGCGTCGAGCAGGTCGGCCGGTGAGCCCAGGCCCATCAGGTAGCGCGGCCGCGGATCGTCAGCGAGCAGTGGCACCACCACGTCGAGCACGGCTCGTCGCTGCGCCGCGCTTTCGTCACCGGCCAGGCCGCCGATGCACAACCCATCGAAAGGCATCGCGCCGATCGCCCGGGTCGAGAGCAGCGCGCAGATCCGGCTCGAGCCCGCCCTGGATTATGCCGAACAATGCCTGGTCCGACCGGCGATGGGCGGTCAGGCAGCGCTCCGCCCAGGCGTGCGTACGATCGACCGCCTCGGTGACCGTCGCTCGAGTCGAGGAATGTGGCGGCACGGGCTGGTCGAGGCATACCGCAACGTCCGAGCCAAGTGCCTCCTGGACCTCGATCGACAGCTCCGGCGTGAAGCGATGGAGCGAGCCGTCCAGGTGCGAGCGAAAGGTGACGCCATCGTCGTCGACCGCGCGGAACTCGCCCAGGCTGACGACCTGGTAGCCACCCGAGTCGGTCAGGATCGAGCGATCCCAGGCCATGAACCGATGCAGGCCGCCCAGCCGCGCTATCCGTTCGTGCCCCGGACGCAGGTACAGGTGGTAGGTGTTGGCCAGGATGATCTGGGCGCCGACCTCGCGCAGGTCGTCGGGGTCAAGCGCTTTGACCGTCGCGTTGGTGCCGACGGGCATGAACACCGGCGTATCGAGGCTGCCGTGGGGCGTGGTCAGCCGTCCAAGCCGGGCGCGGGTCGATCCGTCGCGCGGCGCCGGCGTCCGGAGCTCGAAGCTGAGCGGTTGGTCGGTCAAACGATCTCCTGGCGCCGGAAGGCGAGGATCGAAGCCACGATCGCAACGACGAGGTAGATGAGCACGGCGGTGAACGCCTCGGCGAGTGGCACCGGACGCAGGAAGAAGCCTTCGAGGCCGCCGCTGCTGATGCCGGTCGAGCCACCCGGGGCGGCGCTGGTCACGTAGCCGCCAATGCTTATGGGCAGGTACTGGAACCATTCCGGACCGATCTGGGGAAGTCCGCCGGACACGTCGCCACCGCGGAAGGTGGTCGCGAGTGTCAACAGCGTCAGCACGGTGGTGACGATCTTTTCGCCGACGTACAGCACCACGCCGACCACCGCGCCGGCCAGTTGGCTGCGCATCACGACCGCGACGGCGAAGCCGACCGATGCCTGCTCGAGCAGCACCGGGTAGCCCAGCGCCAGGTTGTCGAACAGGTCCTGCAGCCCGCGGCCGCGCAACGGGCTGGCCACGGCAACACCACTGGTGCCGGCAATGACGTACGTCATCAGCATGCAGAACGCGAACAGCAGGAGCATCGCGGCGGCGATGATGATCGCCAGCGCGCCGGCCTTGCCGAGCAGGTAGTTGGTCCTGCTCTCGCCGCGCGCCACGACGTTGCGCACGACTCCCCAATTCCAGTCGGCGCCGGCAAAGGCAGCGGCGTAGATGATCGCCAGCAGGCCGCCCAGTCCGAACACGAATTGGTCGGCGAGGGCGTACGCCCCGGGAAACTCGACCAGCCCGCTGAAGCCGCCGATCTGGCCGCCGATCAGCAGGTACACGGCTGCGGTGATGACGACCGCCACGACCAGCACGATGTACGTCGCCGATCTGCGGCGTGCCTTGAGCAGCTCGGCCCGGATGAGCCTCATCAGGCTCCCGCCGGTGGCGGCGGTGGCGCCTGGGGCGACAAGTGGCGCCTGGGGCGGCGACGGTGGGTCGACGACGGCGCCGCCACTCGTCAACTGCAGGAACAGTGTCTCCAGGTCGCTGCCCGGCTCAAGCCCGGACGGATACAGGCCGGCATCTGCCAGCGCGTGGCTCACTTCGCTGGCGCGTCCTGGCGCGATGTTGACCGTGAACCAGCCGGCCTCATCCCCCGAATCGATGCCATACAGCGGCCGGTCCGGCGCCAGGCGGGTCAGCACTTCGGCCGCGCTCGGCATCTCCGCCGGCGTGACGCGAACGCGCACACGCCCGGAGTCCTCGAGCAATGTGTCGAGTGGGCCTTCCCTGATCAGCCGGCCGCGGTCGATGATGCCGACGACATCCGCCAACTGCTGGATCTCGTGCAGCAGGTGGCTCGAGAGGACCACCGTCTTGCCGAGCTGCTCGGTGAAGTAACGCAGCGTCTCGCGCATTGCCACCATGCCGCCCGGGTCGAGGCCGTTGGCCGGTTCGTCGAGCAGCAGCAGGTCGGGATCGGAGAGCATCGCCGCGGCGATGCCCAGGCGTTGCTTCATGCCCATCGAGTAGGTCTGCACCGGGTCACGCGCCCGGCCCGACATGCCCACGTAGTCGAGCACCTGCTCGATCCGGCCGGGCGCGGTGGCGGGCCCCGTCGCTCCCAGCACGACCAGGTTCTCGCGGCCGGACAGGTAGGGGTAGAACGACGGCGTTTCGATCAACGAACCGACGCGGAACAGACGCTTGCGATCGTGCCAGCTGTAGGGCTGCCCGAACAGCCAGATCGAGCCCGCATTCGGTCGAATGAGCCCCGTCAGCAGCCGCAGCGCGGTCGTCTTGCCCGAACCGTTGGGCCCCAGGAAGCCATAGACCTGACCGCGCGGCACCGACATATCGAGGCCCATCAGCGCGCGGTGGCGGCCGTAGCTCTTGACCAGGCCGCGCGTCGCGACCGCCAATTCGCCCGGCGCCGCAGCAGAGAACGACGGCACTCCCGCGGACGGCGGCGGCGGCGCGAGCTGGTGGGCCGCCTGCGGCACGGGTGGTGGGCCGCTCACGCGGGCGTTTCCGATTCGATCCGACCCTCTGCGGTCACGCCGTCCCACAACCCGGTATCCACCCGGTCGCTGCGTCGCGGCGTGGGAATTTCGTAGCCCAACCCGCGCAGGTGCTCGCGTGCGCGTTCGGTGGCGATGCGCCCCTGGGGCGTGCGATCCAGGAAGCCGAGCTGCAGCAGATATGGCTCGTAGACGTCCTCGATCGTCTCGATCTCTTCGCCGATGACCGCCGCAACGGCCGCGCCGCCGACCGGTCCAGAGGCGAACTTCTGAACGATGGCCACCAGCAGGCGCCGGTCCGTGGTGTCCAGCCCCTCATCGTCAATGTCCATCGCGTTCATTGCCTGCGTGGCCTCCGCCGCGCCGATGCGACCGTCAGACCTGACCTGGGCGTAATCACGCACGCGACGCAGCAACCGATTGACGACGCGCGGCGTGCCCCTCCCTCGGCGGGCCAGCACGCCCACCGCCTCCTGGTCGATGTCGACGCCCAGGATGCCGGCCGAGCGTTCGATGATCGTTGCCAACTCTTCCTGCGAGTAGTAATCCAGCCGATAGACGGCGCCGAATCGATCGCGCAGCGGGCCGCCGATACGCCCCGCCCGTGTCGTCGCTCCGACGACGGTGAACGGCTTGAGGCCGAGGCGCAGGCTGCGCGCGCTGGGGCCGCGACCGATCATCACGTCGATCGCGAAGTCCTCCATGGCGGGATAGAGGATTTCCTCGACCGAGTGGTTGAGGCGATGGATCTCGTCGATGAACAGGACGTCGCGTTCCTCGATGTTGGTCAGGATCGCGGCGAGGTCGCCGGGCCGCTCGACGGCCGGTCCGCTGGTGGCGTGCAGGTTCACACCAAGCTCGCGGGCGATGATGTTCGCCAGCGTGGTCTTGCCCAGGCCGGGCGGTCCGTACAGGAGCACGTGGTCGGCCGCCTCATTGCGCTGACGAGCGGCAGACAGCAAGATCTCGAGGTTCTGCTTGACCGGCGTCTGGCCGATGTACTCCGCCAATATGCGCGGCCGGAGCGACGTCTCGACGGCCACTTCCTCGACGGTCAGCGCGCCCGCGGCGACGGTTGAGTCGACGTCTTCCATCGGGCAGGATGCTAGCAGATTTGCTCGCTTATAGAACGCCTGTTCGACGCTGACAGCGCGACGGCGAACAACTATCCCGCTGGCTGGAGCGGGAGACTTCGTCGCCGGCTCAAGACCCCCAGGATGAGCACGAGCATCAGCACCACACCCAGCCCTGCGACCCACGGCACCCATGGCGTGGACGATTCCTTGACGGCTATCGCGGCGTACGCCCAGACGATGACAGCGCCGAAGGCGACGTCCGCAGTGTGGAGCAGCACCGCCGCGGCAACAACCAGGACAGCCACCAGGATGAGCGCGCCGACCAGCGGCGTGATGCCGGGCGTTGGCACGCCGGCCCAATCGGCAACCGCGACCACGTTGGTCACGGTTGCCACCGCGATCCAACCGAGGTAGAGCGAGAACGGTACCTGCACGAGCCAGCGGCCAGACCGGCCGAGCCGCGAGCCCGGGCGGGCGGTGTGTCCGAACCCGGCACGCCGATAGATGGCGACCAATGACGCCAGCAGGGCGACCATCACGACCACCGTTGCAGGGAAGACTTCGTAGTGCCAGAGCGGGATCCACAGCCCGTTCAGCAGCGCCACCGCAACCGGCCACAGGCCCAGTTGGCGCAGCAGTGGGTCGCGTAGACGTGACGGGCGGAGAGTCTGGAACATGAAGCCGAGCTGACCCAGGTAGATCAGCCCCCAGATTGAGAACGCATAACCCGCAGGCACGACATAGACGCGGAATCGATCAGATATCTCGGCCGTCGTCTGGCCGTTGAGCGGCACGATGTTCGCCGCGCCGTTGATGACCAGCGCAAAGAGAAAGCTGGCGATAACCAGCAGTTGGCGCAGTCGGTCCCTGTTCATCAGCTCAGCCTGCCAACGAACACTGGCCACGTCCCCTGCCGAAGGAACCGAAAAGGACCCACTTGCCGGTCAGATGCCGGCCAGGCGGTCGAGCGGGAACGGTGGCATGGCCAGCGGCCGGACCGCCAGGCGGACCAGCAGCAGCGGGTTGTCGTCGCCCGCGGTGCGGTTGCTGTGCAGCACGCCGCACGCCGCGCAGCGGTGGATGAGGACCCACTCGCCGTCGCCGCGGACGGTGATGGCAATAGGTTCCATGGCCGCGCCGCAGTCGGCCGCGCGATCGCCGGGATCGTCGTCGACGTGCCTGCTCCACAGGCACATCGGGCAGTGATTGCGATGCGCCGTACCGGGCGCGGACATGGCCACGTCCACGCGGCAGTGGGTACAGCGGAACGCGTCCGGGCCACGGCCCGGCCGCGGCCGATCGCGCTCTGCGGCGCGTTCATGGGCCGGAGGCGGCCAGTCGTCCGCCTCACGTGGGGGATGTTTCGAGCGGCGGATTCGCTCGACTCGATGCGAGTTCAACGGAAGCTCCTGGTGGACGATGAGCGTGGTCCTCATTCGTCGCGCGCGGCTTCCGGATACGAAGAAGCCGTCCTCCGCGGGACGGCTCCGTTATCGACCCGACCGGGTCAGATCAGCAGCGAATCCTCGAGGAGCGCGACGAAACAGCAACACGCACTGCAGTAATTGCCATCTGCTCGCTCTCCTCTCTGGCCCCGGCGCCGCATCCGCGGCGCCGCTCAAGACCGCGCGCAGTATAGCCCGGTTAGACGCGCTTGTGGATCATCCGCTCGATGACCTCGGCGGCATCCTCGCCCGCATCGATGGCGTTTTCGAGCTCGAGATAGACCTCGCGCCACTTGATCACGTCAAGCGGATCGAAGTTCTCGCGAAACAGGCGCCCGATGGCCCCGCGGGAGATGCCGTCGGCCTCGTGCTCCAGCTCATGGATGCGCTCCAGGTGCCCGTTCAGGTCGCGCATTCGCTCGAGCTTCGAGAGCGCGGCGGCCAGCTCGACGCCCTGCGCGGCGAGGATCCCCGCCAGCAGGCGGCACTCGTTGGTCGGCTCGCGGACGTCGTAGATGATCATGCTCTCACCGACCGCCTGGATCAGATCGACCACGTCGTCGAGGCGAGTGGTGAGGTCGTGGATGTCCTCGCGGTCGAACGGCGCGATAAATGCCTCTTCGAGCCGGTCGCTGATCGCATGGTCGATGCCGTCGCCCTTCTTCTCGAGCGCCTGGATCTCGGCGATGCGCTCGTCGAGCCGATCGTATTTCTCGACCAGTTCGTTGAGCCTGCTCGCTGCCGCGGCCAGGTTCTGGCCGCTCTCGATGAACAGGTCGACAAACTTGATGTCACGCGGGATCAGCTGGATCGGCACGCCATCTCTCCTCTGTCAATCACCCGAGTCCGAATGCGTTCAGCACGAGCCAGCACATGCCGGCGACCAGCCCCGCGGCGGGGATGGTGATGATCCAGGCCGCGACGATCGCGCGCGCCACTCCCCAGTGAACGCCGCGCACTCCCCGCGATGAACCGACACCCATGATCGCAGCCGCGATGACATGCGTGGTCGAAACCGGCATGCCGAAGTGCGCTGCGGTGATGATCACGGTCGCTGCGCTCGTCTCGGCGGCGAAACCGTGCACCGGCTCGAGCTCGACCACGCGGTGGCCCATGGTGTGCATGATCCGCCAGCCGCCGATGGCCGTGCCGAGCGACATCGCCGTCGCGGCCAGAACGATGACCCACCACGGCACATCGATGGTCGGCAGCACGCCGGCCGAGAACAACGCCAGGGTGACGATGCCCATCGTCTTCTGGGCGTCGTTGGAGCCGTGCGAGAAGGCCATGAAGCCGGCCGACAGCACCTGCAGCCGGCGAAATGCCGTCGTCGTCGGCCGACGCGGCGCGCGGCTGAACACGCGGAACAGCACGATCACCAGCACGAAGGCACCGATGAAACCGATGACCGGCGAGCTGACCATGGGCAGCAGCACCTTCTCGACGACGCCCTGCGGCTTGAACGCGTTCGCACCGGCCGCCACAAGCGTGGCGCCGAACAGGCCGCCGATCAGAGCGTGGCTGCTGGAACTGGGCAGCCCGCGATACCACGTGATCAGGTTCCAGGCGATGGCGCCCAGCAGGGCCGCAGCGATGACGCCGGTGGTGGTCGTGCTCTCCTCGACCAACCCCGCGCCGATCGTCTTGGCTACGGCCGTGCCGGCGAACGCACCGATGAAGTTGAAGGCGGCGGCCATCGCGATGGCCACTCGCGGCGGCAGTGCACGCGTGGCGACCGATGTGGCGATCGCGTTGGCCGTGTCGTGAAAGCCGTTGATGTAGTCGAAGGCGACGGCGATGACGACGACCGCAACCAGCATCAGCCCTGCCATTTCGAGCCGCTGTCGCGTTCAGTCGCGGCGCAGGATGCGCAACGCAGCCTTGACGCGTTCCTCGAGCGATGCGCCAACGGGCAGCGCCGACAAAGCCGCGGAGGCCGCCTCGCGCGCCTCCGCCGCCGTGTAGCCGAGAGCCTGCAGGGCGGCGACCACGTCCGTCGCGCCGCCGGCCGTGCCGGCGCCGACGGCCGCCCCCGCAGCTGAGACCTTTTCCTTGAGTTCCAGCACGACGCGCGCGGCGAGCCGCTTGCCGACCCCCGTAACCGAGGTCAGCACACCCTCGTCACCCTGCAGGATGGCCAGCTGCAGATCGGTCACCGGACGCGCCGAGACGATCGCCAGCGCGACCTTGGGACCCACGCCGGTCACGGTCGTCAGCAGCTCGAAGAATCCAAGCTCCTCGGTCGAGCGGAAGCCGTACAGCGACTGCTGGTCCTCGCGCACCAGGTGATGGGTGTACAGGCGCGCGTCGCTGCCCTCGTGCAGGCTGCCCAGCGTGCCCGGGCCACAGAAGATGCGGTAGCCCACGCCGCCGGCCTGGATCACCGCCGCGTCGGGCGTGATCGCGACCACGCGCCCCTCCACGAACGCGATCACCGGCGTGCCATTCCCGTCAGCTGCCTAGCCGGCGCCATGCCATCGCTGCTCACGTGCGAGTGGGCGGCACAGATGGCCACCGCCAGCGCGTCGGCGGCATCGTCCGGGCGCGGCAGAATGGGCATGCTGAGCACCATCTGGACCATCCGCTGGACCTGGTCCTTGGCCGCGCGGCCGTAGCCGGTGACCGCCAGCTTGACCTCGTGCGGTCCGTACTCGACGACGGGCAGGCCGGCTTCCGCGGCAGCCAGCAGGACGACGCCGCGCGCCTGGCCGACGGCGAAGGCCGTCTGGACGTTGCGGTTGAAGAAAAGGCGCTCAACGCCCACCACCAGCGGCTTGTGCGTGCGGATCAGTTCGCACACACCTTCGTGGATGTGCAGCAGGCGTTCCGGTAGCTCCTGCGTGGGCAGGGTCTCGAGACAGCCGTAGTCCACGGCGCGCAGGGTTGCGCCGTTGCGTTCGACGATGCCGTAGCCGGTCGCGGCGGTGCCCGGGTCGATGCCCAGGACGATCAAGCGGACGCGGCCTCGGCCAGGACTTCCGCGGGCAGGTCGAAGTTGGCGGTGACGCGCTGAACGTCGTCGAGGTCCTCGAGCGCTTCGATCAGGCGCAGGTTTTGGCGCGCCACGTGCTCGTCCACCTCGACCGGCGTCTTGGGGTGCATGGTCACCTCGGCCGACTCGACGCTGACCCCGGCCGACTCGAGCCCCAGCCGCAACTGCTCCAACTTGCCCGGTTCGGTGGTCAGCTCCATCGGATCCGCCTCGATGTCCATCTCCTCGGCACCCGCGTCGATTGCCGTCAGCGCGATTTCGTCGGGGTCGTGCCCGTCACGCGGGATGGAGACGACGCCACGCGGCTCGAACTGCCACGCCACCGCGCCGGCACCGGCCAGCTGGCCGCCGTTCTTGGCGAACAGCGAGCGCACGTCGGCGGCCGTCCGGTTCTTGTTGTCGGTGGCTGCCTCGACCAGGATCGCCACGCCGCCCGGGCCATAGCCCTCGTAGACGATCTCCTCGTACTGCTCGGCCGCCGAACCCGCCGTCGCGCGTTCGATGGCGCGCTTGATGTTGTCGGCGGGCATGTTCGCCGAGCGCGCCGTATCGACGGCCAGGCGCAGCCGGTAGTTGGCGTCGGGGTCGCCGCCGCCCATCCGCGCGGCAATCGAGATCTCGCGGCCGATCTTGGTAAAGACCGCGCCGCGCTTGGCATCGTTGGCGCCCTTCTGGCGCTTGATCTGGGACCACTTCGAATGGCCGGACATCGGCGCGGATTCTATATGCTGCCGACATGACCGCAGACATGTCACACCTTCGCAACGTCGTGCTCGCCGGCCACGCCAATTCGGGCAAGACGACTCTCGCCGAACACCTGCTGTACGCGGCCGGGGCAATCACCCGGCTGGGCCAGGTCCAGGATGGCACCGCCACGCTGGACTTCGAGCCCGAAGAGCAGAAGCGCAAACAGTCGTTGTCGCTGTCGGTGGCGACGATGCAGCACGGCGAGAACGAGATCACGCTGATCGACACCCCGGGCTACGCCGACTTCGCGGCAGAGGTGGTGCAGGGCTTCGCCGCGGCCGACGGCGCGCTGCTGGTCATGGACGCGTCGAGCGGCGTCGAGGCAGGCACCGAGCGAGCGATCGCGCTCGGCCGTTCGAGCGGCGCGGCCGCACTCTTCGTGATCACCCGCTGCGAGCGCGAGAACGCCGATCCGACGGCCGCGCTGGACGCGCTGCGGTCGGAGTTCGGCACCAAGATCGCGCCGCTGCAGCTGGCCATCGGCCGAGCGGACAACTTCCGCGGCTACGTCGACCTGGTCCACCGCAAGGCCTACACGTGGGCCGGCGGCAAGCGCACGGAGAGCGAGATTCCGGCCGAACTGGCCGACGAGGTAGCCCGTCGCCGCGACCAGTTGCTCGAGGCTGCGGCGGAGGCCGACGACGACGTGCTGGCCAAGTACCTCGAGGGCGAGGAGATCAGCGACGCCGAGCTCGAAGGCTGCCTGCACCGCGGCGTGCGCGATGCCATCCTCGCTCCGGTCATGGTCACCTCGGCGGCGCACGAGATCGGCGTGCCGGCGGTGCTCGACGCGATCGTGCGCTACCTGCCCTCGCCGGGCGAAGAGCGGCCGGTCAAGGCGACCGATGGCGCCGGCAAGGCGATCGATGTGGCACCCAGCTCGGACGGACCGCTGCTGGCGCGCGTCTTCAAGACGACCGCCGACCCGTTCGTCGGGCGCCTCAACTACTTCCGCGTCTTCTCGGGCAAGATCACCTCGCACGACCACGTTTGGAACGCGGGGCGCGAGGAGGAGGAGCGCATCGGCCAGGTGCTGCGCGTCAAGGGCAAGGACACCGAGGCAGTCGGCGAGATCAGCGCCGGCGAGATCGGTGCTGTTGCCAAGCTCGTCGCAACCTTCACCGGCGACACGCTCTCGTCGCGCGACAAGCCGTTCACGCTGGCGCCGCTCGAGTTTCCCGAGCCGACCCTGCCGGTCGCGATCGAGCCGCAGACCAAGGCCGACCTGGACAAGATGGGCGCCGCGCTGAGCCGGCTGCAGGAGGAGGAGCCCAGCCTGCGCGTCGAGCGCAACGCGGAAACGGGCGAGCAGCTCCTGTGGGCGCACGGCGAAAACCACGTGACGGTCATCACCGAGCGGCTCAAGCGCAAGTTCGGGGCCGCCGTCGTCACCCGCTCGCCGCGCATTCCGTACCGCGAAACGATCCGCTCCAAGGCACAGGCCGAAGGGCGCCACAAGAAGCAGACCGGCGGGCGCGGCCAATTCGGCCACGTGTGGCTGGAGATCGAACCCAATCCGGGCGCCGGCGTGGAGTTCGTCACGCGAGTGGTCGGCGGATCGGTGCCGCGGCAGTACTGGGCCGGCGTCGAGAAGGGCGTCCACGACATTGCCGAGAAGGGGCCTATCGCCGGCTATCCGGTCATCGACTTCAAGGCGACGTTGTACGACGGCTCATTCCACACGGTCGACTCGGACGAGCTGTCATTCCGACTCGCCGGCCAGCTTGCAACGCGCAAGGGCATCCAGGATTCCTCGCCCATCCTGCTCGAGCCGATCATGGACGTCGAGGTGCAGGTGCCCGAGGCCTACATGGGTGACGTCAACCGCGACCTCAACACGCGGCGCGGGCGCGTGCTGGGCATGGACACCGGCGATGGCTTCCAGGTGGTGCGCGCGCACGTGCCTCAGGCTGAGCTGTTCAGCTACGCGACCGAACTTCGCTCGCTATCGGGCGGCCGGGGCGTATTCAGGGCGACCCTCGATCATTACGAGGAGGTTCCCTCGCACGTCGCCCAGAAGGTGATCGAGGCGCACAAGAAGGAAGAGGACGCGGCGCGCTGAAATCCTGAGCCGCTCGGCCTTGCGCACCCGGTACCGCCCGCATCCGTGGGTCGAGGCGCTTCACGCGCCCCCGCCGCCCATGCCATGCCGTGCCGGCGGCATCGCGCATCCCGTACCGCCTGCATTCTTAGGACAGGCGCTTCTCCCGTCTCAGACGGGCGGCCAGCAAGGCTTGTTCGCACATTTCCGCGCGTGGCACCAATGCGCGCGGTACGCCGGCAGGCAAGGTGCTCGCGATCAGCCATATTGCGCGCGGTGACCTTTGGGTAAGAATGCGGGCGGTATGACCGACAGCACGCCGTCGCAGGTCTACACCTGGGAGCCATCCAACGCCACCATCGCCGCGCGCTACGGCCTGCGGCCGCAGGACATCCTGCGCTTCGACACGAACACGTCGCCCATCGCACCCGAGTGGCTGACTCAGGCGCTCGCCGGCCCGTTCGCACCGCCGCTCAACGAATATCCCGACTCTTCCTACGCGGAGCTGGCGGCGGCGGCCGCCGGCTACGTTGGCGCCGACACGCACGAGTTGGTGGTCGCCGCCGGCGCCGACGAAGTGCTTGACCTGGTCGCCAAGGCGTTCCTGGCGTCCGGCTCGGGCGCGCTTGTACCGATCCCGACCTACCCGATGTACGGCGTGCTCACGTCCCAGCGCGCGGCACGCATCGTGTCCGTGCCGCGGCGCGGCGCCGCTGACGGCTTCGCCCTCGACGTTCCGGCCGTGATCAAGCGCCTGCCAGAAGTTCGGGTCGTCTGGCTGTGCACGCCCAACAACCCGACCGCCGCCGTCGAAGACAGCACGGATATTGAAGCGATCCTCACCGCGGCCGCGCAGCTGTCGGATCCGCCGCTGGTCGTGGTCGACGAGGCCTACATCGAGTTCGGCGGCACGACCGTCGTCCCCTGGCGCGGTCGCTTTCCGCAATTGCTCGTCGTGCGCACCGTTTCCAAGGCGTTCGGCCTGGCGGGAGTGCGCGTCGGCTTCGGTATCGCCGGACGGTCGGTCATCGAGCGCCTCGAACGCGTTCGTCCGCCGGGCAGCATCTCGACCGCCTCGGCTCATGTCGCCGCCCGGGCGCTTGCCGCGCCCGAATACGCGCTGGCCAACGCGCGCGCTCTGGCCACGGAGCGTGATTGGCTTGCCGCTCAACTGCGGGAACTGCGCTGGCAGCCACTACCGAGCGTCACCAACTTCCTGCTGGTGCGCATCGGCGAAGGCGACCACGCGGCGGCCGAGCAGGCGGCCGATGGCCTGCTGCGCGCCGGCGTCGTTCCGCGCACCTTCGGGCCGGCCAATCCGTTGCGCGGCCACCTGCGCCTGACCGTCCGCAGCCGGAAGGAAAATGATGCGCCTGCTCGAGACTGTCGCCCACCTGGCCGCTAACCTGCGCCCATGACGACCTCACCACTCGGCGACGCGTTTGACCACCACGCCTGGGCAACCGAACGCCTGATCGACGCCTGCCGCGAGCTGACGCCCGAGCAACTGCAGGCGCCATGTCTGGGCACCTATGGCTCGATCATCGGCACCCTGCGCCACCTGGTTGCCTCGGACCGCTGGTACCTGTCGTTCTTCCCCAGCGGCAAAGAGCTGGCCGCGTTGGATGAGGATGCCGACACGGGCCTGGCCGAGCTGCACCTCGCGGTTGCCACCAACGCCAGCGCATGGAGCAAGTTGCTGGCCGGCGGCGTCGACCCCGACGCGGACGTCGTTGAACGTGACGACGAGGGGGAATTCCACGCGCCGGTGGGCATCCGGCTGGCGCAGGTCATCCATCACGGCACCGACCATCGCAGCCAGGTGTGCACGGCGCTGACGAGCCTCGGCATCGAGCCGCCCGAGATCGACGTGTGGGCGTTCGGGCGAGCCAGTGGACGCGACCGCTACGTGTCGCTGAAGCCCTCCTAGCGCGGGCCGGCCGTCTGGCTAGGCGTTCCGGCGCCGGCCGATGACCAACCGCTTCTTGCCTGCGCGCAGGACCAGGTAGCCGGCGACGGGTCCGGGAACACCGGCTTCGTCGGTCATGCGCTCGCCGTTGATCGAGAAGGCGCCCTGGGCGATCTGCCGGCGCACCTCTGAGCGCGATGGGTAGAGGCCGCTGGCTACCCCGACGGCCGTCGGGTCGGTGAGGTCGGCATCAGTGAACTCCCAATTGGGCAGCTCGTGGAAGAGGACCTCGAGGACGTCCGGATCCTGCAGCGGGCCACCGCCGAAGACGGCGTCCGCGACACGAACCTGGCGCTCGGCCTCCTCGCGGCCGTGGACGCGCGCGGTCAGGTCAAAGGCGAGTGCGCGCTGCGCCGGTCGCTTCTCGGGCGAGGTCCGCTGCGCCTCCTCGATCTCGTAGATCGCGGCCGCGTCCATCAGCGTCAACCAGCGCAGGTGCCGGCCGACCAACTCGTCGTCGTCGTTGAGCCAGTACTGGTAGAACTCGTACGGCGACGTGAGGGCCGGGTCCAGGAACACCGCGCCGCGCTCGGACTTGCCCATCTTGGCGCCGGCGCGGGTGAGCAGCAGTGGCGAGCACAACGCGAACGTGGCCGGCTCCTCCCCTTCCTCACGCCCGACGACGCGCCGGATCAACTCGAGGCCGGCGGTGATGTTGCCCCACTGGTCGGCGCCGCCCATCTGCATCTCGACGCCGCGCTCGCGGTAGAGGTGCAGGAAGTCGGCCGCCTGGAGGGTCATGTACGAGAACTCGGTGAACGACATGCCCGCCGCCAGGCGTTGCTGGACGGAGTCCTTGGCGAGCATGTACGGGATCGAGAAGTGCTTGCCGATATCGCGCAGGAACTCGAGCAGCGAGTAGCGCGTGAGCCACTCGCGGTTGTCGACCATCTGTGCCTGCTGTCTGCCCGGCGAGAAGTCGACGAAGCGCTCGAGCTGGGCGCGGATGGCGGCCGAATTGGCGCGGATCGCCTCGTCGTCGAGCAGGTTCCGCTCGCTCGATTTGCCCGATGGATCACCGATCATGCCCGTGCCGCCACCAACCACGATGAAGGGCGTGCCGCCGTAGCGCTGCAGGTGGGTGAGCATGAAGCCCTGCACCAGGTTGCCCACGTGCAGTGAGCGCGCCGACGCGTCGAAGCCCACGTACGCGGAAATCGGGCCGGCGGCCAGTCGCTGTTCGAGACCCTGCGACGCTTCGGCCACCAGGCCGCGCCACGACAGCTCGGCAAGCAGATCGCCGGGCGCGGCGCGATTGGCGGACTCATGGGACGGGCTCACGGGCTAATGCTAGAGTCTGGCCGCACATGCATACCAGCCGCGATGAAGGCGCGCGCCGCGGCGAATGAACGGCCGTCCCAACGGACGCTCTAACGCCTACGCGGCCCGGCGCCCAACTGCGCGGCGGCGTCAGCCCGAGCGCGGCCTCGCCGTCGCTCTGCCCGTCTTCGTTTTCTCGATCATGGCCATCATCGCCCTGTTCGGGCTGGTCGGCAGCGTGGCCGTATTTGCCTTCTACAGCCAGGACCTGCCCGACCCGCATGGCCTGCAGAGCCTGGGTGCGGTGGGCAAATCGATCGTCTACGACCGAACCGGCACGGTGCAACTGGCCACTTTTGGAGCCAATGAGGCGCGCCAGCCGGTCACCTGGGATCAGATCCCACCCATCCTGACCGACGCCCAGACGGCAATCGAGGACAAATCGTTCTGGAGCAACGCCGGCGTTGATCCGATCGGCATCCTGTCGGCCACGATCGCCACGCTGCAGGGCAACGAGCGTGGCGCGTCGACGATCACGCAACAGCTGGTGCGCGAGCGGCTGCTCGATCCGAACCTGGTCAGCGATCCCGGACGGGTGATCGAGCGCAAGCTCAAGGAGATCATCCAGTCGGTCCGCGTGACCGAGGCCTACCCGGGCGAACAGGGCAAGCAGCAGATCATCACCGCGTACTTCAACGCCAATTACTACGGCAACGGCAGCTACGGCGTGCTGGCCGCGGCCAAGGGCTACTTCGGCGTGACCGACCTGAGCCAGCTGTCGCTCGGCGAAGTGGCGCTGCTGGCGGCTCTGCCGCAGTCGCCGTCGACGTACGACCTGGTACGAAACGCCGTCACCGCTCCGGACGGACACCTGTACGTGCCGCTCGACCCGACGATCCCCATCGTCGCCCGGCGTGACTACATCCTCGACCTGCTGGCGAGCGACCCGTCACGCCTCGTGCTGACCGGCAACGAGTACACGCCGGCCGACTTCGAAGCGGCCAAGAACGAACCGATCAACCTGGCGCCACAGGCGTCGACGCAGCAGCAGTGGCTGGCGCCGCACTTCATCTGGGCGCTGCGCGACGAGCTGGCACAGAAGCTGTGCGGTGACGCCGATACCTGCCCGACCCTCGAGGCCGGCGGGCTGCGCATCACCAGCACGCTCGACTGGCACATGCAGCAGATCGCCGAGAAGTGGGTCACCGCCGGTGTCTTCCTGCCGCACTCGACCGACCCACAGGCGATGGCCGCCGAACTGGGCGTGCCCTACGAAAGCTGGATGAAGAAACTGGCGAAGCTGCAGGTGGGCAACGGCGCGCTGGTGGCGATGGACTACCAGACCGGCGAGGTCCTGGCCTACGTGGGGAGCGCCGGTTACTACCGCGCCAGCGACGCGACGCCGCAGTTCCAGCCCCAGTTCGACGTTCTCGCCAACGGCTGGCGCCAGTCCGGATCTGCCTTCAAGCCGTTTAACTTCGTAACCGGCATCAACGACGGGACGATGACCGCGGCGTCGATGTTCATGGACGTCACCACCGCATTTCCCGACGGCAGCAACACCTACATCCCCACCGACTACGATCAGCTCGAGCGCGGCCCGCTGCGCATGCGCAGCGCGCTGCAGTGGTCGCTCAACATCCCCGCCGTCAAGGCCTTGGCCATCAACGGCGTCAACCACGTCTTCGACATGGCGCGGCGCTTCGGCATGAACTTCCAGAACGACCAGCCGAGCGCCGGCCTGTCGCTCACCCTGGGCACCGAGGAAACCCATCCGATCGACGTGACCGAGGCGTATGCGACGCTCGCCAACAACGGCCGGAACATTGGCTACACGCACATCCTGTCGATCAAGGATGCGTCCGGCACGGATGTCGTGCCGCCATACAGCCCGCCGGCCGGCGAGCAGGTCGTCAGCCCGCAGGCGGCGTACGTCATGACCAACATCCTGGCCAGCAACACCGATCCGCAACAGAACCCCGTCTGGGGAGCTTTCGCGTTGCGCGGCCCGGGCGGTCGGCGGCCGGCCACGATCAAGACCGGCACCAACGACAACGCGGTCGACCTGGACGCCTTCGGCTACATCGCGCCACCCGACGACGCCGGCCGTGCGGCCGGCGACTACGCCCTGGTCGTGGGCGTGTGGAACGGCAACAGCGACGGCTCGTCGGTCCTGCGCCCGGACAATCCGGTCTTCTCGACCGATATCGCCGCGCCCACCTGGCACGGCTTCATGCAGGAGGTGACGCAGGACTGGCCGGGGCAGGACTTCGCCCAGCCGCCGGGCATCGTCACCGCCGACGTCGACGCGTGGACCGGCATGGCCCCGACGTCAGTACACGACCAAGACCGTGCAGGAGGTGTTCATCGACGGCACGGTGCCCGGTGCCGACACCACCAAAGAGCCGTTGCAGGTGGTGACCGACGAGTCGGGCAACACCCTGCTGTGGGTCGACGGCTGCGCGGGCACGCCACAGACGGTGGGTTTCCTGAACCTGGACAACGTCGAGGCCGGGCATCCCGACTGGCAGGCGGCGGACCAGGAGTGGATCGCGCGCGCCAAGCAGGGCATCGGCATAGCCGGCGGCGCGGACCCGCAGAACCCGACCAAGACCAGCTACCTGTTCAACCACGGCTACACGCCGTACGGCAAGAGTTGGGGCGCACCGTGGCCGCCGACGACGCCATGCACCGCCGCGCCGTCGCCGTCACCCAGCGAATCGCCCAGCGAGTCGCCGAGCGAGTCGCCCAGCCTGCTGCCGACGAAATCACCGACCACCGAGCCGACCCTGGAGCCGACGCCGACGGTCGAACCCACACCGACCCCGACGCCCGAGATCACGCCGACCGAACAGCCCACCCCCACGCTTGCGCTCCCGACGCCGACCTTGCCCCTGCCCACGCCCACCCAGCCGCCGACCGAACCACCGCCGTCACCAACCGCAAGCCCCTAGCAGCGGCAACCTTCCTGGCCTCCAGCTACAGGCGGGCGGCCACTGCCTCGGCCTCGCGCATGACGCGCAGGACGTTGCCCCCCGCCAGTCGGGCCAGGTCGCGGTCGCTCCAGCCGCGTTCGATGAGCTCGGCAAACAGGTTCGGGTAGCCCGAGACATCCGCCAGGCCGCAGGCGGTGAAGAGCGTCCCATCGAAGTCGCCGCCCAGACCGACGTGCTCCACGCCGGCCACTTTGGCGATGTGCTCGATGTGGTCGGCAACCATCGACAGCGGCGGGATGGGCACCTGCAACGACTCGAACACTTCGTGCTCGATCGCTCGGCGGGCGGCCCGGTCGGCGACCCCGGTCTGGCGGCGCTCGGCCTCCGCGATGGCCGGGACGAGCACGGCGGCCGCCTCGGCCGACACGAAGCCGGCCACGAACGTCACCATCACCACGCCGCCGTTGGCGGGGATGCGCGTCAGGATCTCGTCGGGAACGTTGCGCGGCACGTCGCACAGGGCGCGTGCCGAAGAGTGGGAGAAGATGACCGGCGCCGCGCTGGCGTCGAGCGCGTCGCTCATCGTGGTGGCTGCGGTATGCGACAGGTCGACGAGCATTCCCAGCCGGTTCATCTCGAGCACCACCTCGCGGCCGAAGTCGGTGAGGCCGCCGTGCCGTGGCTGGTCGGTGGCGGAGTCGGCCCAATCGGTGTTGCGGCCGTGGGTCAGGGTCAGGTAGCGGGCGCCGAGCTCGCGGAACGCGCGCAGTGCGCCCAGCGAGTTCTCCAGGACGTGGCCGCCCTCCATGCCGAACAGCGACGCGATGCGTCCGGCCGCGAACGCGTTGCGCACCTCGCGCGCCGACCAGCACGGCGTGAGATCGCGCGGGTAACGAGCGACCATCCGGCGCGCCAGGTCGAGCTGCTCCAGCTGGATCCGGGCGAACCCGCCGCCGCCTTCACCTCCGGTCGGGACGTAGACGCTCCAGAACTGGCCGCCCACGCCACCGCGCCGCAGGCGCGGCAGGTCTGTCTGGCCGCTCGTGCGCCGGCGCAGGTCGTAGGCGGCGAGATCGCCGGGCGCCGACTCGGCGGTGCGGATGGCCCACGGCAGGTCATTGTGGCCGTCGATCAGGATGTGGCGGCGCAGGAGCGCCCGCGCATGCTCGAGCGCCAGCCTATGCGAACGTGAGCTCTTGGCGTGATCCACTGGACCCAGTCTAGGTTCGACTTCTACAACTCGACGATGGTGGCGCCGTCGCCGCCTTCGCCGCGCTCGCCCGGGCGCCACGACTTGATCAGCGGATGGCCGCTCAGACGGGCGCGCAGCGCGTCGCGCAGCGCGCCCGAACCATGCCCGTGGATGACGGTTACTTTGGACATCGCGGCGACCGCGGCCTGATCGAGATAGGAGTCGAGCGACTCGAGCGCCTCCTCGACGCGCGCGCCGCGCAAGTCGAGACTGGATGGCACCGAGCGCGGCGCCGGTGGCGGAGTGGCCGGCCCACGCAGCGGGTCCGCCACCGGCGCAACCGCCGGTTGCAGCCCGGCCAGGGGCACGCTGATGCGCATAGTGCCGGCGACCAGCGTCGCCTCGCCCTTGTCCTCATCGAGTGCAGCGACCGTGCCCTGCCAGCCGCCACCGGAGCGCACGTACTGACCGACGCTGATCGGCAGCGTCGTGTCGCCCGATGAGACGGTCTCAGCGGTCTCGTCGGTCGCTGGCGAGATCATCTCGCTCAAGCGCGCGGTCGATTGTTCGAGCAACTGCTCGGTCAGCGTCTGCCGCTCGAGCAGTTCACGTGCTGCCGCAATTTCTGCCTGGACCTCGGCGAGCTGCTGCTGGGCCTCGGCGCGCGCAGTGACCAGCGCGTCCTCACGCTCGCGGCGCGCATGGCGGCGCTCCTCCTCCGCCTCGTGCCGCGCGGCGCGGGCACGCTCCTCTGCCTCGGTCGCGCGCGCCAGTGCATCCTGGGTGCTAGCTCGTGTCTCGCGGATCGAGGCCAGCGTCTGCTCGAACTCCTGCTGCGCGCTGCCGAGGCGCGAGCGCGCATCGGCGACGATGTCGGCAGGCAGCCCGAGCCTCTCGGCGATGGCGAAGGCCTGGCTGGCACCGGGCAGGCCGATGGTCAGGTGGTAGGTCGGCTTGAGCGTCGCCAGGTCGAAGTCGACCGAGGCGTTCTCGACGCCGACGGTGTTGTGGGCGTATGTCTTGAGTTCGGCGTAGTGGGTGGTGGCGGCGACCAGCGCACCGGCGGTGATGAGGCGATCGAGCAGCGCCTGCGCCAGGGCCGAGCCCTCCGTCGGATCCGTGCCCGCGCCGAGCTCGTCGAGCAGCACCAGGCAGCCCTCCCCCGCGGCGCCCACGATGCGCACGATCGAGCGCATATGGCCGGAGAAGGTCGACAGCGACTGGGCGATGGACTGCTCATCGCCGATGTCGGCGAAGACATCGCGGAACACGGGCAGGCGCGAGCCCGGTGCCGCCGGGATCGGCAGCCCCGACTGGTGCATCAGCGCGAGCAGGCCGGTGGTGCGCAGGGCGACCGTCTTGCCGCCGGTGTTCGGCCCGGTGATGACCAGCGCGCGGAAGTCGGTGCCCAGCCGGACATCGATCGGCACGACCGGTGCGGTCAGGCCAGGATGGCGGGCCGAGAGCAGCAGCACATCGTCCGTGGCGACGGTCTCCGGGCGGACAGCGTCGAGTTCCACCGCCAGGCGCGCCCGAGCAATCCAAAAATCGAAGGTCGCCAGGGCGGCCAGCGTCTCGTCGAGCGCATCGGCTTGGGCGCCGACCAGCGCCGAGAGCTCGTCCAGGATGCGTTCGACCTCGGCCGCTTCCTTGAGTTGCGCCTCGCGCCAGGCGTTGCCCAGCTCGACCATCACCAGCGGCTCGACGAACAGCGTCTGGCCGCTGCCCGACTGGTCGTGGACGATGCCTTTCACACGGCTGCGGGCGTCGGCGCGCACGGGCACTACGTAGCGGTCGTTGCGCAGCGTGACGATGGGCTCCTGCAGCGCGCCGGACAGGTCGGAGCTGTGGACGAGCGTCTCGAGTCGCGCGCGCAGCCGCTCGTAGGCGACGCGCACGGCGCGGCGCAGGCCGCCCAGCGCGGGCGAGGCCGAGTCGAGCAGCTCGCCGGCCGGATCGACGGCGCTTTCCAGGCGGGCGCGCAACTGCGGCAGCGGTTTGATCGCGCGACCAAGCTCGTGCAACAGCGGCGGCCGCTCGCCGCGCAGGATGTCCGCCAACCGCGTGGCCGCTTCGAGCGTGTCGAGCACCTCGAGCAGCTCCGGCCCCAGCAAGCGCCCGCTGCGGCGCGCTCGGCCGACCAGCATGGTGATGTCACGCGCGCCGCCGATGCCCACGTCCGGGCGCCGCTGCAGCAGGTCGCGTGCCTGGTCGGTCTCATCGAGCAATCGCCTGACGACCGCCACATCGGACGATGGCGCCATCTGCTGAGCCAGCTGGCGCGACGGCGAGAAGGAGGTGTAGCCGGCAACGCGATTGCGGATCTGCGGGTACTCGAGCAGCTCCCGGCTGCGCGTGTCGGTCATCTCGAAACCGCCCGATTGCCGGTCAGCCAGAAACGCCACGGCCGGTCGCGCCAGCCGTCGCCGGCGTAGTCGACGCCGACGCGCGGACCACTCGACACCGGCGCGCCATCGCTCGCGCCGGCCGCCGCCGGCGACAACCACAATCGGTCACCCGCGGTGAGGTCGTGGCCGTCGAATGTGCGGTCGATGGCGAGCGCCTGACACAGCCGTGCGGGCCCCGCGCACAGGCGTTCGACGGCGTCGCGCGGCCGCTGCCGGTTGCGACGCATCAGTTCGCTGCCGATCTGCGGCTCGAGCGCCCGGATCAGTACTGCGCCCGCCTCGTGGCCGGTCCCGCGCGCGACGACGTTCAGGCAGAAGTGCATGCCGTACACAAGGTAGACGTAGGCGTGGCCGACCGGCCCGAACATGGGCGCCGTTCTCGCCGTCCGCCCGGCGTGCGTGTGGCTGGCCGTGTCTTCCGGTCCGCCGTAGGCCTCGGTCTCGACGATGCGGCCGACCATCAGCCCGTCCTCCGTCAAGCGCACCAGCTGCGCGCCCAGCAGCGCGCGGGCGACATCCAGCGTTGGGCGAGCGAAGAAGTCGCGCGAGATCAGGCGGCGGCGTCAGCTGCCGGGCGAGCGGACATCGGCGGGCAGCAGGGGGCCCAGCATCGCCATCAGGCCGGGCTCGAGCGAGGTATGCAGCGACGCGGCCGATGGTCGAGTTGTCCAGCTCGATGTGCAGCGAGTACACGGCGTCGAGCTCGTCGCTCGTCTGCGATGGGCCGCTGTAGTACGTGTCGAGCGCCAGTTCCAGCGATCCGATGAACAGCACCGCGACGCCAAGCCCAAGCAGCCCGCCGACGATGTCGTCGATGAATGGACGCGCGCTAAGTTCGATGCGCGTGCCGCCGAGCTCGACGATCACGATGGCCACGACGAACAGCACCGCGAAGGTCGATGCGAAGGCGAGCATGTCCACGTACGGCGGCGACAGGCCCGGCTGCTGGCCGGCAATCCAGTCGGCGATCGGCGGACGCAGGTACGCGGAGGCAATGAAGGTGACGAACCAGGCGCCCACCGCGATCAGCTGCCGCAACGCGCCGCGCCACACGCCAAGCGCAACGGCGATGGCGAAGGCCACCACCAGTACGAAGTCAGCCACTGCGCACGCGCCCGCCGAGCTCGTCGGCAATGGCATCCTCGATATCCGCCATCAGCTCGGCCAGTTGCGCATCGGTCGGCCCGGCATCGGTCGGCTGGAAACGCAGCCGGTAGGCGAGGCTGATCTCGTCCGCTCCCAGTGGCGCACCCTGATAGCGATCGAAGAGAGTCAGTCGCGCCAACATCGGTCCGGCGTGCTGCCGGAGGACCTGAGTCACACGTCCCGACTCGAGATCACGCGGCACGACGATGGCCACGTCGAACTCCACGGCCGGCAACGCGGCAAGATCGCGCACTTCGGGCACCGTTCGCGCCAGGCCGGCCATTGCCTCGAGATCGAGCGAGGCGAAGAGGGCATGCTCGGCGCGTACCTCGTTGGCCGCCACATAGCGCGGGTCGAGCTCGCCCAGGCGACCCAGTTCGAGCTGCTTGCCGTCGTGCTCGACGACGACGACTGCGGTGCGTCCGGGATGCTCGACGCCCGGCGCTGGGGTATCGGCGCGCACATACGTCACCGCGCCACCGCCCAACCGAGTGATCAGCCACTCGACGATGCCCTTGACATCTTCGAGCACCACCGGCCGCGCCGGCTCGGACCACGACGGCCCGCGCAGGTTACCGGCGAGGATCACGTCCAGCCTGGTCTGCTGCCAGGGCTCACGTTCGTGCCACGCGTGCACCGCGCCGATCTCGAAGATGGCCACGTCCGGCCAGCGCTGGCGCTCGTTGCGCGCGACGACGGCGAGCATGCCCGGCAGCAGCGAGTGGCGCAGTTCGGAGTGGTCGACGGTGACCGGGTTGGCGACGCGGATGGTCGATGCATCGTCGGCGGCGTATCCAAGGAGAGCGTGATCGAGCTGGTCCGAACGAGCCCGTAGCTGACCACCTCGGCCAGTCCGCGGCCGGACAGCAGGTCGCGCACGTGGTCGGTCAGCCGGCGCGGGTCGGGCCGATAAGCCGGCATCTCCGTATCGGGCAGCCGCGGCGGGAGTTCCTCGTAGCCGCGCAGGCGCATGATCTCCTCGGCCACGTCGGCCTCGATGGCGATGTCGCGCCGGTACGCCGGCACGACCGCGACGAGCGACTCCTCCTCGCCGTGCTCCACGGCGATGCCGATCCGTCCGAGAGCCGTCGTCATCTCGTCTGCCTTCAGCGATTCGCCCAACAGGCGGCTGACGCGTGTTGGGCGGAAGGTGACTCGCTGCGGTGGCTCGTCGACCGGGTTGGTGTCCACCACGCCGACCGCGGCACGGCCGCCCGCCCAGCGCATCAGCAGCTGTGCCGTGCGATCGGCTCCGACGCGTGCCAGGCGCGCTTCCTGGCCCTTCTCGAAGCGCAGGCTGGCCTCGCTGCGCAGCGCGAAACGGAAGGCAGTACGGCGGATCGACACCGGATCGAAGATGGCCGATTCGATGATCGCCGAGGTGGTCGCCTGGCCCACCTCACTCGAGGCGCCGCCCATCACCCCGGCGATGCCGATCGGCCCGCGCGGGTCGGCGATGACCAACGCCTCAGGCGTCAGCTCGCGCTCGATGTGGTCGAGCGTTTCGATGCGCTCGCCCGCGCGCGCGGGCCGGACGACGATGCGACCGGTCTCGACCGCCGCGGCATCGAACACGTGGATCGGTTTGCCCAGCTCGAGCATCACGTAGTTGCTGGCATCGACCACGTTCGAGACCGGCCGCATGCCCGCGGCGCTCAGCCGCAACTGAACCTTGAGTGGCGACGGTCCGATCTTGAGCCCGTCGACGTAACGGCCCACGAAGCGCGGACAGAGCGTCTCGTCCTCGACCTCGACCGACAGGTGGTCGGTCGTCGCGTCGCCTGTCTCGGCGACCTCGATGGCGGGCCAGCGCACCGTGCTGCCGCTGATCGCGGCCACCTCACGGGCCAGGCCGATGAGCGACAACGCGTCGCCGCGGTTGGGCTTGACGTCGATGTCCAGCACCACGTCGCCGATGATGTCGGCCAGCGGGCTGCCGAGAGCCAGCTCGCCCAGGCCGTCGCCGCCTACCTCGTCCGAATTGAGGATCAGGATGCCGTCCGCGTCGGTGGTCAGCCCCAGCTCGGCGCCCGAGCAGAGCATGCCGCGGCTCTCGACGCCGGCGATGGCCGTGACGCCGATGTGCCGATCCCCGGGCAGGACCGCTCCGGACAGCGCGACCGGCACTCGCTGTCCGACCGCGATATTGGTCGCGCCACACACGATCGACAACGGCTCGTCAGCGTGCGATACGCGCACCTTGGTGAGCGACAGGCGCTGCGAGTTGGGGTGCGGGGCTACTTCGAGCAACTCGCCGACCACGATCGAGCGCCAGTCCTCGCCGATGCGCTCGATCGACTGGACCTCCATGCCGAGCATCGTCAGGCGTTCGGCCAGGCGCTCGGGCGGCAGGTCGAAATCGACGTAGTCGCGCAGCCACGAAAGCGGGACTCGCATCGTTCAGCCGCGCGTCACTGGAAGCGTGCCAGGAAGCGCAGGTCGTTGTCGAAGAAGGCACGGATGTCGCCGATGCCGTGGCGCAGCATGGCAATCCGGTCGACGCCCATGCCGAAGGCGAAGCCCTGGTAGCGGTCAGGGTCGAGGCCGCCGTTGGTCAGCACCACCGGGTGGACCATGCCCGCGCCCAGGATGGTCAGCCAGCCGGTGCGCTTGCAGGCGGCACAGCCGGCGCCGCCGCAGATGGTGCAACCGATGTCGAAGGCGACCGACGGCTCGGTGAACGGGTAGTAGCCGGGCCGGAAGCGAGTGGCCGTGCTCGCCCCGAACAAGGCGTGGGCGAACTCGTCGAGCAGGCCGCGCAGGTGAGCCATCGTGGTGCCCTCGTCGACCATCAGGCCTTCGACCTGGAAGAACTCGAAACCGTGGCTGGCATCGACGGCCTCGTAGCGAAAGCAGCGGCCGGGCAGCACCGCGCAAATCGGCGGCGGTGTCGTGCGCATCAGGTGGATCTGACCCGGCGACGTGTGCGTGCGCAGCGCGTAATGGCGGTCGGTGCCGGCCACGTAGAGCGTGTCCCACAGGTCGCGCGCGGGGTGATCGGCCGGAATATTCAGCGCCTGGAAGTTCAGTTCGTCGGTCTCGACCTCGGCCGTCTCATAGGTAACGAAGCCGAACTGGCCGAAGACGCGCGCGATCTCGCGTTGCGTTTCGATGAGCGGGTGGAGCGAGCCACGCGCGAGCGCTGGCCCGGGCAGCGTAACGTCGGTCCGCTCGCGCGCGAGGCGAACCTCGAGGGCAATGTCGTCCAGTCGCGCGCGGCGCTCCGCGATCTGGCGCTCCAGCTCTTCGCGAATCGGGTTCGCCAGCGCGCCTACCTTGGGCCGATCCGGCCCAGGCAGCGTTCCGATCGAGCCGAGCAGCTTGCGCAGCTCGCCTTCGCGACCAAGGAAGGACCGCTCGACGGCCTCGAGTTCGGCCGGATCATCGGCCTTGGCGACCGCCTCCAGGGCGCGCCGGCTCAGCTCATCGAGCTGCGCTGAGAACGACTCCAGGTCCACGGCGTGCAGCCGCTACCCGGCCCGAGCGACCTCGACGATGCTGGCAAACGTGGCCGCATCGCTTACGGCGATGTCGGCCAGGATCTTCCGATCGAGCGCAACGCCCGCCGTCTTGAGACCGTTGATGAACTTACCGTAGGTCATGCCGTGCTGGCGCGACGCGGCATTCAGACGCACGATCCACAGCGCGCGCAGCTGGCGCTTGCGCTGCTTGCGGCCCACGTAGGCGTACGCCATCGCGTGCATCAGCGCTTCGCGCGCCGGCTTTATCAGCTTCGATCGCGTGCCCCGTCGACCCTCGGATGCCTTGAGCAGGCGCTTGTGGCGCTTGTGTGCAGTGACGCCGCGCTTGACTCTCGCCATACGTCGCCTACTTCAGGTACGGCAGCAGGTGCTCGACCTGCCGGGCGCTGGTTGGATCGAGGACCTCCTTGCCGGCATAGCGCCGCGTGCGCCGTGACGACTTGATGTCCAGGTGGTGGCCGCGCCATGCCTTGCCCCGGACGACCTTGCCGCTGCCGGTCACCCCGAAGCGCTTCTGCGCGCCCTTGTGGGTCTTCATCTTCGGCATCTAGTTAAGCTCCTGCCGGCTCACCGGCGCCTGCCGTCTCCATCGGCGTCGGCTGTGATGGATCCGCGCCGTTCGTTGGTTGCGTCTTCGGTTTGTGTGTCGAGGCCATGACCAACGACATCTGCCGCCCCTCGAGCAGCGGCTGTCGCTCAACCGTTGCGTGCTCCCCCACCTGTTCGGCGAAACGGAGCAACATGTCCCGGCCCAGGTAGGCGTGACTGACTTCGCGTCCGCGGAACTGGACCGTCACCTTGACCCGGTCGCCATCCTCGAGAAACTGGATGGAGCGGCGGACCTTGGTGTCGAAGTCACCCTTGCCGATCTTGACCTTGAGCCTTATCTCCTTGAAATCGACCGAGCGCTGGTGCCGGCGTGCTTCCTTCTCGCGGCGGGCCTGTTCGTACTTGAACTGGCCGTAGTCGAGCAAGCGGGTGACCGGCGGTGCGGCCATCGGAGCGACTTCAACGAGATCGTAGCCCCGTTCCTGCGCGAGTCGGAGAGCCTCCGCGGTGGACAGCACGCCCATCTGGTTTCCCTCTTCGTCCACGACCCGGACATTCGGGACGCGGATCATCTCGTTTACTCGCAGTTCTCGACTCAGGCCAGGTCCCTCGTATTGACTCTCACACATCCGCCAATGGACGGGACGTGACGACGCCTCGCCCACGCTCCGTCGGCCGCGGGACTATAGCACAAGGCGCCTGTTTCCTAGTTGGGTCCAGCGTTGGTCCAGTCACCGAATGTGTCGCTGTAGCTGCCGTCGAAATCGACCAACGACGACAAGATATTGAGTTGGTTCTCGGTCCAGTCGAAGCGGATGCCGACCTGCTGCGGAGCACACAGCAGACGTCCGGCTTCAGTGTCCGGGGTGCCGTTGTAGTGCCAGCTTTCCTCGGCCGAGCCGTCCTGGCACGAGGTGCCGCTGCCGACGGGGAAGGTTGACACGCGCTCCTGGTAGGCCGCGTTCATGTCGTCCGTGTTGGCATACTGTTCGTACGAGGCGATCTCGGCACCGGCGTGCCCGACCTCGCCCAGGAAACAGGTCACCGAAGTCTCGGCGAAGCCGCCCAGGTAGCCCGGCACCGGACTCTCATAGCACGTGGCCGACCAGTCGTGCGGAACGTGGTTGAGCATCAGGTCCTGCGCCGCGCTGCTCGGTTCGCCGTTCAGGTTGGCCACACCGTACGCCGCCGAATGGTTCAGCGCGGTTGAGAACGAATCGCCGGCGGACTCGACGAAAACGCCGGCGCCGTCGAAGCTGGCCGGGCCGTCCGCCTGCTCGTACGACCCAACCAGGCCCTGGCCGCCGACCCACAGCTGCAGGCGCAGCTTGCCCGTCGTCATCGCACCACACTCGACCGCAACCAGGGTCGTCTCGCCCTGCACGATATTCAGCTGGAATGGGCCGTCGCCGCCGAGCCGCGTGACGTTGTTGTTCTCGATGTCGACGAAGCCCCACGAGCCGTCCGTCGCGACCACCCCACCGATCAGGCTCTGGCCGTTGTTGGCCGAACAGAGCATGCCGAACGTGCCGTCGGAGGTAGGTGTCAGTTGGCCGAGGACCACCAGCGTGCCGCTCTGGCTGCCGGTCGGGCGTGTGCTCCACACCGACGAGGCACTGCCACTGACGTCGAGCTGAAGGTGGTCGGCAGCGTAGGCGATGTTGTAGAACGACTCGGTGGCGGTGCCCCAGCCACTGGTCGGGTCACTCATCGAATCGTCGAAGAGCTGGTCCTTGGGGTCGTAGCCAAGACCGCTCGGCGTGGGCGTTTCGGTGGGCTGGATGGTCGGTGGCTCGGTCGGCCCGGTCGGCGGGGTCGTGGCGGGCGCCACCGTCGGCACCACGGTCGGTGTCGCGGTGGGCGCGACGGTGGGCGTGGCAGTTGGCTGGGGAGTGGCCGTCGGCGTCTGGGTCGGCGCCATGGTCGTGATGCCCAGTGTCGCCGTCGCCTCCGGGCTGGGCGATGAGGTAGAGACCGACACGCAGCCGGTCAACAACGCCGCAACAGCCAGCAGCGACAACGACTTCAACATGGGTATCTCCTTCTCCTCCGCAGCTACGCCAACATCCTAACCAACAAATTCAACGGGCCGCCGAGTCACCGACAGGGACGGCTTAGCTCGGCCGGCGGGCGGCCGCCTCCAGCGCCAGTCGATCAGCCAGCGCCGACCACGTCTCGGCCGGCAGCTGCTCGCCGGCGCGCGTTCGCGGCGCGGCCGTGCTCGCCTCCACCTCGCGATCGCCGAGCACCAGCATGTACGGCACCTTCTGCTCCTGCGCCAGGCGGATCTTGTTCTGCATCCGGTTGGCCGTCTCGTCGACCTCCGTCCGGATGCCCTTCGCGCGCAGGATGCCGGCCAGTTTGGCGGCCGCCTCGATGTGGCGATCGGCGATCGGGATGACGATCGCCTGGACCGGCGCGCACCAGAACGGAAAAGCGCCGGCGAAGTGCTCGGTCAGCACGCCGATGAAGCGCTCGAGTGAGCCGTAGATCGCGCGGTGCACCGCGACCGGACGCTGGCGCTCGCCATGCTCGTCGATGTACCACAGGTCGAAGCGCTCGGGCAGCATCAGCCGGTCGACCTGGATCGTTGCCGTCTGCCACTCGCGCCCAAGAGCGTCCTCGATCTGGATGTCGATCTTGGGCGCGTAGAACGCACCGTCGCCGGGCTTGACGCGGTATTGCAGGCCGGACGCCTTGAGCGCATCGAGCATCTGCGCCTCGGTCTCGCGCCACGTAGCCTCGTCGCCGAGCGCCTTTTCGGGGCGCGTGCCGAAGGTCAGCGTGGGCTCGAGCCCGAACCACGAGTAGGTCTCGCGCACCTCGCCCATCAGGCCCAGGATCTCGTCGCGGATCTGTGCCGGGGTGACGTAGTTGTGCGCGTCGTCGGTGACGAAGTGGCGCACCCGCGTCAGGCCCGACAGCACGCCCGATAGCTCGTTGCGGTGCAGCACACCGTACTCGGACAGGCGCAGCGGCAGGTCGCGATAAGAGCGAACGCGTGAGCGGTAGATGAAGGTGCTCTCAGGGCAGTTCATGGGCTTGAGGCTGAAGGTCTGCTCCTCCGCCTCGACGAGGAACATGTGCTCGCGATAGAGGTCCCAGTGGCCCGACTGCTCCCACAGCTTCTGGTGGACGAGCGGTGGCGTGTAGATCTCCTGGTAGCCGCGGCTGGCCTGCAGTTGGCGCAGCGCGTCACGCAGTGTCTGGTACAGCGTCCAACCCTTGGGATGCCAGAACGCCGCGCCCGGCGACACGTCGTGGAAGCTGAACAGGTCGAGTTGCACGCCGAGCCGACGATGGTCACGCTTCTTCGCCTCGGCGCGCCGCCACAGGAACTTGTCGAGATCCTCCTGGCTTGCCCAGACCGTGCCGTAGACGCGTTGCAGGGCCGGCCGTGCCTGATCGCCGCGCCAGTACGCGCCGGAGACGGCCAGCAGCTTGAACGGCCCGATCCTGCCCGTTGATTCGACGTGCGGCCCACGGCAAAGGTCGATGAACTCGCCGTGCTGATAGGTGGACACCTCGGGCATCGGCTGGCCACCGGCAGAGGCCACCTTGCGCAGGTCGTTGATGATCTCAACCTTGAATGGCTGGCCCTGCCCTTCGAAGAACGCCAGGCCGTCGTCGGGGGGCAGCACATTGCGCACGAATGGGTGATCGCCGGCGACCGACTCGGACATGCGCTTCTCGATCGCCGCAAGGTCGTCCGGCGTCAGCGGCCGGTCCAGCTCAAAGTCGTAGTAGAAACCGTCGGCGATGGCCGGGCCGATACCGAGCTTGGTACCCGGGAATAGGTCCATGACCGCTTCGGCCATGACGTGCGCCGCCGAATGGCGCATGGGATCGAGCTCGTCGCCGGCATGCGCGTCGAGCAACTCCTCGGCCGACTCGCGCTTGGGCGCCTCTAAGGCGAGCTCTTCCTCGTCCGCCGATGCCTGTTGTTCGTCTGACATGGGAAGCCTCCAGGAATCAATAAACCTCTCGTCCATCGACAGGACGAGAGGCCCACACCTCCCGCGGTTCCACCCGCCTTCGCCGCGCGTCTCATTCGAGTCGCTGGCGCTCTCAGTGGCCGCGCTAACGGGCGGCACCCGGACCGGTTCGCCGGTCGCTCGCGGGTGGTGCACCTTCGGCCAATCGACCGCCCGGGCTCTCAGCCCACCGACCCGGGCTCTCTGCGGTCTGGTTCCAATCGTGCGCGTCCCGCTCGACGCTTTTTCGTATGTGTCGCTGAGTATACGTCGGCAGACCCCGGCTGAACGGGACGGCACCCCAGAAAGTGGTTGTGTGCGCGCAACTAAGTGCCTAGCATCCAGCGGGAGCGTTTGCCGATCCCGCCCCATTGCGGCGGACGGCTGCCACGAAGAGGTGCTGCGGGATGACCCTCCACTACGTGCCCTCGGTGCGCCATATGGAGACGGTCCCCATGAGGGCACGTCGACCGTTGGCATTCCTCGTTGCCCTCACAATGGTGCTGGCGTGCGCCGCCCCAACGTCGACGCCAACGGCGGCACCCACGCCAACGGCGGCACCGACGCCAACGGCGGCACCGACGGGCACCGGATCACCCACAGCGACCGCAACCCCGACTGCCCCGCCCACTGCAACGCCGGGTCCGACGCCGCCGCCCACCCCAACGCCATCCTCGATCAGCGGGACCGTCACGTGGTGGACGCGTAGCGACAGGTCCGTCGCTGAGCTCAACCAGATATTCACCGAGCCTCTTGAGGCGAAGTATCCGGGAATTCAGCTCGAGTTCGTTTCGCAAGGGGACGCATTTGAGATCAACACCGAACAATACGTCCTGCACGGCGGCGGCCCGGACATCGTCGCCCTGGATGCGCCGACCTTCATCGGCCCATTACTAGCGGCCGGTGCCCTTGCCCCTCTTGATTCGTACGCGGCCCGGTATGGCTGGAGCGACGAGATTGCGCCTTGGGCGTTCGGCGCGGGCCAGTTTCAGGGCGCTTTGTACGCCCTGCCCGCGAGCCTCGATGCCGGTGGCGTGATGTACAACAAGAAGGTATTCACCGACAACGGACTCACCTTCCCAGCCAACATGGAGCAATTCGCACGCGTTGGGCGAGCGCTCATGGCAAAGGGCATCGCGCCGCTGGCCGGCGGCGGGCGGAATATCTCCTTGGTCGTCAGTCCATTTCTTGGCGCCATTTCTGGCGCCGACACGGTCTATCAGGCGCTTGTAGGCGACGTCCCGTGGAACGATCCCGGGCTGATGGCGACCATGTCCCAGCTCAACGACTGGGCGCAGGCTGGCTGGTTCAACGGCAGCGAGGATGCCTTTCTGGCCGGCGAGGAATCTGGCGCCTACGAGCTGCTCGCTAAAGGCAAGGCTGCCATGGATGTAACCGGCTCATGGGCATTCGCCGGCGTCGCCAGCGCGTTTGTCAACAACCCAGATGACTGGGACTGGGCCGAGTTGCCAGCCCTGGCTCATGGGGTAAGCGCGACGTATCCGATCGGAGTCGGTGGCACGTATTCCATTAATGCGGCATCTCAAAACAAGGACGCGGCCGCGGCCGTACTGGATTTCCTTTACTCAAACCCGCAGATCATTCAACAGATGATGACAGTGAGCGACCTGCAGGAATACGCCAGCATTCCGATCAATGCCCTAACGCCGCAGGACTTGCCAAGTACGCTCGACCCACGACGCGCGCAGGAGATTGCAGCGGTATCCGCTGCAATTTCGTCCGGACAGTACGGGTACCTCGAGCAGTCATTCCAAGGCCCTACCCAAACTGATGTTTACGATGCGGACTTTCCAACGGTTGTTCAAGGCGGCATGACCTTGGACGATTGGGGGGCAAAGCTTGAGTCTGCGTACCAGACGGATGTTGCGGCGGGCACACAGCCGCAGGTGCCTGCGCGTTAGCGGTCAACACGTTCAGACCGGGCGATGCGGACCCGCTACGCCCTCGCCTCGACCCGCACCCGGGCATCGACGATGACCGCGCCGCGTGGCAGCACGATGACCGGGTTGAAGTCCATCTCGGCAATCTCGGGGTGAGCGTCGACCATCGCGCTGACGCGCAGCAATACGTCTTCCAGCGCCGAGACATCGCAGCGCTCCGCGCCGCGATAGCCATCCAGCAGTGGGAATGTCGCCAGCGAGCGGACCATGCGCGCCGCGTCAACGTCGGTCAGTGGCGTGATGGTGACCGCGACATCGTGGAGCAGCTCGGTCTCCGTACCGCCCGCCGCGCACGCGACAACCGGACCAAACAGGGGGTCGTGGACGACCCCCACGAGCATCTCGACGCCGGCCGTGGCCATGCGCTGAACCACGAAACCCACGATCGGGTGACCGGCCGCCGCGTAGTCGTCGCTGATCTCGCGCGCGGCATCCTCGACCGCTGCGGGCCCGCTCAATCCCAAGCGCACGCCACGCGCCTCGCTCTTGTGGACCACATGTGGGGAGACCGCCTTGAGCGCCACGGGCGAGTCGAAGCGCGCAGCCACAGCGGCGGCCTCGGCCGGCGACGCGACGAGCTCCTGGTCGACCACGGGCAGGCCGTAGCACTCGAGCAGACTGCGTACCTCGGCAGGAGTGAGCCAGCGACCGGCGCCCGGCCGGGCGGCCGCGGCTTCGGCCAGCAGGGCGGTTGCGGCCGATCCGCGCAGGTCGGACAACTGCGGGACGGTGCCGATCGGAGCCGGTGCGCCATTCCGCATAACGCGCCGCACGAGCCAGCGCGTAGCCCGCGTTCTCCGGGTACGTGTAACACGGGACGCTGCTGCCCTCGTCGGTCAGCGCGGCACGCGGCGCGGCGGTTGACATGAACACCGCGGCGACGGTGATCGGCCGTGGCAGTCGCTTCGCCGCGTCGCGGATGGCGTGCGCCAGATCGTCGGTCGGCGTCGCCAGCGGTGGACCGGAAATGACGATCAGCGAATCGATCGCGGGATCGGACGCGATGAGCTCCATCGCCCGCGCGTAGTCCCCGGCGTGGCCGAGGCGATCATGTCGACCGGGTTGGCCAGGCCGGCGAGAGCGGGCAGGTGCTGCGCGAGCTCGCGCTGGACGGTCTCACTCAGCGCCGGTACCACGAGGCCGGCCGCCTCGCACGCGTCCGCGGCGAGGATGCCCGGTCCACCGCCGTTGGTCAGGATGCCCACACCCCGGCCGTGCGGCAGCGGCTGGCTGGATACCAGCGCGGCCACATCGTACATCTCCGACAGGGTGTCGGTGCGGATGACGCCGGCCTGGCGAAAGAGCGCATCGACCGTAATGTCGGACGCACCAAGCAGGGCGCCGGTATGGGACGACGTTGCCCGCTCGCCGGCGCCGGAGCGGCCACTCTTGACCGCGACGATCGGCTTCGACCGTCCAACGCGGCGGGCGAGTCGCGTGAAAAGCGGCGCGGCTCTGACGATCGTTTCGATGTACAGCAGGACGGCATTGGTTGCGTCGTCCTCTTCCCAATAGGACAGGAAGTCATCGACCGTCAGGTCGGCCTGGTTGCCGACCGACACGAAGCTCGACAGGCCCAAACCCAGTACGCCGGCTTCGTGGATCAGCGCGAGGCCCAATGCACCACTCTGAGATACGACGCCCAGTCGTCCGGTCAGCGGCGCCACGGGCGCGAACTGGGCGTTCATGCGCACGTCGGCGGCGGTGTTGACCACGCCCATGCAGTTGGGTCCGACGAGGTGCATGCTGATTCGCGCGACAGACGGACAGCAGTTCCGCCTGGAGAGCTGCGCCGGCGCCGCCGACCTCGGCAAAGCCGGCGCTCAGCACCACCAGGCCGGCGACCCCTTTGGCGGCACATTCACGAGCGGCGTCGATCACCGCCGCGGCGGGCACCGCGATGATCGCCAGGTCAACGGAATCCGGCACGTCCTTGAGCGACCGGTAGGCGCGGACAGCCTGAACCGAGTCGCTCGCCGGGTTGACCGGGTAGACCGGGCCGACGAAGCCAGACTCGATCAGGTTATGGAGCACCTCGCCGCCGACCGAATGACGGGTGCGCGACGCGCCGATGACCGCGATCGAGCGCGGTCGCAGCAGGGCGCGGGCAACGTCCGCGGCGGCGCGCTCGTTGCGCCGCTCGGTGCCGTCCTGTGCGCCGCGTTCGGCGCCACTTGTGTCGTCCGCAGCGACAGCCATCGTTCCGCCCTTCGTATTAAGGCCGCACCCAATGCAGGGCCATCGGTCACTCGACGCGCGGGCGCGATGGCCCGCCCGTCCATAATGACCTCATGGACGCCTCAGCGCGAGTGCCGGTCTGGTCCCTCGTCCGCCGCCCCAGCGCCTGGCTGCCGATGGCCATGTCGGTTGCCGCGCTGGGAGTGCTCATCTGGTACCTGGCGACCTACGGCCCGGTGGCCCAGCCGGACGAAGGCCTCCATGCCCACCTGTGGCAACTGCTGATGGGTCTCCAGTTGCCGATCATCGCCTTCTTCGGCCTCACCTGGCTGCCCCGCGCACCGAGGCAGGCGCTCACGGTAATGGCGATTCAGATGGCGGCGGCAATGCTGTCGCTGGTGCCGCTGGCCCTGCTCGGCGGCCTCTAGCCTAGAGCGCCAGCCACGTGCCCTTGCCGGCGGCAATCGCCCGGCGGTAGACCTCTGGCGCGACGGCCATGTCATCGAGCGCCAGGCCGAGGTTCATGGCCATCGTCCGCTCGTCATCGTGCTCGCGGCCGGGCCGCTGACCGGCCACGATCTCACCCAGGTCCGCGTACGGATCGGGCGTCGACGCAAAATAGCCCTGCTCGCGGTAGTAGGCGAACTGGGCATGGTCGTCGGTCGCAATCCGGTCGAATTCGGCGAGGGCGTCCCCGGTCCAGTAGCTGTCGAAGTCAACCGCGCTGGCGAAGGCACCGTGCTTGACCCAGCCGGCCGGGATGGTCGGATCGGGATGATGAAGGATGGGACCTGAGGTAACGATCAGGTCTGACTCGACCACCGCCTCACGCGGCGTGTCGACCGCGACGACATCCAGGCTCAGCCGCTCGCGCATCTCGCTCACGAAACGATCGCGCGCTGCCGGGACGATGTCGTAGGCGAACACCCGCCGGAGCGCAAACAGGTGCGCCAGCGCCTCGAGATTGGTCCTGCCCTGGACGCCGCAGGCAAGAATGCCAGCCGTTTCGCTGCCGGGTCGGGCCAGGTACTTGGCGGCAAGTCCGGTCGCGCCGCCGGTCCGCACGGCCGTGATCCAGGTGCAGTCCATCACCGAGAGAGGCACGCCCGTGTCCGGGTCGTTGAGGACGAGCAGTCCGCTGATGTACGGCAGGCCGCGCGACTGGTTGGCCGGGTAGCCGCTGACCCACTTGATGCCCGCGGCGCGCATTGCTGGGATATAGGCCGGCATGGCGTGAATGAACGCGTCGGGCTGCGTGTGGATGCCCGGCTTGGGCGGCATCTCGAAACGGCCATGGCCCTTCTCGAGGAACGCCTGCTGGAGCAGCTCGATGACCGCGCCCATGTCCAGCCCGACCGATTCGACGTCGGCCCGCGACAGGTAGAGCAGGCGGTTCTCGCCAGGTGCGCCGGAGCTCATCAGCCCGACTCTAGCAGCGGGCAACCACCCCAGGAAGGCGATGTGGTGGGCGACACTGGACTCGAACCAGTGACCTCTTGCATGTCAAGCAAGTGCTCTAACCAGCTGAGCTAGCCGCCCGCGAACTGGCATTGTAGGGGAGCGGTTCGACGGCCGATCTCCGCTAGATCGTTGAGGGGCCCGCGGCGACGACAGCGAAGAGTTGCCATTCGCCGGGCCCGCTCACCCGGTCAGTCTGCGGGCGCCTCACCACCACTGGTCGATGCGCCCGATGATCAGCAGGTGGCCGGCGGCGTTGTGCTGTTGGTAGCCGCGGCGCACCGGATCAGGTTGGCCTCGTCGTCGAAGTACGGGGAGTACATCGCCAGCGGCGCATCGCCGTACTTGTACGAATCCACGCCGTTGAGGAAGTTGTCCGAGCGCAGGCCCAGGATCCACGGCCCCCCGGAGGAACCACCGGTCATATCGCAGCCGACGCCTACCGGCGCGGGGTCGCCGATCGTCGTGTCGTCGACGGCATGTGAAGCCTCGCAGACAATCATCTGCCTGCCGTGGAACGGAGACGAGGCGGGATAGCCGAACAGGTCCCAATGCAGGTCGCGGCTGCCAATCCCGTTAGGGCTGGCCTGGTTCCAGGCAAAACCCAGATAGCCGACCACCTTGCGCAACCGCTGCCGGCGGGCGTTTCGGCCGACGCTGAAAGCCGCGAAGTCGCGGCTGAACGCGGAGCCCAGACCCGAGTTCCACTCGGGAGTCGTCCAGATCTGTTTGGCTGGGAATATGCCGTAAGGCGCGCGGCCCTTGAAATAGCCCGGAACGAACACGAGGTGCGTCGCAAAGCCACCGTTGCCGTCGTTGACGCAGTGCCCGGCGGTAAACACGATCTGGCGCGGACCACCAGCCACAGATGCACCCGAGCAGACGAAGTCGAAACCATGGAGCGTGAAGAAGATCTTGCCGATCGCCCGGTACGGAAACCTGCTCCGCAACACATGCGGCACGTTGTAGCGCGTGAACGGGTACGGATAGTCGTAGGCCGTCCCGGTAACCGCGGAGGTTCCGGCCACCGCGGACGTGGACGCTTGGGCCTTACCGTGAGAACTCGCGGGAACCGAGCCTGGCTCGCCCGTCGGACGCTCCGCGAACCCGGCGCTCGATGCATCGCCGGCGGGCACCGCAAGGTCCATCGGCGTTGCGCTCTGCATCCGCTGAGGCGTCCAGTAATCGATCGTGTCGCTCACCGTGCCCGCGCCGCTCACCGTCGCGGCGTTCCATCCGACCGCGCGCGGTCCGGCGGCCATGGACGTCCCAGCACCAACCGTGACCAGCAGAATGCTCAAGGAGGCCGCCAGGGCAACGTGGCGGAAGGCAGGGACAGTTGGGCGCATGTCGGAACCTCGTGTGTGCCCACGGACCGCTACCGGTGGGGCGGCCGGCGGTGTCTCTAGCCTACCAGCCCGTTGCCCTTGCAAGCCAGCGGGCTACCTCCATCCGCGGCGCGTCCGGGCGGCCAGCGACGCGATCGTTGCCGATCGGTTAGAGGTCGAAGCCTGCGCTCCGATACGCCAGTTGACCGTCGATCAGCGTCGCTACCGGGCGAGTGGCGGCAAGCGAAGCCGCGTCGATCGGCTCGCGTAACGCCGCAGCGGGCACGATGAGCAGGTCGGCGCGGTAGCCGGGTAGCAGCCGGCCGAGATCATGCTGACCGGCAACCAGGGCAGGATCGAGGCAGGCCGCGCGGATCGCGCGCGCCAGATCGACCAAATGCTGAAGCCCGAGCGGCGGATCGCTCGCGTTGAATGGATCGCGGCGCGCAACGGCGACGGCGATGCCCGGCCACGGATCGACCTGCTCGACCGGCGCATCGGTGCCGAACGGGATCAACGCCCCACCGTCGGCTATGGCGCGCACTGGGAACGCATTCGCGGCGCGGTCACCCCACGCCATCCGCGCCACCGCCGCATCGCTGCGCAGATGCACCGGCTGCATCGAGGCCGCGATTCGCAGCCGACCGAAGCGCGGCTGGTCGGCCGGATCGACGAGTTGCGCATGCTCCACCCGGCGCATCAGCGGCGCCGGCGGGATGCTCTCCAGAACGTCGAGCGTGGCGCGCACGGCCGCATCGCCGATCGCGTGCACCTGGCCGCTGATGCCGGCTCCGGCAGCCCGGCCGAGCAGCTCGGCCAGCTCCTCCGCGTCGGTCAGCACCATGCCCCGTTCGCCGCCCGTCGGCGGGTTCACGGCCGCGTCGGTGTACGGCTCGAGCAGAGCGGCACTACGCGATCCGAGCGATCCGTCCGCGAACAGCTTCAGCCAGCCCATCCGGTAGTGCTCGGCGAGCATCCTCGCGGTGGGGTCGGACGCGTCCGTCTCCGGTGCGACCCCCTGCCCGCTGGCCAGCCCGAGCTCGATCGCGCGCGCGAGCTGCTGCGCGCGGACCGACGCATGCACGCGCAGGGGCAGTCGACCCTGGGCAGCCAACGCGCGGTAGAAGACCGGGCCGCGCTTGATCATCGGGTCGCCGCCCAACTCGCCCGGGTCGTGGCAGCCGGTTACCCCCAGGGCAGCCAGTTGCCCGGCGACGCGATCCAGACCGGCGGCGAGTTCGTCGTGTACCGGATCCGGGATGGCCACGTCGACCAGGCCTACGGCCGCCTCGTGCAGGATGCCGGTGGGCGTGCCCGACCCGTCGCGCCGCACGAGACCGTCGGATGGGTCGGCCGATTCCGCGATGCCCGCCAGGCGCAGGGCGGTCGCGCTCACCCAGCGCGCGTGGTGATCGTGGGCGTAGAGCGCCACCGGCCTGCCGGGCGCGGCCCTCTCCAGCAGATCCGCGTCAGGCCAGCGGCCCAGCGAGTGGAGCGACCAGCCGTGGCCGAGCAGCCAGCCTTCGCGATCACCCTGCGCGGTGAGCGTTGCGTGCGCGGCGGCGATGCTCGCGAGAGTGGCGTCGAGATCGAGGCCCGTCAGGTCGATCTGCCGCTCGGCGAACACGAGGCCCATCAGGTGCGCGTGCGCGTCGGTAATCGAGGGCATCACCACCAGCTCGTCAGGCAGCTGCCAGCGCGCGACGGCGTTCGATCCTTCCTCGAGCGGCACCACGCGACCACCGGCGATGGCGAGCCCCGACTGCCAGCCGAAGCCCGATTCGCCGGCGAGCGTGGCGACTCGACCGCTGATGACCAGGTCTGCCGTGCTCATCGGAATGTCAGTCCTGCGGGCCGATGAGCGCCGCCAATTGCCCGCGCTCGAGGTCCGTCGCCAGACCCAGCGCCAGGGCGACGCGCGTCTTGGGTCCGTCGATGGTCGAGAACAATGCGCCGGCACGCTGCCACGTCGCGCCGCCGCCCTGAAACGCGTACAGCGGCGCGACCACGCCCGACGGACAGCGCGTGGTCAGCGCGACGATCGTGCCGGCGGCCATCAGCTCCTTCGCGGCGGCGAAGAGGTCCGGGTGCGTGTTGCCGGCGCCCGTTGCCGCCACGACCACGCCGTGCGGCCGGCTCGGCGCCAGGGCGCGCAGGAGCGTGCCGTCCATACCCATCGTGGCCGTGACCAGGTAGACGTCCTCGAGCGCATGGTCGGGGACGCGCGGCAGGGACCGGCGCGCGGCCGGCGGCGGCGGAGCCAGCCGGACACCGGACTCGTCGACCGAGCCGAGCGGTTCGCCGTCGCGCGGCCGGAAGGTGTCCAGCGCGGTGCTGTTCGACTTGATCACGTCGTCGGCCGCCAGGATCGTGCCGGCCAGTACGACCACCACTCCCCTGCCGGTGAGCTCCGGACTTGCTGCACAGCGCACCGCATCGGCCAGGTTGCGCGGCCCGTCGTACTCAGGCGACGACGCATCGCGCATGGCGCCGGTCACCACCACCGGCTTGTCCGAGCGGAGCAGCAGGTCGTACGCGAAAGCGGTCTCCTCGATGGCGTCGGTGCCCTGAACGACAACCGCCCCGGACACCTCCGGCCGCGCCAGCTGCTGCTCGATGAGGCGGTGGATCTCGAGCAGGTCGGCGAAGCGCAGGTGGGACGCCGAGACCATGCCCCAGTCCACGACATCGATCTCGGCCACGCCGCGCAGCCCGGCGGCGCGCTCGACAATCGCGGCGCCATCGAGTGCGGGCAGCGCGCCACCCGCGCCGTCATCGTGCTTCATGGAGATCGTGCCGCCGGTGAAGATCAGGGAGACGCGGCTCATGGCGCTACCAGTTGTTCGGATCGCCGGCGGGGTCCGCGGTCCCGCCACGACGCGCCGGCCCGGGCCGCCCGGGCTCGACCGGCGACGCTGGGTTGGCCGGGTCCGGTTGAACGGCCTGACCATCCAGATCGAGCGGCATGGGCTGGGTCAGCGAGCTGCCCGTGACGGCTACCGGATCCACGGCACCGACCAGGCCGACGTTGGCGCCGCCCACCTCCTGGGCCATGTGCGAACGGCTGATCGACCCCGCGGCCACGAGCAGGACGACGACGGCCGCTCCCTGGACCACCAGCGGCGTGCCAACGGCGTCGGCGATCGGACCCACGATGATGATGGGCAGGAAACTGGCGATGCTGACGAGCATGTTGAGCACGCCGAAGACGCGCCCGCGCACGCCGGGCGGCAGCTCCTCCTGCAGCTGTGTCTGGGCCGGCACAGCCACGAAGGCATATGCGACGCCCGCCGCGAAGGCGACCACGATGACCACCGACAACAGCGAGACGACCGGCCCCAGCGTGAAGGTCTTGGTCAGCGGCTGTGCGATCGAAAGTGCGAGCAGGGCAGCGCCGAGCGAAATCAGGCCGCCCTCGATACCGCGCCGGCGCGAGAACAGCCGGCCGTAGACGTTGAGCAGCAGCATGCCCATCACCAGGCCCAGGCCGAGCGGCAGCACGACCACCACGAAGTCGCGCTCAGAGAGGCCGAGCACCTGCGTGGCGAAGCCGGGCCCCAGCACGCCGAGCACACCGATGAGCGACGCCGTGACCGCCAGGTAGGTGAGCGGCCAGAAGACGGTGCGGTTGGCGATGATGAAGCGCAGGCCGTCGACGAGTTCGCCGAAAGTGGTCGCCACGGCGCTGCCCGCCTCGCCGATCACCCGGCCCGCTTCGTCGAGCGCCTGTCCAGGCGCGTGGGTAAGTGCGCGCGGGTTGTGGCTGGGAAGCAACATGCACAACCCTGCGCCGATGAAGTAGGTGGCGCCCACGATTACGAACAGGATCGCCGGCCCGGCGAGGTTGACGACCAACGGCCCGACCAGGGCGAAGCCCAGGAAGAACGACGCCTGCAGGGTGAATATGTACAGCGAGTTGGCGGGCAGCAGCTGTTCGCGCGGCACGACCACCGGAATCATTGCCGCCTCGGCGGGACCGAAGAAGGTGGACAGCGTCGAGACCAGGGCGGTCACCATGTAGATCAGCAGCAGGTCGTGGGGGATGACCAGCAGGGACAGGAAGAGCAGGCCGCGCGCCACGTTGGTGACGACCAGGATCAGGCGCCGGTCGAGCAAGTCCACGTAGACGCCGGCAACTGCGCCGAAGATGACCGCGGGCACCAGGAAGCTCAGGATGAGCAGGCTGATCGAGGTGGCCTTGCCACTGACGGCGAAGACCTGGACGGTCAGTCCGAAGAGGACCATGTTGGCGCCGACCTGCGTCGTCACCTGCGCCAGCCAGAGCGCCAGGAAGCGCCGGTTGCGCAGGACCAGCAGCGAGCTCGGCTGCGCTGCCTGGGCGGCCGTCACGAATCCGCCTCGGCCGGCCCGCGCGCGACGAAGTGGGCGACGCGGCGCTCCAGCTCACGTCGCTCGAGCAGTACCCGTCGCCCGCATGTGTCGCACGTCAGGCCGATATCTGCGCCAAGCCTGACCACCGTCCAGCGTCGCCCGCCACACGGATGGACCTTGCTCAACTCCAGCCGATCACCCATTCGCAGTTCGATCGGCGGCCTCTCTGCCACGACCGGTTCAGTACCACGGTGGCTGGCGCGGGCGAGGCCGGAGGATCAGCCACGCGCCCAGGCCGACGCCGACCAGCAGCACGATCACGAAGACGATGGCCAGGGCGCCCGCAAAGTCCGCCGTCGTCGAGCTGCCGCCGGGTGGCTGCTCCGGAGGCGAAGTAGGACGTGCCGTGGGACCGGCGGTCTGGCCGTTACTTGACAACGGCGTGGGCGATGCGCCGATGACCGGCCCGCCCGGCTGGCCGCTCCACGCGCTGGGCACCGGCCCGGGCAGCCCCGGTTGCGGGCCGAACGAGGGCGGCACGCTTACGCCCAGCGACGACATCCACGCCGCGTTGAAGTCCTCCACGTTCGAGCCGGTCGCCTGGGTGAACGCGTCGTCGTCCGACAGCCCGTTGCTGTAGCTGCGTACCAGCGCCCACAGCTTCTGGTCTCCGTACGTCTTGATGAAGTAGTCGACCGAAGCGACGCTCTCGCCGTAAGCGAGGTAAAAGTTGTCGCCGGGCGGGAAAAGTCCGGCCAGCCCATCGAGTGGAATCAGCGAGCCGGAGCTCACCGCCGACGAGACCTCAGCCTGCCACTGCAGCGAGTAGCCCTCCGACAGGTACACCGCGATGCCCTCGTTGAGCCAGCGCGGCGGGCCGTGGTACGGGTTCTGGGTCGCCTGGTTAAAGACCAGATGGGTCAGTTCGTGCGCAACCGTGACCGCCTGGTCGGACGGCGGCTGATCGGGCGGCAGCCACACGAACATCGTGCCGATCGATGCATGGGCTTCACCGGCGATGTTCTCGCGATTCGGCGAGACGGCATCGAGCAGCGCCTGCTGGGTAGCGTAGACGTACAGGTCGACCGGCTGGGGCAGGGTTACGCCCAGCAGTTGCGAAGCCTTATCGATGGCGTCGTTGGCGACGTTTGCCGCCGACTGGGCGAACGATCGGTCGCCCTGGTACCAATGCACGACGACCATGCGGTCGGACAGCGTCTGCCAGCTGAAGCGATCGTCCGTGACAGTCGCCTGCGCCAGCGGGCCCATGGTCACGCTGCCGTCGGCGGCGTGGACCTCGAACTGGTACTCAAACCTGGTATTGGGCGCGCTCGGACCAGTGGCGTAACAGGTGCACTCGACCGAGCTGGCGATGTCGACCTCGGCGCTCGCCTGCCACTCATCGGGATTGCCGGTTGCCTGGGCGTGCAGCACCACGACCGGATCGTGGCCGGCGAGGCGCACCTCGACATCGACCGCGGCGATGTCGCTGCCGCTGATCGTGCTGGTGAAGCTGAGCGGCTGGCCGAGGGTGGCAACCGCGCTGGGCTGGCCGAAGGTGGGCTGGTCGGCCAGGCCCGCGGCCGGCACCGCCAGGACCACGCCCAGGGCGAGGCCGAACGACAACAGGACACTGCCCAGGCGGGCAGCAGTGCGCCTCATGGCCCTGTCCCCGGCGCCCACTCGAGGCCCGCGATACGGACGAAGCCGACACCCAATTCGAGCGCGCCCAGTAGTCCGGTGTGACTCAGCGCGTACGACTGGCCATAGTCGACGGGCACCACCGGGACCTGCGTGGCGAGGATGTCCTGCGCCTGGCCGTACAGCGCCTCCTGTGCCGCACCCGTGGTTCCGGCGGCCTGCGCGATCAGCGCGTCGTACTCGCTGTCGCTCCAGTGGCCGAAGTTGCTCGTGCTGCTCGACTCCAAGAGGAGGCCCAGGAAGTCATTCGGCTGGGGGTAGTCGGCGACCCAACTCAGCGTCCAGATCTGCGGGTTCTGGGCGTCGGTCAGGTAGTCCGGGAACTCGCGGAAATCGTGCACGTTGACGGTGACAGTGACGCCCAGGTTCTGGTGCAACTCCGCGGCCACGGTTGCCTCGTAACCGATGCCGTAGGTGTCGATGGTCACCGGCGGGAAGCCGGCGCCGCCCGGATAGCCTGCCTGGCTCAGTAGGTTCTGCGCGTCGGCCGGGTTGTAGGCCGGCCGATGGTCCGCGTCGTCGCGACCGGGAATGCCCGGCGGCACGAGCGACGTCGCCGGCAGGCCGTCGGCCAGCTGGACGATGCGATTCCAGTCGACCGCCTCGGCGAAGGCCAGCCGAACCTGCGCCTGGTCGAAGGGCGGCGTGGCCGTATTGAAGCCGTAGTAGTCGGTGGTGAAGCTGTTCGTCTGGCGCAGTTGCGGCCCGAGCGCGCTGTCGTAGGCGATCCACGAGGCGTCGCCGCTGCCGATGTCGGTGTAGTCGAGGTCGCCGCTGGTGAACAGGTCGACGCCGCTCTTGCCGCCGTAGTCGGTGACGAGCTCGACGTTGCTGAGCGGCGGCGGGCCGGCCCAGTAGTGCGGGTTGGCGGTCAGGTCGATCACTCCGGGCGACGAAACTGAGGGCACGTAGGCGCCCGATACGACCACGTTCGCCGGCGGCTGCGTGTCCAGTTGGCCGTACATCGAGGGCGGCACGACCGCCAGCGACGGCGACGCGGTGACGGCCAGGAAATACGTCGCCGGCTGGGCAAGGTCAACGACCACCTGGTCGCCATCGGCGTGCAGGCCGACCGCGTCGGCGCCGATCGCGCCGGCCTCGTAGCCGGCCGCGCCGGCGACATCGCTGAGCAGGCTGCTCAGCGGCGATGGCTGGTGCGGGTCGATCACGCGCAGCCAGCTGTCGACCACGTCCTGGGCCGTTATCGATGTGCCGTCGCTGTACGCGATGTCCGGCCGTAGGTGGAAGGTGATCTGCTTGCCGTCCGCGCTGGTCTGCCACGAATCGGCCAGTGCCGGCTGGACGTTGCTCTGTGCGTCGAAGGCGGTCAGCCCCTCGAAAACCTGGGCGATGACGTTCGCCGACGCCGCGTCGCCGGCCTGCGCGGGATCGTACGTAAACGGCTCACCGGCACCGATACGCGCCTGCGGTTGAGCCGCACCCGGTCCCTGGTTGCTGCAGCCCACGGCCGCGACGAGGACAACGCCAATGATCAGCGCGACGGCGCGCGCCGCGGGACGGCGAGGGTTGAGCGCAGCGACGGACACGGGCGCCCAGTCTAGCGGCGCTTACTCCCGGTGGCCGCGAGGCTACGAGACGGCCGTCTCGCTACGGGTGGTTGCTGTCCAGCTCGGTGATGTACAGGGTGCCCAGGATCGTGTCGCTGGGAACGTACGAGCCGATCCATATGTCGTACTGGTTGCTGCCAGTGATGCCGGGCGGAATCGTGAAGTCGACCGAAGGGTTGACGCCGCCAAACGGCGAATCGTCGTTGCACACCCAGTGTGCGGCCGGGTCGTTGACGACCAGGGTCGCATCGCCCGACCCCTCGAAGTAGAAGCGCAGCAGGCCGGTCGGACTCGAGCCGGTGTAGACGACGCGCAGGTCCGGCGCGGCGCTCACCCAGCCGCTGCAGCCGCCGCCCAGGTAGGACGCGTCGATGCTGCCGCCGGAGATCACGTCGACGGAGTGCGGGTCGTCGGCGAAACCGGACAGCAGCTCGGTCGTGCCGAAGTTCGGGTCAAGGTGGTAGTCGAGCTGGTCGCCCGGTGTCGGTGCCGCCGTTGCTGTGGGTGGCGCAGTGGGCTGTTCGGTCGGCGACAGGGTGGGTTGCTGGGTCGGTGGCGCCGTGGGCTGTTCGGTCGGCGACAGGGTGGGTTGCTGGGTCGGTGGCGCCGTGGGCTGTTCGGTCGGCGGCGCAGTCGGTGGTTGGGTCGGCGTCGGCGTCGGCGTCGGCGTCGGCGTCGGCGAGGACGTTGCGACCACGGATGGACTGGCCGGTGGTGACGACTCGGGCGAGATCGTCACGCACGCGGCGGTCAGCAAAGCCACGCTCAAAATGGCAAGAACGCGGACGACGGGAAGTCGATTTGGCATGCTCGCCCTCCTCCGGCGCAACTGTGGGCCTCCTGGCGCAGGCGTCAAGAGCCGTCCGGCCCACTTGGCGCGCCACTGATTATCCTGTCGGCGGAGGATATCGAGATGGCAACCGTCAACCAAACCGAGCTGCGCGCCCGACTGACGCCAATCCAGTACGCGGTGACCCAGGAAGCCGACACGGAGCGCCCGTTCACCGGCGTCTACTGGGACAACCATGCGGACGGGCTGTACCGCTGCGTGGTGTGCCACGAACCACTGTTCGAATCAGGGACAAAGTTCGAGTCCGGCTCGGGCTGGCCTTCCTTCTTCGACGTGGTCGAGAAGGGCAACGTCACCCAGAAGACCGATCGGTCACACGGCATGGAGCGCACGGAGGTCACCTGCGCCAACTGCGGCGCACACCTGGGCCATCTCTTCCCCGACGGCCCAGGCCCGACCGGCCTGCGCTACTGCATCAACTCCGCCTCGCTCGACTTCGAGCCGCACCCCGAGAGTGACTCGACCCCGGACCCGGTCGCGGGCGACACTTCGACGGCCGGCTAGCCTGGCGAAAGAGGGCCCGTACCGCCCGCATCCTTAGGTGAGCGGGCATTGAGGCCATAGCCTCTCGTGACTTGGCGCAGGCGGGCGCTTGTCGATCCGCATACCGGCCGCATCGGTATCTCGGGCCGGTTCGCCGCATTAGCGCCCCCGTGGCGCCCCCGCGGCACCGTCAAGCAGGGACCAACGCGCGGCTTAAGCCCGGCGGTGTGCAGACCGTAGTGATGCAGGCGGTACGCGCCAGCCCAACCGAGCCGGAGCGCCCTCAGTACTGCGGCTGCTCGGCCAGCTTGGCCCGCCAGAGTGCCTCCAGCTCGGCCAGATCGGCCGCCAGTTGTTCAGCCGAGGTCTCCGACCCGACCGACAGCCGGTCGAGAATCTCGAGTTCGAACGCCGCCACCCCGAACGTGCGCGCGTCGCTGACCAGCCGGCCGTCAAGCGCGCTGACCGAGCCGGTTGCCTGGGCGAAGTCGAAGCGGTTCTGGAGACTGCCCAGGTCGGCTGACGACCCGATCAGCATCCGGTCATTTGCCGTGTTGCGCAGGGAGTACACGCCGGCGTCAGGTGTCCGCCGCTTGTACGCGGCCCGCAGCTCACGACGCCGCCCGGCGTCACTCATCCTTCAACCGACCGTGCACGATGTCAGCGACGGACAGCCCGCCGGATCCGGCCGACGATCCTGTTGATCAGACCCGGTCGGGCGTCGCTCCGTGGACCGGCGCTCTCAGCTTCCTCCACGATCGGGCGTCGGGCACGGGCGGATTGCTCATTGGCCTGGCGCTGTTCTTCCTCAGCCGCGTACCCGGCTTGCCCCTGTACGTCGTTCCGACCAAGCCACGTCATCGTTCAGCCTCCCACGATCACGATCCGCGCGGCGGCCACTGACGTCAAGGGCCGATGGTCCGATCCGTGCTGCACGGCGAATGCCATACTGAGCCATCCCTGTTCGCACCGTCATCGATCGCGGCCCCAAGGGGAAGCGCGCGGTGGCCTTCGGCCTGGACTGGCCGGGCTGGAGTCGGGGCGCAAAGACGGCGGAGCTCGCCCTGGAGACGCTCGAAACCTATCGGGAACGCTACCGGCCGATCGCCCGCCTGGCCGGGATGGCGCCCGAGTTTGACGCCGCCGGACCGCTTGAGATCGTCGAGGACAAGGTCGGCACCGGCTCGACCGACTTCTGGGGCATCTCCTTTTCCCCGTCGGCGGCCGAGCACGACCCTATGGACGCGGCGGAGCTCGAACGCGGCATCATTCTCCTTCGGGCCTGCTGGGCGCTCTTCGACGGCGTAGCGGCGCAGGTCTCGCCCGAGATGCGCAGAGGCCCGCGTGGCGGCGGACGCACCCGCGACGAGATCATTCGCCACACCGTCCGTGTCGAGAGCGAGGACTTCGCCAAGAGGGTGGGCCTACGACTGCCGGAGGGCGCGGCGCTCACGCCGGACGGGCTGCACCCGTATCGGGAGGCCTACGTCGCGGCGATGCGCGCGTACAACGCCGGCGAGGTCGAGCGGCGCATGCGCAACTGGACGCTGCCGTTCCTCATCCGACACTCGGCCTTCCACACGCTCGACCATGCGTGGGAGATGGAGGACAAGGACCTATCTAACTCCTGACCGGCTTCCGCAACGCGGCCGATTTCGAATCAGCGCCTCAGCAGGAACAGGGCGCCGGCAACGACGAGCACCGCGATTCCCCCGACGAAGACCCAGTTGCCCCACCAGATGTCCTTGTTGATGCGGCCGACCACGATGAGAATCGCGGAGACAACCGCCATCAGCGTCAGGAATGGATGGGCTATCACCCGAGACGGCATCTGATTCCTCCTCTGCTATGGGCGCCCGGATTACCCACCAGCGGTATCACGGAACGCATCCATGAAGCGCACCCGTGTGCCGATGCGCAGGGCGGCGTTGGTGTAGATGCGGCCGGCCAGCCAGGTCAGGCCGATGATGCTGGCGACGGTCAGCGCCACGGCCAGGCCGACCTCCCAGAGTGGCACGTCACTGCTGGCCATCCGCACCGCCATGACGATTGGGGCGAACGGCGGAAGCAACGAGACCACCGTGGCCAGCGGACCACTTGGATTCGGCAGCGAGGCATACACGAGCAGGTACGCGGCGATCTGCAGGACCGCGATCGGGGCGATGGCGCTCTGCACCTCCTCCTGGCGCGAGACGAGGGACGCGACCGCGGCGTAACCGGTGGCGTAGAAGAGGAAGCCGAGCAGGAACCAGAAGATATCGGCCAGGATCGAGCTCACCCCAAGGGCCGGGATCGCGGCGACGTTGGTCACCTGGACCGCGACGAGCGCGGCCGCGCCCACGATCGTGAGCTGCAGAAGACCGACGAGGCCGATGCCGATGACCTTGCCCGCGAGCAGGCGGCTTGGCTGGATCGTCGCGAGCAGGATCTCCATGATCCGCGTCGCCTTCTCCTCGACCACGCCCTGGGCCACCATGTTCCCGTACTGGCCGAGTGCGATCCAGAGCACGATCCCGAGAGCCAGGCTGGCGAACAGGTTCTCGCTGTCTTTGGGAGTGGGCGGCTGCAGAAGCTGGACCGGTACCAAAGCCATCGCCGAGGCAATGGCCGCCGGTGAGAGGCCGGCGTCGGCAAGGCGTGCCGCCTCCGCGGCCAGGGACAGGGCCGTCACGACGTTCGACGCGATCGCAGTCTTGGCCACGGCCGTCGGGGCGCCCGCCGACCCGGTCACCAGCACGTCGAGCGTGCCCGCCGTTACCTGCGCCTCCCCGGCGGTCACGTCGGCAACGTCGCTGACGGTCACATTCGCACCCAGCGCCGCGGCCGACGCGCTGAACGTCCGCTCGAGCGCCTGCGATCCGCCGCTGAAGCCCACCCGCACCGGCGTGCTCTTGCCGGCGAGGAGGGACGCGGCCACGATGCCGACGACCACCAGGGCCACCATGAACAGGGTCCCGCCCACGAAGACGCGCGAGCGCATGCGAATCTGGATCTCGCGCCGGGCGACCAGGAACACGATCGGTCGCCCTCCGGCGTTGTCGCTCACGACACGTTCTCCTGCAGGACTGTCCGGAAGATGTCACCGAGGCTCGGCTCGACACGGCGGAACTCGCGCACCGGCCCGGTCTCGAGGGCCGCCCGAAGGAGCGTCTGATCGTCGCCGCCCGGTTCGATCTCGAACAGCAGACCCGACCCGTCGCGCGAGATGAGCGTCGCCCCCGCAATGCCCTCCCCCCATCCGGCGGCCGCGTTGGGCGCGTCGACGAGCCGCCGTTCGGCGGCACCCGTACGCAGTTCAGCGACCGTGCCGTGGGCCACGACCTTGCCCCGATTGACGATCGCGACGCGGTCGCAGATTCGTTCGACCAGTTCGAGCTCGTGGCTCGAGAAGATGACCGGCAGGCCGGCATCGGCCTGCTCCCGCAGCACCGCGCTCATGACATCGACCGCGACCGGATCGAGACTCGCGAACGGCTCATCGAGGACGAGCATGATGGGATTGAATACGAGAGCGGCGGCAAGTTGGACGCGTTGCTGGTTGCCCATGCTCAGGCTCTGCACGTCGTCGCTGGCGCGGTCGCCCAGGTCGAACCGTTCGAGCCATTTCCGGGTCGCCGCCGCCGCGGGCGCAGGAGCCATGCCGTGCAGTTGACCGAGGTACGCCAGTTGCTCGGCGACGTGCATCTTCGGGTAGAGGCCACGCTCCTCGGGCATGTAGCCGATCCGCCGGCGAGCCTCGAACGTGAGCGGAGTTCCGCCGAATAGGACCTTGCCCTCGTCGGCCTCCAGTACCCCAAGCACGATGCGCATGGTGGTCGTCTTGCCTGCGCCATTGCGCCCGACGAAGCCGAACACCTCGCCGGCCGGGACTTCGAGGCTCAGTCCGGCGAGCGCCACCACCTCGCCGTAGCGCTTCGAGATGCCATCAATCTCAAGGGCTCGGGCATCGCCGTTCATCGCCTGACCTTTGTCGACGAGGCAGGCTCGCGGGCTGCCGCCGGCCGCGAGCGTGGCTCACTCGGCGTTCGGTGAGGGGCGGTCCGGTCGGGGTCCTCGTCGGCATCTGCTCGATCCCGGCGCGTCCCGGTCGGCAGTCGGCCCACGTCGCGGAGCGCACCGCGCAGCAAGTACTCGATCTGCCCGTTCAGGCTGCGCAGATCATCTGCCGCCCAGGCTTTCAGGGCGTTCATCGTCGCCGGCTCGAGCCGCAGGACGAACGGCTTCCGTTCGCTCGCGCTGGCCATCGCTAGTACAGCGTCCCGGCGTTGACGACGGGCTGGCTCTCGCGTTCGCTGCACAGCACGACCAGCAAGTTGCTGACCATGGCCGCCTTGCGCTCCTCGTCGAGCTCAACGATCTGTTTGCTCGACAGCTGCTCCAGCGCCATTTGAACCATGCTCACCGCCCCGCCGACGATGCGCGTCCGGGCGTCGATGATCGCGCCTGCCTGCTGGCGACGCAGCATCGCGCCGGCGATCTCGGGCGCATAGGCGAGGTGGCTGATCCGGGTGTCGAGGACCTCGATCCCGGCCGTTTCCAGGCGGCTCTGGATCTCGCGCCTCAGTTCCTCACCAACCTCATGGGGATTGCCACGGAGCGAGTGCTCCTCGCCGTGGCCGTCGTAGGGGTAGGCGGTGGCGAGCGTGCGGATCGCGGCCTCTGTCTGGATCCGCAGGAACTGCTCGTAGTCGTCGACCTCGAAGAGCGCCTCCGCGGTGTCGACAACCCGCCACACGACGACAGCGGCGATCTCGATCGGGTTGCCGTCGTGGTCGTTGACCTTGAGTCGCTGGCTCTCGAAGTTGCGGACCTTCAGGGAGATGCGTCGGCGCCGCATGAGCGGGTTGACCCACCACGGGCCCGGCTCCTTGAGGCTGCCCGCGTAGCGCCCAAGCAGCACGAGCACCCGGGCTTCGTTCGGGTTGATCACCGTGAGGCCAGCGGAGCCGAGCACCACTGCCAATGCGATCAACCCGATCCCGATACGGAACGCACCCGCCCCGATCGGTGCCGGCGGCCCCCCATTCGCCAGGTCATACGCAATCGACGCAATCAGCACCACCACCCCAACGACCACGCCGGCCAAGACTGGGTAGCCCGGCGCCGCCCGACCTTGTCGTTCCCGGATCATCGGCAGCCTCCTGATCTTCTGATGGTATCACGACGATATTAGAGCGCCCACGCCACCGACCCCGCGCCGCACTCGGCGCGCGGCGGTGATCCAACCGCTTCTGCACGAATGGACCAGCCAGAGCAAGCGGACCGAGAGCGTCTTCTCGTGGATCACATCGGTGCCCTAAGCGTCAATTCAATAGTCAAGGGCCAGGCGCCACTCACTGCGCGGAAGAACAGCAAACGTCTCGCCTTCCTCCGGTTCCCGCCCGACGATCAGCCTCCCCGAGCACCTTCCATTCCGTACCGGAGACACGCTGAAAGACCACATAGGCGCCGAGCCTGTCAGTCGTCAGAGCTTTCACCACCCTTCCTCTCAGTTGCCCGCAGATCTGCGCGATTGGCTCGAGAGGGCGCCCAGTTCGCCGTGCAGTCTGACCAGATCCGCATCCTGAGCGGCGTAGGCCCTCAGGTCGGGACGTATGCGCAGCGCGGATCGCAACACGCGCCGCGCCGATGCAATACGACCTTCGAGCGCCTCGCGGCACGCGAGGTTGTACAGCAACAGGCCTGCGTCGTCCGTGGCCAGAACGCCCGCTTTGGCGATCTCACGTCCCACCGCGACGAGACCACGCGAGGGTGTCTTGCGCCGCACCCCGGGCACCGCGGAGAGGTGCTCGAGATCGTGGAGTGGTCCGCTGCCCAGGATCGAACCCACCAAGATGGCACTGTCCTTGAGCAGCATCTCGTCGGTGGCTCGCAGCGCGGCGATCAGCCTGGCGGACGAGGCATCCGCATCGGCCTCCACGTGCTCCCAGGTCCAGTTTGCACGCTCGGCGTGCGACCTTGCGTTCATGGTGTCGAGCGTGGCGTCGTCGAACCTGAGCGCCATACGTGCCGGCGACGGCGCCCGGTTGCGATCGACTCCCGCCTGGAGGCGGAGCGCCTGGCGGTCGCGCCAGGCGCTGATGTGAGCAAGCACGTCCTTTGGGGACCAGCCGCCGCTAGGCCGGCGATTGCGCCGGTCAGTGGCGATTCCGTCGAAGACAGCCCGCTCGGCCACCCGGGCCGCCGTGGCAAACAGGATCAGCGCCTCCTTGACGGAGGCAACGTGCGCCGCATCCGCCGCGAATTGGCGCATACCCAGCGTGTCCTCGACTGACCCCATGGCAGGAAGCTAGCACCGAATCGAAGCACGCTATGCCGGTGAGCGATCTGTCGACCTCACGTGCGCGCACCTGGGACACCACGAATTCCTCGTTGTGCGAGACCGTCTGGTCCCCCTGACGGGAACCGTCCGACTTCAACGCTGTCGCGAGTCTTGCAGTGCGCATGCCATAGTTAGGCATGCCTGTTCGCACTGTCATCGACCGCGGACCCAACGGCAAACGCGCGGTTGCCATCGCCCTCGACTGGCCGGGCTGGAGCCGCGGCGCCAAGACCGATGCCGACGCGCTCGAGACGCTCGAGGCCTACCGCGAACGCTACCGACCGGTGGCCGCCCTGGCGGGAATACAATCCGAGTTCGACCAAGAGGGCCCGCTGGAGGTGGTCGAGGACAAGGTCGGCACCGGCTCGACCGACTTCTGGGGCATCTCCTTCTCGCCCTCAGCCACCGAGTACGGACCGATGAGCCAGGAAGAGCTCGACCGCAAGCTCACCATCTTGCGCGCCTGCTGGACTTACTTCGACGATGTCGCCGCGCGTGTGTCACCGGAGATGCGCCGCGGGCCGCGCGGCGGCGGGCGCAGCCGCGACGAGATCATCCGTCACGTGATGCGCGTCGAGAGCCTGGACTTCGCGAAGCAGGTCGGCCTGCTCGTGCCCGACGACGGCGTGGTGGTCGCAGCTGCCGCACGCCCCGGGTACCGCGACGCCTACGTGGCGGCGATGCGTGCCTACAACGCGGGCGAGGTCACGCGCAGGATGCGCTCGTGGACGCTCCCCTTCCTCATCCGCCACTCGGCCTTCCACACCATGGACCATGCCTGGGAGATGGAAGACAAGGACCTGTCCGGAGAAGCCAAATGAACGTTGACGAGATTCGTTTCCTGTACGCCTACGACCGCTGGGCGACCGAGCGCGTGCTCGGTGTGCTGGACGGCGTCGGCGCCGACGTCTGGCGCAGCGCCAACATCGTCGGCGAGCGCGGGCTCGGCGGCATCCTGGTTCACCATCTCGGTGCGTCGATGCGTTGGCGCATCAGCCTCCAGAGCGAGGGCGACGAGGCGAACCTGCCTCAACCGGAGAAGGATCCGCCGCCTGCGGTCGACGAGCTGCGCCGCATGTGGGCCGACGAATGGACGGCCACCGACCAGTGGCTCGCCGGCCTGAGCGACGGCTTCGTCAACTACGTCCACGACGGCGTCCCGGTCTGGCAGATGCTGGTGCACGTCGTGAACCACGGCACGCAACACCGGTCCGAGGCTGCCGCGCTACTGACCGCCGAAGGCCAGTCACCCGGCGAGCTGGACCTGATCGATTACGCCGACTTGCCGGCGGCCGCCAGCAAGTCCTGAATTGGGAGCCGGTTGCAGGATGTCCCCATCGAGCGCGACCGACGTAACGAACGAAGGTCGACAGCAGCCGGCCGAGAGACCCGCCCCGCTTTCGCACGGCCAGCGGCCCACCCCAGCCAGTGGCATGTCCGCCGCGTACCGCGGCGGGCCCATCAGCTGGCTCCTGCCACGGCTTGACGCTCTTCCAGAACGAGGCTGGGGGGTGATCGCCATCTTGGCGTTGGCTTTGGCAGCGTGGGGCAACGGCGTGCTGTGGGCCACCGGCGAATTGCCCGTTGGCACGATCGACGCCAACGTGATCATCGTGGCCGCCTACGCCCCCTACGGGCTGGCGATGTTGATGCTCGGCCGACACATCGCGTTGCGCGCGCTCGATGGGTTCTGGCCGGCGACGGGCTGGCCCGACAGCGACAGACAGGTATGGGCATACCAGTTCGAGCGCACTCCGGCGCGCATCGAGATGGTCGCGGTCGTCCTGGGGTTGATCGGCGGCCTGGCGGCGCTGATCGCGGCGCCAACCACGGTCGTGGCCGCTGGGTATGGGACCCTCGACTATTACCTCGCCAATATCCCCCTCTTCGTGGCGGGTTACACGGTGACCACGGTGGTCACCCTCATCTCGGCCAGATGGCTGCTGCTGGTGATGCGCATCCATCGCGAAGCGACGGCGGTCGACGTATTCGACCGCGCGCCGCTCTACGCGTTCTCACGCCTGACCGTCTTTGCCGCCCTGGGTGTCGTCGCAGCCGTCTACTACACGGTGACATTCAACGCCGCGTACCAGGTCGGTAATGTGCCCTCGCTGGCCTTCTTGGCCGTGGCTTTTGTCCTCGGACTGGCTGCGTTCGTGGTGCCACTGTGGGGCATCCACGGGCGGATCGTGCGCGAGAAGGAAGCGCTGGTGCGCGATGTCGAGCGGCGAGTTGACAGCATCGCCAGCGATCTCTACCGCGACATTGACGCCGGATCGATGGACTCAGCCAGCAAGTTCAGCGGCCTGCTGACCACCTTGGGCAGTCTGCGCGAGCGCATCGAGCATCTACCCAGTTGGCCGTGGCCACCCAACCTCTTCCGGGGCTTCATCACCGCCCTGTTGCTGCCCATCATCGTCTTCGCCCTGACCCGTGTCATATCGACCTACCTGACCTGATCTGGCGTCTGCCACGGCAGCCCGCGAGCGGCCGCCGCGACGTTCGCTGCTCGTTACTTTGCGGGCGGCCTCACAATCGGTGGCTGTTATCCACGTTGATCGGGCCGCCTAAGGCAATCGAATGCTTGTGACAGGGCGTAGGAGGTGTGCAAATGCACTGGCAGGATCGGGCCGCTCGCCCACGCTGATGTCGCGCGGCCCGTTGAAGATCGCTGCTTTCATGCGCCCATCGAAGCACACAAGCGCGCCGGCAGGCAAGTGCCGACAACGTGCGTCGGTTTGGCGCCCCCGGAGAGATTCGAACTCCCGACGCAGGCCTTAGGACGGCCTCGCTCTATCCACTGAGCTACGGGGGCGGGAGGCCGATTCTACGGTCCCGGCGAAGCGCCGACTAGAATCGCCCCGCGCGATGACCTCTCCCCTTTCCACGCTCGACTTCTTCACGCGCGACGGCTGTCACCTGTGCGAGGACGCCCGAGCCGACCTGCAGCAGGTGCTCGAGGACCGCGTTAAGAGCGGCGATCCGATCGTCCGCGTGCATGAGATCAACCTCACCCGCGAGCCGCAATACGAGGAGCGCTACGGCACGCTCGTGCCTGTCCTGCGTGTGCGTGACCACGAGCTGACACTGGCCCGCACCTATCGCACCATCGCCGAGTTCCTCGACCGCGTGCTCGGCCGGGCAGCCTAGCGGCCCGCGCAAAACTCATGGAGCTAACCCTCGCCGCGGCCATCTTCGCGGGCCTCATCTCGTTCCTGTCGCCATGCGTGCTGCCGGTCGTGCCCGCCTACCTGGGCCAGATCGGCGTGATCAGCGTCACCGCGCCAGCCTCGCGTTGGCGCGCCGTGCCGCACGCGATCGCCTTCGTGCTCGGTTTCGGGGGCGTCTTCACGCTGCTCGGCGTCACCGCCTACGTGGCCGCCGGGCCGCTGCGCGACAACCTGCCGCTGCTACGCCAGATCGGTGGCATCGTCCTCATCCTGCTTGGCCTCAACTTGATGGGCGTCCTGCGCCTGTCGCTGCTGGCGCGTACGTGGCGTCCCCTTGACCGCCAGGAGTTCGGCCGGGCGCCCCTCGGCGGCGCCGCGGCAAGGACCCCGCTTGGTGCGCTGACGCTGGGTGCCATCTTCGCTATCGGCTGGACGCCGTGTGTCGGCCCGACGCTGGGCGCCATCCTGACCTTGTCGGTCGTGTCGGCCAGTCCGCAGGTCATCCTGCTGCTGGCGGCCTACTCGCTCGGCCTAGGCCTGCCCTTCATCGTCCTCGCGCTGGCGATGGACGGCAGTGCGCGCTTCACCCGGCCATTCCTAAGGTACGGCCGCCAGATCGAGCTGATCGGCGGGGCGCTGATCGTGCTCATCGGCCTGGCCATCCTGTTCGACTGGTTGGCGATCTTCGCCAAGGCGTTCAGCTTCCTATGGCCGCAGGTGTGATGCGGGGGCGGCGGTGACGTCCGATCGCTGGCGCCGGCCGCTGGTCGGCCCGTTCAGCCTGCTCCAGCTCGCCTCGGTGGCGGCCGCGGTCGCCATCGTCGGCATCGTCCTGATCGCCCTGACCACGCCGCTCAACGGCTCGTCCGGCCAGGCGCTGCCGACGCCGGGTGCCGGCTTCGTGGCCGTCGGCCAAGCAACCAGCGGACTCCAGGTCGGCCAGCCGGCTCCGGAGCTGACCGGTGACCACGACGGGCAGCAGGTGAGCCTGACCGACCTGGACGGCAACCCGATCAGCCTCGCCGCCCTGCGCGGCCGCCCGGTATGGATCAACTTCTGGGCATCGTGGTGCCCGCCCTGCCAGCAGGAAACCCCGGTACTGCGCGACGAGTACGCGGCGCACCAGGCCGACGGCCTGGCGCTCGTTGCGATCAGCGTCCAGGAGACGACGCCCGACGACGTACGCGCCTACGTGCAGCGCTACGGTCTCGACTTCACGGTCGGCTTCGACGCCACCTCGGCCATCTTCCACACCTACGACGCGTACGTGCTGCCCACCCAGGTGTTCATCGACCGCGACGGCATCGTCCGCAACGTCATCCTGGGCATCGTCACGCGCGACCAGGTCGAGCAGGTCCTCGCGCCGCTGCTCGCGAAGTAACCGCGTTCGCGCTTGCCGGGACTTGCGCCGAACGCACGACCTGTCCCGTTCTGGCTCGAGATCCGGACCTCGCCCCTGCGCGGCAGCGCGAATTTGGGACCTGCTCGGGCCGAGTTCAGCGTGAGCCCCTGGCGAGCAGCCATGCCGCTGACAGTCGGCAGGACAGGTCGTGCGCCTGGCGCAAGTGCGCCGCCGCAAGTCCGCCGCTCAAGTCCGCGCCGCAAACTCGCTGCGGCGGTTCGCGCCTGCCGCGCTAGAGCAGCGGCTCGAAGCGGAAGCGGTCCCGGTCGGCGCTGAAGCGCCCGACGGGCTGCCGCGGCTCGTGTGACAGCACCACCGTCCAGCCCTCCTCGGCCGCTTGGCGGAAGAGTGAGGCCTTGACCTCCACGCTCGTCAGCGGGAAGTCGTCGAACGACGGCACCCAGCGCGGGTTGGCACTCCACGGCCGCATGCACAGGTCGCCGAAGAAGCCGACGGTCTTGCCGCCCGGCCCGCGGACGACGACCGCCTGGTGGCCACCGGAATGTCCGCCGGTGCGCACGACCGACACGCCCGGCAGCACTTCCTCGTCGCCGTCCGGCGAACCATCACGCGCCCATGGCTCGGCCACGCGCAGGTCGTCCTGCTCGTATGAGGCCTGCAGCCGAGGATTCGACCCCAGCGCGAATTTCCATTCGTCGGCCTGCGCGACGATCCGCGCGCGGGGGAAGGCGCGCCGGCCCTCGGCGGTCAGCAACCCACCGGCGTGATCGAAATGGAGGTGACTTAGAGCCACGACATCGATCGAGTCGGGGTCGAATCCCGCGGCGCGCAAAGACGGCAGGATTGGCTCGCCGGCCACTCCCCGCTGAGCGCGGTGATGTTCATCCATCCGCTCGCCGACACCTGTTTCGATCAACACGCGCCCGGCCGGCGTCTCCACCAGCAGGCAGTTGAGTGCCTGGTTGAGCGTCGAATTCGGGTTGATCTCCGCCGCCACGAGCCGCTCCCACATCGTCCGCGGCACCGGGCCAAACGCCGCGCCGGCGTCCGTGGTGAAGGTGCCGGCCTGGACCAGGGCGATCGTCACGCCGTCGCCAAGGTCGGCGCGCCAGTCGACGCTTTCCGAGATCACGCGCCCTGGCCGCGCTTCGGGCCGCCCTTGGCGACCGCGCGCTTCGCGTCGTAATCCTTGTAGAACTGCGACGCGGTGGGGCTCGACTGGCCCTGGTATTTCGAGCCCAATTCGTGCGACCCGTACGGGCGCTCGACCGGGCTGGTCATCCGGTAGAACGAGATCTGGCCGATCTTCATGCCGCGATACAGCGCGATGGGCAGGTTGGCCACGTTGGACAGCTCGAGTGTCAGGTTGCCCTTCCAGCCCGGGTCGACGTAGCCCGCAGTCGAGTGGATGAGCAGCCCCAGCCGCCCTAGCGAGCTGTTATGGGTTGGGATGAATGATCTCGATACCAGGAAGAGGCCGCGTGGTGACGCCACCTGAATGCAGCGGACCGGGACGGAGGCGACCTCGCGCACCACGTCGATGGCTCGGAATCGATGGAACCGTGCACTCGATGACTTCTGTCGAACGAGTTTACGTGTGAGCCGAAAGACCGGTCGGTCGGGTGTGAACTTGACGCGGTACTTGGGGCCATGATCGACGCCGTTCAACGTCGCCCGTCCGACCGACTTGACAGGCCGGAAACTCAAGCCGGCCGCCAGCTCCACAACCGCATCGGCCAGGTTCTCGCTGGTACTGGTGAACTCGCACCTTCCGGCAATATCGTCCACGAACCCGTCCGTGTCCATGAGGCCCTGCAGGAGCGCCAAGCGCTGGCCGACGCTGGCTTCGAGATAGGCGCGGGGTACGAACTTTCCGTCCCGCATCCCGATTTCGCGCAACTTGCTTGACAGGGATTCATTGCTCGTGTAGCGACCATTCGCCGCGTTGCGGGTGTGGCCCACTCCGCCAATCCGGTAGAGGTGGGGCGCGTACCGCTGGCGCGCCACGGCATAGCCGTCGCCGCTGACCTGTTCAAGGATCTCAGGGTCGCAGCAGGTGATCTCCGCCTTGGTGGTGGTGCCGTCACCGAGCCACGCGCCCAGCGTGTACGGCTCGATCGGCAGGTCCAACCTGGGCGGATATTGCACTGGGCCAGCGATGGGAACGTGATGGTTCAGCTCCCCGTTGACCCGCATCGTGCGCGCGATCTCCTCAGTTGTCCGAACGGCGAACTCGCCGCGACCGCGCCTCCGCCCCCGCTTGTCGATCGTGACCCATTGATGCGAAGCGTCTGCCGTGACGCGCGTGCCGTCCGAAAAGATCAATTCGCGGCAAGGCCGACCAATCATCGGCGGCGTGGCAGCCATAACCGTCGTCGGGGCTCCTGTTTCGTCGAAGACGGCGTCACCGGGCACAAGGTCGCCCATGGCGCGCCAGCCGCCAGGCGTCGGCACGGGCGTGTCGAGTGCGAGCGCCTTGCCCTCGATGCGCGCGACGAGGTCGTCGGGCAGTTCCACCCACTCGAGCGTCTGCCCGAGCACGAACTCGGTGGGATGGAGGATGAACTGCTCGTCCTCGTCGATCGACACCAGCTCCGTCAGGTCGGGCTGGGGCTTCCGGACGTCGATATACGGATAGCGGTTGTTGCGAAATACGCGGAAGTCGGCATCGAGGTGGAGGTCGACCGACGACGGCTGCAGGCAGTTCGCGTCATACGGATCGATGCGCACGCGGCCGGCCTGCAGGGCGGCGCGGATGTCACGGTCGGAGAGGACGGCCATCGGACCGATTATCGGCGATGGACGACCGACTCAGCGCTTGGGGTAGCGCTTGCCCGACGAGCCACCCGGCGTGCGGCCGGCCGGGTGAGGCGGCGATTCGACCTCGCGCTCGATCTCCTCGCGCTCGGCCAGCAGCGAATTCACCTCGCGCTGCAGCTCTTCGATGTTCTCGTAGCTCTGGTAGACGCTGGCGAAGCGGATGTACGCGATCTGATCGATCTCACGCAGCGTGTCCATGGCCATCTCGCCGATGAGCCGCGATGGAACCTCCGATAGCCCGCGCGAGCGCAGCTCGGCCTCGATCTCCTCCGCCGCCTTGGTTGCCGCGTCTTGCGGCACCGGGCGGCGCGTCAGCGACTTGGCCAAGCCCGATGCGAGCTTGTCGCGGTCGAATTCCTCGCGCCGGCCATCACTCTTGACTACCGCGAGACGCGCCGACTCGATGCGCTCGTAGGTCGTGAAACGGGTGGCACACAGGTTGCACTCGCGGCGGCGCCGGATGGCCGCGTCATCGATGTCACGCGAGTCGACCACGCGAGTGTCGCGTTCCCCGCAGCTAGGGCAGCGCACGGACGGCAATCCTCCATTCGACCACTACAGCTAGTGGTTCGGGCCAAGGTTACCACTAGATACCGCCCGTTAACGCCCTGGCGCGCGACCGGCGACAATCGCCCTGATGTTCCAGGTCGATATCGTCGTGGCGCAGGCGGTCGCCTACGCGGCGACGGTCATCCTGTGGGTCGCCGCCGTGGCCGTGCGCGCCGTCGAGTGGCGCGTCGTCGTGCGCGGACTGCGCAACGGTCTGTTGGCAGCGTTGGCCCTGTTCGCGCTCACGACCGCGATCGTTGCGCTCGGCTACGCGGACCTGTCGATCGGTGTGACGGTGGGTGCCGTACTGGGCATCGGCTTCTTCTGGCTGGGCGCCACGCTCATGCCGCTGGGCCTGCTCTTTCGCGCCACCGCCGCCTGGGTGCTGTATGGCTCTTGGGTGGCGGTGCCCGTCATCGTCGCCGCCATCGGCTTCGGGCTCGCGGCCTACCGCGCCGCCCAGCCGCCGTCCTAGGGCTTCGTCCCTCGCCTGCTTCTACGGCTTGGGGTGCGGATAGTCCGAGGCCAGGATGACCGTGCCCGCCGGAGGGTCGTCCGGGTAGCGGCCGACCAGCGTCCGACCGTCGAGTCTCTTGTACTTCGAGTGGAACGTGTCCTGGTGAATGATGTGACCGTTGGCATCGCGGACTGTGCGCACGACAGTGGCCTGAAATGCGTTGTAGTTGTCCCACTCGCGGCTGCGCTGGCCGGGGGCCAGGTCGTCGGTGTACTCGAAGTACATCACCCCGTCGTTCTCGTTCGTGATCACCGGATCTGAGAAGGTGACCGTGCGGCCGTCGTCGATGCCCCAGATCTGGAACGTCACCTTGCGCTTCTTGCCGATGCCTTTGATGAGGATGTTGTGGCCGGTGTCGTTGATGAACGACATGTTCTCGCCGCTACCTCGACCCTGGTCCCAGACCGTTGCGTCAAGGCCGACCGGGTAGCGGCTGATGTACAGCGCGTGGTTATGACGCTCGACGATGTCGAGGCCGGCGCGCGCTGCCGCGTTGAAGAGCGTTGTGGACGCGGAGCACATCCCGCCGCCGCAGATCTTGCCCTCGATGATATTGCCGTGGCGCAGCGCACCGCCCAGTGCGTAGGGCGGGCAATTGACGGGCTCGACAGCGTTGACGAATGAGAACTGCTGGCCGGGCTTGATGATCGTGCCATCGATCCGTTGCGCTGGTATGTCGATGTTCAGGCCGTTGCCGTTCGCCGCCGGATCTGGAAAGAAGTGGACGGTCCACGTGCCCAGCAACGTCATGTTCGGGTTGGGCGTTGGCGTTGGCGTGGGGGTCGGCGTTGGCGTTGGCGTGGGAGTGGGCGTCGGGGTAGGCGTGGGCGTGGGCGTTGGCGTTGGCGTTGGTGACGGCGACGGGCTGGGCGAAGGTGTCGGACTGGGTGACGGCGTGGGGCTGGGCGTGGGCGACGGTGTCGGTGAAGGGGTCGGCGACGGAGTGGGATCCGGTGTCGGTTGCGCGGTCGGCGCCGGCGTCTCCAGACTGGGTGTAGGCGACTGAACCACGAAGGTCGCCTCGGGCGTATCCGTGGCGATAGCTACGAACGTGGGCGCGGGTGGCGGCGTGGGGTCCGTCGAGGTACAGCCGACGAGTGACCCGACCAGCGCGAGGACCAGGACGGCACGATTCGGCCGCGTCGGCGAACGGCCAAGCGCGCGGAGACTGCTGGCGACCGACCAGCGTGGTTGTGACAACTCGTTGGGCTCCTTCACGTGCTGGCCGATCCAGGCGGGCACGGCAGGATAACCGCCAAGCCCGCTGACCGCTGTTGAGCGCGTATTGTCGCTCAGCGCACGAGAAGTGGTTGGGTCTCTCGACGCTCCCCCTGCGCGGGGGGCCGACCGCCGCTTAGTGGGGCTTCAGCGCGTCGAGCTTTGCGCGAGCCGCAGCCTTGTCCGTATACCAGAGCGCATTGATCTCGGTGTAGGGCACCCAGTTGGCAGGCAACTCGTCCTCGACCTTGATTGCCTCGACCGAGCACTCCGGCTCGCAGGCACCACAGTCGATGCACTCGTTCGGGTCGATGTACAGCATCCGATCGACGCCCTCGTCGTAGTGGATGCAGTCGACCGGGCAAACCGCGACGCACGACAGCTCCATCACGTCGACGCAGGGCTCGGCGATTACGTAGGTCACGTTTCTCCTCAGGTGTGGATGTGGAACGTGACCTGATCATGGCCAGCGACCATGGGCGCCCGACAGGGTCCAATGGACCCTCTTGGACGGGACAGGCGGTCCCGCGTCCGTTTCGGTTAGCCGGCCGCCTTGCGCGCACGCACCGCCTGCGTCAGGCGCGGGAGGATCTCGAACAGGTCGCCGACCACCATCAGGTCGGCGAATTCGGCGATGGGCGCGTCGGGATCCTTGTTGATCGCCACGATGGTGCCCGCCGTCTGCACGCCGACCTTGTGCTGGATGGCGCCGCTGATGCCGCACGCCACGTACAGCGCCGGCTTGACGATCTTGCCCGTCTGGCCGATCTGCTGGCCGTAGCCGATCCAGCCCGAGTCGACCGCCGCGCGGGTTGCTCCGACCGCGCCACCGAGCGCGTCGGCCAGCTCCTGGATCATGCCGAAGCCCTGTTCGCTCCCGACGCCGCGCCCGCCGCCGACGATGATGCGCGCCTCTTCGATGGGCGCGGCGGCAGCGGCCTCCTGGACGCGCTCGACGACGCGCACCGCCGGCAGCTCGTGCTCGACGGCCACGCTGACATTGTCCACGTGGCCGGGTGCCGGGGCCTTCTCCTCGGTCGTCGCGCCGGGCCGCACGATGACGATGCCGCGCGCGGCGCCGCTGAAGCTGCTGTGGGTCACCAGCTTGCCGCCGAAGGTGCTCATCTCCACGCTTAGTCCGTCGACCGGCGTCACCTGCTCGCCGCTGACCAGGATGGGCAGGTCGGTCAGTCCGACCAGCAATCCGCCGATGTCCTTGCCGTCCTGCGACGCGCCGAGCAACACGATGTCCGGCTGCCGTTCGGCGGCCAGGCGAGCGATGCGCGCTGCCACGCCGGCGGCGACCGGCTGGTCGGCGCCGGCGCCGAGCTCCACTGCGAGCACACTGCTCGAATAGGCCGCCAGCTCCTGGGCCGCCGCGGCCGCATCGGCACCAACCAACACGGCCGTGTCTGTGCCGCCGGTCGCCTGCGCCAGCTGGCGGGCGAGCGTGGCGAGTTCGAGACTCAGCTTGCTCGGCGCGCCCTTGGCGATCTCGCCGACGGCCCACACGGTGGCCATCAGACAAGCCTCCGCGCAGCCAGGAAATCGACGATCTGGACGACCGCGTCGTCAGGCGCCTCGCGCACGAATGTCGCGCCGGCACGCTCGGGCGGTTTGGCCGCATCGATGGTGCGTGTCGTGGCGGCCGAGGCGCCCACCGCGTCGGTCACCAGCCCCAGATCCGCCAGCGACCATGTCTCGATTGGCTTCGAGCGCGCCTGCATGATGCCGCGCAGGGACGGGTAGCGCGGTGTGCCCAGTAGCTGCGTGCCCATCACGAGTGCCGGGGTAGGCGCCTCGAGGACGTCATAACCGGCGGCGCTCAGCCGGTGGATGCGGACGCCGGCGTCGCTCGGCTGTATCTCCGACGCGTACGAGAGGTAGGGCAAACCGAGCCTGACCGACAGCGCCGCGCCGACGACGCCGCCCAGCCCGTCCGAGGTGTCCGTACCGGCAAACACGAGGTCGTACTCGAGCCGGCGCAGGGCCGCCGCGAGAACCTCCACTGTCGCGCGGATGTCGGAGCCTTGGACCGCGTCGTCGACGACGTGGTAGGCGCGCGCCGCACCCATCGCCAGGGCCTTGCGCAGCGGTTCGGTGGCATTTGCCGGCCCGACCGTCAGCAGCGACACCTCGCCGCCATGCGTGTCGGTCAGCTGGAGCGCCTTCTCGAGCGTGTACTCGTCGTTGCCGTTGGCCTCCAGTTGGACCGTCCGATCGGTCAACAGGTCGCCGTCCAGGCGTTCGGTGCCGACTACGGGCACGGCCTTGAACAGGACGACGATGTTCAACGGCTACGCCTCCCCGCGACTGAGCAGGTCGCGCGCGATGATCAGCCGCTGGATCTGCTGCGTGCCTTCGTACAGCTGGGTGATCTTGGCGTCGCGCATCATCCGCTCGACGGGGTACTCGGTCGTGTAGCCGTACCCGCCGAAGACCTGCACGGCGTCGGTCGTGACCGCCATCGCCGTGTCGCCACAGAACAGCTTGGCCATCGACGCCCAGCGGGCCGCCGAGCCGCTGGCGGCGGGGCCTTTGGCGGCGGAGATGTGCTCGGCCGCCGTCCACAGCAGTTGACGCGCGGCCTCGGTACGCGTGGCCATGTCGGCCAGCATCGCGCCGATCATCTGGAACTCGCCGATACGCCGGCCGAACTGGCGCCGATCGCTGGCGTAGGCCACTGACGCATCGAGCGCGCCCTGGCTGATGCCGACGGCCTGCGCGCCGATACCCGGCCGGCTGCGCTCGAAGGTTTTCATCGCCAGTGCCCAGCCGTCGCCAACCTCGCCCACCCGGTTGGCGTCCGGAACGCGCACGTCGGCAAAGGCCAGCTCCGCCGTGGTCGAGCCGCGGATGCCCATCTTGTGTTCGACGCGCGGCACGCTGAAGCCAGGCATGTCCTTCTCGACGTAGAAGCAGGTCAGGTGGCGGTGCGCCTTGACGGCTTCGGGGCTCGGGTCGGTCAGCGCGAAGACGGCGACGATGCCGGCCACGTCGCCCTGGCTGATGAAACGCTTCTCACCATTGATCATCCAATCGTCGCCGTCGCGCACCGCCTTGGTGCGCAGGCTGGCCGCGTCGGAGCCCGCCCCGGCCTCGGTCAGCGCGAAGGCCGCCAGCATCTTGCCGCTCGCCAGCTGCGGTATCCAACGTTGCTTCTGGTCGTCGCTGCCACCGTGGACGAGCGGCAGCCCGGACAGCTCCTGGACGCAGACGATGACGCCAACCGACGCCGACACGCGGCTGACCTCCTCGATGGCCACCAGGATCGACACCATGTCCGCACCCAGGCCGCCGTACTCGGCCGGATAAGGCAGGGCGAAGATGTCGTGCTGCGCGAGCACCTCGACCACGTCCCAGGGAAACTCAGCGGTCGCGTCGATGTCCTTGGCACGCGGGCCGATCTTGCCCTCGGCCAGCTCACGCACCGCGTCGCGCAGCGCCAGCTGTTCTTCGTTGAGAACGGTCATCGATGTCGATGCTAGCGCAGCCGGCGCACCGGGCAGGTCGCGCCACGCCACGCCACCTGCCGACGTGGCGCCAACGCCGCCCCATACCGCCCGCATTCGTACGCCAAGCATGACTGAGACTGATTGCCCGGTCGTCGGGGTCAGGGCATCGCGCGTTATCGGCCCAGGGCGCCAGCGGTACGAATCGAGGCGGTATGGCGACGGATAAGGGCGGATCCGTGGGGCCTCATGCCGGGCTAAACCGGCCCGTACCGCCTGGCGTAAGGATGGGGGCGGTAGCGGGTCGCCGACACCCTGCGCGGGCGGTAGTTGGTCGCCGGCACCCTGCGCGGGCGGTACGGGCCGCCGGCACCCGGTGCGGGCGTTAGTTCACGACGACTGGCAGCGCGCGGCCGTTGGTGGGTCGGCCCTCACCGTCGAGCGTCAGGCCGCCGGCAAGGATCTCAGCCACGTCCTGGACCGTGACGCCCTCGCCGCGCGAACCCGCGTCGGCGACCCCGTCGCGCAACATCACCAGGCAGAACGGACACGCGGTAGCGACCGCTGTCGCGCCGGTGGCCAGCGCCTGGCGCGTGCGCTCGGCATTGATGCGCGTGCCGCGCTTCTCCTCCATCCACATGCGCCCGCCACCGGCGCCGCAGCAGAATGTCTGGCGGCCGGACTTCTCCATCTCGCGCAGCTCGAGACCGGGCACGGCGCCCAACACGGCGCGCGTCTCGCCGATCACGCCGTTGTAGCGCGCCAGGTAGCACGAGTCGTGCAGCGTGATGGCCTGCTCGCGCCGGCTGTCGACACGCAGCCGGCCCTCCCCCACCAGCTTGGCCAGGAACTGGGAATGGTGGACGACCTCGTACGAGCCGCCGAACTGGCCGTACTCGTTGCCGAGCGTGTTGAAGCAGTGCGGGCAGGCGGTGATGATCGTCTTGGGCCGGTAGCGGTTGAGTGTCTCGACGTTGCCCACGGCGAGCATCTGGAAGACGTACTCGTTGCCCATCCGGCGCGCCGGGTCGCCGGTGCACGACTCCTCCTGGCCGAGCACGGCGTACTTGACGCCTGCCGCCTCGAGGCAGGTGACCACCGCTCGGGCGACCCGGCGATTGCGGTCGTCGAACGAGGCCGCACAGCCGACCCAGTACAGGCACTCCAACTGCGCGACGGCGTCGGCCCCGCCGGCTGCGACCAGCGATGCCGCCGTGGGCACCTCGAACGGCAGGCCGCGCGCCCAGTCGAGCCGCGACGCCTGCGGCTGGCCCCAGATGTTCGAGTAGCGTTCGAGGTTGTTGAACGGGCCGGTGAGTTCGGCCGGGAAGCGCGACTCCTCGAGCACCAGGTTGCGGCGCAGGCCGACGATCTTGTCGACGTGCTCGATCGTCACCGGGCACGCCTCCACGCACGCGCCACAGGTAACGCAGTCCCACACCGCGTCGAAGGGAATGGCGTTGTCGACGATCGGCTTGGCCAGCCCCTCGGCCGACGGCGCGCCGCGCAGGAACGGCAGCAGCGGCACGCCGGCCTCCGCTTCGACCGCCAGCTCACGAATGCCCATGATCATCGTCTTCGGGTTGAGCGGCTTGCCCGTCGCCCACGCCGGGCACGACTCCTGGCAGCGGCCGCACTCGGTGCACGTCAGCCCGTCGAGCAGGTCCTTCCAGCTCAGGTCTTCGATGGTCTTGACGCCGAAGCGCGCGTCGGCCGCCTCGAGGTCCATCGCCGGCAGCTCGCCGCGCGGACGCAGCTTGCGCAGGGCCGTGTTGAAGAAGGCGGTAACGATGTGTAGGTGCTTGGACCCGGGCAGGTACACCAGGAAGAAGCTGACCTGGGCGACGTTGGCCCAGAAGAAGAAGCCGTAGCCAAACTCCTGGACACCGGTCGGCAGCGTGTCGCGGAACACCCACGCAAGCGCGTTGGCGGCGAACGCAAAGGCCGCGTCCTGGTCGCCGTATCGGGCGATGCGGAAAGCCTCGGCGAACCATTCGCTGAAGACGATGCCGCCAATGAGCCACAGGATGATGAGGCTGTCGCGCGACAGGGTGTTGCGCCGCGGATGACGCCAGACGAGGCGCCGGAAGAGCGCGTAGCCGGTCATCACCAGCACGCCCAGTACGAAGGCGTTCTGGGTGACCAGCAGAAGCCGCCATAGCCAGCCGTCGAGCGGCGCACCGACGATCGCGTGGACCAGCCCGAAGCTGATGCGGTCGGCCGTGCCCACCGTGAGGATGACGAAGCCCCAGAAGATCGTCGCGTGCAGCAACCCGGCGTCGAGGTCGCGGAACATGCGCACCTGGGCGATGGCGTACACGAACAGCGAGCGCAGACGGCCCGGCTCGTCGTGGATGGCCGCCGGCCGTGCATAGGCAAAGACGCGCAGGTGGCGTGCCATCAGCAACGCGAACAGCACGACCGAAGCGATGAACATCACCGGCGCAAGCGGGTAGAAGGGCACGTGCTCGACCATCAGCGCTGCTCCGCCGCGCCGTGCTGGGTGTGGCCCCCGAGCGTCTCGAGGGCGTGGTCGAGCATCGGCTCGATTGCGCTGAGCGACTCGGTCGCACCGCTGGCACTGCCGGGCACGGCCACGACGAGCGTCGCGCCGATCACGCCGGCGAGACTGCGCGACAGGTCGGCCAGTGGCGTGTGCTCCCGGCCGAAGGCACGCATCTGTTCGCCGAAACCGGGGATCTCATAGTCGAGCACCGAGCGCAGCGTCTGCGGCGTCCGGTCACGCGGCCCCAGGCCGGTCCCGCCCGTACTGATGACCAGGGCAATCTCCGCTGCTCACCGCGCCGCGCACCGCCGCCACGATCCGCACTGCGTCGTCGGGCACGAGCGCCTGCTCGACCGAGAAGCCGAGTTCGACCAACCGCTGAGCGAGCAGCCGGCCGCTCTGGTCTTCCCGCTGCCCGGCACTGACGCCGTCGCTCACGGTCAGGACGAGGGCGTCGCGCTTCAAGGGCGTCGGCGCCACGATCCGCGCTTGGCCGGACGTCCCGGCCCTGCCCCGCGTGCCGGCTCTGCCCCGCTCGCCGTCCCGGCGCCACCCGCCGGCCGGTGCCACTCCCCGGAGCGACCGCCCGACTTTTCGAGCAACTGCACCTCGCGGATGACCGCGCTGCGATCGACTCCCTTGACCATGTCGTACACGGTCAGCGCCGCAACGCTCGCCGCGGTGAGCGCCTCCATCTCGACGCCGGTCTGGCCGACTGTTGCGGCACTGGCCTTGATGCGCAGTCCGCCGGCCGTTCGGTCGGGCGTTATCTCGACCAGCAGGTCAGTCAGCGCGATGGGGTGGCACAGCGGGATCAGATCTGACGTTCGCTTGCCGCCCATGACACCGGCCATCTCGGCCAATGTGAGCACATCGCCCTTGGCCATCTGGCCGTCGATGACCGCGCTGATCGTCTCCTGTTCGAGGCTGACGAACGCTTCGGCGACCGCCCGGCGGGCAGTCGCCGGCTTGGCGCTGACATCGACCATACGCGGTCGCCCGGTGCGGTTGACGTGGGTGAGTCGGCGGCGTTCGTCGCGCGGTTGCATCATCGGAGCCTGATCACCTCCACCTGCGCCCCCGCCGGCAGGCCGTCGTCCTGTTCGCGGATGATGGCCAGTCCATCGGCTGCGGCCAGCGCCGACAGCACGTGTGAATCCTGCCCGCCGGCGAGGCTCGCCTGCCACTCCCCCGCGCCCGACGGCAGCAGCCTAACGCGCAGGAACGCCCGCCGACCGGGCGCCTTGGTGACCGGCTCGGCCAGCCGCGCGGTGACCGTTTCGCGACCGACCACATCGGCCAGGCCGGTCAGCCGGCGCAGCACCGGCCGCACGAACAACTCGAAGGTCACGAGACTGGAAACCGGGTTGCCGGGCAGCCCAAAGAGCAACACCTGACCACCGTCGCCGCCGCGCCGGGCGCGGCCGAAGGCCAGCGGCTTGCCGGGCTGGACGGCGACACGCCACAGCTCCACCCGGCCGACCCGCGCGAAGGCCTCCTTGACCACGTCGTGCGCGCCGACCGACACGCCACCGCTGACGACCACCACGTCGGCCGAGGCGATGCCCTGCTGCAGCCGCGCGACTACCTGGTCTAGGTCATCGCGGGCAATGCCCAGCGTCACGGCCTGTGCGCCGGCGTCGGCAGCGGCCGCGCTCAGGCCTATCGAGTTGCTGTCACTGATCTGTGCCGGACCGGGAACTTCGCCCGCGGGAACCAGCTCGTCGCCGGTGGTCAGGATCGCCACGCGCGGCCGGCGGTACACCGGTGCCGAGCCATGGCCGGCCGCGCCGAGCACAGCCAGCGTCGCTGGTGTCAGCAGGGCACCCGCGGCGGCCACCACCAGGCCGGTGCGCAGGTCGCCGCCGGCGCGGCGAATGTGCCGGCCTGTCGGCACGGGGCGATACACCGCGACCGTTGCCGGCAGGCCTTCGTCGGCACCAGCCGGCGCGTCGGTGTCCTCGACCGGCACGACCGCGTCGGCTCCGTCCGGTATTGGTGCGCCGGTCAGGATGCGCAGCGCGCCGCCGGCCGATACGGCCGCACTCGGCTGATGCCCGGCGCGCGACTCGCCGACAACGGTGAGACTGACGGGCACTTCCTGGGAAGCGCCGGCGACGTCGGCCGCGCGCACGGCGTAGCCGTCCATCGCGCTGTTGTCCCACGGCGGCAGCGTGAGCCGGCTCACCACGTCGGCCGCCAGGACGCGCCCGAGCGCGTCGCCCAGCGCGACCTCTTCAGCCGGCAGCGGAACCAGCCCGGCAAGCATCTGGTCACGCGCCTCCTCGAGCGGCATGAGATCCGGCGGCGGCGGCGCGCTCATCGGCCCGCCAGCTGTGCGGCGCGCCGCCGCCCCACGAACCAGACCGCCAGGCCGCCGCCGATGCCCAAGCCGCCGAGCGCCGCCGAACAAAGCTGCCAGAACTGGTCCGGGTACAGCTCGATGAGCGTGCTCGTGGGCGGAAATGCCCAGTTGCCGCCGGGAAAGAAGATCTCGTGGAAAAGCGTGAAGAGGGCGTCGAACGCAAGCGCCGCAATGACACCCAGCACGACCAGCGCGATGGCCAGCGCCAGCCCGCCCTGGGCCACCGCGAGCCACGCCGCGCCGCCGTCCCGCATACGGAGGAGCGCACCCAGCACGAACACGGCGCTCACGGCCGAGACGAGCAGGAACCCGTAGAACACCACGCGCACGTCGCGCATGTGCGCGGCCTCGTCCGGTGCCAGGTCATTGAACGTGCCCGGGCCGGCGATCAACTCGCCAACCAGGCGGTCGGACAGCGCGTCGGCGCTGGCCGCATCGCCGGTCACCTGCCAACCGCCCGAGGCGTCGATGGCGAAGTGCGTCCAGATCGGCGTGAGCAGAAGCAGCAGCGCCACACACAGGACGCTGACCATGGTGGCGAGAGCGAGCAGCAGTCGCAGCCGGCTAGCCCTCGCGCAGCGTGTGCGCCTGTTCCCACCAGCCCTCGACGATCAGGTCGGCCGGTGGCTCACGGCCGAGCACCCGCGCAGCCCGCTCCAGCCGCTGACGGAATGGCTGGAGGTCGAGCGCCAGCAGGTCGGACAGGCCGACCACGCCTGCCTGCGTGAACAACTCCTGCTCGGGCCGGCCGAAGTTGGCCAGATTGAGCAGCAGGCCCTCGTCGCGCCAAGAGGTGACGTCGTTGGTCGTCGCACCGATCTGGTCCGCGAGCGTCTGGCGGCGTGTCGGCGTCTCGCTGACTTCGAGCAGCAGCCCGGTCGTGAAGATGCCCTGGCGCTCGAGCGCCTCGAGGTGGTAGAGCGGTACGCGCTGGAGCTGGTCGATTGGTGGCATCTGACGTCGATCAGGCTTCCAGTTGCGCGTCGACGCTGAGATCGACGTTGCCGCGCAGCGCTCGCGAGATCGGGCAGCCATCTTTGGCGCGTTGCGCGAGTTCCTGGAAGGTCGCCTGGTCGATGCCCGGCACGCGGCCGCGCACGGTCAGGTGGCTGCGCGCGACCGACCAACCGGCGTCGCCTTTGTCGAACGTCACGTCCGACCGCACGTCCAGATGTTCCGCGACGTGGCCGGCCTTGGCGAGGTCACTCGAGAAGGCCATCGAGAAGCACGCGGCGTGGGCAGCGGCCAGTAATTCCTCCGGGCTGGTGCGTCCGAGCGCCTCTTCCGTGCGCGACGCCCAGCTGACCGGCAGCGATCTGAACTGTGCGCTGGTGGCCGAACTGACCTCGCCCACGCCGCTAGCCAGATCGCCAGTCCAGGTTGCCGTCGCCGAGCGTGTAACCGCCATCCAAGTGCCTCCCGTCGCAGCCGATCGTGACGATGCCAATTGTCCACGCCGGATGTGGCGTAGTGTCACGCCCGGTTAGTCTACGGCTGCAGGAATGGAGATGAGCGCAACCAATTGGACGCGCCCGTGACGCGCAGTTGGTCCGTCGTCGTTGTCGTGCTGATCGTGTTGGCGTTCGGCGTCGGCTTCACGACGGACAGCCTGATCGCGCCTGCGTCACCGAGCGCGCCGCCAAGTGCTTCTTCGGTGTCGTCACCGGTGGCTTCCGCCAGTCCCGCGAGCACGCCGAGGCCGACCCCGACACCGACCGCCGCGCCGGCATCCAGCCCGCCCGACAACTCGGTCGTGGCGTCGGCCGTGGTCGTACCCGTACGCAGCGCCGACCTGGCCGTCCGCGTCAGCGGCGTGGTCAGTGACGTGCTCGCCACCGAGGGTCAGCCGGTCGCCGCCAACCAGCTGCTGGTACGGCTCGATCAATCGTCTTACCTGGCGCAGGTAAACGTCGACCGGGCCGACCTCACGCGCGCCGGCGCCGCGGTCGCCAGCGCTCAACTCGCGGTCGACCAGCTACCCGCCGACGCCACGGACGAGGAAATTGCCGCGGCGCAGGCCGCCCTTCAACTTGCCCAGGCCGATCAGGCCCAGGCCAACACGCGCCTCGCGGCCGCCCAGGTAGACCTCCAGCAGACAGAGGTCCACGCGCCATTCGCGGGCACGGTCGCCGCGATCAACGTCGCACCCGGGGAGCAGGCCTCAGCAGGCGAGACGGTCGTGACGATGGGCGACCTGTCGGGCTGGCTCATCGAGACGCTCGACCTGTCCGAGCTCGAGGTGGTCCGTATCGCGGTCGGCGATCGAGCGACGATCACCTTCCCGGCCCTGCCCGATCTGACCGTGACCGGCCAGGTCGACTTCATCCAGGTGCGCGGCACAAGCGCCGACGGCGGCGTGGTTTTCGCGGTCGCGGTTCATCCCGACCAGACCAACCCGCAACTGCGCTGGAACATGAGCGCGACGGTACGCATCACGCCGAGTAGTTGAACGGCGAAGCCCGCCCCGGTTGGGGCGGGCTTCGCACTGCTGGTGGAGGCGGCCGCGCCGGCGGCCGGGACTGATCAGCCGATTGTGTAAACGACCGAGACGTTGATCGTCACCTCGGTATTGCCCGGGATGATCGGGGTGGGAGCCTGTGCCTCAGGCGCCACCGTGCCGCCACGGGCGTCGGCGTAGATCGGCCAGGGCATCGAGTACGAGGTTTCGGCGATCGACGCGACACCGCTGATCTGGACGCCGGCCGCCGTGGCGAGCGCGTCAGCGCGCGAGCGAGCGTCCTTGACCGCGGCGTCACGAGCCTGGTTCTCGGCCGCCGTCGTGTCCGATAGCTTGAAGGTGATGCCGTTGACCGTCGTCGCACCGGCGGCCACCGAGTTGTCGACCACCGCGCCAAGCTGATCGAGGTTGCGCACTTCCACCAGCAGGATGTTGTTGACCTCGTAGCCGGTCACGCGTTGCGTATTGCTGCTGTAGTCGTAGGTCGGGTTGATGCTGAAGTACGACGTCTGGATGTCGGCGTCGGCGATGCCCAGCGCATGCAGCGCGTCGATGATGGCCGCCATCGCTGAGGCAGCGTCGTTGCGCGCATCGGCCAGCTTGTTCCGCGTGATGTCCACGCCCAGGCTCACTTCGGCCAGGTCGGGCTTGACGAAAATGTTGCCCACGCCCTGGACGGAGATGGTGTGCTCCGGCGGGTTCGTGCCGGGCGTCGTCGTCGGGTCGGCTGCCAGCGCCGGGGTGATGAGCATGCCCAGCAGCACGCCGATCATGCCTGCGAAGAGCACCCATGGCCGGCCGACTCGTCCCGGCCCCGGAATCGTGATGGTCATCGCGCAACTCTCCTTGATCGTCCGTAGATGGTCTTGGGACCCCCGCGGTCAAGGACGCCGACGGGGCGATGCATGTTCCGCGGCGCTTCTGTCGCGATCCCCTCAGCCCGCGTCGTCGCGATCAAAGCGCGCGGCGAGGTAGCCCACGGTGCGATCCCGTGACCCACCTGCGTCGGCAGAGGTGGCCGTCGCCAGCAGCGTCCCCGCAGCGGCGCCCATCGCCCGCAGGGCCGCCAGGCCCAGCGCGGCGGGCTCGATACCGCACATGCCGCACACGAGGCCGCGGACTCCGTTGGCGCACACCGCCTGTTCACGCATCACCAGCGTCGCACCGTCGACGGCCAGGATCGCCGGTGCCAGCGCATCGGTCGCCTTCTCGCACTCGCCCGCAGGGGGATAGTGCGCCATGTCGCTGCTGATGGCGAGCACGATAGTCGCGCCGGCGGCTCGTTCACGCGCGAGCAGCAGACCCAGCCGGCGGCCGGCATCGAGCGCCGCGGGGCCGCGGCCGGCCGAAACCGCCAGCGGCACGATCCGTGCGCGCGGCGCGACCGCGTGAAGCAGCGGTAACTGCACCTCGATCGAGTGCTCCGCCTCGTGCGCGAAGTGATCGATCACGAACGGCCGGCCCAGGTCCAGGATCGCCGCCGCGAGCGTCTCGTCCACTACCAGGTCGCCGGTCGGGATGTGCCACGCACCGTTCTCCCAGACACCAATCCCGTCCAGCCAGGCGGCACTGTGGTTGGTACCGAGCAGTACGACGCTGGGCGGCTGGTCGGCAGCCGTGAGCTGTGCCCAGCCACAGGCGGCGACGACGCCGGAGTAGCTGAGACCAGCGTGCGGCACGAGTATGCCGAGCGGTGTCGGGTTGACGGCAAACCCGGAAGTCTCGACGCGCGCTGCCTCGAAGAGCTCGCTGACCATCGCCTCGAGAGCCAGCCGCGATCCGGGATAGAAAGCACCGGCGACCGCGGGACGCCGGACGGCAGCCGAATTGGCGAGGCCCAGCAGGGTCGGACTCATCCCACTCCCGCAGCCCGCGGGCGCGCCAGCCCAATACCTTCGAGCGGCCTGCCGCAGCGCGGGCATGCGCCCGTGTCGGTCAGGTGCGAGGTGGCGGTGTAGCCAGAGCGCCCGACGAGCAGCTGCCCACAGCCGGCGCAGGACGTGTCCTCGAGGCCGACCTGAGGCGCATTGCCGACGTACACGTGCTGCAGGCCAGCGGCGCGACCGATGGCCGCCGCGCGCAGCAGCGTCGCCGGCGGCGTCGGCGGCACGTCGAGCAGCCGGTGCGCGGGGTAGAAGCGGCTGACGTGCCACGGCGTGGCGGGACCGAGTGCGTCAACGATCCAGTTCGTGAGCGCGCGGAGCTCCGCGTCAGAGTCGTTCCGGCCGGGAATGACCAGGGTCGTCGAACTCGAGCCAGATCCCGGCCCCGCGCATGCGAACGATTGTGTCGAGCACCGGTGCCAGGCGCGCGCCGCACAGGTGGCGATAGAACGCGTCATCGAAGGACTTGAGGTCGACGTTCGCGGCGTCTATGACCCCGGCGAGAAGGTCGGTCGCCGCAGGCGTCGCGTAGCCATCGGTGATGAACAGGTTGCGCAGGCCGGCCGCACGGGCCAGGCCGGCCGTGTCGAGGGCGTACTCGAGAAAGACCGTCGGCTCGACGTAGGTGTAGGCGATCGAGCGTGCCCGCAGCCTGAGCGCCTCGGCGACCACGCCGGCCGGCGGCAGCGCACGCTGCGGAATATCGAGGCCCAGGCGCGGGCCCTGGGCGATCTCCCAGTTCTGGCAGAAGGTGCAGTGGAAGGGACAGCCCGGCGTCGCGATCGAGTAAGCCAGCGAGCCGGGATCCACGTGGAAGAGTGGTTTCTTTTCGATCGGGTCAAGACCGATCGCCGCGACCTGCCCGTACGCCAGGCACACGAGCGTGCCGGCGCGGTTCTGACGGACGCCACAGATACCGGCCCGGCCCTGCCGGACGAGACAGCGGTGCGCGCACACGCCGCAGCGGACGCTCCCATCGGGCTGTGGCTCAGCCAGCGCCGACGGAACGGCCCACGCGGACGATGACGTGAGAGCTGCCATGGCGTCACCCTGAAATCTGGCCTTGCCCACCTGCGCCCACCAGTGCCGTGCGGTCCTTCTTTCGGGCGAAATGACCCTCACCAGCGGGCAGCCGCCTGCGCAAGATGATTGATGAGTCGTTAGCGAGGGGTTTGCCTTGCCGTCGCTCCTGGATCGCGCCATCCCGCAGGACACCGTCAGCTCTGCCCCTCCCGACCTGACGCCGGAGGATCAGGCGGTGCTGTTGCGTATCGCGCGCAGCGCACTGGCCGTTGCGACGGGCGCGCTGCCGCCCGAGTCGCTCAGCGGCCGGCTGAGAGAGACACGACAGCACCGCGTTGCCGGCCATCGTGCGGCGGCGTTCGTGACCCTGTTCGAGGACGGCGATTTGAGAGGCTGCATGGGCGCACTCGAGCCGTTGCGTCCGCTGCCCCACGCGGTGGCCGATGCCGCATTGAGGGCAGCGCTCGACGACCCGCGCTTCTGGCCGCTCCAGCCGGCTGAGCTCGCCACGCTGAACGTCGAGATCTCCGTTCTTGGTCAGTTTGCCCAGATCGCCGACCCGGGTTCCATCCGGGTGGGCACCGACGGCGTGATGGTCGAGAGCGCCGGGCTCCGCGGACTGCTATTGCCCCAGGTTGCCACTGATATGGGCTGGGATGGGCCACAGCTGTGGAGCGCCGTGTGCGACAAGGCCGGCCTGCCGGAGGACGCATGGCGCGACCCGACCACGCGCCTACTCACCTTCCAAACGGTGCGCTTCAGCGGGCCTGCCCGGACAGATCCAACGCCTTGGGTGTGATTCCCGGACGCGCTGTTGACGAGTGAGGGCCTCGCTGCAAGGCGAGGGGTGTTCACGCGTGGTCTTTACCAGCCCGTGGCGATGGTCGCGGTCTTTCCCTGAGTTGCTACTCAGACTTTTCGTGAGGAAGGCCTGGCGGTACCGAAACTCGGCGGCCAGGACGCTACTTGTCTCATTCGTCGTCAGACCACACAGGAGACAGCGACGAACAGTTGCTCGTCGAAGATGTCCGACAAGTTAGATATCACGATCCTGTCCGGAAGCAGAAGCACGTTGGCTGCGATCCAGGCTGCGTCTGCGCCCGAATTCCCGGTCAGCTGCACCGAGCAAGATGTGTGGTCGACGACGTCGACGAGGGTGATGTCGCATTCGGTGAATATGTCGCACGAGCCATTCGGGTCGACGTTCGGGCTCCACGAAGTGAAGATGTCGCTGACCGTGCAGCATGGCGGCGGGAAGGGCTGCATGAAAAGGTTCGCGCTGATCGGGATGTTCGCGCACTCCCAGGCGGCAGAGGTGGCGTTCCAGCGCAGCGACTGGTTCTCGGTGCAAGCCAAGCCGGCGAGCGTGTCGCTGTCATCCGCGCACTCCCATGCGGTGCCGTTCCAGGCGATGATCTGAGCGGTCGCGCAATTGAGTCCGGCGAGCGGGTCCGCGCCGGGAACGCCCGAAGGACCGGGTGCGCCGGGAACGCCCGAAGGACCGGGTGCGCCGGGAACGCCCGAAGGACCGGGTGCGCCGGGAACGCCCGAAGGACCGGGTGCGCCGGGAACGCCCGAAGGACCGGGTGCGCCGGGAACGCCCGAAGGACCGGGTGCGCCGGGAACGCCCGAAGGACCGGGTGCGCCGGGAACGCCCGAAGGACCGGGTGCGCCGGGAACGCCCGAAGGACCGGGCGAGCCGGCCGGACCGGGCAAGCCAACGCCGCCGCTGATGGTGACCTGGGTCTGGTTTCGGGCGCAGCGGTGGGCCGGGGTGGTAGCCGACTTGGCGACATTGCTGAGCTGGCCGTGTCGTGAGAGACAGCCGGTGAGTGGGCCGTCGTAGACGCGCGGGGAGGCCGAGGCCATGACGATACCCACGGTGGCACCGACGAGGACGCCGGCTAGGGCGCCCGATACGATCAGGGCGATCGAACGCCGGGGCATCAGCCGCAGCAGCGAGGCGGACATGGCGAACAGGTCCTTCCTGGGCGCACTCACGCCCGACACGGACAGGCCGGTCTCGCCATTGGCTCAGCTCGACGAATGGCGACCGATTAGCTCACGCCGTGCCGGTTGGACCCCCCGTCCAACGCCTCCTCCCGAGGTGCGGACCCTACCCCACTCCAAGGCAGATAGACAACCCCGTGCCGCGGAAGTCGACATCGCCGTCGGCGATCGCCTTGCGCAGTGTCTCGACCAGCGCCATGCTGTCCGTGGCCATCGTGGTGTTCCTCCTGTCGTCGGTTGCTACTCCAACGACGTGAGGATGACGCGGTGGCCGCTCTACTTCCCGGCCAATCCGCTGTTACACCAATTCTCGGGACTCAACCTTGGCGTCGCTCCGCTGCCAGTCTAGGGTCAAGCGAGACGCTCGGGTGCGGTCTGTCGCCCCGGCTTGGGCAGTTTGGGCTTGCTGGTCGCGCCCCGTTGCTCACCTCGGCACCCTCCCCTCGCCGATCTCCCGCTAACAGGCGGCGGCGATCTCAGGGTCTGTCACGCAGCCCTCAGGTTGTCGATCAAGCGTCTGATGAAGCGACCAAGGACTGTTGCCAAAACACCGTAAATCACGCCGATCGCGAGCATGTTGAGCACGACCGTGGGCGCGTCGTACGCGGTTGCCGGGGTTGTCGGGTCAGTCGTCGTGCTCAGGCCGGTGGCCAGGATGGCGATCGACCAGATGACGCCAGCAATCACGCCATAGATCAACCCGACCACGTACCCGGCCCGCGGCGCGACGAGACCGGCGATGAAGAAGGTGAACAGCGCGGGCGGAATGAAGAAGAACTGCAGGTACAGGTCGGCCACGGAGGCGACTGCCGACGGCAGCGAATTGAGGACCAACGCCAGGGCGAGCCCGGCGACCATCAGGTAGAACGGGATGCATGCGGACCAATGACTGCCGATGGCAGGAACAGCGCGAAGGTCGTCACCGAGGTGGGGCGGTTCGAATAGCGGCGGGCGGGCGCTTCTTTCGAAGGGCGCCTCGGCAATCCATGGAGGCGGCGCCCACGCAGTCTGCCGCTTCCAAGTGGGCGGCCCACTCTGCAGGGTGCCCTGTTGTCGCAACCATGCGTCCCACTGCCGGTGAAGCTCGAGCTCGGTGCTGGTCGGCCCGCCGCCCCGCACCACGACGACTATCAGGACACCAATCAACCCTAGAAGCGCACCGACGACCGCCGCGGCACCCGGGCTCCAGCCGTTTCGCGGTCCAAGCCCCAGCGACGATCGCGCCGACGATGCTCCAGAAGAGAATGGCGGCCAACTCGACCGGACCGATGCCGGGCATCAGACGGCTCGCCGCCCTGGGGGTCTCAGATTCCCCGCCGTGACTGATAGGGCCGGCGAGTTAGCGTGTGTTTGCGGTCCAACGCTTGAGAGGTTGTGGCGAAGCCAGGTTGAACGGCTCACCTACAACTTCTCGCAGGCAATCCCGTCATGGTCGCGATCCGAGCCCTTGTTCGCCTTGTAAAGGGCCTTGCTGACGTAGAAGTTCGTGACCCGCCGCGTGTGTCCTCTGACGTGGTCAACCGCGTCAGGCTTGCCGACACCATGCCGGTACACCTTGTTCAGCGCGGTGCAGTTCTTGAAGTGCTTCGCCGCGATCTGGACATCGTGAGTTGCGGCGGCGCTTTGCGCGTCGAACCCTAACGGTGACGCGGCGGCAATCGGTGTCGCACCGAGCGTGGGCAGACACAACACGGCGGCCAGCGCGCCCGCACTGAAAAGGCGGTTCATGGACGGTTCCCTCTCCTCAAGCGCCGGGCAGGAGTGCGCCGGGTCGCAGCCTAGTCCGCGACCCGGGCGATTGTCCATGCGGTTGCTCGGACGTAATGAAGAGCGATTGGCGCTCAGCGCGATATGGCTACTCGGCTAATCACGCGAATACAGAAGACGTGGGAATGGTCGGGGCGAGAGGATTCGAACCTCCGACCTCTTGAACCCCATTCAAGTGCGCTACCAGACTGCGCTACGCCCCGACGAACCGAAGTCTAGCGCGGACGGCCAGCGTTGAGCCCGACGCGCTGTGCCCCTGGGGCAACCACAAGCTGGAGGTCGGGCGACCATGGATGGGCCTGCAATTGCGTGTTTCACGCGTCGGCGTTGGCAAAGGCTCGGCGG